>NZ_VTOU01000002.1:310000-1116751 GCF_008274695.1 Sphingomonas montanisoli | reverse complement strand
CGATGCGGCCGGGCGCGGCGAACGACAACGACGGGTTCGCCCTGGCGGCCTGATCAGAACAGGAGGCGGGCGAGGTAGGCGATTGAGCCGATCACGCCCGCCGCCATCATGGCGCCGATAATCGCGATCTCGATGCGGAACACCCATTTGGGCCGTGGATCGAGCGGATCGCGCATGTTGCGATCCTTCATCCGCGAGCGATCGTCATCAAGCGCTTCGTTCGCACTCATCTGCCCAGGATCATTATAATGAGCGACGCCTTACGGTGCGTAATCAGGGCGGACGCACATTGATGACCACCGTAAGCTCGATGCTGGCCGACGGCCATCAAAGTGTCAGCTGTTAGCTTGCGAGATTGGGAGCGGCGTGCCGGTCTCCAACGTTACGCCGCCCCCGCCTCAATGACATGACTCCCTGAGGACGCGCGACAATTACCGCAGAGGGAGCGTCATGACCTCGCCACAAAGACTTGCGTAGATGAAAGCGAGGCTTCGGCATCTCCCGGGAAGGACAGCCGGAGCCTCGCCTATCCTCCAAGACGAGCCGCTTTTCATACCCGCAATTACGGCAGAGCGCTTCCGGTGACGTCCTCCAAAAAAGGGGATTACACATGGGATCACGCCAAACCGCGACATTGGCGACGTCGTTAAGCGATCGGGACCGAAAAGGTGGTCGGCAGAAAATAGCTCGCGCTTTTCTTATCAACGCCGTCTTTTGCGTCATGATGGCGTCGTATGCGCTGTGGCAGGCGGTCGCCACGCATCAGCTGGATGCTCGTGGGCTTTCAACATGGAGAGCTCAGCGAGCTCACGACAAATTTTTCGTTGTGCCCGTCAGGCCAGGGCAGACTGTTCGGGTGCGACTTGAGCGGGGCGCAAGTCAGAAGGAAGCGCGTGCCATCGTGTCTGATTATCTTGCAGCCGAACAGTCCGATGGATCGCGTTGGTATTTGCCAGCTGAGATATCGGGCGTCGGAGAGCCGCCGATCATCCCCGATCTCGATCTGACTTTTGCTTTGCTGTGGCTGATCGCCGGCATAACAGCAGGGGCTGGCGCATTGTTCGTGTCGGCAATTCTTCCATAGCCAAACATGATCCATCGAGGGTCACGACCACCCCATCGCGCGGTCCTTGGCCTCGGCGCGCGAACATCCCTCTTTCATCGCATCGACATATGCCCCAGCTCCGCCAACATTAGGCGCATGATAGACTGGCACGAACTGCCCCTGATGCGTGCCAGGGATACCGCGATAGATATATCCGGCGGCCCACCAGTCACGCCTGCCAAGTGCCGGCTCGATCTTCCATTCACTTTGAGCTTCTCCGGTCATCGTCATCCCTTCGGCTGGCGGGATAGGCCCCTGATGCCATTGAGGGCGGCGTTCATATTTTGCCATCGGCCTATTTCATGCTCGCCTTGGCAGGACTCCCAGAAATAGCGAAGCGCATCTGCCGGGATGCCACATAGTCTTAATACGCGCAGCGCCAGGCGAACGTCGGGGCCATCCTGCCTTCCCTTGTCGCTCCGTGCCAGCGCCGCCTCGAGGACGGCGATCGCCTCATCCATGACTGGATCTGACGACGTCAATGAACGCCCGCGCATATTGGCGGAACGTGATGTCCCAGTAAGCGCCAGCTTTTTCGAAAGGCGCGTCCTCGGCGGTTCCTTTCGCCGCGTACACCCACATCCGCTCAGCTATCTCTGCCGCCAGCCCGTCAAGGTTGTTCGTTGTGCATATGCGGCAGCGGTCACTCATCGCCCGCTTCGCGCTCGACGGCTGCGATCGCATCCCATTCCTCGGGGGTCATGCCCATCAGCATCTCGAAGAGGGTGGATGGCCGCCGCTGCGGCGCAGGCGGCGGGGAGTCGTCGGGCAGGTGCATGGCTGTTCTCAATCGGCTGGCGGCTTGAAGCCGGTGAAGGTGTCGATCGCCACGGGCACCGCGAGATAATGCTCGCGCCGGCTGGGGTCGTAGGAAGCCAGGCCGAGGCGTTTCGCATCTTCAAGCGCCTCGTCGCGGCTGGGGCGCCACGGCGTGCGCGGGCGGCGGAACGTGACGATCCGATAGTGCGTCGGCGGTTTCGGCTTCGTGGGCGCCTCGCTCGGCTCCGCACGGCGCGTGGCTGAAGACCTGCGCGGCATCACAGGCCGAAGAAGTACGATCCGACATCCTTCTCCTCGATCGGCGCGAAGATCTCCGGCTTCCAGTCGAGCGGAATCCGGTCGGTGCCGGTCACCTCATAGAAAATGTCGTCGATTCGCCGGCCGAAAGCATAGAGGCCGCGGGCGCGAAAAATCGCGTACCCTTCACCCTGATAATTCTCGATCAGGTCGTAATTATAGACCGGCCGAAGGTCGTCGCTGATCGGCTCGACGTTCGGGATAAGACCGTTGCTGCTCATGGAGCCTCCTTGGCTTCGATGAGAACAAACATGGAACATCGTTTCCGAGTCGGTCAAGGCCTCGGCCGGTCTGCCGTTCTGACAAAGGCGCTAAGCCATTGACGTAGCGTCCGTGAACACAAGGGGAATATGTAAGAAGCAGCGTTGAAAAATAAGGCTTTCCCTTCGACTGTTAATCGAATGGCCGTAGGTTCGAATCCTACTCAGGGAGCCACCGGAAACTTTCCAGAAATCGGCAGAATCGCGTTATTCCGGGCAGGGATAAGCGCGTTGCAGCGCATAGATCGACAGGCTTGATGCGGTCATGTGCCGCTCCGCCGGCGCGCTTGCGATGAAGCCAGCGACGGACCCGACGATCTGATCCATCGTCGCGCTTGTGGGAATGCAGAGCAGATTTCCGCCAGCGGACTGGGCGAGCGTCGTCGTCGCATCGATCACGCCGTGGACATAGGCTTCGCATCGCTCGCGGCGACTGCCTTTTGCCCGACAATCGTCGAGCAAGGCTCCGCCCGTCAGGACAACCGCCCCCAATACCCCTGTTATCATTATGATCCCCCTCGACCAAAGACTTGGCCGAAGAGGGATTAAGCTTCGATGCACTTGCGCACATTTCGTCCACCCGGCGCCAGCGTCGACATGATGGTAATTTCGTGACGAATCCCTAGAAGCGCCGCGTGTCTCTCCGTCAGCGTCTCATCCTGTTCGCCCCGCTGCTCCTGGTCGCGTCACCGAGTTGGGCACGGCTGGAGGACGAACAGCTATGGTTGCAGATCAACAGCACGATCCCTGTCACTGACCGGTTTCGAATGACGCTGGAGCAGATCGGCCGCGTCGGTGATCGCCAGAGCGGCCTTTACGAGACCGAGGTCGGCATCCTTTTCCGATACCGGCTGTCTCAGCATGTCGAACTGGGCGGCGGCTACCGCCACGTCAACGCCTATAACGGCAATCGGGCTTCGGACGAAGATCGCTTTCGTCAGCACATCATCGGCACCTGGGGGCCGGTGATGGTTCGGTTCCGCATCGACGACCGCATCAATCCGCGCGGGAACGAGATCGGCTTCCGCATCCGCCCCCTCGTCCGCATCAACCAAAAGCTGAACGACCGCGGCCTTAGCGCGTTCGTGATGCACGAGACCTTCTATCTGGCCAACGACACCAAGTGGGGCCAGCGGCGTGGTTTCGAGCGGATGCGCAACGCGGTCGGCATCAACCTGCCCATCGTGAAGCGAGTGAACGCCGACGTCGCCTATCTCAACCAATATCGGTTCGCACGCTTCGGCGCACAGGCCCAGATGGCCCATGCGCTCAGCATTCAACTCAACGTCAATCTAGCGCGGCTGCGCTGAGCGATCAGGCCGGCTCGGCCTGCCGCCCGCGCACCAGCCGACCCGGAAGCGCAGCGGTGGGCTTCCCGTTTTCGGCGATCACCTGTCCCGCGACGATCGTCGCGGCAAAGCCGTCCGCCGTCTGATTGAGCCGCCGCCCGCCGCCGGGCAGATCCTGGATGATCGTGGGAACGTGGAGCTTCACCGCCGCATGATCGATCACGTTGAGATCGGCCTTGTAACCGGGCTTGATGAGGCCGCGGTCGAGCAGGCCGGCGACCTTGGCGGGCTTTGCAGCCAACGCCTTCACCGCCTCGGCGATGCCGATCTGCGCGCCTTCGCGGTCGCGGGTCCAGTGCTGGAGCATGAACGTGGGGTAGCTCGCGTCGCACACCATTCCGTAATGCGCGCCGCCATCACCCAGGCCCAGCACCATATCCTTGCGGTGCATCAGTTCGCCGACCAGATCGAGCGAGTTGTTGTGGAAATTGCCCATCGCCAGCATCATCATCGCGTGCCCGTCATCGTCGAGCAGGCGATCATAGGCCTCATCCTCGGGTGAGGCGCCGCGTGCCTTGGCGCGGGCGAGGATGCTGTTCTCACGCCCCGGCTCGTAATCGGCATCCTTGCCGAACGGGAAGATCCATTCCCAGTTGCGCGCCTTTTCGGTCAGCGGATGCCCCTGCCCCGGCTCTTCCGAGATGATCCGCGCCTTGACCTCAGGCTTCTTCATCTCAGCGACGCGCTCGGCCAGCGGCAGGTGCGCGATCGCCTGATAGCTCGGGCACAGAACGAACGGGTTGGCGGTCAGCTCGAGCCCGATCACCAGCCCGATGGGGCGCGGATAGATCTGCGCGGTGACGTGCCCGCCCGCCGCATTGCTCTTCTCGACCATCTCGACAGCCTGCGGCCACAATTGCGGCCCGGAATTGCCGACCCCCAACGTGAAGGTGATCGGCAGCTTCTTGTCCTCGGCGATGCCGAAGATGGGGCCGAGGATCTTCGCATAGCCCTCGCGCGGGACGTCGGGCACGAACTGGAGCAGGCCACCGCCTGCATCGTTGAGCCCGTCGGCGATCGCCGCAATCTCGTCCTCGGCGACGCCGAAGCTCGGGATCGCTTCGCCCTTGCCGGTCTTGTGCATGATGAGGCGCGACGAGGCGAAGCCGAGTGCCCCCGCCTCCACCGCTTCCTTGGCGATGGCCCGCATCTTCGCGCGGTCCTCGGTCGTCGAAGGCTCGCGCTCCACACCGCGCTGGCCCATCACATAGACGCGCAGCGGGCTGTGCGGCAGGAAGGCGGCGACGTCGATGTCGCGCTTCCGGCTATCGAGCGCGTCGAGATATTCGGGGAAAGTCTCCCAATCCCACGGCAGGCCGGCGGCCATCACCGCGCCGGGGATGTCCTCCACACCCTCCATCACGTCGATCAGCGCGTCATGATCCTCCGCACGGCACGGCGCGAAGCCGACGCCGCAATTGCCCATCACGACCGTGGTGACGCCGTGGCTCGACGATGGGCTCATCCGATCGGACCAGATCGCCTGCCCGTCATAATGGGTATGGATGTCGACGAAGCCGGGGGTAACGAGCTTGCCAGCGGCGTCGATCTCGCGCTTGCCCGATCCGTCGACCGTGCCGACCGCGGCGATGCGGCCGCCTTCGATTGCGACGTCGCCGACGAAGGGCTCACCGCCCGTACCGTCCACGATCGTCCCGCCCCGGATCACCAGATCATATGCCATTGCCAACCATCCTCGTCTGCTCGCCCTTTTCAGCGAACTGTTCGGTACGGATTATGCGGCTCCCGGCACATCACACGCAAGCGACATTGCTTTTGCGATCGCGCCAAGGCTAGGCGGAGGCATGAACGCATCCTTCCCCTTTGCCGGCCGCCAGATCGGCCTCGACCACCCCATTTTCCTGATCGCCGGGCCCTGCGTGATCGAGAGCGAAACGATGGCGATGACGACGGCCGAGCGGCTGAAGGCCATCGGCGAACGGTTGGGCGTCCTGATCGTGTACAAGAGCTCGTTCGACAAGGCGAACCGCAGCGCCGGCTCCTCCTTTCGCGGGCCGGGACTGGAAGAGGGGCTGCGCATTCTCGCCAAGGTGCGCGCTGAGCTCGAAATGCCAGTCCTCACCGACGTTCACGAACCGCATCAGGTGAAGCCGGTGGCCGAGGTGGTCGACATGCTCCAGACCCCCGCCTTCCTCGCGCGCCAGACCGATCTGATCGAAGCGATCGCGACCTGCGGCAAACCGGTCAACGTCAAGAAGGGCCAGTTCATGGCACCCGGCGACATGAAGCACGTCATCGCGAAGGGTCGCGAGGCAGCGGCGGCGGCGGGCCTGCCCGATCCGCAGTTGATGGTGTGCGATCGCGGCGCAAGCTTCGGCTATAACAATCTCGTTTCCGACATGCGCGGGCTTGCGATCATGCGCGAGACCGGATGCCCGGTGATGTTCGACGCGACCCATTCGGTCCAGCTTCCCGGCGGCCAGGGCACGACCAGCGGAGGCCAGCGCGAATTCGTGCCGGTCCTGGCCCGCGCGGCGGTGGGGGTGGGAATTGCGGGCCTGTTCATGGAAACGCACCCCGACCCCGCCAACGCCAAGTCCGACGGCCCCAACGCGGTGCCGCTCGATGAGTTCGAGGCACTGGTGACCGGGCTGGTGCGGCTCGACAGCTTTGTGAAATCCCAGCTTCTCTAAATCCGTCATTCCCGCGAAAGCTGGGATCTCAGGAGAGGGCCGATACGCTACTCTCGAGGGATCCCAGCTTTCGCCGGGATGACGAGGGAGGAGAATAGACGATGCACACCCCGATCCTGCGCGCGGTGATCGCGCTGGTGCTGTGGACCTTCGTGATGTGGGCGTGGCTCTATGCCACCCGCATCCCCGCGATGACGCGGCTCAAGCTGACCTATGATCCGAAGCGCCCCGGCAGCGAGTTCGTCGATCGTTTCCCGCCCGAGGTGCGCTGGAAGGCCGACAATTACAACCATTTGCACGAGCAACCGACGATCTTCTACGCGGTCGCGATCACGCTCGCGATACTCGGTGCGGGCGGTGGTCTGAATGCTCTGCTGGCGTGGGCCTATGTCGCGCTGCGCGTCGCGCACAGCCTGGTGCAGGCGACCGTCAACGCAGTGATGATGCGCTTCGGCATCTTCATGGTCGCGTCGCTGGTGCTGCTGTGGCTGACGATCAATGCGGCGCTGATCGTCTTTACCGGGCCGTCCGCCTAAAAACGATAGCCGGCTGAGAAGGTCAGCATCGGCCGGTATCCCTCGTCGCGTGCGCGCGTCGATGCGGCCATGTCCAAAGGTGTGCTGAGCAGGGTAGAGCCGTCCGAGATCCGGCCGCTCCGCCCTTGCCGAACCATGCCCACGTCACCGCCGATCGTCAGGCCGGGTGCCGCCTCGGCACCATAGCCCACCGCCATCATCGGCGCATATTGTTGGGTGGAAACCTCTTCCCCGAAGGCCGATCGCAGCACCTGGCGATTGCCATCCTCGCGGAAGCCTGCGGTCATCCGCCAACCCTCGCCCAACGGCACGTCCCCGGTCAGCGCATAGCCGGTAAGCTTTTGACGATCGTCGGCGTCTTCGACCGTGGAAGGCGTCGCGCTGGTCGTGACGCGCATCACGATCGCCTGCGGCCTGCTCCACCGACCGGGATGGAAAGCCGCGCTATCGTCATGCGCGACGGCGCCCATCTGCAGTTCGAGCCGCGCAGCCGAAACCGGCCCCGCGAGCATCGCCGCACACAGCACTGCCGAAACAAGCCGACCCAACGCCATCAACGCCACCATCCAGAGATGGCGCGAAGCTAAGCACGTGCTCCGAAGATATGGTTAATGAACAATCGTCACGCATTCGACATTGGTCGCGTTCAGCGTGAAAATTCCGCCACCAGTTCGCAGTGCGTCGACCAGCGGAATTGGCCCACAGGCAGCACCGACTTGAGCGTCCAGCCGCCCTGCACCAGCATCCGCGCATCGCGCGCGAAGGTGGAGGGATTGCACGAGACATAGGCAATGCGCTGGACACGGGTGGACGCCGCGAGCGCGTGCATCTGTTCCTTGGCGCCGGCGCGCGGCGGATCGAGGACGATCGCGTCGAAGCGGTCGACCTCCTTCCCGTCGAGCGGGCGGCGGAACAGGTCGCGATGTTCGACCATCATCATCCGCTGCGCGCGATCGGCGGCGGCCTTGAGGCCCAGCGCCGCGTCGCGCGCGCCTTCGACCGCCAGTACCTTGGCATTGACCGACAGCGGCAGAGCGAAGGTGCCGAGCCCCGCGAACAGATCAGCGACCAAAGCCGCATCGCCGACGATCCGCGTGACCTCGGCCGCCAGCGCCGCCTCGCCCTCGGGCGTCGCCTGCAGGAAGCCCGCCGACGGGAAGCCGACAGCCACGCCACCGAGCGTCACGGTCGCCCCCTCGGGCTCCCAGCGCGGTTCGGGGCCATAGCCATCGTCGACCGCGAGCCGCGCGAGCTTGTGATCGCGCGCGAAATCGTTGAGCGCCTCGACCGCCGCGAAGCCTTCGACCTCGACCTTTTCGAGCAGCAGGTCGATGCCCTGATCGACGATCGTCATGCGGATGCCCGCGGCGCGCCGATCCTTCAGCAGCGGCGCCATCAACTTGCGCAGCGGATCGACCAGCGCGAACAGGCGCGGATCGAGGATCGAACACATCCGCATGTCAACGATGCGGTGGCTCTCGCCCTCGTTGAAGCCGATCAACACGCGCTTGCCCTGCTTCTCCGCGCGCAGCGACGCACGGCGGCGGGTAGCGGGCGGGGAAAGCAGCGCCGGACGAACCTCGGGCATTTCCAGCTTCTGCTGGGTCAGCGCACCCGTGATCCGCTGGGCCAGGAACTCGGCATAGCTCTCATCATCGACATGCTGGAGTTGGCATCCGCCGCAGGTCGGGAAATGGCGGCAGGGCGGCTTCGCGTGATGCGGCCCTGGCACCAATGTCCCATCGATCAGCAGCATGTCGCCCGGCGCGGCGTAAGGCGAGTGCCGCCCGTCCGCCGTGATGCCATCGCCACGCGCCGCGATTCGGACGATCGGTTCGCCGACCTCAACCACAGGCCACCAGCGCGGTCTGAAGCGCAGGGATCAGATCGTCGGCGATCAGCCCCGGCCCCGCTATGCGCGCCGCCTCGGCCTGCAGCCACACCCCCGCCTGCGCCGCCTCGAACGGCTCCAGCCCGCGCGCAAGGCACGCGCCGATCGCCCCCGCCAGCACATCGCCCGTCCCAGCACTGGCGAGCCAGCCTGGCGCGGGCGGGGCGATCGCGGCGCGACCATCGGGCGTGGCAATCACTGTATCCGGCCCCTTGAGCACGACCACCGCCTGCGCCTTCGCGGCGGCCGCCCGCGCGCGATCGATACGCGTGCCGGGGAGATCGACGAACAGGCGCGCGAACTCGCCCTCGTGCGGGGTCAGGATCGGTATGCCCGCCAGCGGTAGCCCGCGCTCCGCCAAGAGCACCAGCGCATCGGCGTCGAGGACCAGCCGTCGCCCGCTCGCCAGCGCCGCGTCGAGCAGCAGTGCGCCAGCGTTGGTGCGCCCCAGTCCCGGCCCGATCACCACCGCGCCGACGCGGTCATCGGCCAGTACGGTCGCGAGCGGATCGCCCCGCCGCACCATCGCCGCCGGCCCGCCAAGCCCCTCGCCCGCCAGCACGACATAGCCCGCACCTGCGCGCTGCGCCGCCATCGCCGACAACATCGCCGCACCCGGCATCGCGCCTTCGGCCACGACAACGAGGCCGCGCGTATATTTGTGATCGCTCGCCCCCGGCGCGGGCAAATGCGGGCGCGCAATCTCGACAAGTTGGGAGACCGCATTCAGCCCGATATCGGCCACGACGATGCGCCCCATCGACGCGACCGCCGGTTGCAGCCGATGTGCTGGCTTCAGATTGCCCAGCGCCACCGTCATCTCATAATCGATCGTCGCCCCGAGCAGCGCGCCGTCATCGGTCCCGATCCCGCTTGGCAGATCGACTGCGATACGCTGCCGCGCTGCCTTGGCCAGCCGCTCCAACGGACCGATGATCACCGCATCGAGCGGACGGGCCAGCCCGGTGCCGAACAGCGCATCGACCAGGATCGGCGCAGGGTCTGCCTCGGCGAGCGCCTCGATCGGCCCGGTCCAGCGCGCACGCATCGCCTGTGCGGCATCGGTACGCGGCTCACCACTCGCCGCGACGCGGACCTTGACGCCCTTGTCGGCCAGCGCGCGTGCGATGACATAGCCGTCGCCGCCATTGCCCGGACCGCACAGCACCAAAGTTGGCGCCGCGCCTGCATAGCGCCACACCGCCTCGGCCACCGCCTGACCTGCGCGCTCCATCAATTCCTCGACGCTGACACCGGTCGCGAAGACGGCATCCTCCGCTGTGCGCGTCTCGGCGGCGGTCAGTATCGGGCGGCCGCTCACTTCGTCACCCGCGCGGGCAATTGCCAGGTGGTCCCATCGCTCGTCGTCACGTCGATCGCCTCGCCGCCGACCGGCCGAACCTTGACCGGCACCGCGCCATCGGCCGCGATCACCCCGCGCCCGTCCTTGACGATCAGAAGCCGTTGGAAACCACCGTCGGGCTTGCGCACGGTCAGCACGGTTCCGTCGGGCGTCACCATACGATCGACCTGACACAGCCGCTCGAACGTCGTCTTGCCGGGCAGGCGGCAATCGAGTGGGCTCGCGTCGGTCACTTGCCCCTCCTTGCCACCCGAACAGGCGGCGAGGAGGATCGCGCTCGTCAGGGCCAGCGCGTCAGATGTCCGCAAAGACATGGCGCTCGGCCTTGGCGCCCGGATGCGTCACCGCGCCAGCCCAGGCGGGGCCGACATTCTGCGCGTAGCGCCACAAAGCGCCCGACTGATAGTCGTTCACGCGCGGCTCCCACTTGGACTTGCGCGCCGCCAGAACATCCTCGGACACGTCGAGGTCGATCGTGCCCGCTTCGGCGTCGATGCGGATGATGTCGCCATCCTCGATCAGCGCGATCGGGCCGCCATCGGCCGCTTCGGGGCCGACGTGGCCGATGCAGAAGCCGCGCGTACCGCCCGAGAAGCGGCCATCGGTGATCAGCGCCACCTTTTCGCCCAGCCCCTGGCCGTAGAGCGCGGCGGTGGTCGCCAGCATTTCGCGCATGCCAGGGCCACCCTTCGGCCCCTCGTAGCGGATGACGATGACGCAGCCCTCGGCGATGTCGCGCTTTTCGACGGCGGCGAAGGCGTCCTCCTCGCGTTCGAACACTCGCGCGGGTCCGGTGAACTGGAGGCGCTTCATCCCTGCAACCTTCACGATCGCGCCTTCGGGGGCCAGCGACCCCTTCAGGCCCACGACGCCGCCGGTCGGCGTGATCGGGGTCTTGGCGTCGTAGATGACCTTCTGGTTCGGGTTCCACGTCACCTGGTCGATATTCTCGCCCAGCGTCTTGCCCGTCACGGTCATGCAATCGCCGTAGAGCAGCCCTTCGGCCAGCAGCGTCTTCATCACCATGTAGATGCCACCGGCTTCGTACATGTCCTTGGCAACGTAACGGCCGCCGGGCTTCAGATCGGCGATATACGGGGTCGACTTGAAGATTTCGGCCACGTCGAACAGGTCGAAGTCGATCCCGCACTCGTTCGCCATCGCCGGCAGATGAAGCCCGCCATTGGTCGATCCGCCGGTCGCCGCGACGATGCGGGCGGCGTTGATGAACGCTTCCTTGGTGCAGATGTCGCGCGGGCGAATGTTCTTGGCGATCAGTTCCATGATCTGCCGGCCGGCGGCGCGCGCGATGTCGTCGCGGCCCTGATAGGGCGCGGGCATCATGTTGCTATTGGGCAGCGACAGGCCGATGCCCTCGGCAACGCAGGCCATCGTGTTGGCGGTATATTGCCCGCCGCACGCGCCCGCGCTCGGGCAGGCCGCCTTTTCGATCGCGATCAGTTCGGACAGCGGGCACGAACCCGCAGCGTGCCGACCCACCGCCTCGAACACGTCGATGACGGTCAGGTCCTCGCGGTCCTTATATTTGCCCGGCAGGATCGACCCGCCATAGACGAAGATCGACGGCACGTTCAGGCGCAGCATGCCCATCATCATGCCGGGCAGTGACTTGTCGCAGCCCGCAAAGCCCACGATCGCATCGTAGCAATGGCCGCGCACCGAAAGCTCGATCGAGTCCGCGATAACTTCGCGGCTGGCGAGTGAGGATTTCATCCCCTGGTGGCCCATCGCGATGCCATCGGTCACGGTGATCGTGTTGAAGCGACGCGGGGTGCCGCCGGCCTCCATCACGCCTTCGCGGGCGATATCGGCCTGAATGTCCAGGGTGATGTTGCACGGCGCGCTGTCGTTGCCCGCGGACGCGATCGCGACGAAGGGCCGGGCGATCTCTTCCTCGGTCATCCCCATCGCATAATAATAGCTGCGATGCGGTGCGCTCTCCGGCCCCACCGACACATAGCGGCTGGGGAGCTTCGACTTGTCGAACGTGTGAGTCATCTGCCCTTCCTCATTTCGGCTCGCGCTCTAGGCCGGGGGTGGAGGCAGGGCAACCCGTTACAGTGCCGCCATCACCTGCGGAATAACTGGCGCCAGCCGCTGTGCCCAAAGCGCCACGCCCGCATCGTCGCCGATCAGGTCCTGTCGTACCTCGAGGCCGAGATAGGGAATGCCGTTCCCTTCCGCATGCGTGTTCATCGTCGCGTTGAGCACCTTGCCCGAATAAGGCGCGTTATCCCCCGTCACGATCCCCGCCGCCCGCAGCGCCGCAATGCCTGGTAGCGCGGCGCGATCGTCCTGGTTGTAGAGGACGCCCACCTGCCACGGCCGCTGCTCCTCGGGCCGCGCGGACAGGCGCGGCGTGAAGCTGTGGAGCGAGACGATCAGCTTGGGCCGCAGTGACGCGATCCGATCGGCGATGAAGGCATGATAGGGTCGCCAAAAATGTTCGATCCGCGCGTGCCGCCCCTCGGCGGTAAGCAGCTTGTTGCCGGGAATCGCGAAGCCGTCGCTCTCGTGAGGGATCAGCCCCGCCGCATCCTCCTCACGATTGAGATCGATCACGAGGCGCGAGACCGGCCCGAATATCCCAGCCATCCCCAGCGCGGCGCACAGCAACCGCCCCGTCGCGTCGACCCCGATGTCGATCGCCATATGCTGGTCGAGCAGCGCCGGATCCACGTCGAGATCGATATCGGCGGGGACATGGTTCGACGCATGATCGGCGATCAGCAGGATCGGCGCATCACCGTCGACGAAGGCCGGCGTCATGCGCCGAACTCCGGCGCGCGGCGGGCGCGGAAGGCGGCGACGCCCTCGGCAAAGTCGGCGCTGCCGAACGACGCCTCGAAGGCGTCGGGCGCCTGCGGATCACCGGCGAGCGATCGCTTGAGGATCGCAACGCTCGACGGTGCATTGGCGGCGATCGTCGCGCCCAGCGCCGCGACCCGCGCAGCCGGATTGTCGTCGCGCACGTCGACCAGACCGATCGCCAGCGCTTCCCCCGCATCGATCGTCGCCGCCGAAAACAGCAGCCGCGCCGCCTGCCCCGGCCCGACCAACGCCTTCAGCCGCGCCACGTCGGTCGGCGGATAGCCGATGCCCAGCTTGGCCGGCGTGATCGCGAAGCGCGCGGCCGGCCCCACGATCCGCATGTCGCACGCCATCGCGACCGCAACCGCCGCCCCGAAACATCCGCCCTCGATCAGCGCGATCGTCGCGACCGGCAGCGCGGCGAGCATCTCGATCGCTTCGCCCATCTCACGGCGGAAGCGCCCGCGCGCTTCGACATCGTCGGCCAGCGGGGCGAGATCGCCGATGTCGGCGCCCGCCGAAAACGCCCCCTCCATGCCCGACTGCAGGATCAGGACACGCGCCTCGCGCTCCGCAATCCGGACCAGCGATGCGGTGAGCTCGCGCCACGCGCCGATGGGGATGGCGTTGCGCGCGGCACCGCGATCGATCGTGATCCGCGCGACGCGGCGGGTCTGCTCAAGATGAAACATGGGCGCCTGTTGCCCCGTCGATACGAAAATGTCACCACTGCACCGCCAGTCCATGTCGTTTCGCTCGTCACCCCTTATCTCGCGGCGTGAAGCCGTTGCCCTGCTCGGCACCACTGTGCTCGCGGCACCCGCGCTTGCGGCGCGCCCGATCTGCCCGATCGTCGATCCGCTGGATCGGATCGCCGGCAACCTGCTCGATCGCACGCCGGAGATGGGCTGCTATGGCGGCGTGCCGGCGGCGATGAACGGCGGCCCCCTCGCCCGCCGGATGGACGATTATTCGCCGCAGGGCGAAGAAGCGTGGCGCAGCGCGCTCGGTGAAGCAGGCATCGCGATCGAGCAGGTCCAGTGCAGCGACGATCCGCTCGGCACGCTCCGCCTCAAGATCAGCGCCGCCTTGATCGCCAACGCCACGCGCAGCGCCGCGATCGGCTATGGTCGCCCCAACCCCTTCTGGTTCTCGGGGCACGAACCTTATGTGATCAACCAGATTTCCGGCCCGTTGGTGAACACCCCCAACATCATGATGGCGCAGCAGCCGGTCTCGACGCTGCAAGAGGTCGACGCCTGGATCGAGAAGCTCGACGGTTTTGCGGGCGGCTATGCCGGGGTGATCGAAAAGAGCCGGTCCGACGAGGCTCTCGGCTGCCACCCGCCCCGCGCGATCCTCGAAAAGACGCTGCCCGTCATCGACGCCTTCCTTGCCCCCAAGGCCGCCGATCATCCGATGATCGTGGCGCTGCGCACCCGCATGGCGGCAGCCGGCATCGATCCGCACAGCCGCGCGCTGGCCGAACAGCGGGCCGCCACCGCCCTCGACAAACGGGCACGCCCGATCTTCAAGAAACTGCGCGACCGCGTTTCCAGCATGCTGGAAACCGCGCGCGACGAGGCCGGCCTTTGGGCCCAACCCGATGGCGAGGCGCTCTACACCGCCAACATCGCGTCGGTCGGCGACAGCAATCTCCCGCCCGACGAGATTCACAAGATCGGCGTCGATCAGGTGAAGATGCTCCAGGCGCAACTCGACATGCGGCTGCGCCAGATCGGTTTCACCAAAGGCACCATCCGCGACCGGATCGACGCGCTCGCCGCCGATCCGAAGCAGCAATTCGCCGATACCCCCGCCGGTCGCGAGGCGCTGCTCGCCTATGTCCGCGGCCTCGTCTCGGCGATGGAGGCGCGTCAATCGCAATTCCTGCCCGCCGCGATGATCCCGACGATGCGGATGGAGGTGCGCGCCGTCCCCGCCGCCACGCAGGATTCGGCACCGGGCGGCTATTATGACGGCCCCTCGCTCGATGGATCACGCCCAGGCATCTACTGGATCAACCTGCGCGACATGGCGACGCTCTCGCGCTTCAAACTGCCGACGCTCAGCTATCACGAAGGCGTGCCCGGCCATCACACGCAAGGGGCGGTATCGCTCTCGCTACCGCAGGCGCCGCTGCTGCTCCGCATCGCCAGCTTCAACGCCTATCAGGAAGGCTGGGCGCTCTATGCCGAGCGGCTCGCCGCCGATCTGGGTGTCTATCGCACCGATCCGGCGGGCGACATCGGCCGCCTCGCCGACGATCTGTTCCGCTGCGTCCGTCTCGTCGTCGACACCGGCCTCCACCATCTGCGCTGGAGCCGCGAACAGGCGATCGCCTATATGGAGGCCAACAGC
The DNA here is from genome assembly GCF_008274695.1 of Sphingomonas montanisoli. GTDB lineage: Bacteria > Pseudomonadota > Alphaproteobacteria > Sphingomonadales > Sphingomonadaceae > Rhizorhabdus > Rhizorhabdus montanisoli. The sequence goes on along the minus strand of NZ_VTOU01000002.1, from coordinate 1,101,323 downwards.
CCCACCCCGCATAGCGAGGCGGTGGCCGAGGTCGAACGCTATATGGCATGGCCGGGCCAGGCGCTCGGCTACAAGCTCGGCCAGCTCCGCCTGCTGTCGATGCGCGACCGCTTCAAGGCCAGCGCCGCTCGCCGCTATTCGCTCGCGGCCTTCCACGCCAAGGTGCTCGGCACCGGCGCGATGCCGCTGGATGTGCTGGAAGAGGTGGTACTACCCGTTAGCCGAAGGTGAACGCGAACGCCTGCACACCCGGATCGAGGAATTCGATCGCGAAGGTCCGCTCGCGCACCGGGCCCTTCAGCCGGACCAACTGATAGAGACGCTGCCCCGACACCGTTCCGTGGCCCTGGGCATCCGTATCGACGCCATGATCCGCACCGGGCGCCTTGCCGTCGATCGTCACGCGATAGCGCACCGGCCTGCCCGTCGCGCCTAGCACCAGATGCACGTCGCGCGCCTGAAAGCGAAACAGGATGCGCCCGCCCGCGGTGTTCCCGGTGATGTTCTCGGCCCCGACAGTCCAACGACCCGCCAGACCCCATTGGTTGAGCATCGTCAGCGTCGGCGCGGCATAGTCATGCGCCGCATCGCGCACCGCCTTGCCGTTGGCCATGATCCGCCCGCGACTATAGCTGAGGTAGGTCTCGGGCGATTTCACATCGCGCATCCGCGTTCCTGCACCAATGCCGGTCGCGGCGACCTTCACCGTGTTCATATCGCCCAGCGCGTCGCCATTTTTTGAGAGCAGCCGCTGGATCACCTTCTCGGACTGGGCGTAATGGCCCTCGCCATAATGATGGTATCGGATGCGCCCCTGCCCATCGATGAAATAGTGGGCGGGCCAATAATGGTTGTCGAACGCACGCCAGATCGCCCGATCATTATCCAGCGCGACCGGATAGCTGATACCCAGATCCTTGACCGCGCGGCGCACATTGTCCGGATCCTTCTCGAACGCGAATTCCGGCGCGTGGACGCCGATCACCACCAGCCCGCGCGGCCCGTATTTCTCCGCCCAGGCGCGGACATAAGGCAGGCTGCGCAGGCAGTTGATGCAGCTGTAGGTCCAGAAATCGACCAGCACGACCTTGCCCTTGAGCTGTTCGCGCGTCAGCGGCGGTGAATTGAGCCACAGGGTCGCGCCCGTCAGCGGCGGCATCGCGCCTTCGACCGCCAGCGGCTCGCTCTTCGTCATCCCCGCCGATTTGCGCGCATCATCGGGATGGAAGCGATCGAGCAGCGATTGTTCGATCCCGCCCGTGCTCGTCAGCGAAAGCCGGGTCAGCAGCCCGGTATCGAGCCCCATCGCGATCGCGACCACACCCAGCAGCACCAGTGCCCCCAGCGCGCGCCGTATCCACTCGCTGACGCCCAGCCCGCGCTTCATCGTCGCGAACACGCGCCCACCGACCAGCAGCGCCAGTGCGAGCGAGGTCGCAGCACCCAGCGCATAAGCGAGCAGCAGCAAGCTGGTCGACGCGCTCGCCCCCTGCAACGCCGCGCCGGTCAGCACCAGCCCCAGCACCGGCCCCGCGCACGGCGCCCATAACAGTCCGGTCGCGACGCCCAGCAGCAGCGAAGCGACGAAGGTCGACGCATTGCTCTGCCCTCCCGTCGCCGATGCCGACAGCCGCGACCCCAGCGCCACCAACGGCCGCGTCACCCGGTCGGCGATCGCAGGGAACAGCAGCAGCAGCCCGAACGCCGCCAGTACGACCAGCGCCGCCGTACGCCCGTAGCTGTTCGCCTGCACCGCCCATCCGCCGCCCACCGCCGCGAGCGTGGCCACCCCCGCGAAGGTCACCGCCATGCCCAGCAGCAAGGGCAGCCCGCTCTTCACGAACGGCTGGTCCGCGCGCGCGAACACAAACGGGAGGACGGGCAGGATGCACGGACTGACGATCGTCAGCGCGCCACCGAGATAGGAGAGGAGGAACAGGATCATGGTGAAGGAGATACGCGAGGGAGGAGGTTTCGGTTACATCTAAATCCTCCCCCGGAGGGGGAGGTGGCAGTCCGCAGGACTGACGGAGGGGTATTGGCCGGCCGCAATACGCTCGTGGAGAGCGACCCCTCCACCGCTTCGCGGTCCCCCTCCCCCTCGGGGGGAGGATCGGATAAGCGCCTGTCATCCACTCAGGAGTCGCCCGTGCCCGAACCCGAAACCATCCACCTCTTCTCCTACGGCACGCTGCGTCTGCCGGAGGTCCAGATGGCGGTGTTCGGTCGGCTGATCGAGGGCGCGGACGATGCGCTGCCGGGTTGGCGCACCGAGATGGTCGAGATCACTGATCCCGACGTTCTCGCCAGGAGCGGCGAGCACTTCCACCCGATCACCATTCCCAGCACCGACCCAGCCGACGCGGTCGCGGGCAGCGTCTTTCGCGTCACCGAAGCCGATCTGTGGGCCTCCGACGCCTATGAAGTGTCGGACTATGTCCGCACCTGCGTCCGCCTCCGCTCGGGCCTTGCCGCCTGGACCTATGTGAAGGCCGACGAAGCCCCCGCCGATCCTCCGCTCGATGCCCTGGTCGCCGCCGAACAACGCGGCCTCGCCTTACTCGACGCGATCGAGGCGGCGGGCTTCATCGTCCCCGGCCGCACCGAACGCGCGATCGAGGCGGACATCCGCGCGCTCGCCGCCCGCGAGTTCGGCGTGTCGGTCCATTGGCACGATCGCGTCGTGCGCGCCGGCATCAATACGCTCTGCATCGCCGGCCAACCCGCGCCCGACCGGACCATCGAAGAGGACGACATCGTCTTCCTCGATCTCGGCCCCGTCTTCGGCGATTGGGAGGCGGATGTCGGCCGCTCCTATGCGGTAGGCGACAATCCCGAAAAGCGCCGCGTCATCGCCGATCTCGAAACCGTGTTCGACGTCGTCCGCGCCCGTTTCCTCGCCAACCCTGACATCACGGGCGCGGACCTGTTCGCGATCGCGGTGGCGGAAAGCGAAGCGCGCGGCTGGCGCTTCGGCGGGCAGATCGCCGGCCACACGGTCGGCCCCTTCCCCTATGCCCGCTCCCCCGCCGGCAAGACCGGCGGTCGCGTCAATCCCGCTAACACCCAGCGCATGCGCGAGCACGACCAGCATGGCCATCCGCGTCACTGGATCTTGGAGATCCACCTCGTCTCGCCCGACGGCCAGTGGGGCGGCTTTTACGAGCGGCTGCTGCTGGAGGCTTGATCCGCCGCCGGGCCTCTAATGCCCGGCCTCGACCCCACGCCATTCCCACGGCGGCTTGAAGCTGCTCGCCCACAGGCCGGCGCGCGCTTGCTGCGCATCGTCCTCGATCTCGCCGAAATGCCCCTCGATATCCATTGCGGCTCCGCGCTTGACCATTGCGAGGTTGAGCGAGCCTAGGCTCGTCTGGCACGCCTCATCCTGCGCACAGCGCGCGGTGCGGACGAAGCACAGGACGGTCGGATGCTCGGCATTCTGCTCCGGCCCTTCGCCCCGGCACGCAACCGTCCGGCCGCCGATCAGCTTTTCGAGTTCCGCCTTGGCGAAGTCGCCGCAGCGCCACGGCTTTCCGGCGCGTTCGCAGGTCTGATCCAGTTCCGGCGCGTCGACCGCCCACAGGTGAACCTCATGCCCGTCGAATGCGAGCGTATCGCCATCCACCGCCTGCGCATCGCCGAACCATTCCTGCGTCGGGGTCGGTTCCTCCGCAGCGGGCACAAGCTGCGGGGCCGCCTTATTCTCAAGTGCGGCCAGGCGGACGGCATCGGCCTGCTTGATCGGATGCACCCACGGTTTCGCGGTTTCATAAGCGTAGATGCCGAAGCCCAGCACGGCCGCACCCAGCAACAAAAGATACCAGCGCCGTGTCATCCCGCCTCCGTTCGTATCTTAACGCAGCGCCGTCGCCAGCCGCCACCAGTCGGGCCGCTCGTTGCCGATCGCGGCATCGGCCGCATCGCGCCACGCTTCACTCTCGAACAGCGCAAAGCAGGTCGCGCCCGATCCCGACATCCGCGCCAGCGTCACCCCATCCTGCGCGCGAAGCAGCGCCAGCACCTCGCCGATCACCGGGCACAGGCCGAGCGCCGGCGCCTCCAGATCGTTACGCCCGGCCAGCGCCACGGCCAGCGGATCGCCCTCGCCCAGCGCGCCGCGATCCCGGCCATCCCACGCGCGGAAGACCGGCCCTGTCGACAGCGGCACGCGCGGATTGACCAGCAGCAGAGGCATAGCGCTCAGCCCCGCCGCCTCGATCGCGCGCAGTTCGTCGCCCCGCCCGTCGCCGCGCACCGGCACCGAGGCAACGCACGCCGGCACGTCCGCGCCCAGCCCCGCCGCGATCGCCAGCAACTCCGCCTCGTCATGCCCCTCGCCCAACAGGCGCAGCACCGCCGCCGCGTCGGCCGATCCCCCGCCGATCCCAGCCGCGATCGGCAATGTCTTGGTCAGCCGGATCGCCGCAGGCCGCCCCAGTGCCCGCGCGGCGCGCATCACCAGATTGTCGTCGCCCGCCTCCCCCGCCAGCGCATCGCTGAATGGTCCATCGATCGTCAGGCCCGGCGCCCCATCGGTATCGATCGCAATCGCATCGCCGTCGCGTGCGAAGGCGAACAGGGTTTCAAGCTCATGATAGCCATCCTCGCGCCGCCGCCGGACGTGGAGCGCGAGGTTGATCTTGGCGTAACCCGTGCCGGTCAGCGTCACGGGCGCGCGGATGTCGTCTTGGTCGGCGCCGGCGTGTCGAGGCCGTCGGCGAGCTTGCGGTTGATCCGCGCGATATCGTCCGGCTCGGCATGAACCAGGGCCGCGCGCCAGGCATAGCGCGCCTCGATCCGCCGTCCGGTCGCCCAATAGGCGTCGCCCAGATGATCGTGCATCACCGGCTCGGACGGATCCGCCACGATCGCGCGTTCGAGCGCCGCGATGGCCCCGGCATAATTGCCACGCTTGTAATAGAGCCAGCCGAGCGAATCGCTGATCGCCGCATCGCTGGGGTCGAGCGCCGACGCGCGTTCGATATAGGCCTGCGCGACGGCCAGATCCTCGCCATGTTCGAGCATGCCGTAGCCCAGATAGTTGAGCACGATCGCTTGCTGCGGATCGATCGCATTGGCCTCCGCCAGCGCCGTCTTGGCCGCCGGCCACTGCCCCGCTTCGTCGAGCGTGCTCGCCATCAGGAACAGATAGACCCAGTTCGGCGTGCCTGCCGCCTTGTTCATCGCCACCGCGCGGCCATAAGCGGCGGCCGCATCCTGCGGGCGGGAGAGATCGGACAGGATCTGGCCAAGATCGGCGAAGTTGCTGGGGGTGGCGCCCGGCTGAGCGGCGGTGCGCTGCAGTTCGGCCAGCACCGCCTGCTTGTCGCCCTTCGCCGTCAGGATCGAGGTGCGCACCTGTCGCGCGGCGTCGTAGAGCGGATCATCGGGGCTGACCCCGTCGATCAGCTTCAGCGCGCTGTCGCGATACTCGGCGCCCGACAGAAGATCGGCCGCCGCGATCCGGGCGCCGGTATTGGCGGGCGCGACATAGGTGGCCAGCCGGGCGAGCTGGAGCGACATTGGCGATCGCCCTCCGCTCTTCACGTCGACCGCGAGTTGGGTGAACAGTTCGGCCAGGCCATCGGCCGGGTCGTCGATCGCGCCCGGCAGCGTCTTGCCCGCCGCCAGCCGCGCGCGCGCCGCCTCCAGTTCGGGCGCGCGGCCATCGAGCAGGCTGGCCGCCGTCTCGCGATCCCCCGTCTTCGCCACAAACGCTGCGACCGCGAGCCGCAGGCGCAGCGAGCGGACGTCGCCCTGTGCGATCAGCGCGCGGATCGACTGCACCGCCTCGTCCCGCTTGCCTGCGACCAAAGCGATCAGGATGCGATGGTCGCGCGCATAGCTGTTGGCGAGCTGGCTTTGCCCCGGCGTATCCATCGCGCGCAGCGGATTGGAATCGCCCGCGCCCACCGCAACCCAACCGCGAATGACCGGCAGCAGGAAGGAGAACAGCGCCTCCTTGTCGATCCGGTCGCACAAAACGCGCGCCTTCACCCAGTCCTTTGCCGCGACGGCATCGGACAGGAGCAGCAGCGTGCCGTCGGCAGGCAGCGCGCCGATCCGGTCGAGTTCGCCGGCCGCCTTCGATGCCAGTCTGAAGTCACCGGCCGTCAGCGCCTGACGATAGGCGCGCAGCGCCAGTCCCTTGTCGCCCGGCGCCTCGGCCAGCAGCCGGCCATAGTTCTGCGCCGCCATTTCGGGCAGGCCCGACGCATCGGCCAGCCGCGCCTGGACGTAGAGGCGATGCTCGGCCGACGCGGGATCGATCGCGAGCGCATGGACAGGCGCCGCCACGATGGTCGCCGCGATCGCCCCAAAACCTAGCTTAATCTGGGCGAGCTTCATCCCGATATCCTTCCGTCAGCGCTTCGCGGGGACGAGGCCCGTCCAATAGCCCATGAACGCCCACAAGTCCGCATATTCGTCGATGATCTTGTCGGTGGGCTTGCCCGAGCCGTGGCCCGCACGCGTCTCGATCCGGATCAGATGCGGCTTCGATCCGATCTGCGCCGATTGCAGCGCGGCGGCATATTTGAAGCTGTGCCCTGGTACGACGCGATCGTCGGTATCCGCCGTCGTGACCATGATCGCGGGATAGTCCACGCCCGCCTTGATATTGTGATAGGGCGAATAGGCACGCAGCACGCGGAAATCGGCCTCGACGCCCGGATCGCCATAATCGTCGACCCAGTAACGCCCCGCCGTGAAGCGATCGAAGCGCAGCATGTCCATCACGCCCACGGCCGGATTGGCGGCGGCGAACAGATCTGGACGCTGGTTGACGGTCGCGCCGATCAGAAGGCCACCGTTCGACCGGCCCATCGCCGCCAGCTTGCCCTTCGCGCTAATCCCGCTGGAGATCAGATAGTCGCCCGCGGCGATGAAATCGTCGAACACGTTCTGCTTCTGCGCAAGGCGGCCGGCATCGTGCCACGCGGCGCCATATTCGCCGCCGCCGCGCAGATTCGCGACCGCATAGACCCCGCCCATCTCCATCCAGTTCAGCACCGCAGCCGAAAAGACCGGCGTCACCGAGATGTTGAACCCGCCATAGCCATATAGCAGCGCCGGCGCGCCGGGCGCCGTCGTCTTCTTGCGCGCGACGAAGATCGGAACCCGCGTGCCGTCCTTCGAATCGAAGAACTTCTGATCGACCTCATAATCCTTGGGATCGAAGGCGAGCTTGGGCGCGGCGAAAACGTCGGTCTTCCCGGTCGAGGTGTTGAGCCGGTAGATCGTCGTCGGCGTCGCGAAGTTGGAGAAGCTGTAGAAGGTCTCCGGATCGCCCGCGCGCCCGCCGAAGCCCGCGCCGGTTCCGATATCGGGCAACTCGATCGGGCCGACGCGGCGACCGTCGAGTTCGTAGAGCGACGCCTCGGTCTTCGCATCGCCCAGATATGCGAGGATCATCCGGCTGCCGACGATATGCGCGCCGACCAACGTATCGATCTGCTGCGGTACGATCTCGACCGGCTTGGGCCGTCCCCTCTCCGCCACATCGAGCACGACCACGCGTGAGCGCGGCGATTTCAGGTTGGTGCGGAAATAGAATTTGGTGCCGATGCTGCCCGCCAGCGCCCAATCATTGTTGAAGCCACCGACAAGCTTGCGCGGTTTCATCTTCGGATCGGCGAGGTCGAACAACGTCACCTCGTAACGCTCGTCCGTCCCCTGCGACGATGTGACGAGCAGGTAGCGGCCGTCACTGGTCGTCTCGACGCCATGGTTGAGCTTGGGCCGGTCGGGCGTAGCGTAGATCAGCTTGTCGGCCGACTGATCGGTGCCGACCGCATGATAATAGACCTGGTGGTTCAGGTTGAGCTGCTGAAAGGCATTGCCTTTCTTCGGCTCGGGGAAGCGCGCGTAGAAGAAACCTTTGCCGTCGCTGTCCCAGGCGAGGCCCGAAAATTTCACCCAGCGTATCTCGTCGGGCAGCAGTTTGCCGGTCGCGACGTCGAGCAGGCGCACGATCCGCCAGTCGGTGCCGCCGTCCTGCACCGAATAGAGCAGCAGCTTGCCGTCGTTCGACGGTTCCCACGCGTCGAGCGCAGTCGCGCCGTCCTTCGCCCAATCGTTCGGATCGATCAGCGCGCGATCCTTGCCGGCCAGCCCGTCGCGGACCTTGAGCACCGCCTGGTTCTGCAGGCCGCTGTTATGGACGAAGAAATAGCCGTCGCCGCGCTTGCGGGGCACGCCATAGCGTTCGAAATTCCACAGCTGCTTCATGCGCGCCGCGATGTCGGCGCGCACCGGCAGCGTCTTCATATAGGTCTGCGTCGCCTTGTTCTCGGCCTCGACCCAGGTTTCGACAGCCTTATCGGCCCGCACGTCATTTTCCAGCCAGCGATAGGGATCGGCGATCTCCTCCCCGAACTGCGTCTCCACCACGTCGCCGCGCGGCGTCTGCGGATAGGTCACGGGATCGGTGGGAGCGGCGGCGGGAGCGTTCATGGTCATCATCAGGGCAGTCGCGGCAAAGAGGAAACGGGCGGTCGAACCGAGGCGTGGCATCCTCATCCTTTCTGTAGGCTTATCGACGCGAACCGTAGGACGGGTGATGTGGGATCGCAACACACTGGCCTCAGGCCACAGGCGACCGCACATGTTCGCGCCGCACGCCCAGACCCACGATGCGCGCGGGGATACGCTGAAGGATCGGGAAGCGATCGAGCATCCTAAGCGCGAGCGGAGGCTCCATCACGGAATCGGCGCTCGCCAGAGTGGGCCCAAGGACGTTGGCGTGAATCGCTCTCTGCATCCCTTGGATCACGCGCACCGGAAACATCCGCCGCGCCTGAACCTTCGCCAGCAGCAGATCGATGTCAGCGCCCCGCGCCATCGGCCCGGCCAGGATGTTCGCGGCGGCTACCGCATCCTGGATCGCCAGGTTGATCCCCACCCCGCCCACCGGCGACATCGCATGCGCCGCATCGCCGATCGCGAGCAGGCCGGGGCGGTGCCAGCGGGTCAGCCGATCGAGCGAGACCGAGAGCAGCTTCACGTCGTCCCATGACGTCAGTTCGCCCACCTGCCCCGCCACTTCGGGCACGGCCGTCGCGACGCGGGTGCGGAACGCATCGATCCCCATCGCGCGGATGCGATCGGCGCCGCCCTTCGCGAAGACGAAGGCGCATTGCCAATAATCGCCGCGATCGATCATCGCGATCACCGTGCCGGGCGCAAACTGCCCGACCGTTTCGTTCCCCGGCCGCGGTTCCTTCGACAGGCGGAACCAGAAGACGTCGATCGGCGCCCCCAGATCCTCGCGCGGCAATTCCGCCGCATCGCGCAGCACCGATCCGCGCCCGTCTGCGGCAATGACGAGTCGCGCGCGCAATTCGCGCCCGTCCTTGGTCCGCACACCCGCGATCCGGCCTGCCTCCGCGATCAGCCCCGCCGCCTCGGTTTCCATCGCGAGCGAGAAGGCGGGATAGAGCTTCGCCTGATCGGCGACGAAATCGAGGAATTCCCATTGTGGCATCATCGCCATGAAGCCGTGTCGCACGGGCAGATGGGTGAGGTCGGCCACGCGATAGTCGCGCCCGCCGATCCGCGCACCGACGGCCGGCACCCTGTCATGCGGGCGGGCGAGCAGCGCATCGGCCAGCCCCAGTTCGTCGAACAGCGCGATCGTCGAGGGGTGGACCGTGTCGCCACGAAAATCGCGCAGGAAATCGGCGTGTTTCTCAAGGACCAGCGTGCGCACCCCCGCGCGGGCGAACAACAGCCCCGCCATCATGCCGGCAGGGCCACCCCCGACAATCAGGAGGTCGGTCGGCTGGTCCTCTGTCATGGTCTACATCCCCTTTTTGCCTCGCTTTGACTGGTATTTCGCGCGCTTAACCGCCAAAGTCTCCCTATGGCGCTTCCTCTCAATTCCGCGGCGTTCAGCGACGCCCTCGTCATCCTCGGCGCTGCCGGCCTCGTCATCCCCGCCTTCGCCCGCGCCAAGATCAGCCCCGTCATCGGTTTCATCCTGGTCGGAGCCCTGATCGGCCCGACCGCGCTCGGCGCACTCGTCGACGAGCATCCCTGGCTTTATTATATCACGATCAGCGATCAGCACGCGATCGAGCCCTTCGCGGAATTCGGCATCATCCTGCTGCTGTTTTCGATCGGCCTGGAACTGTCGTTTCGACGATTATGGGCGATGCGGACACGCGTGTTCGGGCTCGGCTCGTCGGAGCTTCTGCTGTCGGCAGCGGCGATCGGCGGCGGGCTGTATATGCTCGGGCAGAGCTGGACGGGATCGCTGGGTCTCGGCCTCGCGCTCGCGCTCTCGTCGACCGCTTTGGTGCTCCCGCTGGTCGGCACGACGGGTGCTGTGGGGCGCAACGCCTTCGCGATGCTGCTGTTCGAGGATCTGGCGCTCGTCCCCATCATCTTCGTGCTCGGCGCGCTGGCCCCTTATGGCGAGAATGCCGGCTGGGACGGGATCGCCCGCACATTGGGCCTCGGCGCGATGGTGATCGCGATCATGATGATCGGCGGGCGCTTCTTCTTGCCACGCCTCTTTTCGCAGGCGGCGCGCGCGAAGAATCCCGAACTGTTCCTCGCCGCCAGCCTGCTGGTCGTCATCCTCGCCAGCGTCGCGACCGCAGCGGCCGGCCTGTCGCCGATCGTCGGCGCGCTGCTGGCCGGCATCCTGATCGCCGAGACGGATTATCATGCCGAGGTCGAATTGGTCACCGCACCGTTCAAGGGACTGGCGCTCGGTGTGTTCCTGATCTCGGTCGGCATGTCGCTCGACTGGCCGATGATCTTCGCCAACTGGCCCAAGCTGCTGCTCGCGGTGGCGGGGGTCTGCGCGGTCAAGGCGATCATCACCGGGCTGCTGCTGCGTTTCTCGGGCGCGGGCCGCGCGGTCGCGACCGAGACGAGCCTGCTGATGTCGGCGCCTTCGGAAACCACACTGATCGTGCTGGGCGTCGCCGCGCAGGCCGCCTTGATCGCGCCGAATACCGCCGCCTTCTGGCAGGTCGTCACCGCGATCGGCCTGACGATCACGCCGATCCTCGCCCGCGTCGGCCACGACATCTCGCGCCGCATCACCGATGGCCAGGAGGGTGAGGCGCCAGACGCCGCCCCGGACAGCGGCCGCGCGATCATCGCTGGCTTTGGCCGTGTCGGGCGGCTCGTCGCGCAGATGCTCCACGCGCATAACCGGCCCTATATGGCCGTCGACGCCAACATCGATACCGTCACCCATGCGCGCAAGCGCGGCTATCAGGCGATGTTCGGCGATATCGGGCGCCCGGGGATGATCGAGCATCTCGATCTGGGCAGTGCCAGCGCGCTCATCCTGACGATGGACGATCCGGTCCAGACCGTCCGCCTCACCCGCCGCGCACGAACCCTCCACCCCGAACTCACGATCGTTGCGCGCGCCCGCGATCCCAATCACGCCGCGGAACTCTACAAGGCGGGCGCCACCGACGCGGTGCCCGAAACGCTCGAAAGCTCGCTGCAGCTCTCCGAGGCAGTCCTCGTCGATCTGGGCGTCGCGATGGGGCCCGTCATCGCCTCGATCCACGAAAAACGCGCCGAGCTGCGCGCCAAGATCATGGAGATGAGCGAAACCAACCGCGAACCGCCCCTGCGCGGCCGCCGCCTGCGCGACGCCGCCGGCAGCGCGCCCGACGAGCATGCGGAAGATACGGAGCTTTAACCGTCGCCCCAGCAAAGGCTGGGGCCTATCTCTCTGGCGGCAAACGGTGCCGTTCGAAATGAAAGACATGGGCTCCAGCCTTCGCTGGAGCGACGAGCCTAGCGACCAGCCTGTTCGATCCGCGCCACGCCCAGACCATAGGCCCGTTTCACGAGCTTCAGCCGGTCCTCGCTATCGCGCTCGCCGTTGAACGTCAGGAGCAGTCGATTCCCCCGCATCCGGCCGGTGACGTAGAAATGCAGCGACGGCGCCGCCTTCCCGTCGGGATTGTAGAGCGGCTGATCGAAGTCGAAGCTGAAGCTCTCGCCGGTCCGAACCAGGTCGACGCGATAGGTGCTGTTGCACCACCCTTCGCACATCACGAACTCGGCCCAGGTCTTCGGAGAATCGAGATGCAGTTCGATCTCGTTGCCGACCAGATCGTCAGCTTCGGGGATATGCTTGACGCTGCTGTAGATACCCGACCGCAATGGTGCGGGCATCGCCGCGGCAGGAACGAGCATCGCGACCAGCGCCGCGATGCTCGATATTCTCAAGCAGGCACCTTCGCCAGAACGTCACGCACCGCCGCGACCGCATCTTCTGCCTTGTCGCCATCGGGCCCACCGCCCTGCGCCATGTCGGGACGGCCGCCGCCGCCCTGCCCGCCCAGCGCCGCGACCGCAGCCTTGACGAGGTCGACCGCGCTGACCCGGCTGGTGAGGTCCGCCGTCACGCCCGCCGCGACGCTCGCGCGACCTTCGTTGGTCGCGACGATCACCGACACGCCCGAGCCCAGCTGCTGCTTCGCCTCGTCGACCAGCCCGCGCAGCCCCTTGGGATCGAGCCCGTCGACGACCTGCGCCAGGAACTTCACGCCCGCAATGTCTTCCGGCCCCGCCGCTTCCGCCTTGGCAGCACCGCCGCCCAGCGCCAGCGCCTTCTTTGCCTCGGCCAGTTCGCGCTCGAGCTTGCGACGCTCCTCGACCAGCGCCGCGATGCGCGCGGGCACGTCGTCGGGTGCGGTCTTGAGCGCGGCGGCGGCTTCCTTCAGCCGCTCGTCGCGCTGCGTCAGCCACAGCCGCGCCGCTTCGCCGGTCAGCGCCTCGATGCGCCGCACGCCGCTCGATACCGCGCTTTCCGACACGATCTTGAACAGGGCGATGTCGCCCAGCGCGGAGACGTGCGTGCCGCCGCACAGCTCGACCGAATAATTGTTCTCGTCCGCACGGCCCATCGAGAGCACACGCACCTCATCGCCATATTTTTCGCCGAACAGCGCCATCGCGCCTGCGGCGATCGCGTCGTCAGGGGTCATCAAACGGGTCATCACCTCTTCATTCTCGCGAATGTGCAGGTTCACCTCGGCCTCGACCGCGGCGATATCCTCCGGGGTCATCGGCTTGGGATGCGAGAAATCGAAGCGCAGGCGATCGGCCGAAACCATGCTGCCCTTCTGCGTCACATGCCCGCCGAGCCGATGGCGCAGCGCCGCGTGGAGCAGGTGGGTCGCGGAGTGATTGGCGCGAATCCGCGTCCGCCGATCCTTGTCGACGACGAGATGGAGCGCCGCCCCGACCTTGAGCGTCCCAGCCTTCACCACGCCCTGCATCGCGTGGATGCGGCCCAGCGGCTTGGCGGTGTCGGCGACCTCGATCAGCAGACCGTCATCGCCGGTGACGACGCCCGCATCGCCCATCTGGCCGCCGCTTTCGCCGTAAAAAGGCGTCTGGTTGGTGACGAGCGAGACCTCGTCGCCCGGCCCTGCGCTGTCGACGCGCGCGCCATCCTTGACGATCGCGAGCAACTGGCCTTCGCCGACTTCGCTGACATAGCCGGTGAATTCGGTGCCGCCATGCTCCTCCGCGATGTCGAACCACACTTCAGACGAAGCCTTCTCGCCCGAACCCTTCCACGCCGCGCGTGCCGCCGCTTTCTGTTCGGCCATCGCCGCGTCGAAACCCGCGCGATCGACGCCGAGCCCCTGAGCGCGCAATGCGTCCTCGGTCAGATCATAAGGGAAGCCGAACGTGTCGTAGAGCTTGAACGCGGTCGCGCCGGGCAAAGTATCGCCCTTCGCCATCGAACCCGTCGCCTCATCGAGCAGACGCAGCCCGTTGGCGAGCGTCTGGCGGAAGCGGACCTCCTCCAGCTTCAGCGTCTCTTCGATCAGCGGCTGAGCGCGGACCAGTTCGGGATAAGCGGCGCCCATTTCGGCGACCAGGCTCGGCACCAGACGGTGCATCAGCGGCTCGGCCGCGCCCAGCAGGTGCGCGTGACGCATCGCGCGGCGCATGATCCGGCGCAGCACATAGCCGCGCCCTTCGTTCGCCGGCAGCACGCCGTCGGCGACCAGGAAGCCCGCCGAACGCAGGTGATCGGCGATCACGCGGTGCGACGCCTGATTATCGCCCGTCGTAACCGTCTTGGTCAGTTCGCCCGACGCGGCGATCAGCGCCTTGAACGTATCGGTATCGTAATTGTCGTGGACACCCTGCAGGACGGCGGCGATCCGCTCCAGCCCCATGCCAGTGTCGATCGACTTCTTGGGCAGTTCGCCGACGATCTCGTTGTCGACCTGCTCATATTGCATGAACACGTTGTTCCAGATCTCGATGAAGCGATCGCCATCCTCGTCCGGGCTACCCGGGGGGCCGCCGGGGATGTGATCGCCATGATCGTAGAAGATCTCGGAACAGGGCCCGCACGGGCCGTTATCGCCCATCGCCCAGAAATTGTCCTTGGTCGGGATGCGGATGATCCGGCTTTCGGGCAGGCCGGCGATCTTCTTCCACAGATCGAACGCCTCGTCATCGGTATGATAGACGGTGGCGGTCAGCCTATCGGGGTTGAGCCCCCAGACCTTGGTCAGCAGGGTCCAGGCATGGGTGATCGCCTGTTCCTTGAAATAGTCGCCGAACGAGAAATTGCCGAGCATCTCAAAGAAAGTGTGGTGCCGCGCGGTATAGCCGACATTGTCGAGATCATTGTGCTTGCCGCCCGCGCGCACGCACTTCTGGCTCGACGTCGCAGTCGTGTAGGGCCGCGTTTCAAGGCCGGTGAACACGTTCTTGAACGGCACCATGCCCGCATTCACGAACATGAGCGTGGGATCGTTGTGCGGCACCAGCGGCGCGGATGGCACCACGGCGTGGCCGGCCCCGGCGAAATAATCGAGGAAGGAGCGGCGAATATCGTTGGTCGACGTCATGGGGTCGACTTAGGATAGGACGCGTCGATTGGGAAGATGGGCAGAACGCAGTTCGGCGGAGGGCGATGCGATGTTCAAATTGCTGCTGGTCGCCGGACTGATCGTCCTCGTGATCGCGCTCTATCGGTCGACGCGGCGCGGGCGCTCCGGCGGGGGCGATGCGGGCGGTGGCGATAGCGGCGTCGGCTATGCCGGCACCGACACTTATTATGTGTCGAGTGGCGGCGATAGCGACAGTGACAGCCTGAATCGCTTTTCGGGCGATGGCGGCGATTTCGGCGGCGGCGGAGCGAGCGGCGACTGGAGCGACTCTTCGGACAGCGGCGGCAGCGACAGCGGTAGCGATAGTGGCGGCGGGGATAGCGGCGGGAGCAGCGACTGAGATCATGGCGCATTACATCCTGAGCTACGAATTGGCCCCCGATTATCTCGAACGCCGCGGCACGTTTCGCGCCGATCATCTGGCGCTCGCCTGGGCCGCGGCCGAACGCGGCGATCTGCTGCTCGGCGGCGCGCTCGGCGATCCGGTCGAGGCGGCGATGCTGCTGTTCGCGGGCGACGGGCCGGAGGCGGCCGAGGCGTTCGCGCGGGCCGATCCCTATGTGACCAGCGGTATCGTGCGATCGTGGCGCGTGCTGCCGTGGACCACCGTGGTCGGCGATGCGGCCGCGACGCCGGTGCGGGGCCAGTAATGCCGCGCTGCAGCTGGGCCGAGGGCGATGCGGTGATGTCCGCCTATCATGACGCCGAATGGGGCGTTCCGGTGCGCGATCCGCGGATGCTGTGGGAAATGCTGATGCTGGAGGGGTTTCAGGCGGGCCTTTCGTGGCGGACGATCCTCTATCGGCGCGAAGGCTTTCGCCATGCTTTCGACGGCTTCGATCCCGCGATCGTCGCGACCTACGACGATGCGAAGGTCGAGGCGCTGATGCAGGACGAAGGCATCATCCGCGCCCGCGCCAAGATCCTCGCCACGATCGGCGCGGCGCGGATCTACGGCGAGATGGCGGCGGCGGGCGAGGATTTCTCCGCGTGGCTGTGGAGCTTCGTCGACGGCGAACCGCAGCAGGGCGACGGCACCTCCTTCCCGGTCTCCTCCCCCGCCTCCGAAGCCATGTCCAAGGCACTCAAGAAGCGCGGGTTCAAGTTCGTCGGCCCGGTGATCGTCTATGCGTTCATGCAGGCGGTCGGGATGGTGAACGACCATGCACGCGACTGTCCGCAGCGAGAGCCGATCGCGGCCTAGTCGCTCGCCGGCTGGTCAGCGCCAACACACCCGAACAGTTTCGGCAATTCCTTGCGGCGTTCGGGGGGCATGGCTTTGGCGGCGGCGTGGTCGATGTAGTTTTGTTCTTCGCGGACGAGTTCGAAGCGGCCGGGGGCGGCTTCGTGCCACATGAGATAGCCGCACATCAGATCGAGATTGGCGTAGAGCGCGGTGAAGTCGGTCGCGACGTAGAGGCCGGGGGCGGGCGCGTCGGGCGGGTCGCGATACCAGCTGATCCGGGTGAGCACGCGGCGATCGAGCTTGCCCGCCTCCGACGCGAAACGCGCCTGCGCGTCGGCGAAGAGTTGGGGGGTGAGATAGGCGGTCATGCTGGGGCCGATCAGCTTGTAGGCGCTGGTCGGCTTGCCGTGGTCCTGCGCATCGAACCAGGTCTTCGTCGCCGTCATCAGCGCCGCGCGTTCGGCGGCGGTGCCGGGTTCGCCGACTTCGGGGACCGCCGAAGGCGGCGCCGCGGCGATCAGGGCGAGAGCGGCGAGGACGGCCAACTTATGCATAGGCATAGGGACCACCTTTTTCGAGCGCGGTCTTGTAGGCGGGGCGAGCGTGGATCTTGTCGAGCCATTCGACGATGGTCGGGCGGCGGCCGTCGAGCTTCAGGCGACCGCGCGCGGCCTCCAGCGGGAAGCTCATCATGATGTCGGCGGCGGTGAATTCGGGGCCGGCGAACCAGGGGCGGGTGGCGAGTTCGGCCTCGACATAGTCGATATGGACCATCGCCATTTTCTCGACGAAGCCCTTTGCCGGCCAGCCGAACGGGCCCATCTTTCCAATGACGAGGCTGAGCAGCAGCGGCGGCATCAGCGAGCCTTCGGCATAATCGAGGAAGTAGCGCCAGCGCAGGCCACCGTCGGTGTCGGCAGGCGGGCCGAGCCGGCCACCTGCGAGCGCGACGAGATAGCCGATGATCGTCGCGGTTTCGGCGACGATCCGCCCGTCATGCTCGATCAGCGGTGACTTGCCGAGCGGGTGGATCTTTCGCAGTTCGGGCGGGGCGAGCATCGTGCGCCTGTTCCGCTCGTACCGCTTGACCTCATAGGGAAGGCCAAGCTCTTCGAGCAGCCACAGCACACGCTGCGACCGCGAATTTTCGAGATGATGGACGATGATCGTCATCGGACGCTCCCCCGAACCGGAGGAGCGACACGATCGTCAATCCCCGGGCTCGTTGATATAGACTGCCAATTCGTTGCCCGAAGGCTCGCGGAATTGAAAGCGGCGTCCGCCGGGGAAGGCAAAGATCGGCACTGTGATCTCGCCACCCGCCGCCTCGACCGCGGCGAGCGTCGCTTCGAGATCGTCGGTTTCGATGCCCGCCAATGGCTTGGCCGCCGCTTCGAGCATGTCCCCCTGGAGCGCGATATCGGTGCCCGCGCCCATCGTCGCGGCATAGGTGGGGCCGAACGCGGTCAGGCTCCAGCCGAAAGCGGTTTCGAAGAAGGTCTTGCTGCCCGCGATATCGGCGGCGGGGAGTTCGACATAGTTGAGACGGGCGAAAACCATCTGAGGCTCCGTGTAACATCAAAGGCCACAATGGTCGTGGCTTTTGTGGCCTTTGGATTTCGGCTGGAATTCCCGGAGAAAATGCGACGAAGTGGCAAAAGAACCAAACTCGCTCCTCCCCCGCCAGGGGGAGGTGGCGCCGAAGGCGACGGAGGGGGAGGTCGGCGACCAACTCAAGGACATCGCGTCCTCCCCCTCCGTCAGCTACGCTGACACCTCCCCCTGGCGGGGGAGGATCAACAGTTAGACGTCGTCGTCTTCGGACGGGCCGGCCATCAGCGCTTCGCCGACGCCTTCGGAATTGGCGCGGATCGCCTTTTCGAGGCGGGTGGCGACGTCGGGATTTTCGCGCAGGTAATTCTTCGAATTCTCGCGGCCCTGCCCGATGCGGATCGAGTCGTAGCTGAACCAGGCACCCGATTTCTCGACCAATCCGGCCTTGACGCCGAGATCGAGGATCTCACCGACCTTGGAAATGCCCTCGCCATACATGATGTCGAATTCGACCTGCTTGAACGGCGGGGCAACCTTGTTCTTGACCACCTTCACGCGGGTCGCATTGCCGACGATATCGTCGCGATCCTTGATCTGGCCGGTGCGGCGAATGTCGAGGCGGACCGAGGCGTAGAATTTCAGCGCATTGCCGCCGGTCGTCGTTTCGGGCGAACCGTACATCACGCCGATCTTCATGCGGATCTGGTTGATGAAGATCACGGTGCACTTCGACCGGCTGATCGATCCGGTGATCTTGCGCAGCGCCTGGCTCATCAGGCGTGCCTGAAGGCCGACATGGCTGTCGCCCATCTCGCCCTCGATCTCGGCACGAGGCACGAGTGCGGCGACCGAATCGATCACCAGCACGTCGATCGCGTTCGATCGGACCAGCGTGTCGGCGATTTCGAGCGCCTGTTCACCGGTGTCGGGCTGCGACACGATCAGCTCGTCGATGTTGACGCCCAGTTTCTTGGCATAGACCGGATCGAGCGCATGTTCGGCGTCGATGAAGGCCGCAGTGCCGCCCGCCTTCTGCGCTTCGGCGATCGAATGGAGCGCGAGCGTGGTCTTGCCCGAGCTTTCCGGTCCGAAAATCTCGATGACGCGGCCCTTGGGAAGCCCGCCAATGCCCAGTGCGATGTCGAGCCCGAGCGAACCGGTCGAGACCGCTTCGACCTGCATCGCTTCCTTCGAGCCCAGCTTCATCGCCGAACCCTTGCCGAAGGCGCGGTCGATCTGCGCCAGCGCCGCTTCGAGCGCCTTTTCCCTGTCGATGTTTGCCACGTCCTTGGGGGTTCCTATCAGTTTCAACTGTGCCGACATCTGCGGGCTCCCTCGTAGATAGCGTGTCCGAAAGCTTCAATGCCCGAATACGTATCCGAAATGTTCCAACAGAACAAGTGGAGAACAGATATTATTTATCCGCCGCGCGATCTTCCGCCAGCGTATCGCGCGCGGCCTCGCAAATCTGCTGCACCGAGAAGGGCTTGGGCAGGAAACCGATATTGTCGATATCGATCGATTTGCGCAGCTGTTCCTCGGCATAGCCCGACATGAAGATCACCGGCAGATCCGCCCGCGCCGCGCGTGCGGCGCGCACCATTGCGGGGCCGTCCATCACCGGCATCACAACGTCGGAAATGACGAGATCGACCTCCTGCCCGCTTTCGAGCACCTCCAACCCCTCCTCGCCATTGGTGGCGGTGAGGACGGTGTAACCCTGGCGCGAGAGCGCGCGTTCGGCCACGGCCCGCACCATCGCCTCGTCTTCGACCAGAAGGATGGTGCCGGTGCCCCAAAGCTCGGTCGACGGCTCCTTGGCGGCGGCGCGCTGTGCGGGAATGCTGCCCTTTTCGGCCTCGTGAACGGGCAGGTAGATGACGAAGCTGGTCCCCTTCCCCACCTCCGATTCGGCGAAGATGAAGCCGCCGGTCTGCTTGACGATGCCATAGACGGTGGACAGGCCCAGGCCGGTGCCGCGCCCGACCTCCTTGGTGGTGAAGAAGGGTTCGAAGATCTTGGTGATGATCTCGGGCGGGATCCCGGTGCCGGTGTCGCTCATGCGCAGCGCGACATATTCGGTTATGGGCATGATCTCGATGCCCAGCTTGCGCGTGTCGGCAGCGGAGAGACCGTAGGTCTGGATCGTCAGCGTGCCGCCATCGGGCATCGCGTCACGCGCGTTGACGGCGAGGTTGACGATCACCTGTTCGAGCTGGCCCGGATCGGCGCGGACCGTCTGCAAATTGCGGCCGTGGCTGACGTCGAGCGCGACCCGTTCGCCCAGCAGGCGGCGCAGCAGGCTGGAGATTTCGGAGATGACGTCGGGCAGCTGGAGGATCTGTGGGCGCAGCGTCTGCTGACGCGAGAAAGCGAGCAGCTGGCGGGTCAGCGCGGCGGCGCGGTTCGAGTTCTGCTTGATCTGCTGGATATCGTCATAATCGCTGTCGCCCGGCATGTGGCGCATGCTCATCAGGTCGCAATGGCCGATGATCGCGGTCAGGATATTGTTGAAATCGTGCGCGACGCCGCCGGCGAGCTGGCCCACCGCCTGCATCTTCATCGCCTGCGCGACCTGCCGCTTCAGGCGTGATTCCTCGCTATTGTCCTTCAGGCTGAGGAGGACTGCGGCATCGCCCAACCCCTTCGTCGCGGCGATGGTGAGCGCGACATTCTCCTCCCCCTTCTCCTTCAGCCGAACCGAGAGATCGCCGAACGATCCGCGACCCGAGGCGAAGCGGCGCACCGCGTCGGACACCGACGCCTTGTCGTCTTCGACCACCAGATCGCTGGGGTAGATGACGTGCCCGTCGGGCGCGATGCCGGCTGCGCGGCGGAAGCTGTCGTTCATGAACAACAGCCGCCCGTCGCGATCGGCGAGCGCGAGGCCGAGCGGCAGCATGTTGAGCAACCCCTGCACATTGGGCGCGGCCGGCGCGATCTGCTGCGCGATACCGCCCGCATGGACGGGCAGATCGAACATCAGGAACATCGTCGCGGCTTCGCCATCCGAGCCGTCGAACGCGACCTGCGACAGATGGATCGGCGGCATGTCGCGCGGTTCGCCCGCCAGCCGGATCGCGTCACCCTCGATACGCAGAAGATCAGTGAACAGCCAGCCAGGCGACGCTTCGAGATCGCCCAGCGCGCGTTTGCGAAAGGCGCGATTGGCGGCGATCCCGCGCCCCTCCCTGTCGACCAGCGCCACCATGATGCCGGCCCCACCAAAGCGCCGCCCGTTCTCGCCGCTGATCCAGCCGGCAATCTCCGAAACGCCGTCGATCCGGCGCAACTGGCGGAACCGCCAGACGATGTGCGCGCCATCCTCGCCCGCCGCGCGCAGCACGACATCGACAGTGCCGCGATCGGTGACGAGACCGGGAAGGTTCGCGATCCCGTCGCGCCGCGCGATCATCCGCGCTTCATCCAGCCGCCGCCGCGATTCTTCGGGCAGCGGCAGAGCGGGCGGGGTCGGCAGGCCACCGAACCAGTTCTGGAAACGCCGGTTGACGCAGGCGAGGCTGCCGTCGGGCCGGGTGATCGCCACCGCGCAATCCGAATCCTCGATCACGCCGACGATCAGGTTCATGTCAGGCCCCGATACGCGCGCGGTCGCGACCGGCTGACGATAGCGCAGCAGCGCATAAATCAGCATGCCGAGGATCGCGGCGATGAACGCGATCAGGAACACGCTGGCGCTGCGAGCATCGGTGACAGTGCCCCACACGGCCACCACAGTCCCCGCCGACAGCAGCATGAACATCGTGATGCCGATGCCATAGAGCAACGTGCGGCTCGACGCGCGCGCATGCGCCTTTGCCGGCTTGGTGGACGACGGGAGAAATTGGCTGGCCATACCAACCTGTCCCCCCGGCGACGGGGGACGTCAAGCCGGGGAAGTGATCGACCTGATCCTCCCCCGCCAGGGGGAGGATCAGAAGGTTACCAGATACGGATGCGCTGATCGGGCGCGAGATAGATCTTCTGGCCGGGCTTGGGATCATAAGCCGAGTAGAAGGGATCGAGGTTGCGGACGACCCAGGCGCGCTGCATCGAGGGCGAATGCGGATCGGTCAGCAGGCGCTGGCGCAGGTTCGCCTCGCGATAGTTGCGGCGCCACACCTGCGCCCAGCCCAGGTAGAAACGCTGGTCGCCGGTGAAACCGTCGATCACCGGCGCTTTCTTGCCGCCCAGCGAGATCATGTACGCCTCATGCGCGACCGTGAGCCCCGCGAGATCGGCGATGTTCTCACCCTGGGTCAGCGCACCCTGAATGTGCATGCCGGGCAGCGGCTCATAGGCGTCATATTGCTTCACGACCTTGTCGGTCAGCGCGTTGAACGCCTTGACGTCTTCGGTCGTCCACCAGTCGGACAGGCGGCCGTGCATGTCGTACTTCGCGCCCTGATCGTCGAAATGATGGCTGATCTCATGCCCGATCACCGCGCCGATGCCGCCATAGTTCACAGCCGGATCGGCGTTCGGATCGAAGAAGGGCGGCTGCAGGATCGCGGCCGGGAAGACGATCTCGTTCATGCCGAAATTGGCGTAGGCGTTGATTTCCATCGGGGTCATCCCCCATTCGCTGCGATCGAGCGGCTTGCCCAGCTTGTTGAGGCCGCGATTCCATTCGAATTCCGCCGAACGCATGACGTTGCCGGCCAGATCATCACGCTTGATCACGAGCACCGAATAATCGCGCCACTTGTCGGGATAGCCGATCTTCGGGGTGAACGCCGCCAGCTTGGCGCGTGCCTTCACCTTGGTTTCGGGCGCCATCCAGGTGAGGCCGTCGATGCGCTTGCCCATCGCGGCGATGATGTTCTTGACGAGCTGATCGGCGGCCGCCTTCGTCTCCGGCGTGAACCAGCGCTTCACATATTCCTGGCCCAGATCCTCGCCGATATTGTCCTTGATCAGCGTGACACCACGCTTCCAGCGCGCCGAATTCTCCGGCGTGCCGCTCAGCACGGTCTGGTTGAACGCGAAGTCGGCGTCGACGAATTGCTTCGACAGATACGGCGACATCGCGTTGATCAGGTTGAGCTCGACATAGTCCTTGAGGACGGCGAGCGGGGTCGCCTCGAACACCTTGGCCGAGCCGGTGAACGCGGTCGGCTGCGCGACGAGGAAGGCGGGCTGCGCATCGACGCCCGACGCCTTCAGGAAGGCATCCCAATCGAAGCCGGGGGCGTTCTTCGCGAAATCGGCGCGCTGCCACTTGTTATAGGTCTTGGTGCTGTCGCGGCTGTCGACGCGGGTCCAGTGGACCTTGGCCAGCTCGGTCTCGAACGCGACCACGGCGGCGGCACGCGCGGCGGCGTTCGGCTCGCCCGCCAGCGTGAGGAGCCGGGTCAGATAGGCGGCATATTTGGTGCGAGTCTCGACGATCTGCGCGTCGGTCTTGAGGTAATAATCGCGGTCGGGGAGGCCGAGGCCGCCCTGATAGCTGCTGACGATGTTATTCTCGGGATCCTTGTCGTCCTGACCGACATACAGGATGAAGGGCGCATTGACGCCGATCTTGCGCAGCTTCGCCATTTCGGCGGCGACGGCGGACTTGTCCTTGAGCGCCTTGATCTCGGCGATCGTCGGGGTCAGCGGCTTGATGCCCAGCGCGTCGACCGTCTTTTCGTCGGTGAAGCTGGCATACATGTCGCCGATGCGGGTGCCCGGGGTCTTGGAGATTTCCTCGAGGATGTCGTGGCTGCGCGCGATCGACAGTTCGTCGAGGACCGAGAACATGCCGAAGTTCGAGCGATCGGCCGGGATCTGGGTCGTCTTGGCCCAGGTGCCGCTCGCATAACCGTAGAAGTCATCGCCGGGGGCGATCGACTTGTCCATGCCGTCCGTGTCGAAGCCGAAGCTGCCATAGGTCGGCTTCTTGGACGGGGCGGCGGTGGCGGCAGCGGCGGGCGAGACGGCGGACGCCAGCATGGTGCTCGCGGCCAGCGCGATCAGGAACGTCTTCATCGGGAAACCTCTGTATTATCTTGCTATGACGGTTGGCTAAGCCCGCCTCGAAGCAAGATCAACCCCGATGATGGCCGTGTTCGTCGTAATGATCGGGGTGGGCCCGCTCATGCGCGCGCTCGATCCGCTGGCGGGTGCGCAGGGTCCACTTATGGGCGATCCACCAGCGCCAGAAGAAGGCGGCCGCAAGGTAGCCGACGGCCGCTGCGACCACCGAGATCACGAACAGCCCCAGCACCAGCGCCGGCGCGGCCGAGGAAGCAAGCCAGCTAAGCCAGTCCCCGATCGATGCGCCTTGATCGATCATCACCATCACCGTGCCAACATCGGCGGTCGAATGGATGAAGTGATTACCGACGATCAACGACAGATAGAGGATGAACGGCGTCGTCGCCGGATTGCTGAGGAACGTCCCCGCAACCGCGATCGGCACGTTGGCGCGGCACGGCAAAGCCAGCAGGCACGCGCCAATGATCTGCAGCCCCGGGATCATCAGGAAGATGCCGACGATCAGGCCCAGCGCCACCCCGCGCGGTACCGAACGGCGCGTGAAGCGCCACAGGCTCGGCTCCAGCACGCGATGCGCGAAGGGGCGCAGCCAGCGCACCTCCTCCAGCGATTCCCGCGTCGGGGCGTGCTTGCGCCACCAATTGCCGATCCGCGCGAACATTCAGCCGCGCTCGCGCATCAGGCGGCCCTGCTCGCGCTTCCAGTCACGCGCCTTCTCGGTATCGCGCTTGTCGTGGAGCTTCTTGCCCTTGGCGAGCGCAAGTTCGACCTTCGCGCGGCCGCGTCCGTTGAAATAGACCGACAGCGGGACCAGCGTCATGCCTTCGCGCGACACAGCGTTGCGCATCTTTTCGATCTGGCGTTCGCGCAGCAGCAGCTTGCGGGGGCGCTTTGGCTCGTGATTGAAGCGGTTGCCGAAATTATATTCGGGGACGTTGGCGTTCACCAGCCACACCTGCCCGTCCTTCACCTCGGCATAGCTTTCGGCGATCGAACCCTCGCCGAAGCGCAGCGATTTCACCTCGGTCCCCGTCAGCGCGATTCCGGCTTCGAAGAATTCCTCGAGGAAATATTCGTACCGCGCGCGCCGGTTCTCGGCGACGACCTTGGTCTTTTCGAATTCGGGGGGATGCGGACGGGCCATTCAGATTCCGTCAGACCAGGCCCGCATGCGCCAGCGCCGCGTCGACGGCCTTGCGGCTCGCCTCGGAAGGCCAGGTCATCGGCATGCGCAGCTCGTTGGGGAAATCGGGATAGACACGGGTGAGCGCATATTTGATCGGGCCAGGTGAAGCATCGCTGAACAACGCGGCGTGGAGCGGAAAGAGCCGATCCTGCAGCGCAAGCGCGTCGGCCCAGCGCCCTTCGGCGCAGGCGGCCTGAAAATCGGCAGCCAGCTTCGGCGCGACATTGGCCGTCACCGAGATGCAGCCCTTGCCGCCCATCGCCATGAAGCCGAGCGCCATATCGTCATTGCCCGACATCTGGCAGAAATCGGGGCCGCACGCCGCCCGCTGCGCCGAAACCCGCTCGACCTTGCCGCTCGCATCCTTGATCCCGATGATCGTGGGCAGTTCGGCCAGCTTGCCCAGGGTTTCGGGCAAGATGTCGGTCACGGTGCGCGCGGGCACGTTGTAGACGACGATCGGCAGATCGTTGTTCGCCGCCAGATAGCGGTAATGCGCCAAAATGCCGTCCTGGTTCGGGCGGTTATAATAAGGCAGCACGACCAGCGCCGCAGCCGCGCCGGCGGCCTTTGCGTGGTGCATATGTTCCAGCGCGACCATCGTGTCGTTCGATCCGCAGCCAGCAATTACGGGCACGCGCCCTTTCGCCTGATCGATGCAGACCCTAACTACATGGTTATGTTCTTCGATCGACATCGTGGCGCTTTCGCCCGTCGTGCCGCATGGCACGAGCGCGGAAGAACCCTGTTCGATCTGCCAATCGACGAAGCCACGAAACAGTTTCTCGTCGAACGCCCCGTCGCGAAACGGTGTCACCAGCGCCGGTATCGATCCACTGAACATCAGCCACTCCCTTCACCTCACGATGCCAGGGGGGCATAAGGCACCCATGACCGACCCGCGAGATCGTGCTGCGCCCAATAGGTTTCAGCCCCCTGCCCTGTCCAGCCGCGCCCGCCGTCTTTTTATGCCGGGCCTGCTTCTCCTCTCCACGGCCGCGCTTGCCGCAGTGGTGGCGCAGGACGAGCCGACTCGGCCCGCGCCCGCCCCTCCGGGCTTTGCGGGCTGGAACGAAACCGCGCTGCGCCAGGCGATTGCCGACTGGCGGCGGCTTCGCGGCAACGATTCGCTGCCGTTCCAGAGCTATGCCAGCTTCCTGACCGCGCATCCCGGCTGGCCGGGCGACACCGCCATGCGCCGCGCGGCCGAGCGCCGGATCGATCCGAACAATTACACGCCCGGCGATGTCGTCACCTTCTTCACCCGCACCCCGCCGCTGACGGCAGCAGGCCAGGCGCGCTATGCCGAGGCGCTGGCTGCGACCGGCCGATCGGGCGAGGCGCGGACCGCCGCGGCCGCCGCCTGGGGCATGAAGGGGCTGTCGGCCGACGATGAAGGGCGTCTGCTCACCCGGTTCGGGGGGCAGTTCAGCGCATCCGACCATGATCGCCGCATGGAACGCCTGCTGTGGGATCGTAACGCCACCGCCGCATCGCGCTTCCTGACGCTCGCCACCCCCGCGCGCCGGCCGCTATACGAGGCGCGGATCGCGCTGATCCGCAACGATCCCGATGCGGCGACGCGTGTCGTCGCGGCGGGCGAAGCCGCCAATCGCGATCCGGGTTTCCTTCTGGATCGGGCGCGCTGGATGCGCGATCGGGGCAATGGGTTCGACGCGCGCGTCTGGCTGGCGCAATCGCGCACCCTGTCGGGCGTGCCCTATGACGCCGCGATCTGGCTCGATACTTTGTTCCAGTTCGGACGACAGGCCGCGGCCGACAATCAGAACGACCTTGCCTTCGCCATCGCGCGCCATGCCGAGGAGACCTATCCGTCGGGCACGCAGGTCCGCGATCGCCCGTTCGACGAGCGCGACGATTATACCAACCTGATGTGGCTGGGCGGCACGGTGGCGCTCAAGCGGATCGGCCGTCCCGCCGATGCGATGACGATGTTCGATCGCTATGCGCGCGCCGCGCAAAGCCCGTCGACCCAGACCAAGGGCATGTACTGGGCCGGACGCGCCGCGGAACAGGCGAACAAGTCGGATTGGGCAAACAGCTATTTCGGCCAGGCAGCGTCGCATATCGACCAGTTTTACGGCCAGCTCGCCGCCGAACGCCTCGGCCGCCAGCTCACCATGCCCGCCGATTCCAACCGCGCCGTTGCGCCCACCGAACGCGCCGCGTTCGAAGCGAGCGAGGTCGTGCGCGCCACGCGCCTGCTGGGCCGCGACGGGCAGTGGCAGGATCAGACTGCGTTCATCCGCCTGATCGCCAGCGACGCCAAGACCGACATCGACCATGCGCTGGCGGGCGAGCTTGCACGCTCGATCGGACGGCCCGATCTGGGCGTGATGGTGTCGCGTGCGGCGCGGACAAGCGGCACCCCCGATCCGCTGCGCATCGGCTTCCCAACCGTCGCGGTGCCGCCGGCCATGGCGGATCACTGGACGATGGTCCACGCGATCAGCCGGCAGGAAAGCCAGTTCGATCGGCAGGCGACAAGCCGCACCGGTGCGCGCGGCCTGATGCAGCTGATGCCCGCCACCGCGAAGGAGCAGGCAGGCAAGGTCGGCCTGCCCTACGATCCCGCGCGACTTGCCGAGGTCGACTATAACGTGATGCTGGGATCGTCCTTTTTCGATCGCATGCTCAATTATTACAACGGTAGCTATGTGCTTGCGATCGCAAGCTACAATGCCGGCCCCGGCAACGTGAACAAGTTCATCCGCGCGAACGGCGATCCGCGCATGCCCGGCGTCGATGTGGTCGACTGGATCGAGGCGATCCCGTTCGAAGAGACCCGCGGCTATGTCCAGCGCGTGCTGGAAAATGCGGTGGTCTATGACCTGATGAACCCATCACGGGCGCGCACGCCGACGAAGAACCGGCTGTCGACCTACCTCGCCAAGAAGACGCCGGGCTGAGGCGAGAACGCCGAGCCCCGGCGGCGCATTGCCATTCCCACCAGCCCGAAGCCGGTGAGCATCAGCATCCACGTTGCCGGATCGGGCGCCGCGCCGACCACGCCGCCATCAAGTCCGATCAGCGAACCCGTGCCCACGCCCGAGCTCGATCCGTTGATCTTCGGGTTGATTGACTGGAAGCGAACAGCAAAGTCGCTCAGTTCGATAGACGACATCGCATTGGCGAATGTCAGCGCGAACGTGCCGCTGCCCGATTGATCGGGATTTGAGGTCAGCCCCGCGCCATTACCCGTGCAGGTGCCGTTGCTGACGGCCGTAAAGCAGATTTCGATATTGCCGATGCCCTGAGGATAATTGGCGTTGGTGTTCGAATATCCGAAATAGCCGGTCGACGATACCGAAGAGATATTGGGAGCTGCATTAAACCCGAACGAACTCAACCGTGAATCATAGTTAGAATTGTTGAGCATATTATAGGTAAAGTTGAACGTTTTTCCCGCATTCGATACGCTTGTGAAGGTAAAGTTACCTTGGGCCGTGACGTTGTTGGTCGTCACCCCACCAACCAGCCCGGTATAGGCCATTGCAAATGACTGACCTGCGGCATTGCTATTGATGACGATGCCCGCACTGGCCGGAGCCATCGCGCAAACGGCAACCAAAAGCCCCACAACAAAACGCATCGAACGCATAACATCCTCCCGAGCCGGCCACCGCGACCGATTGCCCGATGAGCGGTCGCCTAACCCGGAAGTCGAAAACGTGCAATTGTTGGCTTTTCTTACACTATGCCATTACTTAACCATTTTCCTGATATTCATTCGCATTATTATTTGTAGCAGCGGATATTACACCCGCGCAATTCATAGCCGGTGATCAGCGGATTCCAGCCGACGCTGGGTGCATCGATCAGCCGGATGCCCGGCACACGCAGCAGGCGATCGAGGAAAATCGCCGCCTCCAGCAGCGCCACGCCGGCACCGGGACAGCGATGCGCGCCGTCGCCGAAGGCCATTCCTGCAGCGCCCACGCGCGGCGCGCGGTCGCGATCGGGGTCGATGCGATGCGGGCAGGCGCCCATCGCCTGCGGATCGCCATTGGCGGCGCGGATATCGAGCGCCACGGGCGCGGGCTCGCCTTCGCGCTGGCGATAAAGCGTGCCGACCACGGGCTCGAGCCGCAATATCTCCTCAAGGATCGCGAGTCGCCCCACCTCGTCGGTCTCGCGAAAGCGATCGGCGAGGTGCGGGTCTTCGAGCAGGTGCCACGCCGCCATCGTGATGAACTCACGCGTCGTCACCATCCCCGCCGCGCCATAAGTGAAGCATTCAGTGAGGATCGACCGGTCGCTATAGCCTTCGGCGATCAGGTGCGAGATGACGTCTTCGCGCGGGGCCTTCATCCGCGAGCGGATCGCGGGGCGGACGTCGCGGAAATAGAAGGACCAGAGGCGGAACTGGCCCTGAAAGAAGCTCGCGAACTGCGCGAGCCGGTTATCCTTCAGCGCCAGATCCGCATCGAAGAATCGATCGAGCCGCCGCGCCATCCCATCCCGGTCGCTGTTGGTCAGGCCGACGATATCGGCCGCGACCGCGACGGCGAGGCGCAGGCTCATCCGGTCGAGCGTCGCGTCCCCCTTCGCCTGAAACCCGGCGATGAGTTCGTCGGCTTCGGCCTCGATCAGCGCGCGATAGCGTGTGGTGACGGTGCGCGGGGCGAAGAAACGTGCGGTGGCGGCGCGCTGGCGGCGGTGCGCGTCACCTTCGAGGAACAGGATCGGCGCGAACCGCATATCGGCATAACGCCGGATCAGATCGGCCTTGAAGCCCGCCTGGGTCGCGCTTTCATCGCGCAGCACCGCACGCACGCCGGCATGATCGACGATCCGATCAGCCGACTGGGTTGATCCTCCGGCGACGGCACTGGCGGTCTTTCGGTCATCGCCACTGCGATCCGCATGAACAGGGCAATGTTCGGTCATCGGACATTCTCCACCACATAGACACAACGGGCCTTGCCTTCGGACGGACAGCCATCCTAGGGCAGTCGAAACGATTGCGTGACATATGATAACCAGTGGATCATAAAACAAGAGTGGCACCGACACGACATCAAGCGGACGATCGCTGGCGCAAGGATGCGCGGGTGGTACGGACACGCGCAGCACTGCGATCGGCATTGGTCGAGCTGCTAGCCCGACATGACTTTCCGGACGTCACCGTGGGGATGATCGTGGAGGAGGCGGGCGTCGGCTATGCCACGTTCTTCCGCCATTTTGCCGATCCGACCGCGCTGCTGACCGACATCGCCGACGCCACGATCACCGAGTTCATGACGGCGATGATGCCGACCCTGCTGTCGGCCGATCGCCTGAGTGTGACGCGGGTGTTGGTCGATTTCATCGCCGACAGGACGGCCTTGTGCCGCGCGCTGCTGATCGGCGGAGGCGAAGTGGTGCGGCGTGACGCGATGGCGCGCGCGATCGAACATGGCACCGCCGTGCCGGTGATTTTCCACCCCGACATTCCGCTCGACCTGGCGGTGACGCACGCCGTCAACGCGATCTTCAGCACGGTCGCATGGTGGCTGGGGCCGGGACAGGGCATGAGCCGCGATCGCTTCGCCGAGATGCTCGAACGGCTGGCGATGGCGCCGGTAAGATCGTGACCGATCATCTATTGGTCTAATCGCGCCCCTTGCGGGCGGGCGGATTAGGCAATCGGTAAGCATGCGCGGCCAAGCCCGGCAGCATGTTCGTGAACCGCTTCTTCAGTTGGACGCGCCGACGGCCGACATGGCCGCTCATGGCGCTGCTTGGCGCGATCCTGTGCGCGTGGACCTCAGCCGGCAACGCCTGCGGCGTGACGACGCCCACATCGGTTACAGTCGGCCCCTTCTCCCCTTCCGCGATCAAGGGCGGCGCCGTGCCGCTCACCCCGACGTTGGGCGGGTTTTCGTGCACCAGTTCGACCGTGCTGGGCCTGCTCAGCGGCAACTATCTGAAGGCGACGGTTCCGGGTGCTGCCAGCCTGCAGCTCACATCGGGCGGCAATATCGTCACATACAAGCTTTATGCCGATGCTGCGGGGACCACGGAGCTCAAGCCGGGCGTGATGGCTTATTATATCAACGGATCGGTGCTGAGCCTGCTCTCCACGAGCACGACCAACGTGCCCGTCTATTTCAAGCTGGCCAGCGCGGGCTATCCGCCCGCCGGCACCTATACGGGCAGCTTCCAGATCAAGTGGGAATGGTATTTCTGCTCGGTCAACGCGCTGGGTATCTGCATTCTCGGCCCGATCGACAGCGGCAACGTCACCGGAACGGTCAACGTCACCCTCACCGTCCAGCCCAACCCGCCGACTGTGAGCATCGCGATGGGCGCCGCGACCTGGAACCCGGTGGAGGGCACCAGCAACCCCAAGGCGCTGCCCGGCAGCAAGCGGCGTATGACCGTGACCGTCACCAACCCCGACATCGTCGCGGTCGACGCCAACGTCCTCCAGATCACCGTCCCCACCCCGCCCAAGATGACGATCGCGCTCGACGGCGACGGCACGGGCGGTAATGTCGTGCGGACGACCGACGGCAATCCGGCTTCCGGCCTGACGCTCAGCTATGTCTCGTCGACCAGCACCGGCGACAATGTCGAGTTCGCATCGGACGGGGGCACGAACTTCACCTATGCGCCGGCCGCAGGCGACGCCACGTCGCAGGCCGCCGTGACCCATGTGAAGTTCCGCCCGCAGGGCAGCATGGCGGCCGGATCGAGCTACAGCATCTCGATCCCGTTTTCGGTCAACTGATCGCCACGGATGACGGAGGCGGGCAGTCGTGTTAGCGCACGGCCATGCCCGCCACCCCCGCCTGGCCGCCCGCGAGCCTGCCCCGCCTGTTCGTCGATGAAGCGCTGTCGCAGGATCAGCACCTGATGATCGACGGTGCGCAGGCGCATTATCTGGCGGGCGTGATGCGCCGGAAGGCGGGCGATCAGATCATCCTGTTCGACGATCGCACCGGCGAATGGCTTGCCACGATCGAAAGCGTCGCCAAGCGCAACCTGGTCATCCACCTGACCGAGAAACTGCGTGAGCGCGAGGCGGTGCCCGACCTGTGGCTGGTCGCCGCGCCGATCAAGAAGGACCGGATCGACTGGGTCGCGGAAAAAGCGAGCGAGCTGGGCGTCGCGCGCTGGCGGCCCGTTATCACCCACCGCACGATCGTCGACCGGCTCAACCTCGATCGGCTGCGGTCGCACATGATCGAGGCGGCCGAGCAATGCGAGCGCACCGCCCTCCCCCTGCTCGACGAACCGGTGAAGCTCGCCGCGCTGCTGCGTGAATGGCCCGCCGATCGCCAGCTGATCTTCGCCGACGAGGAAGGCGGCCTGCCGATGGTTCAGGCGATCCGCCCCGGCCCCGCCGCGATCCTGATCGGCCCTGAAGGCGGCTTCACCCCCGAGGAACGCGCTGCGATCCGCGCCATCCCACAGGCGAGCGGCATCTCGCTCGGCCCCCGCATCCTGCGCGCCGACACGGCGACGGCGGCAGCGATCGCGGTGTGGATGAGCCACGCGGGCGACTGGCGCTGACCCGCGCAAAAGCTCTGGCACCCTACCGATCGGTAGGTTATTGCGCCGCCCCATGAGCACTCGCGAAGCCGGCACCGGCACCGACCCCGTCATCGAAAGCCGCGCTGACCTGATCTCGGTCTTCTCCGGAGGCGAGAAACCCAAGGCCCGATGGCGCATCGGCACCGAGCACGAGAAGTTCGTGTTCTTCGAGGACGATCGCCGCGCACCGAGTTACGAGGAACGCGGCGGCATCCATGCGTTGCTGATCGCGCTGACCAGGTTCGGCTGGGAGCCGATCTACGAGGGCGAGAACGTCATCGCGCTCAAGGGCGCCGACGGCAATGTCAGTTTGGAGCCCGCAGGCCAGTTCGAGCTGTCGGGCGCGCCGCTCGACAATCTGCACGAGACCTGCGCCGAAACCGCGCGGCATCTCAGCCAGGTCAAGGACGTCGGCGAGAAGCTCGGCATCGGTTTCCTGGGCGTGGGCCTGTGGCCCGACAAGACCCGCGAAGAGCTGCCGATCATGCCCAAGGGCCGCTACGACATCATGCTGCGGCACATGCCGCGCGTCGGATCGATGGGCCTCGACATGATGCTGCGCACCTGCACCATCCAGACCAACCTCGATTATTCGAGCGAGGCGGACATGGTGAAGAAGTTCCGCGTCAGCCTGGCGCTCCAGCCGCTCGCAACCGCATTGTTCGCCAATTCGCCCTTTCTGGAGGGCAAGCCCAATGGCTTCCTGAGCTATCGCAGCCACATCTGGACCGACACCGATCCGCACCGCACCGGCATGCTGCCCTTCGTCTATGAAGACGGCTTCGGCTATGAGCGCTACGCCGATTACATGCTGGACGTGCCGATGTATTTCGCGTTTCGCGACGGCTATGTCGATGCGTCGGGCCTCGACTTCAAGGACTTCCTGAAGGGCGAGCTTTCGGCCCTGCCCGGCGAGAAGCCGACGATCGCCGACTGGAACGACCACCTGTCCACCGCCTTCCCCGAGGTGCGGCTCAAGAGCTTCCTCGAGATGCGCGGCGCCGATGGCGGCCCGCACGACCGGATCTGCGCGCTCCCGGCCTTCTGGGTCGGCCTGCTGTACGACGACGTCGCGCTCGACGCGGCATGGGACGAGATCAAGCATTGGACGATCGAGGATCACCACCGCATCCGCGCCGAAGTGCCCAAGCTCGGCCTCAAGGCGAAGGGGCCGCGCGGCCGCGATTTCCAGGCGCTCGGCAAGATCATCCTCGACATCGCCGATGCGGGCCTCAAGGCGCGCGCGCGCCTCAATGCGGGCGGCGAGGACGAGCGGGTGTTCCTCGATCCGCTGCGCGTGATCCTGGAGAGCGGAAAGACGCCCGCCGAGCGGCTGCTTGAACTCTATCACGGCCCCTGGGGCGGCGACATTTCGGGCGTGTATCGGGACGCGCGTTTCTGACGCCGGTTGCCTATTGATTCGATAGGCAAATGAACTTGTCCACCGGTCTCAGTTGACCAATAGGTTAGACATCGATGTTTGTAGTTGGTGGCAACCCGCGCCAACTTTGGCGGATTTCCGCCATTCGCAAACGGCTGCAAATCTTTAGTAGCGCGCCCCGATTTTCCTGCCTATCCAGCGTCCCGCTACGTCAGCGAAGAGCCCGATAGGGCCGCGCGGAGGGGGTGCACCGGTGAAAGTCCGGGTAGCGGGGCTCGACGTGGCCGCCGCGGTAAAATCGTCTCCGGTCTCACGACCGTCGAGCACGAGCCGGTGTGAGGACCGGCCCGCGGCGCCCCAACTTTCTTTGCGTAAACAATCGTCGCGCCGAACCGATGATTCGCGCCCTGCCATCTCGTTTGAATGGTAAAATTGGCCGCAACATTTGGCGCAATTTCGAACATCCCCAACGCGGAGTTAACCGGGCAAGCGCCGGGTTCGGCACGATAATCGCTGCCTCCGCACCTGCGCGCCGTCCTTCGAAAAATCCGTGTTTGTCAGCCTGTTAGTGCTGAACGTGCGGGTCACTAATCTCGCCAACCACGCCGCAAGGTGCCGTCTCCATACTGATCCCCGTCACGCAGTTGGAGTGATGGGTAATGCGTTTTTCGACGACCACGGGACGGATGGCGAAGCTGGCGATGGCCGGCGCAATCGCGTTGGTGGCGCCGCTCATGCAGGGTGCGACCGACCTGAGCACGAACTTCAACGATCGCGTTCTGGCAGGCCATAACCGCGAGCGCGAGGCGCTGGGCATTCCCGCGCTCCGCTGGGACAAGAATCTCGAGCGTGACGCCGCGATCTGGGCACAGCACCTGACCGCGGTCGGTTATCTGGTTCATTCACCGGACGAACCGCTCGATCCCGATCCCGAGGGCGAGAACCTCTGGGCGGGCACGCGCGGCTATTATGGCGCGGACTCGATGGTGGGGCTTTGGGTGGCCGAGAAGAAGAACTTCAAGCAGGGGATCTTCCCGAACAACGCGATCAACGGCGATCTCGAACAGATCGGTCACTATACCCAGCTTACCTGGCGTTCGACCAAGGCAGTAGGCTGCGCGCTGGCCCATGGCCGCCGGGACGATTTTCTGGTGTGTCGTTACAATGAAGGCGGCAACGTGATGGGCGAACGCCCCTTCTGACGCGCCTTCTTCAAGAGCTTCCGCGAAGGGCGGGGGCCGGCTTTTGACGGGGCCGGCTCCCGCCTGACTCTTCATCCTCCCCCGCCAGGGGGAGGTGTCAGCGTAGCTGACGGAGAGGGAGGACGGGGACGAACCTCAAGTTGGCTGAAACCTCCCCCTCCGTCGCCTTCGGCGCCACCTCCCCCTGGCGGGGGAGGATAAGGAGGGAAAGGCCGGCCTCAGCCCGCCTTGCTCTCGTTCTTGGTCTCAGCCCAGGCGTCGAACGGATCCTGGCGGCGCTGCTGGCCGCCGTTGCGGCGATAGCTGACGCGCGCGACACCGCCGATGATGCCGAAGCCCAGCACCAGCTGGACCCAGGTCTCCGGCTCGGGCACGCCGCCCGGGCCCTGCGGCACCGGATTGCCACCCGCCGGCGGCACGAAGATGCGCGGGGTGAGCGGGATGGGATTGGTCACGTCCGGGCTCGGCCCTTCGGCGAGCTGCTGGGGCGCGGCCTGAAGCGGCTGAACCGAGGTTTCGGGCAGGTTCGACAGGGCGAACGGCGTGACCGTGGGGCAAGGCTCGTCGGCCGCCGCCATCTGCATGGCGCTCGCCTCGCCTTCCGCACCCGGAGCGCGAACGCGCGTCTTGGGCTTGGCATATTGACGCGGCTGGGTCGCCTTGTGGACCGCATCGCGGACCTTGGGGGAGGCAAGGCTGAGCGCGGTGGTGCCCGCGACCGGGCACACGCACGTCATCAGCAGCTTAGCCGCTTTGGACGCTGCAGCTTCCTTCAACATCTCGACAACCCCAATACTCGGCCAAAACAGCCACTCTACGCATGCGGAAACATAGCATGCCTCGCTGAATCCGCAAACCTTGACGGTTAACGCCTGTTCCCTCGCGAACCGATCGGCTATGGACGCCGACGGGGAAGCTGGAAGCCCTTTCCAGCCGCGGAGCAACGGGCTTTGAAGCTATACACATCCCTGGTTAAGGCTTCCTAAACCATGACCGGTCAAGACGGTCGCGTGGCGAACCAACATGTAAACAATCGTTATGGATGGAGCGATCTGGCCCCCGTCGTGCGCGGCCTGCGCCCGATCTGGCCCTTCGTCCTGGGCGCGCTGATTCTCGCGCTGCCGACCTTGTTCGACGTCGCGAGCGAAAGCTGGTCGACCGAACAGGGCGCGCACGGCCCGATCGTGCTGGCGACGGGCCTGTGGCTCTATGCCCGCCGTTGGAGCGAGGCGAAGACGCTGGCGGCGCCGGGCAACCCGATCGTGGCGCTGCTCGCCGCCCTGGTGTTCGTGCCCGGCTATGTCGTGTTCCGGATCATCAACGTGATCGAGGTCGAGGGGTTCTGCATGTACGCAACCCTGCTGACCGGCGCTTATTACCTGATCGGTGCGCGGGCGCTGCGGCTGATGTGGTTCCCGATCCTCTACATGCTGTTCATATTCCCGCCCCCCGACACGGTGGTCGCGATGATCACCCAGCCGCTCAAGATCGGCATTTCGCAGGTGTCGATCGATCTGCTGCACCTGTTCGGTTATCCGATCGCGGGATCGGGCGTGATGATCAGCATCGGCCAGTACGACCTGCTGATCGCGCAGGCGTGCGCCGGGCTGAACTCGCTGATCAGCCTGTCGGCGATCGGGCTGTTCTACATCTACGTCCGCCACAATGCGAACTGGCGCTATGCGATGCTGCTGATGCTCGCGATCGTGCCGGTCGCGGTGCTGGCCAACTTCATCCGCGTGATCGCGCTGATCCTGATCACCTATTATCTGGGCGATGCCGCCGCGCAGGGCTTCCTGCACAATTTTTCGGGGATCACGCTGTTCCTCTTCTCGGTGTTGGGCATCTTCGGCGTCGATGCGCTGGCGAGCCCGCTGCGCCGCCGCCTTGCGAAGGCGGGCCAAGCATGACGGACGATAGCACCCCCGTGGTG
This sequence comes from Sphingomonas montanisoli, assembly GCF_008274695.1. Classification (GTDB taxonomy): domain Bacteria; phylum Pseudomonadota; class Alphaproteobacteria; order Sphingomonadales; family Sphingomonadaceae; genus Rhizorhabdus; species Rhizorhabdus montanisoli. The sequence goes on along the minus strand of NZ_VTOU01000002.1, from coordinate 1,064,454 downwards.
AGCCGACGCGCGATGATCGTGGGCGGCGTCTGCGCCGCGGCGAGCGTGATCGCCAATTCGCGCCGCCCGGACGAGCCGCTGCGCATGGCCCCCGCCAATGCCGATCTGAACAAGCTGATCCCCAAAAAGATCGGCAACTGGACCTTCGAAAGCGTCGGCGGGCTGGTGCTTCCGCCCGAGGACCAGTTGAAGGGCGGCGTCTATTCCAAGCTGCTGACCCGCTATTACGGCGCGCCGGACAGCGAACCGATCATGCTGCTGATCGCCTATAGCGGCCAGCAGGACGGCATGCTCCAGGTCCACCGGCCCGAGGTCTGCTATCCGGCCGCCGGCTATCAGCTCGACGAGAATTACATCAAGCCGATCGACATGGGCGGCGGGCTGACCGTTCCGACCCATTTCATCGCGGCGCGCAGCAACACGCGCCACGAACAGATGATCTATTGGACCCGGATCGGGAATGCCTTTCCCGAACGCTGGTATCAGCAGCATCTGGCGGTAGCGGAGGAAAATCTGAAGGGCCGCGTGCCCGACGGCGTCCTTGTCCGCATCTCGACCGCGGCGCCGACCGACGATCGCGCCATCATGCTGCTCGATCGGTTCGTCGCCTCGCTGCAGTCGCAATTGTCCCCCGTCGCGCGCCGTATCCTGTTCGGCGACGCCGGGGTGAAGAAAGCCTAGGCCCGGTCGAGCGGCTTCAGAACGACGAAGACGAATACTGCCGTCGCGAGGATCAGCGCCACGGCGATCGCATGATAGAGGATGCTCTTGTCCTCGACCGCGTGGTTGCCGAAATAGTTGGCAACCGCGCAGCCGACCGCCGCGACCAGATATTGCCACAGCGAATCCCGCGGCGCCACGGCCGTCGATCGCTGCATGAACAGGACCACCAATCCCGCGAACATCGCGACCGTGATCCAGTCATAGGGCGTTTCCACTGCGTTAAACCTTAGCTGCCATCTGTGCGTCGTTGGTTAAGGCTTGTCGCCCCGGCGGGCAATCATGTAGCAGTCGCCCGGGGCGAAGTTTCGAAAGAAAGGGAATATCGGCGTGCGTCTGAAAGCGATCATGCTCGGCACCACGATGGCGGCAGCGCTGATGCTGGCGGCGTGCAGCAAGGAGCCCAAGGGTCAGGTCGTGGCCGTCGTCAATGGCGACGAGGTCTCGATGGCTGAACTCAACGCCGAACTGGCGGGGGTCAACATCCCTGACAACATCGATCGTGCGATGCTGCGCCGCCAGGTGCTGGAACGCATCATCGACCGCAAGCTCCTGGTCCAGAAGGCCAAGGAACAGGGCCTCGACAAGACCCCCGAATATGTCAGCCAGCAGCGCCGGCTCGACGAAAATCTCCTCGTCTCGATGCTGGGTCAGAAGGTCGCGCAGACCGTTCCCGCGCCCGACGATCGCGACGTGACGCAGTACGTCGCGGACAACCCCACCATGTTCGGCCAGCGCCAGCGGCTGTTGCTCGATCAGCTCCAGTTCGAAGCGCCCAAGGACAATAAGCAGCTGTTGAACCTGCGCGATGCCCATTCGCTCGACGATATCGCCGCCATCCTGCAGAAGATGGGCCTCGCGTCGCGGCGCGGCCGCGGCGTGATCGACACCGGCCGCCTCGATCCGCAGCTGATGAGCAGGATCAACCAGATGCCCGCGGGCGAACCGTTCGTCCTGCCGTCGAACGGCAGCTTCGTCGCCAGCGTCATCGTCGGCCGCGATCAGATCGCGACCCCGAACAATGTCCAGCGCGCCGTCGCGACCGAGGCGGTGCGCCGCCGCGCTTTGTTCAACGAGAGCAAGGCGCAGATCGAGCGCGCGCGCCAGCAGGCGGACATCAAGTATCAGTCGGGCTTCGAACCCAAGAAGCAGGCCGAAGCGCGCAAGGCGATGCCGGTCGACAAGCCCGAGGTTCCCGATGATCCCATCGCGACGGGCCAGCCCATCGGCGCCGCACCGGGCACCGTCCCGCCGCCGCCCGCCGCCGCCGCAGACACCGCGCCGCCCCCCTCGCCCGCGGCGCCCCCGGCTCAATAAGCGTCGGGATCGCGCCAGATCTTGAATATGGTCTCCAGGATGATGCGGATGTCGAGCATCAGGGACCAGTTCTCGATATAATAGAAATCCAGCTCGACGCGCCTTTTGGCGCGTTCGACGCTGTCGATCTCGCCCCGTAGCCCGCGCACCTGGGCAAGTCCGGTAATGCCGGGTTTGACCCGGTGGCGCGCGGTATAGTGGCGCACCGCATCGAAATAATAATTGTCGCCGACCATCATCATCGTCGCATGCGGGCGCGGGCCGACCAGGGACATTTCGCCGCGCATCACGTTGATCAGCTGCGGCAGTTCGTCGATGCTCAACCGCCGGATGATCCGCCCGATCCAGGTCACGCGCGGATCGCCGCGCACGGTGCGGTCCGTGCCACTCGGATCCTGCAACTCGGTGCGCATCGACCGGAACTTGAGCACCTCGATCTTGACGTTGTTGAAGCCAAAGCGCTGCTGACGGAACAGGATCGGCCCGGGGCTCGACAGCTTGATCAGGATCGCGGTCAGGATCATCACGGGCGACAGCACGATCAGGCCCGTCGCCGCGAGAATCCTGTCTTCCAACGCCTTCACCAACAGCGCCCAATCCCGGATCGGGCGCTGCCACAATGCGAACAGCGGCAGCGACCCGATGAAGCGGACATTATACTGGCTCGAAAGATCCATCGCCTCGCGTGGCATCAGGCAGACATCGACCGAGATCGACTGGAGCGCCTCGGTCAGCTGGTCGAGCCGTTCCTGGCCGATATTGGGCAACGCAATCAGCACCATGTCGATATCGCCCCGGCCCAGGCGATAGCGAAGCTCCTCCATCCCCGAATAATAAGGCAGCCCCCACGGCGCCTCGGCCGCCACGCGCGTCGTCCGTCCGTCGGCGATACCGACCACCGACAAATAAGGGAGCCGTTCGAGCTCAAGCAGGCGGATCGCGCGTTCGGCGGTTTCGGTTTCGGCGCCGTAGATGATGATCCGCTGCCCCAGCTTGCCCGCCTGGACCAGCTGCCACACGATCTGCCGCACCGCATAGCGGCTGACGAACAGGAACAAGGTGCAGCCCGCGATATAGCCTGCGGCCAGCGCGGCCGGGAAATGCGGCGCGGGCTCGATCGACCAGGTCGTGCCCCCCACCATCAGCGCGGCGACCAGGAAGGCATAGACCACGCCCTGATCGCTGTCCTGCCCGCGCCCCATCGGCCGGTCGTAAGAGCGGCGGGCCAGGCGCAGCGCGAAGAAGTTTCCCGAGATCAGCACCGCGATCCAGCCGTAAGGATAGAGCGGCTCGTCAAAGCCGGTGATCTTCGGCGCCAGCCAGAATGCGAGCATTCCGCCCGCGACCAGCGCAATCAGATCGGCCGCCACCACCATGGTTGTGACGATGCTCTGGGTCAGCCGGTATCGGCGTGCCCAGCCTGCGACGGGGGCGTGGGGGCGCAGCATCACCGCGTTCCCCCGGGTGGCGGCGGCACGGCGGTGCCCGCAGGCGCGAAATCGTCCGCGCCCTGATCGGGGGTCAGGGTGACGGCCATCGGCGGGGGTTTGGGCAGCTTATCGAGTTCCGCCTGCAGATCGCGGCGCAGCTTGTCCGTTCCGCGCAGGCGGGTCAGCCCCACGATCACCGACTGAAGGCAGTTGGCGTCGCGCGCGGCGGCGCAGAGCCGGCCCCGTAGCGCCCATCCCGCGGTCATATCCACGTTCTGGCGCGTGAACATGCGCACGACGTCGAGCGCGCGGTCACCTTTGCCGGTGGCCTGCAGCCACGCGACATAGGCCTGCAGCGCATCGAAAGCGCCGCTGATCTCGGTCAGCGCGCGCGCATAATGCGTTTCGGCCATCGCCGGATCCCCGCGCGCGGCATAGACGCGCGCCAGCATGATCCGGCCACCCGAATCCTGTGGCGTCTTGGCGACGATCGCCTGCGCATCCTCCAGCGCCTCGTCCAGCTTCCTTTCCGCCAGCTTGATCCGCACCCGGACGAGCAACGCGTTCGGATTGCTGCGGTCGAACGTCAATATGTCGTCGATCAACGGCTTGGCACGGCCGAGCTGCCCCAGCCCCGCGAGCGCCCCCGCCTGCACCACCCGCGCCTCGACATTGGCGGGATTGACCGGACCGGCGCCGACGATGGGCGAAACGATCTCGATCGCATCGGCAAAACGCCGCTGCTCGATGGCGAGCCGACCGAGCGTGACGCGCAGTTCCGGCCCCGCCGATGTCGCCAGCCCGCGCAGCTGATCGATGTCGATCACGTCGCCCATCGAGGTCCACAGATCGACCACGCGCTGCTCGATGCGGGGATCGTCCGCCTTTGCGCGCAACATGCGCGACAGCACCGGCGCGGCCAGATCGCCGCGCTTATATTCGTACATGTTGCGCGCATATTCGAGCGCGATGTCGGCATCGTCGGGGCGCAGGCGGAACAGCCGCTGATAGGTCGCCTCGATCGGCGCGAAATCGTCGCGCGCGCGATACATGTCGAGCAAGGCGACCAACCGGGGGATGGTGTCCCCCTGGGACTTCAAAGAATCCTCGAGCAGCGCGATCGCCTTGTCCTGCTCCCCCAACGCATAGTCGACGCGGGCGAGCAGGATCGTCGCCGCCTCGTTGGTCGGATCGATCGCGAGCATCTTGCGTGCGATTTCGCGCGCTTCGTCATGTTGCTTCCGGTCGAGCGCGACCGATCCCTTGACGATCAGCATGCGCAGGTTGCGCGGCTGGGTCGCCAATATCTGATCGGCATATTTCAGCGCATCGTCCTGCGAGCCGCCCGAAAAGCTCAATTCGGCCACCGACTGCACCGCTTCGATGTTGCGCGGATCGAGCATCAGCGCATTCTTGTACGCGGTATAGGCGTTCAGATAGTGGCCCAGCGCGAGCTCGACCCGGCCTAGCCGGTTCCAATATTCGGGAACGTCATCCTCAAGCCGCAGCGCGCGGTTGATCTCCAGCCGGGCGACCCAATAGCTGCGCTTGGCATAAGCGGCGTCGAAACGGGCGACCGCCTTGGTCGCGCGCTCGGTGCCCGATCCGCACCCCGCCAGCATCATGGAGGCGGCGAGCGCCGTCACCAGCAGCGGGCGCGACCATGCAAACGCGGAAGCGCCAAAGATTTCCCACGCGTGCGATAATCTCGCCTGGATCAACCTCGCCACAAGCACACTCTGCCGCGCGACCCCCCGATCCCGCGTTTCCTCAAGAAATCGATTACGGATTAAAGCGGATACGATCAAGTCGAGGCCGGCCAATCCTACACGGCTCGTCTTGCGAGAACGGATCGGCTAGGGTCGGAATCATGGGGGAAGCGACGACCGCACTGATCGTGATCGGCCGTAACGAAGGCGAGCGCCTGGAGCGGTGCCTGCGTTCGATCGGCGTCGGTCGTCCCGTCATCTACGTCGACAGCGGATCGACCGACGACAGCGTGGTGCTGGCCGAACGGCTGGGCGCCACGGTCGTCCGGCTCGACCCCGCGCAGACCTTCACCGCCGCGCGCGCGCGCAATGCGGGGCTCGCCCGGCTTGCCGAGGATGGTATCCGCGTCGACCATGTCCAGATGATCGACGGCGATTGCGAGCTTCAGCCCGGCTGGATCGAGCGCGCCGTCGCCGCGATGGAGGCAGATCCCGCTCTCGCGGTCGTCTTCGGCCGGCGGCGCGAGCGCTTCCCCGATCGTTCGATCTACAATTGGCTGTGCAACGTCGAATGGGCAATCCCTCCCGGTCCGGCCGGTTCGTGCGGCGGCGATGCGCTGTTCCGCCACAAGGCGATTGCGGCGGCGGGTGGGTATCGGCCGGAGATGATCGCCGGCGAGGAGCCCGATCTGTGCGCGCGCCTGCGTCGGGCGGGGTGGGAAATCGTCTGCCTCGACGCCGAAATGACGCTGCACGACGCCGCGATCACCCGCTTCGGCCAGTGGTGGCGCCGCACCGCCCGCGCCGGCCACGCCTTCGCTGAACTGACCGCGCTGCACGGCAAGCTGCGGGAAGGTCGCCCCTATCGCGCTGCCCGTCGTCGGATCGTGATGTGGGGCCTATTGCCCGTCCTCGGCCTGCTCCTCGCCGCCGCGATCGGCCTTGCGGGGCAGGCATCAGACGCGCGGATGATCGCCCTCGCGATCCTGCTCCTCCTCGCCGCCCAGACCCTGCGCCTCACTCTGCGTGAGGGGCTGCGCTTCCCGATGGCCAAGGCCTTCGCGCTCGCCAGCTTCCTGACGATCGGGAAGTTCGCCGAGGCGACCGGCCTGATACGTTACCTGTGGGAACAGGCGAGCGGCCGGCGTGCCACCCTGATAGAATATAAGAACGCCGCATGATCGCGCTCCTTGTCGGAACGGCGATAGCGCTTGTGCTCGGCATTCCAACGCTGACGTTTGCGGTGGAGTTGGCGCTGGGCCTGCTGCCGCCGCGCCGATCGATCGCGCCGATCTGGCAGGGGCGCTTCGCCGTGATCATCCCCGCGCATGACGAGGCGGCCGGCATCGGCCCGGTCCTAGCCGATCTGCGCCAGGCGTTGCCGAAAGAGGCCCGCCTGCTGGTCGTCGCCGACAATTGCCGCGACGACACCGCCCGGATCGCTCGCGCGGCCGGCGCCGAAGTCATCGAACGCACCGATCCCGCCCGCCCCGGCAAGGGCCATGCCCTCGCCTTCGCGCGCGATCATCTGGCTGCCGATCCGCCGAAGGTGGTGGTGGTGGTCGATGCCGATTGCCGGGTCGAAGGCGCGGGGGTCGAGCGGCTCGCCGCCATCGCTTATGTCCGTCGCCGGCCGGTGCAGGCGACCTATCTGATGGCCCCGCGCCCCGATGCCGGCCCGATGGTCCAGCTGTCGGGTTTCGCGATGCTGGTGCGCAACATGCTGCGTCAGCGAGGGCTGCGGCGGCTGCGCGCGCCGGTGGTCCTGACCGGCAGCGGCATGGCCTTTCCGTGGCGCAGCTTCGCCGCCGCGCGGCTCGCCACCGGCGAGACGGTCGAGGATCTGGTGCTGGGCGTCGAATTCACCCTGATGGGCGTGCCCCCGCGCTACGCCCCCGGCATCCGCGTCTGGTCCGACCCTGCCGGAGATTCCGGCACCCGCGAACAGCGCCGCCGCTGGGAGCAGGGATCGCTCGCCGCCGCCTGGCGGCTGGCCCCGCGCCTTCTGCTCAGCCCCCGTCCCGGCACCACGATGCTGGCGCTCGATATGCTCGTCCCCCCTTTGGCGCTGCTTGTGCTGCTCGATGGCGCAGGGATCGCGATCGCCTTCCTTCTGGCGCCGGTCGCCGCCATGGTACTCGCCGCGCTTGCGGGGCTGGCGGGGCTACTGATACTCGCCGCGTGGGCGCTGTACGGGCGGGCGCAGATGCGTGGCCGGACATTGTTCAAAATCCCGTTCTACATCCTCTGGAAACTGCCGATCTATGCGGGCGCCCTGATCGGCCGCGAACGGCGCTGGACCCGCACGAGCCGCGACGCATGATCGAAAAGACAGACGATATTGGCGGCTTCGATCGCTTCAAGCTGGCCTGTGCCGCGCTGGGCCTGATCGGCTATGCGATCGGGCTGTGGCACGTCCACCGGATCTGGCCGACCAGCGATCAGGCGATCTTCGACTATGTCGCCTTCATCGGCGCCAATGGCGGCATGTATTATCGCGACGCCTTCGACATCAGCTGGCCGATCCCCTTCCTCTATCATGCCGCCGGGCAGGCCATCTTCGGCGTACATCCGTGGACGTTTCGCGTCTTCGACATGGCCGTGCTGATGCCAATCGGCCTGACGGCGATGGCATGGCTGCTCAAGCGGTGCGGCTTCGCACGCGCACCATGGATCGTGCTGGCAACCTATCCGATTCTCTATGCGACGTCAGGTGCGTGGATTTCCGGCCATCGCGACATCACCGCGATGCACCTGCTGATCCTCGCCGCCGCGCTCATGATCGACCGGCCCAGCCCATCGCGGCGCGGGCTTGCCGGCTTCGTGCTGATGATCGCGACCTTCATCCGGCCGACCTACCTCTTCGCCGCCCTGCCGCTGTGGCTGATCGATCTGCGTGCCGCGCCGGCGAGCTTCCGGTTGCGGATGACGGCGGGGCTGATCGCGGGCGGGATCGCCGTCGCCTTCGCCTTCCTGATGGCGGGCCTGCAGCTGGGCACGATCGGCGACTGGTATGAACAGGCCGTCCTGTTCCCCGCCACCCGGTATCAGGTCGATCAGGGACGGATGCGGCTGATCGGCGATTTCATCACGATAGTCGCAAGCCACTGGCGCTGGCCCTTTGTGGTGGCTGTCGGCGGCGCGGCCTTGTGGGGCATGGACAAAGCACGCCGTAGCCGTTTCGGGCTGACTCTCGCCGCCTTGATCCTGACCGTGATCGTGTCCTTCTTCGTCCAGAACAAAGGCTTCCCTTATCATCTGAGCGGGTTCGTCCCCCTCATGCTGCTGTCGACCGCCGCTGGAATCGATGCGGGGTGGAGCCGACTGCGTGAAGCCCGGGGCGCACTGCGCGCGGCGCTCACGATGATGATGCTGATCGCCGGGGGCGGGCTTGCGATGGGCAGTGGCGCACGCGCCGTCGGGCCGCTTCTCGCCTGGAACCCGCCGATATCGCAGGTGGAGATTGATCGGCGGACCATCGCCGGGATCATCCGGTCGGAAAGCCGGCCCGACGAACCCATCCTGCAATGGGGGCGCCGTTATGATGTCGCGGTGCTCAGCGAAAGGCTGTCGGCCAGCCGCTATATCAATTCGCAGCTGATCGCCCGACTATCGGCCGACGATCGACTGTTCGCGCCGTGGATCGGCACCTTCCGGCACGAACTGGCCGCTCGTGCCCCCGTCTTCATGATCATCGATCGCGATCAGATGCCGGGGCGCCCGGATCGGCTACCTTTACCCGTCAGCGTGCGGCCGACGCCCGCGGTGGCGACGTTCGTCGCGCTCGCCAATCGCAACTATACGGTGCGTGCGCTCACGCCCGAGATATTGTTGCTCAAGCACCGCTGATCATTTGCCGGGCGGATGCGCCTTGGCGAACGCCTCTACCGCGCGCGCCTTGGGCGATTCCGCCAGCGGCGCACCGTCATAATCGCGCAGGCCGAATCCGCCCTGCGCGCCGGACCCGCCGACGAGGCTGTAGATCGCGAACACATCCCCCGCCTCGCGTGCCCACCCGTCGAGCAGCCGGGTGTAAAGCGACGCCATCCGCGGATCATGGTTGATGCGATCCAGCAAGGGCACATCATAGGCGATCAGGACGTGCGCGCCGCCTTCATAAGCGATCAGGCGCTTGCCAAGGCGGTTGGCCACGGCTTTGGCCTTACCGATCTGCGCGACGGTCGCGTCGACCTCCTTATCGAGCTGGGCGAAAGCCTCGTCGATATCGGGACGCGGCAACTTGGGGTCTTTTGGGAAGACCTTCTCGCCGAAATAAGGAGCGACTGCGATCGCATCGATCGACGCCGCCACGTCGTTCTGCTCGATGATCTCCAGCGACTGGAGATAGTTCAGATTGCCCGAATAGACGCGCACCAGATCGCGAGGCCGATCGGCGAACGTGCGGCTCCAGATGCTAGCCATCCGCTTGGCGCGCAAAGCATATTGCATCAACTGCCCTTCGTACGGATAGCGGCCAAGGCCGGCGGCCTTGCCATCGATCATAGCCTGCTGGCCTGTGAAGAAGCCGCCGTGCCACGCCTCGTTGCCGATCTCGACATAGACAGTGCGCCCCCGCGGCAATTTGTCGTGCACCATCTGCGCGAAGCTGCGGATATAATCGTCGGTGGAATCGTATGGCAGCGCGAACCACGGATCGACATTGGCCTGCCGCACCAGCGCCATCATGTCGCGCGCCGTCGCGCTATTCCGGTAATTCCGCGGCATCGTCGGGCCGGCATCCAGCGCAGCGCTGAACGAACGCTGTCCGTTGACGTTCATCCATTCCATGAAGCGCACGACCCGGAAGGGCGCGAGCGAGCGGACGAAAGCGGGATCAAATACCTGATCGCGCGGACGGTCCGCCTCACGGCAATCGACGTCGCTGACGGTGTCGACCACGTCGCCGAACCATATCGTCGCGCGAGGCGGCTTGGCATCGGTGCCGCGAATGGCGTTGCGGCCTTCGCGGGTGAAGGCGAACTCGAACATGTTCGGGCCGCTCGCCAGCATTCGCACATCACCATCGGCCCAGCTCTTGGCCTGCCCTTGCCATGTGCAGCGGATCACCTGACCAGGCTTGGCATCCAGCGGGTAGAACAGCGCCACCGTCGCGGTCGCGCCCGCGGGTAACCTGGATGGCCACCCGCCCGGACCAACCTGTTGCGGCTCGATCTTCTTATATCCTTTGCCGGGCAGCTGCGTGTTTGGGTTCGCATAGACGGCCAGGTTCGTATAGGATCGGGACTCCATCCAAAAGGCGGGCGAATTCAAATTGATGCCCAGCTGCGCCGGCGGCACGCCATTAGCGCGGGCCACGGTGGACCAGATCGCAGATCCGACCCCCAGCACCGCCACGATCGCCGCTGCGAGCAGCAACAGGGCGCCACGTTCCGAACGATTCACTGGGTCCGCCTCCTGCCGTTTACCGTCCCATCCGCGCGAGACCTTCGATCGTCTTGCCCGGAGCGGCGGCCATGCTGATAGCGCCGCCGGCCACGAATGCCGCCACAAAAATGACCGCATAGGCCGCGTGCAGCCGCGGCTTGAAGATGCCGCGCCGATGCAGCAGCCAGCCGATATAGACCGCAGCCCCCCCTTCCGCGATGGCCAGCGCCAGCGGTAGCGCGATCGGGCCGAGCAACCGGAACAACCCCGCCACTGCCGCCGCGAACAGGATCAGCCGTAGGACATTGGCGCGCAAAGTCGTCGCGGTGAAGCCCATCGCCATCAAGGTCTGGCTGCCGATGAAACTGTCGAGATCAAGCGCACCACGCACCATCAGCACCGACATGAACACCCAACCATATTCGTATCGCCAGTCGAACAGGATCGCGAATATCACAGGCGCCAGCCCGGTCGCGAAGCCGAACCCTGCAAACAACAGCCGATAGGCGCGGCCCCGACCACGATAGAAAGTATGCGCGATCGTATCGGGCGCCTCGCGCCACACGCGCGACACCAGCGGGAAAAAGTAGTTCTGGACGTAATTGCGGCCGAACGGCTGGGTCGACAGCGCCATGTTGGTCGCCATCGCATAGACAGCGAAGGTCGGCATGGCAAAGAGCCGCGCGAACAGCACCTTGTCCGCCTGCGTGATCAGCAGGGTCAGAATGCTCGACACCATGATGATGCGCGAAAAGCCGAAGAACTCTGTCGCCAGGGCGCGTTCGAAGCTCAATCGCGGCATCGGCCGCAACAGGATGATCGCCACGGCGATCCGCGTCAGCGCGCCCGCATAAAGCCCGACGACAAGCGCGCGATAGTCCATAAAGACCGAGACGAGGCCGACATTGCACCCGATCTGGACGATCAGCGCACCCAGTTCGATCGCGCCCACCATCCGAACCCGACCATGTCGTTGCGCGACCAGCAGCGACATAGGACACAAGGCGTTCAGCACGAAAACCGGCGCGCAGATCGCGATCGGATGCGCCAGCCAATCCTTGCCCAGCATCGCCGCGAACGGCGCGGCAAGCAGCGCCATCGCGATCGCCTGCAACACCGACTGGCCCAGCCGGATCGTCCAGGTCACGTCGATGAAGCGCGGATCGTCGCCGCGTTCGTGGCGGATCACGAAGCTGGCATAGCCAAGATCGGACAGCATGGTGAGGATCACCATTGCCGACGCGATCACGCCCATCACGCCGAACACATAAGGCGGTAGGATTCGCGTCAGCACCGCATTGCTCGCTATCCGCAGCAGCAGGGTCGCCGCGGTGAAAAGCAACATCACCCCGCCGGTCCGCCCCCGCACGATGCCCAGCACCTGCGCGACGAGGCGATTCACGATGGCAAGGCCGGCGGTCGATCGAACGGTCACCGTATCGCCGGCAAAAGATAGGGATCCTGGTCTCGCGCAGCTTTCTGTGCCGCGATCGCAGCACGCTTCGGGGCCTGCTCCGCTTCGACGCGTAAAGCGACCAGCAAGGCCGCGCACAGGATCGACAGCAACATAGGAGTGCTCCACGCACCCACGAACATGGCCGCAACCATATAGCTGATCTGCATGGCGACCAAGGTCTGCCCGGCGATCAGTTGCTCACGCGCCGGCCCGGTGCGTCGCAATGCACGATATTGGGTAAAACTGCTGAGCAGAAAGGCGATATAGGGCAGAAGCGATACCAGCCCACCCACCACCGCTATCGCAAGGTAGATGTTGACCAGATCGACCAGCCCCTGCCCCTGCATAAAAGCATCCAGCAGCCCCAGACCGATCGCCTCGCGATAGCCCAGGATCAGCTTACTGCCCAATGTCGCGGGAATGCCGCCGAGGATGTAGAGCCGATAAGCCGCGGTCGATGATCCGTCGCTGCCCGAGATGAACTGCAGCAGGAAAAAGCCGCCGAGCCCAAGGATCATTGCAGACAAGGCGGTAAGCGGTCTTCCGCGCAGCGCCATCAAAGCGATCACGCCGACGACCAGCGCGACGAGGCCGCTGCGCGACACCGTTACCAACATGCCGATCACGATCGCCGCACCCAGCAACAGGATGGGCCAGCGCATACCGCGCAGCGCCACAAGCCCCGCCGCCGCCACGCCCGCCATGCCGAATACCACGCTGCCCACCAACGGATGCACGAAAGGGCCGGAAGATCGCATCACGCCGGCGCGCAGCAGCATCATGTCGTTATACTGGATGATGTTGCCCGCACGCTTGATCGCGTAGAGCCCACTGTAGAGCGGCCAACTGCGCAGCGTTTCGAACAGACACACCGCGCCCGCCATGGCCGATCCGATCACCAGCCACCGCAGCGCCAGTTCGGGCCGCTCGATCCGCGTGCGCGACACGCCCCAATAAGCCAGCCCATAGGGAACCGCGTAGATGAAGAAATTGCGCATCGCGATTGTGATGCCGTCGCGCAGCGACACGCAGATCCAGAAGACGACAAGGAAGATCGCCAGATAGATGTCGGTCGCGACGACACCCGGCCGCAGCTTGATCCGTGGATAGAGCGCGAACGCCACCGCCAGGGTCGCGCCGAACACCAAAGTCGGCGTCAGTGGCATCAGATAGAGGCCCGCCAATTCGAGAAGGCCCGCCGCCATCGGCGTCCACACCACGAACATCAGGAAGGGCGCGCTGGCCGGCGCGCGCTGATCGATGCACAACAACATCATGATTGCGAACAGGATCGGCGTGACCAGGATCGGTACCGCGCTGACGGTTAGGCAGGCGATCAGGCCCGCCGAAACCATCATTTTTTGGGTCATCATCCGCTCCCAATTGGAGCGGGCCAACGCCATCGCCGCCGGATAGAGCAGCACGACGATGCCGACGAGGACTATGGCGTTCTTCCAGTAGAACATTTGCCGCTTGTTGCCGTCCTACCCCGTGTCGTCCACTGCGTTGCTATGGCAATTATCTTAAAGCTTTGCCATCGCCTAACCACGCCCCAAGTCGGGTTATTCGCCCTGATGGGAGGATTATCTTGATCATGCGCGCGACAGCCCCCAAATGACGCCCATGCTGATCGAAACAGAACCAACGCCCAACCCGGCCACGCTCAAGTTCGTCCCCGGTCGCACGGTGATGTCCGCGGGCACGCGCGACTTCGCCGATCCGGAAGAAGCCGAAGCGTCCCCGCTTGCAAATGCCCTGTTCGGCCTGGGCGATGTCGAAGGCGTATTCTTCGGCAGCGACTTCGTGTCGGTCACGGCGGCGCCAGGCGTCGAATGGCGCCATCTGAAGCCGCAGGTACTTGGCGTACTGCTCGATCATTTCGCGTCGGAAGCGCCATTGTTCGCGCCCGGATCGGCCGGGGCCATCGCGATCGACGACACCCCCGATTTCAACGACGATCCCGAGGATGCGGAGATCATCGCGCAGATCAAGGATCTGATCGACACGCGCGTTCGCCCGGCGGTAGCCAAGGATGGCGGCGACATCGTCTATCGCGGCTTCGATCGCGGCACCGTCTATCTTGCGATGCACGGCGCCTGTGCGGGCTGCCCGTCATCGACTGCGACGCTCAAGCAGGGCATCGAAACCCTGCTCAAACATTATGTGCCCGAAGTGACGGAAGTCCGCGCGGCCTGATCGAACGAAAATTTAGGGGGGACTATATGGCCAAGCTTTCCGACGACGCGCTCGACCAGATTTTCCGCAAAGCGCGCAGCTATAACGGTTACACCGATCAGCCGGTGTCCGATGCGGAGCTGCACGCGATCTGGGACATCATGAAGTTCGGGCCGACCTCGGCGAATCTTCTTCCCGCGCGCATCATCTGGGTGAAGAGCGACGAGGCGAAGGAAAAGCTCGCCGGGCTCGTCTCCTCGGGCAATGCCGCCAAGGTGCGCAGCGCCCCCATCACCGCGATCATCGCGATGGACCTCGAATTTTACGAGCAGGGCCACAAGCTGTTCCCGCACGACGATGTCCGCCCCTGGTTCGCGGGCAATGAGAAGTCGATCGCCGACACAGCCTTCCGCAACAGCGCGCTGCAGGGTGCCTATCTGATCATCGCCGCACGCGCGATCGGGCTCGATACCGGCCCGATGTCGGGCTTCGACAATGACGCCGTCGACGCCGCCTTCTTCGCGGGCACCAGCTACAAATCCAACTTCATCTGCACGATCGGGCATGGCGATGCCTCGACGATCTTCGATCGCCTGCCTCGCCCCGACTTTGCGGAGTTCAACAAGATCGCCTGATGCCGGGGGGCGGCACAAGACGGCTGGTGATCGACACCGCCACCGCCGCCTGCTCGGTGGCGCTGCTGGACGGCGATGTCGTGCTGGCAGCGACGCATGAGCTGGTCGGCCGCGGCCATGCCGAACGGCTGATGCCGATGATCGCGGCGCTGCCCGATGGCGGGCGCGCCGATTCGATCCTGATCGATTGCGGCCCCGGCAGCTTCACCGGCGTGCGCGTCGGCCTGGCCACAGCGCGTGCGCTGGGCCTGGGCTGGGGCGTGCCGGTCTGCGGCTATTCGGCCACCGCCCTGCTCGCCGCGATGGCGCAAGGCGACGACACGATCCTCGCCGTCGCGATGACGGGCGGACATGGCGAGCTGTTCGTGCAGCGATATTCGCGCAATCCGCTCACCCCGATCGGCACGCTCGCCTCGCTCCTGCCGGCCGACGCCGCGAACCGGACCACAGAAGAAACCATCTTCGGATCGGGCGCCGAAGCACTCGTCGCCGCGCGCGCCACCGGCCGTGCCGTCGATCTGCTGCCCGATGCGGCGCAGGCATGGCGGCTGCCCGCCGATCTGGCGAAGCTTCCTGCGCAGCCGATCTACGGCCGTGATGCCGATGCGAAGCTTCCTGCATGACCGGCTTCGACATCAGCGAAGGCACCACCGCCGATATCGATGATGTGATGGCAGTCATGAACAACGCCTTCGATCCGCGTTTCGGCGAAGCATGGAATGCCGGGCAATGCTTGTCGATGATGTCGCTGCCCGGCACCTTCCTCGTGATTGCAAGACAGGACGGAGAACCCGTCGGATTCGCGCTAAACCGCCACATTGTGGACGAAGTCGAACTGTTGTTGCTCGCTGTAACAACGGCTCGCCGCAGGCAGGGGACTGCTCGTCGATTGATCGATGCTGTTCGTCAATTGTCTCTGGCGCGCGGCGCATCCCACGTTCATCTGGAAGTACGAGACAATAATCCGGCCTATTTGCTTTATGTAAATGCGGGGTTCAGCTTGGTCGGGCGCAGAACAGGCTATTACCGTGGCGCGAATGGCGAAGCTTTCGATGCGTTGACCTTGTCCTGCCAACTCGATCATGGGGTGGACTTACATCCCTGAAAGAAGCTTGTTGCATTGAAGTGCAAAATGGCGCAGAGGCCGCCCTTGGCTTCCCCGGCCAAGTAGTGACCAAGTTAATCCTTATTTACAATAAAGGGTCCGCCAATGAACGATAATAACGCCCAGAACGAAACCTTGATCGCCCTTACGGCCGATATCGTATCTGCGCATGTCAGCAACAACAGCGTCTCGGTTTCGGATCTTCCCGTTCTGATTCAGAATGTTCACAACGCACTCACGTCGCTGGGTGGCGATCAGGCTGAGCCGGAAGTGAAGCAGGAACCGGCCGTTTCGGTGCGCGCCTCGATCCGTCCCGACTACATCGTGTGCCTCGAAGACGGCAAGAAGCTGAAGATGCTCAAGCGCCACCTGATGACGCATTACCAGCTCACCCCGGAACAGTATCGCGCCAAGTGGAACCTGCCGGCCGACTATCCGATGGTCGCCCCGAACTATGCCGAGCAGCGCCGCTCGCTCGCCAAGAAGATCGGTCTGGGCACGAAGCGCCGTACGCGCTGATCCCTTCCATCGAATGCGGAACGGGGGCGGCCGCCAGGTTTCGCCCCCGTTTTCGTTTTCCCGCCAAAATTTCTCGATGCCGCCAGTCTTTCGTTTCGCGCGAAAAGCGCCTAATCCATGCTGCATCGCAACTCTCCCGCGCCAAGGGGTCGCATGAATCGCAAAATCGACATCGAAGCGCTTTGCGCCGAGAAGGGCCTCCGCATCACCGAACAGCGCCGCGTCATCGCGCGCGTCCTTTCGGATGCAGAGGATCATCCGGACGTCGAGCTGCTCCACGAGCGCGCCTCGACGATCGATCCGGGTATCTCGATCGCTACCGTCTATCGCACCGTTCGCCTGTTCGAGGATGCCGGCATCCTCGAACGCCATGACTTCGGCGACGGCCGCGCCCGTTACGAAGCGGCGGCCGAAACACATCACGATCACTTGATCGACGTCGAAACCGGCAACGTCATCGAGTTCACCGATCCCGAACTCGAAGAATTGCAGCGCAAGATCGCCGAAAAACTCGGCTTCCGCCTCGTCGATCATCGTCTCGAACTCTACGGGGTCTCGAACGCTCGCGCGAAGTGAGCCGTAAGATACGGACGGGCTGGCGGGTCGGGCTTCTGCTCGGCCTGCTGCTCGTCTGTCTCGTCGGCTATGGCGTGAGCCGCCTGTTCGGCCCCGGCCATTGGTGGAAGCGCACCTTCCTGCATCGCGCAGGCGGGATCATCGGCCTCGATCTGCGGATCGAGGGCACGCCCCTTCCCAACAACGTCCTGCTCATCGCCAATCACGTCAGCTGGCTCGATATCCTTGCGATCGGCGGGGCGGCGGGCGCGCGTTTCGTGTCGAAGGCCGAGGTCGCGAACTGGCCGGTGGTCGGCATGATCGCGCGAATCGGCGACACCGTTCTGGTGGAGCGCCAGAGCAAGCGCGCGGTGCGCGGCCAGGCCGATCAGCTCAGCGCCGCGCTGAGCGAGGGCCGCCCCGTCGTGCTCTTTCCCGAAGGGACCACCGGCGACGGCCGCGCCCTCCTTCCCTTCCGCCCTGCTTTGCTGGCCACCGTCACGCCCCCGCCGTCCGGCATCGCCGTCCAGCCGGTTGCGATCGACTATGGCGATGCGACCGCCGACGTCGCCTGGCCTGATGGCGAATCGATGGGTGTGAATGCCGCTCGCGTCGTCGGCCGCCGCGGTCGCATTCGCGCCACCGTCCGCTTCCTCCCGCCTCTGCCGCCGATCGACGACCGCAAGGCGCTCGCGGCCGCGGCTCAGGCTGCGATCGCCGAGGCACTGAGCGGGGCTTAAACCCGCGCCCACTTTCCGCTATGGCGCGCCGATGACTTCCCCCAAGCCCAAAAGCTACCACGTCAAGTCGTTCGGCTGTCAGATGAACGCCTATGACGGCACGCGCATGGCCGAACTGCTCGAGGCGGACGGACTCGCCGCCGCCGCGAGCGCCGACGAAGCGGACCTCGTCGTCCTCAACACCTGCCACATCCGCGAGAGGGCCGCCGAAAAGGTCTATTCGGACATCGGCCGGCTGACCAAGAACGCGAAGACCAACGGCCGCGCCAAGCCGATGATCGCGGTCGCCGGCTGCGTCGCGCAGGCCGAGGGCGCCGAGATCGGGGTACGCGCGCCGGCGGTCGACATCGTCGTCGGCCCGCAGGCCTATCACAACCTGCCCGATCTCGTTGCCAAGGCCGCTTCCGGCACCCGTGCGCTCGATACCGACATGCCCGCCGCGTCGAAGTTCGATGCGCTGCCCAAGCGCCGCAAGCAGGGGCCGACCGCCTTCCTGACCGTGCAGGAGGGTTGCGACAAGTTCTGCACCTATTGCGTCGTGCCCTATACGCGCGGCGCCGAAATCTCGCGTCCTTGGGGCCAGATCGTCGATGAGGCGAAGGCGCTCGTCGATGCCGGCGCGCGTGAGATCACGCTTCTCGGCCAGAACGTCAACGCATGGTCCGACGACAGCGGCCGTGGCCTCCACGACCTGATCGAAGCGCTCGCGACCATCCCCGCTCTCGCACGTATCCGCTACACCACCAGCCACCCCAACGACATGGCCGATGGGCTGATCGCTGCGCATCGCGACATTCCCAAGCTGATGCCCTTTCTTCACCTGCCCGTGCAGGCGGGATCGGATCGCATCCTCAAGGCCATGAACCGCAGCCACGACGCCGCCGGTTACCTGAAGCTGATCGATCGTGTCCGCACCGTGCGACCCGATATCGCGATATCGGGCGACTTCATCGTCGGCTTCCCCGGCGAGAGCGAAGCCGATTTCGAAGCCACGCTCGCGATCGTCCGCGCGGTCGATCATGCGCAGGCGTTCAGCTTCAAATATTCGCCCCGCCCCGGCACCCCTGCCGCGACGATGGGCGATCAGGTGGCGCCTGAGGTGATGGACGAACGCCTCCAGCGGCTCCAGGCCCTGCTCAACGAACAGCAGCACCGCTTCAACCTCGCCACCGTCGGAAAACGTTGCGAAGTGCTGGTCGAGCGCGACGGCAAGCGCCCGGGCCAGCGCATCGGCAAGTCGCCCTGGCTTCAGTCGGTGATCGTGGAGAATGGCCCCGCGATCGGCGAGCTGGTGACGGTCGACATCATTTCGGGCGGCCCCAACAGCCTCGTCGGCGAAATCGTCGCGGAGCGCGCCGCGGCCTGATACGTTCTGTCCCGGATTCATCCGGGAGAGCCGTCATGTCGAAGATCACGACCTGTCTCTGGTTCAAGGACGAGGCCGAGGACGCCGCGAACTATTACGCCTCGATCCTGCCCAACACCCGCGTCGACCGCGTCACCTGCAACCCTGCGGACGCGCCGGGCGGGCCGGAAGGGTCGGTCCTTGTCGTCGAGTTCACCCTGCTCGGCACGCCGATGCTTGCGCTCAACGGCGGCGTCGCCTTCGAATATAATGAGTGTATGTCGCTCAGCGCCGAATGCGCGGACCAGGCGGAGGTCGACCTTTACTGGGATGCGCTGATCGCCGACGGCAAGCCCGAACAATGCGGCTGGCTGCGCGACAAGTATAACGTCCCCTGGCAGATCACGCCCAAAGTGCTGATGGACATCTACTCCGCCCCCGACAAGGCCCGCGCCGCTCGCGCGATGCGGGCGATGATGACGATGGTGAAGATCGACGTCGCCAAGGTGCTGGAAGCGGCGGACGGCATCTAAAACCATCCCCGCCAGGGGAGGATAACTAAATGCCCCGCGCACGCCCGCATCGCCCTCGCCCGCATCGCCCTGACCTTCATCGCCGCCATCAACTTCCCTCGCGCACGGCCGAAGTATAGGCTGGCCAAAAATAGAATAGAGAGGATCGATCGATGGGCGAACTGCGTGAGATCACCACCGCTGATATTCCGGCGCACGTCCCTCCGGACTTGGTCTTTCCCTTCGATTTCCGCCGCGATTTCTCGACCCAGGGAGACGTGTGGGCACTGGCCGAGGCGATGAACGATCGTCCCGACATCTTCTGGTCGCCCGATCTTGGCGGTTACTGGGTCGCGACTCGCGCGCCCATCATCGAGGAGGTGTTCCGCCGCCACGAACTTTTTTCGAGCCGCAGCGTGATGATCCCGCCGATGATGTCGAGCGGGTTCGGGATCGTGAACACCGATGATCCCCCGGATCATGCGCGCTTCCGCTCGATCCTGGCCAACACCATGTTCTCGCCGCGCGCGCTGGCGGGCGTCGAGGAGGAGGCGCGCAAGGTCACGCGCGAGATCATCGACGGTTTCGCCGCCCGCGGCGCCTGCGATTTCGCGGCCGAATTCGCGCGGCCGATGCCGGTCGACGTCTTCATGAGCATGTTCGGCATGGGCCGCGATCGCCGCATGGCCTTCGTGCCGTGGGTCGAACAGTTCTTCCGCTCGTCAGTGCCCGAGGAACGCTTCCAGGCGCGCGACGCGATCCTGGGCCTGCTCGACGACTGGATCGACCGGCAGATCGCCGATCCGTCTTCGGCGACCGACGGGCACATCATGCCCGCGCTCCTCGCCGCCCGCCCCGATGGCCGCCCGGCGACGAAACAGGAAATGATGGCGCTCTGCTTCCTGCTGGTGAACGGCGCGCTCGACACCACCACTGCCCAAATGACGCACCAGATGCGCTTCATCGCCGGCCATCCCGCTCACCGTGATGCGCTGATCGACGATCCCGCACTTATCCCCCACGCGGTCGAGGTCATGCTGCGCCGCTTCGGCATGATCAACACCGGCCGCATGGTCCGCGACGACGTCGCGTTTCACGGCGTGCAGATGAAGGCGGGCGAGATGGTGTTGTGCTCCACCGCCATCGCGGGGCTCGACAACACCACCTACCCCGCCGCGCGCGACGTCCGCTTCGACAAGGGCGACGGCCGCGTGAAGCATTGGGCGTTCGGCTCCGGCATCCATATCTGCCCCGGCGCCTATCTCGCCCGGATGGAATTGCGCATCCTTTTGGAAGAGGCGCTGCCCCGTCTCAAGAACCTGCGATTGGCGGAAAAAGACACCGGCGCGGCGGTCTCCGGCATCACCGTAGCGTTGCCCGAACTCCACATCGAATGGGATCCGGCGTGAAATCCAGCCTTTTGCCTTTGCAGTGACGCAAATGCGACTAGACTTGGCGTGGGCTTCGCGAGTCCCGCGAGGTTTGCGAAAGGAACGTGCCGCACTTTATGTCGCGTAAAGCCGTGCAAGCGCAGGCCGGGGATCGCGCCCGGATCGAAGTCACGTTCGACAAGCCCCAGTTGCTGGGTCAGTTGTTCGGGCAGTTTGACCAGAACCTGGTCGCCATCGAAAACCGCCTCGGCGTCTATATCGCGGCGCGCGGCAACAAATTGCAGATCGAGGGCGAGGCCGAAGCCGCGGCGCGCGCTCGTGAAGTTCTGACCGGCCTCTACAATCGCATCGTGCAGGGCCAGGATATCGATACCGGCGCGGTCGAGGCGGTGATCGCGATGTCGGCCGAGCCGATGCTCGACGGCATCATCCGGCAGGACGTGTCCGATCCGCCCAAGGTTATGATCCGCACGCGCAAGAAGACGATCGTCCCGCGCTCGGCCACGCAGACCACCTATATGGAGGCGCTCAACCGCGCCGACATCATCTTCGCGCTCGGGCCGGCAGGCACCGGCAAGACCTATGTCGCGGTGGCCCAAGCGGTGCAGCAGCTGATCCAGGGCACGGTGGATCGCCTGATCCTGTCACGCCCCGCTGTCGAAGCGGGCGAGCGTCTGGGCTTCCTGCCCGGCGACATGAAGGAGAAGGTCGATCCCTATCTCCGCCCGCTCTACGACGCGCTCTACGATATGCTGCCGACCGAGCAGGTCGAACGGCGGATCGCGAGCGGCGAGATCGAGATCGCGCCGATCGCGTTCATGCGCGGCCGCACGCTCAGCGACGCCTTCGTCATCCTCGACGAAGCGCAGAACACCACGCCCGCGCAGATGAAGATGTTCCTCACCCGCTTCGGCATGAACAGCCGGATGGTCGTGTGCGGCGATCCGCGCCAGATCGATTTGCCCGATATCGGCAAGTCGGGGCTTGCGGATGCGGTCAGCAAGCTTGAAGGGACCGAAGGCATCGCGACGGTCCGCTTCGGCGCCGCCGACGTGGTCCGTCACCCGATCGTCGGCCGCATCGTCCAGGCTTATGAAGGCCCGGACGACGCACCGTTCTGATCCCACCTCCCATCGGAAGAATGAATGATCGAAGTCGCGGTTCAGATTGAAGAAGGCTGGGATGTGTCCGTCGACTGGGAGGCGCTCGCGACCGAGGCGGTAACCGCCGCGCTCAGGGTCAGCCCCCACGCCGCGATCCTGACGGCGGCCTACACCGCCGAAATATCGGTCCGCCTGACCGACAATGACGAGGTGCAGGCGCTCAATCGCCAATATCGGCAGAAGGACAAGCCGACCAACGTCCTGTCCTTCCCGATGGTGCAGCAAGATCTGCTCGAAGGGCTCGAAAACAGCGACGACGGCGAAGTGCTGCTCGGCGACATCATTCTTGCGCTTGGCGTGTGCGAGGCCGAGGCCGCCGACAAGCGCGTCCCTCCCGCCACCCACGCGACCCACCTGATCACACATGGCACGCTTCACCTGATCGGATACGACCATATGGCCGACGACGAAGCCGAGCATATGGAAGACCTCGAACGCGCAGCGCTCGCGACATTGGGGATCGACGATCCCTATGCTGTGGCTGACGACTGACGTTCACATCCTCCCCCTCCGGGGGAGGATTTGCCAACGTTGAAACCCCTTGCAGCACCCCGGAAAACAACGGGAAACACGGCGCAGCTAACCCGCAACGATGCTCCGCAAACTCCTGCTCGTCCTCGCAGCCCTCTCCACCCCCGCCCTCGCCGCCACCCGGCAGGAGGAGCAGGTCTGGATCAACTTCACCGCAATGGGCAGCCTTAAAGGCGACCTCGTCTATTTCGCCGAGATCCAGCCGCGGCTGAACGGCGATGCCGGCCCGATCGATCAGTTGCTGATGCGGCCTGCGATCGGGTGGAAGCTGTCGCCCGCGCTCACGATCTACCAGGGCTATGCCCATGTCGAAGTTCCGCGCGAAGGCCGTGGCGATCGTAACGAGGAGCGCAGTTTCCAGCAGCTCAGCTGGTCGATCGGCACCGTCGGCAAGATCGAGCTGTCGTCGCGCACCCGACTTGAACAGCGCTTCGTGTCGGACGGGCGCGACACCGGCTGGCGGCTGCGCCAGTTCGTTCGCGCCGAAACCCCGCTGGGCGCGTCGAAGAGCGGCCCCGCCGCACTCGGCTGGATGGAGGGCTTCGTTGCACTGAACGACACCGATTGGGGCGCACGCAAGGGCTTCGATCAATTCCGCACCTTCGCCGGCATGGAAATCCCGCTCGCCGGCAGGTCGACAGTCGAGATCGGCTATCTTAACCAGGTGATCAACCAGACCGCCGGCAACACCCGCATCAACCACGTCGCGTCGATAACGCTTTGGGCACGCCAGTGAACCAGACCATCATCATTACTTGGGTTGAACGAAAAAGTTCGCTGATCTAGCCTGATGTTCGGGGGGCGCTCCTAGGGGAATGGGAGAGCCTGATGTTGCGTTCTTACCTGCTTCGCGCCTCGTCCATCATGGCTTCTGCAGCCCTGCTCGCTTCGTGCGGCGGTGACGGCGGTTCCGGATCGGGCGGCGGAGGCGGCTCCCCGCCCGCCAACACAGCGCCGGTCTTCACCTCGCCCGCGACGCTCTCGGTCGTCGAGAATGCGAGTGGCACGATCTACACCGCGACCGCGACCGACGCCGACAGCAACCCGCTGAGCTACGCGATTTCGGGCGGGCTCGATCGGTCGGCATTTCAGATCAGCGCTGGCGGCGCGCTCTCCTTCGCCGCCAGTCCCGATTTCGAAGCCCCGGCTGATTCCGACAGGAACAATGTCTATCAGGTCGAACTGAGCGTCAGCGACGGGACCACGTCGACAACGCTCGCACTGACGGTGACGGTCACCAATGATCCGAACGACAGCTTCCGCACGCGTCGTGTCGCCACCGGGTTGGGCGGCGCGGTCTTCTTAGCACCGGTCCCCGACAATTCGGGCCGGGTGTTCGTTGTTCAGCGCACCGGCTTTATCCGCATCCTGACCCCGTCGACCGGCGCAGTTGCGGGCGCGCCCTTCCTCGACGTATCGAGCCAGATATCGACCCAGGGCGAGCGGGGCCTGCTCGGCTTCGCCACCGCGCCCGACTTTGCGACCAGCGGCACGTTCTACATCTACCTGACCAACCCCGGCGGCACGATCGAACTGCGCCGCTATCAGACGCAGACGGGCAATCGCGACGTCGGCGACGTCAACAGCGGCGACGTGATCCTGTCGATCCCGCACCCGACCTTCGACAATCACAATGGCGGCTGGATCGGCTTCGACGCGAATAATCTGCTCTATGTCGCAGTGGGCGACGGCGGCGGCGGCGGCGATCCTGCCGGCAATGCGCAGAACCGCAACGCCCTGCTCGGCAAGATCCTGCGCATCGATCCGCGCAGCGATGCCTTCCCGGCCGATCCCAACCGCAATTACACGATCCCCACCGGCAATCCCTTCGCAGGCGGCGGCGGTGCGGGTGAGGTCTGGGCGCTGGGCCTGCGCAATCCGTTCCGCAACAGCTTCGATCCGACGACCGGCAATCTCTACATCGCCGATGTCGGGCAGGACGTGATCGAAGAGGTCAATCTGATGCGCCCCACCGATGGCGGCGCGAACTTCGGGTGGAACCGGCGCGAAGGCACCCAGCCCTATAATGGCGGCACTAACGACCCCATCTTCACCCCGCCCGTCACCGAATATGCGCACGGCACCGGGGAGATGCAGGGGGATTCGATCACCGGCGGCTATGTCTATCGCGGGCCGATCACATCACTGCGCGGCCTGTATTTCTTCGCCGATTTCGTGCGATCGCGCATCTGGTCGATCCCCGTCGCCGAACTCGTCCCCGGCCAGACCGCGCCCAGCAGCCGCTTCACCCTTCGTAACCTGGCCCCCAATGCGGGCACGATCGACAATGTCACCAGCTTCGGCCTCGACCAGACGGGCAATCTCTACATCGTCGGCATCGACGGCGAGATTTTCGTCATCGAACCCGCGGCTTGATTACCGGCCGCAATATCGGATAGCGCATGATCTTCCTCGCGATGGGCAACCTGAAAGACGATGCCAGACGACAGTAGTAGCGCCGCGGACAGCGGCGGACGATTTTGGCGCAGCCTGCGCTCGCTCTTCGGACAAGAGCCCGAGCCCAGCCTGCGCGATCAGATCGAAGAAGCGATCGAGGAGCATGAGGGCGAATCCTCGGCGGAGGAGGACGATCTCTCCCAGGCCGAGCGCGACATGCTCCGCAACATCCTGCATTTCGGCGAACGCAATGTCGGCGATGTCGGCGTACCGCGCGGCCGCATCGTCGCTGTGCCCGAAACGATCAGCTTCGTCGAACTCGTCGAGCGTTTCGTCGAGGCCGAGCATAGCCGGCTGCCCGTCTATCGCGACAATCTGGATCACGTGATCGGCATGATCCACGTCAAGGACGTGTTCCGCATCATCGCGACCGGCGCCCCCCCGCCGCAGACGATCACGCCGCTGATCCGCCAGCCGCGCTACGTGCCCTCATCGATGCGGATCATCGATCTGCTGGCGGACATGCGCGAGGCTCGCACCCACCTTGCGATCGTGCTCAACGAATATAGCGGCACCGACGGACTCGTGACGATCGAGGATCTGGTCGAGGAGATCGTCGGCAAGATCGAGGACGAGCATGACGAGGCCGAGGAAGAGCTGCTGATCCCGCTCGGCGATTCGATCTGGCAGGCCGATGCGCGCGCCGAGCTCGACGACGTCGCCAAGCTGATCGATCCGCGCCTCGCGATCATCGACGACGACGTTGAGACGCTGGGCGGTCTCGCCTCATCGCTTGCCGGCCATGTCCCCCAGCCGGGCGAGATCGTCTTGCACCCGAGCGGCTGGCGCCTCGAAATAGCCGATGCCGACGAGCGCCGGGTGAAAAGCATGCTGCTTCATCCGCCGGTCATGGAACCCGAGCCGCAGGATTAGAGCTGCGCTTGACGCTGTAACGCCAATCGGCGCTAGATGCCGGAAATCCGCCAAAGGGCCGCGGTACGACAAGGATCGAAGCGTTGGGCAATGGGATCAAGGGCACGTTACGCAAGCTCCAGCGCAGCTATCTGATTCCGAAATCACTCCGCACCCGGCTCCTCCGCCTGGCGGGCGTCGACATTCGCGACGCGATCGTCAGCCCGGGCCTGCATCTCGGCCCCGACGTCCGGGTCAGGATCGAGCCAAAGGCGTATATCAACGCCGGTTGCTTCTTCGACGATGCGGGCGACATCCATATCGGCGAATATGTCCATCTGGGCCCGGGCGTGACGCTGCTGACCACCGACCATAAGATCGGTGCTGCGAAGAAGCGCGCCGGCACGCCGTTCTCCGGCACGATCCGGATCGAAAAGGGCAGCTGGCTGGGCGCCCGCGCGGTCGTCTTTTCGGGGGTTACGATCGCGGAAGGCTGCATCGTCGGCGCAGGCGCGATCGTCACCAAAAGCACCGAGCCGCATGGCCTCTATGTCGGCGCCCCCGCCCGCCGGATCAGGGATCTGCCCGCCTGATCTCAGTCCGGCAGCGGCGCGAGATGTTCGATCCGGCCGGTGCGATGGAGGACGGGTTCGAGCATCAGCATCTGGCGCATCGTACGCGCATGGAACAGCGCGACCAGGGCAGCGTCATGCTCCGGCCCCGCCGCCAGGACGAAAGCCTCGAGCGCGGCGTCGCCGCTCTGCCAGTCGGTATGCCGGGCCCCCGTGAGCGCGGCGATCTCTTCGAGATTGGCGGCCTCGATCCCCGGCCCAAACAACGCGGCGCGCTGGGCGAAACGCGCCGTCCGCGCGGTGGCATCGCGCCGATAGGCCGCGTCGGGATCGGCCGCCAGAAGATCGCCGATCGTTCCCGGCAGCGTGTCCGCCATTCCGGCATGGCGTCCCGGCGCGGGCTGCAGCAAGGCGACAACCGGCAGATCGACACCAAGGATCGCCGCGATCGCCTCGATCCCGGTCAGCGAATATTGGTGGAACCACTCCAGATATTGCAGCGTCTCGGGCACCGCGCGCGGGGCGTGGAGTTCGCCGACCAGAGACATCGGCGTCGCCAGCGAGAATTGGGCAGTGTGAAATTCGATCGCCACCCGATCGAGCGCCTGCCCGCTTGCCGCTTCGTACCGCCGGAAGGCACGGCCGATATCGCCCAGCGGCTCGGGAATCGTGCGCAGCCGCAGCCCCGCCAGATCGTGTGCGACATCGCCGATATGCGCGAGTTCGACGTCGATCAGCCCCGTCATCCGATCGCCCTCGAACATAAACTGCGCGGGATCGCCCAGGATGAAGCGTGGATCGTAGCGATGACGCGGCACATTGCGCCGCAGCCATTTGATCCCGAATTCCAGCAGTGGTTCGGGTCGTTGCTTGGCTGGGCGATAGCGCCGCTCGAAGCGATCGAAATTGCCGAGCGCCAGCGCCTCGGCATCCGGCGGCACCGCAAAGCCCAAAGGCGTGAACTCGCCCGGGTCGCGCGCGTGGATTACCGCCAGCACGTCCATATAGTGATCGAGGATCGTGCCGCGCGCGGCGTCGCTTTCGGCGGTCGCCAGATTGGCGCGGCCGGGCAGGCGATCCATCACCACCGCGCTCGCTGCGTCGATCAGGCCATAGACATGCGGCACCGGCACACCCGCCGCCTCCAGCCGTTCGAGCACCGCGGCTTCGAGAGAGACGGGGACGCTGCCCGCCATCCCTTCGCGATCGCCGCGCACATAGAGCGGCAGCACGCCGCCCGCGCGCTCGACATCGACGAACCAGGCCGGGCGCCAACGCGGCTGGCGTTCGATCCGCACGACCCGCCCCAGCCGCGCCTCCAGCCACGCGACGATCCGCGCTTCGGCCGTGCCCTCCATCATCCGATCCCATCATCTCGTTTTGCGCAGTCTGACAGGCGGTGGGCGACCTCGCCATCCCCACAAACGCATGCTAGTTCATGCAAAAATTGAGCAGGAAGCAGGTGCCATGAGCCGTTTGAAGCGCATCATCCTCATCGCAGCGGGCGTCATCGCCGTGCTGCTGATCGCAGGCGGCTTCTGGCTGTCGCGCGGCGACAAGGCGCAGGTCGCTTTCGATCAGGTGACGGGTGAGCGGCCCAAGCTGACGGACGTGCGCGAGCAGACCTTCCCCACGGTCGGCGTCGCCAAGGCGGTCGGCTGGAAGACCGGCGAAGCACCGACCGCAGCCAAGGGATTGAAGGTCGCTGCCTTCGCCAGCGGCCTGAACCATCCACGCTGGATCTACGTCCTGCCCAATGGCGATGTGCTGGTGTCCGAAAGCAATTCGCCGCCGCGCGATGCAAAGAATGGCGGGGGCGGGATCACCGGCTTCGTGATGAAGACGCTGATGGGCCGCGCGGGGGCGACCGTCCCCTCCCCCAATAAGATCATGCTGCTGCGCGACGCCGATGGCGACGGCAAGGCCGAGCTCAAGACCGTGCTGATCTCCGGGCTCAATTCGCCCAGCGGCATGGCCCTGGTCGGCGACACGCTCTACATCGCGAACACCGACGCGCTGGTGAAGGTGCCGTTCAAGGTCGGCGAAACCAAGATCAGCGTCAAACCGGTGGTCGTCACCAAGCTGCCCGGCGGATTTAACCATTGGGCGCGCAACGTGATCGCGGCGGCCGACGGCAAGTCGCTGTTCGTGTCGGTCGGCTCGGCGAGCAACATCGGCGAGAACGGCATGGACAAGGAGGCCAAGCGCGCCGCCATCTGGCAGATCAATCTGGAGACGGGCGAGGACCGCATCTACGCTTATGGCCTGCGCAACGCCAATGGCATGGCGCTGGAGCCGGCCACGGGCGATCTCTGGACCGTTGTCAACGAACGCGACATGCTGGGTTCGGACATGGTCCCCGATTATCTGACCGAGGTGCAGCTCGGCGGCTTTTACGGCTGGCCCTATTATTATTGGGGCGGCGTTCCCGACGAGCGCGTGACCCCGCCCGAAGACGATATGAGCGGCTATGTGATCCGCCCCGATTATGCGCTGGGGCCGCATGTCGCCGCGCTCGGCCTCACCTTTTCGACCAATGCGATGCTTGGCGACGCCTATCGCTCGGGCGCGTTCATCGGCGAGCATGGGTCGTGGAACCGCAAGCCGCTGTCGGGCTACAAGGTCGTCTTCGTGCCGTTCGCCAACGGGCGCCCCAAGGGCAAGCCGGTCGACGTGCTGACCGGATTCCTGTCGCCCGACGAGGACGCGCGCGGCCGCCCGGTCGCCGTGACGGTCGCGAAGGACGGCGCCCTCCTCGTCACCGACGATGTCGGCAACACCGTGTGGCGGGTGACCGCCGCGAAGTGATCGGGAAAAGGCATGCCCAAATATCTGATGCTCGCGATCAACGGCCCGAAGCCGGGGATCGAAGAGGACGACTATAACGCCTGGTATCGCGCGCAGGTCGAAAAGATCCGCACTATCCCCGGCGTGAACAGCGCGCAGCGTTACAAGGTCGCGCTCGGCAAGGGGATCGATCAGCCTTACTTCACCGCTTACGAGGTCGAGACCGACGATATCGAGGCGTTCAAGGCCGACATGGCGGCGCGCCTCCACCCGCTCGAACCGCCCTTCGATCAGGCGATGTCGCTGGCGCTGCTGGGCGAAGCGGTGGACTGACCTAACGTCGGATACGGACCACGCTGCACAGCCCTGCGATCGTCGCGAGGGTGGCGGCGGCATAAGCCGGCCCCGGTCCGGATCCGAGGCCGAAGGACAGCAATGCCGCCGCGACCGTGGCGCCGATCGCCTGGCCCAACAGGCGCACCGTCTGGAACAGCCCGCCTGCCGATGCGGCGCGATGGCGCGGGGCCGAAGCGATCAGCGCGCGGGCGTTGGGCGACAGATAGAGCGAGATGCCACCGCCCGTCACGAACAGGCGCGCGCAGATGCCGAGGGGCGACACATCCGCCGGCATCATCGCCAGCGACAGCAACGCCAATACCGTAACGGACGCACCGATGCCGCTTAGCAGCCGCAGCGAGAAACGATCGGCCATGATGCTGGCGAACGGGCCGATCAGGAGCGCGGCCAACGGCCATGTGGCCATCATCGTGCCGACCTCCCCTGCGCTGAAATGGTATCCGGTTTCCAGCCGGAATGGCATCGAGATGACGAAGGTCATCATGGCCATGAACCCCGCCATCGCACCGAGCATCGCCAGAGCAAGCGCGGGCGAGGCGAGCATGTCGACCGGCATGACGGGCTGCTCGACCCGCAATTCGCGGCGCACGAACACCACACCGATCCCGATGCCCGCCGCGAGCACGAGCAATGTCGCGACCGCTCCGCCGCCGTGCGCCCCGGTTTCGAGACCGCCGACGATCAGACCGAAGGTCGCCGCAGACATCGCCGCCGACAGCCAGCCGAACCGCCCCTGCCTGGGCTCCGGATCGGGCAGGTTGCGCACGCCGATCAATGCCAGCACGCCCAACGGCGCGGACGCCGCAAATACCCACTGCCACGGCGCGAACGCGACAATATAGCCCCCGACGGTCGGCGCGAGCGCGGTGAAGCTGGCGTTGATCAGGCTGTTGACGCCCAGGCCGCGCCCAAGCTGCCCGGACGGGTAGATCGATCGGATCAACGCCGACGTCATGCTCAACACCGCCGCCGCGCCCAGCGCCTGGACGAAGCGGATGAAGAGCAGCAGGACGAACGAATTCACGAAAAGGCATGTCGCTGCCGCTAGCGCGAAGACGGTCAGGCCAAGTGCATAGAGCCGCCGCAATCCGATCATGTCGCCGACCGCCGACAACGGCATGATCGCCATGACCAGGGTCAATTGATAAATCGTCACGGTCAATACGGTGGACGAAGCGGGCACGTGGAGCTCGCGCCCGATCGTCGGCAGCGCCACCACCGGAATTGCCGCGTCCAATATGACGAGCGCAGTCCCGCAACAAATGGCTGCAATCGCCCGCAGACGACGCGGCATGGGAAGACCGTCATGGGCGTCTGCCGCCGGAAGAGGCGGTTGCGATGGGGCGTTCATGACCGGCCTCTCCCGCCAGACTGCGCTGGCTTAGGCCGTCACGGTAACCCGCA
Organism: Sphingomonas montanisoli; assembly: GCF_008274695.1. GTDB lineage: Bacteria > Pseudomonadota > Alphaproteobacteria > Sphingomonadales > Sphingomonadaceae > Rhizorhabdus > Rhizorhabdus montanisoli. The sequence goes on along the minus strand of NZ_VTOU01000002.1, from coordinate 1,033,337 downwards.
CCAATCCCGAGTCAATATTGCGATACGGATATCGAAATCGCGATAATCCGGGATCAGTGCCTTGCCCGGCTCAACACCTTTTCCAGATCGCCTAACGTGCAGGGTTTTTCGAGCACGGGGCCGGACAACTCGAACTCGCCCGCATAACCGGTCATATAAATAATGCCGATATCGGGATAACGGTGGCGCACGGCATTGGCCAGCGAGACACCGTTCATTCCGGGCATTCGAACATCGGTGAGCAGGACGTCGATGCGATCCGAAACGCAATCTATCAGATCGAGCGCTGATGTACCGTCGGGTGCTTCGAGAACCTGATGATCCAGATGTCGGATCATATCGCTCGTAACCTGGCGAACCAGCTTATCATCATCTACGCACACGACCAACATGACGCACCTCTCACTAATCTCTCAGTGAGTTAACCTGTATTAGTTCGAGATAGTTCAAATTATGATCCATCTCACCTCGGAAATCACAAAACAATCGATTGCTCGATTTGCACGACTGTCGGAAATCTCCCATAATCGACTGCAGCCATCTAGAGAAATAGTATGAATGCGCCTTTTGCGCGCGCAAACCCGAACGTCGATCAGACGATCTGCGTCAGCTTCGGCGGGAGCGCCTGCTGCGGGCCGGCCTGCGGCTGCTGCGGCGGAGCTTCGAAACGCTGCCAGCCATTGGGGCCGAGCCGTTCGAGGGGTTGAAAGCGGGTCTTGTACTGCATCCGCGACGATCCCTCGACCCAATAGCCGAGATAGACGAAGCTCAGCCCACCTTGCGCGGCGCGGCGGATATGATCGAGGATGAGGTAGGTGCCGAGCCCGGGACGCGCCTCATCGTCGGTCTCGAAGAAGCTATAGACCATCGACAGGCCGTCATTCTGATTATCGGTCAGGCAGGCGCCGACCAACTTGCCGGGGCGCCCATCCACTGAAGGCTCACGATATTCGACCACCTGGGTCCGGATCGGCGTCTGTTCGACCATGTCGGCGAAATCGAGTTCGTCCATCTCGGCCATGCCACCGCCCGGGTGACGCGCCTTGAGGTAGGATCGTAGCAGCGTGAACTGCTCCTCGGTGGTCCACGGTTCGCACACGTTGATTTCGAGATCCGCATGGCGACGCATCAGCTTGCGCTGGCTGGCATTCGGCCGGAACTCGCGCGCGACGACGCGGACGGACACGCAGGCCTGGCAATCGACGCAACTCGGCCGATAGGCGACGCCTTGCGAACGGCGGAAGCCGATCCGGCCCAGCGCATCGTTCAGTTCGGTCGCATTCGGGCCGCTGAGTTCGGTGAAAACCTTGCGTTCGATCTTGCCCGGCAGATAGGGGCACGGGCCGGGCGTCGTCACGAAGAAGCGCGGGAAACGGAATTGCGCGGTCATGCCCGTCCTGCCCTCCTCAAAAGCGTGAATCGCCAGTGCTTGGCCCCAAGTCAGCGAATATGCCGTGCCATCGTTCCTATGGAAAGAGCGTTAACCCTCTTTTTGCGACCATTGGGGGATGCGGAGTCCCTCCGGCCCCATCCTCCCCGCCAGGGGGAGGTGTCAGCGCAGCTGACGGAGGGGGAGGATACGGGACGCGAATTGGTTCGCCGCCCTCCCCCTCCGTCGCCTTCGGCGCCACCTCCCCCTGGCGGGGGAGGATAAAGATCAGGCCGCCTCGATCGGGGTCACGTCATATCCCTCGGCCCGCAGCGCCTGGAGGAGACGATCGAGGTGGGCGGCATCGCGGGTTTCGCATTCGATGTCCGCGATCGTGCCCTTGGCGGGGAGGGTCGTGAACACGCGCTGGTGATCGATGCCGACGATGTTGACCTGCTGCTCGTCGAACACGCGCGCGACATGGAACAGCGCGCCCGGCCGGTCCTGCATCGCGATGCGCAGGCGTGCGAGACGGCCCGACCGCGCGAGATCGCGCAGCAGGACGTTGGCGAGCAGGCGCGTATCGATATTGCCGCCAGTCAGGATGATGCCGACATTGCGCCCGCGGAACCGCTCGGGATGCGCGAGCAAAGCCGCGAGGCCGGCGGCGCCAGCGCCCTCGGCCACCGTCTTTTCGATCTGCAGCAGCATCGCCACCGCATGTTCGAGTTCGCGTTCGCCGACGAGAACGATGTCGTCGACCAGCTGTTCGACGATGCCCGCGGTGATGCCCCCCGGCTGCTTGACGGCGATGCCCTCGGCCAGAGTATCGCCCGCGCACGGCAGGGTGACGCCCTTCATCTTGGCGTACATCGACGGGTAGAGTTCGGCCTGGACGCCGATCACCTGGATCGGCTTTCCCTGCGCCCGCGCCACGATCGCCGCACCCGAGATCAGCCCGCCACCGCCGATCGGCACGATCAACGTGTCGATATCCGGCGCATCCTGCAGCATTTCGAGCGTGACGGTCCCCTGTCCCGCGATCGTATCGGGATCGTCGAACGGGTGGACGAAGGTCAGCCCCTCCGCTTCGGCCAACAGCACCGCCGCTTCCGACGCATCATCGAACCGCTCGCCGCTCAGGACGACGCGCGCGCCGTGCCCTTCGGTTTGCTGCACCTTCACCGTCGGCGTCGACTTGGGCATCACGATCGTGACAGGGATGCCGAGCCGCGCGCCATGATAGGCAAGCCCCTGCGCATGGTTTCCGGCCGACGCGGCGATCACGCCGCGCGCCTTCTGCTCTTCGGTCAGCAGGCACAATTTGTTGAGCGCGCCGCGCTCCTTGTAGGCGGCGGTGAACTGAAGATTCTCGAACTTCAGCCAGACATTGGCGCCGGTCAGCGTGCTGAGCGTCCGGCTGAGCATAATCGGCGTGCGCACGATCGACGGGGCGACGCGCACATGCGCGGCACGGACATCATCGATGGTGACGGGGACGCCCGAAGCGTCGCTTTTCTGCACACTTGCCATAGGGGGCGGGCCATAGCGGTTGCGGGACTGCACGTCACCCCCGATCCACTTCATCCTCCCCCGCCAGGGGGAGGATTGGGAACGGGCCACCTTCCCCCGCGCAAAAATCCACCCTATGCCTCGCAGCATGGCAAAAGTGACCTTCCTGGGATTGGGCGTGATGGGCGCCCCGATGGCGCGGCATCTGGCGAAGGCGGGGCACGACGTGACCGTCTATAACCGCACGCCGGCAAAGGCCGACGCGTGGGTGGTCGAAAATGGCGGCCGATCGGCGCCGACCCCGGCGGCGGCGGCCGAGGATGCCGATGCGGTGTTCTCCTGCGTCGGCGCGGACGGCGATCTCGAAGCGGTGACGCTGCGATCGGACGGCTGCTTCCGCGCAATGAAGAAGGGCGCTGTCTTCGTCGACCACACCACCGTGTCCGCACGCATCGCGCGGCAGCTGGCGGTCGAGGGGCGCGATCGCGGGCTGCTCGTCGTCGACGCACCCGTTTCGGGCGGACAGGCGGGGGCCGAGAACGGGACGCTGTCGATCATGTGCGGCGGATCCGCCAAGGCGATGGAAGCCGCCGAGCCGCTGATGCAGGCCTATGCCGCGCGGATCGTCCATGTCGGCGGCGCCGGCGCGGGCCAGACGACCAAGATGTGCAACCAGATCTGCATCGCCGGCGCGTTGCAGGGCGTGTCGGAGGCGCTGCGCTTCGCCCAGAACAGCAACCTCGATCTGGACAAGGTGTTCGAAGCGATTTCGGGCGGCGCAGCGGCGAGCTGGCAGATGCTCAATCGCTGGAAGACGATGGCCGACGACAGCTTCGACTTCGGCTTTGCGGTCGATTGGATGCGCAAGGATCTGGGCCTCGCGCTCGACGAGGCTCGATCGAACGGATCGGCCCTGCCGGTCGCGGCGCTGGTCGACCAGTTCTACGCCGACATCCAGCAGATGGGTGGCCACCGGCAGGATACGTCGGCGCTGGTCCGCCGCCTGCCGCTCGACCAATGAAGGCGCCCCCCTTTTCGTCATCCCAGCGCAAGCTGGGATCTCTCAAGGCTCTCGCGCATCGCGTCTCTCAAGCGATCCCAGCTTTCGCTGGGATGACGATAACGGGTCTGGCTCTCGCAACCCTCACCACCCCCGCATTCGCCGACGGCGTCATCGACAATGCCAATGGCTACACGCTCAACGACAAAGGCGATCTGGTCCGGTTCGACGGGCTGCTGATCGACGACAAGGGGCGCGTCTCCCGATTGCTGCAGAAGGGCGATAGGCGCCCCGAGAAGCTCGACTTCCGCCTCGATGCGCAGGGGCGCACGATCATCCCCGGGCTGATCGACGCGCATGGCCATGTGATGGATCTGGGGCAGGTCGCGCTGTCGCTCGATCTGTCCGCCACCAACAGCCTGGCCGAAGCGCAGGCGGCGCTCGTCAAATATGCCGCCGATCGCCCGACCCCGCCATGGATCGGCGGCGGCGGGTGGAATCAGGAAAGGTGGAAGCTCGGACGCTTCCCGACCGCAGCCGACATCGACGCGGTCACGCCAGGCCGCCCGGTCGTGCTCAGCCGGGTCGACGGCCACGCGCTGCTCGCCAACAGCGCGGCGATGGCGGCCGCGGGCATCAACGCCAAGACCAAGGATCCAGCCGGCGGCCGGATCGAGCGCGATGCGAAGGGCAATCCGACCGGCGTGTTCGTCGATGCCGCACAGAAGCTGATCACCGATGTCGTCCCCGCCCCTCTGCCGCGCGATCGGGATGCGATGCTGGCGAAGGCGCAGGAAATATTGCTCGGCTACGGCATCACCTCCACCGCCGACATGGGCACGACCAGCGACGATTGGCTGGTGATGCGCCGCGCGGGCGATGCGGGGCGGCTGCGTGTTCGGATCACCAGTTACGCGCATGGGATCGACACGTTGCTTGCGGTCGCGGGGACCGGGCCGACGCCGTGGCTCTACGACGATCGCCTGCGGATGATCGGCGTGAAGCTATACGCCGACGGCGCGCTGGGATCGCGCGGGGCGTGGCTCAAGGCGCCCTATGCGGATGCGCCGAACAATCGCGGCATCCAGTTCCTCGACGATGCGAAGCTGCGCAATCTGGGCAGCCGCGCTGCGATGGATGGGTTTCAGGTCGCGATCCACGCGATCGGCGATGCGGCGAACCAGCAGGCGCTCGACGCGATCGACGAACTCGCCAACACCTATAAGGGCGATCGGCGCTGGCGGATCGAACATGCGCAGATCGTCGATCCCGTGGATATCCCCCGCTTCGGCAAGAACGGCACGGTCGCGTCGATGCAGCCGGTCCATCAGACGAGCGATCGGCTGATGGCCGAGGCGCGGCTTGGGCCGGCGCGGCTCGCGGGCGCCTATGCGTGGAAGGCGATGATCGATGCGGGATCGCCGCTCGCCTTCGGATCGGACTATCCGGTGGAAAGCCCCAACCCCTTCCCCGCGCTCGCCGCCGCGATCAGCCGGACGGGGCCGGACGGGCAGCCGGTGGGCGGGTGGCATCCCGAACAGGCGATAACGATGACCCAGGCGTTCCGTGCCTTCACCGCCGATGCCGCGCATGCGGGCTTTGCGGAGGGCAAGGTGGGCGTGCTGACCCCCGGCCATCTCGCCGATTTCCTGATCCTCGACCGCGACATCTTCGAAGCCGGCGCGCCTGCGATCCAGCAGGCACGGCCGCTCGAGACGTGGATCGGCGGTAAGCGGGTGTGGGTCGCGAAGTGATGTTGTCACATTTTCGCGTCATGGCCGCTGGATAGCCCCCGTCTCGTAATCCCAGCGGACGCTGGAATTTCTTGAGGCGAAGGGCATTGCTACTCTCCCGAGATCCCAGCTTTCGCTGGGATGACGGAACAGGTTTAAGAGGGACGAATGAAGAAGCTGCTCGGCGCGTTGCTCGCCACGATCGCCACCCCGGCCCTCGCGGCGACGCCCGCAACCGTCCCGCCGCCCACGCCCAAGCTGATCGTCGCCGTCTCGGTCGACCAGTTTTCGGCCGATCTTTTCAGCGAATATCGCCAATATTATACGGGCGGCCTCAAGACGCTGACGCAGGGCGTGGTCTTCCCCTCGGGCTATCAGAGCCATGCGGCGACCGAGACCTGCCCCGGCCACTCGACGATCCTGACCGGCGCGCACCCCGCGAAGACCGGCATCATCGCGAACGACTGGATGGACCTGTCCGTCGCGCGCGCCGACAAGACGATCTACTGTTCGGAGGACGAGACCGTCCCCGGATCGAGCTCGGACCACTATACCGTCTCGCCGGTCCACCTGCTGATGCCGACGCTGGGCGATCGCATGAAGGCCGCCAATCCGGCTTCGCGCGTCGTTTCGGTCGCGGGCAAGGATCGCGCCGCGCTGATGATGGGCGGGCACAATGCCGATCAGATGTGGTGGTGGGACAAGGATCATTTCGCCAGCTTCGTCGGCAAGGCCCAAACCCCGGCGGTGAAGGCCGCGAATGCGCGCATCGCCGCGCAGCTCGCCCGCGCCGGCAAGCCCTACGTCCTGCCCCCGATCTGCCAGACGCGCGTGTCGGCGGTGCCGGTGTCGCCGAACAAGGCCGTGGGCGTGCCGATCCCGGCGCGCAAGGCGGGCGACAAGGGCGCGTGGCGCGTTTCGCCCGAATATGATCAGTCGACGATCGACCTAGCCTCCGCGCTGGTCGACGAGATGAAGCTGGGCCGTGGCGAGGCGCCCGACGTGCTGTCGATCGGCCTTTCCGCCACCGACGCAGTCGGCCACACCTTCGGCACCGAAGGCCCGGAAAGCTGCGGTCAGGTAATGCTGGTCGATCAGATCCTCGGCACCTTCTTCACCAAGCTCAATGCCGCAAAGATCCCGTATGTCGTCGTGCTGACCGCCGATCATGGCGGGCATGACCTGCCCGAGCGCAACCGCATCCACGGCCTGCCGTCGGACATGCGGGTCGATCCGGACAAGGCGCCCAAGGTCGTCGATGCCGCGATCACGCAGGCGCTCAAGCTCGACGGCGTGACTGTCTATGGCGGCGGCAGCTTCGGCGACTTCTACATCTCCAAGGGCCTGTCCGACCGCGACCGCAAGCGCGCGATCGAAGCGACCAAGACGCGGCTGTCGGCCGATCCGCAGGTCGGCGCGGTCTTCACCGCCGAGGATTTCGTGGGCTACAAACCGACGACGATGCCCGTAACCGAATGGAGCCTGCTCGATCGCGCGGCGGCGAGCTATCATCCCGGCCGCTCGGGCGACCTGATCGTCCTGCTCAAGCCCAACGTCACGCCGATCCCCGATCCGGCGCGCGGTTCGGTCGCGACGCATGGCAGCCCGTGGGACTATGACCGTCGCGTGCCGATCCTGTTCTGGTGGCCCAACGCGCATGGCTTCGAACAGCCGAACCCGATCGAGACGGTCGACATCCTGCCGACGCTCGCCGCGCTGATCGGCTTGCCCGTAACGACGCCCGAGATCGACGGCCGCTGCCTAGATCTCGATGCGAGTGCGGCGGACAGCTGCAAGCGCTGATTTCTGATCCTCCCCCGGAGGGGGAGGTGGCAGTCCGAAGGACTGACGGAGGGGTATTGGCCGGCAGCGATACGCTTGTTGCGAATACCCCTCCACCGCTTCGCGGTCCCCCTCCCCCTCCGGCGGAGGATTTAATTAAGCCGCCACCTCGACGTAGATCCGGCCCGCGCCGTGGCTGTCCGCCCAGACGAGGCCGGCCGTAAGCGCCTCGTCGAAGCTGGGATACCATTCGGGACCGATCAGGTAGACGCTGGCCTTCATAGGGCCGTGGATCTTCTCGATCTGGCCACTGAAGCCGAACTGGCCGTCCTCCTCGACGATGGCGACATAGTCGGCCGTTTCGGGGGGCTGTGCGCCGGGGGCGAGCTTGACGATCTCCATGCGCCTTCATGTGGGGCAAGGGCGACAAAAGGCAAGCACGGGCGACAGGGCGCTGTGCGGGCGGCTGCGCGATGATATCCTGCAGCCCAAGCCCGGCACGCGATGACCGGGTGCCAAGGAGAGCGCCCATGCATATCGAACGGCTTGGCCCCTATCTGGGCGTCCGCGTGACGGGCCTCGACCTGCGCGACCTGACGATCGCCGACCGGCCGATGATCCGCGATCTTCTGGAGGAGCATCTGGTGCTGTTCTTCGAAGGGCAGGATCTGAGCGAGGAACAGTTCAAGACCTATGGTCAGGTGGTCGGCGATCTCGACAATCTCGTCTTGCTGTCCAACGAGAAGCAGGACGAGCCCGCGGTCCAGATCGTCGAGATGAAGCCCGGCACGGTGCGCGGCCTCTACACCGACAGCTGGCACAGCGACGCCTGCTATCTCGAACGCCCGCCTTATGCGACCACGATCAAGCCGGTCCACCTGCCCCCGATCGGTGGCGATACGATCTGGGCGAGCATGTATGCCGCCTATGAGCTGATGGCCGAACCGCTCCGGAGACTCGCGGACGAACTGCAGGTGGTGCAGGCGATCAACCGGTTCGAACATGTCCACCCGGTCGTGCGCGTGAACCCGCGCACCGGGCGACGCGCGCTTTACGTCAACAGCGTCTTTTCGCAGCGCATCCTCGGCGTCAGCAAGGTCGAGAGCCAGCAGCTGATCGACATGTTCTGCACGCTGGCGACGATACCCGACGTGCAGGTGCGCTATCGCTGGACACCGCACACGGTCGCGATCTGGGACAATCGCTTCACCCAGCATTATGCCGTCGCGGACTACACGGCGCCGCGCAAGATGCACCGGCTGACGATCATGGGCGAGCCGGTGCTGGGCGTGAAAGACTGGCGGGCGGAGGCGGCGGAGTAATTAACCCAGCAGCTTGTCCCTCACCGCCGCCAGGACGCGGCGGATATCGCGTTTCAGGCTCGGCGGCTCGGCCCCTTCGGCGCCGCGATATTCGGCGATGCGGGGGCTGATGACGTTGCGTTCGATCCGCATCGGGTACTTGGTCCAGTCCGCGACGAGCGCCGCTGGCCAAGTGAGGCCGGGCGCCTGATGCGCGCGGTTGCCGACGACGGCAAGGCCAGCCGACGGATTGTCGCGCGATTCCGCGCCGACTGCGACGAAGGCGGAGTGGTTCTCCTTATCGCGGCCCTGGACGAAGATGTTGCGCTGGATCGTGCCGGTGGCGCCGGCGGGCAGGTCGACCATATAGTTGGTGGTGTGGCCGCGCGTGTCGTCGAAGCTGCTGTCGCTGATCGCGATGCGGCCCGAGCGGCTTTTCACATAATGGCCGCCGCGCCCGCGATCGAAGCGGCTGCGGGTGATCGTCAGACTTTTATAGTGACCGATATAGATCGAATGGGCGCAGGCAAGGTCGCGATCGCAGCGGCCAAGTCCCGAGAAGGTCGATCGATCGATCCGGATATCCGATTGCGGATCGTCGTTGCCCAATATGCCCTGTTCGGAATCGCGGAAAATACTGTTGGTGACGACCAGCGGCCCTTTTTCGAGCCTGATGCCCGCCGCATTGCCATCGCTGACGCCGAGCCGGCGGAAGAGCAGCCCTTCGACCACCGCGCCGCGCCCGCGCAGGACCAGGCTTGCCTTCTCCTCACACGCCGCGCGTTCGAAGATTGTCTTGCCGGGTATGGCGCCGCGATAGGTGATGCGGCCTGCGCTCTGGACCGCGCAGTCACGATGGACGCCAGGGGCGATCAGGATCGTGGCGTCGCCATCCCCCACCGCATCGACCGCCGCCTGGAGGCCATCATAGCCCTGCCCGCCCGGCAGGAGCGTGTAGGGCGCGGCCCCGACGGGTGCGGCCGCCAGAAAAAGCAGGACGAACGGAATGCGCATCGGGCCTCCACAGGATGACCCGGCCAACGATCGATCAGAAGACGAGTTTCGCAAGCCAGTAAAATGCGGCGGCGATCAGCCCCGCTGCCGGCAGCGTCACGACCCACGCCACGACGATGCTGCTCGCGACGTTCCAGCGGACCGCCGACAGCCGCCGCGCCGCGCCCACGCCGACGATGGCGCCGGTGATCGTGTGCGTGGTCGACACCGGAATGCCCAGCCAGGTAAAGCCGAACAGGGTGATCGCGCCACCCGTCTCCGCGCAGAAGCCCTGCGCGGGGGTGAGCCGCGTGATCTTCGACCCCATCGTGTGGACGATCTTCCATCCGCCCGCGAGCGTGCCGAGCCCCATCGCCGCCTGGCACGAGATCACGACCCAGAAGGGCACGTTGAAATCGCCGCTGAGCATGCCCTGAGAGTAGAGCAGCACGGTGATGATCCCCATCGTCTTCTGCGCATCGTTGCCACCATGGCCGAGCGAGTAGAGCGACGCCGAGACGAGCTGGAGCTTGCGGAACCTTTTGTCGACCGCGAGCGGGGTCATGCCCAACGTCGTCCACGCGACGATCAGCACCAGCAGCAGCGCGAGCGACAGGCCCAAAGCGGGCGAGATCACGATCGCCGACACCGTCTTGATCACGCCGCCCCACACGACCGCCGCCGATCCGACCTTGGCCACGCCAGCCCCCAGCAGGCCGCCAATCAGCGCGTGGCTGGACGACGACGGGATACCCAGCACCCAGGTGATGACATTCCAGATGATCGCGCCCATCAGCGCGCCGAAGATCACATAGGCATCGACGATTTCAGCGACGACGATCCCCTTGCCCACCGTCTGCGCGACGTGAAGGCCGAAGAACAGGAAGGCGATGAAGTTGAAGAAGGCCGCCCACAGCACCGCATATTGCGGCTTGAGCACGCGCGTCGACACGATCGTTGCGATCGAATTGGCCGCGTCGTGCAGCCCGTTCAGGAAATCGAACAGCAGCGCGATCGCGATCAGCGCATAGAGCGCAGTCAGGGAAATCATCATGTCCCTGATCCCTTATGCGTGATCGATGACGAGACCCTGGATCTCGTTGGCGACATCCTCGAACCTGTCGACGATGCGCTCCAGATGGCTGTAAATTTCGCGGCCCACGACGAAGCGCAACGCATCGCTGCCTTCGCTGGCCTTGAACAGCGCCTTGATGCCGGCATCGTGGATATCGTCGGCATCGCCTTCGATCTTGATCAGCCGTTCGGTCAGCGAATGGAGCCGCGCGCCGTTCGATCCGATGGAGCGCAGCAGTGGGATCGCCTCCGCGGTGATACGCGCGGCTTCGACGATGATGCCGCTCATGTCGCGCATCTGCGGTTCAAAGCTGGTGACCTCGTAAAGTTCGATCGCCTTGGCGGTCTTGTTCATCTGGTCGATCGCGTCGTCCATGACGCCGATCAGTCCGGTGATCGCGCTGCGATCGAACGGCGTCACGAAGATCCGGCGCACGTCCATCAGGACGTCGCGGGTGATCTCGTCCGCATCATGCTCGCGATCGACGATCGTGCGGATATGCGTGGCGATGTCGTCGCCCTGCAGCAGCTGCGCGAGAGCCTCCGCGCCTGCGACCAGCAGCGCCGAATGCGATTCAAACTGTTCGAAAAAACGACCCTGGGACGGCATGAGTGCCTGGAACCAGCGCAGCATCGGGATCACCTCGCTCAAACGTGATCGCACGACCGGCACCATCCGCTGAGCGACACCCGGCGTGGGTGGCGGTATCCGGAAGGTGGCGATCAGCGTCTTGAGATCTGGCTCGTCCACTGCGGCGGCGGCTTCGTCAAGCGCGAACCACCGTATTTCTCTTTGGTTACGTTCGGGCCAGTCGTCTGCCTGGAACAGAAATTTGAGCGGAAAGACGTCGACGGTCGTGTGCCGATCTGCACCATTTCGCCGCCGTTTCAAATAAACAAAGGCTCCCAACGCCGTGGGACACGGGATTCCCCGGACGCCTGCCTCTTCATAGGCTTCCTGCGCCGCCGCCTCGTGAGGGGCATAGCCGCGCATTTTGTTGCCCTTCGGAATGATCCACCGGCGCGTCTCTCTCGACGTGATCAGCAACACCTCAGCCCGTCCGTCAGTCCCGATTCGGTAGGGTAAGGCAGCGATCTGGCGGATGATGATTCCCTCTCTGGCGGCTCAGCCCCTAGGCGATTCGCGCCCGGATGTCTGTAACAAAAATGTCATATTAACTAACCGGTGTGGCGCGCAATCGCGTCGCGGGACAAAGCGCGCACCGTTGGCCAGGCATGGTCCGCCCCATCCTGCAGCGCCAGCCAGCCCGCGCTGAGAACGCTGAGGCCCAGGGTGCCCGCGAGACCACCGATCTTGTGCCCGATCCGCGCCTTGTCGCCCCCTGCGTCGACCAGTTCGACGGCCTCTTCGAGCGAGATGTAGAAGCGATCGAACATGCTGGCCGCCTGTTCGGCACCCAACAGCGCCTCCAACGTCTGACGGGTTTTCTTCGGCGCCTTTCCGTCGTGCAGCCATTGCCGCAACGTGGCCGCAGATTCGACGATCCCGAACGGCTTGGCGAGGACCCCGTCCATCCCGGCCGCCACGAAGCGATCGGTGTCGCGTGACTTGCCGAGCGTCGTGAAGGCGATGATCGGCACCTCCGTCGCCCAGCCGCCGCGCGATCGGATCGCCGCCGTCGCCGCGTAGCCGTCGATCCCCGGCATTTCCACGTCCATCAGGATCAACGCATAGTCCTTGGCATCGAGCCGCTCGTCCAGATCGGCGGCGCTGGCCACATGTTCCAGACGATGGCCCATGGAAAGCGCGAGCGCCGACATGATCTGCGCGTAAGCGGGTTCATCGTCCACAAGGAGTATTACGGAGTTTTCCTCGGACGTTGGCATGGGCCAAGAACCTTCCTGTTAACTTATACTACGCCCCGTGGGGCGGTATCCATAAGATGCCTCCGACGCGCAATCAGAGACGAGCAAAACGTGACACTTGGACGCATCCTGATCGCCGACGATCACCCGCTGATCAACGAAGGAATTCAGATAGCGCTCCGTGTGCATCAGCCGGGCTATGTCGTGGACGTCGCCGGATCGATCGCCGACGCCGAAGTCCTGATCCAGCAGCACAATGATTACCGGCTGCTTCTGCTCGATTACGAGCTGCCCGACAGCAACGGCTTCAACGGCTTCTTCAAATTACAGCATCTGCTCGGCCGCGTACCGATCGCGATCATCTCGGCGCATGACAGCAAGCAAATCCTGTCTGCCGCGCGCGCCGTGGGCGCATCGGGCTTCATATCGAAGCGCCAGCCGCTGGACGCCATCGTCGCCGCGATCAGCATGGTGCTGCGTGGGGGAAGCTTCTTCCCGCCCGTCGACGACGGCGCCGACGAGGCCGAGCAGCTTCGCAAGCGGATCGACAGCCTGTCCAACGCGCAGCGCCGCGTGCTGATGGCGCTGGCGCATGGCGACCTGAACAAGCAGATCGCGGCGGAACTTGGCGTCACCGAGGCGACGATCAAGGCGCATCTGTCCGCGATCTTCCGCAAGCTGGGCGTCACCAATCGCACCCAGGCCATATTGATGGTCCGCCCCCTGACAGGCGCCATGCCGTGAGGAGACGCCGACAGATCCGTCCGAGTTGGCTTCAGATTTTCGCACTCGCTGCCCTCGGGCCGATGATCCTGGCGATGATGGCGGTGTGGCTGGGCGGCGAATATGGCCGCGCGGAGGATGGGCGCATCCTGACGCGCCAGTCCTACGAGCATCGCCGCGATATCGAGCAGCTCTTCTCGCTCGTGCAGGACGCCGAGACCGGGCAGCGCGGCTATATCATCAGCGGCAACCGCAGTTTCCTGAAGCCATATGAGGACGCCCGAGCTCGACTGCCCGGAGTGGTCGCGCGCATGGAACGCAGCAATCCGCACAGCGAAGGCAGGGCGGAGGAGCGCCAGCTCGCGGCGCTGATCCAGGTCAAACTCGCCGAGATGCAAGAGGTGATAGAACTGCGCGACCGCCAGGGCTTCACGATCGCGCGCGACCGGCTGTCCGAAGGCGCCGGCAAGCGGCTGATGGACGATATCCGAACACGGGTCGCTAAGCTCATCGCGGACGAAAGCCGGCTGCTGGAAGCCAATGTGCGCAAAAATGCCGAGCGCACGAGCGCAACGCAACAGCTGATCTGGCTGGCGATCGCGATCATCGCGGCAATCGTCGCCATCGCCGGCTATATGTTCGGGCAGAATCGGCGCCTGCGCAACGAACTCGCGCTCGACGCCGCCGATGCCGCCGCGCGCCAGCACGCGATCTTCAACAGCGTCAGCGACGCGATCATCCTGATCAATCCCAGCGGCAGTATCGAGACGATCAATCCGGCAGCGGAAACGATCTTCGGCTATCGCACCGAAAACCTCCTGCGCCGCGACATATCGACGCTGGTCGAACTGGCGCCCGGCGAAGGCAGTTTCCTGGACCGGGTCGGCTATCGCGAGGGCACGCTCGACCATCCTGCGCGGATGGATCTGGTGGGGCATTGCGCTAACGGCAACACGATCGCGCTCGATGTCGTGCTGAGCGTCATGCCGCTGCCCGACGGGGTCCACATCGTCGCCGCCCTCCGCGACGCATCGGCCCGCAAGCAGGTCGAGCGGCTGAAGGACGAGTTCATATCGACCGTCAGCCACGAACTGCGTACACCGCTGACCTCGGTGCTCGGCTCGCTCAGCCTGCTGCGCGGCGGCGCGGCGGGCGATCTGCCGCCCCCTGCCCAACGGCTTGCGGAGATCGCGGAGAACAATTGCCAGCGGCTGATCCGGCTGATCAACGACATCCTCGACATCGATCAACTGCGCACCGGCAAGCTCGCCTTCGATCAGGTGACGATCGATCTGCGCGATGTCGCGATCCGCGCCACCCAGGCGATGAACGGCCTGGCCGATCGTAAGCAGATCGACATCGCGCAGCATCTGACCGATGCGCCGGCGATGGTGCACGCCGATGTGGAGCGGCTCATCCAGGTCACGACCAACCTGTTATCCAACGCGATCAAATATTCGCCCGACGGATCGACGATCGACATCGAGATCGTCGACGAGACAGACCGCTATGTCGTCCGGATCACCGACAAGGGGCCGGGCATCGCGCCCGAATTCGCACCCCACATCTTCGGCCGCTTCGCCCAGGGCGCACAGCCTGAGGCGAAGATGATCGCGGGCACCGGCCTCGGCCTCGCCATCTCGCGGGAAATCGTCCACACGCACGGCGGCGAAATCTGGTTCGAGAACGTCGAGGGTGCAGGCGCGTGCTTCGGCTTCTCGGTCCCCTATCTCGCCAATCCGGCCGATCGCGCACGCAACCGTTTCTACCGCATCCTCGTGTGCGAGGACGATGCCGATGTCGGCGAAACGGTGCGCACGATGCTGGCCAGCAAGGGCTATGACAGCGATCTGGCGCCCAGCGTGCAGGAGGCCGCTAGCCTGGCGCGCAACTATCGCTATGACGTCATCCTGCTCGACATGACCCTGTCAGATTCCGACGGCGCCGACGTGCTGCGCGCGCTTCATACCGGGCCGAATGATGGGACGCGCCGCCAGCCCGTCATCGTCATCTCCGGCGCGCCGCCGAGCCGCGAGGTCGAGGATATTCCGAGCGCAGAGATCATCGACTGGCTGCGCAAGCCCTTCGACACCAATCGTCTGATCCACGCGGTCGAACGTGCGCTCGACCGGGCGGGCCGCGATCTGCCGCTGGTCCTGCACGTCGACGACGATGGCGATACCCGCGAACTGTTCGTCCGTGCGATGGCCGGGCATGGCCGCGTCATCACCGCGCACAGCATCGACGAGGCGACCGGGCTGCTCGAACGTTATCCGCCCGATCTGGTCGTGCTCGACCTCGGCCTTCCCGACGGCAACGGCGCCAGCATGCTGCCCAAGCTCGTCGATGGGGCCGGGAATAGCCTGCCGATCGTCGTCTATACCGCGCAGGACGTCGACGATCGCGTGCGCGGCAATGTCGACGCTGTCCTCGTCAAATCGCGCCGATCGCTGCCCGATCTGGTGGCCGCGGTGAACGAGATATTGGAAAAGCGGAGGGAGGCCGCATGACATCGATCCTTTATGTCGACGACGAACCGGACATCCGGCTGATCGTCGAGATGTCGTTGAAGCTGAAGCCCGGCCTGGACGTCCGCACGGCGGAATCGGGCGAACAGGCGCTGGCGATCCTGATCGACGAAGGATGGCGCCCCGATCTTGCGATGATCGACGTGATGATGCCGGGGCTGACCGGGCCGGACGTGCTGGCGCGGCTGAAAGCCAATCCCGACACCGCCGACTTGCCCGTCATCTTCGTAACGGCGCGCGCGCGGCCGCAGGACATCGACGATTATATCGCGCAGGGCGCCAAGGGCGTCATCACCAAACCTTTCGATCCGATCGGCCTAGGCGATCAGGTGCTGGGGCTGATCCCGGCTTAACGCGCGAGCATTCCCATTCCTCCCCCGCCGGGGGCACGTGGCGCCAAAGGCGACGAAGGGCAAGATCGCGGCGATGACGCCGTCCTTCTCGGCAGCGTGTTGGCGGTTAGACCGGCACGGCAACGATCGGCATATCGGCCTGAAATCCCCTCCGTAAACCCCCGTAGTCGCGCGACTTTGGTCGAACTGAAAGCCCTTCGGTAAGGTTTCAGTTACCCTGGCCTCCCAAGGCTTCCCATCATGGAAGCAAGGGGCGCTCTCGAACTGCTGGCGGAGCATCAGCGCAAGATCCTCGGCATCATGGAAGGTGCCGAGCAAATACTGCTGCATGGATCGGCGAGCGACAGCTATTCGATGAGCCAGAAGCGCTGGGAATTGCTGCGCGCCATGACCAGCTATCAATATTACAAACATGCCGAGGTTCTGGACCCGATGATCGCGCGCGGAATGCCCGATCAGATCAAAGCCGCGAAGGAACTCAAGGCCCGCTGCATCAAGCTGGGCGACGAGTTTCGCGCTTATGTCGCACGCTGGACCCAGAGCGGAGTGTGCGACTGGGCCACATACAAGCCCGAGGCGCTGAACCTGATCAAGATGATACGGCTGCACATGGCCAGAGAGGCGCGCGCGATGGCGATGCTGATGGGCGAGAGCAGCTATGCCCGGCCGATGGCGCTGGCCGTCTGAGCATCAGTTCCGGTAACTGCCATCCTCGCGATCGAGCAGGCGCAGCGCCGCCGCCCATTCGAGCTTCGCGCCGGTGTAGCTGCCCATGCCGTCGGGATCGTTGGCAAGCTTGTAGATGCGCTTGCTCTCCTCGATCGCCTCCTCGCTCACGGCGTGGATCGGCGTACCGCAGGCCATAGTGTCGATCTGCATCCGGCACGCGGTCTCGAGGCTCCACAGGTTAACGTAGCATTGGGCGACATCGCGCCCACCCGCGATCAGGCCGTGGTTACGCAGGATCATGTTGTTGGCGGTGCCGAGATTGGCGATCAGCCGATCGCGCTCCTCCATGCGAAAGGCCGGGCCTTCATAATCGTGATAGCCAAGGTCGCCCGCGAAACGCAGCGCGTTCTGGTTGATGGGCAGCAGCCCGCATTCGAGGCTGGACACGGCGACGCCAGCGCGGGTGTGCGTATGGGCGACGCAGTGGAGATCGGGACGCGCGCCGTGGATCGCACTGTGGATCACCAGCCCCGCATAGTTGATGCCATAATCGTGCGGCGGCGGGAGGAGGATGGTGCCATCGAGATCGATCTTCACGAGGCTCGACGCGGTCATCTCCGAATAATCCAGGCCGAAGGCGTTGATCAGGAAAGCCCCCTCCTCGCCCGGCACCTTGAGCGTGACATGGTTATAGATCATGTCGGTCATGCCGAGCCGGTGGATGATGCGATAGAAAGCCGCGAGTTCGACCCGCGCCGCCCATTCGGCCTCGCTCACCTGTGCCTGAATGTCGCTCATTCGCCGCTCTTCCGTACCGAGTCCATGGCCCGCGCCGCTGAGCGGAACCCCGCAAGATAGATCAGCACACAGATCGGCGCGGTCACGCCGCACACGATCGCGACCGACAGGCCGACCTTGGCCGGATCGACGAACACATGGTCCGTCAGCATCGCCACGCTCCAGGGGCCGAGGATCATGCCGACCAGCGACGCCGCCAGGTTCATGATCGCGATCATGCGTCCACGATAGGCCCGCGGGGTGCCGGCCTGCACCCCCGCGATCATCGCCGTCGTGAACGGGATCGCCATATGGAACAGGCCGAGACAGATCATCACGACCGTCAGGCTCGGCGCGAAGGCAAAAGCGATCACCGCCATCGCCCCGCTGACCACCGCGCTCGCGATCAGATAGGAATAGGTGGCGTTGCGCAGGTTGCGCGCGGTGAGCCAGTCGATCAGGACGCCCGAACCCGCAAAGCCGACGATGCCCGCGAAAAGCTGCACCAGGCCCAGGGTCAGCCCGATCTCACGCGGATCGAGCCCCAACGCACGCGACAAATAGGCCGGCGTCCAGTTGGTGACGGCATAAGCAAGGATACCCAGTCCACCCGTCCCGACGACAAGGGTCGATACGAACAGCCGGTTGGCCGAGAGCCAGCTCCCGAAACCCGCCTCCGTCCCGCCCTGCGACGGAGGTGCCATGTGCCGCGTCTCGGGCGCGAGGAAGATGAGGAATGCCGCGAGAATGCCGGGAACGCCGAAGCTGAGGAAGACGAGCTGCCACGGCTGCACCGTGCCAATCAGCGGCAACGTCACCATGCCGGCCTGTTCGGCCCAAGCGACGACCAGACCACCCGCCAGCACGGCGGAACCGCCGCCGATCGCCCCGCCCGTCGCCAGCACGCCCGTCGCCGCCGCAAGCTGCCGCCGGGGGAAGAGATCGGCGAGCATGGTGTAGGCCGCGGGCGCCAGGGCCGCCTCCCCCACGCCGACGCAGAAGCGCGCGAGGAAGAGTTCGCCAAAGCTGCTCGCAAGGCCGCCCGCCGCCGTCGCGAAGGACCAGGCGGTGATGCCGCAATAGATGATCCAGCGCCGCGAGAAGCGATCCGCCAGCCAGCCGAGCGGCAACCCCGCAATCGAGAAACACAAGGCGAAGGCGAGCCCCTGGAGCAGGCTGACCTGCACGTCGCTGATCAACAGGCTGCGCTTGATCGGATCGATCAGAAGCACCAGCACCATTCGATCGACATAGGACAGGATCGTGAAGACCAGCAGGATGCCGAGCGTGAGGATCGCGCGCGGGTGGCGCGTCTGCAGCCCCGGATGTCCGGAAAACTCACTCTCGCTTGCTGCCGCCAACACCATCCCCGATATCCTCGCTTGTATTTGAGATAACTCTATCGGCTAGAGTGGCGCTGTCCACATTCGGAAGAGATGGGGAGAGGAAAAATGGGCGAAATCACCAAGCCCCTGATCGTCGGCCTGCCGGCTTTCGTGCGTCATGATATCGAAGGGCGATTGCCCGTCGGGGTCGAGGTGCGCTTCTTCGACAGCGTTGAGGACAATTTCGAAGGCGCTCCCCACGTCGACGTCGCCTGGTTCGATCATCGCGCGCAACAGCGGACCATGAACGTCTTCGCGAAGGCCGATCGGCTGCGCTGGACGCACGTGATCGGTGCAGGGATCGAGCATCTGCCGCTCGATACGTTGCGGGCGAACAATGTGCGACTGACCAACGGCGCAGGGATCAACGCGTCGGTCGTCGCCGAATATGCGGTAATGGGCGTGCTGGTGGGCGCGAAGCGCTTCGACGAGGTGGTGCGCGCGCATGACCGCGCCGAATGGCTACCCGACTCGCCGGGCAAGATCGAGCTGGAAGGCGCCCGCGCGCTCGTCGTCGGGCTCGGCCATATCGGCGCCAAGATCGCCGATCGGCTCCGCGCGTTCGAGATGCGGGTCGACGCGGTCCGCAACACTCCACGCCCGGGTGACGGCACGATGGGGCCGCACGAGTGGCAGGACAAAGCCGGCGACTATGACTTCATCGTCATCGCCGCGCCCTCGACCGACGAGACCAGGGCTTTGGTCGATGCCGCCGTGATCGCGCGGATGAAGCCGACCGCGTGGCTGGTGAACATCGCGCGCGGTCCCTTGATCGATCGCGAGCCACTGATCGAGGCGTTGCGCGAAGGGCGGATCGGCGGCGCCTTCCTCGACGTCACCGACCCCGAACCGCTGACCCCAGACGATCCGCTGTGGAAGGCGCCGAACGCGATCGTGACGATGCACCTGTCCGGTCGGGCGCAGACCGGATTGTTCCGCCGCGCCGCCGACCTGTTCCTGCGCAATCTGAACGCTTTCCTGGAAGGTCGGCCGCTCGAAAACGAGATCGATCTTTCGAAGGGATATTAAGTGGATCGAACTGGTGCGCTGGACCTGGCAGGAGAGGACATATGGAAGAGATCAGCCGACGTCATGTCGTGGCCCTCGGCGGCGCCGTGGTGGTCGCCGCCGCGCTGCCCGCCACAGTGTTGGCAGCGCCCAAGAAGCCACTGACCATCACCGAGCGGCTCGACCGCGTCGAATCACGCACCGAGATCAGTGAGTTGCGATCACGCTACGCGCGCTTCGCGGTGAATGGCGACTATCGGGGCGTCGCGGGCCTCTTCACCGAGGATTGCGTGTTCGACGGCCCTGCGGGGCCGGGCAAGCGCGCCGTGGTGAAGGGTCGGGACAATCTCGCCGCGTTCCTTGCACCGTCGATCGGCAAGCGCGGTGCCGTCTATCCCCTGATCCACAACGAGATCATCGAAGTCGACGGCGAGCGTGCGACCGGATGGTGCATGATGGAAAGCCCGACCGCCCCTGGATTCGGCCATATCGTATGCGAGTATCACGACAAGTTCGCACGCATCGATGGGCGCTGGTATTTTACCAGCCGTACGATGTATCTGTTTCTGCCGACCTATGAAGAGCGGCCGGCCAGCGCCTGACGCCAGGCACTGGACGAACCCACAGAGGATACTTATATACCGACCGTTATGGAAACCGTTCTGGCACCTCCGCCCACCAAGGGCCGCCCGAGGGAGTTCTGCTGCGAAGCTGCGCTCGGTGCTGCATTGCGCGTCTTCTGGTCGAAGGGTTTCGACGGCGCGTCGATGGCCGACCTGACCGACGCGATGGGAATCAGCAAGCCGAGTCTCTATGCGGCGTTCGGCAATAAGGAAGCCCTGTTTCACAAGGCTCTCGACCTCTACGAGCGCGAGAAGCTGGCCTATGTCGGGCAGGCTCTCGAGGCGCAGACCGCGCGCGGTGTCGCCGAACGGCTGCTGCGCGGTGCGCTTGCGATGCAGAATAGCGGAAACGATCCGGCAGGTTGCCTGGGCGTGATCGCAAGTGTCGCGTGCAGTGCGCAGGCCGAGTCGATCCGCGCCGACGTTACCCAGCGCACCGCGTCGATCCACACCGCCCTGGTCGATCGCTTCGCCCGTGCGTGCGATGAGGGCGATCTGCCCGAAGGCACCGATCCGGAAGCGCTCGCGCGCCTTCTCAGCTCGATCACGCAGGGCATGGCCGTGCAGGCGAGTTCGGGCGCGACGCCCGAACAGCTCAGCCAGCTGGTCGACACCGCTCTGGCGATCTGGCCGGGACGCTAACCCGATTTAATCCTCCCCCGCCAGAGGGAGGTGGCGCCGAAGTCGACGGAGGGGAGGTCACGAGACCTCCAGTTTTCCGCCGCCCTCCCCCTCCGTCAGCTTGCGCTGACACCTTCCCCTAGCGGGGGATGATTAAATGCCTCCGCCGGAATAACGGTCATTCCGTAGCCGCCAAAATCCCCCCTTTACCGAAACATACCAATCGGTATAAAAAGTCCTTGACGCGGTGCAGCGTCTATTTATATACCGATTGGTACGGAACGAGGTGACGGAGCGATTAAGTCGCGGCCATCGCCCCGATCCCCAGTCTGCTTTGACACACATGATCCGAAGTACCGGCGCGCGAGACAGTGTTTCGTCGGACGGATGGTCAAGTCCAATCGAGGGAGGTCACGATGGCCTATATGAACTTCAGCGATGCCCTGCCGCTCGCGGCGAACCTGGCGCCGGCCCGCACCGAAACCGTCGCGACCGCGCGGTTCACCGGGCTCGAATGGTCGGTCATCGCGCTCGCCCGCCAGGACGGGCTCGACAGCCTGGAAGAACCCGGCCGTCTATCGCGCCTGCTGGGCCTCCTCTTCGGCTTCGGTTCGAACCGCAAGCTCGCCGACGCCAAGCTCGAAACGCTGCGCCGCCTGGCCGTCCACGGCTGGCGCGACGGGCACCGCCTGTCGCCCGAAGCACAGGCCGAGGCGCGCCGCGTCGGCTACACCCCCGATCATGTCGAGCTGATGCTCTCCCGGATCGCTCCCTATCGCATCGGCCGCGGCCGTGAGGTGCTCGCATGAACGCTCCTACCCACATCACCCCGCCCGAGACGGTAGCGGACGCGCCCGAAAAGCGCCCGCTGCCGATCCGGCTCGTCATCGGCGCTGCAGCGGTCCTGATCGCAGCGATCGCATGGTTCCTCTTCCACCGCGGCCAGCCCGCGATGGCGATGCCCACCCCGGTCGTCACCGTCGCTAGCCCGATCGCGCGCGAAGTCACCGAATGGGACAGCTATGTCGGCCGCTTCGCCGCCAGCCAGTCGGTCGAGGTGCGCCCGCGCGTCGCGGGGCAGATCGTCGCCCGTCACTTCACGGACGGCGATACGGTCCGCAAGGGCGCCGCGCTTTTCACGATCGATCCGCGTCCCTTCACGGCCGCGCTTGCCGAGGCTCGCGCCGCAGCGGCCAGCGCCCGCTCCACGCTCGCGCTCGCCCGCGCCGACCTTGCCCGCGCCGATCGGCTGAAGGGGGACGAGGCGTTGTCGACCGGCGAGCTGGACGGGCTGCGTGCCCGTGTCCAGGCGGCCGAAGCCGGCCTTGCCGGCGCCGACGCCCGCATCCGCGCCCGCGCGCTCGATGTCGAGTTCACGGTCGTTCGCGCGCCGATCACCGGCCGCGTCTCCGATCGCCGCGTCGACATCGGCAATCTCGTCGCGGGCGGCGAAGGCGGTGCTGCGACCCTGCTCACCACGATCAACGCGCTCGATCCGATCTATTTTGGCTTCGATGCGTCGGAAGCCCTGTTCCTCAAGGCGCAGCGCCATCGCCAGGCCGGCGCCCCCGCCCCCACCGTGGAAGTGCGTCTGCAGGACGAGCCCGACTATCGCTGGAAGGGCAAGATCAACTTCACCGACAACGGCCTCGACAACCGTTCGGGCACGATCCGGGGCCGCGCGGTCCTCGACAATCCCAAGGGTTTCCTGACGCCGGGGATGTTTGGCAACATGCGCCTCGCCAATGCCGACAAGGTTCGCGCGCTGCTGGTGCCCGACGCCGCCGTCCAGACCGATCAGGCACGCAAGATCCTGTTCGTCGTCGCCAAGGACGGGACGATCGCCGCCAAGCCGGTGGTGCTCGGTCCGGTCGTCGACGGGCTGCGCGTGATCCGATCGGGCGCCGACCTGCGCGACCGCGTCGTCATCGAAGGAATGCAGTCGGTGATGCCCGGCGCCAAGGTGGACGTGAAACCCGGCCGCTTCGCCCCGGACAAGGAGGCCGCACCCGCCGCGATCTCCGCCCCGGCGTCGGCCCAGGCCACGTTCGCCCGATAGCTTTGATCTAAACCCACGCCGTCATTCCCGCGAAGGCGGGAACCCATCCAGTCTCTCCGCGAGAGACTACACTGGATAGGCCCACGCCTGCGCGGGGGTGACGGTAGAGCTTTGAACCACTCCGTTCACAGGAGACGGCCCCCATGCGCCTGTCCCGCTTCTTCATCGACCGGCCGATCTTCGCCGGGGTCATTGCGATCGTCATCACCCTGATCGGCGCGATCGCCTATTTCACGCTGCCGATCGCGCAATATCCGGATGTCGTGCCGCCGACCGTGACGGTCAGCGCCACCTATCCGGGCGCGTCGGCCGAAACCGTCGCCGAAACGGTCGCTGCTCCGATCGAGCAGGAGATCAACGGCGTCGACAACATGCTCTACCTCCAGTCGCACTCGACCGGCGACGGGCGGCTGACGATCACCGTCACCTTCAAGCTGGGCACCGATCTCGATGCCGCGCAGGTGCTGGTGCAGAACCGCGTCGCGGTCGCCACACCGCGCCTGCCGGAAAGCGTCCAGCGGCTGGGTATCGTCACGCGCAAGACGTCTCCCGACTTCCTGATGGTCGTGAACCTGATCTCGCCCGACAACAGCCTTGATCGCGGCTACATCTCCAACTACGCGCTGACCCAGGTCCGTGATCGGCTGAGCCGCATCGGCGGCGTGGGCGACGTGCGCCTGTTCGGTTCGCGCGATTATGCGATGCGGGTCTGGATCGATCCGGGCCGCGCCGCGGCACTCGATCTGACCGCCGGCGAGATCGTCGCGGCCCTGCGCGCGCAGAATGTGCAGGTCGCCGCCGGCACGATCGGCCAGCCGCCTTACGACACCGGCGCCGCCTTCCAGATGAATGTCGAGACGCAGGGCCGCCTGACCGATCCGGCGCAGTTCGCCGATATCGTGATCCGCACCGATCCCGACGGCCGCCAGGTCCGCGTCAAGGACGTCGGACGGGTCGAACTGGGCGCCGAGGACTATAACAGCAACACGTATTTCAGCGGCAAGCCGACCGTCGTGCTGGGCGTGTTCCAGCGCCCCGGCACCAATGCGCTCGCCGCCGCCGAAGAGGTGAACGCCGCGATGGACGATATGGCGAAGTCCTTCCCCAAGGGCTTGGAATATCGCGTCATCTACAACCCCACCGAGTTCATCGCCCAGTCGATCGACGCGGTCTATGACACGCTGATCGAGGCCGTGATCCTGGTCGTCCTGGTCATCCTGATCTTCCTGCAGAGCTGGCGCGCGGCGATCATTCCGGTGATCGCGATCCCGGTGTCGCTGATCGGCACCTTCGCGGTGCTGGCGGGGGTGGGTTACTCGTTGAACAGCCTGTCGCTGTTCGGGCTGGTGCTGGCGATCGGCATCGTCGTCGACGACGCGATCGTCGTGGTCGAAAATGTCG
The DNA here is from genome assembly GCF_008274695.1 of Sphingomonas montanisoli. Lineage (GTDB taxonomy): Bacteria > Pseudomonadota > Alphaproteobacteria > Sphingomonadales > Sphingomonadaceae > Rhizorhabdus > Rhizorhabdus montanisoli. The sequence goes on along the minus strand of NZ_VTOU01000002.1, from coordinate 1,008,599 downwards.
AACGCAATCTGGAGCGCGGGCTGTCCCCCAAGGAGGCCGCCCGCGTCTCGATGGACGAGGTTTCGACTGCCCTCGTCGCGATCGTGCTGGTGCTATGCGCGGTGTTCATCCCAACCCTGTTCCTCACGGGCATCTCCGGCGCCTTCTACAGCCAGTTCGCGGTGACGATCTCGACCTCGACCGTCATCTCGCTGATCCTGTCGCTGACGCTGTCGCCTGCGCTCGCCGCGATCCTCCTCAAGGCCAAGCATGGCACTGAGGATGGCCCGCGCTGGCGCCGCGTGATCGCCAAGGCCGGTGATCGCTTCAACCGCGGCTTCGAGCGGATGTCGGAGCGTTATGCCGGTGCGACCCGCTGGCTGATCAACCGACCGCGTAAGGTGCTGTCGGGCTATGGCTTGCTGGTCGCAGCGACGGTGGCTCTGTTCTGGTCGACCCCGACCGGCTTCATCCCCGCGCAGGATCAGGGCTATTTCCTGACCGTCATCCAGCTACCCGCCGGCTCCTCGCTCGAACGCACCGACGCGATGATGCGCAAGGTCGCCGAACGCATCCTGCCGATCCCCGGCATCAAGGGTTCGGTGATGCTCGCCGGCCTCGACGGCCCGTCGCAGACGCTGCAGCCCAACGCCGCCGCCGCTTACTTCCCGCTCGACAGCTTTGCTGACCGATCGAAGCTGGAACATGGCGACTTCAAGGCGATCTATGCCGAGGCCCAGAAGCGTGTCGCCGACATCAATGGCGCGCGCCTGATCTTCCTGCCGCCGCCGCTGATCCAGGGGATCGGCAATGGCGGCGACTATGCGATGGCGCTGCAGGATCGTTCGAGCCAGGGCTATGCCAACCTCGCCAACACCACCTATGGTCTGGCGGGCAAGGCGAACCAGACCGAGCATCTGTCGATGGTCTACACGCTCTTCGAAAGCGCGACGCCGCGCATCTTCGCCGACGTCGATCGCGCCAAATCGGACATGCTGGGCGTGCCGCCGGAGAAGATTTTCGAAGCGCTGCAGGTCTATCTGGGCTCGGCCTTCGTCAACGACTTCAACCTGCTCGGCCGCACATATCGCGTGACCGCGCAGGCCGATGCGCCCTTCCGCACCAGCACCGCCGATATCGCCAACCTCAAGACGCGGTCGGCAGCAGGCGGGATGGTGCCGGTCGGTTCGGTCGCAAAGTTCGAGGACAAGACCGGCCCGTGGCGCGTGACCCGCTACAACCTCTATCCCGCCGCGATCGTCGCGGGGAACGTGCCGCAAGGGAGTTCGTCGGGCCAGTCGCTGGTGGCGATGGAAAAGCTGGCGGATGCCTCGCTGCCCAAGGGCTACACGCATGAGTGGACCGACATCGCCTATCAGCAGAAGATGGTCGGCAACACCGCCGGCATCGTTTTCGGCATGGCAGTGGTGTTCGTCTTCCTGGTGCTGGCCGCGCAATATGAAAGCGTGGCCCTGCCCTTCGCGATCATCCTGATCGTGCCGATGACTCTGCTTGCCGCGATGATCGGCGTGAACCTGCGGGGCATGGATAACAACATCCTGACCCAGATCGGCCTGATCGTGCTGATAGCTTTGGCCGCCAAGAACGCGATCCTGATCGTCGAGTTCGCGCGGCAGGGCGAGCAGGAGGGGCTGAGCCCAGCCAAGGCGGCGGTGCAGGCTGCGCAAATGCGTCTGCGGCCGATCCTGATGACCAGCTTCGCCTTCATCCTGGGCGCAGTTCCGCTGGTCATCGCCGAAGGCGCGGGTGCGGAGCTTCGTCAGGCTTTGGGCACGGCGGTCTTCTTCGGGATGATCGGCGTCACCGCCTTCGGCCTGATCTTCACGCCGACCTTCTATGTCGTCACCCGCGCTGCAGCCGATCGGCTGAGCGCATGGCGGGGTCGGGGCAAGGGTAACGACCCCGCGCTCCAGCCCGCCGAATAAGGAGTATCGAACGATGCGCCTCATCCACGCACTTCTCGCAGCCAGCGCCCTTGTGGGAACCGCCGCTCAGGCGGTCGGCCCGAACTATAAGGCGCCCACCGTCAGCCCCAGCGCCGAGGCCCCCTTCCTCGGCGCTACCTCCTCCACCACGGTCTCGGCAAACCCTGCGGCCGAGCAGTGGTGGAGGCTTTACGACGATCCCGTGCTCGACCGGCTGATCGCCGATGCGCTTGCCGCCAATACCGATGTGCGCGTCGCGGTCGCCCGGATCGAAAAGGCGCGCGCCGCCCTGCGCGGAGCCGCCAACGGACGTCTGCCGCAGACGGGTATCGATGCGAGCAGCCAATATGGCCAGGTGTCGCAGATCGCCGCCCCTCCGGGCATCGATCGCGAAGGCTGGCGGATCGATGCTGGGCTAAGCGTCTCCTACGAGGTCGACCTGTTCGGGCGCGTCAGCCGTGGAGTCGAGGCGGCAAAGGGTGACCTTGCCGCCGCCGCCTTCGATGCGGATGCGGTGCGCGTCGCGGTCGCCGCCGATACGGCGCGCGCCTATCTCGACGCGGCCTCGGCTGCCGAACGGATCGGTGTGGCAGAGCGGATCGTGAAGCTGCTCGACGACAGCACCCGCATCACCAACGGCCGCTTCGAGGCGGGTCGCGCGACCCGGCTCGACGTCATCCGCGTTCAGGCGCTGCGCGACCAGCGCAAGGCCGACATTCCCGCCTTGCTCGCCGAGCGCGAGAATGCGCTGTTCCGCCTCGCGACGCTCACCGGCCGGGCCCCGCGCGACCTGCCGACCGATGCGGGTAAGCGCACCACGATCCCGCGCCTCGCCAGCCCGGTGCCGGTGGGCGACGGGCACGACCTGCTCGCGCGTCGCCCCGACGTGCGCGCCGCCGAACGCCGCCTGGCGGCGGACACCGCGCGGATCGGCGTGGCGACCGCCGATCTCTATCCGCGCATCTCGCTGGGCGGCGGGATCGGGCAGACGAGCACCGGCCTCGGCAACCTGTTCGGCGGCGGGCCGCTCAACTGGTTCCTCGGTCCGTTGATCAATTGGGCCTTCCCGAACCAGGAGCCGGTGCGCGCGCGGATCGCGGCGTCGAAAGCGGACGCGAAAGCGTCGCTTGCAAGCTTCGACGGCACGGTGCTGACCGCGCTGCGCGAGACGGAGACGGCGCTGTCTGCCTACCAACGCGAACTCCAGCGCCGCGACGCTCTCCAGGCCGCGCGCGATGAATCGGCCGCCGTCGCCCGGATCAGCGCCGCCCGCCAGCGCGAGGGGCAGATCGACTATCTTGCCTCGCTCGACGCGCAGCGCACCTTCGCGGATTCCGAAGCTGCCCTGGCCTCCTCCGATGCCCGCATCGCGACCGCGCAGATCGCGCTGTTCCGCGCGCTGGGCGGCGGCTGGCAGCAGGCACCGGCGGTGGCGGACGCGAAGGTGGCGTCCAAATAAATCCTCCCCCGGAGGGGGAGGGGGACCGGCGCAGCCGGTGGAGGGGTATTCGCCACAAGCGGCTCGCTGCCGGCCAATACCCCTCCGTCAGTCCTGCGGACTGCCACCTCCCCCTCCGGGGGAGGATCGTTGACGTCCGCCTGTTCGGAAATCGCCCTCCCCCACTTGGCGCTCCCATCGAGCCGCGCCACCGTACAACCATGAGCATCACCATCACTGGCCGCGCCGCCCTCCTCATCTCCGAAATGCAGCGCGGCGTGATCGAGGCCGGGGGCACGTTCAACGCGCTTGCGGGCCAGGTCGCCGAACGCGGCATCACCCCGCGCATCGCCGATCTCGCGGCGGCCTTCCGCGCCGCCGGCCTGCCGGTGATCCACCTCCCCGCAACCCATCGTCCCGACTTCGCCGACGCGCCCGCCAACACGCTGATCGCGGCGCTCGCGCGCAAGCATAAGCAGATGGTGCTGGGCACCGAAGCGGTCGAGTTCGTCGACGAACTCCAGCCGGTCGAGGGCGACTTCTCGATCCCGCGCACCGCGGGCATGGTTCCGTTTCACGGCACGACGCTCGACCTCACCCTGCGCCGGATGAAGATCGAGACAGTAGTGCTGACGGGCGTTTCGACCAACCTCGCCATCCCCGGCGCCGCGATCGCGGGTTCGGACCTGGGCTATAATATCGTCGTGGTCGAGGACTGCATCGCTGGTTCGGATGCCGATACGCATCGCGTGATCGTCGAGAACCAGCTTCGCATGGTGGCGCGGATCGCCAGCGCCGAAGAGGTGAAGACGGCGATCGCCTCTTAATCCTCCCCCGCCAGGGGGAGGTGTCAGCGCAAGCTGACGGAGGGGGAGGACGGCAGCCAACTCATTTGAGTCGCAACCTCCCCCTCCGTCGCCTTCGGCGCCACCTCCCCCTGGCGGGGGAGGATTGAGATTTAGTCCAGGTTAGGCCGCAGCCAGCGCTCGGTGATGTCGAGCGGTTCGCCCCGGCGTGCCGCATAGTCAGCGACCTGATCCGGCCCGATCCGCGCGACGCCGAAATAGCTCGCCTCCGAGTGGCCGAAATAGAAGCCAGAGACCGCCGCCGTCGGCAGCATCGCGAAGCTTTCGGTCAACGTGATGCCGGTCTTTTCCTCGGCGCCGAGCAGATCGAACAGGATCGGCTTCAGGCTGTGATCCGGGCACGCCGGATAGCCGGGTGCTGGACGGATGCCGCGATACTGTTCCTTGATGAGCGCTTCATTGGTCAGCTGCTCGCCCTCGGCATAGCCCCAGAGCGTCGTGCGGACGTGGAGGTGGAGCCGCTCGGCAAAGGCTTCGGCGAGGCGATCGGCCAGCGCCTTGAGCAGAATGTCGTTATAGTCGTCCGTGTCGGCCTTGAAGCGCGCGATATGCGGATCGATGCCGTGAATGCCGACCGCGAAGCCACCCATCCAGTCGTCCTGCGGCGCGACGAAATCGGCGAGGCACATGTTCGCACGGCCTTCGCGCTTCTTGATCTGCTGGCGCAGGAAGGCGAGCCTTGTCTCGCCGTTCACGATCACGTCGTCGCCATCGCTATAAGCCGGCCAGAGTGCGGCGACGCCCCGCGCAGTCAGCCACTTCTCCGCGATGATCGTATCGAGCATCTTCTGCGCATCGGCGAACAGGCTACTCGCGCTCTCGCCAACGACCGGATCGGTGAGGATCGCGGGATAAATGCCCGCCAGCTCCCACGCGCGGAAGAACGGCGTCCAGTCGATCAGTTCACGCAGATCCTCGAGCGGCCAATCGGCGAAGACATGCGTGCCCGGCTGCTTGGGCGCATCGGGCTTGAGCGCGAAATCGGCGACGAAGGCGTTGGCGCGCGCCTCCTCGATCGTCGACAGTTCGTTCTGGCCCTTGCCCTCACGCGCGATGCGCACCGCATTGTAGTCGGCGGCGGTCTTGCGGACGAACTCGTCGCGCTGCGTGTCCGACAACAGGGTCGATGCGACGCCGACCGCGCGGCTCGCGTCGAGGACGTGGACGACCGGACCTTCATAGACCGGCGCGATACGCAGTGCGGTGTGGACCTTCGACGTGGTCGCCCCGCCGATCAGCAGCGGCATCGTCATGCTGGTGCGCTGCATCTCGGACGCCACCGTCACCATCTCGTCCAGCGAGGGGGTGATGAGGCCCGAAAGGCCGATCATGTCGGCATCGTTCTCGTTCGCGGCCTGCAGGATCGTCATCCACGGCACCATCACGCCGAGATCGATCACCTCGTAACCGTTGCACTGGAGCACGACGCCGACGATGTTCTTGCCGATATCGTGCACGTCGCCCTTGACCGTGGCCATGATGATCCGGCCCTTCGAACGCGCGCCGGCCTCCTTTTCCGCTTCGATGAAGGGCAGCAGGTGGGCGACCGCCTTCTTCATCACGCGGGCGGACTTCACGACCTGCGGCAGGAACATCTTGCCCGATCCGAACAGGTCGCCGACCACGTTCATACCGTCCATCAACGGGCCTTCGATCACCTCGATCGGGCGTGCGAACTTCTGCCGGCATTCCTCGGTATCGTCGACGACATAGGCATCGATGCCCTTGACCAGCGCATGTTCGAGCCGCTTGACCACGTCCCAGCCGCGCCATTCCTCGGCCGCCTTTTCGGCTACGGCATCGGTGCCGCGAAAGCGCTCGGCGATCTTGATCAGCCGCTCGGTCGGCGTCTCCTTCTCCGATCGCGCCGGGCGGTTGAGGATGACGTCCTCGCATGCCTCGCGCAGATCGGGATCGATCGTGTCATAGACATCAAGCTGGCCCGCATTGACGATGCCCATGTCCATGCCCGCGGGAATCGCGTGATACAGGAAGATGCTGTGCATCGCCTTGCGCACCGGCTCGTTGCCGCGGAACGAGAAACTGAGGTTGGACAGACCGCCAGAGATATGCGCGTGCGGACAGCGGGCGCGAATTTCCTTGCACGCCTCGATGAAGTCGACGCCGTAATTGTTGTGCTCCTCGATCCCGGTCGCCACCGCGAAGATGTTGGGATCGAAGATGATATCCTCGGGCTGGAAACCGTCGGCGATCAGCAGCTTGTAGGCGCGCTCGCAAATCTCGACCTTGCGGTCCTTGGTGTCGGCCTGCCCGACCTCGTCGAACGCCATGACGACGACGGCGGCGCCATATTGGCGGCACTTGCGCGCGTGGAGCAGGAAGGCTTCCTCGCCCTCCTTCATGCTGATCGAGTTGACGATTGGCTTGCCCGAAACGCACTTGAGCCCCGCCTCGATCACGCTCCATTTCGAACTGTCGACCATCACCGGCACGCGCGCGATATCGGGCTCGGCGGCGATCAGCTTGAGGAAGGTCGTCATCGCCATTTCGGCGTCGAGCAGACCTTCGTCCATGTTGACGTCGATCACCTGCGCGCCGTTTTCGACCTGCTGGCGCGCGACCTCGACCGCCTTGGTGTAATCGCCGCCCATGATGAGCTTCTTGAACGCCGCCGATCCGGTGACGTTGGTGCGCTCGCCGATATTCACGAACTGGGTGGAGGCGGGGGTCGTCATACTGTGTCCTTCCCCCCTCCCGCTTGCGGGAAGGGCCGGGGGTGGGCGCCCGGTCGCCAAGTCAAGATCGCTTTCGGGATGAGCGCGGAGGCCCACCCCTGCCCCTCCCGCAAGCGGGAGGGGTTAAGGTCGTCACGCCACCATCGTGAACGGGTCGAGACCCGCCAGCTTCATGCGGTGATCGTGCGCGTGCGGCTGACGCGGGGGTTTGCCCGCGACCGCCTTGGCCATCGCCGCGATGTGCGGGGGCGTCGATCCGCAGCATCCACCGACGACGTTGACCAGTTGCGTGTCCGCCCAATCCTCGATGAAGCCGCCGGTCGTGTGCGGCTGCTCATCATATTGACCGAGATCGTTGGGAAGGCCCGCATTCGGATAAATCATCACCAGCGCGTCGGCGATGCCCGACAGCACCTGAACGTGCGGGCGCAGCAAGTCCGCCCCGAAGGCGCAGTTGAGGCCCACGGTCAGCGGGTGCGCATGGCGCACCGCATACCAGAACGCCTCGACCGAATGGCCCGAAAGGTTGCGGCCTGACATGTCGGTGATCGTCATCGACAGCATCATCGGGATTTCGACCCCGCGCTTCGCCTGCTCCTCGAACACCGCCATGATCGCCGCCTTGGCGTTGAGCGTGTCGAAGATGGTCTCGATCAGGATGAAGTCACAGCCGCCGTCCATCAGCGCCGCGACCTGATCCTGATACACATCGCGCATCGTATCGAAATCGACCGCGCGGAAACCCGGATCGTTGACGTCGGGCGATAGCGACAGCGTCTTGTTGGTCGGCCCGATCGCACCGGCCACGAAGCGCGGGCGCCCGTCCTTCGCGGCATAATCGTCGGCGGCCTTGCGCGCGATGCGTGAGGCGGCGAGGTTCATGTCGCGCACCAGATGGACCGCGTCATAATCACCCTGGCTGATGATGTTCGCGTTGAAGGTGTTGGTGGAGACGATGTCCGACCCGGCATCCAGATACTGCCGGGTATATTCGTCGACCACCTCGGGCTTGGTCAGCACGAGCAGGTCGTTATTGCCCTTCTGATCGCTCGGCAGATCATAGGATCCCCGATAATCGGCCTCGGTGAGCTTGTAGCGCTGGATCATCGTGCCGGCAGCGCCGTCGGTCAGCAGGATCCGCTCCTTCGCCTGCTGGCGGAAGAGCGCGGCGGCTTCGGATTTCTTGATCGTCACGCGGCCTTCTCCAGCCCGGCCTTGTCGCCGCGCAGCCCCAGCAGGTGGCAGATCGCGAAAGACAGCTCGGCACGGTTGAGCGTGTAGAAATGGAACTGGCGGACACCGCCCGCATAGAGGCGGCGACACATCTCGGCGGCGATCGTCGCGGCGACAAGCTGACGTGCGCCGGGATGATCGTCGAGCCCTTCGAACAGACGCCCCATCCAGGCGGGAACCTCGGTGTTGCACATTGCCGACATCCGCTGGGTCGCGGCAAAGTTCGACACGGGCATGATGCCGGGGACGATCTCGGCATCGATGCCGGCCGCGCGCGCCTTGTCGCAGAAGCGGAAATAATGCTCGGGCGAGAAGAAGAACTGGGTGATCGCCCGGTCCGCTCCCGCATCGAACTTGGCCTTGAGATTGGCCAGGTCGAATTCAGCGCTTTCCGAATCCGGGTGGCATTCGGGATAGGCCGCGACCGAAATTTCGAACGGGTGCAGCTTCTTGAGGCCCGCGACCAGATCGGCCGCATTCTGATAGCCGTCCGGGTGCGCCTGGAACTTCGCGCCCGCGACCGGCGGATCGCCGCGCAGGGCGACGATGTGGCGCACGCCGTCATCCCAATAAGCGTTGGCGACGTCGGCGATCTCCGCCTTCGACGCCTCGACGCAGGTCAGGTGCGCCGCCGCCGGAATGTCGGTTTCCTTCGCAATCCGCGCGACCGTGTTGTGGGTGCGCTCGCGGGTTGATCCGCCCGCGCCGTAGGTCACAGACACGAAGCGCGGCTTCAGAATCTTGAGTGTCTGGACCGACGCCCAAAGCGTCTCTTCCATCTTCTCGGTCTTGGGCGGGAAGAACTCGAACGATACCGTCGCGTCCCCCGCGACATCGGCGAACAGGGGCGCATCGAGCGCGCGGCGCGCTTCTTCAAGCTGACCGAAAGGAACCGAGTTCATCTGACTGCCTTCAATGCGGCGCGCGTACCCCGCGCGCCCAACCACAATTTCACGGTAAGCGCATCGCCCACCAGCGCATCCACATCCACCAGCGACAACCCCGCCGCTTCGAACCAGCCGCGCAACTGATCGTCGTCGAAGCCGAGCCGGGCATGCGCGTCCCGCGTGCGAAGCTCCTCACGATCATGGCTGGCGAAGTCGACGATCAACAGGCGCCCGCCCGCGTCGAGCAACCGCGCCGCCTCCGCGATCGCCGCCGCCGGCTGCTGCGCGAAATGCAGCACCTGATGGAGAATGACAACATCGGCCGCACCATCGCCCAGCGGCAGCGCATACATGTCGCCCTGCCGCAGCTCGGCCTGGCTTAGCCCCTCTTCGGCGAACTTGGCGCGAGCCAGACGGAGCATCTCCGGGCTGCGATCGATGCCCAGTGCGCTCTGCGCATTCGGGCCGAGCAACTCGATCATCCGCCCGGTGCCGGTGCCGATATCGACCAGCCGACCGATAGGTGAACCGTCGAGCAGCTTGACGATCCGCGCCTCGACCTTGCTTTCGGGAACGTGGAGCGACCGGATCGCATCCCATTCCTCGGCATGATCGGCGAAATAGCGCGCGGCGGCAGACGCGCGATCGGCGCGGACGGCGGCAAGGCGTGCGCGATCCGCAACCACCCAGGCATCCTCACCCTCGCCCGTCCACGCATCGAGCGCGGCGACCAGCGGCGCGACCCGATCGCCATCCCCCAGCCCCAGGAACACCCAGCTGCCTTCCTTTCGCCGATCGGTCAGACCGGCGTCGGCAAGAATCTTGACATGGCGCGAAACACGCGGCTGGCTCTGGCCCAACACCTGGGCCAGCTCGCCGATCGACAACTCCATCGCGCGCAGCAGTTGAAAGATGCGCAGGCGGGTCGGATCGGCCAGTGCACGGAAGATCGCGGATGCATCTGAGGCCATATATGCAGACATAAAGATGTCTTTATATGCGGTCAAGGGAACTTGCGATCAGCTTATGAGTATGACAGGCGCGTAAATACGCACCAAGGGGACAATTCCGCATGCGCCGCACGGCCCAAATCCTTTCCGCGCTGGCGATCGTCGCCGCGCTTCCCGCCTGCACCACGACCCGCGTCGGCGAGGATCGACTGGCCCAGCGCGATCCCCTCGAAGGTTTCAACCGTGGCGTCTGGGGCTTCAATCGCGGGGCCGACAAGGTGGTCATCAAGCCGGTGACCACGGTCTATCGCGCCGTGGTACCGAAGCCCGGCCGCGACGGCGTGCGCAACTTCTTCAACAACGTCAGCGAACCGTTCAGCCTCATCAACAACGTCCTGCAGGGCAAGTTCGATCGCGCCGCACGCAATCTGGGCCGATTCCTGGTCAACACGACCGCAGGTATCGGCGGCCTGTTCGATGTCGCGAGCCGCGCGAAGATTCAGCCGGCCCCCGAAGATTTCGGCCAGACGCTCGGTGCGTGGGGTGCCAATGGCGGGCCTTATCTGATGCTGCCATTCTTCGGGCCGTCGACGATGCGCGATGGCGTCGGCCTTGGCGTGGCGTGGGTTGCCGATCCCTACAGCGTCTGCCGGCGCGAGTGCGGGTTGCCCAAGGAAGTACGCTACGGCCTCCTCGCTGCAACCGTCGTCGACGCGCGAAACTCGCTGATCGAAAGCGGCGCCGACAGCTTCCTTGAAAGCGCGCTCGATCCTTATGCTGCGGCGCGGTCGGCCTATTTGCAGCGCCGGCACGCACAGATCCTGAACCAGGAAGGCGGCGATCAGGCCGCCGAGGACGCAGCCGCCGCGGACTCGGTTGCCAACCCGATGGGCGGCAGTCCGGCCACCGGGGTGGACGAAGATGCCGGTATTCCGGCCCCCGACGCGACTTCGGCGGCCGACGCCGATGCGGGCATTCCGCCGGCGGATGCAGCACCTGCCCCCGCACCCCAGCCCGCAGCGCCCCAGACCCCGCCTGCACAGCCCCAATAACTACCGGAACAAGAGACATTGCATCGCACACAGCAAAACGGTAAGACGGTCGTCGCCTGTTTCGGGGGGAAACAAGCCTGAACGGGATTGGGACCGTTCACGCCACTGATTTTGAAAACTTCCGGAGATTCCGATCATGAAGAAGATCGTTGCCCTTTCGCTGATCGCCGCTGCGTCGCTTTCGGTCGCCGCTTGCAAGAAGACCGAAGCCCCGGTCGCCAACGACACCAACGTCGTCGAGAACTCGACCGAAGTCGTCGAAGACTCGAACGCTGCGATGGCCGACACCAACGCGATGGCTGTCGACAGCAACGCTGCTTCGAACGCGATGTAATCTCGCTGGCGCCGCCCCGTGCGGCGCCGGAAGATTTGGAAAGGGCCGCGCCTTCGGGTGCGGCCCTTTCTTTTTGGGCTTCACCGCATCACGGGCTGGCTGACGAGCAGAGCCTCGTTCGAGCATGCCGCCCCGTCGGTGATCGGCGCGCTCTTCGCCAATGCTGTCAGCTCCACGCGTGAGGCGACGACGGCGTCGGCATAAGCCCGTTCGGTCCGGACCACGTCGAGCATCGAGCCCGCCGCCATCCGCCCCGCCTCGATCGCGCTGGCATTATGCGATCCGCACACGACCCGACTCTCCCCGAACGCCCGCGCGCGGGCGAGAATGGGGGACGCCTGTTTATGCAGCACCTCGGCCAGGATCAGTCCCCACGTCCAGCTGCGCGTCGCCGAACCCGACGGATAGTCATAGGAGCGGCCGAGATTGGCGATCGGCTCGCACACCTCGCCCTGATCGATCTGGAAAGGACGCTGGCGGCGGTAGAAGATCTTGATCTTCTCGATCGCCTCGTTGCTGTCGATGCTCGCCTTGTCGAGAAGCGCCGCCGTCTTGGGCGCGGTCTGCGGGGTCAACTTGATCCCGGCCGCGCAACTGAAGTCGCGCATCATCGACGCGGTATCGGCGGCGACATCGTTCACCGCCATGTCCCAACGCGGGGTGCCCTTCAACGCGCGGGTGAGCTTGAAGATTTCACGATCGGCGACACCGCGCGGCTCCTCCTTGATGGGAGCCGGTGGCAGGACGTCGATCAGGTCGAAATAGCCCGATGGCAGGAAGCCCTTGGGCTTTTCATCCTGCGCCACCACCATCATTGGAATGGCGGCCAGTGCCGCCGCCACGCCGCCGATCATCCAGCGATTCATCGACCTCTCCCCTGTTGTCGCCGCAAAGTGTTGCGCGGTCGACGGGGAGCGTCAATCAGCGGTGCTCAGCTCTTGCTGTAATATTCGGCATAGGCGCGGTCGGGACGATAGCTGTAGCCATAATCGTCCGACAGCAGGGTGGTGTCGTAGCGGTTGAGCACGGTGCCGATGCACGGCGCCGGCGACAGAAGGCGGAAGCTGTCCCGCACTTGCTTACGCGTAGTGACGCCATCCTCGACGATCATCAGATAGGCGTCGATCTTCTGCGAGATGACGACCGCGTCGTCATTGGCAAACACCGGCGGCAGATCGCAGATGCAGATCGTGTTGTCGGGCAGCTGGCGCATCGCGGCGATCAGCGCGTCCATCCGCGCCGACGCGACGAGCTCGTCGGACGCCGCATCGTTCGGATAGCTGGGGAAGATCGTCAGTTGCTCGCCCTCGATCGTGCGCGCGACCTGCTGGAGATCGGAGATCGTGCCGTCGAGGAAGTGCGAGATGCCGAACTTGCCCGATAGCGCGAAATTCTGCGCGATCGTCGAGCGACGCAGATCGAAGTCGAACAGATAGGTGTGCAGTTCGGGCTGGCGCGCGAGCGACGCGGCGAGGTTCGACGCGACGAACGACTTGCCCACGCGCGGCGCAGGCGAAGTGACGCCGATCAGCTTCCAACCCTTGGCCTTGGCGATGCGCAGCACCTGCGCGCGCAACAGATTGAACGGCCGCGAGCGTATATCGCGGCTGTCGAAACCATAGACGCCATTCTTGCGCAGTCGCTCGAACGCCGACGGGCGTCCGGCGGAGCCGACCACCGGAAAAACGGCTTCGTCACGCTGCGCGGGTTCGTAGGTCATGCCGTTGCGTGATCCTTACGCTTGAACAGCTGCCACCAGCGCCGTTTGGGCGCCGATCCGCGGCCATTGCCCCGGATCGTCGGAATGACGACCAGTGGCCCTACCCCTAACAGATTTTGGAGCGAAGCGGTCCCCCGTATCGGCCGCATGAACAGCTCGATCAGGAGCGCGAGCATCACGCCGCCAAATGTGCCCAGTGCGATGCCGCCACCGATCAGCAGCGGCCGGTTGGGCGAGGAGGGGCGATCGGGCAAGGTCGGCGGATCGACCAGCACCAGCCGATCGCCGCGCTGCTCGATCTCCATCTTCTGCGCGGCTTCGGCCGCCATCAGGCTCGCCTGCACCTTGTCGTAGCTTTGCCGGAAGCCATCTGCGCGCCCCTGAAGCTGGCGCAGCTGTTCCTCGATCAACGGCGCGCCCGCCTGCGCCGACATCGTCGCATTGGCCCGCGCGCTTTCGGATGAACGCTGCGCGTTCAGCGCGGCGATCGCACGGTTGTTGTCGGCGATCTGCTTGCTGGACAGTGCGTTCGGCGTGGTTTTGGTCGCGACGGACTTGGCCAGCGCGCGCGCCTCGATCACGCGCTGCTCGGCGGCGATAACGTCGGGATGGTTGTCCGAATAGAGCGCCTTGGCGGCCGCCAGTTGGGCCTCGGCCTTGGCGAGATTGTCGTCGCCCGCATTGGCCATGCCGCTGGCCTTGGCCATCAGCTCGGTATTCTCGCGCTGCAGCCCCGAAATCTGGATGTCATAGCTGCTCGTATTGGGCACATATCCGCCCAGTCGCGAGAGGGCCAGGCCGTTGCGGCTCTTGATCTGTTCGATCTGCGCTTCGACCTCACCGACCTTGATCTGGATCCCCTGCGCCTGATCGCGCAGGAAGTTGACCGTGGCATTCGCCTGGTTGCTCAACTGGCTCGAATCGAGGCGCAAGAGACGCTGGGTGAATTCCTGCGTCACTGCCTGCGCCTTGGCCGGATCGTCGTAAGTAAAGCTGATCGCGAAGGCGATCGTGTTCGAACGATTGCGGGCCGTCGGCGCGAAATCGGACGATACCGGCACGATGTCGGTATCGCCGCGCATCTTGTCGATGATCTGTGACAGCGGCTGGGTGCGCCGTTCGTCGAGGTAGAGGGCGTTGCCCTGAATGATCTCGATCAGCTCGGGACGGCTGAGCACCTGCTGTTTGATCTTGGCCAGCCGCTGATCGATCATGTCGCCTGCAGGCGAATTGGCGATATCGTCGGGCAGATCCTTCGACTGCACGACGATCGTCGCCGACGACTGGTAGCGCGTCGGCAGCGCAAAGGCGAAGGCGAGGCCCGCAATCTCGCACGCGAACATCGGCCCCAGCACGAACCATTTCCGCTGAAGCAGGATGGACGGCAGATAGCCGAGGATACCCTCGTAAATCTCCTGATCGGCGTTCGGCAGGCCGGCTTCGGTCATGACGATCGCGGCAGGACCAGGGTGGCGCTGACTTCGCCGCCGATATCGGCCTTGATATCCTGCCCGGCACCCAGGAACGTTCGGTTTCCGAAGACGTCGCGATAATGCGCGCTCGCGCCCACGACCACGTTCGGAAACAGCTTGTAGTCGAGCCCGCCCTGCGCCGACACGTAGCGGCGCTTGCCGATGAGCGCGAGTTGGCTCTCGCTCTGCGAGAAGCTGCCGCCGCCGTTGAATCCGAGCCGCTCGGTCAACTGCTGGTGCATGTTGAACGCCAACTGATCGCGCGTGACGGTACCGCCGAAGCCCGAGGCGCTCACCTGGCGCGATGCCGAGAAGCAGAAATTGTTCATGCGCCCGCGATGGCAGAGGTCTGCCGTACCGGCCCAGCCCGTATTGCGCTGATCGTTGCCCGGCCCCGGCACCTTGAGATCGGTGAACGAGATACCCAAAGACGCATCGAAGCTCCACGTTTCCGAAATGCTGGTGGAGAAGGTCACGTTCGGTTGCATCACCAGCGTGTCGAGGCCCGGCGTATCATAGCTGATGTGATAGACGGTGCCGCTGAGGCCGACCTTGGTCTTCTCGCTGATCGCGCGCTGATAGCCGATTGTGCCGCCAAGATTATCCGAATCCGATCCCACCGGACGGTTCGGATAGCGGGTGAGCGCCGCCGAGACATTGCCCGTGATCGTGTCCCGCGGTGACACCTGCCAGTTATAGCCGGCCGATCCCTGGAGCGTGTTGCTGCGCTGACGCGTGCCGATCAGGTTCACGTCGGTATCGTCGACGGGCAACGAACCCGGCACGCCGGTGATCGTGTCATCATTCTGACCGATGATGCGGCTGTCGTAACGCAGGCCACCGAAGACATCGAGCTTCGGGCTGAGCTTCTGTTTGACGTCGAGCCCGCCGCCATAGCCGCTCACGCCATCATAATTGCGGAAATACTCGGTGCGGTCGTAATTGCCGCGCAGGACCACACTTCCCTTCTCGGTGACCCAACTGAGCGACGGATCGATGCTGCCCGTGACCGATCCCGACGCCAGGTCATTGCCCGCCGACAGAAACGGATTGCTCGAATAACCAAGCCGAACCGACGTTTCGACAGCGGCCTTCACGTTCGCGGCCACGGCCGGCGCCGCGACGCCCACCATCATCACCGCGATCGCCGCGATGCCCGACCGATATGCCCCCACATTCATCTTCATGGAACGACCACCACATCCCCGCTCTGAAGCTCGACAAGACCGCTCTGGAGATCGGCCTGCGTGGGCGATCCCTTCATTGCGCTGTCGAGCTTGACGTCGATTACCGTGAGCTGCGCACCGCGCTTACGGTAGATTTTGACCTTGGAAAGATCCGCGAACTCGGTGGGGCCGCCGGCGACGCTGACCGCTTCGAGGACGTTCATATAATGACCGGGCGTAAAGCTGCCCGGCGCCTTGACGCGGCCGGCAACCGAAAAGCTGAGGCCCGACGGGCTCTTCACCGCCACGGTGACGCGCGGCACGCCGTTGCGATACTGATCCGCCAGGCCAGCGGTGATCACCGTCTCCAGATCGGACGGCAGCTTGTTGAGAGCGTCGATCCGGCCGATCAGCGGGAAGGAGACGCTGCCGTCGGGTAGCACCTTCAGCGCGCGCTGGAGCCGTTCGTCGCCCCACACATAAACTTCGATCTCGTCACCTGGATTGATGCGATAGGGCTTCAGGGGAGAGGGAGCCACGGCGCCGTCCGAAACGGCGGCCACCGCCGCGCTGGTCTGCGCGGCCGTGGGCATGGCGGAAAGCCCCACCAGCGTCGCCGCCAAAATCGCCCCAACACCCGGCTTACGCATCACACACATCATCCCGTTGCTCGCGTCCCGGTCATCGTCCCATGCCGGGACATCGCCGTAACCCAATCCCACGTTCCGTTCCGTCTGCCCCAAAAGACTGTTGTCTCAAAACGGAAAACGGCGCGGGGAGCCTGCCATTTAGCAAAGGATTGTTAATTCCGGGTTGATGCGGGGCCCAAGGCCCGACCCGCGCCCGTTCGACGCCGAATTTCAAAGGATCGCGCCGAAGTCGCGGCGCTGGTGCGGGCGGAGGGGATCGAACCCTCAAGAGCCGAAGCCCGACGGATTTTCACACCACTTCGGCTTTCGCCGCCGACGGCGCCAATGCACCGACGTTCGTGGTCCGGACTATCCCTTCGCCCTGTCCGCAACGGAGCTGTCCGAAACGGAGTTAGGCGCTGCCCGTCTAGTCTCTACACCTTCCGTGGGATGACCCACGGCTTGGCTCGGGATTACCAGGAACCTGAAGGCTTCCCCGAATTTGAGCAGTTCTGCATCGCGCGTTTCCCCGCGAGCACCCGATTTGGTTCAAGTCCGTTGCGTCTACCAGTTTCGCCACGCCCGCCAGCGCCGCTGCCGCGTCCATAGCGTGGCAAGAGCGCGAGCGCCAAGCTCAAACCCACGCCTCAGACCCAAACTTCAGACATTGAGGCGCGCGCGCATCTCCTTGCCCGGCTTGAAATAGGGCACCCGCTTGGCCGACACTGAAACCGCGTCGCCGGTGCGCGGATTGCGCCCCTGTCGGGCTTCGCGCGCGCGGGTCGAGAACGCCCCGAAACCGCGCAGCTCAACGCGCCCGCCATCGGCAAGCCGCTGAGAGATCGCCTCGAAGAAGGTCGTCACGATCTTCTCGACCTCCTTGGGCGAGAGATCGGGATTATCCCGTGCCAGCAATTCGACCAGTTCAGACCTGATCATGCCATGATTCCCCTCAAAACCATGCCGTTTCAACACATGTCCTCACATGTGGGCATGTGCTCGAACGCTTCGGACCGGCTTTCCCCCCACCGTCGATGCGTCGATTCCGCAGCTTAACGAGAAAACATAACGCAAATCAATGCATGGTGCGGCCTTCGCTTGCGCGCCGTGCGACGAAAATCTAGATTTTCGCCGAATTCCGTGCTCCGGGGGGATATTGGATGCGCAACCGTTTGATTAAGACCGTCTTCGTCGCTGCGATTCTGGCACCTGCGCTGCCCGTCGCGGCCGCGCCACTGCCCAAGCCGGCAATTTTCGGCGTGTGCGCCGCTTGCCACAAGACAGACAAGGGCGCGCCCAACGGAATCGGGCCGAATCTCTTCGGCATCGGCGGCGCAACTGCAGGCGCCGTTCCGGGCTTCGCCTTCTCTCCGGCGATGAAGAAATCGGGGATCAAGTGGACCCGCCCGAACCTGATCAAGTTCATCCAATCGCCCCAGGCAACCGTTCCCGGCACCCGCATGCCGTTCATGGGCCTCAAAAACCAACAGTCGGCCGAACAGGTCGCGGATTATATCCTCAGCCTGAAATAAGGTGACGGCCTCCCCGTCCCATGCCGGGGAGGCTTCATCATCACCACATCGGATCGGACGTCGCTCTGTCCGCCAGCGGCTCGGCGAAGCCATCCAGCATCTCGCCGACGTCATGGACGGCATCCATCGTCTGCTGGCTCGCACTGCTCAGATAGGTGCCGTTGTACATCACGCCCGAAATCGGTCCGCCGGTGATCTTGCTGATATAACCCATCACCTGATCGAACGACATCTTGCCGGGCGCAAGCTGGCTCGGCGCGGTCAGCGACGCGACCGGATCGCCGCAGGCCATTAGCCGCGCTAGTCGGATCGCTTATCCGATACCGCTTCGACGAGGCCGAGCGTTCAGCGCGTTTCGACGCGCGTGTATATCCGCCCGTGGCTCAGCCGCTCGGCCAGCGCCAGCTTGCTCAACTGCGCGCGGATCGCGGCGCGACTGGCGGCGAAATCGGGGGACGTCGATAGATCATGCCGCATGGCGCACCTCCTTGGTTGCGCCCCTTATGGCCCGCCATTCTGATCGATAGAAACGCATACATAGGATCAGAGTGATCGATACGATCGTTTAACGTGCGATCTCGTAACTGACCGTGATCTGTGCGCGGGTCTCGATCGGGCGCGGCTTGATATCGATCGAGATCGGCGGCGGCGGTGGAGGCGGGGCCGCCACCGCCCGCTGCGCCGTTACGATGATATCCTGCCCACCACCAAAGGCCGCCTGATCGCGGATCGAGGCGACATCGCCCAGCTTCACGCCCGATCCGGCGGCTGCCGTCTCCGCACGTCGGCGCGCATCCTTGAACGCCAATATGGCCGCGCGGCGCTGTGCCGCATCCGGATCGGCCAGCGCGAAGCCGGTCACGCGCGCGTCGCTGGCACCCAGCCGCGCCGCCAGCCCAGCCGCCGTGGCGATCTTGTCGACCGCACGGCTGCGCAGCTGCGCCTGGCTGATCGCGATATAGCCGACCACCGCGCAGGCGCCGCGGCTCAGCTGTACGCTGCCAGGATATACCGGACGCCCATCATTGCAGGCGCGATCGCGCACCTCGACGATGTTGACGTTGCTGGTGGTGAGTTCGCTGTCCTTGCCGAGCAGGCCGAGCAGCCCGCCCGACAGAGCCTTCAGCCGTGTCGCAAGCGCCCCTGCTGCCGCATCGGCGCTGTCGCCCTCGCCCCGCACCGTGAAATCAAGCGTCGCGATGTCCGGCTGCGCGCGATCGACGGCGACGCCGACGACCGTGATCAGACGTTGTGGCAGGCCTTCCTGCGCCATCGTGGGCGTCGCGGCGAGCGCCCCGAACATAAGGATCCAGCGGCTCGACATCGACATCCCCTTTTTATGCGAACGATTCGCAATGCCTAGCATGGTGGGCGGGGATTGCGACAATTCCAAATCCTCCCCCCGGCGGGGAGGATTTCGCCGGGCAAACAAAAAGGGCGCCGGATCGCTCCGACGCCCTCCATGTTCCTTGCGGACCAGCCGATTAGCTGGCGTCGCCCTTGGCCTTGAGCGCCGCGCCCAGGATGTCGCCGAGCGACGCACCCGAGTCCGACGAACCGTATTGCGCGACAGCCTGCTTCTCTTCGGCGATCTGCATCGCCTTGACCGAGAAGGTCGGCTTCTTCGAACGATCGAAGCCGGTGACCATCGCGTCGAACTTCTGGCCGACCTGGAAACGCTCCGGACGCTGCTCGTCGCGGTCGCGGCCGAGGTCGCCACGCTTGATGAAGCCGATCGCGCCGTCGTCGCCAGCCTGCACTTCCAGGCCGCCATCGGTGATCGCCATGACGGTGATCGTGGTGACCGCGTTCTTGTTCAGGCCCGAACCGCCGGTCGAAGCAGCACCACCCGCCGCGACGCCGCCGCGCTCGAGCTGCTTGATGCCGAGCGAGATGCGCTCCTTCTCCGAGTCGATGTCGAGGACGATCGCCTTGACGGTCTCACCCTTGTGGTGAAGCGCCAGAGCCTCCTCGCCCGACACGCCCCAGGCGATGTCCGACATGTGGACCATGCCGTCCACATCGCCGTCCAGGCCGATGAACAGGCCGAACTCGGTGGCGTTCTTGACTTCGCCTTCGACGGTCGAACCGATCGGGTGACGCTCCGCGAAGCTCTCCCAGGGGTTGTTGACCGCCTGCTTGAGGCCCAGCGAGATGCGGCGCTTGTCGGCGTCGACCTCGAGGATGACCACGTCGACTTCCTGCGAAGTCGAGACGATCTTGCCCGGGTGGACGTTCTTCTTGGTCCAGCTCATTTCCGAAACGTGGACCAGGCCTTCGATGCCCGGCTCCAGCTCGACGAACGCGCCGTACTCGGTGATGTTCGTCACGCGGCCGGTGAACTTGCCGCCGATCGGATACTTGGCGCCGGCGCCTTCCCACGGATCGCTCTCGAGCTGCTTCATGCCCAGCGAGATGCGCTGCGTGTCCTTGTTGATGCGGATGATCTGCACCTTCACGACGTCGCCGATGTTGATCATCTCGTTCGGATGGCCAACGCGCTTGTAGCTGAGGTCGGTGACGTGGAGCAGGCCGTCGATGCCGCCCAGGTCGACGAAAGCGCCGTAATCGGTGATGTTCTTGACGACACCCTCGATCACCTGACCTTCGGCCAGCGACTGGATCAGGCCCGAACGCTGCTCGGCGCGGGTTTCCTCGAGGACGGCGCGGCGCGACACGACGATGTTGCCGCGGCGGCGATCCATCTTCAGGATCTGGAAGGGCTGAGGGATATCCATCAGCGGCGTGACATCACGCACCGGACGGATATCGACCTGCGAACCGGGCAGGAAGGCCACGGCGCCGTTCAGGTCGACGGTGAAGCCACCCTTCACGCGGCCGAAGATCACGCCTTCGACGCGCTTGCCTTCGCCGAACTCGCCTTCCAGCTTGTCCCAGGCGGCTTCGCGGCGGGCGCGATCGCGGCTGAGCATCGCTTCGCCGTGGATGTTCTCGACGCGGTCGACATAGACCTCGACTTCGTCGCCGACCTTCAGGTCAGCCTTCTGGCCGGGGGCTGCGAACTCGCGGAGGGGAACACGGCCTTCGGACTTCAGGCCGACGTCGATGACGGCCAGATCGTTCTCGATGCCGGTGACGGTGCCCTTGACGACGCGGCCTTCGAAGCCTTCGCCCTCGCCGAGGGTCTGATTGAGGAGAGCCGCGAAATCATCGCGAGTCGGGTTGGCGGCAGTTGCCATAAAAAAGTGTTTCCTACGTTCGTTTTTCCGGCCGTCCGGTTGGTTCCGGAGGTCTTGGAGGCCAGAAAGCCATGCGGGCCCCATGCCCGACACGGCATCCGTTGAACGGCACGATCGTGGAAGCTGCTGGCGGATTCGCTACGCAATCGCCGCAAACGCAAAAGGCGCGCCAGAGGATCGGCTTTATCACCGTCCCCCTGTCACGCCTGCGATAGCGCCGCGATTTAGCGGTCTGCCGTCCTGGCTTCCACGAGCGAAATCGCCCGCTGGACGGCCGCGTCTATACTCAGATCGCTGGTATCCAGCAAGTCCGCATCATCCGCCTGCCGCAGCGGTGCGGCAGACCGTCCGGAGTCGCGTTCGTCGCGGGCAAGGATGTCGGCCAGGACGCTATCGAACGACACCCCCTGTTCCATCGCGTCGAGTTCCCGGAAGCGGCGCTGGGCGCGCACTTCCGAACTGGCGGTCACGAACAGCTTGGCCGGCGCCTGCGGCGCGATCACCGTGCCGATGTCGCGCCCATCGAGCACCGCGCCGCCATCCTGCATCGCGAAATCGCGCTGCCGCTCGAGAAGCGCCTCTCGCACCTGCGGATGCGCCGACACGATCGACGCTGCCTTCCCCGCCGCTTCGGTCTTGAGCGCCGGATCGTCGAGCAAAGCGGGATCGAACGCGCATCCCCGCAGCGCATCGGCCGCATCGCCCGGATCGCCATCCGCGCGCGTCACCGACACGCCCACCGCGCGATAGAGCAGCCCCGTGTCGAGATGCGGCAGCCCATAATGTTTCGCCAGCGCCTTCGCGATCGTCCCCTTGCCCGACGCTGCCGGGCCATCCACCGCAATGATCACGCTATTTCAGCCCCCAACGCCGTCATCAGATTCACGAAGCCCGGAAAGCTCGTCGCGACCGGCGCCATATCGTCGATCATCACGTCGCCCTTCGACGCCAGCCCCGCCACCGCGAAGCTCATCGCGATCCGGTGATCGAGCCGCGCGGCGATCGTCGCACCGCCGGGCAGTTTTTCGCCGCCTGTGCCGTCGATGATCAGCCCGTCCTCGAGTTCCTCGACCCGCGCGCCGATCGCGCGGAGCCCTTCGGCCATCACCGCGATCCGATCCGATTCCTTGACGCGCAACTCCTCCAACCCGCGCGCGACCGTCCGCCCCTCGGCCAGCGCGGCCGCGACGAACAGCACGGGATATTCGTCGACCATGCTCGCGACCGTCTCGACCGGGGTTTCGATGCCCTTGAGCGCCGATCCGCGCACGACGATGTCGGCCACCGGCTCGCCGCCCACCTCGCGCTCGTTCGCGAAACTGATGTCGCCGCCCATCATCCGCAGCACGTCGAACAGAGCCGCGCGCGTCGGGTTGAGCCCGACATTGGTGACGGTCACCTCCGACCCCGGCACCAGCAGCGCCGCGACCACCGGAAACGCCGCCGAAGACGGATCGCCCGGAACCACTATATGTTGCGGCTTCAGCTCGGCCTCGCCCCGGATCGAGATGATCCGCGTCGCGCCGTCCAGCTCGACCGACAGCTCAGCGCCGAATCCCTTCAGCATCCGCTCACTATGATCGCGGGTCGGCACTGGCTCGATCACCCGCGTGACGCCGGCCGTATTGAGCGCCGCCAGCAGCACCGCGGACTTCACCTGCGCAGAGGCGACCGGCAGGCGATATTCGATCGGCACCGCCGGGTTGATCCCCCGCATCGTCAACGGCAGGCGACCACCGGGCGATGTCGTGAACTCCGCACCCATCAGCGACAGCGGCTCGATCACGCGCCCCATCGGCCGCTTCGACAGCGAAGCGTCGCCGGTAAAGGTCGCAGTGATCGGGTGACTCGCGATCAGGCCCATCAGCAGACGGGTCGACGTGCCCGAATTGCCCATCTCGATCGCGGTCTCGGGCTGGAGCAGGCCGCCCACGCCGACGCCATATATATGCCAGCGCGAATCCTCGCCGCGGGTGATCTGCGCGCCCATAGCCCGCATCGCCGCAGCCGTGGCAAGCACGTCCTCGCCCTCCAGCAATCCCTCGACGACGCTCTCGCCCACCGCGAGCGCGGAGAGCATCAGCGATCGGTGCGAGATCGATTTGTCGCCGGGAACCGCGACCGCACCTTTAAGCGGACCGGGCGCGCGAAAGGCCATCGGTGTGGGATTGGAACCATGCATGATGGGGGCGGCTTTTGACAGCGGCCCTACGCTATGGCAAGGCGCGCGGCGTTTCCCGTGTTCCGTGTCGTCGGGACATGCGGACCTTCATTTTCTGTTGGAGTTATGTGACCGTGGTGAAACCGGAATGGGGCACCAAGCGGGTCTGCCCGAAATGCGGCACTCGCTTCTACGACCTGGGTAAGGACAATCCCGTTTCGTGCATCGAATGCGATGCCATGTGGGAACCCGAGCCCTTCCTGAAGTCGAAGCAGCCGCTGCCGTTCGACGCGCCCAAGAAGGAAGTGCCCGAGCGCCAGGATTCGGATCTGTCCGATGACGAGGATCTCGACATCGACGAGGACGCCGAACAGAATCCCGACGACGACGTCGATCTGGGCGGCGATGACGATATCGGCCTGTCGACCGACAGCGGCGAAGACGAGAACTGATTTTTGCGCGCGGGCGGCCGCCTTCGGGATGCCGCCCGCCGATTTTTCTGCCGGGGCGCAAAAGCCTCTTGCAGCCATCCGCGCCCTGACCTAAAGGGCGCCCTCCGCTGCCTCCCAGGGGCAGCGCGACGAATGGAACGGGGCCGTAGCTCAGCTGGGAGAGCGCTGCAATGGCATTGCAGAGGTCAGGGGTTCGATCCCCCTCGGCTCCACCATTTTACCAGGATTGATCGCGGTGTCGGCTTGAACGCGTCTCCCCTGTCCTCGCCAGCATCTCTGATGTCGGCTCTCGAACAGACCGAAATCGTTCTCGATCTGTCTCGGTTGATGTCGCGCATGCTGCACGTCATGCCGACCGGCGTGGATCGGGTTGAAATGGCTTATGCGCGAGCGCTTATCGAACATCATCCCGGCCCACTCCACTTCGCCGCAATCAACCCGTTCGGAATCTATGGTCGACTGGACGCGGGCGCCGTTTCCAAATTCCTTAACGAAACGGAGCATCGATGGGGGCGTTCGGGCAATCCTGGCTGGCTGAGACTGCGGACGAGCGCGCTCAAACATCTCTGGCAATTGCGACCGCGCAGAACCCGCCCTGTGGCAAGCGGCATGCGTCGCGTTTTTGTCCAGTCTTCTCCGGCCCACCTGCAAAAACCGGAGGCCTTCGAGGCAAAATTGAAGCGGGAGCGCGCTCCGCTAATCTGCCTTATCCACGATCTCATCCCCATAGAGTTTCCGGAATATGCCCGACCGGGGGGAGCAGAAGCGCATCGGCTTCGCATGCAAACCGTGGCAGAAAATGCCGCGGTGGTGCTGGCGAACTCTAAAGCTACTGCCCAATCCTTCAAACATTTTCTTACCGGCTCGACGCACGCTCCGCGCATTGAAGTCGCACATCTTGGCACTGATCAACGCCTCATCGATCGGACGCCGAACGCCGACTGGCCGCAATCTCCGTCGAAACCCTACTTTGTAATCGTCGGCACGATCGAGCCCCGCAAAAATCATCTCCTGTTACTCCACGTCTGGCGAAAGATCGTCGAGACGATGGGCCCAGCCGCCCCATCGCTCATCGTG
Organism: Sphingomonas montanisoli; assembly: GCF_008274695.1. GTDB lineage: Bacteria > Pseudomonadota > Alphaproteobacteria > Sphingomonadales > Sphingomonadaceae > Rhizorhabdus > Rhizorhabdus montanisoli. The sequence goes on along the minus strand of NZ_VTOU01000002.1, from coordinate 983,809 downwards.
ATAGGGCGCCGCGGATGGGAAAACGAAAACATCGTCGATCTTCTGGAGCGTTGCGAGCCACTTCGAGACCATGTCTACGAATATGCCAGCTTGAGCGACGAGACGATGCATATGATCCTACGAGGCGCAAGGGCACTACTGCTTCCGTCGTTCGCGGAGGGCTTCGGGATGCCCGTGACCGAAGCAATGGCTATCGGTATCCCTGTCATTTGCAGCGACTTACCCGCGCTGCGTGAAGCCTCGGACAACCTCGCAGAATTCATTGACCCTATCGACGGACTGTCTTGGATGAATATGATCCTCGACTATGCCCAATCGGGCTCTGAGTTACGGGAAGCTCAGTGCAAGCGAATTGCCGAGTGGAGTCCGCCCACATGGAGGGCCCACACTACGACGTTGCTGGAACTCGTGAAGGAGGTTTCCTGATGGCAATGAACCGAGATCAATCAACGAGTTTCGCTACCGCGCTGACCATACAATTCCGCGTCATGGCCGCGATGATACTTCGCGAGGTACACAGCCGCTTCGGCCGTGAGAATTTTGGATTTATCTGGCTCATTATTGAGCCATTAATGTTGGCGAGTGTGATTTCGTCGATCCATCACTTCATGGGGGGTAGCCATTCGTCCGATACAGACATCGACCCTGGCACATTCACACTCCTTGGCTACACTATTTTCATTATCTTCCGTGGCATCGTCAACAAATCAGAGGGAATGCTAGAAGCGAGTGTTCACCTTTTTTACCACCGAATGGTGACTATTCTAGACGTTGTTCTCGCGCGAGCATTGATGGAGGCACTAAGTTGTGTTTGCGCTCTAATCGTGCTCATGACTTTGTACATGGTTCTCGGCTTTGCAGAGCTGCCCGCTCGACCGCTGTATCTGCTTGCCGGAATCGGACTGATGACCTGGCTATCATTCGGACTTTCTTTGATCATCGCCAGTTGGACCTTTGACCGCCGCACCGCGGGTCGCCTCGTTCACCCGATGACCTATTTCGCGATACCGTTGTCCGGCGCTTTCTGGACCATGGAATTTTTGCCCGCGGACTTCCGCTCGGCAATGGAATGGAACCCGATGGCCGGGATTTTCGAAATTGCTCGCTATGGGCAATTCCAAACTGCATCACCCCTTTACATAAATTTCGGTTATGTGATCGCGGTATGCGCGGTAGTAACATATATAGGGTTCATCGCCATCCGAAACGTACGTTCACGCCTCCACGTGAGTTGAGTTTGGGGCGAACATGACAGGACTATCATGCACGGTATAATTAAGCCGCTGGCTGGCGAACACGTTATGCCTCAACCGCAATGGCATGTTCGTGCCGCGGGTTGGGCACGCAAAAACTGGGCGTTCGTTGCCGTAGTGATCCTCCCTTCTGCGCTCGCGGCATTTTATTATGGCCTGGTCGCGTCGAACCAATATGAGTCCGAGGCTCATTTTTTGGTGCGTTCAACGCAGAGCAGTCCTGCCGTCGGCGGAGGGATCGGCGCACTTCTGTCTTTCGGCGGCGCCGCTGGGCAACCGCGGGGCGATGCCATGAGCGTCATCGAATATCTGCAGTCCACAGAGGCGGTTGCGGAACTTGATCGCCGGATTGGACTTATAGGTCGATTCCGCCGCGACGGCGTCGATATCGTGAGTCGGATCCGGGCGACCCCCACGCCAGAAAGCCTCGTCAAATATTACCGCAAACACATCACGCTGCGCTTTGACGACCGCACAGGCATAACCGAATTGTCGGTACGAGCGTTTAGCCCGGCAGACTCGCGCTTGATCGCAGAAACTTCACTTCGCATGGGCGAAGAACGAGTGAATTTGCTCAACGAACGAAGCTATCGCGATTCTCTGATGATGGCGGCGCGGCAATTGGACGAGGCAGAGAATAATCTGCGTGGCATACAGGTCCGGTTAACCAAATTCCGTCAGGTCAACAACGACATAGACCCAGAGGGCAGCGGACGGGCGCAAATCTCATTGCTGACGCAATTGACTACGCGGCTAGCCGAAGCTCGCGCGGAGTTGATGGCGATGCGCGGATCGATTTCGCCAACAAGTCCTCAATATGTCGCGCTTGCGAACCGCGTTCGATCTCTCGACAGTCAAATTGCCGCCCAGCGTCAGCAGTTGGCTGGCGGCACATCGGCGATAGCCGCGAATCTCGGCAATTTCGAAGATCTACGAATTCGTCAGGAGTTCGCAGCGAAGCGCTACGAAGCTGCTGCGGCATCCTATCAAGCCGCTCGTGAGGAAGCGCGCAAAAAGCAGCTCTATGTCGTTCGGGTGGTGAACCCCAACCTGCCGGTTAAGTCACTATACCCGGAGCGTACCAAAACTATTCTTACAGTATTTTTCTCGCTTCTCGTCGCTTATGCGATATTCTGGTTCATGAGGGCCGGCGTGAAGGAGCATGTGAACCATTAAGGTCACCTCTCCCGAAAACCGCAGCTGACTTCGCTTGTCCCGATCCATCGGAGACAAGCGTTGTCTGCAGGAGGCGTAAGAGAACAAGCGCTAGGCGCTGGCGGTTCAAAGTGAGTAGCCTCTAGTTCTCTAGACGCCTTCGGCTTTCAAAATCTGGTGCCGTTCGAACTTGGCGGGCGACAGCATGACAGCATCGTCATGACAGTGGCCGCGTCGGCTCATCGACTGCTCAAGATCGTGAACTCGGATGAAGGCGCCCTAGTCCATGCTGGTGAACTGCGAACCCTAGTCCGAGTGGATTAACCCTTGCTGATTCGGCTTGCGCCGCCAAGCCGTCATGTGTGCAGCGCCTACAGAACCACGTCGGTGGTCTGTCGGCTCTGCATCGACCAACCCACCACGCGACGGGAGTACAAGTCGATCACGACAGCCAGATAGGCAAAACCTTCCAGGTGATGCCTGTCACCCCAGGCTCGGTCTGGGGCAGCCGTGGCGAACTGGCGATCCAGCGTATTGTCGATCACTAGGCCGTAAAATCATAAAGGCGCTTGAGATTTGACATGCCGGATGATTCAGGCGTCCCATTGATTGGGAGTTTTGATGACACGGCGGCGGTACGAACTGACGGATCGGGAATGGGCGATCATCGAACCGCGGTTGCCGAACAAGCCGATGGGCGTTCCCCGGGTCGATGATCGGCGCATGCTGAACGGCATAGTGAGGCGGTTTCGAACCGCCCCCCCCCCCTGGCGGAGGTCCCTGAGCGTTACGGGCCGCTGACGACCTGCTACAACCGGTTCGTTCGCTGGCGCAAAGCGGGGGGGGTGTGGGACCGACTTCTGGTGGCGGTTTCAGCCGGTTTCAACGGCGAACTGGTGATGATCGACTCTACCTGCGTGCGTGTCCACCAACATGCCGCGACAGGCAAAAAGGGGGACTCACAGATCATGGCATGAAACGTTCCCGGGGCGGTCTTACCAGCAAGCTCCATGCTCTTGTCGTCGCTGAAGGACGTCCTGTCAGCCTGCGCTTGACCGGTGGTCAGGTCCATGACGCCGCTGATCGAAGCAGCCCCTGAGAATGCCACGCTGCTCGGGGACAAGGGTTACGACAGCAATGCAATCCGCGCCAAGGCAGCGGAAAGGAACATCTGGGCCAACATTCCTAACAAGGCTAACCGCAAACAGCGCTTTGCCTTCTCGCCCTGGCTCTACCGACAACGCAATCTTGTCGAGCGTTTGTTCAGCCGCATCAAGCATTTTCGCGGCATCGCTGCTCGATACGACAAGAGCGCCGCCACAATTATTTCGCTGCCGTCAAACTCGTCTGCGTTTGCATCTGGTGCAACACGTTATAAATCTACGGCTTAGGGAACGTTTGTCGCCCTCCCGCCGCGCGCAACCACGCGAGCGCACTTTCTGCTGCTTGTCGGCAGGCCTTCGGGTGCTTAGTTTTGATCTCGCCCCATCAATCCAACCGCGGGCAGTGGGCCGGTTTTCTTGTCGCGGCCGATCGACGTCGGCCAACGTACGTAGTATGGCAACCCAAAATGCAGATGATGCGGACAGCCGGGGCTCGCCTCAGTCCCGCGGCATCTATCAAGCCCTAAACAGAAACCACTCTGCAGCGCCGTAGCGCGGTCGCGAGGCATAAGCCGAGTCCATGAAGCGCAGTTCGTCATCGACTAGCGCGAGAATGTCGCTCAAGACATCGGCATCGAAATTCATACAGTATTTCATGAAATCATGAAAAACACTTGTGAATGCACTAAGATATTCGCCGCCGAGTGACGTAAATGTCACCTTATTTTCCGAAGCTATCTCAACAAGTTCATCAATGTAGAAAACATATTTGTCTTCAGCTTCACGCTTATCAAGCTTTCTGTCTAAATAAAATGACGCTGCGTCAATGAAACTCTGCGTTTGATGCGCATGGCGATCGGTCCACTGAACACGATCGGACCGCGACTGCGCAGCCTTGAGTATTAACGAACTTGCGATATGGAAATCAGCACGGGGTTCAAGCATAAAGAGCCCCCCACCTGGTGGTAACTTACTAAGCAATATAGCAGCAGTTTCCCGAAAATCAGCAAAATGATGCAGCGCACTACGCATCATAATCGCGTCATAACGCCCTTGAGGAATCTGATTGAAATCAGCATCGCTCAGCAGCACGAATGAAACCTTATCACCCTGTCCCAGGCCAGCAATTTTGTTTCGCGTAATTTTTAGAAATTCGATCGACGCATCCGATGCCACAATCTCTTCTACTCTACCGTCATAGACTAGGCTAGCTGTCATGTGACCAGTACCGCAGGCGAGTTCAAGCAACGACCTTGGCGTAAAGCCTGCTGCGTCTAAAACGAACGCTCCTATAGTCTTTTCAACATCGTCATTACCATATTGACGATCGTAATCGTCTTCCGGATGCTCGAAGGGAAGATTCTGACTGATGACGTGAATGCCGTCGGCTTTTACGCAGTTCTCAAGCCATTCATTACCGGACACGCTTCACTCCTACGATAGAAGCAGACAATCTCTTCGGTCGCCGCCGCTCCGAACGATCGGCTAAAGCAACCCGCCCGCCGCAGCGGCCAATGTCGAAACAGTGTCCCACAGCGCACTTCAGCGCCACAAGACTTCGTTACGCAGCCCCGATGAATACAACGGAGATATCCACCCTCTCGGCCATTCACTATCGAGACATAGGTCGCATAGGTCGCGGACGACCCACCGGGTGGCATTTGCCGCGCCGTTCATGCTCAACTGCGCGCAATATTGTTGGCAAACTCTTCGCTTCCCATGACCTCGTTGAGCAACCTTGGCAAGCCTTCATTGATGCCTAAGTGTTCAAGGTTTGCCATCGCATTCTGGCGCCCGGCATCGTCAGCATCTCGCCGCAACAGCCCGCGATAGACCGCGTCCACGATCTGCGCGCCCACTGTCGACGAACCCCGGACGGGATCGTCGGGCGACCGCCCATCGAGAACAGCCTCCACCTCGCCGGAAATCGATCGCAATCGCGCGGCGAAGTCTTGTGTATACGACCGAAGATGTTGGCGTATGAACGTCGCGAAACTGGAGTTGATCAGGTTTGTTGCTTGCAAATAAACGGCGCTCGCAATGTCATCGCGCTCACGCAATATGCATTGGATCATGTCCTGATCGCTGTCGGCATCAAGCCACTGCTCTGCTGCGGCCAATCGTTCATCGCTGAGCGCCGCAAATTTCTGCGTCCAGATCGACACGATTTCGCGGCCCAACGGATGCCCTAAATTGATCAGAACAACGCCGGCGTTGATGTCCCAGTGATGATCCGTAGCCATGGACGGTGTGAGAATAGCAGCACGGTCGTTATGTTGGCGCAAATAACTCTCTAAATCGAAATCAAGATCGACGACGTAGGCATCAGCATCTAGATAAATCAACCATCCATGAAATCCGCGTGTCATTATTTCATTGAGTTGATGAATTCTATTATACGTTGCCTGCCAAGGCCAAACTCCGCGCTTTATCCCCACATAACTTTCGTAACCATATCGAGCCCGACGACAGTATTCTATCACCGTCTTGGCCGTTTCCTGCAACATCGGTAGATAATTGAAAGGATCGGCCGTCTGAAGAAATATTGCTTGAATCCTCTCCGACATTTATACCCCCTGAGCGCTCTCAGCGTTATTGATCATCCGGTAATGGTTGTTATCAAAAATGCGTTTCAGGAGATCGCTCGATGTCTCCCTCCATGTTTTAAACGGCATCGAACGGGTCTGAGGCGCTCGATCTTGCTCTGACAGTTCCAACCACTCCGTGATGGCATCTGCCAGATCGGCGGCGCCGGTGCCCGAGAAATAAAAGGCGTGCTCGCCTGCCACCTCGCGAAATACCGGTATATCCCGTGCGATCAGCGGTATGCCGTGTCGGGCTGCTTCGATCAGAGGGAGTCCAAAGCCTTCGCCCTCGGAAGCCGCAATCAAAGCTGAGGCTGAACTATATATCTCTTCGAGATATTCGTCGCTAATGCCGTTGAGCCAAATCAATCGACCGTCCTTTTCGGGATGCTGCTCGAGCCGATTTCCCAACACTTCGACCATCCATCCGCTTTTTCCAACGATTACAAGGCCGACATCAACGCCGGCGCGCCAGAGCCGATCAAATGCCGACAGAACCTGCGCGTGCCCCTTTCGCGGCTCGACGGTACCCACCATTATGAATGTTGGCCGCTTGTTCATCGCTTCGACCATCTCATCAGCCGATTCTGGTCGACCGCGCGACGGCAAGCTCGCTGCTATGTCCGCCGCATTATGAATATAGTCGACTGATATGCTCTGCATGCCCTGATGGAGAGCCGCCCCGAAACGCGCGACGTCGTCAGCGACACTGGCCGACACGCAGACGAATTGATCCGCGATCCGCAGTGCGGTTTCAAACCATCGACGCATCACTTCCGGCATGAAATCGGGGAAATGTTGAGGCAAGTGGAACGGTAGCAGATCGTGTACCCCGATGACGATGCGCACACCGGCGCGACGCATATCGCTCATGAAGCTCAACGTGTCGGGCAGGCGGTCCGGCACCCAATCCATGGCCAGATAGATATCACCTCGGTCGAACTTGATAGGCTCGTCACCGCACACCAATGAAGGGAGGCCAAGCTTGTCCGCTAGAAAACCCCTCGCATATTTGAGCTGACGCCCGTCAATGCGCACTGGCTCAATCCGATAACCTTCGGGGGATGCGTCGATCAGCTGCTGTAGAATCGCTCGCACTACGCGCTGGATCCCGGTTTTGGCGTCGCTTTCCGCCAAAACCGTGACATCGTAGAATAGGCATCTTTGCGTGGGTCGCCGGCTTTCCTCAGCCAAAACTTGCGAAAGCCGGCGGAGATCATCGAGATCTGGTTTTACCGGCGCCGATATCTCTGCGGCCTCGCGAATAAGCAATTGCTGCAAGCTTTCGGGGGCTTTCCGTTCGGCTCGTTCGATCAGCTCGAAGAAACGTTCTCCTATCAGCGCGGGGTGATGCGTCGCTTCGAGATAAGCAGCTGCGCGCTCCACCCGTTTCAGCCGCATTTCGGGGGCGCCGGCTAATTCATCGATAGATCTGGCAAGATCGCCCGGGTCGACGGTTTCGTCGAGCATGTATACAACGTCTTTCGGCAGTTCGGTGACTGGGCCGTGCCTATTCACGATAACCGGCACCCCGGCCGCTAAACAATCCAACACCGTGCCAGAAGTCTCGCCACGCGTTTCTGCGCGGAGTTGTACGGCTAGATCGGCAGCCGCAAGGTAATCGCGATACAGTTTATGGTCGGCAAAGCCCGTTATGCGGATGTCGAGGCCACTCGCTTCCGCCTCGCTCCGCAAGCTCTGGACATAATCGGGTACAGCCCCCTCGCCGACAAACACGAGCGTCGCACCGGCCCTTTTTGAGGTGCGCGAACCTATCCAGGCCTCCAGCACCTGATGACTGAGCTTGCGCGGGGTGAGAACCCCGAAACTGCATATCAGGAAATCCTCCTCGCCGACCCCCAAACGTCTTCGAGCCGCCGCTCTGTCCAAGTCGTGCGCTTTCGCGCGCAGATGCGGCACGACGGCAATTTTGCCAGCCGCCACCTCGCCGTAGTAGCGAAGCGCGCCGTCGCGAATATATTCGGAATGGGCGAGTACCCCCTTCGCGGTTTCAAAGACCAACCCGCTGCACGGATATTCTGCAACGGCTCGAACCCTGCCGAAATCGCGCTCGAATACCAGCGCGGGTATACCATGTGAACGATAAAGCTCCCTCACGAAATAGTCATACCCGCTTCCATGATGACTCATCCAGTCTACGAGGTCACTTAGGAAGAAATCGTGCAATATCACAACGCCCGGATATTGGCGCTGAAGCTCGAGCATTTCAGCATGGAATTGGGAGTTTCCGATAGAATAGACTATTCTATCGTAATCGTCACTATTCCTCCTAAAGAAATCAAAGTCTCTTATAGGAAATGATGCCTTTATCCATTCATCCGTGACGACGGTTTCCGGCCGAACGATGCACTCGATATCGTAAAACCTGGCCAGCTCTGGAAGAAGCTCGGCACTGTAATCAGCAATTCCTGATTTATCGCCGGGCAGCGGTGAGAAGAACGCCATTTTGAGACGGCGCCGGGGCGGGCGTGAAGGCTCACGTGCCGATTCACCGCCGATCTCTTCAAATGCCGCGATCGACCGCGCGGCCACGTCGCTCCAACGAAGTTCTCCGGCGCGTGCCAATCCCCAGGCCCGCGCGGAAGCACGAAATCCGTCATCAGTTAAGATCTTAAGCAGACGCCTCGCCAGATCACCGGAATCTCGAGGGTCAAAGAGAAATTCCGCGTTCTTCATCACCTCGGGAAGCGATGTGGCGTTCGCCGCTAATACTGGCGCTCCGCACGCCATTGCTTCGGCGATGGGCAATCCATAGCCTTCGAGTAAGGACGGAAAGATGAAGGCGTCGCAAGCCCCGTACAGCGCAATAAGATCATCTTCTGAGACATGGCGACAAAAACGAAGGCGATCGCGTGAAATACCGCGCTTTGCCGCTGCAATACGGAGACGCCCTTCCTCTTCTTCGAATAGACGTCCTACGAAAGCTATGATCCGCGATTGTCGAATGTGTTCAGGCAAAACCGCATAGGCGTCAAGAATGAGTTCGACGTTTTTGCGCGGATCTACCGCACCGACATATAGCAGAAACGGCTGGTCGAGCCCGTACCGCTTCAGCATGCTGGCATCGATGCCGCTAGCAGGCTTAAACGAATGATCGACGCCGGCGCCGATCACCCGCACTCGGCGCTGATCAATTTGCAGCCACTGGTCGACCGCGATCTTGGAATATTCCGAGACGGCCAGCAACATGTCGGCGCGTTTCAGAAACTGAGCCTTTCGCAGCCAATGTCGCTTGACCGCAGACTCGCCCAGATACCGTTCGGGATCCATGACCGGTATGACGTCGTGGAGCGTAACCGCCGTCTTGTGGGCGACATCCAGCCTGCCGACAGACAGCACCGCATCGTCCACATATCCTTCGAACAGCGATGAAATGTGCAATATGTCGGGATTGATCGCCGCGATCACGCCTTCTCGCGCGATCTCGGCCGCGTTTGTGCGCCAGAGATTGGCGCTATCCCGTTCCGCGACAGCCCCCGGGACGCCGAATATATGCAGGTTGCTGGAAGGGACTAACCGAGCGAAGTCAGAAAGGACTTCCTCCAGACCATGATCCAACCGCCGATTCAAAAGCAGATGGAAATCATGATCGCCGCCACTTTCGATGAGGGCACGCGCCAGGGCCTTAGCCTGCCGGCCGATCCCACGAAAACGACTTTCGGTTTGAGCGCCCTGGAGATCGAGAAGAATCTTCATTATTAAACCTTTAAAGACAAATCTGATCAGGCACGACGACCCGCAAATGCCATTTCCATCTGCCTGAAAATCAGGAACGCGGGATGAGACAGATCTTCCGACGAAGGATCGCCCGCCGCGATGTTTCGCATGTGCGCCAATTCCATGGCCGCGTGCGCGTTATTGGGATCTGCCCCCAAGGCGTGCTCGTAGAATTGTCGCGCTTTGGCTTGCTGCCCTTTCAATTTGTACAGATGCCCGAGTTGCAGATTGATGTCTCCCTCGTCCCCGCCGGAAACGAGCGCTCCCTGATAAACCCTCTCCGCTCTATCGAGGTCGCCCAAGTCTTTCAGAAGGTTCCCCTGTTGCACCATCGCGCCGACAGCATCGGGAAAGCGCTCAACCACGCGTTCGTACAACATCGCAGCTCGCCACTTATTGCCGCCGTCGCGCGCGAGATCGGCCTCCCGCATAGCCGTTGCCATTCGCCTGCGCCTCCAACGCCGGAGTGCGTTCCTTATAAACCGATTCAACCTCAACTCCTGGTCCGCTCGCATGGTTAGTGCCGCACTCTCGCTGATGGCGCAACGCAGCAAGCAGAACCTACGCAGCATTGTGGCAGGAGGGCGCAGCTTGCCTTACGGGCTCCGACGATTTAGGCGAAAGGAAAGCCGCTACCGCGATATGAAGTAGCGACAACCGAGGCGCCGAGATCAACAATGAAAATCTGCTTTATCGGACATAAATTTCACGCAAAAACTGGCTCTAGCGCTTTCTTTCGCAAGATATTGTCTGAAATCGGCGACGTAACGGAATTACATTCATCGCCAGACGAGCATCCACTTATGGACGATGAGATCATGAGAGGGCTCCTCTCTTCGGATTTTGATCGTTATGTATTTTGGCAGACTGAATATATAGCCGAGCGCCTCCTATGCAGCGAACCAGGAAAGATGATCATAATTCCGATGTTCGATGGAGCCTGGGGTCGATCCGACGATTATTGGCGAAAATTTGCGCGTTGTCGCTTTATCTCTTTCAGTCGGAGCCATCACGAAACTTTGCAGCGACTAGATTGTAAATCATCATACTTTCAGTACTTCCCCGATCCTGGCCTGGAAACCCAACGACCGATTGACACATCAGACCTTGACGGTTTTTTCTGGGAGCGTCGAGCGGGCAAGCATCTCTCTACGCCGCTTGTCGTGAAGATGGCGCATGCGCTTGGCATTCGCAGACTTCACGTCCATCTAGCATCGGACTTTGCACACGCGAATGAAGCGCTGCGATACGCAAGTTGCGCCAGCGATCGCGTCGAATTGACGTTTTCGAAATGGTTCGAAAGCCGGGACGAATATGAGCGCGTCGCGCACCAGCCATTGTTCTACTTTGCGCCACGCGAACGCGAAGGCATCGGCATGGCGGTGCTCGAAGCGATGGCTCAGGGCCAGATCGTCGTAGCGCCCGACATGCCGACGATGAATGAATATGTGGCGCACCGCTGTTCGGGACTGCTGTACGACTCGGAGGACAGCGGTCCGTCTCCCGCTCTTGCGCGCTTGACGGGAGAGGAACTCGCACAACTTAGTTCCGAAGCTCGCCGCAAAGTCGCGGCCGGTCGCCAAGATTGGCTGAGAGACGTCGATAGGCTCAAGAGTATCATAGCTGACGATGGCAAAAGGTGGAGCACGCTTGATGTGTCCGCTCATTTCGCCAATCAAATCAGGCTTTCAGCCCACGGACGAGTGCACAATCATGGGTGACGGCAAGGGTGTAACCGTTATCACGGTCGCGCTGAACGCGGCGAGAGATCTTCCGCTTACGATCGAAAGCGTGCTGGCCCAGGACCACGAGGATATCCAATACGTCGTCCTCGATGGTTGCAGCTGGGATGGCACGTCCGATGTTCTGAATCGATATAGAGACCTTATCGACGTCGTCGCCATCGAGCCGGACGCAGGTATATACTCCGCAATGAACAAGGCCGCCTATTTGGCAGGCCGCGATTATGTCATGTTCCTCAATGCTGGCGATCAATTCTATCGGCACGACGCCGTTAGCAGAATGATGCTTGCCGCTCGTCTGACATCGGACATTGTTTACGGGAACCACGTATACGTCAGCGGGAATCTAGAACTTTTCAACAAGTCCAAGCCGTTTGAGATCATTGCAGACGACTTGGCTCGCGGCAATATCGCAAGGCATTGGCATCCGTTCATTCCGGGCCATCAGGCGACGTTCACAAGAACGTCTCTGCTGCGATCCCTGCCATACGATACGGCCCTGCAAATATGCGCAGACCATGACTTCCTGTTTCGCGCGTTCGAAGCGGGGGCCCTGATGCAATATGTGGACGAAACCGTAGCGCATTATCACGGCGGCGGTTTCTCTGCGCGGCGAGGGGAATTGTGCCGGACGGAATGGGCCGACGTATACAGGCGGTACACGGACTACCCGGAAGCTGTCGACCGACTGCTCTTCCCTGAAAAGGGCTTCAGGTCGCTGCAAACGCGGCGGACCGGCGTGTTTGTATCCGGTTTTCATCCCGAGATGCCGGCGTCTCATCCGGATATGGCCGATAACGTTCGTTGGCTGGTCGGTAATGGCGGCACGCTTTTAGCACCGCCTCTAGAAACCGATGGCTTGGAAATCAGCGGCTCCAATGATTTTGACAATCAACTCGTGCAATTCCTGCATGATGACCAACCGCTGGCCGTACAGGAAATTCCGAAAGGGGTATTTACGGTCGAGGTCGCGTTTGACACGCCACTGAAACCAGACAGTTTCTTGACCTTGCTGCCCACGGTATTCGATCGTGTTGACGGCGTGCCCGGATCCGATGTCGCATTAGCCATTGGGCGCTTTCGCTTTATCCACAGCGGACAGGCGCGGGTGCCCACGCTCCGCGCTGGAACGAAGATTAGATTCGACGAAGCACACGCTGCTGATTTCGCCGATCTGCTGGGTCTCGGATGGTCGCACCCGGAGCCCAATCACACTTGGTCGACGGGACCAAGATCCGATCTACGCATGCGGATCGCCGACAATATTGATGCTATTGTCATCAAAGTATCGCACAATCCGCACGTTCAGAACGGCCCGCAACGGCTCGGTGTTCTCCTGAATGGAACTGCGATCATCCAAGCCGAACTTCCGCCGACCGGCCACGCCGAATTGCGGATTGAAAGATCGTCAGACGCCTGGCAAGCGGGTCAGATCAACACGCTCACGTTCAAACCGAGTGAGGTCGCCTCACCACCTGACGACCCTCGACTTCTCGGGATATGCCTGTCGGCAATCAGCTTCGAACCGTGCTGACAGCAAGATCGAGCGGCGTTCCCCGATCGACGTTCAATTGTAACCATTCCTCATCAGCCATTGCGCGCAAACATCTTCGATCCGCGCTACGGTTGATGGGGATAGTTCTGAAATGGTAACGTTATTGTGGCGTGCCCCGATGTGACCCGGGTGAAGCAGTGTTGCTCGATCGTACCCATTGCCGGTGGAGGAAGGGGCTTCGAGCGCCTCAACGTGCCGGACCACCGCGCTGGCAAATTCGACCGACGTTGGCAGCCCCAGTACCGAGCCCATCGCGAGCACGGCATCAGTCGGACGTTTCATCATATCTTCGTAACGCATAACGTAGTGGGAAACCTCGCCGACAGCCTCGGACTGCGCCACATAGGCCTTCGCCAGGGCGATCACGGCGCCTTCGTCGGCGGGTAGCCACCCCATACGTTTCAACGATCCGACCACCGCGCGCACGTCCCTTACCGATGACACGATCGTATCCGGCCCCGGCTCCAATACAGTGTCGTGGCGATGACTCTTTACGACATGCCAAAGAGCAGGAGTATCGGCGGAGTAGTCATCAGTCCATGCGGCATAGACGGTCTCACCCGTCGCGCGGGCAATATACTCGCGGACTACATTGAACTGCCAAGTGCTCCCAGACCGCATCAACCCGCAGCACAACACGCGCCTTTTGACGATAGTCATACTGGATCGATAACGTCGTTATCGGGCATCAAGTCACGGACACAGCCAATATCGACCAGCATGAAGGCCAAGCTGCGATCCTCGTCTCCGATCGGATCTTTGGAACGGGACGCCTGCAGTTGGATGACGTGGTCCCCCGGGCCGAACGCGCAAGGGAGCAAAATCGCCGCTACCTCTGCAAGGTTGGCAACCGGTGCGAAGTGAGCGACAATTTGTCCTCCCAGTAGGACGTTGATCGTTTGTCCTTCCAACTCGTTGCGAATCGCAATTTCGACCAGGCTGGTGGCATCGGACGGACAATGCACGATCACGGAACAAAGGCCGGCCGTCGCCCATCGAAAAGGCGTGACGACACCGATCGATTCATACGGTCCGTCTAATTCGCCAAGGCCTTCGCCCGGCGTCCATGTCGCCGACTGCCCCTTGGGAACCTCGACGTCATCTTGGTCCCATTGGTGGTCCCAGTCGTCATCCCATTCGACATCGTCATCGCTGCGAGGCGACGGTTCTTTGATCGCAACGATCGTTAGGTCCTCAATCAGCAGACAAAGATCGCGGCTGTCGCCTTCCGGTTGAATCGATCGACCAAAATCGAGTGCCAGCTCATTCCACCCTCTGACGCTTTCGAACTCCCAGACGGCCTCAGCATTCGTCAAATGGTTGGCGGTTCTGAACCGTTGCCTGCATAGGGTTTGGCCATTGATACGGACATCGGCATATTGAGCCCGTATCGGTGTGCGATAAATCAGGCGGAATCGAACCGAACCGGCCTGTGCCCTTTCGAACGCAAGCATCGAATCTTTTTGGATCAGCCATCGGAATGGTGCGGCAAGGCCGAGCGCTGGCGTCGCGGGTTCGATTGCGCTGAAGCCGACGCTGCAGTCCCAGCGGATCTCGTCAGAGTAAGGTACATCCTCCTCGTCGACGAAGCAGATGTCTTCCAACATGAAGGAGAGCGACCGGCCACCGCTGTCCGGGGCCGATACCGCACTGGCGCTTACGACAACCGGATGGAAACCTACGCCGAATTCCGCTTCGAACACCAATTGGGCTGAATCCTCCAGCGTCGTCGTGGCGAGCACTCGGCTACCCACGGCCTTCCCGGCCACGCTGATCGTCAACCGCTGAGCCGGCAGGGAATTTCGCACCTTCAGAGCCAGGTGTCGACGCCCCCTCTTCGCGCTGAAAATACGAAGCTTACTCGCAGGGCCGAATGCCCAGTTGAAAT
Organism: Sphingomonas montanisoli; assembly: GCF_008274695.1. Taxonomy (GTDB): domain Bacteria; phylum Pseudomonadota; class Alphaproteobacteria; order Sphingomonadales; family Sphingomonadaceae; genus Rhizorhabdus; species Rhizorhabdus montanisoli. Next base: position 968,790 of record NZ_VTOU01000002.1, on the reverse strand, counting down.
GGGCGGGCAGGTTTGTATCTGGGACGGCGGCCTCGATGGGCGAAAAGCCGGTCAACAGTTCGTACAAGCTATCCGGGACCGAAGCCGCGCGGCCTGCATCGCTGGGCCACGCGCTCAGATCTTCGATGAGCAGCCCCAAGTCGCGTTCATGCGTGGGGTCCGATCGCGATTTGGCGAGGGTAAGGTCGATCCTGTTCCAACCGGCATTCAGTTCGAATGCTAGGATAACCTCCTGGGTTACCACCAGATCCATCGCCGGAAGTCCGACTGTTGTAACGTTGCCCCCATTTGCGCTCACGCCGAGGAGTTGGTCAGACAGGTCGTTATGATAGCGCAAATGGAGATTATGTTGGCCGGCTGTATCCGCCTTTAACAGAAGGCGACTGAAGGTACCGATGGTCCACCAGAATTGAGCGGGCATGTGCTCGCCGCCGCCTCCACGATCCTCGGTCGATATGAACTGCAGCGGAACCCAGCACGGTCGATCTTCAATGCTGTCGTCGCGATCGTTGGGACCAACGATATAGGTTACATCGGGCTCGGGAGAGGGCCCCGGAGTGAACGAGACGTTCGGAGCGCAATCCAGCGACAGCCGCTCCTCATTTGCCAGCACAGCAAGAAGGCGAGCAGCGCTGACTTCCAGACTATAACTGTTCGTGGCGTGGATATGCGCGGCTGTTCCCATGTTTCGCCGTAGGCAATCGTCCTGCCACAGTTCTTTCAGTGCCTCTGCCAAAAGAACCCGGTCCGGTCGATCAATCAACAGGCCGGTCGTCCGATGTATGATGGCGTCCTCGGTGCCTCCCACCCTTATCGCGACGGACGGAATTCCGCATGCTGCGGCTTCGATATATGTTTGACCGAAGGCTTCCTCGAGGCTTGGACCGACAAACAGATCCGCTGCATGATAATGTAACGCTATGATTTCTTGTTGACTTAGATATCCCGTATATCTCACCTCGCACGGCAAATCGTGGGGCCCCGAACCGAAGCCCATGACGATCAGCAGCAGGTTTTCTGGATCCGGCAATAGCGAGATTGCATCCAACAGGAGCGGCATTCCCTTACGGACATCCGCGACATTAGCGGCGGCGGTCATCAGGATAAACTTATCCTGCGGGAGCCCCAGCAGCATCCGCGCCCGCCACCTATCGCCCAAAGTGAAGATGTCGGTTTCCAAGCCTATCGGAACCACATGCACTGGCGCCCAACCGTCGCCTGGCAACGCTGACGTCAGCCAGTTTCGCATATAATTGCTATTCGTCAGCACCGCGAAAGGAGCGCGCGACGCAGCCGCAAGATTCCGCCTCTTACGCCGAAAATTTTCTTCGATGAGCGGCGCGGCTAAAACGGGGTAGGCTGACGCTGACGGGCACTCGCTGGTGCAGGATGACAGGTACCGCGTACACTCTCCCGCATAACCGCAGCGGCCAGTGCCTATCCACTGGTCGTGCGCGTAAAATATCGTTGGAATTCCAAGACTCACCAAAGGAGCAATGAGGTCGAAATCTGCGCGGATCGAATGGAGATTGCCGATCACTACGAGGTCTGGACGCAGTTCAGCGATGCGGCCGGCGACGTCTTGCTCCGACACGTCGCGAGGGCGCCCATAGTCGAAATCCGCGTAGGCCAGCGACAGGACCTCATGCCCCGCCATCATGAGGGCCTTTGCCAATCGGGCATGCCCCAGACCGGCCCCATATTTGTGGCCATAATCGTTGAACAGAACGATGCGCAGACACGATCTCAACGCCCGGGGCGGCGGCATTACGGGCAGGCCCTCCTTTTGGCGGAGCGCCACAGCATGCTCCTTCAGTTCGGGGAGGTAAGCATCGACCGTGCTGGTCTTCTGGAAACGATGAGTCCGGAACTGGGCAATCGTACGCCCTATCACCGCGATGCGGGCGCCGCACTTTGCCATGCGAGCCCACAAATCATAGTCCATCGAATAAAACAGAGCTTGGTCGACGCTGCCGCCCGCGCGCTCCCAGATATCACGCGTGAACATCACTTCCGGCTGGTGAAAAAATTGTCCCCTCAACCACCCGTTTTCGAGATCCAATATAGACGCGAGCGGCAAGTTCTCACCCAGCACGCATGGCAGGTGCCGCCGCTGGACGATATTATCTTCACCAAATATATCACACACGCCGGCGACGATGTCTGCACCGCTCGTCATAAACGCGAAGGCTGCGGCGTGCAGCGCGCCGTCTGCGAACAGATCGTCACTGTTAAGCCACGTGAGAATCTCTCCGCTAGCCGCGAACATGCCCTTGTTTATCGCATGGCTCTGGCCCTCATCGGGTTCTGAAATAAGAACAGTGATGTGCTTGGCATAGCGTTCCAAGATCAAGCGCGTTACGTCGGTCGAAGCGCCATCGACCACGATCAACTCAAGATTTGGATAAGCCTGCCGTAGGATCGAATCGAGTGTATCGGAGATATATTGCGCCTGGTTCCTGGTGGGCACCACGACGGATATTCGCGGCCAGGCGCGATCCGGCGCTGGACGACTTATCCGGGCAGCAATCGCAGAGGAGCGTCGATCGACAGGGGTGACATGGAGTGGTGCAAGATCAATAACCGGCTCCAGTTCCCAGGCGAGGATCAGGAGATAGCGGTCGAGCCCGGGGAACGCTTTGGCTTGTATTGCCAGACGGTGCGAGCCCGCGGCCAATTCGACGTCGACTCTAAGTTCTATATCTCGTTCATTTCCAAGCGACGCCACAGCCATGCCGCCAAGTTCGATATCCTCGAGCATCAGAGAGACATGCTGGTCGGCATACCAATTTCGGCATCGAACCCTGACGGTATACCTGCCGGGCTTGCTGACGACGACCTCGCCGACAGCCAAGGATTCGCGCATCCATCTGACTTCGGAGACAAGGCCCAGTTCGGGATAAGGGCCTTCGGCGCTCGCGAGGCCGCTCGTCGCCAACACCGACAAAGCGACGTCCGCCTTCCCCTTGGACGACAGTAGCAGCGGGGCCCCCGGCAATCCTCCGAACCCCTCCAGCTTCTCCCACACGCGGGCGTCCAGGTTGAACCGCACCACGACCGATGCGTGAACGCTTGCCCGGAATCCCTCCAGATTTATGCGCAGTCGGGCGAAATCGCGGGCGGTTTCATCATAAGCAGTCCGGAACGTCGGAGGCACGTTGCGGTCGATCGGTACCAATACGCCCGCAGAGTGCATGCGCCGATCTTCGGCTACACCGATCGGCTCGCTGAGGACGTCGTCGATCTCTGCGTAATAGCGCCCCATTTGTTCGGACAATTGGCCTGGTCGGCGGCGATGGAAACCTAAAACGGAATCGATCGAAAAATAGGGCGCGTGCTGCGCCATCCGCCGCCACAAATCCCAGTCACCTGCCAGTCGGAAGCGCGGGTCAAGCCGGCCCCCGATCAACTTCCAAAGGCGCGAAAACCAAAATGTCCCCTCTTGCATGATGAAAGGCATGGTCCGCCCGTCATGCAGTCCGGCCGCAACGCACGCCCGCGAAAACCCGCGGATCGCGCCGACCCCGAGGATGCTGCCGGAGACATCCAGCAAGCTCGTGCGGCCGCCCAACAGTTCGATTTCCGGGAACTGTCGCTTTACATTGAATATCGTAGCGAACGCGCCCGGCGCGACGCGGTCATCCGCTGCAATCCAACCCATCAACACATTATCGCCGTCCGGCAACGCGGCGCTAAATCCCTTGTTGATGGCGTCATACATCCCCCCGTCTCGCTCCGTAGCGAAGGTGAAGACGATCTTGCGACAGAACTGCGGCCAAGACCCGCTTTCGATTCTGGATTTCCATTCGGCGAGTTTGGTCAACGTGTCGTCGTTAGATCCACCATCCTGAACGTGGTAGCGCAGGATGAAATCGCCAGACTGAGACAGGACAGACTGTATTGTGTCGTCGATATACTCCGATCCGTTAAAAACGGGCGTAATCAGACAAACCTCAAACGCGTTGGATACAATATTACAAAGATCCCCTGCCGTATTTTCCACAATTTTTCCCTGATCCAATCGCATCAATACTTCGAACGACATATATGATCTAAACGGCGAAACCGCCCGTGCGCACACCGCGAAGTAAGCTCTCTGCCTCCGCCGGGCTTTCGCGCAGCTTGGTAGCCGCGATCAGAAGGCCACACGCTTCTTCGATCTGCCCGCGTGCTAAATAGACTTCTGCAAGGCCGATATGAGCCCAATAATCAGCGGGATCGGTCGAGATTGCCTGCTTCCAATGCTCGATGGCAGCAGCCGGGCGCCCTTGTCGTTGGGCAATATCCGCTAGGGTGCGATAAACACTCGGTGATGCCGGGGCGAGAACGGCAGCACGCTCGCACAATGCTATCGCGACATCGGGTTCGCCCCTATCAAGGGCCTCTATAGCTCTGGTGACGAAGGCGTTCGCCTGGGCGGCGTCATCGAGCGTATCGTCTGTCCGAAGCAGTTGCGCCGCGTCGTCCCTTCCATCGAGAAGGCTGCGTTGGACGTACCAATCGTCCCATTGCGAGATTTCTTCGAACACGCGACAAAAGCCTTTGCTAACCAAAAGCTCATTCATATCGACGCGCATCGGGCTCCAGTTATGCTCGACCGAGATGCAGCGAACCTCCCACTTCTCAAAGTCGAAGGTTCTGAGAATTGGAAACTCCGCTCCCTCCACATCCAACGACAGGTAATCTATGACCGTGGGCGCTTCGTGTTCCGTCAGTAGATCGTTGAGCGTATTTGTTATGAAGACGATTTTTTTTAGATCCTCCGGACGGCGAGCAGCATGCTCCGCTCCAAGTGAGCTTCCGCTTGTCCCTAGATATTCCGATGATATTCCCGAAAATTCCGGATCAGCTTGGCAGTTGAAAGTGACCGAACGCCCTTTCACGTCGAGCAAGCAGTCCGTTGAAATCGTACAATTTCTATTCTGTAATAGAGAATCCTTGAAAACAGGGTTTGGCTCTACGACAATTCCCTTCCATCCATATTCCTTTTCAAGAAGATAGGTATTGGAAATCAGCTTGCCGTCGCCTGTTCCTACTTCGACAAAATATCCGCCACGCTTGAAGTTCAGGAAGTGCAGGACAAACAGATCCTGGAAGAGCTGGCCTTCAGCCTTATCGGCATGGAGCAACAAATTCGTTGCAAAGTTGGCAAGCGCGTTAGCACCCTTACCGTTGCGCTTTGCGCTCGCCAGAGTAAAAGCCGCACGCTCCATAGTAACGGCGTCCTGCTCGACACCGACAAGCAGCAGCGGCTCGCGCTCGCCGGCGGATGGCAGGACGGTCGCAGCCCGCTCCTCACTCTCCGCATCGAGAATTGTCTTACGCTCCACCATGCACTGATCTCCTAGCGCCAGACCCGTCCGCTACGATAAATGCCAATTAATCCGACCACTTGCTCTCCAAGAACCATGCATAGCTGTCCGCTATTCCGGCTTCCAGGTTGATGCGGGCGTGCCAGCCCATTGCGTTGAGGCGATCGGAACTCATAAGCTTGCGCGGAGTGCCATCTGGCTTACTCTCGTCACGCTCGATCCGCCCGGCAAAGCCAACAATCCGCGCGACGAGCTCCGCCAGCTCGATAATTGAAATATCGCTGCCAAATCCGACGTTAACATGCAGACCATCGGAATAGTTTTCCATCAGGAAAACACACGCATCGGCAAGATCGTCTACGTGAAGGAACTCCCGACGTGGCAAACCAGTGCCCCAAATTTCAACAGCGGGACTGCCCGCAACCTTCGCCTCATGAAATTTTCTTATCAACGCAGGCAGAACGTGACTCGACCTAAGATCAAAATTATCGTTTTGACCGTATAGGTTTGTCGGCATAGCAGAAATGAAGTCGAGACCATATTGTTTGCGATACGACTCGCAAAGCTTTATGCCGGCTATCTTTGCGATGGCGTACCACTCATTAGTCGGCTCGAGGGAGCCTGTAAGCAACGATTCCTCGGATATCGGCTGCTGCGCAAATTTCGGATAAATGCATGATGATCCAAGGAAGAGTAATTTCTCAACATCAACTTGGCGTGATGCCTCGATGACGTTCGCTTCTATCATCATATTATCGTAAAGAAATTCGGCTGGCAGGCTGTCATTTGCGAGAATGCCGCCAACCTTTGCCGCAGCCAGGAATACCGCGTCCGGCTTATTCTCTTCGAACCACTGGAAACACTGCGCCTGGTTCCTGAGGTCAACCTGCGCTCGATCCGCGTAAATGATGTCGCAGTCGATGCGCTCAAGCCGCCTGACAATAGCCGAGCCGACCATACCGCGGTGCCCTGCGACAAATATTCTCTTCCTGTCGAGCGTATACATCACGCATCCTTCGCGATCGGGGCGTCGCGCATGACGATCAAATCCTCGCGCACCATCTCGCTTACGAGGTCACGGACTGGCGTGTCGTGCTTCCAACCGAGCTTATCCTTTGCTTTGGTTGGATCCCCGATGAGAAGATCGACTTCGGTAGGCCGGAAATATCGTGGATCGATCTCCACCAAACATTTTCCACTTTCGACGCAATAGCCCTTCTCGTCGATACCGGTGCCTCTCCATTCGATCTGTATCCCGACTTCGGCGAAAGCCCACTCGACGAATTTCCTGACTGTCGTCGTCTCGCCGGTGGCCAGAACGTAATCGTCTGGCTCGTCCTGCTGCATCATCAGCCACATGCCACGCACGTACTCGCGCGCGTGTCCCCAGTCGCGCTTCGCATCCAGATTGCCAAGCCAGAGACGCTCTTGACGGCCCAGCTTTATCGCTGCGGCTGCACGCGTAATCTTCCGCGTGACGAAGGTTTCGCCACGCAATGGGCTCTCGTGATTGAATAGGATGCCGTTCGAAGCATGCATTCCATATGCTTCGCGATAATTGACGACAATCCAATATGCGTAGAGTTTCGCGGCGGCATAGGGAGAGCGGGGATAGAACGGCGTCCGCTCGCTCTGGGGGACCTGCTGGACCAAGCCATATAGTTCGGAAGTCGATGCCTGATAAAACCGTGTTTCTTTTTCCATGCCCAGGATGCGCATGGCCTCCAGCAACCTCAATGTCCCGATGCCATCCGCATTGGCAGTATACTCTGGCGTCTCAAAACTGACCTGCACATGGCTCTGCGCCGCCAGATTATAGATCTCGGTTGGCCGAACCTCCTGAACTATGCGGATTAGATTCGTGGAGTCTGTGAGATCGCCGTAGTGTAGTTGAAACTTCACATTTTGCTGATGTGGGTCCTGATAAAGATGCTCTATGCGCCCCGTATTGAACGAGGACGAGCGCCGTTTCAGCCCGTGCACCTCATAGCCTTTTTCGAGCAACAACTCGGACAAATACGCGCCATCCTGCCCGGTTACCCCCGTGATGAGCGCGACTTTCCGTTCACAATGCCCCATTTAACCACTTCCTTTGAGAATGTTGCGCCCTTACCTATCGATCCGACTAGCTGCAGTCAGCCGATGGTTCAAACCTTTTGCCCGACAGCCGAGCTCGCGAGTTGCCGCAAGTAGTTTCCATATGCGCCGTTGCCCAAGGCTCTTCCCAAGTCGGCAAGTTGCTCCGCATTGATGAAGCCCTGCTGGAACGCCACCTCTTCTGGCGCCGCTATCTTGAAGCCCTGCCGTTTCTCCAGCGTGCGGACAAATTCGGCCGCTTCAAGCAGGCTGTCGGGCGTGCCGGTGTCGAGCCAGGCATAGCCGCGGCCCATCACCTCAACCGAAAGCCTGCCTTGCTCGAGGTAGACCCGGTTGACATCGGTAATCTCGAGTTCGCCGCGCGCAGATGGCTTCAGGTCTCGCGCGATGTCGATCACTTGGCTGTCATAGAAATAGAGTCCAGTCACCGCCCAGTTCGAACGTGGCTCCGCCGGCTTCTCCTCGATCGAGATGGCGCGCATCTTCGCGTCGAACTCTACCACGCCGTACCGTTCGGGATCGCTGACATGGTAGGCGAACACGGTCGCGCCATCGGGCCGGGTCAGCGCGCTCTTGAACAGGTCGGTCGATCCGTGGCCGTAATAGATGTTGTCGCCCAGGATCAGTGCCGACCGCGATTTGCCGACGAACTCCGCGCCGATAATATAAGCCTGCGCCAGCCCGTCTGGGCTCGGCTGAACGGCGTATTGGATCTCCATGCCCCACTGCGACCCGTCGCCCAGCAGCGCCTGGAAGCTCGGCGTATCGCGCGGCGTCGAGATGATCAGCACCTCGCGAATGCCGGCGAGCATCAGCGTCGATAGCGGATAATAGATCATCGGCTTGTCGTAGACGGGCATGAGCTGCTTCGACGTCACCAGCGTCATCGGATGCAGCCGCGTGCCGGAACCGCCGGCGAGAATGATACCCTTCACGTCTTATTCCCCAATGTGATCGTCAGGCGCCGGTCTGGGCCACCGGCCCCGCCAGCTCGTCGATGATGTCACGAACGCCCGCGCGCCAGTCGCGCGGGTGGATGCCGTAATCGGCGGTGATCTTTGCGGTCGAAAGCCGCGAGTTGGCCGGGCGCTTCGCGGGCGTCGGATATTCGGCGGTGGTGATCGCCTCGACTTGCGGAGCGGCCCCGCCGGACCTCGCGCTCAGCCGAAAGATCTCGGTCGCCAGATCGTGCCAGCTTGCCTCGCCCGCATTGACGAAATGATAGGTGCCGGTAGGCGCCCGCTCGTCCTCGATCAGCCGCAGCGTGATGATGCGCAGCGCCTCGGCGATGTCGTGCGCCGATGTGGGGCAACCGATCTGATCGGCGACCACGCGCAGCTTGGGATTGGTCGCGCCCACCCGCAGCATCGTCTTGAGGAAGTTGCCGCGATGCGCCGACAGCACCCACGCGGTGCGCAGGATCACCGATCGCGGATTGCCCGCCGCGATCGTCTGCTCGCCTTCCAGCTTCGACGCGCCATAGACGCCGAGCGGCGCGACCGGATCGCTCTCGACATAGGGCTCATCCTTGGTCCCATCGAACACATAGTCGGTCGAGACATGGACGATCGGAATGCCGGCCCGGGCGCTCGCCTCGGCCAAGAGCTTCGGTCCGACCGCATTGGCCAGGAACGCCGCCTCGCTCTCGCTCTCGGCCTTGTCGACGGCGGTATAGGCGGCCGGGTTGATGACAGCCGCCAGTTCATGTGCCGCGAAAAAGGCCGCGACGCTTTCGGCCGACCCGATATCGAGTTCCTCGCGCATCGGCAGCAACAGCTCGACGTCTGCAGGCCATCCCTGCCGCGCCAGCTCGATGCCGACCTGCCCCGCGCCGCCCGTGACGAGTATCCGCCGCATCACCCCGCCTTGGCGAGGCCAAGCCGGCCTGTGTCGTAGCGTCCGGACAGAATGTCGCCCCACCACTTCCGGTTGTCGAGATACCAGCGCACCGTCGTCTCGATCCCCTGTTCGAAGGTCACGCGCGGCTCCCAGCCGAGATCGTCGCGGATCTTCGACGCGTCGATCGCATAACGATGGTCGTGTCCCGGCCGGTCGGTCACGAAGGTGATCTGGTCGGCATAGGCTTTGCCGTCGGCACGCGGCTGCAGGCGATCGAGCGTCGCACAGATCGCGTGCACGACCTCCAGATTCTTCCGTTCCGAATTGCCGCCGACATTGTATGTCTCACCCGGCTTGCCGGTTTCGAACACGGTGCGAAGTGCGCGGGCGTGATCCTCGACGAACAGCCAGTCGCGCACGTTGGAACCGTCGCCATAAACCGGCAGCGGCTCGCCGCCCAGCGCGCGGATGATGATCAGCGGGATCAGCTTTTCGGGGAAGTGATATGGCCCGTAATTGTTCGAACAATTGGTGACCAGCGTCGGCAGACCGTAGGTTTCGTGCCATGCGCGCACCAGATGGTCCGATCCCGCCTTCGACGCCGAATAAGGCGAACGCGGGTCATAAGCGGTCGTCTCGGTGAAATAACCGGTCTCGCCCAGCGATCCGAACACCTCGTCGGTGGAGATGTGGTGGAAGCGGAACGCCGCCTTCTCCGCATCTTCCAGCCCCTGCCAGTAGCCAAGTGCCTGCTGCAGCATGGTAAAGGTACCGACAATGTTAGTCTGGATGAACTCGCCAGGTCCATCGATCGAGCGATCGACATGGCTTTCGGCGGCGAGATGCGCAACGATCTGCGGCCGGAATTCGGCGAACAGCTTGCCCACCAGTTCGGCGTCGCAAATGTCGCCCTGCACGAAGCGATAGCGCGGGCTTTCGGCGACCGGTGCGACCGACGACAGCACGCCTGCATAGGTCAGCTTATCGAGGTTGAGCACCTCATGATCGGTCTCGCCGATCAGATGGCGAACGAGCGCGGAGCCGATGAAGCCGGCCCCTCCAGTAACCAGGATACGCATCAGAACTCCTGAGGATCAGAGCGGCAGAAGCGGATTGCCATCATAGGTAAAGGGGCTATCGAACTCCGCCAGCACCGGCAAGGTCGTGTCCTTGCCCGACAGGGTCGGCCCTTCGGGGGGCAGCGGCCAGTCGATCCCCAGCCTCGGGCAATCCCAGCGGATACCCCCGTCGCATTCGGGCGCGTAGACGTCCGACACCTTGTAGAGCACCTCGGTATCGGGCGCGATCGTCACGAAGGCGTGGCCGAAGCCCACCGGCACGAACAGCTGCTTGCCATTCTCCGCCGAAAGCTCCGCCGCGACAAATTTGCCATAGGTCGGCGATCCTCTGCGCAGATCGACCGCATAATCGATAATCGCGCCGCGCGCGCAGCGCACTAGCTTGGCCTGCGCATGCGGCGGCGCCTGGAAATGTATGCCGCGGATTGTGCCGACATTGGCCGACAAGCTGTGATTGTCCTGAACGAACGATACGTCAACGCCCTGGGCCGCCCACTTCTCCGCATGGAACGTCTCCATGAACCAGCCACGGTCGTCGCCGAACCGACGCGTTTCGATCAATTTAATGGGAGACGCTGTCACGATGCCCTTCCTGTTTGCCGGTGATCCACCTTAGCCGCCCTGCGCACGAAGCACCAACATCATGGTAATGATTTCCTTGCCGAAGCGGCTATGGGGCGGCACGAAGCGCGGCGGAGACCCACCAGATTATGAACTATGTTGCCGCCTTCCGAACCTACACCTGGGATGATGACATCCGTGAACTGGCGCGGCGCTTCTTCGCTGCCTGCCCGTCCGCAAGGCAGGTCGTTCTCGCCGATGAGACGCGCGGGCCGCTGGGCATCACCGAATATGAGCTTATCAGCCACACCGAGGATACCAGCGCGATCGGCTTGATCGTCGAACCCCCCGGCAGTTCGCTCTGGTACAATGTCGATTACGGCCCCTATATCCTACGCGATCGGCTTCCCGGTTACGCCTATTATCTCACATCGGAATCCGATCTCGCGGTGAATGCAGACCTTGAACCCATGGTTCGCACGGCTATGGATCGCGGCATCGATATTGTCACGCATCAGGTGATGCCGTCCGCCCCGCCGTGGCACTGGCACGATAATGCCGCCGCCTGCTTCGACAATCCGTGGCGATCGATTCTATTCTTCATGCTGATGTCCGATCGCGCTGTCGATACTCTGGCAGCCACCCGACGCGACATGGGCGCTGCGTTCCGCCGGGGCGAATTGGCGCAATGGCCCTTCTGCGAGCCATTCGTGCCATCGGTGGGGATGCGCGCTGGGCTCAGCTTTGCCGAGATCAGCGAGTTCGTCGACACCAAGCATCTTAACTATCGTCCGCGCATCGCGCTCGACGATCCAAAGGCGAACAAGCCGGGCGCCCTCGCTCATTCGGTTCTAGGTCGCCGCCCATTCATTCGATCGGTGATCGCCGAAAACGAACCTCGCGACTTCTTCTTTCCCGGTAGCGACGTGCACGAGGCGCTCATCCGCTACCCAGTCGAAGAGTACGAGGACCAACTCCACGCCGCTTTCGCAGCGCGGTCAGATCACGCTGCGATGAACCGCCTTCGCCCGCGCCCTGCTCCTGAACGGTCCCCTGACATGCCCGATTTCGACCTCGCCCTTTGCAAACCTTCGCTCGTCAGCTCCACTTCTGCGTGGTCGCGGACCGACGATCCGGTCCGCGAGGCTGCGGGTGCGAACGGTGCCCAACTTCTCGACGATCACGGCTTTCACACCAATCGCGAACGCGAACCGTGGTGGCTGGTCGATCTTCTCGAAGATTGCGAGGTACACGCCGTCACTATCATCAACCGCGCTGGCCAGACGGCGCGCTTCGTCAACTTCTACGTCGAAAGTTCGGCGGATTCGCACCAGTGGCGGATCGAGCATGTGAAGATTGACGCCCACGATGTTTCCGCCGATCCCGCGTCGCCGCACCGCGTCGATTTCGCCGAACCGTTCCGCGCACGCTTTGTGCGGATTCGTCTGATGGGTTCGGGCATTCTCCACCTCCGCCGTGTGCAGGTTTTTGGTGCCAAAGCTCCGCCAGACGAAGAAATTTAATCAGCGGTTACCACCGTAACCTAAGCCGCAATGTTGCCCCCGGATCAAGGGGCGCATCCGCGACATTGACCGATGCGTCGATCAGGGTCGGAGTGGGAGTGGGAGCGGGCATCGGCGTGGAGTACACGGCCCCGCCGCCGCCTCCGCAGGCCGTCAGCATCAGCGCGAGCGCCATCGCCGTCATCGTCCTAGCCACATAGTCCGCTCCCCAGCGAGACTCGTCGCAGGTGTCACCGAAGCCGTGACGGGCGACAATCCTCTCGTCATTGCGAGGAGCCGCAGGCGACGAAGCAATCCAGGCCCGCATTCGAGTTAGGTCGCGAGCCTCTCTAATTCGGGCCTGGATTGCTTCACTACGCTCGCAATGAAGAATTGGGAGGGGGCAGCCGCGCCCTAAACCGCCGTGAAATCCAGCCCGATATCCGCCGCCGCCGCCGACTGCGTCAGCCGGCCCACCGACACGAACGTCACGCCCGTCTCGGCGATCGCCTTGATCGTGTCGAGCCGCACTCCGCCCGAGGCCTCGGTCGGCACGCGTCCGCCGACCAGGGTCACCGCGCCACGCAGCGTGGGCGGATCCATATTGTCGAGCAGCAGATGGGTCGCGCCCGCCGCGAGCGCAGGCTCGATCTGGTCGACGCGATCGACCTCGACGATCACGCGTGCGATCCCGGCCGCCACCGCGCGGCGCACCGCCTCGCCGATGTCACCGGCGACCGCGACATGATTGTCCTTGATCATCGCGGCATCATCCAACCGCATGCGATGGTTGGTCCCGCCGCCCATCCGCACCGCATATTTCTCCAGCACGCGCAGGCCCGGGATCGTCTTGCGCGTGTCGAGCAGGGTCGCCTTCGTCCCCCGGATCGCATCGACATATTGCGCGGTCAGCGTCGCGACGCCCGACAGGTGCTGCACGGTGTTGAGCGCCGATCGCTCCGCCGTCAGCATCGCGCGCGCGCTGCCCTTCAGCCGCATCAGCACCGCGCCCTTCGCGACGCGCGCGCCATCCTCGACCAGCATCTCGATCTCGACCCGGGGATCGAGCGCCCGGAAAAACGCCTCCGCGATCGGCAGCCCCGCGACCGAAATCGCATCGCGGCTCGCCATCACGCCCTCGAAGCGCGCATCGGCAGGGATCGTCGCGGCGGAGGTGATATCCCCCCCATGCCCCATATCCTCGGCCAGCGTGGCGGCAACGAATGCAGAAAGGTCGAAATTCTCTAGATCAAAGGTCATCAGAAACCCCGTTCGTGTCGAGCGAAGTCAAGACACGTTCACAAGCGCCCAGCCACCGTGTCTCGACTTCGCTCGACACGAACGGTTGGGGGTTAAAGCTTAGGCCGACCCACATCCGGCCCCGACAACCCGCCCGTCATCTCGAGCATCCGGTCGAGCGAGCGCTTCGCCGCGACACGCGTTTCCTCGTCCACCTCGATCCGGGGCGTGAGGTCGCGCAGCGCCAGATACAGCTTCTCGAGCGTATTGAGCGCCATGTATGGGCACATGTTGCAGTTGCAGTTGCCGTCCGCGCCCGGCGCGCCGATGAAGGTCTTGTGCGGGGCCGCCTTCTCCATCTGGTGGATGATGTGCGGCTCGGTCGCGACGATGAAGGTTTCTGCCGGATCGCTCAGCACATAATCGAGGATGCCGCGGGTCGAACCCACATAGTCGGCGTGGTCGAGGATGTGGACCGGGCATTCGGGATGCGCCGCCACCGGCGCGCCCGGATGCTGTGCCTTCAGCTTGATCAGTTCGGTCTCGCTGAACGCCTCGTGGACGATACAGCTGCCTTCCCACAGCAGCATCTCACGCCCTGTCGTCCGCGCGAAATAGCCGCCCAGATGCCGGTCGGGGGCGAAGATGATCTTCTGGTCCAGCGGGATCTGCGACAGGATCGTCGCAGCCGACGACGAGGTGACGATGATGTCGCTATGCGCCTTCACCGCCGCCGAACAGTTGATGTAGGTCAGCGCCAGATGATCGGGATGCGCCGCGCGGAACCGAGCGAACTCTTCGGGCGGGCAGCTGTCCTCCAGCGAACATCCCGCATCCATGTCGGGCAGGATCACGGTCTTCTCGGGCGACAGGATCTTTGCCACCTCGGCCATGAAGCGCACGCCGCAAAAGGCGATGACGTCGGCGTCGGTGGCGGCGGCCTTCCTCGACAGATCGAGGCTGTCGCCCACGAAATCGGCGAGATCCTGGATCTCGGGCGCCTGATAATAATGGGCGAGGATCACAGCGTTGCGTTCCTTGCGCAGCCGGTCGATTTCGGCGCGCAGGTCCAGCCCGCTCAGATTCTGAACGATCGCAGTCATATCAAATCACTCCAGAGGCCGCTTACGCAGCCAGGCTCCACTGGTCGCCGGTCTCGCGTACGAGCCCCCGGGTCTTCATGTCGATCAGGTGCGCCAGCACGGACAGGCCGGCTGCGGCGTGCAGGCGCGGATCGACGCCGACATACATAGTGCCGACCATCGCGGATATCGACCCCACTTGTTTCTCCAGAAGCCGCAAAATCTGCCCCTCGCGCTGCTTTCGGTGACCGATCAGCCCGCGCACGAAGCGGTGCGGCCGTTCGATCGGATCGCCATGCGCCGAATGATAGATCGCGTCCTGCGTCCGCGCCATCAGCCGCTCCAGGCTTTCCAGATAGGCGCCCATATCGCCATCGGGTGGTGCGACCACGCTGGTCGACCACCCCATCACATGATCGCCGGTGAACAGCACGTTCGCCTCGGGCAGCGCGTAGCAGAGGTGGTTGCTCGTATGGCCGGGCGTATGGACCGCCTCGATCGTCCAGCCGTCGCCCTCGATCCGGTCGCCATCGGCCAGCACGCCGTCGGGCGCATAATCCTTGTCGAAAGACGCATCGGCGCGCGGCCCCACCGCCTCGATCGTCAGCGGCGCGCAGCCGATGATCGGCGCGCCCGTCCGCGCCTTCAGCATCGCCGCAGCCGGGCTGTGGTCGCGATGGGTGTGGGTGCAGACGATCGCCTTCACCGGCGCGCCGCCGATCGCCGCGACGATCGCGTCGACATGATCCTCCATGTCGGGGCCGGGATCGATCACGGCCACGTCGCGCTGGCCGACGATATAGGTCTGGGTGCCCGTATAGGTGAAGGCCGACGGATTATGCGCCAGCACGCGCCGCACCAGCGGATGTTCGGCCTGCGCCACACCGTAAAGCGTCTCTCCCATGGGGGGCATGTGGCATCACCCGACCTGATTGTGAAGAACTTCACGTCAAGCGAGCGACCACCATTCAGCTCAATCCATCGGAAAAGGCATATCGAGCGTGATATGGGCGCGTGTCTTGAGTTGTTCCACGACGCGCTTGACCTCCTGGCTCGATCCGCGCGGCAGGATCATCACCGCGTCGCGGGTTGCGACCACGATCAGATCCTTGACCCCAACGGTCGTCACCACGACGCCCTCGCCCCGGATCAGGCAATGCGACGTGTCGATCGCGACGACATCGCCGTGGATCACGTTGCCGTCGACATCGCGCTCGGCGATGTCGTGGAGGGCGTCCCAGCTGCCGAGATCGGACCAGCCCATTTCGACGGGAACCACCGCCACCTGGTCGGCGCGCTCCATGATCGCATAGTCGATCGATTCGGAAGGAGACTGGAGAAACGTCTCGCGCTCGGGCGCGACGATCGCGCCATCCCGCGTGGCGCCTGCCATCGCGGCGTGCGCAGCCTTCGCCATCGTCGGCGCATATTGCTCCAGAGCGGTGAGATAGGTGTCCGCGCGGAACAGGAAGATGCCGCCGTTCCAGCTATAATTCCCCTGTGCCAGATATTGCTCGGCCCGCGCGCGATCGGGCTTCTCCACGAAGGCCGCGACGCGCTGGACGCCAGCGACGATCTCTTCACCGCGCTGGATGTAGCCAAAGCCTGTGTCCGGCGCGTCGGGCGTGATGCCGAAGGTTACGAGCCAGCCTTCTGCAACCAGCGGCAGCGCGCGCTCGATCGCCGCGTGAAAGGCAGGGACATCGGAGATCACGTGATCGCTCGGCATCACCAGCAGCGCGGCATCGGAATTCGCTTCGATCGCGGCCAGCGCGATTGCGGGCGCGGTGTTGCGGCCGGCGGGCTCGGTGATGATCGCAGCGGGCGTAAACCCCGAAGCCGTCAACTGCGCGCCGATATCCTCGGCATGCGCCGCATTGGTGACGATGATCGGCTTGCCGAAGCGCCCACCGTCGACGCAGCGTCCCGCCGTCATCTGCAGCATCGTCTCCGTACCCGTGAGGGCGAGCAACTGCTTCGGGCGCTTGGAGCGCGAGAGAGGCCAAAGCCGCGTGCCGGATCCGCCGGAAAGGATCACCGGCGTGATGAGGGTCGTCAAAATTCGTCTCCTTAACCGGTCTGCTTTTCCGTGCCGCCGATCAGATCGCCTATCACGTCGGCGCCGGGATAGGCCGCATAGACCAGGCTATCCGGCGCAATCGTCATTCGCGCCGCATCTTCAACGATCGCGACCTCTCCGATCGCGAAGGGCTGCCCATCAAGGTCGATCGCGCCACGCACCGGCATGACCCACAGCGGCACCGAACCCGGCGCGAGCCATTGATCGCCAGCGGCCGTCCAGCGCTCCAGCACGAACTTTCCACCTTCCGCGATGACCTCGCGCCCAGCCGACAGGACGCGAGGTGGCGGGTTCCCCTCGAACGGCCTGGGATCGGCTACCACGATACCGTCATCGAGGTGCAGCTCGCGCGGGCGGCCATAGTCATAGAGCCGATAGGTCAGATCGAGGTTCTGCTGGATCTCCATCACCCGCAGCCCCGCGCCGATCGCGTGAACGGTGCGGGCAGGCGAATAAATGACGTCGCCGGCCTTCACCGGCTTCCAGTCGAGCAGTTGCTCGATCGATCCATCGAGCGAAGCTGCGCGCAAAGCCGCATGGCTGACCGCTTTCTTCAGCCCCAGCCCGATCGTCGAGTGATCTTCCGCAGCCAGAACGACCCACGCCTCATCCTTGCCGCGCGCAAACCCGCGCGCCTGCGCCGATTCGTCGTCGGGATGTACCTGGATCGACAGCTTCTCGCTGGTGAACAGATATTTGATCAGAAGGTCGCGCTCGGCCGCACCGCCCCCTTCCTCATACCATATCTCGCCGACAGCTTCCTGGTCGCCGGGTTGGTCCGCGAACAAAGGCGCCAAATCATGCCGTCCCCAAGGCTTGAGGACGCGATGGGTCTTCAACTTGATAATTGACAACGTAAACCTTCCCGGAATCCGATCGCGCTCCGCTTTGCAATAAGCTGGTGCGGACGCAACGGTAAATCATCCAATTTGCAGGAGCGGTGTCTAGAATATAGAACCCGCGTCAACGGTCTCGCGGCACCGTGAAGCAGAAGCTCGCGCCGCCGTCTGCGTTGTTGGCGGCGGTCATCCGGCCGCCGTGGGTTTCGATGATCCGCTTCGACAGCGACAGGCCAATTCCCATGCCGTCGGGCTTCGACGTGGCGAAGGCCTGGAATATCCGCGGCATCATCTCGGCGGCGATGCCGGGTCCCGCGTCGTGCACGCAGCATCGGGTCATGTCGCCTTCGTCGGTGGTCGACAGGATGAGATCGGGTACTGCCGCGCCTGCCGCCTCGATCGCGTTGCGGATCAGGTTCATCACGACCTGTTGAAGCTGAACCGGGTCGACGCGCACCCGCCCGCGCGCGCGCAGATCATAGGTGATGCGGGCGTCATGTCGTCCTGCCGACGTCATTGCCATTGTCACCGCTTCGCGAAGCAGCGGCTCGATCGCGACACTTTCCTGCCGCACCGGGCCGCGCATCGTCATCGCGCGCAAGCGATGGATGATATTGCCCGCGCGTTGCACGCTGGCGCTCGCACCCTCGAGACATTCGGACACCCGCTCGTCCACGCCATGTCGCGCGGTCAGCAATCCTGCTGCGGACACGTAATTCTGGATGGCCGCGAGCGGCTGGGTCAGTTCGTGCGCCAGCGCGGACGCCAGTTCGCCCATCGCATTGATCCGCGCGACGTGGATCAGCTCGCTTTGCAGCGTCGCCAGCCGCTCGCGGGTTTCCAACTGCTCGGTCAAATCCTCGCCCTCGACGAAGATGCCGTGGATGCGCCCTTCCGCATTGCGGATCGGGCGATAGACGAGGTCGAGATAGGCGATCTTATTCTCCACCCCCTCGCGCTTCATGTAGAATTCGACCCCGTGCGCAACGAAATCCTCACCCGTCCGGTAAACTCGATCGAGGATTTCCACGAAGCCCTGCTGCTCAGCCTCAGGAAAGGATTCGACAACTGTGCTCCCCACCACTTCGCGCTCGACAAGCCGCACATAGGCTTCGTTAGCGAAGATGAAGCGATGCTCCGGTCCATCGAGCACGGCGATGAAGCTCGGCGTGCGCTGAAGATGTTCCTGCAGCGCTTCACGCTCGGTGCGGATCGCGGCATCGAGTCCACGCTCGTCGGACAACGCGATCTGCAATACGCCGCGATGATGGTGTCGCGCACGGCACAAGCGAAAAAACTCGTCCGGCAGCGTCTTGTCGCCGCCCGGGGCGCCGATCAGGACGCTGCCCGGCACGCCGTTGATCGCCCAGTCGCCGGGCCCCAGCCCCGAAATATAGCCGATCGCAGCCCCCGGATTGACCTCGCGCAGGCGCCGCGCGAGATCCCAGCCATTCACCCCGTCGCCGAGTTCGACATTGACGATCAGGCCGGACAGCGATCCGCCCGCGGATTCGATCAGCCCCGCCGCCTCCCCGGCATCGGTGACGACGGTCGCGTCGCATCCGCTGCTTTCGAGCTGCCGACGCAGCAGGGCCGCATCGATCGCATCGCGCTCGGCGATCAGGACGGATATCATGCGCGATCCTCTGCTCGTTGGACCGATCTGCGCGCCGGCTTCGATGCTATGACGTTTTCGTACGACATTCGATCCGTATGGCAGCGGGCCCTCCCAATTCCTCCCGGGCACGGGGAAGGGCACAGCGCGAAGCGCGGTGGAGAGGCAGGAGACTGAACGTTGTGCCCTGCCTCCTACCCCCTCCGTCGTCTTCGGCGCCACCTCCCCGCATCGGGGAGAACTTCGAACCTTGACAAAACGAACCATTTAGGTTATTCACTTATCCATCCCCTCGCCGACGGGCGGGACGGATGCAGGACCGGCCCGGAGCAGAGCTCGCTCCGTTTCCGGGCCGTGAAAAGGTCGGCGCGAAGTCATCCGGACTCCCGCCGGCATGTGCTGGTAAAACCGCCGGTGTGCGGAAGCGGATTTGGGTTTCGAAGGAAAGACAGGGCCGATCCACTGCGGGCGTCACAGCCCGCATCCCGGGTAGCCCCGACCGGACAGACCTTTTCCCAATCCCATCACCGGGGTCGCCTCGCAAGGGCGGCCGCAGCCAATCATTGGGCGCGCCCATAGCCTGGTGACAGGCTCGGGCCCACGCTCCGCCGGCCCCAGCCATGCCCGCACCAGACCACCCTGTTACCCGCGTCCGGGTGCCCCATTGGCAGGACGCGTCGACCTCTCCCTGTCCTGATTCTACGCCACAAATGCGTCCGCGGCAGATCGCTTCTCTCTCCACCTCGTCATTGCGAGGAGCTGAAGGCGACGAAGCAATCCAGTCCGCACTTCGGAGTGGATTGCCGCGTCGCCGCAAGCGGCTCCTCGCAATGACGAGGGAGAGAGGCGAGCCTACCCCTCCCAACAATCGTCATCCCGGACGTGATCCGGGATCCAGCTTCTGCTTCCCATTCAACGTCGGCAAAGGTAGCTGGACCCCGGATCAAGTCCGGGGTGACAGCGCGTGTGGGAACACCCCCATCACCAAAAAGGCCGGACGTTTCCGCCCGGCCCCTGTCTCGATCGTCGCCGCGAAGCTTCAGCTCGCCGCGATGCCCTTTTCTTCCATCAGGTCGGCTAGCTCGCCTGTCTCGTACATCTCCATCATGATGTCCGATCCGCCGACGAATTCACCCTTCACGTAAAGCTGCGGGATGGTGGGCCAGTCCGAATATTCCTTGATGCCGGCGCGGATCCCGGCGTCCTGCAGGACATCAAGCGTCGCATATTCGACACCGAGCCGATCGAGGATCGCGATAGCGCGGCTCGAAAAGCCGCATTGGGGGAAGAGCGGCGTGCCTTTCATGAACAACAGCACGTCCGCCGCGTTCACGGCCGATGCAATGCGGGCCTGGGTATCATCGCTCATCGTCTTGCTCCTACTCGGGAACGGCCGTCTTGAGCTGGAGCGCGTGAAGCACCCCGCCCATCCGGCCGCCCAGCGCTTCATACACGCGCTGCTGCTGTTTCACCCGCGTCTGGCCGCGAAAGCTCTCGCTCACCACCCGCGCCGAATAATGGTCGCCATCGCCCGCCAGGTCGGTGATCTCGACGATCGCGTCGGGAATCCCGGCCTTGATCAGTGTCTCGATCTCATCGGCCGCCATCGGCATGACGTTTACTTGCCTTCCATCAGTTGGCGACGCGCCTCGATCATCTTGGCGTCGAGCGCCGCACGGATCTTGGCATCATCGACCTCGACACCCGCCGAGGTGATGTCACCCAGCAGCTTGCGGATAACGTCCTCGTCGCCGGCTTCCTCGAAATCGGCCTGGACGACCGCCTTGGCATAGGCATCGGTTTCGGCCGGGGTCAGGCCCATCAGCTGCGCGGCCCACTGGCCGACCAGGCGGTTGCGGCGCGCGGTAACGCGAAACGCCATGTCCTGATCGTGCGCGAACTTGTTCTCGAAGGCCTTTTCGCGATCGTCGAAGGTCGTCATGCTTACCCCTGGTCCAACTTATCGAGTCGGCAGATAGGGCGCCCGGACGTCAAAGCCAAGGCCGCTCCGCCGCCATCTTGCCTTCGAAAGCCGCGATCGCCGTTTCCCGCGCGATCGTCAGGCCCACTTCATCCAGCCCTTCGACCAGACATTGCTTGCGGAACGGATCGATTTCGAAGGTGTAACGATCCTGGAACGGGGTCGTCACGGTCTGATGCTCCAGGTCGATCGTGATCGGATCGGTCTTGGCAACCTCGACCAGCCGGTCGATCGCCTCTTGCGGCAGCACGACCGTCACGATCCCGTTTTTGAAGGCATTGCCCGAGAAGATGTCGGAGAAGGACGGCGCGATTACCGCCGTCACGCCCATGTCGACCAGCGCCCAGGCGGCGTGTTCGCGGCTCGATCCGCAGCCGAAATTGTCGCCCGCGATGATGATCGGCGCGCCGGCATATTCGGGATCGTCGAACACGTTGCCCGGCTGCGCGCGCAGCGATTCGAACGCGCCCTTGCCCAGCCCCTTGCGGGTGATCGTCTTCAGATAGGGTGCAGGGATGATGACGTCGGTGTCGACATTCTTCAGCGCCAGCGGATAAGCGCGCCCTTCGACCTCGCGAACGGGTTCCATCACTTGGCCTCCATCAGGTCGCGAACATCGGTCAGCTTGCCCGTCACCGCCGCAGCAGCCGCCATGGCGGGACTGACCAGGTGGGTGCGCGCACCCGGCCCTTGCCGGCCGACGAAGTTGCGGTTCGACGTCGATGCGCAGCGTTCGCCCGCGGGCACCTTGTCCGGGTTCATCGCCAGACATGCCGAACAGCCCGGCTCGCGCCATTCGAAACCGGCGTCGAGGAAGATGCGGTCGAGCCCTTCGGCCTCCGCCTGCCGCTTCACCAGACCCGATCCGGGGACGATCAGCGCCTGCTTGACGTTCGGCGCGATGTGGCGCCCCCTGGCGATTTCGGCGGCTTGGCGCAGATCCTCGATCCGGCTGTTGGTGCAGCTGCCGATAAAGATGTTCTCGACCGGAACCTCGCGCATCGGCGTGCCGGGGATCAGCCCCATATAGTCGAGCGACTTCTGCGCCGCGACCTGCTTGGAAGGATCGGCGAAGCTCGCGGGGTCGGGCACCACGCCGGTGATCGGCACCACGTCCTCGGGGCTGGTGCCCCAGGTGAGGCACGGCGCGATATCGGCCGCGTCGATCACGACGACCTTGTCATAGGTCGCGCCCGCATCGGTCACGAGGCTGCGCCACCACGCGACCGCCTTGTCCCACTCGGCGCCCTTCGGCGACATCGGACGGCCGGCGAGATATTCAAAGGTTGTGTCGTCGGGCGCGATCAGGCCGGCGCGCGCGCCACCCTCGATCGACATGTTGGACACGGTCAGGCGCCCTTCGACCGACATCTCGCGGAAGACGTTTCCGGTATATTCGATGACATAGCCGGTGCCACCCGACGCGCCGATCTTGCCGATGATGTGCAGGATCACGTCCTTGGGGCCGACGCCGAGACCCAGCGCCCCTTCAACGCGGACCTCCATCGTCTTCGATTCCTTCAACTGCAGCGTCTGGGTCGCCAGCACATGTTCGACCTCCGACGTGCCGATGCCGAAGGCCAGCGCGCCCATACCGCCATGCGCGGCGGTGTGGCTGTCGCCGCACACGATCGTCGTGCCGGGCAGCGAGAAGCCCTGTTCGGGGCCCACGACGTGGACGATGCCCTGTTCGGGCGCGGTGTCGGGGATGTAACGGATGCCGAATTCGGGCGCGTTGACCTCGAGCGCGGCAAGCTGCTGCGCCGATTCCGGATCGGCGATCGGAATGCGCTTGCCCTGCGCATCGAGGCGCGGCGTGGTCGGCAGGTTGTGATCGGGCACCGCGAGGGTGAGATCGGGCCGGCGCACCTTGCGTCCTGCGATACGAAGCGCCTCGAACGCCTGCGGGCTCGTGACTTCGTGGACCAGGTGGCGGTCGATGTAGATCAGGCAGGTGCCGTCGTCGCGACGTTCGACGACATGGGCGTCCCAGATCTTCTCGTACAGGGTGCGGGGCTTGGTAGTCATGCGCGCTGCCTTACGCGCGCCATCGACTTTGTCAAAAGAGAGAGGCTTGCTATCCGCCTAGCGGGGGTTTCAGCTTCTTGGCCTTCTCCCGCTTGCGGGAGAGGGAGAAGATTAAACCGGCGCCTCAATATTCCTCGGCGGCTCGGAAAACCATTTCGGCCCGCTATCGGTCATGTGGAAGCAATCCTCCAGCCGCACCCCGAACGATCCCGGACGGTAAAGCCCCGGCTCGTTCGAAAAGCACATCCCCGGCGCCAAAGGCGTCGTCTCGCCGTGGACGAGGTTGACCGGCTCGTGCCCGTCCATCCCGATGCCGTGCCCGGTCCGATGCGACAGGCCCGGCAATGCGTAGCGCGGGCCGTAGCCCAGCTTCTCATAATAGCCGCGCACCGCGTCATCCACCGAACCCGCCGGCGCGCCCAGCTTCGCGGCCGCAAAGGCGATCCGCTGCCCCTCCGCCACCTGATCCCACACCTTGCGCTGCTCCGCGCTCGCCGATCCGAACACCCAGGTGCGCGAGACATCCGACTGATAGCCTTCGACCGAGCAGCCGCAGTCCATCAGCACGATCTGCCCGTCGGCCACGACCTGCGGCTTGATGCTGCCGTGCGGATAGGCCGCGCCCTCCCCCACCAGCACCAGCCCGCCGTCCGAATGCCCGCCCAGCTTTGCGGTCGCGGCGTCCATCAGCGCGGCGATCTGACGCTCGGTCATCCCCTTTTCGACGCGCGGCTGGATCCAGCGATAAGCGGCGATCGTCACGTCGGT
The DNA here is from genome assembly GCF_008274695.1 of Sphingomonas montanisoli. Lineage (GTDB taxonomy): Bacteria > Pseudomonadota > Alphaproteobacteria > Sphingomonadales > Sphingomonadaceae > Rhizorhabdus > Rhizorhabdus montanisoli. The sequence goes on along the minus strand of NZ_VTOU01000002.1, from coordinate 944,768 downwards.
CGCCGTCTGCATCAACGCGATCTCGGCCGGCGTCTTGATCATCCGGCATCCGCGCACGACCGGATTGGCCGAAACGATCGTCGCGTCGGGCAAGACCCGCCGGATCCCGTCGAACGCGAAGAAGCGCACCGTCTCCTCGATCCCGATCGGCTGCCCGGTCAGCTTGCGCTCGGCCAGGAAGCCCGCGATCAGCTTCAGCGGATCCTCATCCTCCTGCCACACGCGCACATCGGCTGGAATCGCCAAGGTCTGTTCGACCGAGGGGCGCTCGAAGAAAGGGGTGACGATCAGCACCGGTCCTTCGACCGGCAGGACTGCGGCGGTCAGCCGCTCGCTGCGCCACCACTTCACCCCGGTAAAATAATCGAGGCTCGATCCCGCTTCGATCAGCACCGCGCCGATCCCCGCCTTGCGCATCAGCCCCTGCGCCTTGGCGACGCGCGCGAGCCGCTCCTCCATGCCGATCGGTTTCACACCGGTGGTCAGGCTTTGCAGCGCCGACAGATCGGGCTCGGCCGCGCGCACGATCGACGGCAGCGCGACCATCGACGCGCCAAAAGCTGCGGAACGGAGGAGGGAGCGACGGGAGAAGATCATGTGGGCACGATGTCACGCAGTCTCGCATCTCACAATCCTCCCCCGCCAGGGGGAGGTGGCGCCAAAGGCGACGGAGGGGGAGGACGGCGGCCAACTCAGGATCATCGTGTCCTCCCCCTCCGTCAGCTACGCTGCCACCTCCCCTTGGCGGGGGAGGATAAAAGGCAACATCTTCCCTTATCCGCCGCCTCCCGCCACAACGCGCAAACCACATCGATATGCGGGAGAGGGATTCGAATATGCGAATGATCAAGAGCTTTCGTCTGGGCTGTGCCGACATCGACAAGAGCCGCGCCTTTTACGACGCCACCTTCGCCGCGATCGGCGGCCCCGCGAACAGCGCGCCGGCCGGCTATCCGATCCTCATGTATCGTGGCGAGGACAGCCCCGTCCTGATCCTCGGCAAAGCCGCGAATGGCGAGCCGACGTCGTTCGCCAATGGCGGCACGATCCTGTTCGAAGCGCCCAGTCCCGAATCCGTCGCCGCCTGGCACGCCGCGGGCCTTGCCAATGGCGGCACCTGCGAAGGCCAGCCCGAACCCAAGCCCCAGACCGGCGGCAAGATGGGCGCCTATCTGCGCGACCCCGACGGCAACAAGCTGGGCGCCTATTTCGACTTCCCGATGTGAGGACGTCGGGGAAAGCGACCTCGCCTCCCCACCTCGTCATTGCGAGCGTAGCGAAGCAATCCAGTCCGCAGGTCGGAGTGGATTGCCGCGTCGCCTCCGGCTCCTCGCAATGACGATTAAAAGATGCGAAGCCTGCTTTTGAGACCCGCAAAGATGGGCCGAAGAGGGGATCGAAAACATGACCGCAGCACCCGATCGCGTATCGCCACGCGCCTATGTCACGCTCGCGATCCTCGTCCTCCTGAACATCGTGTCCTTCCTCGATCGACAGGTGATCTCGCTGCTGGTCGATCCGATCAAGGCCGAGCTGGGGATCAACGATTTCCAGTTGAGCCTGCTCCAGGGCCTTGCCTTCGCGATCTTCTACGGGCTGTGCAGTATCCCGCTGGGCTGGGCGGTTGATCGCTATTCGCGGCGCTGGATCATCTATGTGGGCGTCACCGGCTGGTCGATCGCGACGCTGGGCTGCGGCCTTGCGCGCAACTTCACCCAGATGTTCGTCGCGCGGATGGGCGTGGGGATTGGCGAGGCGGCGCTGTCGCCCGCCGCCTATTCGATGCTGCCCGATCTGTTCCCGCCGCGCCGGCTCAATATGGCGACCGGCGTACTGGCGACGGGGGCCGCAATCGGCACCGGGGTCGCGCTCGCGGTCGGCGGGATGATCGTGATCTGGTCGCAGCAGGCCGGCGACATCGTGCTGCCCGTCATTGGCACGGTCAGCGCGTGGCGGCTCGTCTTCCTGATCGCGGGCGCGGTCGGCGTCGCGCTCGCCTTCCTGATCTTCCTCGCTCCCGCGACGCACCGTCACGCGCCCGCGATCCAAGCAGCATCCGAGACTGACCCCGGCTATGGCCGCTGGCTGCGCGATCATACCGCCTATCTCGGCACGCTCTCGTCGGCCGTCGCCTTGTGGGGTGCCTTCGCCTACGGCCTCGCGGCGTGGGAGCCGGCCTTGCTGTCGCGTGTCTTCGGCCTGCCGACCGGGGAGATCGGGATCACGCTGGGCATGATCCAGCTTGTCACCGGGGTCGTCGGCTATGTGTTCGGCGGCTGGCTGATCGATCGGATGATGGAGGCGGGCGTCCGCGATCCGCATTATCGTTACCTGATCTACGGCGGCTTCATCGTCGTCGCGGCGGGGTCGCTCGGCATCCTCTTCGCGAGCAGCGCGGCGATGGCCTATCTGATGATCGGTATCCTCCACCTCGTCATGCCCTTCACCGCATCCTATGTCGGCCACCTGCAGATGAGCGTCCCCGCGCGCTATCGCGGGCGCACGATCGCGCTGGTGATGCTGGTGATGACGGTAACGGCGACGACGATCGGCCCGATGACGGTCGCCTTCTTCACCGACTACGTCTTCGGCGCGCCCGACAGGGTCGGCCACTCGATCGCGGCGACCGCGGCCCTGTTCGTCCCCGCGTCGATGCTGCTGCTCGTCCTCGGCCTGCCCGCATCCCGGCGCGCGGCGGCGGAAAGCGAAATCCTTTAATGTACAAGATCGTCTGCCTGATCCGCCGCCTGCCCAGCGTCACCCCCGAAGCCTTCCGCGCGCATTATGAGGGCGTCCACGCCCCGCTCGCTCTGTCGATCATGCCCGCATTGCGCAGCCGCGTGCGCCGCTACGTCCGCCGCTTTCCCGAGCCGCTGGCCGGCCAAGTCGATTTCGACGTGATGATGGAGATGTGGTTCGACGACAAGGCGAGCCACGAAGCCGCGCTGATCGACCTTGCCAATCCCGACGTCGCCGCCCGCATCGCCGCCGACGAGGCTCACTTCCTCGACCGCGCGACGATGCGCGTCTTCGCGGTCGAGGAGTGCGACAGCGACCTATCCTAACCGTCACCCCCGCGAAGGCGGGGGCCTATCCAGTCTCGCCGCAAGCGATGGCACAAGAAAATAGAGCGGATGGGCCCCCGCCTTCGCGGGGGAGGATCATTTGGCGGCATGGCTCGCGATGAACACGCTGTCGGGCCGAGCCCAGTCGGTCCGCACCTTGCGATGCGCGATCAGCCAGCGGTTGCCGACGCGCGCGAAGCGATCGACATAATAGCCGGTGTGGTCCGGCCCGGTGTCGGTATAGACGTGATAGTACGTCCGGACGTCGGCCGCGTCCGGCCCGTCCATGTCGATCAGGCAGGTGGTGATGTGGTGGCGGACAAACTTGACGCGCGGCCCGTCGCTCGGCCCCGCATTGCCCGCCATCCAGTCGCGGATCGCATCGCGCCCGTGCAGGTCGAACACGTCCGACTGATAGACCGCATCCTCGGTGAAGCAGGCCAGGAAGGCGTCGGTGCGCATCCTGTCCCCGTTCATGTTGTAGCGCGCGATCGTGTCGCGGATGCACTCGCGCGCGATGACCTCGTCCATCGTCATGCGTCGAGACTCGCGAACAAAGCGTAGGAAGGATCGCTGGTGTCGAGCCGCCCCTGACGCGGCAGGAAGCGCGCCTCGATATCGCGGCTGCCGCCCAGATCGGCGATCGCCTGCCGATGATCGACCGCCCAGCGCCCGTCGCGATACGACCACTTGTCGAGGTAGCGCGCGTTGAAGAAATGCTCGCGATACTTCGCGTCCGGCTCGAGTTCGCGGAACAGGCTGGCGATGCAATAGGCTTCGCTGACCGCGCGGCCCGTCGCCACGTCGACGTCGATCGTGATCTGGATCAGCCGGTGCAGCAGGACGCTGCATTTGTGGTGGAAGGCCCAGGCATGATCGATCAGCGCCTCGGGCGTGGTGATGCCGGGCAGTGCATAATCGAGCGTGCCGTCGGCATGCCAGACGCCGCGGACCAGATCCTTGTCCATCCGGTCCATGCCGCGCCCGTAATTGCTCAGCTGCCGCCGTATCGCCTCGCGCGCCAGCAGCTCCTCTATCGCCCGCTCGTCCGCCATCCCGCTCTCCTCTCGCAATTCCATTAACTCAATGGCATTGGATTGGAATGGACTTCTACCTCCATCGTCCCGGCCCCTATCGCCGCGCGGTCAGCTTTTCGATCGAGCAGGGTATCGCTCGCGCCGCGCTGGAAGACGATCTGCACAGCTTCGCGATCACGATCCGCCATGACGGCGCGACGATCGAGAGTGTCGAGAGCGACAATATTCGCACGCCCTTCAACACCTGCCCCAGCGCCGCGATTGCGACCGCACGGCTGGCGGGGACGCCGCTCGTCTCCCCCGCCGCGTTCGACGATCCCGACGACCGGTTCCGAAGCTGCACCCACACGCTCGACATCGTGAACCTCGCGGCGGCTCATGCGCTGGAGCCGGGGCTGCGGCGGCTCTACCGAATCGAGATCGAGGAAATCGACGGGTTGCTCCACGCGAGCATCGAGCGCGACGGTGCGGCTATGTTCGCTTGGCAGGTTCAGGGCGACACGATCGTCGCGGGGCCGTGGACCGGGCAGAGCGTGCAGCGCCTCGCCAAGGCGATCGGCGACGAGGATGCCGACACGCGCGAGGCCGCGATGCTGCTGCGCCGTGCCTGCCACATCGGCCAGGCGCGCAATTTCGACACCGACAAGGTCGAGCGCGCGGGGACGAGCGGCAGTATTGCGAGCTGCCACACGCTCCAGTTCAACGTGCGGCCGCATTCGCGGCGGAATGTCGGGACCTATGTGGATTTTTCCGGCGAAGGGCGCTGGCCTCTTACCTAATCCTCCCCCGCCAGGGGGAGGTGTCAGCGAAGCTGACGGAGGGGGAGGACACGAGACGCTAGTTAGTCGCCGTCCTCCCCCTCCGTCGCCTTTGGCGCCACCTCCCCCTGGCGGGGGAGGAATTGGTTAGTCCCCGCCGCCACGCCCCGGCCCACCCGGCCCTTGCGGGAAGGTCGGGAAGAACAATTTCCGGATGCTGATCTTCACCACGCGGCCCAGCGGGTCGAGATATTCGGGCTGGTAGCTGAGCGGAGTCGCGCCGGTCGCGTCGCGCACCCGGATGCGCTGGTTGAAGACGTTGTCGACGCCCAGCGACACGCGCAGCCCGCGCGTCCACGGATGCTTCACTGCCATGCCCGGAATGCCGCCGACATCGGCGAACAGGCGCAGGCTGGCGGTCGCGAGATCGCCAAAGCGCAGGTCGCCGGTCGATCCGACTGCATTGACGCTGCCGCCCGTCACCTTGGTCGCGCTCTGATATTTGGCGCCCAACCGGAAGCCGAGGCCGTTGCGCGTCACGTTCAACTGCGCATCGATCAGGTGGCGCGGCTGCCCGCCATTGTTGCCGGTCGCGGCGCCATCGAGCAGGTCGAGCTTCGGTATGCCCTGCCGGATCAATATCTCATCCTGGAAATACCAGGTGTGATAGACCGACAGGCGAATGCGGCCACCCTGCCCGCCGCCGGGGCCACGCGGGCCGCCGAAGCCCCCCGGAGGACCACCGGGGCCGCCCGGACCACCACCCAGCCCGCCGCCGCCAGCACGCTCGCCCTGCCCGCTGTCGCCGGCATTGCGCGATTCCTGCTGCTGCGGCGTCGGCGCCTGTTCGCGCTGCGCCTCACGCGCGGCGCGCATCGCGGCGAAGCGTTCGCGCATCTCGGCCTGCTGGCGCTCGCCCGCCGCGGTCTTGAACCCCTTTGAGAAGTTGATGCCCCAGCGCAGTTGCTGGCTGTCCTCACGCTCATATTGGATCGGGCGCGCGTCGATCGCGGTCAGGTTGCCGTCGACATCGCGGGTGAAGCGGCCGGGGAACGCCGCCTCGACACCGCCGATCGCAAGCGGGAAGCTGGCCACCGAATTGCGGGTGCGCGTGCGGACATAGTTCGCCTGCAGCGTCAGATCCTCGGTGAATGGCTTCAACGTGACGCCCAGTTTCCAGACGTGGCGGTTGTCGTTGGTCAGGAACGGATTGCCGCCCGACGTGCGGATCACGTCGACGCTGCGCCCGGTGACGAAATCATAGACGCGGACCTCCGGCGTCGCGATCACCGGGTTCGACAGCTGCTGCACGGTCGGCGCGCCTTCGTCGCTGGTGAAGGAGGCGACGAGCGACACGCCCTTTACCGGGCGCCAGTTGGTGCCGACGCCATAGGTCTTGAGCGCGCCGAAGTTCGATACCTGATCGATGCCGGCATTCAGGTTGACCGAAAGCTCTCCCAGGAAAGGCAGCACGTCGTTGCGCGCGCTGGCGATCGGCACGTCGACGCTCGCCTGCCCGCTGCCGATCTTGCGCGACGAATTGCTGCGCGTGACGACGCCCAGCCGGGTCGATGTGGAATCGAGTTCGTTGAATTCGCCGCTGACCGTGAAGCTGCCGCTGATCGCGCCCGCCTTGATGCTGGCGATCGTGCCGCTGGTGACGAAGGCGGCCTTGCCGATATCGTTCTTGGCGCGCGCGCGATCGTCCGGCCGGGTCGGCAACAGTGCGTCCGAATAGGCGCCGAACGGGTTCACCGTGCCCAGGTTGATCGCCGATTGCAGCCCGGTCAGGTCATAGCCGCGATCGGTGCGCGTGCGCGTATCGGCATGATCGAAACTGCCGGTGAAGTTCCAGCGCCACGTTCCGCTGAACGATCCGTTGAGGTTGGCGCCCACCACAGTGTCGGTGCTGCGCACCCGCTGCTGCAACGCATCGTCGCCCAGGAAGCGATAGAGCTGGACCGGGCGGGTGAAGGGCGAAAAGGCGCTGCCCGCCGGCACATTGAGGCTGGCGGTCGCAAGCCCCTGATCCGACGTGCTGCCGTTGGCGGTGAAGGTGCCGGTGAACGTGCCCGACACGCCGTCCCACAAAGGCCGCGCCAGCACGACATTGGCGACGAGCTGGTCGGTCGAGGATTGCAACGTGCGGAAACCCGCCGTGTCGGTGACGTTCGCACGGTTCGCACCGGGCACGAAGGACGCGACCGTGGGCCGGCCGTTCCCCGCCACCACCGGCACGCCGGCGACTGTGACCGGCGTTCCCGCCAGCGCCGACAGCGTCGGATCGATCTCGCTCGACGCAGCACCGCGCGGCGCGGTGATGTTGCCGACGGGATCATAGGGCTGTGTCAGTGCGCGCGAGGTGACGTCGCGATCCGATTCCAGCAGCGGCTCGGCACGCTGGTAACGCAGGCCCAGGTTCAGGCGATTGTCGCCCTGGATGCGGAGCATATAGGCATTGGCCTGCCCGGTCTCGCGCCCGCCTTCGGTGGTGGTCGATCCCTCCAGCTCGGTCGTGGTGGCCCGGAAGCGCGGGCGCAGGACGATGTTCACGACCTTCTGGTCGGGCCGATAGCCGTACTTGAGCGCGACTTCTTCGGGCATGATATCGACGCGGCGGATCGCCTCGGTCGGGATATCGCGGATTTCGGCCATGCCCGAGATCCGCTTGCCGTTGAGCAGGACGACCGGCGCGCCGCCGTCACGCCCCTGCCCGGTCGATGTCTGCGCGGAAAGTTCGCTCAGCAATTCGGAAACGGTGCTGACGCCGTAAGAGCGGATGTCGGCGGGCGACAACATGGTTTCGGGCTGGATCTCCCCAAGGGTTGCGCCCGGCAGCTTCTGCCCGCGCACGACGATCGCCTGCGCATCCTCGAAATCGGCGGCGTCGCTCGCGGCGGCGGCCGCGCCCGCATTGACCGGGGGCAGCCCCTGCGCCAGCGCGGCGGCGCCAACGCCACCCGTCAAAAAGCTCGCCAGCATCAGGCGCGCGACGTCCCGCATGAAATCCCCTTTGATCCCCAATGGCGGCTGCTTCCGCCCTTGCTACGCCCGCCGCTCTACAGCGCGAATCCGTCGCAATATTTCATTGCGGAAACATGTTGCCGATTTCTGGGGGCTGAACGGCAATCACCTACTTTCGATCCTCCCCCGCCAGGGGGAGGTGGCAGCGCAGCTGACGGAGGGGGAGGATACGGAACATTGCGGATCGCCGCCCTCCCCCTCCGTCGCCTTCGGCGCCACCTCCCCCTAGCGGGGGAGGACAGGGTGAGGCATCACCGCATCCAAAGAACAGATGAGGGTGAGGATGAGCAGCTACGACTATATCATTGTCGGCGCAGGATCGGCCGGCTGCGTGCTGGCGAACCGGCTGTCGGCCGATCCGGCAGTGAAAGTGCTGCTGGTCGAGGCGGGTCCGGCCGATCGTGATCCACTGATCCACATGCCCGCGGGCATTCAGCGGCTGATGCGCAGCGGCAAGGTCGACTGGCGTTATCACACCGCCCCGCAGGCGCATCTCGACGGGCGGTCGCTTTATTATCCACGCGGCAAGGTGCTGGGCGGGTCGAGCGCGATCAACGGGATGGTCGCGGTGCGCGGGGCGGCGAGCGATTATGATCATTGGCGCCAACTGGGCCTCGAAGGCTGGGCCTATGACGATGTCCGCCCCTATTTCGAGAAGCTTGAAACATCGGCGACCGGTGGCGAAGCGCGCGGATCGGGCGGCGAGTTTCGGGTCGCGCCGATCGCGCCGCGCGGACCGATGACGCCCGCGTGGATGGAGGCGGCGCAGCAGCTGGGCCATCCGTACAATACCAACTTTTCCGGCCCCACGCTGGAGGGGGTCGGCCTCTACGATCGCTCGATCCACAAGGGGAAGCGCCAGAGCGCAGCGGTCGCCTTCCTCGATCCGATCCGGCATCGCAAGAATCTGACGATCGAGACCGGCGCGCAGATCACCGCGATCACGATCGAGAAATCGCGCGCGACCGGGATCGCCTATGTCCAGAACGGGCGGACCAAGACCGCGCAGGCCGCAGAGGAGGTCGTCGTCTCGGCGGGCGCGGTCAATTCGCCACAGGTGCTGATGCTGTCGGGGATCGGCGAGGCGGATCATCTGTCCGAACATGGCATCCTCGTGCGCCACGAACTCAAGGGCGTCGGGCGCAACTTCATCGATCATATGAGCGCGTTCGTTAGCTACACCTCGCCCGATCCGGTGAGCCACCTGATCTACATGAAGCCGCACCGGATGGCGCTGGCGGGTCTCCAATATCTGCTGTTCAAGACCGGCGTTGCGGCGGAGGCCGCGCCGATGGTCGCGGGCTTCCTGAAGACCGATCCCAGCCTGCCCGAGCCCGATGTGCAATTTCACTTCGTGTCGATGATCTATGCCAATCACGGCCGGTCGGTGCCGACGACGCATGGATCGATGGCGATCGTGAACGTGTGTCGACCGGAGAGCCGGGGCACGGTGCGCCTCGCCTCGGCCAACCCGCTCGACGCGCCGGTGCTCGATCCGAACTTCTTCGCCGAAGCCTATGACCGGCGCACGATTGTCGCGGGGATCCGGCTGGCGCGCGAGATCGTGCAGCAGCCCGCCTTCGATCGCTTCCGGGGCGAGGAGGTTATGCCGGGGCCGGAGGCCGAGAGCGACGCCGAGATCGAGGCGCAGGTCCGCAAGACCGCCGAGACCGTCTATCACGGCGTCGGCACCTGCCGGATGGGCAAGGACGCGCTATCGGTGGTCGACGCGCGGCTGCGGGTCCACGGGATCGACGGGCTGCGCGTGGTCGATGCGTCGGTGATGCCCGATATCGTGCGGGGGAATACCGCCGTGCCGGTGATGATGATCGCGGAGAAAGCCGCCGCGATGATGCTGGAGGATGCGTGACGCCGGCTACTGTTCAGGGATGAAGCGCAGCGTGCCCGCCCGTCGGGCGACGCCGGTGTCGTTCGGATGGTTCACCCCGTCGAGGACAGGCACCTCGGCAAAATCGAACGGGCTGACGCCGTCGAGGCAAGCGACGTTTACGCCATATTGCGCCTGGTTCGATCGCCGCTGGTGGTGCGTGTAGATGCCGCAGCGCGAACAGAAGAAGTGTTGCGCAGCGCCGGTGTTGAAGCGGTAGCTGGTCAGCACATCCTCGCCGCTCAGGAAGCGGATGCCTCCCATTTCAGCGGACACTGCAACGGCTCCGCGCATCCGGCAATAGGAACAGGTGCAGCGTCGGATGGTCTCGAAACCGTCCGAAAGCGTCGCTTCGAACCGGACAGCGCCGCAATGACACTGCCCGGTATGTACCTGCTTTTCCGTCGCCATCCCGCCCCCGTTCAAGCCGTCTCCAGCCCCTCCAGAATCTTGTCCAGCGTCAGCGGATAGTCCCTCAGCCGCACGCCTGTCGCATTGTAGATCGCGTTGGCCACGGCCGCGCCCGCGCCGCAGATGCCGAGTTCGCCGACACCCTTGGCCTTGAGCGGGGTCGCCTTGTCGTCGAGTTCGTCGACGAAGAACACGTCCTGGTGCGGAACGTCGGCGTGCACGGGGACATGATATTCGGCCATGTCGTGATTGACGAAATAGCCGAAGCGCGTGTCGACGATCAGCTCCTCCATCAACGCCGCGCCGATCCCCATCGTCATCGCGCCAATCACCTGGCTCCGCGCCGATTTGGGGTTGAGGATGCGACCCGCGGCGAAGGCGCCGCCCATCCGGCGGATGCGGACCTCGCAGGTTTCGACGTCGACCCCGACTTCGACGAAATGCGCGCCGAAGGTCGCCTGGGCGAACTTCTTCGAAAGATCGCCGAACTCGATCTGATCGACCACCGTCACGCCATCCGGCCCCGCCGCATCGCCCAGCTTCACCCGGCGATTGCCCGCGACGACATGGCCGTCGACGAAATCGGCATCATCGGCGTTGAACCCGGCCTTCTGCGCGATCGCCGCACGCGCCGCGACGCAGGCGGCATAGACGCCGGCGGTCGAACTGGCCGCGCCCCATTGCCCGCCCGATCCCGACGAAGCGGGAAAATTGCTGTCGCCCAGGTTCACGGTGACGTGATCGAGCGGCACGCCCATCATCTCCGCCGCCGTCTGACCGAGGATCGTATAGCTGCCGGTGCCGATGTCGGTCATGTCGGTTTCGACCGTAACCCGGCCCTTGCCGTCGACGATGATCCGCGCGGCCGATTTGGTAGCGGGGGCGCCGCGAAACGCCACGGCCATCCCCATGCCGACCAGCCAGCGCCCGTCGCGCATCTGGCCCGGTTTCGGGTTGCGCCTGTCCCAGCCGAAACGTTCCGCACCGGTGCGCAGGCATTCGACCAGCTTGCGGCTGGAAAAGGGGACGCTCGGTCCCTTTTCCGGATCATATTGCACGTCGTTGCGGATGCGCAGCTCGACCGGATCGACGCCGACCTTTTCGGCGAGTTCGTCCATCGCGATTTCGAGCGCGAGCAGGCCGACGGCCTCGCCCGGCGCGCGCATCGCATTGCCTTCGGGCAGGTCAAGCGTGGCGAGATAATGTGCGGTCATCCGGTTCGCGCCGCCATAAAGCTGGCGCGTCTGGATCGCGGCGATCTCGGCGCCGCCACCGGGCAGATCGCCCGACCAGCTTTCATGCCCGATCGCGTCGATCACCCCGTCCTTGTCCGCGCCGATACGGATGCGCTGGATTGTCGCGGGGCGGTGCGTGGTGTTGTTGTAGATCTGGGGTCGGGCGAGCGCGACCTTGACCGCGCGGCCCGTCGCCTTCGCGCCCAGGGCCGCGAGCAGGGCATCCGCGCGGATCCACAGCTTCGAACCGAAGCCGCCGCCGACATAAGGCGACACGAGACGCACCTTCGACTTGTCGATGCCGAGCGTGGTCGCGGTATCGCGAACGCTCCACGCGATCATCTGGTTCGATGTCCACAGGGTCAGCTGGTCGCCATCCCAGCGCGCGGTGGTCGCGTGCGGCTCCATCATCGCATGCGCCTGATCGGGCGTGCTATAAGTCTGGTCGATCTTGACCGGCGCTTTCTTGAAACCCGCTTCGAAATCGCCCGCCTTGCTGGCCGCCTTGGCGAAGCCGTCGGGGGACAAAGGCGCGCCATCCTTCTCCTTCGCCAGATCGAAGCGGCCTTTGCCGGGAGCATAATCGACGCGCACGAGCTTGGCGGCGTCGCGCGCCTGTTCAAACGTCTCGGCGACCACCAGCGCGACGGCCTGGTCGAAATGCTCGACCTCGGGGCCCGCGAGCAATTTGGCGGTGTGCGAGTCCGCTTTCTTGAGCGGGCCGGCATTGGCCGCCGTCACGACCGCGATCACGCCCGGCGCCGCCTCGGCATCGGCCGCGTCGATATGGACGATCCGTCCGGTGGCGATCGCCGAGCCGACCATGACGCCATAAGCCGCGTCGGGCGCGACATCGTGGCGTTCATAAGCGTAGGGCGCGAGGCCACTGACCTTGAGTGGACCGTCGAGCCGGTCCTGCGGGCGGCCGATGACGTTCTGCCGGTCGATCGGGTTGATGCCGGCGGGGGTGTCGAATTTCAGCGGCATCTCAGGCCTCCGCCAGCACGGCGCCAAGGGTACGGCGCAGGAGTGGGATCTTGAACGCGTTTTGGGGCGTCGTCTTGGCGCCCAGCGTCACCGATGCGGTGATCGCATCCGGACCGGACAGCTTCTCCGCCGCCTCGACCCGCCATGGCTTGTGCGCGAGGCCACCGAAGGCGAAACGCTGCCCCTTCGGGCCGACGATCGCGGCGACCGAGATCAGCGCGAAGGCGTAGGACGCGCGGTCGCGCACCTTGCGATAGACGTGACGTCCCTCGATCGGCGCCGGCAGGGTGACGGCGGTGATGAGTTCGCCCGGCCTGAGCGCAGTCTCGATGTGGGGCGTCTTGCCGGGTAGCTGATGGAAATCGGCGATCGGGATCGCGCGGGTCGCGCCGTCGGCACTCACCGTCTCGACGCTCGCGTCGAGCAGCCGCATCGCCACCGCCATGTCGGACGGATGGGTCGCGATGCACGCTTCGCTCGTCCCCATGATCGCCAGACCTCGGTTGATCCCGCCCAGTGCCGCGCAGCCGCTGCCGGGCTTGCGCTTGTTGCACGGCTTGGTAGTGTCATAGAAATAGGGGCAGCGGGTGCGCTGGAGCAGGTTGCCCGCGGTCGTCGCCTTGTTGCGCAGTTGGCCCGAGGCACCCGCGAGCAGCGCGCGGCTCAAAACCGCATAATCGCGCCGCACGATCTTGTTCGCCGCCAGATCGGTGTTGCGGACGAGCGCGCCGATCCGCAGGCCGCCATCCTTTGTCGGCTCCACCCGATCCAGATCGAGCCGGTTGACGTCGATCAGATGCTGAGGCGTCTCGATCTGCAGCTTCATCAGGTCGAGCAGATTGGTGCCGCCCGCTATGAAGCGCGAGGCCGGTTTGGCCGCCGCCATCGCCGCCGCTTCGGCCGGGGTCGATGCGCGTTCGTAGGTGAAGGGCTTCATGCCTTTTCTCCCGCGACGTCGGCAATGGCTTCGAAGATGTTCGAATAGGCGCCGCAGCGGCAGATGTTGCCGCTCATCCGCTCGACGATTTCGTCGCGCGAGAAGGCGATCTTGTCGAGATCTGCCGAAACGTGGCTGGGAATGCCGGCCTTGAGTTCGTCGAGAACCGCCACCGCCGAGCAGATCTGCCCCGGCGTGCAATAGCCGCATTGATAGCCGTCATGCGTGACGAACGCCTTCTGCATCGGGTGCAGATCGCCCGGCGTGCCCAGCCCCTCGATCGTCTTGATCGCATCGCCATCGTGCATCACCGCGAGCGTCAGGCAGCTGTTGATGCGCTTGCCCTCCACGATCACCGTGCACGCGCCGCATTGCCCATGATCGCAGCCTTTCTTGGTGCCGGTCAGGTGTAGATGCTCGCGCAGCGCATCCAGCAAAGTGGTGCGCGGATCCAGATCGAGCCGCTCGGTCTTGCCGTTCACCTTGAGCGTGGTCTGCATCAGCGCGACCTCCGTGGATTTGGCTTTGGGGGATGGAGGCGCCGCCAAAAGCGGCGCGGCCGCACTGGTCGCCGCGCTTGCGACACCACTCGCGAGCACGCCACGACGCGTAAGGGCCAATGGCCGATCATTGTTCAATTCGAAGTCCTCTCTGCCCAGAGGATTGGAGACGTGCCTCGCACGACGCGCGACACGCCGAAATGATCCACCGAAACCCTAGAAAAATGCAAGGTAATTGCCATATCGAAACGATGCGCGATCAGGTTCCTTCCCATTGGCGGGGTGCGGTCCTCGTCTGTTCGAAATGTTCGAAGAAGGTCGGCGGCGGCTTCGGCCCCAAGGGCAAGACGCGGCTGGCCAAGGCGCTGCGCGAACTCGGCAACGGCAAGAAAGGCCGCAAGGCGGACTTCGGCGTGATCGAGACGGGCTGCCTGAAACTCTGCCCCAAACAGGCGGTGGTCGTGATCGACGCGCACCGTCCGCGCGACTGGTTGCTGGTCAAACCGGGAAGCTCGGTCGAGGCGCTCGCGGATCGGCTGGGCTTCGTGCCGCCGACGATCGCCGTCACCTGACGTCTGCGCCAGCGCCGGTCGCATCCTTCTGCTCGGCAAGTTCGCCATCATAGGCGATCGTAAGCCGGACGACCTTGCGCATCAGGTCCATCCGCTCAGGAAGCGGTCGGCTGGTGCGGCCGATCATCACCGCGACCGCGTAGGACCGTCCCTCGGGCGAGGTGAGGATGCCGACGTCGTTATAACCCGCCTGCTCGCCTTCGAGTATCTGTCCGGTGCCTGTCTTGTGCGAGAGCGTCCAGCCGGGGCGCAGCCCGCTTTTCAGCCGCAGCGCACCGGTGCGCGTCTGGCCCATGAGGTCGAGCATCTGTGCGGTCGACGCATCCGACAACAGCTCGCCCGTCTTCAACCGCGCGAGCGCGTCGACCATCGCGATGGGACGGGCGCCGTCGACCGGATCGGCGACATAGGCTTCGAACGCGGCGCGCCGCTGCGCGATCAGCAGCGCCTCCCGGGCCGTATAGAAGCCGTTGCCCTTCGCGAACGAAGCTTGCCAGTCGAGCCCCGCGATCCGGCTCTGCAGCCCCTTTTCGCCGGGACCGAAGCGGATGCCGGAGATCGATTTGGCGGCGAGTGTCGCGCGCACGGCATCCGGGCCACCGACTTCGCGCAACATCTTGTCGTTGGCGCTGTTGTCGCTCTGGGTCAGCGCGCGGGTCAGCAGATCCTCGCGATCGGTCTGGAAACCGCCGGGGCGCGTCGCGAGCGATCTGATCGGCTGATGAAACAGCGTGAGGTCATTCGGACGGACGCTGAGCCGGCCGCGCAGATCGAGCTTCCCGCGATCGGCCATGTCGAATGCGCTGATCGCCACCCACAGTTTGCTGACGCTCTGCTGCGGGAAATAATCGAGCCCGCGATAATGCGATATCCAGCCGGTCTGGATATCGCGGACGGCCAGGCCGACATCACCCCGGAAGCCGCTGCCCAAAGCCTCGATCCGTCGATCGAGCGCGCTGGCGGCGCTGGGGATGACGGGTGGCGCGACGGCGATCGGCTTCGCTCTGGGCTTGGGTGCCGACGGCGCATGAACCGGTATCGGCGATACCGATTGCGGCGTGGATCGGGCCGCCTGCGGATCGGGGGCGGCGGGCTGGCAACCGGCGAGCAGAAGGAGCGGCGCCAGCAATAGCGAGCGAAGTGGGAGACTGAATGACGAACCCGCCCCGTTCAGCAATCGACCGAACCTCCTCGATACGACAAGACCCATCCTCCATAACACACATCGCTTGCCACAGGCTGAACTCCCGTCACGCGCAGGCGGTTCAAAGCGGCGTGAGATATACGTCCACCGCATCGGATTGCTGACTCGACGGCAAGCGCCCCAGCCCACAACATGGCCGCTTCGCCAGATGCCGCGGCCGGGGGCGGTGGCCGAATTGCCCCGATTGCGCTATCGGTTGCGCACCGCGGGGCCAGGCCAGACTGCCCTGTCATCATGCCCTTGCTCAACGCGGAGATGGATTTTGGAAACAGTTTCGATCGTGCTTTTCCTGCTGCTGGCGGTCGTCGTCAGCGGTGCACTGTCGAGAATGCTCCCAATTCCCGCGCCGGTACCGCTCGTCCAGATCGGGCTGGGCGGGATCATCGGCCTGTCGACCTCGCATCGCGTCGATCTCGATCCCGAATTGTTCCTGCTGCTGTTCCTGCCGCCGCTGCTGTTCCTCGACGGCTGGCGCATTCCAAAGGACGAGCTGTTCAAGGATCTGTCGACGATCTTCGAACTGGCGCTCGGCCTGGTCCTGATCACCGTGGTGGGGATGGGCTTCTTCATCCACTGGATGATCCCCGCAATGCCGCTCGCGGTCGCCTTCGCGCTCGCCGCCGTCGTTTCCCCCACCGATCCGATCGCGGTGTCGGCGATCGCGGCGCGGGTGCCGATCCCTAAGCGGATGATGCACATCCTCGAAGGGGAATCGCTCCTCAACGACGCTTCGGGCCTCGTCTGCCTGCGCTTCGCGATCGCCGCGGCGATGACCGGCATTTTCTCTGCCCCGTCGGCCGCGCTCAATTTCCTGTGGGTGGCGGGCGCCGGCCTCGTCATCGGCGTTCTGGTGACGCTCGCGGTCACGCGTGCCAAGGCGTGGGTCACGAGCCGCTGGGGCGAAGATACGGGCTCGCAGATCCTGGTGAGTCTGCTCATCCCCTTCGGTTCCTACCTGGCGGCCGAGCATGTCCACGCATCGGGCATCCTCGCCGCCGTGGGCGCGGGCGTGACGATGACGTTCGCCGAAATCTCGCGCCAGACGCTGGCAGTGACGCGGATGCGCCGCAATTCGGTGTGGGATACGATCCAGTTCGCGCTCAACGGCATCATCTTCGTGCTGCTGGGCGAACAGCTTCCCGCGATCCTGGCCGGCGCGAAGCAGACGGTGGCGATGACCGGGCACAGCGCGCCGTGGTGGCTCGCCGTCTATATCGTCGCGATCGTCGCAGGGCTGGCGGCGCTACGTTTCCTGTGGGTCTGGGCGTCGCTGCGCTTCACCATCCTGCGCAACCGGAACAAAGAAGGGGTGCAGATGCGCAGCCCCGAATGGCGGCTGGTCGCGGCGATGTCGCTCGCCGGGGTTCGCGGGGCGATCACACTGGCCGGCGTGCTGACACTTCCGCTGGCGCTCAGCGACGGCACGCCTTTCCCCGCGCGCGATCTGGCGATCTTTTTGGCGGCGGGGGTGATCATCGTCTCGCTGCTGATCGCCAGCGTCACCCTGCCGGTGTTGCTACGCGGGCTGACCATGCCGCCCGAGCCATCGAAACTGGCCGACGAGGATGCCGCGCGGGTCGCCGCCGCCGAGGCCGCGATCCAGGCGATCGAGCGCCATCAGCACGAATTGTCGGAGAAACTCGGCGACGCCGATCGCTATGCCGCGGCCGGCGCCCGCGTGATGGATCTGTATCGCGAACGTATCGAGGGGCTGGGCAGGGATCGCGGCGAGGATGCTCGGCTGCAGGAGCGGCGCTTCAAGGAATTCCGCCTTGTCGGGCTGAAGGCCGAACGCGCCGCCTTGATCGACCTCATCCGCACCCGCCGCCTGAGCAGCGAGAGCATCCACAGACTCACACGCGAACTCGATCTGTCAGAGGCTCGGTATCGCGCCTGATCAGGGCGTGCCGCTGCGTTTGAAGGGCACCTTGAGCACCTCGATCGCGGCACTGCTCTGCTGGTGCATCGTGGCGGGTGTATAGGGCCCCGCCGTGCAGATGAAGAGCGTCTGCCCGTCGGCGCCGCCCAGCGCGCAGGCGTAGGAAAAGCGATCATCGTCATAGGGGATGAAGTGCGTCGCCCCCTTCCCCGGCTCGACACGGAACACGCCGGGGCCGCGCGCGGTGGTGACCCAGGCGCCGCCCCGATCGTCGCCGCAGATCCCGTCCGGATATTGGCCGCTGTCCAACTGGGCGAAGAGGGTGCCGTTGGACGGCACGCCATCCGCATCGAGATCGACACGCGTCAGCCGCATGCCCGCGCTCTCGGCCACGACCAGCTGCTGACCGTCGGCCGTGAGGATCATGCCGTTGGCAACGCGGAAACGATGTTCGCTCTCATACCAGCGCCCATCGGGTTCGACGACGATGATCGGTTCTTCGGGTGGCGGGCTCTGGTGCAGGAACTTGGCGACATAAGCGCGGCCGTGCGCGTCGACGACCATGTCGTTGATGCCGGTCGGCGCGACCGAGGTCAGATCGGCGTGGACGTGAAGTTCCCCGTTAGACAGGCGCAGGACGCGCCCCTCGTCCATCCCCGCGATCAGCATGTCGCCGTTTGGCAGCCATCCGAGGCCACCCGGCCGCGATTCGACGCGAACGACCGTTTCGAGCGTGCCGCCCTCGTCAATCCGATAGACGGTGCGGCCATACATGTCCGAGAAATAGAGCCAGCCGTCGCGCCAGCGCGGGCATTCGGTGAAGCAGAATCCGTCGGCGAGCGTGCGCGGACGCTCATCGAACTGGATCGGGGTTTCGGCGGTCATCCTCTTATCTCCTCGCCTCGATCCGGATCGGCAAACTCGTCCAGCCGATCTGGAATTCGGAAACGGCCCAATGGCCTTGATCGCGCAGGCAGGTCCATCGTTCGACCCGTTCCAGGAACTCGCGCAGCATGATCTGCCCTTCCATCCGCGCGACGTGGATACCGATGCAGAAATGCGCGCCCATGCCGAAGCTGATCAGGCGGCGGGGATTGCGATTCCAGCGGAATTCCTCGGGACCATCGAACTCGCGCGGATCGCGATTGGACGAGGCGAGCAGCATCAGGACCCGCTGTCCGGGCCTCAGCGCCACACCGCCCACCTCGACATCGCGGGCGACCGTCCGACCGAACCATTGAGCGGGCGCGCACAGGCGCAACATCTCTTCGAACGCCGGCGCGATCCGCGCGTCCAAATCCGCCCGGATCGCAGCCAGCTGATCGGGCAGCTGTTCGAGCAGAGCGATCCCGCCCGTGATCACCTTGGGAAGCGACTCGACGCCGCCGACGATGATCGAATTGACCTGCGGCATGATATCCGCATCGGTCAGCGGGCGGCCGAGCATGTCGGTGTTGATCAGCGCGTCGAGCAGGCGATTGGGCGGCGACTCCCCCGCACGGCGACGGCGCAGCAATTCCCCGATCTTCCCGTAGATCTGGCCCAGGAACTGCCGGCCCCGCTCGGTGAAGCCGGGCGTGTCCGGTTCACGCTCCATCCCCTGATGGACGAGCGAGGCGACATGTTCGGCCTCGTCGAGCGCCATACCGGTGATCATGCACATCGTGCACGCCCCGACATAGCCGGCGAAGTCGCGGTGAAAGTCGAACTCGCCCCGCTCGATCAGCGTGTCGAGCCGCCGGCGCGTGATCTGGCGGATGTCGTCGGCCAGTTTGTTGACGTTCCCCTTCAGGAAGGGCGCGGCCGTGACCTGGCGGAATTTGGTATGAACCGGGGGATCGATGTTCAGGAAGATGTCCATCGGATCGAGCCGGTGCGCGCGCGGGGGCCCCGCATTGTGCTGGAGCAGCTGTTCGCGCGCGAACATCTCACCCTCGGCAGTCGAGAAGTTCACGCTGTCGTTCAGGATCGCCCAACAATCCTCGAACCGGCTGAAGGCCCAGCTGTCATAGTCCGGCATGTAATAGGCCGGGTGATCTTCGCGCAGCACCCGATAGAGCGGCTGCGGATTGCGCATCGCCTCGATCGAATAGGGATCGTAGTGAAACGATGTCGCAACCATATGCCTGCCGCCTTTCAGGTCGAAGGATGCGATGAGGTCGAACGCGCGGCCCATGCGTCGAGGGCTGCGGCCACCCGCGCCCGCACCTCGTCGGGCGTTCCGAACGCATCGACGACGATGTGGCGCGCGGGATCGCGCGCGGCCTGATCGAGAAACGACTGGCGGATGCGGCGGTGGAATTCGAGATCGAGCGTTTCGAAACGCCCTTCGTCGACAGACGATGCCGACAGTCTGCTGCGGCTCCGCGCAAGCCCGATTTCGGCATCCAGATCGAGGATGATCGTAAGATCGGGCCAGACATCCCCCACCACCTGCGCATGCAGCGTGCGGATGAAATCTTCGGACATGCCGCGCCCGGCGCCCTGATAGGCGATGGTCGATCCTGCATAGCGATCCGACACGATAAAATGTCCGCGTTCGAGCGCCGGCGTAATCACACGCCTGACATGCTCGATCCGGGCGGCCGTCATCAGCAGCAGTTCGGAATGCGGATCCCAGGCATCATCCTGCCCGGACAATATCAGCGAGCGAAGCTGCTCGCCCTGCGGCGTTCCGCCGGGCTCGCGCGTCGCGATCCCTTCGAGCCCGAAGCTGCGCAGGTGATCGACCAGGAAGCCGACCATCCCGCTCTTGCCGCAGCCATCGACCCCTTCGATCGCATAGAAACCCGACCGGTTCATCCTGCCCGCCCTGTCACGAAACCGCTCGTGCCTCAAAAGGATTTTGCGCGGTCCGTCGACACGGCGAGCGGACGATCGCCTCAATCCTTCTGGGTCGGCGTCGGCGGCGTGAAGGATCCGGCCGGCATGAAGCGGGTCCGCTCAGCCGCCGGGGTGGGCGGAGGCGCGGGCGCTTCGGCGGCCTTGACCATGTCCGGATTGACCAGCTTCGCCGTCGCGCGGCCGGGCTTGTAACCCGCATCGGTGAGCTTCTTGTAGTAAAGGCCGTTATAGAGGAACGGCCACACCAGCAGCCAGGTGAGTCCGCCGGTGACGATATCCGTCGCCAGCATGATCCCGCCCCAGAAGATATCGCCGCGCATGAAGGCCGGAATCGGCCCGAACAGCAAAGTCGTCCAAGAATAGCCCGAAGGCGCTTCTTTGGTATCGCCCGTTTCGATGTTTGTCAGCGTTGCCATGATCCCATCCCCTGTTCTGTCCGAACCTGCGCCAAGGCGGCTTAGCCGACAAGCGATTCGCACAAAGTGATGGCAGTCACATGATCACCGCTAGAGTGTACGCTCCGCGTCGAGGAAGCGTTCGACGGCGCCAAGATCGACCTGCTTGTCGAGGAAGGTCTGGCCGATGCCGCGGGCAAGGAGGAATGGAAGGCGTCCGCCCTCCATCTTCTTGTCGTGGAGCATATGCGCGACGAGCGCGGCGCCGGTCGTATCGACATGCGCCTCGCGCAGCGTGGCGGGGAGGCCAGCGGCGCGCAGATGCGCGGTCACGCGATCGGCGTCGGCGGCCGAACACAGGCCAAGGCTGCCCGAAAAGCGGAAAGCGAGCGCCATGCCCGCTGCAACGCCCTCTCCGTGCAGGAGGACGTCCGAAAAGCCCGTTTCCGCCTCCAGCGCGTGGCCGAAGGTGTGGCCGAGGTTGAGGAGCGCGCGGGTGCCGCTCGTCTCTCGCTCATCCTCGCCGACGATGCGGGCCTTGGCGGCGACGCTGGTCGCGATCGCATGTTCGCGCGCCTGCGCTTCGCCGTCGAGCAAGGCGGGGCCATTGACCTCGCACCAGTCGAAGAAGGCGGGATCGTCGATCAGCCCATATTTGACGACCTCGGCATAGCCCGCGCCGACTTCGCGCCGGCCCAGAGTGTCGAGCGTGGTCGGATCGATCAGGACGTGGACCGGCTGATAGAAAGCGCCGATCAAATTCTTGCCCGCTTTGGTGTTGATCGCGGTCTTGCCGCCGACCGAACTGTCGACCTGCGCGAGCAGGGTCGTCGGCACCTGCACGAAGTTACACCCGCGCTTGAGCATCGAGGCCGCGAACCCGACCAGATCGCCGATCACGCCACCCCCCAGCGCTATCACCGTGTCCGACCGTTCGACCCCCTCTTCGAGCAGGCGATCGGTGACGCGGGCGAGGTTCGCCCAGCTCTTGGTCGATTCGCCCGCCGGCAATATCTCGATCGCGTGCGTGATCCCCGCCGCGGTCAGCGACGCTTCGAGCCGTTGCCACTGCGACTTGGCGACATTCTCGTCGGTGACGACCACGAAACGCCCGCGCCTGGCGAAAGGCCGCAGCAGATCGCCAGCACGATCGAGCGCGCCTGCCTCGACGTGAATGTCGTAGCTGCGCTCACCGAGCGCCACGCGGATGTCGGTCATGCGGCGAGTGCCTTCAGGATGCTTTCGACGGTCGCCTCGTGCGGCAAAGGCTGGCTGCGGACGTGGATCGGTGCCAGCGCGTAGAAGGGATTACGGATCGCCGCGAGCTCGGCGAGTGCCTCGCGCGGATCGCGGTTCTTGAGGAGCGGACGGCTGCCGTCGCGGCGCTTCACCCGATCGACCAGCACGTCGAGATCGGCGTCGAGCCAGATCGCGGTCGCGCGCTCGAGGATCAGGGAGCGGGTCTCTTCCTGCATGAAGGCGCCGCCGCCGGTCGCGATCACCTTGGGCCGCCCGTCGATCAGCCGCGCGATCACGCGCCGTTCGCCGTCACGAAATTCCTTTTCGCCGAAACGTTCGAAAATTTCGGGAATCGAAAGGCCCGCCGCGCGCTCGATCTCATGGTCGGCGTCGACGAACGGGAGGTGGAGCCGCGCCGCCAGCCGCTTGCCGACCGTCGATTTGCCCGTCCCCATCAGACCGATCAGCACCAGAGGCCGATCAAAAACGGGCATCGGCGGTGTGCTGTTCTGGGCCATGTCGTCGAGGGCTATACACATGGGGGTCCCCTCGGGCAAAAGCGCGATCGTTGCAAGCATCGCCCCGTTTTCCGAGGTATCCAATGTCCCGTGCCGCCGTCATCGCCCTGGTCGTCGTCCTGCTGATCGTCGTGGGGCTCCTCGCGCTCGGTTTCAAGCATGAGGATCGCCCGCTGACGACTGTCGAAAAGCCGATGCTGAACGAGAGCGGAGCGCAATAAGCCGATGCGCAAGCTCTGGTTGGCGGGCGGCGGGGCGCTCGCGCTCGCCGCGGGGATCGCCAGCCTCGCGCCTGTCTTTGCGCAGGGCGCGCCCGAATCGCTGCTGCCGCCCGGATTCGGCGAGGCGCCGGCGCCACGTCCCGTGCAGCCGACCGCGCCTACCCCCGGTCAACCCGCGCCTGCAGCGCCGGGAGCAGCTACGCCTGCGCCGGTTCTCGCGCTCGATCCGGCGCTGTTCGCGCCCGCGCCGACACCGGTGGCGGAGGCGCTGGAACTGCCGCCGAGCGCGCGCCGCTCCACCAACCGGGTCGGCGTGATCGCCGGGCTCGGGCCGGACACGTTCGGGACTGCGAACGGCAAATATCTGGCGGGCATCATGCGCCGCCTCGATATGCCGCTCGCCTCGCGCTGGGCCTCGATCACGGTGCGGCGCGCCTTGATCTCGCGCGTGGAAACGCCCGCCGGAATTGACCCGGCCGACTGGATCGCCGAGCGCGCGTGGCTGCTGCTTCGCATGGGCGAGGCCGATGGCGCGCGGATGATGGTCCAGGCCGTCGACGTCGATCGCTACAATGCCAAGATGTATGCGGTGGCCGCGCAGACTGCGCTCGCGACCGCCGACCCCGCCGGCCTCTGCCCGCTGGCCGACGGCGGCGCGCTCAGGTCCAAGGAAACGATCTGGCCGATGGCGCGCGCGATCTGCGCGGGCCTTTCGGGCGACGGCGCGATCGCCGACGTGCTGATGGATCAGGCGCGCCGGCGCACCAGCGACCCGCGCGGTATCGACGTTCAGCTCGCCGAAAAGGTGCTGGGCGTGAACGGATCGGGCGCGCGTTCGGTCAACATCGAATGGACCGGGGTAAACCAGCTCACCAGCTGGCGCTTCGGTATGGCGAGCGCGTTGGGCGTGACGGTGCCGTCCGATCTGATGGCGACCGTCGGCCCGCAGGTCGCCGCATGGCAGGCACGCAATCCGATGCTGCCCGCCGCCGACCGGATCGATGCAGCCCTGATCGCGGCGCGCCTGGGTGTCTTTTCGAACGCCGCTTTGGTCGACCTCTACGGCCAGCTCGCCGACGATGGCGAGGAACTGACCGCCGACAGCAAGGGCGGCCGCCTGCGCGCCTGCTATGTCGGCGACGACGACGGTGCGCGCGTCGCCGCGATGCGCTGGTTCTGGAAGGGCGAGGGCAAGGAAGAGGGTGCGGCGCACGATCGCTTCCCGCAACTGATCCTCACCGCCCGCGCCGCCGCCAGCGTCACGCCGAGTGAGGATTTCGCGGGTGACGTCAGCGATCTGGTCGGCGCGATGATGACGGCGGGGCTCGATCGCCGCGCGGCGCGCTGGGCGCCGGTCGTGGCGGGCATGTCCGACGAGAAGGCCGATACCGCGTGGGCGATCCTGGCGACCGGTTCGCCCGAACCGGTCGTCGATACCCGCGTGGCGCGTGTCGATGCCTATGCCGCCCGGATCGAGGGAAGCGATCCTCACAAGGCAAAGATGCTGATCGCGGCGCTGGCGGGCCTCGGCCGGCTGGGCGGCGAGGATGCACCCAAGCTGTTTTCCGATCACGGCGTGACGTTCGACCTGACATCGAACTGGGCGCAGCTGATCCGCCGTGCGGCCTTCGATCGCCAGCCGGGGACGGTCGCCCTGCTCGTCGCGATGGGGATGCAGCGGATGGAGTGGCGATCTGTCTCGCCCGCCTTGTTCTACACGATGCTCCGGTCGCTGCGCGAAGTCGGCCTCGACGGCGAGGCGCGCATGATCGCCGCGGAGGCGATGACGCGCCTATGAGCGATACCGACGCCATTCGTCGGTTCCTCGAAATGCTGGCGGTCGAAGGCGGTGCGGCGAAGAACACCGTGCTGGCCTATGGCACCGACCTGCGCGGTGCGTCGGCCTTTCTGGGCGGCGATCTGTCGCACGCCGACGAAGCCGCAATCCAAAGGCTCGCGACCGAGTGGATGCCGCTTGCCAATTCCTCGGTCGCGCGCAAGGCGTCGGTGCTGCGGCGCTTCTTCGCCTTTCTGCAGGACGAAGGCGATCGGCCCGACGACCCGTCCGACGCCCTCCCCCGCCCCGCAACCCGCCGCGCGCTGCCCCGGACGTTGGGGCATGAAGACATCGCCAGGCTCTTCGCCGCGCTAGAGGAACGACGCGAGGCACGGCACGCCGATCCACTGACTTTACGCCTGATCGCGCTGGTCGAGCTGCTATACGGTTCAGGGCTTCGCGCGACCGAACTCGTCTCCCTCCCCCGACAGGCGCTGCGCAGCGATCAGCCCTTCCTGATCCTGCGCGGCAAGGGCGGGCGCGAGCGGCTCGTGCCGATCTCGGACCGCGCACGCGCCGCTGTCGCCGAATGGAGGGTGCATGTGCCCGCCGATCAGCCTTTCCTCTTCCCGTCCGGGCACAGCCACCTGAGCCGCGTCCGCCTGTTTCAGCTGGTGCGCGAACTGGCGGCCGAAGCGGGCATCCCGCCGCAGCGGATCAGCCCCCACGTGCTGCGCCACGCCTTCGCGACCCACCTGCTCGAAGGCGGCGCCGACCTGCGCGCGCTACAGACGATGCTAGGCCACGCCGACATCGCGACGACAGAAATCTACACCCATGTCGACAGCAGCCGACTCGTCGAACTGGTCAATGCGCGACACCCGTTGATGGACAAATAAGGGAACTGCCCATCCGCCCGGACATTTTCACGCCTATCGGACCGAGAAGGAGTGTCGTTCGATGGTGCGTATGCTTATTCCCGCCGCCCTGATCGCGGCGGCCGTCGCCGGCCCTGCCCTCGCCGATCGCGGGCCGAGCCGGGAGGAGGCGGCTGCGATCGCCGCGAAGCTGACCGAGGCGGGGTTCAAGAGCTGGAACAAGATCGAGTTCGACGAGGACGGACCGATCTGGAAGGTCGACGACGCCCGCACGATCGAGGGCAAGACCTACGACCTGCAGCTCGACCCGACCCATTATGGAATCGTCAAGAAGGATGGGGATTAATCCCCCCTTTCGTTGACGCCGCGCGCCCGGCGGCTTAACCGGGCGCGATGGCAGTCTATCTGGAATTCGAGAAGCCGATCGCGGAGCTGCAGGCGAAGATCGCCGAGCTGCGCGACACCGCCGATGCCGGCGACATCGATATCGGCGCGGAGATCGCGAAGCTTGAGGCGAAGTCCGACAAGCTGTTGCGCGACACCTACACCAAGCTGAGCCCGTGGCAGAAGACGCAGGTCGCGCGGCATCCCGAGCGCCCGCACTTCAAACATTATGTCGCGGGCTTCGTGACCGATTTCATGCCGCTGGCCGGCGACCGTGCCTTTGCCGACGATCAGGCGATCCTGGGCGGCTTCGGCCGGATCAACGGCCGGCGCGTGATGGTGATCGGCCATGAAAAGGGTGACGACACCGCATCGCGCATCCGCCACAATTTCGGCATGGCCAAGCCCGAGGGCTATCGCAAGGCGATCCGCCTGATGCAGCTGGCCGACCGCTTCGGCCTGCCGGTCGTCAGCCTGGTCGACACGTCGGGCGCCTTCCCCGGCATCCAGGCCGAAGAGCGCGGCCAGGCGGAAGCCATCGCGCGATCGACCGAGCAATGCCTGGCGCTGGGCGTGCCGATGATCGCGGCGGTGGTCGGCGAAGGCGGATCGGGCGGCGCGATTGCCATCGCGGCGGCCAACCGCGTGCTGATGTTCGAACATGCCGTCTATTCGGTCATCTCGCCCGAAGGCTGCGCGTCGATCCTGTGGCGCACCGGCGACAAGGCGCCCGAAGCGGCCGAGGCGATGAAGGTGACAGCGTCGGACCTGAAGGGCCTGGGCGTCGTCGACCGCATCGTGCCCGAACCGGTCGGCGGCGCGCATCGCGATCCGGCGGCGGCGATTGAGGCGCTCGGCAAGGCGATCGACGAAGAACTCGCCAGCTTCAAGAATCAGTCGGCAAAATCGATCCGCGCCAGTCGGCAGGACAAGTTCCTGAAGATCGGCTGATCCCTGAAATCCTCCCCGGGACGGGGAGGTGGCGCCGAAGGCGACGGAGGGGGATCGCCGCAAACGCTGTACTCGACCTCCCGCCCCCTCCACCGCTTCGCGGTCCCCCTCCCCGTGCCGGGGAGGAACTGAACGCCGAGATGATCATTTCGCCGCCATGAAGACGCTGATCCTCGCACTATCGCTGGCCACGACGGCACTCGTCGCGACCCCGCTTTCCGCCCAGTCGATTTCGGAGGGCGACAAGAGGATCGGCGCGCAGGCCAATCCCGAACTGGTCGCCCAATATGGCGGCGCGATGAAGGGGCCGGCGGCCGACTATGTCGCGCGCGTCGGCAGAAGGATCGCGGTACAGTCGGGGCTTTCGAATTCCGAACGCGACTTCACCGTCACGCTGCTCGATTCATCCGTGGAGAACGCATTCGCGATCCCGGGCGGCTATGTCTATGTCACGCGCGGCCTGCTTGCGCTGATGAACGACGAGGCCGAACTGGCATCGGTGATGGGGCACGAAGTGGGCCATGTCGCCGCCCGCCACGCCGCGAGCCGCCAGCGCACATCGACGATCACGTCGGTCCTTGCGGGTCTTGCCGGTGCCGTCGCGGGCAATTCGGGGCTGGGCAGCCTGGTCGGGCGCGGCGCAGGCGTCGGCGCGGACCTGATCACCAAGGGTTTCTCGCGCAGCCAGGAATATCAGGCCGACGATCTGGGCGTCCGCTATCTGGCGAGCGGCGGCTATGATCCCACCGCCGCCGCCGACATGCTGGCGCAACTCGACGCGACCAAGTCGCTGACCGCCAAGACGACCGGGCAGACCAATAGCATCCCGACCTGGGCCAGCACCCACCCCAACTCCGCCGACCGCGTCACCCGTGCCGAAAACAAGGCGCGCGAGACGGGCCGGCAGGGCGGCGAGCGCAACCGCGCCGCCTTCCTCGCCGCGATCGACGGCCTCGTTTATGGCGACGACCCGGCCAAGGGCTATATGGAGGGGCGCGTCTTCAAGCTGCCGACCGAGCGGCTGAGCTTCGCGGTGCCGTTCAATTTCACGGTCAACAATGGCGACGCAGCCGTGACCATCGCCGGATCGAACGGACAGGCGATCTTCGCGGGCGGAAAGGCCGGTGGGACGCTGGCCGCGCATGTCGACAGCGTGTTTCGCGGGCTATCGCAAAATGGCGTCGGCCATGGCCAGATCAGCACGACCAAGGTCGGCGATCTGCCGATGGCGTACAGTTTCGGCCAGGCGAACAGCAATGCGGGCGTGCTCGACGTCGGCGTGTTCGCTTATGATTTCGGCGGCGGGAAGGCGTTCCACTTCGTCACGCTGACGCGATCGGGTGCCGGCATCGGCCCGTTCGAACCCCTCATCAACAGCATGAAGCGGATGAGCGAGGAAGAGGCGCGCACCGCCAGGCCGATGCGGATCAAGGTGGTGACCGTGAAGGCGGGCGATACCGCCGCCAGCCTTTCCAAACAGATGGCCTATGGCGATTATCAGCTCGATCGTTTCCTGACGATCAACGGGCTGGGCCCGGACGCGCCGTTGCGGGCGGGCGACAAGGTGAAGCTGGTCGTCCGCTAACGCGTGCGGCGCTGGATCGCGTGATGCTCCGCACGGGTGAGGAGCGCGTCGAGATCGGCGCGCGCGATGTCGAAGCTGTCAGGCATGTCGGCCAACGCCTGATCAATATCGGCGAGGTTTAGCCCCAGCGGTTCGGGCACCGGCGGCAGTGCGCGGTGCGGATAGCTGTGGCCCGACCAGCGGTGGAATGCGATCGCAAGCGCGGCGAGCGCGATCGAATTGATCCCCACCGGCACGAAGGCGAAGCTCCAGCCGGCCGCATGGATTGCCGGCCCGCCGATGACCGCGGTCAGTGCCGCAGCACCCCCTGGCGGATGCAGGCAGCGCAGCAGCGACATTGCCAGAATCGCCCCGCCCACCGCGACGCCGGCGGCAACATGCGCTTCGGGCACGAGCCGGAAAGCGGCGATCCCGATCAGCGTCGAGACGATATTGCCGCCCACCACCGACCAGGGCTGTGCCAGCGGACTGGCGGGCACAGCGAAGGCAAGCACGGCAGATGCGCCGATGGGCGCTACGATCAGCGGCAGATCGGCCATCGCGAAGGGATAATAAGCGCAGACCAGCATCGTCAGCGTGATGCCCAGCAGCGCGCCCACGCTGGCGACGGCACGATCGCCCAACGTAGCGCCGGCGATCAGGGGGCGGAACCAGGATGTCATGTCCGTTCGATTGGCGCAGGCCGATCGTGGTCGCCAGCGACCATTTCGGCCTGCCCCTAAAGATCAGATATCAGCCGAATAGCCGATTGCCTGCGCGACATGACCCAGCTTGTCGGGATTGCGCGTCATGTAGATCGCGGCGATCCGGCCGTCGCGAATGTCGAGCGCGGTCGTCTGGAATATGCCGCCCCGATCCCGGGTGACGTAACCGGGCAGACCATCGATCGTGACCCATTCGAGGATTTCGGGCCGTTCCTCGAACTTGCGGCGCAACCCTGCGAACAGGCGCATGACCTTGGCGATGCCGGTGATGACGTTGCGGAAGGCAATGACCTTACCACCACCATCGGACGTCAGCGTCACATCCTGCGCGAGCAGTGAGGCGAGCGCGGCCGTGTCCCCATCGCGCGAGGCGGCGAAGAAGGCGCGGGCGAGGCGATCGGCATCGGCGCGCTCGACCTTGAAGCGCGGGCGCGCAGCCTCGACATGGCGGCGCGCGCGGACCGCAAGCTGGCGGACGGCGGCAGGATCGCGATCGAGCGTGGTCGCGACATCCGCCAGTTCCATGTCGAACACGTCGTGGAGCAGGAAGGCCGCGCGTTCGAGCGGGGAGAGACGCTCCAGGGCCAGCATCAGGGTCAGGGTGATATCGTCGGCCATGATTTCCATTTCCGTCGTTTCGACGAGCGGATCGGGCAGCCAGGCGCCATAATAGG
Organism: Sphingomonas montanisoli; assembly: GCF_008274695.1. Classification (GTDB taxonomy): domain Bacteria; phylum Pseudomonadota; class Alphaproteobacteria; order Sphingomonadales; family Sphingomonadaceae; genus Rhizorhabdus; species Rhizorhabdus montanisoli. The sequence goes on along the minus strand of NZ_VTOU01000002.1, from coordinate 915,101 downwards.
TCTCGCGCCGCGCCCGCGCGCTGTCGGCACGATCGAGGCAGAGGCGGGTGGCGATACGGGTGAGGTAGGCGGCGGGGCTGTCCACCGTATCCTCGACCCGCGCCCAGCGGATCCAGGCGTCCTGCACCACATCCTCTGCCTCCGCGAGCGATCCGGTCATGCGGTAGGCGAGGCGCAGCAGCCGGGGCCGCTGCGCCTCGAACGCCGCGAGGTGGCCGTCAGGCCGCGACACGCGCGCGATCTTCGGCCGACACGGGGTGCGCGACGCGGAAGCCGACCTGCAACCGGTTCCAGGTGTTGATCGCGCCGATGGCGAAGGTGAGCTGAACCTGCTCGGCCTCGCTGAACTCGAACGCGAAGTCTTCATAATCCGCGTCGGGCGCGTGGGTTTCGGACAGACGGGTCAACGTCTCGGCCCAGCCGAGCGCCGCGCGTTCCCGCGGGGTGTAGAGCGACGATTCACGCCAGGCGTTGAGCATGTAGAGCCGCATCTCGCTCTGCCCATCCTTGCGCAGCAGGCCGGTGTGCATGTTGATGCAGAAGGCGCAGTGGTTCATCTGCGACACGCGCAGCCGCACCAGTTCGAGCAGCACCGGATCGAGGCCGGTGGCGGCAAAGCTGCTTTCCAGCGCCATCATCGCCTTCACCTGTTCGGGGGCGAGGGCGATCGGATTTGCGATACGGGGCTTCATGGGTCGTCTCCTTGCACAGCGTGCACCATGCGCGCTCGAAGACAAGACGGGATGGAGAACGCCCGTGTGACATGGGGTGCGAATTTTTCTGCAATTTGATCCTCCCCCGCCAGGGGGAGGTGTCAGCGGAGGGGGCGGAGGGGGCGGAGGGGGCGGAGGGGGCGGAGGGGGCGGAGGGGGCGGACACGACCACCCTCAAGTTCTTCGCCGTCCTCTCCCTCCGTCAGCTACGCTGACACCTCCCTCTGGCGGGGGAGGACTTAGAAGGCGCATACGAAAAGGGCGGCGAACCCGAAGGTTCGCCGCCCGATCTGTCAGCCGTACCCGGTTTCTAGGAACCGATTACGAAGCCTTCATGTTGTTCGCGACGTTGTTGAACGTCTTCTGCAGCTGGTTGCCCAGGCTGGTCATCGCAGTGATCGCGGCAACCGCGATGAGGGCAGCGATCAGACCATATTCGATCGCAGTCGCGCCCTTGTTGTTCTTAAGCAGCTTCGCAACAAACTTCATAACTCTAACTCCCGCTTGGACACTTACGGGTCCGGCCCGGATGGCCCGCCTACGGCCAACGATTGCGATCTAGCCCGGGATTCCCTGTGAAACAGTTAATGCGTGGGACATTATCGCCATCAATCAGATGGTGGAGCCGACTTTAGTCGCAATGTTGTTCCAGGTCGCTTTGACCTGTCCGCTCAGCGTGGTGACGCCCACGAGCAGCGCCAGCACCACCAGCGCGAGGATCAGGCCATATTCGACGGCAGTCGCGCCATCTTCCGATCGGAACAGGCGACGGATAAGAGGTGAACGGGACAAGAGCGGTCTTTCGACTAATGGATAAGATTGCATTTTCCTTACGGCGATCAGCTTAAGGAAGCGATAAAGGACAAGGCGGTTTTGAACCAAAATCCAATGCTTATGGTCACGGCGGTGGCGCTGATCGATGCCGATGGGCGCGTGCTCGTGCAGCAGCGGCCCGAGGGGAAGCCGATGGCGGGGCTGTGGGAGTTTCCCGGGGGCAAGATCGAACCGGGCGAGACGCCCGAAGCCGCGCTGATCCGCGAACTTCGCGAGGAGCTGGCGATCGAGACACAGACCGCCTGCCTCGCCCCCGCCGCCTTCGCCAGCGAGCCGCTGGGCGAGCGCCACCTGCTGCTGCTGCTCTACATCTGCCGAAAATGGCGGGGCATCCCGCAGGCGGTGGAGGCGCAGGCGCTCAAATGGGTCCGCCCCGTCGAGCTGCACAACCTGCCGATGCCGCCGGCGGACAAGCCGCTGATCGGCCTGCTGGATGCCCTGATATGACGCTGGCCCACTGGTGGATCTTCGTCTGCGCCACCTTCCTGGTGTCGGCGATGCCGGGACCGAACATGCTCCACATCATGACACGCGCGATGCGCCACGGCGTCGCCCGCGCGACCTTCGCCATGGCCGGGTGCATGCTGGCGCTGCTGACCTTGTTCGGCCTGTCGGCGGCGGGGATGAGCGCCTTGCTCTCCGCGCTGCCGCAGCTGCTGGGGATCATCAAGGTGGGCGGCGCCGCCTATCTGATCTGGGTCGGGATCAAGGCGTGGCGCGATCGAGGCACGCCTGTCGACGTCGGCCCGAACACCGGCAATGCGGCGATCGATCCGCAGGCGAGCGCAGGCCAGTTGTTCCGCGGCGGCTATCTGATCAGCATCGCCAACCCCAAGGCGCTGATCTTCGCAGCCGCCTTCTTCCCGCAGTTCATCGATGCGAGCGCGCCCAAGGCGCCACAGTTCGCGATCCTGCTGGCGACCTTCGCGGTGATCGAGACCGCGTGGTACTTCACCTATGCGCTGGGCGGCCGATCGTTGAGCGGATTGCTGCGCGAGATGCGCTGGCAGCGCCGCTTCAACCGCGCGACCGGCGCATTGTTCGTAGGGTTCGGGCTATCGCTACTCGCGTGGCGGCGGTGACTTTTAATCCTCCCCTGGCGGGGGAGGATTAAAAAGATTCACCGCTGCTTGATCTGGGGTTGCGGGATCACCGGGAACGTCGGTTCGACGACATTGTCCACCGCGCGCTCGAGCGGACCGGGCAGGCCGCCCAATTCGCTGCGGAAGAAGATCGCAAGCGACGCCGCCTGGGTTTCCAGTTCCTCGATCAGCGCCGGCGGCAGCGCGTGGCGGGCGCACTGGCGCGCAATCGAGCCGAGGAGCTGTGACAGGCCGAACTGGCCGAAATTGTCGAGCAGCGCGCGCAGCGATTCGGCTTCGGTCGCGGCGACCTCCCATGCGCGGGCGCGCACGGCGGCGGCGATCCGCTTGGGACGATCGGTGACGTCGAACAGCAGCATCCGGATCAGCGTCGCGGCATCCTGCTCGCCCGCTTCCTCGACAAGCCAGCTCAGCCGCTCGCGATTGAAATGATCGGCGGGCGCGGCCTTCACCGGGCTGGCGCTGCGGCGCATCTTGTCGATCATCTCGATCAACTGGCGCGACACGATCGGCTTGGGCAGGAAGCTGTCGACCCCCGCTTCGAAATAGAGCCGGCGGCGTTCGGGCATCGCATCCGCCGAAATCGCGACGATCGTGGTTTCGGACGCCGGCGGATCGAGCGCGCGGATCGCGCGGGTCGCACCGAGGCCGTCAAGTTCGGGCATCTGCATGTCCATCAGGACCAGATCGAAACGCTGCGTCGTCATCGCCGACAGCGCCTTGCGCCCATCCTCGACCGCGACGACGTCGTGCCCGTGGCGGATCAGCAATGCCTTCATCAGACGGCGGTTGATCGGATTGTCTTCGGCCAGCAGGATGCGCAAGGGCTGCGCTTCCGCATCGCCTTCCTCAGCGGCCGTCGGCGCGCCGACGTGGGTCGCGAAGGGCAGTTCGACCGAGAAGATGCTGCCCTGCCCGGGCTCGCTCGACACCGCGATCGATCCGCCCATCGCCTCGGCAAGCTGCTGGCTGATCGACAGACCAAGCCCCGCCCCGCCCTGCAGCCGGTTGCGCGCGGCATCGACCTGTTCGAAGCGCGAGAAGATGCGGCCCAGCGCATCTTCGCCGATGCCGATGCCGCTATCCTGCACCATCACCATCCAATAATCGGATTCGGACGTGCGGCGCGAAATCGACGCGGTGATCGAAATCTTGCCCTGATCGGTGAACTTGATCGCGTTCGACAGCAGGTTGGACAGGATCTGCTGCACCCGTGCCGGATCGCCGCGCACGATCGCCGGATCGCCATCGATACCGTTGGCTTCGAGCGAGAGCCCCTTGGCGGTGGCGCTGCCCTGATAGAGATCCGCGGTGTTGCGGACGAGCACCTTGAGATCGAACTCACGCGATTCGAGGACGATGCGGCCCACCTCAATCCGCGACTGATCGACCAGATCGTCGACCACCGTCATCAGCGTGCAGGCCGATTGGGCGAGGCTTTCGAACAGGCGCAGCCGCTGCTGCTCGGGCGGATCCTCGCGCAGCAGGTCGATCGTGCCAATCACGCCCTGCATCGGCGTGCGGATCTCTTCGCTCATCACGGTCAGGAAATCGCCGCGCGCGCGTTCTGCGGCGCGGGCCTGGTCGCGGGCGACGATCAGGGCGCGTTCGCGCTCGACCTCGCCCGTCGAATCGTGGACGATCCCGAACATCGCGTCGGGGCCGTCCATCCGGCAGCTGACCGTCATGTGGATGGTCGGGCCATCGGGGCGCATCCAGCGCAGACGGAAGTCGTCGAGCTGGCCGGTTTCACGCGTCTCGGTCAACACGGCGGACAACCGGTCGCGGTCGTCGGGGTGGACACGGTCGATGAAGAAGCTGGTCGTCAGGCGAGCGCCGCGCTCAAGCCCGCAGACGTCGCTCATCTGTGGCGAAATGGTGATCGTGCCCTCGGCCAGATTCGCGCGCCAGTGCCCGAAACCCGAAAGGGCTTCGGCCAGCAGCAGCAGGCGGTTGGCCTCAGAAAGCCTATCGTTTGGAATGACGCTTCCCTCCCCGCGCGTTCCGATAAGCAAAGGACATATACTCACCCACGACATCACCCTTCAGGGCGATCAGGCCCGGTGCTTCCTCCTCAAAAAGCGCCAAGCTTCGTGAACGCCCGGGACGTTAATATAATACGGCACCGAATGCACGCAAACGACTGTAAATTATCATTGCGCGGGTCGGGTTCCGACGAAAGTTGCACAAGCCGCCAAAAAGGCGCCGCACAGTAAAGCAACCCACAAGGGCGGGTCCGCGAGCAGCAGCACCACGAACCCGCCGACCATGCTGCCAATCGCGAGGACTTTTGCCTTGGTCGGGATCGCCCGGTTCTCACGCCAGCGGCGGATCGGCGGCCCCATCCAGCGATGCTCGAGCAGCCATGCCTCGAACCGCGGGCTCGACCGGCTGAAGCAGCCGGCGGCCAGGATCAGGAAGATCGTGGTCGGCATAACCGGCAGGATCGCGCCGATAATCCCCAGCCCGACCATCACCCAGCCGAGCGCGAACCAGGCCCAGCGCGTCATGCGCCTGCCCGGTCGCGCCGGATGCGCCTGATCAGAACTGCCCGTGGCAGTGCTTGAACTTCCGCCCCGAGCCGCACGGACAGGGCGCGTTACGGCTAAGGCCGGCTGCCATGTCCTGCGTCAGAACAAAATCCGAACCCGGCGCCTGGGGCGGCCGCGCGGTGATCAGCCCCCGCGTGCCCGCATCGAAATCGCGCGTATCGTCCTCGCCGGTCAGCGGATCGATATGGCTGGTGATGAAATCGGGCATCGGCGGCAGCTCTGTCATCTCGGGCGGCATCGCGCCGAACTGAGCATGGGCCAGAATGCGGGTCACTTCCTCTCGAATCGCGATCAGCATCCGTTCGAACAACGCGAACGCTTCCTGCTTATATTCGTTGATCGGGGTCTTCTGCGCATAAGCGCGCAGGTGGATGACCTGACGCAGCGCATCGAGCGTCGCCAGATGCTCCTTCCAATGATGGTCGAGCGACTGGAGCAGGATGCTCTTTTCAACGCCATGCCAGCTGACTTCGTCGATCTGGGTCTTCTTCTCGGCGATCAGCGCGTCGGCGCTTTCGAGAACGCGTTCGGCGACCATTTCGGCATCGATGCCGTCCTGCGCCAGCCATTCGTCAATCGGCAGCTCGAACCCGAGCGTATCGTACGCGCGGGCCTTGAGAGTCTCGACGTCCCACTGTTCGGGGTAGCTGTTGGGCGGGCACGCTTCGCCGACGATGCTGTTCGCGGTTTCGGCGCGCATATCGGTGACGACGTCGTCGACCGTATCGGCATCCATGATGTCCGCGCGCTGTTCGTAGATCACCTTGCGCTGATCGTTCATCACGTCGTCATATTCGACGACCTGCTTGCGGATGTCGTAGTTGCGCGCCTCGACCTTCTTCTGCGCGGTCTCGATCGCCTTGGAGATCCAGGGGCTGACGATCGCCTCGCCATCCGCCAGATTCTTGTTCATCATCTTGGCGAACATCGTCTGCGGGCCGAAAATGCGCAGCAGATCGTCGTCGAGCGACAGATAGAAGCGGCTCAAGCCCGGATCGCCCTGACGGCCCGAACGACCGCGCAGCTGATTGTCGATGCGGCGGCTTTCGTGCCGCTCGGTGCCCAGCACGAACAGACCGCCGGCCGCGAGCACGGCTTCCTTCTCGGTCTGGATCTCGGCGCGGATGGCCGTCGCCTTGTCGGTATATTCGGGCGTGCCTTCGACGAGACCGGGATATTCGTCGAGCATGCGATATTCGAGGTTGCCGCCCAGCTGGATGTCGGTGCCGCGGCCCGCCATGTTGGTCGCGATCGTGACCGCGCCAAGCCGGCCGGCCTGCGCTACGATATGCGCTTCCTGTTCGTGATGGCGCGCGTTCAGAACCTTGTGCGTGACGCCCTCCTTCTGGAGGAACTCGCTCAGCAGCTCGGACTTTTCGATCGAGACCGTGCCGACCAGCACCGGCTGCCCGGTCTGCGCCTTGTCGCGGATGGCCTGGGTGATCGCGGCGAACTTGTCGTTCTGATTCTTGTAGAATTCATCATCCTCATCGACCCGCTTGACCGGCAGGTTCGTCGGAATGGTGACGACGTTCATCTTGTAGATCTGGAAGAATTCGTGGGCCTCGGTCGCCGCCGTGCCCGTCATGCCGCCCAGCTTGGGATACATGCGGAAATAGTTCTGGAAGGTGATCGAGGCCAGCGTCTGGTTCTCGGGCTCGATCTTGACGCCTTCCTTGGCCTCGACCGCCTGGTGCAGGCCGTCCGACCAGCGGCGACCGTCCATCATGCGGCCGGTAAATTCGTCGATGATGACGACCTTGTCGTCCTTCACCAGATAATCGACGTCGCGCTTGAACACGATGTTCGCGCGCATCGCCTGGTTGACGTGGTGGACGACCTGGGTGTTCTCGAAATCGTAGAGGTTCGTGCCTTCGAGCAGACCGGCGGTCTCCAGCAGGCGCTCCAGACGCTCGGTACCGTCCTCGGTCAGCACCACCGAACGCTGCTTCTCGTCGAGCTCGTAATCCTCGGGCTGGACGTTGCGGACGATCGCGTCGATCTGCTTGTACAGTTCGGACTTGTCGTCGGTCGGGCCGGAGATGATCAGCGGCGTGCGCGCCTCGTCGATCAGGACCGAATCGACCTCGTCGACCACCGCGAAGGCGAACGGGCGCTGCACCATCAGGTGGCGCTCATATTTCATGTTGTCGCGCAGATAATCGAAGCCGAACTCGTTGTTCGTGCCGTAGGTGATGTCGGCAGCATAAGCGTCGCGCCGCTCGGTATCGGTCAGGTTCGGCACGATCACGCCGACGGTCAGCCCCAGGAAGCGATAGACGCGTCCCATCCAGTCGGCATCGCGGCTGGCCAGATAGTCGTTGACGGTGACGACGTGGACGCCCGCACCCGGCAGCGCGTTCAGATAGACGCCGAGCGTGGCGACCAGCGTTTTGCCCTCGCCCGTGCGCATCTCGGCGATCTCGCCGCGATGGAGGACGATGCCGCCGATCATCTGGACGTCGTAATGCCGCTGCCCCAGCACGCGCTTCGCCGCCTCGCGCACCGTCGCGAAGGCTTCGGGCAGCAGGGAATCGAGCGTTTCGCCGGCATCGAGGCGGGCGCGGAACTTCGCGGTCTGACCGGCCAGTTCGTCGTCGGTCATCGCCGAGATGGTCGGCTCGAAACCGTTGATCTGATTGACGATCGGACGGAGCGACTTGACGTAGCGGTCGTTCGACGAACCGAAGATGGCTTTGGCGAGGCCGCCGAGCATGGGCATTCCTTGAAAACATGGGCCAACGGGCAGCCTTTTCGGGCCGCCGCGCCGGGATCGTCGGCAGATAGGTGGCGGGTGGGCCTACGTCAATTCGGGCGCGCGAGGATTACGCCAGCAGCGCCGCCGTTCCAATCGCCACCAGCCCGTCGTAGCGATCGGCTTGGCCGGCAGCGATCGCGGCGATGATCATCATGGTGATCGCTTCGAGGCGCCATTGGGCGTCGGCAACGCCGCGCGCTTCCATCTGCGAAAGGATGCGCTGCGGGATGGCCTTGGTGACAGGGCCGGCCATCTCCTGCCAGTCGGCGAGCCAGCCGGCCTTGCGCACTTCGAGGAGGAACGCGGCGTAGGAGGCGTATCCGGAAACATCCGCGCCGACAACGAAGGGCCGGAACAGGATGTCGAGCAACGTGCCAACGTCCGGTTCCCCCCGCGCCTCAGCCCCCCTCATCAGATCGACGCGCGCCGCCTCCAGCGCGGGAAGGCGGTGCGCGAAGATCGCGCGGACGAAGCCGTGGGCATCGCCGAAATGATAATGGACCGCAGAACTGTTGGCCGACCCGGCCTCCGTCGCGATCTGGCGAAGGGCCACGCCGTGGATGCCGTGGCGGGCGAACAGCCGCTCGCCCGCCTCGATCAACCCCGGCCCGGTCGCGCTGCGACGCTTCGTCTTCGTCACTCGGCGGCGACCGCCAGCGGCTCGGGATGGATCTGGACGCTCTGCCTGCCATCCACCCCCACCGGCACTTCGCCCGCCAGCGTCACGCGCCGCACGACGCGGGTCTGGTTGCCGAGATCGGCGGCGACCTTGTGCTGGGTCGCGCGATTGTCCCAGATCACGAGATCGCCGGTACGCCAGTGCCAACGCACGATATTCTCGGTCGCTTCGACATGGCGGGTGAACATCGCGAGCAAGGCATCCGAATCCGCCTTGGGCAGCCCGACGATCTCGCGCGCGAAGCCGCCGAGGAGCAGCAGCTTCTCGCCCGTCACCGGGTGGACGCGCACCATCGGATGCTCGGTTTCGAAGCGGGTCGCGGTGAAGGCGCTGAAATCGCTGCTCTTGGCATTCTGGACCGGGGAGGGCGCGAGATAATCGAACATGTTGGTGTGAATGACGCGCAGGCTCTCTGCCAACTGCTTGAGCGTATCCGGCAAATATTTGTAGGCCGTGACCGTGTTGATCCACATCGTGTCGCCCCCCGCCGGCGGCATATCAACCCCGCGCAGGATCGACGCGCGCGGATAATCCGCGGTGAAGGTGACATCCGTGTGCCAGACCGAGGCTACACGGTTCTCGGCGGTCGCGAGTTCGAGAATGTAGGACGATCCCGGCGCGACCTTGAGCGTCGGGTGCGCGACCGGCCTGCCCAGGCGATTAGCGAACGCCTCCTGACTCTCATCGGTCAGATGATCCTGATCGCGGAAGAACAGCACCTTGTGCCGCGCGAGTGCGGCCTCGATCGCCGCGACATCGGCGTCGCTGATGTCTGGCCCCAATTTGATGCCGCGCACCTCGCCGCCGATCCGCCCGGTGACGGGGGCGATATCGAGCGGCGACGATGGATCGGGCTGGTTATCGTAGCTGATGGTCATGGCGGTCCTCTCCTCTTATGCGACCCGTTTTAATTCATCTGAATTATTTTGCCAATGGACTGCTTCAAACCGTCGCATGTCCGGCCTATGGGCGTGGCATGAGCGACCAGACATCCCCCCTCGCCCGCCCCTTCCCCGCTTTGCCCGCGATCCCCGGCGTTCGCGCCGCCGTGGCCCGCGCGCGCTACAAGAATTGGGACCGGTGCGACCTGACCTACGTCGCGTTCGATGAGGGCACCGCGGTCGCTGGGGTGACGACTAAGAGCAAATGCCCCTCACCCGAAGTCGAGTGGTGTCGCGCCGCGCTACCGCTGGGCCGCGCGCGCGCACTGGTAGTGAATGCGGGTAACTCGAACGCGTTCACCGGGCATCGTGGCCGCGCGGCGGTCGAGGCGATCGCTGCGAAGGTGGCGGGCGCCGTCGGCTGCCAGCCGTCCGACGTGTTCGTCTCGTCGACCGGCGTGATCGGCGTGCCGCTGCCGATCGACAAGGCCGAGGCGGGGCTCGACGCGGTGCTGACCGCGCCCGAAGCCTCGTGGGAAGACGCCGCCGCCACGATCATGACCACCGATACCTTCACCAAGGGCGCCGTCACCCGCGCGGTGATCGGCGGCAAGACGGTCAGCCTGGTCGGCATCATCAAGGGTTCGGGGATGATCGCGCCCGACATGGCGACGATGCTCGGCTACGTCTTTACCGACGCCGCCGTCGAGCCCGCCTTCCTGCAGACGATGCTCGACAGCGCGAACGTCGCCAGCTTCTCCTCAATCACGGTCGATGGCGATACGTCGACCAGCGATACCGTACTCGCCTTCGCAACGGGCAAGGCGGGGAACGAGGTGCTGCGCAGCTTCGACGATGCCGGCGCGGACGCGTTCCAGTCGGCGCTGACCGATCTGTGCACCCAGCTCGCCCACCTGGTCGTCCGCGACGGAGAGGGCGCGTCGAAGTTCATCGCGATCACCGTCGAGGGCGCGGTCAGCAACGAGAGCGCGCACAGGATCGCGCTGTCGATCGCCAATTCGCCGCTGGTGAAGACCGCGATCGCGGGCGAGGATGCCAATTGGGGCCGCGTCGTGATGGCGGTCGGCAAGGCGGGCGAACCCGCCGAGCGCGACAAGCTCTCGATCCGTTTCGGCGCGACCCAGGTGGCGCGCGAGGGCCTCGCGGTCGAAGGCTATGACGAGGCGCCGGTCGCCGCGCACCTCAAGGGGCAGGACATCGAAGTCGGCGTCGAACTCGGGCTTGGCGAAGGGCGCGCGACGGTTTGGACGTGCGACCTGACCCACGGCTACATCTCGATCAACGCGGATTATCGGAGCTAGAGCGATTTCAAGGCAGATGGAAACATCTGCCGGCTCGGAAATCGCGGCAAACAAAAACTACCCGACCTCGATCCGGGCGGCGTTGCGCTTCGCCCACTCGGCGATCGGCAGCGGCGTGAGGCCGTAACGGCGGGCGGCAGCGGCGCGCGCCGGATAGCCGATGTCACCCAGCCAGACATGCTGGGTCACGATGCGCGGGTGCAGCCCCAGCTCTGTCGCGCGTTCGGGCGAGGCGCGCACCACCTTGACCGGCTTGCCCGATGCCGCGGCGAGCGCGTCCGCCATAGCCTCGTCAGTCAGTTCATCGTCGGCGATTTCGAGGATAGCGCCCGCGAAGCGATCGGGGTTGGCGATCGCGGTCGCTGCCGCCTCGCCGATGCTCGCATAAGATATGTAGGGCACCTTCACGCCCTCGGGCACCGCCGTCAGGATCTCGCCATGCGAGGCGAGGCGCGGAAACAGCACGCGCGCAAAGGCGATCGCATTGTCGACGATCATCGGCGGCCGCACGATCGTCCAGCGCTGGAAACCCGCCGCGCGGACCAGCCGCTCCTCGGCCGCCTTCAACTCCCAATAAGCGTGTCGGCCATCCCAATAATCGGGCCAGATCGACGGATCGGTCCAGCCGGGGAAGCTTTCATGCAGGCCGGTCGCGGAGACGGTCGACTGGACGACATGCTCCACCCCGGCTGCGAGCGCGGCGTTGAGCAAGGTCTCGACATGCGTGACGGGCGCATTGTCGAGCTGGAGCGAGAAGAGGGCGTTCACGCCCTCCACCGCGCGTGCGATCGAGGCGGGATTGGCATAATCGCCCACGACCAGTTCGGCGCCCAGCGCGGCCAGATCGCGCGCGACCGGCTTCTCCGCATCGCGGACCAGCGCGCGGACGCGCATGCCGCGTTTCAGGCAGGCACGCGCCGTCGCACTCCCCTGCCCGCCAGTCGCGCCTGTAACGAGGATATGCGTCATCGGCTCAACCCTGAAGCTGTTCCATCTGCTTCGCGAAGTCGGCCGAATCGAAATAATCGCGCCATACGGTGATCTCACCATTCTCGACCGTCAGCGTGCCCATCACCGGCACCGAGATCCGCACCCCGCTGGTGTGCGTGAAGGCATCGACACGTTCGTTGAGGACGACATTGCCGGCCGCCGCGATATGGACCGTCTCCCAATCCACCGTGAACGCAGTGCCGGCGCCGAAATCCTTGTGAAACTGGCGCACATTTTCGCGGCCCGTAATGTCGGGAAAGGGCACGTTGTCGTAGAGGACGTCGGCCGACAGCATGTCGATCGCGGCGTCGACGCGCTGGGCATTCCAGTGATCCAGGAAGGTCTTGGCAACGGCGATCGGATCAGCGGACATAGTGTCTCTCCTGGAGATATCTTTGCGCCGAGCCTGATCGAGCAACATGACGATTGCACGGGCCAGCCCGCGCTTTACAGCCACACGGAAAGCCATGGAGTATCGCGCCATGTTGACGAGCGAAGGCGGCTGTCTGTGCGGCAAGGTCCGCTATCGCATCGGGGCCGAGCCGACCGATGCCGGCTGGTGCCATTGCCGCAATTGCCAGCTCAATTCGGGCAGCCCGGCGATGGCCTTTTCCAATGTGCCCGTCGCGGACTTCGCCTTCATTGCGGGCGAGACGCTGGTCGGCCGCTACCAGTCGAGCGAGATCGGCCACCGCGCCTTTTGCACCGCTTGCGGAACGCCGCTCTATTTCAAGGCAGAGGAGGAGGAGAGCCTCGCCTTCTCGATCGCGACGCTCGACGCACCCGAAACGGTTACACCCGGCTATCATATCTACTATGCGAGCCACATCGCCTGGGCCGGCGCGGCCGATGATCTGCCGCGCTACGCCAAACTTCGATCGGATGGAGACCCGCTTTGATCATCTGGGGACGGCTTAACTCGCACAACGTCAAGAAGGTCGCCTGGCTCGCCGAGGAAATCGGGCTGGACTATGAACGCCGTGACATCGGGGGGCAGTTCGGTTTCACCGATGCCTATACGCGCATGAACCCCAACAAGCTGATCCCCACGATCGAGGATCGGGGCCTCGTGTTGTGGGAATCGAACGCGATCCTGCGCTACATGGCCGCCGAACATGCACCCGAAATCTTCTGGCCGGATGATGCGCGCGTCCGCGCGCGGGCCGACAAGTGGATGGACTGGCAATTCAGCTTCGCCGACGCGCAGCGCGACGCCTTCGTCAACCTCGTCCGTCGCAAGGAAGGTGAGCGCGATGCCGATGCGGTCGCCAAATCGGCGGCGGCTGCGGCCAGGGCGATGGCAATCATCGAAGAAGCCTTGGGCGACGCGCCCTGGCTTTCGGGCGAGCGCTTCGGGATCGGCGACGTGCCGATGGGGGTCTATGCCCACACCTTCTTCACGCTTGATATCCCGCGACCGCCGCTACCGCGCGTCGAGGAATGGTATGGCCGGCTGAAGACGCGCCCCGGCTATGCCGCCAACGTCATGATCCCGCTGACATGAGCCACGCCCTCTACGCCCCCGTCGCCGATCTGATGCAGATCGTCGCCCGCGACATCATGATGCCGCGCTATCAAAAGCTCGCCACCGATCAGGTGAGCGAAAAGACGCCCGGCGACTTCGTGACCATCGTCGATCGCGAATCCGAAGCGTTACTGTCCGAAGCGCTGGCCAGGCTTCTGCCGGGTTCGCGGATCGTCGGCGAGGAAGCGGCGTCGGTCGATCCGACCGTCGTCGACCGCATCGGCGAAGGCGCGTGCTGGATCATCGATCCGCTCGACGGCACCAACAACTTCACCGAGGGCAAGAGCCCGTTCGCGATCATGATCGGCCTCACGATCGACGGCGAGCGTGAGGCGGGATGGATCCTCGATCCGGTCACCGGCCGGATGTGCCATGCGGTGCGGGGCGGCGGATGCTTCGTCGGTGGCGGGCGGGTGCGATCGCGCCAGTCGGGCGCGCTGCCCAAGGCGGCAATCGCGACCTATTTCATGCCGCCCGAGCGCCAGGCCGATGTCCACCGGCGCGCTGAGGGCCGGATCGAGATCGTCAACATCCCACGATGCGCGGGCGAGCAATATCCGCGCCTGTTCCTGGGCACCAACGACATCGCCTTGTTCGAACGCACCCACCCGTGGGATCATGCGGCGGGCGCGCTGATGCTGGAGGAAGCCGGCGGCCGGATCGCGCGACACGACGGATCGCCCTATCGCCTCGACGTGCCCGGCACCGGCGCCATCGCGGCGTCGACCCCCGAAATGTGGGATCTCGCGAAGGCGGTGTTGTTCGACTAGAGCAGCGGTGCGCCGTCGCCGATCAGGGGATTGGCGAGGCGCTCGGGGAGCGGCCGGTCGCGGATCGCGGCGTCGACCCAGGCGCGTGCGCGGGCGATATCGGGCCCGACTGCGACGCGGTTTTCCTCGCGACGAGCAATGCGCGATTCGTTGTCGAACGCGGCGCCCGGCACCTTGGCATATTGGGCCGCAAGCGACGTGATCGCATTGTCGCTTGCGGGCGCGATCCCGAAATAGGCGGCGGCGGCGGCAATTGCTTCGACAGGTTCTGTGAACAGGGCTTCCGCGTCGAGGCTGCGCAATTGCGGCCAGCTTTCGAGCGCACGGGCATAGATGCGGATCTGCGCCAGCCACAGCGCGCCGGCTTTCTGCGCCGTGTCGAGCCCATCCACCGGCCCCGCCTCGATCGCGATCACGGGGGCAAGCTCCTGCGCCATCATCTCGATCCAGTCGCGATGCTGGTCGGACCGCAGGATCGCGGCGAGATAGTCGTTAAGGCCGAAGTGGAGCAGGATGCCCTTCGCGTCCGGCTGCAGTGCCATCAGCTCGGGAATGATGAAATTGACGGGCACGTTTGCCTTCACGACCACCGGCGCATCGGCATCGTAGCGCCGCCCGAGCATCGCGAGCTGGAGCCGGAGCCCTTCGATCCAGCCGTCGTTCGCAGGCTCCCCGGCAAAGGTCTGCGCCGCTTCGATCGCAAGCTGATGCAACGGCGCAGGTTCGCGCAGGACGAGGCTGTGGTCGGTGCGGTCGATCCCGCGCGCGAGCAGGGTCGATCCGCAATAGGCGACGTGGAAGATCCAACCGATCTCGGGCGCATCCCCGCCGCGCTGCTGGTTGTGCTGAAGCAGCGGCACGATCGGCACCCGCGCGCCACGCGCGCTGGCGGCCTCGATCCGCTGGTCCAGGAAGATCGAGCGGGCATAAGCCTCCCGGTCCATCTCCCGAAAAACCGCATCGTCGTCGTCGAAGATGAACAGATAGTGATCCGGACTGGCGAAGAGATCGTCGAGGGTGATGCTCATGGCCGCGGCGACTAGCACGGCGGCGCAGCACGCGCCATCGCGCCAGCCCCGTCGTCAAACAGTGTTAAACATCATCAATTCGTCTCAGGATTGGGGCGTTTTCAGATTTCGTTAACCATTTGAGTCCGAATGCGGATGCATGGCTTTGGTCGAGTTCCCTCCCCCGCCCCTGCACCCGCAGGAGGCGATGCGTCAGGCGACGCTCGACGCGCTGGCGATCCTCGACACGCCGCCAGATCGCGAGTTCGATGCGATCACCCATGCGGCGCGCGCTCTGTTCGGTTGCAAGATGGCTCTGGTGTCGCTGGTCGATCGCGACCGGCAATGGTTCAAGTCGCGCTGCGGCCTCGACACGAGCGAAACGCCGCGCGATGTCGCCTTCTGCCAGCATGTGATCGCGCTCGATCGGCCGCTGGTCGTGACCGACGCGACGCGCGACGTCCGCTTCGCGATGAACCCACTCGTCACCGACGGGCCGAAAATCCGCTTCTATGCCGGTGTGCCGCTGCGCATCGTTCGGCCGGACGGCAATGGCGAACGTTACCCGGTGGGCACATTGTGCATCATCGACGACAAGCCGCGTGATTTCGCCAGTGCAGCGCTGGCGCAGCTTTCCGAACTGGCGGGCGTGATCGAGACGTTGCTCGACGTGCGGCTGTCCGAACAGGCAGCGCGCAGGCTGGGCGAGGCGCAGCGGCGCGCGCTCGATGCGCTCGACATCATGCAGCGCCAGTTCCGCCAGGCCGAGCGCATGGCGAAGATCGGATCTTGGCGGCTGCCGCTGTCGACGCGGCGGGTGCAATGGTCCGCCGAGACCTATGCGATCCACGCGCTCGAGCCCGCCGACAGTGAATCGGTCGAACGCGCGATCGAATTCTACGCCCCCTATGAGCGAGCGAAGATCGCCTATGCGCTCGAGCGGGCCGTCGAACATGGCGAGCCGTACGACCTCGAACTCGATTTCTCCGACAATGACGGCACAGCGAAGCGGGTCCGTTGCAAGGGCGAGCTGGAGATGCGCGACGGCGAGCCCGTCGCTCTGATCGGCGTGATCCAGGACGTAACCGAACGCTGGATGATGGAACAGCGGCTCCGCCAGATCGCGAACACCGACGAATTGACCCGGCTCGCCAATCGGCCCGCTTTGCTCGCCTATCTCGACGATCAGCTCGATCGCGGCACACCGCTGGCGCTGCTGCTGATCGACCTCGACAATTTCAAGGCGGTCAACGATCGCTGCGGCCATGCGGCGGGGGACGATCTGCTACGGCTGATGGCCTCGCGCCTGCACGCGCCCTATCTCGCCGGCAGCTTCGCGGCGCGGCTGGGCGGGGACGAGTTCGTGATGGTGCTGACCGCGCCCGAAGCGCTCGACAATCTCGATACCCTGCTCGCGCGGCTGCTGTCCAATCTGCGCCATCGCGCGATTGATGCCGACGGTCCGATCCACACCGGCGCGACGATCGGCGCCGCATATCGCATCGCCGGCGAAGGCCGCAGCGCGCTGATGGCCCGTGCCGACGCCGCGCTGTATCGCGCCAAGGCGGCGGGGCGCGGCTGCGGCGCGATCGCGGGCGCCGAAAATCGCCTCATCACCCCCGCCGACCGCGCAGCGCATCTTCGCGCCGTCGGATAGCCACCCCCACGCATTGACAGCCGCCCCGGCCCCAGCAACACATAGGTAAAATGCGTTATAATGGGGAGGTTCGGCGATCATGGCGAAATGCCAGGCGCTTATTTTCGACAGCGGGCCGGACGTGGCCGAGGCACTGGGCGCGCCCGCGACGATAAGGGGCGATCTGTTCCTGCCCGAAGGCGCGCCGCGCCTGTTGATGGTCTGCATCGCCGGGGGCGGCATGAACCGGCATTATTTCGATCTGCCGACCCCGCCGGGCGAGGAGGAGGCCAGCTTCGTACGCGCGATGATGGCAAAGGGGTTCGCGGTCGCATTGCTCGATTTCCTGGGCATCGGCGACAGCGACGAGCCCGCCGACCCGTTCCGGCTTACCCCCGATCTCCACGCACAGGCACTGGCCGCCGCGACGCGAGCCTTGCAGGCGCAGACCGGGTTGCGCACCGTGGGCGTGGGTCACAGTTTCGGCGCGGGGCTCAACGTCGCGATCCAGGCGCATGACGCGCTGCATCTGGGGCTTGCGCTGCTCGGCTTCGGCGTCGCGCCGCTCGCGCGGCTGACGATGCCGGCCGAGGCCGACCTGCCGATCGAAGAGGCCCGCGCCCGCTTCGCCGAGTTCGCGGAGAACCGCTTCAAGACGCCCTATCTCACCATCGAGCCCATGGGTGGGCCGCGCGGGGCGATGCTGACGACGGCGAACGACCGGCTGCTCGCGACGTCGGCCTATGCGACCGTCCTGCCCCACACCTTCAAGCCCGAAGCCGACTTGATCGACGTGCCGCTGCTGATCGGCCTGGGCGACAAGGATCTGCACGGCGAACCGCGCGAGGCGATCCGGCACTTTCCGAAAAGCCGCGACATCACCCTGATCGAGCTGCCCGAAACCCGGCACAACCATTTCGTCTATCCGAGCCGCACGCACCTGTTCGATAGGATCGCGCATTGGGCGTCGGGCCTGTGAAGGCGCTGGTCGTCGGCGGGGCGGGGCCAACCGGCCCGTTCATCGTCGAAGGACTGCGCGCGCGCGGCTATCGGGTTTCGGTGCTCAACCGCGGCGTCCACCCGGTCGAGGCACCCGAGGATGTCGAACGGATCGTCGGCGATCCGCATTTCCTCGAGCCGCTGCAGCAGGCGATCGGCGATCGGACCTTTGACCTCGTCATCGCCAGCTATGGCCGGCTCGCGGTGGTGGCCGAGGCGCTGGCGGGGCGTGCGGGGCGTGCGGGGCGGTTCATCGGGGTGGGCGGCTTCGTCGCCTATCGCGGCTTCTACGATCCGAAGGTCAATTTCCCCGCTGGCCTGCCGATCCCCACGCCAGAGAGCTTCGATCTGGCCCGCGATCCGGCCGAGCATCGCTTCGCCGCGCTCGTTACCGCCGCCGAGGACACGGTGTTCCGGCTACATCCCGGCGCCGCCATCTTCCGCTATCCTTATGTTTATGGTCCGCGCCAGCTGGTGCCGCGCGAATGGTCAATCGTGCGGCGCGTGCTCGACGGGCGGCGTGCAATCCTCGTCGTCGACGGTGGGCTGAGCCTGATGATGCATGGCTATGCCGAAAATCTTGCCCACGCGATCATGCTGGCGGTCGAGCAGCCCGAGGCAGCGGCCGGCATGGCGTTCAACTGTGGCGACGAGGTTCAACTGGATCAGCGCCAGTTGATCGAGGTGGCGGCAGCCGAGCTGGGTGCGTCAATCGAACTGGTCTCGGTGCCCGACACCCCCACCGCCCGCGCGATCGCGCTCAACGCACCCAGCGCCCCCAAGCTGATGGACATCGCGCTGATCCGCGAGCGGCTGGGCTATCGCGACATCGTGCCGACGGTCGAGGCGGTAAGGCGCACCGTGCGGCATTATGCCGACAATCCGCTGGAGCGCGGCGGATCGATCGAGCAGCGCATGTACGACGCCTTCGATTATGCCGCCGAGGATCGGCTGATCGCGCTGACCCGCGATCATCTCGCTCGCATCGCCGATCTGCCCGCACCCGATACGCAGACCGCGCATCCTTATGCCCACCCCAAACAGGCCGGAGCCACCCTTGACCAGCGTGGACGCTGAAGCGCGCATCCGCGCCAATTTCGCGCGGATGCTCCGTGCGAAGCGGGTGGCCGTGCTGGGCGCGTCGGCGCGCAATCAGTTCTCGGCGCCCGTCATCGCCAATTTCGACAAGTTCGGCTTCACCGGCCATGTCCAGCTGGTGAACCCCAAGGGCGAGCCGATCGGCGACCGCCCGGTTCTGCGCAGCATCGCAGACCTCGAAGGCCCGGTCGACGCCGCGTTCGTCTGCGTGCCGCAAAGCACCGTGATCGATACGGTCGCGGAAGCGGCGGTGGCCGGCGTGACCGGCTTCGTCGTCGTCAGTTCGGGCTTTGCCGAGGCGGGCGCGGAAGGACGCGCATTGCAGGATCGGCTCGCGGCGGTGGCGCGTGAACATCAGGTGGCGTTGCTCGGCCCCAACGGGCTTGGCTTCATCAACTATGTCGATCGCGTGCCGATGTGCGTGCTCGGCCGCCCGGTGCGCACCGGCGGGCTGGGGATCGCGTCGGTCTCCGGATCGGTCGGCGGCTATCTGACCAAAGTCGCGATGCTGCAGGGCGTGGGCGTGTCGCACATGATCCTGACCGGAAACGAGGCCGGGATCACGATCGCCGACGTCGTCGATTTTCTGGTCGATGATCCCGACACCACATCGATCGCGGTGTTCCTGGAGGCGATCTACGATCCGCGCCGCTTCGCCGCCGCCGCCGAACGCGCGCTGAAAGCCCGCAAGCCGATCGTCGTCCTGAAGGCCGGCGCATCCGAAGCCACCGCCCGCCTCGCCGCGGCCCACACCGGCGCGCTTCTGGGTGACGACCGCGTGTTCGATGCGGTCGCCGCCGAACTCGGCCTGTCGCGCGTCTATAGTTATGAGGATCTGATCGCGACTGCCGCTCTGCTCGGGCAGGTGGGCCCGGTTGCAAAGCCCGGCGTCGCAGCACTGACCGTCTCAGGCGGTTCGGGTGAGATATTGTCCGATCTGGCGGGCGCGGCGGGCGTGTCCTTCCCGCCCTTCTCCCCCGATGTGCAGGCCGCGCTGGAGGCGACCGTCAGCGCCTTCGGCCAGACCCACAACCCGCTCGACCTGACCGGCGCGGCGCTCGCCGATCCCTTGCTGTGGGAACGCTGCCTCACCGCCATTGCCGCCGACGAGACGATCGGGCTGACCCTGTGCCTGTGGGATCCGCCGATCGGCCCGACCGAGGGCTGGATCAAGGCATCGCTCGAATCGATCGCGCGCGGATATGCCGCCTACCCCGCGACCCCGCCGCTCGTCGCACTCGTCGCCGAACCGATGACCGATTACGGCCATGACGCGCTGCGCGACGCGGGCATCCCCGGCGCGATTGCGGGCCTCAAACCCGCCGTCACCGCACTGGCGCAACTGGCGCCGTGGAGCCGCCGCGTCCTCGAAGGTCGACAGGTCTCGCTATTCGCAGACATCGGCGACGACATCGATCGCCCGCGCCACGACCGCGCCCTGCTCGATCGGCTCGGCGACCTCGGCGCGCCGGTCGTTCCCGGTACGATCGTCAGCGATGCCGATGCGGCCGTGCGGGCGGCCGAGGGCTTCAATTATCCGGTCGCGCTCAAGCTCGTCGCGCTCGATCTCCAGCACAAGACCGAGGTGGGCGGCGTGCGCCTCAACCTTGCCGACGCTGATGCCGTGCGCGATGCCTTCGCCGCGCTCTGCGCGATCGATCACGAAGGAATCGAGGGCATCGCCGTCTCGCCGATGCGCCGGCTCGACGCCGAGTTGCTCGTCGCCATCTCGCACGATCCGAGTTGGGGTCCGGTGCTGACGCTCGGCCTCGGCGGCATCTGGGTCGAGGTGATGGACGATGTCCGCCTCCTCCCCCTCCCCGCCGATGCGCGCCGGATCGAGGCTGCGCTGCGATCGCTGCGCGGCGCCCCGTTGCTCACCGGCGCGCGCGGCCGTTCACCGGTCGACCTCGCCACCGCATCGCAGGCGATCGAACGCATCGCCGCCGCCGCACTCGCGCTCGGCCCCGATCTCAGCCTGCTCGAAATCAACCCGCTGGGGATATCGAGCGAGGGCGCCGAAGCTCTCGACGCCCTTGCCCTCTGGAAAAATTGATCCTCCCCCGGAGGGGGAGGTGGCAGTCCGCAGGACTGACGGAGGGGTAGTTAGTCGCAAGCACATCGCTGCCGGCCAATACCCCTCCACCGCTTCGCGGTCCCCCTCCCCCTCCGGGGGAGGATTGAGATCAGGCCAACTCTGCCACGTCGCCGGCCATCAGCATTGTCTTGGATTCGAGGAAGGCGCGAAGCCCCTGGTGTCCGCCTTCGCGGCCGATGCCCGACTGCTTGTAGCCGCCGAAGCCCAGCGACATGTCGATCTTGAAGCCGTTATGGCCAACGGTGCCCGCGCGCAGTTGACGCCCGACGCGATAGGCGGCGTCGACATCGTTGGTGAAAACGGCGCTGTTGAGGCCGAAGGCGGAGTTGTTGGCGATGGCGATCGCCTGCTCCTCGCTGTCGGACGGGATCACGCTCAGGACCGGGCCGAAGATTTCCTCCTGCGCGATCGTGGCATTGGGATCGACATCGGCGAAGACGGTCGGGGAGACGAACCAGCCGCGCTGCAGTTCCGACGGGCGCTCGCCGCCGCCGACGAGCGTCGCGCCTTCGGCACGGCCTTTGGCGATATAGCCTTCGACGCGATCACGCTGCCGCTCGGTGGCGAGCGGGCCGAGCTTGGTCGCCTGATCGAACGGATCGCCGACCTTGATATGCTTGAAGGTCGCCGCCACCGCCTCGGCAAAGGCATGCTGGCGTGCGCGGGGCACGATGACGCGGGTCAGCGCGGCGCACACCTGCCCGTTCATGAACATCAGCGATCCGGCCAGGTTCTGCGCAGCCGCCCCGACATCATAATCATCGAGCAGCACCGCCGCCGACTTGCCGCCCAGTTCGAGCGTGCAGCGCGCGATGCGTTCGCCGCAGATCGATGCGATCTTCTTGCCCGCGACGCTGGAGCCGGTGAAGCTGATCTTGTCGACTTGGGGATGGCGAACGATCAGTTCGGAGACTTCGCGATCGGCGACGATCACGTTGATCACGCCCTTGGGCAGCCCGACCTTCTCGCAAATCTCGGCCAGCACCCAGCCCGCATGCGGCGCTTCGGGCGACATCTTCACGATCATCGTGCAGCCAGCGAGAAGAGCCGGCGCCACCTTGATCATCGTGAGCGAGGTGGGCGAGTTCCACGGGATGATCGCGCCCACCACGCCGACGGCCTCATAGACAACATAGCCGGTGCCGCCGCCGCGTGGGGCATGCTTCTCGACGAAGGGGTAGGTCTCCGCCATCGCCGCATATTCCTTGAGCGTGCCCGACGCGCCGACGCCGGCCCAGCCTGCCATCGTGCGGACGATGCCCATCTCGTTCGACTGCGCATCGGCAAGCTCGTCGCCGCGCTTCTCGAACTCGGCCGCCATCGCCAGCAGATAGCCGGCCCGCTCCTTGTGGGTCAGCCGCGCCCAGGGGCCATTGTCGAAGGCGTCGCGCGCGGCCGCGACGGCACGCTCGACATCGGGCGCCTGCGCTTCGGCGAACGTGGCGAAGGCCTCGCCGGTATGCGCCGAAATCACGGTCAGCGTGCGGTCGCTCGACGGGGCGACCCATTCGCCGTCGATGAAGAAGCGATCGGGGTGGCGGACGTTGGGGGCGGTCATGGCATTCTCTCCTTGAAATTCATCGCGGCCAGCCGGCCGGCGGCGGCGAGGGCAGCGAACAGCATCGTCAGCAGCGACACGATCACCGCGGATTCATAGACGTCGGCGATGACGAAACTGCGCGCGCCGACCGTCGCCAGACCGTCGGGCGCACGCGCGAACATCATCGGATATTGGAGCGCGCTCACGCCCCAGATGAGGCAGGGCTGGAGCCAGAAACCGCGCGTGAAGGCAGGGGCTGCGGCGGTGAAGCGGCGCTCGACCAACGCGAACAGCTGCAGCGCAACCCAGCCGGTCAGGAGCCAGCCGAGAAAGTTGGTCAGCGGAACGCCGAAATAGCCGCTCGGATATCGGAAAGCCCAATGGCCCAGCACAGTCGACCCGATCGGATCGTAGCCGAGGTCGTAGCCCGCGAGGATGAAGGTCGCCGCGATCGGCGTGGTCACGGCGTAGAGCGGCGCGAGGCCGGTCGGCCGGCCGCGCATGATCAGCTTACCGAGCGACCACGCGAGATAGCCGAGGAAGACATAACCTAGCGCCACCGGCGGCGGCACGCCCAGCAGCTTCGGCCCCATGAAGTCGCTATGGCTGTAGAAACCGAAGGGGAAACCGGTGTGGATGCTGCTCGCCTCCATCGCGAAGGCGACCGCGAGGCTGATTGCGAAGAAGGCGCCGAACCCCTTCCAGCCATAAGCGAGCGAGGCATGCACCGCGACCCAGCCGACCAGCACCAGCGTCTGGATGCCCGCCGCAGCCGGGCCTGCGCCCAGCTGTGCGGCCGCGAAGGCGACGAGCCAGAACGACAGCAGAACCCAGGTCGCCATAAAGCGCCATTTTCCGTCCATCGGCCTCCCCTCTTCTGGCCCTCTTCCGGCCCTGGCGGCACAGTGCCGATGGTTGGAAAGCGCGCAAGGCTTCAGGCGGCGAGCGCTTGCAAGGGACCACAGGTGGCCCCGAAAGGGCCGGCGGGCGGGATCGACCCCCGCCCGCCGGCATCGTCAAAATGCGAACTTCGCGCCCACGCCATAGGTGCGCGGCGGGGCAAAGCTGCCGCCGTCGCCGGTGTTGAGCGCAAAGACGGTGCGCAGATAGGTCGCGTTGGTCAGGTTGCGGCCATAGGCATAAACGGTGAAGCCGCTGTTCGCCGGCGTGAACGCCGCGCGCGCGCCCAGGGTCGCATAGGCTTTCTGCTCGATCCGCGCGGCATTATCCCAGAAGAACTTGCTGGTGTAATAGCCGGTGCCCGTCAGCTCGACCGTGCCGAAATCATAGTCCTCACGCCAGTTGGCGGTCAGGCCTGCGGTCAGCTTGGGCGAGAAGGGCATGCGCCCGTCGCTCAGATCGCCGGTGGTCGTCACGCTGCCGCAACGGCAACCGGGGAACTGCGCGTTGAACACCGCACCCGTATATTTGTCGTACTTGGCGTTCAGGTAAGCGATGCTGCCGGTCGTCGTGAACTGCGGGGTCCAGTGACCGGTGATCTCGGCATCGGCGCCCCAGATCTTCGACGTCGCGGCATTGGCTGTCACGTTGAAGCCGTTGACGATCGCCAGCACCTGCAGATCCTTATACTTATAGTAGAAGGCGGACAGGTTGGCGGAGATGATCCGGCTGGTGTTCGTCTTCAGGCCGACTTCGAACGCATCGATCTTCTCGGGCTTGAACGGCGTCGGCTGGAACGCCGAGATGTTGTAGCCGCCCGATTTGAAGCCCTTCGAATAGGTCGCGTAGATATTGTCGCCGCTGTCGAGATCGTAGCGGACCGAGATGCGCGGGGTGAAGCTGTCATATTTCACCTTGCCCGCGCCGATCGGGAAGAAGGCAGGCTTCTGCTTCACGCCGAAGGTGAAATTGCCCGATGCTTCACGCTTTTCGGAACTGTAGCGCGCGCCAAGAATGACCGTCAGCTGGTCGGTCGGCGTCCAGTTGAGCTCGCCGAACGCGGCATAGGCCTTCGTCTTCTGCTTCGACCAGATATAGGTCTGCGGATTGGTGGGGCCGTTGGGACCGAAATCGGCCTCGAGTGGGTCATATTTGCCCAGGCTGTCATAATAGAACAGCCCGACCACCGCCTGCATCTGCCCCATCTTCTCGGTCGAGAAGGTCAACTCCTGCGAGAAATCCTTCTGGTTCTGCTGGAGCCGATAATAGACGAGGTCGAGGTTCGAAAAGTCGCCCTCGGTATTATAGTCGGAATAAGCGTCGTTATAGGCGGTGATCGATGTCAGCGTGCCGACGTCGGTCTCCAGGCTGATATTGCCGCCGACGGACCAGCTGTTCGCCTTGAAGAAAGGCCCGTCACGGTTGAGCGAATAGGTGAAGGTGTTCGCGCGATTGGGCACGATCGGGCGCAGGCCGGGCGTCAGGTTCGCCGCCGAATTGCCGTTCAGCGCGGTGTAGGCGGCCGAATTGCCGTCCTTGCGCTTGCTGTAGGTGCCGAACAATTCGATGCTCAGCGTCTCGGTCGGCTCGAACAGCAGCTTGGCGCGCGCCGTCTTGCTGTTGATGCCGGTCGCCTTGGTGTTGCGGACGATGTCGCGGGCATAGCCGTCGCTGTCGTTGAACACGCCCGACAGGCTGAACGCGACCTTGTCCGCGACGATCGGCGCCGAGATATAGCCTTTCACCAGCACCTCATCGAGATTGCCGTAGCTCGCCTCGACCGAACCCGTCGGGGTGTATGACGGCCGCTTTGTGACGATGCGGATTGCGCCGCCGGTCGCGTTGCGGCCGAACAGGGTGCCCTGCGGCCCCTTCAGCACTTCGATACGCTCGACATCGGCAAGGTCTGCCGCGTTGTTCGCCGTCTGGCTCGATTGATACACGCCGTCGACATAGGTCGCGACGTTGGCATCGTTGCCCGGATCGGTCTGGCCCGAGGAGACGCCGCGGATCGCCGGCTGCGAATTGGGGCCGTTGCCGCCCATCTTGAGGCCCGGCGTGACGGTAGCGAGATCCTTGATCGAGATGATGCCCGATCGTGCGAGCTGCTCGCTGGTCTGCGCGACGATCGCGATCGGCACGTCGCTCAATTTTTCGCTGCGGCGCTGCGCCGTCACGATGATGTCGCTGTCGGCAGCCCCTGCATCGGCCGCAACGGGCGCCGCATCCTGCGCGAAGGCCGGCACCGAAAGCGTGCCGATGGCGAGCACGGTGGACGACAAGGCATGACGGATCGTCTTGCGATTCATGGCATTTCCCCTTCCTGTCGCGGCCGGTTGTTCCCGGTCCGCTGTTCGCATCAATTCATATGACTCTTTTACGCGCTTCACAATTCAAACCGGCAGCAATGGCCGCACGAGGCCGTTGAGGTAGAGCGATCCCGGTACCGCGAGCAGGAAAGCGCGGCGGCAGACATTGGCGTGGAGCAGCCGCAACAGCGCCTCGTCCGCCTCCGGCCCGGCGGCGTCTACAAAAGCTTCGAGCAGGCGATCCGCCTCGGCGACATCGGCGGGTGCGGCACCGGTCATCCGCGCCACATCGGCCAGATAATCGGCTTCCAGCTTCGGCCCATAGAGCGCGATCCGCTCCAGATAAGCGGTCAGCGATCGCTGGACATTCTTGCGATAGGCCGCGACCGGATCGGCTTCGGATAGTTCGCCGACCATGCTCGCTATCGCGAAGATCGGCGCGTCGGCCCAGCCGTGGTGGACGGGTGGCGGCGCGGGCGGTTCGAGGGTCACGCCGATGCACTCGGCGATCGCCTCCAGCGCCTGTTTCGCCTCCCAGACGATCCACACCAGATATTCGACATAATCGGCATCGGGCTGGGGCGCGGCCAGGAACTGTTCCATGCACAGGCACGAGGCCATCGTGCCTGCCAGCGCGAACGCCGCGGTGTGAAATCGGATCGCGGGCAGATCGACCGGCCAGCCGCCGGCCGCCTCGTAGAGCGCATAGAAGCTGGGGATATCGCCCAGATCCTCCCACTGCCCCCGGATGCGCAGCGCGGCCAGATCCATCATCGGATCGCCGATCACGCTCAGTTCGAAGTCCATCAGGGCGGTCAGCTCAGCGCCGTCGAACAGGAACTGGCCCGCATCGCAGGCGGTATAGCAGGCGGGTCGCGCCGAAGACGGCGCGTTGCGCTCGATCCAGCGCGCGGCGAAGGCAACCAGCGGGTCGGCGCGCCGCCGCTCGGCCTTATAGCGTGCGAGGATGTCGTCGAACTGCGACAGCGTCAGCGCGCGCGGGCTGTCCGGCAATCGCAGACCGGCCGCCACGAATGGCGCGATATCGAGCCGGTGCATCTGCACCATCTGCGCGGCCAGCTGGCGGCGCACCGCCTCGACATCTTCCGCGCTGTCGGCGGTCGCGAGGTTCGAACGACCCGCCACCCGGTCCATCACGATGCCGGGCAATTCCTCGATCAGCCCGTGGACATGCGGCACCCGGAGTCCACCTGCTTCGAGCAGCCGCCAGATGCCGAATTCGCGTTCGAGCGAATAGGGCAGGAAATTCTCGACGCGTTCGCCACGCACGTACAATTCCAGGGTGCAGCCATCGCGCTCGACGTCGACATGCCAGGCCGGACGCCAGCGCCCCTGCCGCACGATTCGTAGCACCTTTCCGCCGACATGCGCCTCGATCCAACGGGTGACATGCCGCTCGGCGGCGTCCGCCAGCGGCCGCTCCTCCTCCACCAACATCGCCGTCTCCGCGGTTTCGATAACTGAATCTACCTCAGGAAAAATGAAATGCAATCATGTCATTCCGTTATGGCCGGGACTTGCGCTATCTGGTCGACTTCGCGAATGACGGTCGGATGACCAGCACCGTCGCGCTCGCGCGACCGGCCAATCGCGCCGGCCGCCCCACCAAGGCCGATCTCGAACGCCGCAAGGCGCGCATCATCGAGGTCGCCGAGGCGATGTTCATCGAACAGGGTTTCGCCGCGACCACTCTGGAAGGCATAGCGCGCGCGGCCGGCGTGGCGACGCGCACGCTCTATCATCACTATGGTGACAAGGCCGCCTTGTTCCGGGTGATCGTGCAGGAACGATCGCGGATGGGCACGCCCGCCGAAATCTATGCGCTCGATGCGCTCGGCAAGCGCCACGCCCCGCGCGACGTGCTGCGCGCCGCGACGCGCCGGCTGCTGTCGATCTGCCTGTCGCCCGAAACCATCGCGATCGAGCAGATGATGATCGCCGACATGAAGCGCTTCCCCGATCTGCCGCAGAGCGTGGTCGCGCCCAACGTCGCCCAGTTGCAGGACAATCTCGCCGATCTGCTGCGGTCGATGGAACGCCACGGGCTGATCGGCGCGATCGACCATGATGCGGCCGCCAAATGCTTCATCGACCTGATCGTGGGCATGGCGTCGCTCCACCTGCTGGTCGGCTATGCCGAGGCGATGCCCGACGCCGCCGAAATCGATCGCAAGATTGACCTGTTTCTGGCTGGCCTCGACGCGCTCAAGCGGGCATGAGCATCGGATGCCACGAACGAGCCCAGTGCGGGTAAACGAAGATATCAGGCCAGTCGGGCGCGCCCAGCTGCGCAAACGGGCCAAGGCCGACACGATCCTGCAGGCCGCGCGCGAGCTGTTCCTCGAACATGGCTATAGCGGCGCGACCACCGACATGATCCAGGGGCGCGCCGCCGTCTCCAAATCCACGCTCTACTCGCATTTCCCGACCAAGGAGGTGCTGTTCGAGGCGGTATGCAAACTCGGCTCCGACGCGTTCGAGGCGATGCTGGCCAACGCCGTCGTCAGCGAGACCGAACCGCGCGGCTTCCTGCACCGCTTCGGCACCGAGTTCCTCACCTACCTGCTATCCGAAGAGGGCAAAGCCTTCTTCCGGCTGATGGTGGAGGCGAGCAAGAACTTCCCACAGCTCGGCCCCATCTTCTACGGCGCAGGCATCAAGGCGTCGAACGACATGATCGAACGCTATCTGGCGGACGCACACGCAGCGAAGCGGCTGGTCATCGACGATCCGGCGCTGTCGTCCGAACATTATATGGGAATGCTGCGCGGCGACATGCACCTGCGCGTCATCCTCAACATCGGCACGCCGCCAAGCCCCGCACAGATCGACACCTATGTCGCGGCGACGGTCGACCGTTTCCTGAAGGCGCACTCCGCCTGATTTAATAGCTGGTGAGCCCCAGGATCACGATATCGATCGACTTGAACGCGCGGCGTTCGCCTTCTTCGGTCCGGATGTTCCAGGTGAAAGCGAGTGCCAGCTGGACGTCGATCGGCTCGACATCGGGGGAAATCGCCCCGGCCGCGATGCACGCATTGGTAAGGTGGGCGATCGCCGCGTGGACGGGCAGATGCGCCTCCATCCGCTCCTGCTCGGTCGTCGCCGCGCTTAGCAATTGCGCAAAGCCGGTCTGTCGGCGCGCGAGTTCGACCAGACGGCGGCACCATGCCCGCAACGCCTCGACCGGCGGAAGTTGTTCGGTCAGGTCGCGCGCCAGATCGACCACACCCTCCAGATCGGCTCGATAGACCGCGACGACCAGTGCCTCGCGGGTCGGGAAATGGCGGTAGAGCGTGCCCGGCCCCACCGCCGCCAGCTTCGCGATCGCATTGAGCGACGTCGCCGGATCCCCGGCCAGCGCAGCGCGGGCAACCTCGATTATGCGTTGGCGATTGGCCTGTGCGTCGGAACGTAACGGAACAGCGACAGTCATTCGCAGACCCTAGTTGACTGAAACGGAGAAGTCTCCGATATTCGATAATCGGACGGCATAAAAGAATCAGACGACCGTTTTTAACCCATTGTCATCCTTGTCGGGTGGGAGCCCGGCGAGCCAGGCGGAGAGGCTGCAATGAGCTACAATATCCTGATCAAGGGCGGGACCGTTATCGACGGTCAGAACAACCCGCCGTTCAAGGCCGACGTGCGCGTTTCGGGCGGCAAGATCGTCAAGGTCGCCGAGAATATCGAGCGTGAAGGCGTCGAGCGCGTCGTCGACGCGGCCGGCTGCTACGTCACGCCGGGCTTCATCGAAACCCACAATCACTATGACGCGCCGATGTGGTGGATGCCCAACATGTTCCCGCTGCCGGGCTATGGCATCACCACCTCGATCAACGCGAATTGCGGCTTCGGCGCGGCGCCCGTGCCCGATACGAAGGAGGCCAAGGATGCCATGATCGGCATCTTCTCCTTCTTCGAGGACATCCCCCTTCAGCCGTTCCACGAGCAGCTGCCGTGGGACTGGAAGACCTGGGGCGAATATCGCGATTCGATGCGCCGCAACCTGAAGGTGCCGCTGAACTTCGAATTTTTCGCCGGCCACCAGCCGATCCGCCTCGCCGCGATGGGCATGGACGCGACCAAGCGTGTCGCGACCGACGACGAGATCAAGAAGATGCAGGACATGCTGCGCGAGGCGCTCGACGCCGGTGCATGCGGCTTCTCGTCGAACACGATGGACTATGACGGCGACGGCAACCCCGTCCCTTCGCTTCTTGCCGATGATCGCGAGTTCAACGCGCTGTTCGACGTGATGGACGACTATCCCGACAAGACCGTCGAGATCATCATCTCCACCTTCCAGCGCTTCACCGGCGTCGCCGACATGGAACGGCTGGTGCCGATGCTGAAGGACCGCAAGTTCCGTACCCAGTGGGCGGGCGTTCCCTTCCTTAAGTATCAGCTGTCGCGCGGGATCGGGCCGCTGATCGAGGAGCATGAGCGCTACAAGAAGGAAGGCTGGCCGCTCTACACCGGCTTCACCCATGTCGCCCCGGCGACGATGATCAATTTCAATTCGCC
Source organism: Sphingomonas montanisoli (assembly GCF_008274695.1). Taxonomy (GTDB): domain Bacteria; phylum Pseudomonadota; class Alphaproteobacteria; order Sphingomonadales; family Sphingomonadaceae; genus Rhizorhabdus; species Rhizorhabdus montanisoli. Next base: position 884,839 of record NZ_VTOU01000002.1, on the reverse strand, counting down.
GCTGACCTTCGCGCAGAACAACATTCTCGTCTGGGTCGAAATGGCGCGCGAAACCAACGCGACCAAGAAGCTCGAGCTTCTCCAGAACGAAGAATGGCGCGAGCGCGCCCGCGCTTCGTGGGAGGAGATGTATCCGCAGGCGATGTGGCGCAAGCCGGAAACGGTCATCATGCGCGACAGCCAGTATCGCGTCGGGCCTTATGGTTCGAACGTCACGTTCAAGGACGTACTCGATCTGCGCGGCGACAACGTCCATCCGTCGGACGCACTGGCCGATTGGGTGATCGAAAACGGCATCGGATCGACGCTCGGCTACGGCATGGAGATCGAATCACAGCAGCAGATCATCGATCTGTTCAAGGACGAGAATGCGCTCGGCAACATCTCGGACTCGGGTGCCCATGCGCAGATGCTGTGCGGCATCGGCGATCACATCGATCTGATCAACAGCTACGCCCGCGACAACGATCACCTGACGATCGAGATGGCGGTCTATAATCTGACCGGCAAGCTGGCGAACTTCTTCGGCTTCCGCGATCGCGGCCATATCGCGGAGGGCAAGACCGCCGACATCGCGATCTGGAACATCGACGAGATCGAGCGCCGCCCGATGATCAAGGAGTTCGACGTGCCCGATGGGTCGGGTGGTCGTGCCTATCGCTATACCCGTGACGCCGCGCCGATGCGCATGACCCTGTGCCATGGCGAGCCCGTCTTCGACGGCGGCAGCTTCACCGGCGCCTATCCGGGCCGCATCGCCGGCCACGAAACGCACGAAGCGTTCGCGCAGGCGGCCGAATAATCGAGCGTTCAGGCAGGGCGGCGTCCACCGGGGCGCCGCCCCGTCCGTTACATCATGTTCCACTTTTACGAGTGACCGGACGGCGCGCTTCGCGCCCGTCACGTTTTTGTGTTTAGCTGCTCCGATAACAAAGCCCACGGAGAGGCAGCATGAAGTTCAGTTTCGCCCTACCCAACACCGTCCAGCTCAAGGCTCTCGGCAACGACTGGGAACGCAGCGTCGACGGCGCCGCGCAGACCGCGATGATCAAGCGCGCCGATGCGCTGGGCTATGACATGGTGGCGGTGCCCGAACATTTCCTGGTGCCGACCGAACATATCGAGCTGTCGGGCGCGCATTATTTCGACAGCGCAACGGGCATGGCCTATCTCGCCGGCGCGACCGACCGGATCCGCGTCAACAGCTGCCTCACCATCCTGCCGCTGCATAACCCGGTGCTGCTCGCCAAGGCGCTGTCCACCATCGATTTCATGAGCGGCGGGCGCGTCACCTGCACCTTCGGCGTCGGCTGGCTGAAGGAAGAGTTCGATCTGCTGCGCGTTCCCTTCCACGAACGGGGCAAGATGAGCGACGAGTATCTTGCGGCGATGGTCGAACTGTGGACCAGCGAGAATCCCAGTTTCGAAGGCCAGTACGTCTCGTTCAAGGATGCGGCCTTCGAACCCAAGCCGGTGCAGAAACCGCATGTCCCGATCTGGATGGGCGGCGACGCCGACGGCCCGCTCAAGCGCGCGGCGCGCTATGCCAGCGGCTGGATCCCCTTCCTGACCAAGGAAGCCGACATCCCCGCGCGGATCGACTTCATCAAGTCGCAGCCCGACTATAAGGGCGGCCCGTTCGACGTATCGTACAGCCTCGTCACCTCCGCGATCGGCGAAGGCCATGTCGTGCAGGACAATCCCGAAATGCACGTCCAGCGCAGCGTCCAATATTATGTCGATCGCATCGGGCAACTGGCGGACCTGGGAGTCACCTACACCGCCGTCCCCGCGCTCGAGGCCAAGAGCGTCGAAGCCTATATGGACCATGCCCAATGGGTGATGGAGGAGATCAAGCCACGGCTTAGCTGACATCGCCCCCTCGTCGCTGTTGCCGCAAAAGCACAGCGCGACGGCAAAAGATATAACTCTATAGTCGCCAGATCGACCGGATTTGGCCGCTTTAACGCCTTGCAACACTGCATTGGCGGCAAATTCTGTGCATTTCCGCCATTGTGGACTTGCAATCCGACGCATTGACAACCGCCCCTCCCATCTCGCTGGGAGAAACAGTCAAAAGTTTTGACGGGAGGGTGTTTCGTGAAATCCAATCTTCGTAAGCTGGCCTGTGGCTCTGCCGCCACGGCTTTGGCTCTACTTATCGCCGGTCCGGCCTGGTCGCAGGAAGCGGCACCGCAGGACGCCGAGCAGACCGGTGGCATCCAGGACATCGTCGTCACTGCCCAGAAGCGCGAACAGCGCCTGCAGGACGTGCCGGTGGCCATTTCGGCTGTGACCGCGGCCTCGCTCGAAGCCAACCGCATCGTCAGCGTTCGCGATCTCGACTCGATCTCGCCGAACCTCACGGTGCGCCAGATCGTCGGCGGCGGCGGCCTGCCGACCTACTCGATGCGCGGCGAAGTCACGATCGGTTCGTCGATCGGCGTCGATCGCGGCATCGCGCTCTATGTCGACGGCGTCTATCTCGCCAATGCGCAGGGCTCGATCTTCGAACTGGGCGATATCCAGCGGATCGAAGTGCTGCGTGGCCCGCAGGGCACCTTGTTCGGACGCAACTCGACCGGCGGCGCGGTGAGCATCACCACCGGCGACCCGAAGGGCGAGTTCGGCGCGAAGGGCACGATCAGCTACGGCAATTACGATCAGTTCCGCGCTGTCGCTCACGTCGATACGGCGAAGTATGGCGATTTCAGCGCAGCCTTCAGCTACGTCCACACCGAGCGCCGCGGCGACATCAAGAACCTTGGCGGCGGCACGACATGGGACTTCAGCCGTGTCGGCGGGGGCATCCGCAAGTCGCCGAAGCATCTGGGCGGCTTCAACACCGAAGCGGCAAGCGCCAACATCCTTTATGATGGCCCGGCAATCCGCGCGATCTACAAGTTCGACTGGACGGACAGCACCTTCTCGGCACCGGGCCAGGGCGTCATCTACATGTCGCCGCTGCTCCGCCAGCTCTATGCAGCGCAGCCTGCCGCCAACCGGCCGAACCTGACCCAGCTTTCGAAGACCCGTCCCGACGCGGTCAACAATGCGGGCGTCGTGAACAGCCGTATCAAGAACCAGGGCCATAACCTGACCCTGTCAGGCGACATTACCGACAATCTGTCGTTCAAGAACATCGCCGCCTATCGCCGGTCCAAGTTCCAGTCGCCGCTGACGCTCATCGACGGCAATGGCGGCCTGGTGAACCCGGGCACGGTGGCCATGGGTCCGTTCGCGACAGCCTTCGGCCTGCTCGCCGGCGGTGCACCTCTGCTGAACGCCAATATCGGCGCTCCGTTTCTTCTGCAGCCGACGCTCACTTCGGGCCTCGACAGGCAGTGGTCGGACGAATTCCAGCTGAACTACGATTCGGAATTCGCCACTCTCACGGCCGGCGGCCTGTACTTCCAGCAGCGATCCAACCGCGGTTCGACGGGTGACGGCAACAGCGTGCTGGGCAAGGCTCGCTCGGCCGCGTTCCAGATCTATCCCGGCTTTGCCATTCCGGGGCCGCGCGCCAACGGTTTCGGGGCGATCGACGGCCATGTGAAGGTGGTTTCGAAGGCCGCGTTCGGCCAGGCCGAATTCCATGTCCTAGACAATCTCGATCTCGTCGCCGGCGGCCGTTACACGCACGACAAGAAGACCGGCATCGACAACACCGTCGTTTCAGGCGCCGCGCCGATCGCCACGAACTCCTTCGTGGTGGATTATTCAAAGGGCAAGTTCACCTACAATCTGGGCGCCAATTACAAGGTGAACTCGGACGTACTGATGTACGGCAAGTATGTGACCGGCTTCATCTCGGGTGGCCAGTTTGCGGGCTTCGTGTTCGATCCGGAGACTGCCAAGTCGTGGGAAGGTGGCATCAAGGCCGACTGGTGGGGCCGCAAGCTGCGGACCAACCTGTCGCTGTTCACGGTGAAATATACCGGGCTGCAGCTGACGACGTCGGGTCCGAATATCGGCAGCACCAACCAGAACCTGACCCAGGTTGTGCTCAACGCGGGTGACGCGCGTGCGAAGGGCTTCGAGCTTGAAACCACGTTCCAGCCGATCCGCGAACTGACCTTCAACGCGTCGCTCGGCTACACCAACTTCAACTATACCCGCATCGATCCGCGGATCGCCGCCGCCGCCGCCGTGGTGGTCGCCAACGATCGTTCGACGTTGACGAGCGCGCTGTCGGCTCAATACGAGTCCGAGCCGGTGTGGGGCGATGCCAACTTCGTCGTGCGCTTCGACGGCAACTATAAGTCGAAGCAGCAGAAGGTGCCGATCGTTCCGCTGACCACGGGCTCCAGCGCCCTGTTCGGCATAAACGCCGCCGAACAGCAGGCCTTCGCCAATGCGCAGCGCATTCCGGGCTATTGGCTCGTGAACGGCCGTATCGCGTTGCAGGGCATCTCGATGGGCGGATCGAAGGCCACGCTGGCGCTGTGGGGCCGCAACCTGTTCGATACCAAGCAGGTCAGCTACGCGCCGTCGCTCGTCTATGCCATTTCGGCTGATTACGAGCGCGCCCGCACCTACGGTGTCGACCTGACGGTCGAGTTCTAAAACAACCGCCTCTTCACGAGGATTTCTACGCCCGTGGCCCAGTCGCCACGGGCGTATTTTTTTGCCATCGTGCGACCATGCAGATCCGGCACCTCGAATATCTCGTCACGCTCGAACGCGAAGGGCATTTCGCGCGGGCGGCGGCCCGCTGCAATGTGTCGCAACCGACGCTGTCGTCGGGGCTCTCCGCGCTGGAGGAGCAACTTGGCGCGCGGCTTATCGAGCGCGATCGGCGCTATATCGGGCTGACAGCGGAGGGGCGCGCCGTCCTTCCCTGGGCGCAGGCGATGCTCGCCGCACATACGAACATGAGCGCTGCGGCCAGCGTGGTGCGCGGGCCTCTCAAGGGCACGCTGCGCCTCGGCGCGATCCCCGCGTCGATGCCCAGCGTCGGCCACTTCGCCCGCGCGATGCGGGAGGCGCACCGGGGTGTCGAGGTCGACATCCGATCGCTCACCTCGCGTGAGATCGAGGCGGAGCTGGCGGCGTTCCGGCTGGATGCGGGCATCACCTATATCGACCATGATCCGCCCGCGAACGTCAGCGCGACGCCGCTCTATGCCGAGCGCCCGATGCTGGTCGTCGCGCATGGCCATCATATGGCGCAGATGGCGACCACGCGCTTCGAACGCGCGCTGGAGGAACCGCTCTGCCTGCTCCACCAGGGCATGCAGAACCGCCGCATCCTAGACGAGCATCTGGCCGCGCGGGGGTTGACGGCAGCCCCGCTCGCAACCGCCGACAGCTATGTCGCCCTGCTCGCGCTCGCGCGGTCGGGCGCGTTCGTCACGATCATGCCCGACAGCTACCGCACCCTGCTGCCCGACTGGGCGCACACGCTGACGTTCGAGGAACCGAGCTATGAAAGCCGCATCGGCCTGATCATCCCCGATCGCCTGCCGCGATCGCCGTTGGGCGAAGCGGCGGCGGCGGTCGCGCGCGATCTCGACCTTCCCTTTGATAGATAGCTTCTATCAAATTTCAGGAAAGTCGATTTGACCCTATCACGCGGGAGGCGCACCGCTCGTTCCCGTGATACCCGATGATCTCGACACGATCGTCGGCCGGCTGGCCGAGCGATTTTCAGCGCAGCGCGGCGCGTTGCTTCCTCTGCTTCACGCAATTCAGGAGGAAGTGGGCTGGGTGCCCGACGCGGCGACCCCGCTCGGCGCCCGCGCGCTGAATCTCAGTCGCGCCGAAGTCCACGGCGTCGTCACTTTCTACCACGATTTCCGTCGCGAACCCGCCGGCCGCCATGTCGTCAAACTGTGCCTTGCCGAAGCCTGCAAGGCGCGCGGCGTCGGTGCGATCGAAGCGGCGCTGGCGGATCGGCTGGGCGTTGGCATCGACAAAACCCGCGCGGACGGACAGGTCTCGTTCGAGGCGGTCTATTGCCTGGGCCTATGCGCCACGGGCCCTAATGCGCTGGTCGACGACCGCCCCGTCTCCCGCCTCGACGCCCGCAAGGTCGACCGCATCGTCGCCCAGGTGAGCGCATGACCCGCGCTTACATCTCCTGCGACATGGCCTCGGTCGCGCTGGGCGCCGACGATATCGCCGAGGCGCTGACGGCGGCGGGCTGCACGGTGATCCGCACCGGAGCGCGCGGCCTGTTCGCAATCGAGCCATTGGTCGAGATCGAGACCACGGACGGTGCCCGCATCGCCTACGGCCCGGTCGAGCCGGAGGATGTGCCCGCAATCCTCGACGACACCCACCCCAATCGCATCGGCGACCTCGCCACCCTGCCCTTCTTCGCGAAGCAGCAGCGCTTCACCTTCGCCCGCTGCGGCATCACCGATCCGCTGAGCATGGCCGATTATACCGCGCATGACGGCTGGAAAGGGCTTGCCGCCGCCCGTGCCCTCCCACCCCAGGCGGTGGTCGACGCGGTCAAGGCGTCGGGCCTGCGCGGGCGCGGCGGGGCGGGCTTTCCGACCGGCATCAAGTGGCAGACCGTCCTCGATGCCGCGTCCCCTGAAAAGTTCATCGTCTGTAACGCCGATGAGGGCGACAGCGGCACCTTCGCCGATCGGATGCTGATGGAGGGCGATCCCTATTGCCTGCTCGAAGGCATGGCGATCGCGGGGCACGCGGTGGGGGCAAGCCACGGCTACATCTACGTCCGCTCCGAATATCCCTTCGCGATCCGCGCGCTGAACGCGGCGATCGAGCGCGCCGGGCCGATCCTCGCGCCTTTCACGGTCGAGGTCCGCGTCGGCGCGGGCGCCTATGTCTGCGGTGAGGAGACCGCGCTGCTGGAATCGATCGAGGGCAAGCGCGGGCAGGTTCGCGCCAAGCCGCCCCTCCCCGCGATCCAGGGCCTGTTCGGGCAGCCGACCGTCATCAACAATGTGCTCAGCCTCGCCGCCATCCCCTTCATCCTCGCCGAAGGGCCGGAGCGTTATGCCGAGGTCGGCTTCAGCCGGTCGCGCGGGACGATGCCGGTGCAGCTTGCGGGCAATGTTAAGAATGGCGGGCTGTTCGAAATCGGCTTCGGCATCACGCTGGGCGAACTGGTCAACGATATCGGCGGCGGCACCGAGAGCGGGCGGCCGGTGCGCGCGGTGCAGGTCGGCGGGCCGCTGGGCGCCTATTTCCCGCCGTCGATGTTCGACTTGGCCTTCGATTACGAAGCGTTCGCGGCGGCAGGCGGGCTGATCGGCCATGCCGGGATCACCGTGTTCGACGATACCGTCGACATGGCCGCGATGGCGCGCTTCGCGATGGAATTCTGCGCGGTCGAGAGCTGCGGCAAGTGCACGCCCTGCCGGATCGGGTCGACCCGCGGCGTCGAGACGCTTGATAGGATTATTGGCGACCGCATCAAGGGCGCCGCACAGCGCGAACAGGCGCTCGAAGCCATGCCCCAGATGCGCAACGCCAAGGTCAAGCACCGCTCGGTCGACGAGGAGATCGGCGTGCTGCGCGACCTGTGCGAGACGATGAAGTTCGGGTCGCTCTGCGCGCTCGGCGGGTTCACCCCCTATCCGGTGCTGAGCGCGCTCGATCATTTTCCCGAAGATTTCGGCGGCGCCCGCGCGCTGCCCCAGGCGGCGGAGTAGAGAGATGGGCTGGATCGGCGAGATCGACCTCGGCACGAAGCCGATGCCCGTCACCGGGCCTCTGGTATCGCTCACCATCGACGGCCAGCCTGTCGACGTGCCGGCCGGCACATCGATCATGCGCGCCGCTGCGTTGATGGGCACGAACATCCCGAAGCTGTGCGCGACCGACACGCTCGAAAGCTTCGGATCGTGCCGCATCTGCCTGGTCGAGATTGACGGGCGCGCGGGCTACCCGGCGTCGTGCACCACCCCTGTCACCCCCGGCATGGTCGTGCGTACCCAGACCGACAAGCTCGCCAAGCTGCGCAAGGGCGTGATGGAACTCTACATCTCCGATCACCCGCTCGACTGCCTCACTTGCTCGGCGAACGGCGATTGCGAGCTGCAGGATCAGGCGGGCGCGGTCGGCCTGCGCGACGTGCGCTACGGCTATGACGGCGCGAACCATCTCGACGCCGCCAAGGACGAGTCCAACCCGTATTTCACCTTCGATCCCGCCAAGTGCATCGTCTGTTCGCGCTGTGTGCGAGCGTGCGACGAGGTGCAGGGGACGCTTGCGCTCACCGTCGACGGACGCGGTTTTTCGAGCCACATCGCTGCGAGCCAGGACGAGGATTTCCTGTCGTCCGAATGTGTGTCGTGCGGCGCGTGCGTGCAGGCATGCCCTACCTCGGCGCTGATCGAGAAGGAGGTCATCAAGGTCGGCACCCCCGACAAGGCCGTCATCACTACCTGCGCTTATTGCGGGGTCGGCTGTACCTTCCGCGCCGAGATGCGCGGCGAACAGCTGGTGCGCATGGTGCCGTGGAAGGACGGCAAGGCCAATCGCGGGCATAGCTGCGTCAAGGGCCGCTTCGCGTGGGGATATGCCAACCACAAGGAACGCATCCTCAACCCCATGATCCGCGCGTCGGTCCACGAACCGTGGCGCGAGGTAAGCTGGGAGGAAGCGATCGCCCACACCGCGTCCGAGTTCCGCCGTATCCAGTCCACCTACGGCACCCGCGCAGTGGGCGGGATCACGTCGAGCCGCTGCACGAACGAGGAGACCTTCCTCGTCCAGAAGCTGATCCGGCAGGGCTTCGGCAACAACAATGTCGATACCTGCGCGCGCGTCTGCCACTCGCCGACCGGATACGGCCTGAAGACCACCTTCGGTACGTCCGCCGGTACGCAGGATTTCGACAGTGTCCAGCATAGCGACGTCATCCTCGTCATCGGCGCGAACCCGACCGATGGCCACCCCGTCTTCGCCAGCCGGATGAAGCGGCGGCTAAGGCAGGGCGCCAAGCTGATCGTCATCGATCCACGTCGCACCGATCTGGTCCGCAGCCCGCATATCGAGGCGGCGCATCACCTGTCGCTGCGCCCCGGCACCAATGTCGCGGTGCTGACCGCGATGGCGCATGTGATCGTGACCGAAGGGCTGTTCGACGAAGCCTATATCCGCGAACGCTGCGACTGGGACGAATATGAGGATTGGGCGGCCTTCGTCAGCGAAGACCACCGGTCGCCCGAGGCCAGCGCCGAGATCACCGGCGTCGACCCGGACGAACTCCGTAAGGCTGCGCGCCTCTATGCGACCGGCGGCAATGGCGCGATCTATTACGGCCTGGGCGTCACCGAGCACAGCCAGGGATCGTCGACCGTGATGGCGATCGCCAACCTGGCGATGGCGACGGGCAATGTCGGGCGCGAGGGCGTGGGCGTGAACCCGCTGCGCGGACAGAACAATGTCCAGGGCGCATGCGACATGGGCAGTTTTCCGCACGAATTTTCCGGATACCGCCACGTTTCCGATCCGGAGGCGCGCGCGATGTTCGAGGATGCGTGGGGCGTGCCGCTGGACGACGAACCGGGCCTGCGCATCCCCAACATGCTCGACGCCGCGACCGACGGGGCGTTCAAGGCGTTGTTCATCCAGGGCGAGGACATCCTCCAATCCGACCCCAACACCGCCCACGTTGCCGCCGGCCTTGCCGCGATGGAATGCGTGGTGGTGCAGGATCTGTTCCTGAACGAGACCGCGAACTACGCCCATGTCTTCCTGCCCGGATCGACCTTCCTCGAGAAAGACGGCACCTTCACCAATGCCGAACGCCGCATCCAGCGCGTCCGCAAGGTGATGTCCCCTCTCAACGGATTCGCCGATTGGGAGATCGTGCAGATGGTCGCGCAGGCGATGGGTCTCGGCTGGAACTACACCCACCCGTCCGAGATCATGGACGAGATCGCCGCGCTCACCCCCAGCTTCGCCAACGTCCATTATGACGCGCTCGAGGAGCATGGCTCGCTTCAGTGGCCTGCGACCGCCGCCGCCCCGCTCGGCACGCCGACGATGCACTTGGACGGCTTCGTGCGCGGCAAGGGCAGGTTCGTCGTCACCGATTATGTCGCGACCGACGAAAAGACCGGCCCACGCTTCCCGCTGCTGCTCACCACCGGGCGCATCCTGAGCCACTACAATGTCGGCGCGCAGACCCGGCGCACTGATAACGTGGCGTGGCATCCCGAGGATCTGTTGGAGATCCACCCGCACGACGCCGAAAATCGCGGGCTGCACGACGGCCAGTGGGTCTCCCTGCGCAGCCGCGCGGGCGAGACAACCTTGCGTGCGCTCGTCACCGAACGGGTCGCGCCGGGCGTGGTCTATACCACCTTCCACCACCCGACGACGCAAGCCAACGTCATCACCACCGACTTTTCGGACTGGGCCACCAACTGCCCCGAGTACAAGGTGACGGCCGTGCAGGTGTCGCCCTCCAACGGGCCGAGCGATTGGCAGGAAAGCTACGAGGCGCAGGCGAAGAGATCGCGCCGGATCGAGCCGCGCCTCGAACCGGCGGAGTGACGCGCATGATGTCGACCGACCAGCGGCTTGCCTATATGGCCGATCAGATCGCGCGCAATTTCGCCGCGATCGGGCATGACAAGGCAGCGATGGCGACGGCGGACCATATCGCGAAATTCTGGGATCCGCGCATGAAGGCGCGGATTGCTGGCCTGACCGACAGCCTCGGCCCCGTCGCCGCGCGCGCCATCGCGATCCTGCAGGAGAAGGGCGCGCCGCCACCGCAAACCCATGCGACCGAATATGCCGACGTCGCGGGTGCGGGCCATGACGACGCCGGCTGAGCGGCGGCCGGTCGAACGGGTCGGCAGCGACGGGACACGCGCGACGATCGACCGGGTGATCGCGGTCGAAATGCCGATCGCGCTGGAATTCAGCGGCATCGGCTATGCGGTGATGATGGCGACACCTGCCGATCTGGCGGATTTCGCCACCGGCTTCTCACTCTCCGAACGGCTGATCGATCACGCCGCCGACATCGTCGACATCGATGCGCACGAAGCCCCACAGGGCGTACTGCTACGCGTCACCCTGATCGAGGATCGCATGCCGCGCGTGATGGATCGGGTGCGCCATCGCGTGTCCGAAAGCAGTTGTGGCCTATGCGGGATCGAAAATCTCGAAAGCGCGCTACGTCCCCTGCCCGCGGTCAAGGCGACCAGCGAAGCCGACGAGGCCGCCGTGTTCCGCGCGCTCGGGCATTTGCGCGATCACCAACCGCTCAACGCCGAAACCGGCGCGGTCCACGCCGCCGCTTTCTGCTCTGCCGAGGGCGTGGTGCTGATCGCGCGCGAGGATGTCGGCCGGCACAACGCCTTCGACAAATTGATCGGCGCGATGGCGCGCGAGGGGCGCTCTTGGGACGGCGGCTTCGCGCTGCTAAGCTCGCGCTGCTCGTTCGAACTTGTCGAGAAGGCCGTGCTTGCCGACTGTCCGCTGCTCGCCACTGTGTCCGCCCCGACCAGCCTTGCCATCACGCGGGCGGCCGAGGCGGGGCTGCGCCTGATCGTGCTCGCCCGGCCAGACGCGCTGCTGATCGCATGAAGCGCCTGGGAGTGGTGCTGGCGGGAGGGCGATCGAGCCGCTTCGGCAGCGACAAGGCGCGCGCCATGCTCGACGGGCGCGCGCTGATCGACCATGCGCGCGACACGATCGCGCCGTTCGTCGATGCGATGGCGACGGATATTCCCGACCATCCCGCCCCCGGCCTCGGCCCGCTCGGCGGCCTGTGCGGGGCGCTGCGCCACGCCAAGGCGCAAGGCTTCGACGCAGTGATGGTGACGGCGTGTGATATTCCCCTGCTCCCCTCCGATGTCGTGCCGAAACTGATCGATGCAGCGCCCGCCTTCCTGCTCGAAGCACCGGTCGTCGGCTGCTGGCCGGTCGGGCTTTCGAACCAGCTCGAAGCCTTTCTGGGCGGTGAGGATCGATCGATGCACGCCTGGGCGCGCGCCTGCGCTGCGACCGGCATCGCCAGCGATCCGATCCACAACATCAACCGCCCCGCCGACCTGACCAGCGCGCAACCGACGCCCAAGCCGAACCGCCCCGCCTTTTTCGAGGCCATCGCGATCGTCGAGCGGCATGTGGCGACCCTGCCCGCCGAGACGATCGCCCTGACCGACGCGCTGGGCCGCGTCACCGCCGCACCGGTGCAGGCCCAACGCTTTCACCCCGCGGCCGACATGTCGGCGATGGACGGCTTCGTCCTGACCGCCGCCGATTGCACGGGCGGTGATCTGGCGATCGGCGATCCGATCTTCGCGGGCGACGCCAGCGCGCCGCTTCCGCCCGGCACCGCGTGCCCGATCATGACCGGTGCGATCATCCCGACAGGCGGCGCGACCGTGCTGATCAAGGAGCGCGCGACCGTCGAGGGCGATCGGCTGCGCATCACCGAACCGGTCGCGACCGCCATGAACATTCGCAGCAAGGGCGAGGATGCCGCCCCCGGCGACGAGGTGTTGGGGCCGGGCCGCGCGATCTCCGCCCCGATGCTCGGCGCACTGGTCGCCTACGGGGTCGAGACGATTGCTGTGCGCCTCCGCCCGCGCGTGTCGATCATTCCGACCGGCGACGAATTGGGCGGCGGGATCATCGACGTCAACGGCCCGATGATCGCGGCCCTGCTTGCGGAAACCGGTGCGGCCGTCACGCTCTCCGCCCCCGTCCCAGACAGTCGCGAGGCGATTGCCAGTGCGATCGCGGCGGCGCTGGCGACATCGGATTTCGTCATCACCACCGGCGGCGCATCGGCGGGCGAGCGCGACCATATCCCCGATGCGGTGCGCGACGTCGGCGCGACGATCCATTTCCACGGCGTCCGCATGCGCCCCGGCAAGCCCGTATTGTTCGCGACGACACCGGACGGGGTGCCGATCCTGGGCCTGCCGGGCAATCCGGTGGCTTCCCTCGTCGGCTGCCGCTTCTTCGGCATGGCGGCGTTGCGCCGGATGCTCGGCCTGCCTTCGGAGACCGGGCGTGCCGTCACCAGTGCGGTCCTGCCCACCAACGGCGTCACCAACATCACCCGCGTCGTCGCGGACGACGGGCCGATCAGCCCCCTGCCCGGCGATCGGCCGCACATGATGCGCTCGCTCCTCACTGCCGATCACTGGATGGTGCAATTGTCCGATACCGAACAAGCGACGCTCTTTCCCCTCACCGATCGGCTGCGCTAAGCCCGGGCAAACAAGAGGGGATTTCGATGCTGCACGACCTCAACGCGCTCGCCGCGCCTTCTGCGGCCCTGCTGGTCGAACGGGGGCAGTCGATTGCGGTGGCGGACGGATCGACCGGCGGCCTGATCTCAGCCGCCTTCTGCACCATCCCCGGCGCGACGAAGTTCTTCAAGGGCGGCGGGACGCTCTATTCGATCGCGGGGCGCAAGCATCTGTTCGGCCTGCCCCTTTCGGACTGGAACGGCCTGCGCGGCGTGACCGAGCCTTATGCGCTGCTGCAGGCGACCGCGATCCGCGACAATTTCGGCGCCGACTGGTCAATCGCCGAAAGCGGGTCGGCGGGCCCGGTCGATCATCCGCATGGCAAGCCCTCGGGCACCAGCTGCATCGCGGTGGCGGGTCCGGACGGCTTCACGATGGTCCGCATGGTCGAAACCGACAGCAACGATCGCATGGCCAATATGGAAACCTTCGCCAAAGCCGCGCTGGCGATGTTTCATGAGGCGCTGACCGCCAAATAATCCTCCCCCGCCAAGGGGAGGTGGCGCCAAAGGCGACGGAGGGGGAGGGTGCGAGTCCTCTGATTGGACGCCGCCCTCCCCCTCCGTCAGCTGCGCTGACACCTCCCCCTGGCGGGGAGGATTGGAGAGCGTCGCTTGCCTGTCACGATAATAGTTTCATAGTCGGGAAATGACCGTTTCCCGACGCACCTTCCTCGCCGCCTCCGCCGCCGCTTCGGCGGTGCCCGCTATCGCTGAGACGCTGATGGCGCCCACCGGCGTCTCGCCCGAAAAGCTTGCGGCCGACGAAGCCTGGTGGGCGCAGGTCGCCAAACTCTACGACACGCCGCCGCCGGGCATCGTCCAGCTCGAAGCCGGCCATTTCGGTGCGATGCAGACAAAGGTGCGCGAGGCCTATGAAGCGCGCACCGACAAGGTGAACCGCGAGACGACGCTCTACACGCGCGGCCCCGCCAATGCGGAGATGCGCGCGGTTCGCACGCAGGTAGCCGCCCTCCTCAAGGTCGATCCGGCCGAGATCGCCTTCACGCGCGGCGGCAGTGAATCGATGGCGGTGCTGATCGGCGGCTATAACAAGCTCAAGCCCGGCGATGCCGTTCTCTATGCCGATCTCGATTATGACGCGATGCAGACCGGCATGGATTCGCTCGCGCGGCTGCGCGGCGTGCGGGTCGTCAAGATCAACTTGCCCGAGCCCGCGACCGCGCAGTCTCTGGTCGACGCCTATGAGGCCGCGCTGAAGGCCGATCCGAAGATCCGCATGATGCTGCTGACCCAGCTCAGCCACCGCACCGGCCTCGTCCCGCCGGTGAAGGCAATCGTCGCAATGGCGAAGGCGCACAATGTCGACGTGCTGCTCGATGTCGGTCACGCGCTCGGCCAGCTCGATTTTTCGCTGAAGGAACTGGGCGTCGAGTTTGCGGGGATCAACCTGCACAAATGGATCGCTGCACCTTTGGGCGTCGGCGTAGTCTATATCGGCAAGGATCGCATCCGCGACATCGATCCCTCGCTGCTCGAAGCACCAAGCGACCGGATCGATGCGCGCATCCACACAGGCACCGTCAACTTCGCCGGCATCCTCACCGTCCCCGACGCGATCGCCGCGCACCAGAGGATCGGCATCGCCGCCAAGGCCGCACGCCTGCGCCACCTGCGCGATCTGTGGGTGAAGCCGCTGCGGGGCGTGAAGGGGATCGAGATCCTCACCCCGGACGATCCCGCGCTTCACGGCGGCATCACATCCTTCCGCCTGACCGGCCGCACCTCGATCGAGGCCAATCGCGCGCTGCGACAGGCGCTGTTCGACCTTCATCGCATCTTCACGATCGAGCGCGACGGCCCCGCCAAGGGCTGCTGTGTGCGCGTCTCCCCCTCTTTCACCAACAGCGCCGCCGACATGGCGAAGCTGGTGACGGCGCTGAAGGCGATGGCCTAGAGAATAGTTCTGCACGGTCCGGAACCTTCGTTCCCCTGAACCATTCGGCCAACGGGCCGAGAGTAGATAGGGCCGCAGGGGGACCGTGAGCACAACTACCGAATATTCGCGCGACCCGCTGCTCTTCCTCGCAGGCGGCGGGGAGATGGGCGATCGGATCGCAGCGTTCGACTGGTCGGCCTCGCTCGGCCCGATCGAGGCCTGGCCCCAATCGCTGCGTACGATCGTCGCCTTCGTCGTCCATTCGCCGGTGCCGATCGTGATGCTGTGGGGCGACGACGGCATCATGCTCTACAATGACGGCTATTCGGTCTTCGCCGGCGATCGACACCCCGTTCTACTGGGCAGCAAGGTGCGCGAAGGGTGGGACGAGGTCGCCGACTTCAACGACAATGTGATGAAGGTCGGGCTGGCGGGCGGCACGCTGGCCTATCGCGACTTCATCCTCACGCTCAACCGGACCGGCGAGTTCGAGGATGTCTATCTCGATCTCGATTATTCGCCGATCTACGACGATGAAGGGGTGCCGGCGGGCGTGCTGGCGATCGTCATAGAGATCACCGACAAGGTGAAGGCCGAGCGACAGCTCCTCGCCGACGGGAATCGCCTGCGTTTCCTCGATGCGCTGAACAGCGCCACCGCCATCAGCCGCGACGCCGACGAAATCCTCGACATCACCACCCGGATGACCGGCCAGCATATGGGGGTGTCGATCTGCTCCTATGCCGACATGGACGCCGACGAGCTGGGCTTTCGCGTACGCGGCGGCTGGGCTGCACCCGGATCGGGCAGCGCGATCGGCCATCATGTCCTTGCCGATTTCGGCAAGGAGGCAGTAACCGAACTCAGTGCCGGCCGGCCGCAGATCGTCAACGATCGCACCGAACTCGGCCCCAGGAGCGCCGCCACTTACGAAGCGCTCGGCATCAACGCGACCCTGTGCGTGCCGCTGGTCAAGGAGGGACGCCTGATCGCGCTGATGGCGGTCCACCGCGCCCAGGCGCATCCATGGAGCGACGCGGAACTCGCCCTGATCCGCGAAGTCGCCGAACGCAGCTGGGCGCATATTGAGCGTGTTGGCGCCGAGGCCGAACTGCGCGAGACCGCCGAGAGCCTTCGCCACCTCAACGAAACGCTCGAGGCCCGCGTCGCCGAACGCGCCGCCCAGCTCCAGCAGAGCGAAGCCACGGTCCGCACCGTGTTCGAAAATTCGTTCATGGCGCAGGGGCTGCTGACCCCCGAGGGACAGATTCTCTACCTCAACGCGACCGCTTTGTCGGCGATCGATGCGAAGCTCGATGACGTCGCTGGTCGCGATTATTGGGACACGCCCTGGTATAGCGGCACGCCCGAGATGATGGACAAGGTGCGGGACGCGGTCGCACGTGTCGCAGCCGGCGAGAGCGTCCAGTTCACCATGCCGCTCCATCTGCCCGGTGGCGAGCGTGTCTATGAATTCTCGATGCGTCCGGCCTTCGATCCGGCGGGCAGGATCGTCGCGCTGGTGCCCGAGGCGGTCGAAGTCACCGCGCGCGTCCGTGCCGAAGACGCACTTCGCCAGGCGCAGAAGATGGAAGCGGTCGGCCAGCTGACCGGCGGCCTGGCGCATGATTTCAACAATCTGCTCGCGGCGATCAGCGGCAATCTGGAGCTGCTGGAAAAGCGGATCGATCAGGGCCGCGTCGCGGGGCTGCAGCGTTATATCGACAACGCACAGGGCGGCGCGCGGCGCGCGGCGGCGCTGACCCAGCGGCTGCTCGCCTTCTCACGCCGCCAGACGCTCGATCCCAAGCCGACCGACGTCAACCGCCTGATCCTGGGCATGGAGGATCTCGTCCACCGCTCGATCGGCCCGCTCAACGAGTTGGAGATCGTCGGCGCAGCGGGGCTGTGGACGACGCGGATCGACGCGCCCCAGCTCGAAAATGCGCTGCTCAATCTGTGCATCAACGCGCGCGACGCGATGGCGCCGAATGGCGGGCGGATCACGATCGAGACCGCGAACAAGTGGCTCGATGATCGCGCGTCGATGGAGCGCGATATGGCGCCGGGCCAATATATCTCGATCTGCGTCAGCGACACCGGCACCGGTATGGATGGCGAGACGATGGCGCGCGCCTTCGACCCGTTCTTCACCACCAAGCCGCTGGGCGAAGGCACCGGCCTGGGCCTGTCGATGGTCTATGGCTTCGCGCGTCAGTCCGGCGGGCAGGTGCGGATCTATTCGGAGGTCGGACGCGGCACCAACATGTGCATCTATCTGCCCCGTCACCACGGCACGGCCGAGGAAGAGGCGCTGGCCCATGGCCACGAGACCGATCATGGCGACGGCGAGCGCGTGCTGGTGATCGACGACGAGCCCGCGATCCGCGCGCTTGTGGTCGAAGTGCTCGAAGATGCCGGCTATGTCGCGATCGAGGCACCCGACGGCGCGAGCGGCCTGCAAATCCTGTCGACCGACCAGCGGATCGACCTGCTGATCACCGACGTGGGCTTGCCCGGCGGCATGAACGGCCGACAGGTGGCCGATGCCGCGCGCGTCTATCGTTCGGCGCTGAAGGTGCTTTTCATCACCGGCTTCGCCGAAAATGCGGCGGTCGGCAACGGCCTGCTCGCGCCCGGCATGGAGGTGATTACCAAGCCCTTTGCGATGAACGCGCTGTCGAACAAGATCCGGGATCTGATGGAGCGGTAGCCGCTTCGCCACTTCTCTTCGTCATCCCAGCTTTCGCGGGGATGACGATATGAGGTTCACCCCTTCGGCGCGAAGCTGTCGTCGAACCTCGTCAGGTCGGGCATCGGGAGAACCGGCAAGCTGCCCCAGCCCGCGACATAGCCCCCCAGCGCATCGAGCATCGCGACGCGCGCGTCGTGCGTCACATAAGGCGTGTGCCACGCGACGAACGGTTCGAGCACGTCGCACCCGACATAGCCCAGCGCACCCTGGAAGAAATGGCGGAGCATCCCGGTTTCCAGCTCGCCGTGGATCGATCCCGGCCCGAACATATGCTCGCGCCCACCCAGCGAGAAGGCCGCGAGTGCCTTCTTGCCCTTGAGCGGCCCCGCCCCATAGACCCGCCGCCCGCCATAGAAGGGGCCGGAGATGAACACCCGGTCGATCCAACCCTTCAGGATCGCGGGCACGCTGAACCAGAAGACCGGGAAGGTGAAGACGATCAGGTCGGCGGCCAGCACCTTCTCGATCTCGGCTACGATATCGGGCGCGAGCGTGCCGGCGTCGTAATTGTATCGCTGTTCGAGCGCGTAGGTCAGGTGGGCTTCGTTCTTGCGGCTGCCGAAATCGGCGGGCGACAGGACGGGGTTGAAGCCCATAGCGTAGAGATCGGACTGCGCGATCTCGGCCCCCTGCGCGATCAGTGCCGCGACCGCGGCATCGCGCATCGCCGCGACGAAGCTGTCGCTTTCCGAATGGGCATGGACGATCAGCGCCTTCACTTGGCGTCCCCCCACGGATCGAACGGCAGCGCGGACGCCTTGCCTTTGAAATCGGGCGGGCGCTTCTCCAGGAAGGCCGCGACCCCTTCCTTGCCGTCACCCACGCTCGAATGGAACATCGCGAGCGAGTCGATCCGGTGCGCGTCGATCGGGTGCGGGAGCGCGGCGTTCCGGCGCATCATCTGCTTGGCATAAGCGATTGCGACCGGCGAGCGATGCTCGGTGAACTTGCGCGCGAGCCCGATCGCCTCGACGAGCAGGGCGTCGCGATCATCATGGACGCTGCGCACCAGCCCGCCCGCCTTGGCCGTATCGGCATCGAGGATATCGGCCGACAGCACCCATTCGAGCGCGGTCTGCATCCCCACGATCCGCGGCAGGAACCAGGTCGAGCAGGCTTCGGGCGTCACCCCGATCCGCCCGAACACGAACCCGATCCGCGCAGCCTTGCTCGCCAAACGGATATCCATCGCCAAGGTCATCGTCGCGCCGATGCCGACTGCGGGGCCGTTGATCGCGGCGATGACGGGCTTGACGCAATCGTGGATCGCCAGGGTCACGCGCCCGCCAGTATCGCGCACGCCGCGCTCTATCGCGGGATCGTGCAGCCGGTCAGTCATGTCGGCCATCGTGGGCGTCTGGCTTTCGTCCAGACCGAAGACGTTGCCGCCCACCGACAGGTCCATTCCCGCGCAAAAGGCCCGCCCCGCCCCCGTCACCACGATCGCGCGGATCGCATCGTCGTCATTGGCGCTTCGAAACAACGCTTCCAACTCGTCCGCCATCTCCACCGTAAAGGCGTTCAGCTTGTCGGGCCGGTCGAGCGTGACCAGCAATATGCCCTGTTCGTCCAGCTGCGTGGCGAGTGTCGTAGTGGTCATGTCCCCTCCTACACCGGTATCGCGGTGCTGTATTTAATGAGCCCGAGCGCGAAGTGCGAACTTGCGGTCAGAACCGTCGGATGCCCCAGCAGGCTGCGCATCAGGAAACGCTCATAGTCGCCGACATCGGCCACCACGATCCGCAGCAGATAATCCCATTCGCCCGACATCGAGAAACATTCGAGGATCTCGGGCGCCGCGCGGGCGAAATCCTCGAAAGCGGCGCGGTCGGCGGGGGCGTGGCTGCGCATCCGCACGCTGCACAGCACGTTGACTCCGCGCCCCACCCGATCGGGATCGACCAGGCGCACCGTGCCGATCAGCACGCCCGCCGCCTCCAGCGCCTTGATCCGTCGCCAGCAGGAGGCAGCCGAGGCCCCCACCTCCTCCGCCAGATCGGCGTGGGTGAGCGCCCCGTTGCGTTGAAGCGCGGTGACGATGCGGCGATCGATCGCGTCGAGTTGATGAACCTGTTTCATATTCGCGGCGTTCCGATGCAGATTGCACAGCGATAGCGACGATCGGACGAAATATGAAACGCCATCGCGCCCCAACTCTGCGAGGATGCCCCCATGCTGATCCTTCACGATTATTGGCGATCGGGGGCGGGCTATCGCGTGCGGATCGCGCTGGCGCTCAAAGGCGTGGCGCATGATCGCGTCACCCACGATCTGCGCACCGGCGCGCAACGCGATCCGGCTTATGTCGCGCTCGCGCCGCAGGGGCTGGTGCCCGCGATCGAGGCCGACGGGATGACCCTGACGCAAAGCCTCGCGATTCTGGAGTGGATCGAGGAGAGCTGGCCGAAGCCCGCTTTGCTCCCGGCCGACGCAGCAGGCCGCGCGATCGTCCGATCGATGGCGGCCTTGATCGCGTGCGACATCCACCCACTCAACAATCTGCGCGTGCTGAATACACTCAGGGCCGATCTGGGGGCCGAGCAGCCGCAGGTCGACGCCTGGATCGCGCGCTGGATCGGCGATGGCTTCGCGGCGCTTGAAACCCTGATCGCGCGCCATGGCGCGGGCTTTGCCTATGGCGACAAGCCGACGATCGCCGACTGCTGCCTGGTGCCGCAGGTCTATTCAGCCAAGCGCTTCGCGGTCGACCTGTCCGCATATCCACGCCTCGTCGCCGTGTCGGAACGGACGCAGGCGATCGAAGCGGTTTCCGCGACCCATCCGTCAAGCCAATCAGACGCCGACTAGCGGGCATATGGTCCGTCATGCCATAGAATTTTCTTTCGAAATGGGAGAAAATGGGATGAGGCTGACAGGCAAAGTGATCATCATCGGCGGTGGTGCCGGCGGATCGGGCGAGGCGGTGTCGCGACGGCTAGCTGCCGAGGGTGCGCATGTCGCGATCGGCGATTTCGATTTCGACGGGGCCGAGCGGCTCGCCGCCGAGATCGGCGACAAGGCCAGCGCGCACCGCTTCGACCTGCGCGATCGGGCGAGCATCACCGCGATGATCGAGAGCGTTGCGGCCGTCCAGGGCCGGCTCGACGGGGTCCACATGATTGCCGGCAACCCGACCGCCATGCCGCATGACGCCGATCTGCTCGCGCTCGACTTCGACATCTGGCAGTCGCAGATCGACGCGCATCTCTATGGCTATGCACAGGCGGCCAAGACCGCGATCCCGCTGATGACCGGCGGCGGATCGATCGTCTTCACGTCGTCCAATTCATGTCGCGGGGTCGATGTCACCCGGCTCGGCTATCAAACCGCGAAGGCCGGGGTCGAAACAATGACCCGCCATGTGGCGCGCCGCTACGGCAAGCAGGGGATACGCTGCAACACGCTGTCCTACGGCATGATCCTGACCGAGCGCGCCAAGGCGGGCCTGCCGCAAAAATTCATCGATGCGGGCCTCGCCAACGCGTGGAGCCCGCGCCTCGGCAAGCCCGACGACGTCGCGGGCATCGCCACCTTGCTCCATTCGGACGACGGCGAGTGGATCACGGGGCAGGTGATCGACGTCAACGGCGGGGCGCTGGTGCGGGGCTAGATTACCACCGTCACCCCGGGGCTTGGTCCGGGGTGACGAATGGGATGTGTGTACGAGCGGGCAACACCTCGCTCCACCGCGTCGCGCAGTTCATATCGTCATTGCGATAAGCCGAAGGCGACGAAGCAATCCAGTCCTGCTGGAGAGAAGGTCACGAACCTCAGTTGGTTCGGGCCTGGATTGCTTCGCTACGCTCGCAATGACGAGAGATGATGTGGCGAGCTTACAGCTCGCCTTCGAGCCACCCCTTGAGCTGACTCTTGGGGGCGGCGCCCACCTTGGTGGCGGTCGGCTGACCGTTCTTGAACAGGATCATCGTCGGGATGCCGCGCACCCCGTAACGGCCGGGCGCTTCGGGATTCTCGTCGATGTTGAGCTTGGTGATCGTCACCTTCTCACCCAGTTCCTCCGAGATTTCCTCGAGGCTGGGGCCGATCATCTTACACGGGCCGCACCACTCGGCCCAGAAATCGACGAGGACGGGGCCGTCGGCGGCGATGACGTCGCTGTGAAACGACGAGTCGGTGATGGCTTTGGTCGGCATGTGCTGAAAACTCCTTCGTTACCGCAACGATGTAAGGCGGGTCCGCGTCACGCTCAACGGCCTGACGCCTGCTTTTGCTCCGCCCCCCTAAAGCCCGGCTTGTGCGCCGCGAGCACGTCGGGCGGCAGCACGATCAGCGCAGGCCCGCTCGTGTAGAGCAGCCCGGCCTCGATCCGTCGCCCCGGAAAGATGGTCGCGAGCGCGGCGGCATAAGCACCCATCTGCCGCAGATGATGTATCGGCACCGCCTCGACCGAACCCGGCACCCGCCGCCCGGTCTTGAAATCGACCACCAGCACGCGATCGGCCGACACCAGCAGGCGATCGACCGTGCCCGCAATCACATCGCCGTCGACCACCGCTGCGATCGGCGCTTCGGCAAGGGCGTCGGAGGCAAAGACGGCGGCGAAAGCGGGATGATCGATCACCGCGCAGGCGTCGGCCACCAGCGCGCGGCGTTCATCGGCATCCGCCACGCCCGCCGAATGTTCCAGCCAGCGTTCGGCAGCGCCCGACCGATCGGCCGGCGCCACGCCCGGCAACCGCTCGAACAGCGCATGGAGCAGCGAGCCGCGCCGCCCCGCCGCGCGCATCGCAGGCGTCGGTGGCGGATCGGCAACCTCGTCCGGCCCCAGCGACGACGGCGCGAGCGGACGCGGCGGCCTCTCCTCGCGCGGTGCGCCGATACGGAGCCAGGCCGGTTCGCTGATCACCGGCAGTTCGGAGCGCGGCTTCGGTTCCTTGCGCGTGCCCGCCGCCAACGGCGCGCTGCCGCGGAAATGGCTGGCCGTGCCCCACAGCTCGTCCTCGACCGGCTCGGCGCCCACCCCGGTCATCGCCGCCTCGATCGCGCCATACCAGCTGCGCGACGGGGGCACGCCCTTGGCACGTGGGCCCAGCGCGCCGCCGATCACCAGATGCTCCTCGGCGCGCGTGGCGGCGACATAGAGCAAGCGCCAATGTTCGGCCGCCTCGCGCGCGGCATGATCGTCAGCGTCGCGGCGCAGTTCGTCGACCATCTCATCCTTCTTGGGGCGCGGGACGGGGACGGGATGCATGTCCTCATCGATCGTCCAGCCGAGCGTGGCGCCGCGGTTCGCGTCCGGATCGCCGGTCGCATCGGCCAGAATGACGAGCGGCGCCTGCAGCCCTTTCGAGCCATGCGCCGTCATCACCCGCACCGCATCGGCGGGGGCAGACGGATCGCGCGTGATCTCGACATCGCCGCGATCAAACCAGTCGAGGAAGCGCTGAAGCGAGGCGGTTGCCACCCCTTCGAACTGGAGCGCAGCGTTGAGCAGTTCCTCGATCGGATCGCGTGCCTCCTGCCCCAGCCGCGCGATCAGCCGCGCGCGACCCTGCATCGGGCCGGTCAGCATATGTTCGAGGAAACGATAGGGCGTGGTGAAATCGGCCTGGTTGAGCAGATCGTCGAGCATCGCGACCGCATCGTCCCCGCTGTCGCGCACCGCCTTCCACAGCGCGCCCTTGCGCCCGAAGCCGACCTCGTAGAGCCGTTCCTGGCTCCACCCGAACAAGGGCGAGACGAGCAACGATGCGAGGCTAAGATCATCCCCCGGCTGCAACGCGAAGCGCACCGCCGCGAGCAGATCGCGCACCGCCAGCGGCGCATTCAACCGCAGGCGATCGACGCCCGCCACCGGAACCCCCTCGGCATGCAACCGCGCGACGATCAGCGAGGCAAGGCTCCCCCGCCGCCGCACCAGCACCAGGATGTCCTCAGGCCGCAGCGTCCTTCCCAGCCCCGGCATGTAGAGCGGCTCGGCCAGCCACAGCTTGATCTGCCGCGCGAGCCGGGTCGCGAACTCGCGGGTCGCATCACTCTCCCAGCTTTCCTCGCCGGCATCCTCGACATCGTCGACCGCCTCGATCGACAGCGGCTTCCACAGGGTGACGACCCCCGGCAGATGCGACCGCGCCGACATGTGGGGTTCGGCAAGCTGCTGGAGGCCCAGCCCATCACTGCCCAGATCGGCGATCATCCGGTCGACCAGTTCGAGCACTGGCGGTGTCGAACGAAAGCTGCGATCGAGCGACAGTTCGGCAAACTCACGCTCGCCCCGGATCGCCTTGAGCTGGAACGCGATCCGGGCGCGCTCGAACGCGCGGGGGTCGGTGCCCTGGAAACCAAAGATCGCCTGCTTGAAGTCGCCGACGGTGAACATCGTCCGCACGACGCGGGCATCGCGCGCGCCTTCGCCCGCGAAGAACTCGCCCGCCAGCGCCTCGACAATGTCCCATTGGGACCGGTTGGTATCCTGCGCCTCGTCGACCAGAATATGGTCGGTCTGCTGATCGAGTTTGAAGCGGACCCACTCGCCCATGCCCGGCGTATCGAGCAGGCGCACGGTCGCGCGGATCAGATCGTCGAAGTCGACCAGCCCACCGGCGCGCTTCGCCCCTTCGTAGGCCAGGGCATAGCTCTGTCCTGCGCGCAGCGCCGCGCCCAGCAACGCCGCGAGCGCCGCCTTCATCCGCAGCTCGATCAGCGCGCGCACCTGCTCGACCAGGCGCTCGCAATGCGTGACGTAGAGCGGCTCGGCGTCGATCAGCTTCTGCGAATATTTGCGCGGGGAGCCGTCCTTGGTCAGCGCCACGCCGATGATGTCGTCGAGCATCGCCGCCCGCGCTGCGGCGCCCGCATTGATGAACGCGACCACCCGGTCGGCATCCTTCAACCCCGTCGCCGTTCCCCAGCCGCCATTGGCCTGCGCGATCGCGTGGAAGCAGCCCATGTCGAGTTCCGCGCACCGATCGACGATCACGCTCTCGACATCGCCGATCGGCACGCCCAGCGCCATGCGCAGCCGCGCCTCGATCCCCTCGCGCATGCCCAGCGCCCGCATCGCATCGGGCCGCCGCGCACAGTCCATCAGATAGCTTTCGGCCTTGTCCTCGCCCAGCCGGCGGCTGAGCGTCTGCACGTCGCGGATCAGCGGCAGATCGCCGCCCTGCGTCGCATCGGCCAGCATCGTCGCCAGCGTCGAACGCGCCAGCGCCGCCTCCTCGCGCCCTTCGATCGGGCGGAAACCGGGCACCAACCCTGCCTCCGCCGGGAATCCCGCGAGCAGGGTTTGGCAGAAGGCGTGGATCGTCTGGATCCGCAGCCCGCCGCCAGGCGCCTCCAGCACCCGCGCAAACAATTTGCGCGCGCGGGCAACCGCTTCATCGCCATGCGCCTCGCCCAGCTGGAACAGGTCCTGCGCGAGCAGATTGGGCTTGAGCCGCGCCCAATGCGCCAGCCGGCCGTGGATACGCTCGGCCATCTCGGCCGCGCCCGCCTTGGTGAAGGTCAGGCACAAGATCGTCTCGGGCCGAACGCCGTTGAGCAGCAAGCGCAGCACCCGCGCGGTCAGGACGTGCGTCTTGCCCGTTCCCGCCGATGCCGACAGCCAGACGAGCGCCCCCGGATCGGACGCATCGCGCTGCTGCGCCATCAACGGCATCAGGGGCTTCAGCCGCCGACTCATTGGCCCCGCCCATACCATTCGTCGAGGCGCATCAGCTGATCAAAATCCCCATAAGGCGCATGTTCAGGGTGAAGCTTGGCGGTGAAAGGTTCCAGCCCCAGCAGCCACTTTTCCACCGCCTCCGCGAAGGTCGATGCGGCCAGCGGCATGAAGTCGGCCGGGTCGATCCCGTTCCGCCCGCCCACCGGCGACGAGGTATAGCCGAGCAACCCGGTCTTGATGTCACGCGCGAGCGACCAATATTCGAACGCGGCGGGCACGCCGTCCACATCCTCGAACCCGCCCCGCTCGGCGATCAAACCGAGCAGGCCCAGCTGCATCGCATATCCAGCGGCGACCTGTTTGCCCTTGGGCGGCGTGCCCGTCTTGTAATCGACGATCGCAAGGCCGCCGTCGGGCAGACGATCGATCCGGTCGACCGTGCCCTTCAAGGTGACGCCCGAAATCGCCGCCGTCCCCTTCACTTCGGCGACGAGCGGACGGCGCCCCTCGCGCTTCATGTCGCGGAAGAAATCGGCGAACTGCCCGATCGCCTCCAGCAAGCGCGGCTCCCAAAGCGCCCGCATCACCGGATGCGCCGCCATCGCATCGAGCATCGCGCGGGCGCGGGGCAGCAATTGCTCGGGATCGGCCGCATCCTCCTTCATCCACGCTTCGAGGACCGCATGGACCGCCGTGCCGCGCCACGCCGCAGTCGGATCCGCATCGACCGCGTCGAGCGGATAGAGCTTGAGCATCGCGTCGGCGTAGAAAGCGTAAGGGTCCGCCTTGAGCCGATCGAGCTTGGTGACCGCGATCTCCTTCGGCCGATCGGCGACCGGCGGCACCGGCGCGGGGCGGCGCGCAGGCGGCACCTCAGGCGTGCGATCGAGCGCGCCCGCCCAACTGCGCAGCGCGGGATCGCGCGTCATGCCGCCGGTCATCGCCTCGAGCCGCAACCAGAAGCGCGACGCGATCGTCGGCGCGCGCGCATCGCGCCGGGCGCGGGTGACGATCACCTGTTTCGCGCCCAGCGCCATCGCGAAATCATGCGCCGACAGCCCGATCCGCCGTTCCAGCCCCGGCAGGCCCAGTTCGGCGCGGATGCGCGGCGCAAGCCACGGATCGGGGCTCGGCAGGGTTGGCCAGACTCCTTCGTTCAGCCCGCCCAGCACCATCAGATCGGCCTGCTGCAGACGCGCTTCGAGCAAACCCCAGATCGACACGCGCGGATGCCCGCCCTGCGGCGGCCGCACAGCATTGGCATCCATGAACCCGCGCAGCATCGGCACCAGCCCGGCCGGATCGAAGCGTTCGGGGCCGAGCGGCGCCGCCGCCTCCAGCTCTGCGATCATATCCGCCGCCGCGCGCCCGTCCGGCCCTGCCCAGGCGGCATCGCCGGTGAGCGCGGTCGCGGCTTCGCGGAGCGCGGCTAAGTAGCCCCCAAGAGTTCCGTTCGTGTCGAGCGAAGTCGAGACACGTTCACCAGCGCCCAGCCCACGTGTCTCGACTTCGCTCGACACGAACGGATGGGGGGAGGAGGGATTGCTGAAGGCCCGTTCAAGCGGCTCCAGCAGCTTGCGCGCATCGCCCCAGAAGCCCAGCGCCGCCTTGCGCTTCCACGCCGTATGGCGATCGCCGTCGAGCAGGAAGGCCGTCACCCCGCCCAGCCCCGGCGCCGGCCGCGGACCGCGCAGCGCGACGTCGAGTGCACGCGCACCCTCCAGCCAGTCGAGCCGTTCGTCCCCCTTCATCACCAGCGGATGCTTGAGCAAAGCCAGCAGTGGCACCGGCGCAAAGCGTTCCGCCGCCGCCTCGGCGATACCGAGCAACAATGTGCCCGCAGGCGTCAGCGACAGCGGCGTGCCCGCGCTGTCGTCCGCCACGATGTCCCAGCGCTTCAGATGCGCCGCCACGCGCCGCGCGAGCGCGCGATCGGGCGTCACCAGAGCGGCCGTTCGCCCAGGCGTTTCGATCGCGCCGCGCAGGGCAATCGCAATCGCCTGCGCCTCTTCCGCCGGATTGGCGAGTTCGATCGCGCGCACGCCCGACAGACGGCGTTCGGCATTGGGCAGGGTGGCCCATTTGTCGGTGAACTCGGCCGGCGCCATCGCATTCGCAATCGCCCGCGCGCGCACCGCCGCTGCGTCGCGCCGCCCGCCCCAGCGCCACCGCTGAACCTCACCGCGCGCCACGCCCAGCCGGTCGAGCAGCAGCTTCATCTGAAATTGCGGATGCGTCTCGATCGAACGGCGTGGGGCAACACCGTCCTCGCGCGCAAACGGCCCCAGCGCGTCCCACTCCGCCTCAGGCCCGCTGGCTTCGACACCCGGCAGAACCACCATCCCCAGCGGCAGTCGCGCGATCACATGGAGCAATTCGGCCACCGCCGGCGCGCCGCTGCTGATGCCCGCCGCGACCACCAGCCTCGCAGGCGGCGCATCGCGCCAACGCTGACCCAACCCGCGCAACAGCCGGTTGCGCCGATCCGCCATGTCGATCTGACCGCGCTTCGCCAATTCCCCCGGCCAGCGATCGGCAACCGCCTCCAGCACCGAAAGCGCGCGCCGCCAATGATCGGACAGATCGGGATTGTCGACCGCGCCCGCGAGATCGGCGGTCGTCACCCCTTCGATCGTCAGCTCGTCGATCGTACGGGCCAGGTCGGCCGCGAGCCGCACCGCCTCCGCCCCCTCGATCGGTTCACCTGCCAGCGCGCGGGCTTCGCTCACCAGTCGCGCGAGGATGAACTGCCGCTCGACCGGATCGATCGCGGGCGGCACCGGCTCGGCCAGCAGCGGATCGAACAGCCCGCCCAGCCGCTCATCGAGATTAGGATCGCCCACCGCGATCAGGCGCGGAAGCAACAAGCCACCCTCGGCCCGCCTTACGAACGCATCCGAAATCGCCTTTCCCGCGCGATTGCTCGGCACGAACAACGTCGCCCGCGCCAGCCCCAGCGGTTCGTCCTTGGTCAGCGCGATCAACCCGGCGGCGAGCGCGTCGGCGAAGGCACGGTTGGCGGGAATGGTGAAGACGGCGGGCATGGACGGTACAATGCTAGTCGCCCCAACGCCGATCGTCACCCCGCGATGCGCGGACCCAGCACCGCCATCAGTTCGGCGCATCCGACAACGTCGTCATGATCGAAGCGGCCCGGAATCGGGCTGTCGAGGTCGAGAACACCTAGCAACCGTCCCTCATGTTCGATCGGCACGACCAGTTCGGAGGCCGACGCCGCGTCGCAGGCGATGTGGCCGGGAAAGGCGTGGACGTCTTCGATGCACTGTATCTCGCGCGTGGCCATCGCCGTGCCGCATACGCCGCGCCCGTTTTCGATCCGGATGCACGCCGCCTTGCCCTGAAACGGCCCGAGGACGAGGTCCGTGCCTGCTTCGTCGACGCGGTAGAAGCCCGCCCAGTTGAGATCGGGCAGGAATTCCCAGATCAGAGCGGCGGCATTGGCCATGTTGGCGATGGGATCGCGTTCGTCGGCCGTAATCGCGCCGATCGCCGAAAGCAGGTCGGCATAGAGGGTCTGCTTGTCCGAGCCAGCCTTGGCCGCGAATTCGTACATCGAGGGATCACTCCAGGTTCGGCCGCGCGCGGCCACGCTTGATCTGGCCCCGCGAGGTCTTGGCTTCAACCCGCTTGGCCTTGGCGGCCTTGCTGGGCTTGGTCTTGACCCGCCTTTCCGGGCGGACGCGGGCTGCAGCGACAAGTTCGGCGAGGCGGCGGCGGCCATCCTCGCGGTTCGCTTCGCGCGCGCGGTGGCTGCGCGCGGTGATGACGATCTCGCCCTCGTTCGTCCACTTGCTGCCCGCCAGCACCTTCAGCCGGCGATAGACATCGGGCGCGAGGCCGAGCGCGAAGACATCGAGCCGGATCTGCGCCGCGGTCGCCACCTTGTTGACGTTCTGCCCGCCAGGCCCGGTCGCGGCGAGGAAGCGTTCCTCGATCGCGCTTTCGGGCAGCGCCGGCGCGTCAGCCCTTGGCATCTTTGGCGTCATCGCCGAAGCCGAGCGCCTTGAACGTGTCGGGCATCGGCGCGGTCGCGGCGGCCGCACTTTTGCCCTCGCGCGGCACCGACAGCGAGGCGGCATGGAGCAGCATCAGATGCGCCAGTTCGCGGCCATAGACCGGATCGCCCAGGATCGGCACGCCGATCCCGCTCGCGGCGTGGACGCGGATCTGGTGGGTGCGGCCGGTGGTGGGCCGAAATTCGACCAGCGCGCGGCCGCCCTGCGTCGCCACGGTGCGCCATGTGGTGGTGGCCGCCTTGCCCTTGGGGCTCGCCACCATCCGCCACCCCGTCTCGCGGGTCGAGACCTTGGTAAGCGGCATGTCGACCACGCCCTCGCTCGCCTCGGGGATGCCGTCGAGGACCGCGAGATAGACCTTCTGGACCGTCCCCTCCTCGAACACCTGCTGAAAGCGCTTGTGCGCCTTGGGCGTGCGCGCGAGCAGCAGGCAGCCCGACGTGTCGCGATCGAGCCGGTGGACCGGCAGCGGCCAGCGCTTGAACCCGAAGCTGAGCGACTGGAGGTGGTTTTCGACGCTCAGTGATCCGTCGCGCGGCGCATCGACCGGCAACCCCGCAGGCTTGTCGATGATGATCGCTTCGGCGTCGATGAAGAGAATGCGTCCGTCCAGCATTTCGGGGCTATGACGCTTCTGCCCCTTCGTGTCGAGCATGTCGGGCGGTCGAACCATCGATCCCCACCCGCCCAACAAAGGGAGCCGCCCCTCCCTGTCGGGAGAGGCGGCCCAGAAGCATCCCCCGGCGAACCGGGGCATGCGGCTTCGTCGTGATCAGAACCCGACGCGCGCACCCAGACGCAGCGCCCACAGCGAGACGCGGCCCTGGTTGGCCACCGCCGGGTTCGAGAAGTTCGAGTAACGATATTGGGTGCAGTTGTTGCCCACGGTCGTCGAGCAAGCGACGTTCACCACCGATGCGAGATAGGGGAACGAGACCTGGCGGAGCGAACCCCAGTTCTTGTTGAGCATGTTCAGCACGTTTTCGAGATCGGCGAAGACCGTGATCTTCCCCGTCGAAACGATCGGCAGCGGGATTTCCTGATCGATGTGGAGATCGATCTTGTCCCAATGCGGCGCGGTCTGCGAATTCTTCTTCGCGATCTTGCCCTGCTTCAGCCCGTTCGCGGTCACGAAGGCTGCGAAGTTGTTGAAGGTCGCGGTCGAGTCATAGGTGACCAGCGGATCGGCGGTGATGCTCGACACGTTCGGCACATAGAGCAGGTAGCGGTTCGAGCTGCCGGCGGTGCCGAAGACGTTGCCGTGGCTGTTGGTCTGAACGCTGTCGTTCATCGTCAGGCTGTACGGAATGCCCGAACGACGCTCGGCGAAGATATTCAGGCGGGTCTTGTAGCCATCGATATATTCATGCTCGAAATCGAGGTGCAGCTTCCAGCTGTTCTTGATCTCGTAGATCGAGCGACCATAGGCGGCACGATTCGGATCGATCACCGGGTTCTGGCCATAGGTGCCCGAAGCGGTCGTGCCGTTCATCGAGCTGAGATCCTTCACGCTCTGGCGCGTGTAGGTGCCGCCTACGTCGATGCCGTAGTCGAAGTGCTTGTTCCAGCTGACCGCGCCGATGAGCGAGTGGCCCATGCGGGTGTTGGTCAGATAGAGATCGGTATTGGCGCTGGTCGGCGTGATCGAGGTGTAACGCGCGCGACCGTCCGCCGCCGTACCGATCTGGCGCAGACGGAGATCCTGATACATCGGCGCGTAATTGACCTTGCTGCCGTACAGATCGACGCCCGCGGTCCAGCCCGACCCCAGGAAGTTGTCGAAGTCATGATCGTAGCTGACCGAGAAGTTGGCCTTCCAGGTCGACTGCAGCTTGAAGTCGGGATCGAGCGCGTTGACGTTGGCGAGCGACAGCGACGCCGTGTTGGTGCGCAGGAACGACTGCACCAGCGGATTGAGCGTGCGACCGTCGACATTGTCGAGCGCGGCCGAACAGAGCGCAGCCGAAATGCCACCCTGACAGCCGACGCCGTTCAGGTTGCGCGAGATCGTGAAGCTGTTCTGCACGACACCCGACACCGAGTAGCTGTTGCCCAGGAACACGTTGGGCGAGCCGCCCGCGAACAGGCCGACGCCACCCTTGACCGTCAGCTTGTCGAGCGGGCTCCACGTGTAGCTGAAGCGCGGCTGAATGACATATTTGCCGTTGATCGTCGCACGGTTTGAGAAGCCATAGCGCGCGGTGAAGAAGCTGTTCAATGGCGGCGGGGTGAGACCGCCATACATGTCGGTGCGGAAGCCGGCGGTGACGTTCAGATCAGGGCTGGGATCCCAGGCGACCTGCTGACCGATCGTGTAGCTATCATACTGGAAGCTCGCGAGCGCATCGTTCAGGTTGCCGGTGATCGAACCGCCGAGCGCAAGGCTGCCGGCCCGGCGCGCCTGGAAGTCCGCAACTGAGTCGAAATAATAGTTGCCGAAGGCGTTCTGAAGGAAGGCGTTCTGGACATCCAAGTGGCTGTAAGCCGCCGTCAGCTTGAACGAGAAGTCCTTATATTCCCACCGGACTGCCGTATCGCCGCCATATTGCTTGTAGCGAACATAGTTGAAGTGGCGGAACTGGTCCGGCCCGAAATAGAGGCGCGCGGCACCGGGCGCTGCGGTCGAACCCTGCGAGCAGAGGGTCGCGTTGGTGTTCGCGGCGCCGTTCTGCTGCGCGGCTGCGGTCGGGTCGAGACAGACCTGCATCTGCGCGAAATTGAACTCGCCGAACGGCAGCGGGGTCAGATCATATTTGCGATAATTGCCGCGGACTTCGGTGTGGAAGCTGTCTGACCAATCGGAGATCAACTGGCTGACGTAGGAATCGACCTTTTCCGGACGATTATAGTTGTTCGACTGGAGCCCCAGCACCGGCGACGTGCCGACGATCGACGAAAAACCGGCGGTCGAGCTGTTGTTCGAGTCGTTGTGGATCCAGGTCGCCGAGAGGCGGTGTCCCTCGGTGATGTTCCAGTCTGCCTTGACCGTCCACTTCTCGTCGGTTTCGATCGTCGACTGCTGAACGCCCAGCGTGTCGTAGTTATAGGCTGCCTTGGCGATCGTACTGATGTTGGTTATCTGCGCGTCGGTCAGGTTCGGCACGACGTTGGGGAAGCCTGCGGTGCCGATCTGGATCGGCGTGCCTTCCTTGAGGTGTTCGTAGGACACTGCAAGGAACAGCTTGTCCTTGATGATCGGGCCCGACAGGAAGCCGCCGTAGGTTTTCGACTTGAAGTCGAGATTGATCTTGCCGGTCCGGATCTTGTCACCGGTCAGCTTGTCGCTGTTGTAGGTGTAGAAGGCTTCGCCGGTCAGCTTGTTGGTGCCCGAACGCAGGATGACGTTGATCGCGCCGCCCTGGAAATTGCCTTCGGAGACATCATAGGGCGCGACCTTGACCGAGAACTGCTCGATCGCGCTGAGCGGCACCGGGCCGCGCGAGGTGGGCAGGCCGCCGACGTTCAGGCCGAAATCGTCCGAGAAACCGAGGCCGTCGACCGAGAATTTGTTCAGGCGGGCATTCTGGCCCGCAATCATGACGCCGCGGCTCTGGCCCGGATCGATCGTCGCGAACGGATCGCGGCGGGCGATGTCGCGGATGTCGCGGCTGACCGACGCGATCGTGGCGATCTGTTCGCGGCCGATCGAGGTGATCGGGCCGGGTGACAGCTCGGTCGCGCGGATGCTCGCGGCGGTGACGACGATCGCGTCCTGCGTCGCCAGCTCGACGGGCAAGCGCAGCGGCTGGCCGGCGGTCAGGTTGATGTCGGTGACAGTCGAGTCGGCATAGCCGGCCGCCGTGACGACGACGGTGAACGGACCGCCCGGGCGCAGGCCCGAAGCCGTGAAGCCGCCGTCGGCGCCCGTGGTCGCCGTTGCGGTCGTGCCCGACGGAACGTGGGTCACGGTGACGCTGGCACCGCCGACCGGCGCGCCCGCCGAAAGGACGGTGCCGCGGATCGACGATGTGGTCTCCTGCGCGTAAGCCGCAGTCGAACAGGCGACGATGGCGATGGCCGCCGCGCCTGCGTTCAAATAATGACGCATGTTTCAGTCCCCCTTTTGCAATCCCTGGTCCGATCTTCGGGTGGCGCCTTTGGCGTCCTGCCCTCGATCCATCCCCCTGCGGACGACCTGGAATATCGTGGCCTGGTTATGGCCCCGCGGAAGCCCCTCCCGCGGCGACGCCCGGCACCGTATCCCGATAGCGGTCCCAATGGTCGGTAATCTCGTCGACGACCTTGCCGCCGATGATGAAGGCAGCATCCAGCGACGGCTGAAGCCCCGAATAGCCGCCCGAATTCTCGGAATTCAGGCTTTCCGCCGCGCCCAGCCCGGACGCGGGCGACGGCATCGAATAATTGCTGCCGGTGCGCAGGACGAGCACGCGCTGCGGATCGGCCTTGCCCGACTTGGCGAGCATCTTGATGGACTGGATGACGCCCGAATCTTCCATCGCGGTCATCACGAAGCGGGCTTTGTCACCCGCCCAATAGGTCGTCCATTTCTCGAAATGCGCGTTGAGCAAAGCGCCGTGCCAGAAGGTCTGGCCCGTAATCTCGTCGCCCTTGATGACCTTGGGCGGCTCCATCGCCTTGGGGAAGCCGGTATAGGTCGCGCGCATCTTCTGCAGATCGGGCGTGTCGGCCAACTTCACGTTGGCGGTGAGCGTATAGGCCCAGTCGCGCAGCCCCTTGTTGACCGGGAACAGGTTGTAGCTCGTCTCGGGCGAACGCGGCAGTTGATAGGGCGCCGATCGATCGCGCGGCCACTGCCCTGCGGTCCACCCCTTGGGCGCCTCGCGCACGTCGACCGCATAGCCATAATCGCTGTCGATCACGTCGCCGATCCAGGCAGCGGAGCCGAGCGACGCTTCGTTCGGGTTCACGCCCGCGATCGCGGCGATCATCCAATAGGCTTTGCTGAGGTCGAAACGCGGATCGAGGCCGAGCGCCATCGTCGACGCGGCGGCGCGATTCGTGCCGACCCCGGTCGACAACAGCAGCGCCTGCTTCTTCGCGTCATAACGCAGATCGCGAAACCCCATCGGGAAAGCGATCTTGTCGGGCATCACGGTCGCCCACGCCTGAAACTCGCCAGCCTTGTCGCCAGTATCGGCACCGACCTCGAACGCGGTGACGATCACCATGCGAATCGGAAGCGGAGCGGCAGGCGCCGGTTCGGCCGCGTGCGCAGGTGCGATCCACGCGAATGACAGCGCGGCAGCCGCCAACAAATGACGGCGCAGAGTGTTGCGCTGCGAAACCTTTTCCATTGGGCCCCCTTGTTCCCCTGCGGGCGCCCTCTCCCCTACTCCCGTCATGCGCGGGTTGGGGCGATCCTAACATAAGTGTGACCGTCCGCAAGACGAGGTAACAGGATTCTTACTTACGGTTGCCGCATTGCAACATTATAGTGTTCGTAACGGGGGTGACATCATCGCAGATGCGGCAACACAAGTGGGCGAACCACGAAAGCGCGACTCCGATCGCACGCGCGCCGCGATTCTGCGCGCGGCGACGCGCGAGTTCGGCACGCATGGCTTTTCGGGCGGGCGTATCGAAAGGATCGCCGCTGCCGCCCGCTGCAATATTCGCCTCCTCTACCACCATTTCGGCAACAAGCAGGCACTGTACCTGACGGTGATCGAGGCGGCTTATGCCGATCTGCGCGCCAAGGAGGCTGCGGTCGTGCTCGACTCCGCCGATCCGCTGGCCAGCGTCGAGGCGCTGTTGCGTTTCACCTTCGGCTATTTCGAAAAGAACCCGCTGCTCGAAGGGCTGATCCGCTCCGAAAACATGATGCAGGGCCGTTTCCTGCGCCAGTCGCACAGCGTGCCCGAGGCGGCGGAGCGGCTGAAGGAACGGCTCTCGGGCGTCATCGCGGCGGGGGAGGCGAAGCGGGTGATGCGCGCAGGCATCGATCCGGTGCAGCTCTACGTGACGATCACGGCGCTGAGCCGCTTTCACCTCGCCAACAGCCACACCTTGTCCAACGTGTTGGGCGTGGACCTGACCAGCGCGGACTGGCGTGCCGCATGGCTCACCCACAGCATCGATCTGCTGCGCGCTTGGGTGCGGCCTTAAGCCAGCCGTTCCGGCACCACTTCCGAATCCTCGACGATCTTGTCGACCGTCGACACCGTTTCCCACGGGAACACGAACCAGTCCTTGTTCTGCGACCGATCGATCATGCGGAAGCGATAGTCGACGCGCTCGGCCGAGATCGTGTTGTCGATCAGCACGGCGAAGCGGACATTGTCCGCCACCGCGCCGGCCGCCGACAGCCCGGTGCGCAAATGGGTGATCGTGCCGCCCGAATCGTTGATGTCGTCGACGAACAGCAGCCGCTCCCCCGTCTGGGTGCGCTTGGCGAGCTTCACGAGCAGTTCGGCCGCGAAGTCGGGCACGTTCGACGAATAGTCGACCGACAGCATCGGGATGCTCGTCGCGTGGCTCAGATAAACCGCCGGGGTCAGGCCACCACGGCCGACGCCGATGATGAAGCTCGGCTCCCAGTTGCTCTCCTTCACGCGGGCGGCGACATAATGGACGGCGGTCAGGAACTCGGCCTGCTCGACGGGGGTCAGGGTCGGCATCATGATCTCCGAAGGCGACGGAAAGCGGGGCTTATGCGCACGGATTGCCCGTCGATCAAGCGTCCGTAGCGGTCACATAGGCATCGAGTGCCGCCAAATGTTTCGCCACCGCATCGTCGGGCAGGAAGGAACCGAGGAAGCTGTTGCGGGCAAGGCGTGCGAAGTCCTTCGCGTCGAGCCGTCCGGCGGGGATCAGCGCACGGTAATTGTCGTTCACATAACCACCAAAATAGGCCGGATCGTCGGAATTGATCGTCGCGCGCAGGCCCGCGCGCAACATCCGCTCAATCGGGTGTGCATCGATGTCGTCGACCACGCACAGCTTGAGGTTCGACAACGGGCAGACCGTCAGCGTCATGCCGCTGCGCGCGAGTCGTGCGGTCAGCGCCGGATCGTCCAAGCTGCGATTGCCATGATCGAGCCGATCGACGTGGAGCAGGTCGAGCGCCTCGTGAACATAGTCCGCCGGCCCCTCCTCCCCCGCATGCGCGACGCGGAGCAGCCCCATCTCGCCGGCGCGCGCGAAGACACGCTCGAACTTCGACGGCGGATGGCCCAACTCGGAACTGTCGAGGCCGACCGCCGCAATGCGATCGAGCCAGGGCTCGGCGGCCTTGAGCGTCGCGAAGGCGGCTTCCTCGTCGAGGTGACGCAGGAAGCAGAGGATCAGCTTCGAGGTCAGGCCGTGCTTCGCCTCTGCCGAGGCCATCCCCGCGAGCAGGCCATCGATCGCCACGTCGAACGGGATACCGCGATCGGTATGCGTCTGCGGATCGAAGAATATCTCAGCGTGACGAACATTGTCGGCGGCGGCGCGATCGAAATAGGCGGTCGCGAGGTCGCAGAAATCCCATTCGCTGCGCAGAACGTTCGCGCCAGCATAATAGATGTCGAGAAAGTCCTGAAGGTTCGAGAATTCGTATGCCGCCCGCACCTCCTCGACGCTCTTGAACGGGATCTCGACCTTGTTGCGTGCGGCCAGCGCGAACATCATCTCGGGCTCGAGGCTGCCTTCGATATGGAGGTGGAGTTCGGCCTTGGGCAGGCCGGAGACGAAGGCGTCGAGGTTCATCGGATATGATCCCGTTGGTGGGCGAGTTTGCCCGCCAGATAGGTGAAGGCGACCGCGCGGTCATCCCCCAGGATCTGCAGCGCGAACAATCTGTCGTGGAGCGACGCCCCCGCTGTCCGCCGCGCGAGCAGCGGCGTGGCGCATGGATCGAGCACCGCAAAGTCGGCCTCCTGCCCCACCTTCAGCGCCCCCACCCGATCGGCGATGCCGAGCGCCCTCGCCCCGCCGACCGTCGCGAGATGGAGCGCGCGGAACGGATCGAGGCTCACCCCGCGCATCTGGCCGACCTTGTATGCCTCCCCCAATGTATGGAGCAGCGAGAAGCTGGTCCCCGCGCCGATATCGGTGCCGATCCCGACGCCGACACCATGCGTGCACGCTTTCTCCAGATCGAACAGGCCCGATCCCAGGAACAGGTTCGACGTCGGGCAGAAGGCGGCATGCGCGCCCTTCGCCCCCATGCGCGCAAAGGCGTCGTCGTCCATCTGGATGCAGTGCGCGAACACCGATCGATCGCCGACCAGCCCGAAGCGATCATAGACGTCGAGATAGTCCTTCGCCGTCGTGAAACGCGCGCCGACCGCCGCCACCTCGCCCAGATTTTCGGCGAGATGCGTATGCATCAGCACGTCCGGGTGCGCCGCGACCAGTTCGCCCGCGCTCGCCAGTTGCGCGTCGCTCGACGTCAGCGCGAAGCGCGGCGTCACCGCATAACGCAGCCGCCCCCGCCCGCGCCATCGGGCGATCAGCGCCTCGCTGTCGGCCCGCCCGGTCTCCACGGTATCGCGCAGCCCGTCGGGCGCGCCCTGGTCCATCAACACCTTGCCCGAAACGATCCGCATGTCGCGGGTCAGCGCGGCTTCGAACAAGGCATCGACCGATTCCGGATGAACCGTCGCATAGACGAGCGCGCTGGTCGTGCCGTTCCTCAACAGTTCGTCGAGGAAGAAGCCCGCAATCGCATCGGCATGATCGCGATCGGCGAAAGCGGTCTCGGCCGGGAAGATATGCCGATCAAGCCAGTCCAGCAGTTGCGCCCCATGCGCCGCGATCCGTTCGGTCTGCGGATAATGGACATGAGCATCGACGAAGCCTGGCACGATCGTCTTGCCGGGGAAATGCGTAACCGACGCGTCGGCAAATCGTCCCGCCAGATCGGCATGATCACCGATCGCGACGACGATCTCGTCCTCGACCACCAGCAACCCATCGGCATGATGGACGATAGACGCGCCGTTCCTCGGATCGTCCGGGACGGCCAGAATTTCGGCGCGGAACGCCTCGATCACAGTTCGTCACCCCCGCGTAGGCGGGGGCCTATCCAAAGCTTTCCCATGTGATGACACTGGATGGGTCCCCGCCTTCGCGGGGATGACGGTTTGTGGGGAGAAACAGCCACTCAACTGCCCCGATAGGTCGAATAGCCGAAGGGCGAGACGAGCAGCGGCACATGATAATGCGCGCTCGCATCGGCCACCGCGAAGTCGATCGTCACCCGATCGATGAACGGCGGTTCGGGCAGGACATGCCCCACCGTCCGAAAATAATCGGCCACCGCGAAGGTCAGGCTGTAATGCCCGATCTCCAGCGGCCGATCGCCGAGCAGGCCGGGGCAGCGCCCGTCCTCGTTGGTCACGCCCTCGAACCACGCCGCGCCTTCATGCAGCAGCGTGATCGCGACACCGCGCGCGGGCACGCCGTTGGTCGTGTCGAGAACATGGGTCGAAAGCCCCATCAGCGCGGCTCCCAAGTCGAAACGAATTCGGGCTCGTCATAGGCCAGATAGTCGGTCAATGCGGCCTCCTGATCGTCAAGGAACAGCTGGTTCGCGACCCCCTCGACCAGCCGGGGGATCGCATATTTGAGGCCCGACAGCGCCGACGCCGACAGCCCCAGGCTGATCAGCCCTGAATAGTTGAACGCGAACAGGCCGTGCAGCTTCGGGCTTCCCTGCAACTGGAAACCCGGCCCCAGATAGGGGTGATCGTCGATCAGCGGATTGGCGAGATCGGCGGGCGCTTCGTATCGATCGCGCCACCGCGCGATATCCTCGGCAAGCAAGGCGAGTTCGGGCCGCAATTTGGGATCGGTGATCAGCCCGGTCGACAGGATCAGGAAGTCGAAGCCGTGATGTCCCTCCGGCGTCTCTACGATCACCTCACCATCCGCCTCGCGCACCGACAGCCACGGCGCGCCGAGATGCAAGCGAAAGCCCGGCCACGCCGCCGCGCGCTGGAACGTATCGTTGGTCGGCGGCTGGTTGCGTGCGAAGAAGCTCGCCATCACGCGGTACTTCGCGGCATCGTCGAGTGCTGCGAACCGCCCCGTCATCCCCCAGCGTTCCATGAAGCGGATCGGATTGACCTGCGGCAGCGCTTTCCTGCGCACGAAAACATGCGCTTCGGCCACGCCGTGCGACAGCGCGTGTTGGGCGTTGTCGAACGAGGATGCGCCCGCGCCCAGAATCGCGATCCGCTTGCCCGCCAGCGTCGCGAAGTCGATCGCTTCGGACGTGTGCGCATAACGATCGCGCGGCAAATGCTTGACGAGGTCGGGTGTATGCCATTCGCCGCCGCCTTGAATGCCCGTCGCGAGGATCACCTTGCGCGCGGCCATCGTCCGTTCGCCGCCCGGCCCCTCGACACTCAGCCGCCAATGCCCGTCCGATCCGCGATCGAGCAGGGTCAGCCGCGTCTCATTCTCGACCGGCAACGACAGGACCGCGCGATACCAGCGCAGATACTCCATCCAGTCGCCGCGCGGGATCTTGTCGATCGCCGCCCAGCCCTCGGCGCCGTGCTGCGCCTCCCAGAAGCTGCGGAAGGTGAGCGAGGGGATGCCTAGGTCGATCGACGTGATCTCCTTGGGCGTGCGCAGCGTTACCATCCGCGCATAGGTGTCCCACGGGCCTTCATAGCCCGCGGGATTTTCGTCGATGATCAGGATGTTCGACATGCGCTCGCGGATCAGCCCGAACGCCGCGCCCAGCCCCGATTGCCCGCCGCCGACGATCACGACGTCATAGACGCCCCGCGTCTCGCGCACCCAGGTCGGCTTGCCGGCCTCGATCTTCGTCAGATCGGCCGCGACCTGCGCGTTGAGATCGTCGAGACTCATGCGAGCGCGTCCGCCAGCCGCAGGTGAACGATCTTGGCGATCTCGCCCCGCGCCGTCGCGATCTCGGCGGGCACATCGTTCGCTGCGCGATCGTGCATCGCGGTCAGGATACCCCGCTTGGTGGTCGTCCGCACCGCGATGATGAAGGGGAAGCCGAAGCGCGTCCGGTAGGCGTCGTTCAGCTGATGAAACAACGCATATTCATCGGGCGACA
The DNA here is from genome assembly GCF_008274695.1 of Sphingomonas montanisoli. Lineage (GTDB taxonomy): Bacteria > Pseudomonadota > Alphaproteobacteria > Sphingomonadales > Sphingomonadaceae > Rhizorhabdus > Rhizorhabdus montanisoli. Next base: position 844,311 of record NZ_VTOU01000002.1, on the reverse strand, counting down.
GCCGATCGAGCCCCGCCGATGCCTGCTCGGCGGTCGAGGCATCGGTCAATTCCTTGGCAATCGCCGCCTTGCCCGCCAGTTCGGGATGCGCGCGTAGCAGCGCGATCTGCTTCGCCTCGCCCGCTTCCTCGATCACATCGGCAAAGGCCGCCTCCATCGCCGCGATGCTCGCGAACGGCCGCCGCGCTTCCGCCGCCGCGACGATCCACGGCGAATGTTCGAACAGGAAATCGAACTTCGCGTTGAAGTCCGATGTGGAGAGGGCGTTCACTTCTTCGACCGTCATAAGCCTCTTCCCGTCACCCCCGCGGAGGCGGAGGCCCATCCGCTCTCGCGTGGCGCGCAACCTCCCGACTGGATAGGCCCCCGCCTCCGCGGGGGTGACGAAATGGGGATCATGCCGGATGCACCTCCAGCCAGTGGCGCGCGATATCGATCCGCCGCGCGATCCACGCATCCGGATGCGCCAGCACATGATCGAGGAAGCGCCCCACTGCCGCGGCACGCCCCGGCTTGCCCGCGATCCGGCCATGCAGCCCAATCGACATCATCCGCCCGCCCTCGGCATGGAGCGCGTCGAACGTATCGCGCATGTGGCGGAAGAACTGCTCGCCCTCGGTAAAACCGTTCAACGCCACGATCTTCATGTCATTGACGTCCAACGTATAGGGCACGATCAGCTGCGGCTTGCCGTACCGCCGATCATAATAAGGCAGGTCATCGGCATAGCTGTCGGCATCATAGACGAAGCCGCCTTCCTCGACGACGAGCCGCGCCGTGTTCGGGCTGGTCCGCCCCTGATACCAGCCCAACGGCCGTTCGCCGGTCAGCTTCGTGTGCAGCGCAATCGCTTCGGCGATGTGGGCGCGCTCCACGTCCTCTTGTACCTTCTGATAGTCGATCCACTTGAGCCCGTGGGTCGCGATCTCCCACCCGGCCGCCTGCATCGCGGCGACGGCCTCCGGATTGCTCTCCATCGCCTTGGCCACGCCGAAGACGGTGACGGGCGCATTGCGCGAAGTGAACAGCCGGTGGAGCCGCCAGAACCCTGAGCGGCTGCCATATTCGTACAGGCTCTCCATCGCCGCCGAACGCTCGCCGACATGGCTCTGCGCACCCACCATTTCGGACAGGAACGCCTCCGAACCCGCATCGCCGTTGAGGACGCTGTTCTCCGCCCCCTCCTCATAATTGATCACGAACTGCACCGCGATCCGCGCGCCGTTCGGCCAGTGCGGATCGGGCGGGTTCTGCCCGTAGCCGACGAGGTCGCGCTCCATCAGATCCTCCCCCGGAGGGGGAGGGGGACCGCGAAGCGGTGGAGGGGTATTGGCCGGCAGCAATGCGCTCGTGGAGAATACCCCTCCACCACGCTTCGCGCGGTCCCCCTCCCCTTCCAGGGGAGGATCAACATGACCAAGCCTCCAGCGCTGCATCCACCCCCGCGCCGGACTTCACCGCAAAGCCCTCCGCGCGCAGCACCGCCTCCAGCGCGCCCAATGTGATCAGCACCTTATGCTTCATGGCGTTGTAACCCATCGCGCCGATCCGCCAGATCCGGCCCTGCAGCGGTCCGAACGCCGTGCCGATCTCAATCTCGAAATCCTCGCGCATCCGGCGGCGCACCGCCTCGCCATCGACGCCCTCGGGAATATACACCCCGGTCACGTTCGCCATGCGATGCGTATCGTCGCCATAGACCGTCAACCCCATGCCGCGCAGCCCCGCGGTCATCGCCCGCCCCGCCGCCGCATGACGGGCAAAGCGCGCCTCCAACCCCTCGCCCAGCACGATCCGCGCACATTCGCGCGCGCCGTAGAGCATCGTCGTCGCCTCGGTATGGTGGTTGAGGCGCTTCTCGCCCCAATAATCCATCACCATCGCGAGATCGAAATAGTTGGAGCCGATCCGCGCCCGCCCGCCCTGTGCCAGATCGTCGCGGGCAATCCCCTTTTCGGTATGGCGGCGCGCGAAGATGAACTCGGCCGCGCGATCCGAAATCGTGATCGGCGCCGAACCCGAGGGGCCGCCCATGCACTTCTGCAGCCCGCCGGTCACGATATCCGCGCCCCACGTGTCGGTCTCTACCGCCATCCCGCCCAACGTCGCGGTCGCATCGACATAGGACAGCGCGCCATGCGCCCGGCAGATGTCACCCAAGCCATCGAGCGGCTGCGCCATCGTCGTCGACGTATCGCCGTGGACGCACGCCACCACCGCCGGCTTGTGCGTGGCGACCGCCTCGGCGATCGCCGCCATGGGCACCACCTCGCCCCATTCGGCATCGACCGTGACGATGCTCCCGCCGCACCGCTCGACGATCTCCGACAGCAGCAGCCCGAAGCGCCCGGAGCGGACGAGCAGCACGGTCGCCCCCGGCTCGATCAGCGAGACGAGCGCCGCCTCGATCCCCGCCCGCGCGGTGCCGTCGATCAGGAAGGTCCAGCGGTTCTCGGTCTGGAAAACGGCGCGGTAGAGCGCCATGACCTCGTTCATATAGGTCGTGAATTCGGGATCGAACTGCCCCAGCAGATCGGCCGACATCGCGCGCAGCACGCGTGGATGCGCGTTCACCGGCCCCGGCCCCATCAGCAGCCGCTGCGGCGGATCGATCTGGCTATAGAGATCAACCAACGTAGTTCGCTCCCAATTTGTCGATGAACCGGCGCATCACCTGCAACGCCGCCTCGGCATCGTCCGCCGTCACCGCCTCGGCCGGATTGTGGCTGACCCCGCCTTCGCAGCGGATGAACAGCATCGCGGTGGGGCACAGGCTCGCCATCACCATCGTATCGTGCCCCGCGCCCGAAACGAGTGTGCGCACCCGATGCCCGCTCTCGACCAGCGCGTCTTCGAGCATCGCGGTGAGCTTCGCGTCGCAGGGCGATGCGCCCAGATCCTGCACCTGTTCGACGGTGAGTTCGAGGCCGCGTGCCTGCGCGACCTTGCCGATCTCATGAACGATCCGCTCGGCGGCGGCGTTGCGCACCGTTTCGATGCCCGATCGCACGTCGATCGAAAAATCGACCTCGCCCGGCACGACATTGACCGCGCCGGGACCCACGATCATCCGCCCGACCGTCGCCACCAGATCGCCACCGACCTCATGCGCGATCCGCTCGACCACGAGCACCGCGTCCGCCGCCCCGGTCAGCGCGTCGCGGCGCAGGTGCATCGCATTGGTGCCGGCATGGCCCGCCTTGCCGGTGATGCGGACCTGATAACGCAGCTGCGCGGCAATGCCGGAGACGACGCCGAGCGCCAGCCCTTCGGCTTCGAGGACCGGCCCCTGCTCGATATGCGGTTCGAGGAAGGCGAGAGCGGTTTTGTAGCGCGCACTCAAAAACAGTCTGCTCGTGTCGAGCGAAGTCGAGACACGTTGGCTCGGTGCATCGCTTGAGAACGTGTCTCGACTTCGCTCGACACGAACGGGGAAGGTGGAAATGGCATCGACCAATCCCACCCCATCACGATCCGCGACCTCAAGCGCCCCGGCCTCCAGCGTCCCCGCTATCGCCCGACTGCACAGCATCGACGCCGGAAAGCGCGAGCCTTCCTCATCGCCGAACGCGATCACCTCGATCGGAAAGGGCATCTGCCGCCCGCCGAGCGCCGCGACCGCCTCGATCCCCAGCATGATCCCCAGCGGCCCGTCATAGCGGCCCGCATCGCGCACGCTGTCGATATGCGATCCGATCAGTAAAGCGGGCGCATCCGGGTCCGAACCTTCGTAACGCCCGATCAGGTTTGCGGCGGGATCGAGCCGCACGGCCATCCCCGCTTCCTCCATCCAGCCGCCGAGCCGTTCGAGCGACGCGGCATGGGCCGGCGTCAGATAGGCGCGAAACAGCCCGTCCGCGCTGTCGCTATACGGCGCGACGCCCAGTTCGTCGCACCGCGCGACGGCGCGTTGTCCGCTAGGTTTAGCGCCACCGCTCACCATGCCGCCACCGCGCCGTCGCTGCGCGGGTCGGTCGCGCCCTCGATCACGCCGTCGGAATGGCGGACCAGCGCGCCGGCATGGCCCATCGTCGAAGTGAAGCCACTCAGCAGTTCGACATCATGCCCCGCCTCGGCCAACTGCCGCACAAGCGCGGGATCGAAGCGGTCCTCCAGCTTGAGGGTCACACTCTCCTCGCCCCAGGTCTTGCCGAGCAACCATCGCGGCGCGGTGATCGCGGCCTGCAGCGGCATGCCCAGATTGTAGCGCGAAAAGACCGCCGCCTGCGTCTGCGGCTGCCCTTCGCCGCCCATCGTGCCATAGGCCATGCGCCGCCCGTCATCGAACAAGGCGATGGCGGGATTGAGCGTGTGGAACGGCTTGCGCCCCGGGCGGAGCGCATTCCAGCCATCGGGCGCGAGGCGGAAGCTCGCGCCACGATTCTGCCAGACGATGCCGGTGCGCGGCAGGGTCACACCCGATCCGAACTCGAAATAGGTCGACTGGATCGCGCTGACCGCTCGCCCCTCGTCGTCGATCGCACCGAACCACACGGTATCGCCCAGCGCCGGCACATGCGGCCACGGCATCGCCTTCGCCCGATCGATCCGCGCCGCCCTCGCATCGAGCGCGGCGGCATCGTCGAGCAGCGTCTGGCAGTCGACCGTCATGTACGCGGGGTCGCCAACCTCGGCATCGCGGAACAGGAAGGCTTGTTTGGTCGCCTCTATCAATCCGTGGATATGATCGAAACCGTCTATCACGCCCGCGTCGAGCCGATCGAACAAAGCGAGGATCAGGAGCGAGGCGATTCCCTGCGTCGGCGGGGTCATGTTGAAGAGGCGCGCGCCCGAAATCGCGACGCTCAGCGGATCGGGCGTGGTCGTGCGGTGGGCGGCAAGGTCGGCCGCCGTCACCGGGCTTCCTGCGGCCGCCAGATCGGCGGCGATGTCGGCCGCCAGCGCACCGGTGTAGAAGTCGGCGAGACCCTGCGACGCCAGCCGGCGCAGCGTTTCCGCCAGCGCCGGCTGGCGCAGGATCCCGCCCTCCGCCAGCGGTTTCCCCCCGCCCCGGAATATGTCCGAATAACCGAACACATCGCGCAGTTCGGCATCCTTGGTCTTGGCGATTTCCGCCCCGCCTTTCGTCACCACCACGCCCGCATCGGCATGGTGGATCGCATCACGCAGAATCCTGCCGAGCGGCAGCGGATCGGCCACGCGCGCCAGCATCGCCGCCCACCCCGAAATCGTCCCCGCGACCGTGTTCGCCGCCAGCGGCCCGCGCCACGGCACCGCGCTCATCCCGGCATAGAGATCAAGGTTGGCCGCCTGCGCCGCGCCGCCGACCGCGCTCACCGCGTGGACGCTCCCGTCCGGCTCCGCGACCAGCCAGAAGCTGTCGCCGCCGATCGAGTTCATGTGCGGATAGACCACCGCCAGCGCTGCCGCGGTCGCGACCGCGGCCTCGATCGCCGATCCGCCATCCTGCAACACCGAAAGCCCCGCCTGGCTTGCGAGGTGATGCGGCGCGGTCACCATCCCGCGCAGCGATTTCGGCGTGTGGAGCATCAGCCCCCCGCCATCCACGCGAAGCGCACGACGAACAAACCGGCGAGAACGAACAGCAGCCAGTCGCGCTTGGTCGCCTTGCCCTTGAACAGCTTGAGCGCCGCATGCGCGGTGATGCCGAAGGCAAGGCCATTGGCGATCGAGAAGGTCAGGGGGATGAGTGCCAGCGTCAGGAAAGCGGGGATCGCCATCTCCGCATCGTCCCACGGCACTTCGACGAGCGGTGCCATCATCAGCCCGCCGACCAGGATCAAAGCGGGCGCGGTCGCGGCGAGTGGGATCAGTTGCGCATAAGGCGCCACGAACATCGCCAGCAGGAACAGCACGCCGGTCACCACGGCGGTCAGGCCGGTGCGTCCGCCGGCCTGCACGCCCGCCGCGCTTTCGACATAGGAGGTGACGGTGCTGGTGCCCGCCATCGACCCGAAGATCGTCGCGATCGAATCGGTGAAGAGGATGCGGTTCAGGCGCGGGATCTTGCCGTCGGGCTCGATCAGGCCGGCGCGCTTGGTCACCGCCACCAGCGTGCCGATATTGTCGAACAGATCGACGAACAGGAAGACGAACAGGATTTCGAGCAGGCCGAGGCCGTGGTGGCCCGACGCGCCGAATACGCCCGCGAGATCGAGCTTGAACGCGGTCTCGGTCATCGCGCCCAGATCATAGGGTTCGGGCTTGAACTGAACCGCACCGAAAGCCCAGCCGAGCAGGGTCGTCACCACGATCCCGATCAGCATCGCCCCGCGCACGTTCCACATGCTGAGCACCGAGATGATCACGAGCCCCGCAATCGCGAGCAGCGGCCCCGCCGCGTGAAGATCGCCCAGCGCGACCGAGGTCGCCGGGTTGGACACGACAATCCCGGCATTTTTCAGCCCGATGAAGCCGATGAACAGGCCGATGCCGCCCGCCACCGCCGCGAACAGATGCGGCGGGATCGCGGCGACGATCATCTGCCGGATACCGCCGAGAGTCAGCAGCAGGAACACCACGCCCGACACGAATACGCAGCCGAGCGCGACCGGCCACGGCACGCCCATCTGCTGAACGACGGTGAAGCTGAAATAGGCATTCAGCCCCATGCCGGGCGCGAGCGCCAGTGGCACGTTGGCCGCAAAACCCATCAATATGCTGGCGAAGGCGGCGGCGAGGCAGGTCGCGGCGGCGACCGCAGCGACCGGCATCCCAGCCTGCCCCAGGATCGCCGGGTTCACCAGGATGATATAGGCCATCGTCAGGAAGGTGGTCGTGCCCGCGACGATCTCGGTCCGGGTATTGGTCCCCCGCTCCGCCAGGCCGAAATAACGTTCGATCGCGCTCATGCGTCTGCCACCCCCTTGGCGTGTCTTTCTCCTCCCGCGCGCCGGCCGTTACCGATCGCCATCACCCTATCGCACATCGCGCGGCTCCGAAAAGCCCGTCAGCCCTGCGGCCTCCAGTCGGGCGGCGGCGGCGAACAGGGTGGCTTCGCTGCCGGGCTTGCCGACCAGCTGGACGCCCAGCGGCAATTTGCCGGGCCGAAGCAGCGGCATGGTGAGAACGGGAAGCCCGATGAAGCTGAGCGGCTGCGTGAGTAACCCGATATTGGCGCGCGCCGGTACCTTCTCGCCACCGACCATCATTGTCGGATCGTCGATCAAGGGCGCGACGCAGGGTGCGGCGGGGGCGAGCAGCACGTCGAACCGTTCAAAAAGTTCGGCCGCGCGCGCCGCGAACCAGCTCCGGAAACGCTGCGCGCGGACATAATGTGCCGCGGGCAGTAGCGCGCCGGCGAGCAGCCGGTCGCGGGTCGCGGGGTCATAGTCCATCGCGCGGGCGCGCAAGGTCGCCAGATGCAGTGCCCCGCCCTCCGCCGCCGTCATCACGAACGCAGCCGATCGCGCACGATCGACCTCGGGCAGTTCGACCAGCGGCCCGCCGCCGAGCGCATCGGCGAGGCTATCGAGGCCGTCGAGCAATTCGGGATCGGGATCGGCGCGAAACCAGCCGTCAAGTCGCCCCACCCTTAATCCTCCCCCGCCAGGGGGAGGATTAAGAAGGGCAGTCCACGCCAGCCGCAAATCCTCGACCGACCTTGCAAACGGCCCGATATCGTCGAAGCTCTCCACGAACGGAAACACCCCCGCCATCGGCAGCGCGCCATGGGTCGGCTTCAACCCGTACAGGCCCGTCAGCGCCGCCGGGATGCGGATCGATCCGTTGGTATCGGAGCCGAGCGACAGCGGCAGCATCCCCGCAGCGACCGCCGCCGCCGAACCGCCCGACGATCCCCCGCACAGCCGCGCCCCATCATGCGGATTGCGTGTCGTACCATAGGCCGCGTTCACCGTGACGAAGCCATAGGCATATTCGTCCATGTTGAGCGTCGCGATCAGCACCGCGCCTGCGGCTTTCATCCGCACCACCGCCTCGGCATCCGCACGCGCAGGCGTCGCATCGGCGCGCATCCCCGCACCCGCGGTGGTGGGCAGGCCCGCGACATCAAACAGATCCTTCACGCCATAAGGCACGCCCGCCAGCGGCCCCGGATCGCGCCCCGCCGCTACGATCGCGTCGACCGCATCAGCTTCGGCCAGCGCGCGTTCGTCGAGTAACCGCGTCACCGCCCCGATCGCGCCGTCCTTCGCGCGGATCGCGGCGATGGCGGCCTCGGCGAAGGCGCGCGCGCTGCGCTGGCCCGATCGCACCTCGGCGGCGATGGCGGCGGCGGACATCATGGGTGCGGATCGTCCGGCAGGGGGAAATCGGCCAGCTTCGCGGCATGCGCTTCGAGCAGCACGGCGTTGGCGCGCACGCCCTCGAGCGTCTCTGGCGGGAGGGCAAGGCCGATCGCCGCTGCCGATATACGCAACGCCTCCCCGACCCGATCTTCCGCCATCGCCAATTCCCCCGAAGTAAGAGAATTATGAATTGATGCGGATTTGCGCCCGTTTCGGCAAGCAGTTTTTGCAGGTGCGAACACCTCCATCCTTCGATCGTCCTTGCGAGGAGCCGGAGGCGACGAAGCAATGCACCCCGAACTGCGGCGTGGATTGCTTCGCTATGCTCGCAGTGACGAGGAGAAAGTGTTGCGAGTGCGAACGGCTTCGGTCACCCTTGGTGCAAAAGGGGAATTCCATGCGCCTGTCGATCCTGTCCGCCGCCATGCTCGTCGTCGCGTCGCCGCTCGCTGCGAAGGGCACGCCCACGCCGAGCCCGGAGGCGCGCACCGCCGCCTATATGGCATCGATCGCGGGCGATCGGGCGAAGCTGCGCCTGTTCCTGCAGGCGATGCCCAAGGGCGCCGATCTCCACAACCATCTGGGCGGATCGACCTATGCCGAGGATGCTCTGAGCTGGGCCGGCGATGCGGGGCTGTGCATCGACTTGGTTACCGCACATATCGTCGATGGCCCCTGCAAGGCCCCTGACACCGTTCCCGCCAAGGGACTTGATGCCGACGCGAAGCTCTATTCGCGCGTCGTCGACGCCATTTCGACGCGCGGGTTCGAACGCGGTTTCGGCGATCCGAAGGTGCCGGGGCAGGACCGCTTCTTCCACACGTTCGAAGCGTTCGGCCCCGGCACGCGCGGGCAGACGGGCAAGATCATCGCCGCCACGCTCGAACAGGCCGCCTATGATCATGTCGGCTATATCGAGCCGATGACGATCCTGTCGCCGATGCGCGCGCTGATCCCCGTGGCGATGCGCGACGGCGGCGACGGCACCGACTTCGCAAAACTCGACGCCGCAATCGCACCCGCAATGGCGCAGGCCGTCGCCGCCGGTCGTGCGGAGATGGACGCGGCCGAGGCGGAGGCGAAGCGGATGCTCGGTTGCGGCACCGCGTCGGCGCAGCCCGGCTGCGCGGTCGCGATACGTTACCTGCCCTGCGCGCTGCGCAATCTCGATCCGCGCATCGTCTTCGCGCAGCTGGCCTATGGCTTCGCGCTGGCCGAGGCGGATACGCGCTTCGTCGGCGTCAACATCGTCGCGCCCGAACATGAGCCGGTGCCCCGCCGCGACTATGCGCTCCACATGGCGATGCTCAAATGGCTGAAGGCCAAGCACCCCAACGTCGCGCTGTCGCTCCACGCGGGCGAACTCACGCTCGGCCTCGTGCCCCCGCGCGACCTGAAGTCGCACATCGCCCAGGCGGTCGAGGTGGCGGGTGCCAAGCGGATCGGCCACGGCGTCGACATCGCATATGAGGCGGACGCTCCCGCCCTGCTGCGCCGCATGGCGAAGGATCGCGTCGCGGTGGAGATCAACCTGACCAGCAACGACGTGATCCTGGGCGTGAAGGGCGGCGACCACCCGCTCGCCCTCTACCGCAGCTATGGCGTGCCGGTGGTGCTGTCGACCGATGACGAGGGCGTCGCGCGCAGCGACATGACCAACGAATATCTGCGCGCCGCGACCGAACAACATCTCGATTATCACGAACTTAAGGCCATTGCGCGCGACGGGCTGCAATATGCCTTCCTTCAAGGTGCGAGCCTGTGGGCGGATCGTTCGGGTGTCGGCCGCGTCACTGCCTGCGCTGACATGAAAAGCGCGTCGTGCGCCGCCTTTCTCTCCGCAAGTCCCAAAGCGCATCAACAGGCCCTGCTCGAAGCCGATTTCGTGACTTTCGAAAAGATCCATTTCCGATAATACTTCCCTCGGATTCGGGGGAATTTCATGATCGTCGATGCGGCGCTGCAGGCGCTCGACTTCATCACGCATGAATTGATGCTCTTCGCGTGCATCGGATTGCTGATCGGCGGCATCGATGATCTTGCAATCGACTGCATATGGCTGGCCGATGTCTTGCGCGCCTGGATCGGTGGGCGTCGGCGCACCGGCGCGCCATCGATCGACGCGCTGCCCGCCCCGCAATCGCCAGGCCGGATCGCCATCCTGATCCCCGCCTGGGATGAACAGGACGTCATCGGATCGATGCTGCGCAGCGCGGTCGATCGGATCCGGCACGATGATTATCGCATCTATGTCGGCGTCTATCCCAACGATCCCGCCACGATCGCGGCCGCGCGCACGGTAAACAGCCCGCATATCCGCATCGTATCGGGCACGCTCTACGGCCCGACCACCAAGGCCGAATGTCTCAACCGATGCTGGCGCGCGGTGTTGGAGGACGAGGCGCGCGATGGCATGCGCGTGAAGGCGATCGTGCTTCACGATGCCGAGGACGTGATCCACCCGCTCGAACTCGCTCTGTTCGATCGGCTGATCGAGACGAGCGACCTCGTGCAGATCCCGGTCTTCCCGCTTGCGGATCCGCGCTCGCCGTGGATTTCGGGCCATTATATCGACGAGTTCGCGGAATCGCATGGTAAGCAGATGCTGGTGCGCGAGCGGCTGGGCGCGGGAATGCCGCTGGCAGGTGTCGGCTGCGCCATATCGCGCGATGCGATGGCGGCCCTCGCCGACGTGCGCGGCGGCGATCCGTTCGACGCGGCGAGCCTGACCGAAGATTATGAGATGGGGCTGCGGCTGAACGCGCTCGGCCGCAGCGCGCGTTTTGCACGCATCGCGGGTCGTCCGGGCGGGTCGCCGATCGCCACGCGCGCTTATTTCCCCAACACGCTCGACGCCGCCGTGCGGCAGAAGACCCGGTGGATGATCGGCATCGCGCTGGCGGGCTGGGAAAAGCTCGGTTGGACTGGCGATCTGGCCGAAGGTTGGATGCGGATGCGCGATCGCCGCTCCGTCCTGGCCGCGATCGTGCTGACGGCGGCTTATGCCGGGATGCTGTGCGCCTCGATCCAATGGCTGCTGGGACAGCCGATGCGCGGCGGCGCTGCCTTGCAGGCGCTGCTGGGCTTCAACAGCGCGCTGTTGGTGTGGCGGATGGTGATGCGCGCCGGCTTCGTCGCGCATGCTTATGGCGTGCGGCAGGGCCTGCTGTCGGTGCCGCGCCTGTTCGTCGGCAATCTGATCGCGATCGCATCGGCGCGGCGGGCGGTGTTCGCTTATGCGCGCGGGCCGGTCGCCTGGGACAAGACCAGCCACGCCTTTCCGGCCGAACTGCCCGCCGAATGACAGTGCGGCAGCTGGCGCCGATCCGGTTCCTGTGGATCATCGTGGGCGGCTGGTGCGCCATGCGCGCGGTCTTCGGCTTGCTCAGTGGCCTGCCGGTAACGGCGAAGGTCGAGACCCCAGCGAGAAGTGCGCGGGTTGTCCGCCAGGTTCTCGCCGCCGTGGCCCCGGTGGCGATCGCACCGATAATGCTATCGGACAGCACTCCGCCATCCGGGCGCACGGTGCAGCCGGGGGAAAGGCGACGCCCCCGGGCCGTCACGGCGACACTTCCGTCAGACTTCGCGCAGTTCGCCAGGATTGAGGCAGACGCCGCCGAAGCGCCCCCCGTTCCGACACTCCCGCTTCCGCCCCTTCCCGCCACCGCATCGACGGGCAGGCGATGGCATGGTTCGGCCTGGTTGTTCGCGCGGCGCGGTGGCGATGTCGATCTGGCGCGCTTCGGCCAGCTCGGCGGATCGCAGGCGGGGGCGCGGATCGCGTGGCGGGTCGACGGCAGCGGGCGGATCCCGATCTCGATCGCCGCGCGCGCCTATACCCCCCTGCGAACCCGAAACGGGGCAGAAGGCGCCGTCGGCGTCGAGATCGAACCTCTGCGCCATGCCGCACTTCGCCTCAGCGTCGAACGGCGCTTCCGCATCACGCGCGGCGGGCGCAACGCCTGGGCGGCTTATGCCGCGGGCGGGCTGTATCGCGAATTCGGGGCCGACATCGTCGCCGATGCCTATGCGCAGGCCGGCATGGTCGGCGCGCAGCGGCGCGACCTGTTCGCCGACGGTGCCGTGCGCGCGGGCCGACACGTGCGGATCGACCATAAGCGCGCCATCATCGTGGGCGCCGGCGCCTGGGGCGCGGCGCAACCGGGCGTCTCGCGCCTCGACGTCGGGCCGCGCATCGCGCTCGCCCTGCCGGTCGATCGGGCGACCGTGACCCTTGCCAGCGAATATCGCATACGCGTGGCGGGCGATGCACGCCCCGGTTCGGGCCTCGCGCTGACCCTGTCGACGGACTTCTAACCGCGCGGGCGGCGCAGGATCAGGTAGAGCGCGCCCGCCCCGCCGTGACGGGGATGCGCGCCACGCACGGCGGCGATGCGATCGGCATGGGGGCTGGCGGCGATCCAGCTGTCGACCTCGCCCCGGATCGCCCCGCGCCGCGCGGCACCACCGCGCCGGTCATCGGCCTCGCGCGGCGGGCGCCCCGTTACGAGCAGCAACACCCGCACCCCATCCGCCAGCGCCTCGCGCAGCCCCGCATCGAAGGCGCGATGCGCCGTCGCGAGCGTGTGGCCGTGCAGATCGAGCGTGCGATCGGGCCGCGCCAAGCCCTTGAGCAGACGCCGGTCCCAGCCGCCATCGAGGCCATCGGCGGTCAGGTCACGCGGCGGAACCGGCTTGATGGCCGCAACCCGCGCAGGCGGCACGCGGCCCTTGGGCGGCTTGGCGACGGCGACGGGGGATAGGGGATCGGCAAGCACAGGCGATGGGCGTGGCAAGGCACGCTTGCGCAACGGGCGGACGGTTTCTGTCACACGCTCCCAGAGCGCGGCCTCGTCGGGTTCGAGGTCAGGACCGCGCCTGCGCGGCACCTTGGGCCTCCAGCCGGTCGACCGAAGCGCGCGGCAGCAGCAACCACGCCTTGCCGCGCCCGCTCATGCCGCCTGCGATCCGGCGCGCATCGTCGCCGGCGCCCCAGAACGTATCGAAACGGTTCGCGCCCTTGATCGCGCCGCCGGTATCCTGCGCCACCCACAGCCCGTTCGCCTCGGTCCGATCGAGCGACAGCACGACAGGCGCGCCCAGCGGGATGAAGGCCGGATCGGCGGCGACGGTCGTCCGCCCCGTCACCGCGACGTTCAACGCGCCCAGCGGGCCGGCGCCGGTGAGTTCGCGAAAGAACACGAAGCTCTTGTTCTCGCGCATGATCGCGTCGCCCTCGGCGGGGTGCGCGCGCAGCCAGGCCATCACGCCCTGCATCGAAAGTTCACCGGGGCCGAGCAATCCGCGGTCGCGCATCAGCTTACCGATGCCGACATATTCGCGGCCATTCTGCCCGTCATAGCCGATGCGGATGATGCGGCCGTCGGGTTGGCGCAGCCGCCCCGAACCCTGAACCTGCAGGAAGAAGAACTCGACCGCGTCGGCGGCATAGCCGATTTCGAGACCGCGTCCCTTGAGCGCGCCATCCTCGATCGCGCCGCGATCGGGATAGGGGACGAGCCGGCCGTTCTGGACGCGGCCACGGATCTTCTTGCCCTTCAGGTCGGGATAGAAATCGCCCAGATCGCCTTCGACGAGATCGGACGGCTTCTTGTAAACCGGCACTTCGTAACCGAGGCGCGGCTCCCGCGAGCCGGCGATCTCCGGCTCGTAATAGCCGGTTGCGAAGGCCTGTCCGTCACCGACGGCAACCGTCTGGAACTGCGCCGAGAAGAAGTTGGGCGCGTCGCTGTCGGGCCAGCCGGCCGCAGCCGCACAGGCACCGTCCCAATCGCCCGCACGCGTCAGCCCGCTCGCGTCGTTGCGCCGCTTGAGCGCGGGGCAGGACAGGCGGAACGCCACCAAAGCCGCGCTCGCCGACGTCGGCGTGACGCCGAGTTGGGTATAAGCCGGGCCGCGCGCGATGCCGGCCGCAGCGGCGGTCGTCGGCTTGATCGATGGCGTCGGTTTGGGGGCTGGCGTTGGCGTCGGACGCGCGTGATGCGTGGGCGCGGGCGTGGAGGCGCCCGGCTGGGGAACGACGGTCGCGCAGGCGGAGAGCGTCGCGAGGCCCGCGACGCTCAGACAAAAGCGGCGGATCACGCGGCCTCGTCGGTTTCGATCAGCACCCAATTGGGATCGTCCGACTTCACTTCGCGCGCAAAGGTCCAGACGTCGTGGGTCGGCACCGCATCGGTCAGCGAACCGGCGATCACATGATCCTCGGCATCGCGCGTGACCGCAGCGATATCAGCTTCGAAGCGCACGGTGATGCTCGCCTGCCGGCCGGAAAGCGACGCAGCCTCGATAACCGCGCTCTCGATCGTGACGAGGCGATTGTCGAGCTTCTGGCCCGCATCCTTACGCTGCGCGATCGCATCGGCGAACGCATCATAGACCGAGTCGCCGGTCAGGTTGCGCAGCGTATCCAGATCCTCTTCCCAATAGGCTTCGAGGATCATGCGATAGGCCGAGCGGGCACCTTCGACGAACTGCGCGGCATCGAAATGGGACTCCACCGACTGGATGGCGCGCAGGCCGGTTTCGGCACGCGGTTCGACCAGAGCGGGACGTCCGGGGGCAATGGGCGCGGTGGTGTCAGGCAGCGAACGACCCGCCGCGATCGGCGCGGGGGTGGCCTCGGCCGGGCGCGCGATGGTCTGTTCGTGGCCGGTACGGCGGCCGAGGACGCTCCAAAGACGGAACGCGACGAACAGAAACACCATCGCGAGAATGACTATCGTGGCCACCAGTCCTCCCATGCGCCAAACGGGCGCGAAATCGAACCGCCTACATAGGAGCAAGTGGCCCGACTTTCAAATGGCGCGCGCCATTGCCCTGCACCGCCCGCTTTGCTAGGCGCGGGCGCCATCGCCGGGCGACGCGCCCGGCCCTCCAATCAACATGGGCAGGAACGACATAATGGCCGACGAACAGGGCACCGATCAGGGCGCGGAAGCAACGATTCCCAACGGCATCGACAACGAGCCGCAGGTGATGATGATCGCGCAATATGTGAAGGATCTCTCGTTCGAGAACCCGAACTCGCCGTCAATCTACCAGGCGCCCGAACAGCCCAAGATCGACGTCCAGTTCAACATCGGTTCGCAGCAGGCGGCCGAGGACGTGTTCGAAGTCGCGCTGAAGATCGAGGTTTCGGCCACGTTCGACGAAACGCTCGGCTATGCGGTCGAGCTGGTCTATGCGGGCCTCTTCGGCCTGCGCAACATCCCGGCCGAGCAGATCCAAGCGTTCCTCTTCGCCGAAGCGCCGCGCCTGCTCTTCCCGTTCGCGCGCCGCGTGGTCGCCGATGCGATCCGCGACGGCAATTTCTCGCCGCTGGTGCTCGAGCCGATCGATTTCGGCACGCTCTATCTGCAGCAGGCCGCCCAGCAGGCCGAACTCGCCAACGCCCAGCCCGCTGGCGAGGCTTAAACCCCTATGCTCCTCCCCGGCACGGGGAGGGGGACCATGCGCAGCATGGTGGAGGGGGCTGGCCACAAACGGCATCGCTCGCCTCCAGCCCCCTCCGTCAGCTTCGCTGACACCTCCCCGTGCCGGGGAGGATTTCTCACCGCATGAACCTGCTCCGCGCCTCGGCCACGATCGGCGGGCTGACATTGGTCAGCCGCGTGCTCGGCTTCGTGCGCGACATGCTGATGGCACGGTTTGTGGGCGCGGGTTTCGCGTCGGACGCCTTCCTGATCGCGTGGCGCCTGCCCAACCTGTTCCGCGCCCTCTTCGCCGAGGGCGCCTTCTCCGCCGCCTTCGTGCCCATGTTCAACCGGACGGTTGCCGAGGGTGACAAGGAAGCCGAGGGCACCGGCCTGGCCACGGGCATCCACTTCGCCGAGGATGTGCTGTCGGTCCTGCTGCCAATCCTGATCGTCTTCACCGTCGTCATGATGCTGGCGGCCGGGCCGATCGTCTACGCGATGACCGGCGGCTTTCCCGACGGCGGCCCGGAAAAGTTCGCGCTGGCGACCCAATATACGCGGATCACCTTCCCCTATCTGATGCTGATCAGCCTGGTGTCGCTGCTCGGCGGCATCCTCAATTCGCTCAACCGCTTCTGGGTGAATGCGGCCGCGCCGATCCTGCTCAACATCTGCCTGATCGTCGGCCTGCTGTTCTTCCGTGGGGCTAGCGACGTCGAAACCGCGCGGACTCAGGCGATCGCGGTGACGGTGTCGGGCGCGCTCCAGCTCGCCTGGCTGGTGCTGGCCTGCTGGCAGGCCGGGGTGCGCCTGCGCATCCGCCTGCCGCGCGTCAGCCCGGAGGTGAAGCGCCTGCTCAAGCTGATCGGCCCGGCCGCGCTCGGCGCGGGGGCGGTGCAGTTCAACCTGCTGATCTCGACCACGCTCGCCGCGCGCTTCCTGCCCGAAGGATCGGTGTCCTATCTTTATTATGCCGATCGCCTGAACCAGTTGCCGCTCGGCCTGATCGGGATCGGCGTGGGCACCGCGATGCTGCCCAGCCTGTCGCGCCAGCTTGGCGGCGGCGACCACAAGGCCGCGCTCGATACGCAGAACCGCGCGATCGAACTGGTCCTGCTGCTCACCCTGCCCGCCACCGCCGCTTTGATGGTGTCGGCGATGCCGCTGATCCGTGCGCTGCTCCAGCATGGCGCGTTCAACGCCGCCGACACGATCGCCAGCGCCCACGCGCTCGCCGCCTTCTCGATCGGCCTGCCCGCTTATGTGCTGATCAAGGTGTTGACCCCCGGCTTCTACGCCCGCGCCGACACGCGGACGCCGGTGCGGATCGCTCTGGTCGCGATGGCGGTGAACCTCGTCCTCAACCTCATCCTGATCTGGCCGCTCGGCCATGTCGGCCTGGCGCTGTCGACCGCGATCTCGGCCTGGGTCAACGCGATCCTGCTCTATTGGACCCTGCGCCGCCGCGATCATTTCGCGATCGACGCGCGCCTGGCGCATACCGGCCTGCGCCTGCTCGCGGCGACAGCCTTGCTCGCGGGCATGCTCCTGATCGCCAATCCCTTCGTCGATCCGTGGACCGGCCGTTCCCTGATCGAGCGCGTCGTGGCGATATCGCTGCTGATCGGCGCGGCCTTCGTCGTCTATTTCGGCGCGGTGTTTGGCCTGGGCGCCTACAAGCTGTCGACGCTCAAGGGGCAGTTGCGGCGCAGGCGCTGACAATCCTCCCCGGCACGGGGAGGACAAGGGGCGCTTGATTCCCGCCGCCCCCCGCGCCACAAGCCGCCGCACTATGACAAAGCGCACAGTCTCGGGCATTCAGCCCACCGGAAACCTGCATCTCGGCAATTATCTCGGCGCGATCCGGCGTTGGGTGCAGATGCAGGACGAGCCGGGCGAGTGCCTGTTCTTCCTGGCGGATCTCCACGCGATCACGGTCCACAACGATCCGGTCGCGCTGAAGAACAACATCCGCGAGATGGCCGCCGCGCTGATCGCGTGCGGGATCGATCAGGACAAGGCGATCCTGTTCCGCCAGCGGCAGGTGCCCGAACATGCCGAACTGTGCTGGTTGCTGAACGGCACCGCGCGGATCGGCTGGCTCAACCGCATGACCCAGTTCAAGGAGAAGTCGGGCAAGAACCGCGAAGGTGCCTCGATCGGCCTCTATGCCTATCCGGTGCTGCAGGCGGCCGACGTGCTGCTGTACAACGCGACGCACGTTCCGGTGGGCGAGGACCAGAAGCAGCATCTGGAGCTGGCGCGCGACATCGCGACCAAGTTCAACACCGATTTCGGGGTCGAGCTGTTCACCCTGCCAGAACCCGTCATCGGCGGGCCGGCGGCGCGCGTGATGTCGCTGCGCGATGGTGCTGCCAAGATGTCCAAGTCCGATCCGTCGGACGCGAGCCGCATCAACCTGACCGACGATGTCGACACGATCATGGCGAAGGTCCGCAAGGCCAAGACCGATCCCGAGCCGCTGCCGTCCGAAATCGACGGGCTGGCCGAGCGGCCCGAGGCGCGCAACCTCGTCGGCATCTACGCCGCGATAACCGATACGACGCCGGCCGCAGTGCTGGCGCAGTTCGGCGGCCAGGGCTTCGGCGCGTTCAAGCCGGCGCTTGGCGAACTGCTTGTCGAGAAGCTCGGCCCGATCGCGGCGCGGCTGGCCGAGCTGAAAGCGAACCCGGATGAGCTGGACGCGATCCTGCTCCGGGGTGCCGAGAAGGCGCAGACGCTCGCCAAGCCGACGCTCAAGGCCGCCTACGAGGCGATGGGGCTCTGACCGAAATATCCTCCCCCGCCAGGGGGAGGTGTCAGCTTTAGCTGACGGAGGGGGAGGACGGCGGCCAACTCGTTTGAGTCGCATCCTCCCCTCCGTCGCCTTTCGGCGCCACTTCCCCCCGGCGGGGAGGATAAGAACTATTCCGCCTTCTTCTTCGCCGCCGGCTTCTTCGCGGGAGCTTTCTTCGGCGCGGCCTTCTTGACCGGCTTCTTGCCCTTGGCCGGCCCCTTCGCCGCACGTTCCGCCAGCAGGACGAGCGCCGATTCCAGCGTCATCTCATCGGGGTTCGCCGTCTTGGGCAGGGTCGCGTTGGTGACGCCGTCGGTGACGTAGGGGCCGAAGCGCCCTTCCATCAGCTTGACGTCCTTCGTCGTTTCCGGGCTCGTTCCGAACACCTTGAGCGGCTCGCGCGCCGCGCCACGCCCGCGCCCGCCACCGGCGGCCGCCTCGGCCAGCTTCACGACCGCCGCGTTCATGCCGACTTCGAACACCTCGGCGGTCGATGTCAGGCGGCCATATTTGCCGTCATGGAGCAGATAGGGGCCGAAGCGCCCGATCGATGCCTGGATCGGCTTGCCGCTTTCCGGGTGCATGCCCACCGTGCGCGGCAGGCTGACGAGCTTGAGCGCCATGGTGAGATCCAGATCGGCCTCGGGCACGTCTTTGGGGATCGAGCCGCGCTTCGCCTCCTTGCCTTCGCCCAGCTGGATGTACGGTCCGAAGCGCCCGCTGCGCTTCGACACTTCCAGCCCGGTGTCGGGATCGGTGCCCAGCACGACAGGGCCGGAATCGGCGCCGTCATTGGCCGCCCCACCCTGCGCGAAGCGGCGCGTGAACTTGCATTCGGGATAGTTCGAGCAGGCGATGAACGCGCCGAACTTGCCGCCGCGCAGGCTGAGTTGCCCCGCCTTGCAGGTCGGGCACAGGCGTGGATCGCTGCCATCCTCCTTATCGGGAAAGAGATAGGGCGCAAGGAACTGGTCGAGCGCGGCCGTCACCTCGGACGGCTTCTGCTCCATCACCTCGGCGGTCTTGGGCTTGAAGTCCTTCCAGAAGGCTTCCAGCACCGCCTGCCAGCCCGCGCGGCCGCCCGACACGTCGTCGAGTTCCTCTTCGAGATGCGCGGTATAGTCGTAGCTGACGTAGCGTTCGAAGAAGCGCTCGAGGAAGCTCGTCACCAGCCGCCCGCTCTCGTTCGGCGTAAAGCGGTTCTTTTCGACCGTGACGTAATCGCGGTCCTTGAGCGTCTGGAGCGTCGCGGCATAGGTCGACGGGCGACCGATCCCCAGCTCCTCCATCTTCTTCACCAGGCTCGCTTCCGAATAACGCGGCGGCGGCTGGGTGAAGTGCTGTTCGGCGTCGACCTTCTTCTTGGCCGGCGCGTCGCCCTCCTTCATGCGCGGCAGGCGGCGCGATTCCTCGTCGCCCTCGTCGTCGCGACCTTCCTCGTAGAGCGCGAGATAGCCAGGGAAGAGGACGACCTGGCCGGTCGCGCGCAGGCTGTGCTGGCCGGTCCCGTCCTGCATCTCGACGGTGGTGCGCTCCATCCGTGCCGATGCCATCTGGCTGGCAAGCGCGCGCTTGAACACCAGATCGTACAGCCGCGCATGATCGCCCGAACCCGCCCGATCCTTGGAAAAGTCGGTCGGGCGGATCGCCTCGTGCGCTTCCTGCGCGTTCTTCGCCTTGGTCTGATACTGCCGCGGCTTGTCGGGCACGTAGGATGCATCATAGCGCTTGGCGATCGCACCGCACGCCTCGTTGATCGCCCCGCCATCCATCTGGACGCCGTCGGTCCGCATATAGGTGATCGCGCCATCCTCGTAGAGCGCCTGCGCCAGCCGCATCGTGTGGCTGGCCGAGAAGCCGAGCTTGCGCGCCGCCTCCTGCTGCAGGGTCGACGTGGTGAACGGCGGCGGAGGATTGCGGGTGACGGGCTTGGTTTCGACCGAGACGACCGAGAAGCGCCCCTCCTCGACCGCCTTCTTCGCTGCCGCCGCGTCGCCGCCATTGCCGATCGTCAGGCGATCGATCTTGTCGCCCTTCCAGCGGACGAGCCGCGCGACGAAAGGCACGCCGTCCTGCTCCATGTCCGCAGTGACCGACCAATATTCCTGGGCCTTGAACAGCTCGATCTCGCGTTCGCGATCGACGACCAGGCGGAGCGCGACCGACTGCACCCGTCCGGCTGACTTCGCGCCGGGCAGCTTGCGCCACAGCACCGGCGACAGCGTGAAGCCGACCAGATAATCGAGCGCGCGGCGGGCGCGGTACGCATCGATCAGGTCGAGGTCCAACTCGCGCGGGTTCGCCATCGCTTCGAGCACCGCGGGCTTGGTGATCGCGTTGAACGTGACGCGCTGGACGTCCTTGGGCAGCGCCTTGCGCTTCCGCAGCACCTCCTGAACGTGCCAGCTGATCGCCTCGCCCTCGCGATCGGGATCGGTCGCGAGGATCAGGGTGTCGGCGCTCTTCGCCTCGTCGGCGATCGCCTTCAGCTGCTTGGTCTTGTCGGCATAGGGCTCCCATTCCATCGCGAACCCATCGTCGGGGTTCACCGATCCATCCTTGGGCGGCAGATCGCGGACATGGCCGTAGGAGGCCAGAACGCGGTGGCCCGGCCCCAGATATTTCTCGATGGTCTTTGCCTTGGCGGGGGATTCGACGACGACGAGTTTCATGATTTTCCGAGACGCCCTTCACGTGCGCACGTGCGCATACATACACATGTAGGGTGGAAGGCGCGGCGCGGAGTCGTCAAGCCCGGTCGAGGACTTTCCTAACCCCGTCACCCCGGACTTGATCCGGGATCTGGCTTCTTCTTCCATAGTCGAGAAAGGTAGCTGGACCCCGGATCAAGTCCGGGGGGACGGATAAATTGGGGGCTAGCGCGCCGCAATGCCCCCGTCGACGCTCAGCGCGTGTCCGACGATGAAGCTCGACTTCGGATCGCACAGGAACAGCACGGCATGCGCCTGCTCGCTCGGCTGCGAAACGCGGCCCGCGCCCGGCTGGCCGCCCTGCGGTTTATAGTCGCCGGCCATCTGTCCGATATTATCCTTCAGGATCTGGGTATCGACCGCGCCCGGAGCGACCAGGTTGATGCGGATGCCCTTCGCCGCATATTGCAGCGCCGCCGATTTGGTAATGCCCAGCACCGCATGCTTCGACGCGACATAATAGGGCTTGTTCTGGATACCGGCGAGCGAGGCGAAGCTGCCCATGTTGACGATCGCGCCGCCGCCCTGCTTGAGCATCTCGGCGATCTCGCGCTCCATGCACAGGGCCACGCCGCGCACGTTGACGCGGTGGATCTTGTCGAACAGGTCGATGCCCCACTTGGCCTCGGGATAGATTTCCGGATCGATGCCGGCATTGTTGACCGCGCAGTCGACCCGGCCGAACTTGGCGATCGTCGCATCGAACGCCGCGTTGACCGACGCCTGATCGGAAACGTCGCACCGCACGAAGATCGCCTCGCCACCCTTGGCCGTGACCGCATCGGCGGCCGCCTGCCCTGCCTTCTCGTCGATATCGGCGACCACCACCTTCGCGCCCGCCGCGGCGAACGCCTCGACAACCGCAAGCCCGATCCCCGCGCCGCCGCCCGTCACGAACGCGACCTGTCCCGTGAAATCCGTCATCTCTGCCTCTCCCGTTCTTTTATCATCATCGAAGCACGCTCAGGGCTTGAGGACCAGCCGTCCCGTCAACCCGCCTTGCGCAATACGCTTATGCGCTTCCGCAGCAGCGGAAAGCGGCAGCACCTCCTGCACATGCGGCGCAGGCACCTTCACGCTCGCGATCAGATCGAACAGTTCGATCATGTCGGCACGATATTCGTCGGGATGCGATCGGCGACGGAGCAGGATGTTGTAGAAGGTGGCCGTCCGCGTGCTCCCGTCGATCCGCCCCAGCTTCGGCCAGATCGCGTTGAGCAGGACAAAGCCCCAGATCACGCTGGCGACCGATCCCTCGCCGTCGACGAAGCCCTGCGCGCCATAACCCACCAGCACGCCGCCCTTGGCGAGCGACCGCCAGCTCGTCTTCCAGCTTCGGCCCGCAATCGCATCGTACGCGACCGCCACCCCGCCCCCGCTCGCCGCCTTGATGGCCGCCGCTAGGTCCGGGCGACGATAGTCGATCGGGATCGCCCCCAACGCCTCAACCTGCGCCATATTGCCCGCTGAGCAGGTGCCGATGACCGTGAGGCCCAGATGCCGTCCCAACAGCACCAGCGCGCGCCCCACGCTGCCCGACGCGCCGACGACGAGGATCGCCGAGCCTACCGGCGGACGCGGGCAGCGGCGCAGCATCTGCCACGCCGTCATCCACATCAGCGGCACGTCGACCGCCACTTCGGGTGTGATCCCGTCCGGCACCGGCACGAAATCCTCGGCCGGCCCTACGAAATATTGCGAATAGCCGCCGTTCATCGGCATGTCGGCGACGCGCTGACCCACCGTCAGCCCGCTCACGCCCTCGCCCGGCTTGTCGACGATGCCGACCAGATCGTAGCCCGGAGTAAGCGGCAGGCCGCCCTTGTAATCGATATATTTGCCGCGTCGCAGGATCGTATCGGTGAAGCCCACGCCCGCCGCCTCTATGGCCACGCGCACCTCGCCGGGGCCGGGTTCGGGCAGGCTAGGCTCATGCTCGATCTTGAGCTCTTCCGGGCCGCCGAAATGGCGCACCACGATCCGGTCATAGCCCTGATCCACACTGTCCTCCCCATGCGTCATGCCCGTCTTGTTGCGCGCGTGACGGCGTGTAAAGCTCTACCTAATAACAAGAGGGGGAATGTCATGGGCGATCGGATGGAGGCTGTCCTTACGGCCCAGCGCGCGACATTTTCCGCCGAACTGCCCGTATCGCCCGACGCCCGAAGGGATCGGCTCAAGCGACTCGCCGCGATGGTGATCGAGAATGGCGACGGCTTTGCGCGGGCCATGTCCGACGATTTCGGCCACCGCAGTCGCGAGCAATCGATGATGGTCGACATCGTCAGCTCGGTCGGGCTGGTGAAGCACGCGCTCAAGCATCTCGATCGCTGGATGCGGCGCGAGAAGCGTCCGCTCCAATTTCCGCTCGGCCTGCTCGGCGCGCGCGCCTGGATCGATTATCAGCCCAAGGGCGTAGTGGGCGTGATCTCGCCGTGGAATTTCCCGGTGCAGCTTGCCGTCGGGCCGATCGCGGGCGCCTTCGCCGCCGGCAATCGCGTGATGGTCAAGACGTCGGAGATCACGCCGCGCGTCTCCGCCCTCTTCGCTGAGACGGCGCCCCGCTATTTCGAAGAAACCGAACTCGCCTTCTTCGGCGGCGGGCCGGACGAGGGGAAGGCATTCTCCGCACTGCCCTTCGATCATCTCCTTTTCACCGGCGCAACCGCGATCGGGCGCCACATCCTCCACGCCGCCGCCGACAATCTGGTGCCGGTGACGCTCGAACTCGGCGGCAAATCGCCGACGATCATCGGCCGATCCGCCGATATCGCGACGGCGACCGATCGGATCGCGACCGGCAAGATGCTCAACGCCGGGCAGATCTGCCTCGCGCCGGATTATCTGCTCGTCCCGCAGGAGAGCGAACGCGCGGTGGTCGACGGGCTGACCCAGGCGGTCAGGGCAATGTACCCCACGCTGCTCGCCAATCCCGATTACAGCTCGGTCATCAACGACCGGCATCATGTCCGCCTGAACGCCTATCTCGACGATGCCCGTGCCAAGGGCGGCGATGTGATCGAGGTCAATCCGGCTAACGAGGATTTCGGCGGGTCGAACGGCCACAAGATGCCGCTCCACATCATCCTGAACCCCAGCGACGAC
The DNA here is from genome assembly GCF_008274695.1 of Sphingomonas montanisoli. Classification (GTDB taxonomy): domain Bacteria; phylum Pseudomonadota; class Alphaproteobacteria; order Sphingomonadales; family Sphingomonadaceae; genus Rhizorhabdus; species Rhizorhabdus montanisoli. The sequence goes on along the minus strand of NZ_VTOU01000002.1, from coordinate 820,031 downwards.
ATGGCGGTGATGCGCGAGGAGATTTTCGGCCCCATCCTGCCGGTCAAGCGCTACGCCGCGATCGACGACGCGATCGCTTATGTGAACGCGCACGATCGTCCGCTCGGCCTCTATTATTTCGGGCGCGACGCGGGGGAGCGGGATGCGGTTCTGTCGCGCACGATTTCGGGCGGCGTGACCGTCAACGACACCGTGTTCCACGCCGGAATCGACGATCTGCCCTTCGGCGGGGTCGGCCCGTCGGGCATGGGCAGCTATCACGGCATCGACGGCTTCCGCACCTTCAGCCACGCCAAGGCGGTGTATGTTCAGCCGAAGATCGACGTGACGAAACTCGCCGGCTTCAAGCCGCCCTACGGCAAGACCACGCTCAAGACGATCGCAAGGGGCCTGAAACTCTAGCGACCATCCTCCCCCGCCAGGGGGAGGTGGCGCCGAAGGCGACGGAGGGGGAGGACGGCGACCAACTCCAGATCATCGCATCCTCCCCCTCCGTCAGCTGCGCTGACACCTCCCCCTGGCGGGGGAGGATGGAAATGCGTGGATCATTCCTCCCCATCCGCCGTTTCCGCCCAAACCCTTCCGCGAGGTTCGCCATGGAAACGCAGACGCTGCAACGCGGTCGACTGATCGATCATCTCCAGCTCGTCGTCGTCGATATCGACGCCAGCCGCCGCTTCTACGAGGCGGTGATGAAGGCGCTCGACGTGCCGATCGGCGGCTCGGAAGAGGATTATTTCTGGGTCGACGAGCTGTTCGTCTCGACCATGGACAGCGCAGCCGCCCAGGATGCGCCGACGGGGCGCAGCCACATCGCGTTCCAGGCGCAGGACCGCGCGATGGTCGACGCCTTCCACGCGGCCGGACTGGTGGCTGGCGGCGTCGACAATGGCGCGCCGGGCGAGCGGCCCTATCATCCCGGCTATTATGCCGCCTTCCTGATCGACCCCGACGGCAACAATATCGAGGCGGTCTATCACGGCGAGGCGCAGCGCAGCGCGCCGTCGGTGACGATCAACCTCTGATCGCGATCACCCCCGCCGTCCGCGCGCGCAGCTCGGGCGCGGCAAGGCATGTCGCCAGCGCCTCGTAACCCGGCGCGCCGGGCACCGGGTCGACATAGACCGGCGGGCTGTGATTGGCGGGGCAGAGGATGATCGCCTCCCCCGCGCCCACCATCCCCAGATCGAGCATCGCGCTCGATCGCGTCATCAGCACCAGCGGCCGCGCCCAAACCGGCCGCGCGCGCAATCGGGCGGCCAGTGCGACCTGCTCGTCCGCATCCAGCCCCTCCTCGACCATGTCGATCACCAGCGGCCCCTCGCCCTCCGCGATCAGCGCCTCGATCGGCCGATCGCGTTCGAGGCCCACGAAACGCCCGCTGGGCAGGCTTTCCGCGATCCGCATCGCCAGCCGCGTCTTGCCGCTGCCCAGCGGACCCGTGAGCCAGAGGATCGGTGGCAGACCCCGCAATTCGAACCGCTCGCCGCCCCACGGCCAGGGCAGATCGAACGCGATCGTAGCCTCTTCCTCGTCCGCAGGCCGCATCGCCCGCAGCCGCCCGATCGCCTCCGCGATCCGCGCCGCCTCGCTCCGCAACCGCGCCTCATGCCGCGCCAGACCCGCGCCCGGATCGGCATCGAGCATCGGCCCGATCTCGCGCAGGGCGACGCCCAGCCCCCGTAGCGCGGCGATTTCACGCGCCCGCACCATTTCGTCCGGCGCATAGATCCGCCACCCCGCGGCGCTCCGCCCCGGCGCGATCAGCCCGGCGCGTTCGTACAGGCGCAGCGCCTTCACGGAGACACCCAGAGCGGCGGCAGCCTGCGATGCGGAGAGGTTTCGGTGCATAGCGCGCTTATCGGGGCGGCCCCAGGGGCCGGGTCAAGCGCTATCGCCATTTCCGCCCTTGCCGTCTAAACCGTGCCCGTCGCCGACGATTGAGGGGGGAGAGCGTCAGGATCATGCCGTCGTCCGAGCATCCGCTGGTCGTCGACATGGATGGCACCCTGATCCGCGCCGATCTGCTCCACGAAACCGCGAGCCAATATCTGTCCGACAATCCGCTGCGTATTGTCCGGCTCGCCGGCTGGACGATGGCCGGCAAGCATGCGCTGAAGGAACGGCTGGCGGAGGCGACACCCTTCGATCCGGCGGCCCTGCCCTATCACGAAGAGGTGATCGAATGGCTCCGCGCCGAACGCGCGAAGGGCCGTCCGATCGTGCTGGCCACCGCCAGCCACCGCCGCCTCGCACAGGCCGTCGCCGATCATCTCGACCTGTTCGATACGGTGCTGGCCACCGGCGACGGCGTGAACCTGAAGGCGGAGGCGAAGCGGGATGCGCTGGTCGCGCTCTACGGCGAAAAAGGCTTCGACTATGTCGGCAACGATGGCGCCGATCTGGCTGTCTGGGCCGTCGCCGACAAGGCCTATCTGGTAGACAGCTCGGCCGCTTTCGCCGATCGCGTCCGCGCCGTCGCGACGCTCGATTGCGTCTTCGCCGATGGCCGCAAGCCCGCCCCCGCCGCCTTGTTCCGTGCGCTGCGCCCACACCAGTGGGTCAAGAATCTGCTGATCTTCGTGCCGATCCTCGCCGCGCACCATTTCCGCGATGTCGACGGGATGATCGCGGCGCTGATCGCCTTCCTCGTCTTCGGGCTGACCGCGTCGAGCGCCTATATCCTGAACGACCTCGCCGACGTCGCCGACGATCGCCATCACCGGCTGAAACGGCACCGCCCCTTCGCGGCGGGCGACCTCAGCCTGCTCGCCGGGTGGGCCTTGTGGCCTGCTCTGCTGCTGATCGCGGGGCTGATCGCCGCGCTCGCGCTGCCGCCGGCCTTCGTGGGTGTGCTGGCGATCTATTTCGTCGTCACCGTCGCTTATTCGCTGCGATTGAAGCAGGTCGCGATCGTCGACGTGCTGGTGCTCGCCGGCCTCTATTCGATCCGCATCGTCGCGGGTGCAGCCGCCACCAACGTGCCCTTGTCCTTCTGGCTGCTCACCTTCGCGCTTTTCATCTTCCTCAGCCTCGCGCTCATCAAGCGGGTCAGCGAACTGCTCGTCGCGCGGGCCAGCGGGCGTGAAACCTCGCTGCGCGGGCGATCCTACGGGCCGCAGGATCTGGAGATGCTGTCGGCGATGGGCGTGGGCGCGGGCTATCTCTCCGTCCTGGTCCTCGCGCTCTACATTCACGACGCGCAGACGGCGGAGCTTTACGCATCGCCCCGCTTCATCTGGCTTGCCTGCCCGATCCTGCTCTACTGGATTTCGCGTGCCTGGCTGATCACGCACCGGGGCCAGATGCATGACGATCCGATCGTGTTCGCGATCAAGGACAAGGCCAGCATCCTGATCGGCGTCGGTTTTCTCGGTGTCTTCGCGCTGGCCAAGGGATTGGGATGAGCGCGACCCGTATCGCCATCCTCTACACGGCCATTGCCGCAGCATCCTCGGCGATCAACCTGATCGTCCAGATGATCGTGATCGCACTCTACAGCGGGCCGTTCGCGATCGAATTGTCGATGATCATCGGCATCGGCGCCGCGCTGCCGCCCAAATATGTGCTGGAGAAGCGCTGGATCTTCGCCTTCACCGCGAACAATCTGCGCCACGACGGCGGGCTGTTCCTGCTCTATTCGGGTCTCGGGCTGTTCACGACCGCGATCTTCTGGGTGATCGAACATTCGTTCCAGATCGTTTTCGGCACAGATGTGATGCGCTATGTCGGCGGCGCGATCGGCCTCGCTGTGGGGAATCACGTCAAGTATCAACTCGACAAGCGCTTCGTGTTCGTCACGCGGGCGGCCGCCTGATGGAACTGAGCGGCTGGGGGCGCTATCCGCGTGTCGACGCGCAAGTCGCGTTCCCCACCGATGCCACGGCCTGTGCGCGCGCGGTCACCGCCTCGCAGACAATCGCGCGCGGTCTCGGCCGGGCCTATGGGGATAGCGCGCTGGCGGACGATGTCGTCGCGATGTGCGGGCTCGATCGCTTCCACGCCTTCGATACCGAAACCGGGCTGCTCAGCTGCGACGCGGGCGTCTCGCTCGACGAAATCCTGACCCTGCTCGTCCCGCGCGGCTGGTTCCTGCCCGTCACCCCTGGCACACGCTTCGTCACCGTCGGCGGCGCGATCGCCAGCGACGTGCATGGCAAGAACCACCATGTCGACGGCACGTTCGGCGATCATGTCGTCGCGATCGATCTGCTGCTGGGCAATGGTGAGGTCGTCCGCATCGGCCCCGACGCGCAGCCCGATCTGTTCCACGCGACCTGCGGGGGCATGGGGCTGACCGGCATGATCCTGTCCGCCACGATCCGGATGCGGAAGATCCGATCGAGCCTGATCCGCGAAACCACGGTCAAGGCGCGCGATCTGGACGCCATCCTCGCCGCCTTCGAAACCCACGGCAGCGCCACCTATTCCGCTGCCTGGATCGATTGCCTCGCGCGCGGCAAAAGCCTTGGCCGATCGCTCCTCATGCTCGGCGAACATGCCGACGAAGGCCCGCTGGCGCCGCGCACGAAACCGCCCCGCGCCGTCCCGTTCGACATGCCCTCGGGCCTGCTCAACCGCGCGACCGGCAAGGCGTTCAACGCCTTGTTCTACGCGCGCGGCCCCTCGACCGTCCGCACGCGCACGATCCCCTACGAGCCGCATTTCCACCCGCTCGACGGCCTCGCCGAGTGGAACCGTCTCTACGGCCGGCAGGGCTTCGTCCAGTACCAGTTCGTCCTGCCCAGCGCGGAGGGGCTGCGCCGCATCCTCGAAACGATCGCCATGTCGGGCCAGGGCGCGTTTCTCGCCGTCCTCAAGAAGTTCGGGCGCGCGAACCGAAACCTGCTGTCCTTCCCGACCGAAGGTTATACGCTCGCGCTCGATTTCAAGGCGGCGCCGGCGGTGTTCGCATTGCTCGACCTGCTCGATCGGGCGGTCCTCGATCTGGGCGGGCGAATCTATCTGGCGAAGGATGCGCGGATGAGCGAGGCGATGTTCAAGGCGAGCTACCCCAACTGGCAGGCATTTCAGGAGGTCCGCGCGCGCCACCACGCGATCGGTCGCTTCGCCTCGCACCAGTCGAAGCGGCTGGGCCTGTCATGACCCGGATCGCGATCATCGGCGCGACATCGGGCATCGCCGAACATTGCGCGCGATTGTGGGCCGGGCGCGGCCATGACCTGACCCTCGTGGGCCGCGACACGGCCCGCCTCGATGCCGTCGCTGACGACCTCAAAGTGCGCAGCCCCGTGTCGGCGATCGACACGCTGGTGGCCAGCGACTTCCTCGATCCGCAGGCCGTCGACATGATCGTCGGCGCGCTCTGTGCCGAACGGCCGGTCGACATCGCCCTGATCGCACACGGCACGCTGCCCGATCAGCAGGCGTGCCAGAATGACGGCGCGCTCGCGGCGGACACGATGCTGGTCAACGGCGTTTCGCCCGCTCTGTTCGCCGAAGCTTTTGCGCGCCACATGGTCCCCGTCGATCGCGGCACGATCGCGATCATCGGGTCGGTCGCGGGCGATCGGGGGCGCAAGGCGAACTATGTCTATGGCGCTGCCAAGGGGCTGGTCGATCGCTACGCGCAGGGGATGCAGCACCGGCTGGCGAACACGAACGTCCGCGTCGTCCTGGCCAAGCCCGGCCCGACTGCGACCGCGATGACCGCCGCGTTACAGACGAAGGGCCAGCGCATGGCCTCCCCCGCCGATGTCGCCAAGCGGATCGTCGCCGCGATCGATCGCGGCAGCCCGGTGGTCTATGCGCCCGCACTCTGGGCGGTGATCATGGCGGTCGTGCGCCTGCTCCCGCGCCCGATCTTCCACAAGCTCAACATATGACAGCCAAAGAGCGCGCCCTCCACTGGCTGCTCCTCGCGGTGCTGATCCTGCTCGCGGCCGAGCAGTTCGCCGATGCGCTGATCGAGCATCGCCACGCCCCGATGCTCGACCTCGCGGTCTATCGCAGCGCGGCCGAGAACGGGCCGCTGATCCGGTCACCGCACGGGCCGATGTATTTTACCTACCATCCGATCATGCGGCACTTTTTCGAGGCGCTTGGCGCGCAGTTCGATCTGAAGCTGCTGACGGTCTATACCCTGCTGACCCTGCTCTATGGCGCCACGATCCACACGCGGCCGGGCGCGGCGCTGGCGACATTCCTGGGCCTCGCCATCGGCGGTCTGGGTGTCGCGGCGATCACCACGGGCAACATCACGCCCTTCGTGCAACTGGCGATCCTGGGCCTTGCCGCGCGCGGCTTCGATGCGCCGCGCGACCGCTGGACCTTCCTCGCGGCGGTTGCGGTCACGGCGATCGTGAAGCCTTATATGATCGCCTATGCGATCCTGCCCCTCGGTGTCGCGATGGGCCGCCGTCAGCCGCTCCGCCCCCATATGATCGCGGCGGCGGCGACGATCGGCGCGGTCGTCGCACTGATCGCGCTTTACGCCGTCGTTCGGCCCGACGAGACGGCGACCTTCATCCGCAACCTGACGACCCAGACGCTGGCGCAGGGCGACCTGGGGATTGGGTCTTATGGCCGCCTCGCCGGGCAATTGGGGTCGGCCGGGGCGCTGATCGCGCATGGCCTGATCGTCCTTACCGCCGCCGCCATCGCGATCGGATCGGCGTGGAGGCAGGGGCGCCTCGCCGACCCCGCCTTTGCCCTGCTGCTGTTCTTCCTCGCCGCAATCCTGAACCCACGCCTGCAGGACTATGACCTGTTCCCCGCGATCGTCGCGCTCACCCTCTACATCCTGAGCACCGGCGGCTGGCGCGCGACGGCCGCGCTCCTCCCAGCCTTCATAGCCGCCGCGATCCCGCTGCACGGCGCGCGCTTCGTCGATATCGAAAGCGGCTTCTGGCCCTACGCGCCGAACGTCTATGCGGTGGCGACCGCGCTGCTGGTGCTCGGCCTGCTCACCCTGCCCCGTTCGCCGCGATCGCCTTCCGCCCGGCCCTGAGGCCGATCAGCAACACGATCGCCGAAGCCGGCCCGAAGATCGCATAGGTCGTCGCGATACCCAGCCCGACATGCTCGGCCCCACCATAGACCTTCTCGGTGAAGATCGCGACGATCGACGGGCCCGTGATCATCCCGATCAGGTTCAGCACCACCATGAAGATCGCGATCGTCCGTGCGCGGAAACGCTGCGGGGTCGACACCTGGATGTGCGCGATCGCGGGGCTGGTGAAGGGCAGCATGATGTGGATCATGCCGATCATCAGCAGCACGACCGGCGCTGACTCGATCACCGTGAACGCGATCACGCCCACTACGGTCAGCGCGATGCAATTGACCACGAAATAGCGATAATGAGCATCGCGCATGCCGGTATTGTGCAACCAGTCGACCAGCCAGCCTCCACCCACGAACCCTGCGAAGCCGGCGACGCCCTGCACCAGCCCCAGAGTCGAACCGATCTTCGCCGCATCATAGCCGAAGTGCCGCCCCAGATAGGCCGGCGCCCAGCCCGCGACCGCATAGGCCAGGATCGCGTGCAGCCCGACGCCGATCGAGATCGTGGTGATGTAGAAGGCGTTGGCGCGCAGCCACGCGCCATAGCCAGGTGCCGCCGCGAGCGCCGCCGCCTCCTGCGCCGTCGGCAAAGCGCGCTTCGGGCGCGGGATCAGGAAGATCAGGGGGGCGATCAAAATGCCCGGCGCGCCGACGACCAGGAACGTCACCTGCCACGGCTTGAAGCCCCACAGGCCGCCCATCCCCTCGGCCCATTTCATCACGAAGCCACCGATCGCGAGCGACAGCCCCCCGCCGATCGCGATGCCGCCCGCCAGCACGCCGATCGCGAAGGTCAGCCGCCTTTTGGGAAACAGATCGCCCACGATCGCATAGGATGACGGCGAAAGCGTCGCCTCCCCCATCCCCACCGCAAAGCGCGCCGCGAACAATTGCCAGTAACTCTGCGCCATCCCGCACAGCATCGTCGCGATCGACCAGCCGGTGACGCCGAAATAGACCACCCAGCGCCTGGAGAACCGATCGGCCAGCCACCCCATGGGCACGCTCGACAGCGCGTAGAACAAAGCGAAGGCAAAACCCTGGATCAGGCTGAACTGCACGTCGGTCAGGTGCAGGTCCGCCTTGATGGGATCGACCATCAGCGCGATGATCCCGCGATCGAGGTAGGACAGGATCGTCATCACCATCAGGATGCCGATCGAGAACCAGCCGATCAGGCCGCCCTTCGGTTCATCCTCGGATATCGCGGCGGCGGTCGCTTCAGCCATGATAGTTCATCCAATCCGGAAAACGCAGCTTGGCGTGGGGCAATTCGCGCAGCCCCTGTTCGGCCAGCAACGCCTCATAGTCTGCCTGATCGTCGGACCAGGACCGCGCATCGCCCATGAAAACTTCGAACAATTCCACGCCCTCGGGACCGGCGATCATCGGCCCGCCCGCCATCCCCTGCTCCAGCACGATCTGCATCCCCGCGCTGCATTCGACATCGCCGAACCGCATCGATCCCTTCAGGACGTAGATCACCTGGCGGCTGTTATGGCCGTGCTTGCGGATGATCATGCCGGGATCCCAGCTGGCCAGCAGCGTCATCGATCCGGGGGTGAATTCCAGCCACTTTTCGCGCACGGCCATGCGGCGGCCGCCCCCATCACTGGCGCCGTCGCCTATGACGCGCACCTCCTGCCATTCTTCCTCATCGGCATGGCGGAAGCGGATTTCGGGTGCAGGCGCGTCAGGCATTGAGCCCTCCGTTGATGCTGATGATCTGGCCGGTGATCTTGGTCGACAGCGGCCCGCACAGGAAAAGCGCGAGCGGCGCGATATCGGCGGGGGTCGGCAGGCCGAGGCCGGCCTTGTCGCGCGCCTTCTGCACGCGACCGCCGCCCAGCTCCAGGAAGCGATCGAAGATCGGCGTCTGTTCGACATAGCTGGGCGAAATGCAGTTGATCCGCACCCCGTCGCGCGCCGTCTCCAGCCCCAGATTGCGCACGAAGGCGATGATCGCCGCCATCCGCGCCGCCACCAGCGACTGGCGCGGCGCCGCGAACAGGCCCGAATCCGACGCGAACGCCACGATCGCCCCGCGCGTCTCGCTCAGGTGCGGCAGCGCCGCGTGGCACATCTCCTGAAAGCTCGCGACGCCCATTTCCAGAAAGGCGCCATAGGCCGCCGGATCGGTGCGGCTCAGCGGCCCGCTGATCGCGCCGGCCGGTCCATAGCCCGCCGCATGGATCAGCGCGTCGAGCCGACCATGCACCGCCACAGCCTTCTCGACCAAGGCCGCGGACGATCCGGGCGCGGTCAGATCGGCGATCAGCGGGGTAAATCCGCCCTCCGGACAGCGCGCCGCCAGCGTCTCGATCGCCTTGGCGCAGCTCTCCTCGCGCGATCCGTGAACGATCACCCGCGCGCCGCCTTCAGCGGCCTGCGCGGCGATCTCGATGCCGATCGCGCCCGTGCCGCCGACGACCAGCAGCACGGCGTCCGGCGCGACGATTCCGATGGTCATGCTGCCCCTCCCGATCTCACACCTCCTGCGCCCGCCTCTTTCCGGGCGGTGCGCGATTTTTCGGGACTAACGCGCTTTTGCCCAGCGTAGCAAATCGCTTTTCGTCATTGAGGCATCTCAATCGGCGAAGTCTCGCGAACATCGCCAGCTGGCGCCATGTTCGCCCCGCCTACCTCGTCATTGCGAGGCGCCGCAGGCGACGCGGCAATCCACTCCGCACTGGAGAGGCGCGGAGAACCGGATCGCCTCCCTCCGCTCGCAATGACGAAGCCAGCGCGCAAAGCCCTCCCCTCCCCCAACGTCACCCCGGACTTGATCCGGGGTCCAGCTTCTTCTTCCTTCTGAAGCCTTCTCCCGCTTGCGGGAGAAGGTTTGGATGAGGGTCTTCTTCCTTCTTCCACCGCCCCTCGGAGGCGAGGCAGATCCTCACCCCAGCCCTCTCCCGCAAGCGGGAGAGGGAGCCAAAAGCTGGACCCAGGATCAAGTCCAGAACAAACAGAGTACAAATTCACCCTATCGCGCTCGCGTGTCGCTCTTTCTCATCGTCAGCAGTCGCGCCATTATTGCGAATGCCAATCAATATCCCATCAAAGGGATGCATTCCCGCGATGACGTAGTGACAAGTTTGACAACTTTCGCGCACCATCGTGACGCTGCGACTCGTAGCGGTCGCAGGCGCTCCGCGAGCCTCCAAAATCGCGCGCGAGGCTTAGGGAACCCGCCGCACGCTCAAAATCTTGACGGGCTTTTCGATATATTGCCCCTTCATCGAACCCGATCCGGCATTGGCGATCGTCCTGGCCGCCAGGATCGCCTTCACCACGTCCATGCCCTTCACCACGCGGCCGAACGCGGCATAGCCGACGCTCTTGCCCTTGGCGTCCATGCCCGGCGACGGGCTGACCATGATGAAAAAGTCGCCCATCGCGGTCCCCGGCTCGGTCCGCGCCATCGAAATCGTCCCTGCGATATGCTTGAGGCCGGTCTTGCTGGTCGGCTCGTGCGCGATCGGGGGAAAGGATCGGAAGATGCTATGCTGGATCCCGCCCTGGACGAAGCCCATCTTGGGATCGCCCTTTGCCCGCGCCGCGCGATAGAAGGTGGTGCCATCGAGCTTCTTGCCGTCGACATATTTCAGGAAGTTGGTGGCGGTGATCGGCGCCTTCTTCACCTCCAGTTCGATGACGATGTCGCCCTTGTCGGTCTTGATGTCGACGCGCGGCAGCTTGGCCGGGGCCGCCGCGAGCGGCGCGGAGACGGCGAGCGCCAGCAGAGCGAGCGATGCGCGGATCATTTGGCGCCGCCCTTCTTCCCGTCGAGCGCCTCGACCGTCGCGGTCGCCCACGGTGCGTCCTTCATCGCCAGCGCGACCTTCTCCGCCTGCGTCATCACGCGCAGCACATTCTCGCCCGCCAGCTTGGCGATGTCGGCGTCGCTCCACCCGCGCTTCATCAACTCGGCGAGCAGGGCGGGATAGGTCGACACGTCCTCCAGCCCCTTGGGCAGCTTGTTGCTGACGCCATCGAAATCGGAACCCAGGCCGACATGATCCTTGCCCGCCATCTTCGCGATATACTCGACATGGTCGGCGACCATCGCCAGCGTGACGACGGGGGCGGGATGCGCCGCCTCCCACGCCTTCAGCGCCTCGGCCGCCTTGTCGGGCTGGCCGATCAGCATCCCCCCGAAGGGCGGCGTGTTGAGGCGCGCGCGTTCGGCCGAGCGATCCGATTCCCAGCGCCAATAGGCTTCGGACACATAGGAGTCGGCATAGTTGACCATCACCACACCGCCATTCGCCGTCACCAGCTTCAGCACATCGTCGGGCACGTTGCGCGGGTGCGGATCGACGCCATAGGCGCTGGAGTGCGAGAAGATCACCGGCGCCTTCGTCACGCGCAGCGCGTCGCGCATCGTCTCCGCGCTGACATGGCTCAGGTCGACAAGCATGCCGAGCCGGTTCAGCTCCGTCACCACCGCCTCGCCGAATGGGGTCAGGCCGCCATGTTTGGGATTGTCGGTCGCCGAATCCGCCCAGTCGATCGTGCGCGAATGGGTGAGCGTAAGATAACCCGCGCCCAGATCATGATAGGCACGCAGGACGGAAAAGCTGCTGTCGATCTGCCCGCCGCCCTCGACCCCGATCAGCGACGCGATCTTGCCCTGCGCGTGGATGCGCCGCACGTCGGCAGCGGTGCGCGCCAGCGCGAAGTCGTTGGGGTAACGCGCGACGATATGCTTGACGAGGTCGATCTCCTCGAGCGTCTCCTTGACCTGATCAAGCGGCGGTTGCCCCGCCGACACCCACACCGACCAGAATTGCGCGCCGACCTTGCCCGCGCGCAGCCGCTCGATATCGGTGTTGTACGGATCGGGGCCAGTGCCCAGCCCCTTGGTCAGATCGAGGCTCCACCGCCCCTCCCCCGCATTGCCGCGCAGCGCCTCGGGCCAGTCATTATGCCCGTCGATCAGCGGGGTCTTCTTCAAAATCTTCGCAACGCGCGCGGCATAATCCGGCGCGGCATATGCGGGGGTGAGCGCGAGCAGCGCCGCGGCGGCGAAAAGGGCGGTTTTCATGGGAACGCAGCGTGCCGTGCCGCGATGCGGACGGCAAGCAAAACAACTCGATCCTCTCCCGGAGGGAGAGGGGGACCACCCGCAGGGTGGTGGAGAGGTATTGGCCGGCAGCGGAGTTCATCGCTTGTGGCGAATACTCCTCCACCGGCTACGCCGGTCCCCCTCCCCCTCCGGGGGAGGATCTTATTCCCCCGCCACCTCGAGCAGGATCTTCCCCCGCACATGCCCGTCCTCGACGCGGCGTTGCCCCTCGCCCGCCTGCTCCAACGGCAGGACCGCATAGGGCGGCGTGCGGATCGCGCCGGCCTCAATCCCTTTCACCAGCTCGCGCCATGCCTCGACCTGGAACCAGCGCGCATCGGGCTTGCGCGCGTCCATGATGTTGTTGACCACGCGGATGCCGCGCGCCTTCGCGCTGTCGAGGTCATAGGCCTCCACATCGGTCAGCAGGTTCTGGATAACGACAAGGACGCCGCCCGGCTTGATCACGTCGACGATGTCGGCGGGCAGGCTGTGCTGACCAACCGCGTCGATGACGACGTCGATGCCGTCCGGTGCCCATTCGGCCAGCGCGGCCTTGGTATCCTCCTTCGTATAATCGATTACCCGATCGGCGCCGAGGCCCGCGACATGATCGACATTGCGGGTGCTGCACGTCGTCGCCACCCGACAACCGATCCACTTGAGATATTGGACGCCGAACGTGCCGACGCTCCCCGCGCCGCCGCTGAAGAATACGGTGCTGCCCGGCGCCACCTTCGCCACCTCGATGATCGTCGATGCGGCGCTGGCCGAGGCGGTCGGGATCGTCGCCCCTTCGGCCAGCGTCAGCGCGGACGGCAGTTTGAGCACGCGCATCTCGGGCACGCAGGCATATTCGGCATAGCTGCCCGACATGCCCTGCCCCAGACCCGACATCGCGATCACCTTGTCGCCCGGTGCGAAGGCGGTGACGCCCGGTCCGACCGCTTCGATCACGCCCGCACAGTCCATCCCGACGACCATCGGAAACGGCCCCCGCACCACGGGCAACAGGCCCGCGCGCGTCTTCCAGTCGGCGGGATTGATGCTGGCGAAGGCGACACGGATCAGCACCTGCTCCGCGGCCGGTTCGGGCACCGGCAAGTCCGCCACCCGGAATTCCTCCGGCCCGCCGAAACGGTCGATCACCATCGCCTTCATCACATCTCTCCCTTTATCGGGAGCGATCATCGCAAGGCGTTTCGCCGTGGGTCAAGCGTCGACGCTACGTCTTCCGCTTTGCCCCGTTCAGCGCCGACGCCGCCTGCACCAGCGCCTTGAACGCGCCGGCGTCGATCGCCCCGCCTTCAAAGATGTCGATCGCGCGGCGGGCATTGCCGTCGAGGCTGGCGTTGAACAGCTTCGCCGGATCGTCGATCGACGCGCCCTTAGCAAAGGTCAGCTTGACCTTGTCCTTATAGGTTTCGCCCGTGCAGATGATGCCGCCATTGCCGTACCAGGTCGGCACGCCACGCCATTTCCATTCTTCGACGAGGTCGGGCACCGCCTGGTGGATCAGCGCACGGGCCCTCGCGAGCGTCTCGCCCCGCCAGTCACCCAGTTCCGCGATGCGACCGTCGATCAGTTCGGATGGCGTTTTCTCGGTCATCCCTGCTCCCCTGCGCCTGCTTCGCGCCACATTACCAATCGATGCGGTAGGTGACCAGAAAGCCGTCATGGTCGGACAGCTCCGGCCCGCTCGATCCGCCGTCGAACATCGCCTCGACGCGGATGGGTCGGACGGTCGCGCGCTTGCCGTTGGCGAAGAATTGCAGATCCTGCGTGTCCATCCACGGTTCGTCGCCGTCCCACGACATGCGGACATCGCAGCCCGATTGTGGATCGGCGCAGACCCGGTGCACGAGGTGGAGCGTCTGATAGCGTGACAGATTGTCCCAACGCGGTTCCGAATGCCGCATGTTGAAATCGCCGCCAAAGATCATCGGATTGTCGTCGGCATGGGTCTGTTTGAAGAATTGCGAAGCTTCGAAAGCCTGCCGCTCATGCGCCGCAAGGTTGCGCGGCTCGGGCGCCTTCGATGCCCCGCGCGAGTTCATGTGGGTGTTATAGATATCGATCGGCACCGGCACGCCCGGCACCGCGATCCGCGCGAGCATCACGCCTTTGTTCGCAAGGCAATCGATCCCCGCGCAGGATCGGCGACCATAAGGCTGCCGGGCATCGCCGACGATGGGATAGCGCGATGCAATGACTATCCCGCCGCCCGTCAGATGGATGCCGAGTTCGCCATGCTTCCACCGCGTGATACCCGGCAGGGGCATAGTGACCGACGGTTGGGCCTTCATCGTGCGGTGCGGTCCGCTGACGATCGCCGGATAGCCGGTGGCGAGGATCGCGCGCTTGGCCGCGCCGCTGAACACCTCCTGAAACAACACCACGTCGGGCGCGTGGCCGGCATCGCGCATTGCCTTCAGCCGACGCCCGATCTGCTTTAGCTGGCCAGCACGACCCGATCGGGCGGGCCATCCCAGCCCCTCGACATTATAGGTGAGGACCGAAAGCTCCGCGGTGCCCGATGCGGATGGCCGCGCATCGGCCGGCGGTGGAGCCATCTGCCGAAGCCGCGGAGACACGCCGCATGAAGCGGCCAGCAACAGGACAACCGCCGACAAACCGAAGCGAAGGCGCGTTCCACCTTGCCGGCTGGGGCGCCGCATCGCGAGCAGCCTCAATCCCTCAGCGTGATCCACGTCGGGGCATGATCGCTCGCCTTCTCCTTGCCCCGCGTATCCTTGTCGACGCCCGCGTCGAGCAGGCGATCGGCGGCGACGGGGCTGAGCATCAGATGATCGATGCGGAAGCCTGCATCACGCTGCCACGCGCCCGCCTGATAATCCCAGAAGGTATAGGCCGGACCGTGCGGGTGGATCGTGCGGAGCGCGTCGGTCCAGCCCGCATTGCACATGCGGCGAAAGGCGGCGCGGCTTTCGGGCTGGGTCAGCGCGTCATTCGCCATCGCGCGTTCGGAGAAGGTGTCGTCGGTGCTCGACGTCGGGATGACGTTATAATCGCCACACAGGATCACCGGCCGTTCGGAGATCCACAAAGTCGCCGAATGATCGATCAGCCGATCGAACCAGGCGAGCTTGTAATCGAACTTGGGGCCAGGCTGCGGATTGCCGTTGGGCAGGTAGATGCAGCCGACGATCAGATCGCCGACATCGGCCTCGATATAGCGACTGTGGGTGGGATCGGGATCGTCGGGAAGCCCCTTCATCCGCTCGATCGGCTGCTGACCCCTGGCGAGGATAGCGACGCCGTTGAACCCCTTCTGCCCGTGCCAGATCGCGCCGTAGCCGGCCGCCTCGATCTCTGCGGCGGGGAAGGTTTCGTCGCTGGTCTTGATCTCCTGCAGGCAGGCGATGTCGGGCTGTTTCTCCTCAAGCCATTCGAGGAGGCGGGGGAGACGGGCCTTGATCCCGTTGATGTTGAAGGTCGCGATCTTCATGGGAGCGACCGATAGCGCGGCGCTGGCCCCCCGTCACGCATCGTCGGCCCCATAAACGAAGAAGCAGCCCGGCACCCCTGCGTGCCGGACTGCTTCGCCCCGTTCGAAACGGTCGTGAAGAGGGGACCGGAGCCCCCTCTTCGGATCAGAACGCTGCCGAGATCGAGAAGACGACCTGGCTGCCCGAGATCGGCTTGCCATCCTTGGTCGAACCGAAGTTCGGGCGCAGATAGGTGCCGTCGCTGGTCTTGATGTTGGTATCGACATAAGCGACGCCGACCGTGATCGGCGCGAGACCGAGATCGGCGAGCGACAGATCGCCACCGAGCATCCAGTCGATATACTGGCCGGTCGGCGCGACGCTGGTGCCGTTCGGGCCGAGGCCCGAATTGCCCTTCGAATAGCCGGCATGCGCCTTCAGCGTGATCGGCGTTCCTTCGATGGCGCTGCTGACGTCACCCCAGATGTAGAGATTATCTTCCTTCGCGCCGGGTCGGTCGGGGATACCGGTCGCGAAGGTGGTGGCGTTGTTATACCACTTGCCCAGCGCCTGCTGCTTGGGCGCGTAAGCGATGCCACCCAGCCAGTTGACGGGGCCGAACGTGGTGCTGAGCTTGATATACGGCTCGGCGAAATCGGTTTCCGACGCACCGCCCGGATACATGTACCAGGTCAAGCCGACGTCGAGCTTCACGCCCTCGCTGACTTCGGTCGCGAAGCCGCCGACGAGGTCGAGTTCGGTGTTCGAACCGCCGAAAGTGCCCCAGCCCGACAGGTTCGAAGCCCAGGTCGCGGCATAGAGGCCGCTTTCGTGGGTGATGGTCAGGCCGCCCTGAACGGCCAGTTCCTCATCCGACTGCGAAACACCGCGGAAACGATAGTCGCTGACCATGCCGACGCTGCCCGATACGGTGAAAGGGCCGGAAGCTTCTTCCTGAGCGAGAGCGGGCGAGGCGGCTGCGAGGCTCAGCGCAGTGGCGGCCAAGAGCTGAAAGCGCATAGAACAATCCCCTTATACGGTTGGACTGTTCCTCCTGATGTATCGGCCTGCCGAGGTCCGTACTTGCGGCCCCGATCATCGTCGATGCAGTGCAGCATTGCCGCCAACTCGATGACCGGGCGTTGCTTATTCGTTACAAAGTGTTGCTATGAAAGGTGCCACGCTCGACCGTCACCGAGCGTGGCACCAACGCAACACTGACCTGGGTTTTCCGTTGGGGACGGGAGGCAACCCCGGATCAGTGCGCGATACGAATTCAGACCTCGATACGCTTGAGCTGGGCCGGATGACCGTCCACCTCGATTGTCATGCCGCCCGCGCGACGGCGCTTGATCCACTCGCCGAGCATCTCCGCGACGGTATGGTCGATCGCCGGCACCCGCTTGATGTCGAGCGTGAGCTTGCGGTCCTTCGACACCGCGTCGAGCGCATTGCTGAGCTTGGGCAACGTCACGAAGGTCGCTGCGCCCGTGAGCTGAAGCTCGCTCGAATTGCCCTCATCCTTGCGCAGAACACGCAGGTTGAGGCGACGCGCATGCGGCACCAGTTCGACAAGCGAGAGACCCAGGCCGACGAGCACGCCGGTCAGCAGGTCGGTCGCCACCACCATCACGAAGGTCGCCGCCCAGATCGCGGCAGGCAGGATGCCGTGATTGTGGAACAGGTGGCGGACATGGCTGACCGACACGAGGCGGAAACCGGTGACGACCAGGATACCGCCCAGCGCGGCCATCGGGATCGTCTGCAGCAGCCAGGGCAGCAGCGCGACGAAACCGAGGATCCACACGCCGTGCATGATCGCCGAGGCGCGGGTGAGCGCACCCGCCTGCACGTTGGCCGACGAGCGCACGATGACGCCGGTCATCGGCAGCGCGCCCGCGAAACCGCAGAGCAGGTTGCCCACGCCCTGTGCGCGCAGTTCCTTGTCATAATCGGTGCGCACGCCATCATGCATGCGATCGACCGCCGCCGCCGACAGCAATGTTTCGGCCGAGGCGATGAACGCGATGGCAAGCGCGGTGACCACGATCGCCGGATTCATGATCATGCCGACGAAGGTCTGATCGGGCGGTACCACGGCCGCGATGATCGACGCCGGCACACTGACGCGCGCGATATCGAACGAGATCAGCATCGATACGAGCGTGCCCGCCACCACGCCGACCAGCGCGCCCGGCACTAGCCGCAGCGACTGCGGCCGCACCTTTTCCCACACCAGCATCGCCGCGATCGTGATCACGCCGATGAAGAAGGCGGCTTCGGCGGCCGAAGCGCTCCACGGAGTCAGGCCGAGCAGGCGGCCCGGCATCGCCGAAAGATTGGCGAGGCCATTGGGAAGCGGCTTGGCGTCGAACAGGACGTGGAACTGCCCCGCAACGATCAGCGCGCCGATACCCGCCAGCATGCCGTGAACGACCGCGGGCGAGATGGCGCGAAACCAGCCGCCCAGCTTGAACACACCCGCGACGAACTGGATCGCGCCGGCAAGCGCCAGGATCGGGCCAAGCGCCGAGATGCCGTGCTGCTGCACCAGTTCGAACACGATGACTGCGAGGCCCGCGGCGGGGCCGCTGACCTGCAGCGGCGACCCCGCCAGGAAACCGACGACGATGCCGCCGATAATGCCCGTGATCAGGCCCTTTTCGGGCGGCACGCCCGAAGCGACCGCAATGCCCATGCACAGGGGCATCGCGACCAGGAAGACGACGATCGAGGCGGTGAAATCCCGCGAGAACGTCTTTTGAAGGCTGGCGGGGAGCAGGCTCATTCTGCGGCTTCGGCGATGAAGTCTGCGGCCAGGCGCTGGCTGGCGGCATGCGCCACCGGCAGCGGCTGATCCTCACGCAGCGGCACAAAGCGGCCGGTCGCGCCGTCGAGGCCGAGCACCTGCCCGGCATGGATGTCGACGAACCAGCCGTGCAGCGACATTTCGCCGCGCGCGACCGACGAGGCGACCGACGGGTGGGTCTTCAGGTGGTTGAGCTGTGCCACGACGTTCTCGAGGCTGATCGCGCGAACGTGGTCGTCACCCTGGACGTTCGGATAGGCGTCTTCGACAACCTTGACCGCCGTCGATGCGTGGCGGAGCCAGGCGGCGACGTTGGGCATGCTGTCGGTGCTGCCCGGCTTGGTCAGCGCCTTCATCGCGCCGCAGTCCGAATGGCCGCAAACGATGATGTCGCGGATGCCGAGTACCATAACCGCATATTCGACGGTGGAGGTGACGCCGCCATTCTGGGTGGCATAGGGTGGCACGATGTTTCCCGCGTTGCGGCATACGAACAGGTCGCCGGGCTCCGCCTGGACGATATGTTCAGGCACGATGCGCGAGTCGGCGCACGAGATCATCAGCGCCTTGGGGAACTGCCCATGCGTTGCGAGCTTGCCGTAGAGGGCGCTTTTGTTCGGGAAGGTGGACTTCTCGAAGCTGAAGACCCGGCCGATCAGCTCGTTCATGATTATTGCTCCTCAACAGACGTACAGCAGCCGGATTTCCGGCCATTGGACCGAGGAATTAGCGGCCTGCTTTTTCCGCAGCGCGGCGCGAATGTAAGGAAATATTGCTGGCCGGCGCGCGCCGATGCGGCGGGCCTAACAGGATTGTTCGTAACGCATCTGTGATGGCATAAGGCGCCATGCACATCGAAACCGTGGCGCCTGATTCTGCACGCCGGATCCGGATCTGCTTCTTTTTCAACGCGCAGCGGCACCAACTGCTGCACGGCATGGCGACGGCCGTTCATCTCGCGCGCATGCCGCGGCACGACGTCTGTGTCGTCTCCCCCGCGCAGGGGCATATCGATTATGCGCTGACGCTTACCGAACGGCTAGGCGGCGCGCCGATCACCTTCGTTCACGCCCGCTCGGGCCTGCTTGCGGCAGGCATGAAGCGGACGGGCAAGGTCATCCCGCCCAAGCTGCTCAGCCTGGGCGTCCTCGCACGCTGGCTCAACGGGTTCGATGCGATCGCCCTGCCCGAACGCACCTCCATCCTGCTGCGCAAATTGGGGGTGAAGCACCCGCGCTTCATCCATCTCGATCATGGCGCGGGGGATCGCGCAGCGGGCTTCGATCGCCGGATCCGCCGGTTCGATTTCGTGCTGATGGCCGGCCCCAAGCATCGCGAGCGGCTGATGCGCGAACGGCTGATCGCGCCGCAGCGGCACGCCGTGGTCGGCTATCCCAAGTTCGAGGCGGCGGATGCGATCCGCGATCCGGACTGGCGCCCCTTCGCCAACGATCTGCCGATCGTGCTCTACAACCCGCATTTCTCCCCGCTGGGATCGTGGAAGCCGTGCGTCGAGCAAGTGCTCGAGGCGTTCGCCGCGCAGGATCGGTACAACCTTCTCCTCGCCCCGCATGTCCGTCTGCTCGACGGCAAGGAAGCGCAGGCGCGCTGGGCGCCGCTGCTCGATCGGTTTGACGGCCATCCACGCATCCACATCGATCGCGGCAGCGACCGCGCGATCGACATGACCCACACCTCGCTCGCCGACCTCTATCTGGGCGACGTTTCGAGCCAGGTTTACGAATATCTGCGCACGCCCCGCCCCTGCCTGTTCCTGAACCCGCACCGCGTCGATTGGGTGGAGGATGAGAATTACGGCCATTGGCATTATGGCGAGGTGCTGGACGGTGAAACCCTGGATGGGGCGAACGACATCATAGCCGCTGTCGATCGCGCCTTCGCCGATCATCCGCGCTATCGGCCGGTTCAGGAACGCGGCATGGCGCGCACCTTCCTCCCCGAAGGCGGGGCGAAGATGGCCGCGGCGGCGATATCGACCTATCTGGCGCAGGCGACCCCCCTGCCACAGCCCGTCCCCCGCCGGCGTGATCCGCGGCCACATGGCCATCGCTCGACCCGGTCGCTCGGTGCGACCGCGCGGCGGGCGGCCGTGCTGCTGACGGTGCTCGCCGGGGGAGCGCTTCTCTACAATGCGGCCGGCCCCGGCCCGACCGAAGCGGCGACATCACCCTTTCTCGACCGCGCGGTCGCTTCGCACCGCACCACCCTGCTGCGGCAGGATATGCGCAGCCAGTCGCCTTCGACGGCTTATGATCCGGAGGACATCCGGCGCGCGACCGGCATCGTCATGCCGAAGCTGCCTGCTGGATGGAGCGTCGGCGACACGCAGATCTATCCGTCGACGTTGGGCGATATCGTCCAGGTGATGGTCCGCACCCCCGGCGGTGATCGCCTTTCGCTCGTCGCGATGCGCGTCGAAACCAACGCCGAAGGCCAACCGCTCCTGGAACAGCGCGCAGCCGAGGACATCGCTTATTGGGAAGATCGAGACTGCGCTTATGCGCTGGTCGGCGACCTTCCCTCGTCCGAGCTGCTCGGACTGGCGGCGGAGCTTTCGCGGCTGACGTAATCGATTGGTTGAAATCAGCCGCGCGGCGCCACCGGCAGTTCGATCGTCGCGATCAGCCCGCCTTCGGGCCGGTTGGCGAGGCGTAGCGAACCGGCGTCGCGTTCGGCGATCCGCTTGACGATCGCAAGGCCCAGGCCCAGCCCCTTGGTGTTGCGACCGCGCGCGGGATCGAGCCGGACGAACGGCTCGAGCGCCTCGGCCAGCCGCGCCTCAGGAATGCCCGGGCCGTCATCGGACACGCGGAAGCGCATGACCTCACCCTCGCGCTCCAGCGAAATCTGGACGTTGCGGCCATAATGGAGCGCATTGTTGGCGAGGTTGCCCAGCGCACGCTTCAGGTCGACCGGGCGCACCATCGCCTCCAGCGTCTCGGGCCCTTCATACCGGATCCGGTGCCCCTGATCGGCGAGGTCATCGACGATCGTCTCGGTCATGATCGCGACGTCGACGCGCGCACGCGGCTCGGGATCGCTCTCTCCGCCCAGATAGGCGAGCAGGGACGCGACCATGCCCTCCATCTCGGACGCGTCGTCGTGCATCGCATCGCGGGTCGTGGGATCGGACAGCGTGTCGATCCGCAGCTGCAGCCGGGCGATCGGCGTGCGCAGATCGTGGCCGACGGCGGCGAGCGCCTGGGTCCGATCGGCGATCAGGCGATGGATGCGCGCCTGCATCGCGTTGAACGCGCGGATCACGCGCAGCACCTCGCCCGATCCGGTTTCGGGCAAGGGAGTCCATTCACCGAAGCCGATCCGCCCCGCCGCATCGCCCAGCATCTTCATCGGACGCAGCGTCTGGCGGATCAGCAGGCCACCGATCAGCATCAGCCCAACCGCAGGCACCAGCGCGAGCAATATCCGGCCCAGCGCCAGATCCCAGCCGGTCTGCACCTCGTGCATGCCGAAATAGAGCCAAGTACCGTCCGGCAGCGTGAGACCACCGGTGACCACCGTGTTGCGCCCAGGCGACGACAGCTTGAGCCGCAGGTTCGCGGCGGCGAGCGTGGGTTCCCACGCGACGATCTGGCGCTGCATGTCGCCCAGTTCGGCCGCAAGCGGCGGCGGCGGCGGCAGCGACGGCCCCCAGCGCACATCATAGCGATCGGTGGTCAGCAGCCGCGCGATGGCAGGCCGCTCGCGCGTGGGTCGCTCGGAAATCAGCTTGCGCGTGACGACGAGATGCTCGGCTAGGCGATGTGCCTCGTCCTCCCGCAGCGAGAACTGGCTCGCGCGCTCATAGAGCATCGTACTGGTGCAGAACTCGACCGTGATGGTGAGCAGCAGGATGACGAGGATTCGACCCGCGAGCGTCAGCGACGGGCGGACGAAATGTCTCAAACGCGCATGACCTCGGCATTCAGCATGTAGCCGGCGCCGCGCACCGTGGTGATCGGCGCGTGCTGGCCGGCGAGTTGCAGCTTGCGGCGCAGGCGGCTGATCAGCACGTCGATGCTGCGGTCGGACGAATCCCCCAGCCGGTTGCGCGACAGCTCGATCAGGCGCTCACGCGCGATCACGCGCTGCGGATTGTTGAGGAAGCTCGACAGCAGATCGAACTCGGCGCCCGTCAGTTCGACCAGCGCGCCCGTGGGCGAGCGCAGTTCGCGGCGCGGGAAGTTGACGATCCAGCCGTCGAAATGCGCCTCGTTCTGGCGCGCCAGGCCGCCCTGCCGCTCCATGCCGCCACGGCGAAGCACGGCGCGGACGCGCGCGACCAGTTCGCGGGTGCTGAACGGCTTGGGCAGATAATCGTCGGCGCCGAGCTCAAGCCCGATGATGCGATCGGTCTCGCCGCCCTTGGCGCTGATGAAGATGATCGGCACGTCGCTGCGCTGGCGGATCTGGCGGCACAGCTCGATCCCGCTCGTGCCGGGCAGCATGACGTCGAGCAGAACCAGATCGACCGGCCCCGCGCCGAACGCGATCCACATTTCGGGGGCCGATGAGGCCGGACGGACCACATATCCATCTTCCTGCAACGCGCGTGCGGTCAGCATCCGCAGGGGGGGATCGTCCTCGACCAACAGGATCGTGCTCGCCGCCACTGCTTTTATGACCTTCTCAAACGTTACCGGGGTGGGCAGGACTTATGAACGCCTCGTGCGACCGTCAACCACCGCACTGCAGCGAACGAGGGCCTTTCGCTTTCAGCAACAATTTGAAACCGCAGGGCAACTACCACGTCACGACTACGCTAAGATTCGCAAGAAACAGCGACGATTCATTACCAATTCGCGACCATTCAGCAATGTTCGATACCTAGCTTTTCCTCATCCAATCGCCCCGAATGAGGAGTTAAAAAATGATCATCCGTGCCATTTTCTCCGCCGCTCTGATCGCTGTTTCCGCCCCTGCGCTGGCGGGTGGCATCGGCGAGACCCATGAAGTCGTGTCGACTCCGCCGGGTAAGCTGCAGGCGACCGCCTACCGCCCGATCGATCAGAAACATTGCAATGTCGCGCCCAAGTCGCACCCTGCCGGCGGCCGCACGGTGCATCATGGCGAGGCCTATAGCGCCGATACCTGCGCCGAGCACGATGCAGCCCGCGAGGACACCAAAAAGCGCGGTTAACTACCAAAATATCGCATGCGAAACGCCCCTTCGTTCCCCGGAGCGGAGGGGCGTTTTGTTTCTGTGCTCTGCCCGATCATTTCGTTACTCCGCCGCAACCTGCATTGCCCGCGAGGTGCGCGATCGCGACGTCGTCCCCGAATATTGCTGCAGTGGCGGCTACCCTTGACGGGGTAGGGTAAGGCTTGCGCCTCTGCCTAGCCTGATCGCGGCTCAAAGCCGCAAGACCGAGAAAATGGAGAGGATATGGCGATCGATTTTTCCGGCCGCGTGGCGATCGTCACGGGCGCGGGGCGCGGCATGGGGCGCGATATCGCCCTGTCGCTCGCCCGCCGCAATGCACGCGTGCTGGTCAACGATTATGGCGGTGGCGTCTCGACGTTGAATGCCGGCGGGATCGAGGTCGCACAGACCGTCGTCGACGAGATCGCGGCCCTCGGCGGCGAAGCGATCGCCGACGCATCCGACATCGGCGCGGAAGACAGTCCGGCGGCGATCGTCGACAAGGCGTTCTCCGCGTTCGGGCGGGTCGACATCCTCGTCAACAATGCCGGCGGCAATCGCGGCGACACGATCGATGCGCTCGACGATGCGCAAGTGATGGGCCTCCTGCGTACCAACTTCATCGGCGGTTATATGTTGTTGCGCCGCTGCTGGCCGCACATGCGCGATCAGGGTTTCGGGCGGATCGTGAACATCATGTCCTCCGCCATGCTCGGCCGCCCCGGCACCGCCGCCTACGCCGCGGCGAAGATGGGTCTGCTGGGCGTCACCAACGTCGCCGCGATCGAGGGCGAACCCTATGACATCCGCGTCAACGGCGTGCTGCCCGTCGGCAATACCCGCCTCGTCGGCGGGTTGACCGAACAGGCGCTGATCGACTGGATGGCCAATTTCCCGCCGCATCTTGTGGGCGAAGCGGTCGCCTATTTCTGCGCCCCCGAATGCAAGGAAACCGGCGAGTTCTACAGCGTCGGTGCCGGCCGGGTCGCGCGCAACGCGATCTTCAACGCCACCGGCTTCCACGACGCCGCGCTCACCGCCGAAAGCCTCGCCGCCAACATCGGGGCCGCGCGCGACATGACGGACTCCAAGCTGATGCGTCACTCCGCCGATGAAAATGCGAGCTTCTTCAGCGTCGCCCCCTGGCCTCTCGACTAGCCACCGCTGGCACGGCACTCTCCCACTCAGAATCACAAAAGAGCGGAGAGCGAACGTGGCCGATCAGGACTATAAGGGCGTGCGGACCGAAGGGCGGCTCATCCCGCCGCCCGTGTCGATCAGCGCAGAGGCGCGCGCGCATCTCGAAGCGATGGTCGGCCCCGACGGCATCCCCGCCGGCCTGCTCGGCGCCAACCCCTCCCCCGACGACCATCCGGCGTGGCGCGAACTGAAGACGATCGCGAACGCGCGGATCATCGAGATGATGCAGCCGCGCTTCGCCAGCGTAACGTCCACGGTCGAGACGATCGAACTCGGCGGCGCCCGCGTCCATGTCGCAACGCCCGCCAATGCCGGGCCGGACGACCGCGCCTATGTCGATATCCACGGCGGCGCCTTGGTCTATGGCGAGGGCGAGATGTGCCGGATGGGCGCGCAGTTGCAGGCGATGCTCCACGGCGTCCGCGTCTACGGCATCGACTATCGCACCCCGCCCGAACATCCCTATCCCGCCGCGCTCGACGATTGCGTCGGCGCCTATCGTGCGCTGCTCGATCGCTACCGGCCCGATCGGCTGGTGATGGGCGGATCGTCGGCCGGCGGCAATCTGGCCGCCGCGCTGGCGCTGCGGGCGCGCGACGAAGGGCTGCCCCTTCCCGCCAGCCTTTTGCTGATGACGCCCGAAGTCGACCTGACCGAATCGGGCGATACTTTCCAGACGAACCAGCGGCTCGACGTCGTGCTGCCCCGCCCGCTGATGAACACCAACCTGCTCTACGCGGCTGGCCATGACCTGGCCGATCCCTATCTCTCGCCGCTGTTCGGGGACTTCACCAAGGGCTTCCCGCGCACATTGATTCAGGCGGGCACGCGCGACCTGTTCCTGTCCAACGCGGTCCGCATGCACCGCGCGCTACGCCGCGCGAACGTGCCCGTCGAGCTCCACATCTTCGAAGGGATGCCCCATGGCGGCTTCGGCGGCTCATCGCCCGAAGACGCAGAGCTGGCGGGCGAAGTTAAGCGGTTCGTGCGCGAAAGCTGGGGCGCCTAAATCCTCTCCCGGTGGGAGAGGGGACCGCCCTAAGGGTGGTGGAGAGGTATTGGCCGGCAGCGACGCACTTGCGGATAGCTACCCCTCTACCGGCTGCGCCGGTCCCCCTCCCCCTCCGGGGGGAGGATTTGAGATTCAATTCCGTCCCAGCAATTCCTCGGTCTTTCCGATCGATGGCGGGGAGCCGACGTCGAACCAAAGCCCCTGATGGACGACGCCATAAGCCCGCCCCGCCGCGATCGCGCGGTTCCACAGAAGGTTGAACGAGAAGCTGCCCTCCTCCGCCCCCTTGAACAGCCGCTTCGAAACCAGTTGGACGCCCGTATAGACGAACGGCGCGACCTTGGCGGGCCTGCGCCGGGCGATCACGCCGTCGGCGCCCATATGGAAATCGCCCTGCCCGCTATGGCAGTTCGCGCGCGCCAGCGGGACGAGCAACAGCAACGCGTCCATCTGCGCATCGTCCCAGCGATCGACGAGCAGGCGGATCGCGTCGACGGGACCGTCGACCCACAGATTGTCGCTGTTGGCGATCAGGAACGGGTCCGCGTCGATCAGCGGCAGCGCCTTGAGCACGCCCCCGCCCGTTTCGAGCAGCTTGCCGCGCTCGTCCGAGATCGCGATCTCCAGATCGCCCGCCTTGCGCTTCAGATGCGCTTCGAGCGCGTCGGCGAGATAGTGGACGTTCACCACCACCTTGGGGATCCCCGCCGATCGCAGCCGATCGAGGACGTGATCGAGCAAGGACTGTCCCGCCACCTCGACCAGCGGTTTGGGGCGCGTCGCGGTGAGCGGGCGCATCCTCTTGCCGAGGCCGGCGGCGAGCACCATCGCGGCGCCCACCGGCGGCCTGGTGGGGTTGGGCCGAAGCACCAGCTGCTTTTTCGTCGTCATGCGGGCGTATTTTCCCAGGCGGCTGCGCGCTTCGCATAGGGCACATTTGCGTCAAACCAGCGTGCGACCGGCTTCAGCGCCGGGTGCGCCAGATCGCGCTCGAGATAGGCCCAGACGCGCGGCTGATATTGCAGGTAGCGCGGCTTGCCGTCGCGCTTCCACAGCCGCGTGAAGATACCCAGGATCTTGGCGTTCCGCTGCGCACCCAGAACTGCATAAGCTGCGATGTCGATCGGCCGCGACGCCTGATAGCGCCAGAGCATCGCCAGCTCGACCTCCGCCGACACGTCACGCCGCGCGTCCTGCAGCAACGAGACGAGATCATAGGCCGGATGCCCCGCCAGCGCGTCCTGAAAGTCGAGCAGGCCCAGCCGCCCGTCGTCGAGCCGCATGATGTTTTCGGCGTGATAGTCGCGCAACACCGTCACCGACTGGTCCAGCGCGATCGCCCGCAGCACCGCATCCCATGCCGCGCGGTAGCCCGCCTCGTCGACGTCGATGCCGACCGCAGGCGCATACCATTCGGGGAACAGCCCCACCTCGCGCTGATACACCTCCATGTCATAAGGCGGAATCGCGCCCGATGGCTGGCGGTGGAGATCGACGAGCAGGTCGATCGCCTGCTCGTAGAGCGGAAGCTCGAGCGCGGGATCGAGGTCGATCTCCTCCTTCATCCGCGCGTCGCCGAAATCTTCGAGCAGGATCAGGCCAAGGTCGAGATCCTCCGCCAGCACGCGCGGCGCGCGGAATCCGGTCGCATCGAGGTGGCGCGCGATCTGGAGGAAGGGGCGGCTGTCCTCATGTTCGGGCGGCGCGTCCATCAACACCGCGGTCTGCTCCTGGCGCACCACGCGGAAATAGCGGCGGAAGCTCGCATCGCCGGCCAGCGGCACTATCTCTGCGCCGGCCCATCCGTTGCGGGCGAGGAAGTCGGGCGCCGTCGTCGGCGGTATCATTTCGATGGCCATCGGCCTTCCCATGCCGGGGCCGGGGCCCAAGTCAAGCGTCGCCCCTCGCCTTCGGGCTCGATCGAGAGCGCCAGCGCCCCCGGCCAGCCGCGCGATCCGAGCCGATCGGGCCACTCGATCAGCAGCGCGCCGCCATCCGTCGCCTCGTCCAAACCGAGTTCTTCCAGCTCGTCGGGATCCTCGATCCGGTAGAGATCGACGTGCCACAGCGGCAACCGAACCTCGGGCGGATCATAGGTCAGCACGATCGGGAAGGTCGGGCTCGCCACCTCCCCCTCCAGCCCCAAAGCCGCCAGCACGCCGCGCGCGAAGCTGGTCTTGCCCGCGCCCAGATCGCCCGACAGTGTCACGACATCGCCTTCGCGCAGCACCGCGCCCAATGCACGGCCCGCCGCCTCGGTCGCCGCCGGATCTTTCAGAAACATCAGAAGGACGATTCGTCGGGCACGGTACGCGGCAGGCGGATGACGACGACGGTCCCCTGCCCCGGCTCGCTGTCGAGCGTGATCGATCCGCCATGCGCCTCGACCAGTTGGCGTGTCAGCGGCAGGCCGATGCCAATGCTGCGGGATCCGTCCTCGGCGGTGCCGTCGATGCGCGGATAGGCGTCGAAGATGCGCGCCTGCTGATCCGAATCCATGCCGCGCCCGGTATCGGCGACGCGCCAGCTCACCCAATCCTCGTCACCCTCGGCCGTCAGCCGTACCTTGCCGCCAGGGGGGGTATAGAGGATCGCATTTTCGAGCAGATGGTCGAGGATCTGGCGCAGCCGGCGCTCGTCGCCGCGGATCGTGCCGAGTTGCGAGGGCAGTTCGACCTGCAAGGTGATCGGCCGGTCCATCGCGGCCGGCCCCGCTGCCTCCACCGCATCGCGCAGCAATTGTTCGACGTCGACCAGTTCGGCGGTCAGCGGCAGTTGCCCCGCCGCGCCCTGCGTCAGATCGAGCACGTCTTCGATCAGTGAGGCGAGGCGCGCGACCGAGGCCAGAACCGCCTCGACATATTCGCCCGCGCTTTCCGGCAGTTCGCCCGCATAACCACCCGCGAGCATCTCCGTAAAACCCTGGATCGAGGTGAGTGGCACGCGCAGCTCGTAACTCATGTTCGCGACGAACGCGGTCTTGAGCCGATCTGCCTCCTCCAGCGCGTCGGCGCGTTCGCGCAACGCTTCCTCGATCCCGCGGCTCGCGGTGATGTCGAGCAGCGTGAACAGCGCGTTGCCATCGGGCAGCGGCACGACCGCGAAATCGAAATGGCGCCCGTCGGCAAGGCTCAGCCGCCCGCGCTCGCGCTGGCGATCGACCGTGGCGATGCGCACGAGATCGCGGATCTTTTGCGCGCGGCTGGGATCGAGCAGACGCGCGGCGACCTTGTCGACCAGCGCGTCGACCCGCATGTTCTGCGCAAGATCGGTCTCGTCGAGCCCCCACATCTCGGCGAAGCGGTTGTTCCACAAAGTCAGGCGGCCATCCGCCGCGAACACGCCGATAGCCTCGAACAGATTGTCGAACGTGGCGGCGCGCACGCGCAGCAGCGTGTCGCGCGCGCTCGTCAGCTGGATCTGCTCGGTGCGGTCCTCGAACAGCAGCAGCAGCCCGCCATTCGGCAGCGGCTGTGCCACGACGCGGACGTGGCGACCGGCGGGCAGCGTCCAGTTCTCCTCGATCGCGGACACGGCGTTGAACCAGGCCCGGCGATCATTCTTCCAGCCGGGGAAGTCGCGCACTTCGGGCAGGCTCTGCGCGTCGCGCATCCGTTCCAGCACGCGGTCGAATTCGGGCGAGTCCTTCAGCCATTCGGGACGGATCGAGAAGAGGCGCAAGAAATTCTGGTTGTAGAAAACCAGGCTGCGATCCGCCGCGAACTGCGCCACGCCGGCCGACAGATGATCGAACAGGTCGCGCTGCGCCGACTGGAAACTGCCCAGTTCAGTGCGGATCGCCTCCAGTTCCTGCACGTCGACCGCATAGCCCGCGACGCCATGCGCGCCCATCGGAACGTCGACGATGCGCATCATCTTGCGCTGCCCGCCCAGCGTCACCGGCACGATCTGGGTGGAGATGCGGCCGCTTTCGTACGCACGCGCCGCGCTGGGGCTCGGCGCGTCGCCCGATCCGTCGATCAATTCGATTCCGCGCGTCACCACCTGCTCGGCGCTCACCCCCTCGACCGCGGCGACGTAGGCCGAGTTGACGAGCGCGAGCCGCAGGTCCGGCCCACGATGCCACATCGGGAATGGCGCCGCCTCGATCAGCGCGAGGCAGCTGTCGAGCGCATCGCTGATCCGCTCGGCCTCGTCGGAGAGCAGGCGGATCTCGCCCATCGCCTCGCTCTGATCGAACAGCCAGATGAGGAGACCATCGCCCAGCGCGCGCGGCGCAATCCGCCCCTCCGCCATCAACACCCGATCGGTGCCGGCGAGGTGCAGCGCGCGCACGAATGGCCGTCCGGTCGATCTTATGCCTTCGATTTCGGCGCGCAGCGCCTCGGCATCGGCAGCGGCCAAGCCGCCCGCATCGGCGCTGGCCAACGCGTCGAGCGTCGCAGGAACGCTCTGCAGCCCCAGGATCGCGGCGAAGCGGTCTTCCGCGCTGATCCGCCCGTCCGGCCCTACAAGCATGGGCGCGCCCGGGGTCGCGGCAAGCAACGCGGTGAGCCGCTCGATCTCGGCCGCATGCGCGCGGGCGACGACATCGCGCCGCAATCCGATGAAGATCGCCGCGACCGCCGACGCCAGCCACAGCGCGAGCAGCGCCGACAATATGGCCGTCGCGGTGGCGTCGATCTCGATCATGCTGGCTCGCTCGCGGCGGCGGAGGACGCGGTCATGCGCGTTGTCTTAGAGGGAATTGTAAGGCGTGGGAATCGGCTCTGTGCACGAACGTCACGCGCTCCAAAAACGTCATCCCAGCGCAAGCTGGGATGACGAAAAGGTGGGCGGGACGCGAACGCCCCGCCCCCTTGGATCAGTAGCGATAGTGATCCGGCTTGAACGGGCCTTCGGTCGAAACACCGATGTACGAAGCCTGCTTCTCGGTCAGCTTGGTGAGCTTGACGCCCAGCTTGTCGAGGTGAAGCGCCGCCACCTTCTCGTCGAGATGCTTCGGCAGAACGTAGACCTCGTTCT
This sequence comes from Sphingomonas montanisoli, assembly GCF_008274695.1. Classification (GTDB taxonomy): domain Bacteria; phylum Pseudomonadota; class Alphaproteobacteria; order Sphingomonadales; family Sphingomonadaceae; genus Rhizorhabdus; species Rhizorhabdus montanisoli. The sequence continues at coordinate 789,317 of NZ_VTOU01000002.1, read as the reverse complement.
TGTACTTCTCGCCAGCCGTCCACAGCTCGATCTGGGCAAGCGTCTGGTTGGTGAACGAAGCCGACATCACGAACGACGGGTGGCCGGTCGCGCAGCCCAGGTTCACCAGCCGGCCCTTGGCCAGGATGATGATCTGCTTGCCGTCGGGGAACTTCACCAGGTCGGTGCCCGGCTTCACTTCGGTCCAGTCATAGTTCGACAGAGCGGCGATCTGGATCTCGGAGTCGAAGTGGCCGATGTTGCAGACGATCGACATCGGCTTCATCGCGGCCATGTGCTCGGCGGTGATCACGTCGGCGTTGCCGGTCGCGGTGCAGAAGATGTCGGCGCGCTTGACGGCCTCTTCCATCGTCACGACTTCGAAGCCCTCCATCGCGGCCTGCAGGGCGCAGATCGGATCGACTTCGGTCACCATCACGCGGGCGCCGCCGTTGCGGAGCGACTGGGCCGAACCCTTGCCGACGTCACCGAAACCGGCGACGCAGGCGACCTTGCCGGCGAGCATCACGTCAGTGGCGCGACGGATCGCGTCGACCAGCGATTCCTTACAGCCATAGAGGTTGTCGAACTTCGACTTGGTAACGCTGTCGTTGACGTTGATCGCGGGGAAGGGAAGCTCGCCCTTCTTGGCGATCTCATACAGGCGGTGGACGCCGGTGGTGGTCTCTTCCGAAACGCCCTTCAGGTTCTTGACGGTCTGGGTCAGATAACCCGGATACTTCGCCAGGAATGCCTTCAGCGCGCGCTGGAACTCGACTTCCTCTTCGTTCTCCGGCTCGCCGAGCGAAGCGCCGGCTTCGATCTTGGCGCCCCAGAGCGCGAACATCGTCGCGTCGCCGCCGTCATCGAGGATGATGTTGGCGGTGGTGCCGTCGGTGTCGGCGCCCCAGTTGAAGATGTCGCCGACATAATCCCAATAATCGGCCAGGCTCTCGCCCTTGATCGCGAACACGGGAACGCCCGACGCGGCGATCGCGGCGGCGGCATGATCCTGGGTCGAAAAGATGTTGCAGGTCGCCCAGCGGACTTCGGCGCCGAGCGCGGTCAACGTCTCGATCAGCACCGCGGTCTGGATCGTCATGTGGAGCGAACCGGTGATGCGCGCGCCCTTGAGCGGCTGCGACGCGCCGAATTCCTCGCGCAGCGCCATCAGGCCCGGCATCTCGGTCTCGGCGATGTTGATCTCGGCGCGGCCGAATTCGGCCAGGCTCAGATCGGCGATGACATAATCGTTGAAGTCGGTAGCTGCGGCGGTGGCCACGGTCGTCTCCTCGGGACAGCACCGGGCACGGCTCGCCCGGCGGAATGCTGCCCGGATAGAGAGCCAGTGTGACAAATGCAAATATAAAGATATCTTTATATCTGATTTTCACAGAATCCCCACCCACCGGACCCAGCCGCAAATGAGAATGATTATCAAAACTATTGCGAACGTTTCGGACTGGCCCTAATGCGGCGAGACTCCAGACTGGAATTCCGCCAAAAGTGACCGCTCAGCCTGCCGATCCCAAAGCAAACGAATTCGCTGCCCAAGCCCGTCGGGGATTCTGGCTGAAGCATCTGACCCGCTGGCACTGGATCAGCGCGGCGATCTCGATGATCGGGATGGTGTTGTTTTCCTTTACCGGCATCACGCTGAACCACACAGCCGATATCGACGCGAGCCCCAGCAGCGTCCAGAAATCGGTCGTCCTGCCTGCGCCGCTGCTCCGGTCGTTACCGACGAAGCCCGACGGCACGAAGGCGCCGCTTCCCGAAAATGTCCGCAAATGGGCCGCCGATAAGATCGGCGCGCGCCTGCCCGCATCGGCCAATGCCGAATGGTCGGCAGACGAGGTCTATCTGCCCCTGCCCCGCCCCGGCGGCGATGCGTGGCTGTCGATCGACCGCGCGAGCGGCGATGTCAGCTACGAACGCACCGATCGCGGCTGGATCGCCTGGGCGAACGATCTCCACAAGGGCCGCAACACCGGCAAGGCGTGGGCCTGGTTCATCGATATCTTCGCGGTCGCCGCGCTCTTCTTCTCGATCACGGGCCTGGTGCTGCTCCAGATGCATGCGCGCCGCCGTCCCAGTACCTGGCCGCTCGTGGGCTTCGGCCTGCTGCTGCCCGTCCTCATCATCATCCTGTTCATCCACTAAGGGGTAATCGCCGATGCGCCTTTCCTACAGCCTCGCACTCACCGGCATCGCCGTCGCGGCACCCGCGACCGTGACGACCGCCGCGACGATCGACCTGACCGTCACCATCCCGCAGCTCAAGGTCGCCGAATATCACAAGCCCTATGTGGCGATCTTCGTCGAGCAGCCGGGCGGCACCGTTGCGCCGAAGACGCTCGCGGTCTGGTATGATCTGGGCAAGCGCAACAATGCCGGCACCAAGTGGGTCAACGAAATGCGCACCTGGTGGCGCAAGGGCGGCCGCACGATGAAGCTGCCCGCCGACGGCATCAGCGGCGCGACCCACGCACCGGGGCCGGCGAAGGTGACGCTGAACACCGGCGATCTGCCGGTCGGCAAGTATGACCTCGTCGTCGAAGCGTCGCGCGAAGGCGGCGGCCGCGAAGTGGTGCGCCTGCCGATCAACCTCGCCGGTGGCACCGCCAAGGCGGCCGGCACGAACGAACTCGGCGCGGTCACCGCCGTCGTCAAGAAATAAGCTGGGGAGGACCAACCATGATCAAGACGCGGATATTGGCGGCGCTCGGCGCCGTCTCGATGCTCGCTATGTCGGGTGCGGCGCAGGCGCATCACCCGTGGATCCTGCCGTCGAGCACGATCGCTGACGGGCAGGACGCCTGGGTCACGATCGACGTCGGCGTGTCCGAAACCCTGTTCGCCCCCGAACGGCCCGCCCCGCTGACCAACGTCAAGGTCTGGGCGCCGGACGGGACCGAAGTTCCGGTCGAAGGCGGCGTGTCGGGCAAGCAGCGCAGCAGCTTCGACCTGCACCTGACCCAGCAGGGCACCTACAAGATCGTCAACACCGGCGGCGGCGTGATGGGCGGCTACAAGCAGGGCGGCGAAATGAAGCGCCTGCCGCGCGACATCACCCCGGACAAGATCGCATCGTCGATCCCAGCCGACGCCACCGACGTTCGCATCAACGAGATGTCGTCGCGCGTCGAAAGCTTCGTCACCCTCGGCGCGCCCACCGAAGGCGCGGCGTTCAAGCCGACCGGCAAGGGCCTGGAGCTCCAGCCCGTCGGCCATATGAGCGACTTCGTGACCGACGAGCCCGCCAAGTTCCGCTTCCTGGCGGACGGCAAGCCGGCGGCGAACATCGCGGTCACGCTGATCCCCGGCGGCACGCGCTATCGCGACGCTCGCGGCGAGGTCAGCCTGACGACCGATGCCGAAGGCGTGGTCACGATCAAGTGGCCCGGTGCCGGCATGTACTGGCTCGGCGCCTCGGCCAAGGGCGCCCCGACCATCCAGGGTGCGACCGAGCGGCGCATGAGCTATGCTGCGACGATCGAGGTCCTGACCCCCTGACGCTTGCGACCATGACGAACCCTCCGACCCTGACGGAGGCCGAACCAAGGCTACTGATTCCGACGCGCGTGGACCCGATGGTCCTCGCGCGTCGGATGCCCCACGGCCACGTCGTCGATATCGGCGGCGCGACGATGGGGACGCGCTGGTCCGCGCGCCTCGTCCTCATCGATCGATCCGCGGCGGATGCGGTGCACCTGGCGATGGAGCGCGAACTCGCTACGATCGTCGCGGAAATGAGCACATGGGAACCTGCCTCGCTCATATCGCGCTTCAACGCAGCGCCGGCGGGCGGTTGGTTCACGCTGCCCGAACGCTTCTTCACCGTTCTGACGACCGCGTTGGCCATCGCCGAGGCGAGCGACGGCGCGTTCGATCCGACCGCTGGCGCGCTGGTCGATCTGTGGGGCTTCGGCCCGCACGCCATCGATCATCTGCCGGACGACGACGCGATCGCCGCGGCACTGGCCCGCACCGGATGGCAGACGATCGAGATCGATCACGAAGCCCGTCGCGCGCGCCAGCCCGGCGGGGTCTCGCTCGATTTCTCGGGCATCGCCAAGGGTTATGCGGTCGATCGGCTGTCGGGTGTCGCGCGGGAGGCGGGAATCGCCAATCACCTGATCGAGATCGGTGGTGAATTGCGCGGCGAAGGGGTCAAACCCGATGGTCAGCCGTGGTGGGTCGAGCTGGAATCGCATCCCGAAATTGAGAGCGATAACGTGCGCGCAGCGCTTTGCGGATTGTGCGTCGCAACATCGGGAGACTATCGTCGCCACCATGACGTCGGACAGAACCGCCTTGCCCATACGATCGATCCTCGCACCGGTCGCCCGGCCGCCCGTGGCATCGGATCGGCCTCGGTGATGGCGGTCGACTGCATGACGGCCGATGCCGAGGCGACGGTGCTGAGCCTGCTCGCGCCCGAGGCTGCGCTTGCCTATGCCGATCGCCGCGGGCTCGCCGCGCGTCTGCTCGTTTCGAGCGATTGTGACGGAAATGAAATGTTTTCGGCACCCGCCCGTGCCATGCTGGACGCGTGATGGAATTGGAACTGCAGCAATTTGCCTGGGCGGGCGCCGCAATCTCGGCCTGGGCTGCGCTCACGCTCGGCATATACATCCGCACGCAATTCCAGCGGCGCGATGCTGAGCCCGCCGAAGTCCCGGTCGACGATACGAGCGAACCCGCGACCTTGGTGCTGTGGGCAAGCCAGACGGGCTTCGCCGAGGATCTGGCGCTGCGCACCGGGCGTGCGCTGCGCGATGCGGGCGTCAACACCCGCATCCTGCCGTTGGCGACCATCACCAACGATCAGATCGTCGGCACGAAAGCCGCGCTGATCATCGCCAGCACCACCGGAGAGGGCGATGCCCCCGACGGCGCCGATCGCTTCCTTCAGCGCGATCTACCCGCGCTCCAGGGCCTCGAATATGCCCTGCTCGCGCTGGGCGACAGCAGCTACGTCAATTATTGCGGCTTCGGCCACAAGCTCGATCGCTTGCTTCGCGCGAAGGGCGCGCATCCGCTCACCGATATGATCGAGGTCGACAATGGTGATGTCGGCGCGCTCCACCATTGGCAGCAGCAGCTCTGGCTGTTCGGCGGTTCGCGCGCCGAGCCCGATTGGGCGCCGCCGGAATATGGCGCGTGGCGCCTCGTTCGTCGCGACCATCTCAATCCAGGCAGCGCGGGGAAGCCCGCTTATCATATCCGGCTCGAGCCGCAGGGCGACCTGCCCAACTGGATCCCCGGCGCGATCGCCGAAATCTACCCCGGCCCCGCCGAACCGATCCTGACCGGGGGCGAGGCGCCCACCCTACCCCACCGCGAATATTCGATCGCCTCCTTGCCCGGCGATGGCGGAATCGAACTGGTCATCCGGCTGCGCCATCTTGAAGACGGCACCTACGGCCTCGGCTCCGGCTGGCTGTGCAACGAAGCGCCGATCGGCGCGGCGATCGGCATGCGCCTGCGCGCGAACAGCGGCTTCGCGCCGCCTGCCGACGACGTGCCGATGATCCTGATCGGCAACGGCACCGGCATCGCCGGCTTGCGCGCGCATATCAAGGCGCGACCTGCGGGCACCCGCAACTGGCTGATCTTCGGCGAACGCAACAGCGCGCATGACAGCCTGCTCGGCACCGAAATCGCCGAATGGATCGCCAGCGGCCATCTCGAACGCTGCGACCTCGTCTTCTCGCGCGATGGCGAAGGCCCCCGCTACGTCGCCGACCAGATCGACGTCGCGCAGGACGAGATTCTCACATGGGTGATGGCCGGCGGCGCGATCTACGTCTGTGGCAGCCTGTCGGGCATGGCCGGCGACGTCGACACCACCCTCGCCCGCATCCTCGACCGCGAGATCCTCGACGACCTGGTCGATCAGGGCCGCTATCGGCGCGACGTATACTGAGGGGGCTTCGCCCACTCGCATTTCGAGGACAAGAAGCGGGACGCCCAGGAGGCCGCCGGGCGCCATATCCGGGCCCCAATCTATGGAGCCTCGCATGTCCTTCCGCCTATCGGGCCTCGACCCTGCCCCCTTCCGCCATCTCTACGGCCTGACCGACGAAGCCCTCGCGGAGCACGGCGCGCGCCGTTATGTCGTCGACACCGCACCGGGCTTTCCCGACCGCGTCGAGATGCGCGACCTGCTGCCGGGCGAACATGCGATCCTGATCAATCATGTCCACCAGCCTGCCGACACCCCCTATCGCGCCAGCCACGCGATCTTCGTGCGCGAAGGCGCCAGGACGGCGTGGTCGGAAATCGATACCATCCCCCACGCACTGCGTATCCGCCCGATCTCGCTGCGCGCTTTCGACGACGATCACGAGATGGTCGACGCCGATCTCATCGATGGCTGCGACATCGAAGCCCTGATCACCCGCTTCCTCGCCAATCCCGACGTGGCCTACCTCCACGCCCACTATGCCAAGCGCGGCTGCTACGCCGCCCGCATCGATCGGGCGTGATCAAATCCTCGCACTCACTCGTCGGAACAACCACACCCGTATCGCGCTCGCGAGGTTCGGCAGGTCGTCCTGCTCGATCCGTTCGACATCGATCCGCGCGACCAGTGCGTTGAGGGGGAGGCCCTCTTCCTCCGCCGCGCGGACCAGCGCGTCCCAGAAAACGGGTTCGAGCGTGATCGAGGTCGAATGGCCCGCAATGCTGACCGATCGTTTGACCGGGCCGGCCATATCGACGCCCCCGATCAATACATGTGCTGGCCGCCGTTGATCGACATGGTCGATCCCGTGATGAAACCCGCATCCTCGCCGCACAGGAAGGTCACGCCGCGCGCGATCTCGTCCGCATGGCCCAGGCGGCCGACCGGCACCTTCGCGACGATCTTTGCCAGCACGTCGGCGGGGACGGCGGCGACCATGTCGGTGTCGATATAGCCCGGCGCGATCGCGTTGACGGTGACGCCCGCCTTCGCGCCTTCCTGCGCCAGCGCCTTGGTGAAGCCGTGGATGCCCGATTTGGCGGCGGCATAGTTGACCTGGCCATATTGGCCCGCCTGCCCGTTGACCGATCCGACATTGACGATCCGGCCCCAGCCACGCGACCGCATGCCCAGGAACACCGCCTTGGCCATGTTGAAGCAGCCGCCCAGATTGACGTCCATCACCTCTTTCCAATCCTGATAGGTCATTTTCAGGATCGTGCCGTCGCGGGTGATACCAGCATTGTTGACCAGGATATCGACCGGGCCGACCTCGCCCTCGATCTGTTCGACATTCGACTGGCAGCCATCGAAATCGCCGACGTTCCACTTGCGGGCGATGATGCCCGTGCGTTCGGAGAATTCCTGCGCCTTGGCATCGTTGCCGGCATAGTTGGCGACGACGGTGACGCCCTTCTTCTGCAGGGCGACACTGATCGCCTCACCGATACCGCGAGTTCCCCCGGTAACGATTGCGACCCGTGCCATATTCACTCTCCCGCTATGCGATTCGAACCGAGATTAAGAGGGCGCGAGCCAGCCATCAAGCTCACGAGTCAAGAGAATTTCGAGCATTTCCAGACCCGCAGCCCCATCGTTGAGACAAGGCATGTAGGCAAAGTTTGTTCCACCCGCGGAAAGAAAAGTCTCGCGCCCGCGGATCGCGATTTCCTCGAGCGTTTCCAGGCAGTCGGCGGAAAAGCCAGGCGCGAACAGCGCAACCTTCCTCACCCCCTGCCCCGGCAATGCTGCGAGGGTCGTATCGGTGGCAGGCTCTAGCCATTTGGCGCGTCCAAACCGTGACTGGAAGGTTACATTTAGCGGACGGCCAAGCGCCTCCCCCAGGAGCCGCGCGGTCTCAAGGCATTGATCGGCATAGGGATCGCCCAGCGTTCGGGTCCGCTCGGGCATGCCGTGGAAGCTCGCGACCAGCGCGTCGGGCGTGAAGTCCAGCGCGGCGAGGCTTGCCTCCACCGACGCCTTGAGCGCGCCGATATAGGCGGGGTCGTCATAATAAGATGGCAGCGTACGGATCGCGGGTTGCCAGCGCATCTTGCCCAGCGCCGCGAACGCCGCATCCTGCACGCTTGCGGTCGTTGCCCCGCAATATTGGGGATAGAGCGGCGCGATCAGGATCCGGTCGCATCCCGCCGCCTTCATCGCCTCCAGCCGATCGCCGATCGCGGGATTGCCGTACCGCATCGCATAATCGACGACGAGACGGTCTCCGAAATGTTCGGCGATCGCGCTCGTCTGCCGCTTCGTGATCGCGGCGAGCGGAGATCCCTCATCGGTCCACACCTGTTGGTAGGCGTGCGCCGACTTCCTGGGCCGGGTGTTGAGGACGATTCCGCGCAGGATCGGCTGCCACACGATCGCGGGGATCTCCACCACGCGGCGATCCGACAGGAATTCCGCCAGATAGCGCTTCACCGCAGGCGCGGTCGGCGCGTCGGGCGTGCCGAGATTGACGATCAGCAGGCCGATCCGGCCCGAACCAGTCCGGTTCATGCGTCGGCCAGTCGCAACGGCAGGTTGCGCAGGCGCTTGCCCGTCGCCGCGAAGATCGCATTGGCAATGGCCGGCGCTACCGGCGGCACCGCGATCTCGCCCACACCGCCCGCCGGATGCGCGGACTCGATCAGTTCGACCCGTATCTCGGGCGTATCGGTCAACATCGGCAGCCCCAGTGCGTCGAAACTCTGCGCGGTCACCATCCCCTCATTCAACTCGACCGGCGATCCGAAGGCGTTGGACAGGCCGAAGACGATCCCGCCCTCGATCTGCTGCAGCACGATATCGGGGTGGATCACATGGCCGCAATCGACCGCAGCGCTCACGCTCAGCACCTTCACCCCCTGATCCGCCGTCACCTCGACCTCGACCATCATCGCGACATGGCTTCCGAAGCAGCTGTGGACCGCGATCCCCTGCCCCACGCCCGGCTGCCCGCCCTGCCAGCCGCCGAGCGCCGTCGCCGTCGTCAGGCAATGCGCAAGGCGCGGCGCGCCCGACAGCGTCGCCATGCGAAAGGACAAAGGATCGAGCCCCGCCTGCTGCGCGAGTTCGTCGGCGAAGCTTTCGTTGAAGAAGGCGGTGTAGCTGTTGGCGACCGATCGCCACACGCCCGTCCCCACCCCGATCGCCGCCGCGGCATGGCTCACGGCCAGCGCGGGTGTCGCATAAGGCGGGGTCGCACCCTCGATCGCGCCGCTTTCGGGCTTGGCATCGGCATCGCCCGTCAGGCGCAATCGGCCCATCATCTCAGCCTGGGTCGCAGGCGCGGCGATGGTCGCCTCCCACCCCGCGATCGTCCCGCCCGGGCCGATCCGGCCGCGCAATCGGCCGAGCGCAGGCGGTCGGAAGCGGCTGAGGTGGATATCCTCGCGCCGAGGATAGACGAGCTGGACGGGCTTGCCCGCCTTCTTCGCGATGATCGCCGCTTCGCACGCCGCATCAATCTCGACCTTGCGACCGAAGCCGCCGCCGACGAGCGTGGGATACAGCGTCACCAGCCCCTCATCCATTCCCATCGTCTTGGCAACGCCCGCGCGGCACAGCCCGGCCGCTTGGGTCGGCACCCACACTTCCAGCCGATCGCCGGTGAAGCGCGCGGTCGCGGTCAGCGTCTCCATCGGCGCGTGGGCGAGCATCGGCACCGAATAGGTGGCGGTCACGACGTTCGTGCCGCTGAGCGCGCTCTCGATCTCGCCGCGTTCGACGAACCGCTTCGCCCCGCCACCCCCATTGAGCGTGGCATCGAGCGCAGCCTTGAGAGCGCGCGCGATCGTGATGTTGTTCGGGCGCGGGCCTGCGGTTTCGAATTCGACCTGGAGCTTCTGTAGCCCGCTGTCCGCCGCCCACCAGTTGATGCCGATCACCGCTATGAAATGCGGATCGATCACCACGCCCGCGACGCCCGGGGTCGCCTCTGCATCGGCCAGCACATATTTGGCCGGCTTGCTGCCGCCGTAGGGGCCGTGCGCGATCGAAGCGTAGAGCATCCCCGGCAGGCGCACGTCCGCGCCGAAGCGCGCCGATCCATCGACCTTCGACGGCAGATCGAGCCGCGGCACCGATGTGCCCACGATCGTCCGCTCGGCGGGCTCGCGCAGCGGTACCGGATCGGGCGGCGTCATACCCGCCGCCTCGGCCGCCAGATCGGCAAAGCGCAGCCGATCCTCGCCGCGCACGACGAATCCGTCCTTGGTGTCGCACGCCGCCCAGTCGATCCCCCACCGCTTCGCCGCGACCATGCACAGCAGCGAGCGGGCAACCGCCCCCGCCTCGCGCAGCGGCGCTTCGAACGCGCGGATCGATGTGGAGCCGCCCGTCAGGATCAGGTTTCCGCGCATCGCAATCTCGCGCGCCGCCCAGTGCGCGACCCCGCCCAGGAAACTCGGCACCCTGCCCGCCATCGCCTCTTCGATGATGAAGCTGTTCGCGTAGACGGGCGATACCGGCGCGGGCTCGACCCCCACGGTGCGCCAGTCGGCGCCCAGCTCGTCGGCCAGGATCTGCGGCAGCGAGGTGTAGACCCCCTGCCCCATCTCCGCCTGCGGCACCGCGACGACCACGCGCCCGTCCGCGCCGATCTTGAGGAACGCGCCAAAGATCGTCTCGCCGGGGGCGGCGGTCAGGTCGCTGCGATAGGTGCGCGGCCACAAGGTCCAGCCGACGACGAGCCCCGTCGCCACGCCGCCGCCGATCAGCAGCCTGCGCCGCGTGATCCCCTTCCTCTCCGTTACCATTTTCTCGGATGCTTGCCCGTGCATCGGCGCATGATAGGAGGGGGCATCGTCCAAAGGAAGCGCGGAGGTGCAGTGACATGGCCTATTCGGGAAGCTGCCATTGCGGTGCGGTGTCGTTCACGGTCGACGCGGAGCCACCGACGCAGGCGATCAGCTGCAACTGCTCGCACTGCCGCGCCAAGGGCTTTCTGCTGACGTTCGTGCCCGTCGACCAGTTCACGCTGACGTCGAGCGAGGAAACGCTCAAGAGCTACGAATTCTATAAACACCGCATCGAACACCGCTTCTGCACGTCGTGCGGTACCCAGCCCTTCGCCCACGGCAAAGGCCCCGACGGCTCCGAAATGCGCGCGATCAACCTGCGCTGCGTGCCGAGCGTCGACCTCGATGCACTGGAACTGCAGAAGTACGACGGGGCGAAGCTCTAACCGTGCGTAGCCCCGGCGGAGGCCGGGGCGACGACTTCCCTTCCCCCCGCCCCCTTGCGAGGCTATGCCCCTCCCCAACCATATCCTCGGGGACGCCCCTCTTGATCCTGCAAATTCTGGCCGACGCGAGTTCGGCGATCCGTTTTACCGATCTCGGGCTCGATCCGATCGCGCTGTCGATCGGGCCGGTCGCGATCCGATGGTATTCGCTCGGCTATATTGCCGGGATCATGATCGGCTGGTGGTATCTGACCAAGCTGATCGCGCAGCCCAATGCGCCGATGGCGCGGCGACATGCCGATGATTTCGTCTTCTATGCGACGCTGGGCATCCTGCTGGGCGGGCGCGTGGGCTATGTTCTGTTCTATCAGCCCGAACTGCTGCAGAATCCGATCGAGGTGCTCAAGCTCTGGCAGGGCGGCATGTCGTTCCACGGCGGCGCGTTCGGCACCTTCCTCGCGATCGTTTACCTCGCGAAGAAGAATGGGCTGAGCGTGCTGCGGTTCGGCGATTATGTCGCGTGCTGCGGGCCGTTCGGATTGTTCTTCGTGCGCATCGCCAACTTCATAAACGGCGAGCTGTGGGGCCGGCCGACCGACGTGCCATGGGCGGTGATCTTCCCCGACGCGCCCGACGCGCTGCCGCGGCACCCGAGCCAGCTTTACGAAGCGGGCCTCGAAGGGATCGTGCTGTTCTGCGTCCTCTCCTTCCTGTTCTGGCGCACCGACGCGCGGCTGAAGCCGGGCATGCTCGGCGGTGTGTTCCTGCTCGGCTATGGCATGATCCGCTTCGGGCTGGAATTCGTGCGCGAACCCGACGTTCAGCTGGGCACGCTCAGCTGGGGGCTGACGATGGGGCAGACGCTGACCGTGCCGATGCTGGTCGGCGGCGCGTACCTGATCCTCACCTCGGGCAAGCGGAAGCTCGTTTCGGTCGCCAATTAACCATTTAGCGACCTGTATCTGCTAAGGCGCTTCGCATGGAGAGCCCTGCCGAACTGGCGGAACGGCTGATCGCGCGGATCACCGCCGACGGACCGATCCCCGTCGCCGACTATATGGATGCGGCGAACAGCGTCTATTACGGGTCGCACGATCCTTTTGGGGTGAAGGGCGATTTCATCACCTCGCCCGAGATCAGCCAGATGTTCGGCGAGCTGATCGGCATATGGATCGCGGACCTGTGGACCCGAGCGGGCAAGCCCGACATCGCCTATGTCGAACTCGGCCCCGGCCGCGGGACGCTCGCCGCCGACGCGCTGCGCGCGATGCGATCGCAGGGGCTGGAGCCGCCGGTCCACTTCGTCGAGACCAGCCCGGTGCTGCGCAAGCTGCAGGCCGAACGCGTCCCCCACGCCACCTGGCATGACGACGTCCGCACCCTGCCCGATGACGTGGCGCTGACCATCATCGCCAACGAATTCTTCGACGCGCTCCCGTACCGCCAGTACATCATGACCTATGGCGGCTGGCGCGAACGCTGCGTGGGCCTGGACGAAGAGGGCTTCCGATCGGTGCCCGGCGACGAGCCGACCGAGGATCGCGTGCCCGATCACCTGCACGGCGCGGTCGCGGGCAGCATCTACGAGACATCGCCGATCGGCCTCGACATCGCCCAGCGGCTCGCGCGGCGGATATCGGCGCAGGGCGGCGCCCTGCTCGCGATCGACTATGGGCACGAGGATTATGACGCCGGCGATACACTGCAGGCTCTCAACGCACATGCTTATGCCGATGTGTTCGCCAATCCGGGCGCGAACGATCTGACCGCGCATGTCGATTTCACCGCGCTGGGCCAGGCCGCGCAGACCGGTGGCGCGCGGGTGCATGGGCCGGTGAGCCAGGCGTTCTTCCTCTCGACCCTCGGCCTCGCCGCGCGCGCCGCAGCACTCGGCCGGCTCCACCCCGATCGGATCGACGATATCGGCATGGCCCATCGCCGGCTGGTGAACGAGGAAGAGATGGGCACCCTGTTCCGCGCGCTCGCGATGATCGCGCCGAAATGGCCCAACCCGGCGGGGTTCTGACCTCCTTGATCCGCCCCCTGGCGGGGGAGGATTTAGGTGGGCTGGCAAACCAAGCCCGCCTATAGTGAAGACATGCAGCCCCGCCCCATCCACGTTCCGCTCCTCGCCCACACGCCGCACGGCTTTCTCGGCCGCGAAGGCGGGGTTTCGACCGGGATACACGCCGGCCTGAACGTAGGACTTGGATCGGATGACGATCGCGACGCGATCCACGAGAATCGCCGCCGCGTGATCGATGCGGTGACACCAGGGCGCACGCTCGTCACCGTCCACCAGGTCCATTCGCCCGACTGCGTGGTGGCCGAATCCTGGGCCGACGATGCCCGCCCGCATGCCGATGCGATCGTCACCGACAATCCCGATTTCCTGATCGGCATCCTCACCGCCGACTGCGTGCCCGTCCTGTTCGCCGATCCCGGACGCAACATCGTCGGCGCGGCGCATGCGGGCTGGAAGGGCGCGATCACGGGCGTCACCGACCGGACGATCGAAGCAATGGAGAAACTCGGCGCGCGGCGCGACTGCATCGTCGCCGCGGTCGGCCCGTGCATCGCGCGGGCGAGCTATGAGGTCGACGACGGTTTCGTCCGCCGCTTCGGCGAGGACGATCCGGCCAACGAACGCTTCTTCGCCGAAGGCCGCCGCGCGGGCCACGCCCAGTTCGACATCGAGGCTTATGTCGTCCACCGCCTCGCCATCGCCGGGCTCAGCCGCATCGTCGCGCTGGGGGAGGACACCTATGCGCAGGAAGACCGCTTCTTCAGCTTCCGCCGGGCCACGCATCGCGGCGAGAGCGGCTATGGGCGACAGATTTCGGTGATCGGGGTTGCGGCTGTTTGATTAGCCCTCAGACGCCGGGCGGGCGGCATCCGCCGCCCTTGGCTTCCTCGCAATAAGCTCGGGCGCGCGTTCGCGCTTGCGGGCCTCAGCGGCCCGATATACCCACTCGTAGGAGAGTAGCCGCCGTCAGAACGGCAGCCACTTCGATTCCTTAGTGATGTTCATATAGCCGACGTTGACGCCGAGCCGCCAGCCGACGCCCAGCCGGATCGGGATCAGCACGACATCCCCGCGGCGCAGATAGCTCGCGGTGAAGCCGCCGATCACATAGGCTGTCCCCTCCGCGGCGGGGAAGCGGTGAAACAGGTCTCCGCTGTCGTAGAGATTATAGACCAGCACGAAGCTTTTGGCGCCGTTCGCGCCGAAATCGAAGCCGAGCGACGGTCCGGTCCAATAGACCGGCATCTGCCCCTCGACCTTGTGGAACAACGTGCCCGAACCATAACGCAGGCCCACCACGACCGCGCCGCCGACCTCGCGGCCCGCAATATAGGCGTTGGGCCGGCCTTGATCCTTCAGGACTTTCTCGATCATCCGGGCGAGCCCTTCGGCACCCTTGCCGAACACGCCCTCGGCGGCGGCGACGACATCGTCTTGCGCATATGTGCCGTTTTCGGAGGCCTGCGCGGCATCAGCGCGCAGCGTGCTGGCGGGGGCGACGGCGGGTGCAGCCTCCGCAGTCGCCGCAGCTTCGACGGTTGACGGGGGTGCAGCCGGCTCGCCCTGCTCCACCGGCGCCAGATCGGCCTGCGCGGCGGCATTGGGATCGACCGTCTTCACAGCCTGCGCAGCAACAGGCGCGAGCGGCAGGGCCAGCGCCGACAGCAGGGCGATCCCTGCAATCCTGAACCGCGACATCGCCCCCATCGTCATTCTCCAACCGTGATCGGGGGCGACCTTATCCGCGTTCCGCCTGTCGCTGCAATGAACGAGCGCCGAGCGGAGTTTCCAGCGAGTCAGAAGGGCTGTTGATCCCGCCCCCTCTCCCGGTTATAGCGCCCCCTCTGCCGTTCCCGGACACGTGGGTGAGTGGCTGAAACCAACGGTTTGCTAAACCGTCGTACCCTGAATAGGGTACCCCGGGTTCGAATCCCGGCGTGTCCGCCAGCATTGCATCAATCGATGCTGAATGCCGCCCCTCCGCAGAGGCCGTCGCGCAAATCACTTCGTCGTAAGGCGGAAGTAACTGCCGACTATCGGGCTCCCTTTTCCGATCGCAGGTGCCATTTTTGCCGCGATGCGGTACCTTGCCAGTCTGTCCCGCTTGGCGTACGCGGGCGCCATTCAGCCCGGGGGCCGGTTGACAAGGCTGGTTGTTGGCGCTGCTGCTCCGTGCACTTCAGGGGTTGGGAAAACGATGAGCGCATATCTCGATTATTTGGCCGAAATCGAAACCAGAAAGACGCAGGGTCTCGCGCCCAAGCCGATCGATGATGGCGGCCTCGTCTATGAAATGATCGCGCTCATCAAGGATACCGGCAGCGAGCATCGCGCCGGTGCGCTCAACTTCCTTATCTACAACACGCTGCCCGGCACGACGAGCGCCGCGGCCGTCAAGGCGGGGTTCCTGAAGCAGGTCATCCTCGGCGAAATCACGGTGCCCGAGATCACGCCCGCCTTCGCGCTAGAACTGCTGTCGCACATGAAGGGTGGCGCCTCGATCGGCGTGCTGCTCGACATCACGCTGGGCGACGCCCCCGCGCTGGCCGCACAGGCAGCCGAAGTGCTCAAGACCCAGGTCTTCCTCTACGACGCCGACATGCACCGCCTGAGCGAAGCCCATAATGCGGGCAACGCGGTCGCGACCGACGTTCTCGAAAGCTATGCGAAGGCCGAATTCTTCACCAAGCTTCCCGATGTCGAGGACGAGATCAAGGTCGTGACGTTCATCGCCGGCGAAGGTGATATCTCGACCGATCTTCTGTCGCCGGGTAACCAGGCGCATTCGCGTTCGGACCGCGAACTGCACGGCCAGTGCATGATCTCGCCCGAAGGCCAGCAGGCGATCGTGGCGCTCAAGAAGCAGCATCCCGACAAGCGCGTGATGATGATCGCCGAAAAGGGCACGATGGGCGTCGGATCGTCGCGCATGTCGGGCGTGAACAATGTGGCGCTGTGGACCGGGAAGCAGTCCAGCCCCTATGTTCCCTTCGTCAATTACGCACCGGTCGTCGCGGGCACCAACGGCATCTCGCCGATCTTCGGTACCACCGTCGACGTGACCGGCGGTATCGGCATCAACCTGAAGAACTGGGCCAAGATGACCGGCCCGGACGGCAAGCCGATCCTCAACAATGACGGCAATCCGGTGCTGGAAGAGAAGTTCTCGGTCGAGACCGGCACGGTTCTGAAGATCGACGTCAAGAACAAGAAGCTCACCGACGAGAACGGCGTCGAGTTGGTCGACGTCGCTTCGGCCTTCACCCCGCAGAAGATGGAGTTCATGAAGGCGGGCAGCTCCTATGCCATCGTCTTCGGCAAGAAACTCCAGACCTTCGCCGCGCGGACGCTCGGCATCGAGCCAACCCCGGTCTATGCGCCGAACAAGGAGATCACGGTCGAGGGCGTCGGCCTGACCGCGGTCGAGAAGATCTTCAACCGCAACGCCGTGGGCGTGACCCCGGGCAAGGTGCTGCACGCGGGTTCGGACGTGCGCGTCAAGGTGAACATCGTCGGGTCGCAGGACACGACCGGGCTGATGACCGCGCAGGAGCTTGAGGCGATGGCGGCAACCGTCATCTCGCCGCTGGTCGACGGCGCCTATCAGTCGGGCTGCCACACCGCGTCGGTGTGGGACAAAAAGGCGCAGGCCAACATCCCGAAACTCATGTCCTTCATGAACAATTTCGGCCTGATCACCGCGCGCGACCCCAAGGGCGTCTATCATTCGATGACGGACGTGATCCACAAGGTGCTGAACGACATCACCGTGGACGACTGGGCGATCATCATCGGCGGCGACAGCCACACCCGCATGTCGAAGGGCGTGGCGTTCGGCGCGGATTCGGGCACCGTCGCGCTGGCGCTGGCCACCGGCGAGGCGACCATGCCGATCCCGCAGTCGGTGAAGGTCACCTTCAAGGGCAAGATGCAGTCGCACATGGACTTCCGCGACGTCGTCCACGCGACCCAGGCGCAGATGCTGCAACAGTGCGGCGGCGAAAACGTCTTCCAGGGCCGGATCATCGAAGTTCATATCGGCACGCTGCTGGCCGATCAGGCGTTCACCTTCACCGACTGGACGGCCGAGATGAAGGCCAAGGCGTCGATCTGCATTTCGGATGACGAAACGCTGATCGGTTCGCTGGAGATCGCCAAGGCGCGCATCCAGATCATGATCGACAAGGGCATGGACAATGCCGCGGGCACGCTGGCGAACCTGATCGCCAAGGCCGACACCCGCATCTCCGAGATCCGGATGGGCGACAAGCCGGCGCTCACGCCAGACAGCAACGCGACCTACTTCGCCGAGGTCGTCGTCGATCTCGATCAGATCGACGAACCGATGATCGCCGATCCGGACGTGTACAATGCGGACGTTTCGAAGCGGTACACCCACGACACGATCCGCCCGGTCTCTTATTATGGCGGCACGAAGAAGGTCGATCTGGGCTTCATCGGATCGTGCATGGTGCACAAGGGCGACATGAAGATCCTGGCCCAGATGCTCAAGAATATCGAGCAGACGACGGGCAAGGTCGAGTTCAAGGCACCCCTGGTCGTCGCCCCGCCGACCTACAACATCATCGACGAGCTCAAGGCCGAAGGCGACTGGGACGTCCTGCAGAAATATTCGGGCTTCGTGTTCGACGACGACAAGCCGAAGACCGCGACCCGCACCGAATATGAGAACATCCTCTATCTCGAGCGGCCGGGCTGCAACCTGTGCATGGGCAATCAGGAGAAGGCCGCGAAAGGCGACACCGTCCTCGCCACCTCGACCCGGCTGTTCCAGGGCCGCGTCGTCGAGGACACGAACGAGAAGAAGGGTGAATCGCTGCTCGCATCGACCCCGGTCGTGGTGCTGTCGACCATCCTCGGCCGTACGCCGAGCGCCGAGGAATATAAGAATGCCGTCGCCGGGATCGAATTGACCAAGTTCGCGCCGCCCAAGATTGCGGCCGATCCGCTGGCGGTGCAGTTCTAACGGGCTGCCCGGCCCAGCCGGAAGGAACAGAAGCGGCAGCGCGGGCGAAGACCCTGCGCCGCCGCTTTCGTTTTACTCGCCGTTGAAGGGATCGTCCTCGCGCGGGCGTTCGCGTTCATCGCGCGGCTCGTCACGGTCTCCACCCCCCAGGAAGCGGGGAAGCAGCCCTTCGATGAAGCGTTCGAAGGGCGAACGCTGCTCGTCCTCCAGAGCCTCGAGCGCCTCGAGCGCGCGTTGTTCGGCGGCGAGGCGCATCGCCTCCTGACGTTGCTCGATCGCGACGCGCAGACGTTCAGGGACCTGAAGGTCGGCCTCTCGCAGATGCGCGTTGCTCATGAAGCTGCGCCAGATTTCCGCCGGCAATTGTCCGCCGGTCACGCCACGCATCGCCGAATTGTCGTCATTGCCGACCCATATGCCCGTCACAAGGCCGCCCGCGAAACCGACATAGACGGCGTCGCGGTGATTCTGGGTGGTGCCGGTCTTGCCGAACGTGGGGATACCGAGGGCGGCGGCGCGGCCGGTGCCCTGGTTGGTCGCGCTCCACAACAGATCGAGCACCTTCTCGCGCGTGACGGGATCGAACTGCGCGACCTGGGCCTGGCGGCTTTCGGCGAGCCCGCTGGCGGCGACCGGGTAACGGCCGCCCGCGATCGCCGCATAAGCGGCGGTCAGCTCGATCAGGGTTGTGCCCGACACACCCAGCGCCATCGACGGACCCGACGCGAGTTCGGAGCCGATGCCCAGCCGACGCGCGGCATCGGCGACGTTGCTGCGCCCGACCATCTCGGCCACGCGCACCGCCGCGACGTTGCTCGATTGCGCAAAGGCACTGCGCATCGTGATCGGTCCGCCGTAGCGATTGCCGTAATTGTGCGGTTCCCAGCCGTCGATCGTCAGCCGGCTGTTGTCGACCATCGAGTCGGGCGAATAGCCGCGCTCCATCGCCGTCAGATAGACGGCAAGCTTGAACGCCGATCCCGGCTGACGCTTCGCCTGGGTCGCGCGGTTGAACGGGCTGGCGCGGTAGCTGCGCCCGCCGATCATCGCGACCACCCGGCCATCGGGCGTCATCGCGACCAGCGCCGCCTGCGTCGCATGAACGCCATCGCCCCAGCGCGACAGGATCGAGGTCAGCGATCTGACGGCGGCTTTCTGGAGATCGCGGTCGAGCGTGGTGCGGACGGTAATCTGCCCCTCGCCCTCATTCGCGCGATCCTCGATCTGCGGGGCGACCCAATCGACGAAATAGGTGCCGGCGGGCAGTTCGTCGGTCGCGACATTGGGGCGAGCGGGCCGGGTGCGGGCGAGCTCCTCCGGGGTGATCATCCCCTCCTCCGCCATCGCCGCCAGCACCAGCTTCGATCGCGCCTGCGCGCCATCGAGATTGCCGACGGGGTTGAGGCGGCTAGGCGCCTTCACCATCCCCGCGAGCATCGCCGCCTGCGCCGCGTTCAGCTTCTCCGGCTCCTTGCGGAAATAGTGATGCGCGGCGGCGCGCAGGCCATAAGCGCCGTCGCCGAAGTAGATCGACGAAAGGTAGCGAGACAGGATCTCGTCCTTGCTGAGCCACGCATCGAGCCAGAGCGCGAGGACGAATTCCTGCAGCTTGCGGCCGATCTTGCGGTCCGAGGTGAGGAAGTCGGTCTTGGCGAGCTGCTGCGTGATCGTCGATCCGCCCTGCACCACGCCGCCCGCGCGCATGTTGCGCCAGAAGGCGCGGATCAGCCCGCGCGGATCGACGCCCATATGGCTGGCGAAGCGGCGGTCCTCGATCGCGATGAAGGCGCCCTTCACCTGCACCGGCAGAGTTGCGGCGTCGACCGGCGCCTCGCGGGTTCCGCGCCGCGCGATCGGGGTTCCGTCGCTGCTCAGATACAGGAAGCTCGGCTTGCGTGGCGGCTGCATATTGCCCCACGGCGGGGCGATCCAGCAGGCCCACAGGATCGCGAAGACGAACAGACCGGCAAAGGCGATGCCGGTCCACTTGCCGATCCGCCACCACGGCAGACCGCGCAGGCCATCGCGCAGCCTTTGCTGCCACGGGGCGGTCGGCGCGGCCGTTTCGTCGCCCCCATTAGGATCGGGGGTCGGCGCGTCAGCTTTTGGCAAGCGGAACCAGGAAATCACAAATCGCCCATGATGTGCCGATCTGATAGCGGATCGGACCTTTCGCGGCGTTGAATGGCCGCATGACAGGGTCTTTGACGATGGATTGGGATTTTTCAACTCGGCGACTGGGGTTCCGGCCCGACGGGACGCCGATCGCAGGCGGAATCGCGCCCGACCGACGCTTCCGCGCGACCTTCCGCGTCGAGCCGCAGCATATCGACGAGATGGGCCATGTGAACAATGCGGTGTGGCTGCTGTGGCTGCAGGATATCGCGGCCGCCCACTGGTATGCCGCCGCGCGCGATGAGGATCGCGACCGGCTGGTCGGCATCGTGCTGAAGCATGAGATCGACTATCGCGCCAATGTGGGCGTGGGCGCGGAGATCATTGTCGAAACGTGGATCGACAGCCTGCCGCAGGGGCTGCGCTGCACCCGCATGGCGCGCTTCACCGACGCGGCGGGCAAGCTGCTGGTCGCCACGACGTCGCAATGGGGGATGCTCGATCGCGAGACGGGCCGGCTGGCGCGGATCGGCGCCGACGTGGTCACGCCCTTCCTGCCGCTTGCGGGGGCGGCCGATCCTTCCTAAAGCCCCGTTCGATCGCGTCGGTTCCCCGCAAGGGGATTGAATGGGAATGCGGTGCGGATGCCTGGCATCCAAATCCGCGGCTGTCCCTGCAACTGTAAGCGGCGAGCGCGATGCACAGGCCGGTCTTTCATGACCGGCAGCCACTGGACCGACAAGTCTGGGAAGGCGTGCATCGGGTGACGACCCGCGAGCCAGGAGACCTGCCGGCGTCTGGTCGCTCTTGCTCTGGCCCAGGGGATGGCCACGGCACGGCTTGTCCGGCTGAGCGACGTGCAAGCGGCGGGGGCCGCATGGGACGTGCGTGTCGGTCGCTTCAGGCGTCCGGCCGACAGGCGCGTCATGCCGAAAGGCCCAGCCCCCTGCCTTGTCGTCCGACGCCGGAAGGAGCGATCGATGAGCAAGATTCCCGCGACCGTCATCACCGGATTCCTGGGGGCCGGCAAGACCACCCTGATCCGCCATCTGCTGCAGAACGCCAAAGGGCGCCGCCTCGCGCTCATCATCAACGAATTCGGCGACGTCGGCGTCGATGCCGAGCTGGTGAAGGGCTGCAACGACGAAGCATGTCCCGAGGACGATATCGTCGAACTGGCCAATGGCTGCATCTGCTGCACCGTCGCCGACGATTTCCTGCCGACGATGATGAAACTGCTCGATCGGCCGAACCCACCCGAACATATCATCATCGAGACATCGGGCCTGGCGCTGCCCAAGCCACTGGTGAAGGCATTCCAGTGGCCCGACATCCGCACGCGGGCGACCGTGGACGGCGTGGTCGCGCTGATCGATGCCGATGCGGTGGCGGCCGGGCGTTTCGCGACCGACGAGGCGGCGCTGGCTGCGGCGCGTGCGGCCGATCCGACGCTGGATCATGACAGCCCGCTGGAAGAATTGTTCGAGGAACAGCTCGCCTGCGCCGACATGGTGGTGTTGAACAAGACCGATCTGGTTTCGCCCGATGCGCTGAAAGCGGTCGAAAAGCAGGTCGACGCGGAGACCCGCCCCGGCGTGAAGATCATCCGCGCCGATCATGGCGCGGTCGACATCGCCGCCTTGCTGGGCATCACCGCCGCCGCCGAGGACGATCTGGACTCGCGCCGCTCGCACATCGACGATGGCGAGGAGCATGACCATGACGACTTCGACAGCTTCGTGCAGACCGGCGGCGAAGTCCCCGATCTCGATGCATTGCTCGCGCGGATGGGGGAGGTGATCGCTACCCACGACGTGCTGCGCATCAAGGGTATGGTCGCGGTAGCGGGCAAGCCGAGCCGGCTCGTCATCCAGGCGGTCGGCCCGCGCATCCAGCATTTCTATGATCGCGCGTGGAAGGGCGACGAAGCGCGCCGCACCAGCCTGGTCGTCATCGGCCAGAAGGGCCTCGATCGGGCGGCGATCGAGGCCGAACTGGGCACCGTGATCGCCTGATGCATCTGCTGGCCGCCACCCCGGGGACGGTATCGAACGGCGACGAGGCGATCGACCTCGATCAGTCGCCGGGCGACATCGTGTTCCTGACGGTGGCGGACAGCGAACTCGCCTGCTTCGCGCAGGCGGTGGCAACCTTGGGCGATGGCGCGCCACGCGTGCGCCTCGCCAATCTGCTCCAATTAAAGCACCCCTATTCGGTCGACCTCTATGTCGAGAAGGTGATCGCGCGGGCGAAGTTCGTGTGCGTCGTCCTGCTCGGCGGCAAGGCGTACTGGCCCTACGGGATCGACGAGATTGCGCGGGTGGCGCGCGAGGAGGGGATCGCCTTCGCCGCGATCGCCGACGGGCGCGAGGCCGATCCGACGCTCGATCTCGCCTGCACCGTTGCGCCCGAGATGGTCGAGCGTTTGCGCGATTATCTGCGGCAGGGCGGCGTCGCCAACGCCGCCAATTTCCTGCGCCACGCCGCGCGGCTGATCGGCCGCGAGATCGGCACGCCCGACGATCCGGTGCCGATCGCCGATGCGGGCCTCTATGTGCGCGGGGTCGATCGGCCGTCGATCGCCGACGTGCGGGCGCGCTGGGTGGCGGGGCGGCCGACCGCTTTGCTCTGCTTCTATCGCGCGCTGATGATCGCGGGGACGCTCGACGCGGTCGATGCGCTGGTGGCGGCGCTGGAGGGGCAAGGGCTGAACGTCGTCGCGGTCCATGTCCGCGCGCTGCGCGAACCGTTCGCGATCGATCTGCTGCGCGGGGTGATCGGCGAAGTCGCGCCTGACGTGATCCTGAATGCGACGTCGTTCGCCGCATCCTCGCCGGGCGAAAGCCGGGTCGCGAGCGTATTGGAACAGGCCGACTGCCCGATCCTTCAAACCGTGTTCGCGGGCGCGATCGAGGGCGACTGGCGCGACAGCCCGCGTGGCCTGGGTCCGCGCGATCTGGCGATGAACGTCGCGCTGCCCGAGGTCGACGGGCGTCTCTTCACCCGCGCGGTGGCGTTCAAGGCCGCCGAACGCTTCGACGCGGCGACCGAATGCGGGATCGTGGTGCCCAAGGTTGCGCCCGATCGGGTGGCGTTCGTTGCCGATCTCGCGGCGCACTGGGCGCGGCTGCGCGTGACGGCGAAGGCCGATCGCAACGTCGCGCTGGTGCTGGCCAATTATCCCAATCGCGACGGGCGGATCGGCAATGGCGTGGGCCTCGACACGCCCGCCAGCGCCGCCGCGATCCTGAAGGCACTGGGCGATGCGGGATACGATGTCGGCAACGCGCCGACCGATGGCGCGGCGCTCATGGCGATCATGCTGGCGGGCGTGACCAACGCGGCGGACTCGCGCGATCGGCCGACCGAGGTGCGGCTGTCGCTGGCCGACTATCGCGCCGCCTTCGATGCGATGCCGGCCGGGGTGCGCGTGGCGGTGGACGAACGCTGGGGCGATGCGGCGGCCGATCCGTTCGTGCGCGATGGGGCTTTCCATCTGGCGGTGCACCGCTTCGGCAAGGTCGCGGTCGCGGTGCAGCCGGCGCGCGGTTACAACATCGATCCCAAGACGAGCTACCACGATCCCGCGCTCGTCCCGCCGCACGCCTATCTGGCGTTCCACATCTGGATGAACCGGCATTTCGGGGCGCATGCCGTCGTCCATGTCGGCAAGCACGGCAATCTGGAGTGGTTGCCCGGCAAGGCGCTGGCGCTGTCCGAAACCTGCTTCCCCGAAATCTGCGCGGGGCCGGTGCCGCAACTCTACCCGTTCATCGTCAACGATCCGGGCGAAGGCACGCAGGCGAAGCGGCGGATCGGCGCGGTCATCATCGATCATCTGACCCCGCCGCTGACCCGCGCCGAAAGCTATGGCCCGCTCAAGGCTTTGGAGGCGCTGGTCGACGAATATTATCTGGCGGCGGGAATGGACCCGCGCCGGTTGAACCACCTGAAGGGCGAGATCCTCGATCTGGCGCGGTCGCAAGGGCTGGACACCGATGCGGGCGCGAGCGGCAATGGCGAGGATGCGCTGTCGGCGATCGACAACTATCTGTGCGAGCTGAAGGAAATGCAGATCCGCGACGGGCTGCACATCTTCACGCAATCGCCCGATGGCCGGCTGCGTACCGACCTGCTGATCGCTTTGTCGCGCACCCCGCGCGGATATGACGTACCGGGGCAGGCTTCGCTGCTACGCGCGATGGCGGACGATCTGGGGCTGGGCTTCGATCCGCTCGATTGCGTGATGGGGGATGCGTGGAGCGGGCCTCGGCCTGACGTGCTGGCTGCCGTGGCGAGCGATCCGTGGCGCACCGTTGGGGATACGATTGAGCGGCTGGAGATTTTGGCGACGAACCTCGTCTCCTCCCTCCGAAGTGACGATGTGGGGGAGAGGACGGTGGCCGTCCTCCAATCGATCGCGACCGACCTCGCCCCCCGCGTCGACGCCTGCGGCACGGCCGAGCAGGCCGCACTCCTCGCGGGTCTCGACGGGCGCTTCGTCACCCCCGGCCCGTCCGGCGCGCCGACGCGTGGCCGCCCCGACGTGCTGCCGACCGGGCGCAATTTCTACTCGGTCGACACCCGCTCGGTCCCCACCGCCACCGCCTGGGATCTGGGGCAGCGATCGGCGCAATTGCTGGTCGACGATTATTTCCAGCGCGAGGGCGATTGGCCAAAGGCGATGGCGCTCAGCGCGTGGGGCACCGCGAACATGCGGACCGGCGGGGACGACATCGCGCAAGCGCTGGCGCTGATGGGGGTGCGGCCGACGTGGGACTGGACATCGGGCCGGGTAACGGGGTTCGAAGTGATGCCCCTCGCCGAACTGCGCCGCCCGCGTGTCGACGTGACCTTTCGCGTATCGGGCTTCTTCCGCGATGCCTTTCCCGAACAGATCGACCTGATCGACAGCGCGGCGCGCGCGGTGATGGCGCTGGACGAACCCGTCGACGACAATCCCGCCGCCGCGCGCCACCGCGCCGAGACCGCGCGGCTGATCGATCATGGCAGCGATGCCAAGGCAGCGGCCCTGCGCGCGGGCTTTCGGGTGTTCGGCTCCAAGCCCGGCGCTTATGGTGCGGGACTGCAGGCGATGATCGACGAGAAGATCTGGCACGACCGCGCCGATCTGGCGAACGTCTATCTCGACTGGGGCAGCTATGCCTATGGCGCGGGTGTGGAGGGCGATGCCGAGCGCGATCTGTTCACCGCGCGGCTCGCATCGGCCGATGCCGTCGTCCAGAACCAGGACAATCGCGAGCACGACCTGCTCGACAGCGACGATTATTACCAGTTCGAAGGCGGGATCGCTTCGGCCGTCGAGCATCTGTCGGGCAAGCGTCCCCGCGCCTATCACAACGATCACAGCCGCCCCGAACGCCCGGTCGTCCGCACGCTGGAGGACGAGATCGGCCGCGTCGTCCGCGCGCGCGTGACCAACCCCAAGTGGATCGCGGGCGTGATGCGCCACGGTTACAAGGGCGCGTTCGAGATTGCGGCATCGGTCGACTATCTGTTCGCCTTTGCCGCGACCACGCATGCCGTGCGCGATCATCATTTCGACGCGGTCCACGCCGCCTTCATCGAGGATGAGGCCGTGCGCGCCTTCATGGCTGAGGCCAACCCGGCCGCCTTGCGCGAAACGGCGGCCCGGCTCGCCGAGGCGCTGCAGCGCGGGCTTTGGAAGCCGAAATCGAACAGTGCGGGCCTGCTGCTCGCCGAACTTGCAGGAGAGTGACGATGGCCGAGCGCACCGAGGAACAGCATACCGAAAAGATGAAGAAGCTGCAGGCCGCGCACGACAAGATGGTCGCGACCAAGACGATCGAGAAAGGCCTGCTGATCGTCCACACCGGCAAGGGCAAGGGCAAGACCACCGCCGCGCTGGGCATGGTCGTCCGCGCGATCGGGCACGGCAAGAAGGTGGGCGTCGTCCAGTTCGTGAAGGGCGCGATGGCGACGGGTGAGAAGGCGGTGTTCGATGCCTTCCCGAACCAGATCGAATTCAAGCCGATGGGCGAAGGCTTCACCTGGGACACGCAGGACCGCGCCCGCGACATCGCGGTGGCGCGCGAGGCGTGGGACGAGGTGAAGCGCATGATCCTCGATCCGAGCTACGACATGGTGCTGGCCGACGAGCTGAACATCGTCCTGCGTTATGACTATCTGCCGGTCGACGAAGTGGTGGAGGTGCTGAAGGCGAAGCCCGAGATGACCCACGTCATCGTCACCGGCCGCAACGCGCCCGACGCGGTGGTCGAGATCGCCGACCTCGTGACCGAGATGACCCTGGTGAAGCACCCGTTCCGCGAACAGGGCGTGAAGGCGCAGGCCGGGGTGGAGTTCTGACCACCGACGATCTCGAGACGCTGCTGAGCTGGCGGCGCGATGTCCGCCATTTCGATACGCGCGCAATCGACGCGGCCGTGATCGAACGACTGTTCGAACTCGCGCAACTGGCGCCGTCGGTGGGCAATGCGCAGCCGTGGCGCTTCGTGCGGGTAAAGACCGCGAAGCTGCGCGAGACGCTGGCTGCGCATGTCGACGAGCGCGCGCGTGAGGCAGGCGCGGCCTATGGCGAGAGCGAACGCGCCGCGCTCTACGCTTCGCTCAAGCTGCACGGACTGCGCGAGGCCCCTGAGATCGTTGCGGTGTTCTGCGACGAGGAACCACCGCAGGGGCACGGCCTCGGCCGCGCAACGATGCCCGAGGCGCTGCGATATTCCACGGTTCTGGCGATCCACACGCTCTGGTTGGCAGCGCAGAATGAGGGGATCGGATTGGGCTGGGTCTCGATCGTCGATCCCGCCTTCGTCGCGGCACTGATCGAGGTTCCGGCGCAATGGAGCTTCGTCGCCCTGCTGTGCATCGGCTATCCGGTCGCGCCGTCGGACACGCCCGAACTGGAACGGCGCGGCTGGCAGGCGCGCGGCGATTGGCGCGTGAACGTCAGCGAACGCTGATCAGGCCGTCCACTCGGTCAGGTCCGGCTCGCCGCCGATCAGCGCAAGGCCGTGCGCGATCGAGGTGAGTTCGCCGCCCGTCGCGATGCGATCGGAGCCGAAGCGGCGATCGAACAAAGCGCGGATCGCGGGGATGAGCGAGGAGCCGCCGGTCAGGAACACGCGGTCAATCGCGTCCGCCGACACACCTGCGCGCTCCAGCCCCGCTTCCATCGCCGCCTCGATGCGGCGCAGATCGTCGACGATCCAGGCTTCGAAATCGGTGCGACGGACGTCGGCCCCGATCTCGATATCGTCGCCGACGAAGTGGAAGCTTGCCGCCTCCTCCCCCGACAAGGCGCGCTTGAGGCGGCCGACCGCATCGTAGAGGGGGAAGCCCTGCTCATGCTCGATCAGCGCGATCATCCGGCCGATCGGCTCGGGATCGACGGCGTCGCGCTGCAGCCGGCGCAACTCGTCCATCGTGCGCCGATTGCGCATCATCGCGAGGCGCGACCAATCGGCGAAATCGTTGAAATAGCCGCCGGGGATCTCGAGCAGCTTGCCGAACGACCGGTAGCTGCCACCCTTGCCCAGCATCGGCAGCACCAGATGTTCGACGATGCGGCGATCGAAGCGATCCCCCGCAATGCCGATGCCCGATGAGGCGAGCGGCACGCAGCGGCGCGGGGCGCCCGGTTCGGCCACGCGCACGATCGAGAAATCGGTGGTGCCGCCGCCGAAATCGGCGACCAGGATCGTCGCAGGCTCGGTGAGGCGCGAGGCGTAGGAGTAAGCCGCGCCCAGCGGCTCATAGACATAGTGAAGCTCGACCCCGAAATTGTCGAACATCAGATCGTAGCGTTGGCGCGCCAGTGCGGGATCGGGGCGGCCGCCGGCATATTCGACCGGGCGGCCGATGATGATCCGCTGCGGCCGATCGTCGAGCTGGCCACCGGCATGCGCCACCAGTTTCTGCAGGAACAGGCGGCCCATATCCTCGAACCGGAAGGGCTTTCCAAAGATCAGGGCGCGTTCAAACGCCACGCTGGCCGCGACCGTCTTGAACGACTGGACAAAGCGGCTGTCGAGCGGGGATTGGAGATATTCGGCGATCGCCCACGGCCCCGCCTCATGCGCGATTCCGTTCCAGCCGCGCTCCTCCTCCCAGAAGCAGAGTGCCGAGCGAAAGATCGCGCCCGTCGCCTCCTCACCAGCAAACTCGATCAGCTGTGCGCCGCCCGCGCCGTCGGCCATCGCCGCGACGGTGTTGGTGGTGCCGAAATCGAGGCCGAGGACGCTGGACACGATCGTCTCCTGAACAGGGGCGGGCGCCTATGGCATGGCGTGCCGCCAGCGACAAGTTTCGGTCCTCATCCCACCAGTCTATTATTGATAATGCCTCGCAATAGTATATTGTGATGCCCATCAGATATGGAAGGAGACCGGAGCATGAACGCGAACGCGCAGCAGGTGATCGACTGGAACGGCGATAGCGGCGCATGCTGGGTCGCGCATCAGGAACAACTCGATCGGATGCTCGAACCCTATGGCCTCGCCGCGCTGACCAAGGCGGCGATCCGCAGCGGCGATCACGTCCTCGACATCGGCTGCGGCGCCGGCGAAAGCACATTGGCGATCGCCGGGGAAACGGGGCCATCCGGCCGCGCGCTGGGGATCGACATTTCCGAGCCGCTGATCCGCCGGGCGTGCGAACGGGTGCGGGACACGATGCCGCAGGCCGAATTCAGGATTGCGGATGCCAGCACCATGACGCTTCCGGTCGCGGGGTTCGACTGCCTGTTTTCGCGCTTCGGGGTGATGTTCTTCGACGATCCGGTCGCAGCCTTCGCGCATATGCGCAGCGGCCTGAAGCCCGGCGGCCGGCTCGCCTTCGCCTGCTGGCGCGGCGCGGGCGAGAATGACTGGGCGACGCTGCCGCTCCGAGCGATCGAGGGAATCGTGCCATCCGCTCCTGCGGCATCGCCCACCGCGCCCGGCCCCTTCTCGTTCGGCGATCCGGATCGCGTGCGCGACATCCTGCGCGACGCCGGCTTTGACGCCGTCGAAATCGAGCCGATCGACCACTCGGTCGTCTTCGGTGAAGGCGCGACGGGCGCGGAGGCGGTCGACGACGCGCTCGACCGCGCGTTCGCGGTGGGGCCGCTGCGCCGTGCGCTGGCGGGTCAGGCCGATCTGGTGGTGGTAAAGGCCGCGGCGGCGGTCCACGCCGCGTTCACGCGCAAGCTGGTCGACAATCGGGTGCTGATCGACGGCGCCGGCTGGATCGTCTCGGCGCGCAACCGGGCGCACTAGCTCCGGCGGCTGACCCGATAGACCACGCTGTAGCCGATATGATCGGACAACATCGTGCCGTCCGCCTCACGCCCGAACAGGGGCAGGCGGCGGACGGGGCGGATGTCGGTGGCGGCGGAGCCCGCGAAGAACTGCCAGTCGGTCGCGTGAGCGAGGGGCAGGTTCGACGCGATCGGCAGATCCATCCCGCACGCGCCCTTGCCCTGCCCGCAGAACATGGCCGGCTTGCGCACCACGCCCATCGCGGTCGCGGGTGTCATGTTCCAGCGGCGGCCATGCGCCTGAAGCGCCTCCAGCCGGCCGATCGAATGGACGTTGAAATCACCCGCAAACAGGCGAACCCGCTTCGTGCCGCCCATCAGCCGATCGACCGCATCGAGCTGCGCGCGATAGGCGGTGAGGTTGCGCTGAGGCGAAGTCATCGAGCTTTTGCGGCAATTGAGGTGGGTGGTCGCCACCTCGATCGGTTCCGCGACGCCGGGCGCCGCAATGGTCGCGACCAGCACGCCCTTGTTCGCGCCGCAATCGAACCCGGCGCACGCGGTGAACGGCGCGGAGCGGGTCGCAAGGATCGGATAGTCCGAGAAGATGGCGAGGCCGCTCGACAGCACCGGATCGCTGCGTTCGCCCAGATACCAGCTGCGGTTGGCGACGAAGGCGGCGGGCAGCGGCACGTCACCACGCGCATCCTCGGCAGCAGGGCCGAATGCCTGATAGCGGTAGCCCGCCAGCCGCCCGATCGATCGAGCTTCGGGCGTGAAGGCTTCCTGCAGGACGACGATGTGCGGCGCCACGCCTGATCGGCGCAGCGTGCGCAGCCGTTCGGCGATGCGGGCAAGATCGTGTTCTCGGCCGGAATTGATCGGCCAAGGCAACGCCTCGACATTGTAGGTCAGCACGCTGATCTCGTCGGCGCGGTGGTGCAGTTCGGGCGCGACGGCCGCCTCGGCCAGCCGCTGCACGCCGGGGCTGATCGGTGACGAATAGGCGCTGCCGACGATCGCCAGTGCAGCGAGCAAGCCTGCCCTCATCTTCGCCTCCAGCCGCCATCGTAATCACGGCGCTTCTGCGCGAAGAATGTTTCAGTCGCCCGGTCACGACCATGTCAAAACGGTTGCTGAACCGATCGGAAGCAAGTCGATGAACCGCATGAGCCGTCGACGAACGGCTCTGTTCGTTGGCGCGGCTTACTTTATTTCCCGATCATGCCTTTTATTTCACTGTTGGTCGCATGATGCGGCGCCATAAGCCGCTCCATTTCCTGCTTTTTGGCGGGATAATCATCGTGGCGTCACCCGCCGCAGCACAGACGGCGGTGAACAGCTATCAGTCCTCTTTCTTCACCCCCTTTTCCCCCGCCAACGCGCTCGAAATCGTGCGCCGCGTCCCCGGATTCGTGATCGAGAAGGTCGACGAGGATATTCGCGGCTTCAGCCAGGCGGCGGGCAACGTCGTGATCAACGGGCAGCGGCCGAGTTCGAAGTCCGACACGGTCGAGGTGATCCTGTCGCGCATCCCGGCCAATCGCGTCGTGCGGGTCGAAGTGGGATCGGGCGAACGCTTCGGGTCCGAATATACCGCCAAGGCACAGGTGCTGAACCTGGTGCTGAGCGATGCAGGCGGGATCGCGGGCACCGCGGAGGGCAGCGTGCGGCGCGACTTTCGCGGCCGGCTGGCGCCCGAGGCGAGCCTGTCGGGGCTGCTGAGGCGCGGCAAATCGACCTTCAACCTGTCCGGCGCGCTCACCAACGGCGTCTATACCGAGGAAGGGTTCGACCGGATCACCACCCTGCCCTCCGGCGCGCTGCGCGAGTTTCGCGACAAGGTGAACGTCACCACCGAGCCGACCTACACCGTGTCAGGCAGTTGGGCCCATGATGGCGGTGCGAACCGCACCGCGCACATCAACGCGCGGCTCGCGCAGGCAAATTTCAAGCTCGACCAGCGGAACGACGTGTTCCCCGCCACCGGCCCTGCCCGCAACGACGCGCTGACCCAGCGTTACGACGTGCGGCGGATCGAGATCGGCGGCGACGTGACCCGGCCCTTTGCGGGCGGCGGGGTCAAGCTGGTCGGCCTCGCCACGCGACGCGACCGCGACAATGTCGATACGGTGTTCCTGCGCGCGAACGGCGCGTCGTTGGGCGGCAATCAGCAGACGACCGACGACGTGAGCGAAGAGACGCTGGCGCGGCTTGTGTGGAACAGGGGCAACCTGCTCGGCTGGTCGGTCGAGATCGGCGGCGAGGCCGCGATCAACAAGCTCGACAGTGATGTCGGCCTGTTCGACGTGACGCCTGCGGGCGGCCGCAACCGCATCGACCTGCCGATCGATCAGGCGGTGGTGAAGGAGAAGCGCGGCGAATTGTTCGTCAATGCCGGGCGGCCGATCACGAAGGCTTTGCGGGCTGATCTGGGCTTCACTTACGAAGCGTCGCGTCTGACGGTGAGCGGCGATGCGACCGCCGAACGGACGCTGCGTTTCCCCAAGCCCAAGGCGACGATCGACTGGCGCCCGCGCGGTGGCTGGCATGCGCAGCTTTCAGTGTCGCGCACCGTCGCGCAGTTGCAGTTCGAGGACTTTATCAGCAGCGCCACGCTCGCCGCCGAGCAGATCAACGGTGGCAACGCGAACCTCGTTCCGCAGCGCGCGTGGGAGGTGCTGGCGACGATCGAGCGGCCGATCCTGGGCGACGGCCTCGTCAAGATCGAACTGGGCCACGACAAGGTGTCGAAGGTGCAGGATCGCGTGCCGACGCCCGAAGGATTCGACGCGCCGGGCAATCTGGGATCGGGCGATAAGTGGATCGCGCGCGCCAAGGTCGACACGCCGCTCAAGTCGATCGGGATCAAGGGTGGGCGGCTGACGCTCTACGGTTCTTATGTCGGGACGTCGGTGGTCGATCCCTATACGTTGGAGAAGCGGCCCTTTTCCAATTTCGACGCCTTCTATTTCGAGATCAATTTCCGTCAGGATCTGGGCAAGTTCGCGTGGGGACTGGATGCCGAGGGCAACACCCATTCGACGACGTTCCGCCGCAACGAGCTCGACCGGTTCTCCCAGCGCAACCCTTACACGAGCGTCTTCGTCGAATATCGGCCGAGCGCGCGCACCACGCTCAACCTGACTTTGGGCAACGTCACCCAGGCGCCCTCGTATCGCCGGCGCACGTTCTTCTTTCCCGATCGGACCAATCCCGATCCCGGCCAGCTCGAGATCCGGAAACGCAACCGCCACGTCCTGCCGACGCTGAAGATCAAGCACAGCTTCGGATAACCGACGGTATTTCCATATCACCGTCGAAAATTATTGACGTGCGGTGCAATTCGCTATGAAATGCAAGCGCTCAGAACAGAAAATGGCTGGCCGTCCGTGCGCCGGTACGCGCGTGGATCGCCTCCGGCGAGGAGACACACGATGAATGAGATGAGCCCAATCGAACTTCCACCGATCCCGATGTCACATCGCGACCATACGGTCGGCTTCGGCAAAGGCTGGTATTGCGTGGCCGAAAGCGCCGAGATCAGCGCCGACACGCTGCTGCCCGTATCCTATTTCGACCGCGAGCTGATCGTGTTCCGCGACAAGAATGGCGATGCGAAGGTTTCCGACGCCTATTGCCCGCATTTGGGCGCCCATCTTGCCAGCGCCGACGGCTGCATCGATCAGGGTGAGATCGTCTGCCCGTTCCACAAGTGGCGCTTCGACGCGACGAGCGGCAAGTGCAACTCGATCCCCTATACCAAGTTCGTCCCTCCGCAGGCGAAGCTGAGTTTCTATCCGACGATGGAAATGAACGGCATGGTGCTGATGTGGTGGCACAATGCCGGCGCCGAGCCCGAAGCCAAGCCGTACAACGTCATCGAAGCGCATTCGGACAAGGTGTGGCTGCCGGCGTTCGAGCGCAGCTTCGAAACGACCGTGCCGCTGCGTGACCTGCACGAGAACATCTTCGATACCGCGCACATCCAGCAGCTTCACCGCAGCAACGGCATGCCCGAAATCGCCGACGTCGTGCGCCACGACTTCGGCCTCGAGGTCAATTTCGAGGCGATGCCCGATGGCGAGCGCACCGCGATCCACTTCATGCAGTTCAACTTCAGCGGGATGAGCATGGTCAGCCATGTCGTTCTCGGCACCGGCTACGGCTTTTGCCAGAACAACACGATCACCCCGATCGACCGCGAACGCAGCCTGATGCGGATCCGCATGTTCATGCTCGACACCGGATCGCCCGAAATGAACGAGCAGATCGGCAAGGCCTTCGCCGCGCGCGTGATGACCGAGATCGATCAGGACATGAAGGTGCTGAACTTCAAGAAGCACCTCGAACGCCCGCTGATCTGCGCCGGCGACGGCCCGATCATGAAGTGGCGCGAATATGCCGAGGAACTGATGGCGGCGTAATCGCGCCCTTTAAACTCCCCTCCCTGCGTAGGGAGGGGAGAAGTCGGGCTTAATCGTTCACCCAGCGCGCGAAGATCGCGGTGGGGAGCAGGAGGCCGCGGGCTTCCTCCCTCACCGCCATCTCGCCGACTTCGATACGACCGCCCAGATCGCCGAGCATCTGTTCGAGCAGAGCGCCGATCGCGAGCGCCGACATCCGCACCGCATAGACGGTGAGGACGAGGAAGCGCGAATTCTTGTCGAGCACGTTGCGGCAATGCTGGATCAGGCCGGGGAGATGCTCCTCCAGCCGCCACACTTCGCCGTCCGGCCCGCGACCGAACTTCGGCGGATCGAGGATGATGCCGTCATAGCGGCGTGCGCGGCGCACCTCGCGCGCGGCGAACTTCACCGCATCGTCGACCATCCAGCGGATCGGGCGATCGGACATGTCGGACAGGAAAGCATTGGCCTTGCCCGCCTCGACCGACTTCTTGGACGCATCGACATGGGTGACGCGCCCGCCCTTGCCCGCCAGCGCAAGCGTGCCGACGCCGGTATAGCCGAACAGGTTGAGCATCTCGCTGCCCTCCTGCGTGCGCTCGCGCGCCCATTCCCATTGCGGCATCATGTCAGGGAAGAAGGCGAGATGGCGGAAGGGCGTGTTCTGCGCGAGGAAGCGCACCTCTTCCCACTTCATGTGCCAGCCGCCGCGCGGCACATCGCGCGACAAATGCCATTTGCCGCCGCCATCCTCGTCCGAGGCCGCGATGAAATCGCCATCCGCCTGCCAGTCGGACGTGGCGGGCGCCCACATCGCCTGCGGCTCGGGCCGGATGAAGCGGAAGCGGCCGAACCGCTCCAGCTTGCGGCCGTGCCCGCTGTCGATCAGTCCGTAATCGTCCCAGGGTTCGGTGATGAGGGTTTTCAGTTCCACAGCACAGCCTCCCCAACCCCGTTCGTGTCGAGCGAAGTCGAGACACGCTGGCTGGGCGCGTAGGAACGTGTCTCGACTTCGCTCGACACGAACGGAACGATATAAATCACGCCGCCGCCTTCAGCGCGGGGCCGACCGTCGCCAGCGTCTCGCGGCCCGCCAGGATGCGGGTGCCGACGGCGCGGGCCTGATCGACCGTGCAGGCGTCGATTCGCGCAACAATGGTCGACAGATCGAGCGGCTTGCCGTGGACCAGCGTCTGGAAACCCAGCCGGTCCGCGCGGCCCTGCACCGATTCCAGCGCCATCAGGATCGTCGCCTTGATCTGCGCCTTGGCGCGCGCCAGCTCGACCGCCGTCAGCGTCGCGGCGGTTTCGTGCAGGATCGATCGCGACAGGTTCACCGCACCTGCCGCTTCGGCGCGCGCGGTGGCGAGATAGACGGTGATCATGCCGGTATCGCGCCACGCCGACACCGAACTGCCGACCGAGTAAGCCAGTCCGCGCTCCTCGCGCACCGCCTGGAACAGCCGCGAGGACGAACCTTCGCCTGCCGCCTGGCT
Organism: Sphingomonas montanisoli; assembly: GCF_008274695.1. Classification (GTDB taxonomy): domain Bacteria; phylum Pseudomonadota; class Alphaproteobacteria; order Sphingomonadales; family Sphingomonadaceae; genus Rhizorhabdus; species Rhizorhabdus montanisoli. The sequence goes on along the minus strand of NZ_VTOU01000002.1, from coordinate 753,914 downwards.
GAACAGCATCAGCGCGTAATAATCGGGATCGAGATAGGACAGCCCCTCATGCCCGAACAGGATGTGCGCGCTTTCGAGCCGGCGGCGCTCGACGAAACTGCCGCCTTCATAGGTTGCGGCATCGGCCACCGGGCGGGGCGCCTGCTCCATATCGCCAAAGCGCGCTTCAGCAAGCGCCACCAGTGCGTCGAAGTCGATCTTGCCGGCAGCGGCAAGGACCATCGCCTCGGGGCGATAATGACGCTCGGTCCAGCCGAACAGGTCGTCGCGGTCGATGGCGGCGATCGTCTCCTCGTCGCCCAGCACGGGGCGGCCGAACGCCTGGCCCGGCCACGCGGTCGAATGGAAATGATCGTTGATGATATCGTCGGGCTGGTCGCGCGCTTCGCCCAGTTCCTGCAGCACCACGTCCTTTTCGCGGACGAGATCGCCCGGTTCGAAATGCGGCTTGCGGACCAGATCGGCGATCAGGTCGACGCCGAGCGGCGTGTCATCGGCCAGCAGCCGCGCCTGGAATACCGTCTGGTCGCGCGACGTATAGGCGTTCAGATAGCCGCCGACATTCTCGATCGCTTCGCTGATCTCGCGCGCGTTGCGGCCACCGGCACCCTTGAACACCATATGTTCGAAAAGGTGCGCGAGGCCGTTGGTCCGTGCATCTTCATGCCGCGCACCGCAATCGACATGCAGGCCGATGGCGACCGTCTCCACCCCCGCCATCGGATCGGCGGCGATGGTGAAGCCATTGGGCAGGCGGTGGATCAGCGATTCCGACATGACAGGTTAGGCGTCCACCCCGACCTGATCCGACACATAATCTTCGATCGCCTCGATCGTCGCCGGCAGGGTCGCGTAACGCTCCTCGCGCTCGAACAGATTGCCGACGCGGCTCGGGAGCGCGGGACGGTTGCCCGTGGCGCGCTCGACGGCATCGCGGAACTTCGCCGGATGAGCGGTCGCCAGCGTCACGACAGGGACGTCGGCGGGAAGATCGGCATCCTGCGCGGCCGCGAAGCCGATCGCGGTGTGGGGATCGAGCAGTTCACCTGCCTTGTCCTGACCCCAGCGCATCGCGAGCGCCATGCGATCGGCGTCGATCCGTGCGCTCGTGAACAGGCCTTCGACCTCACCGCGCATCGCGGCCGGAATGACGAGCTTCTTCGTTTCCTCGAACCCACGCATCGACGCGGCGAGCGCGGCGCCGTCGCGGCCGTGCATATCGAACAGCAGGCGTTCGAAATTCGAGCTGACCTGAATGTCCATCGACGGAGCAGCCGTGGGCGTGACCGAGCCGACCGAATAGTCACCGGCGGAGAGCGCGCGGTGGAGGATATCGTTGACGTTGGTCGCCACGATCAGCTTGGCGATCGGCAGCCCCATCTTCGATGCGACATAGCCCGCGAACACATCGCCGAAATTGCCGGTCGGCACCGAGAAGGCCACGGGCCGGTCGGGCGCGCCAAGGCGCACGGCCGCGTAGAAATAATAGACGACCTGCGCCATCAACCGCGCCCAGTTGATCGAATTGACCGCGCCGAGATTGTAGCGGGTGGCGAAGCTCTGATGCGCGAACATGGCCTTCACCAACGCCTGAGCATCGTCGAAGCTACCCTCGATCGCGATATTGTGGACGTTGGGCGCCAGCACCGTCGTCATCTGCCGGCGCTGCACGTCGGACACGCGATCTTTGGGGTGCAGCATGAAGATGTCGATCTTCGCGCGCCCCGCCACCGCGTCGATCGCCGCCGATCCGGTGTCGCCGCTGGTCGCGCCCACGATCGTCAAATGCGTATCGCGATCGCGCAGGAAGCGTTCGAACAGCAGGCCGAGCAGCTGGAGCGCGACATCCTTGAACGCCAAAGTCGGGCCGTGGAACAACTCCATCACCCACTGGCGATGATCAAGCTGCTTGAGCGGCACGACCGCAGCATGGCTGAAGCGGCCATAGGCGGTCTCGCAAAGACTCTTGAGTTCTTTGTCGGTCAGCGCGCCCGCAACAAACGGCCGCATGACGGCGACGGCGGTGTCGACATAGGACAGCCCCCTGAGCGCCGCGATCTCGTCGCGCGAAAAGCCGGGCCAGCTTTCGGGGACGTAAAGCCCCCCGTCGCTGGCGAGCCCCGCGAGCGTGACATCCTCAAATCCCATCCGGGGTGCGGCCCCGCGCGTGCTGACATACTGCATGACCGGCGGGCCTTAGGCTTTGCGGCGCGGAGGAGCAAGAAGAACGGGGGTTTCGGGATGAAAAGACGGCGGCATGATCGCGGAGAGGGAACTATTTCCGCCCGCAAGGCTTGCCCAACATGGTAGGATGCAGAGGCGCATGATCGGACGGACCACCTCGTCGGCCCCGAGGCCACGACCGAAACGCCGCCACAGCTTCGTCCTCGCGACATGGGTGGCGTTGTGGACCGCGATCCTCTGCGCCCTGCCGAGCGGCGCGATATCCGCGAGCAAGACGTTGGGATCGGCCTTCGATCCGGCGACGACCAGCGTGGTGCTGAAAGCCCGGTCGCAATCGCTGACCCGACAGTCGAGCATCCAGCGCACACCCCCGGCACCCGATATCCATATTCCCGAACAGCGCGCCGCCATTTTCGCGCTGGCAGCCGCACCGACATCGTCGACTGCGATATCCTATCCGCCGATTCCGCCATCGGCACCCGGCACCCGCCTGCACGGCGACGCACAACCCCGCGCGCCACCGCGCGCCTGATCCCAACCCGCGGTCGCCTTCGCGCGGCGACAATGTTCTGAACGCCATTCCCGAATGGAGGCGCATATGGACAGGCGAAAGCCACCCGGCTGGTTTCGGTTCGCCCTGTGGGGCGGCATTGCCGGCGCGGCGGGCATCATCGGCGCGCTGATCAGCGCAGCCGTACAATGATCATCCCGACCATCTGAACGACCCCCGAGGGGCGGCCCATAGCGGCGGCCCCGATATTACGAAAGCGAGCAGGCATGCCGCATCACACTCCCCTGGTCGCGACGATCGTCGCTGGCCTCGTTGTCGCCTTCATCTTCGGGGCACTCGCGCACCGGATGCGCATATCGCCGATCGCGGGCTATCTGCTCGCGGGCGTCGCGGTTGGCCCGTTCACGCCGGGCTTCGTCGCCGATTCGGGTCTGGCCAACGAACTGGCCGAAATCGGCGTAATCCTGCTGATGTTCGGGGTCGGCCTCCACTTCTCCCTGCGCGACCTGCTCTCGGTGAAGCGGATCGCGGTGCCCGGCGCGATCGGGCAGATTGCGGCGGCCACCCTGCTGGGCATGGGCCTCGGCTGGATGTTCGGCTGGACGCCGGTCGCGGGCTTCGTCTTCGGTCTTGCGCTCTCGGTCGCCAGTACGGTGGTGCTGCTACGCGCGATGCAGGCGCTCGATCTGGTCGACACCGAACGCGGGCGCATCGCGGTTGGCTGGCTGATCGTCGAGGATCTGGTGATGGTGCTGGCGCTCGTGCTGCTGCCCGTCCTCGCGCGCTCCACATCGGGCGATGCGTCGAGCGGGGTCAGCGACATAGCAATCGCGCTAGGCGGCACGCTGTTGAAGGTCGGCGGGTTCCTCGCACTCATCCTGATCGTCGGGCGGCGCTTCATCCCCTCGACTCTCCACTGGGTCGCGCATAGCGGATCGCGCGAACTGTTCCGCCTTGCGGTGCTGGCGATCGCGCTGGGCGTTGCCTTCGGCGCGGCGGTGGTGTTCGGGGTCAGCTTCGCGCTCGGCGCCTTCTTCGCCGGCATGATCCTGGGCGAAACCGAACTCAGCCGTCGCGCAACCGAGGAGACGCTGCCGCTGCGCGACGCTTTCGCGGTGCTGTTCTTCGTTTCGGTAGGCATGTTGTTCAACCCCAGCATTGTCGTCGAACAGCCGCTGGGCGTGCTGGCGACGGTGGCGATCATCATCGTCGGCAAGTCGATCGCCGCCTATGCGATCGTCCGCGCCTTCGGCCATTCGAGCCACAAGGCGATCACGATCGCGGCGAGCCTGGCGCAGATCGGCGAATTTTCGTTCATCCTCGTCACCCTCGGCGCCAATCTGGAGATATTGCCTGCCGATGCGCGCGATCTGGTGCTCGCGGGCGCGATGATCTCGATCTTCCTCAATCCGATCATCTTCTCGTTCGTCCCCCGCCGCGAGGCAGAAGATGCGGAGCCCGAGGCGGAAAAGGAGCAGAAGCCCCCGCGCAAGGGACACTGGATACTCGTCGGTTTCGGCCGCGTCGGCCGCCAACTCGCGAGCGACATCCACGAAAAGGCCCGCTCGTTCGTCATCATCGAAGGCGAAAAGGACATGGCCGAACGCGCGCGCAAATCGGGTTACGAGGTCGTCACCGGCAACGCCGTCGAACCAAAGACGCTGCGGGCGGCAGGCGCGGACCACGCCAGTGTGATCCTGATCGCGATCCCCGAAGGATTCGAGGCGGGCGCCGTTTTGGAACAGGCGCGCGCGATCTGCCCCAACATCCGCGTCATCGCGCGATCGCACTCAGATGCCGAATATGCACATCTGGAAAAACTGGGCGCCGACTGCGTGATCTCCGGCGAGCGCGAAATCGCGCGGCGGATGGGCGAGCTATGCATAGAGTGACGTGACGTCAACTATCCTCCCCCTCCCTCAGCTGCGCTGACACCTCCCCCTGGCGGGGGAGGATCAATGCGCTACACTTACCCCCGATGACCCCACCCCACCGCCCGATCTCGCGCGCCTCGATGGCGATCGCGGCTTTCTCGACGGTGGTCGAGTGGTACGACTTCACCCTCTACCTCTACCTCGTCACGATTCTGTCGCGGCTGTTCTTCGGAGGCGGCGAAGCATCGGTGGTGACGACGCTCGGCGGGTTCGCGATCGCCTATCTTATGCGGCCCGTCGGCGCGATCCTGTTCGGGCATATCGGCGACCGATATGGGCGGCGGCGCGCGATGCTGGGGTCGATGGCGCTGATGACGGTGGCGATGCTCGCGACCGCTTTGCTGCCGACGCGCGATCAGATCGGCCCGAGCGCGGGCGTGATCCTTATCCTGCTCCGCTGCGTCATGGCCTTCGCGGTGGGTGGCGAATATACCGGCGTCGTCGCCTATCTGATCGAAGGCGCCGCGCCCAGGCGGCGCGGTCTCATCACCTCCTCGGCCTCGGCGGCAAGCGAGATCGGGGCGTTGCTCGCGGTTGGCATATCGGCCGTGACGGTCGCAACGCTGGCGCCGGCGGCGCTCGACAGCTGGGGCTGGCGCATTCCCTTCCTGGTCGGCGCCGGGCTGGCCGGCTCGGTGCTGATCGCACGGGCGAGCATGGACGAATCGCCCGAGTTCGAACGGCAGCGCGCCGCGGGAACGGTGCCCGCCAATCCGATCGCCCATGTCGCGCGCCACCACCGCGCCGCCATTGCCCGCGGCTTCGCGATCTCCGCGCTCGGATCGATCAGCTATTATGTCGGCATCACCTACGTCCCCGCCTTCCTGACCGCCACGCGAACGATGGGTGAGGCCGATGCGCTGGGCCTGTCGACGATCGCCGCGGTCGTCGTGATCGCGGTGACGCCGTTCGTCGGCCTCCTCTCCGACCGGATCGGGCGACGGCCGGTGCTGATCGCGGTCGGCATAGCCGGTGCCGCCCTGCCGATCGCCTTGTTCGGGACGATGGCGGGCGCCGGCTTTGGCGCAGCGCTGGCGGGCGCGGTGGCGCTGGCCGGACTGGGCGGCGCGGTGAGCGCGGTTGGGGCGGTCGCGACGGCCGAACTTTTGCCCGGCGAAGGACGCCTCAGCGGCCTCGCCTTTGGCGCAACGGGCGCGACCGCGATCTTCGGCGGGGTGACGCCATGGCTGGCGCACCTCCTGATCGAGCGGACCGGATCGCCGCTCGTGCCCGGAATGATGATCGCCGCGGTGGCGTTGTGCGTGCTGCCGATTCTGTGGCGGATGCCGGAGACGCGGCCGACTCTACCCTAGTCCGTTATTTGAGAGCAGCCCCCACCGCCGCTGCCGCGTGCAGCGTGGTCGTATCGAACAGCGGGACGGCACTGTCGCCCTGCCCCACCAGCAGCATGATTTCGGTGCAGCCGAGGATGATCGCCTGCGCGCCCTGCTCCACCAGTCGAGCGATCACCCCGCGATACTCCTCGCGCGATTCGTCACGCACGATGCCCGCGATCAGCTCGTCGTAGATGATGCGGTGGACGATCGCGCGATCGCCATCGTCCGGCACGATCACCGCGCCGCCGATGCCGTCGGCGATCCGATCCCGATAGAAGGGCTTCTCCATCGTGAAGGCGGTGCCGAGCAGGCCGACCCTGGTGAAGCCGGCCGCGCGGATCGCCGCGGCGGTCACGTCGCCGATATGGAGCAATGGGATCCCGATCGCCGCCTGCACGGCATCGGCGGCGATGTGCATCGTGTTGGTGGCGATCAGCAGCAGATCCGCCCCGCCCGCCTCGATATGCCGCGCCTCGGCGATCATCATCGCCTCCAGTCCCGCCCAGTCGCCGTCATGCTGGCGCGAGGCGATCTCGGCGAAGTCTACAGAGAGCATCAAAGTGCGCGCCGAATGCGGCGGCCCAAGCCGATCACGGACCGCGCGATTGATGAGCGCGTAATAGGCAGCTGAGCTTTCCCAGCTCATGCCGCCCAATATGCCGATCGTCTTCACCTCTGCCGCCCGCGCCGGCGCAGCGCGATGACATAGATGATCACCGCGACCGCCGCGAACAGGAACCACTGCACCGCATAGCTGCGATGGTTGTTGGGAATGTCGCCGATTTCGGGCGGCAGGCTTGCCTGATATCCGGCGGCGGGCATTTCCAGCACGACGAGGACGGGCAGCGGGTGGGCAGCACCCGTCAGCACGCGACGGCCGAGCTCGGGGTCGGGCACAAGCCGGCCGATCGAGGCAAGCGCAGCGCCCTTGCCCGGCGGCACCGGCTTCGCGCTGATCCCGCTCCAGCCGATATCAGCCATCATTGTCCGGCCGTCGGCCAAAGCACAGCCGACAAAGTTGCGAAAGCCCGTTTCGGAGCGCTGGTTGCGCCCGCCCTGCTGGATCGGCGCGGTCGTGACGGTACAGGCGACATGCGCGCGGCGGAAAGCGACGCCGTCGATCGCATCGTCGGCAGGCACGGCGGCGATCGGATCCTTGCCGACCGCAGCGGCATAGGTCGCCAACATTCCTTCCTTCCACTCAGCACGGCGTATCTGCCACAGGCCGAGCCAGATCATCGTCGCAACCGCAGCGACGACTATCAGGGTCGGAAGGATCGGAATACGCTTCATGGCTTGATGATCCGCCCTTCGCGGGCAGCGTTGCGATATTCGAGCGCGAGCAGCAGCCCCTTGGCGAAGCGCAGCGACACGATTGTCAGCCCGATCGTCAGCGGCAGCCACAGGATCACATGCACCCACCAGGGCGGCGACGCCGAAAGCTCCACCATGATCGCCAGTACCGACACGATCGCACCGATGATCAGGATCAGGAACGCCGCCGCGCCGTCGCCGACATTGAACCCGTCATAGTCGAGCCCACAGGCGGGGCAGCGATGGGCGAAACGCAGGAAGCCCGCGAACAGCCCCGGCGCCGCGCAGCGCGGACACAGGCCGCGTAGCGCGGCTTCAGCCGGATGGGGTGGCGTATGATCGGTCATCGCGCTTTCCCTAAACGACGAGGGGCGCGGTGACCATCGCCACCGCGCCCCCAATCTTCTCGCTGAAGCGTGGGATCAGCCGGCGTGAACCGTCGCGCCCCAGCCGCCCCAGACATAGACGACGATGAAGAGGAACAGCCACACCACGTCGACGAAGTGCCAGTACCAGGCGGCCGCTTCGAAGCCGAAATGCTGCTTCGGAGTGAAATCACCCTTATAGGCGCGGATCAGGTTGACGATCAGGAAGATCGTACCGACCAGCACGTGGAAGCCGTGGAAGCCGGTCGCCATGTAGAAGGCGGCGGCGTAGTTCAGGCCCTTAAAGCCGAACGGCGCATGGGCATATTCGTAGAACTGGATGCACGAGAAGATCGCGCCCAGGATGATCGTGAGCCACAGGCCCTTCTTCAGCCCATCACGATCGCCGTGCAGCAGCGCGTGGTGCGCCCAGGTGATCGTGGTGCCCGAACACAGCAGGATCAGCGTGTTGAGCAGCGGGAAGTGGAAGGCGTCGATGACTTCGAGGCCCTTGGGGGGCCAGATGCCGGCGGCATGGGTTATGCTGTTCGGGCCTTCGATCAACGAGACGACGCCTTCGCTGACCTGCACCGGCGCCGGGAACAGCGCGAAATCGAACCACGACCAGAACCAGCCGACGAAGAACATCACTTCCGAAGCGATGAACAGGATCATGCCGTAGCGCAGGTGGAGCGACACGACCGGCGTGTGATCGCCCGCATGCGCTTCCTTGATCACGTCCGACCACCAGAAGAACATGGTCGCGAGCACGCCGATAAAGCCGGCGATGCCGACTGCGGCACCATAAGGTGCGCTGTGCATCCACATCGTCAGGCCGCCGAACAGCGCGAGCGCCGACATCGAACCCATGAACGGCCACGGGCTCGGGGGGAGAATGTGGTAATCGTGGCTCTTCGCGCCTGCCATGTGTGCGTGCCCCTGATAGTCCGGCCCTTCGGGCCGCTGATTTGGAAGTCCCTTAACCGCCTACCGACGCGGAATCCACATCCGATTTGTCGGGAAAGAAGGTGTAGGACAGGGTGATTTCGTTGAATTTCGCGGCGTCCTTGTCTTTCAGGATAGCCGGATCGACATAATAGATGACGGGCATGCGCACCGTCTCTCCGGGCTTCAGCGTCTGGCTGGTGAAGCAGAAGCACTGGATCTTCGTGAAATAGGCGCCGGCCAGTTCGGGCGTGACGTTGTAGGCCGCGGTGCCCGTGACCGGACGATCGCTGAGATTCTTCGCGACGAAGAACGCCATCTTGCGCTGGCCGATGACGATGCGCTCGCTCTTCTGCTCGGGCGCAAACTGCCACGGCAGGTTGGGCGAGACATTCGCATCGAAGCGTATGTCGATCATCCTGCCTGCAATCTCCCCCGGCGCCTTGTCCGAGGTTGCACGCATCGGCGTGCCACCGAATCCCGTCGCCTGACAGAACATCCGATAGAGCGGCACCGCGGCATAGCCGAGGCCGAGCATTCCGATCGCGATGACCAGCGCGATCAGCGCGACGCGGCGATTCCGATCGGCAGGGGCGGCGACGCTGCTCACAGCATCTTGGCGATCGAAATCGCGTAAAAGAGGATGACGAGCCCGCCGAGAATCACGGCGGTGACGACCGCACGCGACTTCTGCTTGCGGCGAATCTCGGCCTGCTGCTCGGGCGTATAATCGATCATGCAAACACCTTGTCGGCAACGAGGAGGCCGAAGATCGCGAAGAGATAGGCGATCGAGAAGGCGAACAAATGGCGTTCGGCCTTCATCGCGGCAGGATCGGACACACGGCTGAAGCCGACGCGAATCGATAGCAGCAGGAAGATTCCCGAAAGGATCGCGGTGCCGACGCCGTAGATCGCGCCGGTCAGACCCAGCGGCCAGGGCGCGACAGCCGAAGCGACCATCGGCAGCGTGTAGAGCAGTTGCTGGATACGGGTGACGCGCTGGCCCGCCACCGCAGGCAGCATCGGCACGCCGGCGCGCGCATAGTCCGAGTTGATGAACAGCGCGAGCGACCAGAAATGCGGCGGCGTCCACAGGAACACCGTCGCGAACATCAGGACGGGGAGCATCTCCACCCGACCCGTCGCCGCTGCCCAGCCGATCATCACGGGAAACGCGCCCGCAGCACCACCGATCACGATGTTCTGCGGGGTCCGGCGCTTGAGCCAGATCGTATAGACGACGACGTAGAAAAGGATCGAGACCGCCAGGATCGCAGCCGACAGAACGTTGACCGCCAGGCCCATCAGCAGGACCGAGAAGGCGGCGAGGCCGACACCAAAGTGGAGCGCGGTCTGGCGATCCATCCGGCCGGCGGGAAGCGGGCGATCCGCGGTGCGCTTCATCACCGCATCGATATCAGCCTCATACCACTGGTTCAGCGCGCCGGCCGCGCCTGCGCCCAGGGCGATACAGAGAACGGCGGTGAAACCCAGCACCGGATTGATGTGGGCAGGAGCCGCAAGCAGCCCGCACAGGCCAGTGAAGACGACGAGCGTCAGGACGCGCGGCTTGAGCAGTGCGACGAAATCGCGCCATTCGGCGGTGGTCGTCTGGGTTCCGGAGAAAGGCTGGCTCGCCATTATCTTACGCTAGTCCCTAACCGAAGCCGCCGCTTTGACGATATCGTCGAAGCGGCGGCCCCTCATTCCTTCAAAGTCCGAGCCGATCAGTGGTGATCGTCGTCGCCGATGTGCGGCAGCTGCTCGAACTGGTGGTACGGCGGCGGGCTCGACAGCGTCCATTCGAGCGTGGTCGCACCTTCGCCCCAATAGTTGCCCTCGACCTTGCGGCCCGCGAACATCGACCAGAAGACGTTCACGAAGAAGAAGATCATCGAGAAGGCCATCAGTTCGTAGCCGTGGGTCGCGAACGAATTCCACTTCTCGAACGCATCCGGATAGTCCGGGATACGGCGCGGCATGCCGTCGAGACCGAGGAAGTGCATCGGGAAGAACAGCACGTTCACGCCGATGAAGAACAGCCAGAAGTGGATCTGCGCCAGGATCTCATTGTACTGGCGGCCGGTCATCTTGCCGAACCAGTAGTAGAAACCTGCGAAGAGCGAGAAGACCGCACCCAGCGACAGCACGTAGTGGAAATGCGCGACCACATAGTAGGTGTCGTGCATGTAATTGTCGACGCCGCCGTTCGCGAGGAGGACGCCGGTGACGCCGCCCACGGTGAACAGGAAGACGAAGCCGATCGCCCACAGCATCGGCACTTCGAACTTGATCGAACCGCCCCACATCGTCGCGATCCACGAGAAGATCTTGATGCCGGTCGGCACCGCGATCACCATCGTCGCTGCGGTAAAGTACATCTTCGTGTCGACCGACAGGCCGGTCGTGAACATGTGGTGCGCCCACACGACGAAGCCGACCACGCCGATCGCGACCATGGCGTAGGCCATGCCGAGATAACCGAACACCGGCTTCTTCGAGAAGGTCGAGATGATCTGGCTGACGATGCCGAAGCCCGGCAGGATCATGATGTACACTTCGGGGTGACCGAAGAACCAGAAAAGGTGCTGGTACAGCACCGGATCGCCACCGCCCGACGCATCGTAGAAGGTCGTGCCGAAGTTACGATCGGTGAGCAGCATCGTGATGGCGGCCGCGAGCACCGGCAGCGCCAGCAGCAGCAGGAAGGCGGTGACCAGCACCGACCAAACGAACAGCGGCATCTTGTGCAGGGTCATGCCCGGCGCACGCATGTTGAAGATGGTGGTGATGAAGTTGATCGCACCCAGGATCGACGAGGCACCCGCGATGTGCAGCGCGAAGATGCCCATGTCGACCGCCGGACCCGCCGAACCGCTGGTCGACAGCGGCGCATAGACCGTCCAGCCCGTGCCCGCACCGTTGCCGGTGCCGCCCGAAACGAACGCCGAGCCAAGCAGCAGGGCGAAGGCCGGAATCAGCAGCCAGAACGAGATGTTGTTCATCCGCGGGAAGGCCATGTCCGGCGCGCCGATCATGATCGGAACGAACCAGTTGCCGAAGCCGCCGATGATCGCGGGCATGACCATGAAGAACACCATGATCAGGCCATGTGCGGTGATCAGCGCGTTCCACAGGTGGAGCGAGGTATCGAAATCGGGATTGCCGCCCATCAGCGCGGTCCAGGTGCCCAGATACTGGATGCCCGGATGCGCCAGTTCGGCCCGCATCAGACCCGAAATCGCGCCGCCGACGATGCCGGCGAAGATCGCGAAGATCAGGTAGAGGGTGCCAATGTCCTTGTGGTTGGTGGACATGAACCAGCGGGCGAAGAAGGCCGGCTTATGATCGCCGTCGTGATGCGCATGATCGTCATGCGCATGAAACTCGGCAGGATGTGCGGTGGTGTCGGTCATCTTTGCTGGCCCTTAATTCTGCGCGGGCTGAGAAGTGGCGGCAGGCTCGGCGACGTTGTCGCCGGCCGGGGCCGTCTCGGCGGGGGCCGCAACGGCGGCGGCCGGAGCAGCGGCCGGGGCCGCAGCGGCCTCGCCCTCACCCGGCATCTTGCCACCCTTCGAACGGACCCATTCGGCGTACTTCGCGTCGGACACGACCTCGACCGCGATCGGCATATAGCCGTGGCGCGCGCCGCACAGTTCCGAACACTGGCCGAAATAGAGGCCTTCCTTCTCGGCCTTGAACCAGGTTTCGTTCAGGCGGCCGGGGACGGCGTCCATCTTGGTCCAGAACGCGGGAACCGCGAAGCTGTGGATCACGTCGTTCGAGGTGACGATGAGCTTCACGACACGGTTGACCGGCACGACGACGCGCTCGTCGACCGCGAGAAGGCGGGGGCCATCCTCGGGCTTGCGCTTGTCTTCGGGCAGCAGGTTCGAAACCAGTTCGAAGTCGCCATTATCCGGATACTGATAGGTCCAGTACCACTGGTTGCCGATCACCTTGATCGTCACGTCCGCCTTGGGCTGCGCATATTGATGCGCGAGCAGGCGGATCGAGGGGACCGCGATCACGAGCAGGATCAGGACCGGAGCGAGCGTCCAGACGACCTCGATCAGCGTGTTGTGGCTGGTCTTCGACGGCACCGGGTTGGCGGCGGCGCGGTAGCGAATCGCCACCCAGATCAGCAGCATCAGCACGAAGATCGACATGATCGTCATGATCGGCATCAGCAGGGAGTCATGCATCCACTGCGCGTCGTGCCCGATCTGGGTGACCTGCGGCTGAAGCTTGAAGCCGCCCGGGATCGGCTGACCGATGTCCGCGGTGGGCGCCATATGCTGGAAGGCGGGCTTGGCAACCGCAGCCTCTGCCCCGGCTACGGGTGCTGCAGGCGCAGCGGCGGGAGCGGCGGGCGCCGCGTCCTGCGCCATCGCCGCCGCGGGGGCGAGGGCCAGCGCCAGCCCCATGATCATCGTCTTGAACGTCTTCATCTTACCCCCGGTCAACGCGGCGGAAACCCACGGCTTTGTTATCGGGCCCGTCGAAAATCGAGCGCCTTATAGGCGTCGCTCCCCGCGCCCTCAAGCACTGGATGGCGCGGAATGCAAGCAGTTGAAGCGATTATCGCACACGCCTATCTGGGCCGATGCTGCAAAGCGGCGATATTGGAAGCCGAACGGGGGATATCGAATGACCGACGAAGAGGTGCTGGCCGAGTTCCGTGAGGCCGAGGCGCTGCTCGAAGGGCATTTCATCCTGTCTTCGGGGCTGCGGAGCCCACGCTATCTGCAGTGCGCGCGCGTTCTTATGAACCCCGCGCGGGGTGAAAGACTCGCGCAGGCGCTGGCGCTCAAGATCCCCGACAAGATCAAGATCCAGCTCGAAGCCGTCGTCTCGCCCGCGATGGGCGGGGTGATTGCGGGCCATGAAATGGGCCGGGTGCTGGGCCTCGACGCGATGTTCGTCGAACGGCCCGACGGCGTTTTCGGACTGCGCCGCGGCTTTCGCCTCAATCCGGGACAGAAGGTGCTGCTGATGGAGGACGTCGTCACGACCGGCCTGTCGTCGCGCGAGGCGATCAAGGCCGTTGCCGAAGCGGGGGGCGAGGTGATCGCGGCGGCATCTTTGATCGACAGGTCGAACGGCACCGCCGATCTCGGCGTCCCCTTCTTCCCGCTGATTCGACTCGAAGTGCCGACCTATGCGCCCGACGCGCTGCCGCCCGAGCTGGCGGCGATCCCGGCGGTGAAGCCCGGCAGCAGGGCCAAGCCGTGAGCCACCTCCGCCTGGGCGTAAACATCGATCACGTCGCCACGATTCGGAATGCGCGCGGCGGCGCCTATCCCGATCCGATCCGCGCCGCGATCGTCGCGCAGGAAGCCGGGGCCGACGGCATCACCGCGCATCTGCGCGAGGATCGTCGCCACATCATCGATCAGGACATCGCCCATCTGATCGGCGCGATCGCCCTGCCCCTCAACATGGAGATGGCGGCGACCGAGGAGATGCTGGCGATCGCGCTCAAGCATCGCCCCCACGCCGCGTGCATCGTGCCCGAGCGGCGCGAGGAAGTGACGACCGAGGGCGGCCTGAACGCCGCCGGCCAGCACAATCACCTTCAGCCGCTGATCACCCGGCTGAAGGATGCCGGCATCCGTGTGAGCCTGTTCATCGAGCCTGACCCCCGCCAGATCGAGGCGGCGCTGTCGCTGGGCGCGCCGGTGGTCGAGTTCCACACCGGTCGCTACGCGCATAGCGAGGGCGAGGAACGCGCCGTCGAGCTGCGCCGGATCGCCGACGCAGCGGCGCTCGCCGCCAAGAACGGGATCGAACCGCACGCCGGCCACGGCCTGACCTTCGACAATGTCCAGCCGATCGCCGCCATCCCGCAGATCGCCGAACTCAACATCGGCCACTTCCTGATCGGCGAGGCGATCTTCGAAGGGCTTGGCCCCGTCGTGCAGCGGATGCGCGGCCTGATGGACGAGGCGCGCGGATGATCATCGGGATTGGATCCGACCTGTGCAATATCGAGCGGATCCAGGCCTCGCTCGATCGCTTCGGCGACCGATTCATCCAGCGCGTCTTCACCGAGATCGAGCACAAGAAAGCCGAGAAGCGCCCGTTCACGCGCGCCGGAACTTATGCCAAGCGATTCGCGGCGAAGGAGGCGTTCAGCAAGGCTGTTGGCACCGGCTTCAAGGCCGGCGTCTATATGAAGGACATCGGCGTGGTGAACATGCCGTCCGGCGCCCCCACATTGCATTTGTCGAACGGGGCCAAGGCGAGGCTTGACGCGCTGACGCCACCGGGCCACGCGGTGGACGTTCATTTGACGATGACGGACGATCATCCCTGGGCGCAGGCGTTCGTCATCCTGTATGCGCGCCCGCTTTGAGGAGAGGATCGCGGTGAGCGATCAGCCTATCGAGGTTTCGACCAGTTCGGTCGAGCCGACCCCCGTCACCGAGACGAAGGCCGACAAGCCCAAGACCGACTGGTTCGGCGAGGCGCGCGGCATATTGTGGCTGATCCTGGCGGTGCTCGGCTTCCACAGCTTCATCGCCAAGCCCTTCTACATCCCGTCCGAATCGATGATGCCGACTTTGATCACCGGCGATCGTCTGGTCGTGACAAAATATCCGTACGGCTGGTCCTATGTTTCGCCCAGCTTCCACGTGCTGCCCTTCATTCGGGGCCGCGTGTTCGGGCGGCTGCCCGAGCGCGGCGACATCGTGATCCTGAAGCCCCCGCAGGCCGACACCGACTTCATCAAGCGCGTCATCGGCCTGCCCGGCGACCGGATCGAAGTGCGTGGCGGTACCGTGGTGATCAACGGCGTGCCCGTAAAACGCACGCCCGAGGCGCCGGCGATGATAGCGATCGACCCGAACGTGCCGTGCGATCAGCCGCAGGTGGCGCAGTTCCGGGTTTCGGGCCCCGACGGCAAGGCCTATTGCGCCATCCCGCGCTTCCGCGAGACCCTGCCCAACGGCCGCAGCTACGATACGCTCGACCTCGGCTACTTCCCCGACATCGACGATTTTCCTGCCATCACCATCCCCGAGGACCGGGTGTTCGTGATGGGCGACAATCGCGATCAGTCGGCCGACAGCCGCGTGCCGAGCTACCGCAACGGGCTCGACGGCCCCGTGCCGTTCGAGAATATCGGCGGCCGCGCCGAGTTCATCACCTTCTCGCTCGACGGGACCAGCAAGATCTGGAACCCGATCAGCTGGGTCACCGCGCTGCGCGGCGGCCGCGCCGGCACCAGCCTGCATCCGGCGCGCGCGGCGAAGTAAGTTCAGACACGCGCCCGGGCCGCCGCAAGCGCCCCGGGCGTGTCGACATCGATCGACACGCCGGGATCGTCGACGGGGAGCAGGATGAGCCGCTCCCCCACCCCGGCCAGCAACGCACGGCCGCCCGTGTCGCCGGTGAGGCCGGCAAGTTGCGCGAAGAAAGCCCGCCCCCACGCCAGCGGATTGCCGCGCTGGCCTTCGTGGACGGGGGCGATGACCCGATCCTCCCGTGCTGCCGCCGCCAGGGCGCGGAGTGTGGCGGGGGCGACAAACGGCATATCACCGAGACAGATGAGGGCGGCGCTCCAGTCCGCAGGGACCGCGCGGATCGCGGCGGCGATGCTGTGGCCCATGCCCAAGGCGTGATCGGGGACTTCCATTCCTTCCCGCGCCGGTGGCGATCCCTCTCCACCATCCTTCGGATGGCCCCCCTCCCCATCCCGGGGAGGAATTGCCAGGATCATCGGCAATCCCGCCGCCTCGACCGCGTCGATCGCATGCGCCAGCAGCGGTTTGCCGTTCAGATCAGCCGCAAGTTTGTCGGCGCCCATACGTCGCGACAGGCCGGCGGCGAGGATGATCGCGCCGACCGTCATCACGCGCGTGGCTTGCGCAGCGCCGCGATAGTCCCCGCGAGGATCGACACCGCGATCTCGGCCGGGTTGACGGCGCCGATCGAGAGCCCCGCGGGCCCCTGGACCCGATCGATCGCGGCCTCGTCGAAGCCGGCGGCGGCGAGTCGCTCGCGCCGCTTGGCATGGGTGCGGCGCGAACCGAGCGAGGCGATGTAGAAGGCGTCGCTGTCGAGCGCCGCGATCAAGGCGGGGTCGTCGATCTTGGGATCGTGGGTTAGCGTGATGACGGCGGTGCCGCTGTCGATCCGCCAGTCGGCGAGCGCCTCATCCGACCAACGCGTGTCGACCGCGATCGCCTCGAAGCGCGCGGACGCCGCGAAACCGTCGCGCGGATCGACGATCAGCGGCTGAAATCCCGCGATCGTGGCAAGCGGAACGAGTGCCTGCGCGATATGGACCGCGCCGACGATCATCATCCGCAGGCGGGGCGGATAGACGTTGACGAACGCGCCTTCCGCTTCGCCTTCGCGGGTGACGCCGGTCGCGAGATCGGTGGAGAGGACGAGTTCGCGGCCTCCGGCCCGCGCGACAGCGATGCGATCGATCAATGCGGGCGCGAAGGCATTGTCCGCGATCGCCTGAACGAACACCGATATCTCGCCGCCGCAGGCCAATCCGACCTGCCAGGCCGAATCATCGGCGACGCCATAATCGCGCCGTTCGAAGCCGCCGCTCACGGCGATCTCCTGCGCGCGCAGCAACAGATCGCCTTCGACGCAACCGCCGCTCACCGATCCTTCGAACAGCCCGTCGTCGCGGATGAGCGCGTGACTGCCACGCCGACGGGGGGCGGAACCCCAGGTTTCGATCACGGTCGCGATCGCGACGCCATGCCCATCGCCAAGCCAGTTACGGGCGGTGTCGATCAGACGGTCGAGTTCGTCCTTCACGGCCGATTCGATCCGACTTCGAGCGCGCGGAAGTTGTGGAAGTTGTCACTACGTCTGCGTCGGAATCGCTTCCCCGGCGCGACCAGGGGGTTCGACGAGAGGGGATATCGGACAGTGTTTGCCATGCGCATGACGTAATGCCTTCAGGTCGAGTAGGACAGGGCATCGCGATGGTGACGCCCCAACGAAAAAGGGCGGCCCCGAAGGACCGCCCTTGATCTTGGTAAGCTATGTCCGAGCCTTAGAAGGCGCCGGCATAAGCCTCGTTACCGACGAAGCCCATCTTCTCGACATTGGCCCGCTTGGTCACCGCGAGCACTTCGTCGACGATGACGTAGCGCGCCTGCGGATCCGGCTGCAGGTGCAGTTCGGGAACCGGGTTCATCTGCTGCGTGATGTCCAGATACTGGCGCAGACGGATGAGATCGATCGGGCTGCCGTTCCAGAAGATCGTGCCGGCCGCGTCGATCGTGACCTTGTTCTTCACAGGGTCGACCGGCGGCGGCGTGGCGTTCGGCTGATCGACCGGAAGATCGAGCTTCACCGCGTGCGTCTGGATCGGGATGGTGATGATGAACATGATCAGAAGAACCAACATGACGTCGATCAACGGCGTCGTGTTGATGTCCATCATCGGTTCGCCTTCGGCGGTGGCTGCTGCCATTGCCATCTTATCTACTCCTCGAAAGCGTGATCAGAGACGCTCGTTGCCGCCGGGGGGCGGTTCCGAGATGAAGCCGACGCGCTGGAAGCCCGCGCGCTGCACCGTCACCATCGCGCCGCCGATGCAGCGGTACGGCGTGTTGATGTCGCCACGGATATGCACTTCGGGGAGTTCCAGGCCGGGCGCCGACGGGCCACCCTGCTTGTCGATTTCCCGCTTGAGCTTCGCGACCGAGCGATCGAGCAGTTCCTGCCCGGTCACCTTGGTCTGGCCCCAATAGACCTCGCATGCGCCGTTCGACGCTGCGCGGATCGAGAGAGCCACGTTCTCTGGCTTGGTCGTGGTCGCTTCGTAGCGAACGCTAGGAAGCTTCACGGGAACCGTCTGGATCACGACGGGAACGGTGATGAGGAAGATGATGAGCAGCACCAACATGACGTCCACGAGCGGCGTCGTGTTGATGTCCGACATCGGTGCGCCATCGTCGGATGGGCCGGCACTCATGGCCATCGTTTAGGATCCTATTCTCATTCGAGGAACGGGCCGCCGGTCTGTTGCCGGCATGAACGCCCCTCCGTCCATCAAGCAGAAGGAAGAGGGGCGGACCGCGAAGCCCGCCCCGATACCTTCCTTACTTCTTGACCGGAGCCGGAGCCGCCTTGACGACGACCGGCTTCACCGCACCGGCCGAAACCATGTAGCCGTGCAGATCGGTCGAGAAGGCAGCGAGCTGCTCCGCGACGACCTTGTTGCGGCGGATCAGCCAGTTGTAGCCGAGCACGGCCGGAACCGCGACGACGAGACCGATCGCGGTCATGATGAGCGCTTCACCGACCGGGCCGGCGACGGCGTCGATCGAAGCCTGACCAGCAGCGCCGATCTTCACGAGTGCGCGGTAAATACCGATAACGGTACCGAGCAGACCGACGAACGGCGAGGTCGAACCGACGGTGGCGAGAACCGCGAGGCCGTTGCCGAGCTTCGAGTTGATCGCGCCCTGCGAGCGAGCGAGCGAACCGAGCAGCCACTCATGCTGGTCGACGGGGTCGGTCAGCTTGGTGTGCTGTTCCTGGGCGAGCAGGCCGTCGTCGACGAGCTGGCGATAGGCCGAGTTGGCTTCGAGCTTGGCCTGGCCGTCGCGCAGGCTGGGCGCCTGCCAGAAAACGGTGCGGGCCTTCTTCGCCTGGTTCAGGATCTTCTGCTGCTCGAACAGCTTGGTGAACATGATGTACCACGAAGCGGCCGACATGATCACGAGGATCGCGAAGATGCTCTGCGCGATGATGCCGCCCTGTTCGAGGGCAGCGCCGAGGCCGTACGGATTACCGCCAGCGGGGGGGGTAGCCATTGATGTCTTTCCTTCTCTCGAGCTCGTTTAACTTTGTGGACTTGAGCGGCCTGGCGGACGACCAGCGGCCGCCCGCTTCGACCATCCGATTAATCGTTCGGGATCTGCCAGCGCACCCGGTTCGAATAGGATGCAGGTACGCCCTGACCTTCCGTATTCTTCGCGGGGCTAAAGCGCGCACGGCGCATCAGCATCTGGCAAGCCTTGGTATCCAGCGACGGGAAGCCGCTCGACGACGTGACAGTGCAGTTGGTGACCTTTCCACCAGCATCGACTTCCAGACGGAAGCCAGTGGTGCCCTGGTTGCCGGCGCGCATGTCACCCGAGGGATAATCCTCCGGCGTCACCCATTCACCGGGCGTGCCGCGTGCCTTGAGAGCAACGGCAGGAGCCTGCGGCTTCGGCGGCGCAACGGGTGCGGTCGGCGTGATGACGACCGGAGGCGCAACCGGAACCGAGACGATCGGCGGTGCAATGGTGGGAGCAACCTGAACGATCGGAGGCGGCGCCACGACGGGCGGCGGCTCGACCTTGGTTTCAGGTGGCGGCGGCGGCGGGAGATCCTCGGGAGGCGGAGCCTCCTCCGCGATATCCACCACGTTCAGGTCTTTGGCGACCTTCTTGACGACATTGAAAGCCAGACCCGTAACGAAAGCGTAACCGATGACCACATGAAGAAGGATCACGGCAACGATCGACACGAGCTTACGGGGGCTCATCGTCGGTTGATCAGCATAAGCCATTAAGGAAATGAACTCCCTCAAAATCCACGAGCGAACCCGGTAAGTTCCCCAAGGGCAACCTGCCGCGCTCTCCGCCCGTACCGCCAGTGACGCTCGTATATTATTTGGCGAAGTGTGTCCTTATCGCGACAGTCCGACCGACGCAACAGGCCAAAGAGCATTCGATGGCCGTTTCCGGGACGTGACGAGCACCGTAACGACCGGTTATGAGGAACTTCGAACCCCGCCCAGGAGGCTGATTTACGCCATGAATCGCACCATTGCACCCAGCCGAAAGAAAAGTGGCACGGTTTTTGCCGCGATCGCGACCGCCGCTGCGATATTAACGGTTACACTGCCCACCGTTCCGCTTGCGGCGGCGACAATCGCCCTCCCGGCACCGGCTTATAGCTATGCCGATCTTGCTGATCTGGCCTTGGGATCGCCGTTGGTGGCGGGGGTGGAAATCCTGAAGGCGGAGCGCCTCAAGGGCGATCTGGCGCCCGGACTTCAGCCCGGCTTTGCCCGCTTTTTGATCAGCGCGAGCACGCAGATGCTGCTTCGGGGGGCAGATGGCATGCCCGGCACGATCACCTATCTCGCCGACGTGCCACTCGACGCGAAGGGCCGCGTACCGACGCTGAAAAAAATGCGCGTCGTGGTTCTTGCCGAGCGCGTTGTTGGCAGGCCGCAGGAGATTCGGCTCAGTTCACCGCACTCCCAGATCGCATGGACGCCCGAGATCGAATCGCGGCTGCGCTCGATTCTCACCGAATCGGTCGGCGGGAAGGCGCCACCACGCGTCACGGGAATCACAGGCGCCTTTTACTCGCCCGGCGCGATCGCGGGCGAGAGCGAGAGCCAGATCTTTCTGGCGACCGCCGACAAGCGCCCGATCTCGCTGTCGGTGCTGCGCCGTCCCGGCGAACAGACCCAATGGTCGGTCGCGACCGGGGAGATCGTCGACGACAGTGCGACGATTCCGCAGCGCGATACGCTGATCTGGTATCGCCTGGCCTGCTTCCTGCCGAAGCGAATCCCGGCAAAGGCGCTCGCGCAGCTTTCCGACGGCGACGCGCAGGCGGTGCAGCAGGACTATATCTTCGTGCTGGAACAGCTCGGCGCGTGCGCGCGGACGATTCGGTAGGCTCTCAGACGCCGAGGGGGCTGCCGGCCTTGCGCAGCCCGCGACTCCGAGTGGCTCAGCTCCTGGGAAGCGTGCTGCTCAGTTCGACCCCGACGGCGGCGCAATCGGGATAGACGTCGGGCTTGCTGGTGGAGACCCGCAGGCCCGTGACGCCGGCGCGCGCGGCGACGAGCGTGTAGATCTCGCGCGCCAGGGTTTCCTGCAGGTTGAAGCGGCGTCCTTCGACAAGGCGCAGGATTTCGGTACGCAGGAAATCATAATCCCAGGCGGCGGCCACCTCATCGACATCGGCGAAGGCGGCGTCGTTCAGCCAAACCTCGATCGTGACGAAGATGCGCTGGGGCGATCCGATCTCGAATTCGTGGAAGCCGATGTCGACCGGCAGCGCGAAATCTTCGAGCAGGATGCGACGCGTGGCGGGGCGGAGCGCGGGTGGGACGAGACCGTCGAGGCTGGCGGGATCCAAATCAGGGCTCCATGAATTGCACATCGCGCGGAAGCGCGAGGAAACGTTGCCCGCCGTCGACGGCGATCGTCTGCCCGGTGATGGCGGGCGAGGCGACGAGGAAGCGCAGCGCGCGCACCAGATCATCGACATCGACGCCACGGTGCAGCGCGTTCATTGCGTGGACCTTGGCGAAATTGTCGCGGCTCTGCGGGCCGGACACCATTGTCACCGACGGCGCGATCGCGTTGACGCGTATGCCGCGCGGGGCGAGCGAGCGGGCCATCAGTTCGGAGAGGCCCGCAAACGCCATTTTCGAGACGGTGTAGCTGTAGAAATCGGGATTGGGCTGTGCGAGCTTGGCGTCGAGCAGGTTGACGATCAGCGCGCCCTGCCCCGCCGGCGCCGCCGCCGCAAAGCCACGCGACAACAAGGCCGGGCCGCGCGCATTGGCATTCATATGCGCGTCCCACGCCTGCGCCGTGAAATCGTCGTGCGAATCGAGTTCGAACAAAGAGGCGCTGTTCACCAGCAGGCCCGGCGCCGGCATGCCATCGAGCGCGGCGATGACCCGATCGGGCCCGTCGACCGTCGCGAGATCGGCAGCCACGACGCGCGCGCCGTTTCCGACTTCGGCGGCCAGCGCCTCCGCCTCGGCGATCGATTCGCGGCAGTGGATCAGGACGGTCCAACCGTCCTCGGCCAACGCACGGACGAAGCAGGCGCCGATCCGCTTGGCACCGCCGGTGACGATCGCTGTTCTGGGGGAGCCGAATTCGGGCGTCATGCGGGCCAGCCTAGGCGAGCACCCGGAATCGAGCAAGAATCGGGCGAATTTGAGTTATCCACAGGCAATCCACAGCGAATCCACAGACATCAGGCGCCCGCCGACGGCCTCGCGCTGGCCGCGGCGTGCCAGCGCGCGAGGTTCGGGCGGCCGGAAAGCGGGTCGGGCATCTTCGTCGAGGCACCGAAATCCACCGCGACGAGCGCGGCAATGTCGGCGAAGCTGAAGCCGGCACCGACCAGCCAGTCGCGCGCCGCCAGATGCGCATCGATCCGATCGAGGCACGCGCTCCACATCAATTCGCCGCGTTCGATCAGCGCGGGGATCTGGGCGATCTCCGGCCAGTCGCCCGAAATCGCCCTACCCGCGAACGCCGCATGCTTGTTACGAAACGCATAGGTGACGGGGGTGTAGAGATCGCTTTCGATCCGCCGGATCCAGCTTTCGACCTGCCCGATCTCGGTCGGGTCGCGGCCGAACAAGGGCGGTGTCGGGTGCAGCGCCTCGAAATAGCGGCAGATGCCGACCGAATCGTCGATCAGCGTGCCATCGTCGAGCAGCAGCGAAGGGACGAGCCGGCGCGGATTGACCGCGGCATAATCGGGACTGTCGGTCTCCGCCTTGCGCAGATCGAGCGACTCACGGGGCACATCGATCCCCTTCTCGGCAAGGTAGATGCGGACGCGCCGGGGGCTGGGAGCCCATATTCCATCGAAAAGCTTCATGGTTACTGACCCGATTTTGACTTGGAATCCGTCGATGACTCGCTATCTGCGCGCGCTCCATGCGTCCAGACGCCATGTCCATCGAAGGTTAAGCCCCGCATTGATCGAGCTGTTGCCCATTGCCGCCGTGCCGCCCGTTGCGATCGAAAGCCTGCTGGATGCGGCGTTCGGGACGGATCGACATGGACGCACGGCCTATAAGCTGCGCGCTGGCATGGATGCTCTTCCCGGGCTGAGCCTGGCGGCGGTCGAGGATGGCGAACTGGTCGGGTCGATCCAGTGCTGGCCGATCCAGCTGACCGAGGCCGATGGCGACACCACCCCGCTGATCCTGGTCGGGCCGGTCGCGGTGCGGCCCGATCGCCAGCGTGACGGGATCGGTCGTCTGCTGATGGATGCGATGATCGAACACGCCGATGCGAGCGACCATGCGCCGCTCGTCCTGATCGGCGATCCCGAATATTATGGCCGCTTCTTCGGCTTTGACGATCGCGTGACCGGCGGATGGGCGGTGCCCGGGCCGGTCGAGCGGCGGCGCCTGCTGGCGCGCGTGCGCTCCGGCCCCGGCCTGCCGCGCGAGGCGGTCATGGGGCCGCGCGTCGCCGCCCCGGCTCTTGTCGAGAACCGCTAAGCGCGCCAAAGCGGTGCCATGCCCGAAAGCGTTCCCCCCGCCGACATTGCCGGCCTGTCCCTGACCGAGATCGCCACCCTCGTCGCCGAGCGCAAATTGCCGCCGGTCGAGAAGTGGAACCCGACCCATTGCGGGCATAGCGACATGCGGATCGCGAGCGACGGCACCTGGTTCCACCAGGGATCGCCGATCGGCCGCCCCGCAATGGTCCGCCTGTTCGCGACGATCCTGCGGCGCGAGGCCGACGGTAGCCACGTCCTGGTCACGCCGGTCGAAAAGCTGACGATCGATGTCGAGGACGCAGCCTTCGTCGCGGTCGAACTCAAGACCGAGGGCGCGGGCGAGACGCGATCGATGGCGTTCCGGCTCAACACTGACGAACTGGTGGTCGCCGACGCCGATCACCCCTTGCGCATCGTGCAGGGCGAAGATGGTCCGCGCCCCTATCTGGCGGTGCGCGGCGGGCTGGAAGCGCTGATAGCGCGGCCGGTTTATTACGAGCTGATCAACCTCGCGATCGACGAAGGCGCCGAACCGATCGGCCTGTGGAGCGGCGGCCGCTTCTTCCCGCTCGACGGCGGCGAATGAGCGCGCTGGCCGAACGGCTCCGCGAAGCCTTCGCCGCGCCGTCCGAACCCCCGCTTTATCACGATGTCGGCCCCGAATTGATGGGAACGACCGAGTTCGTGCCCGCCGCCGTGCTGGTCGGCGTGATCGACGCGCCCGCGCCGCGCCTTTTGCTGACCGTACGCCATGCCGGCCTGCGCAAACATGCGGGCCAGGTCGCCTTTCCCGGCGGGCGAGTGGATCCCGAGGATGCCGGCCCCGTCGCGGCGGCGTTGCGCGAGGCGTGGGAGGAAGTGACCTTGCCCACCGCCGTCGCCCAGATCGTCGGCACCGCCGAACCCTATCGCACCGGCACCGGATATAGCATCACCCCAGTGATCGCGGTGCTGCCCGACACGCTGAATCTCGTGCCGCATGAAGCCGAGGTTTCGGCGATCTTCGAACCGCCGCTCGCACACATGCTCGATGCCACGAATCAGGATCGCAAGACCCTGACCGTGCAAGGGCGCGAGCGGGCCTTTTACGAGATCCTGTGGAACGAGTTCCGGACCTGGGGCGTGACAGCCGGGCTGATCGTGAACCTGGGCAACCGCCTGCGCGCGGGCCTGTCGGCATGACGACCCTGCCGCAAGCGGAGTGGCGCGCGATGGCGGGGCTCGATGCGCTGGTCGAGGCGCTAGGCGCGGGCGAAGGCGCGATCCGCTTCGTCGGCGGCGCGGTGCGCGACACGCTGCTGGGCCTGCCGGTCAAGGATGTCGACTGCGCGACGCGGCTGATGCCGGAGGATGCCAGCGACCGGATCAAGGCCGCAGGATTCAAGGCGGTGCCGACCGGCATCGCGCACGGCACCGTCACCGCCGTCTTGCCGGGCGGCGTGGTCGAGGTGACGACACTGCGTCGCGACGTTTCGACCGACGGGCGGCGCGCGACCGTGGCCTTTACCGACGACTGGCGCGAGGATGCGGCGCGGCGCGACTTCACGATCAACGCGCTATCGGCCGATCCGCTGAGCGGCGAGATCTTCGATTATTTCGGTGGGGTCGCCGATCTGGACGCACGGCTCGTCCGCTTCATCGGTGATCCGTTGCAACGGATCGCCGAGGATCATCTGCGGATCCTGCGATTCTTCCGATTCCACGCGCGTTTCGGCAACGGCGCGCCCGATGCGGCAGGGCTGGCGGCGTGCGCGGCACGCGCCAACGACCTGATGGCATTGTCGCGGGAACGTATAGCCGACGAACTGACCAAGCTGCTGGGCGTCGCCGATCCGGCGCCGACCATCGCGTTGATGGTCGATCAGGGGATTTTTCGCCCGGTCGTGCCCGAGATCGATGAAACGAGCGTCGCGCGGCTGCGTCACCTGATCGCGCGTGAGGTTGAGGCCGGGGTGGATGCCGATCCGATCCGGCGGCTTGGGGCGCTGCTGCCCCAGAGCCCGGAAACCGCCGTCGCGATCGCACAGCGGCTCAAGATGTCGAAGGCGGTCCTCAAGCGGATCGAAGCGGCGAGCGGCGAAGGCGCCCCTGTGCGAGCCCTTGCCTATCGACTGGGGCCGGACGTGGCGCGCGATATCGTGTTGAAGGGCGACGGCCCGACCGAAGCGCTGGCATCACTGGACGGATGGGAGCGCCCGCAACTGCCGATCAAGGGCGGCGATCTGGTCGCGCATGGGCTGACGGCGGGGCCGGTCGTCGCGGCGACCTTGCAGGCGATCGAACGGCGCTGGATCGAGGAAGATTTCCCCGACGCCAGCCGGGTCGATCAGATCACGTCGGAAGAACTGGCGAAGGCATTGCGTTCGGCCAGATAGAGATAGGCTTCGTCGGCGGGAAGCGCCTTGGCGAAGTGATAGCCCTGCGCCACATCGCATCCCAGCGCGATCAGGGTTTCGGCCAGCGCTGCGGTCTCGACGCCCTCGGCCGTCGTCACCATGCCCAGCGCGTTGGCGAGGCCGAGGACCGCGCGGACGATTGCGACCGAATCCTTGTCCTCCAGCATCGGCGCGATGAAGCTGCGATCGATCTTGAGAACGTCAATCGGCAGACGCTGGAGATAAGCGAGGCTGGAATAGCCGGTGCCGAAATCATCCATCGCAATCCCGACGCCCAGATCGTGGATCGCGCCCAGGACGCGATTGATCCCCTGCGGATCGGCGACGATGCAGCTTTCGGTGAGTTCGAGCTTGAAGCGTTCGCCCGCAATGCGGCTCTCGACGAGAGCGGCGGCGACCGCGGCGGCGACATCGTCGCGCTGGAACTGCACCGCGGAGACATTGACCGACATATAGATCGGCAGAACGTAACCCGCGCGACGATCCCAGGCGGCGAGCGTGCGGGCGGCGGCGCGCATCGCCCAGCGACCCAGCTCGACGATCAGGCCCGATTCCTCGGCGACAGGGATGAACTCGGACGGCGGGATGATGCCCTTTTCGGCATGCACCCAGCGGGCCAGCGCCTCGAACCCCGTCACCTCCCCCGAAGTGAGATCGATCAGCGGCTGATAAGCGAGGGTCAGTTGATCCTGCTCGATCGCGCGGCGCAGCTCGGTTTCCATGCTGAAGCGCTCGCGCGCCGCGGCGCTGTCGCCGGTCTGGTAGATTTCGGCCTGGCCCGACGTCTTGGCGCGCTTCACCGCGAACTGGGCGTTGCGGATGACCTCTTCGGCCAGATCGATGCCCGACGACATCAGAGCACAACCGACCGCGCAGTCGATCTTGATCTCGAGATCACCGAGCCGGATCGGGGTGGCGAGCGCGGCCTGCATCCGGCGCGCGGCGCGCAGCGCATCGGCGGCGCTGCCCAATTCCATCAGCACCGCGAATTCATCGCCCACGATTCGCGCGAGCACGTCGCCTGCACGCAGCGTGGACACGAGGCGGCGGGCGACCGTGATGATCAGTTCATCGCCAGCGAGACTGCCAACGCCTTCATTGACGCGGCTGAAGCGGGTGAGATCGACAACGAGGACCGCGAAACCATCCCCCGTTTCGCCGAACGCGTCGATCGCCTTGTCGACGCGCTCCGCGAAGGCCGAACGATTGGGAAGCCCGGTCAGGCTGTCGCGCAGCATTTCCTTGCGAAGCGACCGTTCCGATTCGATCTGTGCGGTGCAGTCGATCAGCGAGAGGACACAGCGCGGCGAGGCCGATTCGCCGGTCCGCAGCCGGACCATACGGACCGCGAAATGGCGACCGCCGATGCCGGTCGTTTCCTGCATGTCGATCGCGCGATCTTCGTCGTCGGCCGCAAAGAAGGCGCGCAAAGCGGCGTTGAGCGGGAGGGCCAGGCCGCTGCACAAATCGGCCTTGGCCAGCTCCGACGCGGCGAGCCGCATGTCGGAAAGTCGCAGAAATGCGGCATTTCTTGCCATGATCCGCGGATTGCCGTCGACCTCCGCCACGATTGCGACCGCAACGGGAAGTGCGTCGAGAAACTCCTGACGCTCGGCGGCGCGGGGGGTGTTGAGAAGCTGCTGAAGCGCGGGCGGGACCGGGAAATTGCCAGCGGGCGCCGCCGCTTCGGGCGCCACCGGCAAGTCCGCTATCTGAGGTCGTGTCGCCCGCATATCGACATCGATGTAACAGCCGACAGTTAACGCACTCTTTCCAGTGGTTTAGACGATAGGGCTACGGGGAAGCCCGTAGGACTTTCATCCTCCCTCGCCAGGGGAGGTGTCAGCGTAGCTGACGGAGGGGGAGGACGCGATGATCGGGAGTTGGCAACCGCCCTCCCCCTCCGTCGCCTTTGGCGCCACCTTCCCCTGGCGGGGGAGGATCAAGTCAGCCGAACCGGTTGTCCCTTGGAAAACCAACGGGAGGCATGCGGCCCGCGGCACCGCGGGCGGCGCGCCAGAGCGAGAGGTCGGTCTCGGTGCGGGTGCGGCCGGTGTCGCCGCCCATCGCCCAGCTGAGCCCCGCTTCGAAGCGGAAGCTGATCGCGTCGGACAGGCCGCCATCCTTGTAGCGCTGGAGCGCGACGCCCTGCCCGCGCGCCATGCGGGGCAGCTCGCTCAGGGGGAAGATCACCATCTTCCGATTCTCACCGATGACGCCGACATAATCGTCGCCGCCCTCCGACGTATCGATCGCGTGGACGATCTTGAGCTTCGCCTGATCCTTCAGATTGACGACCTGCTTGCCCTTGCGAGTCTCCGCGACGATCTCAGCCATCTCCGCGACGAAACCGCGCCCGTCGGACGATGCGAGGAGCAAGGCGCCGCCGGGCTTCGCGACGACCAGCGCGATAATCCGCTGATCGGCCTCGACATCGGCGAACAGGCGCACCGGCTCACCGAAGCCGCGCCCGCCGGGCAACTTGTCAGGCGAGAGGGTGAAGAAGCGACCCGCATCGGTGCCGATCAAGATCTTGTCGGTCGTCTGCGCGCGCGCGGAGAAGGCGAAGCCGTCGCCCTCCTTATACTTGACGCCCGCAAGCTGCGCCTCATCGACATGGCCGCGCATCGCACGAATCCAGCCGCGCTGCGACAGGATGATCGTGACAGGCTCGCGCTCGATCATCGCCTCGATCGGAATCTCGCGCGCAAGCGCCGCTTCCTCGACGATCGTGCGGCGTTTGCCCAGCGCGGTTTCGGGGCCATAGCGTTTGTAGAGCGCATCGAGATCGCGCTTCATCCGGGTGCGCTGGCGCGGCGGGCTGTCGATCAGCTCCTGCAGCCCCTTGCCCTCGGCATCGAGCGTGTCGCGTTCCTTGCGGATCTCCATTTCCTCGAGCTTGCGCAGCGAACGCAGGCGCATGTTGAGGATGGCTTCGGCCTGCCGGTCGGTCAGCGAGAACTCGGCGATCAGGATGGGCTTAGGCTCGTCCTCCTCGCGGATGATCTGGATGACGCGATCGAGGTTGAGATAGGTGACGAGATAGCCGTCGAGCAGCTCGATCCGATCGGCGATCTTGGCGAGCCGGTGCTGCGAGCGGCGGATCAGCACCTCGAACTGGTGCTTGAGCCATGCGGCGAGCACTTCCTTGAGGCTCATCACGCCGGGCGTGCGGCTGTCGTCGAGGACGTTGAGGTTGAGCGAGACGCGCACCTCCAGATCGGTCAGCCGGTACAGACTGTCGGTGAGCATCGCCGGATCGACGGTGCGGCTGCGCGGTTCGAGGACGATGCGGATATCCTCGTCGCTCTCGTCGCGGACGTCGGCGAGGATCGGCAGCTTCTTGTCGTTGATAAGCTCCGCGATCTGTTCGATCAGCTTGGCCTTGGGCACCTGATACGGGATCTCGCTGACCACCAGGTGCCAGCCGCCGCCCTTTTCCTGGACGGTCTCGACCCTGGCGCGGACGCGGAAGGCGCCACGGCCGGTTTCATAAGCCTGCGCGATTGCATCCTGGCTGTCGACGATGATGCCCCCGGTCGGAAAGTCCGGCCCCTGGACATGCTGCATCAGCTTGCGGGTGTCGGCGTGCGGATCGTCGATCAGCATCTTCGCCGCTTCGGCGAGTTCGGCGACATTATGCGGCGGGATCGACGTCGCCATGCCGACCGCGATGCCGGTCGCGCCGTTGGCGAGCAGGTTGGGGAAGAGACCGGGGAAGATTTCGGGCTCTTCCTCCTCACCATTATAGGTCGGGCGGAAATCGACCGTGCCCTCGTCGAGCCCGGCCATCAGATCGCCGGCCGCCGCGGTCAGTCGCGCCTCAGTATAGCGCATCGCCGCGGCATTATCGCCGTCGACATTGCCGAAATTGCCCTGCCCGTCGACCAGCGGATAGCGCAGCGAGAAGGTCTGCGCCAAGCGGACCATAGCATCATAGACCGACTGGTCGCCGTGCGGGTGGTACTTGCCGATGACATCGCCGACGACGCGCGCGCATTTCTTGTAACCGCTCGCCGGATCGAGCTTGAGCAGGCGCATCGCCCACAGCAGGCGGCGGTGAACCGGCTTCAGCCCGTCGCGAACGTCGGGCAGCGAGCGCGCCGTGATCGTCGACAGCGCATAGACGAGGTAGCGATCGGAGAGCGCGCTATCGAAGGGGGTGTTGCGGATGCTGTCATCGGGCAGCTCGGCGGTTTCGGTCATGGATCAACGTCTAGGGGGCGGGTTGCGGTTCGGCAATGGCGCCGCTTTCGACCGCGACCTCCGCCGTCAGCCATTCGCGGAAGCCGCGGATCTTGGGGGTGGCGTGGCGATGTTCGGGATAGACGAGCCAGAAGCTGCTGTCCGCGCCGACATAAGGAAAGAGCTGCACGAGGCGGCCGGCGGCGATCTCGTTCTGCCAGAAGCGCGGGGTGAGCATCGCCACCCCCTGCCCCGCCATCGCCGCCATGCTTTCGATCACCTGCGAATCGACGTGGATCGAGCTGCGATCGAAATCGGGGCCGACCTCGACACCCATATGAGCGAGCCATGCGCGCCACCAGACATCATCGGAGTTGAGCCGCAGCACCTTGAGGAGATCGGCAGGGGTATCGAACGGCCCCGCCCGATCGAGAAAATCGGGGCTGCACATCGGCGTATATTCGGCCGGGAACATCTCGATCGCGCGCAGGCCCGGCCAGACGCCCTTGCCGATGCGGACGCCGACATCGACCGAATCGCGCGCAAAATCGACCAGCTCGTGCGTTGCCAGCAGCCGCACCGCGATGCCGGGGCGCGAAATCTGGAAACGGGCCAGGCGCGGACCAAGCCAACTCGCCGCGATGCCAGGCGCCGCGCTGATCGTCAGGACGCCGCCCTCCTCCTCGCGCACCTTGCCAAACGCCTCGTCGAGCAGATCGAATGCCGACGAAACCTGCGGCGCGAGCCGCGCACCCGCCGGGCTCAGCGCGACGCGGCGGCCGTTGCGGACGAACAACGCCGCACCCAGCCGCTCCTCGATCAGCTTGATCTGATAGCTGACCGCCGCCTGCGTCATCGCCAGCTCCTCGGCGGCGCGCGTGAAGTTGAGATGGCGCGCGGCGGCTTCGAACACGCGCACGGCGGCAAGCGGAGGAATCTGGCGGGCCATGAAATAAGTATAGCTTATGTGCTCTATTCGACAACCGATTGGCTAGACCCCGAGGAAAGGCATAAATGGACAACCGTCGGCTGCAGGTCAGCTTATCAGCGACGGAGGGTGAAATGGATCGGAACAGGAAGCAGAGCGGCGGCGAAAGCCGGTTCGCGACGGTACGGCGGCGGGTACGCGATGGAATAAAGTGGTGGGCCGAACATCAGGCCTGGCCAGCGACCGACGAGATTCGGATCGAGCCGAAGAAGCTGCGATTTTGACGCCACCCCATTTCGTCATCCCCCGCGAAGGCGGGGCCCCATCCAGTTTCTCTTCGCGGGGGTGACGGCAAGGTCAGATCGTCGTCTGCGATCCCAGTTCGACCACGCGATTGGGCGGTATGCGCAGGAAGTCGGTGGGGTCGGCGGCATTACGATAGAGGAAGATGAACAGCAGATCCTGCCAGAAGGGCATGCCGCTGTGCTTCGACGGGCGCAGGGTCGATCGGCCGATGAAGTAGCTGGTCCCGACAGGCTCGATCGCCTTTTCATCGCGCGAGCGGGCGACAGCAAGATCGCGCGGCACGTCCGGGGCTTCCATGAAACCGTAGGTCAGCAGCGCGCGGCTGAAATTGGCGTCGATCGGCAGGATCGTCAGCCGTTCGGCGGGATCGACGAAGGGCGTCGGCGCGGTCCGCACGGTGAGCGCGATATTGCGTTCGTGCAGGATCTTGTTGTGCTTCAGATTGTGGAGCAGCGCATTGGGCGCGCCGTCACGATCGGCCGACAGGAAGATCGCGGTGCCGGCCACGCGCTCGGGCGGGCGGGCCGTCAGCATCCGCGCCAGTTCCTCGAGCGCGATCGCCTGCGCCTTATCGATCGCGTGGAGCAGCTTGCGGCCACGCACCCATGTGACGATCAGCAAGCCGACGCCGCCGGCCACGACGAGCGGCACCCATCCGCCTTCATAGACGCGCAAGATGTTCGCGCCGAAGAAGAAGAGATCGAGCAACAGGAAGGGCGCGATGACCGCGACTGCAAGCCCCAGGCGCCATTGCCAGTTGCGCCGCACGATCACAAATGCCAGCAGCGTCGTCACGACCATCGTGCCCGTGACCGAAATGCCATAGGCGGCCGCCATCGCGCTCGACGATCCGAAACCGAACACCAGGATCATCACGCCGACGAACAGCAACCGATTGATCCCCGGCAGGAACACCTGCCCCGCCATGTGCGCCGATGTCTGCCGCAGCTTCATGCGCGGCAGCAGGCCGAGCTGGATCGCCTGCTGGGTCAGCGAAAAGGCGCCAGTTATCACCGCCTGACTCGCGATGACCGTCGCCATCGTCGCCAGAAGCACCATCGGCGCGCGCAGCCCCTCCGGGATCATCATGAAGAACCAGTTCTGGTTCGTGAACTGGGCACCGGTCACGGCCGCATGTTCGAGCTGCGAGAGCGCGAAAGCACCCTGCCCCAGATAGTTGAGCGCGAGCGCGGGGAACACGACGATGAACCACCCACGCCGGATCGGCCTCGCGCCGAAATGCCCCATATCGGCCGTCAGCGCCTCGGCCCCCGTCACCGTCAGAAACACCGCGCCCAGCACGAAAAGCCCGACGACGCCGTGGTTGAGCATGAACAGCACGGCATAATGTGGGGAGAAGGCTGCGAGAATCGCGGGCTCGTCGAAAATGTGGATCAGCCCGATGGCGGCGATCGCGGCGAACCAGAGCAGGCAAACCGGCCCGAACAGCCGCGCAACCGCCGCCGTGCCGCGACCCTGCATCGAAAAGAGCGCGACCAGCAACACGGCGGTGATCAGGATGATCTCACCACGGTTGATGTGATGCCCGATCGCCGGGATCGTCTTGAGACCCTCGACCGCCGACAGCACCGACAGTGCGGGCGTGATGATTCCGTCGCCGTAGAACAGCGCCGCTCCGGCAGCGCCCAACACCACGAGCAGGCGGCCACGCTTCCTTGCGGAACGCTGCGCGAGCGCCATCAGCGCCAGCACGCCGCCTTCGCCATTATTGTCGGCCCGCATCAGGAACAGGACGTATTTGCAGGTAACGACGAGGATCAGGGCCCACAGGGCGAGGCTGAGCACACCCAATATCTCGCCCGCGACGATGCCGTCGGCTGCCGCCTGGTTAAGCGCCTCTCGGAACGCATAAAGCGGGCTGGTGCCGATATCACCAAAGACGACGCCCAGCGCACCCAGGGTCAGCGCGAGCTGGCTGTGCCCCCCATGCGTGGGATCGACATCGGCGGCCCGCACAAGGGCGTCCGCCTCCATCTGGCTATCCGCCACGTCGCCCGTCCGATCGACCATGAGGCCCCACTAGCAAAACCCGGCGCGCGATAGGCTCGCCCGTCAGTATATGCACGCGAAAACTGTTACGTCTCCACACGCATTTGCGCGGCAAACGCAATCGCGGTAAGGGCGGTTCCGAATTGCCTCGGCGGCTGCGTCCGAATCGACGTCGTCTCCGGGGCATCGTCATTTTTCCCGCTTTTGCGAGCCCATTGGAGGCCCGACCGACATGACCCGCCGCCGCCAGATCTACGAAGGCAAGGCCAAGATCCTTTACGAAGGCCCCGAGCCCGGCACGCTTATCCAGTATTTCAAGGACGATGCGACCGCCTTCAATGCCCAGAAGAAGGGCACGATCAACGGCAAGGGCGTTCTGAACAATCGCATCTCCGAGCATATCTTCACCCTGCTCGGCACGATCGGCGTGCCCACCCACTTCATCCGCCGCCTGAACATGCGTGAGCAGTTGATCCGTCAGGTCGAGATCATTCCCATTGAGGTCGTGGTGCGCAACGTCGCGGCCGGCTCGATCGTGAAGCGGCTCGGGATCGAGGAGGGCACCCAGCTGCCCCGCACGATCATCGAATATTATTACAAGGACGACGCGCTGGGCGATCCGATGGTCGCCGACGAGCATATCGCCTGCTTCGGCTGGGCCAGCCAGGAGGAGATGCACGACATCGCCGACATGGCGATCCGCGTGAATGATTTCATGTGCGGCCTGTTCGCCGGGATCGGCATCCGCCTGGTCGACTTCAAGCTCGAATTCGGTCGCTTCTTCGACAACGACTATAGCCGCGTGATCCTGGCCGACGAGATCAGCCCGGACGGCTGCCGCCTGTGGGATATGACCACCGGCGAGAAGCTGGACAAGGATCGCTTCCGCCAGGATCTGGGTGGTGAGGTCGAAGCCTATCAGGAAATCGCACGCCGACTCGGGCTGCTGCCCGAGGGCGAGAACATGGTCCTGGACCTCGACAAGCACCGCAAGAGCAAGGGCAAGTAGGCCCGGCGAACGCTTCGGCGTTCATCTGGCATTCAGCCTGCCGCAATCCTGCCGCATCTGGTCGCAGAGACCATTTAAAAGCGGATCGGTAGTAATGACTCTTCGTTCCGGCAGGCGCATGTTTCCTGCACGAGAGCGAGGAGTCAGCGGCTATGGCGACGACCCGTTACGAGCATCCCTCTACAGCACCGATGGTGCTGATGTTGCCCGATCCTGCATCGGATCGACCGGGCTATTGGCAGCGCCACTGGGCCGCGACCCGGATGGACTGTGCCGTGCTGGATCTGGGTACCAGCGCGACCCCGAACCGCAATAGCCTGGTCGGGCGGCTCGATCGCGCCGTCCACAGCGCGGACATGCCGGTCGTCCTGGTCGGCCATGGCCTGGGTGCGCTGACCATCGCGTGGTGGGCGAGCCTGATGAGCGGCGAGGATGCCCCGGGTATCATCGCGGCGCTGCTGGTCTCCCCCACAGATCCGCAGGAGATCGACGCCGCGGAGATCGGCCCGCTGCCGACCAGCGTCCTTCCCTTCCCCGCGCTCGTCGCGGGCAGCGACGACGATCCCACGCTGCCGATCGAGCGCGCGTTCAGCATCGCACGCCAATGGGGCGCGGGCTTTGCGCGGTTCGATGGGTGCGGCGGCTTTGGCCCTTCCGACGGCGTCGGCTTCTGGCCCGAGGGCGAAGAACTGCTCGACCGCTTCATCGACCTGGTGGACGATCATGCCGCGCGTACCCATCTGTTGAGTCTTCCCGAATGGCGCCTGTCCGCTCCCAATGGCGGGCCGGCGCTGTTGCGCCGCTGATCCCTTCGCGGCGCGACTCCCCGCGCCCTGCCGTCGTTCTCCGGGACGGCGGGGCGCGGCCCCCTTCACACAAGCTTAGCTGTGGCCCGCTTCAGCAAGAATGGGTTGGCGCGGTGGAATCACCGGCCTATGGCGCTGCTTTCCATTCGCAATAAGACGGTGTGACGGCGTGGACATGATGAGCAATCGCGAACCGGTGAAGATCCCAGAGAACAGCGCTTTCTACAGCGAGACGGTGCTGTGGGTGAAACATTGGAACGAGCATCTGTTCAGCTTCGCGATCTCGCGCCCCGCTGCGCTGCGCTTCCGGTCGGGCGAGTTCGTGATGATCGGGCTGCCGCAGGAAGGCGGCAAGCCGCTGCTGCGTGCATATTCGATCGCTTCGCCGTCTTATTCCGATGAAATCGAGTTCCTGTCGATCAAGGTCGACGACGGCCCGCTGACCTCGCGCCTCCAGAAGATCGTGCCGGGTGACGAAATCTACATGGCACGCAAGACCACCGGCACGCTGGTGACCGACGCGCTCAAGCCCGGCCGCCGGCTGTTCCTGCTCGCGACCGGCACCGGCCTCGCGCCCTTCCTGTCGGTGATCCGCGATCCCGACGTCTATGTGCAGTTCGAACAGATCGTCGTGCTGCATTCGGTGCGCCGCGTGAGCGACCTCGCCTATCGCGATCTGCTCGAGGCGAAGCTGGAGGGCGATCCGCTGCTCGACGACGAGGCGCGGGCCAAGTTGCATTATATCCCGACGGTAACCCGCGAGCCGTTCCACCGTTCGGAGCGCATCACGACGCTGCTGGAAAAGGCCGACCTGTTCGACGACGGCGTCGAGGGCGACCATGTACTCGATCCCGTCCACGACCGCGCGATGATGTGCGGCAGCATGGACATGATCAAGGATTGCGCGGCGATCCTGGAACGGCTCGGCTTCGAGGAAGGCTCGAACGCACACCCGGCCGACTTCGTGATCGAGAAGGCGTTCGTGGGGTAAGGCGAAAGCCGCCCCCCACCCCGAATCGTCATTCCCGCGAAGGCGCTTAAGACGCCATCCGCTTATCGCCTGGCGTAAACTCGACCATCTCGGCTCCCGGAAACGCCTCCATCGCGGCGCGCACCAGCGGCGTGGCGAGAATTGCGTCGCGAGCCGCATGCTCGGCCGCCAGCTCCAGCGCGCGCAGCGAAGGTTGCCCGCCTCCGTCGGCGATCGATACGGTCCACGGCTCTTTCGTGATCGATTTGAGCGCATTCGCCAATTCGTTGACGAAGCTCAGCGTGATCGACGAACTCCGCGCGATCGCCAGCTCGGTGCCCGACAGATGAATGATCGAGGCATGATCGCCGAACGTGACCGCCAGACTCTGCTTCTGGTTGTTCATCAACAGATCGTGGATCGCCTGCGCGCTATCCGGAAGGGCGAGGAGTGGCGGCTCTTCGGCAGGCGCGGGCGCAGCCGACGGAAGCGCCGGCGCGGCACCCGTTGCGGGCGCGGCGATCTCCCCGCTCAGCAGCTTGCGCGCGAGTTCGCCGGGATCTGGCATCTGGCTGGCGTGAACGACGCGGAGTAGCGCCATTTCGGCGGCCTCGATCGGCATCGCGGCCGACTGGACCTCGCCATGCCCCTTGAGCAACAATTGCCACAGCCGGTGGAGCGTCGCGAAGCCGAGCTTGGATGCCCATTCGGCCAGCGCCTCGCGCTCCTCGACCGACATCGCCGGATCCTCGGTGCGAGACACCTTGGCACGCGTGACGCCGTGGCACGTTTCCAGCAACCCATGGAGCAGAGCGGCGGGCTCGACGCCCAGATCATATTGCCCGCGCACGCCCGCCAGCACCGCTTGCGCATCGCCCGACAGCAGATCGCCGAACAGCCGGCGGATCGCGCCGCGATCGGAGAGGCCGAGCATGTCGCGCACCTGCTGCGCTTCGACCTTGCCCGAACCATGCGCGATGGCCTGGTCGAGAATCGACAGGCCATCGCGCGCCGATCCTTCGGCCGCGCGGGCGATAAGCGCGAGCGCCTCCGGGTCGGCCTCGACGCCCTCTGCCTCCACGACGCACGCGAAATGGGCGCCCAGCGTCTCGGCCGAAATCCGCTTGAGATCGAACCGCTGGCAGCGCGACAGGACGGTGATCGGAACCTTGTTCACTTCCGTGGTGGCGAACAGGAATTTGACGTGGGGCGGCGGCTCCTCAAGCGTCTTCAGAAGCGCGTTGAACGCATTCTTCGACAGCATGTGGACTTCGTCGATAATGTAGATCTTGTAGCGCGCCGAAACCGCCGAATAGCGCACCGCCTCGATGATCTCGCGGACGTCGTCGACGCCGGTATGCGACGCGGCGTCCATTTCGACGACGTCGATGTGCCGCCCCTCGGCGATGGCGCGGCACGGCTCGCAGATTCCGCACGGATCGATCGTCGGGCCGCCCTGCCCGTCGGGACCGATACAGTTGAGCGCCTTGGCGATCAGCCGTGCGGTGGACGTCTTGCCGACCCCGCGGACCCCGGTGAGCAGGAACGCATGCGCCAGCCGATCACGCCGGATCGCATTGCCCAGCGTCGTCACCATCGCATCCTGGCCGATCAGTTCGGCGAAGCTCTGCGGGCGATATTTGCGGGCCAGGACGCGGTAGGGCTGCGGGGATTCGGACATGACGAAACTCTATCGGCGGGAGCGCCGGTTGTCGCCTGCGATGTGGTGAAAGGTGGGAGCCGGGACGACCCGTTGCGAAATCGTTGTGGCTGCTTCCTTCCGGATCTGACCAGGTTGGCGACGGCACCGTCCGCCCGACTCCCGCCGCGCATATGGGCGAAGCCGGCGGGGGATGCAAGATCAGTGCGTCAAACGGAAAAGCTCGATCCGCAGCCGCAGCCCGAGGCCGCGTTGGGGTTGGTGACGCGGAAGGCCGCACCGCCCAGCGATTCGACATAATCGACTGCGCCGCCGCGAACGAGATCGAGGCTGATCGCATCGACAACGAGCGAAACGCCATCGCGGGTGGCGACGGTATCGTCGTCGGCGGGCCCATCGGCCAGTTCGAACTTGTACTGGAAACCCGCGCAGCCGCCGCCATCGATGGCGAGGCGCAATATGGCGGGCTTACCCGTCTTCGCGGCGATCGCGGCGACACGCGCTGCGGCAGACGGGGTGATATCGATCTCGGCGTTCATACGCCCAAGATAGGGTGTCGGGAGGTTCCCGACAATCGGTAGATCAGTCCTGCGCGTCTTCCGGGCCGCCCTGTGCGATCGGCGCGGTCACGCGATCCT
Source organism: Sphingomonas montanisoli (assembly GCF_008274695.1). Taxonomy (GTDB): domain Bacteria; phylum Pseudomonadota; class Alphaproteobacteria; order Sphingomonadales; family Sphingomonadaceae; genus Rhizorhabdus; species Rhizorhabdus montanisoli. Next base: position 715,156 of record NZ_VTOU01000002.1, on the reverse strand, counting down.
GCATCGCCATGATGTAGTTCGCGGATTCGAGGAAGGGGATCGGGTTGACGGCGCGGCCGTCGATGCGGACTTCGTAGTGGAGATGCGGGCCGGTGGAACGGCCGGTCGAGCCGACATAACCGATCAGGTCGCCGCGGGCGACGCGCTGTCCGTCATGCGCGACGATGCGCGACATGTGGCCGTAGCGGGTCGAGATGCCCTTGCCATGTTCGATTTCGACGCAATTGCCGTAGCCGCCAAACCATTCGGCGCGGTTCACCATGCCGTCGGCGGTGGCGTAGATCGGGGTGCCCGTCTTCGACGCGAGATCGATACCGGCGTGCATCGCGGCACCGCCACGGAACGGATCGCTGCGAACGCCGAAGGCGCTGGTGAAGGTGAAATCGGCGAGGGGCTTGATCGACGGGATCGAAATCACGCCCTTCTCCATCGCGTCCAGCTTCTTCCACGACATGAAGAGAGCATGGAACTGACCGGCGGCCTCGGCCTGAGCGGTTTCCGCCTGGGCGGTGACCGGCGCGACGAGCATGGCGACAAGGATCGTCAATCGGCGAAAAGCAGCAGCAAATTTCGACATTTAGTGCCCGACCCCGGCCATTATTGGCGCCGAAACCGCTGGCGCGGATCCGACGCTATTTGCGTAATGCCGAAGTCAGGATTGCCCCCCCTGCTGCGACGTCCGAACTGTGCTTGGGATCACACCAACCGGCAACCCCGGCCATGAAGGCTTTCGTTAGGCCGGCCCGCTCACGCGATGAGTCGTTGAACGGCGGCTTAATCATTCCCCGAAAGTAGCAAGCTACCAGTTGGCCCCAGGCAACCGAATAGTCGAATCGATGTTGCGCCGCACAAGCCGATTCGAACCACTCCACCCCCGCCCGAACATGGCCGATCTCGTCTTCCGCAATCCGTCGCAAGATGGCGGCGGAGCGATCGTCCCCCGCAGTTGCAAAACGATCGATCATCGCCGGCGTGACATCCAGCGCGCGCGCTTCGAGCACCATCGGGACCACGGCGAGGCGCGCGAGCGGATCGTGCGCGGTGGCGGCAGCGGCCTCCCACAAGCCGTCATGCGCGGGGAGATCGCCGTAGGAGGTGCCGAGCGCGTGCAGCCGCCGTTCGATCAGCGCGAAATGCATCGCTTCCTCCGCGCCGACCTGAAGCCAGCGATCGGCGAAGGCGCGGGGGAATTGCGCGCCGAAACGGCCGACCAGATCGAAGGCGAGATCGATCGCGACATATTCGATGTGCGCAAGCGCGTGAAGCATCGCGATCCGCCCGCGTTCGGACCCCGCCTTGCCCCGGCGGGGCATGCGATTCGGCGGCAACAGCGGCGGACGATCGGTGCGGGCCGGCGCATCGGGCATCGCGACACAGAAGGCGAAATCGGTTCGCCCCAATCGCCAGTCGCGCGCGGCCCGGCGCGCCGTCTTGACCTTGTCCAGCGGATCGGCAGCGAGCAGAACGGCGCGGCAGGCGTGCCCCAAATCCGTCGCCCCGGCGGAGGCCGGGGCCGGCGTCCGCTCCTGCGACGACGTCATCTCTCGATCTCTGGCGGCCCTGGCCTCCCCCGGGGCGACGCAGGACGTCACAGCGCCTTCACCGCCTCCAGTACCGCTTCGGCATGGCCCTTGACCTTCACCTTGCGCCAGACGCGGGCGATCGTCCCGGCCTTGTCGATCAGGAAGGTCGCGCGTTCGATGCCCATATAGGATCGACCGTACATGCTCTTTTCAACCCAGACGCCAAATGCCTCGCAGACCTTCGCGTCGGCTTCAGGGCCATCGGCGTCGGTCGCGAGTTCGACCTTGAGGTCATATTTCTTGATGAAGTTCTGATGCTTTTTCGGCGTGTCGCGCGAGATGCCGAGGATCGCGGCCCCCGCCTTGGCGAAATCGTCGGCGAGCGCGGTGAAGGCCTGCGCCTCGGTGGTGCAGCCTGGCGTATCGTCCTTCGGATAGAAATAGAGGACGAGCGGCTTGCCCTGCCAATCCGACACTCGCTTCGTCGCGCCGTCGGGCATCGTCAGCACGGCGTCGGGGGCGTTATCGCCTTGAGCCAAATTATCCTGTGCTGGCATCGCGGTTCCTTCCCATTCTGGTCGGAACCGCCTTTCGCGCCGATGGGGCGCCGACGCAATCCTTGAGGGTCTACCCCCTCCTCCCAATAGCGGTAAGAAGGAGGAAGAAGACCCTCACCCAGCCTCTCCCGCAAGCGGGAGGGGGGCTAGAAGATTAAGCCGCCTGCGCGGTCGGCATCGACGAAATCGCAGACTGCCATGCCTGCGACACCACCGCGCGGGCATCACCATAGGCCACGACCAGCGCATCCCAATCCGCGAGACCACAAGCCTGCGCGATCGCCTCGCGGCGCTCGGGTGCGGGTTCGTGGGCGTGCGGCGATACGGTGCGCAGCGCGATCAGCAAGCGGCTGAGCAGATCATGCGCCCCGATCAGCGAACGATCGGCCAGGCCCGCGACCACCAGCGATCGGATCGCAGCGCGCAGGCGCGGGTGCAGCCCGACATGATGGTTGAGCTGGAGGGTGTGGACCGCGAATTCGAGGTCGACCAGACCGCCCTGCACCAGCTTCACGTCGAAGGCGCCGCGCGGTGCCTTGTTGCGCGCAATGTCGCCGCGCATCTTGAGCGCGTCGGCGATCAGGGTCGCCCGGTTGCGCGGGGATCGCAGGCGGCACGTGACGAGACGCTTGAGCGTCTCGCGCGCCGCATCCGAACCGAATACCGGCCGCGCGCGGGTGAGCGCCATATGTTCCCAGGTCCAGGCTTCGTCGCGATGATAGGCGTCGAAACAGTCGACCGAACAGGCGAGCAGCCCCTTCGAACCCCACGGGCGCAGGCGCGTATCGACCTGATAGAGCGGGCCGAGCGTGGTCATCGTCGCCATCATCGTCGAAACGCGACGCGCGACCCGGCTGAAATATTCGTTGGCGTCGAGCGGCCGGCGGCCGGTGCTGTTCGTGCGGCAATCGCCGGTGAACAGATAGACGAGATCGAGATCGGAGCGATGCGTCAGCTCCGAGCCGCCGAAGCGACCGAGGCCGAGGATGAGGAATTCGGACCCCGGCACCTTGCCGTGGATAGCCTCCATCTCCGCCAGCGCATGCGCGGTCACCACGCTAAGCGTCGCTTCGGCGAGGTCGGTCGACCCTTGCGCGATATCGACGAGATCGGCGGTGGCCTCGAGTGTCTGGAGGCCCAGCGCGAAGCGGTGCGCGTTGACCGCCTCCGCCATGCGCAGCGCACCGGCATGGGCATCGGTGCCGGCCAGCATGTGCCCCAGTTCGGCCTCCACCTCGGCGCCCTTGGGAACCGGCGCGAAAACGCTGCTGTCAATCATGCGGCCGACGAGTTGCGGCTGCACGACCAGATGGCGAGCAAGCACGGGGGCACGACCGATCACGCCGAGCATCGAAAGGAGCAGCGACGGGCGCGCCTCGAAGCTGCTGAACAAGGCGACACCGGCAGGCTGGCGGCCGACGACTTCGTCAAACACGGCCAGCACCGCATCGGGATCGGGAAAATGCGCGATCGCCTGGAGCAGCTGCGGCAGAACCGCCTTCATCGCGCGGCGCTCGGCCGAGGTCGCGAGCACGGCGCGGCGCCCCTCGTCCCATTCACGGAAGCGAGCGGCGGCGCTGATCGGATCGGCGAAGCCGACCTCGCTAAGCGCGAGTTCGACCGGATCGGTGACGCCGGGGAACAGCGCGCGACGCAGCGTATCGACCAAAGCGGTGTGGAGCGCGGCGGTATCGGCGCGCAACGTCGCGAGGATCGACAGCGCCTCGGCAGCGCGGACGGTCGCCTCGGCATATTCGGCGGTCATGAGTTGCTGAGGCGACGGGCCGACGATGGCCTCGACCTGCGCCAATTCGGTCAGGAGCAGCGCCTGTTGCGCGTCGTAATCGCGCTGGGAGCCGAGGGTGAGCGTGTCGCTGGCACCAATCCCGGCGAGCAGATCGGCCGCCGCCATCGTCATGCGATTGAGCTGTGCGAACAGCCGATCGAAGGCACCACCCGCCGCCAGCGCCCGAAGCGCGGCATAGCTGTGCCCGATCCGATCGAGCAGAGCCGCCGGATCGACGGTGTCGCGCCCGGGGGCCGCGAGGTTGCGAAACGCGGTGTCGGCCTTCACATCGGCCTCCGCGACTGGTGGGGGGTACGCAAGAACAACATGAGAGGGGTCTTACCCGCCCAACCGCGTAAGGACGGTTTCCGGTATTGGTTTAGGCGGCGGTAACCTGTTCCGCCGACACCCGCGTCCATTCCCCCGCGATCAGGGTGCGCGCCGCGCCGTAAGCTGCTGTCAACGCGCCCCAATCACCGTGACCGCAAGCCTTGGCAACCAGCGCGCGCGAGGCGACGGGCGGCTCCCCCGAGTCCGGCGCGACCAATCGGAGCGTCACCAACATACGGGTAAGCAAGGCGTGCGCGTCGGCGAATCCCGGATCGAGCAGCCCTGCGTCGGCAAGCGCGCGGGCGGCGGTGCGCAGCCGCGGATCGAGGCCGACATGATAGCGAAGCTGGAGCAGGTGCACCGTGAACTCGGCATCGACCAGGCCGCCGGGGATCAGCTTGACGTCGAACGGGCCGGCGGGCGGCTTGTGCCGCGCCATTTCGGCCCGCATTCGCACGGCATCGGAGCGCAATTCCTCGACATCGCGATCCCCGCGCAATGTATCGTCGACGATCGCGGCGACCTCGGCACGCGCGGCGTCGGACCCGAAGATCGGCCGCGCGCGAGTCAGCGCCATATGCTCCCATGTCCACGCGCCTTCACGCTGGTAACGCGCGAAGCTGTCGACCGAGACGGCGAGCAGCCCCTGCGCGCCCGAAGGCCGCAGGCGGGTATCGACCTCGTACAGCGGGCCGGACGCGGTGGGGACCGAGAGCGCCGCCGACACCCGGCTAGCCAGACGGTTGAAATACGTCGTGGCGCCGAGCGGCTTCGGGCCATCGGATTCGGGCATGATGTCGCCCGTGAACAGATAGACGAGATCGAGATCCGATGCATGAGTGAGCGCGCCGCCGCCCAGCCGGCCGAGTGCGAGCACGACCAGCTCTGCGCCCGGTACCCGCCCATGGACGCGCTCGAACTCGGTGACGGTCGCCGAGGCGATCACCTGCAACGCGGCTTCGGCGACGCGCGCATAGCCGCCACCGATATCGATCGGGTCGCCCACCCCTTCGATCAGCTGGACGCCCAGCGCGAAGCGGCGTTCGCCGACAAGCTGGCGGACATGATCGAGAAGCCCCTCAAACCCATCGCCACGCTCCACCCCGCAAAACTCACCGGCGAGCACTTCGGTGGACGGCGCGGGATCGAAGGCGGTGGCGTCGATCAGACCGTCGAGGAGAGCGGGACGGCGGGCGAGCGCCTGCGCCAGCGTCGGCGCATGGCCCAGGACCGCGATCAGGAGCGCGGCAAGCGCAGGTCGCGCTTCGAGCAGGCGGAACAGGTTGAGCGCGCTCGGCAGGCCGCCGACCAGATCGTCGAACCGGGCGAAGGCCCGATCGGGATCGGGCGAATGCCCCACCGCCTCGACCAGCTTGGGCAGCATCGCTTCGAGCGCGGCCTGCGCGACGGGGGTGCGCAGCGCGCGCGCCTTTCCCTCGCGCAGTTGATCGATGCGACGGCGGGCGGTGGACGGGTCAGCGAAACCGGCGGCCGACAGCGCCTCGTCAAGCTGCTCGGCAGTCGATGGCAGGCGCGCCGCCGGTTCGCCGTCGAGCGCATCATAGAGCGTGCCGACCCGATCGACATGCGGGCGCAGCCGTTCGATCAGGGCATCCCCATCGACAAGTCCGTCGAGCGCGGCGACGTTGTCGAGCGCGTCGGCCTGTTTGGGCAGGCGGTGGGTCTGCTGATCGTCGACCATCTGAATCCGATGTTCGATCGTACGATACAGGCGATAGGCATCGGCCAGCTCGCGCGCCTCGTCCGCGCCGATCACCCCGGCCGCGCCGAGCGCCGCGAGCGCATCGAGCGTGGCAGGAGCGCGCAGGCCCGGATCGCGGCCGCCGTGGATCAGCTGGTGAATCTGGGCGTAGAATTCGACTTCGCGGATTCCGCCGCGGCCGCGCTTGAGATCATAGCCGAGGCCGAAGCGCTGGCCCTGCGCATGATGATCGCGGATACGGTGCGACATGGCGCGAATCTCGGCGATCGCCCCGAAATCGAGCGAGCGGCGCCAGACGAAGGGCCGGATTGCATCGAGGAAGCTTTGCCCCAGTGCGACATCGCCCGCCGCCGCCCGCGCGCGGATGAAGGCCGCCCGTTCCCACGACAGAGCCGCCGATTCATAATGGCCGAGCGCGGCCTCATAAGGGAGCGCGAGCGGGGTCGCCTCGGGCGATGGGCGCAGGCGCAGGTCGACGCGAAAGACATAGCCGTCGCCGTCGCGCGCCTGGAGCAGTTCGACGACACGCTTGGCGATCCGCACCGCCGCCTCGATCGGCTCCTCGCGCTCGCGGCGCGGCAACGTCTCCGGATCGAAGATCAGGATCGGATCGATGTCCGACGAATAATTGAGTTCGCGGCTGCCATGCTTGCCCAAGGCGAGCGCGACGAAGCCCACAGGATCCGCATCCGGCGTCCGTTCCGCGATCGCGACCTTGATCGCGCTGTCGAGCGCATGATCGGCGAAGTCGGAGAGCCAGCCGACCACCTGCTCCAGCGGTGCGCCGCCGAGATCCGCCAGCGCCACCGTGAGCGCCACGGCCTGACGCTGGCGCCGCAGCATCCGCGCCGCATCCGCCGGATCGACCGAAGCGCATTGGGCGCGCACGACGGCATCAGCGCCGTCGCGCAGGATCGCCTCGGCTATTTCGGGACGTTGTCGGGCGATCACGCGCAGGAAGGGCGAATGCCGGTCGATCCGTTCAAGCAACGCATCGAGGGCGGCGGAGGACGATCCGGTTCCCATGATCGCTGCGAATACGCACTACGACGGATTGCGCAACCCGCGCGATATCCGTGCGTTATAGGATGCATGACCAGTAGCGATGCTTATCGGCCCCGTGAAGGGACGCCCAGCCCACCGCAGCGTATCGCGGCACCCACTGCCCATGAAGGCGTGGGCAATGCTCTCCGCGCGGCTTATGGTCAGACCGGAGCGATACCGGACGAGTGGCGCAAATTGCTCGGACGACTCGATCGCTAGGCGGCGCGTTTAGCTCTGACCTGCACGGCCCCACACCGTGAACAACGGCGGAGGGCGCGGGTTTGCGAAATGGTGATGAACGCGGTCCAACGGCGATGGACCCCGAAAAAGCATAGAAACGACATCGGTCGCCTATGGCCGCTTACATCGTTGTAAGCGACAGGCCATTGGTAGAACCATGCGTCGCAATTCTCAGTCCGGTTCGACCGTCCTGCGATCACGGCTCAGGCTGTCGACGTCGGACATGATCTGCTGAAGCGTGGTGGTCGACGCGTCGGTCTTGTGTTCACGTCGCGATGGAAGCTGGCCATTCGTCAGCAACTCTTCCAGCGCGGCGCGGCCACGCGCGACGCGACTCTTGATCGTGCCCACGGCGCAACCGCAGATTTCGGCGGCCTCTTCATAGGCAAAGCCGCCGGCGCCCACGAGAATCAGCGCCTCGCGCTGAGGCTGAGGCAGATGAAGCAACGCGCGCTGCATATCGGCAAGCTCGACATGGCGATCCTGCGATGCGGGTGCCGCGAGCAGCTTCGACGCCGTCAATTCATCCCATTCGCCGCGGAAGCGAGCGCGGCGCATCTGCGACAGGAACAGGTTGCGCAGGATGATGAAGGTCCAGGCGCGCATGTTGGTACCGGCCTGAAACCGCTTGCGCGCGGCCCATGCCTTCATCAGCGTTTCCTGCACCAGATCGTCGGCAAGATCGCGGTTGCCCGAAAGCGAGCGCCCGAAGGCGCGCAAATGCGGGATCACGCGCGCCAGTTCGTCCTTGAACTCGCCATCGGACAGCGCAACGGGCTCCACCGGGGTTTCCGGCATTTCGCCTTCGCTATCGTTCATACGCGCTTTCACCCCGGCGGCGCCTGAAGCGCCATTAAAGTTGGCCAGATACAACCGATGTACCCCATGCGATATGGCAATTCCGCGAAGGGACGACATGTCCACTTCGCGGCTTCGCACTCTTACGAGGTCAAACGGACGTCGCCGTAACGGGTTCCAATTGTTTCGCTATTGGAACAATCGGCAGCATCAGGCGGCGACAGTTGCCGCATCGAAGAACAATGCCTGGCTGATCGCCGCGCGGACCGTCGACCGCTGGAACGGCTTGGTGATGAGGAAGGTCGGCTCGGGCCGCTCACCCGTCAGCAGCCGTTCGGGGAAGGCGGTGATGAAGATCACCGGCACGCTGAATTCGGCCAGGATATCCTTCACCGCATCGATGCCCGAACTGTCGTCGGCCAGCTGGATATCGGCAAGAACGAGGCCCGGACGATGCGCATGCGCCTGCGCGACTGCTTCGTCGCGGGTAACCGCAACGCCGGTGACGCTGTGCCCCAGATCGCGGACGATCGTTTCGAGATCCATCGCGATGATCGGTTCGTCTTCGATGATCAGCACGTCGGTACGGGTCTGCCGTTCGATCTCGCCGACCGCATCGGCAACCAGCGCCTCGACCTCATCATCGGTCGAATCGATCAGATAAGCGGTTTCGGTGACGGTGAAGCCCTCCATCGCGGTCAGCAGCAGCGCCTGACGCGACAGCGGGGTGATGGTCTGCAGGCGGGCCTGGGCAACCGCTTCACGCTCCGCGCCGAAGGGCGGCTGGGCGCTGCCGTCGTCGTCATAGGTGGTCGATTGCCAGATCGCCTGGAAGGTGCGGTAGAGCCCGACGCGGGCATCGACATCGGCGGGAAAATCGCCCGGCGACGCGACGATGGCTTCCAGCGCCGCCCGCACATAATTGTCGCCGTGGCTCTGGCTGCCGGTCAGCGCACGCGCATAGCGGCGCAGGAAGGGCAGGTGCGGCGCGAGTTTCTGGCCAAGCGACATGATATTCTTATTCTCCCTGACTGGGTGCCGCGTCATCCGCACGGTGGATCAAGGAGATAGTAACCCGACCCACCCAGCGGAAGCCGCCTCGGCCCCCAAAATTAGAATGCGCGCAATTTGACATTCGGAACGTGGAACCAACGGGACAGTTTTTTGTTTCCTGACCGCGGCATGCATTTTATGGCATCAACCATTAACTGTCCGCAACGATCATGACAGGGCTGGCTTCCGGGCCGAAAACAAGCCCGCGGGGTAGCGTGTGGACGATAAAACATTGATCAGGGGTGCAGGCCAGTTGGAGCCTACCGACGACAAGATTGGGGGCGAACCTAAAGTGAGCACGCCCAAGCCCGCGCGACGCAAGCGTGAAGGCGCCCGCGATAGCGGCGTCGGCAACGCCCTGCGTTCGGTCTATACCGAAACCGTCAATGAACAGATTCCCGACGAGTTCCTGGACCTGCTGAGCAAGCTGGACTGACGGTGCGAACCGTTACGCCCGCCTCGTTTCCGCTCATCGGCGAAGAACGCTTCGGAACGCCATAATGGCGCGGTCGGTGCGCATCCTGGCCGCCAGGCTGTCGACCGGCACGAAAATGCTGCTGATCCTGTCGGCGGCTTTGTTGCCGCTCGGCCTGATCGCACTCCTTACATCGCTGGACACCGCAAACGCGAACAGGCAGCAGAGGCTGACCGCAGCACAGATGACGACTGCCGTCTATGCGGCGCAGGTCGACAGCGCCATCGACGCGCGCGTGGGCGCAATGCGCCTGCCGCTTTCCAACGCGCGTGACGCCGCCGACATCTGCCGCGCATTGATCAGCAAGGTGCGCCCCGACAATCCCGGCCCGGCGATCGCGATGTTCGACGGCTCCGGCGTGCGCCGCTGCCAGACGCCCGGCCCCCGCGTGACCGAAGGAAAGCTGCCCGTCGGCGTCGATCAGGCGGTGCGGATCGACGACGCCCGCAAGCTTCTGCGCCTGACCGTCGCACGGCCCGATCATTCGCTGATCGCCGAGACCGAGCTGCCCATTTCCGAAATCCCCGTCGATATCATCGACGAACCCGGAATGCGGCTGACCCGGCTGGCATTGTTTCAGGGCGGGCGGACGCTGATGCTGACCGACAGAGGAGCAGGATCGATCGCGCGGACGGTGCCGATCGGCAACACCGGCGTTCTGCTCCAGGCCTGGTTCGAAACCGACTCGGTGGGTGCGCGCACCGCCCTGCTGGTCGCGATCCCCATCCTGATGTGGCTGGCGGCGGCCTTCACCGGCTGGCTGATCGTCAACCAGTTGCTGATCTTCCCGATGCTGAAGCTGCAGTCGGCGATCGATTCCTACGAACTGGGCCACGGCCCGCTCGTTCTCCCCCGCCTCAATACCCCCGCGCACGAGATCCGCGAGCTGGCCGAGAGCTTCGCCAAGGTCGCCAGCCAGATCATCGCGCATGAGGAGGAATTGCAGGAAGGGCTGAAAACCCAGGTCAAGCTGACCCGCGAAGTGCATCATCGGGTCAAGAACAACCTTCAGGTCATTTCCAGCCTGATCAACCTGCATGCGCGTGGCGCCAGCGAGCCAGCCGCGCACGACGCCTATGCCGCCATCCAGCGACGCGTCGACGCGCTTGCGGTGGTCCACCGCAATCATTTTGCCGAGCTCGAGGACAATCGCGGCGTCGCGATCCGCGCGCTGGCAGGCGAACTTGCGTCGAACCTGCGCGCCTCTGCGCCGCCAGCCGCTTCGGGCATGCCGATCGCACTCAACATGATCAGCGCCAATGTCGGACAGGATGTCGCCGCCCCGGTCGCGTTCCTGATCACCGAAGTCGTCGAATTGATGATGTTCTGCAATCCGAAGGGCTCGATCCTGATCTCGCTGGAGGCCACCGACGCGCCCGATCGAGCGCTGCTGCGGATCGAAACGCTGGCGCTGGTCGAAAACGCGCTAGAAAGCTCGCCAGCATTCGAGCGGTTCGAGCGGGTCATTACTGGCCTCGCTCGCCAGCTGCGCTCCCCACTCGATCAGGATACACGCGCCGGCCGCTTCGCGATCAGTATTCCGATCATGGCCGGCTGACGAACGCGTCGTTTTTTTCGTTAAAAACGCAAAATCTTTTGGCACCGATCGGAACCGATAGTCGGGAAGGCCGTTCAGCACTTCGGATAGCGATGCTTTGCCCCCCCCGCTCCCGCTATCCACAATAACCAGGGCCCGGCCGCGTCTCCCCCCCCCCCGACGCGCCGGGCCCACTACTTTCCAGGGCAATTAATCTTCCGGATCAAATCATTACAGCTTGGGAACAAGCTTGTGAGCCACGCATTATCTCGCGTGATCCCCGCCTTCGCGCGGAGGAGAAAGTTTCAGGAGGACAATCATGATCAAGCACATCGCCGCCGCCGCCCTGCTGTCGGCCGCCCTGCTCGCCGCTGCGTGCAACACCGTCGAAGGCGCGGGCAAGGACGTCTCGTCGGCCGGCAAGGCCGTTTCGAACGCTGCTGACGGCGCGAAGTAACACTCTAGGAGAGGCGCGCGGGCAAAGTATCCGCGCTGCTCAAAAAGGCGCCCGGGACGGTCAGACCGTCTCGGGCGTTTCTTTTTTGCGGCTTCGTTCGGTGAACCAGATGCCGATCAGCGCGAATTCGTAGAGGATCACCAGCGGGATCGCGAGCAACAGCTGCGATCCGATATCGGGGGGCGTCAGCACCGCTGCGATCGCGAATGCACCGACGATCGCATAACGCCGCGCCCCGACGAGTTGCTGGCGGGTAACGATCCCCGCGCGCTCCAGCAGCATCAGCACGACCGGCAACAGGAAAGACAAGCCGAAGCCGAACAGGAATTGCATGACGAACGAAAGATAGTTGCCGACGCCCGGCAAAGCCTCCTGCTGCACGCCGCCCAGATTGCCCTGGAAGCCGAGCAGGAAGTGGAGCGCGACAGGGATCGCCACATAATAAGCCAGCGCAGCGCCCGCCAGAAACAGCAACGGTGTCGCGAACAGGAAGGGCAGCAGCGCCCGCTTCTCATTCTTGTAGAGGCCGGGTGCGACGAACTGCCACAGCTGATTGGCGATGATGGGGAATGCCAGCATCATCGCGGCGAAGAAGGCGACCTTGATCTCGACGAAGAAGGCTTCGAAGATCTGGGTGTAGATCAGCTTGCCCTGCCCGGCACGCAGCAGCGGCTGCACCAGAAAGGCGAAGATCGGCCGCGCGAAATACAGGCAGACCGCGAAGCAGACGCCCACCGCCCCGACCGCGATCAGCAACCGGCGGCGCAGCTCCAGCAGGTGTTCGAGCAGGGGCGCCTTGCTCTCGTCGATCTCGTTCATGGCAGTGGCGTGGTCTTCGGATCGGGATGCGGGGCTTCGACAGGATCGGCAGGTCCATCGGGGCGGGCGTCGCTCACATGCCCGATCGGCAGCATCTGTCCGTCATCATCGACGGGTCCGGGCGCGGAGTGTTCAACCGAAGTCTGAACGGGATGCTCGCGCATGATTCGCTCATTCTCCGCCGCCCACTTCTTTTCCATCTCTTCCAGCTCGGACTGGCGGATCATCTCGTCGATGCCCGAGCGGAAATGGCGTGCGACCCCGCGCGCCTTGGCGATCCACTGCCCCACGAAGCGCATCGCGCGCGGCAGATCCTTCGGGCCGATCACGACGAGCGCGACGACGGCCACCAGCAGCAGTTCGGTCGGTGCGATGTCGAACATCGCGGCTTTGCCCCGTTACCCCGTCGGATCAGCTGTGCGGGCGATCGTCCTTCATAGGCTGCAGCGTCTGATCCGGATTGGGATCGAGCGGGGGCTGCTGCTGCAGGCGAGGCGCAGGACGCTGCGCCTGCTGCTGGGCCTCGTCCTCTTCGGACATGCCCTTCTTGAAGCTTTTGATGCCCTTGGCGACATCACCCATCATGTCGGAGAAGCGGCCCTTGCCGAACAGGAGCATGACGATCACGCCCACGACCAGCCAATGCCAGATGCTCAAACCACCCATTACGATTCTCCTCGGAAGCCCCGTATCTAGGCGTCCTCTTCGGGTTTTTCCATGATTAGCTGCTCCATCGCCAAATCTACCGGATCGAGCAGGCCAGCGGCCTTCAGATCGGCGATTCCCGGCAGATCGCGCCGATCGCCCAGCCCGAAATGCGACAGAAAGCCTGGCGTCGTCGCATAGATCAGCGGACGTCCCGGCACCTCGCGTCGTCCCGCAGGCCGAATCCAGCCGGCTTCGAGCAGGACATCGAGCGTCCCCTTCGAGATCTGGACACCGCGGATCGCTTCGATTTCGGCGCGGCTGACGGGTTCGTGATAGGCGATGATCGCCAGCGTCTCGATCCCCGCACGGCTGAGCTTGCGCGGTTCTTCGCGGGTACGGCGCAAAATATGCGCGAGATCGGCGGCGGTCTGGAAATGCCAGCGCCCGCCCCGTTCGACCAGTTCGATCCCCCGGCCCGCATAGAGCGCGGCGAGGCGGGGCAGCGCCCCCGCGACGCCCTCCGACCCGATCACCGTCGTCAGTTCGGCGACCGACATCGGCGCCTCGGCCGCGAACAGAGCGGCTTCGAGGGCGCGGAGCAGATCGTCAGGTTCGTCGCTCATGCCGTCCCCCGGATCATCAGCGGCGCGAAGGGCTGTTCCTGCTGCAAGGCCACCCGCCCCTGCTTCGCAAGTTCGAGCGCGGCGACAAAGCTCGAGGCAAGCGCCGAGCGGCGATAGTCACCGTCGATGCCGTGGGGGAGGAAGCTTTCGAGATCGGCCCAGTCGAGCGCGGCACCCACCATCCGGGACACGCGGTCGATCGCCTGATCGAGTGTCATCACCGGCCGGCGCTGTACCAGATGGACGGGCACCTCGGCCCGCGCACGAACCGCGCCATAGGCCGCGATCAGATCGAACAGGCTCGCCTCCCACGCCGCCTTGCGGACGAGCTTGAGCCCTTCGGGCGCGCCGCGCTCGAACACGTCGCGCCCGATCCGGTCGCGCGCCATCAGCCGCGCCCCGGCCTCGCGCATCGCGTTGAGGCGCTGAAGGCGAAGCTGGAGCCGCAAGGCCAGTTCCTCGGGGCTCGGCTCGACCTCGGGATCCTTGGGCAGCAGCAGGCAGGATTTGAGATAAGCGAGCCACGCCGCCATCACGAGATAATCGGCCGCGAGCTCGAGCTTGAGCGCACGGGCATTGTCGATGAACGCCAGATATTGCTCGGTCAGCTGCAGGATCGAAATCTCGCGCAGATCGACCTTCTGCGCGCGGGCGAGGGTGAGCAACAGATCGAGCGGCCCTTCCCATCCGTCGAGATCGAGCGTCAGCACTTCCGCCGACGCACTCTCGGCATATGGCAGCTCGAACGGTTCGCTATCTCCGGCCATTTCTTAACCCTCTCCCGCGTGCGGGAGAGGGTTGGGTGAGGGTCTCACCTCTCCAAGTGCGATCCGCAGCGAGGCGAGAACTCCGTCAAAATTGTCGACCACTTCATTGTTCCAGAAGCGGATCACCCGATAACCGGCAGCTTCGATCAATGCCGTCCTCGACGCGTCACGCTGTTCGCTATGCGGCCCTCCATCCAGTTCGATAACCAACCGAGCCTCTATACATAGAAAATCAACGACATAACGGCCGATCGTGGCCTGGCGCTTGAATTTCCAGCTATCGAGACGACGGCCTCGCAACGCCATCCACATGCGCATTTCAACGTCGGTCGCATCCTGCCGCATGGCGTGAGCAAAGGGGCTGATCTGGCGGCGAACGGGCGGCATCGTTTCGGATGCTATGTCATCGCCCAGCGGAGAGGAAGACCCTCACCCAAACCCTCTCCCCCACGCGGGAGAGGGCTTCAGTAGTTGGTCGGATCCGCGCCCACCGCCGTATCCAGCACCGGCGCCATCATCGCATCGCGTTCGGCCATCAGATCGGCGAGGCTACGCGACGATATTGCGCCTTCGATCGTCGCCATCGCGCGGTCGAGACGCGACTTGGCGACGTCGGAGATCGGGCCGACCGCGCCAGCAACGGCCTCCATCTCTTCCAGCTTGCCCGAACAGTGGAGGATGATGTCGCAACCGGCGGCAAGCGCCTGTTCCGCGCGGGTGCCGAAATCGCCCGACAGCGCGTGCATGCCCAGATCGTCGGTCATCAGCAGGCCGTCGAAGCCGATGCGGCCGCGGATCACGTCGCCGATGACGGTGGGCGAGAGCGTCGCGCAATGATCGGCATCCCAGGCGCGATAGACGACATGCGCGGTCATCGCCATTGGTGCGCCCTTGAGCGCGATGAACGGCGCGAGATCGGTTTCGAGCGCGTGGATATCGGCATCGACGACCGGCAGCTCGACATGGCTGTCGGCCATGGCGCGGCCATGACCCGGCATATGCTTGACGACGCCGACGACACCGCCGGCCGCCAGTCCCTCGATCACCGCGCGGCCCATCGCCGCCACGCGGACCGGATCGGCGCCCAGCGCGCGATCACCGATGATGTCGTGCGCGCCCGGCTGTCGCACGTCGAGCAGGGGCAGCAGATCGATGTTGATCCCCGCATCGCGCAGGATCGCCGCCAGCGCCATCGCGTTGAGCCGGGACGCCTCGATCGCGGTGATCGGGGCGATGTCGTAGAGCCGGTCGAACGCCTCGCCCTTCGGAAAGGCCGGCCAGTGCGGCGGCTGCATCCGCGCGACGCGGCCGCCCTCCTGATCGACCATGATCGGCAGACCTGCGCGCCCCGACAGATCGCGCAGGCTGTCGGTCAGCGCGCGAAGCTGTGACGGATCCTCGACATTGCGACGGAACAGCACGAACCCCGCCGGATCGATCGACGCGAAGAAGGCACGCTCGTCATCGGTCAGTACCGGGCCCGAGAGCCCGAGGAAGAGGGGTGTCACCCGATCACCGAGCAGCTTTCCCCCGCAGTCTTCAGGCGCGCGCAGATGTTGCGCGCGTCGCCACCGCTGGCGCGCAGGCGGTAGAGGGTCTTGTCCCCAGACTGGACCGGCGCGACCGACTGGGTGAGGCCCGACAGGAAGGAGAAGCGGCCCGAAAGCGACTTCCAGGCGGAGTTGGCCTTGGCCGGGCTGGAGAAGGCACCGAGCTGAACCATCGACCCACCACTCGCCGGAGCAGGCGCCGAAGCCACCGGGGCCGCCGCTACCGGCTTGGGCGCGGCAGGCTTGGCGACAGGCGGGGCGACCTTGGTCGGGACCGCGGCATCGGCGGTCTTGGCCGGCGCGGTCGCCGCCGGCGGCAGGCCGGCCTGGGCGGTGCGCGACGGCGGGATCGCGACCGTGACGGGCGCCTGCGCGCGATCGACGTTGATCGGAGCCTCTGCGGCGCCACGCGTGTCGACCTCGCTCGCCACCTCGTTACCCTGGCTGGCGCTATAGACGATCTCGTCACCCGAGCCGACGTCCATGCCGCCCGGATTTTCGGGGCGCTGCTTGTAATAGTCGTCGGGCGCCCTGATGACCGAACCATCGCCCGAGGCGGCGACGTCGCCGCGTCCGCGCAGCCAGAGCACCGACCCCGCGATCATGCCGATGACGACGAGCAGGATGATCACGCCGATCGCGATCTTCGCGGGGCTGAGCCCGCGCTCCTCCTCATAATCCTCCTCGACCGGTTCGAGCCACGGCAGACGCTCTTCATCGTCCGGCCCCAGCCGATCGCGGGAGTAATCGGTCATCTCACTGCATCTCCTCAGCCGCGGCGACACCCATGACGCCCAGGCCGTTGCGGATAACCTGCCCGATCGCGTCGGACAGCGCCAGCCGCGCCCGGGTCGTTTCGGGATCGTCCGCCAGCAGGAAGCGACGAGCCGGGTCGTCATTGCCGCGATTCCACAAAGCGTGGAACATCGCCGCCAGATCGTAGAGGTAGAAAGCGATGCGATGGGGCTCATGGCTCCCCGCCGCCGCCTCGACGATCCGGGGGAATTGCGCCGCGAACTTCACCAGCGCGAGTTCCTCGGCATCGAGCAGAGACAGGTTGGCTGCCGGCGTCACGTCGATACCCGCCTCGCCTGCACGCCGGTGCAGCGAGCGTCCGCGTGCGTGGGCATATTGGACGTAGAAGACCGGGTTGTCCTTGGAAGCCTCGACCACCTTGGCGAAATCGAAGTCCATCTGCGCATCGGACTTGCGGGTGAGCATCGTGAAGCGGACGACGTCCTTGCCGACTTCGCGCACCACATCGGCCAGCGTCACGAAATTGCCCGCGCGCTTCGACATCTTCACCGGCTCGCCGCCACGCAACAGGCGCACCATCTGGACAAGCTTGACGTCGAGCGGAACCTTTCCGCCGGTCAGCGCCTGCACCGCCGCCTTGATCCGCTTGACCGTGCCGGCATGGTCGGCGCCCCATATGTCGATCAGCAGATCGGCGCTGTCGGCCTTCTGCGCGTGATAAGCGAGGTCGGTGCCGAAATAGGTCAGCCCGCCGTCGGACTTGCGCACCGGCCGATCGCTGTCGTCGCCGAACGCGGTGGCCTTGAACAAGGTCATCTCGGTCGGCTCCCAATCGTCGGGAAGCTCCCCCTTGGGCGGCTCGAGCGTGCCCTGATAGACGAGCCCTTCGGCCCGCAGCCGATCGAGCGCGGCGTCGACCTTGCCCGCCTTCTGCACGGCGGCTTCGGACGCGAACAGATCGTGGTGGATGCCGAGCAGCGCGAGATCGGCGCGGATCATGTCCATCATCTTCTCGACGGTGAATTCGCGGAAGATATCGAGCCATTCGCCCTCAGGCGCGCCCACATATTTGGAGCCGAATTCTGCGGCGAGCGCCCGTCCGATCGCAACCAGATAGTCCCCGGGATAAAAGCCCTCGGGGATCTCGATCGTCTCGCCCAGTGCCTCGCGGTAGCGCAGGTGCGCCGAGCGGGCGAGCGTCTGAACCTGCGATCCGGCATCGTTGACATAATATTCGCGCGTGACGGCATAGCCCGCATATTCGAGCAAAGCGGCGAGCGCATCGCCCACCACCGCGCCACGACA
This sequence comes from Sphingomonas montanisoli, assembly GCF_008274695.1. Taxonomy (GTDB): domain Bacteria; phylum Pseudomonadota; class Alphaproteobacteria; order Sphingomonadales; family Sphingomonadaceae; genus Rhizorhabdus; species Rhizorhabdus montanisoli. Next base: position 697,165 of record NZ_VTOU01000002.1, on the reverse strand, counting down.
ATGGCCCATGTGCATCGGCCCAGTCGGGTTGGCCGACACATATTCGACATTGACGCGAACGCCCTGCCCTACGGTCGAGCGGCCATATTCGGTGCCGGTCGACAGGATCGTCGCGAGTTCGTCTCGCCAGGTGCCTTCGGTCAGCCGTACGTTGATGAAGCCGGGTCCGGCAACCGAGGCGGCCTCGATCTCGGGCAGTTCCGCCAGCTTCGGCACGATCAGGTCGGCCAACGCGCGCGGATTGGTGCCCGCAGGCTTGGCGAGGACCATCGCGACGTTCGTCGCCAGATCGCCGTGCGAGGGATCGCGCGGCGGCTCGACCGCGACATTGCGGCGATCGATGCCGGCGGGCAGCGCACCCGTCGCTTCGAGGTCTTTCAGGATGGCGCCGATCCGATCGGCGAAACGCTTGTAGAGCGTGGTCAAATCAATGTCCGTTTCAGGGCTTGGCAGGTAGGGGAGCGCCCTTACTTGGTTTTGCGCCCGTCAGAAAGGCTATAGGTCGCGACGCTCGGCGCGATGGGGTCGCATCGAACCCACAGAGCGATGCCGATCGCCATGATCAGCAAAGGTACAGCCACCCGCCAGTCGTCGCGTTCGGGCAGCAATGGCCAGAGCAACGGCAAGCCGGCGAGCAGCGCCACGACGAGCACCACAGGCAATTCGGCGCCCAGCGCGAGCATCACGAAATGCGCCATGCTGCCGATATGACCCAGCCCGATCGCGGCGACGAGCGCCGTGACCACAAGGCCGACGACGGGCGGCAGCAAGGTGCGCGAGGCGCCCCCTATAGCGACGAAAAGGAGCGGCCAAGCGAAGAAGGGCGCGGCGGTCGGGGCGAGAATTTGTGTAGCGAGTGCTACACAAAGCAGGAGCACGGTCGCCCCGGCGGGGCCATCGCCGTCGCGCGGCAGAACTGCGGCAAAGCCCATCGCGACCACCGCGAGGATGACGAGCAGGATCGCCGGCCCACCGCTCAGCAGCCCGATCCACATCATCGCCTGCCCGGGAACGATGGCGAGCAGCTTGATCTGCGGGCGGCGGATCAGCGGGAGCAGCGCAATCATCGTGACCACCGCAAGCCATGCCTGCACCTCCAGGCCCGGAAGCGCGGCGAGCCGGTCGTAATAGTTGGCGTGCCCGCTACCCGAGAGCGCGTTCAGCGCGGTGAGCAGAAGGGCGGTGTGGGCCAGAAAGGTCAGGGTGACCAAGGCTCCCCTTTCCACTCCGTTCATGACGAGCGAAGTCGAGAGACGGTCCCTCCCGCCAACGGCTCTCGCCTCCGCTCGGGACGAACGGCTGGGCATGAATAGAAGCAGAAGAGCCACCCCCAGCACCGCCCAGCCCCAGCCGACCGGATAGACGATCATCCACCGCCCCATCAGGTCGGCGAAAGCGGCATCGGGTTCGCGCGCCGGCAGATCGCTGGCGAAGGCCATCGCGCGGATCACCCCGAGCGTCTGATCGCCCATGTCCTGAAGGGTGCCGGGATCGAGCGCGGCCGGTGTCGACAGCGGCGAGTGGTAGGTCCAGGCGCGATCGAGCGGTGCGATGTTGAAGCCGGGGACGCCGCGCGCCTTCGCAGGCGTGTAGTCGGTCGAGTTCGGCATCCGATCATAGACCAGCACCGACACCGAATTGGCGGCGGGCCGCGCGATCGCACCGGCATAGAGCCGCATCATCGCGCCATTGCCGCGCCCCGTCTCGAACATGTTCGCGCGTCCGCCCGCTCCACGGGAATCGAGATTGACGAGCGCGCCGACGCGACCGGCCAGAGGATGGCCCTTGAAAAACACCTTGGCGCCGCTCAGGCCGATCTCCTCGCCATCGGTCAGGATCAGCAGCACGTCGCGTTCGGGCGGGCGCCCGGTGGCACGGATCGCGCGCAGAGCCTCGACAGCGGTCGCAACGCCGATCCCGTCGTCGGCGGCACCCGGCGAACCCGCAACGCTGTCGTGGTGTGCCATGATCGCAACCGCCGGCAGCGCAGGATCACGACCGGGCAGGCGCGCGACGATGTTCGTGCCCGTCACCCCATCGGCAGGCCGGCCGAGCCATTTCGCCAGCCGCTGCCTGGGCTTGCCGTCGAGCGGCACGGTCTGTTCCGACACGTCCGCACCCAGATCGCGCAGCCGCGTGGCCAACCAGGCCCGGACCCGCGCGTCGGCGTCGCTCCCCGTGACATGCGGCTCGTGACCGACAGCGCGCACAACCTCCATCGCGCGGATCGCGGAGAACTCGGTTGGTGGCGTATCTGCGCCACGCGCAGCAGGCGGGATCGACGCGAGGACGACCCAGACGAACGCCCCCGCCAAAGCCGCGACCAGCGCGATCCAGCGAGCGACGTTAGAAAGCATCGCCGATCTCGATCGGGCCGATCAGTTCGCGGTAGCGCGACAGGGCGTAGCGATCGGTCATCCCCGCGATGAAGTCACCGATATGGCGCGATCGGGCGGGTTCCTCCGCCGGTAGCGTCTCGCACCATCCACCGGGCAATAGCGACGGATCGCCGAGATAAGCCTCGGCCAGCGCGGCGACCACATGCCCCGCCTGCTCCGCAATCGCGAGCTGCTGCGGGTGGTGATACAGATTGGCGTACATGAAGCGGGTCAGCGCCTTTTCGCGCGCCGCCATCTCGTCCGAAAAACCGATCAGCGCGCGGCCGGCGGCGCGGACATCCTCGACCGAACCGGGCGCGGCATCAGCGATCCGTCGCCGGCTTTCGGCGAGCAGATCGTTGACCATCGCGCCGATCTGTTCGCGCACAAGCTCGCCCAACAGGCGATGCTCGGCGACGTCGGGATAGCGCGCACGGGCACGATTCCAATTGGCGGCGACGAGCGGATCCTGTCGCACCTGTTCGATGGTCAGCAGACCCGCGCGCACGCCATCGTCGATGTCGTGGTTGTCGTAAGCGATGTCGTCGGCCAGCGCGGCGACCTGCGCCTCCAGGCTTGGCCAGCTGTCGAGGTCGAGCGGCCAGGCCGCGTCGATCTCCGCCATCGCCCAGCTGGGATTGGCCAATGGGCCGTTGTGCTTGGCAAGTCCTTCGAGCGTCTCCCAGCTGACGTTGAGCCCCGGATGCGCCGGATAGGGCGCCTCGATCCGCGTCAGCAGGCGCAGCGTGTGCGCGTTGTGATCGAAGCCGCCGGTCGCGCTCAGCGCGCGATCGAGCGCGGCCTCGCCCGCATGACCGAAGGGCGGGTGGCCAAGATCGTGGCCAAGGCACAAGGCCTCGGTCAGATCCTCGTTCAATCCCAGAGCCCGGGCGATCGTGCGACCGATCTGCGCGACCTCGATCGAATGGGTCAGGCGGACGCGATAATGATCGCCGTCGGGGGCGACGAACACCTGTGTCTTGTGGCGCAGGCGGCGGAAGCTGATCGAATGGATGATCCGATCGCGATCGCGCTGGAATTCGTCACGCGGCCCGCGGGTTTCGGCCGAAGGCGTGGCGTGGAAGCGGCCCCGGCTGCGGAAGGGATCGGCGGCGTAGGGGGCAAGCGTCATGCTCCGCCTGATGGCGGAGCGGCGCGCTCAAGTCGAGGGGTTCAGGCGGTCGGCCTCTGCGCGAACCGGCGCATTGCGCGGTGCATCGGCCTCGGCCTCGATGCGCGTGACTCGGGCGAGCATGCGCCAGCTGTCGAGGCTCAGGGTCGAGGTCGGATAGAGCCGTTCGGCACCGCGCGGTTCACCGGCGACGCTGTTGGCGGCCTGGATGCCCTGCGCCGCCGTGGTGGCGAAAGCAGGAGCAGCGGTGGCAAGCAGAGCGACGGCAAACATCGGACGGACGGTACGCAACATCGACTCTACTCCCCTGAACGAGTCGGAGATTGCCCGATGTGCGGTTAAGAAAGGGTGTGACCCGGCAATGATTGCCGAAAATGGCGGATCACCGCGCGTTTCGGCCAAGCGGCCGATGATGCCGTCGGGATCGGGGGAACCATCGGCGGCGCACGGATTTGGCCTATCATAAGGATAAGCGAGAGGTTTCGAATGCACGCTTCCGTCCCCACCGCCCTGATGATGGCGCTCGCACTCGGCGCGTGCAGCCGCCCCGCCTCCACCAACGAAGCCCGCGGCGACAATCTGGCGCAAGCCGAGGATGGCAATATTGCGGCGAACGAAGCCGAGCCCACGATCGGCGGCGACGGATCGGACATCGTCCTGTCGTCGCTTACGCCCGCCGAAGTTGGTTCGGCGAAGCTGCAGGGCGAACTCGGGTGCAGCTTTACGGCGACGGGCGGCGACATATTGTTGATCGCCAAGGGCAATGTCGGTTCGAAAGATCCGGCGTTCGGCATCGTCAAGGTCGGCGATTATGTCGAGCAGGTCGCGACACCAGGCGGCTATGACGCGATGATCAACGGTGCAACCTTCGGCGGCAAGGGCAAGACGATCCGCATTGCGCTGACCGGCCCCGCGATCGGCAGCGGCGAATCCCCGCCCCGCCCCGCCAGCCTCACCTACGATCGCACCGACGGCGCGCAGCGCAGCTTTGCGGGGCAGTGGACCTGCGGCCCGTAGGACTTTCCGGCTGACCGGAGCCGCGCGTTCCGGTCGATGCATCCCACCGCAAAGACCATAGCCTGTCCCGCAACGAACAAGATCGGGAGAGGCGAAAGCGATGACGTGGGATCCGGGCGCAAGGCCGGCATGGGTGCAGCATGCCATCGATGGCGAAGGCGGCCCGCTCTACGCAATCTCGCGCCAGCCACTGGTCGTCGGCGACTTGCTGGCCGAGGCCGAGCTGACCACCGGTCTGTCCGATTGGGGGCCTGACGATTTCCGCGAACCGCTGGACGTGTTCATCGCCGCGATCGAGGCCGAGGCGAACCTCCATCCTGCGGGTCGACTGCGGCTGCGTGGCGAAGTGATCCACGCATTGGAAAACCGGCTGCGCCACTATCGCCACCTCGCCGAATATCCCGCCGTGTTCGATGAAAGGATCGTCGCGCCGATCATCGTGACGGGCAGCCCACGCGCGGGCACGTCCATGATGCACGAACTGCTTGCGCTACTCCCCAACATGCGTGCGCCGGTAACGTGGGAATATTGGTGGCCGACGCCCTTTGCCAACCATCACGGCGGGCGCGATCCACGCATCGAGCTCGCCAATGCCGACGTTCGCCTGCTCGCCGAACTGTCGGTGTCGATGGATGGCATCCACACCTATGGCGGGCTGCAGTTGCGCGAAGACCCGTCGGCGATGCTGCCGGCCTTCCGCGCCGATCCCTTGTGGACCTATTCGCGCGTTCCCTCCTACGATCGCTGGATCCAGGCGAATGGCCTACGGCCCGGCTACGAATATCACCGGCAGGTTCTCCAGATCCTTCAGCATCAGGCGCGAGACGGGCGGACCTGGGTGATCAAGGCGCCGTCGCACCTCGGCTATCTCGAACTGATGCTCGAACTCTATCCCGACGCGCGGATCGTCGTGTGCCATCGCGATCCGATGGCGATGATCAGTTCCGTCACCAGCCTGATCGCGACGCTGCGCTGGAGCAGCGCCGAGGGCGTCGATTTCCAGGAGGTGGCGCGCGAAAGCATGGACCAGTTCGGCCGCAACCTCGATGCGGTGCTCGACTTGCGCAAGCGCGGCGTGCTGACCGACGATCGCTGCATCGACGTGACCTTCGATCAGTTCACCGGCGACCAGGCCGGCACGGTGAAGCGGATCGCCGAACGCTTCGGCATCCCTTTCAACGCGGCGACCGAGCAGGCTCTGGCCGATCATCTGGCCGCCAAGCCGCGCGGGCGCCACGGCGGCCACGCCCATGATGTCGACGCGCTGGGCATGGACATCGCGGCCGAACGCGCGCGCTTCGCCGAATACATGACCTATTTCCACGTCCGGCCCGAAGAGGCCGGCGACTGACGGGAGACCGACGATGAACGGCAGCGATCTGACCAGCGGGCAGGCATGGCGCGATTTCTGCGCGCGGCTTTCCGATCTGGGCGACAAGATCTTCGATCCCGGCAAGGATTATAGCGAGGCCGACCGGGCCGAGGGCTATCGCCACCTGCTCAATCAGGTCGCCTGCTGGAGCACCTATGCGGTGGGCAGCAGCGACCCGGCCCAGCCCTTGCTGTTCCGCCACAACGACCTCGTCTATCGCTGGGGCGGGCCGAACGTCGACCAGAACGCCCGGCGCACCACGATTTCGGGCCAGCACACCTATCGCCTGTCGGGTTCGATGGGCGCGTGCGAGGAATTCGCGGTGCAGGCCAAGCGCGGAGAGATGCACAACAAGGGCGGCGGCGGAGTGGACGTTACGCTGTGGGCTTCCGATCTGGGCATCGGGCCGGGCGATGCGTTCGACATCCTGATCTCATCCGATCCGGCCGACAATCCGACCCTGCTGATGAGCCCGGATTCGAGCCTGCTCCACGTCCGCGATTATTATTATGACTGGCAATCTGCCGAACCCGCCACCTTCGTGATCGAACGGATCGACCGCGTCGATACGCCCGGCCGCCCCACCCCCGATCGGATCGCGGGGATGCTCGATAACGCGCTGGTACAGATCGAAAATTCGATGCTTTACTGGCCGCCCTATCAGGACGCCCGTCGCGCGGAAGCGCCGCTCAACGAATTCAGCACGCCCGGCCTCGTCGCGGAGGGCGTGGGCGACCTCTTCTATTCGCATTGCTTCGTGCGGATCGAGCCTGACGAGGCGCTGGTCGTCACTGTTCGCCCCGACGATGCCGCGCACTGGAACCTGCAACTCTACATGCGCGAATGGTATGAGCCGCTCGACCACGTCAATCGCATCACCAACCTGAACGAAGCGATGGCAGCGCGCGATGCCGACGGATCGGTCCGCATCGTGATCAGCGCCCGCGACCCCGGCGTCGCCAACTGGCTCGACACCGAAGGCCGCGTCGAGGTGATGGCGACAAGCCGCTGGACCAAGCCCGAAGGCATGCCCGCGATCACGACCCAGCGCGTGAAGCTGTCCGATCTCGACGCGCTCGGCCTCGGCCCGACGATCGATGCCGAAGCGCGGCATCAGCAGATCGAAGCGAGGCGCTCGCACCTGGCATGGCGGTGCCATTGCTGAGATGCGGGCTTCGTCTCACGCTTTCGCCGCCACCGGCAACCGGAACGGCGCGCCGAGCCGGTTGAAGGCGTTCATCGCGGCGATGGCGATCGTCAGGTCGACCAGATCCTTGTCGTCGAACGCGCTGGCGGCCGCCGCATAGGCCTCGTCCGGAGCGTGGGTGACGCTGAGGTTGGTCACGTCCTCGGCCCAGGCGAGCGCGGCGCGATACTGATCGCTAAACAGATGCGGCACTTCCTTCCACACCGGCACCAAGGTCACCCTGTCGACCGACATCGTCTTGCGCAGATCGCGGCTGTGCATGTCGATGCAATAAGCGCAGCCGTTGATCTGCGACACGCGCAGGAAGATCAGGTGGATGAGTTCTTCGGGCAGGTTGGTGCCCTTGGTGACGTAATGATGCACGCCGAACAGCGCCTTTGCGCCTTCGGGGGCGACTTCGAACCATTTCAGGCGATCCACGATGATGTCCTTTCCGTCAAAGCTGAGCATTGGCGCTCGCTTCCTTGACGGGGCGGGACGGCGCGATGTGACATCGCCCGTCAAAAACATTCTCACGACACCCAAATTAGTACAGATCCGCCGTATCAGCGGCGTCGATTTTTCGCTATTTTCCTTAGTATTTTGAGGGGGTTCGGGGGTCAATGGGGGACGGCTTCGCCTTCCTGTTTCCAATCATGTTCATCACACTGGCGGGCATGTTCCTGCTGGTGTGGCGCTGGGGTGCGCCGATCGCCAAGTGGTGGGGGCTCGGATTTCTGTGCTCGGGCCTGGCGGCGAGCGTGCCCGCGCTGCCCAATGTGATCCCGATGATGGTGCGCGGGACGATCGCCAACGCGCTGTTCGGCCTCGCCTTCTTCCACTTCGGCGGCGCGTTGCTGCGCAGGGCCGATGCACCGTTGATGACGGGGGTGCGCATCGCAATCCTCGTCGTTTCGGTTGGGGGCGCGGTGTTCGGGCTGGCGATCCGCAACCTGCATCTGCAGATCTTCGCATCGGACCTCGGCTGCGCCCTGCTCATGGGGATCGGCCTTCCGGCAACGACCAAACGCCTGCGCGACCTGATGGACTGCGCGCTGTTCGCGATCGTCGCGCTGGTGACGTTCGAGACCTTCCTGCAGGCCGTGACCGTCACGATCACGCTGCCCGAACAGGATGGCACTGGCGTCTATATGACGAGCACCTATGCCTTCCTGATGCAGAGCAGCGCGGTGGTGCTGGGGCTGATCCAGGCGCTCGTCGCGCTGGCGTCGGTCGTGCTCGACCGGATCGAAGCCGATCGCCAGACGGACCTGCGCGATCCGTTGACGGGCCTGACGACACGGCCGGGTCTGGACCATGCGCTGAAGGTGAAGCCGCGCGGTTCCGATGCGACCTTCATTCTGTGCGAGGTCGATAATCTGCGGGAAGCCAGCGACTTGTTCGGCCCGCAGGCGCCCGACCGCATCATCATCCGCATCGCCGATATGATTCGTGCCGAATGCCCGGTGGGCGGCGTGGCAGCGCGGATCGGCGACCAGCGCTTTCTTCTCTACGTGCCGACCGGTGGACCGGCCGCAGCCGCACCGATCGCTGAACGGCTGACGAATGCCATCTATCGGTACGACTGGAGCGGCAGCGGCGTGGTTCCCGCCGCACTGGGTGGCCTCAGCCTGGCCGCGCTGCTGTCGATAAAATGCCAGGTTTTGCGTGAGCCTTTTTAGAGGCTGGCAGGCTCAGTCGAGCCGTTCGACCTTCTGGCCCGCGCTGGTCGTGACGGGCACCGTGCCCCAGCCCGCCTGACGCGCATCGTTGACGAAGTCCTGCGCGGCGTCCTTCGACGCGAATGGGCCGACGAGCAGACGGTTGGTCGACTTGTAGGGCATCGTCCACGGCGTCTTGCCCGCGAGTTGCTTGGAATGGGCCTTCTTCTGCTTGTCCCATTCCTTGTCGAGATCGGGCTTGTACGAGCCGCTGGCGATCTGGACCCAGAAACGCCCCGGATCGGACGCCTTGGCCTTGGCCTCTTCCTTCTCTTTCTTCTTCTTGTCCGCGGCTGCCTTCTCGGCGGCGGCCTTGCGGGCCTCGGCGCGCTTGGCGTCCGCCAGGCGCTTGGCCTCGCCCGCCATCGACTGGGCTTCGGTCGGGGTCTGCGGCTTTTCGATCGAAACGGCTTTGCCCGTAGTCGGATCGACGATCGGCGCGGTGACGACGCCGACACCCGGCGTTACGTTCGCTTCGGCGGTGCGGGCTGGCACGAACGCGCGGCTTGGCACCGGCGTCGCGACGACGGGTGCGCCCTTGGCCGAGGCCGGCGGGCTGACCGACGCCATCCTGGGCGCCTTATCCTCGGGGAAATGTCCGAAATGGACGGCAGCAGCCTTTTCCGCGGGCTTGAGCGTGGCCAGGCGGCCGAGGAAGGGGCGAAGCTGATCCGCTTGATAGCGTGGCAGCACCGCATAGGCGGCCTGTTCGGCACCCGGCGTATCGCCGGTCATCGCCAGCACGAAGGCGCGCACGCGCCACGCCGGAATGTCCTGGCGCCGCAGCAGCGGATCGAGGATCGCGAGCGCGCCCGCCTTGTCGCCCGCTATGCCCAGCGACAGCGCCATCCGCCGCGTCGCCTCGGCATTCTGGCCGGCACGCAGCGCGATGCCATATTCGGTCTGTGCCCGCTTGGCATCGCCGCGCAGATCATAGGCCAGGCCGCGATCGAGCGCGACGCTGGCGGGGGGCACGCCCAGATCGAGCGCGTCGTTGAACATGCGCAGCGCCGCCTGGGGCTGCTCCTTCTGCACGAGCGCGGAGCCAAGCCCGGCCTTCACCTTACCATTCTTCGGCGCGAGCTTTTCGGCGCGGACATAGAAGTTGATCGCCGCATCGGCATCGCCGACCGCCAGCGCCGCATCGCCCGCCCCCGTCAACGCCTCCAGATCGCCCGGATCGCGCGCCAGCACGCGCAGATAGCGGGCAAGCGCCTCGGCCGGGTCGTTGCGCGCCATCGCGTCGCGGGCCTGCGCCATCGGATCAACCATCACCGGCTCGGAAGCCGACTGATCGGCGGAGATATAGGGTCCGGCCTCCTGCGCCTGTGCGGTGGCGGAAAGCGCGATGAGCAGCGACGGGGCGAGGAGGAGACGGTGTATCATGGGGATGGGGCGCTTAAAGCCGGTCGCGGCTTGCTCCGCAAGAGCGATGATGCGGGTCCAACGCCGAAGCGGGTGAGGCGAGCGCCCATCAGAAAGCCCCTCCCGGTCGGGAGGGGCTGAACCGGTCTTACTGGTTGCTCTGGCGGTTGAGGAACCGGGGCACGCTGCCCTCCGCCGGGGCATCGGCGTCGTTATCGACCTGCGCCTTCGCGGCGCCGCGGGCGATGTTCGACATACGCTCGAACAGGGTGGCGCTGCCGGCGGAGCGCGGGCGCGCCTCGGCCTGCGGCTCGGCGACCCAACGGCGGGTGCCGGCATCGGCTTCGGGCTCCGGCGCGGGCTGCGCGGGGGCGGGCACCACCGCTTCGGCACCGAGCAGCAGCTCGTCGCTGAACAGCGAGGATGCGGGTTCCGGCGCCTGCTGGGCGACTACCTCGGGCGCTTCGAGCGTCAACGGCTCGTCATCCTCGACGGTCGCGGTCGGTTCGGCCGGCGATTCAAAGATGGTGGTCGGCTGCGGCGCTGCGGGCGCGGCCGCCACGGCCGGCTGCGGGATCGCGATGGCCGGCTTGTCCTCGCCACCGCGCGGCGGGGTGCGCGGCGCGAAGCTCAGCGGCTTGGCGGGCTCGGCCATCGTCGAAGCGTCGACCTCGATGCCGGTCGCGACAACCGAGACGCGGATGATGCCGTCCAGATCATTGTTGAACGCCGAACCCCAGATGATGTTCGCGTCCGGATCGACCAGCTCGCGGATATGGTTGGCGGCCTCGTCGACCTCCATCAGGCGCATGTCCTCACCACCGGTGATCGACACGATAACGCCCTTGGCGCCCTTCATCGAGACGCCGTCGAGCAGCGGGTTGGCGATCGCCTTCTCGGCCGCCTCGATCGCGCGATTATCACCGGTCGCTTCGCCGGTGCCCATCATGGCCTTGCCCATCTCCGACATCACCGAGCGGACGTCGGCGAAGTCGAGGTTGATGAGGCCGGGCATGACCATCAGGTCGGTGATGCCGCGCACACCCTGCTGCAACACCTGATCCGCCATCTGGAACGCCTCCTTGAAGGTGGTGTTCGGATTGGCGATCAGGAACAGATTCTGGTTCGGGATGACGATCAGCGTATCGACGTGCTTTTGCAGCTCCTCGATGCCCGCATCGGCCGCCTTCATGCGGCGCGAACCTTCGAAGCTGAACGGCTTGGTGACGACGCCGACGGTCAGGATGCCCTTGTCACGCGCCAGCTTGGCGATGACCGGCGCCGCGCCGGTGCCTGTGCCACCGCCCATGCCGGCGGCGATGAAGCACATATGCGATCCTTCGAGCGCCTTTTCGACGAATTCCATCGTCTCCTCGGCGGCGGCGCGACCGATTTCGGGCCGCGAACCGGCGCCGAGACCCTGGGTGATCTTGAGGCCCAGCTGGATGCGACGCTCCGCCGGCGAGGCGTTGAGCGCCTGCGCATCGGTGTTCGCGACGATGAAGTCGACGCCCTGGACGTCGGCAACGATCATGTTGGCGATCGCGTTGCCGCCGGCACCGCCGACGCCGATAACGCTGATCCGGGGCTTCAGTTCGTCAACCTGCGGCCGCATGAACTCGATAGTCATCACTCGATCTCCCCTGCCGCCGCACTCGCCCGAAGCCGACGCAAATCACTATGTTTGAATCTTGCCCCAACCGATTCGGCGAATCACGCGAAAAGTTTGGGACAGGTCAATTTTCAAGGTTAACGGAACCACCGACGGGGTCGCCCGTTGTGGCCGCCCCGAAACGCTTTCAGTAACCCTGCTTGAACGCCGATACCATCCGCTGAAACAGCCCGCCCGCCGCCGTCCGGTGGACGGTCTGCGGCTCGAGCGAAATCTGGCGCAGATCGATCGGATTGCTCGCCGCGACCATCGCCAGGCCCGAAAGCGTCGCGAAGGCCGGACCGCCATGCGCGTCGGGCAATCCCGCAAGCCCGCGCGGGCGACCGATCCGCACCGTGCGGCCCAGCACGCCCTGCGCATAATCGGCGATGCCCTTGAGCTCGGCGCCTCCGCCGGTCAGCACCACCTGACGCCCGACGGGCCCGGTATAGCCGAGTTCGGTCAGCGCCTTGGACACCGCATCCATCCAATGATCGAGGCGCAGGCGGATGACCTGGATCAGCTGCGCGCGGCTGATCCGCGGCGGTTCGAAGCCGTCGCCCTCATCCGCCGCGCCGATGTCGATCATCTCATGCGTGTCGCGCGGGGAGTTCTGCGCCGATCCGTGAAAGCATTTCAGCCGCTCGGCCTGCGCGCGACGGATCGAGAAGGCCGACGCGATATCGTCGGTGATGTCGGCGGCGCCCATCGCCAGCGAGGAGAGTCCGACCAGCAGACCGCCCGCGAACAGCGACACGTTGGTTACGCCTGCGCCCATTTCGACCAGCGCGATGCCCATTTCCTTGTCCTCGTCGGTGAGGCAGGCGGCGCCCGTCGCGATCGGCGACGCGACGATCGATTTGACGCCCAGATGCGCCGAACGGACGCACAAAGCGAGGTTGCGGACGGGCGAAGGCTCCGCCGCGACGACGTGGATTTCGACGCCGAGCCTATCGGCATGGAGACCGAGCGGGCTCTTCACGCCGGTGAGGCCGTCGAGCGTGTAGAGGGTCGGCTGCGCGTGGAGGACCATGCGGCCATCGGGATTGAGCGAGCGACGGCCCTGCTTGAGCAGGTTGTCGATATCCTCCTGCTCGACCTGAACCCCGCCCAGATCGACCTCGACCTGCGCCACGTCGCTGACGAGACCACCGGCCGAGAAGCTGACCCAGACATGGTCGATATTGGTGCGCGCGATCGTCTCGGCCTGCTCGACCGCTTCGCGGATCGCGGCCTCGGTGCCCTCCATGTCGGCGATGTAGCCGCGCTTGACGCCACGGCTCTCGCGCTGGCCGGTGCCGAGCACCTCGAGATCCCCGGTCTCGGTTCGGCGCGCGATCAGGGCCGACACCTTCGAGGTGCCGATATCGAGCGCGGTGATCAGGGCATCGTTGCGATTTTGCGCCATCAGGTTGTGACCGTATTAGCAGGCGGGGAAACGGGGGCGGAGACCGGTGCGGTCTGGAGCGGCGGCGGCGTCTGGATAGCCGGCGCAACTGGTGGAGGCGCCGGCGCGTCGATCTGCCCGCCTGGCTCGCGCGCCATGCGGACGACGGTGCGCGTCGGATCGCGCATGTCGATGCCGACGATGCCGCGGCCGAGCAGATGGCTCTGCTTGTCCTTGCGCGCGAACCAGGCGAGCGCCTTGATCGCTTCGCCATCGCCTTCGGGCAGCTTCAGCGTCTCGCCCGACTGGAAGATGATGTCCCAGCGGCGCGAGCCCTGCCACACCGATGCGGTGATCAGGGGCTTGAGCGCGGGCTGCGTATCGAGCAACGCCGTCAGCGCCTCGACCTGGCGGCGCGCACCGGGGCCGACCACGACGGGCAGGTCGGGCATCGCGCGATCGTCGACCGGCGCGATCTCCGTCCCCATCCGATCGACCAGGACAAGGCGACCGCGATATTGCCAGATGGCGGCGGGCACCCGCTCGACGATGTCGACCACGAGCGTATCGGGCAGGCGGCGCGAAATGCGCGCGTCAGCGATCCAGCCGAGCTTCATCAGTTCGGATCGCGTGCCGGTCAGGTCGACCAGCGGCATCGCGCGCGACTGCTGGCTCATCGCGATATCATAGACGACATCGGCATCGGCGCGCTTGCGGTTGAGGATTTCGACATGGCGGACGGTGAAGCCCGCCTCGCCGATCGCGCCTGCCGTCGCAGCCCACGCCATCTGCGGAATGCCCATGGCAACAACGCCCATCACCAGCCCGCCGAAGACGAGCAGGCCGAGAGTCCAATTGCCCATCGTGCGCAGCGCGTCGCGCGGCACGGGGATCTGCGCGACCGCCCGATCGAGCGCGGAGCCGCGCCGCTTGGGCGCTGGACGCTTAGCCGTCGTCACGCGGGGGCGCCGGTCCGCACCTTTGGCACTGCGGGCCGGCCGCGCGCTCATAGGGCGTCCTCGACGATGGCCTGCACCAGTTCGGCGTAGGTCATGCCGACATGCTTGGCCTGTTCGGGAACGAGGCTGAGCGGGGTCATGCCCGGCTGCGTGTTGACTTCGAGCAGATACAGTCCCGCTTCCCCCTGTTCGTCATCCCAACGGAAGTCCGAACGCGAGGTTCCCTTGCAGCCCAGCAGGCGGTGCGCATCCAGCGCCATCTTCATCGCCGACGCCTCGATGTCCGCCGGGATCTTCGCGGGGCAGACATGGGTGGTCAGGCCATCGGTGTACTTGGCTTCGTAATCGTAGAAGCCGCTGGTCGGCACCAGTTCGGTAACGCACAGCGCACGATCGCCCAGCACCGCGACCGTCAGTTCGCGCCCCTTGATGAAGGGTTCGGCGAGCAAAGTATCGAAGCGCTGCCACGGCCCATGCGCGTCGCGATGGATCGGCGTGCCGTGATTGTCGCGATCCTTGACGATCGCGACGCCGACCGACGAACCTTCGTTGACCGGCTTCAACACATAAGGCCGCGGAATCGGATCGGACTCGTACAGGCTCTCGCTGTCGACGATCTTGCCCTCGGGCATACGGATGCCGTGGGGGACAAGCTGCTGCTTGGTCAGCTCCTTGTCGATCGCGATGACCGAGGTGGTAAGGCCCGAATGGGTATATTTGATCCCCATCAGGTCCATCAGACCCTGAACGGTGCCATCCTCCCCCGGCGTGCCGTGGAGCGCGTTGAACACGACGTCGGGCTTCGCCTCGTGCAGCTTGATCGCGACGTCATGGCCCATGTCGATCCGCGTGACCTTGTGGCCCAGCGTCTCGAGCGCATCGGCGACACCGTTGCCCGACGTCAGCGACACGTCGCGCTCGGACGACCAGCCGCCCATGAGGACCGCGATATGGAGAGTAGCGTGGCTCATGCGGGCACCCCCACGGGCTTTTTGCTGGCGTCGTCGGCAAACATGCCGACGCGCTGTATTTCCCACTCCAGCGTCACGCCCGAATGTGCCTTCACCTTGTCCCTTACCTCTTCGCCCAGCGCCTCGATATCGGCGCTCGTCGCCGAGCCGAGGTTGAGCAGGAAATTGCAGTGCTTCTCGGAAACCTGCGCATCGCCGCGCGTCAGGCCGCGACAGCCCGCCGCATCGACGAGCGCCCACGCCTTGTGGCCTTCGGGATTCTTGAAGGTCGAACCGCCGGTCTTGGAGCGGAGCGGCTGCGATGCTTCGCGCTCGGCGGCAATACGGTCCATCTCGGCCTGGATCATGGCGGCCTCGGCAGGGTTGCCGCGCAAGGTCGCCGAAATCACGATCGCGCCGTCAGGCAGCGCGCTGTGGCGGTAGGTGTAACCGAGATCGGCGAGCGACAGCGTCCGGCGTTCGCCCGATCGCAGCACGACTTCCGCCTCGAGCAGCACGTCCTTGACCTCGCGGCCATAAGCGCCGCCGTTCATGCGAACGAAGCCGCCGACCGTGCCCGGGATCGATCGCAGGAATTCGACCCCGCCGATCCCTGCGTCGCGCGCGGTGGAAGAAACGAGGATCCCGCTCGCCCCGCCCCCGCAGCGCAAGGTCACGTCATCGAGACGCTCGCACTTGGCGAACGCCTTGCCGAGCCGGACGACCACGCCCGGCACGCCGCCGTCGCGGACGATCAGGTTGGAGCCAAGACCGAGGCCCATCACCGGCGTCGCTGGATCGAGCCCTTCAAGAAAATCGCACAGATCGTCGGCGTCGGCCGGCTCGAACAGCCATTCGGCCGAACCGCCGCTCTTGAACCAGACGAGCGGCGCCAGCGGCGCGCCGGCCGTCAGTCGCCCGCGAACGGGCGGCATGACGGTATCGGTCGCGGCGCCGGCGGCTGCCATCATCCCCTGGGCGTCCACAAGGCGAGCCAGCCTTCCCAGGCCTTCACCTGCGCATCACCGATCTGGCGCGCGGTTTCGGCCGCACCGCTGAACGGCGTGTTGCCCATCGCCCGAAAGGCGGTGTCGAGGTTCTGCTTGTGGAGGTGGAGCGCCTGCTCCTGCAACTTCACCCAGGTGCCGAAATAGTCGGTCATTTCACCTTCTCCTTCGCAATCGCGTCGGCGAGGCCGGCGGCCCATTTGGTGATGTCGCCGGCGCCGAGGCAGATGACCATGTCGTCCGCCTGAACGCTATCCGCAAGAGCCGCTGCCAACGCGTCGGCCCCTTCGATCACCTGCGCGGCGCGGTGTCCGCGCTGCTTGAGGCCGCTGACGAGGGCGGCGGCATCGACCCCCTCGATCGGCTGCTCGCCCGCCGGATAGACCGGGGCGACATAGACGATGTCGGCATCGTTGAACGCGGTCTGAAAATCGACCATCAGGTCGCGCAGGCGAGTGTAGCGATGCGGCTGAACGACTGCGATCACGCGGTTCTTCGCGCCTTCGCGCGCGGCGGCCAGCACCGCGCGGATCTCGACCGGATGATGGCCGTAATCGTCGATGATGGTCACGCCATCGACCTCACCAACTTTGGTGAAGCGGCGCTTGACGCCTCCGAACTTGGCGAAGCCACCCGCGATGATATCGTCCGAAATGCCCATCTCCAGCGCGACGCCGATCGCGGCGAGTGCGTTCTGGACATTGTGACGGCCGGGCATCGGCATATTGACGCCCTCGATCCGGCGCAGATTGCCGTCGCGGTCGCGGATCACGACGTCGAACTGGTTGCCGCCGGGAACGGGCGTGACATTGTCGCCGCGCACATCGGCCTGCGCCGAGAAACCATAGGTCACGACCTTGCGATCGCGCACGCGCGGAATGATCGCCTGCACTTCGGGGTGGTCGATGCACAGCAAAGCCGCGCCGTAGAAGGGGACGTTCTCGACGAACTCGACGAAGCAGTCCTTCACCTTCTCGAACGAGCCATAATGGTCGAGATGTTCGGGATCGATGTTGGTCACGACCGCGATCGTGCCGTCGAGGCGCAGGAAGCTGCCGTCGCTCTCGTCGGCTTCGACCACCATCCAGTCGGACGCGCCGAGGCGGGCGTTCGAACCGTAGCTGTTGATGATGCCGCCGTTGATTACGGTGGGATCGACCCCGCCCGCGTCGAGCAAAGCGGCGACCATCGACGTCGTCGTGGTCTTGCCGTGGGTGCCCGCGATCGCGACGGTCGACTTGAGCCGCATCAGTTCGGCCAGCATTTCGGCGCGGCGGACGACGGGAATGCGCTTTTCGAGCGCGAGTTCGACTTCCGGATTGCCGCGCTTGATCGCGGTCGATGTGACGACGACGGCGGCATCGCCGAGGTTCTCGGCCTTGTGGCCGATCATCACCTTGATGCCCTTGGCGCGCAGCCCTTCGACCACATAGCCTTCGGCGACGTCGCTGCCCTGAACCTTATAGCCCAGATTGGCCATGACCTCGGCGATGCCGGACATGCCGATCCCGCCGATGCCGATGAAATGGATGGTGCCGATGTCGGTCGCGACGCCCTTCATGCGAACGCGCCCTTCAGGGGCCGAAGCTCAAGATTTTCCACAGGGATAGGGTCCATGATCGGTTGGCGGCCGATGCTCTCCACCAGATCGGCGAGATCCTCGGCCGCGTTGGGCCTGCCGACGCCATAAGAACGCTTGGCGGCATTGAGAAGCGCCTTCGGATCGAGCGCCAGCTTGTGCATCTGCTTCGACAGTTCCTGCGCGGTGAAGTTCGACTGCCGGATCGCGCGCGCGCCGCCTACCTCGGCCAGTTCGCGCGCATTGGCAGTCTGGTGGTCGTCGGCGGCGGACGGCAGCGGGATCAGGATGGCGGGACGGCCCGCGACCGTCACATCGGCGATCGTCGACGCGCCCGCACGCGCGATCACCAAGTGCGACCAGGCGAGCCGTTCGGGCAGATCGGTGAAATAGGTGGCGAGATCGGCGGGGATGCCCAGCACCTTATACTTGCTGCGTACCGCTTCGATATCCTCGGGCCGACACTGCTGCGTCACCTGAAGACGGCGACGGAAGGTGAGTGGGAGGAGGCCCAGCGCATCGGGCACGACGTCGGACAGGATGCTCGCGCCCTGGCTGCCACCCGTCACCAGCAGGCGGAAGATGCCGTCAGGGCCAAGATCGGGAAACGGCGCGTTGCGGATTTCGCGGACGATCGCGCGGACCGGATTGCCGACGAGGTGGGTCTTCGCATCGAACTTGGGGTTGAGCCGCTCGACATTGGGATAGGCGGTCGCGATCCCCGTCACCTTGCCCGCGACCAGCCGGTTGACCCGGCCCAGCACGGCATTCTGTTCGTGGATCAAGGTCGGCACGCGATTCTTGAACGCCGCGCGCAGCGCCGGAAGCGCCGGATAGCCGCCGAAGCCGACAACGGCGGCCGGATCGAACGTCTCGTACAACTGGCGCGACATGGCGGTGCCAGCGCGGATATCCTTCCACGCCTTCCACATCGCCATGATGCCGCCCCCCAGCCGGCCGGCCGGGATGATATGGGTCTGGACGCCGTCGAACAGGCCGGGGATCCGCGCGCCGCGTTCGTCGGTGACGAGCGCAACGCGGTGGCCACGGCGCATCAGCTCACCCGCCAGCGCGTGCGCGGGAACCATGTGCCCGCCAGTGCCGCCGGCGGCCAGGACGAAATGACGTACGATACTCATCGCGGATTCCAGCGCACCGTGTAGCTCGATTCCTTGAGGTGGGGATTCTCGCGGGTGAAGGCGAGCAGCAGCCCGAAGCCGATCGACAGCGCGATCATCGATGAACCGCCATAGCTGATGAAGGGCAGGGTCATGCCCTTCGACGGCGCCAGCCCGACGTTGACCAGCATGTTGATCAGCGCCTGGAGCCCGAACTGCGCAACGAGACCGGCGCCAGCGTAGAGCAGGAAATCATCCTCTTCGCGCAGCAGGCGGGTGCACACGCGCGCGACGATCGCGAGGTAGAGGCACGCGATCGCGATGCAGGCGATCAGGCCGAACTCCTCCCCGATCACCGAGAAGATATAGTCGGTGTGCGGTTCGGGCAGCGAGAACTTCGCCGTGCCCGCGCCGGGGCCGGTGCCCAACAGGCCGCCATGCGTGATCGTGTCGTGCGCGCGATCCATCTGAAACGTGTCGCCCTGCTTGAACAGGAACTTGTCGATGCGCGCCGTCGCGACCGGATAGAAGAAATAGGCGGCTAGGACGGCGACGAAGCCCCCCGCGCCCAGCATGCCCAGCGCCCTCATCGACGCGCCCGACAGCATCAGCAGGATGATCCACACCGACACGAAGATTACCGTCTGCCCGAAATCGGGTTGGAGCATCAGCAGCACGGCGATCGAGCCGACCACGCCGGCCGAAATCAGCGTGAAGGGAAGGCCGGGATTCTTGGATCGCAGAGAGAACAACCAGGCCATCGCGACCACGAAGAGCGGCTTCAGGAACTCGGAAGGCTGGAGCCGCGCGGGTCCGCCGAACGAGATCCAGCGGGTCGCGCCGTTCGTCGTGCTGCCGAGCACCGGCACCAGCGCCAGCAGGACGAAGAAGATGCCCGCGCCGATCAGTGCGCAGCGCCGCGCAACCTTCTGCGGCAGCATCGAGACACCGACCATGATCGGCGCCGAAACGACCATCCAGCCGAGCTGCATCCAGAAATAGTAGCGCGCGGCGACGACGTGCCCCGCGCCCGAATAGCGCACGGCAGCGGCAGGCGCGGCGGCCGCGACCGCGATCAACCCGACGCCGATCAGCATCGTCACGAGCAGCAGCAGGACGCGATCGATTTCCCAGAACCAGCGCGCAAGCGGCGTGTTCGACCCGCGCCCGACGCGCGAACGCCGGATCGCAGGTTTCTTACGCCGCACAGGGACCGTGGAATCGAGGAGCGCCACCACGCTGGTCATAAGCCAAGCCCCTCCACCGCGCTACGGAAAGCGGCTCCGCGCGCTTCATAATCGGTGAACTGATCGAACGACGCGCAGGCCGGCGACAGCAGCACCACCTCGCCGGGTTTCGCGGCGGCGGCGGCGTCCTTTACGGCCTGCGCCAGCGTGATGCTTTCGGTCACGGGCTTGCCCGCCTCGCCGAGAATGCGGGCATACATCGGCCCCGCATCACCGATCGTATAGGCCGCGACGACATGGCCGAACTGCGGCGCACAATCTTCGAGATCGTCGGTCTTGGGCACGCCGCCCAGGATCCAGTGGATCTTCGGATAGGCGGCGAGCGCCGGCGAGGTCGCCGTCGCGTTCGTCGCCTTGCTGTCGTTGACGTAGAGTACGCCGCCGATCTCGGCGATCCGCTCCATCCGGTGCGGCAGGCCCGGATAGGTGGCGAGACCCTTGGCAATCGCCTCTTCACCGATGCCCAGCGCGCGCGCGGTCGCGATCGCGATGATCGCATTCTGGGCGTTGTGCGGCCCCTGCAGCGCCGGCCAATCGGACTGGTCCGCGACATCGGCCGCCTTCACGCGAACCACCGGATCTTGCGCGCGCGTCGCGAGCAGGCTGGTGGCGATGGCGCGGGTCGGTTCGTCGTCGACAGCGATCACCGCGACATGATCGGGCGACTGCATCGAAAACAGCTCGGCCTTGGCGCGGGCATAACCTTCGAACCCGTCATAGCGATCGAGATGGTCGGGGGTAATGTTGGTCAGCACCGCGACATCGCAATCGAGGCTGCGGGTCAGATCGATCTGGTAGCTCGACAGTTCGAGGACATAGACCCCGCCAGCGGCAAGCGGATCGCGCGACAGGATCGGCAGGCCGATATTCCCGCCCATCAGCACCGGCACGCCCGCCGTCCCGACAATATGCGTGATCAGCGCTGTGGTGGTCGACTTGCCGTTGGTGCCGGTGATGCCGACGACCTTGTGCGTGGGCAGCGCCGCGCGGGCCTGCGCGAACAGTTCGATATCGCCGACCACGGGTACGCCGAACCTGCGTGCGTGCGCGACGATCGGATGCTTGTTCAGCGGCACGCCCGGCGACACCACGACGCCGGCATAGCCGGTCAGGTCGATCTCCAGCGGATCGGCCAGCGTCACGCGAGGATCGGCCTTCGCCCGGGCCTCATCCTTCCCATCCCACGCCGTCACGTCCGCGCCGCTCGCGAGCAGCGCGTCGACGGTCGCCAGACCCGACCGGGCGAGGCCCAATACGGCATAGCGTTTACCGGCGAAGGCGGGGGAGGTGATCACCGCAGCTTCAGCGTCGCGAGGCCCGCGAGCGCGAGCACGAAACTGATGATCCAGAAGCGGATCACCACGGTCGGCTCGCTCCAGCCAAGCTGTTCGAAATGGTGGTGGATCGGCGCCATGCGGAAGATGCGCTTGCCGGTCCTCTTATAGAAGAAGACCTGCAGGATCACCGACACCGTCTCCATCACGAAGAGGCCGCCGACGATCCCCAGCACGATTTCGTGATGCGCGACGACCGCGATCGTGCCGAGTGCGCCACCGAGCGCGAGGCTGCCCGTATCGCCCATGAACACGGCCGCAGGGGGTGCGTTGAACCAGAGAAACGCCAGGCCGCCGCCGATGATCGCGGCGGTCAGGATCGTCAGATCGCCCGCCCCCGGCACATGTGGAATGCCCAGATAGCTGGCGAACACCTTGTTGCCGACCAGATAGGCGATGACGAAGAAGGCGAGGCTGGCGATAACGACCGGCATGATCGCGAGGCCGTCGAGACCGTCGGTCAGGTTCACCGCATTGCCGAACGCGACGATCGTGAACGCCGCGAACACGACATAGAACGGGCCGAGATCGATCACCGCCCCGTTATAGAACGGTACGTACAGCTCGGTCCCGTTGCCCGACACGATCAACCAGCTCGCAAGGCCCGCGATCAGGAACTCGCCCGCCAGGCGAACCTTGCCCGACACGCCCTTGTGGCTGCGCTTCTTCACCTTGTCGTAATCGTCGAGAAATCCGATCAGGCCGAAGCCGACCGTGACGCCGATGCAAGCCCAGACATAGCGGTTGGCCAGATCCATCCACAGCAGCATCGATATCATCACCGAAACCAGGATCATCAGCCCGCCCATCGTGGGGGTGCCGACCTTGGCTAAATGGGTTTGCGGCCCGTCGGCGCGGATCGGCTGCCCCTTGCCCTGCTTGACACGCAGCCAGCCGATGAAGCGCGGGCCGATGACGAGCCCGATGAACAACGCCGTGACCGCCGCCGCGCCCGCACGGAAGGTGAGGTATCGAATGAGATTCAGCAGCCCTGGAAACCCGAGCTGATCGGCCAGCAAATAAAGCATCAGATCCTTCCGCCCGACAGAGCCCCGCTCCGCAGCCTTTCGACCACGCGCGACAGCCCGATCGCGTTCGACCCCTTGATGAGAATGGCATCGCCCGGCGAAATCAGCCCCGAAAGGGACTCGATCGCCGCCGAAGCGTCGGGCACATGCGCGAAGTCGATCCGCCCTTCAAGCGCATTTGCGAGGGCCGCCATTTCGGGTCCGACGAGCAGCGCATAACCCACGTCGGCCGCCATCAGCGGATCGAGCAGGCCGGCATGATATCCGGGCGCCCCCTGCCCCAACTCGCGCATCTCGCCCAGCACGACGACGCGGCGATCAGCCGGCTCCTCGCCCAGCATGCGGATCGTCGCCGCCATCGAGGCGGGGTTGGCATTGTAGCTTTCGTCGATGATCAGCGCTTCGCCGTCGCCGACGGGCACGATGCTGCGCTCGCCGCGTCCGGGGAGCCCCGGCATCTCGGCAAAGGCAAGGCCGGCCGCGGCGAGATCGCCGCCCACCGCCCAGACGGCCGCAATCACCGCCATAGCGTTCGACACCCAATGGTCGCCCGGTGGCGCCACCGTGAAGGTCAGTTCCGCGTCGGGCAGGATCAGCGAGCACAGCGTGCCGCCCGGCTGGCGATGTTCGTCGCACAAGGTGATGTCGGCCGCCTCATCGCGCCCGAAGGTGACGATACGCGCCGCATAAGGCCGCGCCGCTGCGATCAACCGGTCTCGGTGCGGGCTGTCATAGGGAATGATCGCGATGCCGCCGGGCTCGAGCCCTTCGAAGATTTCGCCCTTGGCGTCGGCGATCGCGGCTTCGCTGGCGAAATGCGCGCTGTGTGCGGGAGCGATCGCGGTGACGATCGCGACATGCGGACGGACGAGCCGGGTCAGTTCCGAAAGTTCGCCCGCATGGTTCATTCCCATTTCGAAGATGCCGTAGCGGGTCGATGCCGGCATCCGCGCAAGGCTGAGCGGTACGCCGGTGTGATTGTTGTAGCTTTTGACCGAACGATGCGCCTGTCCGGGGTTCGGGCGGTCGAGGCAGGCGAACAGGGCCTCCTTGGTACCGGTCTTGCCGACCGAACCGGTCACGCCGATCACCTTGCCGTTCATCCGCGCGCGTGCCGCCACGGCGAGCGCATCGAGCGCGGCGGTGGTATCGGCAACGCGCACATGTGGCCCGACGCAGGCATCGGAGACGATCGCGCCCGCCGCACCGCCCGCAAACGCCTTGTCGAGAAAGCGGTGGCCGTCGGTCGCCTCACCCTTCATCGCCACGAACAGGTCGCCGGGGCCGATCTCACGGCTGTCGAACGCGACGCCATTCGCATCGAACGCGCCGAACACCTCGCCATCGGTGGCGGCGGCGATATCGAACGCGGTCCAGAGGGGGAGCTTGGTCATCCTTCAACCCCTCCGTTCGTGTCGAGCGAAGTCGAGACACATTGGCTGGGCGCTTGGGAACATGTCTCGACTTCGCTCGACACGAACGGATTGGGGAGGAGAGCAAGCCGCATCACGCCGCGCACTCCCGCACCACGGTCACGTCGTCGAAGGGAAGGATGCGGTCACCCACGATCTGGCCCTGTTCGTGCCCCTTGCCCGCGACGAGAACGATGTCGCCCGCCCCCGCCTCGGCCATAGCCGCCGCGATGGCCGAGCGGCGGTCGCCGATCTCGGTCGCCTTGGGCGCACCCGCCAGCACATCTCGGCGGATCGCGGCGGGATCTTCGGAGCGCGGATTGTCGTCAGTGACGATAACGTGATCGGCAAGCCGCGCGGCGACTTCGGCCATCAGCGGGCGCTTGCCGGTGTCACGGTCGCCACCCGCGCCGAACACGACGATCAGGCGCTTGTCGGTGTGCGGGCGCAGCGCCTGGATCGCGGCTTCGAGGCCGTCGGGCGTATGCGCATAATCGACGTAAGCTGGAGCGCCGGCGCGATTGATCGCCGCGCGCTCCAGCCGTCCGCGCACGGGGGCAACGCGCGCGAGAGAGGTGAAAACCTGATCGACCGATCCGCCGGTCGCGATGACGAGGCCCGCCGCGACCAGCGAGTTGGCGGCCTGATAGGCGCCGATCAGCGGCAGCTTGAGTTCGCGGGGCTTGCCGTCGACTTCGATGATGAGCGTCTGGCCGAGCGCGGTCGGTGTGCGATCGAGCAGGCGCAGCGTCTCGCCCGTCTCGCCAACCGAGATCAGCCGCAGCCCGCGCGCCTTCACCGCATCGATCACCTTGGTCGACCAGATATCGTCGGCCCAGACGACCGCCGCGCCATCGGGCTCGATCACGTCGGTGAAAAGCCGCAGCTTGGCCGCGAAATACTCCTCCATCGTGCCGTGATAATCGAGGTGATCGCGGCTGAGATTGGTGAAGGCGCCCGCGCGGACCGGCAGGCCCTCGGTACGATATTGCGACAGACCGTGGCTCGATGCCTCGAAGGCGGCGTGGGTCACCCCTTCCTTCTTCAGCCCCGCCATGTTCGACAGGAAGGTGACGATGTCGGGCGTGGTCAGCCCGGTCGAAACCTGATCGTCCGCCGTGGTGACGCCCAAAGTCCCGATCGACGCGGCGTGGAAGCCCGCCATACGCCACAGCTGGCGCGTCAGTTCGACGGTCGAGGTCTTGCCGTTGGTGCCGGTGACGGCGACGGTAGTGTCGGGGAAAGGCGCGAAGAACTTCGCCGCCAGCCGGGCGAATGCCTGGCGCGGCTCGGCGTCGGCGACGTGAATCGCGCCTTCGACCTTGACCTCGGGTGCCGCAACGACTGCGATGGCGCCCGACGCGATCGCCTCGGCAATGAAATCCTCACCGTTGAAGCGCGCACCCTTGAACGCGCCGAACACGGTGCCCGGCGCGACTTTGCGGTGATCGATGGCGAAACCCGTCACGCTGACATCAGCGGCGGATCCCTCCACGGTCTCAATCAGGTGCTTCACCCGCATGCTTTTCCACTTTGATGTAGGGCATCAGATCGGTGACATCGACGTCGCGGCTGGCATCCGGCATCACGCCAAGCAACGGGCCGATCCGCGCAATGACCTTCTTGATCGCGGGCGCCACCGTCCAGGCGGCGGTGCGGAAACCATAAGTGTCGGCGGTGCCGTGCGGCTCGTCGAGCGTGCCGATCAGAACATAGCGCGGCTGATCCATCGGGAACACCGCCGCGAAGGTGACGAGCAGCGAATTGCGGATGTAACGACCGTGCAGGTTCTTTTCGGCGGTACCCGTCTTGCCGCCGACGCGCAGCCCTTCGACATTCGCGGCCTTGCCGGTGCCTTGGGTGACGACGAGACGCATCATCTGCCGCATCCGCGCGCTGGTCGCTTCGCTGATCACGCGACGGCCGGGCACCTGCGCGCCGGGTTCGACCTTGAGCATCGTCGCGTTGCGGAAGGTACCACCGTTGACCAGTGCCGCATAAGCATTGGCAAGGTGGAGCGGCGTCACCGCGATGCCGTGGCCATAAGCGGTGGTCATCACCGTGGTCCGCGCCCAGAAACCGGGCCAGATCGGCTTGGCCGCACCGCGAAGCTCGATATCGACCGGCTTGTCAAAACCCAGCTCGCGGAAGAAGTGCGACGTACGCTCCTGACCCAATTCGTCCGCGATCCGCGCGGTGCCGATGTTCGACGAGTGGATCAGGATTTCAGGCGTCGTCATCCAGCGGTTCTGAGGGTGATCGTCGCGGATCTTGAAGCCGCCGACCATCAGCGGCGCGGTCGCATCATATTTGCGACCCATATCGGTGATGACGCCCTTTTCGATCGCGTTGGCGACCGTGATCATCTTGAAGGTCGAACCCAGTTCGAACACCGATTTGATCGCGCGGTTGAAACGCGCGTCCGGCTGGCGCTCGTCCTGGCTGACGGGGGTGCGGCCCGGCGCATTGGGATTGAAGGTGGGCAGCGACGCCATCGCCAACACCTCACCGGTGCGCACATCGAGGACGATGCCCGCCGCGCCAACCGCGCTATGCTTCACCATCTGCGCGTAGAGCGCGCTTTCCATCGCCGCCTGTACGCGGCTGTCGATCGACAGAGCGACGGGCGCGCCGTTGCGGGTGGTCAGATCCTTCTGTAGCGATGCCTCCATCCCCGACACGGGCGTCTTGCCGTCGAGATCGAGATAGCCGAGCACCTGCGCGCCGAGCGTGCCCTGCGGATAGAAGCGCTCTGACTCGCGGCCCAACTGAAAAGCGGGCTCGCCGAGCGTATTGATCGCCGACACCGTTTCGGGGACGGCATTGCGCTTCAGATAAACGAACGGCCCGCGGGTCGGCTTGCCGTCCTTGCGAGGTTTGGCTTTGCGCGGGTTGAGCAGGGCGCGATATTGCGCCTGCGTCTTGCCCGGAATGATGCGCGCAAGTTCGGCGGCCAGATGATCGCGATCGCCGATGATCTGGTTCGGGAAGATACCGATCGACCAGTTCTTGATCGTCGAGGCGAGGACGATCCCGTTGCGATCGGTGATCATCCCGCGCGGCCCCACGGCCGCGACCGAGGCGCCGCCATCGCGGAAGTTCGCCACGGCGAGATAGAGCAGGCGGGATGCGATCACCGCCGTCACAAGGGCGAAGGCGGTCAGCAGGAAGATCAGCCGCTGCTGCGCGACGCGGATCGTTTCCGCGGTGCGGACGGGTGCGCGCGAACGCGGAAGATCGGCCGAGAGGGCCGCTGTGGTCACGGCCGCGCCTTGCGGGCGGGCTTGGCATCTCCGGTGATGTCGGCGAGCCAGGCATCGTCGAGGCTGGTCTTCTTCTTGGCGGCGGGCTTCGCGGCAGGGGACACCGCCGCGACCTTGCGCAGCGATGCCTCATGGATCGCCGAAGGCGCGGCGGGTGCCATTGCCTGCGGCCTGGCCTGCACGAAGCTGGCCGAGCGCAGCGTCGGCTGCGGCTCAGGCGCAGAGGCGAGCGTGACCTGCGGCGGAGGCGCTGCGTGAACGACCGGCGGGGTTGAAACCGGGACCGGCGCGGGCGCGGCGACAGCCGGCGCGCTCGGCACGTCGAGGCTCGCCTGACGGACCGGATTGACCGCCTGCGACATGGCCGGCGTGTTCGGTTCGAGGATCGCGGCGAACTGCACGGCATTCTTGAACTGCTGCACCTTGGGCGCTTCGAGCCCATAGACGCTGATGTTCCAATGCTCGATCTGCCCCATGCCCGAACGGGTGCCGATCTCGGTCTCCAGCTGCGCGATTTCCGCCCGCGTCCGCGCGATCTCGCGATCGGTGCGGGCGAGTTCAGACCGCTTTGCGGCGACGAACTGCGACATCAGATAGAAAGCGAGGATGGCGAAACACGCCGCCCCCGTCCACACGATCGACCGAAAACGCATCGCGATCATCGTTGTGATCCTTCTTGACGGGTACGCAAATTCCACGCGGACGCGGAGGTGCGGCGGGCGACGCGCAGCGTGGCCGACCGCGAACGGGGATTACGGGCAAGCTCGGCCTCGCCGGCGCGAACCGGCTTGTCGACATCTTCGAAGCTGGGGCTTGGCCCGGAGCCACGCGCATCGGGCAGGTGACGCGAGCCAGCGGGCGTGGCGCCGCTGCGTTCACGCAGGAACCGCTTCACGATCCGATCCTCGATCGAATGGAACGACACGACCGCGAGCCGACCACCGGGGCGCAACACCTTCTCGGCCGCGGCCAGCCCCTGCTCGAGCTCGTCGAGTTCGGCATTCAGGTGGATGCGGATCGCCTGGAAGGTGCGGGTCGCGGGATCTTTCTTCTCGTGCGGGCGATGGCCCAGCGCACGACGCACGACCTCAGCCAGCTGCGACGTCCGCGTGATCGGCCGCGCCGCGACGATCGCACGGGCGACGCGACGCGAACGCGGTTCTTCGCCCAGCGTGTAGAGCACGTCGGCGATCTCTTCCTCTTCCGCCTCGTTGACGAAATCGGCGGCGCTCATGCCCGACTGCTCCATCCGCATGTCGAGCGGACCGTCTGACTGGAAGGAAAAGCCGCGATCGGCGCGATCGAGCTGCATCGATGACACGCCGATATCGAGGGTGACGCCATCGACCTGATCGACGCCGCGCTCCGCCAGCGCCTCGGCGATACGCGAGAAGCGTTCGGGGACGAGGATCAGATTGTCTTCGGACGCTTCGAGACCACGCCCCTCCGCGATCGCATCGGGATCGCGATCGAAGGCATAGACGCGTGCGCCCGTCACCAGGATCGCCCGCGTGTAGCCACCCGCACCGAACGTCCCGTCGACATGGGTCTCGCCAGCCTGCGGAGCCAGGCCGGCAATCACCTCGTCGATGAGGACGGGAATGTGGGGAGCCGCGCTCATGCCTTGGCCGCCCCGCGGCGAGACGCCTTGCCCTGCTCCATCTGGCGGATCAGCATCGGCACGTCGGCATATTCGGCCGCGAACTTTTCCGGGCTCCAGATCTGGAAGCTGTCGCCGCCGCCGAAGAACACGGCCTCGCCCTGGATGCCGGCCTCGTCCCGCAGCAGTTGCGGCAGGACCATGCGGCCCGCCTCGTCATAGGTGACGTCGGTGAACAGACCCAGGCGGCGGAAGATCTTCTTCTGGAACAGCGCCTTGGCCTTGACCTTGTCGCCTTCCGCCTCGGCCTCGCATTCGGCCATCACGTCGGACTTCACCTCGGCGATCGTGGTCGCGTCGACCACTTCGATGCAGCCGAGATCCGACGGGCTCATCTTGACGGTGCGCAGCGCTTCACCGTGGAGATCGTGGCCGGCGAAGCGGCGCTCGATCGTCGCGCGGAACGCGGAAGGCATGGAGACGCGACCCTTCTGGTCGACCCCATTCACCTGCAGACCGCTGAAATCCGCGAAAACCGCCAAGCCAAAACCCCTTGTCAGCAAGGTTCCGCCTCAGGCCCGATTTACCTCGGTCCTCGTGGCTTAGAGCGCCACGGCAGAATCCTTGCCCACCACCTGCATGAACACAGGTTTATATCGGGGCCGAAGGGGTTTCAATGGTATTTTATGGTCTAATACGGAATCTTATGGATCCGATTGGGGATAATTCGGGAAAGCACGGGTGATCGCGGAGATCGGGAAAGGCCGATTCCGGGCGTATGGAGCGGGCATTTCACGACCCTTGAGCCTGTGGATAACTATGTGTGCAAAGCTGCGGGCACATGCTGGACAGCCGCGACGGCAAGTGTGAATCATTTTCCCCGCAATGCCAATTCAGCCCGGCAGAGCGGGCGAATCGGAACCGTCAGCGCGCGGCGGGGTCCGGCTTGGGCGGCGGCGGCGCGCTTTCGGTGGTCGTGGGCTGACCGCCCGGCGCGACGCCGAGTTCGGCGAGCGGATCCTTCGGGGCTTCGGCGGCGGCGGCTTCGTTGTTCAGGACGGCGCCATTGTCCGCCTGCTCCGCGTCGCGGGTGCGGAAACCGACGACGGCAGCCGCGAACAGCACCACGAGCAGCACGACGGCCAGCCCGGTGATTCCTATTCTGATGCGTTGCGTGTGATCGTCGGCCACGCGCGTAATGTCGGATAGCGCGCGGCCGTCGTCAACGGCTTACCGCCGCAACATCTCCGGCACCGGAAGCCCCTTGGCCTCCAGCCAGGCGGGGTTGAACAGCGACGAGAGGTAGCGCATCCCGCTGTCGCACAGCATCGTCACCACCGTCTTGCCCGGCCCCAGTTCCTTCGCCAGCTTGATCGCGCCGGCGACGTTGATGCCGGACGACAGGCCGACGCACATCCCTTCACGCTCCAGCAGGCCAAAGACCTGCTCCAGCCCCTCCTCGTCCGAAACGCGGAACTGGGTGTCGATCGGCGCGCCATCGAGATTGGCGGTGATGCGGCTTTGGCCGATCCCCTCGGCGACGCTGTTGCCCTCGGCCTTCAATTCGCCATGGGCGTAGAAATTGTAGAGCGCGGCGCCATGCGGATCGGTGAGGCCGATCACGACATTCTCGTTAAATTCCTTGAGGCCCAACCCGACGCCGGCGATCGTGCCGCCGGTGCCCGCCGCGCAGGTGAAACCGTCGACCTTGCCGCCAGTCTGCGCCCAGATTTCGGGGGCGGTGGTACGGATATGGGCAAGGCGGTTGGCGGTGTTGTCGAACTGGTTGGCCCAGAGCGCCCCCTCCATCTCCTCGGCGATGCGACGCGAGGTGTGGACGTAATGCGCGGGGTTCGAATAAGCGGTCGGCGCGACCAGGACGAGTTCGGCGCCCAGCGCGCGCAACGTATCCTGCTTCTCGCGGCTTTGCGTGTCGGTCATCACGATCACGGTCTTGTAACCCCGCGCATTGCCGACGAGCGCGAGGCCGATGCCGGTATTACCCGCGGTCCCCTCGACGATCGTACCGCCAGGCTTGAGCAGCCCCCGCGCCTCCGCATCGGCGATTATCGCGAGCGCGGCGCGATCCTTGACCGATCCGCCGGGGTTCATGAACTCGCACTTGGCGAGGATATCGCAACCGGTCGCCTCGCTCGGTCCCTTCAGGCGGACGAGCGGGGTGTTACCGATCAGGGCCAGCGCGTCGCCGGCAAAACTGTCTAGAGCCATGCGTCGGAGATAGCGGAGGCGGAACGGACTTGCCAACATAGCTTCTCTTGGGACGCGCGGAGCGATGTTACCGTGAAAGCCACAATGGTCGTGGCTTTCGTGGCCTTAGTAGCTTTCGCCATTGCAAAGAGCCGGCACCCTTACGGGCGCAGAAAGCCGATCCCGAAAGCCGCAGGCGGCAGGAAAGCAGGATCGATGACGGCGATTGGGGTGTCGGGCAGGATATCGGGGCGACGGCCGCCGCGGCGGAAGCTCCGGCGACAAGGCATTGCACGCTTGCCCAGTCGCGGCGCGCCGAAATCGAGCACGCGGACGATCACACCCCCGCCGCACTGTGCAGCAGCGCGGCGACCGAGGAAGGCGGACAGGATCAGCAGGACCAGCGCACGGAGCATCTCGCCCGACTAGAACATAAAGAGAACATTGTCAAGAGGCATCATAGCTGGCACGGTCCGCCAATGGACGACGATCGCTATCGCGGAGCCTTCACCCTCGGCGGCGGCCTGGGCTGCCTCGCCGCCCTCGCCTTCTTCTTCACGATCGGCAGCGCGATCCTGTTCGGAATGCTGTGGGGATGCGCCCATCACGCCGTCCCCGACCCCGCGCCGTGCGGCCGGGCACGGTTGCCGATCACCTTGGGACTGGTGCTGCTGGCCACCATCGGCGTGTGGTGGATCGTGCGTGCGATCATAAACTGGGCCCTGCGCGACCGATGACCCGCAAAGCCAGCTTCCCGCCGATCGTCGATGCGCGCACGCGCGTGCTGCTGCTTGGCAGCCTGCCGGGCGAGGCCTCACTGAAGGCGGAGCGTTATTATGCGCATCCGCAGAACCAGTTCTGGAAACTGGTGGGCGGCGCGATCGGGGTCGATCTGCACGCGATGGATTACAACGCACGGCTCGCGGCGTTGCGCGCGGCGCATGTGGGCGTGTGGGACGTCGTGGCCGATGCGGTGCGCGCAGGTAGCCTTGATGGCGCGATCAAGGATCATCGCGGCAACGACCTGACCGGGCTGATCGATCGCCTGCCCGCGCTGCGTGCCATCGGTTTCAACGGCGGGACTGCAGCGCGAATCGGGCGAAAATTGCTCGCCGGAGCGACGCATCCGCCGCTGATCGACCTTCCATCGTCGAGCCCCGCCTTTACCAAACCCCTTTCGGAAAAGCAGCACGCGTGGAGCGCGGTAAGTTTTTGGCTCGGTGCAGCGAAAATCTGAATGCTTATTACGCAATTGGCCGATTCTTGGGCGTAATGCGACGTCTGGCCTCTTGACGCAGCGCACACAAGAAACGCAAACACAGCCCCGCTATGCAGATCAAGCTCACACTTTCCGCCGTCGCGCTGGGCGCATCGCTGCTCCTCGCTGCCTGCAACTCCAAGCCCGAGACCGTCGTCGCCGGCGATATCCCCGATCCGGATGCCGCCAAGCTGAACGCCGCCGCTCCGGTCGAGCTGCCGCCGTCCATCGTCAGCAGCCATGCCTATCGCTGCAAGGACAACAGCCTGGTCGACGTGTCGTTCTTCAACAACAACACCGCCACGCTGAAAACCGCCAAGGAAGGCCCCACCACGACGCTGACCGCGCCGGCCGATGGTCAGCCCTACGTCGCCGAGGGCGGTTACGCCATCAAGGGCAACGGTTCGACGATCGAGCTGACCGCACCCGGCAAGGGCACGCTGAGCTGCAAGGCCTAAGCCTTCGCTCCATCCCATTTCGAAGGCCGGCGGGGCGACCCGCCGGCCTTTTTCTTTGTCCCTCTGCCTAGAGATAGCGCATCCACCAGGCGTCGCTGGCGCGCTTCGCCGCCCCGAAGCGTCGGCAGGCGAACCAGCATGGCAGCGCCACCATCACAGCCAGCAGCCAGATAGCACCCACGGATGGGACGCTGACCGGCCCGTCGCGCCCCAGCATCATCCCCACGCCCCGGTTGAGCGCATGCAGGACGTAGAGGTGCAGGATGTAGAAGAATAAGGGGGCCGACCCGAACACTGCCAGCGCCGTGGGCAGGCGCCCCCTCATCGCCTCCAGCGCCACCAGAAGCCAGGTGCCGATGCCCAGCGTAAGGAGCAGGAGGTCGAGCGACGGCGGATATTTGGTGAGGTTCACGAAGCTCATAGTCGTAAGCAGCGCCGTGTCGCCTGCCGCCCAGGGCAACGGCTCGCCATAGATGTTGATCGAGCGCAGCAGCACGAAGCCGAGCAGCATGACCGATCCGGTCGCCATCAGTCGCTGGCGGCGCAAGGCAGGTGCCACGGCGCGCGCGAACCAGGGGCCGACCGCATAGCCCAGCGCCATCACCCCGATCCACGGCAGCAGCGGATAGGAGGTGCGTGCCTGTCCGCCCCACGGCAGATCGATCAGGCCGCGATCGTGAAGGATAGACCAGATCACATGCCCCGGCTCACCGGGCGCGATCGCGATCGGATCGAGAAGGTTATGGCCCGCCACGATAATCACCCCGACCGCGATCAATGCAGACCGCGGCAGATGCACCAGCCCCGCCAGCGCGATCATCGACAATCCGATCGCCCAGATCACCTGCAGGAAGATCACAGGCGGCGTCGGATCGAACGTCCAGGCGAAGTTCACGGCCGTCCATTCCAGGACCACCAGAAACAGCCCGCGCTTCAGAAGAAAGCCCGAAGCCGCCCCAGCGCCGCCGCGCGGCGCGGCATAGAGCCAGGCCGCCAATCCGGTGAGCGCGACGAAGACAGGCGCACACAGATGCGCGGCGAGACGGGTAAAAAACAGCGACGGGGCGGTCGCTTCCACATCCATCGGATCGCTTACCTGCGCGTGAATGAAGAAGAATTCGCGCGTGTGATCGACGAGCATCAACAGCATCACGAGCCCGCGCAGCGCATCGATCGAGCCGATGCGGGAGCGAGAGGCCGACGCGGGCGAAACAGGCATGACAGCATCGGCGCTGTCCGCGCGGCGACCATGAGCGAGGGTTGACAGAGTGGGTCTCCTTCGGTCAGTGGCGATGATACATCATCACAGATAAGGCAAGAGCTTGTTCCGCGAACCCGTCGCGATGGCGCTGCTGTCGCCCATGCTGCTGTGCGCCGATCCCGCGCTTGCCCAATCCGCACTGCCGGTCCCCACCACCGACGACGACGCGGACGAAATCGTGGTGCTGGGCACACGCGCCACGCACCGCGATACGACGATCGCGTCAGATGTCGCGACCAGGCGGATGTCGCAATCGAGCCGATCGATCGAACGCGATCTGATCGTCGCGGCGGGTGCCTATCGCCTGTCCGATGCGCTCGAACTGGTCAGCGGCATCAGCAACCAGAACAATCGCGGCGGCGTGATGGACAATTTTGCGATCCGCGGCTTCCTGGGCACGCCGGATGGCGGCGCCGAATATTATGTCGACGGTTTCCTGGCCAATCGCGGCATGGGGCCGCCGCGCGATCCCGCAACGGCCGAACGGATCGAGCTGCTCAAAGGCCCGGCCGGCGCCTTGTTCGGCGATATCGACCCGGCAGGCCGCGTCAACATCGTGACCAAGACGCCGGCGTTCACGCCCGCCGCCAGCGCGACGCTGACCTACGGATCGTTCGACACGCGACGGATCGAGCTGGATGCCACCGGGCCGTTATCATCCACGATCGCCGCCAGGATCGTGATCGCGGCGGAGGATTCGGATGGATGGCGCGACCTCGTCTCGCTGAAGCGGCGGGTGGTGTCGCCATCGATCAGCTGGCACCCCAGCGACGCCGTGCGGCTGACATATGTCGGCGAGTTCAATCGGTTCGACACGCCGTTCGATCGGGGCGTCCCTGCCATCAACGGCGATGCCAACGGGGCGAAGCGCACCACCTTCTACGGCGAGCCCGCAGATGGGACGACGCGCTTTCGCAACGAGAGACACCAGCTGACGACGACGGTGGATCTGGGCAGCGGATGGGCGATCAACAGCGGCCTCGCGTGGCGCACTGGCACGTTGAAGGGCTTTTCCTCCGATCAGTCGCGCCTGGTGGGCCGCGCTTTGTGGCGCCAGCGTCGATCGCGCGACTTCTCGGTCGACGACCTTTCGGCGCGGCTGGAAGTGTCGGGCCGAATCGGCGCCCACCGCATCGCCGTCGGTGCCAAGGGATATCGGCTCGACTATGGCGAGCGGTGGATGCGGCGCAACCCGACCGCAGACGCGACCTATGCGATCGACGTGTTCGCGCCGGTCTATGGCGCCGCGCCGCCGGTGCTGTTGCCGTTCACCAACAATGACGAGAAACGCTGGTCCGGCACGCTATACGCGCAGGACATGTGGGCGGCGACCGACCGCCTCACCCTGTCGGGTGCGGTGCGGCTGGATGCCTATCGCCAGCGCATCCGCAACAATCGCACCGGCCGGATCGGAAAAGCGATCGACGAGCCCGTGACCTTCCGGGTCGGCGGCCGATATCAGGTCAACGATGTCATCGCCGTCCACGCCAACTGGGGCGAAAATTTCGTGCTCAATTCAGGCACCGATCGCAATGGAGAGGGCTTCGAGCCCGAAACCGGCAAGGGGTATGAGGCCGGCATAGCGCTGCGTCGCGGCGGCATCGATGTGGCGATCACATGGTTCGACATCCGCAAGCAGGGCATCCTGACCAACGATCCGACGGACGCGAACTTCCTCGCGCCCGTCGGCCGGCTGCGCAGCCGGGGGATCGAGGCGGATGCGTCGGTGAAGATCACACCGCACTGGCAGATCATCGCCAATTATGCCTGGACCCACGCGCGCGCCGACGATGCCAGCTTCGCCACCGACCGCGTCCTCAACGTGCCGGCGCACAACGGCGCGCTGTTCGCCGTGGGCCGGTTCCTCGACGATAGCGGGCGCGGCGTGTCGCTGAGCGGCGGGCTCACCTATGTCGGCGATCGGGCCGGTGCGATCGATGCGAGCGGGCTGATCCTGCCCGGCTATGTAAAAGCCAAGGCCGCCTTGGAATATGCCTTTTCCCGGCAGCTAAGCCTGCGGGTCGAAGCCGACAATCTGTTCGACAGACGTTACGCGCAGAGTTCGTACAGCCCGCTGTGGATATATCCCGGGCAGCCGAGGACCATCCGCATATCCGCGCGCATGACCCTTTGACCTAGGCGAACTGCTCCGCAAACGCCTTCATCCGCCGGCCCATCTCGTCGGGCGTGACATCTTCGACATGGGTGGCGAGCATCCATTTGTGGCCGAAGGGATCGACCACGCCGCCCATCCGGTCGCCCCAAAACTGGTCGGTCAGGGGCTTATCCTCGGTGCAGCCGGCGTCGATCGCCCGCTTGAACGCGGCGTCGACGTCGTCGAGATAGAGCATCAGGCTGCCTGATGCGCCGCCCAGCGTCTTGGGGCCGCAGATCTTCATCTCCGGAAACTCGTCCGCCAGCATGATGATCGCGTTGCCGATGCGGATTTCGGCATGGCCGACGCGGTCGCCCATCTGCATCCGCATGATTTCGACCGCGCCGAACGCCTCGCCGTAAAATTCGATCGCGGCCGCCGCGCCATCGACCGTGAGATAGGGGGTTATGCTGGTATAGCCTTCGGGTGGATTCTTGACCGCCGACATCCTCATCCTCCTGCGACTCGCGTGGGACGGGGCCAGTTTAGCGGCTATAGGCCTGGGTCAGGAAGCCGACGATATCGGGCTGGCCAGTATGCGCCGTGAGGCCGCCGTCGACCGCGATATTCTGCCCCGTGAGATAGGCGGCGTCATCGCTGGCGACGAAGGCGATGACCTTGGCGATCTCCTCGGCCTTGCCGACGCGGCGCATCGGCGTGACGCGGCCGAATTCGGCGAGCAATTCGGCCGGCATATGCGCCATCAGCGGGGTATCGATCGGGCCCGGGCTGACCGCGTTCACGCGCACGCCCTGCGCGGCATAATCGATCGCGAGATTCCTGGTGAGGCCAAGAACACCGGCCTTCGCGCTGTTATAAGCGGTGAAGCCATAGTCCGCGCCCATGCCCGAAATCGACGCGGTGGTGACGATATTACCCTTCGCCTCGATCAGGTGCGGGAGCGCCTTGCGGCTGGCCAGGAACACCGCGTCGAGATCGATCGCCATCACCTTGCGCCACATCGCCGGATCGAGATCGGCCGCCTTGCCCAGCGCACCGATGCCGGCATTGTTGACGAGGATATCGAGCCTGCCGAACGTCGCGATGCAGGCGTCGACCATCGCCTCCGCCTGCGCGCCGTCGGAAAGGTCGGCGACATGGCCCGTGGCCTTGCCGCCCAGTTCGGTGACGAAGGCGTCGAGCCTATCGGCGGCGATATCCACTGCGAAGATCGTCGCACCCTCGGCCGCCATCAGCCGCGCCGTCGCGGCGCCGATGCCGCTCGCCGCGCCCGTGACCAGAGCCACCTTGTCCTTGAACCGCATCGCCCTCTCCCCTTTTTCCGATTTGCCTTCGGATAACCGGGAATCAGAGGTCGCGGAAGTTCATTTCGAGCATGATGCCGTTGGGATCGATCGCGAACAGCTGGAGCATGTTGATCGACGGAATCGCATTTTCGCTGACCTCGAGTCCGGCCGCTTCCAGCCGGCGGCGCATGTCGGGCGCATCGGTGCACGCGATCGCGACATGGTGCACCGCGCCGCTGCCCGAAGCCGGCGTGAAGGGATGGACGCTGTCGCTCGGATAATTGAGTTCGGGGCTGCCGACATGGATGATCGGGCGCTTGGCGGTGTCGAGCACCCAGCCCGATCGTGTGATATCGTTGGCGCCGGGGGCCGGAACCACCTCCATCCCCAGCACGTCGCGATAGAAAGCGAGCGTGCCGGCGATGTCGGTCGTCCGGACGTTGACGTGATCGAGCGCGGCAACGGGCATAGTCCTGATCCTCTCCCATGCGCGCCGATTTTCCGGCTGCGCGACGTTAACGGCTGCGCGGTAGGCCCAGCTCCTTTTCCGCAACCTGGCTGCGCTGCACTTCGCTGGTGCCGCCATAGATGGTGGTGGCGGCGGCATGGCGGTGGAGCAATTCCAGCTCGCCTGTGCCGTGCTTGCCCAGCCATTGGGTGTCGGGCGCGGCGAGATCGAGCAAGTCGTGCCCGTCGCGCAGGAACAGTTCGGACGAGAACAGCTTCGACATCGGGCCGGAACCGCGATCGTTCGGATCCTTTTCCTGCTGCCACAGCGCACGCATCACGGTGAGCCGCGACAGTTCGACATGGGTCGCGGACTCGGCGAGCCGTTCGACGATGCGATCATTTTCGAGCGCGGGGCGACCATGACGGGTGGCCGACTTCGCCCAGGCGACCGCCTCCGCATAGAGACGCTTGTGCGGGCCGAAGAAGCCGTAGCCGCCCTGTTCGAGCGCGAGCGCATAGCCGAGAACTTCGGTGCCGCCGTTGATCGGCCCGAGACGGTGATCGTCGTTGATCCGCACGTCGGTGTAGAAGGTGGCGTTGGTCCGCTCCTCCTGGAAGGTGAAGACCGGGTGGA
Source organism: Sphingomonas montanisoli (assembly GCF_008274695.1). Classification (GTDB taxonomy): domain Bacteria; phylum Pseudomonadota; class Alphaproteobacteria; order Sphingomonadales; family Sphingomonadaceae; genus Rhizorhabdus; species Rhizorhabdus montanisoli. The sequence continues at coordinate 658,788 of NZ_VTOU01000002.1, read as the reverse complement.
TCTCGACGCCCTTGTCGTCGAGCGGCACGAGGAACATCGTGATGCCCGCATGCTTGGGCGCATCGGGATCGGTGCGGGTGAGCAACATCACCCAGCTGGCGAGGTTCGCGCCGCTGGTGAACATCTTCTGCCCGTTGATGATCCAATCGTCGCCGTCGCGAACCGCCTTGGTCTTGGCGGCGAAGATATCCGATCCCGAATGCGGCTCCGAATAGCCGAGGCTGACGAGCTTCTCGCCGCTGGCGAGCCTGGGCAGGATTTCGGCCTTCGCCCAGTCCGACCCATAACGCATGATCGCCGAGCCAATGAAGTTGGTGACGTTCTGCGCATGCGCGGTGACGCCGAGTTCGTCCCACACGTCGAGACCGGCGAGCGAATCGAAATGGCTGAGGCCCATGCCGCCATTTTCGACCGGCCAGTCAGGGAAGAGCAGCCGTTCCTTGCCCATCGCGATGTTGAGCGCATCGTCGTGGCCGTCGAACGAATAATGCGACTTGGCATGCCATTCGGGCGTCAGATGCTTTTCGAAGAATTCGTAGAGCTTGGCGCGCAGCGCCTTGCCTTCCTCGCTCCATTCGAAATCGATCTGAATCGGGCCGGCTTCGGGCAGCGGCACCTGACCATCGGCGAACAGGCGCTTGCCCGCTACCAGCAGTTCATCGCGCGGATCGCCGAACTGGAGCGCGATCCCCTTGGCGCGGCGATGATAAAGCTGGATGTCATATTCGTTGGTTAGGCCGTAGCCGCCGAAGGTGTGGAGCGCGCGGGCCACCGCGTCGCCCGATGCCTTGGCCGCCCACCAGAAGGCCATCGAGATCGTCGCGGCGGCTTCGGGATCGCGATCGGCGACCTTGCGAACCGCCGACCAGACCAGCAACTTGGCACCGACCATGTCGGCATGCCGATCCGCAAGCGGATGCGCGACGCCCTGGAACGAACCGATCAGACGATCGAACTGCTTGCGCTCCCGCGCATATTCGGCCGCCATTTCGATCGCGCGGCTACCAAGGCCCGAGAGGAAGGCGGCGGTGAGCAGCTTCCATTCCTCGACCGCGGCGAGATAGGCGCGGCGGGCGGCGTCGCCCTTCGCGACCACGATCGCCGCCGGGCCGTCACCGTCGAGAACCATCGTCGCGATCGGCAGGCTGCCATGGTTCGGAGCGGCGCTGTTCGCGGGTTCGATCGTCGCGAGGCGGACCTCGTCGCCGACGAGGTGGAGAACGCCGCTGGCGACGGCGCCGCCGGGGATGAGCTGTGCAACGCCCTTTTCGGTCGGGGCGGTCGCCAGGGTGACGACCGTGTCGCCCGCGACGACCTCACCCACCAGCGCATCCTGCCCACCGAGCTGCGCGAGCAGACGTGCTGCGACGATGACCTCGACGATCGGCGCGGAGGCCAGCGTGCGACCCGCTTCTTCCAGGATCAGCGCGACGTCGAACAGACCGAAGTCGGCGTCACCGCCCTCGCCCGGCAGGCGCATCCCCAGCGCGCCGAGTTCGCCGAGCCCCTTGAGCAGCGCCGGATCGTGGCCCAGCGCCTCGACGGCGCGGACGCGCGCGATCGGTGACTCATCCTCGAAGAAACGACGGAACGTCTCGACGAGCATCGTCTGTTCGTCGGTGAGCGCGAGGTTCATGCGGCAGCCTCTTCCTTCTTATCTGCGAACATGGCGCGCACCGCGCCCAGATCGACCTTGAGCGATTGGGTGCGCGGCATCCGATCGATGAAACGCACGATCGCGGGAACATTGGTAGAAGGGAGCTTGCCGCGCACAATCTGCTGCAACTCCTCCTCCGTGGGGGCGGAGGCCCCCTCCTTCAGCTCGATCACCGCGGCCGGCACCTGGCCAAGGCGCGGATCGGGCGCGCCGACGACGCAGGCGACCGCGACCGAGGGATGCTCCAGCAACGCGGCCTCGATCGGCCCCGGCATCATCTTGAACCCGCCCCGGCTGATCGCGCCATCGGCACGGCCGCGAATGAACAGGAAGTCGTCTTCGTCGATCACGACGATGTCGGTGGTGCGGATCCAGTCGGGGCCGACATAGGGGACCAGGACTTCGAGCAGCCCTTCCTCGTTGGGGCCGAGAACCTTCGTCGGATCGTTCTGATCGACGACGCGCAGCTTGACGCGCGGATCGGCGCGGCCGGCGGTGCCGAACTTCGTCTCGCCAAAACGCTTGTGAAGATCGGCGGTCATATAGGCGGCGGCGCCGGCGAATTCGGTCGCGCCATAGGAGTAGAGGATCGGCACGCCGAACCTTTTTTCGAAGGCGCGCCAAAGGCCATGATCGAGCCCGGTCATCCCCATGCTGATATAGCCGACCCCCGCCAGCGCATCGTCGGGCAAGTCGCTGTCGAGCAGGGTGCGCACGCCCGCCGCCGGCAGGATCATCGCGGCCGGCTTGTAGGTCTGCGCGAAATCGAGCCATTCGGGCAGGTTGAAGCGCGAGAGAAGGCGGACCTTGCGCCGCGCGACGGCATAGGGGACGAGCGAGTAGATGCCCGAGATGTTCGAGAAGGGAAATTGGACAATGCCCGGCGGCAAAGTCTGCCCGTCGACGGCGCCGGCATCGAGCATATTGCCCTCGATGATCGCGGCGTAGATCGTGCTGTAGCGGGTCGGCTGGCGCTTGGGCGCGCCGGTCGTGCCGCTCGACAGCAGCTCGACCACCGGCTCGCCAGTGCTTTCACGCAGATGCGAGCGATCGGCGGTGAGCGAGCCTTGAAGATGGCGCACCGGTTCGGGATCGAGCGCGTCGGCGATGCCGATCGCGATCGCGCCTTCGGGCAAAGCCGCGAGCATTTCGGGCGCCCAGGCATCGAGCGCGGCGATATAGGCCGGCGCATTGAGCTTCACCATGTCGGACGCGATCACCGCCGGCGCCTGGAAGCCGTAGATCATCGAGATCGTCCGCCGCCCCGCGAACAGGCCGAGAAGGGTCGCGGCGAAGGCGGGCGTGCTTTCGGGGATGAAGGCGACGGGGGTGCAGGGGCCGATCCCGGCCTCGTCGAGCAGCCCGTTCACGGCGTCGGCAACGCGCTTCATGTCGCCCCAGCGGACGACCTGATCCTTATATTCGATCGCGATCCCGTCCGGATCGCCTTCGAACGCCGTGGCGACGACCGTGTCGAGGCTTGCCACCGTCAAGCCGCCTTGAAGCGCCAGATCGAGATATCCTCGTCGGCGATATCCTCGAACACCACCTGCATCCGCATGCCGACCTTCAGATCCTCATGCGGGGTATCGACGATGTTGCCGAGCATGACGATCGAACGCGGGCGTTCGTCCAGTTCGACCAATGCGGTGACGTAGGGCGACGGGAAGCCCGGAGGACCACGGCTGACGATCGACCAGGTCATCAGCGTGCCGTAGCCGCTGGCCGGGGTCCAAACCTGATCTTCCGACAGGCAGGTGCGGCAGCCCGGATAGGGTATCCAGTTCCAGTCGCCGCAATTGTTGCACTTGGGGATGACCAGCCGATGTTCGGCCGCGGCTTCCCAGAAGGGTTCGGTGCCGGGCGACTTGGCAGGCAGCGGGCGGAGATAGGGTTCGCTCATCTCTTCGATCCTTCTCAGTCGGCAGCCATGATCGCGACACCGGCGAGGCCGTGGACGGCCCAGCCCTGCGCCAGCGTCAGCCCGATCTTCGCATCGGGCACCTGGCGTTCGCCGCATTCGCCACGCAGCTGCTTGACGACCTCGATCGTGTGCATGCCGCTGGGGTTGCCGTTGTGGCTGTGGCTCAACAGGCCGCCATCGGTGTTGGACGGCATCTTGCCGCCCAGCCGCAGATGGCCCGCCTTGATATAGTCCGCCCCCTCGCCGAGCTTGCAGAAGCCCAGTTCCTCAAGGTCGCGCGCGACCGTGACGGGGAAACAGTCGTAGAGGCCGGCGACATCGATCTCGTCATGCGTGATGCCGCTATTCTCGAATGCCATCTCGCCGACGCGGCGCACGGCCGCCCCCTCGTTCGAAATCCACGGCGAGGTGATCGTGCGATAGCTGTCAGTATAGGTCGCTTCCGCGCCGCCCAGAACCCAGATCGGCTTCTTCTTGCAATCGCGGGCGATATCCTCGGCCGCGACCACGATCGCATAGCCGCCGTCATTGTCGAGCGGGCATTCGAGCAGGTGGAGCGGATCGGCGATCGGGCGCGAGTTCATCACGTCGTCGACGGTGATCTCGCCGCGCTTGCCCATGATCGAGGCGGGGTTGAGCGTTGCATGGTAGCGGGCGATCACCGAATATTCGGCCAGATCCTCCTGCCGGACGTTGAACTGGTGCATGTAAGCGCGGGTCCACATCGCGTACCACACCGACATATAGGCACCGTGGACCATATAGTCCCAGTCGTCGACGCGCGGCGCCTTGTCGTGGCGCTTCTGCGCGCCCGGACCGTTGCCGTTATTGGCGTTGCCGAAATAGATCACGCAGACCTTGCACAGCCCGGCATCGATCGCCGCTGCCGCCTTGGCGACCGCGCCCGCGCCCGAACCGACATCAAGATAGGTGATCGGCTTGCCGCCCAGCTGCTCGGTCCACGCCATGTGGAGGTTCAGCGGCGTGACATAGGCCATCGGGATCAGGCCATCGACCTGATCGGGCCGCAGCCCGGCATCGTCGAGAGCGCCCTTGATCGCCTCCAGTTCGAGCGACCAGGCGGTGCGCGGAAGCCCCCTGCCCTGTTCCGTCAGGTAAACCCCGACGACCGCGGCCTTGCGCGACGGAAATGCCATTCAGAAAGCTCCCAACTGGCGCGGCTCCAGGCCTTGCGCAAATCTATCTCGAACCTTCCCATTGGAAGGGGCGGCTATTGCGTCAAACGCAAACCGCGCATCACTTTGATTACGGAAAGGCATCGCCCGCCTTTCGGGTCAACCGCACCACGCCTTCCTGCGTGAAAGTCGCTACCAGCGCCCCGGCGCGATCGTAGAACGACCCGCGCACGAAGGCGCGACCGCCCTGCGCCGACACCAGTTCGGTCGAACAGAGCAGCCAGTCGTTCAGGTCGAAATCGCGGTGAAACCACATCGCGTGATCGAGGCTGACGACCGAAAGGTTGCCGTTCGACCAGCCGAACCCGAAGGGAAGCAGAGCCACCTCCAGCGCCGGATAGTCGCTGATATAAGCGAGCGCGGCGCGATGGAGCATCGGATCATCGCCCAGCGGCTCCTGCGACCGCACCCACAGGCGCTGAACGCCCGGCCGCGGTGGCCCGCCGGGATAGGGATCGATCCAGCGCGGCTCGAACCCCGTCGGGCGCAGTGCAGTGGTGATCAGATAAGCGGGATCGCTGGTGTCGGTCGGGGCGCCGGCGCGGGTGGTCGGCAGATCTTCGGGTGCCGGCGCGGCGACGGCTTCGAGCGCCTGATGCTCCAGACCCTCCTCGGGCCGCTGGAACGACGCCGACAGCGAGAATATCTCGCGCCCGTTCTGGAAGGCGCGGGCGCGCCGGATCGAATAGCTGGCGCCGTCCTTGACGCGATCGACCTCGAAATCGATCAGCGAGGCAACGTCGCCGCGCAGCCCGAAATATGCGTGGAGCGAATGGGCGACCTGCGGCCCTTCCACCGTGTTCGACGCGGCCAGCAGCGCCTGCGCCATCAACTGCCCGCCATAGACGCGCGGCCGGGTCTGCGAGTTGCGGCCGATGAAACGGTCCTTGCCCGCCAGCTCCAACGACAACGCCGTCCGAAGTCCGCTGGGCGCGTCCCCGCGCTCGCCGCTGCTCTGAGTCTCTCCCAACATAGAGTTTACTCTATTGAGGAAGGATCGCCGCCGCGCAATGGCGGAAAATGAAACGCGATATGCAACAGCCGCATCGATCGGCCGCGATAATAGCATTTGCTACATCGATCGCTCGTGCGACTATTTTGCGTACAGACCGGTACGGCCGGCGGCGAGAGGAGGCTGGATGAGCGCGAAGGCATTGGCTGGACAGGTCGCGCTGATCACCGGCGGTAGCGGATCGATCGGCAGTGCGACGGCGAAGGCGCTCGCCGCCGATGGCGCCGCGATCCTGCTGATGGCGCGCGACGCCGGCAATCTCGATGCGACGATCGCCGAACTACGCGGCCAGGGCGCGACGGTCGACGGATTCGTCGGCGATGCGGGCAACGAGGCCGACGTGAAGGCGGCGGTCGCCGCCGCGGTCGCGCTCGGCGGGCGGCTCGACATCGTCGTGGCGACCGTGGGCGGCGGGGGTGGCTGGCGCCCCTTCATGTCCTACGAGGCCGAGGAATTCCGCGCGATCGTCGAGCGCAATGTGATGACCACCTTCCTCGCGATCCGCCACGGTGCTGCGCGGATGGAGCATGGCGGATCGATCATCTGCCTGTCGGCCACATCGACCCAACAGGTCGTCCCCTATCTCGCCGCCGCCGCGACCGCCAAGTCGGGAGTCGAGGCGCTGATGCGCGCGGCGGCCGAGGAGCTTTCGCCCGCCAACATCCGCGTCAATGCGGTGCGCCCGGGCCTGATCCCCGGCGGCAATACCGGGCGACTGATGGCGCCCGACATGCTCGAACGCGGCAAGGCGCAGATCCCATTGGCGAAGCCTACCGGCCGCGTCGGCAAGCCCGAGGATGTGGCGGCGGCGATCCGTTTCCTTGCGGGGCCGGAATCGTCGTGGATCACCGGGCAGAGCTTCGCGATCGACGGCGGGCAGGAACTGCGCAAGGCCGCCGACTACGAACCCATCGTTCGCGAACAGCATGACGAAGAGGCGTTCCGCATCTTCGGCCATCGCGGCGCCATATAAGAGAGGAATGAGCATGGACCTGCATCTTACGGGCAAGACCGCGATCATCACCGGCGGCAGTGGAGGGATCGGCTACGGCCTGGTGATGGAGTTCGCCCGCGAAGGTGCGAATGTCGTCAACGCCAGCCGCAACGCGGTGTTCGGTGAGGAGATCGCCAAGCGCGCCGCCGAGCAGGGCCTGCCCGGCAAGGTGATCGCGGTAGCGACCGACGTGACCGATCGTGCCTCGGTCGACGCGATGGTCCGTCGCGCCAACGAAGAGTTCGGCCCGGTCGACATCCTCGTCAACAATGCGGGCGGCATCGCGACGCGCGGCGGCTTCGAGGAGATATTGGCGGAGGATCGCGCCAAGGAAATCCGGCTCAACATCGACGGCGTCACCAACTGCATCCAGGCGGTGAGCCACGACATGCTGTCGCGGGGCACCGGATCGATCGTCAACATCTCGTCGCTGGCCGCGCTTGACGGACAGGCCGGCTATAACAGCGTCCATTATGGGTCGGTGAAGGGCTTCGTGCAGTCGCTCAGCCGCACGCTCGCCTACGAATGGGGCCCGAAGGGCGTGCGCGTGAACGACATCGCACCAGGCTGGACCGTGCCCTACGACCTGACCGACGTCGGCGAAGGCAGCGCGTGGAAGCGGATCGCGCTGCGTACGCCAGCCGAGATGGAGCAGGATCTGAAGGACGGAAAGCTGCGCAACACCCCAGAAATCCCGGTCGGACGATTGGGTCGACCCGAGGATATCGCCAAGATGGCATGTTTCCTCGCCTCCGATGTCGCGGGCTACATCACCGGGCAGTGCGTCGCGGTGTGCGGCGGCGTGTGGCAGAACTGACGATGTCGGAAGATCGCATCGCCCGCCTGGAGGCCGAAGTTCGCGAATTGCGCGACCAGCTCGAAATCCGCGAGATCCTCGCCAAATACGGCTTCACCGCCGACATGGGCCATTCCCGCGCTTATGCGGAATTGTTCACCGAGGACGGGGTCTATGATCTCGACGACGGCTGGACGATCGAGGGGCGCGATGCGCTGGCAGCGATGATCGAGGATCCGAACGGCCTGCATAAGCGCGAGATCGAGAATCGGTCGCAGCATGTGCCGACCAACATCCTCGTCCGCGTCGATGGCGACACCGCCTGGTCGGAAAGCTATTCGCAGGTGGTCGTCGGCACGCCCGATGGCGGATATCGTGTGATGACGGCCGGCTACAACCGCTTCGACTACGCCCGTGTCGACGACCGCTGGCTGATCAAGCGCCGCCTGCGTCGCGCGGTCGGCGGGCCCGAATGGGGCGGTGAGACGATCAGGCGTTTTCAGGAAGGATGAGCATGTCGGGTTTTGGTGTCGTTACCTTCTATCACCCGGGCGACGCGGGCTTCGACGCCTGGCTGGCGGGCGAGCATCTGGCCGCAATGCGAACGCTGCCGGGCTTCGTCCGCATCCTGCCGTTCCGGATCGCCAAGCACCAGATCCTGAAGGATCAGCCGCAGCCGTGGCAGGGTGTGCTGATCCACGAATTCACCGAAGGGCCGACCGCCGAGCAGATGGCGGCGATCACCCACAGCTTCGAACAATCGCCCGTGCTCGACGGCGGATCGATGCGGTCGCTCCATGTGTTCGACTGGCTTGCCGACTGGCGGCGTCAGCCCGGCACGTCGAGCGCCGTGACCCACCTGACCCTCGTCATGGCCAATGCCAATAAGGGGCAGGATGCCGAATATAATGCCTGGTACGAAGATCATCACATCGCCGACACGCTGACTGTGCCCGGCAATGTCGCGATGCGCCGGGGCAAGCTGTCCGATCGGCAGATCGCCGCGGATAACCAGCACCCCGCCGGCTATGTCGTGATGGTCGCAATGCAGACCGACGATGTCGTCGCCATCACCGGCGAAACGGGGCTGCGCAGCGTCGGCAAGAGCGAGAGCGGCTATGTCTTCAACCCGCGCTCGCCGGCCGTATCCGACGACCGGACGATCCACGTTCTGGAAGCGACGGGGGCGGAACTGCGCTGACCTGATCGATCCTCCCCCGCCGGGGGAGGATCGGAACGCCATTTCGCCCTCAGTGGCTGTCGAGGAAGTCGAACAGCACCTTGTGGAAAGCGTCGGGGGTCTCGATGTGGGCGCAATGCCCGACATCGGGCATCTCGATCGCGGTTGCCGACGGGATCTGTTCGGCCAGTTCATGGGCGAAACCGCGCGGCTTGAGCTTGTCCTCCGCCCCGGCGATCAACAGCATCGGCGTCTTGACCGCATCGTAGCTCATCTGGTTGCGGGTCGCGCGCTCATAGGCGGATTCGCGCACGATGTTCGGCGCGTGCAGGCGGGCCGCAGCGCTGCATTCCCACGCACCGGGGATGATCGAGCTTTCGAAGCGACGCTCGATATAGGCTTCGTCCTCATACCAGACCTTGTCGTGGAACAGCGCCCACAGGACGCGCTTCATCGACGGGACCGTACAGTCATAGTCGGTGAGCGCCGCGCGCGCCTCGTTCGCGGGCACCGCGCCGCCGCCACTGATCGCCACGAAGCTGCTGGCCGGGATGAGCGGCTGCGCATTCGCGACGTCGCGGATCAGGAAGTTCGCGCCCATCGAATTGCCGACGAACGGCACGTTGGCGAGGCCGAGCTGACGGCAGAAATTGGCGATGTGCTGAATCTTGAAGACGACGAAATCGTTGAAATCGTGCACCTTCGCGGTCGCGCCGAAGCCCACGAAATCGGGCGCATAAACGTGATATTTCTCGGCCAGCGCCGCGAAATTATACTCCCAGCTCAGTTCCGCGCTCGCGCCGAACTCACCGCTGTGGAGCAGCACCAGCGGCAGCCCCTCACCCGCTTCCCAATAGCGGGTTTCGAGACCATCGACGTGGATGACGTGCGATCGCGCATCATGTTTTGCAGGTGTGGGCACAGACATGCTTGGCGCTCCGCCTTAGAAATTGACCGGCTTCTGATTGGGATCGGGCTCATGATCCATTGAGATCGAATGGCCGCGGTCGAGCGGATTGCTCTTGGCGCCGACGAGGACGCGGCCATCATAGGTGACGCCCCGCGCCGCCGCCTCGGCGCGCCATTCGAGCGCCTCCTTGTCGGTGCGGCGGGCATCTTCATAGGCCGGCCAGTCGGCGAACTTGGGCAGCGCCCAGATCATCAGCCCCTGATCGTCGTTGGTGAACAGGGTGCGGTATGATCCGACGAACTTCAGGCCCAGCCGCTCGGCGATCGGCACATAGCTTTCGAGATGGCCGAGATGATCGTCGATCATGCCGGGCGGCGTATTGATGTGGTAGTGAAGATAGGCCTCACCCTTCACGCCATTCGCGTAGAGTTCTTCCATCGTCGGGCTGTAGGCGGTCGAGCACATCAGCCGGTCCATGCCCTGCGTGTCGGTGACGCCCTCTGCAGCACCGCCCCAGGCGAAGGCCCAGATGTCGCCCGCGCCGTCATCCGAATGGAAGTGCGACCAGGCGCCGGCGAGGCCATCGAACATCGCCGCCTTGTTCGGCCATTCCCACATGATCACGCCTTCGGCCCAGCGGTGGCTCATGCCGATCGTGCCCCACACGCCGAAGGCGCGGTTCGTGCCCGCGACCGAGCCCGTCGCATCCGCCCAGTGCGAGAAATGATCGAGATAGGCGCGGCGATGCTTGACCGAGATGTCGAGCAGTTCGTGGCAGTAGATGCGTTCCTCGCGCGTGTGGGTCGCGGGCTTCAGAAGCGCCTCACGATCGATCGCGCCGCCAACCTCGTAGCTGCCGGGCTTGCGGGTAGGTTCATAGGGATGGGACATCGGGCAATCCTCTGTTTGACACGGCTCTTATCGGCCGGTCGGCTCCATCTGAGCATAATTGGCGGGCCGCTCTTCATAGACCGGCTGGAACAGGAACATGGTGCGCTTGGCGAAAAACCACTTGCCGTCGATCCGCACGCATTCGTCGAAATATTCGCAAACCAGCGCGCCGAAGCCCGGCGCCATCGGGGTCTGCATGAGACACCAGCCCTTGGCCGTATCGCCATCGACCTTGATGATCTCGTTGCTGATCAGCGGAAGGACCGCACCGATCTTGCCGATCTGCGGGGCCAGGAAATCGCCCAGCGCCTTGTTGCCGTTGATGATGCCGCGGCCCTTGCCCGCGCCCATCGGGCCATCGAACACGCAATCTTCGGTGAAGAGGCTGGCGACGCCATAGGCGTTGCCGCTGGAGGCGAAGCGGGCATAGGCCGATCGCAGCTCGCTGATCTTCGCGCGCGATTCAATCGCGTCGATCCGGTCTTCCAAGGTCGCCAAGGCTGCTCTCCCAATTCTGCTTATGCGCCTTTATGTGTAGTCAGCGCACCGATGCACATGCATACCCTCTTTGCGGTATCTCACGCCGACGGGTAAAACCTATCACTCTATATGTGGAGAGAATGCCCCAACCTGCGGAGCGCGACTGGCAGGACGCCGGGGATACGCGCGTGATCGAGCCCGTCGCTGCGCCAGATCCGACGCCGCCGACCCCGCCGTTGCGCCATGTGATCCTGCGCCATCTTCCCTATTTCCTGGTCGTCGCGCAGGAACAGCATTTCCACCGCGCCGCCACGATCCTGAACGTCACCCAATCGGCGCTGTCGCGGCGTATCCAGGCGCTGGAGGGCGAACTGGGCGTCGTCCTCTTCAACCGGGGCCAGCGCGGCGTGACGCTGACCGAGGCGGGACGGATCTTCTACGAGGAATCGAAGCCGATCCTGAGCGAGTTCGAGCGCGCGGTCGGCCGGGTGCGCGCGGTGGTGCGCGGCGAGGAAGGCCGGCTGCGCATCGCGATCAACGAAGGCGCGGTGCGATCGCCGGCCGTTTCGAACGCGCTGCGCGACTATCGGCGCCTTCTGCCGCGCGTGAAGCTGGACATCATGCCGATGCTGACGTCGGAGCAGCTCGACGGGCTGCGCAACCAGTCGATCGATCTCGGCATCCTCTACGATCTTGCCGGCATCGACCTGCCTGAAGCGCAGTTCGTGCATCACCTGATCGAAGAAGAGCCGATGGTGCTCGCGCTCCCGTTCGATCATCCGCTCACGGCGCGCAACGACCTGCGGATCGAGGATCTGGCCAACGAACCGCTGACCTGGCCGTCGCGCGATCGCGGGCGTTACCTGCACGACGCGATGATCGCCGCCTTCCAGGCATCGGGCTTGTCGCCGATCATGTCGATGGAGGTTCTGACCGCCGAAACGACCGTCAACCTGGCCGCAGCGGGCCTGGGCATGGGTTTCGTCGGGCAGCGCCAGCATGTGCCGCCAACGGTGGCACTCAAGCCCGTACAGGGGTTCGACGTCGCGCTGAAACTGCAATTGGTCTGGCAGCGCACCAACCGACTGCCCAGCCTGCGCCCCCTGCTGGAACTGATGGGCGCGGCCTGAACCGCAAATACGATAAAGGGAGAGTGGATGATGAGCGCAGTGACGCCTGACGGTTCCGCGAAATATATGGCCGATCGGCTCGCCGATGTCTCGCGCTCGCGCCATGGCGACCTGACGTCGACTATGCCCGTCGAAACCGACTTCAGCCAGGATGGCGAGTTCCGCCCGGCGGCGTTGTTCGAGCCGCTCGATGTCGGCCCCATGCATCTCGACAACCGCATCGTGATGGCGCCGATGACGCGCAGCCTTTCGCCGAACGGCATTCCCGGCAAGGACGTCGCCGCTTATTATCGCCGCCGCGCCGAAGGCGGCACCGGCCTGATCATCACCGAGGGCACTTTCATCCCGCACGAGACGGCGGGCTTCTGCTCCTCGGTCCCCGACTTCCACGGCGACGAAGCGCTCGCGGGCTGGAAGCATGTGGTGGACGAGGTTCATGCCGGCGGCGCCAGGATCATGCCGCAGCTATGGCATACCGGGCTGATGCCGCTGCCGACCGACGACGTCACCGGCATTCCGGCAGCGTCGCCTTCGGGTTATTATCTCAAGGGTGACAAGCGCGGCGAACCCGCGACCGACGCACTGATCGCCGACATCATCGAGGCATTCGGTCGCGCGGCCGAAAGTTCGGTCGCGCTCGGCTTCGACGGACTGCAGATCCACGCGGCGCACGGCTATCTGATCGACCAGTTCTTCTGGAGCGACGTCAACCTGCGCGACGATCGCTATGGCGGTGGCCTCGTCGATCGCGCCGGTCTGGGCATCGAGATCGTCAAGGAATGCCGTCGGCGGACTTCGCCTGATTATCCGATCTCGCTACGCTTCTCGCAGTGGAAGCAGCAGGATTTCGCCGCGCGCCTGGCGCAGACACCCGACGAGCTCGAAACCTTCCTCGCGCCCTTCGTCGACGCAGGTGTCGACCTGTTCGACTGTTCGACCCGCCGCTTCTGGATCCCCGAATTCGACGGCAGCGACATGAATCTTGCCGGCTGGACCAAGAAGCTGACCGGTAAGATCGTGTCGACCGTGGGTTCGGTGAGCCTGAGCCAGGACTTCTTCGTCAGCCTGCAGACCGAGGTCGGGACGTCGAGCAACATGACGCGCCTGATTCACATGCTCGAACGCGGCGATTTCGACCTGGTCAGCGTCGGCCGCGCGCTGATCACCGACGCGACCTGGCCGCAGAAGGTGAAGACCGGCGATCTCACCAAGTTGATGAGCTACAATCCGGCCGACCTGAACACGCTGGATAGCTGAACAGGAGAGGCGGCGACCCGCCCTCCCCACTCGTCATTGCGAGCGTAGCGAAGCAATCCAGTCCCCCGTGAGAGAGGCTCGTGGCCCACCTAGTGCGGGCCTGGATTGCTTCGTCGCCTTCGGCTCCTCGCAATGACGAGTTAGGGGTTAGACGAGGTGGGCGTTACTTCCGCGCCGCCAGCGCGGCCTGCGCCGCTGCAAGGCGAGCGATCGGCACGCGATAAGGCGAGGCCGAGACGTAATCCAACCCGATCTTCTCGCAGAAGGCGATCGACGCCGGATCGCCACCATGTTCGCCGCAGATGCCCAGCTTGATGTCGGGGCGCGTCTTGCGGCCGCGCTCGGCCGCAATCTCGATCAGTTCGCCGACGCCTTCGATGTCGAGGCTGACGAACGGATCCTTGGGGTAGATGCCCTTGTCGACATAGGTCGTGAGGAACCGGCCCGCATCGTCGCGCGAGACGCCGAGCGTGGTCTGGGTCAGATCGTTGGTGCCGAACGAGAAGAACTCGCCCACCTCGGCGATCTCGCCCGCCTTGAGCGCCGCGCGCGGCAGCTCGATCATCGTGCCGACGAGATATTCGAGCGTGACGCCGCGTTCGGCGAAGACGGTCTTGGCCGCCTTGTCGATCACCGCCTTCATCAGCTCCAGCTCGCGGCGGGTCGCGACCAGCGGGACCATCACCTCGGGGATCGGCGCAGCCTTGCCGCCGTCCTTCGCCGCGACGTCGCACGCCGCCTCGAAGATGGCACGCGCCTGCATCTCGTAGATTTCGGGATAGGTCACGCCCAGGCGACAGCCGCGATGGCCGAGCATCGGGTTGAACTCGTGCAGTTCGGCCGCGCGGCGCTTGAGTGTCTCGACGCCGATCCCGGTCGCCAGCGCCACCTCGGCGAAATCCTCCTCCGCATGCGGCAGGAATTCGTGGAGCGGAGGATCGAGCAGACGGATCGTCACGGGAAGACCCGCCATGATCTCGAAAATCTCGGTGAAGTCGGCGCGCTGTTCGGGCAGCAGCTTTTCGAGCGCGACGCGGCGGCCCTTCTCGTCCTCCGCCAGGATCATCTGGCGGACCGCGGTGATGCGGGCAGCGTCGAAGAACATATGTTCGGTGCGGCACAGGCCGACACCCTCGGCGCCGAAGATCCGCGCGGTCTTGCAGTCGAGCGGGGTTTCGGCATTGGCGCGCACCTTCAGGCGACGGACCTTGTCGGCCCACTCCATCAGGATGCCGAAATCGCCCGCCAGTTCGGGCTGCACGGTCGGGACCGCGCCGATCATCACTTCGCCGGTAGCACCGTCGATCGTGATGATGTCGCCTTCGCGAACCTCACGGCCCGAGACGCGGAAGACCTTCGCCTTGGCGTCGATCGCGAGGCTGCCCACGCCCGAGACGCACGGACGGCCCATGCCGCGCGCGACGACCGCGGCGTGGCTGGTCATGCCGCCGCGCGCCGTCAGGATGCCCTTGGCGGCGTGCATGCCGTGAATGTCCTCGGGCGAGGTTTCGGTGCGCACGAGGATGACCGCATCGCCCATCTCGGCGCGCTTTTCGGCGGTGTCGGCATCGAACACGACGAGGCCCGAGGCCGCGCCCGGCGAGGCGGGCAGACCCTTGGCGATCACGTCGCGCGGCGCCTTGGGATCGAGCGTGGGGTGGAGAAGCTGGTCGAGCGCCGACGGATCGACGCGGGCGACGGCTTCCTCCTGCGTGATCAGCCCTTCGTTCGCCATGTCGACCGCGATCTTGAGCGCGGCCTTGGCGGTGCGCTTGCCCGATCGCGTCTGGAGCATCCAGAGCTTGCCCTGCTGCACCGTGAACTCGATGTCCTGCATGTCGCGATAATGCGTTTCGAGCAGGTCGAACACCTTGGCCAGCTCACTATAAACAGTGGGCAGCGCCTCTTCCATCGACGCGGGCTTGGCCCCCGCCTGCTCGCGCGCGGTCTTGGTCAGATATTGCGGGGTGCGGATGCCGGCGACGACGTCCTCGCCCTGCGCGTTGATCAGGAACTCGCCATAATAGGCATTATCGCCCTTCGACGGATCACGCGTGAAGGCGACGCCGGTGGCCGAGGTATCGCCCATATTGCCGAACACCATCGCCTGCACGTTGACGGCGGTGCCCCAGTCGGCGGGGATGTCGTTGAGGCGGCGATAGACCTTGGCGCGTTCGCACTGCCACGAACCGAACACCGCGCCGATCGCGCCCCAAAGCTGTTCGTGCACGTCCTGCGGGAAGGGCTTGCCGTCCCACAGCTCGACCACGATCGCCTTGTACTGCGTGACGAGCGCCTGCCAGTCCTCGGCGGTCAGCTCGGTATCGAGGCTGTAACCCTTGTCTTCCTTGGCGATCTCCAGAGCCTCTTCGAAGGCGCCGTGATCGAGTTCAAGGACGACGTCCGAATACATCTGGATGAAGCGGCGATAGCTGTCCCACGCGAAGCGCGCGTCGCCCGAGGTCTTGGCCAGACCCTCGACCGTCTCGTCATTGAGGCCGAGGTTGAGGACGGTGTCCATCATGCCCGGCATCGAGATGCGCGCGCCCGAACGGACCGAGACGAGCAGAGGATCGGCCGGATCGCCGAACTTCTTGTTCGTGATCGCTTCGATATGCGCGAGCCCCAAGGCAGCTTCGTCACGCACGCTCTGGGGGAAGCTTTCGCCTTCCTCATAATAACGCGCGCACATTTCGGTCGAGATGGTGAAGCCCGGAGGAACCGGCAGGCCGATCGACGCCATCTCGGCCAGGTTCGCACCTTTGCCGCCGAGCAGGTTCTTGTCGCCCTTGCCACCGTCCGAAACGCCGCCGCCGAAGCGATACACATAGCGGGTCGTCATACGCCGTCACTTCCTCCAGAGATCGCCCGCCGCTGTCGTCGCGGCTGGGCACACCGACTCACCCCTCAATGCGCGAGAAGTCGGCGACATTGTGCATTGCAGCACGAATTTGTTCAAGGATCGCGAGGCGAGCCTTTCTTTTGTGCGCCAAAGGATCGTTGACGGTAACTTTATCGAAGAAGCCATCGATCGGCGCACGCAGCGATGCGAGCGCGGTCATGGCGCCCGCAAAATCCTCGGCCTCGACCGCCGCCTTGGCGCGCGGCTCGGCATCGGCGAGCGCGGCGACGAGAGCGGCCTCGGCCGGCTCCATGTCATAGGCTTCGTGCGCGCGGATGCCTTCTGCGACCAGCGGGTCTTCGAGTGCGGCGCCCGGATCCTCCTCGCCCGCCGCGCTGAGCGTGGGGGCTTCCTTCTTGAGGATGTTCGCGGCGCGCTTGTAGCCGGCGAGCAGGTTACGGCCGTCCTCGGTCTCGACGAAGGCTTGCAGAGCCTTCACGCGGGCAAGCAGGCGGACGAGATCGTCCTCTCCGCCGAGCGCGAACACAGCGTCGATCAGGTCGTGGCGAACGCCGGCTTCGCGCTGCTGGACCTTGAGGCGGTCGGCGAAGAAGTCGAGGAGCTTGAGGTTTCGCACAGCCTTTTGGGCGGCTTCGTAACTCGCTGGCAGGAAGTCGCCGTCCAACGGCGAGCCGCTCTCTTGCTTCGATGCAGCCAAAAGGGTCGAATGCTCAATGTTGAAGCGCTCACCGACGACATTGAGCAAATTGAGGCGCAAATTATTCCGAAGTGCCAAAGCAATGACACCTAGCGCCGCACGGCGGAGGGCGAAGGGATCTTTGGAACCTGTCGGAACTAGCTCGATCTCAAAGAACTCGATCAGGCTATCCAGCTTATCCGCCAAACTCACCGCGACCGTGACCGGCGCAGTGGGGACGTCGTCGCCCTGCCCGACCGGCTTGTAGTGATCGCGGATCGCGTCGGCGACGGCATCGGGCTGGCCTTCGGCGCGGGCATAATAGCCGCCCATCACGCCCTGAAGCTCGGGGAACTCGCCGACCATGCCGGTGACGAGGTCGGCCTTGGCGAGACGCGCGGCCTGTTCGGCGAGCGCTGCAAGATCCTCCCCGGCACGGGGAGGGAGACCATCCACAGGATGGTGGAGGGGGCTGGCGACAGGCGCAGCGTCGTGGGGAGACGAACCCCCTCCACCGCTTCGCGGTCCCCCTCCCCGTTCCGGGGAGGATTGTATGACGCCGCTTTCCACCAGCCAGCGCGCCAGCTTGGCGACGCGTTCCACCTTGTCGGCGACGGTGCCGAGCTTTTCGTGGAAGACGATGTCCTGGAGCTTGGGAAGCTGATCCTCCAGCTTCGTCTTGAGATCCTGTTCCCAGAAGAATTTGGCATCCGAAAGCCGCGCGGCAAGAACCTTGCCGTTGCCCGCCGTGATCGCGACGCCGCCATCCTTCGCCTCGATATTGGCGGTGCAGATGAAGGCGGGCGCCAGCGCGCCGGCTGCGTCGTTCAGCACGAAATATTTCTGGTTGGTGCGCAAAGTGAGCTGGATCACTTCGCGCGGAACTTCGAGGAAGCTGGCATCGAAGCGGCCAAGCAACGGCACCGGCCATTCGGTGAGGCCCGCATTCTCCGCGACCAGCCCCTCGTCGGGAACGAGCGTCATGCCCGCCTCGGCCGCCAGCGCCTCGGCCCGCGCGCGGATAATGTCGCGGCGTTCGGCCGGGTCGACGATCACATGGCAGGCGCGCAGCTTCGCGGCATAATCATCCGCATTGCCGATCGTGATCGGGCCGCTGTGGTGGAAGCGGTGGCCGACGGTCGCGGCGCCGCTGACGACGCCGTCGATTTCGAACGCCACGACATCATCGCCTAGCAGCGCGACGATCCCCTGCAGCGGGCGCACCCAGCGCAGGCTCGCGGTCGACGCGGACGCCTTCCCCCAGCGCATCGACTTGGGCCACGGAAAGGCGCGGACGACCGCGGGGATCGCCTCGGCGATCACGTTTGCTGTGGCACGTCCGGGCTTGTCGACGACGGCAAAGTAAACGCCGTCGCGCTCGACCAGCTGATCCTGCGTAAGGCCGGTCTTGCGGAGGAACCCTTCGAGCGCCTGCGGCGGGGCGCCGACCTTCGGCCCCTTGGTCTCCTCGCTGACAGCCGCCGTTTCCAGCGGCAGGCCGCGCGCGATCAACGTGAGGCGGCGGGGCGTGGCGTAGGTGGTCAGGCCCTCGGCCTTGAGGCCCGCCTTCGCCAGTTCATCACCGAACATGCGCGCCAGATCTGCCTGCGCCTTATCCTGCATCCGCGCGGGGATTTCTTCGGACAGCAGTTCGAGGAGGAAGTCGGTCATCAAAAAGAAATCCGTTCGTGTCGAGCGAAGTCGAGACACGTTGGCTGGGTGGTGCGTGGGAACGTGTCTCGACTACGCTCGACACGAACGGTGATGGGGAGAAGCGGCATGAGGATCACGCCTCCCACCCGTTATGCGCCATCCAGGCGGCACAGGCGCCCTTTGCGAGTTCGCGGACGCGGCCGATATAGGCCTGACGCTCGGCGACCGAGATGACGCCGCGCGCCTGCAGCGTGTTGAAGATGTGGCTCGCCTCGATCGCGTGATCATAGGCCGGGAGCGGGAGCGGCTTTTCGCGGTCGAGCAGCGCTCGGCATTCGTCGGCGGCCTGCGCGAATTGCTTGAACAAGGTGTCGGTGTTCGCGGCCTCGAAATTATAGGCGCTGAACTGCTTCTCATTCTCCAGGAACACGTCGCCATAAGTGACGCCCGCGTCGTTGAAGCGCAGGTCGTACACGTTGTCGACGCCCTGGATGTACATGGCGAGGCGCTCCAGCCCGTAGGTCAGTTCGCCAGCGACCGGCTTGCAGTCAAAGCCGCCGACCTGCTGGAAATAGGTGAACTGCGAGACTTCCATCCCGTCGCACCACACTTCCCAGCCGAGGCCCCAGGCGCCGAGCGTCGGGCTTTCCCAATCGTCCTCGACGAAGCGGATATCGTGATTGCCGAAATCGATCCCGATCCGCTCAAGGCTGCCCAGATAGAGATCCTGCAGGTTCGGCGGGCTGGGCTTCAGGATCACCTGATATTGGTAATAATGGCCGAGCCGGTTCGGGTTCTCGCCATAGCGACCGTCGGTCGGCCGGCGGGACGGCTGGACATAGGCTGCATTCCAGCTGTTCGGACCCAGCGCGCGCAGCGTGGTGTACGGGTGGAAGGTGCCCGCCCCCATTCGCATATCGTAGGGCTGCAGGATCACGCAGCCATGATCGCTCCAATAATTATGGAGTTCGAGGATCAGGCGCTGGAACGAGAGCGGCTTGCTGGCCAAGATCGATGCCTTTTACGCGGAGGATATAGTCCCGCGCCCTTTGCGGCAGGGGCCGCAAGGGGTCAAGGCGAGCCGATCAGAAGCTGAGGCCGGCGCTCACGGTGACGCGGTGGCCCGTGTCGCGATCGACGAAGCGGCCGGGTGGGGTCTTGCCGATGTCCGTGCCGGTATAGGCGATGCCCAGGCGCAGCGGCCCGGTGACGTGATCGACGCCCAGTCGCCAGTCCCAGTAACTGCCCTCAGGACGGAGGCGGCGCGCGTAAACCGCATCGCGCACCGATCCGCTCGATCGGCCGATCGAACCCGAGACGGTGAAGGGGGTCATCGGCACCGCCACGTCGGCCTGCGCGGCGATGCGCAGATTGTCGCCGCCGATCGCATCCTGCCGCGGGGCATAATCCGCGCTCAGCCAGAATTGCGCGGGACCGATCAGAGTGCCGACCAGCGCCTGCCCCTCGACATAGCGGAGCCCCGAGTGACCGGGAAAGAGATAGCCGGTGACGCCGCCGCCGAATTGCACCGCGCCGGCATTGCGGAAGTAGCGCAGCGACGGGCGGATCAGCGCATCGGCGCCGCCGTGACGCGCACTGCCGCGCAGGCTGGCGGCGGTGACGCCGAGGTCGATCGCGTCGGTCAGCGACACGCGGGCATTGGCCGTGACGGCGGGTCGCCCGTCGCTCCAGCTCAGCCCGCGCACGCGATAGTCGCTCGCGACCTCCACACCGCCGCTTATGCCAGACGCGGCGGCGGGGGCCGCGAAGGCGGCGAGCGCGAAGAAGGGAAACGCCCGCCGCAAAAGGATCAGTTCATCGCCAGGCCGTGCGCGGCCTCGATATCGGCGATCAGCGCGGGACGATCGGCCTCGGCGACCTGGCGGACATGGCCATGGATCTCGTCGGAGCGCGCGGCGACTTCGGTCGCGACATGCTTGCCGACCATCTTGCAGCTGCCCGGACGCTGGCCGGTGATGCGCTTGTCGCTGTCGACCGTCTTCACGAGGCCGCCCACGCGCCGCTCGACCGCGACATTGGCTTCCCAGCGGCAGGCTTCGTTGCCCATGCGCGTACCGACCGACATGCCGACCGTCTTCATCCGCGTTTCGACGCGCGCGTCATAGACCGCCTGCACAGCCGCGCCCTTGTGATCGACCGACACCGGATGGCTGGCCGAAGCAACGACGGAGAGAGCGAGAATGAGAACCGACATGATGCACCTCCTACATTAATCTGCTTGTTTTTAAGGCTTCAAGCCTATTTTTTATACATACAGCATTTGGAATAAGCAGATTGCCGGAAAGTTTCTGCGGGGCGTGTTTTCATTGCGATACTCGTCATCGGGCCACCGGCACCCTATTATGACGTTCATGAAATGGTTTCGCCGGCTCACCGCCGCCCTGCTTTCGCTGATCCTCGCGGCACCGGCCGCGGCCTCCCCGGCGATGTGGAAGTTCGGCGACGCCGATACGACCATCTACCTCTACGGCACGATCCACGCGCTGCCCGCGAACTTCCAATGGCGCGACGCCAAGCTGGAAAAGGTGCTGGAAAGCGCCGACACGCTGGTGATCGAGACGATGATCGACAAGGATCCGGCCGCGATCGCCAAACTGATGCCGCCGCCCGATCCGACGCTGCCGCCGATCCTCGATCGCGTGCCGGCCAAGTCGCGCCCCCCTCTCGCCGCGATGATCGCCAAGGCGGGATTGAGCCCGGCGCAGCTCGATCCGATGCCGACATGGCAGGCGGCATTCTACCTGATGGGCGCGATGATGCGCGACATCGGCGCCGAGCGCGGCGCGGGCGTCGAACAGAATTTGACCCCGGTGTTCGAAAGCGGCGTGAGCGGGCCGCGCAAGATCGAGGCGCTCGAAACCGCCGCGAGCCAGCTCAAGCTGTTCGAGGATCTGAGCGAGGCCGATCAGCGCGAATTGCTCGCGGGCCTCGTCGACGGGTCGGGCGACGCCAAGCGCGATTATGCCAAGATGCTCAAGGCGTGGGCGTCGGGCGATGACAAGGCGATCGCCAAGAGCTTCGCAAAGGACGAGGATCTGACCCCGCATCTGCGCGAGGTGCTGCTCAAGAAGCGCAACGAGGCGTGGACCGTGTGGCTCAAGGACCGGCTCGACAAGCCAGGAACGGTGCTGGTCGCGGTCGGCGCGGGACATCTGGCTGGGCCGATGTCGGTCCAGTCGATGCTCGCCGCGCAGGGCGTGAAGGTGGAACGGGTGCGATGATCGGCGCAGCCCTTCTTGCGCTGGCCACCGCCTCCACAGCCCCGTCGGGCGAAAAGCTGATCCAGCCGCCCGCGCCGGGGTTCGTCTCGGTGCTGAAGGTCGACAAGGGCGCGAATGCGGTCGAGCAGTTCGTGCCCGAAAAGCAATCGCTGACGAAATGGACCGACATGATCACGGTCCAGCGCTTCGCCGGGCAAGGCACGGACGGCGGCGGGCGCGATCCGGCGACGTGGCTTGAAGGCTGGGGCCGCACCTTCGCCGCCGCATGCCCCAAGGCGCAGCACGGGCCGATCGGGCGCGGCGCGGTGAACAATTATCCCGCCGCGATCCTCGCGATCCAATGCGCGGTCGGCGCCGAAGATCCGAAGCGCGAAAGCGTGTTCCTGCGCGCGATACAGGGGAAGGACGCCTTCTACGTCGTCCAGTTCGCGATGCGCCGCATACCCCGCCGCCCCGAGGTGGAGCTGGTCGATCGCTATCTGCAGGCCGTCAGCCTGTGCGACGATCGCGATGCGCGGCACCCCTGCCCCGTGTTGGACGCCGCCGCGCCGCGAAATCGATAGTTTCACAAATATTTACCTTTGTGCCGCGCGTCACAGTGGGCCCCGTCGAATCGCGGCATCAGCCCCCTCGGTTCACCCGGTCTTGTTTGGCGACCCGGCCGGGTGACATGGGGGCTGGTTCAGCGGGTCTGGGCCAGCGGCGGCCCGGCGCGCTCCCCTGCCCGATCTCCCCCGATCCCGGGGTGATGCGGGCGGGCGGCGTGCCGGGCCCGCCAACATATCGAATCCTTGCGTTGCGGGCGACTCTCCCCTAAGCGCGCGCATCCCGTTCCGGTCATCCCTGGAGGCGGTTCGGGTTTGGAAACATCTAAGCGAACTGGAGACATATCATGAGCGAAGTGCTCGATCTGTCGGCCGAGGCGCGCGAGCGGGCAGGCAAGGGAGCCTCCCGTGCAATGCGTCGTGAAGGCCGCGTCCCCGCCGTGATCTACGGCAACAAGCAGGAACCCGTGTCGGTTCACGTCGAAGAGAAGGTGCTGATGAAGCTCCTTCACACCGGCCATTTCTTCAACTCGGTCGTCATGCTCGACGTCGCCGGCAAGAAGATCCGCACGCTCCCCAAGGACGTCCAGTTCCACCCGGTCACCGACCGCCCGCTGCACGCAGACTTCCTGCGCATCGGCGAGCACACCAAGGTCACCGTCGACGTGCCCGTCCACTTCAAGGACGAAGAGCTGTCGCCGGGCATCAAGAAGGGCGGCGTGCTGAACATCGTCGTCCATGATCTGGGCCTGACCGTCGACGCCGCCGAAATCCCCGAGGAGATCGTGGTCTCGCTCAAGGGCCTGAACGTCGGCGATTC
Source organism: Sphingomonas montanisoli (assembly GCF_008274695.1). Taxonomy (GTDB): domain Bacteria; phylum Pseudomonadota; class Alphaproteobacteria; order Sphingomonadales; family Sphingomonadaceae; genus Rhizorhabdus; species Rhizorhabdus montanisoli. Next base: position 635,562 of record NZ_VTOU01000002.1, on the reverse strand, counting down.
GATCCACCTGTCGCAGATCAAGCTGCCCAAGGGCGCGACCGCGGCGGACACCGACGACGTCACGATCGCCACGATCGTCGCCCCTTCGGCGCTGAAGGCCGAGGAAGCGGAAGCTGCTGAAGCCGCCGAAGCCGAGGCTCCTGCCGAGGACGAAGCCGCTGAGGGCGAAGCCCCGGCCGCCGAAGGCGAGGAGGGCGCCGAGGGCTGATCGCCTTCGCGTCGTTCACGACCAGACACACGAAACCCCGGTGGAGCGATCCGCCGGGGTTTTGTTTTGTCTGCAGTCGGCGGAAGTCAGCGAAGGCCAGAATGCCCTTGGTTGCCAACGCCGCCATCGTCACCCGGACTTGATCCGGGATACCGCTTCTTCTTTTCTGAAACCGCCCCTCTATGCGGGAAGCAGACAAGAATGCTGCCAGCTAACGCCCCGCTTGCGGACATCAAAGCTCGGCTATTATTGCCGCTATGGCAGGGTTGGTATGTTCCGCGACGGGATCATCGGACTGGTCTTTTCGTCGGTGCCATTCACCATCATCGAACGCATGATAAACCTTCTCAAGTTTTTCGGAGCAGTAATGCTCTTTCTCATTCGCGGGAGAGTCAGCCATTATCCAATAAATCTCGTTTATTACGTCGTCGCAAAAGGCAAAATCTGCCTGACGAGCGTGATATAGCGTCGCTATCTCGACCGCGAGCCGGTCAAACAATTCAACAAAGCGACCTTTGATATCGCTCCAGCGAACAAGATCATCTTCAGTGACGTAGGAAGCGCCTAGCTGGTCCCGTCTTTGGCGGAGGTCGTTAAGTGCTGGCGACATAGCACCAGGCTGCCACATCAACGGCGATTTCTCAACGACTGGTTCCCACGCCATAATCGACACTCTTACCGCCTCTCTGACGATGAGAGACAGAGGAAGCTGGACCCCGGATCAAGTCCGGGGTGACGTCGGAGAGGGAAGAGCGCTTCCTGCGAGTTTCGTTATCGCGCGCGTAGCGAAGCAATCCATCTCTAGGATGGGAGATGGACTGCCGCGTCGCCTGCGGCTCCTCGCAATGACGAGTGGGAGGCGGGCGCGTGCCCAAGTTCAGCATGACGGCGCAGTCATAGGCGGCTAAGGCGCACCCCATGCAGATCTGGGTCGGGCTGGGGAATCCGGGCGCGCAATATGCGATGCACCGGCACAATGTGGGCTTCATGGCGGTCGATACGATCGCCGAGGTCCACAATTTCGATCCGTGGAAGAAGCAGTTCCAGGGCTGGGCCGCGCAAGGGCGGATCGGAAGCGAACGCATCCTGCTGATCAAGCCCGCGACCTTCATGAACGAGAGCGGCCGCGCGGTGGGCGAGGCGATGCGCTTCTTCAAGGCGGAGGTGGGCGACGTCACCGTCTTCCACGACGAACTCGATCTGGCGCCCTTCAAGGTCAAGGTGAAGATCGGCGGCGGTACGGCGGGGCATAATGGCCTGCGATCGACCGAGGCGCATATCGGCAACGCCTATCGCCGCGTGCGGCTGGGCATCGGTCATCCAGGACACAAGGACCGGGTGACCGGCCATGTGCTGGGCAATTACGCCAAATCGGAGCTGGATCCGCTGGCCGACATGCTGGGCGCGATCGCATCGGAGGCCGAGTGGCTGGCCAAAGGCGACGATGCGCGCTTCATGAACGACGTGGCACTGCGGCTGGCGGAATGACATTGTCCGTCATCCCAGCGAAAGTCGGGATGACGTTAGTAGGATGGGATGCAGATCGATGGACCTCACCTTCTGGTATCACCCCTTCTCCTCCTTCTGCCGAAAGGCGCTGATCGCGCTCTACGAAAGCGGGATTGCGTTCGATAAGATCGAGGTGGACCTCGGCAACGCCACCTCGCGCGCTGATTTCCTGGCGGTGTGGCCGGTGGGAAAGTTCCCGGTGATGCGCGATGAGACCAGCGGCGAATTGCTGCCAGAAAGCTCGATCATCATCGAGTGGGTGGCGGACAAATTTCCCCATCTCGGCCTGATCCCCGCCGACACGCGGGCCGCGCGGCATTGCCGGATGCTCGATCGCTTCTTCGATTTCGAAATCCATCTGCCGATGCAGCGGATCGTGGCCGACTATCTGCGGCCTGAGGACAAGCGCGATCCGTTCGGGCAGGCGCAGGATCGCGCGAAGCTGCGCAAGGGCTATGGCATTGCCGAAGACCTGTTGGGCGACGGCCCGTGGGCAGCCGGCGATGCCTTCACGATCGCAGATTGCTCCGCCCAGCCCGCGTTGCATTTTGCGAGCCTGGTGGAGCCGTTGGACGGTCATCCCAAGCTCGCCGCCTATCTCGAGCGGCTCTACGCGCGCCCTTCGGTGGCACAGACGATGGACGAGGCGCGACCGTTCGAGCCCTATTTCCCGGTGAAGTGAGGCGCTCATTTATCGTGGGTTCAGCTTGGGCGGGATAGCCTTCGGGCCATTCATTCGACCGAAGGGGAGCAAAGAGATGCGTTTCACCCGGAAGACCATGATCGCGGGCGCCGCCGCCTTGTCGCTGGCGGGCGCGGCCTATGCCGCCGACCAGCACGCCAACGTGATGAAGGTCCAGCTGCCCGATGGCAGCATCGAGGAAATCCATTATACCGGCGACGTCGCGCCGCGCGTGGTGTTTGCGCCGGTGGCGGCGGTCGATCCGGCCTCGATGCTCGAGGCGGCGTTCGGCGCCGACTCGGTCTTTGCGCAGATGGAGCGGATGCAGGCGCAGATGATGGCGCAGCATCAGGCGATGATGCAACAGGCCGCCACGATGGCCGCGCAGGCGCCCGCCGCTGATACGAACCGCCTGCACATGACCAGCATCGGCGATGCGCCCGCTGGCGCGAGCTACACCTATATCTCGACCACCACGACGCAGAATGGCTGCACCCAGACGATCGAGATCAGTTCGAAGGCGGGCGACAAGGCCTCGCAGGTCCACAAGACGAGTGCTGGCGACTGCACCGCCGCCAAGGCCGGCGCGACGCCTGCGATCGAGACGGCCCCTGCCGCGCGTCCGGCGCCTGCGGTGAAGCCGGTGAGCGCGCCCGCGCCGGTGAAGACGGTTCCGGCGAATACGATCTGATCGGCGCGACGACGCCCCCTCCCCCACCTCGTCATTGCGAGCATGGCGAAGCACTCCAGGCCCGCACTTGAGTTAGGTCACGAGCCTCTCAAGTGCGGGCCTGGATTGCTTCGTCGCCTGCGGCTCCTCGCAATGACGAGGTGAGGTGGCGCCTCTGGCAAATCCCGTCCGCACCCGCTATCGGCGGCCCCAACAAATTGAGGTCGATATCAGATGGGTTTTCGTTGCGGCATCGTCGGGCTTCCCAATGTGGGCAAGTCCACCCTTTTCAACGCGCTGACCGAGACGGCGGCGGCGCAGGCGGCCAATTATCCCTTCTGCACGATCGAGCCGAATGTCGGCCAGGTCGCGGTGCCCGATCATCGGCTGAACGAAATCGCGAAGATCGGCGGTTCGGCCAAGATCATCGAGACGCAGCTCGGTTTCGTCGACATTGCCGGCTTGGTGCGCGGCGCGTCGAAGGGCGAAGGGCTGGGCAACCAGTTCCTCGGCAACATCCGCGAATGCGATGCGATCATCCACGTCCTGCGCTGCTTCGAAGGTGAAGTGACCCACGTCGAGGGCAAGGTCGATCCGATCGCCGATGCCGAGACGGTCGAGACAGAGCTGATGCTGTCCGATCTCGAATCGCTCGAAAAGCGCGTCCCCGCCTTCGCCAAGAAGGCCGCGCAGGGCGACAAGGAGGCCAAGGCCGCAGCATCTGTGCTGGGCCAGGCGCTCGATCTGCTGCGCGAGGGCAAACCCGCGCGGCTGACCCAGCCCAAGGACGATGACGAAGCGCGCGTGTTCGCGCAGGCGCAGCTGCTGACCGCCAAGCCCGTCCTCTACGTCTGCAACGTCGACGAAGGCTCGGCGGCCGATGGCAATGCGCTGTCGGCGCGGGTGTTCGAAAAGGCCAAGGCCGAGGGCGCGCAGGCCGTGGTCGTCTCCGCCGAGATCGAGGCCGAGATCGTGACGCTCGACCCCGCCGACCGCGCCGATTTCCTGTCCGATCTGGGGCTGTCGGAAACCGGCCTCGCCCGCGTGATCCGCGCCGGCTACGAGTTGCTCGGCCTGCTGACCTTCTTCACGGTTGGCCCCAAGGAAGCGCGCGCGTGGACGATCGACAAGGGATCGAAGGCGCCACAAGCCGCCGGCGCGATCCACAGCGATTTCGAACGCGGCTTCATCCGCGCCGAGACGATGGCCTATAAGGATTATGTCGCCCTTGGTGGCGAAGCGGCGGCGCGCGAAGCGGGCAAGCTGCGGTCCGAAGGCAAGGAGTATGTCGTGCAGGACGGCGACATCATGCTGTTCCGCTTCAACGTCTGAGGGGCATCTCATGCGGTGGTTCGAGGATTATGAAGTCGGCCATATCGAGCGCTTCGGCGCCTATGTGGTCAGCCGCGACGAGGTGATCGACTTCGCCACCAAGTTCGATCCGCAGCCCTTTCACCTCGACGACAGGGCGGCCGCCGCCAATCCGATCTTCGGCCGGCTGGCGGCGAGCGGATGGCATAGCTGCGCGATGCTGATGCGGATGCTGACCGATCACTGGACCGAGGACGGCCATTTCTCGCTCGCAGGCACCGGCGTCGACGAACTGCGCTGGTTGAAACCCGTCTATCCGGGCGACGTGCTGAGCGCAGAGGCCGAGGTGCTGGCGAAGAAGGCGTCGGGTTCAAAGCCGATCGGCTTTATCGATTACCGCCTCGCGATGTTCAATCAGCTGGGCGACACGGTGATGACGCTGAAGGTCACCAACATTCAGCCGCGCCGCCCGGAATGATGAAAAGGCTGGTCGCCGCGCTGGCGCTGGCCGCCGCCCCCCTTCACGCGCAGAGCTTCGACGTGACCGCGATCGGCGTGCGCGGCGGGGTCGACGACGGCAATCTGACCGCGTGGATGATAGCGCCGCACGGCGACAAGCGCGCGGTGATGTGCGACGCGGGCAGTCTGGTGAACGGGATCGAGGCGGCCCGCGCCAAGGGCAGCCTCAAGGGCAGTCGCGAGACGATCCTGCACGACGATATTCGCGGCTATATGATCAGCCACGCGCATCTCGATCATCTGGCCGGCATGCTGATCGCGGCGCCCGACGATTCGAAGAAGCCGATCTACGTCCTGCCCTCGGTCGGACAGAAGATCCTCGACAGCTATTTCAACTGGGATGCCTGGGCGAACTTCACCGATCGGGGCAAGGCGCCGGCGCTGGGCAATTACAGGCTGACCGATCTGACGCCCGGTGAGACGCGGCCGATCGATGGCACGGCGATGACGCTCACGGCCTATCCACTCGCGCATGGCGGGGTGGAGTCGACGGCGTTCCTGGTGTCGACCAACGAGGCGAGCCTGCTGTGCCTGGGCGATACCGGCCCCGACAGCCTGGAAAAGCAGCCGCGCCTTCGCGAGCTTTGGCAGGCCGTCGCCCCGCGCGTGCGCGAGCGCAATCTCAAGGCGATCATCATCGAAGTCTCCTATGCCAGCGAACGGCCCGACAAGCAGCTGTTCGGCCATCTGACGCCCGCCTATCTGCTCCGCTCGCTCCACGAACTTGAGGCGGCGGCGGACGGCAAGGGCGCGCTCAAAGGGCTGCCGATCATCGTCAGCCATATCAAGCCGGCGCTGTCCGGCCCCGATCCGCGCGTCACGATCCTGCGTGAACTGAACGCCGGCAACGATCTGGGCGTGCGCTTCATCCTGCCCGATCAAGGGCAGCGCTGGGCTTTCTAAGTCCGCCCCCGTCAGGGGGAGGATGACATGTAAAATGGCGGGCGATGTGAAGCCGTAGCCGCTTGTCGCCCTCCCATCCCCACCGCACACTAGCCTCAGCTCGATAGAAGCAATGGAGAGGTATATGGCGGGACGTCTGGACGGCAGGGTCGCGATCGTGACCGGGGGTGGCGGCGGGATCGGGAGGCAGTTCGCGCTGCTGCTCGCATCCGAGGGCGCATCGGTGCTGGTGAACGATCTGGGCACGCGCACCGGCGCCGATGCCGCATCGGTGGTGGCCGAGATCGAGGCGGCGGGCGGCCGCGCGGTGGCCGACACCAACAGCGCGACATGGAGCGGCGCGGACGCGATCGTGCGGCACGCGATCGACGCGTTCGGCCGGGTCGACATGCTTTTCAACAACGCGACCGCCGGCGGCCACCCCGCGCATCTGTGGGAGGTGACCGAAGAGGCGTGGGACACATCGTTCGAGGTCAACGTGAAGGGCTATTTCGCGATGATCCGCGCGGTGGCGCTGCACTTCATCCGGCAGCGTTCGGGCGTGATCCTGAACATGAGTTCGGGCGCGGGCTTCGGCCATCCGGCGATGCAGGCCTATGCGTCGACCAAGGAAGCGGTGATCGGCCTGACCCGCACCGTGGCGCGCGAACTGGGGCGCTTCGGCGTCCGCTGCAACGCGATCCGCCCGCTCGCACTCGCGCAATCATCCGATGAATATATGGTGGTGATGGCACCGTGGCTGAAGCTGCTCGCGCTCACAACCGGTGGCGGGGGCATCCGCCCCGAGGAGAGCGGTGCGAACCCGACGACGCACCCGCCCGCCAAGATCGCGCCGATGGGCGTGTGGCTGGCGACCGATGCGGCCAAGGAGGTCAACGGCCGCACCTTCCATGTGCGCGGCGACAATATCGCTTTGTTCAACGAGCCGACGTACGAAAGCTCGATCGGCATGCCCGGCGGCTGGACGCTCGACGCGCTCGACGCCGAGGCGCCCGAGGGGCTGTTCAAGGGGGTGACAAACGACTTCCTTCTGAACGACCATCCCGACCTGCAGCATTTCGAGGAAGCGGCCGAATAGGATGACGATCACCCCGTTTGAGTGCCACGTTCCGGACAGCGTGATAGACGATCTCTATCAACGGCTCGACAACACGCGCTGGCCCGATCAACTGCCCGGTGTCGGTTGGGACTATGGCACCGAACGGGGTTTCCTGCAGGAGCTGTGCGATCACTGGCGCAACCGCTTCGACTGGCGCGCGGCCGAGGTACGGTTCAATGCCTTCCCGCAGTTCACCACCGAGATTGCGGGCGAGCATCTCCATTTCTACCACATCCGCTCGCCCGAGCCCGATGCGCTGCCGCTGATCATCACGCATGGCTATCCGGGGTCAGTCGCGGAATTTCTGGACATCATGGGGCCGCTGACCGATCCGGCGACACATGGCGGTTCGGCGAAGGACGCTTTCCACGTCATCGCGCCGTCCATTCCCGGCTATGGCTTTTCGGGGCCGACTCGGACCACGGGTTTCGACATCGGGCGCGCGGCCGACGTCAACATCGCGCTGATGGAGATGCTCGGATACGATCGCTACTTTGCGCAGGGCGGCGACTGGGGATCGGCGATCTCGACCGCGATGGCGGTGAAGCAGCCCGATCGGGTGATCGCGCTGCACCTGAACTTCATCACCGGCCACCCCGCCGATCCTGCCAATCCGCATGCGGGGCTGAGCGAAGCCGAGGTGAAGGCGCTCGAATGGAAGGCCAATTATGATCGCTGGGAAAGCGGATATCAGGCGATCCAGGGCACCAAGCCGCAGTCGGTGGCCTATGGCCTGAACGACAGTCCGGTGGGGCTGGCGGGCTGGATCGTCGAGAAGTTCAAGACGTGGAGTGACTGCGGTGACGCGGTCGAGACCTTCAGCAAGGACAAGCTGCTGGAGAACGTCATGCTCTATTGGGTGACGGGCACGATCAATTCGGCGATGCGGCTTTATTATGAGGTGATGGCGCCGAACCGGTGGAAGGGCGTGCCTTCGGAGAGGGTGAGCGTGCCGACCGGCCATGCCCGCTTCCCCGCCGAAATCCGCCCGACCCCGCGTATCTGGGCCGAGCAGGTCTATACAAACCTGATCCACTGGCGGGAGATGCCGGCGGGCGGGCATTTCGCGGCCGACGAGCAGCCCGAGGCGTTCGTCGACGAACTGCGCGGCTTCTTCCGGCAATTTCGCGGGTGAGCATCCCCGTCCCGACGACCGTGGCGGGTGCGCTGGATCCCGTCTGGTGGACCGCGATCATGCAGGATGCGGTACCGGGTTGCCGCATCGACCGGGTCGAACTGGTCCAGACGATCCGCGTCGTCGCCAGCAAGCTGCGCGTGCGGCTAGTCTATGATCCGGCGGGACCGAAGGGGCCGGAGGCGTTGTGCGTGAAGGCCTTCCTCGACTGCGATCCCTATATGGACCGCCTGTCGTTCATGTCGTCGATCGAGGCGCGTTTCTACGCGCAGGTCGCGAACCACGTACCGATGCGGATCGCGCGATCGCCCTATGCGGCGGTCGATCCGGAAAGCGGCCTCGGCCTGATCGTGATGGACGATCTGACGGCGCTTGGCGCGCGCTTCATGTCGGCGATCGAACCCTACGGCGTCGATCGGGCGCGCGAGAGCGTGGGCCAGCTGGCAGCGCTGCACGCGACCTATGCGGGCAAGGTCGACGGGCCGGATTTCGCCTGGGCGGGATCGATCCTGCAGCGGATGGTCGCGCAGCCGCCGATCGCCGATGCGCCGCTACAGGACCTGCTCGACGGCGAGCGCGGCGAGACGCTGTCGCGCGACGTGCTCGATGCCGCGCGGATCGGGCGAGCGCTGCGGACAATGACCGAGATCGACGCCAGCCTGCCACAGACATTGCGCCATGGTGACTGCCATGCGGGCAATGTGTTCGACACGGCCCAGGGTCCGGGCTTCACCGACTGGCAACTCGTCCAGCGGGGACATTGGGCGGCCGACGTCGCCTACCATCTGCCCGCAGTGCTCACGGTCGAGGAGGCCGAGGCGAACGAGAAGGCGCTGATCGCGCATTATCTCGATTGTTATGCGGCGGCGGGCGGGGTCGCGCCGTCGTTCGACGAGGCGTGGGACGATTATCGCCGATCGATCCTGTACGGTTATTATCTGTGGATCACGACGATCCGCGTCGATCCGCCGATCATCGCCGAATTCTGCAAACGGATCGGCCACGCGATGATGCGGCACGATACGCTGGGGCGGATCGAGGGCTATTGATCCTCCCCCCGCCAGGGAGCGCGAGGTTGAACATGCCCCCCGGCATGTTCAAGGATCGTCCGGGGGACGACCCGACCTTGCACTGAGGCGCCGAAGGGGGAGGATACGAGCCTCCAGTTGGTCGTCGCCTCCCCCTCCGTCAGCTGTGCTGACACCTCCCCCTGGCGGGGGAGGATTTTGGGTCAGGCCGTGTAGTTCAGCTTGAGCGGCGGCCAGGGCCAGGCGATCGCGTAGAGCTTGCCGCGGCCCGACGAGCAGATGAACGCCGTCCCGTCATCCGCAAAGCAGATGTTGGTGACGAACGAGTCGTACTCCTCGGTCTTGATCAGGCCGATCAGTTCGCCGGTGGGCGAGATCACGCTGATCCCCGATTTGACGAGGTTCGATCCGCAGACGTTGCCCGCGCCGTCGACCGCGAGGCCATCCCAGCCGTGGCCGTCCGCCTGATAATGGAGCGTGCGGTTGGCGAGTTCGCCCGCGCCCGTCACGTCCCACACCCACAGCCGGCCCGAATAGGTTTCGGAGCCATAAGCGCGCTTGCCATCGGGCGAGAGGCCGAAGCCGTTGGGCGCCTCCAGCCCGGTTTCGGCGACGCGGATCGTGCGGGCGATCGGATCCATATAATAGAGGCAGCCCTTGGCCGTATCGACCACATAGGCGCCGCCGCTCGTATCGAACACGGCGTCGTTGAGCGACAGGATAGGCTGGCCATCAACCTGCGTAAAGATCGTCTCGATCGCGCCGCTGGCGAGATCGAGACGCTGGATGTTGCCGCCGGTCCAGCCATCGCGGAGGGCGTGGGGAAAACGGATGCCGTCCTGCGTCATGAAGGCGAGGCCGCCATCAGTGCAGACATAGACCGCGCCGTCCGGGCCGACCGCCTGCCCGTTCGGGCCGGGATCGCACGGATAGCGCCGGATCGATCCGTCGGGCGAGACGCGCGCGAGCGAATTGCCCTCGATCTCCGTCACCAGCACCGTTCCGTCGTCCAGCGCGATCGGCCCCTCGGGGAACATCAGCCCCGAGGTGACGACCTTGGTTGCGGTCAATTCGATCATCGTCTTCCCCTATCCCTGCCGATCAGCCCGCGGTCGTGCCCATATCGAGCACGAAGCACGAACCGTGCGCCACCTTGCCGCGCGGCGAGGCGAGGAAGAGGATCATGTCGCTGAAATCCTCGGGCTGGTTCATGCCGCGCAGCCCGGTGAAGCGCGCGATCAGGCTGACGTCGATATCCTGCGGGAAGCTCATCGTCCCCGCCATCGGCGTCGCAATGCCGCCCGGCGCGATCGAATTGATGTGCACCTTCGAATGGATCGTCTCGATCGCCATCGACTTGGTCAGCTGCACCAGCGCCGCCTTCGACGACGAATAAGGCGCCAGATAGCTATGGCCGAGGATCGCCGAGTTGGACGCGATGTTGACGATACCGCCCTCGGTCTTGTGAAGGTGCGGCAATGCCGCCTGCATCAGGAAGAAGGGCGCGCGGACGTTAACCGCATAGACGCGATCCCAGTCGGCAAGCGTCACCTTGTCGATCGGGTTCATCACGATCGTGCCGGCGACGTTGACCAGCGCATCGAGCCGGCCGTGCGCGGCGGCGGCATCCTCGACAAACTTCGCGCAGGCCGCGGTGTCGATCAGGTCGAGCTTGTTCGCCGTCACCTTCACACCCTTGGCACGCGCCAGTTCGGCGACCTCCTGCAGCTTTTCCTCCTGCACGTCGCCGATCGCGAGGGTCGCGCCCTGATCGGCGAAGGCCAATGCGGTCGCCCGCCCCAGCCCCGAAGCCGCACCCGTGACGATCACGACCTTGCCGTCGAATTCCTTCGCCATGTCATCCTCCTCCGTTGTCGATTATTTGGTGATTTCGAGACCTTCGAGCGATCCTTCGGCCCGCCACGCGCGCAGGATGTCGATATAATCCATCGTCTTGCCCATGTACGGCGCGCTGCGCGCCGTCGCCATGTCGCCCATGCTGCCTTCGTTGTTGGTATAGCTGGGCGTGCATTCCAGATTGAACTTGGCGGTCGCCATCAGGAAGCTGAAGATCACGCCCATCCACGCCTGTTCGGCGGCCTCCGTCGGCTCGACCGTGCGGGCGCCGTCCTTGAGCAGGCCCGAGACGATTTCACCGACATGGATCGACAGTTCGTTGATGCCGTGCAGGAAGTTGATCCCCTGCCCGCCCTGAATGATGCTGAACATCACGAGGTTGGGGAAACCGCGCGTGAAGATGCCGTGGAGGGTGTGCGCGCCCTCTTTCCAGCTGTCGGTGATCGCCTCCCCGCCCTTGCCGTGCATTTCGAAGCCGAGGCGACGGGTATAGCCGGTCGTCACTTCGAAGCCCGATGCGTAGATCAGGCAATCGACTTCATATTCCTTGTCGCCGACGACCACGCCGGTTTCGGTGATCCGCTGTACGCCGTGACCATCGGTGTCGACGAGGGTGACGTTCGGACGGTTGAACGCCGGCAGATATTCGTCGTGGAAGCAGGGGCGCTTGCACATGGCGTTATACCAGGGCTTGAGCGCCTCGGCGGTCGCGCGATCCTTGACGGTCATGTCGACACGCGCGCGGATCGCCTCCATCTTGGCGAAGTCCGCGATCTGGCGCCGTTCCTCGTCGGTGTTGGTGGCCGCCAGCGGCACGTCGCCGCCCAGGATTTCTGTCCAGCCGTCCTTGATCAGATCCTCTTCGACAGGCGTGCCGGTGACGATCGCGGTGAAATTCTCGATCCGCCGCTGCTGCCAGCCCGGCTGGAGCGACTTCGCCCATTCGGGATCGGTCGGCTGGTTGCCGCGCACGCCGACATTCGATGGCGTGCGCTGGAAAACGTAGAGGTGCCCCGCCGCCTCGGCGAGCTTGGGGATCGCCTGCACCGCGGTAGCGCCGGTGCCGATGATGCCGACGCGCTTGTCGGCAAGCTTGACCATCGGCTCGGTCGGGCTGCCGCCGGTATAGTCATAGTCCCAGCGGCTGGTGTGGAAGCTGTGGCCCTTGAAGCTTTCGATGCCCGGAATGCCCGGCAGCTTCGCCTTGTGGAGCAGGCCGCCCGCGACGATCAGGAAGCGGGCGCTCAGCTTGTCGCCGCGATTGGTGGTGACCTGCCAGCGCGCGCTGGCCTCATCCCAGTCCGCGCCCGTCACCAAAGTCTGGAACAGCGCGCCGTCATAGAGATCATGTTTGCGGGCGAGCGACTGGCAATATGCGAAGATTTCGGGCGCCTTCACATATTTCTCGGTCGGGACGTAACCCATCTCCTCCAGCATCGGCAGGTAGATGTAGGATTCGACGTCGCAGGCCGCGCCCGGATAGCGGTTCCAATACCAGGTGCCGCCGAAGTCCCCGCCCTTCTCGATCACGCGGATGTTGGTGACGCCCTGCTGGTGGAGCCGCACCCCCGCGAGCAAGCCGCCAAAGCCGCCGCCGATGACCGCGACGTCGAGTTCCTCGACGATCGCGTCGCGCGTGTAACCCTGCTCGACATAAGGATCTGCATCGAAATCGCGATAGACGCCCGACAGATCGAGATACTGGGCGTTGCCGTCGCTCCGAAGCCGCTTCTCGCGCTCGATCCGATATTTTTCCTTGAGCGCATCGGCAGAAAATGCGTTCGCAGCAGCCTGTTCAGTCATACCCGCTCCATTCTTGTAAACAGTCGTTTACTCGGGCATGACGGCCGGTGCAATCGGACATTGTGGGAGGGAAACGAATTTTGGCGAGCGCGACGGGCAAAACGGTTGTGCGCGATGCGGAAGGCACGCGGGCCAGGATCCTGGCGGCCGCCTGCATGCAGTTTGGCGCGCGCGGCTTCGCCAATACGGGCGTGCGCGACATCGCGGCCGAAGCGAGCGTGAACCCCGCGCTGGTCCTGCGCTATTTCGGATCGAAGGAGGCGCTGTTCCGCGCCGCGCTCGATCATTCGATCTTCATGGACCCGGTGCTTGAACTCGAGCCCGCCAAGATGGGACGGCAGGTCGTCGAAATCTTCCTGGCCGCCGATGAGATGCCGAGCCCGCTGTCCATGATGATCCTGTCGGCGGGCGATCCCACCGCCCATGCGATCTCGGTTCGCGCGCTCGACGAGAAGGTGATCCGTCCGCTTGCCGACTATCTCGGCCCGCCACATGCCGAAGCGCGCGCCGCATGCCTCAACCTCCTGTGGAGCGGATTCCTGACCGCGTGGAAGCTGCTGCCGATCGCGCCGCTTTCGGATGATCGCCTGCCGATGATCGCCACATGGCTCGCCGATGCGACGCAGGCGATCGTGGACGGCAGATTCGGCCCTACAGGATCGCCATCAGGATCGTGATCGTCACGATCGACAAGGTCGTGGTCGCGAGAATCGTTCGCGCGGTAAGGTTGGCCTCACGCCCGTAAAGTTCGGCGAGCATGAAGGGGCCGGTTCCCGTCGGCAGCGCGGCGATCAGCACCGCCGCCTTCGCCCACACCGGCGGCAACGGCAAAAGGACATAGGCGACCAGCCAGGTGACGGCCGGCTGCGCAAACAGCTTGAGGCCGGTCAGCAGGCCAACGTCCTGGCCGGGCACGCGCCCGCGCGGTTCGCCGACGAACAGGCCCAGCGCGACCAAAGCGCAGGGGCTGGCCGCCGCGCCGAGCAGTTCGGCGAAACGCGCGACCGGAACGGGCAACTCGACGCCGCCGACCGAGAACAGGGCACCTGCCGCCGGGGCATAGACCAGAGGATTGCGCGCCGCCGTGATCAGCGCCCGACCGATCAGGACGGGCAAGCTCGCCTCGGGCTGCAAGGCCGCCTCGATCAGCAGGATCGAAAGCGCGAACAGCAGGCATACCGTCAGAATCGACGCGATCGACGCGGCCATCATACCCGTCGCCCCGAGCAGGCTGAGGCAGAGCGGTATGCCGATGAAAGCGGTGTTCGAATATCCCGCCGCAAGCCCATCGACGATCGCGTCGGCGGTAGGCACCCGCCGCCGACGGATCAGGATCGCGGCCACGAAGATCGTGAGCGATCCGGCGCCCGAAGCGACGATGAAACCCGGCTGCCAGATTTCGGCGGGTCGCGCCTCCGCCATGATACGGAACAGCAGCACCGGCAGCGCCAGCTTCGTCACGAACCGGGTGAGTTCGGCATGCGATGCCGGCCCGAACGGCCCCCAGCGCCGGCCGGCATAACCGAACCCGATCGCGGCGAAGATCGGCGCGATTGCCGAGAGGACGGTCAGCATCGCCCGATCAATAGCCGCGCTCAGCCTGGCGGCGGCGTTCCTTCTCGGCCTTCTTCGCGGCCTTGCGGTCGCGCTCTTCCTGCTTGCGCATCTCGCGGCCGCGATTGCGATCGGCCTCGTCCTGGCTGGTGGTGGTCCAGTCAACGGCTTTGCCCGCGACCTTGAAGGGCGCGGTGACGACGGTCTTGGCGGTCGAAATGCAGCCAGCGAGCATCGCGAAGCTGCACAGGATCAAAATCTGACGCACGGGGAGAGCCTTTACGAAGCGGTGAGCATGGCGACGAGCGCCTTCACCTTCTTCTGACGCCATTGTGGCGTCGGTGCGACCAGCCAATAGCTTTTCGGCACTGGCTTGGCATCGCCGTGCACGCGCACGCGGCCCTCGGCCACGTCACGCTCGACCAGCAAGGCTGGGACATGCGCGGTGCCGAAGCCGGCCGCCGCCGCATCGATCGCAAGGCCCGCATCGGCCACCGTGAGCGCGCCCTCCTTGTCGGCCGCCGGGCAACCCGGCCAGCCGATCGGCGCGCCATCGGCCAGCCCGATCGTCACGATCGCGCCCTCGGCCAGTTGCACGCCCTCATTCTCCCCCGGGCCATCGGCGTAGCAGATCGCGAGATCGAGATTGGCCTGGGTGAAATCGAGTCCCTCATCCGACGAGAGCAGCACGAAGCGCGTCTCCGGATCGGTGCGGCCGAAATCGGCAAGGCGCGGCGCGAGCCATTTGGCGGTGAAGTCGCGCGGCGCAGCGATCGTCAGCGTCTTCGACGACTGCCCCGCCTGCATCGCGCGTACGGCCTCCTCGAACTGGAGGAATCCCGCGCGCAGCGCCTCGAGCCCCGCTTCGCCCTCGGGCGTAAGTTCCAGCCCCTTGGCGGTGCGGCGAAACAGGACGACGCCGAGCGTGTCCTCAAGCGCGCGGATCTGCTGCCCGACGGCCGCCGGCGTCACCGCCAGCTCGTCCGCCGCACGGGTGAAGGACAAGTGGCGCGCGGCCGCGTCGAGCACGCGCAGGCCGTTCAGCGGAAGGTGGGTGCGCTTCACTGGATCACCGCCGGGCCGATCAGCGTGAAACGCGGGATCGCCGCTTCGAAAGTGGAACCGTCCTCGGCGACCATATGATAGCTGCCCTCCATTGCCCCCGTCGGCGTGCCGAGTGGGCAGCCCGAGACATAATCATAATTCTCACCGGGTTCGATCACCGGCTGTTCGCCGACCACGCCTTCGCCGCGCACTTCCTGCTTCACGCCGCGTCCGTCGGTGATGATCCAGTGGCGGGTGAGGAGTTGCACCGCATGGCGCGCGCCATTCTCGATCCGGATATGATAGGCCCAGAACCAGCGGCCACGGCCGGGTTCGGACTGTTCGGGCATGAAGGACACCGACACCCGCACCGTGACGCCCCGCGTCTCGGTGGCATAGGAGAAGAGGCTCTTCATCCCGCCATATCCTTACAGCCCGACCGCCTTGAGCGCACGATCGAGATCGTCGATCAGGTCGAGCGGATCTTCGAGGCCGACATTCAGGCGCAGCATCCCTTCCTCGACGCCCATTTCGGCGCGCACCTCGGCGCTGAGGCCCGCATGGGTGGTCGAACAGGGATGCGTCATCAGCGAGCGCGAGTCGCCGATATTGTTCGAGATGTCGATGAGCTGCAGCGCATCGAGCAGGCCGTGCGCCTGCGCCCGATCCTTGACGAAGATCGACAGGATCGTGCCGCCCGCCGTCATCTGCTTCACCGCAAGATCATATTGCGGGTGGCTGGGCAGGAACGGGTAGAGCGTGCGATCGACGCGCGACTTCAAAAACTGGGCGACCTGCAGCGCATTCTCGCTCTGCCGACGGATGCGCAGATCGAGCGTCTCCAAACCCTTGAGCACCACCCAGGCGTTGAACGCGCTGAGCGTCGGCCCGGTGTTGCGGGTAAAGCTGAGCAAAGTCTCGTTAATGAACTTGTCGGTGCCGCAGACCGCGCCCGCAAGCACGCGCCCCTGCCCGTCCATCATCTTGGTGGCCGAATAGGCGACAATGTCCGCGCCATAATCCATTGGCCGCTGGAGCATCGGGGTGGCGAACGCATTGTCGACCACCGTCAGCACGCCCGCATCCTGCGCGATCCGGCACACCGCCTCGAGATCGACGATCTCCAAGGTCGGGTTGGCCGGCGTTTCGAAGAAGAACAACTTGGTTTCGGGCTTGATCGCGGCCTGCCACGCATCGGTGTCGGTGCCGTCGACGATCGTCGCGCTGATGCCGAAGCGCGGCAGCAGCGTGTCGGTCAACCAGCGGCACGATCCGAAGGCGGCGCGGCCCGCGACAATATGGTCGCCCATCTGGAGCTGGCACAGCAGGGCCGCGGTCATCGCGGCCATGCCGGTCGCCATCGCGCGGCACGCTTCGGCGCCTTCCATCAGCGCGATCCGCTCCTCCAGCATCTCCACGGTGGGATTCTGGAGGCGCGAATAGGTCATCCCCTTCTGCTCGCCCGCGAAGCGCGCGGCGGCATCGCCCGCGCAGTCATAGGCGTAGCCCGAGGTGAGGAAGAGCGCCTCGCTCGTCTCGCCGAAATGCGAGCGCGCGGTGCCACCCCGGATCGCCTGCGTCGCGGGGCGCCAGTGGCGGGTGATCGAACGGTCCTGACCGGTCAGCTTCTTCATGCGCGCCGCTTTGCCGCCGATAGGGCGCGATGGCAATGGCGGAGGGCGTCGCGCACCTTAATCCTCCCCCGCCAGGGGGAGGATTTGGGGTGGGGGTCTTGTCCCCGTCACGATCCGCCCGATATGCCGATGCGGTTCACAGGAAAGGATGATTCGATGGCGACGGCGATTCAGGAAGTCCCGCTCAAGACGATCGACGGCAAGGATACGACGCTCGGAGACTATGCCGGCAAGGTGCTGTTGCTGGTCAACGTCGCATCCAAGTGCGGCCTGACCCCGCAATATGAAGGGCTGGAGAAGCTCTACACCGATTACAAGGCGAAGGGCGTCGAGGTTCTCGGCTTCCCGGCGAACAATTTCCGCGAGCAGGAGCCGGGCAGCGACGAGGAAATCGCGAGCTTCTGCACCACCAATTACGGCGTCGATTTCCCGATGTTCGCCAAGATTTCGGTCAAGGGCGACGATCAGCACCCGCTGTACCAGAAGCTGACCAGCGAATATCCGTCGGCCTTCTTCAAGGACAACGTGTTCAAGGATCGCCTGGAAGGCTTCGGCATGAAGCAGGACAATCCGTCGGACGTGTTCTGGAATTTCGAGAAGTTCCTGATCGCCAAGGATGGCACCGTCGCGGGCCGCTTCGCGCCGGATATCGCACCGACCGATCCGATCATCACCGACGCGATCGAAAAAGAACTCGCCAAGTAAGCCTGCCGATCGGCCCCTCCCGCGGGAGGGGCCGTGACAACGTATTTGCGCCGATCGCCCAACCGCCTATGCAGGATCGCATGGAGCCGAACGACGCACCCCCGCTCGAAATCGATACCAAGCTTGTCGCCTCGCACGGCCATTCGCAGGCGATCGGCCTGCGTTTCGTGGCCAGCGGCGACGACTGGGCCGAAATGGCGTTCGATTACGATCCCAAGCTGGCGATGAGCGCCGAGACCGGCGTGCTGGCATCCGGCCCGCTCATCTCGCTGATCGATTCGGCGAGCGCCGTCGCGATCCTGGCGAAGACGGGGCGCGGCCGCCCGATGGCGACGCTGGACATGCGGATCGATTATGTCCGCGCGGCCAAGCCCGGCCGGCCGATCATCGCGCGCGGCGAATGCTACCGCGTCGCGCGCAACGTCGCCTTCGTGCGCTGCGATGCGCATGATGGCGATCCGGACGATCTGGTCGCCCATGCGATCTGCAGCTTCTACATGAGCGACGAATGAGCGAACGCCAGCCCCCTTATGCCGATTTCCTGGGCGTACAGCGTGTGCCGGATGCCGGTGAACCGCGCATCATGATGCCCTATGCCGACAATGTTCAGGGCCGCGTCGGCTTCGTCCACGGCGGCGTGATCGGGGGGCTGTTGGAAATGGCCTGCTACGAGGCGCTGATCGCTCAGCTTGGCGACGATCGCCCCAAAATCAAGCCGATCAACGTCGCGATCGATTTCCTGCGCGGGGGCGTGATGCAGGATACGTTCGCCGTGGCGACGATCCAGCGGATCGGCAAGCGCATCGCCAACGCGCAGGCAATAGCGTGGCAGGACGATCGCAACCGCCCGATCGCAACCGCCCGGATGCACTTCCTGCTCGATCGATAATCGGCCTCAGGCCGCGCGACGACGCCGTGCCGGTGCCTCGGCCGCCGTCTGGCCCAGCCGGTAATGGCGCACATTCTGCCCGAGCCGCGCGGTGAGCGCGCGCAGGCGCCGCACCGATGAATCGCATTCGTGGGCCATGCTGGCCGAGACATGCGTCCCGCGCGACAGCGCCTCGACCGAGCGCGCCATTTCGCTGAGGCTGTCCGACTGATTATCGGTCGCCGCGACGATCTGCTGCATCAGCGACGTGACCCCGCCGATCGATGCGGCCAGTTCGTCGAGCACGCCAGCCGAGCCCGAGACATGTTGCATGCCGATGTCGAGACGGTCCTTGGCGTTGCCGATCGACTGACGCACCTCACGCGCCGCGCCGGCTGTGCGTTCGGACAGCGCGCGCACTTCATGTGCGACCACCGCGAAGCCATGCCCCGCCTCGCCCGCACGCGCCGCTTCGACGCCCGCGTTGAGCGCGAGAAGGTTTGTCTGGAACGCGACCTGATCGATCAGGTCGACCATCGCGACGATCCGTGAGGTCGACGCCACCACTTCGTCCATCGCGCTGCGCATCGCCGTCGCGAGTTCGCCGCCGCGGGCCGCCTCGCGCTCCATCGCGCCCATCCGGCCGGCCGTGTCGCGGGCGCGCGACGCGATCGTCGACACTTCGTCGGACAAGCGACCCAGCGTGACGGTGGCCTGGCCGATCGTCTCGGCCTGGTGGCCGCTATGATCGGTGAGTTCGGTCGATGCCTCGGCGATCAACCCGCTTTCGCTCTCCACCTCATGCGAGGCCGAGACGATCAGGCCGATCATCTCGGCAAGGCTGGCGATGCTGGCGTTGAAGTCCTGCTCTATCTGGCGATATTCGGCCGGCAACGTCCCGATCCGGCGGCCGAGATCGCCCTGCGCGATCGCGCCGAGAGCACCCTGAAGTTCCCGCGTCATCGTGGCCTGCGCCTGCGCGACGGCCGCGTGTTCAGCGGCACGCTCGGCTTCCGCCTCGGCACGGGCGGCTTCGGCGACGATCAGCCTTTCGCGCTGCGCGGCGATCGTGTTGATAAGACGCGCCAGTCGCACCGCCAGCACCATCAGCGCGCCCGATTCCACCAGCAGGATCACGGCGTGGAGCATCACGCGCCAGATGTCGCCTTCGCTGTCGAACACGAAACGCGGCATCACGAAGCTGAGCACGAGATGGTGGAGCGCAGTGGCCAGCGTCGCGATCAGGATCGGGCGCCAGTCGCACAGCAGCATCAGCGCGGCGACGCCCGCAAAGAAGATCATGTGCATGTCCATCTGCCACAGATGGCCGCGCAGGGCGAACAGCATGATCGCCGGAAAGGCCGGAACCGCAAAACCGAAGGTGGCGCGCGCAACCATGTCGTGCCGACCACATAGCGCCATCACGACCGGCAGCGCGAACACGCCGATCACCATAGCCGACACCAGCGGCATATCACCCCGATGCATCAGCCATGCCGTCGACACGGCAACGATGCCCGCCAGTACGAGCCCCGCGCCCAGCACGCGGACGCCAATGCGACGAAGTTGATCGAGTGACAAAATGGGCATGGTTTCAGCTCGCTTCGGCTAGTCGCGTCGTGCACAGCGCGGGAGACGCCGGCAGCAGAAAGGCGCCATGCGCGATCGCATCGCCGAACAGGGCGTCGCGATCGGCGATGACGATGATCGAACCCGGCAGACGGCCGAGCCCGGAATAACGGATGTCGCTGCGTCGATCGAGCCAGGGCTTCACGGGGCCGCCGGTCACCGGCACGACCAGCATCGGCCCACTGCGGGCGGGCATGGCCGCGACGAGGCCCAGCCCGACGAACGTGAGCGCGCATTGCGCCACAACCGCCGCCGCCCCACCAGCCTTTTTCCCCACAACGCCACGCATCGACACCTCACACAGACGTGAAGGCATAATCGCAAAGCTTTGCGGAATGCTTAAAGTTACAGTTATTCAAGATTCCCGAAAAGTATGATCGGGATTATCGGGATCGTTTCGACCAAGCACATGACCCATATCACATCGCGACCCGCCGCCTGGTCTTAATCCAGGCTGACGACAGGGGAGTAAGACGATGGCCTTTCAGGATTTCGGGATCGCGCCGCCCTCCGACGCCCCCGCCAGCACCGCCCGCCCGTCCGGCACGACGGCCGTGACCGCAACCCCGGCTCGCCGCCGGATCGCAGCGCCCAAGCGCCGCATCGACACCAGCCGGTTGATGGCCGCCTTGTTCGTGGGCCTCGTGATCGCCGCGATCGGCATCCGCGCCGGCCACGCGACCGAATCGCTCGCGATCGGCATCCTCGCTGCCGACATCGCCTTCCTCCTCGTCGCCGCCGGCTGGTCGGCGGTGGCGGGCGGCAAGACGCGCTGAACTCCCCCCTGTTCGCACCGCTCTGATTTGGTAGAGCGGTGCGATGGCGATCCGCAAACCGCTCCGTCTCCTGATGGCGTGCCTGATGCTGGGTGCCGCCGCCCCGCCAACGCCGCGCCTGATCGACGGCGCCGGCGCCGCCGCATCCCTCCCCAAACCTGCGATCGTCCTGTTCTGGGCGGCATGGTGCGCGCCGTGCCGGGCGGAGGTCCGCGACTATGCCGCGCTCGACAAGGCGGCGGGCGATGTACCACTGATCGTGCTTTCGACCGAGGGCGATCCGCGCGCGCAGAGCTTGCTTACCAACGTGCCGCCGGCGCGGCGCCGCTTCCCCGTCGACAGCGCCACCAACATCCTTGCCGCTTATCCCGAGACGCGCGGAGCGTTGCCCTTCGCCATGGCGCTCGATCGTGAGGGGCGGCTCTGCGTCACCCATGCCGGCGCGGTCGACGCCGCGACCATCGCAGCGTGGCGCGAGCGCTGCGGCCGATGAGTTTGCGTAAGCTCGGTCCTCGCTTGGCTGTCGCGGTCCTCGGCGTCGCGCTGGCGCTGGGGATTTGGGAATATGGCACGCGCAATCCGGCGACGGTGCCGTGGGGGCCGCTGACCCTCGCCGACCAGGTCGGTCCGTTCACCAGCTTCAAGCTCGACAAGCTGCGCGAGGATTTTCCGGGATGCCGCGCGCTGCTCGACGGTGCGGGGCAACGTTACCAATTGCTTCCGCCGATCGATGGCGGCTTCTACTGTGGCTATCGCGACGGTGTGCGGCTGGGGCCGGGTGGCGGCGCGCCGTTCTCGCCCGCCGCCACGACATCGTGCACGGTCGCCGCCGCCCTGTTCCTCTGGCAGAAGCAGATCATCGATCCCGCCGCCGAACAATATCTGGGCGCGCGCGTGACCCGGATCGACACGTTCGGCAGCTATAATTGCCGTGGCATACGCGGCGGGCGCGAAGGGCGCTGGAGCGAACATGCCACCGCCAACGCGATCGACATCGCCGGCTTCCGCCTGTCCGACGGCCGCCGCATCACGATCGCGGGCGACTGGAACCGCGACGACGATCGCGGCCGCTTCCTGAAGGCGGTGCGCGACGGCGCATGCGAGATCTTCTCGACCACCCTCTCCCCCGACTATAACGCCCTCCACCGCGACCACCTCCACCTCGACCGCGGCCGGCGCGGCGGTTGGACCTATTGCCGCTGAAACCGCGTTGTCTGCTCCGAGAGGAGCCGCGCGATGGCCTATCAGCTCTGGTATTGGACCGGGATTCCCGGGCGCGGCGAGTTCGTGCGGGTGGTGCTGGAGGCGGGTGGGGTCGCTTATGTCGATTGCGCGCGCGAAAAGGGCGACGAGGCGCTGGTGAAGGATATGGCGAAGCGCCGGCCCGAGCCATTTGCGCCGCCGTATCTGGTGACCGGCGATCTGGTGATCGCACAGACGGCGAACATCCTCGATTGGCTGGGCCGCAAGCATGGCCTGGCCCCGAAGAACGAGGCGGGACGGCGAGCCTGCGCGCAATATCAGCTCACGATCGCGGACATGGTGGCGGAGACGCACGACACGCACCATCCGGTCGCATCGGGCCTCTATTATCAGGATCAGAAGAAGGAGGCGACGCGGCGCGCGGAGGATTTCCGGACGAACCGCATGCCCAAGTTCCTGAGCTATTTCGCCCGTGCGCTGGGCAAGAATGACTGGCTGGTCGGGGACCGCTGGACCTATGCCGATACGTCGCTGTTCGTGCTGGTCGACGGGCTGCGCTTCGCTTTTCCAAAACGGATGAAGGCCGTCGAAGCGGATCTGCCCGCGCTCCACGATCATCTCAAGCGGGTCGCGGCGCTGCCCGAATTTTCCGACTATCTGGTCAGCGACCGCCGCCTGCCCTTCGGCAAAGGGATTTTCCGTTATTATCCGGAGCTGGACGCCGATTAAGCCTCGCTGGCGTCGCCGCGATATTTGAGTTCGAGATAGCGGCCCTGGGTCGCGAGCTTGTTGAGATCGCCGCTCGCAATCTGCTGGCTCATTCGCGACAATTCTTCGTCGACGACCTTGAGCCCTTCGACCAGCTGCCTGTCGGGCGAAAGTCCGCCATTGCGCGCATCGCGGCGCAGTCCCTCGGGCAGCTTGCGATAGCCGTCGACGAGTTCGGGCAGTTCCTCGGCGATCAGCTTGCGGAATTCGAAGGCGGCGGGTTCGCGCGGGTCGAGCGTCGCGAGTTGGGGCCCGATCGCTTCGAGCTTGATGCCGATCTCGTCGGCGAGCCGCTGCGCCGGAGCCGGCAGCGCGGGGCGCTGCGCCTCGAGCCAGCGTTCGGTCTTGGCGGGGAGTGCGGGAAGGTCGCTCTTAGCGATCTGCTCGGGCGTCGGCTCGGCAGCGGTCGGCCAGCCCATGACGGTGAAGAAGACAAGCGCCATGCCGACCAGCATCGCGAGGAAACCCCATACGCCGATCGGCATCATGCTGCCGATCACGCCGGTCGCGAGCATGACCGCCAACACGCCCATGATCGCGATCTTGAGCCGGCGGAAGAAGCCGATCACGCGGCGGCGGTGCGCCTTGATCGCGCGCGGCGAGGTCTGCGCGCGCACGCGGTTCAGCACCTCTTCGGCGCGGTCATAGGTGCCGCGGGGGTCGACCATCAGCTAGCCCTGTCAGCCTTCAAGTGCGGCGAGCGGGTCGGCGCCGCGGCCTTGCGATTGGGCCTGGGCGGCGCCCTCGGCGCGGGCGATATAGCCCTTCGACTTTTCGACCTCGGTGGTGAGCGTGCCGACGGTCTGCTTCATCGACGACAGGGCCTCGACCTTGAAGCGATCGATCGCGTCCATCGTGTCGTAGATGTTCTGAAATGCGCGCTGCAGCGTTTCGACCGGTATGGTCGACGACGCCGCCTGCTTGTGGATCTCGCCCGTCTGGTTCTTGAGCATCGTGCCGGTGCTCTCGATCATGTTGGCGGTGGTCGTGTTGAGCGCGGTGATCTGTTCGAGCACGAGCTTCTGGTTGCCCAGCGCCTGTGCGACCGTGACGGCAGTGCGGAGCGCCGCAACCGTGGTGGTCGATGCGCGATCGACGCCCTTCACCAGCTCGACATTGTTCTTCTTGACCAGATCGAGCGCCAGATAGCCCTGCACCGTCACCGCCATCTGGGTGAGCAGATCCTGGCTGCGCTGGCGGACGTAGAACAAGGCCGTCTCACGAATCGCCTTGGCCTTTTCCGGATCGCTGCTGTCGAGTTCGAGCGCCTTGGTCTCAAGCCGCTCGTCGAGCGTCTTCGAAAGGTGGATCATCTGTTCGAGCCGGCCCATCGCCGCCCACAGATTCTGCCGTTCGACATCGATCGCGGCATTATCCTTGATCAGTTCGTCCTTGCCCGAAGCCAGGCTGCGCAGGATCGAGGCGATGTGGCTCTGCGCGCTCTTATAGCTGTCGAAATAGTCGCGCATCTTGTTGCCGAACGGGATGATACCGAACAGCTTCTTGCGCTGAAACAGGTCGCCACGCGCGCCGGGATCGAGATCCTCGATCGTGCGACGCAGCTGGGCAAGGTCCGCGCCGACCCCGGTATCGGCGTCGATCGCGCGCACGGGGCGGTCGAGGAAACGGTTCGACTGGCCCGCGGCCTCGGCGATTTCCTTACGGCCCATATTGCTGATCGAATCGACCTGCTTGCCGAATTCGGGGCTGTTGACGTCGTGCGAGACCAGCGCCTCGATGAAGCCGTCGACTTTCTCGTCGAGCTTCGATCGCTGTTCGTCCTTCAACGGCACCAGTCCCGCCGCCTTTTCGGGGGCGAGAACCTTGACCGGCGCGGGCGCCTGGAGGACCAGATCGGCTTCCTCGGTGGCGGTGCTGGTCGTGGCCATTCGCTGGGTCTCCCTATTCCGGCAGCCAAGATGGCCGCCTCAGGTGCATTATTCAAGCGATACGGTCTCGGGATCGTTTCGGCCCGGCGCGAGTTGCAGAAAGTGAAATCGTCGCAAATTGCATGAAACGCAATCGTGCTTGCTGCATCAACATTTGTCGAATCATCCACTGCACCACAAAAGGGACGGGCCTTTCAGGCATCCTCTCCTAAAAACTTTCGGGCCGGTTCCCCAAGGAGCCGGCCCATTTTTTCGCCCAGCGGCCGTCAGGATGATCGTGACGGCGCCCGCCCTTGTTGCGCCGCGCCAAATCCGATATGGGCCCGCCAACTTCTCCATACTTCAGGAATTCGAGACCATGAGCCTGCGCAACGTGGCTATCATCGCGCACGTCGACCACGGCAAGACCACGCTGGTCGACCAGCTGTTCCGCCAGTCCGGCACCTTCCGCGACAATCAGCGCATCGAAGAGCGCGCTATGGACTCGAACGATCTGGAAAAGGAACGCGGGATCACCATCCTTGCGAAGCCGACCTCGATCGATTGGGAAGGCACCCGCATCAACATCGTCGATACGCCCGGCCACGCCGACTTCGGCGGTGAGGTGGAGCGCATCCTCTCGATGGTCGACGGCGTGATCCTGCTGGTCGACAGCTCCGAAGGCGCGATGCCGCAGACCAAGTTCGTCACCGGCAAGGCGCTGGCGCTGGGCCTGCGCCCGATCGTCGTCGTCAACAAGGTCGATCGCCCCGACGAGCGCATCCAGGAAGTGCTCGACGAAGTGTTCGATCTGTTCGTCACGCTCGAAGCGACCGACGAGCAGCTCGACTTCCCCGTTCTCTACGCGTCGGGCCGCAATGGCTATGCCAGCGATGATCCCAAGGCGCGCTCGGGCACGCTGACCCCGATGTTCCAGAAGATCGTCGATCACGTGCCGCCGCCGGCGCTGGACGTCGATGCACCCTTCACCTTCCTGGTGACGCTGCTCGATCGCGACAACTTCCTGGGCCGCGTGCTCACCGGCCGCGTCACCTCGGGCACCGTGAAGGTCAACCAGCCGATCCACGCGCTCGACATGGACGGCAAGGTGATCGAGACCGGCCGCGCGTCGAAGATCATGTCGTTCCGCGGGCTCGATCGCGTGCCCGTCGACGAGGCGAAGGCCGGCGACATCATCTCGCTGGCGGGCCTGACGGTCGCCACCGTTTCCAACACGATCGCCGACGTTTCGGTTTCGGTGCCGATCCAGGCGCAGCCGATCGATCCGCCGACGCTGTCGATGCGCTTCGCCGTCAACGATTCGCCGATGGCGGGTCGTGAAGGGTCGAAGGTTACGTCGCGCATGATCCGCGACCGCCTGTTCCGCGAAGCCGAGAGCAATGTTGCGATCAAGGTGGTCGAAAGCGCCGACAAGGACAGCTTCGAAGTCGCCGGCCGCGGCGAACTTCAACTCGGCGTGCTGATCGAGACGATGCGCCGCGAAGGCTTCGAACTGGGCATCAGCCGCCCGCGCGTTCTGTTCCGTGAGGACGAGAATGGCGGCAAGACCGAACCTTACGAAACCGTCGTCATCGACGTGGACGACGAACATTCGGGCACGGTCGTCGACAAGATGAACCAGCGCAAAGCCGAGATGACCGACATGCGTCCATCGGGTGGTGGCAAGACCCGCATCACCTTCTCGGCGCCGTCGCGCGGCCTGATCGGCTATCATGGCGAGTTCCTGTCGGACACCCGCGGCACCGGCATCATGAACCGGCTGTTCGAAAAGTACGGCCCGCACAAGGGCGCGATCGAAGGCCGCAAGAACGGCGTGCTGATCTCCAACGGCGCGGGCGAAGCGAACAGCTACGCGCTCGGCCCGCTCGAAGAGCGCGGCATCCTGTTCGTCGGCCATGGCGAGGCGCTCTACGAGGGCATGATCGTCGGCGAGAACGCCAAGACGGATGACCTTGAGGTCAATCCGATGAAGGCGAAGCAGCTGACCAACTTCCGCGCTTCTGGCGGCAAGGACGATGCGATCCGCCTGACCCCGCCGAAGAAGATGACGCTGGAACAGGCGATTGCCTATATCGACGACGACGAAATGGTCGAAGTCACGCCGAAGTCGATCCGCCTGCGCAAGCGTCACCTCGATCCGCACGAGCGCAAGCGCGCAAGCCGCGCCAAGGCCGCCTAAAAATCAAACAGCCCCCGGCGAGCTTGCTTTCCGGGGGCTTTTGCTGTCCGCCGGCACCGCCTAGCAAGTAAGCTGGAGGGGCCATGTCATGATCAGCATCACGACCATACGGCTTGCGCCGATTTTGCGCGTGGCGATTGTGCTGGCCTTCGCCATTATCATCGTTGGTACGGCTCAGCGGTCGCTTTGGTTCGACGAACTGATGGCGATGGCGAACTATCCGGTTCGCGATCTCGCCGGACTGATCGATCCCTTGCCTTATTATTCACAGGCGTCGCCGCCACTGTTCAATCTGATCTGTTCGGGCGTGGCGCGCCTCCACCCAATTGCAGCGCGGCTTACCTTGGCACTGATCGTAATCGCCGGGTTGACGATCGCCGTCGCACGGATTGTGGGATTTCGGATCGCATTGGCGGTTGTCGCGCTCTACGCGGCGCTCGTTCCCTCGCTCGCCATTTATGCCACCGAGCTCAAATATTATGGGGTCGAAATCGCCGGAACTGCGACTATCGTAGCCTGGTTCGTCTCGAAGTCGCGGCGCGCGCCATTCGCCTTGCCCGACCTCGCGATCCTCGTCGCGGGAATTGCCTGCGGTATATCCACCATCCTGAGCGCGGGCATCGCAACTGGATGCTGGGCCGTCTTAGCCTTTATCAGGCGCCGGCGTTTCTCCGCATCGGAACTGGGCTTCGCCGCGATACTCGCGGTCATCGCGGTCGGGTATTATGCGCTGATCCGACATGGCTCCGCGGTCCAGATACACAATTTCCCTAATGCTTATGGGCAAAGCGGCCAGCACGCAGCCTTGGCGGTACCAAGCGCCATCTTGGGTCTGTTCGGTAATCGTGCGCCAGTCCTTGCTTTGATCGTTCTGATCAATCTGACCGGATGGCGCGCTGCGGCGACGCAGCGGCTGTTGCTGATCCTTGCCGTCATTGTGCTGAGCTGCACCGCACTCGCCGCCTTCGGCGTATATCCCGCGACTGCGCCACGCCACGTCGCGTGGTTCCACGGCTTTGCGCTGCTGCTACTCGCCAATGCCCTGCAGATCCTGATCGCTGGCCAGCAACGGCGCACCCACACAGCACGGACTGCGCTTGTCCTGTTCCTGGGCGCGATTGCCGCCGCTGCGACGGGTATGACGATCGCCAAGGCATTCACCACCCATTTCGCGCACGAGGAGAATGATCCGATCGTCGCTTGGCTGGCGCAACCGCGCGACGTGCCGATCGGTCTGTGGGGCGGCACACAACCTTTGATCCAATATTATCGCACCCAGGACCCAGCGGTCGGCCGGCATCGTATCTTTGGTCTCGCGGATCCCCGATCAGCACCGGTCCCGCCGCGCCTGTTCTCGCCGACGTTTTTGCAGCAACCATATGATCGTATCGCGGCGGCAGTAGAAGCAGGCCGAATGCTTCCCGGCGGCTTTGATCTGCGTATCCTCTATCAGCTGCGCCACGACTATCACGGGGCGGCGGAAGCGCTGCTCGCCGAAGCCCCACGCGGATTACCTTTCTATATCGTTGCAAGCCACGTTGATTGGGACGCGCCAGTGCCGCTCTCCGCCGAACCACGCTCGGCGTTGCTGGATGCACTGGAAGCCCAGAAATGTCGGTATCTGCTGGAGTTGAAGGCGAAGGAGGTCTTCATCCTGCGCGCGATCTGCCCGGAACGCTGACAAATAAAAAGGGCCCCCGCGACATGATCGCGGGAGCCCTTCACCGTCTCGACCGGCCGCCGCTTATTCAGCCGCTTCGGGCACCTTCAGCGCGCCGGTGATCTCCAGTTCGTCCCACACAGGCGTGCTGCACAGCTTGTGATAATAGGGGCTGTAGAACGGCGAGTTGACCTGCAGGCGCATGTGCTCGGTATTGACGTAGTAGTTCTTGCCGACGCCGCCGACCTCATTCATCGAAATCAGCTTGTGCGCTTCGGCGTCCAGCTCCGCATTGTAGCGATCATAGGCGTCCTGCTTGACGTCGACCTGCGCATGGCCGGTCTCAAGCATCTTGATGATGCACTGGGTCGCATAGCCGCACCAGATCGCGAACCACACCGGCTGGGCGGGGCCGCCCGAAACGGGCTGCGAGTTCGGGCCGTAAAGCGTCCACAGATTTGG
Source organism: Sphingomonas montanisoli (assembly GCF_008274695.1). Taxonomy (GTDB): domain Bacteria; phylum Pseudomonadota; class Alphaproteobacteria; order Sphingomonadales; family Sphingomonadaceae; genus Rhizorhabdus; species Rhizorhabdus montanisoli. Next base: position 606,467 of record NZ_VTOU01000002.1, on the reverse strand, counting down.
AAAGCCCGGGTGCATCATGCCGACATAAGCGCGCGGCCCATCGCCCTCGTCCCACTTCTGATGAAGGTCGACACCGTCCTTGCCGGTATATTCCGCCGGCCAGAGATACTTCACCACGTCGAAACCGGTGGCCGTGACGAACACGTCGGCCTCATAAACCTTGCCGTCGACGGTCTCGACGCCCTCGGGGACCAGCCGTTTGATCTGGGTGGTGACCAGCTCGACATTGTCGTTGGTCAGCGCCTTATACCATCCATTGTCGACGATCGGGCGACGCGAGAAGGGTGCGTAATCGGGCATCACCTTGTCGATCAGGTCCTGCCGCCCGCCGAGCTGGTAGGTCATATAGGCGGTCAGATCCTTGCGGATCTGGTCGTTCGCCTCGCTGACGATGCCGCCCTTGGCCTGCCATTCGGGATCGACCTGCATCAGGCCATGCGTCTCGAACAGGCCCGAGGTCGCGCTGTAGCGCCACCAGTTCCAATAGCCCGGCAGATTGTGGACGAGCCACTGCACTTCGGGCTCCATCGCCTCGCCATATTTCTCGCGCGGCATCATCCACTGCGCGGTGCGCTGGAACACCGTGACCTCGCTGCCTTCGCGCGAAAGCGCGCCGAGCATCTGGATGCCGGTCGACCCCTGGCCGATCGTCGCGATCTTCTTGCCCTTCAGATCGATGTCATCGTTCCACAAGGCGGTGTGGACGATCTCGCCCTTGAAGTTCTCCTGCCCTTCCCACTCGACGACCTTGGGAGTCGCGAACAGGCCCGCGCATGAGATGATCGCGTTGGCCTCTTCCTTCAGGATCCCGTCGGGCGTCTCGAACTCGAGCTTCCAGACGTTGCGCGCCTCGTCCCATGTCGCCTTCTTCAGGTCATGCTCGAAGCGTGTCTTGTCGAAGACGCCACGCTTCTTCGAAACCTTGCGCAGATATTCACGAACCTCCGCGCCGCGGCCGAAATATTCGGACCATTCATGGCCGCGCTCGAACAGGAATTCGTAGGTGATCGAGATCGTGTCGACGCGGACGTCGGGATAACGATTGATGTTCCACACGCCGCCCGGATCGGCGCGACGCTCATAGACGGTGTAGGGAATGCCGAGATTGTCGAGCTGAACCCCGGTGCCGATGCCCGCGAAGCCGCTGCCGATTACCGCGACCTTGAACCCCTCGGGAATCTCGGGCTTCCCGTTGGTCCAATCGACCATATACGGGAATTCCTTGAAGCCGGTCAGGTCACGGCGGAGGTTGAACTCCATTTCGCCGTTGGGAATGCCGGTGACCATGTCCATCATGCGCCGCAGGTCGGCCTCTTCCGGCTCGGTCAAGTCGGCGGGGCCGGCATTGGCCTCGAGCCAGGCGACCGTCTTGTCGGTCAGCCATGCCTTCTGTTCGGCGTCCATCTTCGGCCCGACGGGGAGCGCCGCGATCGCCTCGTCACGCGTGATGTGGAACATCGCCAGCTTGACCGCATTCGGATCCGCCAGCTCCACCGCGCGCCGAATATAGGCGGCATCCTTCTTCGCTTCGCTCACTCTCGCTCTCCCGCTCCCATCGGCCCTCTGACGGGCCCGACTCCACGATCACATGGCTAAGTCAGCCAACGGCGCCAGTCAAGTTATCGCAAAATCAATATTGCAATAGCGAAATCCTAGGCACCAGACGCGCGAAAGCCGCGCATGGACCAGGAAGGCCAATACGGAGCGTCGGAAATCGCGATATCGGGAAACGGCTGGATGCCCCGTTATCATCTCGCCGTTACGCCGCCTGGGAAACCGGCGCACTGCTCGAAGGAATAATTGCCCTCGCTGTCAGATCCTCGAGTCCCTCGACAATCCAACGCGAATAATGTTTCTCGATCATCGCCACAATCGTGTCATGCTCGCGGCAACCAATCTGATCGGCAATCCGGCCGCTATGCCTCGAACAATCGACGAATGCCGCATTGCGTAAGGCACGACACCGCCCAGCCCAAGCTTTTCGCAAAGCGCGGCCCATGGTCGCGTCAATTCTGCTGCCGACGTCCATTCTCCTCGGCGATCTCCAACCCATTCGGCCGGGCCGACCTGCTTGTGCCGCCAGCATTCGAGCAAAGGCTCATCGGCGCGGCGAGCCAGCGCCCACCCGCGCGCGTCTTCCGATATCCAAGATGATATCATGATCGATACCCCGCCAATGAAGGCCCATTGGAAGTGCGCCTCTTGCCGAGCGTGTCGTGATAGGGCTTTCTATCAACCGACGAGTAATCTGATCCTGCCTGTCCAAGGTCGTGTGGCTTGGCCAAAACACGAAAATAACCGTGTAAAAAGCCGTTGTCGGAGGACCATGGACGAAGACGATCAACTACCAGGAAAATTCAGTTTTTTTCAAGATCATGGACGAACGATGACGCACAGGGACATACGCTAAAATTGGAATTTCGCAGCCCTCTCACGGCGAAAACACGGGTTCGAGTCCCGTAGGGGTCACCAGCGTTTCCGGGCTTTTTGAGCGAACGACGCTCATTCGGTACAGAATACGTATCCAGTTTTTGGAACGTAGCCCACTCCCAGTATCTAGAAAGGCTATGAGAACCCCGGAAACCCGGGAGTTTCTCGCGTTCTCAGGCAAAATCGCCTCCGGTTTTCGCCGTAGCTGAATGAAAATATGCCTTCGCGAGCCGTCCGCGCCGGGGCTTCGCAATATTTAGGGGCTATCGTTCGCGGCTGAGCGTTGATCGGTAATGCACCTCTCCATCCAGCACACCACTCACTATCGATTCAACCGCCCTGTCTTGCTGCTGCCGCACCGTCTCCTCGTCACTCCGCGGGGCGGCAACGAATTGCGGCTGATCGAACTAACCATCGATGCAGGCCCGGGCGTGACGATCGACTGGACTGATGACGTCTTCGCCAACCGCGTCGCCACGATCAGCTTCGGCGATCCGCGCGCCGACCTCGCGCTCGCGATCACCATGACGGTCGAGCAGGACGCGCCGGCCTTCCCGATCTTCACGATCGCGGTCGACGCGCACAGCTACCCCTTCGCCTACTCGGAGGATGACCGCATCGACCTCGGCGCGCTTGCGGTGGCGAGCGCGGACGCCGACGCCGTCGCGACCTGGGCGCGCGGCTTCGTCGCGTCCGACCCGCTCGCGCTGCTCAAGGATCTCAATGCCGGCATCACGCCGGTCGTCGCCTACCGGGTGAGGGATGAAGAAGGCACGCAAAGCCCGGCCGAGACGCTCGCGATCGGCAGCGGTTCGTGCCGCGACATCGCCGCGCTCTTCATCGAGGCCGCGCGCCATCTCGGCTTCGGCGCGCGCGCCGTCTCGGGCTATCTCCACGATCCCGAGCAGCGGCCCGATGATCCCGGCTCGACCCATGCCTGGGCGGAGGTCTATCTGCCCGGCGCGGGCTGGATCACTTTCGACCCGACCCACCAGCGGGTCGGCGACGCCCATCTCATCCCGGTCGCGGTCGCCCGTCACAATGGTCAGATCATGCCGGTCACCGGCGGCTATCTCGGCGCACCAGAGGACGCCGCCGGCATGGAGGTCTCAGTCCGGGTCAGCGCGGCCTGAATCGAAGCCCTATTTGAGCGGCTTATAGGCGCAGGTGAACTTGGGCGGACGCCGGTCCGCGCCCGGGACCAGATGGATATGGAGGCGGTCGCCGATCATTTGGTCGAGCGCGAAAATGCCATCGGCCTCATAGAGTTCGTCGCGATGCGCATCCGTCCAGCCTTCGATGGCGCTGAGCGCCTGCGCCTTGGCGGCGGTCGGCGAGGTCGCGACGACGAACATATTCTTGTGCTGCTCGGCGAAGCCTTGGCCGTCATAGCCGCCCAAATTGACGAAGAAGAGTTTCTCCTTCGCGGTCGCGGGCTCGGGTCTTAGTGCGATATCGAAGCCGTCGACATGATCGATCTCGGCCCAGCAATCGACATGGAGCGTGCCGGGCGTTCCCCACCAGTCGGCGCGCAGGCGATCATAGGTGTCGCGGATCGAGGACGCGACGACGAAGCGGACGTCATGCACCTCGATATTGGCACCCGGATGCTCGCCGCCGATATAGATCGCGAAGAGCTTCATGCCGCCTCTCCCTCCACGGCAGGGACCGGCGCCGCGATCGACCGCGCCAGATCGGCGCCGACGATGGCGCCGATCTCGTGCGAGCTGGTGATGCCCTGGATGAACGGGTGGCGGCTGAGGATGAAAGGGATGCTGAGGCAGAACAGTCGCTCCGCCGCCGGATCCTCCGACACCGGATGGAAATGCTCGTCGACCGCGATGCCCTTCGGCGCATTGTCTTCGCCATCGCCGGCATCGTTGACGATCCCCTGCTCAAGCAGGGTAGGGAATGGGAATTTCTCGAGCCCGAGCGGGCGCTGGCCCATCGCGTCGATGAAGACGGGATAATGTGTCTTCTCGCCATCGATCGTTACGATCGCGCCGGGCTCCTCGCCATGGGTGTTCACCTTGTGGTTCGATCCGAGCGCAACAACATCGAGACAGCCGGCGCGGTGGAGCGCCAGCAGGCGTTCGATCGAGAGATGCGGGACGGTGGCATATTCGTCGACGAAGATCGGTTTGAAATAGCGGTTGAACCGCTCGAGCGCGTCGACGTCGAGGTGAGGGACGATCTCGGCGATCACCTCGTGCATGCGCAGGATCGCATAGCGCCACGGCACCGTGGTCTCGCTCTCGTAGTTGGCCTTGGCCTCGGCGAGATTGTCGACCGCCCAGTCGAACGGGTCGACGGCGGCGCGATCGGCGAAATAGCGCTCGGCGAAGTCCTCGAGCGCCAGCGCCTCAAGGCCGACATGCGTTGAATAGTCCGGGTCGGCCTGCGCCAGCTCGCGCTTGAACAGATCATAGGACCGGTCGAGCAGCTGCGGACAATCTTCCGCGATCAGCCGCGCGATCGCCTCGGGGGTGCAGATCGCGAGCGGCTCATAGGGGACCGGGTGATAGAAGTCGGCCTCGGGCAGCAGCCCCTTGCGCGACATCATCGTCACGCGGAACGCCTCGGCCCCCGGATGAATCCGATAGTCGATCGGATCGCCTTCGGTTTCGAGGAAGGTGCCATGCGCCACCGCCAGTGCAACGGCGGCATCGATCGCAGTCAGCGAACTGCCGCGGATGCCGATCGTCGTCGCGGGGACGCGCTGGAGCGCCGTCGCGGGCCAGGGGCTGAGGAAATAGCCCGGCCGCACCTCGGGCTCCTCGGGCCATTGATGACCGGTCGCGATCACGACCTGGTCGAACGACAGCTCGGCGGATTCGCCATATTTCGGCGTCACGCTCAGACGCAGGCCATCCGGCTCAGCGCTGATGTCGGTAACCCGGGTATAGGTCGCGATCTCGACCCTGACACCCTGCTCGCGGGCGCGGTCGATCAGCGCGTTGAATTGGTCGAGGAAATATTCGCCGAGCGCGAGCCGCGGATAGAAGGCATGATCGTCAATCTCGTCGGGGTCGATCCCGAGCCGCACCAGCCGGGCGCGGGGCTGCCGCTCAAGCCAGGCGATCAGCGTCTCCTCGATCGGCGGAATCTCGATGCTCGCGATGTTCGACAGCATCGCCGGGTCGTTCCAGCCTGGCCGATAGGGCGTGCCGAGCCCGGCACGGGGCTGATCCTCGTAGATCACGACCTCGGCCGGTCCGGCGACCTCGTTAAGGAAGGCGCAGAAGGTATAGATCGTCGTCGGCCCGGCACCGACGAAGGCGATCGACGGCAAACCAGCTGTCATTTGGCCTTCGCCCGCTTAAGCCGCCGCGCATTGCCGGTGGCGGTACGATGGACCGGCGCGAGCGCGCCGCGCCCGAGCTTCGCCCCGGCGGTCATCGCGCCGACCGCATAGTCGGCGCTCTGGGTCATCAGTCGGCTCGCTTCACCGATCGTCGGCATCCGCCCCAGCAGCATCATTTCGCCGACCCGCTGCATCTGCGTCGCCCAGGCGGCCTGCATCGCCATGCCGTCGCGCGCGATCGCAGCAGCACTGCGGCTGAACGCCTCGACCTTCTCCGGGACTATCCTCGCAAACTCGGCGACATCGGTGGTCAAGGGCGACGTCGCCGCGTCGCGCATCTTATCGGTCCGGGCACCGATCACGGCGCCCGATGCCTGCACGGTCTCGAGCCCACGCAGCCAGGTCGATTGCATCTCGACCCCGGCGGCGAACATCCGGCTCCAGACACTGAACGGATCGATCATGCGAGTGTCCGCAGCGACGGCTCGCGATCGTAGAAGCGCTGACTCGCCGCTTTCACGAAGGCGCCATCGAGGCCGGTGACGCCGTCATCGAGCACCACCCCAGCCTTGTCGAGCAGCGGCTTGGCCGCTTCGCTCGCACCGATCGCCTTCAGATGACCGAAGGCGTTCATCACGAATTCGACCGCCGCGCCCTCCCTCAAGAGCGCCTTGGTCCCATCCTCCGACAGCAGGACTGCGATCGCGTCGAAGACCTGGCTCGGCGAGCCGGCGAGTTGTCCGTCCGCCTTCTGCTGCGAACCGTCCGAAAGCTTGGCCCCGCCGACCTTGGGCGCGACGATCACAGCCTTGCCCTTGGCCTTGGTGATATCGGCAACAAGTTTCTTCAGCGCGACCGCGTCGCTGCCATCGGCGATCAGGATCCCGACCGAGCGGCCTTCGAGTGTGTCCTTCATATTCTTGTGGATAGACAGCGCGTCGGACGGCTCCATGTCGACGGGCTCCTTGGCGGCAGGCGCTTTCTTCGGCAGCGCGATGCCGAGCCCGTCGGCGACCCGCTTGGCGAGGTCCTCATCGACGTTGCGCAGGTTTGCGACCATCCGGCCGGGGACCTGATCGAGCAGCCCGACCTTGGACAGCTCGAACACGAAGGACGAGGCGATATGCGCCTGCTCGGCCTCGGTCTGCGAGCGGTAGAAGAGCCGCGCCTGGCTATAATGGTCGGCGAAGGTCGCGGCGCGCACGCGCAGCTTGTCGCCGCTCTCGTCGGGGCCGGTCGCGGCGTTGGCGGTGACGAAGCCCTGCGCAGGGCTTTCACGGGGGCCACCCTCCTCGCCATGCGCAGCGAGGCTGTTCGGCTCGTAATTCGCCCGACCCTTGGGCACCATTGTCTGCATCTTCCCGTCGCGCTGAAAATTGCCGAACGGGCAGCGCGGCGCGTTGACCGGGATCTGGTGGAAATTGGTCGTGCCCAACCGCGAGTTCTGTGTGTCGAGATAGGAGAAGAGCCGGCCCTGCAGCAGCGGGTCATTCGAGAAGTCGATGCCCGGCGGGACATTGCTAGGCAGGAAGGCGACCTGCTCGGTCTCGGCGAAGAAATTGTCGACGTTACGGTTCAAGGTCAGCGTGCCTATCAGGCGGACCGGCACATCCTCCTCGGGGATCAGCTTGGTCGCGTCGAGCACATCATAGAGCTGCGCATCGGCGAAGGCCTGATCGAAGACCTGGATGCCGAGATCCCATTGCGGGAAGGCGCCTGTGTCGATGGCCTCGAACAAGTCGCGGCGGTGATAATCATTGTCTGCGGCCTGGAGCTTGAGCGCCTCGTCCCATATCGTCGATTGGAGGCCCAGGCGCGGCTTCCAGTGAAATTTGACGAAGCTCGCCTTGCCGGCGGCGTTGACCAGTTTGAAGGTGTGGACACCGAAGCCTTCCATAGTCCGTAGCGAGCGCGGCAAGGTGCGATCGGACATTGCCCACATCAGCATATGGGTGGTTTCGGGCATCAGCGATGCCCAGTCCCAGAAGGTGTCGTGCGCGCTGCCAGCTTGAGGGTATCCGCGATCGGCCTCCATCTTCACGGCATGGACAAGGTCGGGGAACTTCATCGCGTCCTGGATGAAGAACACGGGGATGTTATTGCCGACGAGGTCCCAATTGCCTTCTCGTGTGTAGAGTTTGACCGCGAAGCCGCGCACGTCGCGCGGGGTATCGACCGAACCGGCGCCGCCGGCAACTGTCGAGAAGCGCACGAACACCTCGGTCTTCTCGCCTTTGATGAAGACTGCGGCCTTCGACAGGTCGGAGATGTCTGCGGTCGCCTCGAACACGCCATGCGCGCCCGAACCGCGCGCGTGGACGATCCGCTCGGGGATCCGCTCATGATCGAAGTGGAAGATCTTCTCGCGCAGGACGAAGTCCTCGAGCAGGGTCGGCCCCCGCGCGCCCGATTTGAGGCTATTCTGATTGTCGCTGACGGGGACGCCATGATTGGTCGTCAGGATCGCGGTCGCATCGCCAGCGTCGACGGTCTGGTGGGTTTCGCCGCCGGTCGGACGGGCGGTGCGGGTCGGTGTCTTGGCCATGCGGCTCCCCTTCTTCGGATAATGTCGCGTAGGCCGGACGGCGAACGCGCGTGGAGACAAGGTCAGGAATCCCCGCCCTTTTGCCCTCCAACGCGCCAAGGTCGCTTTGGCCGCACGCCCGCCCGCCAATTCGGCTTAATCTCGTTTAAGCGACGACCGATCCTGCGCGTCTGGCGGAACAGGACGGCACCCACGCGGTTCTCCCGCGACAAGGAGCATCGCCATTTCCCACAAGATCCTCGTCACGGGCGCCAGCATCGCCGGCAACGCCGCTGCCTACTGGCTCGGCCGCCAGGGTCATGACGTGACGGTCGTCGAACGCGCGCCCGCTTTCCGCGACGGCGGCCAGAATATCGATGTGCGCGGCGTCGGCCGCGAGGTCATCCGCCGCATGGGGCTCGAGGATCAGGCGCTACGCCAGGGCACCGGCGAAGAGGGCACTGTCTGGATAAAGGCTGACGGCACGCCGGCCGCCTGCTTCCTCGCGTCGCAGCTCGATGGCGACGGCCCGACCGCCGAGATGGAGATATTGCGCGGCGATCTCGCCCGGTTGATCTACGAACCTGCGCAGGACTACGCGACCTTCCGCTTCGGGGATCATGTTTGCGCGGTCGATGAGGACTCCGACGGTGCCACCGTCCACTTCGAGAGCGGTGCGCGCGAACGCTATGACCTTGTCATCGTCGCCGAGGGCGTCGGCTCGGCGACGCGCGAGCTGGTCTTTCGGGAAGAAAATGATCCTCGCTGGATGGACCTGACGACCGCCTATTTCACCATTCCGCGCGCAGCCGACGATGACCGAATGTGGCGCTGGTATCATACGATCGGTGGCCGCAGCATCTCACTGCGACCCGATCGCCACGGTACCGCGCGCGCGACCCTGTCCGTTCAGATGAAGGCGCATGGCGAAGAAGACTGGCCGGTCGAACGGCAGAAGGCATGGCTGCGCGAGACCTTCGCCGACGCAGGATGGCAGGCGACGCGCGTGCTTGCAGGCATGGAATCGACCGACGACTTCTACTTCGATGCGCTGCGCCAGGTCCGCATGCCGCGTTGGTCGAACGGTTGCGTCGTGCTGACAGGTGATGCCGCCTGGGCAGTAACCCCGCTCGGCGGGATCGGCGCAACGCTCGCGCTAACTGGCGCCTACGTCCTCGCCGGAGAACTTGCCCGGCACGGCGATATCGGCAGCGCCCTGGAGTTTAGAGGTCCAGCGCCGTGATCAGGATTTCGATCCCGTCGTCGGTTTCGGTCCAATAGCCGCCCGCGAGCAAGTCCTGCGCTGCAGCCTTTATCGCTGGCGCCCGGGCACGCAACGCTTCGGTCACCGCGTCACCAGGCCCTACCCTACCCGCCAACGCCGCGAGCGCCGCGACGTCGAAGCGGACGATCAAAGGATGCTCATCGATCTTTCCGAGGAAAGCCGGAGTGGGACCTTCACGATCGATGTCGACAAGCTCAAGATCGCCGATGACGGCGGCGCGGTATGGCATGGGCTCCTCATCGCTCGCAGCCGCCGTAGCGGCAAGCTGCGCCCGATCTAGTCCGACTCAGCGCGATTCGGGAAGAGCAGGAATAGCCAGCCCAGATCGCTCAGAGGCCAAGTTTATCGAGCGTCGCCGCCAACTCACCGCGCGAAGCGGCATCGTCCTTCGAAGACAATCGCTTGAGGACGGTCTGGATCCTGCTCTGCGCAACCTGAAGGGTCTTATGGCGAATTTCACGCGTCTGGTTGGTCCGCCAAGACCTGCTCTCGCCGAGTAACGCCGCCCACTTCGCTTCCTCGGCGGTGAGCACGGCTAGGGGAAGGCGCAGTCCCTCGCGCTGTCCGCGATCATAGTCAGGGCCCTCGACCCTGCCTCCACCTTAATCCTTCAGCGTACCGTCGCCATTGATCGGCCGTCCTTTCTCGTCGACCACATCGGGGGCTCCGCGCTTTCGGGGGCTCTTGTCGGTGGGTTCGCCGACATGCGCGTCTGCCGCCTCGGACTTGTCGAGAGTGTCGCTCGGGTTGCGGTCACTGCCTTTGGGCTGGTGCGCAGTCGAGATGTTGGCTCGGTCCATGACATTCTCCTCTTCCTTCGTCGCGCACCCAACGCGCGAAGCCGGTCCGATGTCCGGCAGCGGGATCGGGAGCCGTTCAAAAGCGTTTGACCGCGACAGGAGATTGCCATGCCCGCCACATCCAAAGCCCAGCAGAAAGCCGCCGGCGCAGCACTGGCCGCCAAGCGCGGCGATGAACCGAAATCGAAGCTCAAAGGTGCCTCCAAGCAGATGGAGGAGTCGATGACAGAGAAACAGCTTGAGGAGTTCGCCCACACCAAGCGTAAGGGCCTCCCCAACAAGAAGGGGTGATTGCACCACTGCGGCGACACAATCGCACTGCCCGCCCCAACTTAGCCAGGAGACAAACGATGTCCGATACCCCCGACAGCCTCGACCCGAGCCCCGACAGCGCGCTCGCCCCCGACGCCAAGCAGGCCGACGACATGCCCCGCCGGGGCCCTGCCGGCGACGCCCGGCCGAACGCGCAGGACCCTGACCCGCGCACGCGCGGCGGCCAGCCCCAGGAAGGCGTCGAAGATCGGCCGTCGGTCGGGACGGTCGAGCCCGAGGACTATCCCGAAGAGGATCGCGCCGACAGCCGCCCCGACGGGGTCTAATCCCTTCACAACGGGGGACTTCGTTCCCATCTCCCGATCATCGTCAACAATTGAAAGGAGGTGATCGGATGTCTCATTGTCTCATGTCCGAAGCGGCACGCACTGAAGGTTCGATCGGCTCCCATGGAGCATCGGTCTGAGGACCGCAGTCGCCACGCTGGCGGAGGACTGAACAATGGAAGGGCCGCGCACTCCCAGGAGGCGCGGCCCTTCGCATGTCTAGGGCGCGCCCTCGAGACCGACATACCAGTGGGCGTAGTTCGTTGTTCGCGCCATGTGGCGGTTGAGGTCGGGCGCGCCATCGTCCCACCAGACCGGCCCGCGTTCCCCTAAAGCGCGCTTCGCGGCGTCGACCGCGACATGCGCGGCGCTCTCGGCATCGCCGTCCCCCGCCCGTCGCGCAACCCCGACCGCCCGCCGCGCGGTCATCAGTTCGCCGACCATACGCGTGCGCTCGGCCTCGGAAAGATGCGGATTGGCCCACCGCCAGAGCCGCCCGCGCACGACGATATAGCGGCCGTCGGGCGTCACCGGCGGGACGAGACGGGCGCGCATGGTTAGCGCTTGGTCTTTCAGATGACCGCTGTGACGAGGCCGAGGTCGACCGCCTCATTGGCTTCGATATACCAGTTGGACGGCGCCTTCTCGAGGACGGTCGCCATCGTCACCTGGCTGCCGCGAATCAGATTCTCGAAGCCCTCATTCTGGATCGCGATCGAACTTTCGATTTCGTGCAGGGTCGCCGTGACGCTGGCGATACAGGTGGTGAGCGGGCCTTCGATCTGGAGCGTCTTCGACATCTTGCGCTCATGGATCATTAGCCGGGTGCCGCGGGTCAGATAGCGGTTCTCGATCGCAAAGAACGACATGAAGGTCGTCCCCGCCGAATAGATCGCGGCCTTGCCCAGGAAGACGAAGCGGCGGCTTGGATGGAGGTCGGAGTGGAAACGGATGTCCTCGCCCATCATCCGCGCGACTTCGGGGTCGCCGCCGAGGGTCGACAGCTCGACATGAATGCGGTCGCCATCGCCGGTCTGGCCAAGCGCAGGCTCAAGCTTCGCGCGGAAGTCGCGATACATGTCATAATCAACCGGACCCGACAGCAGGATTGCGGGGGTCTGGAAGTCGGGCGCGGTCAGGGGCGGCGCAGAGGCCATGAGCGGGTCTCACACTAGCAGAAAGGAACCGGGCGGCGCGCGGCCGCCCGGGATAGGGTCGGTCAGGCGGCGACCGGGTTGACCGCGGTGGTCTTGGCGGGAGCGAGGCCCGCGCCTTCGGCCTGCTCCATCAGCTCGGCCTTGAGTTCCAGCATCGCGTCGCGCAGCGCGACGAGATCGACATCGGTCTTGCGGCACTGGGCGAACATGCCCTCGGAGGGCATCTCCTCTTCCTTCACATGGTGGGAGATCTCTTCGGAGAGCACCTTCACCTTGGCGTCGAAGAACGGCGCGCCGGGCTCGTTCGCCTCGATGTCGTTAATCAGCACCTTGGCGCCGTCATGCTCGACATAAGCCTCGTCGAGCGTGTCGTCCTCGATCTTGCCGCGGAACGCCGGATAGAAGATCTCCTCCTCGAGCATCGTGTGGATCTTGAGCTCGGTGCAGATCTGATGCGCGAGCGCCTTCTTCTTGGTGTCGGCGGTCGCCTTCTCATATTGCTCGAACAGGCCCTCGACCTTGCGGTGGTCGGCCTTCAACAGCGCAATGGCATCGGTGTAAGTTTCGGTCATGTGGCGTCTCCGTTCTGTAGGGAGGCGCGCGGCGCGCCCGTCCGCTCAAGACTCCTCGGACCGGTCCGCTGTTCCGCCCCACCGCCAGATCTGAACGGTGCTGGGCGACAAATCGACATGATTCAGATCAACCGGACCGGTCCGGTTCGCCCTGCGGACGCCGATGCGGCCCCACGCGCGGACCCACGGCTCCGCGAACCCCCGAACCGCCGATTGGTTGCAGTCCTTGAGCCGACGAAACGACCGGAACGGCGAGGAGCCCGAACTGTTGAACGGGCTCATCCGCCTTCCCGAAAGACAAGCCGATCATGAGCGACACAGCCGACATGAGAGCCGACGACGCGCCGCTCTCGACGTCCAAACATGCGGGCGCCGCGATCGATCGGGCCACCGCCGAGCTGGTCGAGGCAAAAGGCGACAGCCTGGTCGGACGAACAGTCACGATCAACCGGCCGCGCGCCGAGCTGTTCGCCTATTGGCGCGACTTCACCAACCTGCCGACCTTCATGGACAATATCGTCTCGGTCATAGTGAAGGACGCCGCCACGTCGCACTGGGTGGTGAAGGCGCCCGGCGGCAAGACCGTCGAATGGGATGCGGTCATCACAGAGGAGAAAGACGGCGAGACGATCGCCTGGGCCTCGACCGAGGGCGCCGACGTTCCCAACAGCGGCCGCATCGACTTCCGCGACGCTGGCGCGCGCGGCACGATCGTCACCGCCACGATCGTCTATGACCCGCCCGCCGGCCTCGTCGGCAAGCTCATCGCCAAGATGTTCCAGCGCGAGCCCGCGATCCAGGCGCGCCGCGATCTCAGGCGCTTCAAGCAACTGATGGAGACCGGCGAGATCGCGACCGCATCGCGGACGCGCGCGCAGCTCGAAGAAGAGAAGGACTAACCCGCGATGCGCGCTCTCACCTGGCACGGCAAGCATGACGTCCGCGTCGACACCGTCGACGATCCCGAGATCCTCAACCCGCGCGACGCGATCATCAAGATCACCTCGACCGCGATCTGCGGCTCCGACCTCCATCTCTACGACGGCTATATCCCGACCATGCAGGCGGGCGACATCCTCGGCCATGAATTCATGGGTGAGGTCGTCGAGACCGGTCCCAAGTCGACCCTGAAGAAGGGCCAGCGTGTCGTGGTGCCGTTCACCATCGCGTGCGGCAGCTGCTACCACTGCGGCAAGCACCAATATTCCGCGTGCGACAACGGCAACCCCGCCGACAAGCAGGACATCGGCCAGGAGCTTTACGGTCAGCCCATGTCCGGCCTGTTCGGCTACAGCCATCTCACCGGCGGCTATGCCGGCGGTCAGGCCGAATATGTCCGCGTCCCCTTCTCCGATGTCGGCCCGATCGTGATCCCTGACGGGATAGAGGACGAAAAGGTCCTCTTCCTCTCGGACATCCTGCCGACCGGATGGCAGGCGGCCGAGAATGCCGGGATCGAGCCCGGCGATACCGTCGCGGTCTGGGGCTGCGGCCCGGTCGGGCTGTTCGCGGTGCAATCGGCGTTTCTCATGGGCGCCGAAAGGGTCATCGCGATCGATCATTTCCCGCACCGGCTCGATCTGGCCAAGAGGTTCGGCGCGGAGACGATCAACTTCGAGGAGAGCGCCACCTATGAGGCGCTGATGGAGATGACCGGCGGGATCGGTCCCGATGCGGTGATCGACGCGGTGGGCCTGGAAGCCCATGGCTTCTTCGTCGATAATGTCATCGACCAGATCAAGAAATCGACCTTCCTCGGTACCGATCGCATTCATTCGATCCGCCAGGCGATCGTCGCCTGCCGCAAGGGCGGCCGCGTCTCGATGCCGGCCGTCTATGGCGGCATCGTCGACAAGTTTCCGTTGGGCGCCTTCATGGAGAAAGGGCTGACGCTCAAGACCGGCCAGACCAGCGTCCAGCATTATATGCCCGCGCTCCTGAACGCCATCATCGAGGACAAGATCGATACGACCTTCCTGATTTCGCACCGCATGGCGCTCGAGGATGCCCCCAAGGGCTACCAGATGTTCCACGACAACCAGAATGAAGTGACCAAGGTCGTGCTCAAGCCCGACTTCGCCGCTGGCACGGTCGCCTGAGGAGAGACGCACATGGCTGACAAATTCGCGATCATCACCGGCGCTTCGACCGGCATCGGCTTCGAACTCGCCACCCTCGCCGCGAAGGACGGCTATGACCTGCTCATCGTCGCCGACGAGATGCTGATCGTCGCCGCCGCGGACGACCTGCGCGCGCACGGCGCCCAGGTCGACGCGGTCGAGGCCGACCTCTCGACCACCGCAGGTGTCGACCGTCTGCTCGCCGCCGCCAAGGGTCGCCGGATCGACCTGCTCTGCGCCAATGCTGGCAAGGGGCTCGGCCACGGCTTCCTCGACCAGTCGGTCGCCGATTGGCGCCATGTGATCGACACCAACATCACCGGCACGCTCTATCTGCTACAGAAGGTGTTGAAGGACATGGTCGCGCGCGACAGCGGCAAGATCCTTGTCACCGGATCGATCGCGGGCTTCATCCCGGGCAGCTTCCAGGCGGTCTATAATGGCACCAAGGCCTTTGTCGACAATTTCACCGACGCGCTCAGGAACGAGATCAAGGACGCCAAGGGCGTGACCCTCACCACCCTTATGCCGGGTCCGGTCGAGACCGAATTCTTCGACCGCGCCGACATGAACGACACCTCGGTCGGCGCCGATCCGAAGAAGAGCAACCCGGTCGACGTGGCGCAGGATGGCTGGGACGCGCTGATGGACGGCAAAGCGAGCGTGGTCTCGGGCTGGAAGAACAAGATCCAGCAGGCGATGGCGAATGTCACTCCGGCCGCGATCCTCGCCGAACAGCACAGAAAGATGGCCGAGCCCGGCAGCGCGACCCCCGAGGCGCTCGCCAAGGCCGAGCGAGCCGACCACTGATGGAGGCGAAGACCATCGGTAGCGCGATCGGCGCGACCAGCCTCGCCTTCGGGATCACCGATATCCTCGCGGGCAAGCGCTTCGGTCGCGGCATCGGCGCGGGCGCGGTCGAGGGCGGCACGCTGTTCCGCACGGTCGGTACTCGCGAGGTGGTGACGGGCGCGATCGGTCTGGCCTTCCCGTCGAGTTCAATCCCGGTGTGGACGCGCTTCGCCGCCGATATCGCCGATATGGCGGCGCTTGGCTCCGTCATTGCCAGACCGAACCCGAAGCGGGCCATGGCAGTGACGGCGCTCGCCATCGTTGCCGGGGTCGCGCTCATGGATTTCCTCGCCGCCCGCGCGATCGACCGTCGCACACGCGCGGCCGCCTGATCTTTCACGACGACAGCCGTACCTCCCGCCTTCTCCTCGATCTCGACAACCAAAAGGATTGCCCATGACCCCCGTCCGCTACACCCCCGATGTCGAGACGATCGAACCTGACGAAGCCGAGGTCCAAGCCGAACTGATCGAGACCTTCCGATCGATCCAGGAGACGACCCACGCCGACAGCGGCCATGGCTTTCGCGGCGTCCACGCCAAGAGCCATGCGCTCCTCCAAGGAAGCTTCACCGTCCTCGACGATCTCCCCGCCGAACTTGCCCAAGGCCTGTTCGCGACCCCCGGCCGGCATGACGCCCTGATCCGCATCTCGACCGGCGCGGGTGACGTCCTACCCGACAGCATCTCGCTGCTGCGCGGGATCGGCATCAAGGTGCTCGATGTGGGCGGCGACCGGCTCGAGGGCAGTGAAGGCGACAGCACCCAGGATTTCCTCCTCGCCAACGGCATCGCCTTCCCGGCACCGGGCCCGAAGAAATTCCTCGGCAATCTGAAGCTTCTCGCCAAGACGACCGACAAGGTCGAGGGGCTGAAGAAGGCCGTCTCCGCGGTGTTCCGCACGCTCGAGAAGGGCGTCGAGGCCGTCGGCGGCGAAAGCGGCTTTCTCGAACAGCTCGGCGGTCACCGCCACACCCATCCGCTCGGCGAGACCTTCTTCAGCCAGGCGCCAATCCGCTATGGCGACTATATCGCCAAGCTCGGGCTGTTCCCGCTCTCGCCCAATTTCACGGCACTCGCCGACGAAGAGATCGACATCGACGGGCGCGACAATGCGCTGCGCGAGGAGATCGGGTCGACCCTGGCGCGCGACGGCGGCGCCTGGGAATTGCGGGTCCAGCTCTGCCGCGATCTCGAGGCCAATCCGATCGAGGACGCCTCGGTCGCCTGGCCCGAAGAGGACAACCCCTATATCGCGGTCGCGCGGATCGAGGTGCCCGCACAGGCGGCGTGGAATGACGCGCGGGCCCGCATCCTCGACGATCAGACCTCGTTCAACCCCTGGCACGGGATCCAGGCGCACCGCCCGCTCGGGGCGGTGATGCGCGCGCGCAAGCCGGTCTATGCGGCATCGGTCGAGACACGCAGCCGCTTCAACGGCTGCCCGATTCACGAACCACGCCACGCCGACCTGCCCGCCTGATCCGCCAAGCGAGGGCGCGCGGAACGTCTGCGGGCCCGACGCATTCGATTGCCGCCCGTCCTGCCGTTCCGGAGACTCTTCGCGTGACCGCCACCCCACCCGGCACCCAGCCGCTGCTGCACCCGCTCCACGGGCTGTTGCTCGCCTTCCCGATCGCGCTCTTCCCGAGCGCGCTCTTTGCCGACATCACCTATCTCAACACGGCCGAGGTCCAGTGGACCAACTTCGCGGCCTGGCTCAACGCCGGCGCCTTGTTAGTCGGCGGCTTCGCCGTGCTCTGGTCGGTGGTCGACGCGATCCGGCTGAGCCGCACGGCTGTCGCCAAGCGCGGCTTGCTCCTGTTCGTCCTGCTCGCGGTGATGTGGATCGTCGGCCTCATCAACGCCTTCCAGCACAGCCGCGACGGATGGAGTTCGGTCGAGACGACCGGGCTGATCCTATCGATCGTGAGCGCGGTCCTTGCGCTTGGCGCGGGCTGGATCGCCTTCAGCCGCCGGAGGAGCGCATGATGGTCGCGCGCAATCTCATCGCCGTCAGCGCGCTCGCGCTGGCTCTTGCCAGCTGCGGTCAGAGCCGCCCGGGCATCGACCAGGAGGGCGCCGACCCCAATCTCCCCGCGCAGCGCGAGACCTTGCTGCCGCCGATGAAGATCGCGACCCCGGTGGGCTGGGAGGGCGAGACACCGAAGGCGCCCGACGGCTTCACCGTCACCGCGCTCGCGACCGGCCTCAAGGTCCCGCGCCAGATGCTGGTGCTGCCCAATGGCGACATCCTCGTCGCCGAGGGCTCGGGCCAGTCGGCGCCGGCGCTCAGGCCGAAGGATGTGATCGCCGGGCTGATCAAGGCGCGCGGCAAGACCGATGTCAAAGGCGGCAACCGCCTCACGCTGCTTCGCGATCGCGACGGCGACGGCAAGGCGGAGGTCCGGACGGTCTTCGCCGACGGGCTGAACTCGCCTTATGGCCTCGCCTTTGTCGACGGCCAGATCTACGTCGCCGATCAGGACGCGCTGCTGCGCTTCGCTTATCGCGACGGCGACACCAAGGCCACGGGCCCCGGCGTCGAGGTCACCAAGCTGCCCTCCAGGATCAACCATCACTGGACCAAGTCGCTGGCCGCAAGCGCCGACGGCACCAAACTCTATGTCGGCATCGGCTCGAACAGCAATATCGGCGAGCGCGGCCTCGCCGTCGAGGGGGACCGGGCGCAGATCTGGGAGATCGATCGCGTGACCGGCGCGCACCGGCCCTATGCGACCGGCACCCGCAACCCGACCGCGATGGCGATTCAGCCCGAGACGAAGCAACTCTGGACGGTCGCCAACGAGCGCGACGAACTCGGACCCCAACTCGTCCCCGACTATCTGACCTCGATCCGCGATGGCGGCTTCTATGGCTGGCCGTACAGCTATTGGGGCCCGAACGCCGATCCGCGCGTCCATCCACAGAAGCCCGAGATGGTGAAAAAGGCGATCCGCCCCGATTACGCGCTCGGCTCGCATGTCGCAGCACTCGGCCTGAGCTTCGTCTCCGGCGAGGGGCTCGGCCCTTGGAAACACGGGGCGTTCGTCGGCCAGCACGGCAGCTGGAACCGCCAGGACCTGTCGGGCTACAAGGTCGTCTGGGTGCCGTTCGCGAACGGCCGCCCGGCAGGCAAGCCGCAGGATGTGCTGACCGGCTTCCTCAAGGACGGCCATGCCCGCGGCCGCCCGGTGGGGGTCGCCTATGACCCGGTCGGCCGGCGCCTGCTTGTCGCTGACGACCTGTCGAACACCGTCTGGCGGGTCGCGCCGCGGCGCTGACGCGTCTCACCCTAGAGAGGATTCCCGCCATGGCGCTCAAGGCCCAACCGATCAATTGCACACTCAAGCGCTCGAAGGCGGGCGAGAGCAGCTCGACCGACGCGATGATCGCGCTGCTCGCCAAGGAATTCAAAGCCAAGGGCGTCACCGTCGCCGAGACGATCCGGATCGCCGATCATGACGTCTTCCCCGGGGTCTTGTCCGACGAGGGCGAGGGCGATGCCTGGCCCAAGATCCGCGAGAAGATCCTCACCGCCGATATCCTCATCTTCGGCACCCCGATCTGGATGGGGCAGGTTTCGAGCGTCGGCAAGCGCGTGCTCGAGCGGATGGACGCCTTCCTCGACGAGACCGACGAGGCCGGGCGCATGCCGAGCTACTCCAAGGTCGCGGTGGCCGCGATCGTCGGCAATGAGGACGGCGCTCATTTCTCGTCAGCGCAGATCTTCCAGTCGTTGAACGACACGGGCTGGACGATCCCGTCGGTCGCCGCCTGCTACTGGGTCGGCGAGGCGATGGGGTCGGTCGACTTTCAGGACCTCAAGAAGACTCCCGAAATGGTCGCCAAAACCGCGAAGATGGTGGCGTCGAACGCCAGCCATCTCGCCCGGCTGCTCAAGGACAAACCTTATCCGGGTTAGGGCGACTTCCACGGCGGCCACTGGCGGACCGGAGCAGCCGATCCCATATCCGTAACCTATGACACCCTGATCCTCGCCTTCGGCGACAGCCTCACCGAAGGCTACGGTCTTGCCCGCTCCCAGAGTTTTGCCGGCCAACTCGAGACCCTCCTGCAGGCGCGCCACCCGCACGCCTCGGTGATCAACGCCGGCCTGTCCGGCGACACGACGTCGAGCGCGGTCGCGCGGCTGCCGCGCGTCCTCAGCCAGCTGACCGCCCGACCCGACCTCGTGATCGTCGAGCTCGGCGCCAATGATCTGCTGCGCGGGATCGCGCTTGAGACGACCCGGGCCAATCTCGATACGATCCTGACCGAGCTCAAGCGCTGTGGGCTTCCGGTGCTGCTCGCGCAGATGGACGCGCCGCGCTTCCTCGGCGCCTTCGGCCAGAATTGCACCGCGATCTATGCCGAACTTGCCAAACGCCACGGCACCGGGCTGGCGCCGTTCCTGCCGCCGGGCCTGCTCGGCAATCCCGCGCTCACCCTGCGCGACCGGGTTCACCCCAACGCCGCCGGCACGACGCTGATCGCCAAGGGCTTCCTGCCGGCGGTCGAAGCCGCGCTCGCGGCCGCCCCCGCGCAGGCCGCCTGACGCTCAGCCCCGGTCGCTCTCATCCTCGGTCGGGGGGATGAAGCTCACCTGCGCGAGGCGCCAGGCGCGGTCCTCGTCCTTCGGCCAATAATGGCGGGGATGGCGCCAGCCCTCCGGCGGGTGGGTGTCATGGACCTCGGCGCGGATCAGACGGCCGGTCTCGCGCAGCCGGATCGTCGCCCCGGGAAACTCGCCCTGGAGCCGTTCGGCGACCGCGCGCGCTTCGGGCGAGAGGTCGACGCTCGACAGGTCGCGCGGATGGCCGTCGACCAGTTCGGCGGTCGCCGAGCGCAGCGCCTTCACCCCGTCATTGATGACGTCGACCGAGATCAGGGCGGCGGCGACCGAGTCCGCCCACCACCAGCCAAGACCAAGACCGATCACGCCGAACAGACCGGCCGCGCCGGTCAGCCAGTTGGCCTTGTTCATCAGCGCATCGGTGTGGAGCAGCTTGTCGTTGAGCTTTTCGGCGAGCGGCAGCTCCTTGCGACCGATGATCATCGGCGGGACGAGCGAATAGAGTTGCGCTGCAATCATCAGCCAGCCCAGCCAGATCGCGTGGCCGAAGAGCATGACCGAACCGACGGTCGCATGCTCCTGCGCCGCCAGCGCCATCACGGCGTTGTAGAGCAGGAGCACGCCGACCGCGGCGAGCGCGACCGCGGCGAGGAAGAAGCCGAGGCCGTTGACCCGCTCGAAGCCGAAGGGGAAGCGCTCGGATCGCTCTCCCTTCATCTCCATGTGGGCGGCAACTAGGAACATGATTGGGGGGACGAGCCCCAGCGTATCCTCGACCCAAGCGGTCTTCATCGTCTCCGACTGGCCAAGGACGAGGCCCATCGCGACGATCACCGTCACGGTCCAGAAGATGTTCCAATATTCGAGGCGGATCGCCTTGCGCATCGTGTCGCGCAGTTCGTAGGGCAGGCTGTTGTCGCTCATTGGGTCGCGACCGCGGGCGAGACCTGACGGCTTGCCGCCTCGACCAGCATGATCCAGCGATTCTCGCCATTTCGCATCGCCGCCTTCACCTCAATCGGATGATCCTCGCTCCCCGCCTTCTTGAGCGGCGGGCCGAAGGCGACGTCGGTCGCCCAGGGGCTGTCCTCGCTGAACGGGCCGACCACCAGATCGAGCCGTCCCTCGTCAAGCGCGGCGAAGGCCGGTTCGGTGGTCACCGGCGTCAGCGTCGGACGCGCGCCCGTCCGCTGCGCGACTACAGAAATTAGTTTGTCGGCGATCGCGCGATCGGCTCGCGACATCTGCGTGAGACCGACCCGGATCGTCTTCGACGCGCGCACATGTTCAAGCGTGCCCTCGGGATCGCGCGGCAGCGCGTCGCACGCCGAAAGGCTGGTGAGGAGCGCCAGCGACAGCAGCGCGGCCCGGCGAGGAGTGGTCGGACCGGTCAGGCGTCGAGCGCCTTGGCCTTGGCGTCCGCCCAGGCCTTGCCGGCGTCGCCGCCCCACAGCAGCCAGGCGATGAAGCCGGCCGACGGGTCGCTGTCCGAATCCCACTTGTGGGTCGCGGTGTCCTTGTCGACCGCGTGGCGGGCGAAAAAGCTGTGCATCGCCTTGACGTCGGCTTCGCTGACATCGCGCCGCTCGGCGAGCTGGTGCGCGCGATCGACGCCGACCTGGGCGCCGCCGCGATTGAATTTTTCGCGCAGGCGCAGGCCCCGGCGGGCCGCCGACGCCATGCGCAGGGTGGGGGTGAAATGCTTCGTCGCCATCGATCGTCTCAACGCTTGAACGGGGCGCCGGCGCGGCCGGCGCCCCCGGTCCTCACTCGGGCAGGCCGAAATTCTTCGGTTTGCCGAAATCGACCGCGCCGCCCTGCGCGCCCATGCCGCCTTCATGGCTGGCATCGGCATCGTCGACCGCGCTCGCCATCGCGCGGCGGCGACGGATCTCGTTGCGCTGGGCCTCGGTCAGCGTGGCGTCGTCGATCCCATCCTCGGCGGGGCCACCGGCCGCGGCACCGGCCTCGGACGGACGGTTCGCAAAAGCATCATCGGTCATGTCTCTCTCCTCTAGGAACAGCAAACGACGCGCGCAGGTCGCCGTTCCGTTGCAAAAGAAAGGGGCCCGAAAGCCCCTTTCCTCACGCGGTGCCGATCGCTCAGCGCTGTCCGCTATCGTCGCCCTGGACACTGGTGTCGCGGTCGAGGCGATCCTTGCGGTCACGCTCCTGCTGGTCGCGGTCGTCCTGGGTGCCGCGTTGCTGGTTCTGCTGGCGGTCGACCTGGCCCTGGCGCTGCTGGTCCTGCTGGCCGCGATCCATATCCTGGCCGCCCGAACTGCCCTGGCCCGCGCCGCCGATGTTGGTCCGATTGCCGTCCTGCTGATTGTTCTGGGTCATCGTCATTCTCCTAGACCGGCCCGCTGTCGGGGCCGTGCGGGAAGAGCGTGTGAGCTGCGGGGTCGTTCCTTTCCCTTCGGCGCCGTCGCGCCCGAAGGCATTGGAAATGCGGCGAATGTCCGAACGGCTGATGGAGGTTAGGACGATTGCCGAAGGCGCCCCGGTTGCACCGCCGGGAACGGCGGCGATGGCGTGACGTTGAACCGCCATGCCCAACATCGCGCGTTCCTTCCTGACCAAGCTCGGCGTCTGGACCGCGCACCCGGCCGCCTATCTGGTCCTGATCAGCTTCACGATCGCCTGGCTGATCCTCGAGCCCGAGACGTTCGACTGGCATGGCGCCGCGACGATCGCGACCTGGTTCATGACCCTGCTGATCGTGCGCGCCGAGCATCGCGACACCCAGGCGATCCACGCCAAGCTCGACGAACTGCTGAAGGCCGACTAGGGCGCGCGCACCGGTCTAGGCCCGATTGACAAGGAAGAACCCGAGGACATCGAGAAGCGCCGCAAAGCCGAGCATCGGGACGGCTGACATCCATGTTTTCGTGCTGATCGAGATCAGCACCGCAGGCGGAACGACAGGAACGGGCGGTCGATCTCGTTGGTTGATTAGCCTGATGGGACAGCCCCACACCACCTTATGAGGAGAGTATCATGAGCGTCGAAGGCAAGATCAAGGAAGCCGCCGGTTTCGTGAAGGAAGAGGCTTATGAGCACGGCAAGTCGCCCGAAAGCCAGCAGAAGGCCCAGGAAGGCCGTGACCTCCGCAACGAGGGCCGCGCCGAGGATGGCAAGGCCCCCAAGACGACGACCCCCGGCACCGACGCCTGATAACAGGCGTCCGCAGCTGAGGTCCATGAGCGCCGCCCTTTGGGGCGGCGTTTTCATGTGCGCCTCAGCCGACCGATTTTCGCCGCCGCGCCGGCGCATCGGCGAGTTCGATCCAGACCGGCACATGGTCGCTGGTCTTCTCCCAGCCCCGGACATGCGCATCGACCTCCGCCGCCTTGAGCCGCTTCTTGAGCGGCGGGCTCAGCAGGAGATGGTCAATCCTGAGCCCCGCATTGCGGCCATAGGCGTTCCGGAAATAGTCCCAGAAGGTATAGATCGTCTCGTCGGGATGGAGCGCGCGCAAGCTGTCGGTCCAGCCCTGCGCGAGCAGCCGGCGATAAGCCGCGCGGAAACGTGCCGGTCGTGCCCTGACTGACGATCGGGGCATGGAGGCCGGTATCGAGTTACTTCAGGTACCCTGACATGCGCGATGGGTACCACCGGGCCTAAGCGCGCCGTCCGTAACAGGCTGCCGCTATCCAATCCCAAAATGGGCATAAAAGTGGGCATGAAATCGCCAAAAGCGAATTGAGCCATATTTTCTGGAACCGCCTGGATGCCCCGTGAGGATTCGAACCTCAATTGACGGAGTCAGAGTCCGTAGTCTTACCTTTAGACGACGGGGCATCACGCCGGAGCGCGCGCACTAAGCGGGGAGGCTGGCGAGGTCAAGAGGCTTTGGCTCCCCTGCCCTTGCCGGATAGCGCTTTCACGACTAGGCTTGCCGACAAGTTCCGCCGGGAAATGTCCCGCGGAGATAGAGCAGAGACATATATGGCGCACGGTCCCCGATCGGCCGCGCCGCGCCCCGACGGTGTCAGGAGGGGCAGAGCGCAATCCGCGCCGCATCCCCGCGGCGGGCCCAGACACAGCTACGCCGCGCTGGACCTCGGCACCAACAATTGCCGCCTGCTGATCGCTCGGCCGAACGAGGACGGCTTCGTTGTTGTCGACGCCTTCTCGCGCATCGTGCGGCTGGGCGAAGGGCTGGCGGCGACGGGCAAATTGTCTGAGGCCGCGATGGATCGCGCGGTCTCCGCGCTTTCGGTGTGCGCCGACAAGCTGCGCCGCCGCCATGTCGCGCTGGTCCGATCGGTCGCGACCGAAGCGTGCCGCCGCGCCACCAACGGCCGCGAGTTCATCCAGCGCGTGTATCGCGAGACGGGCATCATGCTCGAGATCATCAGCGCCGAGACCGAAGCGCGGCTGGCCGTGCTGGGGTGTCATACCTTGCTTGAGCCCGGTGAGGGCAAGGCGCTGATCTTCGACATCGGCGGCGGATCGACCGAGCTGGTGCTGGTCGACACCGCGACCCCGCAGCCGCATATTCTCGACTGGTATTCGGCCCCGTGGGGCGTCGTGTCGCTGACCGAGAGTGAGCCGCATGTCGGCGACACCGCCGGGGAGCTGATGACCAGCTATGCCCGTATGCGCGCGCGCGTGGCGGACAGCTTTTCGGGTTTCGCCACACGGCTGAACGCCAATGGCGTGCCGGGTGGACGGCTGCTGGGCACCAGTGGTACGGTGACGACGCTGGCCAGCGTCCACCTGGACCTGCCAAGCTATGATCGCCGCGCGATCGACGGGTTGATCGTCCCGGCCGAAGCGATGCGCAAGATCAGCGCCGACCTTTCGGCGATGAGCGTGCCCGAACGCGCCAAGCTGCCCTGCATCGGGCCCGAGCGCGCCGACCTGGTCGTGGCGGGCTGCGCGATCCTTGACGCCATTCTCGATATCTGGCCGGCCGAACGGCTCGGCATCGCCGATCGCGGCATCCGCGAAGGCATATTGCGCTCTCTGATGGCGCGGGAGCACACGAAATGAGGGGCGAAGGCACCCGCCAGCGGATCAAGACCGCGAAAGGCCGCAGCAGCAGCTCGATCAAGTGGATCCAGCGCCAGTTGAACGATCCCTATGTCCGCAAGGCCAAGGCCGAAGGATACCGGTCGCGCGCGGCCTATAAGCTGATCGAGCTCGACGAGCGCTTCAAGTTCCTGCGGGGCGCCAAGCGCGTCATCGATCTGGGCATCGCGCCGGGGGGCTGGACCCAGGTGGTTCGCCGCGTCTGCCCGCACGCACAGGTGGTGGGGATCGATCTGCTGCCGACCGACCCGATCGACGGCGCAATCATCCTCGAGATGGACTTCATGTCCGACGAAGCGCCTGCTCTGCTGACCGAGGCTTTGGGCGGGCCGGCCGACATCGTGCTGAGCGACATGGCCGCCAATACCGTGGGCCATCCCCAGACCGATCACCTGCGCACGATGGCGCTGGTCGAGGCGGGCGGGCTGTTCGCCAGCGAAATCCTGCGCCCGGGCGGCACCTATGTCGCCAAGGTTCTGGCGGGCGGCGCAGACCATGATCTGGTCGCCGAACTCAAGCGCCAGTTCACCACCGTCAAGCATGCCAAGCCCCCCGCGAGCCGCAAGGATTCGTCCGAATGGTATGTGATCGCCCAAGGCTTTAAGGGCCGGCCCGAACCCGCGAAGGAGGACGGCGATGAGTGACGAGGATTTCGTCTATGACGAGACGACCGGCGAATGGGTACCGGGCGGCTCGGCCAGCCCCGCTCCGTCGGGCGGCGTCGAAGTGCGCGACGCGGTCGGCAATCTGCTGGCCGATGGCGATCAGGTGACATTGATCAAGGATCTCAAGGTCAAGGGCGCGGGGCAGACGCTCAAGCGCGGCACCCTGATCAAGTCGATCCGGCTGACCGGCGACGAGCAGGAGATCGACTGCCGATACGAAGGCATCAAGGGCCTGGTGCTGCGCGCCGAATTCGTACGGAAGCGCTGATGGTCCCCCGTATCCTGATCGACACCGCGAAGGTGCCTGGCGGCGAGGGCGAACTGCGGCTGATGAAGCGCGGCGCAGACTTCCTGATCTCGCTGTGGGGCAACGAGCTGATGAACAGCCGGCTCAGCGGGTCGGAAAAGGCGCTGGCGACGATCGCTTGTGATCGCCTGCGCGGGCGGCCGAAGATCCGCATGCTGATCGGCGGCCTCGGCATGGGCTTCACCCTGCGCGCGGCGCTGGCCGAGCTGCCGAAGGACGCGGAGATCACGGTGGTCGAACTGGTGCCCAAGGTGATCGATTGGGCGCGCGGGCCGATGGCCGAACTGTTCGGCGACTGCCTCGACGATCCGCGCGTGACGATTCTCGAGCGCGATGTCGGCGAAGTGATCGAAGAGACGCGCGGCCAGTGGGACGCAATCCTGATGGACGTCGACAACGGCCCCGACGGCGTCGTCCGCGAGGCCAACAACCGGCTCTACGGGCGATCGGGCCTCGACATGGCGCGCCGCGCATTGGCACCGGGCGGCGTGCTCGCTTACTGGTCGGCCGCGTCGGACCAGGCGTTCGCCCGGCGCTTGTCGAGCAACAAGGGCTGGCACACCGACGAAATCGTCAGCCGCGCCAACGGCGCCAAGGGCGCACGCCACGTCATCTGGGTGACGACAAGGCTCTGACGGATCGCGCTGCCGATTCGGCTCGTGGGCCGAATTCGAAATGCGGAACTTATGAAAGTTGCCGCTACGTCCGCGTCGGAATCGCTTCCCCGAATGCTTTTGCGAGCACAGCGAACGGCGAGGCGAGAGAATTGGCATACGGGCAAAGTAAGGTGGCGCCGCCGTGTAGGACAGCGCCAAGCCCTCTCCGCTTTGACGGGTGCGGATCGCGTGCAAGGCGGCGGTCCGGGGCGGTGGCGGGGCGAGTTGCTGCACGGCGGGTTCTCGCGGTGCCGTCCATCGCACATTCAGGCGGATGCTGGGATGGCCCATGCCTTCCCCACCTCTGGAGTGATGCGTGAAACGAACGATCGGCCTATTCGTGCTTGCCGGATCCGCCAGCCCCGTTGCCGCCGCCCCCCTGCCCGATGCGGTGCGCGCTATGATCGAGGATGCGATCCAGTCGGGCGATCCGCAGACGACATCGGCCGTGATCGGCGTTGCCAAGCGGACCAATCCCGACAGCATCGCCGAGATCGAGGCGATGACGAACAGCTATAATCGCGAGGTCGCCGCGCAGGCCAAGGAGAAGGCCGATGCCGAACGCGAGCGGCTGGCGTCGGCGGGCATCCTTTCGCTGTGGAAGGGTCAGGTCGAACTGGGCGGAAGCTGGTCGACCGGCAACACAAGCACGCTGGGCCTGTACGGCGCGACCAAGCTGAAGCGCAGCGGGCTCAAATGGGAGCATCAATTATCGGCGCGGATCGACTATCAGGAAACCGACAGAGAGCCGACCACCCAACGCGCCGTCGCGGCATGGCAGCCGCGTTACAAGATCAACGAGAATTACTACGCGTTCGGCTTCACCCAATATGAGCATGACCGCTTTCTGGGTTACGATCACCGCTTCACCGGGGGCGCGGGTCTGGGTGTCGTCGCGGTCAACTCACCGAAGCTGCGCATCGAAGTCGATCTGGGCCCGGTGGTTCGATACACGCGGTTTCGCGATCCGTTGGAGCCGGACGAAACCCGCGTGGCGGGGCGCGGGAGCATCGATGCGAAGTGGACGCCCTGGCCCGAAGTCACGCTGGCGCAGCAGCTAGCAGTCTATGGCCCGGGCGAGAACACCACGGTCACGTCGACATCGTCGCTCGAAACAATCCTGTTCGGGCCGGTGAAGGGCCGCCTGTCCTACAATATCCAATATGAGCGCGACGCGCCGATCGATCAGAAGAGCACCGACACGGTTTCGCGCGCATCGCTCGTCTATAATTTCTGAGCGGCTTCAGCTGGCCGACGCTGCGGTGTTACCGTCGCCGATCAGCCCGCCCGCCGCGCGGCGCTTGCCCACCCAATCGACGATCGCACGGCCGGTGGCGTTGAGGAGCGGGTGGGTGCGGCTTTCACGCATCCATTGCGGCCGTTCGGACGTCGCGCCGTAGATCGTGTCATAGCCGAGATTGAACAGCAGATAGACGAGCGTCACCACGATCAGCCCCTTGATTGCGCCGAAGCCGAAGCCGAGCGCGCGATCGAGTGGCCCCAGGACCGACGATCGCGTGCGGCTGCCTAGCGCGCCCGCGATCATCTTGCCGCCTGCGAACACGACGATGAAGATCAATGCGAAGGCGAGCACGCTCGCGCCGCTGCGCGTGCCGACGACGCCGGTCAGCATGGCCGTCGCCGGACCATGCAGCAGCTTCAACGCGAAGATGCCCGCGACCCAGGCGAACAGCGACAGCAATTCGGTCACGAACCCGCGCAGCAACCCCATCGCCGCACCACCGAAGATCGCGATCAGGACGACGATGTCGAGGGCGGTCAGACTGTGCATGCGTGGCAGCTACTCGGGATGGCGCGGCAGGGGAAGATGCGGGGGTGCGGATGAATGGGGAGTGAAGTGGCGCTC
Organism: Sphingomonas montanisoli; assembly: GCF_008274695.1. Taxonomy (GTDB): domain Bacteria; phylum Pseudomonadota; class Alphaproteobacteria; order Sphingomonadales; family Sphingomonadaceae; genus Rhizorhabdus; species Rhizorhabdus montanisoli. The sequence continues at coordinate 577,714 of NZ_VTOU01000002.1, read as the reverse complement.
TAGTGATCCTCCCCCTGGCGGGGGAGGATTAATTGCGGCCGAGAATGTGGTCGACCAGCGCCGCCAGTGTCGCGAAGCGGCTCGCCGTGATGAGCGGCTGTGCCTCGGCAGAGGCCGGCTGCCACGCGCGGGCGAAGCCGAGCTTGGCCGCTTCCTTCAGACGCAACGGCGCATGGGCGACGGGACGGATCTCACCCGACAACGCGACTTCGCCGAAGGCGACGCAGTCGGTGGGGACGGGGCGTTCGGCAAGCGCGGAGACCAAAGCGGCGGCGACCGCGAGATCGGCAGCGGGATCGGACACGCGATAGCCGCCGGCGATGTTCAGATAGACTTCGCAGGTCGAGAAGCTCAGCCCGCACCGCGCCTCCAGCACCGCGAGGATCATCGCGAGCCGCCCCGAATCCCAGCCGACCACCGCCCGCCTTGGCGTCGCCCCGCTGGCGAGGCGGACGACGAGCGCCTGGATTTCCACCAGCAGCGGCCGCGTCCCCTCCATCGCGGGAAAGACGGTGGCGCCCGCCATCGCATCGCCCCGATTGGTGAGGAACAGCGCCGAGGGATTGCCGACCTCGTCCAGCCCGCCCTCCGCCATCGCGAACACGCCAATCTCGTCGGTGCCGCCGAAGCGGTTCTTCACCGCGCGCAGGATGCGATATTGATGGCTGCGCTCGCCTTCGAAGCTCAGCACCGTATCGACCATATGTTCGAGCACGCGCGGCCCAGCGATCGAACCGTCCTTCGTGACGTGACCGACGAGCACGACCGCGGTGCTGCGCTCCTTGGCAAAGCGGATCAGTTCCTGCGCGGAGGCGCGCACCTGGCTGACAGTGCCCGGTGCGCCTTCGATCTGGTCGCTGTGCATCGTCTGGATCGAATCGATCACGAGCAGGGCGGGCGGCGCGCTTTCGAGCGTCGTCAGGATGTCGCGCACCGACGTCGCCGAGGCGAGCCGCACCGGCGCATGCCCCAGCCCGAGCCGCTGCGCGCGCAGGCGCACCTGATCGGCGGCTTCCTCACCGGAAATATAGGCGACCGTTTTCCCTGAGAGCGCGATCTTCGCCGCCGCCTGCAAAAGAAGCGTCGACTTTCCGATGCCGGGATCGCCGCCGATCAACGTCGCCGAGCCGGGGACGAGCCCGCCACCCAGCGCGCGATCGAACTCGGCAATGCCGGTCGACGACCGCTTGGGCAGCGGAATCTCGGCGTCGAGCCCGACCAGATCGATGCGCTGTCCGCCGCCGCGCAGGTGATGCTTGGCGGCGAAAACGGTGACGTTGGTGGTCTCCTCCACCAGCGAATTCCATTCGCCGCAATCGGTGCACTGGCCCTGCCAGCGGGTCGCGACGCTGCCGCAGGCCTGACATGTGTAGCGTTTGTGCGGCTTTGCCATCGCGAACCCCGTTTGCGAACGTATGGGGAACATAGCTCGCAGCTTGAAAAGCGCAACCGCAGATGTGACATCGCACGCATGAGGGAGAAGGAGCTGCGGCTCGCGCTGGTCTGCTATGGCGGGATCAGCCTGGCCGTTTACATGCACGGGATCACCAAGGAGCTGTGGCGGCTGGCGCGCGCGAGCCGGGCGTTCCATGCCGGCGAGCCGGCGCCGACCGTGATCGACGGCAGCGAGGCGGTCTATCACGGCCTGCTCCAGCGGATCGCCGCCGAAGGCGACCTGAAGCTGATGGTGCTGATAGACGTGATCGCGGGCGCGAGCGCGGGTGGGCTAAACGGCCTGTTCCTGGGTCAGGCGATCGCGACCGGCCAGTCGCTCGAGCCGCTGACGAAGCTGTGGCTCGAAAATGCCGATGTCGAGCAGCTGATCGATCCCGATGCGCGCCCGCTGACCCGCCTCACCCGCCTGTGGGCGTTGCCGATCGCGTGGATGCTGACGCGGCGGCGGGGCAGCACGGTCGAGCGCACCGTCGCGCCGGAGACGCGCGCCGAGGTGCGGCGCAAGCTATCGCTGTTCGTACGCGCGCGCTGGTTCCACCCGCCCTTCGGGGGCAAGACCTTCACCCGCCTGATCCTCGACGCGTTCGAAGCGATGAGCGCGCAACCCGCGGGCTCACCGCTGCTGCCGCGACGCCAGCCGATCGACCTGAGCGTCACCGCCACCGACTTCCACGGGCACCGCCAGCACCTGGCGCTCCACAGCCCCGCCATCGCCGAAGAGCGCGAGCACCGGCTGACGATCGGCTTTTCGGATCATGGCCGCACCGATCGCGTGCTGGGCGATATCGCCGCGCTGACCTTCGCCGGCCGCGCGACCGCGAGCTTCCCCGGCGCCTTCCCGCCCTTCACCGTGACCGAGATCGACGATGTGCTGGCCGAGCGGAAGCGCAAATGGCCCGATCGCGCCGCGTTCCTTGCCAATCTGCTGCAGGTCGGGGAGACGCGAAGGGCCGAGGATGTGGTGCTGATCGACGGATCGGTGCTGGCCAACGCCCCCTTCCGCCCCGCGATCGACGCGCTGCGCAACCGACCCGCGCGACGCGAGGTCGACCGCCGCTTCGTCTATATCGATCCGACACTGGGCAATCCGATCATCGCGGGCAAGCTGAGCGGCGAGAAGCCGGGCTTCGTAGCCACCATCTTCGGCGCGCTTTCCACCATCCCGCGCGAACAGCCGATCCACGACAATCTGGAGGCGATCGAGGCGCGGTCGCGGCGGATCGAGCAGACCAAGCATATCATCGCCGCAATCCGTGGCGAGGTGAACGAGGCGGTCGAAAGCACGATGGGCAACGTCCTGCTGCTCTATCGCCCCAGCACCGATCGCGTGCGCAGCTGGCGCCTGCGCTCGCACGAACTGGCGGCGAAGCAGGCGGGCTTCGCTTATGCGGGCTATATTCACCTGAAACTCGCCACGATCGGCGATGACCTGACCGACATGATCGCCCAGCTCGGCGGGTTCGACGAGCCGGCCGAGCTGCGCATGATCCGGGCGGCGGTGGGCACGCAGATCCGGGCCCTGGGCGACGACACGACGGCCGATCCGGTGATCGACTTCCTCAAGGCCCACGACCTGGGTTATCGCATCCGCCGGCTGCGCTTCCTGGCCGATCGACTGACCGACATCGAGGCCAGCGGGGAAAGCGAACCGAAAGCGATCGAGGCGGCACGCACCGCAATCTACGAATCGCTCGCGCCCTATCTCGATATGCAGATGCGCGATCATTATCCCAGCCCTGTGGCGGGCGCGGCGCGCGGCGCGATCGGCGATATCGCCACCGCGATCGCGGCGATCGGATCGTTTCGCGCGATCGAGACGATCGACGACGCGACCGACCAGCGGATCGCCGCCGCCCTGCCCCGCCTCTCGCGCGGCGACCGCAAGACGCTGCTGCTCGCTTATCTGGGCTTCACCTTCTACGATCTGGCGACCCTCTCACTGCTCCGGCCGCAGGGCGCGCAGGAATTTCACGCGATCAAGGTCGATCGCATCTCGCCCGACGATGCGGGGTCGATCCGCAAGGGTGGCGCGGCGGCCACGTTGCGCGGGGTGGAGTTCAACTGCTTCGGCGCCTTCTTCTCGCGCGCCTATCGCGAGAACGATTATTTGTGGGGGCGTCTTCACGGAGCGGAGCGGATGATCGACCTGATCGTCTCCACCCTGCCCGACGCGACGATCATCCCCGCCGAAGAGATCGCCGACATCAAGCGCGCCCTGTTCCACGCGGTCATCACCGAGGAGCGCGGGCGGCTGGCCGATCCGCTGCTCGACGCCCTGGCGGCGGAGATCGGGTAATCCCTTATCCTCCCCCTGGCGGGGGAGGATCAGAGAGCGACGAGCCAGTGGCAATCTGCAACCAACAGCCATAAGGTGGCCGGATGCAGTTCCTGAAGATCCTGTTCTGGGCGATCCTGGCGGTGGTGCTGGCGGCTTTTGCGCGCGCAAACTGGGCACCGGTGACGATCCGGCTGTGGGCGGACCTGGTCCTCGACATCAAGCTGCCCGTGCTGCTGGTGCTGGCTGTGCTGGCCGGCTTCCTGCCAACCTACGCCATGCTGCGCACCGAACGCTGGCGCGCCAAGCGGCGGATTGCGTCGATGGAGCGCAATGCGGGGTTGACGGAGGGGAGCATCGGGGACGAAACGAGCCCCGTTCCCGTCCCCGCCACCCCGATCCTGGATTGACGATGCGAAGCCCGATCTACGTTGCCATCGACACGCCCGACCTCGCCCGCGCCAAGGCGATCGCGGCCAAGGTGAAGAACCATGTCGGCGGATTGAAGCTGGGCCTCGAATTCTTCTGTGCCAACGGTCATGCCGGCGTGCGCGAGATCGCCGCGATCGGCCTGCCGATCTTCCTCGACCTGAAGCTGCACGACATTCCCAACACCGTCGCGAAAGCGGTGCAGGCGCTCAACGGGCTCAACCCCGCGATCCTGACCGTCCACGCCGCGGGCGGGCGCGCGATGATGGAGGACGCCAAGGCGGCGGCGCCGGTGGGCACCAAGGTGGTCGCGGTTACCGTCCTGACCAGCCTCGACGGCGACGATCTGAACGCGATCGGCGTGATCGACGGCGATCCGCATGCACAGGTCGAACGGCTGACCCGGCTTGCCAAGGAAGCCGGCGTCGACGGCGTCGTATGTTCGGGCAATGAAGTGGCCGCCGCCAAGAAGATCTGGCCGCACGGCCATTTCGTCATTCCCGGCATTCGCCCCGTGGGCAGCCAGGTCGGCGATCAGAAGCGGATGATGACGCCGCGCCAGGCGATGGACGCCGGTGCCTCGATCCTCGTCATCGGCCGCCCGATCACCCAGGCCGAAGACCCCGACGCCGCCGCCCGCGCGATCGAGGCGACGCTCTGAATACGCCTGTCGATGAGACCGGCATGCTGTTGCGTGATGGCGGCGGCTTCGTGCTGAAGCGCGATTCGGGCGGCACCTACAGCCTGGAACTGCACCGCACGCCGGTCGATCTGGTCGAAAAGCGCGTGCGCCTCGTCGGCGTCGAAACCGCGCCGGGCCATGTCGAAGCGGACGGCGTTCAGCCCGCCTGACGGGCGTTTCATCACCAAAACTCATAGGAACGACCGAGGCCACCCACGCGTTCGCGCCGGGCGCGAAAAGGCTGTCGTCAAACCATCTCTACTCAAATGATAGATTTTCTTTCTTCTCTCTCGATCCAGTAGAGATAAGTAGGGGTCGACAGGGAGATGAAGGGGTTCGGATCCCTGCTGGTGCCGCCCGTCCGGGCGCATCGAGGATAGTGACAGTCTAAAGAGACTTCTTTCGGGGAGAATGAATATGCGCGCCTTGCTTCTGGCAGGAGTGGCAACCCTTGTGCTTGCGACATCGGCCCATGCCGAACAGGCAGCGATCCAGCAGACGGCCCCGGCGGCGGATCAATCCGACACCCCCGAAGCCCGCTCGCTTTCCGGTGACGTGATCGTCGTGACCGCGCGCCGCAAGAACGAAGCCGCGCAGGAAGTGCCGCTGGCGATCTCGGTGATACGCGGCGACAGCATCGAAGCCACCGGCAATTTCAACGTCGTCAAGCTGCAGCAGCTCGCGCCGACGCTGCAGGTCTATACGACCAACCCGCGCAACACCTCGGTCAACATCCGTGGCCTTGGCGTGCCGTTCGGCCTGACCAGCGACGGCTTTGAACAGGGCGTCGGCATCTATGTCGACGACGTCTATAATTCGCGCGTCGCCGCCGCGACCTTCGACTTCCTCGACGTGTCGCAGGTCGAAGTGCTGCGCGGTCCGCAGGGCACGCTCTACGGCAAGAACACCACCGCCGGCGCGATCAACATCACCACCAACCAGCCGACCTTCGATTTCGAAGGCGCAGCCGAACTGACCGTCGGCAACCTTAACTACAAGCAGGCCAAGGGCGCGGTCTCGGGCCCGATTTCGGACACCGTCGCGGCCCGTATCGCCGTCGCTTCGACCACGCGTCGCGGCACGCTCTACAACGTGCGCACCCAGCGCTGGATCAACGAACAAGACAATCTGGGCCTGCGTGGCACCCTGCTGTTCAAGCCCAGCGAAGATCTGAGCATCACGCTGTCGGGCGATTACAGCAAGCAGGATCCGGAAGGTTTCGGTACCACCTTCGTCCGCGTCGGCCGCACCCAGCGCGCGCTGAACCGCCAATATGACGGGCTGGTCGCCGCCTATAACGCCGCAAACCCCACCCGCCCCTATTCGGTGCCCAGCCGCGATCCTTATGCGCGCCTGACCGATCTCGACGCGAACCTGAACGCCGGCAACAAGATCGGCGGCGCATCGCTGAAGGTGAAGTGGGATGTCGGTGCCGGCACCTTCCACTCGATCACCGCATGGCGTTTCTGGGACTGGAAGCCCGAGAACGACCGCGACTTCACCGGCCTGTCGATCGTGTCCAGGTCGCAGAACCCGTCGCAGCAGGACCAGTATAGCCAGGAATTCCGCTACAATCAGGAAGGCGAGAAGATCGACTTCGTGGTCGGTCTGTTCGGCTTCAAGCAGCGAATCGACACGCAGGGCACCGAACAGCAGGGGCCGGACGCCAGCCGCTGGAGCCTGACGGGCGCTCAGGCCAACGATCCGAGCATCCTCAACGGCCTGACCGCCACCAACACCCAGTATCTCAAGAGCACGAGCGGCGCGCTGTTCGGCCAGGCGAGCTACAAGCTGACCGACAAGCTGACGATCCAGCCGGGCGCGCGCATCAATTACGACAAGAAGTCGGGCTTCTATCAGCGCGTCGTCACCAATGGCGCAGGCACGGCGATCAGCTGCTCCCCCGCGCCGGCCGCCGGCACGGTTCTGGCCGCGCAGTGCGGCGTGTATCAGCCGCAGACCACGTCGCCGTCGGTCAGCAAGTGGAACTTCAGCTACGATCTCAACGTGAACTACAAGTTTGCGCGCGACGTGCTGGGCTATGCGACCTACGCCAAGAGCTTCAAGACCGTCGGCATCAACCAGAACGGCCTGCCGCTGACGACCGCGAACGTGCCCGATCTGTCGGCCAGCACGGTGAAGCCGGAATCGGTCAACCACTACGAAATCGGCCTGAAGACCCAGTTCTTCAACCGTCTGGCGACCTTCAACCTCACAGCCTTCCGCACGGACATCAAGAATTTCCAGGCGACGGTGAACGGTGGTCAGTTCGGCACGGTGCGCGGCTATCTGGCCAATGCGGGCAAGGTGCGCTCGCAGGGCGTCGAGGCGGACTTCAAGATTCGTACCAGCGACCGGTTCACCGCTTACGCCAACGGCGCCTACACCGACGCCAAATATAAGACGTTCGTCAACGCCCCCTGCCCGCCCGAACTGTCGGGCGGCACGTCGCAGGCGGCCAACGCCACGCCGGATTACTCGCAGCCCGGCGTCCCCGGCGCGCTTTCGCCGCGCGCCTGCGACATCTCCGGCCAGCAGCTGCCGGGCGTGTCGAAGTGGGCTTTCTCCTACGGGGCCGAGGTCAACACGCCGATCGAGCTGCTCGCGAAGGAAGGCCAGATCTACCTGGGCGTCGACGGCAATTATCGTAACCGTTGGAACTCGAACGCTTCGCCCTCGATCTATACCAACGTGAAGGGCTATGCGCTGACCAACTTCCGCGCCGGCTTCCGTGGTGAGGGCTTCGATGTCTTCGCCTGGGTCCGCAACGCCTTCGACGTGAACTATATCGAAAACCTGCAGGTTGCCCCCGGCAATGTCGGCCTGATCGCCGGCCAGACCGGCGATCCCCGGACCTGGGGCGGAACGATCAAGGCGAAGTTCTAACCCTCGACAAAGTCCCTCTAGCGCCCGGCCAAGCCCTTCTGTCTTGGCCGGGCTTCCTTTTGAGGTAAGTGCCCGAACATGTTCTCCTTATCGCTTCCCGAACTGACGTTCGCCCAGCTTCAGGCCATCGCCCCCTTCATCGGCGTGGGCTTCGCGGCGCAGGTCGTCGACGGGGCGCTCGGCATGGCGTTCGGCGTCATCACCAATACGATGCTGGTCAGCGTCCTCGGCCTGCCGCCGGCCCGCGCGTCGGCGAGCGTGCACGTGGTGGAAACCTTCACCACCGCCGCCTCGGCGATAAGCCATATCTATCAGCGCAACGTCGACTGGCGGCTGTTCTCGCGGCTCGTCATCCCGGGAATCGTGGGCGGGGTCGGCGGCGCCTATCTGCTGTCGAACATCGACGGATCGGTCACGCGGCCGTTCGTCATGGCCTATCTGGTCGGCATCGGCATCTATCTGCTGTGGAAGGCGTGGAAGCTGGATCATGGCGCGGCGCACAAGCCCGCGCGTGTCATCGCGCCGCTCGGCCTCGTCGGCGGGTTTCTCGACGCGGCAGGCGGCGGCGGCTGGGGCCCGGTCGTGACGTCGAACCTGCTGGTGCAGGGCACCGAACCGCGGCGGACGATCGGCACCGTCAACACGGTCGAATTCTTCCTGACCACCGCGATCTCGGCAACGTTCATCCTGAACCTTGGCCTGGCAGCGTTCACGATCGCCGCCGTCGGCCTGATCATCGGCGGCCTGTTCGCCGCGCCGATTGGTGCGTTGCTGGTGAAGCGCATTCCCGCCAAGCGTCTGCTGACACTGGTCGGCTTCATCCTGATCGCGACGAGCGTCTACAGCCTGTGGCGGGCGCTGCTCTAAGCAGCGCAGGACGCGGGGCGCCGGGCAAGCGGCGAGCCGCCGCTCCCCGTCCGCTTCGTGGCCTTCGCGTTCATCTGGTCGGGGTTGGCGGTGTACGCAATTGCAACATGGCGCAAAGGCCGCATCGCTCCGATGGCGCCCGAATAAGCCATCGGCTAGGTTCGCGATCCAAGGAGAAGCGGACATGGCGGACGAAGGCGGCATCTTCATCGGCGCGGGCAGCGGCGGCGCGGCGCCCCAATATCTCAACCTGCGTCGTGCGAACCGACACGGCCTGATCGCGGGCGCGACGGGGACCGGCAAGACGGTGACATTGCAGGGGATCGCCGAAAGCTTTTCGAAGTTGGGCGTCCCCGTCTTCATGGCCGACGTGAAGGGCGATCTTGCCGGGATCGCCATGGCGGGATCGCCGACCGCCAAGAATGCCGACAAGCTGGTCGCCCGCGCCGCCGATATCGGCATGCCGGACTTCATCTGGGGCGACAATCCGGCGATCTTCTGGGATCTCTACGGCGAACAGGGCCACCCGATCCGCACGACGATCAGCGAAATGGGCCCGCTCCTCCTCGCGCGGCTGATGGGGCTGAACGAGGTGCAGGAAGGCGTCCTCTCGATCGCCTTCCGCGTCGCCGACGAACAGGGTCTGCTGTTGCTCGGCCTGGGCGATCTGCAGGCGATGCTCGCCTGGTGCGCGCAGAATGCCGATGATCTTTCGGCCAAATATGGCAACGTCACCAAACCCAGCGTCGGCGCGATCCAGCGCCAGTTACTCCAGCTGGAGAGCCAGGGCGGCGACCATTTCTTCGGCGAACCCGCGCTCGACATCCACGACATGCTGGGCGTCGACGATAACGGTCGCGGCTTCGTCAACGTGCTGGCGGCCGACAAGCTGATGCAGAGCCCCAAGCTCTACGCGACCTTCCTGCTGTGGCTGCTGAGCGAGCTGTTCCAGACGCTCCCCGAGGTCGGCGATCCCGACAAGCCCAAGCTCGTCTTCTTCTTCGACGAGGCGCATCTGCTGTTTGAGGATGCCCCCAAGGCGCTGGCCGACAAGATCGAACAGGTCGTGCGCCTGATCCGATCGAAGGGCGTGGGCGTCTATTTCGTCACCCAGAACCCGATCGATATTCCCGAGGATGTCGCAGCCCAGCTCGGCAACCGCGTCCAGCATGCCCTGCGCGCCTTCACCCCGCGCGATCAGAAGGCGATCGCGGCCGCCGCCGACACCTTCCGCGTCAACCCCGATCTGAACGTCGTCACCGCGATCACCGAACTGAAGGTTGGCGAGGCGCTCGTCTCGCTGCTGCAGGAGGATGGATCGCCCGGCGTCGTCCAGCGCAGCCTGATCGCGCCGCCGCGCTCGCGGCTCGGCCCGGTCGATACGAAGGAGCGCGCGTTGCTCGTGTCGATCTCCCCCGTCACCGGCAAATATGACGACGCGGTCGATCGAGAATCCGCCGAAGAAATCCTTGCCGCGCGCGCAACCGCCGCGTCGGCCGCCGCCGATGCTGCCAAGGCGCAGGCGACCGCCGACAAGGCCGCCGCCGAACAGGCCAAGGTCGAGGCCAAGCAGCGCGAGGCCGAACTCAAGGAGCAGGCGCGGCAGCAGGCCGCCGCCGCGCGCGAAGCGGCCCAGCCGAGCGCGATGGACCGCGCGATCCAGTCCGCCACCCGCGCCGCCGCCTCATCGGTGGGGCGTCAGGTTGCGAACGAGCTGGGCAAGGCGGTGTTCGGGAGCAGCCGGAGCAAATCTGGCGGGATCGCCGGGCAACTCGTGCGCGGGATTTTGGGCGGGCTGTTCAAGTAGGCCTATTCCTCCCCAGCATGGGGAGGGGGACCATCCGCAGGATGGTGGAGGGGGCAGGAGGCTGGGCGCATCGTTCGAGACGCGCCCCCTCCACCACGCTTCGCGCGGTCCCCCTCCCCGTTCCGGGGAGGATTTACAAAGTCAGCTTGCCGCGGACCAGATCCGAATAGTCCTTCTGCATCTGACGGGTCAGATCGCCGACTGCGAAGTTCCAGGGGCCGGCGGAGCCGACGGGGACGATCTCGGCGGCCGATCCGGTCAGGAAGAACTGTTCGAAGCCCTCCAGTTCCTCCGGCCAGATCGCGCGTTCGATCACCTCGATACCGCGCTTCTTCGCCAGCTTGATCACCGTCTGGCGCGTGATGCCGTTGAGGAAGCATTCGGGCGTCGGCGTGTGGAGTGCGCCGTCCTTCACGAAGAAGGCGTTCGCGCCGGTCGCCTCGGCCACCTGGCCGCGATAATCGAACATCAACGCGTCCTGATAGCCGCGCGCCTCGGCATGATGCTTCGACATGGTCGCGATCATGTAGAGGCCAGCCGCCTTGGCCTGCACCGGCGCGGTGAAGGGCGCGGGGCGGCGCCACGGCGCGATGTCCAGCTTCAGCCCGTTCGAACCCGGATCGAGATACTGGCCCCAATACCAGCAGGCGATCGCCATGTGCGGCTTGGTCTTCTGCGCCGAAACGCCCATCTGCTCCGAACCGCGCCATGCGACCGGGCGGACATAGGCGTCGGTCAGGTTGTTCGCCTTCATCGTTTCGATGCAGGCGGCGTCGATTTCCTCGACCGACCAGGGCAGGTCGAAGCCCAGCATCGCCGCCGAATTGCGCAGACGCTGCGAATGCCAGCTGAGTTCGAAAATGTGCCCATCATAGGCGCGCACCCCTTCGAACACCGAAGAGGCATAATGCATCGCGTGCGTCAGGACATGGACATTGGCCTCGCGCCAGGGAACCAGCTTGCCATCAAGCCAGATCCAGCCATCGCGATCGTCATAGGTCGGTTCGTCAGCCATTGTCCCTCATCCCGCACGAATCTTGCGTTGCGTTCGGTTAAGCCTGCTGGCAAATTACGTCAATATGGCTGTCCAAAATACCAATGAAGGCTATCGTGCCTCCCCACTCTTCCTGCGTGAGCCCGAGATACGGCGCGGGATCGAGTTGCTCTATTTCGGCTATTCGCATCTGTATCGCGGGATCGACGAGGGGCTGGCGAAGCAGGGGCTGGGCCGTGCGCATCACCGATCGCTCTATTTCATCGCGCGACAACCCGACATCACGGTCAGCGAATTGCTGCGCGTGCTGGGCATCACCAAACAGTCGCTGGGCCGCGTGCTCAACGAACTGACCCAGCGCGGTCTCGTCGAGACGCGGATGGGGCGCGAGGATCGCCGCCAGCGGCTGCTTCGCGTAACCGCGGCGGGTGCCGCGCTGGAGTCCGAACTGTACGAAGCGCTGCGCGAAGGGCTGTCGGGCGCCTATGCGCAGGCGGGACAGGGCGCGGTTGCGGGCTTCTGGAACGTGCTCGAAGGGCTGATCCCGCCCGACGAGCGCCAGCGCGTGATGGACATTCGTCGCTAGCCTGTTACGCAATGTAACGGATAATCTTTGGGGGCCGCATGACCACCGTCTATGATTTCAGCGCGCGGAGCATTTCGGGCGAGGACGTGTCGCTCGATCATTACCGCGGCAAGGTGCTGCTGATCGTCAACACCGCCAGCAAATGCGGCTTCACCCCGCAATATGACGGGCTGGAGAAGCTGCACGAGGAGCTTTCCGATCGCGGACTCGCGGTGCTGGGCTTTCCCTGCAACCAGTTCGGTGCGCAGGAACCGGGGGACGAGGCGGAGATCGCGAGCTTCTGCCGCCTCAGCTATGACGTCAAATTCCCGATGTTCGCCAAGATCGACGTCAACGGCGACGCGACCCACCCGCTCTACAAATGGCTCAAGACCGAAGCCAAGGGCCTTCTGGGCACGGAAGGCATCAAGTGGAACTTCACCAAGTTCCTCGTCGATCGCGCTGGCAATGTCGTGGACCGCTACGCGCCAACCACCAAGCCGGACGCGATCCGCAAGGATATCGAGAAGCTGCTTTAGCGCCTCGCCTCGTCATTGCGAGACGCCGCAGGCGACGAAGCAATCCAGCTCTGCGCTTTTGAACATAGCGGGGGACTGGATTGCTTCGCTACGCTCGCAATGACGAGAAGAAGGAGAGGCGGCATGAACGCGACCGAGCGGCTCGAGGCGATCGAAGCGATCAAGCGGCTGAAGGCCGCCTATTTCCGCACGATGGACATGAAGGACTGGGACGGGTTTCGCGACGTCTTCATCGAGGATTGCGAGATCGACACCAGCGAGGCGTTTACGCCGATGGATGCGGCGGGCCGACCGATCGAGGCCGATCGCCCCGCCCCGCCGCCCAATCCCGATTTCATCATCCACGGCATCGATACCTTCATCGCCGCGCAGCACTTCCACCTCGACGGCGTGTCGACGGTCCATCACGGCCATATGCCCGAGATCGAGATCGTCTCGGATGACGAGGCGACCGGCCTGTGGGCGATGGAGGACAAATTGCGCTGGCCCGCCGACAGCGCCAATCCGATGCGCGAGATGCACGGATATGGCCATTATCGCGAACGCTACGTCCGCGTCGACGGCCGCTGGAAGATCGCCTCGCTCAAGCTGACGCGGATACGGATCGATATGGTGATGAAGTAGCTGGCGGACGCCCCGGCTTTCGCCGGGGCGACGCTTTTACTTGGTCCAGCGATCCATCCAGCCGAGCACCTCATGGTACCACTGGATGCTGTTCTTCGGCTTCAAGACCCAGTGGTTCTCATCCGGGAACATCAGCAGTTTCGACGGGATCTCACGGCGCTGGGCCGCGGTGAAGGCGGCGAGCCCCTGGGTGTAGGGGATGCGGAAATCCTTCTCGCCATGGATGATCAGGATCGGCGCCTTCCAGCTGGCGACATGGTTGACCGGGTTCCACTTCTCATATTCGGCCGCCTTTTCGAAATAGGGGCCGCCATGTTCCCACTCGTCGAACCATAGTTCTTCGGTTTCGTAAGCCATCGCGCGCGCATCGAACACGCCGTCATGGTTGATCAGGCACTTGAACCCGTCGGGCCAGTTGCCCGCGATCCAGTTGATCATATAGCCGCCGTACGAACCTCCGGCCGCGCAGGCCCTTGTCCCGTCGAGCCAGGCGAACTTCGCGGTCGCGGCCTTGAAGCCGGCCTTGAGATCCTCAAACGGCTTGCCGCCCCAATCCTGGTTGATCGCGTCGGTGAAGCCCTGGCCGTAGCCGGTCGACCCGTGGAAATCGACCATCACCGCGCCATAGCCATGTCCGGTCCAAAGCGCCGGATTCCAGCGATAGGACCAGCCATTACCGAAGCTGCCCTGCGGCCCGCCGTGGATCAGGAAGGCCATTGGCACCTTGGCGCCTTCGGGCGTGCCCGCAGGCTTGAGCGCATAGGCCCAGACGGTGTCGCCCTTCGCGCCCTTGAACGAGAAATGCTCGACGCTCGGCCAGTCGATCCCCGCCAGCTTGGTCTCGTTCACGCCGGTCAGCTGGATCGGCATCGCCCGGCCCTGGATGCGCCAGAAATCGTTCGGGGCGGTCAGCGTGTTGAGCGTGTAGATCACGCCCTTGCCCGTCGGGATCACCGTGCCCACCGTGCCTTCGCCGGTCAGCCGCCACGGCTTGCCATCGGCAATGTCGACGCGAAACAGCGGTTCGTCGCCCGTATCCTGCGCGGCGACATAGAGCGATCGGCCGTCGGGCGCCCAGTCGATCGAGGCGGCCGATCGGTCCCATCCTTCGGTCAGCGCACGGACCTTCCCGGTCTGAAGATCGCGCAACATGATGGTGAGCTTGTCGGCTTCATAACCAGGCCGCTTCATCGCGGTCCACGCGAGCCAGCGGCCATCGGGCGAGACAGCGGGGGTGGTGTCGGTCGCCTTGTTGTCGGAGGTCAGGTTGACCGGCGCGGTCGATCCGTCCGCCGGCACGGCGAAGATATCGAGATTGGTCGACAGCGGTTCGATCCGGCCCGCCTCGCGCAGCGCGAAGTAGATCGTCTTGCCGTCGGGGCTCCACGCGATTTCGGTGCCGCCGCCAAAGGGCTTCGACGGCGTATCGCCGACGAGCGCACCGACCAGCGGGGTGCCATCGCCCTGTGCCTTTCCGCCGACGATCGGCAGCACGAACAGCTGCGAACGCTGCCCGTCGGCCCATGCATCCCAGTGGCGGACGAACAGTTGCTCGTAGGTGCGTCCGCTGCCCGCATCGGCGGGGTTGCCGGGCTTGGTGTCGGTCAGCGACCTGGCGCCGACCGGACGATCCGCCCATACGAGCAGCTTGTCGCCGGTGGGGCTGAGCTTGAAGCCGCCGATATCGGCCTTGAGCACCTGGGTGGAGACGCCACCGGCGGAGGAGATGCGGTACACGCCGTCCTTGCCGGCATAATAGACCCACTTGCCGTCGGGCGAGAAAGCGGGCGAATTCTCGCTGACCGCCGGATCGGCGATCAGCTTCGTCGGGCCCGCGGCCGACTTCGACAAATCGAGCCGCCAGAGGTCGCTGGTGCCCTTGTTGGTCTTGAGGTCGGTCTCGCGCTGATCCCACACCAGCCAGCGCCCATCGGGCGAAACCGCGGCGGATCCGGTGCGGGAGAGCGAGACGACGTCTTCGATCGTGAGCGGACGGGCTTCGGCTGCGGCCGACAGCCCCGCGAGGAGGCTTATGGCCCCGAGCAGTGCTTTGTTCATGGGCGCAACGCTAGGACCGCGCGTCCCGGATCGTCAATCCTCGGCGTCGCGGATGCGGGCAATCTCTTCGCGGACGAGCTTTTCGGTGATCGCGGGAAGATGGGCGGCGAGCCAGTCGGACACGAGGCCGCGCACCAGCCCTTCGACGGTCTCACCCGAAAAATGGCCGGCGATCGGCGCCACCGGAGCGGCCGGCGCAGGCGCCGTCGCGATCGTGGGCGCCGCAACCGATGGAATCGCACGCGGCACGGGCGCGGAGATCGGTGCAGCCGATAGTGTTTCAACCGGTGTCGGGCGCGGCGATACGGCACCGACCCGCGCATTGGCCACAGTCTGACGGAAACGATCGGCGGGGCGTTCGCCCGTCGGCGGTGACGGACGCGCTGGTTGCGGCACCAAGGTCGGCACAGGCGGGGCCGTCGACGCAGGCGCCGGATTGGTCAGTTCCAGAACCGAATCGTCAGGCGCGGGATCATCGAACACCGGCGGACGAGGCGCCGGGATGCCTGCGGGTGGCAAAAGGGAAGGACGCGGCGCGCCGGGCGCATCATCGGCGATGATGCGCTTGATCGACGCGAGTATGTCTTCCATCGATGGTTCGGGACGGGCTTCGGCCATATCCCGCACGATGCCCTATTTCTGCGGCACTGTCACCTTGTCGACCGGAACGACCGCCGAAACGCTGGGCTCGGCCCGGGTCGACGTCGCGATCGGCCTGGGCCGCTCGCGGCTATCCCAGTCGAAGAAATTGGCGCGGGCATGTTTGTAGTTCACGGTCGGATCGTAGAGCGACCCGCCGTCGAGGCCGAGATCCTTCGCCCCGGCATGCCCCATCGCCGCGAGCAGGGTGAAGCCCGCGACATAAGCGTCGCGGCGCGCGGTCACGAGCGTCGAGCGCGAATTGAGCAATTCCTGCTCCGCATTCAGCACGTCGAGCAGATTGCGCGTGCCCACGCCCTGTTCGGCCTTCGATCCTTCAAGCGCGAGTTCGTTCGCCGACACCGCGACTTCGGACGACTTGATCACACCCAGCGCCGCTGCGTAGCGCGAATAAGCGACGCGCGTATCGGCGATCACCCCACGCTCGGTTGCGGTGAGGTTTTCCAGCGCCTGGCTCTTGCGCGCCTTTGCCTGGCGCACGCGCGCGCCGGGCTCACCGCCCTGGTAGATGGGCAGGCTGCCGCGCACGCCGATCGTGGCGGTCTTGTCATGCTGACGGAAGTTGGCGCCGACGATGCCGCCGCCCAGCGTGCCGCGATAGTCGATATACTGGCCCTCAGCGAAGCCTTCGAGTTTGGGCAGGCGCTGCGCCTGCGCCTGGCCGATATCATAATCGGCGGCATGCGCGGCTTCCTTGGCCGATGCCAGCGCCGGATTGTCGGTGATGGCGACATCGACGGCCTCTTCGGTCGTCGCCGGCAGCGCCGGCAGCGGCGGCGGCGGTTCGAGCGCGTCGGGGAACTTGCCGACAATCTCGAGATAATTCTGGCGGCTGGCGTCGAGCTGCGCCTGCGCGGCCTGCAACTGGCTGCGCGCGAGTTCGAGCCGCGCCTGCGACTGGGCGACGTCGGTGCGGGTGAGATCGCCCACCTCAAACCGATCGTTGCTGGCCCGCAGGTTGGTCTCGAGTACCCTCACGTTGCCGCCGTTCAGGTCGACGATCGCGGTGTCGCGGATCACGTCCATATAGGCCGCGACGGTCGAGGCGAAGACGTTGAGTTCAGTCGTCTGCAGATCGGCGCGGCCGGCGAGCACGCGCGCGTCGGCCGCCTTGATCGCGTTGCGAACGGCGCCACCCTGATAGATCGGCATCGTCGCGTTCGCGCCGGCGACGAACGCCTTCTTCGGCGCGGAGAAGCTGTTGACCGAACGCTGAACGAAGCTGCTGTAGCTCGCGGTCGTGCCGACGTTGGGCAGGCCGCCGGCGCGCGCGATCGGCACGTTTTCGTCGATCGCCTGCAGATTGGCACGCGCGCCCGTCAGCGTCGGGTTGGTCGCATAGGCTCGGGTCAGCGCATCGCGCAGCGTATCGGCCCATGCCCCGCTTCCCGTCAGCGCCGCGGCCATTGCCGTCAGCGCCACCGCAGCTTTCGTCACCCCCCTGACAGTCACTCGATTTGAACCTTTCCGGATCAGAATTGGAAGGCGCGCGGCCTGGCGAAACCAGACAGCACCACCGCATCGGCATCGGCGAAGGCACGATAGCCGAAGCCCGTGCCGCCGCGTGCGCCGGCCACAAGGCGCACAACCCCATTTTCGACGATCGCGCCGACAAAGCGGCCGCCATCGGCCAACTGATCGGTCAGCGCGGCCGGCACCTGTTCGATCGCGCCATCGACGACGATCAGATCATAGGGCGCCGAGGTGGGTGCGCCCGCCGTTAGCGGACCTTCGACCCATTCGGCCGCCGGAACGTTCGCACGCCCCTGCGCGACGAGCGTCGCATCCTCCTCGACCGCAACCACAGTCGCGCCCAGCGCGATCAGCAGCGCGGCGGTATAGCCGCTCGCAGCACCGATCAGCAGTACGCGATCGCCCGGCTGAATTTCCGCCGCTGTCAGCAAGCGCCCCGTCACCATCGGCGGATTGAGCGCACGGCCACCGCCCAGCGGCACCGCGATGTCGAGATAGGCGAGCGGAGCCTTGTCCGCCGGCACGAAGCCTTCGCGCGCGACCTGGCCCATTGCGGCGACAACGGTCGCATCGCTGACCCCGGTGGTGCGAAGCTGGCTGACCACCATCGCGCGGCGCAATTGTTCGAAATTCTGCTCGGTCACTGCCTATCCCTGACTCGGGGCCATCCCCGAAACTGGTGTATTGTCACTACAATACAGCCTGAGCCTGTTCAAGCCCCGGTGCGTGCGTTTCCTTGGACGAAGCGCCAGCGGCCCGCAAGATGGCTGCGGCAAAGCGGATGCAGTTGGCAGAACGCCGTCGTCGCTTGATCGAAGCTTGGGGGGGCGGGAGTGGATTTGGAGGCCCGAGCCGGAATCGAACCGGCGTGCACGGATTTGCAGTCCGCTGCGTCACCACTCCGCCATCGGGCCGAGAGCGCGCGGGATGGCGATACCCCGCGCGAATGTCAACGGGGATCGGGACGCGTAGCGCCGATAGGCCGTCGATGTCGATGAAAGGCGGCCGTCGGGCAGGCCCGATTTTCCCACTATCACGGTCTAACCCGGTGCCGGGATTGCGGCAGGCCGGGGCCCCGCCCCCATGAAGGCTGCCCTCGAATCGCATCGGAGGAGCAGAGCGAGCGGATCCCCATCGTCGAGCCGGCCGGTCCGGTCGCGGGCCGGCGATTTTCCAGAAGGTCGGATCAGGCGCGACTTCTGGTTCCTCACCGGCCCGCATGTCTATGCAGTCCCGATGCACGAACAGCCTCAGCCCACCCGCCGCACGTTCGCTTCGAATGGTATCGAGCTCAGCTATCTCGACTGGGGCAACCACCACGCGCCGCCACTGATCCTGCTCCACGGCAACCGCGATCATGCGCGTAGCTGGGACTGGGCCGCGCGGGTGCTGCGCGACGACTGGCATGTCGTGGCGGTCGATCTGCGCGGTCATGGCGACAGCGGCTGGTCGCCCGAGCGGCGTTATGACTTTGCGGCGTTCATCGTCGACCTCGTCGGGCTGATCGCGCATCTGGGCGTAGAGAAGGTGACGATCCTCGCCCATTCGATGGGCGCGCACCTCGGGCTGCGCTTTGCGGCCGTCTATCCCGACCTGGTGTCGCGCATGATGCTGGTCGAGCCGGTCGGCGCGCCGATCGAGATCGAAGCGGCGATGAACCGCCAGACGCCCGCCGAACGAATCCGCGAATGGGTGCGCGAAACCAATGCGCTCGCCAGCGCCCCGGCCCGCCGCTTCGCGACGCGGGATGAGGCGCTGGCGCGGATGAAGGCCGGCAATCCGGCCCTGACCGACGAACAGGCGCATCACCTGACAATCCACGCGCTCGCGCCCTCGGGCGATGGCGGCTGGCGCTGGAAATATGACCCCGTCCACGTCCGCCCGCCCTTTCCCGACATCGGGCAGGCCGACATCGACGCGCTGTGGCGCGCGATCCGCTGCCCCACACGCTTTCTCTATGGCGCCGAAAGCTGGCCCTCCTCGCTTCCCGCCCGGATCGCGAGCCTGATGCCGGACGCGGAGCGGGTGGTGCTGGAAGGTGCGGGACACTGGCCGCACCACGACCAGTTCGACCGGTTCATCGCCGAGGTACGCGCCTTCCTGAACAGCTGACGAAAAGGGCGCGGCCGGGCCTTCGACCTTGCCATGGCGGGCAGCCCTGTTGCATGCACGGGCATCGCCCGATCCTGTGTGTCACGGTGCGATGTAAGAGATTATTCTTGCGGCCGATGGTAGAAACGTCGCGGCGATCTTGGGGGCATCGATAATGTCGGAGAGCGGAACTCTGCTGTTGCGGATTCGGGATGCGAGCGCGGTGCCGGGTGGCACGCCGCGTACGTTCCGGCTCGATCGACACGGCGCCGTGATCGGCCGGGCGGCCGGGCTCGACTGGACCCTGCCCGATCCCGACATGTATATCTCTTCGCGCCATTGCGAGGTCGAGTATGTCGGCGGCGGCATGTACCGCCTCGTCGATCTCAGCACCAACGGCACCTATCTGAACGGCGCGCAGGAGCGGATGGCGACCGCCAAGATGCTGACCGAGGGCGACGCCTTCCGCGTCGGCCGCTTCGACATCGACGTGCTGCCGGGATCGGCCTCCGCCGAAGAGGAGCCCGCCCCCGAGGCCGCGCCCGCAGCTTCGCCCGGCTGGGATGCTGCGCCTGCCCCCGCCGAACCCGCGCCTCCCGCTCCCGAGCCGGTCGCGGAGGCAGCACCGCCTGCGCCCGAACCTGCGCCTGCGCCGATCGAGGCTGCCAAAGTCGAGGAAGCCTGGGTCGCCCCGACCCCGGTCGAGGAACCCGCCGCACCGCCTGCCCCGGCCGAGGCCGTCGCGCCCGTCGAGGAGCCGGCGCCGATGCTGCCGCCCGAACTGCCCGCAATCGATCCGGCGGGCGAGGCAGAGCCGGTCGCAGCCGACGGCGGCTGGGACACGATCGAGGACGATAATGCCGTCGACTGGAGCCGCGGCTTCGGCGAGGAGAATGCCGCCGCAGCACCTGCGGGCGACGTTCTCGCACAACTCCTGAAGGCCGCGGGCCTGTCGCGCGACGACGTGAAGGGCGATGACGATGCGACGATCGAGGCGGCGGGGCTGCTGCTGCGCCAGCTCGTCGGTGGCCTCGTCGTGATGATGGAGGCGCGCGCCCGCGCCAAGGCGCAGATGGGGGCGCAGAACACGATCTTCAGCCGTG
The DNA here is from genome assembly GCF_008274695.1 of Sphingomonas montanisoli. Lineage (GTDB taxonomy): Bacteria > Pseudomonadota > Alphaproteobacteria > Sphingomonadales > Sphingomonadaceae > Rhizorhabdus > Rhizorhabdus montanisoli. Next base: position 557,206 of record NZ_VTOU01000002.1, on the reverse strand, counting down.
ACGGCAACAATCCGATCAAGTTCGCGATGTCGCCCGCGCATGCGCTGGCGCAGATGCTCAGCCCGCCGGTCAGCGGCTTCATGGGCGCCGAGCGCGCGGTGGAGGACAGCTATCGCGACCTGCAGGCGCATCAGATCGCCACGCTCAAGGCGATGCAGGGTGCTCTGCGCTCCACGCTCGACCGCTTCTCGCCCGATGCGATCAAGAAGCGGGCCGAGACCAAGGGGCTTATCGCGCGTATCCTGCCCGGCGCGCGCGCATCCGCCCTGTGGGAAGCCTATGAACGCGAGTTCGGCGGCGTGGCGCAGGGTTCGGACGAAGCCTTCATGGACATCTTCGCCAAGGAATTCCGCAAGGCTTACGAAGCCGAAGCCGCCAAGGGCGCAAAGTAATTACTCGATCCGCGTGACCGCGCTCGCCAATCGGGTGAGCGCGGGGACGTGGCGCAGCAGACCGACCAGCGGCCCGGCGAGCATCGGCATCTCGCCCATCCGACGCAGCAGCGACGCGGCCACCACCGGACGTTCGGCGCGGCGCGCGAACCCCGCCTGCCACTCGGTGGCGCCCTCCGGCCCATTATGCAGGAAGCAGTTGACCGCGCGCATCGCGCTGGCGAGCGCGATGGCGACACCGTCACCCGCCAGACTCGCGATCACCGCCGCCTGATCGCCCAGCCGGAACAGCCCCGTCTCGGTCTCGTGTGCGCGCCAGCCATACGGAATGCGCGCGATGCTGGCCCACCCCGACAGCCCCACCGCCGCGCCGATACGCTCGCCGAGCAAGGGCGCTTCCTCGGCCAGGGCCGCGAGCAGGCGATCGGGCGAACCGGCCTCGCGCACCCGGCTCTGTGCAACCGACAGGCATAGATTCGCGCCACCATCCTCCTGCAGCAGCAGCCCGGCATAGCCGTGATCGAACAGATGCAGCTCGATCATTCCGTCGAGCGCGGCACGCAGCGCCGGCGTCGGCTCCAGCCGGACGCGCAGCCCGAGCGCCGGATCGGCGTCGAGCGCCTCGGTGGGGCGCATGCTCCCCCGCACATCATGCTTGCCGGTCGCGAGGAACAGCGCCTCGCCTTCGATCGCATGGCCATCCGCCAGATGGAGGCAGCGCCCATCGACGCGGCGGATCGCGACGCCGCGTTCGACGCACGCCCCCTCTGCGATCGCGCGGTCGAGCAAGGCGGCATCGAGCGTGCAGCGCGACAGGCCGGCGGCGACGAACGGCAAGCCGGTTTCCGCCACCTGCCCGCGTGCGATAAGCCGGACGTTGTGGATCGCCGGCGCGCCCAGGGCGGCGGGATCGATGCCCAGCCGGCCGAGTAGCCGGATCGCGTCACCGGCGAGGAAGCCGCCGCAGACGACGTCCTGCGGCCCGCGCGCACGCTCGATCAGCACCGGCATCGCGCCGCCATGCGCGAGCAGGATCGCGGCGGTCGCCCCCGCCGGCCCGCCGCCGGCGATCAGTGCAGGCGCGCGACGCATAATCGAAACGGGACGTGCCGCTCGACCGACACGGTGGATGGATCGAGCCCTGCCGCAGCTATCATCGCGTGCCATTCCGGCGGGCGGAAACCGCGCGCGATCGAGAGTTGCCCATCCTCGCGTACGATCCGGTGCCAGCCCATGATGCGGGCGAGGATCGGATAACCAAGATAGGGCAGACAGTGGCGATGGATATCGTTCACGAACCAGCCGACGCGCGCGGCGCCGTCCATCGTCCGCAGGAAATCGATACGCTCATCGTCGCTCATGTGATGCGTAACGAGGCTGCTGACGATCAGGTCCGTGGCCCCGATATGATCGCGATAATCGCCGGTCAGATACCGGATCGGCATCGCATCGGGCGTCGCCGCGCGCGCAATGCCCTCGCTCTTCGGATTGAGATCGACGCCGATCAGGTTCGCCTCGATCCCGCGCTTCGCCGCCCAGCGTGCGATGGCGCGGAGCATGTCGCCGTCGCCAAAGCCGACGTCGAGCAGGGTGAAGCGGCGGCGATCGCCCACCGCGCGATCGAGGAAAGCCAATGTCGGCCGCGCGGCCATCGTCCACCAATTGACCTTGGCGAGATCGGTGAGGACGCGGGCATATTCGGCCGGATCGAGATCGGCCGCATCCATCTGCTCCTCTTGCGTGGCACGCTTCATAGCAGCCGGAAATCGAAGCCCTCGGCGGCAAGGCCGGGTCCGAAGGCCAGCGCCATACCGCTACCCGACCCTGTCCCGGCGAGGATCGCGGCGAGCACGAACATCAGGGTCGACGAGGACATGTTGCCGAACCGCGCCAGAACGTCGCGCGACGCGGCAAGCGCGCCTTGCGGCAGTTGCAAAGCGGACTGGACGGCATCGAGGATCGAGCGACCACCGGCATGGACCGCCCAATGGGCAATATCCTCCACGGCGCGATCACCCAGCAGCTTCTGCCGGAAGGCAGGTTCTTCCAGCGCCGCGCCGATCCGGACGGGCACCTCGCCCGACAGTTCCATCGCGAAGCCGGTGTCTCCGATCGTCCAGGTGATGAGCGGCCCGCTGTCGGGCAGGGTCGCCGCGAAGAAGCGATCGAGTGCGATCCCGCCCTCCTGCGCCATCACCAGGGCGGCCGCCGCGCCATCGGCGAACTGGAGCATCGCGAGCAGCCGTGGAACGGCGCCGGTGTCCTGCAGGTGGAGCGAACAGAGTTCGACCGTGACGACCAGGATGCGCGCCGCCGGATCGGACCGCGCAATATGGTGTGCGACGCGCAGCGCCGCGACCGCGGCATAGCAGCCCATGAAACCGACCAAGGTCCGCTCAACCGATCCGTCTAGACCGAGGTTCGCGGCGATGATCTGATCGATGCCGGGCGCGACGAAGCCGGTGCAGCTCGCGACGACGAGGTGCGTTACTCCATCGATCGACGCCCGCCCCTCCAGATCGCGGATCGCGGCGAGCGCGAGGCGCGGGGCATGATCGGCATAGGCGGCCATCCGCGCGGAGGTCGGCTCTGCCGCGGCGGCCTGCGGAGCAAGCGGGTGCACCGCCCAGCGATGCTCGATCCCCGACCGCGCGGCCATACGCGCGAACAGAGCACGCTCGCGGCTGTCGGCAATCTTGTCCGATGCCCACTCGATGAAGGCGCGGTGCACGTCCCGGTCTGGGATCGCGGTGCCGATTGCGTGAATGTGGGCGGTCATCGGCAGCCTTTCCCACCGCCGTCATCCCAGCGGAAGCTGGGATCTCAGGTGGCTCTTGCGACCAACTCGTCTCCCCTCTCCCGAGATCCCAGCTTTCGCCGGGATGACGGAAAAGTGTCACGCATCGATCACCTCGTCATCGACCATCGCCGCATTCGCCTGAATGAAGGCGAAGCGGTGCTCGGGATTCTTGCCCATCAGCCGCTCGACCAGATCGCGCGTGCCTGCGCGCTCCTCATATTCCTGGGGCAGGACGACGCGGAGAAGGGTGCGCGTCTTGGGGTCCATCGTGGTTTCGCGCAGCTGCATCGGGTTCATTTCGCCCAGGCCCTTGAAGCGTGCGACTTCGACCTTCTTGCCCTTGAAATCCTTCGCCTCGATCCGCGCGCGATCGGCGTCGTCCATCGCGTAGAGGCTCTTGCTGCCCGCGGTCAGGCGATAGAGCGGCGGCTGCGCGAGATAGAGGTGCCCACGCTTCACCAGTTCGGGCATCTCCTGAAAGAAGAAGGTCATCAGCAGGGTCGCGATATGCGCGCCGTCGACGTCGGCGTCGGTCATGATGACGATGCGTTCGTAGCGCAGCAGATCGGGGTTACACTTGTCGCGCAGGCCACAGCCCAGCGCCTGCCCCAGATCCTGAATCTCCTGGTTCGCACCGATCTTGGCCGCATTGGCGCTGGCGACGTTCAGGATCTTGCCTCGAATCGGCAGCACCGCCTGCGTCTTGCGATCGCGCGCCTGCTTGGCGGAGCCTCCCGCCGAATCGCCTTCGACGATGAAGATTTCGGTGCCCGACGGATCATCGTTCGCGCAGTCGGTGAGCTTGCCCGGAAGGCGCAGCTTGCGCCCGCTCGTCGCCGTCTTGCGCTTGACGTCGCGCTCGGCCTTGCGGCGCAGGCGATCGTCCATCTTGTCGAGGACGAAACCGAGCAGCGCCTTGCCGCGCTCCATATTGTCGGCGAGGAAATGATCGAAATGGTCGCGGATCGCGGTCTCGACGAGGCGCGCGGCATCGGCCGATGTCAGCCGGTCCTTGGTCTGGCTCTGGAACTGCGGGTCACGAATGAACACCGACAGCATCTGTTCGGATCCGACCATGATGTCGTCGGCGGTGATATCCTTGCCGCGCTTCTGCCCGACCAGATCGGCGAAGGCGCGAATGCCCTTGGTCAGCGCAGCACGGAGGCCCGCTTCGTGGGTGCCGCCATCGGGGGTCGGGATCGTGTTGCAGTAATAGGAATAGCTGCCGTCCGAATAGAGCGGCCATGCGACCGCCCATTCGACCGAACCCTGATTGTCGCCCGGGAAAGCCTGCTTGCCCGTGAAGAACTGGCTGGTCGCGCATTCGCGCGCACCCACCTGTTCGGCAAGGTGATCGGCAAGGCCGCCGGGAAACTGGAACACCGCCTCAGTCGGCACCTCGTCTCCCGCGACGGCGGGGTCGCAGCGCCAGCGTATCTCGACGCCCGCGTAAAGATACGCCTTCGACCGCGCGAGCCGCATGAGGCGCGCGGGGCGGAAACGGGCGCTGTCGCCGAAGATTTCGGGATCGGGGGTGAAGGACACGCTGGTCCCGCGCCGGTTGGGCGCCGCGCCAACCGAGACAAGGCCCGACGTCGGATGCCCGCGCGAGAAACTCTGGCGGAACAACTCCTTGTTGCGTGCAACCTCGACCACCGTATCGGTCGACAGCGCATTGACAACCGACACGCCGACGCCGTGCAGGCCGCCCGACGTGGCATAGGCCTTTGCGCTGAACTTGCCGCCCGAATGGAGCATGGTCATGATGACTTCGAGCGCGGATTTGCCCGGATATTTGGGGTGCGGATCGACCGGCATGCCGCGGCCATTGTCGGTGATGGTCAGCCGATTGCCGGTGCCCAGCGCCACTTCGATCCGGTTCGCATGGCCCGCAACCGCCTCGTCCATCGCATTGTCGAGGATCTCGGCGGCGAGGTGATGATAAGCGCGCTCGTCGGTGCCGCCGATATACATGCCCGGACGACGCCGGACAGGCTCCAGCCCTTCCAACACCTCGATCGACGAGGCGTCGTAATTTCCGGAACTGGTGGACGGCGCGGAGGCGAAGAGATCGTCGTTCGACATGTGGTGGCGACTATATGCCGCGCGACGAACGGAAGGAAGAGGCCGATGTAACGGTGAAAGCCACTCGGGTTGTGGGTTTTGTGGCTTTTGAAAAGCGCCCGAGCGACAGCGAGAGCTCAACAGAATGCTTCACAGCGCCCTCCGAATCCCATTTTAAAAGACCAGAACAATAGAACAAAAAGAGAACTTTGTCAAACCCAATCGCGCTTCTGCCTGGGCCTTGCACGACCAATTGCGCGGGCTGCGCCATGCGGAAGGCGCGTTTCGAAATAGCTGAGTTCGGTAACTGCCTCGGGATCGCCAGCCTTTGCGCCAAGCTTCAGCCAATGACGATAACCGGCCATATCATTCCGATTGAAACAGCTCATCGCCAGATGCTGCGCGGCGCGCGCATCGCCAGCACGAAATGCGCGACGGTAGAGGCCAGCGGCGCTGAACGCGTCGGCGCACCGGCCAAAGGCATCCAGACGATTGTCATGGGAAAGCCAGTCCGCCAGTTCGATCATAGCGTCGGCATGCCGCCGCAAAGCCAGGTGCCACATGATCGGCAACCACAGCCCACCTCTCCGATCTTCGCGGATTTTCAGGGCACGCAGATATAACGCTTCAGCTTTGGCGGGATTCATTGGCTGATCCTCGCACAACCGCATCTGCTTCGCTACGCGCCCACCGCAATGGCGGCATGCCGCCGGTGCGCGGCGATGCACGAAAGAACACTCGCGACGACCAGCCCGAACGCCGCGCATTCGAGCGGGTGCGGCAGGCGCGCTTCCCAGACGAAGCCGTAGATCAGCGCGAACAGGGTTTCGAACAGGATCATCTGCCCCACCATCGTCAGCGGCAGCAGGCGGCTCATCCGGTTCCACAGCGCGTTGCCGATGATCGACGCGAAGATCGCGACACCGATCGACACCGCGCCGAAGCGGAGCCACTGGTCAGGCGCGTAGCCCGTCGAATCGATCATCAGACTGACGGGGATCAGCAGCACCGCCTGCGCACCGGTGACAAGGCCGAGCAGCAGGTTCCAGTCGTGCGCCGAGACATGATCGAGCCGCGCCAGCGCCCGCGCATTGCCCACCGCAAATGCCGTCCACGATGCGAGCGCGCCGATCGCGCAGAGCAGGCCGATCAGCGACGAACGCCCCGAACCGCCGAGGGCCTGCCAGCCGATGCAGACAGCGCCCGCCGTACACAGCAGCAGCGATGGCGCGAGCATGCGCAGCGGCACTGCGCCATGATCCCGGCTTCCGATGATCGTCACCGCAACCGGCAGAAAACCGATGACGAGCGAGGTCATCGCGATCCCCCCGGTCTGCACCGCTGCCGACAATAGGATATAGTAGAGCGTGTTCCCCGCGAGCGCGAGCCAGCCGAGCGAGCGCCATTCGCGCAAAGTGATCTGGGGGCGAAGCGCGTTCCAGCGCGGCGCGATCAGGCCCAGCGCGATCAACCCATAGGCCAGATAGCGCCCGATCGCGAGTTGCAGCGGGGTGAAGTCGCGGACCAATTCGGGCGCGAGAAAGACGAGCCCCCACAGAGCGCCCGCCCCCATGCCGCAGGCCAAACCCGCATATCGCCGTCCGCTATCCATGAGCGGAGCGATATCATCATGGGCGTGAGCCGTGCGCTCTTGATCGGGGCGCCAAATGCAACAAAAACCCACTCATGCCCCGCAAAGCCCCGCTCGACAGCTTCGACCGCGCGATCCTGCGCATTGTCCAGCGCGACGCCAAGGCGCCGCAACGCCAGATCGCCGAAGCGGTCAACCTGTCCGCCGCCGCCGTCCAGCGCCGGATCGCGGCAATGGAGGCCGCCGGGATCATCGAGCGGAACGTGGCGATCGTCGATGCCCGCGCGGTGGCGATGAGCATCACCGCGATCGTCGAGGTGACGTTGATCAACGAGCGCACCCACACGGTCGACCACGCCAAGGCGCTGTTCGAGGCCGCGCCCGAAGTCCAGCAATGCTATTATGTGACCGGCGGGATCAGCTTCGTGCTGGTGATCGTCTCCGCCGACATGGCGACCTACGAAGCGACCACCCGCCGCCTCTTCTCCACCAACGAAAGCGTCGCCAGCTTCCGCAGCCTGATCGCGCTCGACCGCGTCAAGACAGGTGCGGAGATCGAGATTCCGTAATCAGACCAAAGCCACGCTATCGGCTCGTCCATGACCAACCGAAACGCTTGGAGGGTGCCCAGCGCCCGACTAGCGGTTTCAGATCAACAATTCGCTCGACCTTGATCCACCGGAAACCTTGACGGCCAGGGTAAAGCGCACGCCGCCCTACGAACTCGACATCGAAGAAGCATGCGCTGCTATCAACACCACATTCGATACGGGGGAGCGCCCCAGTCAATCTTGGACTGCCCTCTACAAGGATAGGTTTCGCTACCCTTGCCCCAGATGCGAACTGGTTGGTTTCAAAGCCCGCTTGCCAGACGCCTCGAAAAATCTCTCGATCGCCAAACGCATAGCAATCTGCCGGACTTTTCAGCTCGTAATAGTCTTTTCCGTAGCTTTCCATACAGGCCCAGCTTTCGAGGCCCAAGGCTACGAGCAGCTTATCAGAAGCACTGTGATAGGCAGCAGGCGGGGGCGAAGAACCGCAAGCCGAGAGTATGAGCAGCGGAAGACTGCCCAACCACCTCACCCGCAGTTGAGGTCCTGCACTACGCCCTTGTCGTCGAGCTTGAGGTTCAACCGGTCCTGACGGAAGTCCATCGTCACCATCGTGCCGGGCTTGATGACTCGAACCGAGCGGGCGCCAGCGGCGGCGCGGGCTTCGTCGGCTACCTTGTCGCCAGGCTTGCCGATGAAGGCGCGGGCGGCGGCGAGGTTGCAGGTGGCGCCCTCGGCGGGGTCTGCAGGCGTATCGGCAGGCGGAGCCAGCGCCTGCCCACGTTCGCCGAACGGGCCCTTGTCTTTATATTTGCCGGCGTCGGCCGCCTTGGGGGCCGCTGCGCAGGCCGACAGGGCGATCGCCGCCGTCAGCAGGATCGCCCTTTTAGTCATATCAGCGAACGCGCGGCCCGCCGAAGGGCAACGGCGGCGGCGGACGGCGATCACGACGCGGCAGCTGCGCCTGATAGGCGACCGAGCAGTGCGACAGGCAGTATGGGAAGCCCGGATTGATCGGCTGACCGCAGAAGTGGAAATCGGGCTCGCCCGGATGGCCGAGCGGCCACTTGCAGATGCGGTCGTTCAGATCGAGCAGGCCGGTCTTGTCCGCCATGTCGGCCGAAGGCTTGGCGGGGACGAGGCGGCGCGGCGGCGCGGGCGTGATCGGCGCAGACTGTTCGCCAGGCGCCTGACGCTGGAAACCGCCGGGGCCGATCGAGCGGACCATCGGCTGCGGAGCCGCAGTCGGCGCAGGAGTGGCTGCGACAGGCGCAGGGGCCGGAGCCGCCGGTGCGACGGGCTTCGGCGCGGCCACGACGGGCGCGGGCTTTTCGACCGGTTTTTCAGGCGGTGGCGCCGCAGGCGCGGCAGCGGCCGGAGCAGCTGCGGCGGCACTGGCATCGCCGCCCTTCACCGGAGACGGGCGCGCCTCCAGGCCAAGGCGATGCGCCTTGCCGATCACGGCGTTGCGGCTGACGCCACCCAGTTCTTCAGCGATCTGGCTGGCGGTCATGCCCTGACCCCAGAGCCGCTTCAGCTGATCGATCCGTTCGTCCGTCCAGGCCATGAGTAAGACTTGATCCTTGTGAGCCGCCCGCGCTTGCGGGCAGGCCGGTGAGCCGATAGGCGATATGCCCATGACCGACCAGCCCCAAAACACCAGCTTCTCCCCACCCGGCGTGCCGGTTCTCCCGATGGTGAACTGGGGGGGATTGCGTGCCCTATATGTGAAGGAGGTGCGCCGCTTCTTCAAGGTGCAGCTGCAAACGGTATGGGCGCCGGCCATCACGACGCTGCTTTATCTGGTGATCTTCACGGTCGCATTGGGCCGCGGCGGGCGCGAAGTGATGGGCCATCCCTTCGCCAGCTTCATCGCCCCCGGCCTGATCGTGATGGGTATGATGCAGAACGCCTTTGCCAATGCCAGCTTCTCGCTGCTCGCCGGCAAGATGCAGGGCACGATCATCGACTATCTGATGCCGCCGCTGTCGACCGCCGAGGTGGTGGTGGCGCTGGTCGGCGCATCGGTGAGCCGCGCCATTCTCGTCGGCTTCGCGGTGTGGCTGGTGATGCTGCCGTGGCCGGGCGTCAACGTGATGCCCGAGCATATGTGGGCGGTGATATGGTTCGGCCTGATGGGATCGACGCTGCTGAGCCTGCTGGGCCTGCTCACCTCGATCTGGGCCGACAAGTTCGATCATGCGGCCGCCGTCACCAATTTCGTGATCGCGCCGCTGTCGCTGCTGTCGGGCACCTTCTATTCGGTCGATTCGCTCCACGCCGGATTCCAGGCGGCGAGCCACGCCAACCCGTTCTTCTATGTCATCTCGGGCTTCCGCTACGGCTTTCTGGGCGACGCCGATTCGCCGATCCTGACCGGCGCGATCGTGCTGCTGGCGGTGAACCTGGTCCTCGGCTGGCTGTGCTATGTGCTGCTGGCCAAGGGCTGGAAGGTGAAGAGCTGAACGACGTCCGCTTCACGCCTTCGGGCGTCCGCCTGCGTCGGCACGCGGCCCGGCCGGGCGACCTCAACTGGCTGTTCCTGCCCGGTGGCCCCGGCATCGGATCCGAAAGCCTGATCGAGCTGGCCGAGGCGATCGACGTCCCCGGCACGATCTGGCTCGTCGATCTGCCGGGCGACGGATCGAACCAAGACGCCCCCGGCGCACCGGCCGATCCCTACACCGTCTGGCCGCAGGTGCTGATCGAAGCCGCGCAGGCGCTGCCCAACGTCGTGTTCGCGGGCCATTCGACGGGCGGCATGTATCTGCTCGCCACGCCCGAACTCGCGACACATATCGTCGGCCTCGTGTTGATCGACACCGCGCCCGACGCAAGCTGGCACCCGCGCTTCGTTGCGATGACCGAACGGCACCCGCTGCCGGCGGTCGACGAAGCCGCCGCCATCTACGAGTCCGATCGACGTGACGAGAATATCGCCGCGATCGCGGTCGCCTCGGCCGAATGGAATTTCTCGCCTGCCGGCCTCGGGGCGGGCCGCGATCTTCTGTCGCGCATGCCCTATTGCAGCGCCGCCGTGGACTGGTCCGAAGCCCATTTCGATCACGTCTACCGTGCGACGTGGTGGCCCGAATCGATTCCGACCTTGGTGCTGGCAGGCGCCGAGGATCGGATCGTCTGGCAAGGCGGATGGAATGACGCCCGCTTGCATACGCCCAACGCGTCCTTCGGGACGATCGCGGGCGGCGGGCATTTTCCGTGGATCGAGAATCCCGATGCGGTGAATGCGGCGTTCGCCGAACTGGCTGCGCGCCTTCCAACCCCCGCCTAGAAGATCAGCCCCAGCGACACGCGCATGTCCTGCAAGGCCTGCTGGCTGTCGATCGGGCGGAAGTTCGAGAAGCGCGCGCCCAGATTGACGCGGCCCATCGTCGCATTGGTCGACAGGTTGATCTCGTCGCCATTGCGGAAGGCGATGCCGTTGGCGGCGAAGCGGCGGTAGTTGGTCTGCGTCGCCGACAAGTCTCCCAAGTCGTAGGTGCTGCCGATCAGCCAGTAGGTCGGCGCGACGGTGGCGCCGTTGGTCAGCGCGCCGTCCTGACGGTTATAGCCGATCGCATAATCGAGCCGCGTGCCGGTCGCGAGCTTGCGGGTGCCGGTGAAGCGCGCGCCATAGACCTGGTTCATCAGGCGGAAGTCGCTGTGCGCGGCGTGGCGCTGATCGACCTGATAGGCATAGGTGCTGAGCGTGCCGAAGCGGTTCTGCCAGTCGAGCTTGGCAAAGATATTCTGCCCGCCGACTGTTTCGGGGATCAGCGCGTCGCCTTCGCGCGCCCACAGGCTGCGGCTCGACCAGGCATAAGCGAGGTCGGCGTGAAGCCCGGGCAGCGCGGCCCATGTCACCCGTGCGGCATCGAAGGTCTGTTCGCCATCGCGGTCGCCCGCATAATTGCCGGCGAGGCCGATCTGCTGGCGGCCGAGCGCGACGGTCGTGCCCGGCAAACCATTATAGCGCAGCGCGAACTGGTTGAGCTGGAGCGAGTCGGGGCGGCTTGCGCTCGACGCGGTGGTTTCGCTCGTTTCCTCGCCCGTCGCATCGATCGTCCGGCGCACGACCACCGCGGCATCGCTCTGCGCGACCAGCGACCAGCTGCCGTCGTCGATCATGACGCCCGGCCGCGCGCGCATCACGAAGGCGTCGTTGGTGCCGAGCAACCTGTCGCCCATCGTCTGTTCGTAACGGAACTGCGTGCCGAACATCGGCGACAGCTCGATCCCCTGCGCGAAGGCGGGGAGAGCGGAAGAAGCCAACAGGGCGAAGCACAGGAAACGCATAGGCGACCCAGTTTGAACCAGTGATTCTCTCGGAATTGAGGGCTTTTTACCAATTTTCCAGGGGACGCGCACCGGCTTTGCGACGGATCGTTGACGGGTTGCGCCGTGCCCCTCTATATGCGCGCTCCGATCGGCGGCCTGGATGGCCGCCTTTTGCGTTTTCGGAGCTTTTCACGTCGATTTCTTGAAGGAAGGGAGTTCTTGCCATGACCATCACTCCGCTCATGCCGGTTTATCCGCGGTGCGGCGTGCGTCCGGTCCGAGGCGAGGGCTGCTACCTGATCGGCGAGCGCGACGAACGTTATCTGGATTTCGCGAGCGGCATCGCGGTCAACCTGCTCGGCCACGGCCACCCTGCGCTCGTCAAGGCGATCGCAGATCAGGCGGCGACGCTGATGCATGTATCGAACCTCTACGGGTCGCCGCAGGGCGAGGCCTTCGCTCAGAAGCTGGTCGACAAGACCTTCGCCGACACGGTGTTCTTCACCAATTCGGGCGCCGAGGCGGTCGAGTGCGCGATCAAGACGGCGCGCCGTTACCACTATGCCAACGGCAACCCTGAGCGGACCAAGATCATCACCTTCGCCAACGCCTTTCACGGGCGGACGCTGGGGACGATCTCGGCCACCAACCAACCGAAGATGCGCGACGGATTCGAACCGCTCCTGCCCGGGTTTGAGGTGGTCGCGTTCAACGATCTTGCTGCCGCCGAGGCGGCTGTCGACGATGCGACCGCGGGTTTCATGGTCGAGCCGGTGCAGGGCGAAGGCGGCATGACCCCGTCGAGCCAGGAGTTCCTGCAAGGGCTGCGCCGCATCTGCGACGAAAAGGGTCTGCTGCTGATCCTCGACGAGGTTCAGTGCGGTTATTGCCGCACCGGCACCTTCTTCGCGCATGAGCAATATGGCATCACGCCCGACATCATGGCCGTGGCCAAGGGCATCGGCGGCGGCTTCCCGCTCGGCGCGTGTCTCGCGACCGAGGAAGCCGCCAAGGGCATGGTGATCGGCACCCACGGATCGACCTATGGCGGCAATCCGCTCGCCATGGCGGCCGCCGAAGCTGTGTTCGAGGTCGCGGTGAACGACACGTTCCTGGCGAATGTCCGCGCGATGGGCGATCGGCTCCGCCAGGCGATCGAACAGATGATCCCGAACCATGACGACGTGTTCGACAGCGTACGCGGCATGGGCCTGATGATCGGCATCAAGCTCAAAGACGCGGTCGAGGCGCGGGCGATGGTGGCGCATCTGCGCGACAATCATGGGCTGCTGAGCGTGGCGGCGGGCGAGAATGTCGTCCGCATCCTGCCCCCGCTGGTGATCGACGAAAGCCACATCGCCGAATGCGTCGAAAAGCTGTCGGCGGGCGCGCGGACCATTGGCGGTGCATCGTGACGATCCGGCACTTCACCGACCTCGCCGATGCGGGCACCGACGGGCTGAAGGCGATGCTGGCGGCGGCGAAGGCGCGCAAGCAGGCGCGTGCGGGTCTTCCGAAGGGCACCGCCGACAAGGACGCCCCCCTCGCCGGCTTCACGCTGGCGATGATCTTCGAAAAGAACTCGACGCGCACCCGCGTGTCATTCGACATGGCGATGCGCCAGTTGGGCGGCACGACGATCGTGATGGACGCGGGCAGCATGCAGCTCGGCCGCGGCGAAACCGTCGCGGACACCGCGCGTGTGCTCAGCCGCTATGTCGACGCAATCATGATCCGCACCGACGATCATCAGAAGATCATCGATCTGGCGAAGCATGCGACGGTGCCGGTCATCAACGGCCTGACCGACGCATCGCATCCGTGCCAGATCATGGCCGATCTTCTGACCATCCTCGAGCATAAGGGGACGGTCGATGGACTGCGCTGGGCATGGCTGGGCGATGGCAACAACGTCCTCCACTCGATCGTCGAGGCGGGAAGCCTGCTGGGCTTCCCGGTCGCGGTCGGATGCCCAGAGGGCTATGATCCCGATCCGGCGGTGATCGACGCAGCCAAGGCGCGCGGCGGCGATGTTCGCATCACCCGCGATGCCGCGGATGCAGCAGCGGGCGCCGACGTGATCGTCACCGACACCTGGATCTCGATGGGGCAGACCGACGGCGCGGAAAAGCTCGCCGCGATGATGCCCTTCCAGGTCGACGAGGCGCTGATGGCCAACGCTGCCAAGGATGCTTCCTTCCTCCACTGCCTGCCCGCGCATCGCGGCGAGGAAGTGACCGACGCGGTGATCGACGGCCCGCAGTCGCTGATCTGGGACGAGGCGGAGAACCGCCTCCACGCCCAGAAGGCCGTGCTGCTGTGGTGTCTGGGTAAGCTCTGACAACTCATCCTTCCCCGCCAGGGGGAGGTGGCGCAGAAGGCGACGGAGCGGGAGGACGCGATACCTCTGATTGGTCGCCGCCCTCCCCCTCCGTCCGCTGCGCTCACACCTCCCCCTGGCGGGGGAGGATTGAGACGCTCTTGAAATCCTCACCCCTCACCATGACTTTGGCGCCATGACCACCGTTTCGATCGACTCCGCCCTCGGCTTCACCATTCCACATCGCCATGCGCGCGGGCGGATGGTGCGGCTTGGGCCGGCGCTCGACACGATCCTGTCGAAACATGCTTATCCGCCGGTGGTCGCCACCCTGCTCGCGGAAGCACTGACGCTTGCGGCGCTGCTGGGATCGACGCTCAAGGAGGATGACGGCCGCCTCACCCTGCAGGCGCAGGCCGAAGGTGGTGCGGTCGACCTGCTGGTCGTCAACTACGAAGCCGGCGTGCTGCGCGGCTATGTGCGCCACGATGCCGATCGCGTCGCGGAAATTCCGCGCGATCCGTCGCTGTTCGCGTTGTTCGGGAAAGGCTATCTCGCGATCACCTTCGATCTGCCTGCAATCGGCGAACGCTATCAGGGGATCGTCCCGCTCGAAGGGACGTCGCTGTCGCAGGCGGCGGAAAGCTATTTCGCGCAGTCCGAGCAGTTGCCGAGCGTCATCCGGCTGAGCGCCGCGACCGACGCCGACGGCACCCATGTCGCGGGCGGCATGCTGATCCAGCATCTGCCCGAAGGCGAGGAGGGGCGCGACCGCATCCACACGCGCATGGACCACCCCGAATGGGATCATGTCCGCGCGCTGGCCGAAACGGTGAAGCCCGACGAACTGACCGACCGCACGCTGGGCTTCGACGCCTTGCTGTGGCGACTGTTCAACGAGGATGAGGTCCGCACGCTGCCCGAACTCGCGCTGTCGCAGGGTTGCCGGTGCGATCCCGAACATTTCCGGTCGGTCATCGCCCGCTTCCCCACCGACGAGCGCGTGGAGATGGCGGACGAGAATGGAGAGATCCACGTCGACTGCGAATTCTGCTCGACCCGCTACTCGATATCGCTCGAATCGCTCGACGCGTGAAATATTCCCGTGCCGGACGTCACAGCGGGACCATAGTTCGATTGTAATCTGTTCCTTCGAATCGGCGGTTGGTCGAAAGTTTCTGGCCGGGATCGAGCGGCCGGGACAGGGTCATGCCGATGAAGACTGGGGAAGACATGATGATACGGGCGAAAATCGGCGTGATGATTTTGGCGGGGATCGGCGGGATCGCGATTGCCGAGCCCTATCAGCCCAAGCTGGCCGCGCTCGCGGCGATCATGCCCGGGCAGTGGGAGGTCACCAGCGACGCCACCCACAGCAAGACGATGTGCGTGAACGATCCCGCAGCACTGCTCCAGATCGCGCATCACGGGCCGATGTGCAGCCGCTTCATCATCGCCAACGAAGCCAAGACCGCGACGGTCAGCTATAGCTGCAAGACCGGCGGCTATGGCCAGACCAACCTGCGCGTGCAGGAGGATGGTGCCCTCCAGATCCGGACCCAGGGCATCCTGAACAACGAGCCGTTCGATTATTCCGCGACCGCCAAGCGCTCCGGCGCCTGCGCGACGACGGCGAGCGCGCCGCGGCGTTAACGCCCGCGCCGCGTCGGTGCGTTGAAGTCGGGATCCTTGCCCGCGATCCAGATCCGGAACTTCGCGATCGCCGGATTTGCCACCACGTCATCCCGCGAAAGCTTCGCGAGTTCGGCGTTGGAGAAGGTGGCGTGGATCGTGCGGTGGCAGATCGGGTGGACGGGGACGGTCTCGCGCCCGCCCCGGCTCTTGGGGAGCGGGTGATGCCATTCGGTGCGGACGCCGAGCGGGCGGCCGCATAGCCAGCAAGGATCCGCGCCGCTCAATCCCCGCGTCTCAGCCCTTCCGGAGCGCGGACGGCTTGTGGGCGGCGCGCTTGCCCTCGTCGGTTTCGACGAGAAATTCGGGATTGTCCTTCGACGCCGCGACCTTGTGACCCTTGATCGTCATCGGGCTCGTGACCTTCTTCACGATCTTGCCATGCGCTTCGCCGCCGTGGCTGCTCCAGCTTACCTTGTCGCCCGCCTTCATCGCCGATCTCCTTCGCGCAGAAGAACGGACAAGCGGCGGGCGGGGTTCAACCCGCGCGGCGGGCCGTGACGATCTTGACCGGCTTGACGAGGAACTGGCCCTTCATTCCCGGCGGCCCTTCGGTGGGCGAAACGGGCGATGCGAGGATCTTCTTCACATTGTCGAGCCCGGTCACGACATGGCCGAAGGCGGCATAGCCCTGATTGTCGCCGGGTGCCGAAGGATTGGCGTTCATATAATCCATGTCGCCGACGATGATGAAGAACTCCGACGTTGCCGAGCCCGGCGCGTTGCGGCCCATCGAGATGGTGCCGCTGACGTGGCTGATCCCGGTCTTCGTGGTCGGTTCGTGCGCGATCGGCGGAAACATCTGGCGCGGATCGAACTTCATCCCGCCCTGCACCAGCCCCTGATCGGTGAGGCCCGGCACGGGGACGACGCGGTAGAAGGTCTTCCCGTCATACCGCTTCGTATCGACATATTTGAGGAAGTTGGCGACCGTGATCGGCGCCTTGTCCTTGTCGAGTTCGAGCAGGATCGGCCCCTCGCTGGTCGTCAGCGTGACGCGCACCGTGCCCACGCGCTGGGGCGGCGGGCCGGGCGGTGGCGCGGGTGTTGCGACAGGCGCCGGTGCGATCGGTGGCGCATCCTGCGTGACGACCGGGGTGGACACGAGCGCGAGCGCGGCGGCGAGGGCGATGCGAATCATGCGGCTATCCTAACAATCGAATCCTCCCCCGCCAGGGGGAGGTGTCAGCGCAGCTGACGGAGGAGGAGGACGGTGAGTGGCCCGTAACCTCCCCCTCCGTCGCCTTTGGCGCCACCTTCCCCTGGCGGGGGAGGATTAGGATGTCACCGCACCATCGACCGAAGGCCACAATGGTCCTGGCTTTTGTGGCCTTCGGATTCAGGCCGCTTCCCGAAGGGCTTCGGGCCATTTCGCCCACCACGATGTGCCGGGCAGGAAGCCATCGGTACGACGGCGCCAGCCGCGGCGATATTTAGCGTTGGTCGGCCGCGTCGCGATGATGCGATCGTAGAAGGCGTAGCGTTGCTCGGCCCAGAGATCGGCCGCCTCCTCGATCGGATGTTCGCGCAGGAACTGGTGATAGGCAGCAGCGGTGCGTTGCCCGATCTGCCCGTCCGGGCTGGCGCCGACCATCCGTTGCAACAGCTTGGCCGCCTGCCCCGGCCCCGCGCCCCAGCCCATGTCGACCAGCGAAGCCGTGACCTGATTCCACGGCAACAGATCGAAATCGGGCTTGTCGTAATAAGCCCGCACCCCGATCGCCACCGCTTCCTCGATCCTGAGCGCCTGCATGTCGGCGGGTGTGATCCGCGTGACCCCGCGATGCGCCGCCAGCGCCGCGCCGGTCACGCCATATTGCGATCCGACGAGGACTGGCTTCTGCCCTTTTTCATAGAACCAGTTGCCGGTGTCGTCAGGGTCGACCGAAAGCCCGCCCTCCCACGTCCGGATGAAATCCTCGATCACCGCTTCGATCTTCATGTCGCAGCCCCCACAGCCATTCCCATCCCACGAGTGGATTTATCATGCCCCGAAGCGTGTAGGAAAGAACAAACAAAGAACATAATATGAGACGCATCCGAAACGGTGCTGGTGCGTTCAGGCGAAATGGATCAAACACCCCGCTCTGCCATCCTGATCGTCAACGCGCTGTCGCGACAGGGGAAGGAGCAGTTCGATACGGCCTGCGCCGCCCTGAAAACCGCAGGCATCGAGCTGATCGAGGCCATCGCGATCGACAAGCCCGGCACGCTGGTCGATCGGGTCGAGGCGGCGGTGGCGAAGAAGCCGCCGATGCTGATCGTCGGCGGAGGCGACGGATCCTTGTCGTGCTCGGTCGACTCGCTGGTCGGCACCGATATCGTTTTCGGCATATTGCCGCTCGGCACCGCCAACAGCTTCGCACGCACGCTGGGCATCCCGCTCGACCTCGACGGCGCGGTGAACGTGATTGCGAATGGCGAGGAGCGCCGGGTCGACGTCGGGATGATCGACGACGATTATTATTGCAACTGCGCCGCGATCGGCCTGTCGACCAAGATCGGCGACCGCATCCCGCCGATGCTCAAGAAGACGCTGGGCCGGCTCGGCTATCTGATGTGGGCAAGCTACCAGTCGCTTAAGTTCAAGGGTTTCCGATTGACCGTGACGATCGACGGCAAGTCCGAAACGCTGAAGGTGGTCGAGGTGCGGATCGCCAACGGCCCCTATCATGGCGGGGTCGAGCTGGTCGACGATGCCGATCCGCAGAGCGGCGAGATCGTGGTGCAGGCGGTGGTCGGCAATTCGCCCACGCAACTGGGCTGGAGCTGGTTCGCAAGCTGGCTGCGGCTCAAGTCGCGCAAGGACACCACCCGCGAATTTCACGGGCGCGAGATACGGATCGAAACGCAGCCGCCGCAGAAGATCTCGATCGATGGCGAGGTGCTGGCGAAGACCCCGGTCACGGCGAAGGTCGCGCGCGCAGCGGTGCTGGTGATGGCGCCGGCCGCCTCCTGATCTTCTCCCGGAGGGAAAGGATCAGCCTTCAGCTTACGAATTCAGGATCTTGTGGATGTCCCACGCCACGGCCGCGAAGTTGCGGCTTTCGCTCCGCGCCGCGCCGGCGGCGACGCGCGGCGGGAGGAATGGCTTCAAGCGGCGCGCATCTTCACGGAGCAGGACGCGCAGGCGCTGCATCAGATCGCGCACGGCGTGGCGATAGCTGGGCCAGCGATCCTCGGTCGGGCGGCCACGCCACCGTTCGGCATGGGCGCGGAAATCTTCGTAAAAGGCGATCGCGGCGGCGCGCGCCTCGGCGGCGCGCTTCGCGGCGAGCGGGCGTTCATCGGCCATCAGCGGCAGGAAGACCTGCGCATCGAGATGGCTGAGGTGGAGCAGCATTTCGCGTGTGAAGGCCCAACGCTTCTCGGTCTGGGCCGGCCCTTGCTCGACATAGCCGCCGGCGACCAGAGCTTCGATCTGGTCGATGGCGGCAAGAAGGCGGGCTCGCTCGGCGGCGAGCGCGTTCAACGCGTGGTGCCCGCCAGTGACATGCCGGCGTGCGGGCGCAGGCCGAGCTCGGCATCGAGCCACGCCTCAGCCTCCACCACCGTGGGGAAGACACGTTGGGTATCGGCCGTTTCGCCGCGACGGCCCTGCATCCGCGAGAGCGACGCGCCCACGCCCACCGCAACGCGGCGGGTATAACGATAGGGGCCGGAGAAGATGTGCTGTGCCAGCGCGACGATCGCCTGCGGCGGCATCGACGATCGGGTCGCGTCGATCAGCAGATCGAACTTGCCCTCCCCCAGCGACGCCCGCTCCGCCGCGAGCCGATCGCGCAGGTCGAGGAACTCGTTGACCGGCAACAAGCCCGAAAGCGTCAGCAGCAAACGCTGCCGCGTGGGAAAACGCATGAACTCAACCATCACAACCCTCAACGCAGGAAGGCCATTATGGCTGCACACGGCTAAGAAGTCCTTACGTGTACGTCACAGCAATTGTGAACTTTGGTATATTGTGGCGGGTGATGCTTAGAACCACACCACAAACATCGGGCCGTTGAGGTCGGGCATCGCAGCCGCCGTCATGCCGAAGGGGACGGCAAGCGCGAGGCCGACGGCGACGAAAGCGCGGATGCCGGCGGCGACGGGCGATGTGGCGAAGAAGGTGGTCATCGGGGCAACTCCCTGAAAGCAATCTCTATGGGAGTGCTTCTACGGGGTGAATCCATCACCGAATGTCGCGGCCGAAAGCCCGTTGAAATGTTGTGAAATCTTTGGGTGCGAGGCGTTCGCAGTCAGGCGAGCGGGCCGGCGGCGAACGCAGCCTTGTCGATCGCGTAGACGACATGTTCGGGGACATGCGGCTTGGCGGGATCGCGCCAGCGGCGGATTTCGATCCCGCCGATCTTCTCCATCGCGCGGCGCGAACGGATATTGTCGATACCGACGCGAAAGATGACGCGATCGACGAAGCGAAAGGCGTGGACGAGCATCGTCCGCTTGACGTCGCGGTTGATGGCGCCGCCCCAGTGCGCGCGGGCGAGGAAGGTCCAGCCGATCTCGGCCTCGCCGGGTTCGGCATAACGGACCGAGAAACGCGACGATCCGATCAGGGCGCCGGTGGCGCGATCGTGAATCGCCATGCCGCCGCCTTCGGCCATCGTATCGTCGAACAGAGCGTCGAACACCGGGCGCTGCCAGCGGGTCGGGGTCGGGTGGACTTCCCAGATCAGCGGATCGGCGGCGACGGAATGAAGCGCATCACGATCGGCCGGGACGAGCGGGCGCAGGCCCACGCACTGCCCTTCGAGGATCGGCGCGAAATCGAACGCGGTCGTCATGCCGGGCTGGCGGTCGCGATCGGTTCGGGTTCAAGCTCGATCTTCTCGACAAGCGCGCCGCGGCGCCAGTTGCCCTTGAGATAATAGGTCGTCGCCATCGCCACCGTCACCAGCGACGAAGCCGGGAACGCCCACCACAGGGCGTCGAAGCCGAGCCAGAACTGGCCGAGCCGCGCAAAGGCGATGCGGAAAACGAGCAGGCCCAGGAACATGATGATCAGCGGCACCGTGACCGCCCCGTTCGCGCGCACCGTGCCGAACAGGACGAGCGTGCTGCCCGAGATCAGGAAGCTCCAGCCCGCGATCCACTGAATGCGTTCGGCGACCTCGATCGACGGGCTGCCGGCGCCCAGGAACAGGCCCAGAGCGGGGCGATCGAGGATCGTGATGATCGCGACCAGCACCGCGGTCATGATGAAGTTGAACAAGAGCCCCCGGCGCGTGATCAGCCGCACCCGATCCCAGCGGCCCGCGCCGATATTCTGCGCGGCCATCGCGCTGACCGCCGCGCCCATCGCGAGCGCGGGCATCTGCACGTAATTCCACAGTTGCAGCGCGACGCCATAAGCAGCGGCGGTATCGACACCGGCATGGTTGACCAGACCGATCATCAGCAGGCCACCCAACGTCATCACCAGCATCTGCAAACCCATCGCGAAACCCTTGGTCACGATGACCTTGAGCAGCCTGGGGTCGGGAATGAGGTAGCCAAGTTCATGCCCGCGCAGGCGGATCGGCAGGTCGCGCCAATAGACGACCGACAGCATCACCACCATCGAGACGAAACTCGACGCGAGGGTGGCGGTGGCCGATCCGGTGATGCCCATTTCGGGGAACGGACCGATCCCCGCGATCAGAAACGGATTGAGACCCGCGTCGACGATGATGCCGATGATCATCGCCCAGAGCGGCGTCATCGCGTCGCCGACGCCGCGCACGCTCATCATCAGCAGCGTGTTGATTGCCATGAACGGCATGCCGAGCAGCATGACCTTCAGATAGGCAGAGGCGAGCTGCGACGCCTCCTTCGGCGTGGCCATCAGGTAAAGCAATTTGTCGGTCATTGCGATGCCGACGATCGCGACGACGATCGAAGTGCCGAGAAACAGCCCCGCCGCCGATCCGACCGCGCGGCGGGCGCCGTCGATATCGCGGCGGCCCATCGACTGTCCGATCAAGATGGTCGCGGCCATGCCGAAGCCGAACAGTGCCGAGAAGCACAGGAAGATGATGTTGGTCGTGTTCGCGGTCGCAGCGAGCGCATTCTCGCCCAGGAAGCGACCGATCCAGACGGTGTTGATCGACGCATTCGCCGACTGGAGGACGTTCGACAGGAGCGTCGGCACCGCGAACATCAGCAGCGACCGCCCGATGGGCCCCTTCGTCAGATCATGCGGCCCCATTGCCCGCTTGCCGCCGGAAGGCGGAGTCTCGCTGCTCGATTCCATCACTCGTCCCCGTATCGGGGATGCCCGTAGCAGCATATTGCAGCGCAGCGCCAGTTGCGCGGTCGTCCAGAAATTGTCGCGATAGCGCCAAGGGGGATGCTTAATCCTCCCCCGCCAGGGGGAGGTGTCAGCGCAAGCTGACGGAGGGGGAGGACACGATGATCTGGAGTTAGCCGCTAACCTCCCCCTCCGTCGCCTTCGGCGCCACCTCCCCCTGGCGGGGGAGGATTATGATGTCAGCCCAGCCGCGCGAGCGCGGCGCTCAGGCGTTCGGCTTCCTGTGCCTTTTCGGCGTGATCGGCGCGGGCCTTGTCGATCGCTTCGGGCTTGGCCTTTTCGACGAAGGCGGGGTTGTTGAGGCGGTTGGCGAGGCTGTCGCGCTCCTTCTCCGCCGCCACGATCCCCTTCGACAGACGCGCGCGCTCGGCATCGAGATCGATCACGCCTTCGAGCGGGAGGACGAAGGTGGCTTCGTCGACCACCACCTGCGCGGCACCACCGGGAGCGGCCTCCGCCGTCATCTCGATGCGCGCGAGGCGCGAGATGGCGGCGGCGTTGCGGGTGAGGCGCGCCTGCGTATCGGCGCTGGCATCGCGCGCGAAGGCGGAAAGGCGCGCGCCCGGCGGCACATTGAGGCCGGTGCGCGCGGTACGGATTTCCGAAACGAGCCGGATCAGCCAGTCGATCTCCTGCGCGGCGGCCGGATCGATCGCGCGGGCATCGGCCATCGGCCACTTCGCGACGATGATGTCGTACGGGCGATCGCCGAGCGCGTGCCACAATTCTTCGGTGATGAAGGGCATGAACGGGTGGAGCATGACCAAAATCTGGTCGAGCGCCCAGCCAGCGACCGCGCGGGTCTCGGCGGCCTCCGCAGCGTCCGCGCCTTCAGCCAGAAGCGGCTTGGTGAGTTCGATATACCAGTCGCAGAACGAACCCCATGCGAACTGGTAGATCGTGTTCGCGGCCTCGTCATAGCGCAGATCGGCGACGGCGAGGTCGAGCGCCTGGACGGTCTTGATCGTTTCCGCGACGATCCAGCGGTTGACCGGCAGGGTGGCGGCGGGCGCCTCCAGCGTGGTCGATGCGACGATGCCGTTGGACTGGGCGAAGCGCGCGGCGTTCCACAGCTTCGTCGCGAAGTTGCGATAACCCTCGACCCGCTTCTCATCGAGCTTGATGTCGCGGCCCTGGCTTTCCATCGCCGACAAGGTGAAGCGCAGCGCGTCGGCACCATACTTATCGATCAGGCCGAGCGGATCGACCGTATTGCCCTTCGACTTCGACATTTTCGAGCCGTCGGCGGCGCGGACGAGGCCGTGGAGGTATAGCGTCCTGAACGGCACCTCGCCCATGAAGTGCAGCCCCTGCATGATCATGCGCGCATCCCAGAAGAACAGGATGTCGAAGCCCGAGATCAGCACGTCGTTCGGGTAATGGCGCTGGAGCGTCTTCGTCTGTTCCGGCCAGCCGAGCGTACCGAAAGGCCACAAGGCGGACGAGAACCAGGTGTCGAGCACGTCGGTGTCGCGCGTGATCTTCTTGTTGCCGGCGAGCGCCTGTGCGGCGGCCTCATCCTCGGCGACATAGACTTCGCCGTCGGCGTCGTACCAGGCCGGGATCTGGTGGCCCCACCACAGCTGGCGGCTGACGCACCACGGCTGGATGTTCTCCAGCCAGTTATAATAGGTCTTGGTCCAGCTTTCGGGGACGACCTTGATCGCGCCCGAGCGCACGGCTTCCAGCGCGGGGCCGGCGAGGGTTTCGGCGTCGACATACCATTGGTCGGTCAGCCACGGTTCGATCACCACGCCCGAACGATCGCCATAAGGCGTCTGGATCGTGCGCGGTTCGGCATCATGTTCGACGCCTTCCTTGTCGACGTGCGCGATCAGGACGCCATCGGCCTTGAGCCGTTCGACGACCTTCTTGCGCGCATCGAACCGATCCATGCCGATATAGTCGGCGGGGATCAGGCCGTCGGCGGTCTGCACCACCTTTGCCTCGGCATCGAGCATGTTGAGCATGTCGGCGGGCTTGAAGCCCGCGCGCTTGCCGACCTCGAAATCGTTGAAGTCGTGGCCCGGCGTGATCTTCACCGCGCCCGAACCCAGCGTGGGATCGGCATGTTCGTCGGCGACGATCGGGATTTCACGGCCGGTGATCGGCAGGCGGACCTTCTTGCCGATCAGCGCCTTGTAGCGATCATCGTCCGGATTCACCGCGACCGCCATGTCGGCGAGCATGGTTTCGGGGCGCGTGGTGGCGACCGAGATGGTGCCGCTGCCATCCGCCAGCGGATAGGCGAAGTGCCAGAAGCTGCCGCGAACTTCCTTCGTCTCGACCTCGAGATCGGAGATCGCGGTCTTGAGGCCCGGATCCCAGTTCACCAGCCGCTTGTCGCGATAGAGCAATTTCTGATTGTAGAGATCGACGAACACCTTGAGGACGGCCTTCGAAAAGCCTTCGTCCATCGTGAAGCGTTCGTTCGCCCAGTCGCACGAGGCGCCGAGGCGGCGCAGCTGGCGCGTGATCGTGCCGCCGCTCTCTTCCTTCCACTCCCACACCTTGTCGATGAAGGCGTCGCGGGTGAAATCGGTGCGCTTCTGGCCGGCGGCGTTGAGCTGCCGTTCGACCACCATCTGGGTCGCGATACCGGCATGATCGGTGCCGACGACCCAGAGTGCGTCCTTGCCCTGCAGGCGCGCGTGGCGGATCAGGATGTCCTGCAGCGTATCATCGAGCGCGTGGCCGATGTGGAGCGAGCCGGTGACGTTGGGCGGCGGGATGACGATCGTATAGGGTTCGGCATCGGGGCGTTCGGGACGGAACAGGCCCGTCTCTTCCCAATATTTATACCAGCGCGCTTCGATGGCGGCGGGGTCGAAGGTTTTGTCGATCGTCATGGGGTGGCGCTTTAGCCACCCTGCGCACATCTTCCAATCCCCACATCCGTCATCCCGGCGGAGGCCGGGATCTCAGGAGGTGGGGAGATAAGGCCACGGCAAGAGACGCCTGAGATCCCGGCCTCCGCCGGGATGACGATTATTGCTTAGCAGCCGCCGCGAGTTCGGCGTTGCGCTTGGCGGAGGCTGCGAGGGTGCGCTTGAGCAAGTCCTTCAGCGCCTCATCCGCGTCGAGGACGTTCAGCCCCTCGCGAGTCGAGCCGCCGGGGCTGGCGACGCGATCGGCGAGCGTGGAGGCGCTTTCGTCGGAGGCGGCGGCGAGGAGGCCCGATCCCTTGACGGTGGCGGTCGCCAGACGGGCGGCCTGATCGGCGGGGAGGCCCAAGGCGGTGCCCGCTTCGGCGAGCGCGTCGATGAAGCGGAACACGAAGCCGGGGCCGCAGCCCGACAAGGCCGTGACCGCATCGAACAGCTTTTCCTCGGCGATCCATTCGGTGAGGCCGAGCGGGGCGATCAGCGCCTGAGCCTCATCGCGGGTCTCCGCGTCGGCGTCATCGGAGAAAAGCGCGCTCACGCCCTCGCCGATCGAAACCGGCAGATTGGGCATGACGCGGACCGTGCTGGTCGCGCGGAAGGCGGCGGAGAGGGTTTCGGTTTCGACGCCCGCGAGGATCGACAGGAGCAGGCGCGGCCTACCGGCGAAGATGTCGCGCACCGCGCCCATCTGCTGCGGCTTGACCGCGAGGACGAGGATGTCGGGCGCGGCATCGGCCGGGAGTTCGCGGTGGAGGGTGACGCCTTCGGGCAACCCCTCGACGAAAGGATCGACGACGGTGATCTGCCGTGGGTCCGCCCCCGCCGCAATCCAGCCGCGCAGCATCGCGCCGCCCATATTGCCGGCGCCGATCAGCCAGAGGGGGGTGGTGAGGGAAAGGGTCATTCTTATCTCCGTCACCCCCGCGAAGGCGGGGGCCTATCCAGACTCTCCGCGTGAGATGTCACTGGATGGGTCCCCGCCTTCGCGGGGATGACGAATGGGGTCAAGCTTCCCCGCGCGTCTCGATCATCGCGGAGGCGATCGCGTCGGCGGGCGACTTGTCCGACCACAGGACGAACTGGAACACCGGATAGAAGCGCTCGCATTCGTCGATCGCGGTTTCGACCAGCGTTTCGGCCTGATCGAGCGTCAGCACCATATCGTCGCTGCGTTCGAGAAGCGCCGCGTGGCGGAACAGCACCAGACCCGACGACTGCCACAGTTCGAAATGGCCGAGCCAGAGCTGTTCGTTGATCAGGCCCATCGTCTCGTACACCGCCGAACGCTTGTCCGTCGTGACGCGGATGTCAGGGAAGGCGAGGAATTGGAGGACGCTGTCCTCCTCGCGCCACACCGCGCGCAGCTCGTACTTCGCCCAGCTGCCGGCATATTGGGCGACGACCTCGTCATCGCCCTGGCGCTCATGGCTCCAGCCGTGCGCCGCGAAATATTGTTCGAGCAGGTCGATCGGCGTGCCCGAAAAGCGCACCGATTCAAAATCGTCCACGTCCATGCCTTCTCCCCCGGGATGGCGCTGGATAAGCCGTGGCGCGGATGGCGCGACGGTTCAAGCCGCAATAGCCGGCAAATCCTACAAAGCTGTGGATAGTGTCAGCCTTTTGTCTTGGCCTCGAGCGCGTCGAGGCGGGCGCGCAGGGCATCGGCCTCGTCGCGTGCGGCGACGGCCATTGCCTTGACGGCCTCGAATTCCTCGCGGCTGACGAAATCGAGCCCGCCGATCCAGTCCTTCGCGCGGTCCTTGATGCCCGCTTCGGCCTCACGCCCCATGCCGGCGATCGTGCCGGCGGCGCCGTTCATCATCTTGACGAAATCGTCGAACAGGCGGTTTTCGGACTGCATTGCAATGCTCCTATCAGCGATTTCGAGGTGGATGGCATCTGCCGGATCGAAATCGCGGCAATCAAATAATCAAAGCGAAATCTGGGTATCCGAGCTGCCCGGCGCAAGCCGTTCAGCATCGGGGTTCAATACGTGGATCTGGTAATTGAGGCCGGTCGCGAAGCCGAGCCACAGGATATAGGGCACGAACAACAATCCCGCGACGGGCCGGATGCGCCAGAAAACCGCCGCGACGACGACGTTCAACAGCGCCAGCGCGACGATCAGGCCCAGCGCGGCCGTCACCTGATGCGCGGCGAAGAATAAGGGCGACCAGGCGAGGTTCATCACGAGCTGGATCAGGAACAACGTGATCGCCAGCCCCCTGCCCTTCGCGCGACGGGCGTTGAGGATCATCGCGAAGGCGAGGCCCATCAGGACGTACAGGATCGTCCAGGCGAGGCCGAAGGCCCAGCCCGGCGGCATGATCGCGGGCTTCACCAGCGCATCGAACCACGGATTGCCATAGCCCGATTGCGAAACGCGGCCCGACAGGATGCCCAGCAGGACGATCGAGGGCACGGTGACGAGCGCCCAGCGGAGATAAGACAGGCGCAATTGGCCCGGGGAAGCGAGTTCGTTCATTCGATATCCTTCGTCACCCCCGCGCAGGCGGGGGCCCATCCAAAGCCTGCCCCTGTGGACAGACGGGATAGGTTCCCGCCTTTGCGGGAATGACGGCTGTGATTGGATGCCATTGCCTCACCCATGCCTCTCGCTCGCTTCGCTGTCGAGATCGGGTGCGGCGAGATGTGCGGCCAGCAGGAATTCGACATTGCCTTCCGGCCCGGTGATCGGGCTGGGCACCACGCCTTCGACGCGCCAGCCCTTCGAACGGGCCCAATCGGCGGCGGCATCGCAGACGCGCTGGTGGATCGCTGGATCGCGCACCACGCCGCCTTTGCCGACTTCGCCCCGCTCCGCTTCGAACTGCGGCTTCACGAGCGCGACGAGTCGCGCGCCGGGCTTGGCGAAGGTCAGCGGGGTATCGAGCACCTTGGCGAGCGCGATGAAACTCGCGTCGCACACGATGACGTCGACCGGCTCGGGGATTTCCGCGGCGGTGAGGTGGCGCGCATTGGTCTGTTCGTGGACGATGACGCGATCGTCCTGGCGCAATTTCCATGCAAGCTGGTTGGTGCCCGAATCGACCGCATAGACCCGCGTCGCGCCCTTGGTCAGCAACACGTCGGTAAAGCCGCCGGTCGACGAACCGACGTCGATCGCAACCGCACCGGCCACGTCCCAGCCGAAATGATCGAGCGCGTGGGCGAGCTTCACCCCGCCGCGCGACACCCAGGGATGATCGCGGCCGCGCACCTCCAGCGGGGCATCCGGCCTGATCGGCTGGCCGGCCTTGGCGATCTTCGTCTCGCCCGAAAAGACGAGGCCGGCGAGGATCAGCGCCTGCCCCCGCGCGCGGCTTTCGACGAGGCCGCGATCCACCAACATTTGATCGACGCGAATTCCGGCGGCCATCGGGAATCCTGTGCTTGGGAAATGGTGGGCGCTGACGGGCTCGAACCGCCGACCCTCTCGGTGTAAACGAGATGCTCTACCAACTGAGCTAAGCGCCCCAAGCCGATTGATCGTCTCCCTATTGGGATTCGTCGCGTATGGGAAGCCCACAGCTATTTGCCGCATTGCAGCATCCCCGGCGCGCGGTTAGGGGTGGCTCGGGTCGGCCATGTAACAATTGTGTCGACCGAGCCGGCTACCGACGGCATGACGTCGCGACGAGTGGGGTGGGAAACATATGCGTATCACGATGATCGGCACGGGTTATGTGGGTCTTGTGTCCGGCGCCTGCTTCGCCGATTTCGGCCATGACGTGTGCTGCGTCGACCTCGACAAATCGAAGATCGACAAGATCGAGGCCGGCATCATGCCGATCTTCGAGCCGGGCCTGGCCGAGCTGGTCGCGAGCAACGTCCGCGCCGGACGGATCACCTTCACCACCGACGTGGTCGAGGGCGTCAAGGATGCCGACGCCGTGTTCATCGCGGTCGGCACGCCGTCGCGCCGTGGCGATGGCCATGCCGATCTCAGCTATGTCTATGCCGCGGCCAAGGATGTCGCGCTGGCGGTGACCAAGCCATGCGTGATCGTCACCAAGTCGACCGTGCCGGTCGGCACCGGCGACGAGATCGAGCGCATCGTCGCCGAAGTCGCGCCTGACAAGCAGATCTGGGTCGCGTCGAACCCCGAATTCCTGCGCGAAGGCGCGGCGATCGAGGATTTCAAGCGCCCCGACCGCATCGTCGTCGGCTGCGAAGGGCCCGAAGCGACCAAGGTGATGCAGGACGTCTATCGTCCGCTCTCGCTCAACAAGGCCCCGCTGATGATCACCGCGCGCCGTTCGGCCGAGATGATCAAATATGCGGCCAACGCCTTCCTGGCGACCAAGATCACTTTCATCAACGAAGTCGCCGACCTGTGCGAAAAGGCGGGCGCGGACGTGCAGGAGGTTGCGCGCGGCATCGGGCTGGACGGACGGATCGGCTCCAAATTCCTCCACGCCGGCCCGGGCTATGGCGGTTCGTGCTTCCCCAAGGACACGCTCGCCCTGCTCAAGACCGCCGAGGACAATGACGTGCCGCTGCGCATCGTCGAGGCGGTCGTGACCGTGAACGACAACCGCAAGCGCGCGATGGGCCGCAAGGTGATCCACGCGATGGGCGGCGAAGTGCGCGGCAAGACGGTTGGCCTGCTCGGCCTCGCGTTCAAGCCCAACACCGACGACATGCGCGACGCGCCGTCGATCGCCATCGTCCAGGCGCTGCAGGATGCGGGCGCGAAGGTGCGCGCCTACGACCCCGAAAGCGTCGAACAGGCGAAGATGGTCATGAAGGACGTCGAGTTCGTCGCAAAGCCCTATGACGTCGCCGACGGCGCTGACGCGCTGGTGCTGGTGACCGAATGGGACGCCTTCCGCGCGCTGGACCTGAAGCGGATCGCGGGGATGCTGAAGGCACCGATCCTGGTCGACCTGCGCAACGTCTATCCGCCCGCCGACGTGGCTGCGGCCGGCTTGCAATATACCGGCATCGGCCGCGCGCAGTAAGGGATCGATCAAGATGGCGACCGACAAGCCTTTCACCGTCCTCGTCACCGGCGGTGCCGGCTATATCGGGAGCCATGCGGTCCTCGCCCTGCTCGATGCGGGATGGAAGGTCGCGGTGATCGACAATCTGGTCACCGGCTTCCGCTGGGCCGTTGCCGAGGGCGCGACCTTCTATCAGGGCGACATCGCCGACGAGGCGCTGCTGGCAAAGATCATCGCCGAACAGAATGTCGGCGCGATCATGCACTTCGCCGGATCGGTGGTGGTGCCCGAATCGGTGAGCGACCCGCTCAAATATTATCACAACAATACCGCCAAGAGCCGCAGCCTGATCGGCAGCGCGGTGGCGGGCGGGGTGAAGCATTTCATCTTCTCGTCGACCGCGGCGACCTACGGCATTCCGGACGAAAGCCCGGTGCGCGAGGATACTCCGACCGTGCCGATCAATCCCTACGGCATGTCGAAGCTGATGACCGAGGCGATGTTGAAGGACGTCGCCTTCGCGCATCCGATCAACTATTGCGCGCTGCGTTACTTCAACGTCGCGGGCGCCGATCCCGAAGGGCGTTCAGGCCAGTCGACCGCGGGTGCGACGCACCTGATCAAAGTCGCGGTCGAGGCGGCGACGGGCCGGCGCGAGTCGGTCGCGGTGTTCGGCACCGACTATGCGACCCCGGATGGCACGGGCGTGCGCGACTATATCCACGTCAGCGATCTGGCGGCGGCGCATATCCACGCGCTGGAGACGCTGATCGCCGACCCGGCGACAAGCCACATCATGAATTGCGGCTATGGCCGGGGTTTTTCGGTGCTGGAAGTGCTCGACGCGGTCGATCGCGTGACCAACCAGACGATCGTGCGCAAGCTGGAGCCGCGCCGCGCTGGCGATCCCGATGCGCTGATCGCCGACAACAGCCGTATCCTGGCGACGACGCCGTGGCGGCCCAAGCTGGCCGATCTCGACACGATCGTGGCCCATGCGCTCGCGTGGGAACGCAAGCTGGCGGAACGGGGATAATCCCCGCACCGCGCGCTATCAGATGAGGGTGGTCGCCGCCCGGAACAGGCTGGCCCACATGACCAGCGGCACCGCGACGAACAACGTCAGGCGCATCGCGGCTGGGCGGATGGTGAAAGGCGCGGGCGCAACGACCGCCGAGGCGGCAATCCGCTTCTGGAGCGCGTGGACGGGCGAGTGCACCGCGACGTCACCGTCCTGCGGGAGCCGCGGGCCGATGGCATCGGCATCGATCGAAATCGGCAGTCGGAACTGTGTCTTGGCCATGTCTCACCTCTGCGCAGAAAATAGCGCCGCGCTCGTAAACAAAGCCTTAATGTCATGACCCATTGGCTGCTGACCCGCTACGAGCACCTGACCCTGTGGATCGAGGGGGCGAGCGGCAGCGATCGAGCCGCGCATCTCCATGCCGGTCTGCTGATCTGGCTGGCGGCCGCGCTGATCCTGCGCAGGCCACTGCGCGACATACGCCCGATCCTGATCGTGGCGGCGGCGGAAGCGGCGAACGAGTGCGCGGATCGCTATGTTCACGGCAGTTGGCGCTGGCCCGATACGATCGGCGATGCGGTGACAACCCTGTTCTGGCCGACCATGATCCTGTTGCTCTTGCACCTGCGGCCCAGACTGCGGCGTTAGTCGGGAAATCGGCTCAACTGTCGGCGAGTTGTGTCGGCAATGGGCCATTTTCAAAGCAAATCTCTGGATCATCCCCCCGAAATCTGCGATGTTGCAGCGCAACGTATCGTGAGGAATCGGGATAAGTGGATGGCTACAGAGGCCCCAACCCTACCCCCGCCCACGGAGGGTCGTCGCGCATCGCATCGTATGCGTAGGCAAGCGAAACGCTATGCCTGCCAGATGGGTTTTCATCGGCGCGCATCGGTGATCATGATCGGCCACCGTGCGCTTTCCGAATGCGGCCATTGCGGCGCTGACCTTGTTCGCTCTCGCCGCGGCTGGCGCGAGATGCGGGCCGATGAGTTGCCCGAAGGCTGGACCCCCAAACCGCCGACCCAGCGCATGTCGCGCGCCTGGCTGGTGGTGATCGCGCTGCTGCTGGTGATCGCGATCGTCGTGTTTCGAAAGTTCGTCCTCCACCGCTGACGTTTCCCACGCGGGAACTTTGTGATCGCGCGCATCGTTTGCGTAGCGGGCATTCACTGATTGTCAGACAAGCGCCGACGCGTTGACGCCGGCCGGAGGAGAGGTATGCGACCGATCGAAACGACGCGTCCGCGCGCTGCCAAGGCTTTACACGGCCTGATCCTGGGCCTGCCGATCAGCATGGCCTTATGGGTCGGAATCGGCGTGATGGCAGCGACCGCCATATCCTGACGATCCGACTTCAGCGTCTAGGGATCACGAACGAACGGCGACCCAGTTGGGGCCACGCGCGGCCTGCCGCATGTGGAAGCGATAGCCGATCTCTTCGAGCTTGCCGTAGGACAGCACAACCGCGAAGCGATTATCCAGCACGTAGGTGATCGGCGTGCCGTTCTTGACCGCATCGACCGTCAGGATCGTATGATAGTCGCCATTTTCGGTCCACGCGGTCGCCAGACGCACCGCCGACAGCGGCCAGCCCGCGGCGAGCAGGCGGGCGCGGGCGAGAAGCGCGATATCCTCACAATCGCCCTGGCCATTGGCAACCTGCCAGACGTCGGCCTGCCCTTTCTTTTCAGCGACCTGACGCACCGCGCGAAGGCTCGCCTGCACGGCCTGAAGCTCTTTCCAGCGGGTCTGATCGAGCCGGACGACCTTGCACGAAGGATCGTTGGCGTTCTGGCCACAGAAGTTGAGCCAGCCGGCCGGCGGCATCACGATCCCGCCGTCGCGCATCGCGCCCGATGCGCTGCCGACGCGCGCGCCACCCTGATCGGTCGCGCAAGCCGACAGCGACAGAGTCGCCATCAGGCCGAGCGCCGCCGCGCGAAACCGCGCGCCGAAGGTGACCGAACCGTTCATCAAATACGCCATGATCAGTTTCCGCCTCTGCTGTGCGGATCCTGATCTAGCCCCAGCCCCTCACCACATGGCTACCAGGGCTGGTTAGCGCGACGTTAGGGCTGATTTGGTTGGGGCTTTAATCCTCCCCGCCAGGGGGAGGATCGATAGGAATCAGAAGAAGCGTTCGGGAATACGGATGATGTCGCCGGGCATCACCTGATCGCCGGGCTTGGCGACCTGTTCCTTCTTTTCGGGATCACTCGCGCGGATGATCAGGACCTTGTCCTTCTTCGCGCGATAGGTGTAGCCGCCCGCCAGCGCGACGGCATTGAGCACATTCATATCGCTGACATAGGCATATTTGCCCGGATCCTTGATCTCACCCAGCACATAGAACGGGCGGTAGTTCAGCACTTCCATCGAAACCGATGGATTGAGCATGTAGCCGCCATCCTTGAGCGTCTTGGTGAGATAGGTGATGACTTCGGGGACGCTGCGCCCCGCGACCGGAACCTCGCCGATCAACGGCAGCGACATCATGCCCGCGCCGCTGATCTCATATTGGCCCGAGAGCATGTCTTCGTTGTAGATCGCGATCTTCACCTTGTCGCCCGCGCCCAGACGATAGCCTTCGGTGCCCCGCACGGGACCCGAAGCGGCCGCCTGCGCCGCGGCGAGGGGTGCCGACCCGGCAGGGGCAGTCACGTCCTGCGCCATGGCAGGCTGAATCGTCATGGAAGCGAGGAGAAGGCCAAGCCACATCAATACTCTGGTACGCACGGTTAAACCCCACCTAGGAAAAATCGCTATTCTCCTTATAGTGCATAAAGCGCGCCATGTCCCGTTTCTCATTCGATTTCCTGCGGCGCCGCAAGGCACCTTCCCGCGCCCCGGCATCGCTGCCATCGGGGCTCCGCGTCTATGCCATCGGCGACGTACACGGGCGGCTCGATTGCATGCTGATGCTGGAGCCGGCGATCCGCCGCGACCTGATCAAACGGCCGCCGCAGGGCGATGCGATCGTCATTTTTCTGGGCGATTATATCGATCGCGGGCCGGATTCATCGGGCATTATCAACGTGCTGCGCCATCGCCGCTTCGCGGGCCTTCCCGCGCGCTTCCTGCTGGGCAATCACGAAGATGCGATGCTCCGTTTCCTGGAGGATGCGAAGATCGGTCCGGCCTGGTTCGCGCATGGCGGGATGGCGACGCTGGCGAGCTATAGCGTCAAGCCCGCCGGGGAATCGCGCGAAAGCCGCGACGAACAGTTGCGCCAGGGGCTGATCGAAGCGTTGCCGGCCGCCCACCTCGCCTTCCTCGAATCACTCGAACTGTGGATCGAGCTGGGCGGCTATCTGTTCGTCCATGCCGGCATCCGGCCGGGCAAACCGATCGAGCAGCAGCGCCGCGAAGACCTGCTGATGATTCGCGACCCTTTTTTCGCGGGCATCAACCTGCGCTGGCGCGTGGTGCACGGCCATACCGTGATCGAAAAGCCGCTGCTGACGCGCGACCGTATCTCGATCGACACCGGCGCTTATGCCACGGGCAACCTGACCTGCGTGGTGATCGAAGGCGAATCCGCCGAGATATTGGTTTCCTGAGGCGCGCCCCGGTTCGACCAAAGTCGGACTTCGGCGCGGCGCATTGCCCGGATGTGGTTAACCCTTCGTTTATGCCTGCGGGTGTAGAAGCTGAGTCGTGCCTTCTTCCCCTTTGGGCACGCTTTCCTCCCAAGCAGGCTTAACAGCCTTACTGGGCCGCTCTTCGGAGCGGCCCATTTTTTTTGCGGCAAAAAGGCGCTAAGGCGCCGGCCATGTCACAGAAGGAACATGTCGAGGGGCGCCGCGCGGTGGTGCTCCTGTCGGGTGGGCTCGATTCGATGGTGTCGGGCGGGCTGGCGCGCGAGCAGGGCTTTACCCTCGCCGCGCTCACCGTCGACTATAACCAGCGCCATCGGGTCGAGCTGGAGGCGGCGGCGCGCGTCGCCAAGATGCTCGACGTCGACACCCACGTCACCCTGCCGCTCAACCTGCGTGCCTTCGGCGGCTCCGCGCTGACCGACGATATCGACGTGCCCAAGGACGGGGTCGAGGAAGGCGCGATCCCGGTCACCTATGTCCCCGCGCGCAACACCATCTTCCTGTCGCTCGCGCTGGGCCTTGCCGAAGCGACCGGCGCGCGCGACATCTTCCTGGGCGTCAACGCGCTCGATTATTCGGGCTATCCCGATTGCCGGCCCGAATTCATCGCCAAGTTTCAGGAACTGGCCGACCTCGCGACCCGCATGGGCGTGGAGGGGCAAGGCTTCACGATCCACGCGCCGTTGCAGCACATGACCAAGGCCGACATCTCGGCCGAAGCCGCTCGGCTGGGCCTCGACGCGGGACAGAGCTGGTCGTGCTACGATCCGACGCCCGACAACAAGCATTGCGGGCTGTGCGACAGCTGCCGCCTGCGGTCGGCCGGGTTCGAGGCCGCGGGTCTGCCCGATCCGACCATCTACGCGACGCACCCTTGATGAGCAGCTATGCGGTCAAGGAGATCTTCCTGACGCTGCAGGGCGAAGGGATGCAGGTGGGGCGGCGCGCGGTGTTCCTGCGCTTTTCCGGCTGCAACCTGTGGACCGGGCGCGAGCAGGACCGCGCCACCGCCGATTGCCGCTTCTGCGACACCGACTTCGTCGGCATGGATGGCGACAATGGCGCGCGCTATCCCGATGCCGATGCGCTGGCCGACAAGGTGGTGGCGTTGTGGGGCGACCAGCCCGACCCGTTCGTGGTGATGACGGGGGGCGAACCGCTCCTCCAGGTCGACGACGCGCTGATCGCGGCATTCAAGGCGCGCGGCGTCGAGACGGCGGTCGAGACCAACGGGACGCAGGTGCCGCCGGACGGGATCGACTGGATCTGCGTCAGCCCCAAGGCGGGGACCGAGATCGTCCTGCGCCGGGGCAACGAACTCAAGCTCGTCTGGCCGCAGCCGGGGCTCGATCCGCGCGACCTGATCGACTGGGATTTCGATCATTTCCTGCTGCAACCGATGGACGGCAGCAACCTGAACGACACCCGCGCGTCGGCGATCGGCTATATCCTGGAACACCCGGCGTGGCGGCTGTCGACCCAGACCCACAAGGTTATCGGGATACGGTGACGATAAAATCCTCCCCCGGAAAGGGGGAGATGGCAGCTCGCAGAACTGACGGAGCGGTATTGGCCGGCAGCGAAACCCGCGTGGAGAGCTACCCCTCCACCGGCTGCGCCGGTCCCCCTCCCCTCCGGGGGAGGATTTAGAAGCGATAGATCAGTTCGCGCGGCCGCCGGTCGCCGAGGCGACGCTGTAGCGGACCACCGCGCATTCGGATTTGAGCGCGCCCTTCTTCCAGCAGCTGTCGGCGAAGGACGGCATCGGATAAGCCGACGACGCGAAGTAGCGGCGCGAATAGATCTGGTCACCCGCAGGCACCAGGCTGTTGCGGAACTCCTGCATCCGCGCCAACGCGAGATCGCCAAGGCCGCCGCGACCCATCTTGCGGGCGTCGCTGCCGATCTTGCTCGCCGTCTCGCAGAAGCCGAGCTGCGCATGCATCGTCGAGAAGCCGTTATAGGTCTTGGTGGTGTACTGATCGAACGCGGTCTGCCACTTCGGCCCGCCGGTGCGCTTGAAATAGCCGCCCAGCGCCTTGTAGGCGGTGTTGAGTTCGACCGCATTCTTGTTCAGCAGGTCGTTGTAGTTGCTGACCGTGAACAGGATCGGCGAGAACTGGCACTGGAGCGCCGCGACGTTCAGGCCGGCGCGCATGTTCCACAGCATGTGCGCCTTCAGCTCGGCCGGAGTCGCCTTGGGCATCGGCAGGCCGATCCCCGGTTCGGTGCCCGTCACCGGCGCGCCCGTGAAGTTGGGCGTGTACCAGAACAGATAGGCCGAGGCCGGGCTCGCCATGCCGATCGCGGCAGTCGCCGCCAGGATCGCACCGATCGTTTTGCGCATGTTCATACCCTTTTCTCTCCCGGGCCGTCGGCCGGAATTATATTGCGTTGGATGCGTTGTCCGTCGTGTCGGCGGCGGCATTGTCGTCCAGATTGGCGCTGCCAGCCGCATCGAGCGTCGCCGCGTCGACCGCGGTCATATCGTTCATCGAGCCGTCCATCGCATTCATCGCGACGATATTCGTGTCGGCGCTCTGATCCTTCTTGCCGCAGGCGGCGAGCGCCAGCGTAGCGCCGAGGATGAAGGCGGCAGCCAGCCGCGCGCCGGTCGGATATCGCATCGAAGCTCCCTGAATGCGGTGTTGTCGATGCGAATCATACCCCACGCGACTCGGCGGCTCAAGCGCTGGGGCGAAGTTGTTTCTCACCCGATTCGAGTGCGTTGAGCAGCACCGGGAAATGGCGGCCGAGCGCCATATCGAGCGCACTTATATCGCCGCCGGCACCGAGTTTCGCCATACTGGTCACCGCGAATTCGGGCAGACCGCACGGAACGATGCCCGCGAAATGGCTCAGATCCGGATCGACGTTGATCGCAAAGCCGTGAAAACTGACCCAGCGCCGCAGCCGCACGCCGATCGCCCCGATCTTGGCTTCATCCGCCCCAGCACCCGTCCAGATGCCGACGCGCCCCGGCTCGCTGCGCGCCGCGATGCCGAAATCGCCGAGCGTGGCGATCAGCCACGCCTCGATCCCGCCCACGAAGGCGCGCACATCGCGTCCGCGCTTGTCGAGATCGAGCAGGACATAGCCCACGCGCTGGCCCGGCCCGTGATAGGTGTAGCGCCCGCCACGGCCCGTATCGAATACGGGGAAGCGATCGGGGGTGAGCAGTTCTTCGGCCACCGCGCTCGTCCCCGCCGTGTAGAGCGGCGGATGTTCGAGCAGCCAGATCATCTCGCGCGCCTCCCCCGCGCGGATCGCGGCCGCGCGCGCCTCCATCTCGGCCAGCGTCTCGGCATAAGGCGATAGACCCGGCGTCACGCGCCATTCGATGTCGTCACTCATGCGACGCAGATGTCCTCTTGCCGGTCGGGGATCAAGAGACGCAGTCTGCCCGCAATCATAAGAGAGGATCGATATGGACGAGGATCAGGCGGCCCTGGCGCTGTTTCCGGGGTTCGAGAGCAAACGGCTGACCGTCGATGCGGATGTCGACATCCACTATGTCACGGGCGGCAAAGGGCCGCCGCTGCTGCTGATCCACGGCGCGCCGCAATCGCACATCATGTGGCGGCGCATGGCGCCGCTGCTGCGCGATCGCTTCACCCTGATCATCCCCGACCTGCGCGGCTATGGGCGCAGCGGCAAGCCGTGGAAGGGCGATTATTCGAAGCGGCGGATGGCTGCGGACATGATCGCGGTGATGGACGCGCTCGGCCACACGCACTTTTCGGTCGCAGGGCACGATCGCGGGGCGCGGGTTACGCGACGGCTGGTGAAGGATCATGCCGACCGCATCGATCGCGCGGTGATCCTCGATATCGTGCCGACGACGTGGCTCTATGGCCACATCCACAAGAAGGCGCAGATCAACCTGTGGAACTGGGCGCTGTGGGCCGCGCCCGAGCCGATCGCCGAAACCGTTCTGAACCCCGAAGCGATGCTGAAGCTGATGGTGCGATCGATCGCACCCGAGCCCGAGGTGTTCGACGATTATGTCCGCACCAATGGCAATATCGAGAGCCTGCACGCGATGTGCGAGGATTATCGCGCGGGCGCCGGGATCGACAGCGAGCATGATGCCGCGGATGCGGCCACGAAGATCGCGACGCCGCTGCTGGTGCTGTGCGGCACCCGTTCCTCCTCGACGCTGACCGTGTTCGATGTCGAGGCCGCGTGGCGCGCGGAAGCGACCGACGTACGCTTCGGCGAGGTGGATTGCGGGCACTTCCTGCCTGAGGAGGCCCCGGAGGACACGGCGGCGGCGATGCTGGACTTCCTCCAATAATCCTCCCCCGCCAGGGGGAGGTGTCAGCTTTAGCTGACGGAGGGGGAGGATACGGAACCTCCATGTCATCGCCGTCCTCCCCCTCCGTCGCCTTCGGCGCCACCTCCCCCTGGCGGGGGAGGATATTGTGGCGGCACATTGCGCCGCGCCCCGTTCACGGGATAGGCAGGGGTATGACCGGATTTTCGATCGATACTGTCTGGGAGGAGATGACAGCCTTCCTGCGGCGGGAGCATGCATTGCTTCTGCCGCTCGCGCTTGCCACCTTCGGGCTGGCGCTCCTGCTGCTTGGCATCGCGGCCGATGCGCCCCGCCCCGCTGATGGCGCCATGCCGCAACCGGGTCTGCGCGCGTTGTGGGTGATACCTGCGCTGGTGCTGACGACTTTGGGCAACATCGCGGTGAGCGTGGTCGTTCTGCGGCCCGGCCAGACGCTGGCGGATTCGCTGCGCCTGGCGATCACCCGCCTGCCTGCCGCGATGGGCATATTGGGTCTGGGGATGCTGGCGATGTTTGCGCTGATCATCGTGCTGACGATCGTGGCGCTGGGCGTGGGCATGGGAACGGTCGGCAAGGGCATGGACGCGCTGGTCGCCATCATCGTCGTGCCGGCGATCTGGGTGTCGGTGCGCATGCTCGTGCTGTGGCCGGCTGTTGCCGACAGCGGGCGCGGGCCGATTCCGTCGATCAAGCTCGCCTTCGCGATGACGCGGGGGCAGGCGCTCAAGTCGCTCGGCGTCACCGTGATCTTCGCATTGGTCTATGTCACGCTCGTGTCGATCGCGCAGCTCGTGCTGGCATCGCTGTTCGGGCTGATCGGCCTTGCGGTGGGGCAGGCCGCGCTGATGAAGCTGATCGTCAGCATCGCGGTGGCGTTCATCGGCGCGGTGCTGATGATGGGGTGGACCGTCTATCTGGCGCTCGCCTACCGCAAACTCAAAGCATAGGCGTCCCTAAATCCTCCCCCCGGGGGAGAGGATTGTTCAGAGCATGGGAACGTGCGGGCTCGCGTCGGCCGACAACAGGCCGGCGCGGCGCGGATCGGCGAAGGTTTCGACCGCGCGGGCAAAGGGCTTGAACCCCTGCTTGATGTAGAAGGGCAAGGCCGCCGGATGATCGCAGGTGCAGGTGTGGACCCACATCCGCTCCACCCCCTTGCGCCAGCCGAGCATCATCGCCTGCCCCATCAGCCAGCCGCCATGCCCCTTCCCCGCCAGTTCGGGAATCAGCCCGAAAAAGCCGATCTCGCATTCGCCAGCCTTGCGAAAATCGAGTTCGAGCATGCCGATCTCGAGCCCGCGTGCGTCGGTCATCGCGTAGATCTCGACCGCCGGGTCGTGGATGATCGCGACCAGCTCGGCCTCGGGCATCACGAGCCTCGAGAACCACAGCCACTTTTCCCCGACACGCCGGAACAATGCGCGATATTTCTCCACCGAGGGCGCCTGCCACCGCACCAGCCGGAACGGCGCGGGCGCGACCGCCCGCGGCTTGGGTCGCTCGGTCATCTCCAGCGAGGTGACGATCGTCGCGACGAGATGCGGTTCGACAGGCGTTAGCGGCATATCACTCCCATGTCGCAGTGGGCGGCAGGCTCATCAGGATCGCGTCGATATTGCCGCCGGTCTTGAGGCCAAAGGCGGTGCCGCGATCATAGACGAGGTTGAACTCGGCATAGCGCC
Organism: Sphingomonas montanisoli; assembly: GCF_008274695.1. GTDB lineage: Bacteria > Pseudomonadota > Alphaproteobacteria > Sphingomonadales > Sphingomonadaceae > Rhizorhabdus > Rhizorhabdus montanisoli. The sequence goes on along the minus strand of NZ_VTOU01000002.1, from coordinate 516,790 downwards.
CGCGGAAGTTGAGCATCGCGCGCCGATCCTCGTCCGACGCCGCGATTCCCATCCGCGCGCGCACGATCTTCGGGAAGATGTCGAGAAACGCCTCACCCACATCGCGCGTGAAGGCGAAGTTCGCGTCGAACCCCGCATCGTCGGCGCATTCGAGATGGTCGTAGAAGATCCCGCCCACCCCGCGATGGACGTTGCGGTGGGGAATCCAGAAATAATCATCGGCCCACGCCTTGAACCGGTCATGATAGTCGGCGCCGTGGGGATCGCAGGCCGCCTTCAGCCGCGCGTGGAAGGCCGCCGTATCCTCATCATAGGGAATCGGAGGATTGAGGTCTGCGCCGCCGCCGAACCACCGCTTCGTGGTCGTCAGATAGCGCGTGTTCATGTGGACGGCGGGAACATGCGGGTTGGCCATGTGCGCGACCAGGCTGATTCCGGTCGCGAAGAAGCCGGGATTCTCCTCGCCCGCGCCGTGAATCGTCTTCGCGAATTCGGGGCTGAAGGCACCGCCGACGGTCGATACGTTGACGCCGACCTTTTCGAACACCTTGCCCTTCATCAGCCCCTGGACGCCGCCGCCGCCCGCCGCAGCGGGATCGCCATCGCGATTCCAGGGCGTGTAGCCGAAGCGCGCATCGCTGCCCGCCTCCGCCTCGATCGCCTCGAACGCGGCGCAGATCCGGTCGCGCAGTGATTCGAACCAGGCGCGCGCGGCCGTCTGGGCATCGTCCAACTTCAGTGTCATTCGGGCCATCCTCCGGTCTGGCGCAAGGCTTCGGCGGTGGCGATGCCAGCCGACATCCCCAGGTTCAAGGATCGGAAACCCGCCCGCATGCCGATGCGGACGCGCAGATCGGCGGCGTCGTGCACATCATCGGGCACGCCATCGCCTTCCGAACCGAGCAGCAGGATATCGCCCGGCTCGAACCGCGCGTTGACGATCGTCAAATCGGCCTTCGTGGTCAAAAGCACGATCCGGCCCGGCGTTGCGGCCCGGAACGCCGCCCAATCGGGGTGGCGGACGACTTCGGCGGCGGCGGCATAGTCCATGCCTGCGCGCTTCAGCGACCGATCCGAAAAGGCGAATCCGCACGGCTCGATAATGTCCACAGGGACCCCGAAACAGGCTGCCATGCGCAGCACTGCACCCACGTTTCCGGCAATGTCCGGCTGATAAAGCGTGATCCGCATGCGCGGGCGATAGGCGAATATGTCGCATCGCGGCAAGATTCTAGGAATTGGGATTGGCAAAGCCGTTGATCCGGCGCTATCAGGCCGGCCATCCGCCGGGGGTATAAGGCGGATGCGCGGCTTTCAGGGGGCTGCGGCGGGAACGCCCGAAACCTTGAAAAGTCCGCGCGGGATCGTGGCAGCGCAAAGGTTTCGGAATGGCGACGCTCGAACATAGTGAAACGCCCGGCGAAGTCGCCGGAGACGGCGTCCGTCGCCGCGACTTCATCAACATCGCCGCGGTTAGTTTCGCTGGCGTAGGCGCAGCCACCGTGCTGCTGCCGTTGATCAATCAGATGAACCCGTCAGCCGACGTGCTCGCGCTCGCCTCGATCGAAGTCGATCTGGCCGCGATCAAGGAAGGCCAGGCGATCAAGACGATCTTCCGCAAGCAGCCGCTGTTCGTGCGCCACCTGACGGCGGCCGAGATCGCGGCCGCGGACAAGGTCGATGCCGCCAGCCTGCGCGATCCGCAGACGCTGGAACAGCGCACGCTCGCCGGCAAGAAGCAGTGGCTGATCACGATGGGCGTCTGCACCCATCTGGGCTGCGTGCCGCTCGGCGCCGGCGAAGGCGAGGTCAAGGGTGAGTTCGGCGGGTATTTCTGCCCGTGCCACGGCTCGCACTACGATACGGCCGCGCGAATCCGCAAAGGCCCGGCCCCGAAGAATCTCGAGGTGCCGGTGTACAAATTCGCTTCCGACACCGTCGTCCAAGTCGGCTGAGGTAGAAAGACATGAGCTTCCCCTGGGCAAATCATTACGCGCCTAAGCATCCGCTGATGCGCTGGCTGGACGAAAAGCTGCCGCTGCCGCGCCTCGTTTATAACGCGGTCGGCGCGGGCTATCCGGTCCCCCGCAACCTCAACTATTTCTGGAACTTCGGCGTGCTTTCGGGCGCGGCGCTGGGCATCCAGCTGATCACCGGCATCATCCTGGCGATGCACTATGCCGCCAACGGGCTGGTCGCCTTCGACAGCGTCGAACATATCATGCGCGACGTGAACTCGGGCTGGATGCTGCGCTACGCGCACGCCAACGGCGCGAGCTTCTTCTTCATCGTGGTCTATCTCCACATCTTCCGCGGCCTCTATTACGGATCGTACAAGGCCCCGCGTGAGATGGTGTGGCTGCTCGGCCTCGTCATCTTCCTGCTGATGATGGCGACCGCGTTCATGGGCTACGTCCTTCCCTGGGGCCAGATGAGCTTCTGGGGCGCCAAGGTGATCACCGGCCTGTTCGGCGCGATCCCCGTGGTGGGCGGACCGATCCAGACCTGGCTGCTGGGCGGCTTCGCGCCGGACAACGCCGCGCTGAACCGCTTCTTCTCGCTCCACTATCTGCTGCCGTTCGTGATCGCCGCAGTGATCATCCTGCACATCTGGGCGCTCCACATCCCGGGTTCGAACAACCCGACGGGCGTGGACGTGAAAGGTCCGCAGGACACCGTGCCGTTCCACCCGTATTACACGGCGAAGGACGGTTTCGGGCTCGGCGTGTTCCTGCTGCTCTACTGCGGCATGCTGTTCTTCGCGCCCAACTATATGGGCCACCCGGACAACTACATCGCCGCCAACCCGCTCTCGACGCCGGCGCACATCGTTCCCGAATGGTATTTCTGGCCGTTCTACGCGATCCTGCGCGCCTTCACCTTCGACATCTGGTTCATCCCCGCCAAGCTGCTGGGCGTGATCGCGATGTTCGCGTCGATCCTGCTGCTGTTCTTCCTGCCGTGGCTGGATAAGTCGCCGGTGCGCTCGGGCAATTATCGCCCGGCGTTCAAGAAGTTCTTCGTGCTGCTGGTCATCGACGTGCTGATCCTGGGCTATTGCGGCGGCGCGCCGGCGGAAGAGCCCTATGTGATGATCTCGCAGCTCGCGGCGGCCTATTACTTCGCGCACTTCCTGATCATCCTGCCGATCGTGTCGAAGCTGGAAAAGCCGCTGCCGCTGCCGAACTCGATCACCGAGGCGGTTCTGGCCAAGAGCGGCCAGGCTTAAGGGGAAAGACAAGACAATGGTTCGTCTCATCGCATTCCTCGCCGGCCTCGGCTTCGTCGGGATCCTGCTCTACTCGCTGATCATGGGCGCGGTGTCGTTCGTCAGCGAGCCGCCGGCCAAGACGGTCGAGCATGAGTTCCACCTGCATCCGAAGGAGCTTCACCTCGCTTCGGACGGGCCGCTCGGCAAGTTCGACCGCCAGCAGCTCCAGCGTGGCTTCCAGGTTTACAAGGAAGTCTGCGCCGCCTGCCACTCGCTCCACCAGGTCGCGTTCCGCGACTTCAAGGATCTGGGCTTCTCGGAAGCCGAGGTTAAGGCGATCGCCAAGGGCTGGGCCACCGAGACTCCCTCGGTCAACCCGGAGACCGGCGAGCCCGCGACCCGCAAGTCGACCCCGGCCGACAAGATCCCGAGCCCCTACGCCAACGAGGTCGCTGCCCGCGCCGCGAACAACAACGCGCTGCCGCCAGATCTCTCGCTGATGTCGAAGGCTCGTCACGACGGCGGTGCGTATATCTACTCGCTGCTGACGGGTTACACCGATCAGGCCGGGTTCAAGAACCACGCCGGTCAGGAGCTCCTGAAGGAGTTCCCCGACGCCAAGACCCCGGACGGCCTGCACTTCAACCCGTACTTCGCGAACCTGAACATCGCGATGCCGCCGCCCCTCGCGGCCGACGGGCAGGTCACCTATGCCGACGGCACGGTGGCGACGAAGGATCAGATGGCCAAGGACGTCTCCGCCTTCCTGGTGTGGAGCGCCGAGCCCAAGCTCGAAGCCCGTCACCAGACCGGCGTCGCGGTGATGATCTTCCTGCTGATCGCGACCGTCCTCGCCTGGTTCTCGTACCGGAACATCTGGGCGGGTATTAAGCACTGAGCGGTCTGACCGCCTCGAACAAGAAGGGCCGCCCGGCGATGCTGGGCGGCCTTTTTTGCGCCCTCCTGATGGCCACGCCGCTCCATGCGGAGGCGCGCCCCGCCGCCCTGACCCCGAAGGTCCGCGAAGCGATCGTTCAACGCCTCGACGCGCGGCTGGAGGCGTTCACGCAGCGCAAGGATGCGATCCGGGTCGGCATAGCCGCGGTCCACCTCGAAAGCGGCGCGGCGCTGTCGGTCAACGGCGACGAGGCGTTCCCGATGGCGAGCGCCTATAAGCTCGCAGCCGTCCTCACCCTGCTCCATCAGGTCGAACAGGGCCGCTTCACGATGGATCAGATGATCCCGGTGGACGACGCGCTGCGCGTCCAATCGGGCGGCATCAGCACGTCGATGCCGCATCCCGGCATCGCCCTGTCGGTCGCCAACCTGATCGATCTGACGATCACGCGCAGCGATAACACCGCCGCCGACATGGTGACCCAGATGGTCGGCGGCCCGGCGGCGATCACCGCGTGGCTCAGGAGCGTCGGGATCGAGGGCCAGCGCGTCGACCGCGACGTTGCGGGGCTGATCTTCGACTACAAGCACCTGACGCCCGAAGCGGGCAGGAACCAGGCACAGACGCTCGCGCGTGTCATGTCACTGCGCGACGACAATCCAGACGAGCCGAACAGCACGCTCGACCCCGCCTTCATCGCCGATCCGCGCGACAGTTCGACCCCCGACGCGATGGTCGCGCTGCTGGCGAAGCTCCAGCGCGGCCAACTGGTCGACGCCGAACACACCGCCTGGCTGCTCGACGTGATGGCACACACCGTCACCGGGGCGAAGCGCGTGAAGGGGCTGCTGCCACCCCGCACCGTCTTCGCACACAAGACCGGCACGCTCGTCGGCATCTGCGCCGACGTCGGCATCCTGACCTTACCCGGCGGCGGCCATGTCGCAGTCGCGATCTTCGTGAAGAGCCATGACGACGGCGCCAAGGCCGAAGCCATCATCGCCGAAGCCGGCCGCACGATCTACGACGGGATGGCGTTGCTGGATTGACTCTCAAATCCTCCCCCGGGCGGGAGAGGATCAAATCAACCCGGCGTTTCGTCCACGGTGCGGTACCAGAGCATGTTTGCGGTCCAGCCCTTCTTCTGGGCTTCCTCGACAAAATGCTTGCGCCAGTCGTCACCGCGCATCGGCGGCGGGGCGGCGACGAGGCTACCGTCGAAGGGCTCGCGACCGGCGAGCAGCAGCAGGCCGGACAGCCCCTCATGATCGGTGTCGACCGGGATGCGGTAGCTCGATCCGCCCAGAGGCGTGATCGCGGCGCCCGGATCGTGGAGGATCGCTTCGAGTTCGGCGCGGCTGTTCGCGATCTTCTCGAACTGGCCGTTCGGCTCGATCCCGTAGAAGGCGAGCCCCGCGCCCTCGGTGCCGATGTCGATATCGACCGGCACGCGCACGACCAGCTTGCCGCCGGTCTGTGCGAGTTCGAACTTCGATCCCGGCGCGAAGATATGCGGGCTGCCCGCTTCGCGAATCGGCCGCAGCGCGTCGAGCGGCTCGCAAATGCCCTGGCTACCGACCAGGACGTTGTCATAGCTGACGTTGACGCCCTTAAGCCCCGCATCGCCGAGCGCTTTCTCGACCGCCGCCTTGGCGCCGGCCGTGTCGAGCGCGACGCCCTTGAGCGTTACCGACACCTGCCCGCCCCGATCACTGACGTCGGAGATGTCGATCCATGAACAGCCGATATTGGGCAAAGCCCCCTCGACCGCGGCGCGGGCCTGATCGTCGGGCTTACCGCTCTGCGCCTCGACGGCGGCGGGGGTGCCGCCCTTGCCGCCGATCACATAATAGCCACCGACCGCCGCGAGCAGCAGCGCGCCCGCCGCAGCCGCCGCGATAATCGCCTTGTTCGGCCCGCCGCTCTTGCTCGCGACGGCGCCCGTTGGTTCGCCCTGCTGGAAGGGTTGCGCGGTCGTGTAGCTCGCCATCGGAGTGGCCGTATCGCTGGCGCGCCGCTGCTGCCGCGCCCCGTCGATAACCGAGAGGACCGCGTCCATCGACCGCAGCCGCTGCGCCGGATCGGCGACGAGCATCGGTTCGAGCATCGGCACGAGTTCCGGCGACACGTCGCTCAGATCGACGCCCGCGCGCCGCCGGTCGACCGCGTCGACGAAGGTCGCGCCCATATCGAGTTCGCGCCCGCGCGCGACCGCGAGCAGGACGAGGCCGAGGCTGTAAATGTCGCTCCACGGCCCGACTTCGCGGCCAAAATCGCCGAGCTGTTCGGGCGCGACATAGTTGAGCTTGCCGGCGAAGCCATCGCCCACGATCGTCTTGCTGTCGGGCGCCAGATCCTTGGCGATGCCGAAATCGATGATCTTGGCGGCCTTGAGCTGACCACCTTCGAGCAGGACGTTGTCGGGCGAGATATCGCGGTGGATCGCGCCCAGGCTGTGCGCGACGCGCAGGCCGTCCGCCAGGCGACGCGCAAGGGCACGCACATCCGCCGGCGACGGCTTGAGCGTGGTCAGCACGTCGGCAAGGTTGGTGCCGTCGACGAATTCGGTGACGATGTAGAGCACGCCCAGCGTCGGTTCCTGCGCCAGCACGCGATATTGGACGAGCGCGGGGTGGCTGAGCCGCGTCAGCGTACGCGCTTCCTTGCGGAACATCGCCTGGACATTCTCGTCCGCCGCCAGCGCGGGGAGCATCACCTTGATCGCGACGCGCTCGTCCGACTGATCGTTGATGCCTTCGAACACCTCGCCCATGCCGCCGCGCGCGATGAAACGGGTGACGCGGAAGATGTGGTTGAGGACGTCATCGACCTGGATGTGGCCCGGCGCACGCGGCGGCGTGGCGGGGCCGGCGTTGAAGACGGTACGTTCGTTCTCGGGCGGGCGATCGTCGTTCATCGCGGCGCTCCCCCGCCAAGCGCGAGTTCGTCGGCGGTGACGCCCACGACGCAGACGGTGACATTGTCGGGCGCGCCGCGATCGAGCGTCATCGCGACAAGCTGATCGGCGATGCGGGTGGAGCCGCCGCCGCGCATCACATCCTCGATCTCATGATCGCCCACTACGCCGGTCAGGCCATCGCTGCACAGAAGGAAGATATCGCCGGGCGCGACCTCATCGACGAAAGCATCGAGCTCCATCCCGCCGTCGACGCCGATCGCGCGCGCCAACACATGGCGCATCGGGTGGACGGCCGCTTCCTCTTCCTTGATGAGCCCCCGGTCGAGCATCATCTGCACCTGGGTGTGATCGACGGTGAGCTGCACCAATTGCCCTTCGCGCAGCAGATAGGCACGGCTGTCGCCGGCCCAGAAGATGCCGAAACGATCGCCCAGCATCGCGAGCGCGACGACCGTCGTTCCCATCTGCGCCCCGCGGGCCTGCGATTCGGCGAAAATCTTGGCATTTGCGCCATAAATGGCGTCGGAAACCGCATCGATCAACGTTTCGAACGATGCGGCGGGCACGGCTTCGAGCGCGGCGATCGTCGCGGCCGAGGCCCAGTCACCACTTTCATGCCCGCCCATGCCATCGGCGACCGCCCACAGCCCGATATCGGGACGTGCGCAATAGCTGTCCTCGTTATGCGCGCGGACGCGGCCCGTATCGGTGCGAGACCCGGTATCGATGCTGAAATCGCCCATCAGTTGGCCCCACCCGGCAAGATCATCATACGCCACAGCCCTTCGGGATGCTCACCCGACAGGGTGGCCTCAGGAAACTCGTCATTGCCAAGCGTCCACCACCGGTCTTCGCACGAAGCAGCGCCGCCGCCAACCGCGCTGGCCGCGAGCGCATCGTATAGCTGATCGACCTGCCAACCCTGATCGAAGCCGTCATAGAGCCGGTCCTCACACAGGGCGGCGGCATCGTCGCCGACATTGCCATAGAGTGCCGCCACGATCGGGAAACGCCGCCCCGCCCCGTCGACCGACGGCGCGAGCGCGCCCGCCATGCGGACATCATCATGCGTCAGCAGGAAGCGCCAAACGGGCGCGCGATCATAGGCATCTTCGAACGCCGCATCGCCCAGCGTGCGGCGGGCGTCCGACAGCTGGCCCGACAACCAGCCGTCCCACCAGGCGCGCGCGGCGGCATCGAGCCCGCGTACTACGAAGTCGCGATGGGTGGGCAGCTTTCCGAAGACGAAGGCGTTCACGCGCCGCGCTCGCTTCGCTGCTCGATCGCAGCCACCGGCGTCGCCGCGGCAACCAGCGACCGCGCGTTGAGGATGATCAGCACCGCGCCGATGACCGTGACGACCGCGATCGCGCCGAGCGCGACGATCAACTGGGTCCGCCGCTTCGCGCGCGCCGCCGGGTTGCTCTGCACCAGCCCGGCCTCGGGGAACATCACGTCGCCGAGCAGCCGGTTGAGGAAATAGGCCCGGCCCGCTCCCTGCACCTTCTGGCGCGGCTGATCATAGACATCCGCCATGCCCGACATCATGCGATCGAGCGGGGTGCCCTCCTGCATGCCGCTGGTCAGATAGAAGCCACGCAGCACGCCCACCGGCTCGCCGCCCGCGAATGTCCGTTCGAGGAAGCGGACGAGCCGCGAGCGCAGTGCCCCGATCTGGCTGGGAAAGCCCAGGATCAACGCGCGCCGCTGCGCATCGGCTTCGGCAGACAGGCGTATCGCCTGGCGCGAGGAGATCGCGCGCGCCAGTTCGTCGAACGAATCGACCAGTCGCTGCGACGCGGTCGCTCCATCGGCATAAGGCAAAGTGTGTCCCAGCACCGCGCGGCGCCCCTCGACGTCCAGATCATCGTGATATTCGACGAAGCCGGCGATCAGATCGGCCTTGGTGAGCAGCACATAGATCGGGATGCCGACGCCCAGCCCCTTGCGGACTTCGGACAGCCGGCGGCGGACCGCATCGGCATGGCCGTCGATCGTCGCACGATCGCCGCGCATCAGTTCGTCGACGCCGATCGCGACGATAACGCCGTTGATCGGCTGCTTCGGCCGATTGGTCTTGAGCAGCCCGAGGAACTCGGCCCAGCCGCGCGCATCGACCGCCGCGTCTGAATCCTGGCTGGTGTAGCGGCCGGCCGTATCGACCAGCACCGCCTGTTCCGAAAACAGGAAGTCGAGATTGCGGGTGCCGCCGACGCCCTTGAACTGATCGGTCGAGACGGGGAAGCGCAGCCCCGAATTGACGAGCGCAGTCGTCTTGCCCGCGCCCGGCGGGCCGATGATGACATACCAGGGACGGTTGTAGAGATAGTCGCGCTGTCCGCCCGCGCTCTCCCGCAGGCTCTTGAGCGCATCGGTCATGCGGCCGGCAAGGATGCGACCTTCCTCGTCCGCGCCACCGCCCGCAAGCGAGGCCGCGATCGCATCCGAGGCCGCGCGCGCATTCATCACCCGCGCGAGCGAGATCGCGCCCCAGACCGCGAGGACCGCGACGACGATCGCGCCCCTGATCCACAGCGCCCCCAGCGCGGGCACGACGATCGGCGCGCCGATCGCGAGGACGACAATCGCGAGAAGCGCGATCAGCGCCGAGACGACCCACCAGTTTCCAAAGATGCGCCCCATGATCACGCCCTCCCGACGACGACATAGAGCGCGATCAGCAGCACTGCGGCCGCCAGCGCCGCGAGCGCGATATAGAGCCCGAAGCCCACCTTGGTGAGCGGCGCCTTCTGCCCGCGCCACTGGCGAACGAGGTGCCCGGCTCGCGGCGCTTCGAGTCCGGCGGCAAGGCCGTCCATATAGCCGCGGATCGTGGTGGCGCCGTCCTCGTCGCGATGGAAGCGGCCTTCATAACCCGCAGCGATGCACGCATGGTGCAGTTCGATCAGGTCGCGCCCCTGATCGGGGCGGGCAAGCAGATTGTCGCACGATTTCCAGAAGCGATCTTCCTCGACATCGTCCTTCACGAACGTGACGACCATCGAGCGCTTCTTCCATTCATCGCCATCCGCGCCGACGCCCGGCAGGTTGCCGACGATGTCGTCGACCGTCGCGCACAAGGCATAGCGGGCGGCGGCGCATTGCGGTTCGGGATAGTAATCCGCCGTGATCGCGTCGAATTCGCCGATCGCAGCCGCGGCACGGCGATTGAGATCAGGCAGCGGCACGCGCGCACGGCCGGCCCGCACGCTCGCCACCAGCGCGAGCAACGGCGCGGCGGCCCCCATCATCGTGTTGCGCAGGACCGGGGCGGTGGCCGGTGCAGGCACATCGTCGTGCGCGAGCCCCTGCGCACCCGAAGGCGCAGGCGCGGTGGGGGTGACGGGTGTCGCGGGCTTGAACTGAGTCGCACCCGTCTTCAGCCCCTGTAGCGGCGACGGGCGAAAGACCGTCCGGTTCGGTGCTGGCTGCTCGCCGTCCACGCTCATGATCGGATACCCCTATCCAGACTAAAGCATTGCTGCATCACGCGATCATCCCCCACGAAAAAATGCAGCCCATCTCTTTAAAGCACAGCTTCTCGTTCGTCGGAAGGCACGTTATCGTGGACGAAAAAGCAGCAAATGCTTCGTGATTAGTAGCAGGAGTAGGCGTCATGGGTGACGAATCGGGTTGGTCATCTGATTTCGATCTGTCGTTCGATCCCAAGACCTGGGATGTCGGCCCCGCCGCGGAGCCCGCGCCGGCGATGATGGAACGCGGTCAGATATCACGCTTCGCCATGTCGCTTGGGGGATCGGGCCTGATCCTCGCGCTCGGCGCCACCGCTGCACTGCTGTCGCACTAAGCCGGCAGAGCCACTGCGACGGGCTTCGCGCCGAAGCGCCACACCGCCAGCGGCAAGATGAAGGCGAGCAGGACGAAGCTGGTGCCCAGGCTCATATTGAGCCCCTCGGTCGATCCGCCCCACCACGGCATCCCCGCCAGTTCGAAATCGTAAAGCGCCCCGAACGATCCGACGCCCGGATTGGGATCGAGGCCGAGGACGAGCTGTTCGCTCCAGTTCCACGCGAAATGCGCCGCGCAGGCCGCGAGCAGGCCGCGCGACCGCAGCGTCAGCAGGCCGAAAAAGACGCCCGCCAGGAAGATGTTGAACAGCGTCAGCGGCGGACGCGGGCCGCTCGCCAGATGCACCACCGCAAAGCCCAACGCGGTCAGCAGCACCGCCGCCGCCCCGCCCCACACGCGTTCGAGCACCGGCTGCATCCAGCCGCGGAAATAGACCTCCTCGGTCATCGTCTGGAACAGGATCAGGAAGGTGCCGCCCCACCACCACAGGGTGATCCCGCCACCTGATCCGCCCCCGCTCAGCCCCCCGCGCAACCAGGCATAGCCCATGCCGATCACAACGCCGCCCACCCCCATCGCGAGCGAGGGACCGATCCAGCGCGCCGGATGGGCGCCCACCTGCGGCCGCACGCGCGAAAAGGCGCAGCCGACCAGAGCGAGCAGGGCAAGCGGCACGAACACCGCGAGCGTGAACAGGATATCGGCCAGCGGCGGGTTCGCTTCGATTGCGGGATGTCCGTCGAGAAAGGCACCCGCACCTTCGATGCAGCCCATCACGATCAACGTCGCGACCGCGACGAGGATGAAGAATTTGAGGATGGTCTTGCGACCCCTGTGCCGGTCGTCGATCGGCCGGTCGTCGCCCGCGATTTTCCCCATATTCACCCCCACGCCCGGGCTTATATCCGGTGTCGCAACCCCTTGCTGTGCATCAAGTCACAAGCAGCATCGCCTGACAAGGCGACACGGCCAATCGTAACGGAGCAGAAACCGTTTAGTTGCTGGCGACGGTTTCGGGCGCTCGACACAGGTCGGCCCAAGTTGCGCCGGTGACGGCGGCCAGCCGATCGGGCGTGATCCGGACCGAGCTGGTGCGCGATCCGGCGGCCGGAAAGACCAGATCGAAATCGCGCAGCGAATGATCGCAATAGACCGCCAATGGTGTGGCGAGGCCGAACGGGCAGACGCCGCCGACCGGATGTCCGGTCAGCGTCTCCACCTCCTCCGCACCCAGCATGCGCGGCCGCCCGCCGAGCGCATCCTTGACCTTGCGATTGTCGAGCCGCGCATCGCCGCGCGCAACCACCAGCACCACGCGATCACCGACGCGCACCGACAGGGTCTTGGCGATCCGCCCCGGTTCGACGCCCAGCGTGGCCGCGGCTTCCTCGACCGTCGCGGTGCTGGCGCCCTGATCGATGATCTCGGCATCGGGCGCATGTTCGGCGAGGAAGGCGCGAACGCTTTCGATCGTCATGCTGTCATCGCTCCCAGGTCCACGGAACCGGACACCTCTTTCGGCGTCCTTTCCCCCTCATGCCAAGGAGTGCCGAAATGCCGATCGTCGTCCAGCCCGTCAATTGCACGCTCAAGGCCGATTCGTCGAAGAAGAGTTCGACCGACGCGATGATCGCGGTGATGGGCACAGCCTTCGAGGCCGCAGGCGCCACGATGGCACCGACGATCCGGTTGGCTGCTCTCGACATCAAGCCGGGTGTCAGTTCCGACGAGGGCGCCGGCGATGAATGGCCCGGCGTGCGTACGAAGATCCTCGCCGCCGACATCCTGCTGTTCGGCACCCCGATCTGGATGGGCCAGCCCTCCAGCATCGCCAAAAGCGCGATGGAGCGGATGGACGCCTTCCTCGGCGAGACCGATGACCAGGGCCGGATGCCGAGCTACTCTAAGCTCGCGGTGGTCGGCATCGTCGGCAACGAGGACGGCGCGCATGCCAGCTCGGCGCTGATCTTCCAGGCGCTCAACGATGTCGGCTGGACGATCCCCCCGGTCGCCGCCTGCTACTGGGTCGGCGAGGCGATGGGATCGACCGACTTTCAGGATCTGCCCAAGACGCCCGACAAGGTGACGGAGACCGCTAAAATGGTGGCGAACAACGCGGTGCATCTGGCGAAACTGCTGAATGACAAACCCTTCCCAGGATAGAGGATCAGGCGCCCCCTATCCCCTGCCGGCACTTCATCAGCGGCTGGATGCGCGTGCCGAACGCCTCGACCCCCTCGATAAAGTCATCGAAAGTCAACAGCACGCCGCCCGTATTCGGCACCACGGCCATTTCGTCGAGCATCCTTGCGACGCTTTCGTAGCTGCCGATCAGCGTACCCATGTTGATGTTGATCGCACCTTCGGGCGCCGCGAGCTGGCGGACGTTGGTGGTCGTGTTGTGGGTGTCCTTCGCGCCCTGATCGGCGAGCCAGTCGATCGCGTCCAGATCGATGCCGTCATTATAGTGCTTCCACTTGGCGAAGGCTTCCTCGTCAGTTTCCGCCGCGATGATCATCACAAGAACGAAGATCGAAACGTCGCGCCCGGTCTTCGCGGTCGCCTGCGCGAGCCGTTCATTGTTGGAGGCGAAGGCGGTCGGCGTATTGACGCCCTTGCCCAGACAGAAGGCATAGTCCGCCCACTTGGCCGAGAAGGCGAGCCCCTCGTCCGAGCTGCCGGCGCAGATGATCTTCATGTCGCCGGTCGGCTGCGGGCGGACGCGGCAATCCTCCATCTGATAATAGGTGCCCTGGAAATCGGAGACACCGGTCGCCCACAATTCGCGCAGGATGCCAGCATATTCATCGAGCATCTTGTACCGGTTCCTGAAATGCTCGTCGCCGGGCCAAACCCCCATCTGCGTATATTCGGGCGGCTGCCATCCAGTGATCAGGTTCAGCCCGAAGCGGCCGTGGCTGATCGAATCGATCGTGTTGCACATGCGCGCGGCGAACGCTGGCGGGATGATCAGCGTCGGGCAGGTCGCGAAAATCTTGATCTTCTCGGTAACCGCCGCGAGGCCGGCCATCAGCGTGAAGCTTTCCAGCCCATATTCCCAGAATTCGGACTTTCCGCCGAACCCGCGCAGCTTGATCATCGACAGCAGGAAATCGAGCCCGTGCTTTTCGGCGCGGATCGCGATCTCCTTGTTGAGATCGAAGCTCGGCTTGTACTGCGGCGACGTCGTCGAGATTAGCCAGCCATTGTTGTTGATGGGAACGAAGACCCCGACCTGCATGACATTCCTTTCTCCTCCCCCGCCAGGGGGAGGTGGCGCCGAAGGCGACGGAGGGGGAGGACACGAACCCTCAGATTGGTCGCCGCCCTCCCCCTCCGTCAGCTGAAGCTGACACCTCCCCCTGGCGGGGGAGGATAAGAAACTAACTCAATCGAACGCCTTCAGCCAACGCAGCACGATATCATCGAACCGTTCGGGCACCGTCACGTTGCAGGCATGGCCGCCTTTGGGCAACAGCGTGAGCCGCGCGCCACGGATGCCGGTGGCGATACGCTGCGAGCAGCTGGCCGGCACGAGCATGTCATCCTCGGCCGCGAGTGCGAGCGTCGGCACGCCGATCTCGCCCAGCCGCGCGTCGATGTTGAACAGGCGCAGCGCCGCGATCCGCTTTGACAGATTTTCCGGCCCCTGGAAGCTCGCCAGCTGCGCCTCGATCTCGTCGTCTATGTGCCCCAGATGGCGCGAAATCCACTCCGCCGGATAGAGAAACAGAGGCTGCGCGCGCAGATAGGCGCGGGGGCCGCCGTTGCGCAGGATTTCCAGCCGGATGTCGAAGCAGCGCGCGAAATGCGGATCGAGCTTGGACCAGCCGTTGACCACCACCAGCCGGCACAGCCGCTGCGGCGCCTTGAGCGCCAGCGCCAGGCCCGCGACGCCACCGGCCGCATGGCCGACGAAATGCGCCTTCTCGATCCCCAGCGCGTCCATCAGCCCGATGATGTCGTCGGCCATCGTGTCGACGCTGACCGGCCCGTCGAGCGTGCGATCGGATCGCCCGGTCCCACGATGATCATAGACGATCACGCGATAATCGCGCGCCAGCGCGGCGATGTTCGGCTGCCAATAACTGCCTGATCCGCCCAACCCCGCCGACAGGATCAGCGGCTCGGCACCTGGCTGCCCAAATGCTTCCCAGTGAAGCCCCCCGGAGACGCTCATGCGGGCAGGTGCGCGACGCTGGCGATCTCGACCAGGCAATCGGGTTTCACCAGATCGGCCTTGATGCAGTAGCGCGCGGGCTTCGCGCCCGGAAAATATTCGGCATAGACCGCGTTCATCGCGGGATAATTCGCAAAATCCTTCAGGAAGATGTGATTGAATGCGACGTCGGCCATGCTGCCGCCCGCCGCCTCCACCGTCGTCCTGATCGCGTCCAGCACATGCCGCGTCTGCGCCGCCGCATCGCCGACATGCAATGCCACCCCGCCCTCACCCAGCGCGAGCATGCCCGAGACGTAGAGCGTGTTCCCGGCCTTTGCGCCGCTCGAATAAGGCGCGATCGGGGTGGGAAATTGGGGTGGATTGATCGGCTCGAACGGCAACGCTTTACTCCTTTGACACGTCGCGCGACAGCAGCGCGACAAGGCTGGGAACGTCCTTGTGATGGATGTCGGCGATCGCCCAGCGCGCGCCCAGCGGCTCCAGATCGATTGTGACGACCTGCCGTCCGCCATTGTCGATCACGACTTCGACCTTGGCAGCGGACAAAGATCGGATGCTTTCCAGCCGATAGTCGCCGGCGAAATCCTGGCACCCGCACAAAGGATCGAAATCGAGCCGGCAGATCGCGCGCGTCGCCTTGGCGCACGCTTGATCACGCCGGATCAGCACATCGAGCTTCGGGGCGTAATGGAGCTTGGTCCAGTCGCTGTCGGGCAGCACTTCATAGATTGAGCGCACATACTCTTCGGCGCTCTGCTGTGCGGCCTGCGCGACGCCGGCCCACGTCCATCCCGCCGCAACCAGCAGGGATGCGGAGCGCCACCGCATCAGGCTTTCTCGATCTGCCCGAAGCTGCCGCAGAAATCGGCCACGGTCGAAACCCAGCCGAAGAATTTCTCGACATTATAGACGGTCGCTTCCTGCATCATCGGCGGGCCGAGATGGTGGGTCGCATCCTCCAGCATGATCCCGAAATATTCGAGGTGGAAGCCATCGCGCAGCGTGCTTTCGACGCAGACGTTGGTCGCGATCCCGACGAAGACGATGTTGCGGATGCCGCGCGAGCGCAGGATGCTATCGAGCTGCGAATTGAAGAAGGCGCTGTAGCGGGTCTTGTGGACGCGGATGTCGCCGGGCTTGGGCGTCAGCGCGTCGACCAGTTCATAATCCCAGCCGCCGCGCGCCAGCAATTTCCCCTTGAGCTCTGGCCGCGCGCGCATTGTCTTGAGCGCGTTCGATTTGTGATAATTGGGCGATTGCGGCGTCCCCGCCTCGACATAATCGGCGTCCCAGCCGTTCTGCAGGAAGATCACCGGCACGCCCGCCGTGCGCGCGGTATCGAGAACGGCGCCAATCTTCCCGATCACCCCGGCTGCGCCCGCAATGTCGAAGCCCGCGAGGTCGACGTAGCCGCCTTCGGTCGCATAGGCATTCTGCATGTCGATCACGACGACCGCGGTGTCGTCCGCGCTGATCCGCAGCCCTTCGGGCCGAGCCGGCAGGGTGACGGTGCGCGGCCCATCCGCGACGCCCCGATCGACAATGCCCGGCTCAACGCTCATCTCGCGGCCCTTTCGTGCTGCAAGTGCGAATGTGACCCGAAGATGACCGCGGGCGCAAGCCCCTCGCGTGTCAGCGCCCCAACACCATCCGCACCAGCGGTCGATCGGCCGGGCGAGCATCGTCGAACGTGCAGGCCGCCAGATAGGCATCGACCGCCCGATTGGCCGCATCCTCGCTCGCTGCGTGGGCGAACGCGACCGGATCGCCTACCTCGAACCGCGTGCCGATCGCGGCCACATCGGCAAAACCCGTGCGAGGATCGACGACGTCGTCGACGCGCCGCCGCCCGCCGCCCAGATCGATGATCGCCTCGCCCACCGCCTTGCCGTCGACCTTTGCGAGCCAGCCGGATGCGGGCGCCGGAACGGGCCGTATGACGGGCGCCGCCGCCAGATGCGCCTCGGGGCGGTCGAACAGATCCGCCGGTCCGCCCAGCGCCGCGATCATTTTCGAGAAGCGCTCGGCCGCCGCGCCGTTCGCCAGCACCGCTTCGACCTTCGCCTCGGCAGCCTCAATGTCCGACGCAAGGCCACCGATCACCAGCACTTCGGCGCACAGCGCCACCGTAACCCCATGTAGTCGCGCCTCGCGTACATCGCCGCGCAGATAGGCGACCGCCTCCATCACCTCGAGCGCGTTGCCCGCGGCATGGCCCAGCGTCTCGTCCATATCGGTAACGAGCGCACGCGCGGGCAATCCGGCCTCACGCGCGCTGGCGATGATGGCATTGCCCAGCGCCCGCGCTTCTTCATCGTCGGACATGAACGCGCCACTGCCCGCCTTGATGTCCATCACCAGCCCGTCGAGCCCCGCCGCGAGCTTCTTCGACAGGATCGATCCGGTGATGAGCGGGGTGGACTCGATCGTCGCGGTAACGTCGCGGATCGCGTACATCATGCGATCTGCGGGGGCGAGATCGTCAGTCTGCCCGACGATCGAGCAACCGACATCGGCCACCACCTGCTGGAAACGATCGATGCCGGCGAACGGATCGTAGCCGGGAATGCTTTGCAGCTTGTCGATCGTGCCGCCGGTATGGCCGAGGCCGCGTCCCGCGATCATCGGCACGAAGCCGCCGCATGCCGCGATGATCGGCGCGAGCATCAGGCTGACCTTGTCGCCCACCCCACCGGTCGAATGCTTGTCGAGCACGGGGCCGTCGAGCCGCCCCGTCCAGTCGATCATCGTCCCCGATCGCGCCATCGCGGCGGTCAGCGCCGCCGTCTCGCGCGCGTCCATATCGTTCAGGAAGATCGCCATCGCCAGCGCCGCCGCCTGCTCGCGCGGCAGCGACCCGTCGGCGAGGCGCCGCACGACCAGTCCAATCTCGTCAGCCGTCAGCGCATGGCCGTCACGCTTGCGGCGAATGATGTCGGTAATCGGGGAAATTCCGCTCATCTCCGTTCAGCTTGCATCCATGTAAACGGGATCAGCATCCCTACCCGGCCGGATGCTGTTTGGCAAAGATATGGCAAAGGGACGAACTGTTCCGCGCCCGGGAGATGTCGCGTTGCAACAGAGGGCGATATGGGCCAGCCAGACGGTCATGACGAACAAGCTGCTGAAATCATCAAACTTTATGGATCCGATGCGATTCCACACATCGTCCATCTCATCGAAAAGGCTGTGAAGGAAGGCGACGACGTGACGGTCGAACGGCTCGATCACCTGCTCGCCGCAGTCGAACGGGGCACGCCGCACCTGCCCTGAGCCCTATTTTCCGCTTCGGCGGGCGCCTAACCCATCACGCCGGTTCGATACCAGCGCCGCGCCGCCGCCGTGCGCATCAGCTTGCATCCGCAGTGGCGGCATTCGGCATAGCTTACGCCCGACACCGCATCGTGCACCCGCGCCACCGCCGAATGCCGCCCATTCTCGCACGCTATTGCGCTGTGCTTCTTCGGGTCGACGTCGAAGGCAGTTCCCGGATGCGTTTGCAGCATGGCGTGCTTCCCTTGCTCTGCGGGTGAGGCAGGCAGGGATGGCCCCGGGCATTTGCAGCCCGATTGCGCCACATTTCAACGATGCAACAATTCGCCGCCCGAAGGGCGTGGATTATCGGCCTCAGATGTATGGTTGTGATGGAGCGGGTGAAGGGAATCGAACCCTCGTATTCAGCTTGGGAAGCTGCTGCTCTACCATTGAGCTACACCCGCGATCCGCCCGCCCCTTGCCACAGGCGCGGGCGGGCGGTCAACGTGGGTGGCGGTTATTCGGCGGCGACGGCGCTCAGATTCTCGCCGGCCTGCTCCTCGCGGATCAGCTTGTTCATCATGCGACGGGCGCGGATGCCGGCGGCGTCAGGCTTCAGAATGACGGGATTGTGCGCGAGGAAGTCGGTGCTCTGGCCCATCGCCTCCTGCTGCGCCTCAATCATCGGGCCGTCCTGGGTCGAAAAGACCTCATACACCGCGTCGTGCAGGATTTTGTCGAGCGCTTCGTCCTCCTGCAGCGCGTTGCGGCCGGCGGTCCAGAAATAGTGGGTCGAATATTCGGTTTCGGGTGTCAGCAGGTGCGCCGAGGGGACCATCAGGCCACTGTCCCAGGGTGCGCCCTCTTCGACCACCGAAGTATAGGCCATGATGTTGCCGGGCACCGAGAAACGGACATCGCCATAGCTGTCACCGCGTTCGGAGGCAGAGCCCCACATCTTCTTCTGGAACATGTTGGGGATGACGCTGGGCCGGTAGAGGCGCGACCAGACATTCGTCGCGTCGGTTTCGACCTTATTCTGGAACTGGCTGAGATCGCCCTGGCTCGCGATATGCGGATGCAGGAACTGAACGTGGCTGAGATCGAGCAGATTGTCCGCGATCAGACCCTGATTGGCCTTCATGTGAATATAGCCGGGCACCGACTTGAAATCCGGATGATCGAGCAGCCCGAAATCAGCGATCAATGCGGGATCGGCCTTTTCCTTCGCGCCCATCCACGCCCAGACGACGAGGTGCTTTTCGACGGTCGGATAAGCCTTGATGCACAGCTTGGGCGGGATCGGGCCTTCATCGTCCATCGGGCGATCGGTGCAGCTTCCGTCATGACCCGAAAAGGCGAGGCCGTGATAGCCGCAGCGGATCTGCGATCCTTCGACCTTGCCCATCGACAGCGGGACAAAACGGTGCGGGCAGCGATCCTCGACCGCGCAGATCGCACCATTTTCATCGCGGAAGATCGCGAGCCAATCGCCGAGAATCTGGCGACGGATCGGCTTTTCGCTGAACTCGGTCTGGAAGCCGATCACATACCAGGCATTGCGCAGAAACGGCATTTTTCGCTCTCCCGACGGCGCGCCACTGCCCTGGGGGCCGCACCGAATCCTATTCGTCACACCCCCTTTTTCGATGAAAGAGCGATTCGGGTCAACAGTCGGGAATGTTTGTTCGAAATAGCGAATATACGGTGTCAGATGATCGCCCGCTCGCGCAGTCCCGCGATCGCCGTCGCATCATAGCCGAGCGCGCCGAGAACCTCGTCGGTATGCTCGCCCAAGGTCGGCGCGCGCATCCGGATCGTGCCGGGGGTTTCGGACAGGCGGAACGGCGTCTCGATCACCGGCGCGGCGACGGGCATGCCGGGATAGTCCATCGGCTTCAGGAACCCCATCGCCTGGACATGCGGATCGTCGATCGCGCCCTGCGGGGTGAGCAGGGGCGATCCGGGGATGCGCGCGCCATCGAGCAGCGCGACGGCTTCGGCGGTGGTCTTACCATCGCACCAAGCCTGCATCGCGCCGTTGAGGATGTCGCCATGATCGGCACGCAGCTCATCGGTGAGGAAGCGCGGATCGGTGAACCATTCCTCACGCCCCATCAGACGACACCAGCGCTTGAACATCGGCTGGCCGGAGACCTGCATCAGCATCCAGCCGTCGCTGAGCTTGTAAAGATCGCATGGGCCCGCCGCCGTACCGGCATTGCCGACGCGGGGACGGTTCGAATTCAGGACGGCCTGGTCGATCAACATGCCGTTGGTCATCATCAAGGCGACCGGCAGCAACGCGGCCTCGACATGCTGGCCCTGCCCCGTCGTCCGCTTGTGGAACAAGGCCATCATCGTCCCGATCGCGAGTGACATGGCGGTGCCGAAGTCGACATAGGGGACGACCGAGCGGATCGGCTGTTCGGGCAGGCCCGAGCGCCACACGCCGCCCGACATCACCTGCCCCACCCCGTCGAATCCGACCCGATCGCTATAGGGGCCGCCATTGCCGAAGGCGGTCGCGCTGGCGAGGATGATGTCGGGCTTCACCGCCTTCAACGCATCATAATCCAGCCCGTTCGCGCGCATCGCGGCGTCGGGCATGTTGGCGATGACGATGTCGGCGGTGGCGACCAGCTGACGAAGGATGTCCTTGCCCTCCTCCGTGGTCGTATCGAGCGTCACCGACTGCTTGTTGCGGTTGCACTGGAGGAAGGTCGCGCCGCCGCTGGGGGCGACCGGCTGGACATAGCGATCCTCGCCGCCTTCGCGCTTTTCGACGCGGATCACCTCGGCGCCCATGTCGGCCAGGATCGCCCCCGCCCAGGGGGCCGCGATGAAGCGCCCGAAATCGAGCACCCGCACACCCGCCAACACCTGATTCATCCGATCCCCTCCGATCTGTCTTCCCGTCGCGGCTAACAGAGCCGGAGCAATAGAGGCAACTCTATTCACCTCTCACTCCGCTCGTGTCGAGCGAAGTCGAGACACGTTCGCGCGGACAGCCCTTGTCGACATCTCTCGACTTCGCTCGAGATGAGCGGGGTTGGGTTGAGGGAAGTCGATCGGTTGCCGACCCGCGAAAATCAAGGCAAGCTGCCCAAATCCGCACAGCCTTTGGGGGGAGGCCGACCTGACCGACACCGTGACGACCGACGTGGCAGCACAGGAGGTCGCGCGCGACCGCGGACTGATCCGCGCCGTGGGCACCTGGGGGCTGGCGTTCAGCATCATCAACGGCGTGGTAGGCGCAGGCATATTCTCGCTGCCGTCGGCGATGACCGCAGCGGCGGGGGACAAGGCGGCGCTGGCTTATGTGCTGTGCGCGATCGCAATGGCCGCCGTCGTCATCTGCTTCGCCGAGGCCGCGAGCCGGATCCCGACCAGCGGCGGCGCTTATGGTTATGTCGATGCGGCGTTCGGCCCGCTGTGGGGCTTCGTGACAGGCGTGCTGACCTGGCTGGCGAGCGTGCTGGCGTGCGGCGGCATCGCGGCGGCGCTGGCCGACGGGATCGGCGCCTTCGTGCCTGCGCTCGATACGATATCGGCGCGTACGGCGATCATCCTTACGGTGATCGTCGGCTTTTCCTGGCTCAACATCCGCGGTGTCGATCCGGCCGCGCGCGCGATCGGGGTGATGACCGCCATCAAGCTGGTCCCGCTGCTGCTGTTCGTCATCCTGGGCGCGGTGACGATCGCGGAGATGCCGGCGCATGCTTATACGCCCGCGACCGGCGAGAATTTCGGCAAGGCCATCATCCTCGCCTTGTTCGCATTCTGCGGCATGGAGACGCCGCTCGCGGTCAGCGGCGAGGTGGCGGAGCCGCAGAAGACGATCCCGCGCGCCTTGTTCATCTCGATGGGCTTCGTCGTGGTCTTCTATGTCGCGATCCAGTTCGTGGCACAGGGGCTGCTCGGGCCGGGGCTCGCGGGATCGGCGACTCCGATCGCCGACGCGATGGCGGTGGTGAGCCCGGGCCTGGGCCTCGTCATCCTGATCGGTGCGTCCTTCTCCCGCCTCGTATGGATCGGCAGCGATCTGTTCGGCGCGCCGCGCATCCTGTTCGCCTTCGCGCGCGACGGAACGCTGCCGGGTTTCCTGGGCACGCTCCACCCGCGCAATGCGACCCCGTTCATCGCGATCATCATCCACGCCGCGATCGCCGCCGCGCTGGCGATCACCGGCACGTTCGAGCCGCTGGCCATCCTGTCGACCCTCGCCACCGCTGGCCTCTACTTCCTCGCCTGCGCCGCCGCGTGGAAGCTGAGCCGCGAAGGCGTCGCTTTGTTCGGCAAGCCGCTGGGCTTTCGCGGCATGGGCGCCGCCGCGATCCTGGGCATGGTGAGCATGATCGTGCTGACCGCGCTTGCCGAATGGGCGGAGATTGCCGGCCTCGTCATCGTCGTGATGGGCAGCGTCGCTTTCTATTGGGCGCAGGCGAAGGTGAAGCGCGCGGCCTGATTCGGGCGATCGAACCACGCCGGAAGTTGTGGAAGTTGTCACTACGTCACTGCGAGAGACTCTCATCACACGTCCCCGCGAAACAGATGCGGAGAGGTCTCTAAAATGCGGCATGGCGCCGTAGTGGTCCGATAGGCGCGTGTAGGACAGCCCCTCAGCGCGCATCGTGGAAGATGAGGCCGAGCATGTGGCGCTGCCCGGCGCGGATCTCGCTAACGCCGTGGCGCATCGTCACGCGATAGTCGCCGCGCGATCCGGCGCGCGGGCGGGCGTTGACCGCGAAGATGACCGCATCGCCCTTTGCCAGCGGCACCACCGACACGCGCGACTGCATGCGCGGGCGCTGCTCGGTCAGGACGAACTCGCCGCCTTCGAAATCGACGCCCGGCGCCGACAGCAGGACGGCGGCCTGCAGCGGAAAGACGTGATCGCCGTACAGATCCTGGTGGAGACAATTATAGTCGCCCGGACCGTAGCGGAGCAGCAAGGGGGTCGGCCGCACCTGCCCGTCGGCATGGCAACGTTCGAGGAAGGCGGCATGATCGGCGGGGAAGCGCTCGGCGAAATCCATCCGTTCGTGCCACCGGTTCGCCCGGCCGACCAGCCGGCGGTAGAGCGCCGCCCGTAAATCCGCGACCTGCGGGGGGAGAGGATAGGCAAAATACCGATACTCGCCCACACCGAAGCCGTGGCGGGCCATCACGACATGGCTGCGAAAGGCGGGCGACGGGGCGTACATCGCAGCGATGCCGTCGCAGTCGGCGGGGTCGAGCAGGGCGGGCAGGACGGCCCAGCCCTTCTCGTCGAGGCTAAGGGCGATGGCGGTCCAGTCATAGTCATCGATCGTCATACCCGCAGCATAGCAGGCCGGAGCATAGCCACTTCTCGATCCTTGCGGTGAAACCCGAGAAACCCTCTCCCGGACGGAGGAGCTACCTCTCCACCGGCTGCGCCGCCCCCCTTCCTTACATGGGAGGATTTACGTTAGGGCATCTCACTGACTTACATAGGTTAAGTCACGACCGCTGCGCCACGTTCCGCCCCCAAAAGGCGGAACGCCTTTCGTCCCTGTGCGCTTGTATCGGCGAAGGAGATACGGGATGCCAACCGGGACAGGATCGTCGCACGCCGCTGTCGAGGGGATGCGCTGATGCAGGCCGCAACGATCGGCCGCACCATCGGCACCGCCAGCGTGGCGTTCGGATTTTTCGATACGCTGTACGCCTATATGCTGGGCACCAGCGTGGGCGCGGATGCGAAGATCTTCCAGGCGGCGGGCCTGCGCGAGATCGGGACGGGGATCGCCGGCATCGCCAACCCGGCGAGCAGCAAGCCGGTCTGGGCACGCTTCGCCGCCGATCTGGGCGATCTGGCGACTTTGGGCGTGGTCGCCGCGCAGCCCAATACCCGCCGCAAGGGTGCGTTGATCGCGATCGGCATCGTCGCGGCGGTGACCGCCATCGATTTCTTCGCGGCGCGCGCGATCGACCGCAGAACGCCCTCCCCCGATATTTAACGCCGACCATGTTGCCGTGAGCCGCACAGCGCGTAAGATGGCCGTCCTTCACTTGGCGGCCAGAGGGGTTGGGGGCTGGCCAGGGGATATGATCGCTCGATGGATTTCGACGCTCTCGCGACGCAGCAGCGTTACCAGTTGCTGGTCAACGCGGTCAGCGACTACGCGATCTACATGCTCGATCCCGTTGGGGTGGTGCTGACCTGGAATCCGGGTGCGCAACGTTTCAAGGGATATGAGCTGTCCGAGATCATCGGGCAGAATTTCGCGCGTTTCTTCACTGCACCCGATCTCGCAGTCGGGCGCCCCCGACAGATATTGGAAACGGCGGAACGCGAAGGCCGCTTCGAGGACGAGGGCATACGGGTCCGCAAGGACGGAACCGAAATCTGGGTCCATGTCGTCGTCGATCCGATCCGCGGTGAGGACGGCGCGTTGCTCGGTTTCGCCAAGATCACCCGCGACGTCACCGAACGCCGCGCATCGCAGCGCGCGCTGTACGAAAGCGAGCAGCGCTTCAGCATGCTGGTGCAGGGCGTGCGCGACTATGCGATCTATATGCTCGACGCCGACGGCATCGTGACCAACTGGAATGGGGGTGCGGAGGCGATCAAGGGCTATCGCGCCGAGGAGATCGTCGGCCAGCATTTCAGCCGCTTCTACACGCAGGAAGACCGCGACCGCGGCGAACCCGCCTTCGCGCTCGCGACGGCGCGCACCGAAGGGAAATATGAGCGCGAGGCGGAGCGGCTGCGCAAGGACGGCAGCCGTTTCTGGGCAAGCGTCGTCATCGATCCGATCTATGGGGAGACGGGCGAACTGGTCGGCTTCGCCAAGATAACCCGCGACATCACCGAAAAGCGCCGCGCCGCCGACGAACTGGAGGAAGCACGAACCCAATTGTTCCAGAGCCAGAAGCTGCAGGCGCTGGGCCAGCTGACAGGTGGGATCGCGCACGATTTCAACAATCTGATGACGGTGGTGCGCGGATCCGCCGAATTGCTGCTGAAGCCAGAGCTGAGCGACGAGCGACGCCTGCGCTATGCCAATGCGATCGTCGACACCGCCGATCGCGCGACCGCGCTGACCGCCAAGCTGCTCGCCTTCGGCCGTCGGCAGGCGCTGCGGCCGGAAGTCCTCGACCTCAACCTGCGGCTCGACGCCATATCCGAAGTGCTGGCGCGCACGATCGGCAGCGACATCCGCCTATCGCTCGACATCGCGTCCGACGTCCATCCGATCGAAGCCGACGCCGCCGAACTGGAGACCGCGATCGTCAACGCCGCCTTCAACGCGCGCGACGCGATGCCCGGTGGCGGCGAAATCGTGATCTCCGCGCGCAATGACGGAGAAGACGTCCGCATCGAGATCCGCGACAACGGCGAGGGGATCGCGCCCGAACTGATCGAGCATGTGTTCGAACCCTTCTTCACGACCAAGCCCGTCGGCAAGGGCACCGGACTTGGGCTGAGCCAGATCCACGGCTTCGCGGCGCAGACAGGCGGCCACGCCGAAGTCGCATCGACGCTGAGCGAAGGCACCACGTTGTCCCTGATCCTGCCGCGATCGGACCAGGTGCCCACCGCACCCGCCGAAAGCGTAACCGGCGGAGCAAGCTGGGACGGGCTGAACGTGCTGCTGGTCGAGGACAATACCAATGTCCGCCAGTTCGCCGCCACGATGCTGCGCGAACTGGGCGCAACCGTGACCCCCGTCGCGTCGGTCGCCGAGGCGGAGGCGATGCTGGCCGATCACGGCTATGACATCGTCTTTTCCGACATCGTGATGCCGGGGGAAAGCGGGCTCGATCTCGCGCGCAGGTTGCGGATCGACAAGCCAGAGCAGCCCGTCCTGCTCGCCACCGGCTATTCGCGCGAAGTGACCAATGGCGAGGCCGCGGGCTTCGCGATCGTGCAGAAACCCTATGGCGCGGCATCGCTCGCCGCCGCCATAGGGCAAGCATTGGGACTTAGCTGTCAATCAAGGGAACGCGTGTAGATGGGTATCGAACGGATCATGCGCCTGGCACCTGTCGTGCCGGTGATCGTCATTTCCGACCCAGCCGAAGCGCGCCCGATGGCCGAAGCGCTGGTAAAGGGCGGGATCACCGCGCTGGAGGTGACGTTGCGCACCCCCGCCGCCATCGAGGCGATCCAGGAGATGAAAAAGGTGCCCGGCGCGGTCGTCGGCGCGGGCACTGTGGTCAGCGAGGAACAGCTGCGCAAGGTGGCCGATGCGGGGGTCGAGTTCATCGTGACGCCGGGGCTGACCGAGCGGCTGGGCAAGGCGATCGTCGAAAGCGGCATCCCCTTCCTGCCCGGCACCGCCACCGCGGGCGACATCATGCGCGGCTACGAACTGGGGCTGCGCCACTTCAAATTCTTCCCCGCCGAAACGTCTGGCGGGCTGAAGGCGCTGAAGGCGCTCGCAGCCCCCTTCCACGAGGCGCGCTTCTGCCCCACTGGCGGCGTCAGCGCCGCGACTGCGCCCGATTGGCTGGCGTTCGAACCGGTGCTGTGCGTCGGCGGGAGCTGGGTGGTCGGCAAGACGGCCGAGGAAACGGAACGGCTGGCGCGCGAGGCGGCGGGGCTGGGGCGGTAGATCATCCTGCCCCGCAAGGGGGGAGGATCAAGCGAAGGTTTCCTGCGTTTCACCGCGCATGCACGACGTCCGCATCATCACGCGCTCGATCGCCTGCCCGTTCGAAGACGCGTATGAGCGCGCGCATCCGCCCGAATTTTTCGAGCAGTGGGCCGCCGGCATGGCGAGCAGCCTGCACCGCGATGGCGATCGCTGGGTCGCCGCGACACAAGCGGGTCAAGCGGAAGTGCGCTTTTCGCCGCGCAACGATTTCGGTGTGCTCGACCATCACGTCCTGCTGCCGGGCGGGCAGGATATCTACATCCCGTTGCGGATGATCGCGAATGGCGACGGGACCGAAGTGAGCCTGTGGCTGTTCCGCCAGCCCGACATGGACGACGCGACCTTCGAAGATGATGCGACGATGGTCGAAAAGGATCTCGATACGCTCAAGGCGCTGCTCGAAGGCTGATTGCTTCGCGTGAGCATCTGCGCGTAAAACAAGAATGTTCGCGCAAACGCATGTCATCGCGCGGAGCCTGGGGACGATGGCCGCTTCGACGCCCTTATCAGATGGCCATTTCGACTGGCACAGCGACGGCACCGCCGCCGCCCTTCTCGATGCGATCGACTGGACGGGTCACACACTGGGTCCGCCCGAGGCATGGCCGCCCTCGCTGCGCATGATGGTGCGCAACATGCTGGCCTCGCCGGAAGCAATGTTCCTGCTGTGGGGCGAACCGCCGATCCTGTTCTTCAACGACGCGTGCCTGCCGGTGATCGGGCCGCGTGCGCGCGAAGGCATGGGGATGCGGTTCGACACCGTCTGGGCCAAGGCCTTTCCGCAGCTTGCCCCGCTCTATCGCCGCGCATTGGGCGGGCAAGCGATCCGCGTCGTCGATGTCCACATGCCGCTCGCGCGTGGCGACGCGCCTGTCGATACGTGGTGGACCTTTTCCTATTCGCCCGTTCACGATGTCGACGACGTGATCCGGGGCGTGACCTGCATCGCGACTGAAACGACCGAGCATGTGCTGCGCGACCGCGCCGGCAGGATCGCGTCGGCCGCGCTCGCCCAGACCGAGGAGGGGCTGCGCCGCGCGCAGCAGGCGGGCCGGATCGGGCTGTTCACGATCGACATCGCCACCAACGAACTGCGCGGCACGCCCGAATTCTTCCGCCTGTTCGGCCTGCCCGCCGCGGCCGTGATTCCGGCATCGATGATCGAGGCCCTCGTCATCCCCGCCGATGGCGACAAGATTTCGGGTGCGAGCGAGCGCGGCGACGGTTCGGCCGACCTGCACGTCGAATATCGCATCCGGCGCCCCGACAACGGCACGATCCGCTGCATCGAACGACGCGGCGAATTCGAGAATGACGAGACCGGCCGCCCGTTCCGTTTCCTGGGCGTGGTGCAGGACGTGACCGAACGGCGCGCGGCGCAGGACGCGCTCGCCGCGCTCAACGCCACGCTCGAAGCGCGCGTGCGCGAGCGCACCGAAGAACGCAACCTGATCGCGCGCATCATCGAGGAAACCGACAGCCTGGTGAACATCATCGGGCCAGACTATCGCTGGCTGGGCATCAATCGCGCAGCGGCGAACGAGTTCGAGGCGATCTATGGCGCGCGGCCCGAAGTGGGCGATCCGATCCTCGACCTGATCGACGACCCCACCGAACGCGAGAATATCCAAGCCATGTGGGCGCGCGCGCTGTCGGGCGAGGAATTCCTGATGGTCGCCGCCTTCGGCGATCCCAATTTCGTCGCCGAACAGCGTACCTACGAAATGCGCTTCAACGTGTTGCGCGATACCGACGGCCATACGCTGGGCGCGTATCAGATGGGCACCGACATCAGCGAGCGGGTCCGAGCCGAGGCGGAGATGGCGCAGATGCACGAGGCGCTGCGCCAGAGCCAGAAGATGGAGGCGATGGGCCAGCTGACCGGCGGCGTCGCGCACGATTTCAACAATCTGCTCACCCCGATCATGGGCAGTCTCGACCTGCTGCAGCGCAAGGCCGGCATGGGCACGCGCGAGATGCGGCTGATCGACGGCGCGCTGCAATCGGCCGAGCGCGCCAAGATGCTCGTCCAACGGCTGCTGGCCTTCGCGCGGCGCCAACCGCTGCAGCCTTCGCCGGTCGACATGGCCGCGCTCGTCGGCGGAATGACCGAATTGCTGGTCAGCACCTGCGGCCCGCAGATCCGGCTGGCGACCGAACTCGCCCCCGATCTGCCGCCCGCTTTGGTCGATCCCAACCAGCTCGAAATGGCGATCCTGAACCTGTGCGTTAACGCCCGCGATGCGATGCCGGAGGGTGGCGTGCTGACGATCACCACCGGGATCGTCGATCGTAACGGGCCGCATGTGCGATTGTCGGTGATCGACACCGGCGTCGGCATGGACGCCGAGACCGCCGCCCGATCGATCGAGCCATTCTATTCGACCAAGGGGATCGGCAAGGGAACGGGGCTGGGCCTGTCGATGGTGCACGGCCTCGCGCTCCAGCTGGGCGGCGCCATGACCATCGAGACCGCGCCGGGCGAAGGGACGCGGATCGACCTGTGGCTGCCCGCGAGCGATATCCTCCCCACCGCAACGCCCGATGTGACGGCCCGCGCCACCGAAACCGCCTTCAGCGGTCGCGCGCTCGTCGTCGATGACGAGGCTGTTGTGCGGATGACGACCGTCCACATGCTGCAAAGCCTGGGCTACGAGACGCAGGAGGCGGCCGACGCGCAGATGGCGCTGGCGATGCTCGAAACGGATGCGGGCTTCGACCTGATCGTCACCGACCACCTGATGCCAGGACTTTCGGGTGCCGAGTTCGCCGCGCTGATCCGGGCGCGCTGGCCGGCGATGCCGGTGCTGATCATCTCGGGCTATGCCGATGTCGACGGCATCGCGCCGGATATCCCGCGCCTCTCCAAGCCGTTTCGCGAGGCGGATCTGGCCGAGGCGCTGGCGGGGCTGCGATAATCCTTTCCCGGCGGGAGAGGATCTAAACGGAACGCCGCATCAGCGCCTGGCCTGCACGAATCGCGCTCCCCTCCCCCACGCCATCGGCCAGTTCGAACCCCGGCGGGGTGAAGACGATGATCGTCGATCCATGTTCGAACCAGCCCATCTCCTCCCCGCGCGCGACCGAGACATCGCACGCGACGGGCGTCGACCCCTGCTCGCGCAGCAGTTTTTCGGTGTCGAGGAAGTTGAGGCGGATGCCGGCGACGAGGATCGCGGCGACGGGCACCAGCAGGATCGGCACGCCATCGGGCAGGTCCGCCTCGATCACCGCGCGCTCATTCTTGCAGAACAATTTTTCGACCCGCTTGAGCGCGATCGGGTTCACGTTCCAGCAGTCGCCCGACAGATAGGTGACGCGCCGGACGCGCAGGGCGCTGGGGGCGTGGAAGCGGTGGTACATGCCTGCTGTCAGCCGCAGCGTGATGTAACGCCCGTCGCGCACCCGCGCCGCCACGGCCGGATCGGGAATAAGGTCGCTGAGCGCATAGGGCGCGCCCTTGATCTGGTAGAGTTTATCGCCGTCGATCGTGCCGCCCGCGCCGACATTGGCGTCACACGGGCTGGCCAGGACATTCGGATCGGGATCGTAGGTTCGCGCGCCAGGCTTGAGCGCGCGGACGAAGGCGTCGCGCAGGCTCTTGTAGCTTGGCTCGGCCGCTTCGGAGAGGTCGGCGCCCGAGAAGAAGCGCCACGCGCGCATCATCGGCTGGGCCACGATCGGCGTCTCGACCTTCGCCAGCCGCCCCATCGCGGTGGTCAGCGCGCGGCGCGGAAGGCGGTTGGTCAGCAGGAAGTTCACATCCTCCTGCAACAGGAATTTCATCAGGGAGTCGCGGATTGTCATATCGGCGTCATCGCTTTGCGTTGAGGGGGTATATGGTCACGATACTCGCAGGCGCCCTGGGTGGCGCGATCGGGGTCGCTGCGGCGGCCAAGGGCTACCAGCGGCTGACGCTTTCGCGCGCCAAGCACCCGTCGTTGATGGGGCATGTGCGGATGGCGAAGCGGATCGCCGGGCAGATCCCCTTCTACCAATATGGCGAGGATCGCTTCTTCGCGGCCGACGGTGCGCCCGCCGAGGTGGCGGCGCAGCGGCGCGCGGGGTTCGACCGGCTTGCGGCGATCTATGCCGAGCGTTTCGGCAAGAGCGTGGCGATGACGAAGGCGGCGCGTACGCGGCTGTCCGACCTGCAGTTCACCGGCAGCTACCGCGTTCCGTTCCAGTTCGCCGCGCACGTCCGCGCGCATCTGGGCACCGGCAGCTTCCTGGAGCGGTCCGAGGGGCCGATCGTCCATGATCTCGACGGCAATGCTCTGATCGACCTGACCGGCAGCTATGGCGTCAACCTGTTCGGATACGACTTCTACAAGGAGACGATCCGCGAAGGCGCCGAGATGGTCGAGGCGCTGGGGCCGGTTCTGGGATCCTACCATCCGGTCGTCCTCGACAATGCCGAGCGGCTCGCGAAAATCTCGAAGCTCGATGAGATCAGCTTCCACATGTCGGGCACCGAAGCCGTCATGCAGGCGGTTCGGCTGGCGCGCTATCACACGAAACGCCGCCGGCTCGTCCGCTTTTGCGGCGCCTATCACGGCTGGTGGGGCGACGTGCAGCCGGGGATCGGCAACCCGACCCCCGCCGACAATACGCTGACCCTGGCCGACATGTCCGACAAGACGCTGAAGGTGCTCGCCACCCGCAAGGACATTGCGTGCGTGCTGGTGAACCCGCTGCAGGCACTTCACCCCAATGGCGGCGCACCGTCGGACAATTCGATGGTCGACAGCAGCCGCAAGGCGGGGTTTGACAAGGCGGCCTATGGCGATTTCCTGCGTCGGCTCGCCGCGACCTGCAAGAAGGCGGGCATCGTGCTGATCTTCGACGAGGTGTTCGTCGGCTTCCGCCTGGCGCCCGGCGGGGCGGCCGAATATTTCGGCGTCGAGCCCGACATGATCACCTATGGCAAGACGCTGGGCGGCGGGCTGCCGGTGGGTGTGCTGTGCGGGCGCGCCGACCTGATGAAGCGCTGGCGCGACGATCGCCCCGTCGACATCTGCTTCGCACGGGGCACCTTCAATTCGCATCCCTATGTGATGGGCGCGATGAACGCCTTCCTGCGCCGGCTCGACACGCCCGAGGTGACGGCGGTCTATGACGGGCTCGACGAGCGTTTCGATGCGCGTGCGGCCAAACTCAATGCGGCGCTCGCGGCCGAAGGGCTGCCGGTCGAGGTGAAGACTCTCTCGACGATCTGGACGGTGCTCTACACCGTGCCGTCGCGCTACAACTGGATGCTGCAATATTATCTGCGCGCCGAAGGGCTGGCGCTGAGCTGGGTCGGCAGCGGCCGGCTGATCCTCAGCCTCGATATCGGCGAGGATCTGTTCGACGACATCGTCCGCCGCTTCGTGGCCGCCGCCAAGGCGATGCGCGACGACGGCTGGTGGTGGCAGGGCGACGGCGTCACCAACAAGCTGCTGCGCCGCGGCGTGCTGCGCGAGACGCTGAAGGCGCGGTTCGGGAAGAAGGGCTGAAGCCGCATCGTCACCCCGGCCTTGTGCCGGGGTCCACCGGGAGATGGGCGATGCGGTCAAGATTCGGATGCTGCGTGCGAGACAACGTGGACCCCGGCACAAGGCCGGGGTGACGTCTTCGGAGGTGTCGCTGCGGCTCAGTGCCGCGGCTGATCGAAGCGCTGGCCCTTGATCAGCTTGGCCGGGGCGCTCTTGTAGAGGCGGAAGTCGTTGAACGGATCGGTGATGATCTTGGTCGCCCACACGATGCCGGTTTCGAAATCGCGCTGCACCCAGAGTTGCAGCACGCGGAACAGCAAAGCGGCGGCACCGAAGAACAGCCAGGCGTGGCCGACATTGCGCAGATAGCCCACGAAGCCGTCGGGCGCGGGGATCGTGCCGAGCAGGCTCGGCGAGATCGCCAGCACCACCGGGATCGAAACCCACAGGCTCATAAGCACATATTTGCGGAACAGGTTGTAACCGACCTTCACCTCTTCCTTATATTCGTGCGTGGCCTGGTTCTCGACGTCGTAGCCCTTGGGCTCGAAGAAGAAGTGGCCGGCCTGACGGCTGGTCATCGCGACGCCCCAGGCGAGCAGGCTCGCCAGCGCCGGATCGGTGAACAGCAGCACATAAGCGGTCAGAAAGGTGCACGCGCTGATGAAGTGCAGGCTCTGGTTGATCAGGCTGTGATGATAGAAACGATGATCGTCCCAGCGCTGCTCGGCCAGCTGCGCGCGGAAGCCCGCCGTGCCGTCATCGGCTTCAAACTGCAATTTGCGAAGCGCAACCATTACGCCTTCCCCCCATCAGCGGCGCGCTTGGCGAAGCGAACCAGCGAAAAATGTCCCAGCGGCGGCAGCTCGCGCCGCTCGACCAGTTCGATGTCATCCCGGCTC
Source organism: Sphingomonas montanisoli (assembly GCF_008274695.1). Taxonomy (GTDB): domain Bacteria; phylum Pseudomonadota; class Alphaproteobacteria; order Sphingomonadales; family Sphingomonadaceae; genus Rhizorhabdus; species Rhizorhabdus montanisoli. Next base: position 483,507 of record NZ_VTOU01000002.1, on the reverse strand, counting down.
GCAGCCCAATCGGTGTAGCGCGAGAAGGCGAATTCGGTGCGGAAGCCCAGCCGGCTCGTGATCGGCATGAGCGCGCGTTCGATCTTGTCGCGCACGCCCGTCTCGGCGCCGACGCGGGTGGTGATCACGATCTCGCCGCCGACGCGGCAGACGCGGGCGAACTCATCGAGCGCCTTTTCCGGGTTCGGAACCGAGGTGATGACATATTGGGCGACGACGACGTCGAAACTCTCGTCTTCATATTCGAGCGCCTCGGCATCGCCGACGCGGATGTCCTCGACATTGTTGAGCTTCAACTTGCGGACCCGTTCGCGCGCCTTGTCGAGCATCGGATCGGAGATATCGATCCCGACCAGCCGGCTCGACCGGCTATATTCGGGCAACGAGATGCCGGTACCGACGCCGACCTCGAGGATGCGGCCGCCGATCCTTTCCGCCGCGATCACCGCTTCGGACCGGCCCTTCCTGAAAACGGGACCAAAGACCAGGTCATAGACCGGTGCCCATCGGCCATAGGCCTGGCTCACGCCATCGGTGCTCATTGCCAACGCCACGCCATGCTCCTGTTTCAGGCGGTTTACGGGCCGCGCTATATGTCCGCATGTCGCAAGGATCGGTTTCAGTTCGGCGACATTATTGCGACGACATGCGTCATCGAGCTTTCATCCACAGATTTCGTGACCTGCGTTCGACGAAACGTTGATGGATCCGTGTTTCGAACAGCGCGCGATAGTCGTCGTCGGGCGACGCATAAGCCAGCGCACGATCGCCCGGCCCGATGACGCCGTCCGACAATTGCGCCTCGATCGCACGGGCGAGCGCATCCGGATCGTCGCCGTCGAACAGCCTGCCATAGCGTCCGTGGTCGAGCACTTCGCGCGCATCGCCGGCCAGCGTGGAGGCGACGATCGGGGTTCCCACCGCCATCGCCTCGATCAGCGCGACCGACGACCCTTCCCAGCGCGACGGCAGCGCAAACAGTTTCGCGCGCGACAGCCACGCAAAAACATTGTCGGTCTCCCCGGCCAGGAGGAAGGCGTCGGCCTTGAGCCCAGCCTCGGTCGCGATCCGGGTGTAGCGCGCCCGCTCCTCATCGGTGCCGCCGCCCAGGATGACGAGGCGCGCGGGGCGATCGAGCCGCGCCATCGCCGCGATCAGCAATTCGTGATTCTTCTGCGGACGCAGCCGGCCGATCGCGAGGATGACGGGCACATCTTCGTCGAGCCAGACATGCGGCGACGGCGCGGCAGCCTTTGCACGCGCTTCGGCCAGATCGACGCCGCTGCGCATCTCGACCGCGCGACCATCGGCCAGCGCATCCGCGAAGATCGGGTTGCGCGCGAGCGCCGCACCGACCAGCGGGATCGATACCGCATCGGCGATCAGCGCCTTCATCCAGATCGTGCGGAGCGCCCCGCGCAATCCGTCGCCGCGCGCGATCTCGTTGCTGATCCGATAGACACAGGCGTGACGGCGCGCGCCCAGGGTCGCGAGGAAGGGCGTCGCATGCCCCATATTGCCCATCGACACGATCAACGCCGCCGGCCGGCCCGCCAGCCAGCGGCGCAAGGCCAGCGCCGCGTGCAATTTCATCGCGACCGGCGATCGGCGACCTTTGCATAAGGCGACGAAGTCGTGCCGCCCCTGCCCCGCCAGATCGCGGAAGAAACCGTCGCCATGCCCCGCGACCAGGGTCACGCGATGCCGCTCGGCGCAATGATCGGCGAGGCGGATCGCGTCGCGCACGACTCCGCTCGATCGCAGATCATGAACATAGATGATGATGTCCGTCACCGGCACGCGCTCCGACCCGAAAGCGTCATGCTAGCCGCGATATATGACGGGCTTTCGATCGAGGTGAGCACATTGGCCGGCTATGACCGCCTCTATTTTCTGAAGAAGGCCTGGGCGCTCTATCCGGGCGTGGTGCGGCCGATATCGGGCCCCTTCCTGGCCACGCATTACGCCGACCGGCGCGCAGGGCGGACGGCGGCGCGCGCGACGGTGGATGCCGTGATCGGCGCGCTGTTCCACGCCTGGGTGCCGATCCGCGCGCGCAAGGTGCAGCGCAAGTTCGGGCTCGACGCGGAATGGCGCCGGCGCGCGACCGCGATTGCGCACGCGCGCTTCGCCGACCCCAACGACATCGCCCTGTTCCGCATAGGTGAGGCGGAAGAGATCGGCCATTATATCCGCCGCTTCGAAGACGCCGCGATCAACAAGCGCCTCAATCCGCGCGGCTGGTCCGCCGATTGCGCGCTCGCGGACAAGGCACGCTTTGCCGAGCGTTGCCGCACCGCCGGCCTGCCGCATGCCGAGACGGTCGCAACGATCGACGACGGCAAGATCGTCGTCACGGGCGACGTGACGAATCGCCTGCTGGTCGTGAAGCCGTGCGACGGCGAGGGTGGCGACGGGGTGCGGATGATCGGCCCGTTCGCCGACACCGGTTCGGCCGAGGCCGCATTGCGCCCGACGCAGGGCAACGCCGTCGTCCAGCCGCTGATCGCCTGCCATCCCGACATCGCCCAGATCGCGCTTGATGCGCTGCCGACCGTGCGGGTCGTGACGATCCTCGACGAAGCGGGCGTGCCCGAAGTCGTCAGCGCGACCTTCCGCTGCGCCAGCAAGGTCGGCGCACGGGTCGACAATATGAAGGCGGGCGGGCTGATCGTTCCGGTCGAGCTGGCGACGGGGACGCTGGGCATCGCCTGCCAGGGCTATGGCGGCAGCGACCATATCGTTCACCCAGTGACGGCGGCCGCGATCATGGGCCGCACCCTGCCCGACTGGACGGCCGCGACCGCACTCGTCAGCCGCGCGCACGCACTGGCCTTCGACGACTATATCATCATCGGCTGGGATGTCGCGCTGACGCCGGACGGCCCGATCCTGATCGAAGGCAATGGCAAGCCCGGCGTCCTCATGCCCCAGCGCGCCGCGCGCCGTGGGTTGGGCGAGACGCGCTATGGCGCGTTGATCGCGCACCATCTTTCGACCGGTTCAGCACGCTGAACCGGTAGGCGGCGGCGGCCCGCTCCCCCACCCCACCTCCCAGCGGCAGTATCTTATGGGAGGGCGGGTGGAGGAGCGGGCCGGTGCCGCACGACGAAATAGCGAAACCAAATCGTAGCTTCGCCGTCACAACCGACCGCTAAATTGTCATCGGGACGGAACGGAAGGGTCGTCGAGACCCTCCGACGTGAAAACGGAGGCTGACGATGAAAACGACGGTCGCGCCGCGCGCGCTTCCGGCGGCGGCGAAACGCGCCCTGCGCGTCCTGCTGATCGCCAAGCATGTTCATTGGGAAGACGGGCTCCATCCGAGCGACGGCAGCCACGCGCTCTATCATCGCGAGATGCGCCAGGCGCTCGAGCGGATCGGGGTGAACCTGCGTCTTGCCGACAGCTACCAGGCGTTGTTCACGCCCACCGACGCCGATTTCGTCTTCCCGCTGCTCAACCGTGGCGGATTCCTGAATTCGGAGATGATGCTGCCGTTGCTGTGCGAGCGGATGAACATCCCCTATCTGGGCGCCAGCCCGATCCTGCGCGGTCTTTCGGACGACAAGCATCTGTGCAAGCGCATCGCGCTCCAGCGCGGCCTGCCCACCGCACCCTGGGCGGTGTTCCGCCGGGGTGCGCCGATAGACCTGTCACTGTGCCCCAGCGCGCGCCGCTACGTCGTCAAGCCCAACGCCTCTTCGGCCAGCTGGGGGATCGGCATGGCGCACGACCGCGACGAGATCCGCGCGCAGGTGATCGCGCTCCACACGCAGGGTCATGACGCGATCGTCGAACCCTTCATCCCCGGCCACGACATCGAAGTCTCGGTCGTTACGATCGACGGCGAGCCCTTCATCCTGCCGACCCAGATCGTCGAGCAGGACGACCCCAGCTATCTGCGCACCTATGCCGAGAAGCGCAATCTGGTCGGTGGGCAAGCCTATATGATCCGCCCGCTGCACGACGCGCGGCTGATCGCCGACGCCGAGCGGATGTCGCGCGAGATGATGCGCGAGTTCCAGCCGTTCGATTATGGCCGCTTCGAATATCGGCTGGACGAGGCGACGGGCGAGCTGCGCTTCATGGAGGTCAACCTCAACTGCAATCTGTGGTCGAAAAAGACGATCGCGATGGCGGCGTCGCAGATCGGCTGGAACCACGATCAGCTGATCGAGACGATCCTGACCGAGAGCCTGCGCCGCCACGGGCTGCTGGCGGGGAGCTACGAGCTTGCTGCCTGATCCGACCTTCACCGCCATCGTGCTGGCGGCGCAGCGGGCGGGCGTGGTCGATCCCCTGGCGGAGGCGCATGGTGTCTCCCACAAATGCGTGGTGCCGATCGGGGGCAAGCCGCTGATCGTCCACGCGGTCGAGGCTTTGCTGGCGACGCCGGGGATCGCGCGGATGCGGATCGTGGTCGAGCCGGAGATGGATGCGCCGCTGCGCTCGCTCTTGCCGGTGACGACAAGCAAGGTCGATTTCGTGCCAGCCGCCGACAATCTGGCCGACAGCGTGTTCGCGGCGACGCACGGTGTCGACGGCCCGCTGATCGTCACCACGGCCGACAATGTCCTGCTGACGCCGGGCGCGGTGAGCGCGATGCTGCGCACGATCACGACGATCGCCGATGTCGGCGTGGCGATGGCGACCAAATATGCGGTGCTGACCGCGCATCCCGAAGGGCAGCGCCGCTTCTATCGCTTCGCCGATGACGAATATTCGAACTGCAACCTCTACGGCTTCGGCGGAGCGCACGCGATCAAGGCGGCGGAGAGCTTCCGATCGGGCGGGCAGTTCGCGAAGAAGCCTATGCGGCTGCTGGCGGCGGTCGGCGTGATCAATGTCGTGCTGATGCTGACGAAGCAGTTGTCGCTCAAGAGCGCGCTCGGGCGGCTCGGCAGGCGCTTCAAGCTGCGCATCGCGCCGGTGGTGCTGGCCGATGGCAGCCATGCGATCGATGTCGATAATGAGCGGACGTACAATTGCGCGGCGGTGCTGCTGGAGAAGCGGCAGGGGCAGCAGATCAAAGCTGCGGCCTAGATAATCCTCCCCCGCCAGGGGGAGGTGTCAGCGTAGCTGACGGAGGGGGAGGACGGCGAGCGGCCCGTATCCTCCCCCTCCGTCGCCTTCGGCGCCACCTCCCCCTGGCGGGGGAGGATTAATCGTCACCGCCCCCAGGCCGAACCGCCGTTGACGCCGAGATTCTGCGCCGAGACGTAGCGCGCCGCATCCGACGCGAGGAACACAAGAGCCGGTGCCAGATCGCTTTCGGGATCGCCCATCCGGCCGAGCGGGATCAGTGAGGCGATACGGGCATCGTAGGTCGCCAGTTCCTCCGGCGTCTTGAAGCGCGCGCGGCGCTCGTCGAACATCGGCGTCCAGGCGAGCGGCATCACGCAATTGGCGCGAATGTTGAACCGACCCCACTCGGCTGCGAGCGTGCGGGTGTAGGAGATCACCGCCGCCTTCGATGCCGAATAATGCGCACCGTTGAGATAAGGCTGGTTCGCGGCATCGGACGAGAAGTTGACGATCGCGCCGCCGCCGCCCGCCTTCATGTGCGGGAACACCGCCTCGCACATCGATACGACGCCGCCGACGTTGATCGAGAGCATCTCGTTCCAGCCGGCCTCGCCGATTTCGTGTGCCTTGGCGGTGCGTTCGATCGCGGCGATGTTGAACACCGCGTCGATCCCGCCGAGCGTCTTCACCGCATCGTCGACAGCGGCGACGACATCGGCGCGCTTGCCCAGATCGACCTCTCGGAAATCGACCTTGCCCGGCCCTTCCGCCGTCGCGGTCGCTGCGACCTGGCGGCCTTCGTCGACGAGACGGTCGAACGAGACGACATGCGCGCCCTCACGCGCGAACACGCGCACCGCGCCGGCGGCGATGCCGCGTGCGCCGCCCGTCACGATGATGCGCTTCCCCTCGATCCCGATCGGCATGTCTCTCTCCGTTGTTGCTGGTGTCAGGTGGCCGCGCCCGAGCGCATCACATCGGTGCACATGCGGGTGAGCTGTGCGGCATAATCCTCGATCGCGGCGCCGCTGATCCGCCCATCAAAACCCGACAGCACGATCGAGTAGAGCGGATAGCCGCGCCGGTCGAAAATAGGCGCGCCGATGAAGGCAAGATCATAGCTGCCATCCGCCTCGATCTTTTCGGGCTGGAACAGGCCGCCATAGAGGCCGGAGATCAGCTGACCCGCGCGTGCATTGCGATCCTCGTCGCTATAGCGCTGCGCCATCGCCTTGCTGATCGCGGCATAGCTGTCGGTGTTGAGCGTCGCGAGATAGCCGCGACGCCGGATCGCGGCGAGTTCGTCACGCAGTTGCGCCGCTTCGGGCGCATCGAGCGCGATCCCGCCCCGCCCGATATAATTGTCGATATCCTCGTCGCACGACCACGCCATCACGGTCGCGCCGATCGGTGGCTTGAGCGACACGCGCTGCCCCACGCGAATCCCCTGGGCGAGCTGTCGATTGCGGCCGTGGCGCGAGACGCCGACCAGTTCGTCGCCGGTGCGCGCCGAGATGCTGATGCTGAGGCCGGTGCGTTCGGTGAGCGTGTCGGAGGCACTGCGCAGCGCGCCGAGCAACGGGTCGTGCTTCGCCATCGCCTGCCCCGCCGCGAACAGGGCCGGGCCGAGCCGGTAGGTCTTGGTCGCATCGTCGCGCAGCAGATAGCCGCGCGCGACGAGGATCGCGATCACCGCGTGGCACGACGCGAAATTCGAATCGGTCGCGCGCACCAGATCGGACAGGGTGAAGGCGCGATCGGGCGCGCCGGCCATCGCATCGATGACCTGCAACGCACGCGAACCAGACAGGGCAGGACGGGCCAAGCGAATCCCTTGACGGCTGAAGACTGCTAAATCATTATGATGGACCTATCGGTATTGCAATAGAATTATCGGAGATTGAGGATGCGGATTTTGATTGTGGGCGGCGGGGGCATGGTGGGCGGCGATGCCGCGATCCGGCTCAAGTCGCTTGGGCATGACGTCGAAATCGCGTCGCGCAGCGCGCCGCAGGCGACAACGCCGATGGCGAAGATGCCGTTCCACACGCTCGATTATGTCAATGACACGCCCGATCCGGCGTGGCTGGGCGGCTATGACGCGATCGTGTTCGCGGCGGGCAACGACATCCGCCACATCCCGCGCGACGGCGATCCCGACAAGCATTGGCACCGCGTCAACAGCGAGGCGGTGCCCGCCTTCGCCAAGGCCGCAAAGGATGCGGGGGTGAAGACCTTCATCCTGATCGGCAGCTTCTATCCGCAGGCGGCGCCCGAACTGCTCGGCAAGATCCCCTATGTCGATTCGCGCGATGCCGCCGATCGCGGCACCCGCGCGCTGGCCGACGACAGCTTCAAGGTGATCGTGCTCAACGCGCCTTACATCATCGGCCATGTCGACGGGCTGGTGCAGCCGGGCTTCACCGCCTTCGTCAACTGGGCGACGGGCAAGTCGCCGGTGCCGCGCTTCATGATCCCCGGCGGCGTGAACGTGATCACCGCGACCACGCTGACCGACGCGATCGTCGGCGCATTGAACGGCGGGCAGAACGGCAAGGCCTATCTGATCGGAGACGAGAACCTCAGCTTCCAGGACTATTTCGGCGGCTATTTCCGCCATGCGGGCGACGCCAACCCGCTGGAGGTGCGCAACGAGGAACATCCCTTCGCGCGCGACGCATCGATCTTCTGGGGCCGCGGCAACGACCTGTTCTACGATCCCGATCCGGCCGAGGTGGCGGAGCTGGGCTATCGCCGCAACGACGTCGATCGCGCGCAGAAAGAGATCGTCGAAGCGTACAAATAAGCAGCCGGCAAATAAGCAAAGTCAGAGGAGCGGATCATGGGCAAGATTTTGGACGGCAAATCGGCGCTCGTCACCGGCGGCGGCGGCGGGTTCGGCAAGGCATCTGCGCGGCTGCTGGTGCGCGACGGCGCGGCGGTGACGCTGACCGGGCGCACGCTCGCGACCTTGGAAAAGGCGCGTGAAAAGCTGCTGGGCGAGTTCCCGGATGCGAAGATCGCAGTCATCGCGGGCGACGCCACTAAGGAGGCCGACGTCAAGGCCGCGATCGCCAAGACCGTCGAGCACGGCGGCGGGCTGGACATCGTCGTCGCGGTGGTCGGCGGCGGCAGCGGGCGCGGGATGATCGACGAATGGTCGCTCGACAAATTGATGGGCGACTATCTGGCCAATGTCGGCAGCGCCTTCCTGGTCACGCAAAATGCGGTGCCGCTGATGAAAGAGGGATCGTCGATCGTCTTCATCTCGTCCACCGCGGCGATGATGTCGTTCGTGGGTCTTTCGAGCTATTGCGCCGCCAAGGCGGGCCTCGACCATTTCATGCGCACCGCCGCGAACGAATATGGAAAGAAGGGCATCCGCTTGAACAGCGTGCGTCCGGGCCTGACCAAGACCGACGGCCTCGAAGCCGCGTTCGAGCGGCCGGGCTATGTCGATGCGTTCATGCCGCTGGTCCCGCTGGGCCGCACCGGCGTGCCCAATGACATCGCCGAGGCGGTCCGCTTCCTCGCCGGCCCAGAGGCGGCATGGCTGACCGGGCAGACCTTCGCGGTCGACGGCGGGCAGGAAACCCGCATGAACCCCCTCCCCGCAGGATTCTGATCGATGGCGATATTCGAAGGCAAGGCGACGCTCGTCACCGGCGCCGGCAGCGGGATCGGCCGCGCGATCGCACAGGCGTTCGCGGCCGAGGGTTCGCGCGTGATGATCGCCGACGTCGACGCCAAGGGCGGCGAGGAGACGGTGAAGCTGATCGAGGCGGCGGGCGGAACCGCGGCGTTCCAGAAGGCCGATGTCTCCGATCAGGCCTCGGTCGAGGCGATGGTGAAGGCGGTCGTCGATCGCTTCGGCCGGATCGACCATGCGGTCAACAATGCCGCGATCGACCCCGAAGTGACGCCCGAATCCGATTGGGACATCGATGTCCTCGATCGCATCCTGAGCATCAACCTGCGCGGCGTCGCGCTCTGCCTGAAGGCCGAGATTGCGGCGATGCAGGCGGCGGGTGGCGGCTGCATCGTCAATCTCGCGTCGATGGCGGGCGTGGTGGGCGTGCCCAACAAGCCCTTTTACTGCGCGGCGAAGCATGGCGTGGTCGGCATCACCCGATCGGCGGCGCTGGCGCAGGCGAAGAACGGCATCCGCATCAATGCGATCGCGCCGGGCTTCATCGAAACGCCGATGGCGCTTGCCAATCTGGAACCGGGCGGCATGACGGTCGACTTCATCGCGGGGCGCAACCCGACCCGCCGGATCGGCCGGCCCGAGGAGATCGGTGCGGCGGCGGTCTATCTCTGCTCGCCGTATGCAGGCTTCACCGTCGGCCAGACGCTTAGCGTCGACGGCGGCGTTTCGGTAAGCTGATATGGCGCGCACACTCGAAGGCAAATCGGCGCTCGTCACCGGCGGTGGCGGCGGGTTCGGCAAGGCGATCGCAAAGCTGCTGGCGCGCGACGGCGCGGCGGTCACGCTCTCCGGCCGCAAGCAGGAGACGCTGGAAAAGGCACGCGACTGGCTGTTGAGCGAAGTTCCCAACGCCAAGCTCGCGATCATCGCGGGCGACGCGACCAGGGAGGACGACGTCAAGGCGGCGATCGCCAAGGCGGTCGAGCATGGCGGCGGGATCGACATCGTCGTACCAACCGTGGGCGGCGGCACCGGCTATGGCCCGATTTCGAAGGTGAGCGTCGAGGCGTTCGTCGGCGACTATATGGTCAATGTCGGCAGTGCCTTCATGATGGTGAAGCATGCGGTGCCGCTGATGCAGCCGGGTTCATCGTTCGTCTTCATCTCGTCGACCGCGGCGGCGATGTCGTTCGTGAACCTAACGAGCTATTGCGCATCGAAGGCGGCGCTCGATCATTTCATGCGCACGGCCGCGAACGAACTGGGGCCGCAGGGCATCCGCCTCAACTGCGTGCGCCCGGGCCTGACCCACACCGACGGCATGGACGCGGCATTCCAGCGGCCGGGTTATGCGGACAGCTTCCTGCCATTGATCCCGCTCGGCCGCACCGGCGTCCCCAACGATATCGCGGAAGCCGTCCGCTTCCTCGCGGGGCCGGAAGCCGCGTGGCTGACCGGGCAGAGCTTCGCGGTGGACGGCGGCAACGAGATGCGGATGGCGCCGCTGCCCAAGGCGTAATCCGAAAGTCTAAGACGCGACGGTCTGATGACCACGATGTTACATCTGTTTACTCGGCGCTTCGACCGGTCCGCTGTAAATCCTTCCTCACGACGGCGCTCATCCGCCGCACGGGGAAGGATTTACGATCATGACGCTCACCAACACCAACAAAGCTTCGACTCTGCAGGCCGGCGGCATGATCGCGCTGCTTTCGACCGCGATGTGGGTCGTGATCCTCGCGCCGCTGGTCGCCTGAGGATTCATTCCGAAATGAAGTTGCTTTGCGTTTTTGGTTTTCATCGGTGGGGCATGATTCTGTCGCGTATCGGACAGGACAGCGAAATCCACCGCTGCGGACGATGCCGGACGCTGCAACTGCGCGACGCGACGCGCTAACCCCCTATCCTGTCCCGCCAGGGGGAGGTGTCAGCATAAGCTGACGGAGGGGGAGGTCACGAAGGGTCAGAGTTGGCCGCCGCCCTACCATTCGCGGCGTTTCTGGCAATATTGCTGGTTTTCCAGTGCGTGCTGCTGCCCTGAATAACCTTTTGATTTGACCGCGCGTCGCGCATCCTCTGCTCCAAATAGAGGAGATGAGGATGCGCGACGCGGAGCCGTTTGGCGAACCGGGCTATTTCTTCGAAGGGCCGCGCTGGCACGACGGGCGCTGGTGGACTTCGGACATGCACGGCAATGTCGTGCGCAGCTGGACACCCGAGGGCGAGGGCCGCGACGAGCTGCGGATCGAGGACCGTCCGTCGGGTCTCGGCTGGATGCCCGATGGATCCCTGCTGGTCGTGTCGATGGAGAAGCGCCTGCTGCTGCGGCTCCAGCCCGGTGCCGTCGCGCCGGATGTGCATGCCGATCTCAACCCGATCACGGCCGATGTGCCCGGCTTCATCAACGACATTCGCGTCGATCGAGAAGGCCGCGCCTATATCGGCTTCGATCCCGACATAAAGTTGTGCGGTTTTCCCAGCGACAAGGGGCGGCTGCTTTGCGTCGAGCCCGATGGCAGCGCACGGATAGTGGCGCGGGATCTGCAATTCCCCAACGCGATCATGTTCTCCGGACAGCGCCTGATCCTGGCCGACACCGCCGCCGCCTGCCTATACGCCTATGACATCGCGCCGGGGGGCGACCTTGGCCCCCGCAGCGACTGGGCGAACCTGTCGGCCAAGCGGACGGACAAGGTGAAATATCTGTTCGACGGCTGCGACATCGATTCGGCAGGGCATGTCTGGGCCGCCGATTGCTCGGCGGGCGCATGGCGGATCGCGCCGGGCGGCGAGGTCGTCGATGGCGTCGCGTTGCCGCCGGACTATACCGCTTATGCCTGCGGACTGGGCGGCGAGGATGGGCGAACCCTGCTGATCTGCGCCGCCAACCGCGATCATCATGACGAGCGGGTCAAGGCGCCCAAGGCGAAGCTGTTCACCGCACGGGTCGATGTGCCCGCATGACGAGCCCGATGGACCGCTGGCGCGACTACGACCGCACGATCATCTCGCTCGGCTATGACGCCGCACGACGTGAGCGGGCAGAGCAAAACGCGGCGGACTATACCGCCAAGCTGCGCGACGGGACCGCGTGGCGGCTGTTCGGGGAGGCGATCGCAAAACTCGGCCCGATGATTGCGGAATCCGGTTTTGCGAAGGACGACCGCGATCTGGCGGAGGGGCATCGCTACCTGATGGGCCTGGTCGCCGCGCGGATCGATGCGGTGCTTTACGCCTGCGGTCCCGACCGCCCCGCTTTCGTGCGGGGAATGGACGACATCATCAAGATCGGGCTCGACAATCCAGACGGCATCAACAGCTTCTCGGCGCGGATCGACGGGCATCGCCGCTACCGCATCAGCGGCCGCGCGGGCGGCGAACGCTATGTCGAGTTCGTCCAGTTCGGGGCGAAGGGGACGCTCGCCAACCACTATCTCCACGATTTCACGATCGGCGCGGACGGGCGGTTCGAACTGACCCTCGATACGCAAAGCACGCCCGGCAACTGGCTGCAGCTCCACCCCGACACGCAGGGCATGTTCGTGCGGCTGATCCAATATGACTGGAACACGGCGCTGACCGATCTGCAGATCGAGCATCTGGGCGATGGCGACACCTATGAATGCCTGGCCGTGCCCAGGCCCGAATGGGTGGGCGAGGAACTGGAATCGCTGGCCGATACGCTCGTGAACGAAGTCGCGTTCTGGCTCGACTACACGCGCAGTTTCGCCGAGGCCGGCGACAACCGGATCGCGGGCGAACAGCCGCTCGCGGTGTCGGGCAAGAGCGCGGTACGCGCAGCGCCCAAGGGTATGTTCGCGTTGCCTCCCGACGAGGCGTTGCTGCTCGAGTTCGATCCGCCGGGTGGCCTGTTCTGGTCGGTGGCGCTGGGCGATATGTGGTTCCGGTCGATCGACCCGTCGCACCGCCAGTCGAGCCTGAACGGGCATCAGGCGGCGATCGACCCCGATGGCCGCTATCGCTTCGTGATCGCGCACGAAGACCCCGGCTTCGCCAACTGGCTCGATACGGCGGGCCATGCTCGCGGCTGCATGACCTTCCGCTACGTCAAGACCGACAGCCGCCCGCCCGCGACCGCGACGGTGGTAAAGGTTGCCGACCTCGATCGCCTGCTGTCCGATGCGCCGCGCGTCACGGCGGACGAGCGCGCCGCTACCCTCGCCGCCCGCGCGCGCGGCTTTGCGCGTCGCTATGCTGCACCCTTTACGAGCCGGTGGAACGACCTGTGAGAGCACAAGATTATTTGGATCGCGCGCAAGCGCAGACCGGCCTCCGCGACTTCGGTGCCGATGGCTGGCAGGAGGGGCTCGAGCGCCTGATCGCAGCGCTCGACAAGCAGCCGCTGCACGCCGAAGGCATCGCCCGCGTCGAAGCGCGACTGATCGCCACCCTCGCCGCGCGCCTGCGGATCGAGGACTGGATCGCGCGCCACCCGGCCTATGGCGAAGGCGACATCGACGGCCCCGTCGTGATCATCGGCCTGCCGCGCACGGCAACCACCGCCTTGCTAAACCTGCTCGCCAATGACGCGAGCTGGCGTTTCGTGCGGAGCTGGGAAGCCGGCGAGCCGGTGCCGCCGCCCGACATCGCGACCGAGGCGACCGATCCACGCGCCGCCGCCGAACGCGCCTTCATCGCCGCCGACACCACTTTTCGCGGTCAGCATATCCACCAGGCCGGCGGCCCGGTCGACGACGCCGCTTTGCTGCGCCTGAGCTTCCGCAATCAGGAGCTGGGCTGGCCGGTGTGGGATTATACGCGCTGGTGGCGCGATTGCGACATGGCCGGCACCTATGCCTATCATGCCCGCACGCTGAAATTGCTGCAGCATCGCCGCCCGCCGAACCGTTGGCTGATCAAGGCGCCGTGGCACAATTTCCACCTCGACGCGCTGGTGGCGACCTATCCGAACGCGCGATTCATCATGACGCATCGCGATCCGGTGAAGACGATCCCATCGGTCGCGAGCCTGCTTGAAACCTCCTACGCGACCGTGATGCCGAAGGAGGCGATCGACCGGGAAGCCCTCGGCCGCGAGATCATGGAGCATCTGCAGATCAGCTTGTCGCGCGTCACCGACTTTCGCCGCCGCTTCGGCGAGGATCGCTTCCTCGATGTCCGGCACGAAAGCTTCAATGCCGATCCGATGGGTGAGGTGAACCGCGTCTATGACTGGCTCGGCCGGTCGATGGATGCGACGGCGGAGGCTGCACTGGCGGACTGGGCGGCCGCGAACCGCAAGGGCGCGCGGGGTGAGCATCGCTACACCGCGGACCAATTCGGCCTATCCGAGCCCGAACTGGCCAGCGTCTTCGCCGATTATCGCGCGCGCTTCGTCGGCACGCCTTGAATGAGGAAAGCAGGGAAGATGGCGGAGAGGATCACCCCTCCGCCATCGAGTGATCAGAACGCGAAGACGACACCCGCCATCGGACGGATCGAATCGAAATCGTAGGTCGTGGCTTCGAGGCGGAGACGCGGGCCGGCTTCTCCGAATACGCCGCCAAGGCCGATTTCCTTCGGGCCGACTTCGACGCCGACGCCGTAGCTCATGTCGCTATGGTCCTGGAAACCCTTGCGACCGTTGACCCACTGATAGCCGGTCGAGACGTAGATCAGACCGCTCTGGCCGGCGCGCGCGCCGAAACGGCCCTTCACGCCATATTCCCAGTCGATGTCCTTGAAGCCTTTGGCGACATTGCCTTCGACGCCGACGAAGACCGGGCCGAGCGGCATGTTGATGCCAGCGACGCCTTCGATCAGCGCGCCGTCCATCTTGCCACGCGGGCCGACGGTGCCGAACTCGCTGCGACGATCGAAATTATGGTAGCCACCGAGCAGACCCACATAGGGTTCGAAGCTGACGGCGGGCTCGCTGCCATCGGGCGACACATCCTGCGCATAAGCGGCAGACGCGGTCGACGCCGCAAGCGCGGCTGCGATGAGAGCAATTTTCATGGGTAATCTCCAACTACGGTACTTCAGATGCGCACTTGCTGCGTTGCGAGCACGGGCATCCAGAACCGGCGCTGAGGCACTTTGTTCAATGAACTGAAAATGAACGATAATTTGTTGCAGATATGCCACATCGGCTTATCCCGCACTGCGGTCGTCCCGGCGTATTGAGGCGCCAGAAAGTAGAGCCGACGGCCTTTGGAGGCTTAGAGAGGCGCGGTAATCAGGGCGCGGACACCCTTGTGGGCGGTGTCATAACTGATCTCCGCCTGCAGGCTCGACGCCATCGATCGGATCAGCTTGGTGCCAAGACCGGTCCCGCGGATCTTGCCGTCGGCGGGCAGGCCGGCGCCGTCATCCTCGACACTCAGGACGAAGCGGTCACCCGCGGCCTGCAGCGCGATCCGCACCTCGCCGCGCGTCTCGACCGCATAGGCATATTTGCAGGCGTTGCTGACGAGTTCGTTGACGATGATGCCCAGCGAAACCGCGCGATCGGTCTTGAGCCGCATCGGCTCGGCCGTTAGCCGCAGCGGACGATGCCCGTCATAAGCCGACCAGGTGGCTTCGAGTTCGCCGACCAGCGCATCGAGATAATCGTCCATCGCGACATATTCGACATCGTCGGACGAATAGAGGCGGCGGTGAACGTGCGCGATCGCCTGAATGCGCTGCTCGGTCTCGGTGAGCGCCTCGCGCGCCGCGGCGTCGGCGATCGCCGAACCCTGCAACCGGACGAAGGCCGATACGAGCTGAAGCGAATTGGCGACGCGGTGATTGACCTCTTTCAACATGGTTTCGAGCCGCGCATTGCTCGCGCGCAACTGCTGCTCGACCGCCTCCTTGGCGGTGCGCAGACGGACGCGCTCGAGCGCCTGTTGGAAGCTGGAGGCGAGCAGATCGAAGAAGTCGTCGCCGACCGCCTTTACCACATAGTCCGCCGCCCCCGCTTTCAGCGCGGCGACCGCGATGCGGCTTTCCTCCGATCCGGTGACGTAAACGATCGGCGGACAATCGGGCACGCCCTGCAGCGCGTTGATCGTCGCGAGGCCATCCTGCCCCGGCATATAATGATCGACCGCGATCAGATCGAACGCGGTCTCACGCGCCATCGCCACACCCTGCGGGCCGGATTCGGCAAGGCTGACCCGGAAACCACGACGGGAAAGCGCCTTGTCCGCGAGGCGGCGAAGCCCCGCGTCGTCATCGATGTAGAGAATGTGCGGAGCGGTTTCGCTCAACCGGCGATCTCCGGATCGGGAACCTGAATCACCGAGAGGAACAGGCCGAGCTGGCGGATCGCATCGGCGAAATTCTCATAGTTCACCGGCTTGGTGATATAGACGTTGCAGCCCAGATCGTAGCAGCGCTGGATCTCGACCTTGTCGTCGGTCGTGGTGAGCACGACGACGGGGGTGCGCTTGAGCGGGCTGCCCTCGGCCTTGATCTTCGCCAGGATGTCGGTGCCCGACATATCGGGCAGGTTGAGATCGAGCAGGATCAGCGCCGGGCCGTTCTTCGCCGGACCATCGGGCGCGTTGAAGAGATATTCGAGCGCCGTGGTGCCGTCGGTGAAATGACGGATCACGTTCGAAATACCCGCGCGGCGGATATTCTTCTCGATCAGGCGCGCATGGCCCTCGTCATCCTCGATCATGACGATGTTGACCGGCTGATGCTCCGTCATGCGTCCACGTCCCCTGCCTTCAAGACCGTCGGCAAGGAGAGCCGGAAGGTCGAACCACGATCAAGCTCCGATCTAACGTCGACGAGCCCGCCGAGCCGATACGCGAGCGCACGCACATGCGCCAGCCCTATGCCTTCGCCCGGCTGATCCTGCATACCGGATCGGCGGAAAAGGTCGAAGACGCGATCATGGTCACGCGGATCGATGCCGCGACCATTGTCTGTGACCTCATAGACGGTCCGGTCGCGATCGACCCGACCGGTGACGCGGATATGCCCGGGGCGACCGGGCTGGAGATATTTGAGCGCATTCTCGATCAGGTTCGACAACATCTGCTCCAGCGAGAAGCGATCGGTGGTGATCGCAGGCAGCGTATCGATCTCGATCTCCGCGCCCTTTTCGGTCACCTTGTGCTGAAGGCTGTCGACGATCGTCTGGGTGAGCGCGGTCGCGTCGATAGGTTCGGGTGCGATCGTGCGGCGCCCCTCTCGCGACAGGCGCAGGATCGCGTTGATGAGGCGATCCATCTTCTGGGTCGAGGTGCGGATGAAGCCGATCGCCTCGGGCAGATCCTCGTCGACCGCGAGCTTGACGTCCTTGTCGACGAGATCGGGCTGTTCCTCCGCGAGCTTGTCGACGAACGCGCCCACCGTCTTGCGCGCGGCGTCGAGCTCTGCCGTGAAGCCCATCACGTTGACGAGTGGCGAGCGCAGATCGTGCGAGACGATATAGGCGAAACGCTGGATCTCCTGATTCGCACGCTGCAGTTCGACGGTGCGTTCGTCGACGAGCGTTTCGAGATCATCGTTGAGGCGGCGCAATTCCGCACGCGAGACATCGAGTTCGCGCGTGTAACGCAGCATGACCAGCAGGGTGACCGCCGCCACGAGGATGATCATCAGCCCCGTTATCGCGAGCACGCCGTAGAAGAAGGCCAGCGTCCGCCCCTGCATCTCGTCACGTTCTGCGAGGAGGTCGCGCTCTTCCTGCAGCATCTGCTGCGCGACGCGGCGCACCTGCTGGATCAGGATCACGCCCCGATCGGTCTTGAAATCGCGCACGATCGCGCGCCGCTGCTCGAGCGAGGCCGTCAGCGCCTCATGCTCGGTCTGCCGATAGTCGGCGAGCAGTTGCACGAGTTGCGCCGTGCGGGGGCGCTGGATGGGATTGTCGCGTGTCAGCCCGTCCAGACGATCGAGACTGGTCCGGGTGGCCTTGAACGCTTCGGTCATGATCTCGGCGAATTCGGGCTGGCCCGTCAGCAGGACGCCGCGCCGCGCGGTCTCGATCCGTTCGATTCCGCGAGCGAAATCGGCGATCTGCGCTTCGACCGACAGGGTGTGCTGCACCCAATCGGCATTCTCTTCATTCTGCCCCTGCAGCCAGGCGACCGCGACGGCCGCGCCGATCAGCGCGAGGAAACCCAGGCTGAGGAGGCCGAGCAGCCGGCGCGTGAAGCTGAGATGCGCCTTGTCGCGCAACGGTGCCGATTTTGCCATATCCCGCCTTAACCGACCCCGGCCCTTTGTCCAATTCCAACGGCATAGCATCCGTTTCGGTCATGATATGTCCATTTTTGAACATCCGTATCGCGATCGATAACCGCGACTTGGATTGCGTTCGCCCCGCCAACAGGCTTCGTTGATCCAAAGCCGGCCCAGATCGATGCAGGGACCGGCGGAGGGAGAGGCGATGGCTGCGGATATCGGGCGGCGCGGAAGCGCCGCATATCAGGCTTATGTCCTGTTCGTGCTGTTCGCGGTGAACGTGCTCAACTTCGCCGACCGATCGATCCTGAGCATGCTCGCCGATCCGATCAAACACGATCTGGGGCTGAGCGACGCGCAGATCGGGATGCTCGTCGGCACCTTCTTCGTATTGCTCAACAGCATCGCGGGGCTAGCGATGGGCGCGATCGTCGACGGGTGGCTGCGCAACCGGCTGCTCGCGGTGGGCGTGGGGCTTTGGTCCGCATTGACTGCGCTGTCGGGCCTGTCGACGAGCTTCGTGCAACTGGCACTCGCGCGGATCGGCGTGGGCCTGGGCGAGGCGGTGGGCAGCCCGGTGAGCCATTCGCTGATCGGTGACGTCTTCACCGCCGAAGGGCGCGGGCGCGCCTTCGCCTTGTTCTTCTGCGCGCCGTCGGTGGGTATCGCGACCTGCCTGGCGGTGTCGGGCGGAATCGTGCAGGCGTGGCCGCAGCAATGCGGCGCGCTGGGACTGTGCCAAGTCGCGGCATGGAAGGTGCCCTTCTTCGTCTTCGGCGTGCCTGGCCTCGTCTTCGCCGTGCTCGCTGCCTTCATTCGCGATCCGGCGGGCGATGCCCCGTCACGCCGCGCGGCGCGGCCGGGTGCGGTGGCGATGCGCGAGATCGTAGCGCTGCTGCCGCCCTTCTCGATCATCGTCGCGGCGCGGCTGGCGGGTGGACGCGGCCTGCGCATCAACCTGACGATCGCCGCGATCGTCGTCGCGATCGCCGCCGTCCTGATCGCGCTGACGGGCGACTGGGTGCAGTGGATCAGCGTGGGCGCGGCGTTCTACGCGCTCGGATCGTGGACGCAGGGGCAATATCATCGCGATCCCGCGGTCCACGCACTGACGATCGGATCACCCGCCTTCCTGAGCGCGGTGCTGGGTGCGGCGTTGGTCGGTACGGCGAGCGGGGCGATCGGTTTCTGGTGCATCCCCTTCGCACTGCGCGAGATGGGGATGGATCATGCGACGACGGGCAAGGTGCTGGGCCTGTGCATCGCGGGCGGATCGATCAGCGGAACCTTGCTGGGCGGGCTGATCGCCGACCGCTGGCGGCGCAGCAACCCGGCTGCGGCCCTGTGGGTTGCCGCCATATCGATGATCGGTTCGGCCGTCGCCACGCTGGCAATGGTCATGGTGCGCGATCCCGCCGCTTACGCCGTGGCAGTTACGAGCTTCATGATCGCGACGACGATGTGGGCGCCCGGGATCGCGGCCTTGGTACAGGATCTGATCCCCACCCCGATGCGCGGGCGCGTGGCCGCGCTCTACACCGTGTCGCTGACCCTGATCGGGATGTCGGCCGGCCCGTATATGATCGGTAAGGTCGCCGATCTCAGTGGGTCGCTGCGCGTGGCGATGTTCACCCCCTATGCCGCGCTGCCGCCCTGCCTGCTGCTGCTCGCTTTCGCGGCGCGGCGGCTGCCCGCGGCCTATCGCGCCCGCGACCACTATCTGACGGAGACGACCAATGGCCTATGACATGCTCGCCGGGGTGAAGGTGGTCGAACTGGCGATGTACGCCTTCGCGCCCTCCGCGGCCGCCGTTCTCGCCGACTGGGGGGCCGAGGTCGTCAAGATCATGCCACCCGCCGGCGGCGATCCGATGGCAAACCCGAAGGGCATCGCCGGCCTGCCCGACAAGGATGTGGGCATCTCCTTCATGTGGGAGCAGCTCAACCGGGGAAAGCGCTGCATCGTCCTGGACGTCGCGAAGCCCGAAGGTCGCGATATCCTGTTCCGCATGCTCGAAGACGCGGACGTGTTCATCACGCATCTGCTGCCCAAGGCCCGAGCGAAAATGGGAATCGACGTCGACGATCTGCTCACCGCTTTCCCAAGGCTGATCTACGGGCGGGCGACCGGGCACGGCCCCAAGGGACCGGAGGCGCCGCTGGGCGGATTCGATCACACCGATTTCTGGGCGCGATCGGGCATGGCGCACGCCGCCAGCCTCGCCTCCGACGAGTTCGTGCCGCAACCAGGGCCGGCGCTGGGCGATAGCACGTCGGGCATGTTCCTGGCGGGCGGAATTGCGGCGGCTTTGTTCCGGCGCGAGCGGACGGGCAAAGGCGGCGTGGTCGATGTGTCGCTGCTGTCTTCGGCCACCTGGGCGTTCGGGCCCGGCATCGTCGCGAGCAAGCTGTTCGACGTCGACACGATCCCGCGCCTGCGCCACGCCGACCAGCCCGCCGCCACCGTCGCCGCCTACAGGACGCGTGACGGGCGCGAGATCTATTTTGCGGGGGTGCCGAGCGACAAGGTATTCGCCGAACTCGCCGCCGCGTTCGGCGCGCCCGAACTGGCGAGTGACCCGCGCTTCGCCGACCTTGCGTCGCGCAAGACCAATGCGCGCGCGTCGATCGAGATTTTCGATGCGATGTTCGCGCGGCACGATCTCGCCGAGTGGAAGGAGAAACTGAAAGGCGTCAGCATCCCCTGGGCCGTGATCCAGACCGCACGCGAGGCGGGCGACGACGTGCAGACGACCGCCAATGGCTATGTGATGGACGTCGAGGGTCAGGCGAGCCGCTACGCCCTCGTCGCCAGCCCCGCACAATTTGACGGCACCGCGCCGTCGGTGAAGCGGGCGCCGACGATCGGCGAGCATAGCGACGCGGTGCTGCGCGAACTCGGGCTCAACGATGCGAGGATCGCGGCGCTGCGTGAGGGCGGGGTGATCGCCTAAAAATCCTCCCCCGCCAGGGGGAGGTGGCGCCGAAGGCGACGGAGGGGGAGGATGCGATACCTCATATTGGCCGCCGCCCTCCCCCTCCGTCAGCTACCGCTGACACCTCCCCCTGGCGGGGGAGGACAAGGGGCCTTTACGGCTTGGGCGATTCCAGCCCGTACCACTCGGCCAGAACGCGCACCGGGGGATTGTCGATCGCGTTCATGCCGGGGCGGTTGACGCCGCGCAGTTCGGCGGTGCGGACGGCGAGGCAGCTCAATTTGAACGCGGCGAAACGCTCATACCATTCGATGTCCGCCGTATCGATGCCGCTCGCCTCGCCCCACAGCGCGATGGTGTCCTCGCGCGATCCCATGCCCGACAGACGCGGCAAGCCCTGCTGGGTCGATTCCAGCCGCGCACACAACGTCCACCACGCGAGATCGTGGAGCGCGCCACCGAGGCTCGGCTGCTCCCAGTCCATCACCGCGGCGACGTTCATGTCGGCATCGAACATAACATTGCCGATCCGGCTGTCGCCCCAGACGATGCCCGGTTGCCGCGCCTTGGGCTTGCTCGCGTCCAGACGCGCCCAGATATCCTCGAGGAAAGGCAGTTCGCGCCCCTCCTTCACCCAGGCGAAGAAGCGATCCCAGCGATCCCATTCCTGATCGAACCCGTCGGGGAAGCGCCCGGTCGGCTCGAGGAAACCCGCCTCGTTCACGGGGAGCTTCTGAATGCTGGCAAGCGCGCGGATCGCGTTTTCCCAGAGCTTCTCGCGCTGGCCGGTCGACAGTTCTGTTACCCAGCCTTCGCGTGAATAAGGCGGGAAGCTGACCGGCACGCGGCCCAGCTTCTTCTCCATCACGAAGAAGGGCGCGCCGACGACGGCCGCGTCATGCTCGATCCAATAAGGTTCGGCGACCGGGGTAGCGCCCAGCCGATGGACCGCGCGCATCAGTTCATACTGCTCGACGAACATATCGTCCTGATAGACGGTGTGTTCGATCGGCTTGATGCGGATCACCATGCCGCGATTGCGGGGGGCGCCGTCCTCGGTCCACGCGGCATCGAACAGGATCGTTTCGTGCGAGAGGCCGGCGCCCTTGGGATAGGTGAAGTCCGTGATCCGAACGTCGCGCGCCTGCGGCATACGGTCGGCGATCCAGCGCTCCAGAGTCGCTTCCAGCTCGGCCAGATCGCGCAGGTGCGGGGCGACCGTGCCGCCGCTGACGAGTTCTCCGCTACCCAACTGTCCGCTCATATTCTCTCCCTCCGCCGTCTTTTGCGGGCGTGTAGCATCTGTAGGCGATCGCATCGAACCGCGCAGTTCGCAATTTCGCGACAATGTTATGCCTGCCTCCACGCGGGAAGCCCCTCGCCACCCGCGCGCCCGCGCGGCAGCATCCGCCCCAAGATAGAATCGAGGAGAGTGATATGAGCACGACGCCGAGCATCGACTTCACGACCCGCGGGCCGAGCGAGACAATATGGGAGCGCGCCGAGGTCGAAGCCGCGTTCCAGCGCTTCTGGCATGAGGGCTGCGTCAAGGAGGACTGGAACGCCTGGCTCGACAGCTTCACCCCCGACGTCGACTATGTCGACCATTTCTGGGGTCCGCTGAAGGGGCGCGAGGAGGTGTCGATCTGGATCGAGGCGGTGATGAAGGGCGTGCCCGAGGTCTATACCGTGCTCGACTGGTACACGATCGACAACGACGTGGTGGTCTTCCACTGCCAGAATCGGCGCGACAACCCGAATTACGGCAAGCCGGGCGAGACCGGCCCGGCCTACTGGGATTTCCCCGGCCTGTCCGTGCTGCGCTATGCCGGCGACGGGCGTTTCTGCAGCGAAGAGGATTATTGGGACCGTTCGGGCGCGCGCAAGACCGCGATCGAATATGCCGCGGCCTGCGAACGGGCTGGCGCCCATACGAAGGAATCGCGAACGCTGCGCGGCTATTGGCCGGTTTCGCCCGCATGGGCGCGAATCGACGAGGCGCCCGCGCCGAGCTGGTCGGGCCGCACCGACGTGCCGTCGATCACGAAACCGGCGGAATTACGGGCGCTGCTCGGGCGGGAATGATCCGACCGGCCGACACGATCCACTTGGCTATGTCTTTTAAGACACAGTCAGCGCGTATATCGCGGACGCGGCAGATCGATTTTTGCGCAACCACTATGCATTTTGTTGCAAACTTTCCCGCACTGCGCGGATGCAGCAAAGATCATGCGCAAAAAAGGGTGAAAAATCCGCCAATTTAACACGCTTGTAAGTTCTATTACGCTGCAGCGCCTCGAAAAATCCAAACTTTTAACCGTTCATCCGGGTTCGTTGACAATCCGTCCGCCAAGAATAGCCTCCAAAGAAAAATACAGAAAACCAATGGGAGGGTGGGTTACATGAAGGGTAATTACCGTAAGGCGACGGGTTCTTCCGTCGCGATTGCTGCTGCATTGCTTGTTGCCGGTCCGGCTTGGGCCGAACAGACCGAACCGCAGGCGCAATCCGAGTTCTCCGGTGTCCAGGACATCGTCGTCACTGCGCAGCGCCGCGAACAACGTCTGCAGGAAGTGCCGGTAGCCATCACGGCGCTGACGACGTCGGTGCTGACGACCAACCGCATCACCAGCGTGCGCGATCTCGACTCGGTCTCGCCTAACCTCACGGTTCGCCAGATCGTCGGCGGCGGCCAGCTGCCGAGCTACTCGATGCGCGGCGTGGTCTCAATCGGTTCGTCGATCGGCGTCGATCGCGGTATCGCGGTCTATGTCGATGGCGTGTTCCTCGGCAATGCGCAGGGCCAGATCTTCGAACTGGGCGATATCCAGCGGATCGAAGTGCTGCGTGGTCCGCAAGGCACGCTGTTCGGCCGCAACGCGACCGGTGGCGCGATCAGCATCACCTCGGGCGACCCGAAGGGCACGTTCGGCATGCGCGGCACCGTCAGCTACGGCAATTACGATCAGTTCCGTGCCGTCGGCCATCTCGATACGCCGAGCTTCGGCGACTTCAGCGCCTCGTTCAACTATGTCCACACACAGCGCGACGGCGACATCAAGAATCTGGGCGCCGGCACCGTATGGGATTTCACGCAGGTCGGCGGGAAGCGCTATAAATCGCCCAAGACGCTGGGCGGTTTCAACACCGACGCGGCGAGCGGGAACCTGCTCTATGATGGCGAAAAGCTGCGCGCGATCTTCAAGGTCGACTGGTCGGACACGGTCCTGACCGCCAACGGCCAGGGCATCTGGTTCGAATCGCCCTTCGCGCAGCGCCTGCGCGCCGCCCAGCCGGCCGCCAATCAGGCCAAGCTGACGCCGGTTTCGAAGACGCGGCCCGACGCGGTGAACAATGCCGGCGCGGTGCCCAGCCATATCAAGACCTTCGGCACCAACCTGACCCTGACGAGCGACATCACCGATCAATTGTCGGTGAAGAACATCGCCGCCTATCGCCGGTCGAGCTTCGCCGCGCCGCTGTCGCAAATCGACGGCGCGGGCGGTCTGGTCAATCCCGGTCCGGTGGCGTTCCCACTGGGTGCCGCGCTGCTGACCCCGGCCGTGGCGGCGTCCACGATCGGCCAGCCCTTCTTCATCCAGTCAACCTCGACCCGTGGTGTGGACCGGCAATGGTCGGACGAACTTCAGTTCAACTATGAATCGGACTTCGTCACCGTCACCGCCGGCGGCCTCTACTTCCAACAGCGCGCGAGGCGTGGTTCGACCGGCTCGGACAGCAGCCCGATCGGCAAGGCACGCAGCGCCGGCTTCGCGGTCTATCCGAACTTCCAGGTGCCGTTCATCGGCCGCCCCAACACCTATGGCGCGATCGATGGCCATGTGAAGGTCGTGTCGAAAGCCGCTTATGGTCAGGGCGAGTTCCACGTCGTCGAGGGCCTCGATCTGATCGGCGGCGTCCGTTACACCCACGACAAGAAGACCGGCGTCGACAACACGATCGTATCTGCGGCGACGCCGCTGGCGACCAGTTCCTTCCCGATCCGCTATTCGAAGGGCAAGGCAACCTACAACCTGGGCTATAACTACAAGCCGAACAGCGACGTTCTGCTCTACGGCAAATATGTCACCGGCTTCATTTCGGGCGGCTTCTTCGCCAGCGTGGCGTTCAATCCCGAAACCGCCAAGTCGTGGGAAGGCGGCATCAAGGCCGACTGGTTCGGCCGCAAGCTGCGCACCAACCTGTCGCTGTTCACGGTGAAATATGGCGGGCTGCAGCTGACCTCGACCGGTCCGAACGTCGGCATCAACAACACCGCGATCACCCAGGTGGTGGTGAACGCCGGTGACGCGCGAGCGAAGGGCTTCGAACTCGAGACCACGATCTCGCCGATCCGCCAGCTGACGTTCAACGCGTCGTTGGGCTATACCAACTTCAAATATACGCAGATCGATCCTCGGCTTGTCGCCGCGGTCGCCGAAACGCTGGTGCACGAGCGTCCGAAGTGGACCAGCAGCCTTTCGGCGCAATATGAATCCGATCCGATCTTCGGCGATGCCAACTTCATCGCGCGCATCGACGGCAATTATAAGTCGAAGCACAATGCGATTTCGGCGATCCCGCTGGCGACCGGGACCAACCTGGCGCTGTTCGGGATCACCCCGGCCGAGCAGGCGCGCCTGCGCGCTTTGCAGCTGGTCAAGGGCTACTGGCTGGTCAACAGCCGCGTCGCCTTGCAGAAGATCGATCTGGGCGGAACGAAGGCAACCGTGGCTTTGTGGGGCCGCAACATCTTCGACTCCAAGCAGATCAGCTACTCGCCGGGCTTCATCAGCATCTACAGCGCCGATTACGAGCGCGCCCGGACCTACGGCATCGACTTCACCGTCGAATTCTAAAGCGTCCGACATCACCTGAAACGCGCCCGCGGCCATCGAGCCGCGGGCGTTTTTTCTTATTCCCCGAGTTTCCAGCGGCCGAGGATGCGATGCTCGGTCAGGCCCACGAGGCTGTGGACCAGCACCAGTTCGTCGCTGCGCCAGCTGATCAACGGCACGGTGCGGCGGAAGCTGTCGCGCATGCCATAAGCGATGGTGACGTGCGGATCGAAGCGGTAGCCACGCATCGAGGGAACGCCCGCCACCGCCAGTCCATAAGCCAGCTTGTCGCGGAAGGCACCGAGCACCGGCATATGATCGCCGGGCCGCAGCAGGACGTTGTCGCCATTGCCGATCAGTTCGCCCAGCGCCACGCGCATCCCCGGCCCCGCAACCTTCGCGGCGACCTTGCTCATCCGCTCCACCAGGTCCGGATCGGGCGTGGTCGGGCGATTGTGGACGAAAAGGGTCATGTGAAGCTTTTCGTCGGGGATATGCGACTGGACCGGACCCAGCCCGTCGCGGATCGCCGCAATCTCCCCGATCGCTTCCTCGCTGGGCCGCAGCGCGAAGAACAGGCGGTGCAGGATCAGTTCGTCCGTGTCGTAACTGCGCAGCTTCGTCATGGCACATCTCCCGTGGAGTCGCACCTTAATTAGAACAAATCAGGAACATTGGCAAGCACAGTCGTACTGCGCTGAGATTTCAGCACCGAAATTACGTCAGAAAGCGCGTGAAACCGCGAACTCGACCGCTTCGATCAGCGCAGATTTGGCCTGCCCGTTCGGGAAGGCCGCGAGGGCATCGATCGCGCGACGGCCATAATGGCGCGCACGCTCGGCGGTATCGGACAGCGCGCCCGTTGCGTGGAGGATCGCGGTCGCCCGCGCCAGATCCTCGTCATCGTTGCGCAGGCCTTCGATCGCTTCGCGCAGGAAGGTGCGATCCTCCTCCCCAGCGCGGGCAAAAGCCAGGATCACCGGCAGGGTGACCTTGCCGTCGCGGAAGTCGTCGCCGGCATCCTTGCCCATCGTCGCGCCATCCGACTCATAGTCGATCACGTCGTCGACGAGCTGGAAGGCGATACCCAGGTAGCGGCCATATTGATCGAGCGCCTCTTCGATCGCGGCGTCGCGTTCGGCCACCACGGCGGCGATGCGGCAGGCCGCAGCGAACAGCACCGCCGTCTTGGCGGTGATGATGTCGAGATAACGCTGCTCGCTGGTTTCGATCCGGCGCTGCGCGGTCAGCTGGTTGACCTCACCCTCCGCGATCACCGCCGAGGCATTCGACAGGATCTTGAGGACGCGCAGCGATCCGTCTTCGACCATTAGTTCGAACGATCGGCTGAACAGGAAATCGCCGACGAGGACGCTGGCAGCATTGCCCCAGATCATGTTCGCGGTGCGCCGCCCGCGCCGCAGCCCCGATTGATCGACGACGTCGTCGTGCAGCAGCGTCGCGGTGTGGATGAACTCGACCGTGGCGGCGAGCTTGTGATGCCGCGTTCCGTGATAATCGAGCAGCTTGGCGCAGGCGAGCGTCAGCATCGGCCGCATCCGCTTGCCGCCGCCGGCGATCAGGTGCCCCGCCAGTTCGGGGATCAGCGGCACATCGGATTGCATGCGCGCCAGGATCACGCCGTTGACCTGGTTCATATCGGCAGCGACAAGCTGCATGATCGGATCGAGCGAGGGCGTGGTCGCCCGGCGGATCGGGGTGACGGTTGCGGTCATGCGCGTGCAGATGGTCCCGACCGTAACGAAAGGCAAGGATCATGACTTGCCTTCGCGCTCATCCGCCAACAAAAGGCGACGACACGGTTTCCGGGGACGATTGCATGACCGACGACACGCTGGCGCGCTATCGCGAGAGCATCGACAATATCGACGCGGCACTGGTCTTCATGCTGGCCGAACGCTTCAAGATCACCAAGGCTGTCGGCGAACACAAGGCCAAGACCGGCCTGCCCCCCGCCGATCCGAACCGCGAGTCGATCCAGATCGAACGCCTGCGGTCGCTTGCGAAGAGCGCGAATCTCGACCCGGATTTCTCGGAAAAATTCCTGCGCTTCATTATCGATGAAGTGATCCACCACCATCGCAAGGCAAGCGCGGGGAAATAAAGCCCTCGCCTCTTTAAGGGAGAGGGAGTTAGGCCAATCCCTCGGCCATCTCCGCCAGTTCCAGCCAGCGAAGCTCGGCTTCCTCCTTCTTCGTCCGCGCGGTTTCGATCGCCTTCATCAGCGTGTCGAACTTTTGAGGGTTCTTGGCGTAGAGATCGGGGTCGGCGAGGGCGGCTTCGTCGCGCAGGATTGCGGCCTCCAGCGTCTCGATCTCCTTGGGCAAAAGATCGAGGTCGCGCTGATCCTTGTAGCTGAGCTTGGTCCTGGATTTGGGGGCGACCGCCTCGGCCTTGGGCGCCGCAGCCTTCGGCTTCGTATCGACTTTGCCGCCGCGCTGCCTTTCCCAATCTTCATAGCCGCCGATCACGACGTCGACCTTGCCCGATCCGTCGAGCCCCAACGTGACCGTCACCGTGCGATCGAGGAAGTCGCGATCGTGGCTGACGATCAGGACGGTTCCTTCATAATCGGCGATCACCTCCTGCAGCAGATCGAGCGTCTCGAGATCGAGATCGTTGGTCGGCTCGTCGAGGACGAGGAGATTGGAGGGCCGCGCGAACTCGCGCGCGAGGAGGATGCGGCTGCGTTCGCCGCCCGACAGCGTGCCGACCTTCGCCTCGGCGATCGACGGTTCGAACAGGAATTCCTTGAGGTAGCCGTGGACATGCTTGCGCGCGCCCTGCACGTCGATCCAGTCACCACCGTCGGCCAGGATGTCGCGCACCGTCTTTTCGGGTGCCATCAGCTTGCGCTGCTGATCGATGACGATGCCGTTGAGCGTGTTCGACAGCTTCACCTTGCCGCTGTCGGGCGCGAGCTCGCCGGTCATCAGCTTGAGCAGGGTCGATTTGCCCGCGCCGTTCGCGCCGACCACGCCGATCCGGTCCTTGCGCGTCACCTTCAGCGAGAAATCGCGGATGATCGTGCGCTGAGAGTCTCCAGCCCCAAACGCCTTCGTCACATGCTCGGCATCGATCACGACCTTGGTCTTGCTGTCATCGGCGGCGATCGCGATCTTCGCGGTGCCGGGCGGGCCGGTCATCGCCTTGCGCTCGGCGCGCATCTCGTAAAGCTTGGTCAGGCGCCCCTGGTTGCGCTTGCGCCGCGCAGTGACGCCGCGCAGCTTCCAATGCTCCTCGATCTTCAGCTTGGCGTCGAGCCGTTCGGCGTTGCGCGCTTCTTCCTCGTGGATCTTGTCCATCCACGCCTCGAACCCGCCGAAGCCGACCTCGGCGCGGCGGATCGATCCGCGATCGAGCCACAGGGTGTTCTTCGTGAGGCGGGTCAGGAAGGTGCGATCGTGGCTGATGACGATGAAGGCGCCGCCGAAACGGCCGAGCCAGCTTTCGAGCCATTCGATCGCGGCGAGATCGAGATGGTTGGTCGGTTCGTCGAGCAGCAGCACGTCAGGCTCCATCGCGAGCGCGCGACAGATGGCGGCACGGCGGCGCTCACCCCCCGATGCGGTCGCCGCGTCGCGGCCCAGATCGAGCCCGATCTGGTCGGCGATCGCCTCCACCTCATGCACGGCCGGGGCATCCTCACCCGCCAGCGCGAAATCGCGCAATGTCGCGTGGCCCGCCATCGACGGCTCCTGCTCCAACAAGACGACGCGCGTACCCGGCACGATCACGCGCCGCCCCTCGTCGGGATCGATCGTGCCGGCGAGCAGTTTCAACAGCGTCGTCTTGCCCGCCCCGTTACGGCCGATCAGCGCAAGCCGATCACGCGGGGTGATCCCCATGTCGAGGTGTCGGAAGAGCCAGCCCGAACCCTGATTGAGGCCGAGATCCTGGAAGGCAAGAATGGGTGCGGACATTATGCAACAGTCTAAGAAGGTTATTGAGGCAGGGCGCCTATACCGGCACATTCATGCCCTATTCAACGCATCGCCCCTATGCCACAGTTCATGGTAATGCGTAACTTAATCGCCGCGCTGGCTATCGCCGGCACCCTCAGCGCGCCCGCCTTCGCCGATCGGCGAACGCCGGAGCAGGACATGCTGCGCAATGGCGTCCGTTCGGGTGCGATTCTTCCCTATCAGGAAATGCGCGCAAGGGCGCAAAGCAGCGTCAGCGGCGGGCAGATGATCGGATCGGAATTCGATCCGGGAACCGGCCATTACCGTTTCAAGTTTCAGCGGAGCGGATCGGTGATCTGGGTCGACATGGACGGCCGCACCGGACGCGAGATCGGCCGCATCGGGGACTGAACCCCGCGCGGCTACAAGAAGGGATTCGAATGCGCGTATTGATCGTCGAAGACGAACCCAATCTGGGCCGCCAGCTGCGCGCCACGCTGGAAGGCGCGGGCTATGCGATCGACCTCGCCACCGATGGCGAGGACGGCCACTATCTCGGCTCGACCGAAAATTACGACGCGGTGATCCTCGATCTCGGCCTGCCCGAAGTCGACGGGCTCACCGTGCTCGATCGCTGGCGGCGCGAGGGCAAGGACACCCCCGTCCTGGTGCTGACCGCGCGTGACAGCTGGTCGGACAAGGTGGCCGGCCTCGATGCCGGCGCCGACGACTATCTGGCCAAGCCGTTCCAGACCGAAGAACTGATCGCGCGCCTGCGCGCACTGATCCGCCGCGCATCGGGCAACGCCTCGTCCGAACTGACCGCGGGCGACATCCGCCTCGATACCCGCAGCGGCAAGGTGACCAAGGCCGGCGAGCCGGTGAAGCTGACCGCGCAGGAATATAAGCTGCTCAGCTACCTGCTCCACCACAAGGGCAAGGTCGTCAGCCGCACCGAGTTGATCGAGCATATCTACGATCAGGATTTCGATCGCGATTCGAACACGATCGAAGTGTTCGTCACCCGCATCCGCAAGAAGCTGGGCCAGGACGTGATCACCACGATCCGGGGCCTGGGCTATTCGCTGGACGATCCCGACGCATAATGATGTTTGATCCGCTCACGCGGATGCGGCACCGGCCCGCTCCCCCACCCGGCCTCCCATTCAGGTTACTCTCGTGGGAGGCCGGGTGGGGGAGCGGGCCGGTGCCGCCATTGGTTCAGCCATGCTGAACCAATCGATAAAACGCCGGTTGGCGATCGCGCGCGCGGTGCTGAAAGGCCGGCCACGCGATCCGAACCGGCAATCGACAGGATCGCTGACGCGCCGCATGATCGGCATCGCCACGCTGTGGATCGGCGTATTGCTGATCGGCGGCGGGTTCGCGCTCGACCGTGTCCTGTCCGATGCGATCACCCGCAACTTCGACAGCCAGCTGTCCTACGCGCTCACCGCGATGGTCGCATCGGCCGAAATCGGGCCGGACGGCGAGGTGCGCTTCAACCGTCCCCTCGGCGACCAGCGTTTCCTGGAGCCCTATTCGGGCCTCTACTGGCAGGTCTCCGCCCCCGGCCATGATCCGTTCCGATCGCGCTCGCTCTGGGATCGCGCGCTCCAGCAGGCGGCCGATCATGCCGGCGCCGAGGATCACGTCCACGACAGCAAGGAATTTCAGGGCGAGGATCTGCGGATCATCGATCGCGAAGTGCGCCTGCCCGGATCGCCGGCAGCATGGCGATTCCAGGTCGCGGCCAATCGCGACACGCTGAACGATCAGATCGCGATTCTGCGCCGCACGCTGGTGCGCGCCTTCGCGATCCTGGGCATGGGCCTGATCGTGCTCGCCGCCTTGCAGGCGGTGTTCGGGCTGCTGCCGTTGCGCACGCTGCGCCGCGCGGTCGCGGCGGTGCGATCGGGCGAGGCGTCG
The DNA here is from genome assembly GCF_008274695.1 of Sphingomonas montanisoli. Lineage (GTDB taxonomy): Bacteria > Pseudomonadota > Alphaproteobacteria > Sphingomonadales > Sphingomonadaceae > Rhizorhabdus > Rhizorhabdus montanisoli. Next base: position 452,051 of record NZ_VTOU01000002.1, on the reverse strand, counting down.
CGGGTCGACGTCCACCTGCCCGACGAGGTCGCGCCGCTGGTCGAGGAACTGAACGCGCTGCTGATGCACAGCGAAACCCAGGCCGAAGAGGCGCGGCGCCATGCCGGCAACCTCGCCCACGCGCTCAAGACCCCGCTGACCGTGCTGATGAACGAGGCGACGTCGCCGACCGTGGATCTTCCCGATATCGTGGTCAAGGCGACGACGACGATGCGCCGGCAGGTCGACCATCACCTCGCCCGCGCCCGCGCGGTCGGGCGGCGCGCGAACACGCAGGCGCGCTCCGAAGTGTGGCCGTCGCTCAAGGCGGTCGAGCGCGCGATGGGACGCATGCATCGCCATGTCACCGTCGATCTCGCCGGCCCGCAGGACGCGGCCATCCATGTCGAGCGGCAGGATCTCGACGAGATCCTCGGCAACCTGATCGAAAATGCCGCCAAATATGGTCAGGGTCGGGTGTTCGTGACCGTCGTCAAGGATGCCGGCTTCGTCGAACTGCAGATCGAGGATGACGGCCCCGGCATCCCCGCCGATCAACGCGGCAACCTGTTCGAACGCGGCGCGCGGCTCGACACGGGCAAGCCAGGAACCGGGCTGGGCCTCGCGATCGTGCGCGACGTGATCGAGATTTACGGCGGCACGATTTCGCTCGAGGAAAGCGAGGATCTGGGCGGGCTGATGGTGCGGGTGAGACTTCCCGCCGCCGTCTAAAACTTTTTCGTCCGTGTCGAGCGAAGTCGAGACACGTTCTCACGCGCAACACCCAGCCAACATGTCTCGACTTCGCTCGACACGAACGGTGTAGTGTTCGTCAGATCGCCTTCCCCTGCCGCCCGGCCAGTTCGACCACATATTGCCACGCGACGCGGCCCGAACGGCCACCGCGCTGGGTTGCCCAGCTGATCGCGTCGAGCGGCTCGAAAGCGAGGCCATATTGCGCAGCATAAGCGCCGACCATCGCGACATAATGGTCCTGATCGACGACATGGAAACCGATCGACAGGCCGAAGCGATCGGCGAGCGCCATCTTGTCGTCGATCACGTCGCGCGGATTGATCGGGCTGTCCTGTTCCTTCAGATCGCGCGCGACGATGTGGCGGCGGTTGGCGGTGACATAGAGCCGCGCATTGGCCGGCCGCGCCTCGGCCCCACCTTCGAGCATCGATCGCAGCAACCGCGCACCCTGACTCGCGCCCTCATCGAAGCCGAGATCGTCGATGAAGAGGATGAAGGCGCGCTCGACACCGGCGATCAGATCGAACAGGCGCGGCATCGTCTCGATCTTCTCGGCGGCGATCTCGATCAGCGCGACGTCGAGCCCCTCGATCTGAAGCGCCCCGACCGCCGACTTCACCAGCGCCGACTTTCCGGTGCCCCGCGCGCCCCATAGCAAAGCGTCGTGCGCGCCGAGGCCGGTCGCGTGGCGGCGGACGTTATCGAGGACGATCGCCTTCTGCGCGTCGATGCCGGTCAACAAGTCGATCGGCAACGGCCGGAAGTCGCGCGCGGCCGCCAAGCCGCCGTCGCGCCAGACATAGGCCGGGTGCAGCGCCGGATCGGCATGCGGCGCGGGCGGCGGCGCGATCCGCTCCAATGCGGCGGCGATGCGGGCGAGCAGGTCTTCGGTCATGTCGCGGGGATTAGGGCGGCCTACCTCGCCCCACAAGCCCAACCATAATCCTCCCCCGCCAGGGGGAGGTGTCAGCGGAAGCTGACGGAGGGGGAGGATGCGATGATCCGTAGTTGGTCGCCGTCCTCCCCCTCCGTCGCCTTCGGCGCCACCTCCCCCTGGGCGGGGGAGGATAAAATTAAGCCGAGATCCCGTACTGCTTGAGCAGGTCGTAGAGCGTCGGTCGGCTGATCCCGAGCAGCTTGGCGGCGTTCGAGATATTGCCCTCGGCACGCGCGACCGCGCGGGTGATGGCGGTGCGATCGGCCTGTTCGCGCGCGGCACGCAGGTTGAGGAAGCCACCATCCTCCCGTCCCGGCGACAGATCGAGATCGTCCGCCGTCACCATCTTGCCCTCGGCCATGATCGCCGCGCGCTTGAGCCGGTTTTCCAGCTCGCGGACATTGCCGGGCCAGCTCCACGCGTCCAGTGCGGCAATTGCCTCTGGAGTGAAGCCGCGCAGTTGCGGGTTCAGCTCTCTGGCGTAGCGCTTGATCTGCTGGCGCGCGATCAGCACCGCGTCGCCCGGCCGATCGGCGAGCGGAGGGATCGTCACGACGATCTCGGCGAGGCGATAATAGAGATCCTCGCGGAAACGCCCGTCGGCGATCATGGCAGGCAGATCCTGATGCGTGGCCGCCACGATCCGCGTGTCGACCTCGATCGCTTTGCGCCCGCCGATCCGTTCGATCACCCGCTCCTGCAGGAAACGGAGCAGCTTGACCTGAAGCGAGAGCGGCACGTCACCGATCTCGTCGAGGAACAAGGTGCCGCCCTGCGCCAGCTCGATCTTGCCCTCGGCGGTGCGGACCGCCCCGGTGAACGCGCCCTTTTCGTAACCGAACAGTTCGGCCTCGAGCAGAGTATCGGGGATGGCGGCGCAGTTGATCGCGACGAAATGGCCCTCGCGGCGCGGCGATGCCTGGTGCAGCCCGCGCGCCAACACTTCCTTGCCGGTTCCGCTCGCGCCGAGCAGCAGCACGGACACGTCGGTCACGGCCACGCGCTGGATCGTCTTGAGCGCCTTGAGCACCACCGGATCGGCAGTGATGAACCCGCCCGGATTGCCCTCCCCCGCCTGTTCGGCGGCCATGCGGGCATTTTCCTGTTCGAGCGACGCCAGCTCGAACGCGCGCTTCACGATCAGGCCGAGTTCGTCGAAGTCGACGGGCTTGTGATAATAATCGTACGCGCCCATCGCGACCGCACGCAGCGCGCCTTCATGCGCGCCGTGGCCGGAAGCGACGATCACCTTGGTATCGGGCTTGAGCGACAGGATCGTCTCGAGGATCGCGAAACCCTCACTGGTGCCGTCGGGATCGGGTGGCAGGCCGAGATCGAGGGTGACGACGGCGGGTTCATTGGCGCGCAGCGCATCGATCGCGGTCTTGCGATCACCCGCGATCACCACCTCATAATCCTCATAGGCCCAGCGCAACTGGCGCTGCAGCCCCTCGTCATCCTCGACGACCAGCAGGATCGGTTTCTTCGGCAGGATCAAGCAACGGCCTCCGTCTTGCGCACGATCGGGAGCAGCACCGTGAAACGCGTGCCCTCGCCCTCGCGACTCTGCACCTCGATCCGCCCGCCCATCGCGGCGATCAGCGCGCGCGCTTCGAACGCACCGATGCCGAAGCCCCCCTCCTTGGTGGAAGCGAAGGCGTGGAACAGGCGGGTACGGACGAACTCGATCGACATGCCGACACCATGATCGATCACGTCGATCGCCGCCATGCCTTCGCGCGGGCCGACCAGAACCTCGACCACGGCGCCGGCAGAACTCGCGTCGATCGCGTTCTGGATGAGATGGCCAAGCGCCTGTTCGAGCCGCGCCGGATCGACGAGCGCGACCAGATCCTCGTCGCCCGATACCTCGACCGGAGCATCACGCCGCGAACCGATCCGATCGACGAGCGGGAGCAGGCGCTGCGGGGTCGGCTCCTCGGGCTTGGCGCGATGATGCTGCGAGAGGCGCGCGAGCAGGTCGTTCATCTTGCCGACCGACGACTGCAAAGTCGCGACCATATCCTTGCGGAAATCGGGATTGTCGGCATGGCGCTCGGCATTGCGCGCGAGCAGACTCAGCTGGCTCACCAGATTCTTCACGTCGTGCATGATGAAGGCGAAGCGACGGTTGAACTCGTCGAAGCGGCGCGCATCGGACAACGCCTCCTGCCCCAGCGCCTCGGCCAGATAACTTGCCGCCTGCCGCCCGGCGAGGCGGAGCAGATCGTGATCCTCGGCATCGAGCGCGCGGGGATTGTGCGGCTTTTCGAGCAGGACGGCGCCGAGCAGCCGATCATAATGGGTGAGCGGCACGACCAGCCAGGCCGAGGCAGTGTCGGCGATCCAGTCCGGCAGCGCGAGTGCATCGGGCGGGGCTGCGACCTCGACCGTGCCGGCACCGAGCAGCGCGTGACCGAACGAGGGGTTGGCCGCGCGCTGGGGTGGATCGAGATCGGCCCAGTTCCAACGCGACGCCGCTTCCAGCGCGCCGTCCTGCGCTGTGAGTAGGAGGAGGCCGCCCGGCGCATCGGGGATGTCGGCGATGGCCTGCACGACCCGCTCGCCCAGCGCACGATCGTCGCGGCCCGGAATGCCCAGCGTATCGGTGAACTGCCGCCATTCGACGCGATAATCATAATGATGCTGGAACAGGTGGCGCGACAAACCCTGCTTGACCCCCGATCGCAGCCGGCTGGACGGGAAGAAGGCGAGCGCGAGGCCCGAAAAGCCGATCGCGATCGTTACCTGGCCCAGCCGATCGATCTGGTGGGTCAGGTTCAACAGCCGCGCGAGCATCACCATCGCCGCGACGTAGATCGCGATCGCCGTCAGCGGCAGGAAGCGCAGCGCCGCCGAACGCGCGGGCGGCAGCCGATCGACCTCGGCCGCGCGGCTCACCGACACGAGCAAAGGCGCGACGAGCGCCAGGAAGAAGCCACGCAGCGCGAACAGTTCTTCGGGCCACTTCTGTGCGAGATAGGCGACCGTGCTGAGGTTGAGGTCGTAAACCCAGATCGCGGCGAGCGCCGCCATCGGCGATCCGATCCGCCAGCGCGCCTCGGGCGCCGCTGCGGCATAGAGGTTGTGCGCAATCAGCAGCGATCCCATCGTCACCACGATGCGCAGCGCCACGATCGCGACGACGATCAGATCCTGGATGCGTGGCGATCCCACGAACAGGAACGGCAGAAGCCGCAGCAACATGCCCAACAGGATCGCGGCGATGACGATTCCGTAGATCGCATAGACGGTGCGCCGCCGCCCATCGTCGGCAATCGGCGGCTGGATCGCGGCCATGAAGCCGATCCAGCCGAGATCGCTGAGGTTGCCGCCCAACCCCGCCGCGACGCCAAGCGGGCCGCGCAACGTGACGAGCACGCACCACAAGGCCGTCATCGCGCAGGCAACCGTCAGCGCGATGCGCGCGCCGCCCGCCTGCCGCATCGTCGCTTGCCAGATCACCAGCGCCGCGAACAGGAAGGCCGCGAGGCCATGCCCCCATTCGATGACGAGCTCGATCATCGGATCAGCGCGCGCCCTCGGCCCAGAGCAGCACGCGCAGCGTCTGGAGGATGATCAGCACGTCGAGGAAGATCGAATAATTCTTGGTGTAGTACAGATCATATTCGAGCTTGTGGCGCGCATCGTCGAGGCTGGCGCCATACGGATAGTTGATCTGCGCCCAGCCGGTGATGCCCGGCTTCATCATGTGCCGTTCGGCATAATAGGGGATCTGCTGTTCGAGTTCCTCGACGAACTGGGGCCGTTCGGGGCGCGGGCCGACGAAGCTCATGTCGCCCTTCAGCACCGTCCAGACCTGCGGCAGTTCGTCGACGCGGATCAGGCGGATGATCCGGCCAACGCGGGTGACGCGCGCATCGCCCTTCTGTGCCCAGATCGCCGCACCGCCCACCTCGGCATCCTGCCGCATCGATCGGAGCTTCAATATGCTGAACTCCTTGCCATGGCGGCCGACGCGGATCTGCCGATAGAAGCTGGAACCGGGGCTTTCGATCCGGACGATGATGGCGGTGATCGCGATGATCGGCGCGGCGATGATCAGGATCAGCGCCGACACGAAGATGTCGAGCGCGCGCTTGACCACCAGCGAGAGCGACCGACCCGACGAAAAGCCGTCCGAAAAGATCAGCGTCGACGGGCGAACCGTGTCGAGATCGATCCGGCCGGTATTGCGCTCGAGGAAGTTCGAGATGTCGGTGACGTGGACGCCCGTGGTCTTCACCCGGACCAGGTCGTTGACCGGCACGGTGTTGCGCCGCTCGTCGAGCGCGACGACCACTTCGCTCGCCTCGAACCGATCGACCAGGCCGGTGAGGCTCGGCACGTCGGTGCGGCAGATCGCCGTCTCGATCTGGGCGGGCGCATCCTTCATGTCGACCGCCGCGACGATGGTGAAGCCCGAACCGGGACGCATGGAGAGATCCATCACCCGCTTGGCGCGCGTGCCCGCCCCGAGCAGCAGCACCCGTCGCTTGAACGTATCGCCGACGACCCAGCCGCCCAGCAACGCACGCGCCGAGATCAACAAGGTGAAGGCGATCAGCACGGCGTAGATCGAATTGGATCGCCACAATGTCAGTTCGGGCAGCAGGAAGAACAGCATCGAGATCAGGATAAGGCCGAGCGAGATCGCGACCATCAGGCGCGCAGCGGCGAATCGCAGCGTCTGCAGGCCTTCGGGCGTATAGACGCCCACCCCGATCATCGATGCCTGGATCGCGAAGGCAAAGCTCAACAATTGCGGCACGCGTTCGCCCATGGGGGCCGGCATGCTGCCCAGCTGGCGCAAACGAATGAGCCAGCCCGCCTCGGCCGCCGCGATCAGGATCACGAAGTCGATCACGCACAGCAGCAGCACCGCATAAGGCACGTAATGTTTGAAGACGCGGATCACGACGCGATCACTAGAATATGTTCCCCCAACGAACCATGTCTATAGCGGGACCCGCGTCACGATTCATCCATTATAGCGTCGTAACCATACCAATGATGGAGACCAGCATTACAAACGTCCTGATTACGCCGGTCATCCTGTCGGGCGGCTCCGGAACGCGCCTTTGGCCGCTGTCGCGTTCGCAGCGCCCCAAGCAGCTTCTCGCCCTGACGAGCAGCGAGACGATGTTGCAGATGACGGCGGGCCGCTGCGTCGACGGTGGGCGCTTCGGCAAGCCCATCATCGTCACCAACGCCGCACATGCCGAGGATATCGGCGTGCAGCTGAAGGCTTCGGGCCACATGCCGGCTGCGATCATCACCGAGCCCGCCGGCCGCAACACCGCGCCTGCCATCGCGCTGGCCGCGATCGAAGCCAAGCCTGACGCGGCTTTGCTGGTGATGCCGAGCGACCATGTGATCCAGGATGTCGCCGCCTTCCACGCCGCGATCGAACATGCGCTGCCGCTGGTGCAGGAGGGTTGGCTCGTGACGTTCGGCATCACGCCCGACGCGCCCGAGACCGGCTATGGTTATATCCAGCGCGGCGAACCGATCCGCGACGGCGTCCACCGCGTTGCCGCCTTCGTCGAGAAGCCCGATCGCACGCGCGCTGAGGAATATCTGGCGCAAGGCGACTTCAGCTGGAACGGCGGCATCTTCCTGTTCCGTGCCGACGCCTATCTGGCGGCGCTCGATCGCCACGCGCCGGCGATGGCCGATGCGGCCCGCGCTTCGATGGCCGCCGCATCGCGCGACGGGGCGATCGTCGCGCCCGAGCGCGAGACCTTCCTCCAATCCCCGTCCGAATCGATCGACTATGCGATCATGGAGAAGGATGATCGCGTTGCCGTGGTCCCCGTCGAAATGGGCTGGTCCGACGTCGGTAGCTGGGATGCGCTTCACGGGCTGGGCGAAGGCGATACCGAGGGCAACGTCATCCACGGCGATGTCGTCGCGATCGACACCTCGCATTGCCTGATCCGTGGCGAGGGCGTGGTCGTGACGACCGTTGGGGTCAAGGATCTGATCGTGGTCGCGACCCGCGACGCGGTGATGATCCTGCCGCGCGGATCAAGCCAGGAGGTCAAGCGCGTCGTCGAACAGCTCAAGGCGCGCGCACATATCACGCTCGACACGCCCTTCCCGGTTGACTGATCCTTCAAGCTCCTCCCCGGCACGGGGAGGTGGCACGCCGCAGGCGTGACGGAGGGGGCAGGTCACAGGCGCAACGCCCAGCCTCTCACCCCCTCCACCGCTTCGCGGTCCCCCTCCCCGTTCCGGGGAGGATTTTCAATCGCCCACAAAGCTGAACGGCGCCATCGCACGCTCGCGGTCGGAGATCGTCATCGCACGGCCCGCAGGCGGGCGGGCGCGCTGGATGCAGTCGGCACGCAGGCACTGGCGACAGCTCAGGCCGATCGGCTCGGCCGGCGCACGGGCGAGATCGAGCCCCCGCGCATGGACCAGCGTACCCGCCTGCGCCGCCGATAGGCCCAGCGCGACGACGAACTCGGCCGAAGGTGCTCCGACGCTGCCGGCCTGCCGCCGGACCGCACTCGCCAGCGTGACCCAGCGGGTGCCGTCCTCGAGCTCCGCCAGCGTCACCTCGATCGCGCCCGGCCGATCGAAGGCGCGGTGGATGCCCCAGATCGGGCAACGCTGCGCGCCTTCGACCAAAGGTGACGCGCTGGCGCCCGCATAGCGCTTCGATGCCTGCCCCGCCCGGTCGACCCGCAGCATGAAGAAGGGAAGTCCGCGCGCGCCGACGCGCTGGAGCGAGGTCAGCCGGTGCGCGACCTGCTCGAAGCTCGCCCCGAAGCGTCGCTGGAGCAGTTCGAGATCATAGCCGCTCGCCTCGCAGGCGCGCAGGAAGCGGCCGTAGGGCATCATCAGCGCGGCGGCGAAATAGGCGGTGACGTGACGGCGATAAAGCCGCTCGGCCGCGCGATTGCCGAACGCCGCGCCCTTCACCAGTCCGGCAATCTCGTTCGCCGCCTCGATCCCCGCCAGATGATAGGCGGCCTGAAACGTCCGTGCCGCGGGGTCGAGCATCTCCGACAGCTGCAGTTGGCGCGCGTGGAGATCGAGCCGGCTGAGGCGATCGGGCAACGTCTCCAGCGGCAGGATGCGGATCGACAGCTGGTGGCGGGTGCGCAGCCGCTCTGAGATCGCGCCGTAGAGATCGGCCGATCCCAGCCGCAATTCGTCGGCCAGTTCCTCCGCCGCCGTATCGAGATCGGCGAAATGGTTGCGCCAACGCTCGATCTCGCGCCGGACCGCGAGCATCACCTCGTCCCCCTCGCCGCCGCTCGCCTGCCCGCCCTGCTGCCAGCGATCGAACAGCCGGCTGAACGCCTCCGCCGCGCCGGGGGCATTGTCGATCCAGGCCTCGAGTTCGGCGCGATCGATCGATATGTCGGAAAACAGCGGGTCGGACAGCCGACGTCGCAGCGCTGCCGACCCGCCGCCCGGCTCATCCTGCGCGAGACTGCGCACGTCAAAATCAAACAGATCGGCGAGCTTGAGGATCAAGGTCGCGGTCAGAGGACGGCGATTGCCCTCGATGAGCGCGAGATAGCTGTCCGAAATGCCCAGCCGTTCGGCCATCGCCGTCTGCGTGAGCGCCTGTTCGCGGCGCAGCCGGCGGATGCGGGGTCCTGCGAAGATACCTGCCTTTTCCATGTAAGGAACTTTACATCCTGAAAGGCTCTTTTCCAGACCATTTTACACAAGCACATCATTTTCGCCGCGACCCCGGCGGCAATTTCCGATCGTGGCGATTATCTCTCCCGTCATGAGGCGCCGCACGGCGTCGCGATGCAAGGAGACTGAAATGCCCCAGCCCGCCCAAGCCCGCCCGGTGTTTTCGACCGAGGATTTCGCGCTGCTCAAGGAAGCCGTCGCCCATTATGCGCGTACGATCCAGGACAAGCCCGAATCATCGAAGTTCACCAACCTCTATCATCGCCTCGGCCGCCTCGGCTGATCCCATCGCGCCGGCGGGCACTTGCCCGCCGGTCCGTTCTGCGCCACACCTTATCGCGGGGCGCCCGAACGGATGAGGGATTGACGGTGAGTGAACTGCCTGCGGGCACACGTGTGCTGATCGTCGAAGACGACGCCATCATCGCGATGACGGCGGAGGACATGCTCGACGAGCTGGGCTGCGTCACCGCCGCGACCGCCGCGACGCTGAAGGACGCGCTCGCGCGCGCCGAGGATACCGATTTCGACATCGCCCTGCTCGATCTCAACCTGAAGGACGAATCGAGCCTGCCCGTCGCCGCTTTGCTGCGCGACAAGGGCAAACCCTTCCTGTTCGCGACGGGCTATGACGGGCTTCCCGCCGACAGCGGGTTCGTCGGATCGCCGCTCGTCGCCAAACCCTATCGCCTGTCGCAGCTGGGCGACGCGATCGCCGGCGCACTCGGTTAAGCTTTTCCCCAGCTTTCTCGCACGCGCCGCCACAAGCGCGTTGACTCCGCACCGCACCATAGCCAAGCGTAAGAGCGTCGCCGCCGGGCAACCGGCGGATGGCCATGCGGGAGAGTGTTGCGGGAAACCGTAGCCGCCGAAGGAGCAACCGCCCCGGAATCTCTCAGGTCAACGGACCGCATGGACATAGCGACACTCTGGAAAGCGGACGGCTTTGTCGTCCCACCGAAGGGGTAAGCCGGGCTTCCGGCGAAAGCTCTCAGGTTCCCGTGACAGAGGGGGCGACGGTTTCGAAGGGTGGATTCCGCCTGCCGCGCCGTCGTCACTGCACGGAGGCCGAAGATGAGCGACGAAGAACCAGCCGATATCGTCCACACCCTGCCACTCGACGACTGGCATCGCGAACGCGGCGCCCGCATGGTGCCCTTCGCGGGCTATCAGATGCCGATCCAGTATGAAGGCATCATGCCCGAACATCTGTGGACGCGCGAGAATGCGGGTCTGTTCGATGTGTCGCATATGGGCCAGCTCCTCCTGTCGGGCGACGGGCTCGACGACGCGCTCGAAGCGGTGCTGCCCGGCGACGTGAAGGGGCTGACCGAAGGCCGTCAACGTTATTCGCTGCTGCTCGACGACAATGGCGGCATCCTCGACGACCTGATGTTCAGCCGCTTTCCCGACGGCATCTACATGGTCGTCAACGGCGCGACCAAGTGGGACGACATCGCGCATCTGCACGAGGCGCTGCCCGAAGAAATCAACATCAATCATCTCGACGAGCGCGCCCTGATCGCGCTGCAGGGACCGAAGGCGGTCGATTCGCTTCAGCGCCTCGCGCCCGGCGTCGAAAAGCTGGTGTTCATGACCTGCGGCAAGTTCGATCTGGCGGGCACCGAGGCGTGGGTCAGCCGTTCGGGCTATACCGGCGAGGACGGATACGAGATTTCGATCGATGCCGAGGAGGCAGAGCGCGTCGCCGACCTGCTCTGCGCCGAACCCGAGGTGAAGCCGATTGGCCTCGGCGCACGCGATTCGTTGCGGCTCGAGGCGGGGCTGCCGCTTTACGGGCATGACCTCGATACGGATATAGACCCCGCAATCGCCGGCCTCGGCTTCGCGATCCCCAAGCGCCGCCGCACCGACGGCGGCTTCCCGGGCGCCGCGACCGTGGTGAAGCATCTGGCCGAGGGCGCCCCCACGAAGCGCGTCGGCCTCAAGCTCGCCGGCCGCCAGCCCGCGCGCGAAGGCGCCGAAATCTACGCGGGCGACACGCTCGTCGGAAAGGTCACGTCGGGCGGGTTCAGCCCCAGCCTGCAGGCGCCGATCGCGATGGGCTACATCGCCGCCGCCCACGCCGCAACCGACACCGCATTGCAGATCGACGTCCGGGGCAAAAGGCTCGACGCCACCGTCGTGCCGATGCCCTTCGTCCCCCATCGCTACGTCAGAGGGAGCTGACCCATGTCTATTTTCTACACCGAAGAACATGAGTGGATCGCAGTCGAGGGCGGCAGCGCCACCGTCGGCATCACCGATTATGCGCAGGCCCAGCTGGGCGACATCGTGTTCGTCGAACTGCCCGCCGCCGGCCGCGAGCTGACCAAGGGCGGTGATGCTGCCGTCGTCGAATCGGTCAAGGCCGCGTCGGACGTCTATTCGCCCGTCACCGGGCAGGTGACCGAAGCGAACAGCGCGCTCGAGGAAGATCCCTCGCTGGTGAACACCGCCCCCGAAGGTGCCGCCTGGTTCTTCAAGCTCACCCTCGCCGATCCGGCCGAGCTCGAAGGTCTGATGGACGCCGCCCAGTACAAGGCCTTCTGCGACGGGCTTTGACCTGTTGAACCCCTCCCGCTTGCGGGAGGGGCAGGGGTGGGCCTCCCACCTCGATGTTGTGCCCAGACAGCCCACCCCCTGACCCCTCCCGCAAACGGGAGGGGGGAGACACCGGAAGATGCGCTACCTCCCCCTCACCGAAGCCGACCGGAGCGCGATGCTCGGCGTGATCGGCGCCAAGTCGATCGACGACCTGTTCGTCGACGTGCCCGCCGAGGCGCGGCTGTCCGGCCCGATCGCGGGCCTGCCGCTCCATGCGTCCGAACTCGCGGTCGAACGGCACATGACCAGGCTCGCGGCCAAGAACCTGTCGGCGGGGGCCGCGCCCTTCTTCCTGGGCTGCGGCGCATACCGCCACCATGTACCGGCGAGCGTCGATCACATCATCCAGCGCGGCGAGTTCCTGACCAGCTACACGCCCTACCAGCCCGAAATCGCGCAGGGCACGCTGCAGGTGATGTTCGAATTCCAGTCGCAGATCGCGCGCCTGCTCGGCTGTGATGTCGCCAACGCCTCGATGTACGACGGGTCGACCGCCTGCTGGGAGGCGATCACGATGGCACGCCGCGTCACCAAGCGCGCCAAGGCGATCCTGTCGGGCGGGCTGCACCCGCATTACGTCTCTGTCGCCAACACGATGGCGAAATATACGGGCGACCAGCTCGTCACCTCGCTGCCGACCTTGAGCCCGACCCCGGACACCGACGACCTGATCGCGCAGATCGACGACGATACGTCGTGCGTCGTCGTCCAGTACCCCGACATCCTCGGCCGCATCGCCGACCTCTCCAAGCTCGCCGAAGCCGCACACGCGAAGAAAGCGCTGCTGATCGCGGTCGTGACCGAGCCGGTGGCGCTGGGCGCGATCAAATCGCCGGGTGAGATGGGTGCCGACATCGTCGTCGGCGAAGGCCAGTCGCTGGGTGTCGGTCTCCAGTTCGGCGGACCTTATGTCGGCCTGTTCGCCTGTTCGGAAAAGCTGGTCCGCCAGATGCCGGGGCGCCTGTGCGGCCAGACCGTCGACGCCGAAGGCAAGCGCGGCTTCGTGCTGACGCTCTCCACCCGCGAACAGCATATCCGCCGCGAAAAGGCGACGTCGAACATCTGCACCAGTTCGGTGCTGTGCGCGCTCGCCATGTCGGTCCACATGACCCTGCTGGGCGAAAAGGGGCTGCGCGATCTGGCGGCGATCAACCATGCCGGTGCCTCCGCCGCGGCCGATCGGCTGGCGCAGGTGAAGGGCGTCGATCTGATCACGCCGACCTTCTTCAACGAGTTCACGGTGAAGCTGTCGAAGGAAGCGCGCCCGATCGTTCGCGCTCTGGCGGATAAGGGCATTCTCGCCGGCGTCTCGCTCGGCCGCCTCTATCCAGGCATCGCCGATCTGGAGAACGGCCTGGTCGTCGCGGTCACCGAAACAACCACGCAGGAGGACGTCGAAACACTTGCCTCCGCGCTTGAGGAGGCGCTGGCATGAGCAACATCAATCCGTCGGGCTGGCGCCCCACCACGCCGCAGGCTTCGGGCGCCGCGGGCGACGACGTCACCTTCACCGGCAACCGCGCGCTGATGCTCGAAGAGGCTTTGATCTTCGAGATCGGATCGACCGAGACGACCGGCGTCGATTTCGGCACCGCGCCCAGGGCGACCTCGCGCCTCGGCGGGCTGGAGCGGACCGATACGATCGGGCTTCCGGGCCTCTCCGAACCCGAAACGGTGCGTCATTACACCCGCCTCAGCCGCCAGAATTATGCGATCGACCTGGGGCTGTTCCCGCTCGGCAGCTGCACGATGAAGCACAACCCGCGCCTGAACGAGAAAATGGCGCGCCTGCCCGGTTTTGCCGACATCCACCCGCTCCAGCCGGTCGACACGGTACAGGGCGCGCTGGGCGTCATCAACGAACTGGCGCAGTGGCTGGTCACGCTGACCGGCATGCACGGCGTCGCGATGACGCCGAAGGCCGGCGCGCATGGCGAGCTGTGCGGCATCCTGTGCATCAAGGCGGCGCTCGAGGCGCGCGGCGAGGATCGCCGCGTCCTGCTGGTCCCCACCAGCGCGCACGGCACCAACCCCGCCACCGCCGCCTTCGCGGGCTTCACGGTGGAAGATATTCCCGCGACGCATGACGGCCGCGTCGACCTCGAAGCGCTCAAGGCGCGGCTGGGGCCGGACGTCGCGGGCGTGATGATCACCAACCCCAACACCTGCGGCCTGTTCGAACGCGACATGAAGGCGATTTCGGACGCGGTGCATGCGGCGGGCGGCTACGTCTATTGCGACGGTGCCAACTTCAACGCGATCGTCGGCCGCGTCCGCCCCGGCGATCTCGGCATCGATGCGATGCACATCAACCTGCACAAGACCTTTTCGACCCCACATGGCGGCGGCGGCCCCGGCTCCGGCCCGGTCGTGCTGTCGGAGGCACTGTCGCCCTACGGCCCGCTGCCCTTCACCGAGCTTTATGCCGACGGGCACATCACGCTGGTCGAGGAAGAGACGGTCGGCGATCGCCATCCGCACACCTTCGGCCGCATGACCGCCTTCCAGGGGCAGATGGGCATGTTCACCCGCGCGCTGACCTACATCCTCAGCCACGGCGCGGACGGTCTGCGCCAGGTGGCCGAGGATTCGGTGCTCAACGCCAATTACGTGCTGCGCGCGATGGAGGACGTGCTCGATGCGCCCTTCGCCAAGTCCGGCCCGTGCATGCACGAGGCGATCTTCAGCGATAAGGGGCTGCCCGAGGGCTTCTCGACGATCGACATCGCCAAGGGACTGATCGACGAGGGCTTCCACCCGATGACGGTCTATTTCCCGCTGGTCGTCCACGGCGCGATGCTCGTCGAGCCGACCGAGACCGAAAGCAAGGCAACGCTCGACCAGTTCATCGGCGCACTCCGGTCGGTCGCCAACCGTGCCAAGCAGGGCGATCCCGCGCTTAAGGCCGCCCCTGCCCTCGCCCCGCGCCGCCGCCTCGACGAAACGGCCGCCGCACGCAAGCCGGTGCTGGTGTGGAAGGATGCCGCACTGGCGCAGGCGGCGGAGTAAGCTAAGTTAGCCCAACACGCGTCATCCCCGCGAAGGCGGGGACCCATCCAGTCTCTCCGCGAGGGAAGGCAGCGGATAGGCCCCTGCCTTCGCGGGGGTGACGGCCTGAGGGACGAGGAACAACGATGGCGCTCAATATCCCGCAGGCGAGTTCAACTGATCCCGTCCCCGACGACAAGGCCGAGCCCGGCAATCCCGGCACCGCCTCGCTCGCTTATTTCGTCTTCGCGCTGTTCTTCATCTTCGGCGGCATCACCAGCCTGAACGACGTGATCATCCCCAAATTGAAGGGGCTGTTCACGCTGACCTACGGGCAGGCGATGCTGGTGCAGTCGGCCTATTTCGCCGCCTATTTCATCGTCTCGATCCCCGCCGCGCTGATCGTCCGCCGGATCGGATATATGCGCGGCGCGGTCGTCGGGCTGTTGGCGATGATGGCGGGATGCCTGCTGTTCGTGCCGGCCTCATCCTCCGGTCAGTTCACGATGTTCCTCGGCGCCCTGTTCGTGCTGGCGAGCGGCGTGACGATCGTCCAGGTCGTCGCCAATCCGCTCATCTCGATGCTCGGCAACCCGCGCACCGCGCACAGCCGCCTCACCTTCGCGCAAGCGTTCAACTCGCTCGGTACGACGCTCTTTCCCTTTTTCGGGTCGATCCTGATCCTCGGCTCGCTCGCGACGGTCGATGCCAGCACGCTCACCGGCCCCGCGCTCAACGCCTTCCGCGCCGAAGAATCCCGCGTGATCGTCCACGCCTATCTGGGTCTCGCCGCCGCGCTCGCGCTGATCGCCGCGCTCGTGTGGTTGCAACGGAACAAGCTTGCGGAGGCGCGCGCCGATCATGTCTCGATCCTCGGCTCGTTCGACCTGCTCAAGCGCCCGCGCTTCGCCTTCGGGGTGCTCGGCATCTTCGTCTATGTCGGCGCCGAGGTCGCGATCGGATCGCTGCTGGTCAACTTTCTGATGCAGCCTGACGTGCTGGGTCTCGCCGAAGTCGATGCGGGCAAGCATGTCCCCTTCTATTGGGGCGGGGCGATGATTGGGCGCTTCGCGGGCGCGTGGTTTCTGCGCCGCTTTGCACCCGGCAAGGTGCTGGCGACCGTCGCGATCGCCGCCCTGCTGCTGCTCGCGGTCGCGGCCGAGACGACGGGTGCGGCCTCGGGCTGGGCGCTGCTTGCGGTGGGCCTGGCCAATGCGATCATGTTCCCGACGATCTTCAGCCTCGCCTGCGAAGGGCTGGGCGATCGCGCGGCCGAAGGATCGGGCCTGATCTGCATGGCGATCGTCGGCGGCGCGATCGTGCCGTGGGTGACGGGGCATATGGCCGACGCGACCGGCCTGCACGCAGCACTCGTCATCCCGGCTATCTGCTACGTCGCGATCCTCGCCTTCGGCCTCTACGCGCGGCGTCCGTCGATCGGCTGATGTTGCGGCGCAGCGCGCGCCGTGAGATGGCGATGTGATGGCAACCCTTCCGCCCGTGCCCCACAGCCCTGCCGAAGATGGCTATGCCATCCTGATCGGCACGTCGTTCATCACGCTGGGCCTGATCCTGCTGAACACTGCCGGGCTGGTGACGGGCGGGATCGCCGGGATCGCCCTGCTCGTCTCCTATATCCTGCCGGTGCCTGCGGGCATCGTGCTGACCATCCTCAACCTGCCCTTCTTCCTGCTCGCCTGGCGCGTGCTGGGGCGCGAGTTCACGATCAAGACGGTGATCGCCAACGTAACGATCAGCGCGATGGCGCTGCTGGCACCGCATGTCATAACCTTCGCGCATCTCGATCCGCTGCTCGCCGCCTTCTTCGGCGGGACGATCGCGGGAATGGGCGTGCTGGCGCTCGCCCGCCACGGTGCGGGCGTCGGCGGGATCGGCGTGCTCGCCATGTGGCTGCAGAAGCGCAATGGCTGGAATATGGGGCGCACCCAGCTCGCCTGCGACGCGATCATCCTGCTCGCCGCGATCCCGGTGATGACCGACGCCCGCCAATGGCTGCTCTCGGTCGCGAGCGCGGCCGCCATAGCGGGCGTCCTGATGGCCAATCACCGGCCCGGGCGATATGCGGGCTATTAGAGTTTGAACAGCTTGGCCGCGTTCTCGTACAGGAACTTTGGCCACACAGCGTCCTTGAACGGCACGCGGGGCAACTCGTCGAAGATCCGCTCCATCTTCAGACCCGCAGAATAGCCCGAATACATGATCTTATCCGCGCCGCGCGTGTTCGCATAATCGATGATCGATTTGGGATAGTGCTTCGGCGCGAAGGCCGAGGTCGAATAATAAAGGTTCGGATATTTCAGCATCAGCTTGACCGCCAGATCCTGCCACGGCTCCGCTCCGTGCCGCATCACGAACTTGAGTTCGGGGAAGAACCAGCACACCTCGTCGATCAGCTCGACCCGCTGGCACGCGAGCGGCACGCGCGGGCCGGGCACGCCGACATTGATGAAGATCGGCAGATCCTTCTCGCAGCAGAAGGCATAGATCGGCCACATCCGCCGGTCATCGATCGGCACCTGCGGCACGCAGCCCGCCGGGAATACGCCGACCCCGTCGATCCGATAATCGCGATGCCATTCGCGCAGCAGATCATAGGTCTCCATGCCGCCATTGGGATCGACATGGGCGCAGAACAGGAAACGATCGCGATGCTTCGCCTGGATCGTCTGCCAGTCGGGATCTGCCGGAGTTACGCCGGTAAAGGCGCGCTCGATATTGTAGCGATCCATCACGTCGAGCAGCCAGCCGATACGATCGGCGACGCCGTCATGATCGGGCACGTCCTTGAACATATATTGTGCGGGAAACTCGAACGCGTTCAGGCTCTCCTTGTCACGGAGCAGCGGCTTGAAGCCGTCATAGATGCCCTTGTTGTTCGACGGCAGCGACAACATCAGGTCGATGATCTTCTGATCGGTCGGGAATCCCATCCTCGGCATCCTTTTTATAGCGCATTATAAAAGAGGTTTTGCCGAGTTCGGAGCAGACATCAACAATGGATTACGCGGTGCCGGAACCGCGCAAATATGATGCATCCTAACGCCGCGCCTCAGTCGCCATGCGGACCGCAAGGCCGGTGAGGACGAAGCCCATCATATAGCGCTGGAACGCTGCCCAGCCGGGGCGCGTGGCGAGGAACAAGGCGATCGAACCCGCCGCCAGCGCGATCATCGCGTTGACTGCCACACTCACCACGATCTGCGTGGTGCCCAGCACGAAGGACTGGGCCAGGATGTGCCCGCGCTCGGGATCGATGAACTGGGGCAGCAGCGACAAATAGAGCATCGCCACCTTGGGATTGAGCAAGCTCGTCATCAGTCCCATCAGGAACAGCTTGCGCGGGCCATCCACCGGCAAATCCTTGACCTGAAACGGCGAGCGCCCGCCGGGCCGCACCGCCTGCCACGCCATCCAAAGCAGATAGAGCGCACCGCCGAAGCGCAGCGCGTCATAAGCGAAGGGCACCGCCATCATCAGCGCGCTGATCCCGAACGCCGCCATCGACATGTAGAGCACGAAGCCGACCGCGACCCCGCCCAGCGACACCAGCCCAGCCTTCGGCCCCTGACAGATCGAGCGCGAGATCAGGTAGATCATGTTCGGCCCCGGCGTCAGCACCATGCCGAGGCAGACGAGCGCGAAGGCGATCCAATGTCCGGTCGATGGCATATCCGGTTCCCCTTTTGCGCGATCATGCGGGGGACGCGGGCGGCGGTCGAGCGGCTTCAGATTGTCATGGGATAATGTGGGCTTTGCCCCCATCCTCCCCCGCCAGGGGGAGGTGGCGCTGAAAGCGACGGAGGGGGAGGACACGGCGAACTCGTGGCTCACCGCATCCTCCCCCTCCGTCAGCTGGGCTGACACAGTGCGAGGTCGGATCGTCCCCCGGACGATCCTTCAACATGCCGGGGGCATGTTGAACCTCGCACTCCCTGGCGGGGAGGATTGAAAGGTCAGCCCTTCTTGAGGTGCCGCCGTCCCAGCAGTTCGGCAATCTGCACCGCGTTCAGCGCGGCGCCCTTGCGAAGGTTGTCGCTGACGCACCACAGCACCAGGCCGTTCTCGACCGTCGGATCCTCGCGAACGCGGCTGACGAAGGTGGCGAAGTCACCCACGCATTCGACGGGCGTGACGTATCCGCCGTCCTCGCGCTTGTCGACGAGCATGATGCCCGGCGCTTCGCGCAGGATGTTCTGCGCTTCCTCGGCCGAAATCTCGTTCTCGAACTCGATGTTGATCGCTTCCGAATGGCCGACGAACACGGGCACGCGCACGCAGGTGGCGACTACCTTCACCTTGGGATCGAGGATCTTCTTGGTCTCGACGACCATCTTCCACTCTTCCTTGGTGAACCCGTCATCGAGGAACTTGTCGATGTGCGGGATCACGTTGAAGGCGATCTGCTTGGTGAACTTCTTCGCCTCGGCCGGATCGCCGACGAAGATGTTGCGGCTCTGCTCGAACAGTTCGTCCATGCCCGCCTTGCCCGCGCCGGAAACCGACTGGTAGGTCGAAACGACGACGCGCTTGATCTTCGCGGCGTCGTGGAGCGGCTTGAGCGCCACCACCATCTGCGCGGTCGAGCAGTTGGGGTTCGCGATGATGTTGCGCTTCTTGTAGCCGTCGATCGCCTCCGGGTTCACCTCAGGCACGATCAGCGGAATGTCGGGGTCCATGCGGTAGAGCGACGAATTGTCGATCACCGTGCAGCCTGCGGCGGCGAAGCGCGGCGCGTGAACCGCGGTCGCTTCCGATCCGATCGCGAACAAAGCCATGTCCCAGCCGGCGGGATCGAAATTGTCGATGTTCTGGACCTTGAGCATCTTGCCGGTCTCGCCGAACTCGATCTGGTCACCCTGGCTGCGCGAGGAAGCGACGACCGCGATCTCGTCGATCGGGAATTCGCGCTCCGCCAGAATGTTGAGCATTTCGCGGCCCACATTGCCCGTGGCTCCGGCGACGACGACACGATAACCCATGATGATTCCTCTTTTTGAAGATCGTCACCCCAGCGGAAGCTGGGGTCTCAGGAGGGATGCGGCTTGCTCTGTCTCATGAGATCCCAGCTTCGCTGGGATGACGGCATTGGCGTGGGTGAGTGCAGATAAACAAACGGCCGGTCTCCCGAGGGAGCCGGCCGTTTGCGAGGTTTGGTTTTGGAGAGCCTGCCTTAGGCTTCCTTGGCCTCGGCGGCCGGCTTGTTGTCGCGACGCTCCGCAATACGCGCCGATTTGCCGCGGCGGCCACGCAGATAGTACAGCTTCGCGCGACGCACGACGCCCTTGCGAACGACTTCGATCGAATCGATGTTCGGCGAATAGAGCGGGAAAACGCGCTCGACGCCTTCGCCGAACGAAATCTTGCGCACGGTGAACGACGAACCCATGCCCTTGTTGGCGCGGGCGATGCAGACGCCCTCATAGGCCTGAACGCGGGTGCGCTCGCCTTCGACGACCTTCACGCCGACCTTCAGCGTATCGCCTGGGCGGAATTCGGGAATCTTCTTGGCGGCGGTGAACTTGGCAATCTGCTCGGCTTCGAGCTGCTGGATGAGGTTCATGCTCATCGCTCCTTCTTCTGTCGCCGCGCGCCAGAGGGAGGCTGAACCCGAGCGCCCTCATGGCGCTCCCAAAGGTCCGGCCTCCTTAGCCTTGTATCGGTTTCGGCCATCGACTTGCGCCATGCCGAAATCCTCGCATGATCCCCAGATCGCAGCACCTCGGGGATCATACGCCCTTCCCACTCAGCAGGTCGGGTATAATGCGGATATTCGAGAAGCCCCGTTTCGAAGCTCTCGTCATCACCGCTATCGGGCGCGCCCATTACGCCGGGAAGCAGCCGAATGCAAGCATCCAGCAGCGTCAGCGCGGCCATTTCGCCGCCCGACAATATATAGTCGCCAATCGACACCAGCTCGATCGGGCGCGCCTCGAACAGCCGCTCGTCTATCCCTTCGAACCGGCCGCAGAGAATCGTGACCCCGGGGCCATCCGCAAGTTCGCGAACCCGTTGTTGTGCAAGCGGTTTCCCGCGCGGGCTCATCGCCAGCACCGGCGCCGCCGGCTGCCGCGCCAGCGCATGATCGACAGCGCGCGACAGCACGTCCGCCCGCATCACCATCCCCGCCCCGCCGCCGGCCGGGGTATCGTCGACCGAGCGATGCCTGTCGGTCGCGAAATCGCGAATCTGCACCGGATCGCACGCCCACTTCCCCTCCGCGAGCGCCCGCCCCGCCAGCGACACGCCAAGCGGCCCTGGGAACATCTCCGGATATAGGGTGAGGATGGTGGCGGCGAAGGTCATGGCTCGATCCAGTGGCCCGCATTGATCACGCGCGCAATATGTCCGAGTTCAAGGCGTTCGAACTTGCTGGGAGGCAGGAAGCGCCCTCGTATCGGCCACGTCAGCAGATACCAAAGAAGCGCCAGCAACACGAATATGCCCAAGCCTTCATTCAACTCGGCAAAACGCTGCCAAGGCCATCGCCATACACCTTCACCGAACTCGGCAGCTAACGCTTCGGCAAAATCAGTCGCGTCGCCGCCCGACATCCTGATATCTTGATCGATGGCCATGTCAGATGAAATGCGCCGAAGCCCACTCTGCTCTCGCGCTAATTCTATAACCCGGTCGAGCGTGGCCAGATTCACGCCGTCCAATTCTGGACCCTCAATCTGGGCACGTCAGCAAAGTCACGCACGTTATTCGTGATCAGAATGAGGTCGAGTGACAGCGCATGCGCGGCTATCAGACGATCATAGCCGCCCCGCCTGAACGGCATCGAACGATAGCTACGCGCAGCCACCTCATCGAATGGCAAGGGGTTGAAGATCGCAAACATGCGCTGGGCTCTTGTGCTGCGCTCCAGATCGTCCGAGCGAATGCCCCGCATGACTTCTGCATACGCAATTGCCGAGGTTACGACCTCTCCGGGCGCGCAATCCTCGACGCGCATCCTGAGCCTCTCGCCCACGCCCTCCAGAACATAGATGCATATGTTCGAATCGAACAGGAAGCGCGGCTCAGTCACGCTCGTCGAACGGCCCCCAATTGAGTTCGCGCTCCTCGAACAGCCTATCCTCCGGCGCGATTAGCTTCAGATCGGGAATAGCCCCCCAAATCCCCGTCAGATCGATCTTGCGCTTGGGCTTATCGATCGGCTCGAAGCGATATTCGCCATGCTCCTCGCGCAACAACACCTCGGTCCCTTCCTTGAGACCAAGCCCCTTCGGCAGGCGCAGCGCCACCGAATTGCCAGACTTGAACACCTTGGCGCGATATTCCTCGGCCATCACCGCCTCCGTATATACGGGCCGTATATACTATAACACCCGCCGGGCGACAAGGTCGGTGCACAGCGCGAGCAGCGCGCCGGCGATCATCAGCATCACCAGCAAGATCCCCCATCCGCCGATCGCGAAGGCATCAGCAGTCGCGAAGAGGATCACGAACAGGATGGCGGGCGGCAGCACCACCTGCGCCGCCGAGGCGATCAGGCGGAAGCGCGGGGGAAGGCCGCGCTTGCGGGTGCCGACAACACCATAAGCGACGACCGCGAGATAAGCGGCCGCAACAAGGCCGAATACGACGGCAGGATTCATTCGACGAACTCCGGATCGATCAGCAGGCGATCGGGCTCGATCGTCACCGCGGCGGCGATCGGCACCATGAAGCGCTTACCATCGGGCTTCTCGATTTCGATGACGTCGCCCGCGCCGAAATCTTCGATAAGGACGGCGGTGCCGATTGGCTGGTCGCCGGCGACACAGGGCAGGCCGATCAGATCGGCATGATAATATTCGCCCTCCTCCAGCGGAGGGAGCGAAGACCGCGGCACCGTCAGCTCGGTCCCGCGCAGCGCCTCGGCGGCGTTGCGGTCGGTGACTTCGGCGATCCGCGCGACCGCGCCGTTCGGCCCAGGGCGGACTGACTTGAGCGTGAAGGCGCGCCCGTTGCCGGTCAGCTTGGGATAGCCCTTGAGGTCATCGGTGAAGAGCTTCAGGCGCACTTCACCCGTCACGCCATGCGCGCCGATGATGACGGCAAGAGTTACTGCGCGGTCATCTACCAAAACAAACTCCGTTCGTGTCGAGCGAAGTCGAGACACGGTCACGAGCGCCCAGCCAACGTGTCTCGACTACGCTCGACACGAGCGGTGGGGTGGCAGGATCAACCACCACCCCAACACAATCAAGCTTCGGTGGTTTCTTCGGCAGCGGCTTCCGCGGCGGGAGCTTCCTCGGCCGCAGCTTCTTCCACCGCGGGCTCTTCCACGGGTGCCTTGGCGGCTTCCTCGGCGGCCTTCAGCTTCTCGGCACGCTCTTCGGCGCGCTCCTTGGCCTTGTCGCCCGGCTCGGCCTTCTTCGGGTTGTTGCGCGCGGCGCGCTCCAGAACGCCGGCGGCGTCGAGGAAGCGGGCGACACGATCGGTCGGCTGCGCGCCAACCGAGAGCCAGTGCTTCGCACGCTCGGTGTCGAGCACGACACGGTTGGCATCGTCCTTGGCGAGGAGCGGGTTGTACGAACCGATCTTCTCGATGAAGGCGCCGTCACGCGGAGCGCGCGAGTTGGCGACGACGATACGATAATAAGGGCGCTTCTTGGCGCCGCCACGGGCGAGACGGATGGAAACGGACATTCGGTAGTTCCTTTCTGGATATTCGAATTCGAGTTAAATCACTTCTTTTTCAGGAAATTCTGGAAGCCGGGGGGAAGCCCGCCTGCTCCGGGAAGGCCCGGCAGGTTTCCACCGCCCGGCATCGGGGGCAGGCCGCCCGCGCCACTGCCGCCGAGCATGCCGCCCAGCCCACCGGCGCCGCCGCCACCGAAGAGGGCACCGAGCTGCTTGAGCCCGCCCATCTTCTTCACCTTCTTCATCATGGTCGACATGTCCTGATGCATCTTCAGGAGCTTGTTGACCTCCTGCACCGTGGTGCCGGATCCCTTGGCCACGCGGATCTTGCGCTTGGCGTTGAGCAGTTCGGGCTTGGTCCGCTCCTTGGGCGTCATCGAACCGATGATCGCATCCATGCGGACGAGCACCTTGTCGTCGGCGGCGCCGCTGGCCACCGCCTGCTTGACCTGCTTGATGCCGGGCAGCATCGACGCGAGGCCCGAAAGCCCGCCCATGCGCTGCATCTGCTTGAGCTGGTTGCGCAGGTCGTTCATGTCGAACTGGCCTTTGGCCATCCGCGCGGCGAGCGCCTCGGCCTCTTCGACCTTGATCGTCTCGGCGGCCTTTTCGACCAGCGACACGACATCGCCCATCCCCAGGATGCGGCCCGCGACGCGCTGCGGCTGGAACAGCTCCAGCCCGTCCAGCTTTTCGCCGGTGCCGACGAACTTGATCGGCTTGCCCGTGACATGCCGCATCGACAGCGCCGCACCGCCGCGCGCATCGCCGTCCATGCGGGTCAGCACCACGCCGGTCAGCGGCACCTGTTCGGAGAAGTTCGACGCAACGTTGACGGCATCCTGGCCGGTCAGCGCGTCGACGACGAGCAGGATTTCTTCGGGATCGGCGACCGCGGCGACCGCCTTCATCTCCTCCATCAACGCCTGATCGACGTGGAGACGGCCCGCAGTGTCGAGCATCAGGACATCATAGCCCTGGAGCTTGGCAGCCTGGAGAGCGCGCTTGGCGATGTCGACAGGCTGCTGCCCGACCACGATCGGCAGGGTCGCGACCGACGCCTGCGTGCCGAGCGTCGCGAGCTGCTCCTGCGCGGCCGGGCGATTGACGTCGAGCGACGCCATCAGCACCTTCTTGCGACCCTTTTCGGTCAGGCGCTTGGCGATCTTGGCAGTCGTCGTGGTCTTACCCGATCCCTGCAGACCGACCATCATGATGATCGCGGGCGGGGTAACGTCGAGGTTCAGGTCGACCGCTTCCGAGCCGAGCATCGCGACCAGCGCGTCGTTGACGATCTTGACGACCTGCTGGCCCGGCGTGACCGAGCGGAGCACCTGCTGGCCCACCGCCTGCTCGGTCGCCTTGTCGACGAACTCTCGGACGACGGGCAGCGCGACATCGGCCTCGAGCAACGCGATGCGGACTTCGCGCATCGCGGCGCGCACGTCCGATTCGCTCAGCGCGCCACGCCCGCGCAGGCGGTCGAAGACGCCGTTCAGCCGATCGCTCAGACTATCGAACATGCACTACTCCCAGCCCGTAAAAGGCCCGTTAAATCGATGTCCCGGGGCCAAACGCAAAATACGCCGGCGGGCGAAACCTCGCCGGCCAGCGGGCGTCCGTGGACGCTGATATCTGCGTTCGAGTTTGGAACGACGTGGCGGTCCCTAGCGATTTCGGGCCGAAAGGGCAAGGCGAACCGCCTCCCAGCCTACCGCTCTCCCCATCCGCTCATGTCGAGCGAAGTCGAGACATGTTGGCCGGGCGCGCGGGAACGTGTCTCGACTTCGCTCGACATGGGCGGTTAGGGTTTGGATGGGGCCAGGGGAACAGATATGAGCAGAGCACTGACGGAGGATCGCCGCACGACGGCGTTGATGGCAGCGCTCATGCTCGCCTCCATACTGCCCTTCCTGTTCGGCAGCGCTGTCCAGATGCACGACGCCGCCAACCATATGGCGCGGATCCACATCCTCGCCGAAGGCACCGGCAATGCCGATCTGATGCGCGGCTATCTGATCCACTGGCGCTGGGCCGGCAATATGGGCGTGGATCTGCCCGCCGTGCTGCTGGGTCAGGTGATCGGGGTGGAGGCGGCGGTGTCGATCGTCACGGCGATCACCGCGCCGCTCACGATCCTCGGCATCTTCCTGCTGTCGCGCGCCGCCTATGGGCGGTTGAGCGGGGGCGCAGCACTCGCGGTGCCGCTCGCGCTGTCGCAGCTCTTCTTCTGGGGTTTCCTCAACTACAATCTGTCGATCGCCCTTGCGTTGATCGTCGCGGCGCGCTGGCGGGCAAAGCCGCCCGAGACGATCCTGTCGGCGATCGGCTTCGGCGTTGCGGCCCTGATCGTGTGGACCTGCCACCTCGTCGGTTGGGGCGGCATGATGCTGATGATCGGCGGGTTCGAGATCGCCAAATTGTTCGGCAACTGGCGCGCCTTGCCCCGTCGCATCCTCCTCGGCCTGCCGCTGTTGGTGCCGCTGATCCCGACGATCCTGTGGCGCAGTTCGGATGCAGCCCCGCTGCTGTTCCTGCGTGGCGACTGGATCGGCACGAAGATCATGAACTTCGGCACGATCCTGCGCGGGATATCGAAGCCGCTCGATCTGGGCATGACCGCGATCATCGGCATTGCCGCGGTCGCAGCCCTGATCGCCAGCCGCCGACTCGATCGGCAACTGGGCACCGCCGCCACCCTGCTCGTCGCGTTCACGTTGATCCTGCCGCAGGTGGCGATGGGCAGCTGGGGCGCCGACCTCCGCATTACGCCCTGGGCGGTGCTGATCGGCCTGCTGGCGATCGCACCGACAGGGCCGCGATCGGAGCGCGTGCTGATCGGCCTCGGCGTCGCCTTTCTGGCGGTGCGGATCGTCGCAGTCTGCTGGACCTGGCACGGCTGGACTGCAGCACAGCGTCCGCAACTGGCATTGCTCGATCGCGTGCCGCGCGGCGTGCGGCTGGCTTATGCCTATGTCGATCGCGAATGCGGGATCGACTGGCCGATCCGGCCCGAAAAGCAGATCGGTAGCCTCTCCGTCGTCCGCCGTGACGTGACCGCCAACACATTGTTCGTCGTGCGCGGCGCCGATCTGGTCGAAATGCGCCGCCCTTATGATCGCGTGCGCTGGACCAATGGATCGCAGGAAATCCACATCGCCGATTGCCCGTCGGGCCGCCCGCTCCCCGAGCGCGCCGCAGAACCACTCAAGGCGATGGCACAGGATTTCGACTGGATCTGGATCGTCGCCGATCCCGGCATCGCAACCGACACCCTGCCCGTACCGCCGGGCATGGCCCGCGTCGCCGCCGCACCGGGAAGCCTGTTGCTGCACCGCTAGCGGCAGCGCGGCGCGCCGATTGATCGCCGGAGGAAGGCGAGCAGCCGCGCGCGATAGGCCGGCGTCTCGATCCCGGCGGTCGCGGCGTGATCGAGGCCCGGCGCGAACCAGATCGCCTTGGGCGGATTGGCGCGGGCGAACATCGCGCGCACCTCCGCCGGCGGCGTCGCCTCGTCCTTCTCGCCACCGATCAGCAGCAGCGGGCCGTGGTAGCGCGCCACCGCGTCGATCGGCGACAACCGCGATGGCGACACACCCAACCGCAGCCACGTCTGCCCGCTCAGCAACGGTTCGAGGATCAGCGCGGGCACCCGCCCGGTTCGCACAGCGACGCGGTTGAAGATCGCATCGTGGATCGTCGGAAACACCGCCTGCAACACCAGCGCGTCGGCCGCGATCGGCCCGTCATCGCCCAGCAACGCCGCCGCCCCACCCAGCGAGCTGCCGACCAGCGCGACCGGCGCGCCCCGCTGCCGCGCCTTGAGCCAGTCGAACGCGGCCTGCGCATCGCGGCTTTCGTGGAGCCCGTAGCTATGGTCGGCGATCGTCGATTCGCCATGCCCGCGCAGGTCGATCGCGAGTGTCGCGAAGCCGCGCGCCGACAGCCACTTGGCATTGCCCGCCATCGCCGCGCGCCCGCCGCCTTTGGGATGAAGAAGCAGCGCCGCAGGCGCATTGGCAGAGCAGCCGGGGCGATAGGTGCCCGCGATCACGATACAGTCGCTGGCCCGCAGCCTGATGTCCTTTTCGGGCGCCACGGCGGGCGTCACGGTGCCGCCATGCCCGCGCACCAGCCACGATCCGACGAACCAGCTCGCGCCAAGGCCGACCAGCAGAAGCGCCAGCCCACCGATCAACCAACGTCGCATCCGCCCTCCCCCTTATGGACTCGGCCGCCGCCAATCCCTAGATCGCGCGGGCTATGGCGCTCCGGTTCCACAAGATGCACGGCCTCGGCAACGACTTCGTCGTGATCGACGCGCGTGAACAGGCGGTCACGATGACCGTGGGACTTGCGCGCGCGCTTGCCGATCGCAAGACCGGCATCGGCTGCGACCAGCTGATCCTGATCGAGCCGTCCGCCGTCGCCACCGCGAAGATGCGCATCTTCAACGCCGATGGCGGCGAGGTCGAAAGCTGCGGCAATGCCACGCGCTGCGTCGTCAGCCTGTTGGGCGGCGAGGCGACGGTCGAGACGCTCGGTGGCCTGCTCGACGGGCGCATGATCGGCGGCACCGTGTCGGTCGACCTGATCGAGCCGCGCTTCGATTGGGACGCGATCCCGCTGGCCTATGCGATGGACACCGCGCGCATGCCGCTCGGCTGGGACGACCTCACCGATCCGGTCGGCGTCAATGTCGGCAATCCGCATGTCGTCTTCTTCGTCGACGATGTCGATGCGGTACCGCTCAATATCCTCGGCCCGCAGA
This sequence comes from Sphingomonas montanisoli, assembly GCF_008274695.1. Taxonomy (GTDB): domain Bacteria; phylum Pseudomonadota; class Alphaproteobacteria; order Sphingomonadales; family Sphingomonadaceae; genus Rhizorhabdus; species Rhizorhabdus montanisoli. The sequence continues at coordinate 423,699 of NZ_VTOU01000002.1, read as the reverse complement.
TCGAGAGTGATCCGCTCTTCCCCGCGCGGATCAACGTCAACATCGCGCAGGTCGTCGGGCCGAACCATCTCAAGATGCGCACCTTCGAACGCGGCGTCGGCCTGACCCGTGCATGCGGCACCGGCGCCTGCGCAACGGGCGTCGCCGCGATCCGGCGCGGGCTGATGAAGGGTCCGGTGACGATCGACATGCCCGGCGGCACCCTGGTGATTGACTGGGCGCCCGGCCGGCCGGTCAACATGGCCGGCCCAGCAACCCACGTCTTCACCGCCGAGGCGGATCTCGCCACGTTCCAATGAGCGGCCCTGAACTGATCACGCTCGGCTGCCGGCTCAACATCGCCGAGAGCGAGGCGATGCGCGCGGCGGCCGCCGATCAGGACGACCTCATCATCGTCAACAGCTGCGCCGTCACGGCCGAAGCCGTGCGACAGGCGAAGAAGGCGATCCGCAAGGCGGCACGGGCGCGGCCAGATGCGCGCATTGTCGTCACCGGCTGCGCAGCGCAGATCGAACCCGAGAGCTTCGCAGCCATGCCCGAAGTCGCCCGCGTGCTGGGCAATGGCGAGAAGCATGACGCGCTCGCCTTCCGCTTCGACCGGCCCGACGTCGCCGAGGTCCATGTCGCCGACATCATGGCCGTGCGCCGCAATGCTCCGCACCTCGCCGCCGCCTTCGCCGATCAGACGCGCGCCTTCGTCGAGGTGCAGAACGGGTGCGACCATCGCTGCACATTCTGCGTGATTCCGCTTGGCCGCGGTCCCAGCCGATCGGTCCCCGCCGGTGCGGTGGTCGATCGCATCGCCGAGATCGTCGATCAGGGACAAGCCGAAGTGGTGCTGACCGGGGTTGATCTCACCAGCTACGGCCCCGACCTTCCCGGCGCCCCGACGCTCGGAGCCTTGGTCGAGCGCATCCTGCGCCACGTGCCAAAGCTTCAGCGTCTGCGCCTCTCCTCACTCGACATGATCGAGATCGACGATCGGCTGTTCGATCTGATCACCGGCGAAGCGCGGATCATGCCGCATCTCCACCTGTCGCTGCAGGCCGGCGACGACATGATCCTCAAGCGGATGAAGCGTCGCCATTCGCGCGCCCAATCCGTCGCGGTCGTCGAACGCCTCAAGGCGAAGCGCCCCGACATCGCGATCGGCGCAGACCTGATCGCCGGCTTCCCGACCGAGGATGACGCGATGGCCGCGAACAGCCTCGCGCTGATCGACGATTGCGACATCGTCTTCGGCCACATCTTCCCCTACTCGCCCCGCCCCGGCACCCCCGCCGCACGGATGCCGCAGGTGGACGCCTCCGCGATCCGGGCCCGCGCTGCGGCGCTGCGCGAGGCGGCCGAACGCCGCAAGGCCGCCTGGCTCGGTTCGCTCGTCGGCACGCTCCAGTCGGTGCTGGTCGAACGCGGTGGCACCGGCCATGCCCCCAACTTCGCCCCCGTACGTTTCCCCCGGGAAGCTTTCGCTGTAGGCAGCGTCCAACCTCTCCGCATCACCGGCGTCGCCGGCCCCCATCTGACAGGCATATCCGCATGAGCGACACCACTTGGCAGGACAAGCTGTTCGGCGGCTTCCGGCGCACCAGCGACCGGCTGGCCCAGAACCTGACCGGCCTGTTCACCGCCACCGAACTCGACGACGAAAAGCTCGACGAGATCGAAGAGGCGCTGATCGCGTCCGATCTAGGCCCCGCGACCGCCGCGCGCATCCGCGCCCGGATCGACGCCTTCCGCTACGATCGCAAGGTGACCGAGGATGATATTCGCCGGATCGTCGCGAACGAGATCGAGACGATCCTCGCCCCCGTCGCCAAGCCGCTGGAGATCGAGGCGTTTCCACGCCCGCAGGTGATTCTGGTGATCGGCGTCAACGGATCGGGCAAGACCACCACGATCGCCAAGCTCGCCCATCTGCTCAAGGAGCAGGACTATAATGTCATGCTCGTCGCAGGCGACACCTTCCGCGCCGCCGCGATCGGGCAGCTCAAGGTCTGGGCCGAACGGATCGACGTGCCGATCATCACCGGCGCCGAGGGGGGCGATGCCGCCAGTCTGGTCTTCGAAGGCGTCAAGCAGGGCGTGGCGAGCGGCATCGACGTGCTGATCGTCGACACCGCCGGCCGCCTGCAGAACAAGGCTGGCCTGATGGACGAGCTGGCGAAGATCCGGCGCGTCCTGGGTCGGCTCAACCCGGCGGCGCCGCATGACGTCCTGCTCGTGCTCGATGCGACCACGGGTCAGAATGCGTTAAGCCAGATCGGGATATTCAAGGAGACGGCGGGCGTGACCGGCCTCGTGATGACCAAGCTGGACGGCACCGCCAAGGGTGGCGTCCTGGTCGCCGCGGCGGAGCAATTCGGCCTGCCCGTCCACGCGATCGGCCTGGGTGAGGGCGTCGACGACCTGAAACCCTTCGACGCCGGCGAAGTCGCCCGTGCGATCGCGGGGATCGAGAGGATAGCCAAGTGAACGACGTCGCCCTGAAAGCCGCGAAAGAACCGGGTCCGCTCGCCAAGGTCGCGATCGATCTCGGCCCGCTGATCGCCTATTTCGCGGCTTATGCGCTGACCAAGAACGTGATTCTGGCGACCGCCGTGTTCATGGTGGCGACCGCCGGATCGATACTCGCGTCCAAGCTGCTCCACGGCCGCGTCTCGGCAATGTTGTGGTTTTCGGGCGTGATGGTCCTCGTGCTGGGCGGGCTGACCGTCTGGCTGAAGGACGCGACCTTCATCAAGATGAAGCCGACCGTCTATTATCTGCTGGTGGCGGGCATCCTCGGCTTCGGCCTGTGGACCGATCGACCGACGCTCAAGATGGTGCTCGGCTCCTCCTTCCCCGGCCTCAGCGATCTGGGATGGCGCAAGCTGACGCGCAACTGGGCCTTCTTCTTCGTGGCGATGGCGGTGGCGAACGAGGGCGTGTGGCGCACCAGCTCGACCGAATTCTGGCTCGGCTACAAATTGTGGGGCGCGATGCCCGCGACGATCCTGTTCATGCTCGCCAACATGCCGATGCTCACCCGCCACGGCTTCAGCGGCGAAAAGCCCGAAGAAGCCGGCCTGCCGCCGCAGGGCTGATTTAAATCCTCCCCCGGAGGTGGAGGATCATTATTCGCAGATTTCGGCGGCAGTTCACCGAACTGTCACGGGAAATTTACTCCTTGTTGACCCTGTAGGCTTAGCCGAAGGTCGTAGGGAGATACGCATGTTCCACGCCGCCATCAGTGCCAGCCAAAGCGATATCGAGGCCGTCGAAGCCGCAATGGTCGGCCATGCCGTGGGGATGGATGCGTCGTTTCAGACCGTGGTGGAGCTACTGTCGCAGGACGCCGAGACCGCGACCGTCGCGGTGCTCGACAAGGATCGCCGCCCGATCGGCGCGATTCGCGAGATCGACGTCCGCGCCTTCCTGCTCAATCCGTTCGCGCATGCGCTGATCCAGAATCCCGCCCTCAAGCGCGACCTGCGCCCGTTCGTCCGCCCCGTGCCGACGGCGGAGATCGATGCGGGGCTCAGCCCGATGCTCGCTCTCATTTCGGCCGACGGTGGGCAGACGGCGCTCGCGATCACGCGCCAGGGCAAGTTCGCAGGACTGATCGGCAGCGGCGCGATGCTGCGGCTGGCGGCCGATCGCGAGGCTGCGATCGGGGCGGAGCGCGCGCTGCGCCTCGCCCGGATCGGCACCGCCAGCGCCACGATGCGCGCCGAAGCCGCCGCCCTGTCTGCCGAGATCGACAGCATCGCCGCCACCCTCCTGTCCGCCGCCGATGAAACCGGCGTGCGCGCGGGTGCGGTCGGCCAGCAGGGTTTGTCGGTCGCCGCCGCCGCCGAACAGGCGGTCGCGAATGTTCAGGACATCGCCGCCGAGGGCCGCACGCTCGCGGGCGAACTCGACCGGCTGGGCGATGAAGCCACTGCCGCGCACGCATCGTCGATCCGCGCATCGGACCTGATGGATCAGGGCGAGCGGCGTGCCGACGAACTCGCCATCGCTGCCGTCGAGATCGAACAGGTCACCGCCGCGATCGACAAGATCGCCAAGACGATCAACCTGCTGGCGATCAACGCGACGATCGAGGCCGCCCGCGCGGGCGACGCGGGGCGCGGCTTTGCCGTGGTTGCGCAGGAGGTGAAGGCGCTATCCAACCGATCGCGCGAAGCGACCAGCCTGATCACCACGAAGCTCGCCGCGGTCCATGCCAGCGTGCGCAACGTCACCGACAGCCATCATGGACTGACCGACGTCATCGCCAATCTGCGTGGTCTTTCCGAAGGGATCGAGCGCGCCGTCACCCGCAACAGCGCCGCCACCCGCACGATCGCCGCCAATGTCGACGATGCGGCTGCCGCCAACGACCTGATCCGCCGCAACGCCGCCGCGATCAACGACGCCGCCGACGGTGCCAGCCAGGATGCCCAGGCGATCGCCGCCGTCGCGACCCAGCTCACCGGCAGCGCCGCGACCCTCCAGCAGCGTCTGACAGCGTTTCTGGACGAGGTTCAGGCGGCGTAACTCTTATCCTCCCCCGCCAGGGGGAGGATTTAAGCGAGCTTACTGCGCCTGGTCGGCGCGCTCGATGCCCTTGCCGTCGAGGTTCTGCGACACGAAGTCCCAGTTCACGATCTTCGACAGCACTTCCTCGGCGAACTTCGGCCGGGCGTTGCGATAGTCGATATAATAAGCGTGCTCCCACACATCGAGGGTGAGCAGCGGCGTCGCCCCGTTGACGATCGGCGTGTCGGCATCGTGCCACGACGTGATCTTGAGCGCATCGCCTTCGAGCACCAGCCACGCCCAGCCCGACGCGAAGTGCCCGACGGCCTCGGCCGCCATCTTCTCGACCAGCCCCGCCTGCGAACCGAACGCATCGTCGATCAGCTTGGCGAGCTTGTCCGACGGCTTGGTCGAACCTTCGGGGGCCAGGCCGTTCCAGTAGAAGCTATGGTTCCAGATCTGGGCGGCGTTGTTGAACAGCCCCTTGTCGCCCTTCTCCTTGGCGAGCTTGGTCACGTCGACCAGCGATTTGCCGGCGAGACCCTTCTCGTCGATCCAGCCGTTGACCTTGTCGACATAGGCCTTGTGATGCTTGCCATGGTGAAAGTCGAAGCTCTCGGCAGAGAGGACGGGTTCGAGCGCCGTCTTATCGAACGGCAGCGGGGGCAGAATGAAAGCCATTGCACAAAACTCCCTGGAAAAGTGCATGAGGACCGCCCCCTCAACGGCCCGAAAGCAGCGCAGGTCCAACAAAATTTTCCGATTGGACATCATTGCCGCAGTGCAACGAAAAAACGACGACTTCTCATTTCCTGTGACAAACGATTCCCCGCGCCATAAACTGTCGTGACAGGCCGGTGGGAAGCGGCCGACAAAATTGAGGGGACCTAGAAGCATGGACAAGTTTTTCGGCAATCTGCACCTGGTGCTGGTGGTGGGCCTTCTGGCCGCGATCGCGCTGATGTTCGGCGTAAGCCCGGAATATGTGACGGCGAACTTCGTGCTGCGCTGGCTGCACGTCTTCTTCGGCATCACCTGGATCGGTCTGCTCTATTATTTCAACTTCGTGCAGATCCCGACCATGCCCTCGGTCCCGGCCGAACTGAAGCCCGGCGTGACCAAATATATCGCGCCCAAGGCTCTGTTCTTCTTCCGCTGGGGCGCGGCCTTCACGGTGTTGACCGGCCTCGCGGTCGCGCATGTCAGCGGCTATCTGCATCAGGCACTGATGCTGCAGCCCGCATTCCTCCTCATCGGCATCGGCATGTGGCTGGCGCTGATCATGGCATTCAACGTGTGGGTCTTCATCTGGCCGGCCCAGAAGATCGCGCTCGGCCTCGTCGAAGCCGATGCGGACGCGAAGGCGAAGAATGCGCGCAAGGCGATGCTCTTCTCGCGCGCCAACACTTTGCTTTCGATCCCGATGCTGTTCGCGATGGCCAACGCAAGCTGATCTGAGGATCATAAATCCTCCCCCGCCAGGGGGAGGTGTCAGCGCAGCTGACGGAGGGGGAGGATGCGGCGAGCCACGAGTTCGCCGTGTCCTCCCCCTCCGTCGCTTTCAGCGCCACCTCCCCCTGGCCGGGGAGGATATTCAGGCCCGCCGTCGCCACGCCCTGCGCACCCCACGCAACAGCGCGCGCGCCGGTCGCGGCAGCGGCAGCCGATCGAGCATCCCAGGCGACGATATGTCGGTCGGCGACGGGCGCTGGACGCCGAGCTGGGGCACCGCGAGCCCCGTCGCGATGTCGGGATGCGCCGCGCGGAACCAGCCATAGGCGCCGTCGACGTCCATCGGCCCGCCATCGGCACTTCCCGCCGGCCGCGTGAGCATCAGTTCCAGATAGGGGATTGCGCGCGCGATCGTCGCCAGATCGAACCCCATCATGTGCGTCAGGCCGATCACGTCCTGCGGATCGGCGCGCGTCACCGGCGCCTCGATCGGCGGCACCGCCATATGATAGCCGCCATAGAAGATGCCGAACCGGCCGGCATCGCAGGCATCGAGCGCGACGGGCAGCAGCCCATCGATCCGCGCGACGAAATCGCAATCATCCTCCAGCAGCAATATCCGCCGATGCCCCGCCTGCAGCGCCGCGCGCAGCACGCCCAGATGGCTCAGGAAACATCCCCGAGCGCCGATGCTGCGGAACCCGCCCGCATCGTCGGGCGCCACCGCCGCGAACAGGGTCACGCGCGGGTCGTCATAACCCGTCCCGATCCGCCGCAATTCGCCCGCCATCTCGCCACGCCGATCGGTGCGGGCCGGCAGGTTGATGACGTAGATATGATCGAAGCTCGCGAACAACCGGTCCGCCAGCATCAGCCGGCCCGATCGAGCAAATCGTGGCGGCGCAGCGCGTGGCGCAGCTGATCGTAGGTGAGCTTGAGCGCAACCGCGGTCGCGCGCTGGTTGAAGCGACAGCGGCGCAGCGCAGCCTCCAGCAGCAATTTCTCGTGACCAAGGCAGGCCGCGCGGAAATCGTCGCACTCGATCTCGACCACCGGCGCAGGCACCGGATCGTTGCTCATCGGCCCCGCCGTTATTTGTGTCGGCTCGGACGGAACCACGGCGACGGGCGCGCTTTTCGGCCGCCACGGGCTCTCGAACGGATCGAAATGGATCGCGTCGATCGGGCTTTCCGGATCGTCCCAGCGATAGACCGCGCGCTCGACGACGTTGCGCAGTTCGCGGACATTGCCGGGCCAGTCATGCTCGGCAAGCTGCGCCGCCGCCGCCGGGCTGAAGCCGGGCCAGTAAGGCCAGCCGAGTTCCGCCGCCATGCGCCGCCCGAAATGATCGGACAGCACCGGCACGTCGCCTTCGCGCGCGCGCAGCGGAGGCAAGGTCACCACCTCGAACGACAGCCGGTCGAGCAGATCGGCGCGGAAGCGCCCCTTCTCGACCAGCCCCGGCAGATGCTCGTTGGTCGCCGCCACGATGCGGACGTCGACGCGGATCGGCCGCGACGATCCGATCCGCGTCACCTCGCCATATTCGGTCGCGCGCAGCAGCCGTTCCTGCGCGCCCATCGACAAGGTCGCGAGTTCGTCGAGGAACAGGGTGCCGCCATCGGCCTCCTCGAACCGGCCCTGCCGCACCTTCGTGGCGCCCGTGAACGCGCCCGCCTCATGCCCGAACAATTCGGCTTCGATCAGGGTTTCGGGCAGCGCCGCACAGTTCATCGTGATGAGCGGCCCCGACCAACGCTGCGACAGGCGATGCAGGCGCTCGGCGATCAGTTCCTTGCCCGTCCCGCGCTCGCCGATCACCAGCACCGGCCGGTTGAGCGCGGCCGCGCGGCTTGCGCGTTCGACCGAGTCCATGAAGGCGAATGACTGCCCGATGAAAGTGCTTTCCCGTTCCACGCGGACAGTTGGCGGATTTTCCCAACATCTCGCAAGTGGAAAATGCCAACCCGTCGAACCCATCGTCGAAACCCCAGGGATTCCGGGAAAATCGAAATTGGCACGCTCTCTGCAGAGCTATGGGCATACCGGCCCCGCCGGACAGAGAAACCAATTCAGGGAGCAGTCCCCATGTTCAAGTTCGACAAGACCGACCTTCAGCGCGTCGCCGTTTCCGGCATCGGCGCGATCCTCGTTTCCGCGGTGTCGATCGTCGGCGTCGCGGGTCCGGTTCGCGCCGCCGCCCCGGTGGCGACCAGCGCCCCCGCCAAGTAATATTCAGTCCCCGCGTAGCCCCAGGAGTAACAATCAGATGGGTATCTTCTCCCGAACCCGCGACATCATCGCCGCCAACATGACCGACCTGCTCGATCGTGCCGAAGATCCCGCCAAGATGATCCGCATGATCATCCTCGAGATGGAAGAGACGCTCGTCGAGGTTCGCGCCTCGGCCGCCCGCACCATCGCCGACCAGAAGGAAATGCGCCGCCAGATCACCAAGCTGGAAACGGTGCAGGCCAACTGGATCGAAAAGGCGGAGCTGGCGCTGTCGAAGGATCGCGAGGATCTCGCCAAGGCCGCGCTCGTCGAAAAGCAGAAGGCGGCCGACCTCGCCGAACAGCTGAACGAAGAGATCGGCCTGCTCGACGACGCGCTCAAGGCGTCCGAAGGCGACATCGCCAAGCTGCAGGGCAAGCTGCGCGAGGCCCGCGCGCGCCAGAACTCGATCGTCACCCGCCTCGAATCGGCGCACAACCGCGCGAAGATGCGCGAGATGTATGCCGGCCCGAAGATCGACGACGCCTTCTCGCGCTTCGAACTGCTCGAACGCCGGGTCGACTATGCCGAGGGCCGCGCCGACGCGGCGGGCATGGGTGCCGCGCCCAAGACGCTGGACGAAGAGATCGCCGAGCTGCGCTCGTCCGACAAGGTCGAGGCCGAGCTTGCCGCGCTCAAGGCCAAGCAGGCCGGTAAGGAGGGCTGATCGTCATGGAAGACGTGCTTGTTCCTATCGTCGTCATCCCGGTCATCTTCCTGGGGCTGCCCTGGCTGATCTTCCACTACATCACGCAGTGGAAGAAGAATGGCAGCCTCACGGTCGAAGACGAACGGGCGCTCGACGATCTGCATGAAATGGCGCGTCGGATGGACGACCGGCTGGCCACGCTGGAACGGATCCTCAACGCCGAGGATCCGACCTGGCGGCCCCGTCAGGCCCCCGATCGCACCCATGACGAGGACTGGCGCCGCGATCACTGATCGCCGCCAGGCCCCAACGACAAGATACAGGAAGGAAAGTTCGACATGTCCGCTCGCCGCACCAAGTTCTACCTCGACAAGCGCAACCGCAAATGGTCGGGCGTGTGTTCGGGTCTGGCCGATTATACCGGCATCGACGTCACCCTGGTCCGCGTGGGCGTGGTCCTGCTGACCTTGATCGGCGGCTTCCCCTGGACGCTGATCGCCTATTGGATGGTCGCCTGGCTCGCCGACGATCGCCCCAGCGAGTTCAACAGCATGACCCGCGAGGACGAGAAGTTCTGGCAGACGGTCCGTGCCCGCCCGGGCGCCTCGGTCCGCGACGTCCGCTCCAAGTTCCGCGACATCGATCGCCGCATCGCCGACATCGAAACGCACGTCACCACGCAGAATTCGGCGCTGGCACGCGAAATCGACGCGCTGCGCTGAACGCAGGTTCCCGACGCTGATCGAAAGGCCATGCCGTTCGTCGAAAACAAGCTGCAACCGCCGCGACCAGCCTATCGGCTCAAAGTTTAGGGATTTGAACGATGGTTATTCCTCTTGAAGCATTCGCCCCGGTCGCGGCCCTGGTGGGCCTCGCGACGGTCGGCGGCTGGATTTACACGACCCGCCTGCGCATCACGAACGGCTATCCGCTGGAAAACAGCTGGGGCAAATCGGTCTATCCGCAGCGCAACGAGGAGACGGTCGAGCGCGTGAAGCTCCTCTCCTCCGAAAATGCGCAGCTGCGTGCCGAGCTTTCGGCGATCAAGGATCGGCTCGCCACGGTCGAGCGGATCGTCACCGACGGCAGCTACCGCCTCGATCGCGAGATCGATGCGCTGCGCGACGCGCCGCTCAACTGATTTTGATAAGGGACATACGCCAATGAACCCGTTCGAAATGGTGGTTCTGATCGTCGCGATCACTGCCGTCGCCAGCATCTTCCGCGCCAAATATGGCGTCGTCCGTCGCCGCAAGGGCGAGGAGTTCGTCGGCCGCCCGGCCACGGACGATGCCGAAAATGCTCGCCTGCGCGATGAACTGCGGGCGCTGAAGGATCGCGTCGCGGTGCTCGAACGCATCGCCACCGACAATGATCGCGGTCTGCAGCTCGATCGCGAGATCGAAGCGCTGCGGACCCGCGACTGATCGCAAGGACCAAGATCATGAATGATCCTCTGTTCTGGATGGTGATAAGCGGTGCGGGGCTGGTCGGCCTCGGCCTGACCCTGACGGCGGCGCTGTCGGGCTGGCGCAGCTGGATCGAGCTCCAGCGCGCCGAACTCGCCCACCGCGGCGGCGGCATCGAACGCGGCATGCACCCCGCCCAGCCGGCGGCCGCCCGCATCGAACTCGCCGACCTCAAGGAACGCGTCCGCAAGCTCGAAGCGATCGCGGCGGGCGTGGACCTATAATTTCAGATCCTCCCCTGGAAGGGGAGGGGGACCGGCGCAGCCGGTGGAGGGGTAGCTCTCCACAAGGACATCGCTCCCGGCCAATACCCCTCCACCGCTTCGCGGTCCCCCTCCCCCGCCGGGGGAGGATTGAACAAGCCCCTTCCCCCCGCCCCCCAAAACCCGCTAGCGCAAGCCACCATGACGACGCTTGCCGACACCTACGAAGAATATGAACTGCTCGACGCCGACGATCGCTATCGGCTGCTGATCGATCTCGGCCGCGCGCTCGAGCCGATGCCCGATCCGCTCAAGACAGACGCGACGCTGGTACGCGGATGTTCGGCGGCGGTGTGGGTCTATCCGGTCGCCCAGGACGACGGGTCGCTCCATTTCCTCGCTGACAGCAACGCCGCGATCACCAAGGGAATCATCGCGCTGGTCCTTCTCACCGTGCAGGATCGCCCCGCGTCCGAGATACGCGACATGGACATCACCGAAGCCCTCGCCCCGTTCGATCTCAAGAATCAGCTCAGCTCGAACCGGACCCAGGGCATTCCCAACATGATCGCGCTGATCCGCGCGACTGCCGAGCGTTACGCTTGATCGGGCTGCTGGCACTTGCCGCTGCCGTGCAGACGGTCGAGGCCGGCAAGCTCGTCATCGGCGGCGAAGCCTTCGCCACCGCCGAAGTCCTCGACGCGCGTGCCATGCCCGATATCGGCGGCGGTGCCGGCCTGCTGATCACGCTGACGCCCGAGGCCGCAAAGCGCCTCCAGAAGCTCACGACCGCGCTTGCGGGCAAGCCGCTGACGATCGCGCTCGACGGCCAGCCGATCGCCGCGCTGATGATCCGCGGACCGATCACCGACGGCGTGATCGATCTGCCCGGCCACCGCGCGCTCGCCGAGGCCGAAGCGCTCGCCAAGCGCATTTCGGGCAAGGATCCGCTGCCCGACGATCTCGCCGAATGACGGCGCTCGTCGCCGGTGTAGAACTCGGCGGCACCAAATGCGTGTGCGTGCTGGCGGGCGGCCCCGACGATATTCGCGATGAGCGCCGCATCGACACGCGCTCCCCCGCCGAAACCCTGCCGGAAATCGCCGCCATCCTCGCCGAATGGAGGGATGCGCAGGCGATCGGCCTCGCCAGCTTCGGCCCCGTCGATCTCGACGAGAGATCGGATCATTATGGCCGCATCGTCAACACCCCCAAGCCCGGCTGGAACGGCGCGGACATCGTCGGACTCGCGCGGGCGCGCGGGCTCCCCTTCGGCTTCGACACCGACGTGGCCGGCGCCGCGCTCGCCGAGGGCCGCTGGGGTGCGGCACGCGGTCTCGACAGCTTCGCTTATGTCACCGTCGGCACCGGCGTCGGTGTCGGCACGGTGATGCGCGGCCAGACGGTGCGCGGCCTCGGCCATTCGGAGGCGGGCCACCTGCGCGTCCCGCGTCTTGCCGGAGACGCATTTGCCGGGGCCTGCCCCTATCATGGCGATTGCGTCGAAGGGCTCGCATCCGGCCCCGCCATCGCCGCACGCGCGGGCCGGTCGGGCGAGAGCCTCGCGCCCGGCGATCCGGCGTGGGAACCGGCGGTCGCGGCGCTCGCGGCCATGCTCCACAATCTCGTCCTTACGTCCGCGCCTGAGCGCATCCTGATCGGCGGCGGCGTGCTCGGCGGCCAGCCGACATTGCTCCCACGCTTGCGGACCGCGCTGGTCGACAGCCTCGCGGGCTACGGCGCCGCGCCCGCCATTGCGGCCGGGATCGACGATTTCCTGCAAGCCCCGGCGCTCGGCCATCAGGCCGGCCCGATGGGCGCCATCGCGCTGGGCCTCGACGCCCTTTAAGTCCTCCCCGGCACGGGGAGGTGGCGCCGAAGGCGACGGAGGGGGCTGGTCACAAGCGCTGCGCTCGCCTCCAGCCCCCTCCACCAGCTACGCTGGTCCCCTCCCCGTTCCGGGGAGGATCAGATCACTTCCGTTCCGCTTTGCTCTGATCCCGCGCAGCCTTGAACTCGGAATCCGCACTCCAATCCGGCCACAGGCGCGAGTCCGCCAGTTCGCGACCGAGATTGTAGAGCAGGCCCAGATCGTCAGGCACGCTCGACGAATCCCAATCGGCCGACCATTCGTCCGCCGGCTGGTGGTAACGATCCTTGGTGTAAGCCTCGTCGAGCGCCTTGCCGCGCTCCACGCCGCCATTCACCAGGTCATTGCCCGCCGAATAGCTGATCGCCGGCACGCCGCGCTTGGCGAAGGGGAAGTGGTCCGAACGATAGAAATGCCCCGCCTCGGGCTTGCTGTCCGATGTGAAGCGGCGGCCCTGCTTGGCGGCGTCGGCGACCAGCATGTCGAGCAGGCCGAGCTTCGCATTGCCCGAAATCGTCACATCCTTGGTCTTCGACCAGCCGAACGGCCCGTCCATGTTGAGCACGCCCACGGTGGTGCCCAGCGGATAGACGGGATTAGCGGCGTAGAACTCCGAACCGAGCAGCCCCTTTTCCTCCGCCGTCACGGCAAGGAAAGCGACCGAACGATCGGGCTGCGGCTCCTTCGCCCAGACGCGCGCAAGTTCGAGCAGCGCGGCGATACCCGATGCATTGTCGAGTGCGCCGTTATAGATTGTGTCGCCCTTCGCGTCGGGCTGGCCAACGCCCAGATGATCCCAGTGGCCCGAATAGACGACGGTTTCGTCCGGATGGGTCTTGCCGTCGATGCGGCCCAGCACGTTCTTCGACACGATCGTCTTGGCAGCGACCTGATAATCGGCGCTCATCGTCGCCTTCAGCGGCACCGGCTTGAAGTCGCGGCGCTGGGCGGCCTTCTTCATCGCATCAAAATCGAGGCCCGACGCCTTGAACAATTGCGCTGCGAGATCCTTCTGGATCCAGCCTTCCATCTGCGTGTGGCTGGCGCGCGGATCCTGGCGGACGATGTCGAACATCGTGTTGGTGTTGGAGTTCTTGACCGTCGCCCAGCCGTAAGAGGCCGGCTCATATTCGTGGATCACCAGCACGCCGGCCGCGCCCTGCCGCGCGGCTTCCTCATATTTGTAGGTCCAGCGGCCATAATAGGTCATCGCCTTGCCGCCGAAATCGCCTTCCCCGCCTTCGAAATCGGGATCGTTGACGAACAGGACCAGGATCTTGCCGCGCAGGTCGACGCCCTTGAAATCGTCCCAGTTGCGCTCGGGCGCCTTGACGCCATAGCCGACGAACACCAGCGGCACGTCCTTGATCGACACGCCGTTCTGCCCGGTCATCGCCGCACGCACCGCGATCTCGGTGCCCTGGGTCAGCGGCTTGGCCGTGCCCGCGAGGTTCATCGAAAGCTTGGGGCTGCCGGTGATGTCGGACATCAGCAGCGGCACGTCCTGCGTCCATGTCCGCTGGCCGTTGACGATCGGGCCGCCGGGCTTGAGGCCCGCCTTCTGCATCTGATCGACGATATAGGCGACCGCCTTGGTCTCGCCCGGCGTCGCGGGGCCGCGGCCCTCATAGGCGTCGCTCGACAGCGTCTTGATATCCTGGCTGACGCGCGCCGTATCGAAGGCAGGAGCGGGCAGCGCCGCGATCGCGGCGACCGGCAGGCCGGCGAGCATCAGTGCGATAATCCGGGAGGTTTTGGTCATGGAGGGTTTTCCCTGTTCTGGTGCGCGATAGGGGCCGCGCGGATGGCGGGACACTAGCCAAGACAATCCGAAGGGAAAACGATTGAATTTCATGGCGGCCCGCGTCACGGTCGTACCGCTTCCCCAGCTAAGAGGCGCCGCTTTGACGACGATGACGCGCTGCCGCAAATGCGGCGCCGCCACCAACCCCGAAGACCTGACGTGCCGTTATTGCGGGCATCGGGTGAACGATCAGTGGCGCGCGGAAATCCGTGAGCGGCGGCGCAAGCGCCGTCGTCTGATGCTCGTGATCCCCAGCATCTCGATCGTCCTCATCGCGATCCTGCTCTTCGCCGCCTGGCCGCGCGGGGATGCCGGGACGGGCGACGGATCGATCAGCGCATCGAACAGCTATATCTCGCAGGTCGTCACCGCGAACGGCGCGCTCTACGCCAATGTCGATCTGCCGACCTCTCCCGCCCCCGATGACGCGATTGTCCAGGCCGGCATTGTCGCGCGCGATGCGGGCCGCGCGATCAAGGGTGGATCGTCGGAAGTGGCCGGCGACACCAAATGGATCGTGTTCCAGGTGACGCAGCAGGTCACCGACACCAAGGGCAACCGCACCCGCGCCAATGTCTTTCTCATGAAGATCGACATCGCCCGCCTCAAGATGGCGGACTATAAAGTGACCGACGGGCGGGCCGTGCTGGACATGGCCGAAAGCGTGCGCCGCGTGCGCCCGATCAGCGACAAGGCGTTCCAGATCTACTGTCGGGGCAAGGGTTCCGACGCCAATGCGCAGCGCTTCTGCGCGCTGGCCGATCAGGCATCGAACGATCCGCTACTGATGCCACAACAAGCGGCCGAATGAATTTCACCGAACGGAGACGGAATTTGAACAAGGTTTCGACGCTGCTGCTGTCCGCCGCGGGCGCGATCGCCGCGATCATGGCATCGCCCGCCACGGCTGCGCCCAAAGCCGTGCTGACGCACGAGACGCTCTGGATGATGAAGCGCGTCGGCGCCCCCGTCGTCAGCCCCGACGGCAAGTGGGTCGTCTATTCGCTCAACGAGCCGAGCTACGAAACCGACAAGGCGATGACCGACCTGTGGCTCGTCCCCGTCGATGGTTCGGCGCCCCCGCGTCGCCTGACCAGCAGCAAGGCGGGCGAGAGCGGCCCCGCCTGGGCGCCCGACAGCCGCCGCATCGCTTTTTCCGCCAAGCGCGAAGGCGATGACGACGCGCAGATCTACATCCTCGATCTGGCGGGCGGCGAGGCGCAGCGCATCACCAGCCTGCCGTTTGCCGCAACCGCGCCGCAGTGGCGCCCCGATGGCAGGGCGATCCTGTTCGAAGCGATGGCATGGCCCGGCGCGATGGATGCCGATGCGAACAGGAAAGCCGCCGCCGACAAGAAGGCGCGCAAGTTCAACATGCGCGTCTATGAACATTTCCCGATCCGCTACTGGAACGACTGGATCGACGAGCGCCGCCCGACCCTGTGGATCCAGTCGCTGGATGCCGGCGCGAAAGCGGTCGACATCCTCTCGCCCACCAAGCTCGGCCAGGCCGAGGGCTTCGGCGGCAATGCGCAGGGCGATGGCGGCACCACGCTCAACCCGCTGTGGAGCCCCGACGGCAAGGAGATCGTCTTCACCGCGACCACGCAGCGCTGGCAGGCGGCGCGCGCGCGCGTGAACTTCAACCTCTATCGCATGCCCGCGACGGGCGGCGAGCCGAGGCTCGCAACCCCGGTCGAGGGCGAATATGGCGACCTGAAGTTCGCGCCCGACGGCAAGTCGCTGCTGTTCAAGTTCAACACGCAGGGCAACGAGATTTACGATCTCGCCCGCCTGAACCGCGTCGCCTGGCCCGCCGGTGGCGCCGCGACCGTGCTGACCCCCGGCTTCGATCGCGAGATCGATCAATATGCGGTCACGCCCGACAGCGGCACGATCTACGCGATCGTGCCCGATGCGGGTGCCGAAAATCTCTACAGTCTGCCCGCGAGCGGCGGCACGCCCACCGTCGTCATCGCGCCCAAGGTCGGCGGCTACACCGCGCTCGACATCCCGTCGGACGCCACGTCGACGATCCTGGTCGGCAGCTATGGCAGCGCGGTGACCCCGGCCGAGATCGTCCGCATCGATCCGGTCGCAAAGCGCCACGCGAACCTCACCAACGTCAACACTGCGCTCGCCGCCTCGATCGACTGGTCCTCGCCGGAGCATTTCTGGTTCACGGCCAGGGACGGGCTGAAGATCCACAACATGATCGTCACGCCGCCGAACTTCGACCGCAAGAAGAAATACCCCCTCTTCGTCCTGATCCACGGCGGGCCGGCCAGCACCAATCCCGATCAGATCGGCCTGCGCTGGAACTACCACCTGCTCGCCAGCGCCGGCTATGTCGTGCTGCTGACCGACTATAAGGGCTCGACCGGCTACGGCGAGGCCTTTGCCCGCGCGATCAACCTCGATCCGCTGCGTGGCCCCGCCAACGAAATCGATGAGGCGGTGAACGAGGCCGCACGCCTCTACCCCTTCATCGACGTCAATAACGCCTGCGCGGGGGGCGCCTCCTATGGCGGCCACCTGACCAACTGGATCGAGGCGACCACCACCCGTTACAAATGCCTCGTCAGCCATGCGGGCGAGGTCGATCTGCTCACCCAGTGGGGCACCAGCGATTTCGCTTATGGCCGCGAGCTTTCGAGCGGCGGCAAGCCGTGGGGCGACAGCAAGATCTGGCGCGACCAGAGCCCGATCAGCTACGGCGATCAGTGGAAGACGCCGATGCTGCTGACGGCGGGCGAGAAGGACTATCGCGTCCCCCTGCCCAACACGCTGGAAACCTGGGTAACGCTGCAGCGCCAGCAGGTGCCCAGCCGCCTGCTGATCTTCCCCGACGCCTGGCACTGGATCACCAAGCCCGAGGACAGCCGCCAGTTCTACCGCGAGGTCCAGGGCTGGCTCGCGCATTACCTGAAGGATGCACCCGCCGTCACCGGCGGCCCGATCCCGGCGCCGGCCGAATCCAGGAAGGGCGAATAAGTCGCCCGATCAACCGGTTGGGCCGTCGCGCTACAGCGTCGGCGGCCCACCGGCTACGTCCCGATTGTGTAGCCAATTGTCGCCACGTGACTAACATTGATGTTAATCGTTCCGCTTCGTGACAAATGGTTTCTCCGCCGATTTCCGTCGATATTGGCGTTGACCCGATCCGCTGACAGACCCACGAGCCGCCCCGCTACTGATAATCATTCCTAATAGCGGGGGCTTATGACCGGATCGAATATGGCGCGCCTTGTCGGGCGCGGTTCCCTTGTTGCGCTCGCCGCACTTCTCCATGCGCAGGCGATCGCCGAGGATGCGGCCCCCGCCGACACCACCGACGGCAGCGACATCGTCGTCACCGCCGCCGGCTTCGAACAGAAGATCATCGATGCCCCCGCCAGCATCAGCGTCATCGACCGCGCCGAACTGCAGGAGCGCCGCTTCGGCAGCCTCGCCGAAGCGCTGGTGAACGTGGAGGGCATCGACGTCGGCCAGACTGCGGGCAAGACCGGCGGGCTCAACATCTCGATCCGCGGCATGCCGAGCGACTATACGCTCATCCTCGTCGACGGCCGTCGTCAGAACGCGCCGGGCAACGTCACCCCCAACGGCTTCGGCGAAACATCGACCAGCTTCCTGCCGCCCTTCTCCGCGATCGACCGGATCGAAGTGGTGCGCGGGCCGATGTCGACCCTCTACGGATCCGACGCGATGGGCGGCGTCATCAACCTGATCACCCGCAAGGTCGGCGATCGCTGGGCCGGCACCGCGACCGCGGAAACCACGCTTCAGGAAGATGGCCAGTACGGCAATATCTATTCGGGCAACGCCTATATGCAGGGACCGGTCGTTCGCGACCTCGTCGGCCTCACTCTGCGCGGCAGTTATTTCAAGCGCGAAGCGGCCGCGCTCACCTATGACAATGTGAACGGCCAGCCGGTCGAGATCAGCACCCGTGGCCCCAGCCCGGTGGAGTCCGAAACCTACACTTTGGGCGGGCGCATCACCTTCACCCCGCATGTCGACCATGATCTGTGGATCGAGGCGGACATCAACCGCCAGCGCTACGACAATTCGGAATCACAGCTCGGCACCGGCACGGTCGCGGGCGGCTATGGCCCCGAAATGAAGTTCAACCGCGACAATTACGTCCTCGCCCATACATGGCGCGCGGGTTTTGCGCAGTTCGACACCACCCTGACCCGCAACATCACCGAGACGTTCGGCCGCACCATCCCGCCCGGCACCCCCGGCAAGACCCCCGGCGCCGATCGCGAGCTGAAGGCGACCAACACCATTCTGGACAGCCGCGCGGTGGTGCCGCTCGGCCGGGTCAACGCCACGGTCGGCGGCCAATATTGGAAGGCTGAGATGGTCGATGGCGTCGCCGTCGACAAATATGAATTCGTCCAGTGGGCTTTGTTTGCCGAAGCCGCCTGGAACGTCTTCGATCCCTTCACGCTGACACTTGGCGGCCGTTACGACGATCACGAGACGTTCGGCGGCAAATTCTCGCCCCGCGCTTATGCGGTGTTGAAGGCGACCGACGCGTTGACCGTGAAAGGCGGCATCAGCCGCGGCTTCAAGACGCCGCGCCTCGATCAGATCACCCCCGGCATCGTCGGCTTCGGCGGCCAGGGCACCATTCCGCTGATCGGTACGCCAGGCCTGAAGCCCGAAGTCAGCACCACCACCGAAATCGGCGTCTATTATAATGATGGTGGCCTGTTTTCGGGCAACGTCACGCTGTTCAACAACAAGTTCAAGGACAAGATCGCCAGCGCCCCGCCGATCCTCAACTGCACCTGGTCGGTTCAGCGCAACCGGCCCGGCTGTCTCAACATCGGTGAATTTCCCCGCGCCGAAAGCTTCGGCCAGACGATCAACGTCGACAATGCCGTCACGCGCGGCATCGAGGCCGCGGCAAAGTTTGACTTCAGCCCCGCCGTCTCGCTCGGCCTCAATTACACCTATACCGAGAGCGAGCAGAAGAGCGGCGCCGAGGCGGGCGAACCGCTGGTCAGCACGCCCAAACACATGATCAACGGCAATCTGCGCTGGAAGGTGAACGACAAGCTGTCGACTTGGGTCCGTGCCGAACATCGTTCGAAGCGTTATCGCGGCGCGGGTGCCGCGCAGACCGCGCTCGGCAGCTTCCGCGCCTATGAGCAGTTCCACATCGGCGGCAATTACCAGCTCACCCCGGTCCTCCGCCTGAGCGCGGCGGTGTACAACATCCTCGACAAGGATTTCACGCCCTACCTCGACTATCGGAGCGGCGCGACGACGGTCTATGCCCCCGCCTTCGCCAACCCGCAGGAACCGCGCCGTTACTGGCTGTCGGTGACATTCGACTTCTGATCGCGGATCAGGGCGGCGCACCGATCGGCGTCGCCCTCTTCCCCAAAGCCCTTCCAATGTAGGATTTTCTCTGTCAGGCGGGACGGGCCATGCCCTGCGCGTCGCCCTTCTCCGCACCTCTGTCGTTCGATCGCGGCCCCATTACCGGAAGCGATTTCAACGCTGACGTAGTGACAACTTCCACAACTTTGGCCCCGTCGAGTGCCATGTCGTGGACCCGAATCACGCCCTCCAATCCTCCCCGGCATGGGGAGGGGGACCGGCGCAGCCGGTGGAGGGGGCTCGCCACAAGCGGCACGTCCAATCTCTCGCCCCCTCCACCACGCTTCGCGCGGTCCCCCTCCCCGTACCGGGGAGGATTGTGATGCCCCTCCCGATCGACGCGGTCCTGCCCGATCTGGTCGCGGCGCTCGACGCCGGCCCCAACGCCGTGCTCGTCGCCCCGCCGGGCGCGGGCAAGACCACCGCCGTCGCCCCCGCCTTGCTCGATCGATCGTGGATCGCCGGCGGCAAGATCCTGCTCCTCTCCCCCCGCCGCCTCGCCGCGCGCGCGGCGGCCGAGCGGATGGCCGAGCTGGCGGGCGAACCGGTCGGGCGCACGATCGGCTATGCGACCCGGCTCGACAGCAAGCAGTCGGCCGCAACCCGCATCCTCGTCGTCACCGAGGGGATTTTCGTCCAGCGGATCCAGGCCGACCCCGAACTCGACGGCATCGCCGCCGTGCTGTTCGACGAGGTCCACGAACGCAGCCTCGACAGCGATTTCGGCCTCGCCCTCGCGCTCGATGCGCAGGCGGCGCTGCGGCCCGACCTGCGGCTCGTCGCGATGTCGGCGACCCTCGATGGTGATCGCTTCGCGACTTTAATGGGCAACGCGCCCCGGATCGAAAGCGAGGGCCGCAGTCACCCGATCGACATCCGCCACGCGCCGCGCGCCGCCGAGCGCCGGATCGAGGACGATATGGCCGCGACGATCCGCCGCGCGCTGGCGGAGGAGAGCGGCAGCCTGCTCGCCTTCCTGCCCGGCGTCGCCGAGATCGAGCGGACGGCCGAACGCCTTGATCGCCTGCCCGCCGACGTGATCCTCCACCGCCTCCACGGCAGTCTAGATCCGGCCGAGCAGCGCGCGGCGATTGCTCCTTCCCCGCCGGGGCTGCGAAAACTTGTCCTCGCCACATCGATCGCCGAGACCAGCATCACGATCGACGGCCTGCGCATCGTGGTCGATTCCGGCCTCGCCCGCCGCCCGCGCTACGATCGCGCGGCGGGGATGACCCGGCTCGTCACCGAGCGCGCGAGCCAGGCCGCCGTCACCCAGCGCGCGGGCCGCGCCGGCCGCCAGCAACCGGGCATCGTCTATCGGCTGTGGGAAGCGGCCGCGACCGCTGGCCTCCCCCGTTTCGACCCGCCCGAAATCTTGGAGGCGGACCTCTCCGCGCTCACCCTCGATTGCGCCTTGTGGGGCGTCGCCGATCCCGCGTCGCTCCAATGGATCGATCCGCCCCCCTCTGCCGCCATCACCGAAGCACGCGCCCGCCTCACCTCGCTCGAAGCGATCGACGCCGATGGTCGCCCGACCGCGCATGGCAAGGCGATGGCCGCACTCCCGCTGCCGCCGCGCCTTGCCCACATGATGCTCCGCGCCGCCGAGCGCGACATGGCCGCTACCGCCGCCGCCGTCGCGGTGCTGCTGTCCGAACGCGGCTTAGGCGGCAACGACGCCGACCTCGAGCTACGCCTGCGCCGCTGGCGCGGCGAGCGCGGTAAAAGGGCCGATGGCGCACGGCAACTGGCGCGGCGCTGGCTATCGCTCGTCAAGGCATCGGGCGATCCCGACGACACCGACCTCGCCGCCTGCGTCGCCCTCGCCTTCCCCGATCGCATCGCCAGGCGCCGATCGGCGTCGGGCGAGGACTGGATCAGCAGCGGCGGACGCGGCTTCCGGCTCGATCCCACCTCCCCCCTCGCCAGCGCCGAATGGCTTGCGGTGGCGGAGACGCAAGGGTCGGCCGCCGGCGCGCGCATCCTCTCCGCCGCCCCGATCGACGCGCGCGAAGTCGAACGATTGTTCGCCGACCGGATCGAGACGAAGCGCACCGCCCGCTTCGATCCCGCGACCGGCGCGGTCGAGGCGCGGCGCGAGAAGCGCCTCGGCGCGATCGTCCTGTCGAGTGGGCGCGACGAAGCCGCCAACGCGCGCGAGATCGCCGAGGCTCTGGTCGACGCGGTCCGCACGCGCGGCCTTGGCCTGCTCGACTGGTCCGAGGGCGCCGATGCATTGCGCGCCCGTGCTCTCTTCGCCCGCCAGCATGACGAGAGCGTGCCCGACTTGTCCGACGATGCGCTCCTGGCCAGCCTCGACGACTGGCTAGGTCCGCTTGTCGAGAGCCAGCGCCGCCTGCCCGCGATCACCGCGTCGGCGTTCGACGGGCTGCTGGGCTGGGACGGACGGCAGGCAGTCGATCGGCTCGCGCCCGAACATCTGGGCACGCCCGCCGGTTCGAAACACCCGATCGACTATGCCGCCGAGGGAGGCCCCGCGGTCGAGATGCGTCCGCAGACTTTGTTCGGGATGACCGCGCATCCGATGGTCGGTGGCGGCCGCGTGCCGCTGACCCTGCGCCTTACCTCGCCTGCCGGACGGCCGATCCAGACGACCAAGGATCTGCCCGGTTTCTGGGCCGGAAGCTGGGCCGCCGTCGCCAAGGAGATGCGCGGCCGCTATCCCCGCCACCCCTGGCCCGACGACCCCGCCGTTGCCGATCCGACGCTCCGGACCAAGAAGGCGAGCCAACGGCCTTGACGATCCAAGGCGATTTGCTGCAATCGCGAAGCGACTTTTCGGGAAGTGGACCATGACCCAGGCGCGCATCTACCAGACGTTCAAGAACGCCATGCAATCGGGCCGCGCCCGCACGGCGACCTGGATGCTCGAACATGAGCCCGCCGAGGCGAAGCAGCCCGATCCGCTGACCGGCTGGGCCGGATCGGGCGACACGAACGGGCAGGTCAAGCTCGCCTTCCCCACACTCGAAGCTGCGCAGGACTATGCGATCCGCAACGGCCTGACCGCCACCGTCGTCCCCGCTCCGGCGCGGACCGTGAAGTATCAGGCCTATGCCGACAACTTCAACGTCGGCGCGATCGAGCCGGGCCACACGATCCTTTAAAAAGCTCTCCCCCCTCCCTTACAGGGAGGGGAGGCAAGGTTGTTAAGCCGCGAGGATCCCCGCTCCCAGCAGCAGGAGCAGCTTGACGTCCATCATCTTGCCCAGCCCGCGCTGGGTATCGATGAAGCCCGCGACATCGGCCAGGGGAATGCGGTGGACGATGATGTCCTCGCCATCGACTCCGCCGCCATCATGCACCTTTGTGAGCCCCGTCGCGCGAACCAGGGTGAAGGTTTCGGAGACCATGCCCGGCGACGAGGCGAACTCGCCGATCACGTCGATCCCGGCAGGACGATAGCCGGTCTCCTCTTCCAGCTCGCGGGCCGCCGCGATCTCCACCGCCTCACCCTCGGTCTCGTCACCGATCAGCCCGGCGGGCAGCTCGATGCAGTGCTTCTTGAGCGGCACGCGAAACTGTTCGACCAGCAGGACATGCCCCTCGTCGACCGCGACGATCACGGCGGCGCGAATGCCACGCGCCCGGCCGACATATTCCCACTTGCCCTCGCGCTTGGCGGTGATGAAGCGACCTTGCCACATCACTTCGATCGGATCGCTCACAGCAGCAGCATCCGATTCGAGATCTCGTCCGGGTCGGTGCCGGTATGGGGGAAATGCTCGGCCAGAACCGCGGCGACCTTCGCGACTGCCGCCGCCATGCCTTCGCCGGGATGGCCGGCCTTCAACTCGACGATCATCGCCGCCATCGCCTCGCCCCAGACAGTGTCGTCGACCTTCGCGGCGATCGCCTTGTCGGCGACGATCTCGGCGCGATGCTCGGCGAGCGACAGGTAGATGAGGACGCCGGTGCGCGTCTTCGTACGATGCTCGGTGGTGGCGCGGAACAGCTCGATCGCGCGGCGGTGGACCCGGCGGGTCTTGGTCGCGCCCGGCGTGAGAGCCATGCGGATCGGGCCCCAGCCGACGATGTAGCGCGTCGCGAGCAGCTTGATCGCGGTGGCGACGGTCAGCACCGTCAGCCATTCGCGCATCGTCCACACGTGCCAGCCGCCGCTCATCCGATCGAGCAACCCCAGATAGAAATCGGGGAAGGCCGCATAGACCGACAGCGCCAGCAGCGCGACCAAGGTCGCCCACGCCCACGGCACGTCGTTATAGCTGTCCGAATGGTGCGCGACGATCGTCGCGATCTCACCGTCGGTGGTCGCTTCGGCTGCGGTCACCGCGTCGGTGACGCGCTGGATATCGGCTTCGCTCAGTTGCATCACCAGCTCCCCGACGATCCGCCGCCGCCGAACGATCCGCCGCCGCCAGAAAAGCCACCTCCGCCTCCGCCTCCCCAGCCTCCGCCACCGGAACCGCCGCCCCATCCGCCGCCGCTCGACGGCCAGATGATGACGGGCGGGATGCCGCCGCTGCGATAGCGCCGCCCACCGGCCCGACGCAGGCTGGAGAGCGCGATGAAGATGATGACGATGATCCAGAAGATCAGCGACAGCGGCACGCCGCCCCCGCCTTTGCGGGCCTTCTTGTCGGCCGCGACCATCGCTTGCGCCTTCGCCTGTGCCTCTTCCGGCGGAAGCTGGAGCAACTGGAGCAGCGCGTTGGCGCCCGCTTCGATCCCGCCGGCCATGTCCCCCTGCTTGAAGCGGGGGATGATCTGCCGCTGGATGATCACGCTCGACAGCGCGTCGGTAACGATCGGTTCGAGACCGTAGCCGACCTCGATCCGAACCTTGCGCTCATTGGGGGCGACGAGCAGCAGCAGGCCGCTGTTCACCTTTGCCTCGCCGATCTTCCATTCGCGACCGAGCCGGTAGCCATAGTCCGAAATGTCATAGCCTTCGAGGCTGGGCACGGTGGCGACCACCATCTGCCGCCCGCTCTGCTGTTCGAGTGCTTCGAGCTTGGTGGTGAGCGAGGCGGTCTGTTCGGCGCTGAGCAGATGCGCGTCGTCGACCACGCGGCCGCTGAGCTTGGGAAAGGTCTGCGCGAAGGCGGGCATCGCCAGCAGCGCGGCGAGGAGCAGCGCCACCAGCCACAGCGACCCTCTCCCCAAACGGGCAGAGGGGGTGATCGCCATGTTCATGTTAAAAACTGACGCTCGGCGCCTTGTCCGAACCCGCTGCGGCCTCGAACGGCTGCATCGGCTGCGCGCCGTGGAACACCTTGGCGCCGATCGCGGTCGGGAAGGTGCGGATCAGCGTGTTATAGCTGCGCACCGACTCGTTATAGTCGCGACGCGAAATCGCGATCCGGTTCTCGGTGCCTTCGAGCTGGCTCTGCAGCGCCATGAACTGGTCGGACGACTTGAGGTCGGGGTAGTTTTCCGACGCCACCAGAAGCCGGCTGAGCGAACCCGAAAGCTGGCCCTGCGCATCGGCGAACGCCTTCACCTTGGCGGGATCGCTCAGATCGTCGGCCGACAGCTGGATGCCGGTCGCGCGGGCGCGGGCATTGGTGACGTCGGTCAGGACGGTCGATTCCTGCTTGGCATAGCCCTTCACCGTGTTGACCAGATTGGGGATCAGGTCGGCGCGGCGCTGATACTGGGTCTGCACGTCGGCCCATTTCGCCTTCGCCTCTTCCTGCGCGGCGGGCACCGAGTTGATGCCGCAGCCGGACACCGCGATCGCGGCGACGGGGGCGAGCATGAGGACGGAGAAACGACGATCGGTCATCTGGCGTGAATCCCTGTTGACGGCTGTATTAGCCGAATAGGCAAGTAAGCGCGGTTCGTTACGGCTTCAATGGCCGAGCTTGACCTTTGTTGCACGAACGGGATGCTTGGACCCTGCACAGCATTGGAGGAGCGAGCTTATGCTGAACGATTTCAAGGCGTTCATCAACAAGGGTAATGTGGTCGATCTGGCCGTGGCGGTCATCATCGGCGCGGCCTTCGGCAAGATCGTGTCGTCGTTGACCGACGATCTGATCATGCCCTTGATCGGGTATATTTTCGGCGGGCTCGATTTTTCGAGCTATTTCCTGCGCCTGGGCGCGATTCCGGCCGACTTCGTGGGTTCGGCGACCAATTACGCCGATCTGAAGAAGGCCGGTGTCGCGATGATCGGCTTCGGCCAGTTTGCGACGATCGCGGTCAATTTCCTGATCGTGGCGTTCGTGATGTTCCTGCTGGTCCGCGCGGTCCGCAAACTCGACAAGGTCGAAGAAGCCAAGCCCGCAGCCCCGGCGGCGCCACCCGAGGATGTCGTGCTGCTGCGTGAGATTCTGGCCGAGCTGAAAAAGAAGGGCTGATTACCGCACTTCAAATCCGCTGCGACCCGTCCTATATCGGTCGGGCCGGCTTGCCGGCTATGGTGATAAATCGTGCCGTGTAATAGATGCAGCGGACCCGGGGGCGGTACCCGGCGGCTCCACCACAAAGCCCGGTTTTCCGGGCTTCATGATGGGGCCGAACTAGGATCGACGTGTATTCAAAGGCGGCAGTTTGCCCGGCCTGAATGAGCCGTTAAACCGTTCAAAACTACAAGTGCTAACGATAACGAGGCACTCGCGATCGCCGCGTAACCTAGTCCTCACGGACAAAGTTACTTAGGCTTAGCGCGGTTCGGTCCGCACCGGGCAACAGAAGCGGAATCCGGCGGTCCGGGGGGCACCGAGCAACAGAAGCTCCCCACTTTACCCCTTCCCGATCTACGAACCCGCCCGCTACATCAGCGGCGATGGCCAAACTCTATTTCTATTATGCGGCGATGAACGCCGGCAAATCGACCACGCTGCTGCAGGCCGATTTCAACTATCGCGAGCGCGGCATGCGCACGATGCTGTTCACGGCCGCCTTCGACGACCGCTTTCGTGCCGGCGCGATCAGCTCGCGGATCGGGCTGGAGGCGGATGCGCACCCGATCGAGCAGGACAGCGACATCTTCGCCAAGGTTGCCACCGCGCTCGGCGACGGGCCGATCGGCTGCGTGCTGGTCGACGAGGCGCAGTGGCTGAGCCGCGAACAGGTGTTCCAGCTGGCGGCGATCGCCGACGAGCTAGACGTGCCCGTGCTGGCATATGGGCTACGCACCGATTTCCGCGCCGAGCTGTTTCCCGGCAGTGCCGCCTTGCTGGCGATCGCGGACTCGCTGGTCGAGCTCAAGGGCATCTGCGCATGCGGGCGCAAGGCGACGATGAACCTGCGGATGGATGCCGACGGCAAAGCCGTAACACAGGGCGCGCAGATCGAGGTGGGCGGCAACGAACGCTATGTGGCTTTGTGCCGCCGCCATTTCATGGCGCAGATGGGCTGGGCGGGGACCGGGGGGCAAATGGCATGATGATGAAGCGGATCGGTCTTATCGCGAGCATGACACTGCTCGCCGGCTGCGCGACGATACCTGCACCGCGGGTCACGCCGGCCGCGCAGGCCCAGGCGCTGATTCCCGGCAGCTACGAGCAGAACAACATCTTCGCGAAGATCATCCGGGGCGAGGCATCGGCCGCCAGGGTCTATGAGGATGATGCGGTCGTCGCGTTCATGGACATACAACCGGTCGAGCGCGGGCATGTGCTGGTGATCTCGAAGACGTCGAAGGCACGCAACCTGCTCGAGATCGACCTGGCCGATCTCGACAAGATCATGGCCGTCGCGCGGCGCGTTGGGCAGGCGCAGATGAAAGCGCTGGGCGCCAACGGCTTTTCGATCGAGCAGAACAATGCCTATGGCCAGACGGTCTTCCACCTGCACGTCCATGTGATCCCGCGCTACAGGGGACAGCCGTGGGGCGAAAAGGGCGGCCCCCGCCAGACCGTCGAGCAACTCACCCCCGATGCCGAGCGGATCAAGGCGGAACTGCCAGCGAACTGATCGGCTGGCGTGAGGGGCGCGGGGTCGCTAAGGCCGCGCGCCATGCACGGCTGGATCATCATCGACAAACCTATCGGCCCCGGATCGACCCAGATGGTGTCGGCGGTAAAGCGCGCACTGCGCACCGGCGGCTACGGCAAGTTCAAAGTGGGGCATGGCGGAACGCTCGATCCGCTCGCCACGGGCGTGCTGCCGATCGCCATCGGCGAGGCGACCAAGCTGTCGGGCCGGATGCTCGACGCCGACAAGGGCTACGACTTCACGATCGGCTTCGGCGTGCAGACCGATACGCTCGACCTCGAAGGCAAGGTCGTGGCGGAATCGGACGTGCGGCCGACGCTGGCGGAAATCGAGGCGGTGCTGCCGCGCTTCACCGGACCCATCGAGCAGGTGCCGCCCATCTACTCCGCGCTCAAGATCGACGGCCAGCGTGCCTATGACCTCGCCCGTGCCGGCGAGGAGGTGGAGATGAAGATGCGCGCCGTGACGATCCACGCGCTGTCGGTGGTCGGGCATGATGCGGGCAGCGTCACCCTTTCCGCCCGCGTCTCCAAGGGCACCTATATACGCAGCCTCGCGCGGGACATCGCGCAGGCGGTGGGCACCGTCGGCCATGTGACGATGCTGAGGCGCACCAAGGCGGGTCCGTTCACGCTCGACCAGGCGAATCAACTGGACAAGCTGGACGAATTCGCTAAGGCCCAGCGCCTTGAACAACTCCTCTTGCCGCTGACGGCGGGGCTGGACGACATCCCGGCTCTATCCGTCACTCCCGATCAGGCAAGGGCGCTCCGCGAGGGGCGGAAGCTGATCGGGATCGCCGCACAAGCTGGCCTCCAACTTGCGATCGAAGGGGATACGCCCATCGCGCTCGTGGAGACCATCGGACCCGAGACCCGGGTCGTGCGCGGCCTGAACATGTGATCCGATGTCGAAGGAAACAGACAAATGACCGTTACCGCCGAGCGCAAGACCGCCATCATCGCCGACAACGCCCGCGTCGATGGCGACACCGGCAGCCCCGAGGTCCAGGTCGCGATCCTGACCGAGCGCATCGCCAACCTGACCGAGCACTTCAAGACCCACGCGAAGGACAACCATTCGCGCCGCGGCCTGCTGATGCTGGTCAACAAGCGCCGCAGCCTTCTCGACTATCTGAAGAAGAAGGACGCGGGACGCTACGCCGCTCTCATCGCCAAGCTGGGCCTGCGCAAGTAAGCCCAACAGACCGGACGGCCCCCTTCGCGGGGCCGTTCTTCTTTCCGGCCCAATGCAATTCGGCATCGGGCAGGACGGCGGGCACAAGATCCCGCCACGGCGGCCCTGAGGCGGGTCGCCCCACACGGCGGCCAGAACGGCCGCCGGCATAGGCCCCGAACGCATAGGGCGTTCGGAGACAAGGAAACCCAATGTTCGATACCAAGAAGGTAGAAATCCAGTGGGGCGGAAAGACCCTCACGCTGGAAACGGGCCGCGTTGCCCGTCAGGCCGACGGCGCGGTGCTCGCGACCCTCGGTGAAACCGTCGTCCTCTGCGCCGTCACCGCGGCGCGCAGCGTCAAGGAAGGGCAGGACTTCTTCCCGCTGACCGTCCATTATCAGGAGAAGTATTTCTCCAGCGGCCGCATCCCCGGCGGCTTCTTCAAGCGTGAGCGCGGCGCGACCGAGAAGGAGACCCTGGTCTCCCGCCTGATCGATCGCCCGATCCGCCCGCTGTTCCCCGAAGGGTTCTACAACGAGATCAACGTGATCGCGCAGGTTCTCAGCTATGACGGCGAGAACGAGCCCGATATCCTGGCGATGGTCGCCGCGTCGGCTGCGCTCACCATCTCGGGCGTGCCCTTCATGGGCCCGATCGGCGCCGCGCGCGTCGGTTACAAGGATGGCGAATATCAGCTGAACCCGACCGACAGCCAGGTTGCCGAAGGCGAGCTCGACCTCGTCGTCGCTGCCACGCACGACGCGGTGATGATGGTCGAATCCGAAGCCAAGGAGCTTTCGGAAGAGATCATGCTCGGCGCCGTCCTGTTCGCGCATGACGCATGCCGCGTGGCCGCCGACGCGATCATCAAGCTGGCCGAGAAGGCCGCGAAGGATCCGTGGGAACTGAAGGCCGCGACCGACACCTCGGCCGTCAAGGCCGAGCTGAAGAAGCTGATCGGCGACGACATCGCCGCTGCCTACAAGACCACGCTGAAGTCCGATCGCGCCGCGATGCTCAACGAAGCGCGCGCGAAGGCGAAGGCGGCGATGGCCGACCGGACGCCACAGGAGCAGATGGCCGCGCAGAAGCTGGTCAAGAAGATCGAGGCGGACATCGTCCGCACCGCGATCCTCAAGGAAGGCCGCCGCATCGACGGCCGCGACACCAAGACGGTCCGTCCGATCGTCGCGGAAGCGCACTTCCTGCCCCGCGCGCACGGTTCGGCGCTGTTCACCCGCGGCGAGACCCAGTCGATCAGCACCTGCACCTTGGGCACCAAGGAATCGGAGCAGATGATCGATGGCCTGACCGGCCTGCGCTACGAGCATTTCATGCTCCACTACAACTTCCCGCCTTATTCGGTCGGTGAAGTCGGTCGCTTCGGCGCGCCGGGTCGTCGTGAAGTCGGCCATGGCAAGCTCGCCTGGCGCGCGCTGCACGCCGTCCTGCCGACCAAGGAAGAGTTCCCCTACACGATCCGCCTGACCAGCGACATCACCGAGTCCAACGGCTCGTCGTCGATGGCGACGGTGTGCGGCGGTTCGCTCGCGATGATGGACGCCGGCGTGCCGATCAAGCGCCCCGTCTCGGGCATCGCGATGGGCCTGATCCTGGAAGGCAAGGACTTCGCGGTGATCAGCGACATCCTGGGCGACGAGGATCACCTCGGCGACATGGACTTCAAGGTGGCGGGCACGTCCGAAGGCATCACCACGATGCAGATGGACATCAAGATCGCCGGCATCACCCGCGAGATCTTCGAAGCCGCGCTGACGCAGGCCAAGGAAGGCCGCGCCCACATCCTGGGCGAGATGGCCAAGGCGCTCGATCACACCCGCACCGAGCTGTCGGCGCACGCGCCGCGGATCGAGACGATGTCGGTTCCCAAGGACAAGATCCGCGACATCATCGGCACCGGCGGCAAGATCATCCGTGAGATCGTCGCCACCACCGGCGCCAAGGTCGACATCGACGATGACGGCACCGTCAAGATCAGCTCGTCCGAGCCGGAGAAGATCGAAGCCGCCCGTAACTGGATCATCGGCATCGTCGCCGAGGCCGAAGTGGGCAAGATCTACAACGGCAAGGTCGTCAACCTGGTCGATTTCGGCGCGTTCGTGAACTTCATGGGCGGCAAGGACGGTCTCGTCCACGTCTCGGAGATCAAGAACGAGCGCGTCGAGAAGGTTTCGGACGCGCTGACCGAAGGCCAGGAGGTCAAGGTCAAGGTTCTCGAGATCGATCCGCGCGGCAAGGTTCGCCTGTCGATGCGCGTCGTCGATCAGGAAACCGGCGAAGAGCTGGAAGACACCCGTCCGGCCCGCGAACCGCGCGAACCGCGCGGCGACCGTCCCGATCGTGGCCCGCGCCGTGACGGCGATCGCGGCCCCCGTCGCGATGGCGACCGTGGTCGTGGCCCGCGCCGCGACGGCGGAGACCGTGGTCCGCGCCGCGAGCGTTCGGAAGGTGGCAATGACGACGGCCCCGCGCCCGAGTTCGCCCCCGCTTTCCTGAAGCGCGACGACGACTGATCGGTCCTTCAGATAGCTGAACAGAAAGGGAGGCTTCGAAAGGAGCCTCCCTTTTTTGTTTCGGGCGTGGAATCGCCATGTTACATTTCGCCCGCCGCGTGGTTTGGGGGGCGGATCAGAGATGCACCTGACGGCGGCCGAGTTGACGCGCTACGCGATCACCGGGGCGATCATCGCCTTCGTGCTGTTCATGCGGCTGCGCAATGTCGGCAAGGCCCGGCGGCTGCGGCTGGAGACCTTGTGGATCATTCCCACGATCTTCATCGCCTTCGCCATCTTCATCTTCTCCCAGCTTCCGCCCGTCGGCCTCGGCTGGCTGTGGGTTGCGATCGCGGCGGTGCTGGGCGGTGCCGTCGGCTGGCAGCGCGCACGGCTGATCCACATCGGCGTCGACCCGGAGACACATGAAATCAACCAGACGACATCGCCTGCCGCGCTGATCTTCATCGTCGCGCTGATCGGGGTGCGATGGGCTCTGCGATCGGCGGTCGAGATGGGCGATGCGCGCTGGCACATGGGCGCGACGCTCGTCACCGACATCTTCGTCGGGTTCGCGATCGGAGTCCTGACCCTATACCGCGTCGAGATCTACCTGCGCGCCAGCCGCCTGCTGGACGAAGCGCGCGGCCGGTGAATCGCACCCGTTTCCTTGAACGGCTGCCGCTGGCCGCCGAGCGGCCGTGGCTGGGCCAGGCCGGGGCGATCGGCATCATCACGATCGCCTTCGCCATCCGCTATTTCGCGGCACCGGCGCTTCCGGTGGGCTATCCCTATGTCAGCTTCTTTCCCGCGATCATCCTGACCGCATTCCTGTTCGGCTGGCGCGCGGGCACGCTCGCGGCGGTTCTGGGCGGCGTGCTGGCGTGGTATTTCTTCATTCCCCCTTCGAACGCGTTCGACCTTTCGCCCCAGGTGATGTTCGCATTGGGCTTCTACGCCTTCGTGGCCGGCGTCGACATCGTCCTGGTCGACTGGCTGCAAAAGACCAATCGGCGCCTGATCGCCGAACGCGAGCGCAATGCGGCGCTCGTCGAGCGAGGCGAAATCCTGTTCCGCGAGTTGCAGCATCGCGTTTCGAACAACCTGCAGGTCGTCAGTGGACTGCTGACCCTGCAGCGTCGCGAGGTGAAGGACGAGGCCGCGCGCGCCGCCCTCGACGAGGCTGCGCGCAGGCTGGGCCTGATCGGCCGGATCCAGCGGCAGCTCCACGATCCGAATGGCGATCGGTTGAGTTTGCCCGACTATCTGCGCCAGATTGCGGCCGACATGATCGACGCCAGCGGCAAGCCGGGTATCATCTGCACGATCGAATCCGATGATGGCGTCGTCCTGTCACCCGATGCCGCGATCCCGGTCGCCTTGATCATCGCGGAGGTGATCGCCAACGCGCTCGAGCACGGGTTCGCCGATCGCGACATCGGCACGATCGCGATCCATGTGCGACGCGAACCCGGCCATATCGGGCTGACCGTCGTCGATGATGGTTGCGGCCTGCCCGACGGCTTCGACCTTGCCGAGAGCCGCAGCATGGGCCTGCGCCTCGCCCGCATGTTGGCCAAGCAACTGCAGGCAAGCTTCACGCTGTCGAACGAAACGGGTGCTGCGGCGCGGATGAGGTTGCCGAGCGAGGGCTGAAACGACGTCTGGATCCTCCCCCTCCGGGGGCGGATGGGAAAGTCAGCCCTCGCCCTCGCCCAGATCGCGCGCAATGCTGGGCTTGCGCAGCAGCGCATCGATATGGCTGCCCTCGTCGAAGCTCTCGTCGGCGATGAACTTCAGCTTGGCCGCATATTTGGTGTTCACGCGCCGCGCGACCTCG
The DNA here is from genome assembly GCF_008274695.1 of Sphingomonas montanisoli. Taxonomy (GTDB): domain Bacteria; phylum Pseudomonadota; class Alphaproteobacteria; order Sphingomonadales; family Sphingomonadaceae; genus Rhizorhabdus; species Rhizorhabdus montanisoli. Next base: position 390,614 of record NZ_VTOU01000002.1, on the reverse strand, counting down.
CTCTGGAAGAAGGCGGTATGGGTGCGCAGCGCCTTGAGCACCACCTCCTCATCGCGGCCGAGCAGCGACTTCACGAAGACGGTCGCGTGCTTCAGGTCGGTGGACATGCGGACTTCGGTGACCGAGACCATGTGCTTGGCCAGTGTCTCGTCATGCACCTCGCCGCGCGTCAGGATATCGGACAGCGCATGGCGCACCTGCTCGCCAACGCGGAGCAGGCGGACGGAGCGGCCTTCGGCAGTTTCATTGTTACGCATAGTTCGTATCCACGCCCTCCCCCGCACGAAGCGAGGGAGGGAAACGCATTACAGCGTGCGCGCGCGTTCCTCGACTTCGAAGGTTTCGAGGTAGTCGCCCGCCTTGATATCGGTGAAGTTCTGCGTGAACGTCACACCGCATTCCAGGCCGGCGCGCACTTCGGCGACATCGTCCTTGAAGCGACGCAGCGACGCGATCTCGCCGCTGTAGATGATGACGTCGTCGCGCGTGATACGCGCCTTGAGCGCCTTGCGGATGATGCCTTCGGTGACGAGCAGACCCGCTGCCTTGCCATGCTTGCCCGCCGAGAAGACCTCGCGGATTTCGGCGCGGCCGACCACGGTCTCGAAATATTCGGGACCGAGCTGACCCGCCATCGCGGCGCGGATTTCGTCGAGCAGGTCGTAGATCACGTCATAATATTTGAGCGCGACCCCATCCCGCGTGGCGAATTCGCGCGCCTTGGCATTGGCGCGGACGTGGAAGCCGATGATCGGCGCCTTGGAGGCCGCCGCCAGCGTCACGTCACTCTCGGTGATGCCACCGACACCGGCCGACAGGATCCGGACCTGGATATCGTCGGTCGAGATCTTGTTGAGCGAGCCGACGATCGCTTCGACCGATCCCTGCGTGTCCGCCTTCACGACCACCGGGAACTGCTGCGCCTGCTTCGCCTTCAATGCCGAGAACATCGACTCGAGCGTCGCCGGGGCATTGGTGGTGCGCTTCGCCTGGATCACGCTGGCGCGGTAGGCCGCGATCTCGCGGGCGCGGGCTTCGCTTTCCACCACCGACAGCTTGTCGCCAGCGCCGGGCACGCCCGACAGGCCGAGAATCTCGACCGGCTGCGACGGGCCCGCTTCCTTGATGTTGCGGCCCTTGTCGTCGATCAGCGCGCGGACCTTGCCGCTCTCGGCACCGACGACGAAGATGTCGCCGACCTTGAGCGTGCCGCGGCCAACCAGAACCGTCGCGACCGGACCACGGCCCTTGTCGAGCTTGGCTTCGACAACCGTGCCTTCGGCCGAACGGTCGGGATTGGCGCGCAGTTCGAGCAGTTCGGACTGAAGCTGGATCTTCTCGACTAGGTCTTCGAGACCGGTCTTCTTGAGCGCCGAAACCTCGACCTCCTGCACGTCGCCGCCCATCGATTCGACCTGGACGTCGTGCTGGAGCAGCGCTTCTCGGACCTTCTGGGCATTAGAGCCCGGCTTATCCATCTTGTTGATCGCGATGATCATCGGCACGTCGGCCGCCTTGGTGTGGTTGATCGCCTCGATCGTCTGCGGACGCAGACCATCATCGCCTGCGACCACAATCACGACGATGTCGGTGATGTTGGCACCACGTGCGCGCATGTCGCTGAAGGCTTCGTGGCCCGGCGTGTCGAGGAAGGTGATCTTGTCGCCCGACGCCACCTGTACCTGATAAGCACCGATATGCTGGGTGATGCCACCGGCTTCGCCAGACACGACATCGGTGCCGCGCAGCGCATCGAGCAGGCTGGTCTTGCCGTGATCGACATGGCCCATGATCGTGACGACCGGCGCACGCGACTGCAGCGTTTCCGTCGCATCGACGTCGTCGGTCGTGACCAGATCGACGTCGCTATCCGACACGCGCTTGATGTTATGCCCGAACTCGGTGACGAGCAGCTCGGCGGTGTCCTGATCGATCGACTGGTTGACCGTGACGGGCATGCCCATCTTGAACAGCGCCTTCACCAGGTCTGCACCACGCTCCGCCATGCGGTTGGCGAGTTCGCCGACCGTGATGGTCTCGGGCACCGCGACGTCACGGACCTGCTTGGTGGCGGGGCCGCCCATCTGGTGGGCGCGCTTGTCCTTTTCGCGGGCACGCTTGAGCGCGGCGAGCGAACGCGCACGTGCCCCGCCGGTATCGTCGTCGAGTGCGCGGGTGACGGTCAGCTTGCCCGACTGGCGGCGATCGTCGCCCTTGCGGTCGCGCGCGGGCTTGGCCGGCTCGGGACGACGCGCCGGCGTGACCGGCGTGAAGCGACGGGGCGGCGGCACGGCAGAGCCGGCGGGGCGGGCTTCGTCAACACCGGCCTGCGGCGCCTGCTCGGCCGCAGCCGGGTTGGCGGCAGCCTCGACGGCTTCCGCCTCACGAACGGCAGCTTCCTCGGCGGCCGCGCGCTGCGCAGCTTCGTCGGCACGGCGATTCTCTTCGGCGCGGCGCTTTTCTTCCTCCGTCGCCTCGACCTTGGCGCGGTCCTCGCGACGACGAGCCTCCTCAAGCGCGGTCATCCGCGCTTCATCGGCTTCGCGCAACAGACGCGCCTGCTGTTCACGACGTTCGAGCGGCGTCAGCGCGCGGGTCGGAACCGGCGGACGCGGCGGGGGCGGAGGTGCGGCCGGGCGCGGCGTCGGCGCTGCTACAACCGGAGCAGGCGCCGGGGCGGCCGGGGCAGGTGCCTCAGCGACCGGGGCGGCCGGAGCTGGCGCGACCGGAGTCGGGGCAGCGACGGGAGCCGCTACCGGAGTTGGAGCCGGAGCCGGGGTCGGAGCGGCCTGAACCTGCGGTTCTTCGATCACCTGCGGTTCGGCTTCGCCCGGACGGCCGAGGACACGGCGGCGCTTCACTTCGACCACGACGGTGTTCGAACGGCCATGGCTGAAGCTCTGCTTCACCTGCCCGGTCTCGACCGTGCGCTTGAGGCCCAGCGGCGCGCGCATGCCCAGCTTCGGCTTGTTGTCGTCACTCATCAGTAAACCGAACCCTTCACTTCAAACTTAAAGCGCCGATGGACCCCGCGAAGCATCTTCGCAAGGTACGGGCGCGTCGAACCGTCCAATAAAGCCGCACCAGCGGGCGAACGCTTGCGCGACGCGCGCGGCGGAAGCCGGCGCGGTCAAGGCGATATGTACCACATTCTCACGCCCAAGCGCCATCGACAATATGGTGCGCGATACCGGGATTACCAAGCCCCTGAGGTCGCTGCCCTCCCGATCGCTGCCCACACGCAACGCCTGATCAAGCTTGCGATTGCCGTCGGTGCCCGCATCGGCCGCGTGATAAAGCAGGTGAACCTGCCCCCGACGCGCAGCCTCCTCGATCCGATCCGACCCGGCCAGCACCGCGCCCGCGCGATTCTCCAGACCGAGCCGGTCGAGCGCGAGACGCTGCAGCCCCTGCGCGATCATATCGGGTAAGTCGGCCGGGATCGTGATCTCGCCCGTCTTGAACGCGCGGGAGAGAGCGCCCTTGAGCTTGCCCTTCGCGATCGCGATTTCGAGCGCGGCCTTGTCGACGCCGATCCACGCCCCGCGCCCCGGCGCCTTGGCGCGCAGATCGGGCAGCACGATGCCGTCCGGCCCGAGCGCGAGCCGGATCAGATTAGCGCGCGCATCATGCGCGCCCGTCAGGATGCACTTGCGTTCGGGAACGTGCTTGCCGCCCGTTCCCGTATCCGCTTCGGCTATGCCTTCGAAATGTTCATCGTTTGACATTCGCGGGAGCGACCTCCCGCGACGGCGCGATGCCGATGATGACGGCGGACTGCATCTTAGGCTTCATCCTCCGCGAACCAGCCTGCAGCGTGGCGCGCAGCCATGATGATCTCGTTGCCCTGATCCATCGACAGGCCATAGTCGCCCAGCACGCCGCCCTTGTCGGCTTCGGACTGGCCACGATCGCCACGATCGTTTCCGCGATCGCTCTTGTCGGGACCACGGCGACGCTGTTCGGCGCGCTTCTTGAGAACCAGTTCGTCCGATGCGAGATCGGCGAGGTCGTCGAGCGTCTTGATGCCCGCCTTGCCCAGCGTGACCAGCATCGCTTCGGTCAGGTAGGGGATTTCGGCCAGGCCATCCTCGACGCCAAGGCCACGGCGCTCTTCGCGCGCAGCCTGTTCGCGGCGATCGAGCGCCTCCTGCGCACGGCTCTGAAGCTCCTGACCCAGCTCCTCGTCGAAGCCTTCGATCTCGGCGATTTCGCTGAGTTCGACATAGGCGACCTCTTCGAGCGCGCCGAAGCCCTCGGCGACCAGCAGCTGCGCAAGCGTCTCGTCGACGTCGAGTTCGTTCTGGAACATCTCCGAACGCTCGACGAATTCCTTCTGGCGCTTCTCGCTGGCGTCGGCCTCGGTCAGGATATCGATCGCCGAGCCGGTGAGCTGCGAAGCGAGACGAACATTCTGGCCGCGACGACCGATGGCCAGGCTCAGCTGATCGTCGGGAACGACCACCTCGATCCGGCTCTCTTCCTCGTCGATCACGACGCGGGCGACCTGTGCCGGCTGCAGCGCGTTGACGACGAAAGTGGCGGTGTCGGGCGACCAGGGGATGATGTCGATCTTCTCGCCCTGCATTTCCTGCACGACGGCCTGAACGCGGCTGCCCTTCATACCGACGCACGCGCCGACCGGGTCGATCGAGCTGTCATGGCTGATGACGCCGATCTTGGCGCGCGAACCCGGATCGCGGGCGGCGGCCTTGATCTCGATGATGCCGTCGTAGATTTCGGGCACTTCCTGCGCGAACAGCTTCTTCATGAAATCGGGGTGCGCGCGGCTGAGGAAGATCTGCGGACCGCGATTTTCGCGACGGACCGAAGCGATCAGCGAACGAACGCGATCGCCGACGCGGACGACTTCGCGCGGGATCTGCTGATCGCGGCGGATGACGCCTTCGGCGCGGCCCAGATCGACGACGACGTGGCCGAACTCGACGCGCTTGACGACGCCGGTGATGATCTCACCCGCGCGATCCTTGAACTCGTCGAACTGGCGCTCGCGCTCGGCGTCGCGGACCTTCTGGAAGATGATCTGCTTGGCGGCCTGCGCCTGGATGCGGCCGAACTCGATCGGAGGGAGCGGATCGACGATGAAGTCGCCGACGACGGCGCCCTTCTGCAGCTTCTGCGCGTCGACCAGGCTGACCTGCTTGAAATAGTCGTCGACCTGCTCGACCACCTCGACGACGCGCCACAACCGCATGTCGCCCGACTTACCGTCGATCTTGGCGCGGATATCGTTCTCGGCGCCATAGCGGGTCTTCGCCGCACGCTGGATCGCATCCTCCATCGCCTCGATCACGATCTCGCGATCGATCAGCTTTTCGCGCGCGACCGAATCGGCAATGGCGAGCAGCTCGGCCTTGTTGGCGGAAATGGCGGTGGCCATGACGTGCTTATCCTTCCGTTTTGATACTGTCCGCGCCTTCGGTCGAAAGCGGCGCGGTGGCCTTGATGAGAGCGTCAGTCAGGATCAGCTTGGCGCTGGCGATCTGGTCCAGCGGCACGGCGATCTCACCGAGCTTGTTTACATCGAGTCGGACCGAGTCGCCATCGCGACCCAATATCCGGCCATCGAACTGTTTGCGCCCGTCCAGCGGGCTGGCGAGCTTCACGCGCGCATCGAAGCCGGACCAGTCGATCCAATCCTGCGCGCGGGTCAGCGGCCGATCGATTCCCGGCGAGCTGACCTCGAGTCGATATGCCTCCTCGATCGGATCGAGTTCGTCGAACTTCTCCGAGATGCGGCGCGAAAGCGCTTCGCAATCGGTGAGGCCGAGTTGGCGGGTGTCGGGCCGTTCGGCCATCACCTGCAGCGTCGGATCGCTCTTGCCACCGAAGAACGCGACACGCACGAGCGCCAGCCCGAGCGCGTCCGCTTCGGGTTCGATCAGCTTCGTGAGGGCCGCGATATCCGCCATTCAGAGTCCCAATAATGCATGCACGGGGCTTCGGCGCCGGAAGCGTTCGCCCCCGGCCTCGTCAGAGTTACCCATGTCGAGATGAGCCGCGATATAGGCCAAGCCGTTCGGCAGGGCAAGCCGCTCCGCGAGCCTTCAACGCGCTCGGCAGGGCTGCACGCTTTCCGACCATTTCTGCACCTTCGTGGTAAATTCCCGACCAGTGACATATTTCAGCAGCGTAATTTTGCGACGCATTTGCAATTTTACGATTGACTAGCTTGCGAATGATTATCAATAGCCCGCTCACTAGTGGAACAATCCGCACAAGAGGGGGAATTATGTCTCGATCTTCGTCCTTCAAGGCGAGCGCCTCGCCGGCCTTCCTGGCGCTCGGCTGCGTCGGCCTCATCGCCTCGGCTCCGGGCTATGCCCAGGACGCCAAGCCCGCCGCCAGCAAAGACCTGGGCAGCTTCGAAGTCACCGATACCGCGATCGACCAGGTGAAGGTCGAGCGCGTCGAATCTCCCAAGGCGACCCGCCCGCTGCTCGATACGCCGCAGACGATCACCGTCATCGGCAAGACGACGATCCAGCAACAGAACCTGCTCACGCTGCGCGACGTGCTGTCGACTGTTCCCGGCATCACCTTCGGCGCGGGCGAAGGCGGCTTCGGCTATGGCGACCGCATCATCCTGCGCGGCCAGGACGCGAAGAACGACGTGACCGTCGACGGCGTCCGTTCGCAGTCGACCGCCAACCGCAACGAAGTCTATAATATCGAGCAGGTCGAGGTCACCAACGGCGCCAATTCGGTCGTCAACGGCGGCGGATCGGTCGCCGGCACGGTGAACCTGGTCACCAAGCGCCCGCTCGCCGAAACGCAGACCGTGCTGAGCGCCGGCGTCGGCACCGACAATTATTACCGCGCCACCGTCGACTCCAATGTTCGCGTCAGCGATCTGGTCGCGGTTCGCCTGAACGCGGTCTATCACGAGAATGACGTGCCAGGCCGCAAGGTCGAGGATTTCAAGCGTTGGGGCGTCGCACCGGCGATCACCATCGGCATCGAAGGCCCGACCAGCCTGACGATCCAGGGCGAATATCTGGATGACAAGGCGATGCCGCAATATGGCATCCGCTATTACACCAACCTCGGCGGCTTCCTGCCCGAGTTCGACCGCGAGGGCTATTATGGCTTCGCGAACCTCGACCAGCAGAACAGCAAGACCAAGTCGGTCCAGGGCATCTTCAGCCACGAGTTCAGCGACACGGTGAAGATCCGCAACCTGAGCCGCTTCGAACATATCAAGCAGAACACGGTCACCAGCCAGCCGACCGGCACCTTCTGTCTCGCCTCGACCGGCCTGCAGCCGCAGGCGCCGTTCATCGGCGGAACGGCGGCGGCTTGCGGTGCGGCGGTTCCCCCGGGTTTCTACGCGCCCACCGGCGGTCGCGGCGTGCAGCGCTTCATCACCAACGAAACGGTCTACAACCAGACCGACCTGACCGCCGAAGTCGACACCGGGGGCATCAAGCACTCGATCGTGCTCGGCGCGTCGGCGCTTTGGCAGGATTTCGAACAGGTCCAGGGCAATCTGCCGCGCAACCCGGATGGCTCGACACCGGCCTTCCCGCTGGTCAGCATATCGAACCCGGGCAGCGTGGTGCAGGGTCCGGCCGGTGCTGGTCGCGTCTATGGCGACAACAATTATAACGGCCCGGTCAACTTCATCCTCGGCAGCCGCAACCGGGGCGAACAACGCTCCTACGCAGTCTATCTGTTCGACACGATCGCGTTCACCGACTGGTTCGAATTGAATGGCGGCGCGCGGTACGAGCGCGTCGGCGGCAACAACCGCACGCTCAGCTATGTGACGACCGGCGCGACGATCGGCCAGCTGACCCCGCCAACGGCCACGGCGCCGAACCCGAACCAGTTCTATTCGCCCAAGGACAACATCTTCTCATATCGTGTCGGCGCGGTCTTCAAGCCCACGCCGAACACCAGCCTCTATTTTGCCTATGGCAATTCGAAGGCGCCATCGCAGACCTCGGTCGACGGATCGTGCGCGGCCGCGAACTGCAACGTGAAGCCGGAAACCACCAAGAACTATGAGATCGGCGCCAAGGCCGACCTGTTCGACAAGAAGCTGCTGCTGACCGCTGCCTTGTTCCGCAACGATCGCGACAGCATCCGCGTCGCGTCGAACGATCCGACCCAGGTCGATCAACGGCTCGACGGTAATCAGCGGGTCGAGGGCGTGTCGCTCGGCGCTTCGGGCAATATCACCCCGAACTGGACGATCTCGGCGAACTACATGTACCTCAAGTCGGACATCAAGCAGGGCGTCTCGAGCATCTGTCTCGCCAACCCAGGCGTCACCAATGCTGTCGCGACCTGCAATGGCGTCAACAGCCCCGCCTTCCCGGATCCGACGCGCGGCTACTCACTGACCAATACGCCAAAGCATTCCGGCAGCATCTTCACCACCTACCGCTTCGATTTCGGTCTGGAGCTCGGTTACGGCCTGAACCATCAGGGCAAATTCCTGCTGAACCAGCCGACGCTGGCCCAGCTGACGGCCAGCACTTACGTCGCTTATTATGTGCCGAGCTATACGATCCATCGGTTCATGGCGTCCTACCCAATCACCGACAATCTGAAGGCGCAGGTCAACGTCCAGAACTTCACCAACAAGAAGTATGTGACGACCGTCCGCAACGCCGTCGGAGGCAGCTGGGCGCAACCCGCGCCGACCCGTTCGGCGGTGTTCAGCCTGAACTACAGCTTCTGATCCCTCTCCTCGCCGGGCGAGCGCTGCCCGCACCGGCGTCTGGCCCGCCTCTCTCCCTTGAGAGGCGGGCCTTTTCTTTGCGCGCGATCCTCCGCACAGAAAATCGTCACGACGAAGTTATTGCTATTGATTTGCAATAAAGACTCGCTAGAGTGAGTCGGGAAGAGGGAGCGGCGCTTCATCGCCTCTCCTTCGGCAAGGATCACAGCTCCCACGTCGGGCAGGCGCTGCCCCGCAACTGTCCGACGTAGAAGGCCCGCCTCACCCCTGGGAGGCGGGCCTTCCCCTTTTCGGGACGATCGATAATCCGCCAAATCCTGCGGCTGTTCTTTGCTGGCCTGTTACCAAATCGTCGATATTGCGATTGATTTGCAATACGAATCGGCGTAGCGACCTCGGCAGGCAGGGAGTCCTAGAATGCACGCTACGCTGGACATGGCGGGCGGTGGAACGGCCACGGCGAGTTTCCACACGACCTTTCCCGACGAGCGCGAGACCGTGGTCGTCGAACGGTCGGTCTATGGCGGCCATGCCGCGCCGCGCTGGCGCACGATCGCCCTCGTCGTCCTGGGACACGTCGCGCTGATCGGCGCACTCATCAAGCTCGACGTCATCCCGATGGCGAAGGCCAAGCATGGCCCGCTGGTGATCGATCTGGTGATCGAGCCGCCGGTGCCCCCGCCCGTTCCGACCGAAACAGCCAAGCCGGTCGAAAAGGTACGCTCGCTGATCGTCGCACCGCAGCCGATCGTGCAGGTAGTGGCTCCGGCTCCAAGCCCTGTCGTCACCACGCCGACCCCGCCGCCGCCGAAGGCCGAGGTCGCCCCGATCACGCCGCCGGCTCCTGCGGGCCCGGTCAGCGTCGACGACGTATCGTCGAACATGCTGCACTACGAATCGCCCAAATATCCGATCGAGCTGCGTCGCCAGCGCAAGGAAGGCATCGTCCGCCTTCTGTTGGTGATCGATACGCAGGGTCGCGTCGCGCAGGCATCGATCATCGACACCAGCGGCTTCAAGTCGATGGACCAATCCGCGCTGGACGCGGTGCGCCGCTGGCTGTTCAAGCCCTTCATGCGCGGCGGCGTTCCAGTCGAAGTCCAGGGTGCCGTGCGGTTCCCATTCAAGCTGAAGTGATCCGCGCATGATGATCGCCATTCCCGGCGTCCTCGACGCCGATGCGCTGACGCATGTCCGCATGCTGATCGACGCGGCCGAATGGGTCGACGGCAACATCACGTCGGGCCACCAGTCCGCGCTCGCCAAGCGCAACCGGCAATTGCCCGAGGAGAGCGAGGCCGCGCAGCAGGCGGGGCGCATCATCCTCGACGCGCTCGGCCGGTCGCCCCTGTTCATTGCGAGCGCACTGCCGCTCAAGATATTCCCGCCCTTGTTCAATCGCTATTCGGGGGGCGAGAAGTTCGACACCCACGTCGACAATGCGGTGCGTATTCGCAGGGGCACCGACTTCCGCGTTCGTTCGGATCTGTCGATGACCGTCTTCCTGGCCGATCCCGACAGCTATGACGGTGGCGATCTGGTGGTCGAGGACACGTACGGCGCGCACAGCGTCAAGCTCGCGGCGGGCGACGCCATCCTCTATCCCTCCTCCAGCCTGCACATGGTGACGCCGGTGACGCGGGGGGAACGCATCTGCTCCTTCTTCTGGATGCAGAGCATGGTGCGCGACGATTCGGCGCGCAGCCTGCTGTTCGATCTCGACCAGTCGATCCAGACGATCGCGGCCGACCGGGGCCAATCCGACGCGGAAATCATCCGCCTGACCGGCGTCTATCACAACCTGCTGCGCCGCTGGGCCGACGCCTGACAGACCTCCCTAATCCTTTAGTTTAGGTCCGATCCGGTCCCGGATGTAAACAATTGCGAAGCTCCGGGATTGAGGCTAGCGCGCCCAGCCGATCGGACTATTGCGGTCCGATCAGTGCAGGGGCGTGTAGCTTTGATCGAGATTGGCGACAGTAGCGGAGTGTATCGGGAGCGGGCGGCGGAAGAGCGCCGTGCGGCCGCGCGCGCCACGACCGCCGAACTGCAGCGCACCCATCTCCAGCTTGCCGAACATTATGAGCGCCGGGCGCGCGAACTCGAACTCGGCATGGGTCAATCGAGCCGATCGGCGCATCGCTAACGCCGCGTCGTCAGCCGATCGTCGATCACCGTCATCGTGAAGATCGGATCGGCATCTGGCGGAACCTCTGCCACCGCATCCACGAAAGCGGCGCGGGTTTCGGGATCGTCATAGACCATCTTCTTGTCGAACGCCGCGCGCCAGGTCGCCTCGTCGGGCCATTCGGCATAGCCGACGAAGCGCCCGTCGCCGTCGCGATGCAGACGCGATCCGTAGCTGCCGTAAATCTCGCGGATCAGGTCCGTCCCCCGCGCCCAGGCGCGCACGAACTGCTCCTCCTTGCCGGGGTGGACGCGCCACCAATAGACCGCGACGAACATCGTCAAAGATCCGGCAGTGTCTGTGACACCCGCCCCCAACCACGCAGCGCTTTCGACGAGGCGCGGTCGATCAGCTTTCGCGCGTCGGCGATCGTGAAAGCGCCGGCCTTGTCGAACCCGTCCAGCTCGTCCCACGTCACGGGGGCTGCGACCGGCGCGTTCTCCCGCGCCCGCACGCCATAAGGCACCACGGCGGTCGCGCCGCGCTGGTTGCGCAGATAGTCGATGAAGATGCGGCCGACGCGCTTGGCCTTCGCCATGTTGGCGACGAAGCGATCGGGCTCGGCCTGCGCCAGCGCCTCGGCGAAGCGGTGACTGAAATCCTTGGCCACGGGCCATTCGGCTTCGGGGGTGAGCGGCACGACGACATGCACGCCCTTGCCGCCCGACAGCATCGGATAGCTGACGAGTCCGATGTCCGACAGCATCGTGCGAATATCCTTCGCGGCCGCCTTCACCGCATCGAAATCGAGCCCCTCGTCGGGATCGAGATCGAAGATCATCCGGTCGGGCTTTTCGACATCGTCGATCCGCGATCCCCAGCCGTGGAACTCGATCGTCCCCATCTGGACGCAGGCGAGGATGCCGTCGACGTCGTCGACATAGAGGTAGTCCTCCGCCTTTCCATTCTTCTCGCGGATCGGGATGCGGTGGACATGATCGCCGAAGCTGCCGGCGTCGTGCTTCTGGAAGAAGCATTGCTTGCCGCGCCCCTGCGGACAGCGGACCAGGCTGACCGGCCGTTGCGCGATCCAGGGCAGGATGATCGGACCGATCGCCTGATAATAGTCCGCGAGGTCGCCCTTGGTCGCCTTCGACTCGGGGAAGATCACGCGATCCCGGCTGCTGATCTTCACAGTGCTTTCGGGTTGAGCGGCGGCGACCTTCTCGACCGGCTTGGGCTCCTCGCGCGTGACGTCCTTCGCGGACTTGTCCGATCGCAGCCCGACGAAACTCGCATGGCGCAGCACGCCGTCATGGGTGAATTCGGCGAAGGCGATCTCCGCGACGAGATCGGGCTTCAGCCAGCTTGCCCCGCGCGCGTCCGTCCGGGGAACATCGGCGGGGGCGGTCTTGCGGGCGCGGCTGCCGAACTTGTCCCAAAGCATGTCCATGGTCGCCTGATCGAAGCCGGTTCCGACCTTGCCCGCATAGACGAGCTTACCGCCTTCTCGCTGGCCCAACAGCAGCGAGCGGAAGCGGCGACTCTTGTCGCTCTTCGACCAGCCGATGATGACGAATTCCTGCCGTCGGGTGCATTTGACCTTGAGCCAGCTCTGCGTCCGCGCCGATCGATAGGGGGCGTCTGCGCGCTTGGAGATGATCCCCTCCTGTCCCGCCCTGCACATCGCCGCGAACAGCTTTTCGCCAGCACCGATCACATGATCGGAGACGCGGACGACGGCATCGTCATCGGGTAGCAAAGCGGCGAGCCGTTCCTTGCGCTCGATATTGGGCCGCGCGGCCAGATCCGCGCCGTCGAGCGAGAGCAGATCGAAGGCGAACAAGGTGAAGCCGCCCTTCCCCGCCTTGAGTGCGGTCTGGAGCGCCGAGAAGCTGGGATTGCCATCGGCGTTAAGCTTGACGATCTCCCCGTCGATCAGCGCAGGGGGCAGATCGAGCGCGGCCACGGCCTTCGCGACGTCGGCAAAGCGATCGGTCCAGTCGAGGCCGGTGCGGGTGTGGATCGTCACCTTGTCTCCCGCGACCGCGATCAGCGCGCGATAGCCGTCATATTTGATCTCGTGGAGCCACTGATTGCCGGTCGGCACATGATCGACGAGGGTCGCGAGCTGCGGCTTGCGGAAGGCGGGTGGTTTGCCCGACGCGGCCTTTCGCCTCGCCGGCTTCGCCGCTGCTTCCACATGCGATTCCGCCTTGGCCATCGCCGCGTCGAACGCCTTGCCGCTCTTGCCCTTCAGGCTTATCTCACCGCCGACATCGCTTTCGATCTCCGCCATCGTCCGCCCGGTCTTGACGCTGGTGAGCGCATGCGCGGTCAGGTCGTCGCTGCTGCCCGCCTCCTTATCGTCGATCTTGCGCAACAGCCAGTTCTCGCGCTTTTCGCCGGGCTTGCCTTTGATCCGCACAAGCAGCCATTCGCCCTTCATTCGCTCGCCATCGAGGGTGAAGTGGAGGTGGCCCTTCTCCAGATCCTTCTCGCTCTTGCCCTCGATCGGCGCCCAGTTGCCTTCGTCCCACAGCATCACCGTGCCGCCGCCATATTCGCCCTTCGGGATCGCCCCTTCGAACGTGGCATAGGAGATCGGATGATCCTCGGTGCGCACCGCGAGCCTTTTGTCCGCGGGATCGAGGCTTGGTCCGCGCGTCACCGCCCAGCTTTTCAGCACGCCGTCCATCTCGAGGCGGAAGTCGTAATGCAGCCGCGTGGCGGCGTGCTTCTGCACGATGAAGCGATGCCGGCCGCTCTTGTCGACCTTCCCCGCCGGTTCGCGCGTCTTCTTGAAATTGCGCTTGGCGTTATATTCGGCAAGGCCCGCCATCGGTTCAGGCGCGTTTGCGCGCAGACGGCTTTGCGGCAGGCGGCTTCGCAGCAGCCTTGCGCGCTGCGGGTTTCTTGGCGGGCGCCGCCTTGCCGCCTTCGACCGATTTCTTGAGCGCGGCCATCAGATCGATGACATTGCCCTTGCGACCGTCCGGCGCGGGCTCATCGCTTTCCTCGATGATCCGCTTGCCCTTGGCCTTGCGCTTCTTCTCGATCAGACCTTTGAGCGCATCGACATAACGATCGTGGAATTCCTTCGCGTCGAACTTGCCCGTCTTCTTCGCGATCAGCGTTTCGGCGAGGTCGAGCAAATCCTCGTCCGGCTTGTGATCGGGAATGTCGCGGAAATAGCCCTGCGCCTTGTTCACCTCATCGGCATAGCGCAGCGTTTCCAGCACCATTCCACGCCCGCACGGCTTCAGGCTCACCACATATTCGCGGCCGCGCATCGCAAGCTGGCCCAGCCCGACCTTGCCCGTCTTCTTCAGTGCCTCGCGCAGCACGATGAAGGCGTCCTCCGCCAGTTCATCCGCCGGCACGACGAAATAGGGCTTTTCATAATAGAGGACGTCGATCTCGCTGGCGTCGACGAACTGGGTGAGCTCCAGCGTGCGCTTGCTCTCCAGCTTCACCGCATCAATCTCATCCTGTTCGAGCAGGACATATTCGCCCTTCTCGATCTCGAAGCCTTTGACGATCTCGTCGACATCCACCGGACCGATACCGGGCACCGTCTTTTGCAGCTTGATCCGCTTGCCCGAAGGTTCGTGCACCTGATGGAAAGCGACCTGAGCCGAACTCTTCGTCGCGCTGAAGATCTCGACCGGAATCGAAACCAGAGCGAGGCGGATCTGACCCTGCCAATAGGCGCGCGCGGCCATGTCTTTTCCTTCACCGTAACGGAGGCGATTCAAAGCATGGGACGAAGGTCGGTTCCGTGATTGACGAAGCGGCCCGAAATTCAGCGAAAACGAGCTTTAGGGAAGGTTTCGTTAAGCACTGTGGCGGTAATACGAAAGGATGAAGCATACGCCCATTGCGACCACAGCGCCGGTAACGTCGGACGAGTTGCAGACCGCGATCGAACGGATCGCGGCGGGATGCGGCCGTTTCGCCATCGAATGCAGCGATGTCGGCGGCAAGATCGTCCATGTCGGGGAGGAGATCACCGAACAGACCGACCTGATCGGCAAGCTGCAGAAAGCGGCAACGTCGCTGCACAAGGAGCAGCAGCAGGTCGCCGAGGCATCGGCGGAGGCGCATGAATATGCGGGCCAGGCGCGCAGCCATCTGCTCGGCTCCAAGCCGGTCGTCGAGGAAGCGATCGAAACCTTCGGCGGCCTGACCGATCTCGTCGTCCGGCTCGGCGACCGGATGGACATGCTCGAAGAAGCGCTGCGCGAGGTGCAGAAGGTTGCCCAGACGATCGACACGATCGGACGGCAGACGAGCCTGCTCGCGCTCAACGCGACGTTGGAGGCCGCGCGCGCCGGCGACGCGGGGCGCGGCTTCGCGGTGGTGGCAGGCGAGGTCAAGAAACTGGCCGGCGACACCCGCGCCGCGACCGACAAGATCGCACAGACGATCGATCGCCTGTCGCGCGAGGCCAAGGGCATCGGTGCCGAAATCGATGCGGGCGTCGCAAGCGGGGGCGAGGCACGCCAACGCACCGCCGCCTTGTCCGACATGCTGGGCGAGACATTGAGCTTCGTCGACGAACTCGACGCGCGCACCGACAATATCGCGTCGGGCTCGCTCGCGATCCGTCAAAACGTCCACGATCTGGAAACCGGACTGACCGGCCTTAGCGAAGCCGCGCAGGCCAATAGCGGTGCACTGCGTGCGGCAAGCGATCGGCTCGAAAGCCTCGAGCGTATGTCGAACGGCCTGCTCAACCTCGTTTCACAGACCGGCGTACGCACCGCCGATACGCCGTTCGTCGATCAGGCACGGCGCACATTACGCGCGATCGAACGCGTGATCGAAGACGCACTCGATGCCGGCGAACTCGATGAATCGACCCTGTTCGACAGTCATTATGTGCCGGTCGAAGGCTCGAACCCCAAACAGTACCTGAACCGCTTCGTGCCTTTCGCCGACGCCCGCATCCGGCCGATCATCGACCGCGCGGTCGATGCCGACAGCCGCGTGCTCGCGACCGCGCTGGTCGATATGAGCGGCTATCTGCCGACCCATATCAGCGCAAAATCGCTGCCGCAGGGACCGGACCCGCTGTGGAATGCCGAGCATTGTCGCAACCGCCGCAGCTTCATGGACGATCAGACCGCGGCCAACCTGCGCAGCGATGCGCCCTTCACGCTCGAAACCTATCGCCAGCCGCTGGGCGGCGGGCGCTACCGCCCGGTCAAGTCGATCGCCATCCCGTTCCGCGTGCGCGGACGACGCTGGGGCAATCTCGAATTCGCTTATCTGGACTGACCGCTAGCTGCTTTGCTTGCTCAGGCGCCCCAGCATGTCGGGCACCAGCCGTTCGGCAAAACCCGCCGCGAAGGCGAACAGGATCAGGCGAAACAGGCTGGATATGTCGGCAAGGTGGAGCGCCTTTGCCATGTCGCAGATCGTGTCGCCCTTCCGTGCCGAACAGGTTTTGACCAATTGCTGCGAACGATCAGCCACGATAACCGGCGCGTCGGGCACCGCCTCGTTTGCGATGATGCTGTCGGCCACTTCGGGCACGGTCAGAAGCGAGTCGAGCGAGCCCGCCATGACGATCGCGTACATCACCAATGCGAACACGCCGCCCATGAAGAGCGACAACATCAGTCCCACCCAGCCCGACCGTAGGCCGGTCAACTCGAAGATCGGATCCTCGGTCATCGCATCATGCGAGACCACCGTTTGCAAGCGGCGACAGATGCTCATGGTCGCACCCATCAGGCCGATGATGAAAAGGAACACCAGATATGCGACGAGATCGCTCGAAAATTTTGCCACGATCAAAAACGCGATTGTCAGCGCCGTCATGGCGATCACGACGATGAACTTCGCTCGTTTGATCGATTTCTCACGGCCAATATTCATCAGATAGTTGATGTGAATAACGTCGAGCAGGGATTTATACTGGTTCTTGACGAAGCGGGGCTCGCTCCACTGGGCGCTTCCCGGGTCTGGACTGCTAGCTGCATATGCAGTGAGCGTGGTGGCGGGGACCACACGGCGAAATCGGTCCTGCACCGACCATAAACGCGCGCAGACCATGTCGTCAGGCATCAGATCGACCAGAGCCGCCTCGATCTTGAGCAACTGGCCCAACTGGGGTCGGTTCTCGGCGGCGATGACATCGAACTCAGCCTGAAGCGCCTGGTGCCTTTGCGGGTCCGTGGGCACATATCCGACGAAATTGTCCCTGATCGTATCGACGACGATCCGCGCGGTGAACGCCGTCTCCATGAAGAAGCGATCGACAGATCCCATCAACGGTCCGCGCCCCGTAAGATTTACCATCACGATGCCTCCCCCGAGAATGCGCGACGATATCATCTGGGAACAGGATCAGGGTTCGGATCTACGCCAAAACCGATACAGTTCTTGCGCTCTAGCTGATCATCGCGCGCAGCGTCTCGATCAGGTCGGCTTCCTCGGCCGGCTTGTCACGGCGGATGCGGGCGATGCGGGGGAAACGCATCGCGACGCCGGACTTGTGGCGGCGGCTGTCGTGAACACTGTCGAACGCGATCTCCATCACCAGCGTCTTTTCGACTTCGCGGACGGGGCCAAAGCGATTGAGCGTGTGGTTGCGCACGAAGCTGTCGAGCCATTTCAGTTCTTCGTCGGTGAAACCCGAATAGGCCTTTGCGACCGGAAGCAGTTCGCCGCCCGCCGCCGGATCGCCGGTCCAGCAGCCGAGCGTATAATCCGAATAGAAGCTCGATCGCTTACCGTGGCCACGCTGCGCGTACATCATCACACAGTCCACCGTCAGCGGATCGCGCTTCCATTTGTACCACAGGCCCGTACGCCGTCCCGCGACATAGGGGCTGTCGCGCCGCTTGAGCATGACGCCCTCGATCGCGGCATCGCGCGAACCCAGGCGAATGTCGCCCAATGCGGCGAAGTCGGCTGCATCGATGACCGCGGATACGTCGAAGCGCGACGGATCGAGCCGGGTCGCAAACGCCTCCAACCGCGTCCGTCGATCGCTCCACCCGAGCTCGCGCAAATCCTCGTCGCCATCGAGCAGGATGTCGTAGAGGCGAACGAAGGCGGGATATTCCGACAGCATCTTCGCGGAGACGGTCTTGCGCCCCAGCCGCTGCTGGAGCGCGTTGAACGAGGCCGCCGCCCCGCCATGCTCCGCCGTCCCCTGCGCCTCGCCCTGCACCAGCAATTCGCCGTCGAGCACCGCGTGGATGCCGGCGCAGGCATCCGCGACGTCCGGAAAGGTCGCGGTGATGTCGTCGCCCGCACGGCTGTAGAGCCGCACCTGTTCGCCGGTGCCGACGATCTGGACGCGGATGCCGTCCCATTTCCATTCGGCGGCATAATCGGCAAGGTCGACCTCGCCATCCTCCAGCGGATGGGCGAGCATGAACGGGCGGAAGAAGGGGGTACCGCGCGGATCGGGCTTTTCCCCGCCCTGCCCCCAAGCGAACAGTTCGCCATAGGGGGCGCTGAGGGCGTGCCACACCTCCTCGACCTGATCGACGTCGATCCCGAAGGCCTGCGCGAAACCGGTCTTGGCGAGCCGCGCCGAAATGCCCACGCGCAGACCGCCGGTCGCGAGCTTCAGGAGCGCGAAGCGGCCGCTCGAATCGAGATGGTCGAGCATCTCGCCCAACACCCCCGGCGCCTCGGCCCGACCGAGCTTCATCAGCCGGTCGATCACGGCGGAGAGGGTGAGCGAGCCGTCGTCGATCTCGGCGGGCTGATCGATCCGTTTGGGCCAGAGCAACGACACCGTCTCGGCGAGATCGCCAACATAATCGCGGCTCATCGCGAACAGCACCGGATCGACCCGCTCCTCGACGATCGCGCGGATCGCCGATGCCTTGACCGCCGGAATGTTCAGATCGCCCGTCAGCGCCGCGAGCGCCCAGCCGCAATCGGGATCGGGCGCCTCGCGCATATAGGCCGCGATCAGCGCCAGCTTGGCATTGCGCGAGCGCGTATAGACGAGGCCGTCGAGGAGTTGGGAAAAGGCCCTCACCCCTCGTCCTCATCTTCATAACCGACCAGCGCCAGCGCGCGGGCCTTCATCTGATGCGTCTCGCACCAGTGGACGAGTCCCTCCTCGCGGCCATGCGTGACCCAGGTTTCAGACGGGGCGACCTCGCGGATCGTCGCAGTCAGTTCGTCCCAATCGGCATGGTCGGAGATGACGAGCGGCAGTTCGACATTCTTCTGCCGCGCGCGCTGCCGCACCCGCATCCAGCCCGATGCCATCGCCGTAATCGGATCGGGCAGGCGCCGCGACCAGCGATCGTTGAGCGCCGAAGGGGGCGACACCACGATCTTGCCACGCAACTGGTCGGCCGAGGCGGCGGTGGCGGAATGCAGCTCACCCAGATCAATGCCGAAGTCGCGATAGAGATCGCACATCCGCTCCATCGCACCGTGGATGTATATCGGATCGTGGTGCCCGCGCGCACGCACCTCCGCGATCACGCGTTGGGCCTTGCCGAGCGCATAGGCACCGACCAGAACGCAGCGGTCCGGAGAGGCATGGAGCGCGCCCAGCAGCTTGTCGATTTCCTGCTCGATCGGCGGATGACGGAACACCGGCAGTCCGAAGGTGGCTTCGGTGATGAAGATATCGCAGGGGATCGGCTCGAACGGCGCGCAAGTCGGATCAGCGCGGCGCTTATAGTCGCCGGTGACGACGATGCGCTCACCGGCATGTTCGAGCAATATCTGCGCCGATCCCAGCACATGCCCGGCGGGAACCCATGTCGCGTCGACACCGCCCAACGATATCGTCTCGCCATAGGCGACCGAGGTGCCAACCTCGGTGCCGTAACGCAGTGCCATGATCGCAAGCGTCTCAGGCGTCGCCCAGACCTGGCTGTGGCCGCCGCGCGCATGATCGGCATGGCCGTGCGTCACCAGCGCGCGATCGACCGGGACAGATGGGTCGATCCAGGCGTCGGCGGGCCGGACGTAAACCCCGCGCGGCGACGCCTCGATCCAGTGCGCCATTCAGGCGATCCGAACAATCAGATTGGCGAGACGCCCATGAACTTCAGGACGCCCAGAACAAGCAGCAGCAAGGCGATGGCGGCAATGATGCCGCCGATGTTCATGCTGCTCTTCTCGACAACGACGTGATCGTCGCTCTTCACTTCGGGCATGGTGGCATCCTCTCATATCTGTGACCGCCACAACGTCGCGATACAGGCGGTCGTTCCCCAGACGATCCAGGCGGCGATGCAGAGGAAGGTGCCGAGCGGAAGCCGAGCGGTCCGCCCGGGCGGTCGTCGCATGATCGTGAGCGCCAGCACGACCCCCAGCCCGATCAGGCTGGCGAGGAGCAGCACGATCGGCAGCACCTGCCAGCCGAGCCACGCCCCGATTGCCGCGAACAACTTGGCGTCCCCGCGCCCCAGCCCCTCACGTCCCCGGACGCGGGCGTAGATGCGGCGCACCGCTTCCAGCGCGACATAAGCCCCCGTCGCCCCGATCAGCCGGTCCGCGAGGGGTGGCCCCACGCCCACCGCCCCACCGGCCAGGCCCAGCGCCAGCAGCGACAGGGTCAACCGATCGGGCAGCCAGAAATGGCGCCGATCGAGCAAGGCGAGCGTCAGCAGGAACCAGCCGAAGAGCGCGCCCGACGCCGCGTCGACGGGCGGCGCAATCGCGAAGGCGACGGCGCCGATCAACGCGGCGCCGACCTCGACCGTCGGGTGCAGCGGATCGATCGGCGTGCCGCAGCACCCCGCCCGTCCCCGCGCGACCGCGAAGCTCAGGACCGGCACGAGTCGCAACGGATCGATGGGCGCGCCGCAGCCGTCGCAGGCCGATCGCCCGCGCGCCACCGATCGCCCCGCCGGCCAGCGCAGGATCAAGGTCGCCAGGAAGCTGCCGATCACGCCGCCCAGCACGGCGCCGAACAGCACCAGAAGCGGTTCTGTCATGCCGCTGTCACCGGTTTGTGCGAAAGAATCACCCCAGCATCATATGGGGGCATCGGATGCACAGGGAAGGTTCGACCGGCTGCGCGCTGGTCGCTTGGTTTTTCAGGTTCGCCAGTCGCAACGCGCAGCGCCGTGCTCAGAGGTTGAGCAAGGCGGGGTCGCCCCCTTGCGCTGTGATGTTGACCGACACCGCGCGCTCGGTCGCGTAACGCAGCAACGAATGCGGACCGCCGGCCTTGGGGCCGGTGCCCGAAAGCCCTTCCCCACCGAAGGGCTGCACCCCCACCACCGCGCCGATGATCGATCGGTTCACATAGACATTGCCCGCCGGCACCCGCGCGCGCACCCGCTCGGCGAAACCCTCGATCCGGCTGTGGATGCCCAGGGTCAACCCGTAACCCCGCGACGCGAGCTTGTCCGCGACCGCATCGAGATCGGCCGGGTCATAGCGGACAATGTGCAGGATCGGCCCGAACACCTCGCGTTCGAGGAAATCGGCTGACGGTATCTCCACCAGCAGCGGGCCGAAGAAATCGCCCCCCTCAGGTGCTGTGCAACCGTGCAGGACCACCGCGTCGCGCGCCAGCCGCTCGCGATGCGCGACCAGCGCCTCGCGCGCTTCGGCATCGATCACCGGGCCGACATCGGTCGTGGCGTTCGCGGGATCCCCGATCACCAGCGCGTCCATCGCACCCTTGAGCGTTGCGATCATCTCATCGGCGCTGTCGTGCGGCACGAACAGCAGGCGCAGCGCCGAGCAACGCTGCCCCGCCGATCCGAAGGCCGAGAGGATAACATCGTCGACCACCTGTTCGCGCAACGCGGTCGTATCGACGAACATGCCGTTGAGCCCACCCGTCTCGGCAATCAGCGGCACGATCGGCCCGTTGCGCGCGGCGAGCGAGCGATTGATCGCCCAGGCGGTCTCGGTGCCACCGGTGAAGGCGACCCCGTCGATCCCCGGATGGTTGACGATCGCGGCGCCCACCTTCGCGCCGTCGCCGGGCAGCAAGGCGAGCAGATCGGGGTCGAGCCCCGCTGCATGGAACAGCAGCACCGCCTTCGCCGCGACAAGCGGGGTCTGTTCGGCGGGCTTCGCGAGAACGGCGTTGCCGGCCGCGAGCGCCGCGGCGATCTGCCCGGTGAAGATCGCGAGCGGGAAGTTCCAGGGGCTGATGCATGCGAAAACGCCGCGTCCAGCCAGTTCGAGCTGGTTCACTTCCCCCACCGGCCCCGGCAGCAGGGTGGGCGTACCAAACTGGCGCTCGGCCAGATCGGCGTAATAGCGGCAGAAATCGACCGCCTCGCGCACTTCGGCGACTCCGTCGTTGAGCGTCTTGCCCGCTTCCAGCGACAGCAGGGCGACGAACATGTCCATATGCGCGTCGAGCGCATTGCCCATCGCACGCAGCACCAACGCGCGCCCCGCACCGCCAATCGCATTCCAGCGCGGCTGCGCCTTGCGCGCGAACTTCACCGCCGCATCGATATCGCCGGGACTCGCTTCGGCGACATAGCCAATCACGCGCGATCGATCGGACGGACTGGTAACCGGCGTCTGATGCGCGGCGATCATCTGGCCGCCGACGATCGCGCCCGCGCTCGGGCGCTCTCCACCGATCAGCACGGTCGACCGTTCGGCTGCCTCACGTTCGATCAGGCGGCTATAATCGCGGCCCAGCGGATTGCGGCGCGACGGGCCGTAAATATCGGCGGGCAGCGCGATGCGCGCATGACCGCGCGGATGCGCCTCCACCGCCGCGATCGGATCGGCGACCACCAGGTCGGCGGGCACCTTCTCGTCGAGAAGCGCGTGGACGAAGCTGGTGTTCGCGCCATTTTCGAGCAGGCGGCGGACCAGATAAGGCAACAGCTCCTCATGCCCGCCCACCGGCGCATAGGCACGCAGCCGCAGTGGGCCATATTGCCTTTCCGCCGCACGATAGAGCGCCTCGCCCATGCCGTGGAGCCGTTGATGCTCGATCGTCACCCCGGCCTGCGCCGCCATATGGCGCACGGCGGCGAGCGTGTGGGCATTGTGGCTCGCGAACTGCGGATAGAGATCGGGCGACGCCGCGATCAGCGCGCGAGCGCAGACGAGGTAGCTCAGGTCGGTCGCCGCCTTTGTGGTGAACACCGGATAGCCGGGCCGTCCGGCGACCTGCGCCTTCTTGATCTCGCTATCCCAATAAGCGCCCTTCACCAGCCGCACCATGATCCGCCGCCCGCTCTCGCGCGCCAGCCGGGCGAGGCCGTCGATCACCTGGATGCCGCGCTTCTGATAAGCCTGAACGACGACGCCCAGCCCCTGCCAGTCGCCGAAGAACGGCTCCTTCACCAGCCGCTCGACCAGCTTGAGCGAGATGACGAGCCGGTCGGCCTCCTCCGCGTCGATCGCGAAGTTCAGGTTATAATGCGCGGCGATCTGCGCGAGGCGCTTCACGCGCGGATAGAGCTCGTCCCAGACGCGACCTTCCTGCACGGCCTCATAACGCGGCGAAAGCGCCGACAATTTGACCGAAATGCCATGGCCCAGTTCCGGCCCGGCGCCGTTCGACGCCTTGCCGACCGCTTCGATCGCATCGGCATAAATGCCCTCATAGCGCGCTGCGTCGGTCGCGGTGCGCGCGCCTTCGCCCAGCATGTCGAACGAGCAGAGATAATTCTCCTTCTTCGAACGGGCGAGCGCGTCCTCGATCGTGCGGCCGAGCACGAACTGCTCGCCCATCATCTTCACCGCCGCGCCGACAGCCTGACGGATCACCGGCTCGCCGAGTCGTGCGGTCATCCGTTTCAGGAATCCACCCAGATCGCGCTTTGCCTCGTCATCGACGTCGATCAGCCGGCCGGTGAGCATCAATCCCCAGGTCGATGCGTTGACGAACAGGCTGTCCGACTTGCCGAGATGGCTCGCCCAGTCGGCCGCCCCGATCTTCTCGGCAATCAGCCGGTCGCGCGTGTCGGCGTCGGGCGTGCGCAACAGCGCTTCGGCCAGGCACATGAGCGCCAGCCCCTCGCGCGTGCCCAGCGAGAATTGCTGGAGGAAGCTTTCGACAACCCCCTGCTTCTTCGTCGAAGCCCGCGCTTCCTGGACCAGCGTGATCGCCTCACCTACGACGATGCGGCGCGCTTCGTGCGACAGCGGTCGCGCATCGATCAGCGCGCGGACCACATCGGCCTCGTCCGCAAATTTCGCGTCGTCGATTGCATCCCAGGCCGACAGCGGCATCACATACTCCATTTGTCCGATTGAACCGGATTTTACGGGCGATTATGCCGAATGTGCTTCGCATGTTTGGCCTGATCGCCGAAGGAAACCCCAGATGTCCCTCCCGGAATCGAAGAACCTGCATGTCGATGAGGTCGATCGCAGGCTGCTCCGCGTTCTTCAGGAAGACGGACGGATCACGAATCAGGCGCTCAGCGAGCGATGCGGCCTATCCCCCGCCGCGTGCTTCGATCGGGTGAAACGCCTGCGCGAGCGCGGCGTGATCGCGGGCTACACCGCGCTGCTCGATCCCGAAAAGCTCGATCAGGCGCTGCTGATCTTCATCGAAGTCCTGCTCGATCGCACCACCGACGATGTGTTCGCCGCCTTTGCGGGCCATGTGCAGCGCGTGCCCCAGGTTCTCGAATGCCACATGGTCGCGGGAGGATTCGATTATCTGTTGAAGGTGCGCGTCAGCGACATGGCGGCTTACCGCACTTTTCTGGGCGATATCCTCACTGCGATGCCAGGGGTTCGCGAAACGCGGACCTATGCGGTGCTGGAGGAGGTGAAGCTCACCACGCGCCTGCCCGTGTGAAAGGTTAACGAAGCGTGGTATTTTTGCATCACAGGTCGGCTTTCAGCCTCGCCGTCTGAGAAGGACGATAGCGGAAATCCCCCAACTCTGCGGCGCCGCATCGATTCACGCCGCATCGCAAAATACGTGACGATTTTTTGCCACAAAGCTGTCACATACCGTCTCTAGGGCCACGAACCCAGGGCAGTAAGCCTGTCGCAGGGTGCCCGACGTCGAACGTGTAAAAACTATTGCACTGCACAAAGCTGCGCGTCGTTCGGGACTACAGGGGAACAAAAATGCGTAATTTCTCATTGGGCTGCGCCGCGGGCGCGATTGCTGTCGCCATGGTGGCGACCGCGCCGGCTATGGCGCAGGAAACGACTTCGGCGATCCATGGCATCGTCACGGACGGCGGCGCGCCAGTTGCTGACGCCAACGTAGTTATCCTCCACACGCCGTCGGGCACGCGCCAGACGCTGACTACCAACGCGAACGGTGAGTTCAACGCCACCGGCCTGCGCGTCGGCGGTCCGTTCAACGTGATCGTCACCGCGGCCGGCAAGCCCAGCTCGACCGTCACCGACATCTATACCGTCGTGACCCAGGCTTATGAGCTTCCGGTCGATCTGAGCGGCTCGGCCAGCGGCCCCGAAATCGTCGTCAGCGCCTCCAAGCTGCCGGGCGCCAAGACCCTGTCGCAGGGTCCGGCCACCGTGCTCAACGCCGAGCAGATCGCCAATGTCGCCACCGTCAACCGCGACGTCCGCGACCTGATGCGCCGTGATCCTTTCGCCCGCCTCGACTATGCCGAAGGTTCGGGCCGTGCGGTGTCGTTCGCTGGTCAGAACTCGCGCTTCAACCGCTTCTCGATCGACGGTGTGCCCGTCACCGACAATTTCGGTCTTAACCCCGACGGCCTGCCGACCCGTCGTTCGCCCGTGCCGCTGGATGCCATCGGCCAGTTTCAGACCAAGGTCGCTCCGTACGACGTCCGCGAAGGCAACTTTCAGGGCGGCGCGATCAACGCGATCCTGAAGTCGGGTGGCAACGAGTTCCATGGTACCGCGTTCTACGCTTATTCGTCGGACGAACTGAGCGGTAAGAAGACTAAGGCCGGCCCGGGCGTCCCCACGGGTCGCGTCTCGCTGCCGAACTTCACCTACAAGAATTTTGGCGCCGAAATCAGCGGTCCGATCATCAAGGACCGCCTGTTCTTTATGGTCGCGGGTGAGCGTATCCGCGCTGGCACCCCGATCCCGGAAGGCACGCCCGGCAGCAACGCCGGCACCGTCATTCCGCTGATCACCGATGCACAGGTCACGCAGGTTCAGCAGATCGCCAAGTCGCGCTACAACTATGAAACCGGCGGCGTGCTCAGCAACTCGAACGACCGCGATGATCGCCTGGTCGCCAAGCTCGACGCGAACCTGTCGGAAACGCAGCGCGCCTCGATCACCTACATGTACACCAAGGATTCGATCCAGTTTAACCAGAACACCTTCACGACCGGCACGCCCGGCATTGGTCTGGCATCGAACGGTTATATCTCGTCGAACCGCCTGCACACGGGCGTCGCCCAGTTGAACTCGGATTGGTCGGACGAATTTTCGACCGAAATTCGCGGTTTCTACAAGGATTATAAGCGCGGCCAGGATCCGGTAATGGGCCGGGGCTTCGCGCAGATGCGCATCTGCGCCGCACCGACTTCGGACCGCGCCTCGGGCACGGGCACGGCCACCGATCTGTCGACCGCCTGCCAGCCCGGCTTCGGCGTCGTCAGCATCGGTCCCGATGCGTCGCGTCAGTCGAACGCGCTGACCAGCCAGACCTGGGGCGGCCTCGTTCAGGCCCGCCTCGACAAGGATGGCCACTCGATCCGCGTGTTCGGTGACGTCCAGCACACGAAGATCTTCAACCTCTTCGTGCAGCGCACCGCCGGCGATTACTACTTCGACTCGCTCGCCGACTTCCAGGCCGGCAACGCCCAGCGCCTGCAATACACCAATGCTGTTCCCTCGGTGAACCCGGCCGATGGCGCCGCGAAGTTCTCCTACTTCGCCTATTCGGTCGGTATCCAGGACAACTGGCGCGTCAGCGACACGCTGAAGCTGACTTATGGCGCACGTTACGACATGTACGGCGGTGACAGCCGTCCGGCCCGCAACGTGAACTTCGCCAACCGCTATGGCTTCACCAACGCCGCCTACATCAGCGGCCGCGGCATCCTGCAGCCGCGCTTCGGCTTCGACTACAAGCCCTTCGACCGGATCTCGTTCCGCGGCGGCGTCGGCATCTTCTCGGGCGGTTCGCCGGACGTCTATGTCTCGAACAGCTTCTCGAATACGGGCTTCCTGACCAACACCATCGACATCCGCCAGCAGAACAACGGCGCCTACACCGGCACCGCCCTGCCAGCGGGCGTTGGTGCGGCCGCGCTGACCGGCGTCACCGGCACGTCGATCCCGACCTCGGTCAACGGCTACCTGACCTCGGGCACAGCCTCGGCCACCGCGACAACCAACGCGCTTGATCCGAACTTCAAGCTGCCGTCGCAGTGGCGCGCTACCCTGTCGACCGACTATGATCTTGATCTCGGCGACACACTTGGTGACTGGCAGCTGGGCGCGGACCTGTTCTATTCGAAGGTCCGCAATCAGGTGTTCTTCACCGACCTGCGCTCGGTCCCGACCGCGTCGCGCACCCCGGATGGTCGCGTTCGCTACACCTCGGCGACCACCTTCGCGGACACGAACCAGGATCTGTTCCTGACCAACACGAAGAAGGGCCGCAGCTACATCGGCGTCCTGCGCCTCGACAAGCGCTGGGACTTCGGTCTGAGCCATGGCGTCAGCTTCACCTACCAGGACGTCAAGGATCAGGCGCCGGCGACCTCGTCGACCGCTTCGTCGAACTACGGCAATGGCGGCTTCCTCGATCCGAACGGCGCGGCTTACGGCGTGTCGAACGACGAGACCCGCTACGCGATCAAGTACAACGTCTCGTATGAGCACGCCTTCTTTGGCGACAACAAGACGACGATCGCGCTGTTCGGTGAAACGCGTTCTGGCCGTCCGTTCAGCTGGACGATGAACGACATCGCCACAGGCCGCAGCGGCATCTTCGGAACGACTGGTTCGGCAAGCCGCTACCTACTCTACGTGCCGACGGTCAACGATCCGCTCGTCTCCTACGACAGCGCGGCAACCCGGGCCTATCTGGAGAACCTGATCAACACGACCGATCTGAAGAAGTATCGTGGCAAGATCGCGCCGCGTAACAAGTTCAATTCGCGTTGGTTCACCCGCATCGATCTTCACCTCGCGCAGGAAATCCCGACGGGTCTCGGCGACTCGAAGGTTACCCTGTTCGCGGATGTCGAAAACTTCACCAACATGCTGAACAAGAATTGGGGCCAGATCCGCGAATATCCGTTCGCGTATGTCATCCCCGCAGTTCGCGCTCAGTGTCTGCAGACGGCAGTCGCCACCGGCACGACGCCGACCGCCGCGCAGCAGACGAGCAGCACCAGCCAGGTCTGTGCGCAGTATCGCTACTCGCAGCCCAACGCGACGCCCAGCACGACGATCTCGTCGCGCCAGTCGCTGTACCAGATCCGCGTGGGCGCCCGCTTCACCTTCTAAGAAGCGGCTCCTTCGGGACAGGAAAGGGCTCCGCTTTGGCGGGGCCCTTTTTCTTTGTGGCGCCTTTTGCTTGTGGGTTGCTTATCGGGTCCGCTTTCGGGCTAAAGAGGCGCCATGCGATTGTTGCGCGCGTGCCTGACCCTGCTCGCCCTGGCTTTGCCGGTCGCGGCGCAGGCGGCCATCACCCCTATCACCTTGTGTGACGCCGTCTGGCTCGACGCCGCCCGGTCGCGCGAAGTGCCGGTGCGGATCCGCATGCCTGCGGGTCGCGGCAAACTGCCGTTGATCGTCTTCAGCCACGGTCTCGGCGGATCGCTCGAAGCGGGCACGATGTGGGCACATGCCTGGGCCACGTCGGGCTTCGCGGTCATCAACCTGCAGCACGCCGGCAGCGACAGCGCCCTGTTCGGCAAGCCCGACTTCAAATCGGCGCTCAACAGCGTGCAGCTCGCCGCCCGCGCCCGCGACGTCCAGTTCGCGCTCAACGAGATCGGCCGCAAACCGTTCGAAGGGAAATGCGAGTTGCGCCGGATCGATACGGCCCGGATCGGCATGGCCGGACACAGCTTCGGCGCGCAGACCACGCTGGCCGTCGTGGGACAGACCTTCCCGACCCCGTTCGAACCGTCGCTGTCCGATCCGCGCATTCGCGCCGCCATCGGCTTCAGCCCATCGCCGCCGCTCACGGGATCGCCCGAGGCGGCGTTCGCGAATATCCGCATCCCGTTCCTGTCGATAACGGGCACGCAGGATGCAATTCCCAACGTGATCGCCGTGACCGCGCTGCAGAGGCAATTGCCCTATCGGCTGATGCCGCCGGGCGACAAATTCCTGCTGGTGATGGAAGGCGGCACGCATGCGATGTTCGCGGGGCAGAGTTTTTCGGCGGGCAGCAGCGATCGCGAGCCGACCCCGCACATTCGCGACACCGTGATCGCGATCACGACCGCCTTCTGGCGCGCGGTCTTCAACGATGACAAACCCGCTTTGCGCTGGCTGCTCAGCCCCGAAGGCGCGCGCGCCGGCCTGCCCGCGCAGGACAAGTTCGAGAGCAAATAGCCTTCCGCTCGTCATTGCGAGCGTAGCGAAGCAATCTAGGCCCGATCCATCAGAGGTTCGCGACGATCTCAAGTGCGGGCCTGGATTGCCGCGTCGCCTTCGGCTCCTCGCAATGACGAGATGGCCTCAATGAAAATCCCGCGACGGCGGCAGTATCCGCACGTCGCGCGGATGGCGCCCGCGCGGCACCGCATGTCGCGACAGCTGCGGATGCGCGAAGACATCGGCGCGCGACAACTCGATCGTGGGCTGATGATCTTCGGAGAGACGCGCGAGTTCGGCGGTGCGATCGATCACGGTCGCGCCCATCAGGTGGACGACGCCTTCGGGGCTGCGCTGGATCTCGCCCTCCACCTCCATCAGCCGCGCCGACATCACCTGCGCGCGCTGCGCCTCGAAGATACGTGCCCATAGCAGGACGTTGACGATCCCGGTCTCGTCCTCCAGCGTGATGAAGATCGCCTTCCCCTCGCCCGGCCGCTGCCGCACCAACACGACCCCGGCCACCCGCGCGCGCCGGCCGTTCTTCGCCTGATCCACCTGCTTGCACGACAGCACGCCTTCGCCCGCGAACATCCCCCGCAGGAACTGCATCGGGTGTCCCTTCAGCGACAGGCGCGTCACCTGATAATCGGCCGCGACCTCCTCGCTCAGCGGCATCTCCGGCAGGGCCATGTCGGGCTCCACACCCAATTCGGCCGCGCGCGCGAAATCGAACAAGGGCAGCGCCCCCGTCGGCAGCCGCCGCACTTCCCACAGCGCCTTGCGCCGATCGAGCCCGATCGATCGAAACGCATCCGCATCCGCCAGCAACCGCATCGCCCGCCCCGGCAACCCCGCCCGCCGCGCCAGTTCCTCGACGGTGGTGAACGGCCGCATCGCGCGCGCCTCGGCGATGCTGTTCGCCCAATCCTCCCGAAACCCGTCGACCTGGCGCAACCCGATGCGCAGCGCGAGCATGTTGCCAACGGACTCGAGGCTGTTGTCCCAGAAGCTCGCATTGATGTCGGCTTCGAAAAGATCGACGCCATGTTGCCTGGCATCATCGATGATCTGCGCCGGCGCATAGAAACCCATCGGCTGCGAGTTGAGCAGCGCGCAGGCGAAGGCCGCCGGGTAGCGGCACTTTATGTAGGACGAGACATAGACGAGCAGCGCGAAGGACTGGGCATGGCTTTCGGGAAAGCCATAGCTGCCGAAACCCTTGATCTGCGCGAAGCAGGCGGTGGCGAAATCGCGCGGATATCCACGACCCACCATCCCTTCGATCATCTCGGTCTCGAACTCGGGCATCGTTCCGACATTGCGGAATGTCGCCATCGCGCGGCGCAGCTGGTTGGCGCGCGCATCGGTGAACTTGGCAGCGACGATCGCGAGTTTCATCGCCTGTTCCTGAAACAAAGGCACACCCAGCGTCTTGCCCAACACCTCTTCCAGTTCGTCCGCGCGGCCATGTTTGGCCGACGGCGCGGGGTAGGTAATCGGCGGGGGATTGGGCTGCCGCTGCTCCTTGCGCCGCTTGAGATAGGGGTGGACCATGCCACCCTGGATCGGCCCCGGCCGCACGATCGCGACCTGGACCGCAAGATCATAGAGATTGCGGGGCCGAAGCCGCGGCAGCATGTTGATCTGCGCGCGGCTTTCGACCTGAAACACACCGATGCTGTCACCCGCGCATAGCATGTCATAGACGTCGGGCTGATCGGCCGGGATCGTGTGCAGTTCATATCCCGGATGCATGCCGTGCCGCCCGATCAGGTCGAACGCCTTGCGGATGCAGGTGAGCATGCCGAGCGCGAGGATATCGACCTTCATCAGACCGAGCGCGTCGATATCGTCCTTGTCCCATTCGATGAAGGTGCGATCGTCCATCGCGGCATTGTGGATCGGTACCAGTTCGTCGAGCCGCCTTTCGGTCAGCACGAAGCCGCCGACATGCTGCGATAGGTGGCGCGGATATTCGAGCAACTGGGCGACGAGCATCCCCAGCCGGCCGATCTCCTCATTGCCCAGATCCAGCCCGGCCTGTGCGTAGCGGCTCTCCTCCATCTTCGCGGCATAGCTGCCCCAGACGGTAGAGCTGACCCGCGCGGTGATATCCTCGCTGAGGCCGAGCACCTTGCCGACCTCTCGCACCGTGCTGCGCGGGCGATAGTGGATGACCGTCGCGGCAATACCCGCGCGGTGGCGGCCATAGCGATCGAAGATATACTGCATCACCTCTTCGCGCCGTTCATGTTCGAAATCGACGTCGATGTCGGGCGGTTCGTTGCGATCCTCCGAGATGAAGCGCGAGAAGAGCAGCTTGTTGTGGACCGGGTCGATCGAGGTGATGCCGAGCGTGTAGCAGATCACCGAATTGGCGGCCGATCCGCGCCCCTGGCAGAGAATTTTCTGGCCGCGGGCGAATGCCACCACGTCGTGAACGGTGAGGAAATAATAAGCGTATTTCACGCGACCGACGAGCTTGATCTCGGTGCGGATCAGGTCGCGATGCGCCTTGGTAAACTTCGGATAGCGGTCTCGCGCGCCCTCCATGACGAGGTGGATCAGCCAGCGTTGGGGCGTCCACCCCTCCGGCACCGGCTCATGCGGATATTCATATTTGAGGGAGCCGATGTCCCATTCGATCCGGTCGAGCAGCTTGGCGCCTTCGTCGACCGCTTGCGGACAGTCGCGGAACAGCCGGTCCATCTCCGCCTCGGGCTTGAGATGGCGTTCGGCATTGGCGGCGATCTTCGTGCCCGCATCGGCCAGCTTCACGCCCTCGCGGATGCAGGTGACGACATCGTGGAGCGGGCGCTGATCGGGCGTCGCATAAAGCGCGTCGCAGGTCGCGAGCAGCGGCACGCCGGCATCGCGCGCGATCGTGGCAAGCCGTGACAAGCGGCGCCGATCACGCCCGCCATAGGGGATGGTCGCGCCGAGCCAGACGCGGCGGGGAGCATGGTGTGCTAGGCGGGCCAGCGTCTCCTCCACCGCTTCCTGTGGGGTCCGATCGAAATTCACGGGCGGCCGGACAAGCGACAGGCGCGCGCGCGGTTCTTGGGCCTCCGCCTCCTTCTTCGGGGGCAGCGGGCGGGCGCCTTCTTCGCCTTCGCGCAGGAAGGTCCCGGTCGGCATCACGATCAGGAGAAGGTCGTCGAGATGGTCGAGCAGATCGCCGAAGCGCAGGATGCAGTCGCCCTTGATCGCGCGGCGATTGCCCGTCGTCAGCAGGCGACAGAGCCGCCCCCAGCCGTGGCGTGTCGCGGGATAGGCGACGATGTCGGGCGTGCCGTCGCAGAAGACGAGGCGCGCGCCCGATACCAGCTTGAAGGGGACGAATGCCTCCCCCGCAGCCTCAGCCTCCACCCGCGCCTTGCGCAGCGCATCCCAGGCGCGGACCACGCCCGCCACCGTGTTACGATCGGCGATGCCAAGGCCAGCGAGGCCAAGGCCAAGCGCGGCGCCCACCATATCCGATGGTGGCGAGGCCCCCCGCAAAAAGCTGTAATTGGTGGCGGCCACCATTTCGGCGAAGCGGGTCATGCGAACAGGCCGTGGAGATACCAGTCGGGCGCCGCCGTCTCGCGGCCATAGAGGCCGTGGCGGAACAACCAGAAGCGGCGGCCGTGCGTGTCCTCGACCCGATAATAATCGCGGGTGCGGCCGCCATTGTCGGCGCGGCGCCACCACAAGGCGCCGATCCGCTCGGGGCCTTCGGCACGCACCACCTCATGCGCGGCGCGGCGCCATTGGAAACGCTGGGGCGGGCCGTCGGGGACACCGGCGATGACCTGAATCCGCTGGGGCGGGTCGAACAGGGTGACGGGGCGCAGCGCGGGTTCGCCGGATTCGGACGCGGGCCAGGGGCCGATCGTGCGCGGGGCGGCGGCGGGAAAGGCGAAGCTCGCCTGTTCGGGGATATGCGCATCCTGCGGGGCATGGCGCAGCACGCGGTCGCGGCCGAGGCGGGTGGAGAGGCGATCGATCAGGCGGGCCAGTTCGTCCTCGGCGACCGTGCCACCTTCGAGGGCAAGCTGGAGCGGGGCGAGCGGCTCGGCGCGGGGGACGGCAAGGCGGACGAGATCGAAACCGAAGCCGGGATCGATCGGATCGTCGAGCGCGTCGATCCGTTCGCGGAACAGGCGCATCAGCAGCGGCACATCGCGCGTCGGCAGGCCGGTTTCGATGCGCAGCGCGCGGACGAGGCCGTCGGTGCGGAACAGTCGCGCCTCGAACCGGCGGCCGCCGCGATGGCGCGCATCGAGTATTGAGGCGGCTTCCGTCGCCAGCGCCTCGACCGCGGCCAGCGCCGCGTCGGTGTGGCCGATCGGCTCGGCGAAGCGGCGTTCGACGACCAGAGCGGCTTCGGGGCGGCGCGGGCTGATGCGGATGTCGCGCGCGCCCGTTACCCGGGCGAGCCGGTCGGTCGCCTCCTCCCCGAAGCGCGCGGCGATCGGGGCGGAGGGGCGCGCCGAAAGATCGGCAATGCGCTTTAGGCCGGCACGGCGCAGCGCGAGGGTTTCTGCCGACCCGAGTTCGAGCGCGGCAACGGGGAGTGCGCCTATGTCGTCGCCATGGCGGGCAAGCGCGTGGGCAGCGTCGGGGGTGTCGGCGATGACGGCACGCGCCGCCATGCCCAGTCGGTCGAGCCGGGCAAGGAGATCCGTGCGCAGACCGGCTTCATCGCCGAAGAGATGCGCGGCGCCGCTGATGTCGAGCAGGAGGCCGTTCGGGCCGTCGATCGCGACCATAGGCGTATAGCGGTCGCAGCCATCGGCGATCCGTTCGAGCCAAAGGGCGTCGGCATAGGGATCGGCATCGGCAACCGCGACGCCGGGGATGCGCGCGCGGGCGTCGGCGAGGGTCAGGCCGGGGGCGAGGCCGATCGACAGGCCTTCGGCCGAGACGGCGGCGAGCCGCATCGCGCCCTTGACCTTTTCCACCGTGGCGAGGGCGTGAATGCCTTCACGCGACAGCCGGTCGGTGGGCAGGAAGGGGAACCACAGCGCCAGATAGCGCCGGCTCCCGGAAGGCGAACTGGTCACGGTTCCACTCCAGGGTCAGGCTGAATTCGGCGATGCCGCCGCGGTGGCGGAGCAGGGTGAGGTCGATCGTGCCATGACCGGGCGCATCGGCCTCCAGCGGGACGGCGGGGACGGCGCGTATCCGCCAGCGGCTGTGCGCGGCACTGGGCGCGGGCTCGCCCGAGCCACGCAGGAGCAGGACGGTGACGCCGGACGCTTCGGCCGCAACGGACAGCCGGCGGGTGGCGGTGAGATCGATCGTGCGCGCGGCGCGGCCGGGCTCGACCAGCAGCAGCGCGACATCGGGGCAGCGCACCGCATCGCCCGCGGCGCGCAGCAGCGCCTTTTCGTCGGGGGCCAGCACCTCGACCAGCCGCGCCGGATCGAAGCCGAGATCGACGAGGCCGGGCGGATGGAGCCGGCCCGATATCTTCACCGCATCGTCTTGCCGCACCCAGACGACCGGGCCGGTGCCGCCCTGCATCGCGAGGACCAAGGCGAAGGCGATCGCCGCCGCCTGATCCTCTGGCTGGGCCGCGAAGACTTCGTGGAGTCGCCCCAACGGCAGTCCGCCGTCCAACCGGGCGTCGAGCCCGGGATGGCCGAGCGCGAAACGGGCCCTCTCCTTGGGCTTCACCCCTTCGATCGCGTCGACGCGGGCGCGCAGGGAGGCCAGCAGATGATTCGGGGCAGGCATGACGACAGAACGACTCGAACGAATGATTGTTCACTATTTGTTCTTATACGCCTTCCTGATCCGGAAGAGTCAAGCGGGACGAATGTAACGGTGAAAGCCACGAGACTTGTGGCTTTCACCGTCGATGGACCCGATCATGGCAATTCCTCGCGGGACAGCAGCGCGCGCTTACGCTCGGTGCCCCAGCGATATCCGCTGACGTCGCCATTGCCGTGGACGACGCGGTGACACGGGATGGCGAGCGCGAGCTTGTTGGCGGCGCACGCGCCCGCCACCGCGCGGACGGCGCGCGGATTGCCGATCGCGCGCGCGATATCGGCATAGCTGCGGGTCTCGCCCGCCGGGATCGCACGCAGCGCATCCCAAACGCGCTGCTGGAACGCGGTGCCGCGAATGTCGAGCGGTAGGGCAAGACCGCGGCCCGGCTCCTCGACCAGCGCGGCGACGGCGGCGACCGTGTCGCCAAGGTCGGGATCGGCCGTGATCGACGCCCGGGGGAAGCGCCGGCCCAGTTCGGTCGCCAGTTCGCCTTCATCGTCACCGAGCAGAATCGAGCAGACGCCACGATCGCTGACTGCCGCAAGGACGAGGCCGAGCGAGGAGGTGCCGATGCCATAGCGGATCTTGGCCCCCTGCCCGCCCCTGGCGAAGCGCGCCGGGGCCATGCCGAGCGCCCCATCGGCGGCGGCATAGAAACGCCCACTCGACCCGAAGCCGGCTTCGTAGAGCGCTTCGGTGACGGTACCGCCGCTCTGCAAGGCATCGCGCACCTTTTCGGCGCGGTGGGCGTCAGCATAGCCCTTGGGCGTGAGGCCGGTGATCTTGCGAAACAGCCGGTGGAAATGGTGTGGGCTGAGGCCGACTGCGGCGGCGAGTTCGGCCAGCACCAGAGGTTCCTCGGCCGATTCGATCCGGCGGCATGCTTCGGCGATCAGCGCGGCATGGCGCTCGGCCAAGGGCGGCTGATCGGGCAGGCAGCGCTTGCAGGCGCGGAAGCCCGCCGATTCGGCGGCGGCGGGGCTGCCGTGAAAGGCGATGTTGCGGGGGCTGGGCGTCCGCGCAGGGCAGCCGGGGCGGCAATAGATGCCGGTGCTGGCGACCGAAAAGACGAAATCGTCCTGCGCATCGCGCGCGACGATCCGCGCCCAGCGGGGGTCGAGGGTGATGGCGTTCATGGACTCATCCTTCGGCACGGTTTCAATGTGCGCAGGATATGAGCCGGTTCAAGCCAGGATGCGTCCCGCGGCTTGCTTTCAAAATCCGGTATCACCCGGCATCCCTGCGAAAGCTGGGATGCCGGGCAAAAGGTGTCAGGCCGCTTCGCGCTTTTCGGCGGCTTCGCAATCGGGGCAAGGCCCGCGATAGGGGTAGGAATCGGCAGCGGCATGCCAGTGGCTCACCGCGCGTTCGAAGACGTCGATCCCATCGCCATAGCCAAGCCCGCGCAGGACATCGTTGGTCAGGATGTCGAGCGCGTGATGCGCGGCGTGGCCCGACATCGTCTCGGCGATGATGCGGGCGCGCGCAGCGAAATCCTCGGGGCTGATCGGGGCGGAGGTCATGGGGCGGGGCCGCTACGCCTGTTTGCGGGCATTTTCAAGGCGGGCGGCATCTCGATCCTCCCCCGCCGGGGGAGAATTTACTTTGCGACAGGCGCCTTCGGCGTCAGATCATCACGGCAGAAACCTTCGCCCTGCTGGATCATCAGGCAGTTCTGCTTGCCAGCGAGCCATTTGAGGCCGGTTTCGTCGCCGGTCGCGGCGCGGACGCTTTCGGGGCGGCCGTCGCGGGTGAAGCGGATAACCTCACCGTCGGCGGTGCCTTCATAACTTTTGGTGCCATCGAGCAGGGTGACGCCGAGCATATATTTGCCGGGTTCGCCCGCCTTCTGGACATCGAGCACGAGGCCTTCGACCCCGATCCATTTGCCGACCCAGGCATCGGTGGGGAGCACGGCCTGCGCCGCGTTGTCGGCCGCCGCGGCCTCCTCCTGCACCTCGGCCGCCAGATTTTCGGCCGCGACGGCGTTGGCGGGAAGTTCGGCCTTCTCGCCGCGCGCGCAGGCGACAAGAAGCAGGACGGTGGCGAGAGACAGGGCTGAACGCTTCATTCGACACTCCAAAAGGCTGAGCTTGCATTATAGATAGGCAAAGACGGTGGCATCAACGCCGCACACACCCTAGAGGAGCCGCGAAACCGACTCAGCAGGACGTCATCATGGCCGACATCATCGCCATTGCTTCCGATCATGCCGCCTTCGACCTGAAGGCGGCCCTGGCCGGCTGGCTGCGTGAGACGGGCCATGTCGTGCTCGATCTGGGGCCGAACGATACGGGCTCGGTCGATTATCCCGATTATGGCTACATGCTGGCCGAAGCGATCGCCGATGGCCGCGCGACCAGAGGCATCGCCCTGTGCGGATCGGGCATCGGCATCTCTATCGCGGTCAACCGACATCCCGCCGCGCGTTGTGCTTTGGTGTCCGAGGTCCTGTCCGCCCGGCTGTCGCGCGAGCATAATGACGCGAACGTCATCGCGCTGGGCGCGCGGCTGATCGGCATCGAACAGGCGAAAGCCTGTATCACCGCCTTCATCGAAACCCCGTTCGCGGGCGGTCGCCACGCCGGCCGTCGCGACAAGCTTTCCAACCCCAGCTTCTCAAAGGAGCCCGCATGAGCACGAACCCCACAGCCAATCTGTCCGAGGTCCAGCCTGACGGGTTCTTCACCCGAGGTCTGGCCGACGCCGATCCGGCCGTGTTCGGCGGCCTGCAGCACGAAATCGCCCGCGAGAAGAAGCAGATCGAGCTGATCGCGTCGGAGAACATCGTCTCCAAGGCGGTGCTGGAAGCGCAGGGTTCGGTCTTCACCAACAAATATGCCGAAGGCTATCCGGGCAAGCGTTACTATCAGGGCTGCCACCCGTCGGACGAAGTCGAGCAGCTGGCGATCGATCGCGCCAAGGCGCTGTTCGGTTGTGAGTTCGCCAACGTCCAGCCGCATTCGGGCGCGCAGGCGAACGGCGCGGTAATGCTGGCGCTGACCAAGCCCGGCGACACGATCATGGGCCTTTCGCTCGACGCGGGCGGCCACCTGACCCACGGCGCGAAGGCGGCGATGTCGGGCAAGTGGTTCAACGCGATCCAATATGGCGTGCGCGAGGACGATCACCGCATCGACTTCGACCAGGTCGAGCGGCTGGCGAAGGAGCATAAGCCCAAGCTGATCATCACCGGCGGTTCGGCCTATCCGCGCCACATCGATTTCGCGCGCTTCCGTGCGATCGCCGATGAAGTGGGCGCTTTGTTCATGGTCGACATGGCGCACTTTGCGGGCCTCGTCGCCGGCGGCGTGCACCCAACCCCGTTCGGCCATGCGCATGTCGTGACCACCACGACCCACAAGACGCTGCGCGGCCCGCGCGGTGGCGCGGTCTTCACCAATGACGAGGCGATCGCGAAGAAGATCAACTCGGCGGTGTTCCCCGGCCTGCAGGGCGGCCCGCTGATGCATGTCGTGGCGGCCAAGGCGGTCGCGTTCGGCGAGGCGCTGCAGCCCGAGTTCAAGACCTATGCGGCGGCGGTCGTCGAAAATGCCAAGGTTCTGGCGGCGCGCCTCAAGGAGCGTGGCATGGATCTGGTTTCGGGCGGCACCGACACGCATCTGGCGCTGGTCGATCTCCGCCCGGTCGGCGTGACCGGCAAGGATGCCGACGAGGCGCTCGAGCGCGCGAGCATCACCTGCAACAAGAATGGCGTGCCCAACGATCCGCTGCCCCCGGTCAAGACGTCGGGCATCCGCGTCGGCAGCCCGGCGGGCACGACGCGCGGCTTCGGCCCCGCCGAGTTCCGCGAGATCGCCGACATGATCGCCGACGTCGTCGAAGGCGTTGCCAAGAACGGCCCCGAAGGGAACGGCCAGACCGAGATGCACGTCAAGTCGCGCGTCGAGGCGCTGTGCGACCGCTTCCCGATCTACCCGGAGCTTTGATTGCGCTGTCCTTTCTGTTCGCATGAAGACAGCCAGGTGAAGGATAGCCGCCCCACGGATGATGGGGCGGCCATCCGGCGCCGGCGGCAGTGCGAGGGGTGCGGCGCGCGCTTCACCACGTTCGAGAGAATCCAGCTGCGCGAGCTGACCGTCGTGAAGAGCGAGAACAAGCGCGAGCCGTTCGAGCGCGCCAAGCTCGAGCGATCGATCCAGATCGCGTGCCGCAAGCGCCCGATCGATCCGGTGCGTGTGGAGCGGCTGGTGACCGGCATCCAGCGCCAGATCGAAACGAGCGGCGAGAGCGAGATCAGCACGGCCGCGATCGGCCAACTGGTGATGGAAGGCCTCAAGGCGCTCGACAGCGTCGCCTATATCCGCTTCGCCAGCGTCTATAAGGATTTCCGCGAGGCTAAGGATTTCGAGGAATTTGCCGGGACCATCGCGGAAGCGGGGAAGCAGTGAGCGCCACGCCTCCCCCCGTCATCGTCCTCGTCCGCCCGCAATTGGGCGAGAATATCGGCAAGGCCGCGCGGGCGATGCTCAATTTCGGGCTGACCGAGATGCGGCTCGTTTCCCCGCGCGATGGCTGGCCCAATCCCGATGCGGGGCCGGCGGCGTCGGGCGCAGATCAGGTGCTCGAAGCCGCCAAGGTCTATGACAGCGTCGCCGAGGCGACCGCCGACTGCGCGCATGTCTATGCGACCACGGTGCGCAAGCGCGGGGTGACCAAGCCGGTGGTAGGCCCGGACGAGGCCGCCAGGGCGATCCACGCGGCGCCGGGGCGTTCGGCCATCCTGTTCGGCCCCGAACGATCGGGGCTGGGGACCGACGACGTCGCGATCGCGCGCACGATCCTGACCGTGCCGATCAACCCCGAATTCGGAAGCCTCAATCTGGCGCAGGCGGTGATCCTGGTCGCGTACGAATGGTCGAAGGGGATCGCGCTCGCCCAGCCGCCCGCAGTGGATATCGACCCGCCCGCTTCGCAAGAAGAACTTGACGGGCTGATCGCGCATCTCGACCGGCTGCTCGATCAGGCGGGCTATTTCTTCCCGCCCGATCGGACCCCCACCACCCGCCGGATGCTGCGTACGTTGCTGACCAAACCCGGCTGGGACGCGCAGGAGGTCCGCACGATGCGCGGCGTTCTCAGCACGATCGACCGTCCACGCTCCCGCGACTGATTCGGACGCGGTTCGAATCGGGCGTTGCAGGGCCTCCAGTCGAGAATGTAACGAATTGTTACATCGGGGGCATTCACAGATGATTCACTGCACCAATTAACCCTGTCACTTTAAATACTGAGTACAGATGTCGTCGTAAAACGAAGAACAACTGTAAAGATTTCCGACAGTCGAATGAAAATAAGGCTTATTGTCCGGGACTTGGCCCAGCGACCGGCGCAAGCCGTTATAATGGCTTAAAAATGGCCGCCAGCCGCGCGGAACTCGCGTTCGAATGCTCGGCCGGATCCCGGCGTCGGGATTGCGCATTGCGGCATTTTCGACTATCACCGCAGCAGATATTCTTTGTTCAGCGTGGGTTTCGGGGACTGATTATGATGGGGATCAAGCGGGCCGCTCTGGCCGCGATGGCTGCCTTCACGATCGCAGGATCGGCCCAGGCTGCACTCGTCGAATATGTTCAGAATGGCGGGTTCGAGAATCTCAGCCTGATCAACAGCGGCACCTGGGGTGCTGCGGGGTCTTCGGTGGCTGCGGGCAATTACCAGATCGGCGATCTTTCGGATCAGGGCGCGATCCTAGGCGGCACTGGCGGCGTCACGCCGACGGGCTGGAGCACCTCGGGCTACAATTTCGTGTTCCAGGCGAACACGGCCGATAGCGCCGCGACCGGCGCGCTGACCAACTTCAGCGGCGGCACCGGCCCCGACGATCGTTTCAGCCTGAACGGCCCCGGCCAGGCGGTGAACCCGGTCAACAACGGCTTCGTCGGCGAAAGCCCGGCGGGTGGCGCTTTCCTGGTCATGGATAGCAACCTCGTCGACACGTCGGGCATCGGCAACCTGACCCTGCCGATCAGCCAGCAGCTCACCGGCCTGACCGCCGGCAACATGTACAAGGTGTCCTTCTACTGGGCGGCCGCGCAGCAGTACGGCTTCACGGGCGAGACCTTCGAAGGCTTTCGCGTCGGTCTTGGCGACAGCGTGATCCCGACCAATTCGGGTCCGAACGAGCAGTTTGACGACACCGAAGCCAATATCGAAAACCTGCCCGCCTGCTCGTTCTGCCGCGACACCGGCTTCGTCGTGAACCCGGATCAAGGCTTCACCGACTGGCAGAAGGTCGACTTCTACTTCACCGCGAGCAATTCGACTCAGGTGCTGAGCTTCCTGGCGACCGGTGGTCCGCAGGGCCAGCCGCCTTTCTCGCTGCTCGACGGCATTTCGGTGACCGACGCACCCGAGCCCGCAACCTGGGCGATGATGCTGATCGGCTTCGGCGCGGTAGGCGGTGCCCTGCGCCGTCGCGGTGGCAAGCTGCTGCCAACGCAGCGGCCCGCGCTCGCCGCCTGAACATCCCGGCTTCTATCCGGGCAAGGACGGGGCGCGACGTGGTCGCGCCCTTTGTCTATAAGGCGGTGTGAGGATCTGATCCGCCGATGATGCACATCCAGCCGATTTTTCGGGAAGTCGCCGCGCTATGCGCGTGGCTGGTGATCCTGTCCGTCATCTTCGTTCCGCTCGAACGGCTGTTCGCGCTGCGCCCGAACACGATCTGGCGCCCCGCGATCCTGCAGGATCTGGGCTATTATTTCTTCAACGGCATCGCCGCCGCGTTGATCCTGGCCATCCCGATCAGCTGGGCCATCGCCGGATCGCACGAGATCATGCCCGACGCCTATCTCAACTGGGTGGGCGCCCTGCCGATATGGGCAACGATCCTCGCGACCTTCCTGGTGGGTGAGATCGGTTTCTACTGGGGACATCGCTGGAGCCACGAATGGGGCCCGCTATGGTATTTCCATGCGGTCCATCATCAGCCGACGCATCTCGATTTTCTGGTCAACACGCGCGCGTCGCCGGTGGACATCATCTTCACCCGGTTGTGCGGGCTGATGCCCGTCTATCTGCTGGGCCTGGGCAATCCGAACACGTCGAGCGGGCAGATCGCCCCGCTGCTGTTGCTGATCGGCGGCAAGATCTGGAGCTTCTTCATCCACGCCAATCTGCGCTGGCGGCTGGGCTGGTTCGAAAAGATACTGTCGTCGCCGCGCTTCCACCACTGGCATCACGCGCGGCTGGGGCCGATCAATCGCAATTACGCACCGATGGTGCCGTTCGTGGACAAATTGTTCGGCACGCACCACCTGCCCGACAATGGCAGCTGGCCAGAGCGTTACGGCATCCGGACACGCGATGAGGAAGATGGCGGAAAGGCTGTCGATGACCGGACGAACGCCTTCAGGCCGTCGCATCGAAAATCATGAGCGCCGGACATCACCGCTCGCGAAACACCGCCTCGACATTATTGCCATCGGGATCAATGACGAAGGCCGCATAATAGCCCGCCGGATAACCATCCGACCGAAATCCTGGTTCACCATTGTCAACGCCGCCAGCCGCCAGTGCGGCACGATGAAAAGCGACGACCTCGGCCCGATCACGCGCCCGGAACGCCGTGTGCTGCCGAACAGCGTGCGGGTGGAATATGTCGATCCAGAAGAGCGGATAGTCGACACCATAGCCGATCCCGCCCAGATCGGTGGCACCATCCGCTGCAGTCTCCCGAGCGGTCGTGATGCGCGCTACCGCGCGCAGGCCAAGCGCGCCCAGAGCAGCATCGTAGAACCGGGCCGAGCGCGCAATGTCGGCGACGCCGATGCCACTATGGTCGATCCGCCAGTTCCGATCGGCCGACAAATCGCCGACTTGCGACATCAGCCCTCCCGCGTGGTGTCGTAAACCTCGAACTCGTGCGCGATCGATCCTTCGACGAGCAT
The DNA here is from genome assembly GCF_008274695.1 of Sphingomonas montanisoli. GTDB lineage: Bacteria > Pseudomonadota > Alphaproteobacteria > Sphingomonadales > Sphingomonadaceae > Rhizorhabdus > Rhizorhabdus montanisoli. The sequence goes on along the minus strand of NZ_VTOU01000002.1, from coordinate 347,692 downwards.
GTCGTAGAGCTGATAGGCAAGCTTGGGCGGGAAACCACGATCGTTCGCGACCTTCACCGCATGCGCGATCACAGCGGCCTTGCGCACCTCATCGCGCACCGCGCCGCGATCGGGCTTAATCCGCGCGGCGGCCTCGATATAGCGCATCCGCTCCCCCAGCAGGCTGACGATCAGCGTGTCGAGCGAATCGATCGCGGCGCGAACCTCGCTCATCTGCGTGCAGTCGGCGGCGGGGACGATATCGGGCTTTGCGGGGGTTTCCTGAGTCATTCGCGGCGCTTAGCGCAACCCTTGGCGCTTGACTATCCGGCGCGTCGCGGCCATAGGCGCGCCTTCGCAATCGGCCCCGCACCCCAGTGAAGCGGTGGCCCTGCCGATCCTCCAAGATCCAAGCAGCGCGGAATACTGGGAAAAACCTCGACGTCATCAGGCGTCGAGCCACGTCGTAGCGATTGAAGGAAAGACATATGTCGAAGCGCAACAGCGCCAAGTACAAGCTCGACCGCCGGATGGGCGAGAACATCTGGGGTCGCCCGAAGAGCCCGGTCAACAAGCGTGAGTACGGCCCCGGCCAGCACGGTCAGCGCCGCAAGGGCAAGATGTCCGACTTCGGCCTGCAGCTCCGCGCCAAGCAGAAGCTTAAGGGCTACTATGGCGACGTGACCGAGAAGCAGTTCAAGAAGAGCTACACCGAAGCGTCGCGCATGAAGGGCGATACCTCGCAGAACCTGATCGGCCTGCTCGAGCGCCGCCTGGATGCGATCGTGTACCGCGCCAAGTTCGCGCCGACGATCTTCGCCTCGCGCCAGCTGGTCAGCCACGGCCACATCCGCGTCAACGGCGTGAAGTGCAACATCGCGTCGCGCCTCGTGAAGCCGGGCGACGAAATCTCGCTGGGTTCGAAGGCGCAGGAAATGGCGCTGGTGATCGAAGCGCAGGGCCTGTCGGAGCGCGACATCCCCGATTATATCGCCCCGGACGGCGCCGCGAAGGTTTCGTTCATTCGCGTGCCGACCCTCGACGAGGTGCCCTATCCGGTGAAGATGGAGCCGAACCTGGTCGTCGAATTCTATTCGCGCTGATCTCCAGAAGATATCGGCGAACATGGGGGCGGTCCTTCGGGGCCGCCCTTTTTGTTTGTCCTTCGGCCATTCTCGTCATTGCGAGCACAGCGAAGCAATCCGCTCCGCAGTTCGGAATGGATTGCTTCGTCGCTTATGGCGTCTCGCAATGACGATAGGGGTGAAGCTCAGCCCGAACTGCGCGGGTAGACGATGATCGAGAGGTAACGGCTCGACGGCGTGATCAGCGATTCGGGGCCATGGAGCGCCGAGGAATCGAACAGCAACGTATCGCCTTCGGTCAGCGTGTAGCTTTCCGCGCCGTGACGGTAGCTGACCGAGCCTTCGAGCATATAGATCATCTCGACCCCGCCATGCCGAAAGCCGGTGTGCGGATGCGCATTCTCGCTGAGCGAGATCAGATAGGGTTCGACCACCACATCGCCGTTCAGCACATGGCCGAGCAACTGATAAGCATGGCCCGACTTGCTGCCACGCCGCTCGATCGCGACGCCCTTTTCGGCCGGCACGTAGGAGCAGTCCTGCCGCTCCTCGAACGAGGAAAACAGCGACGATAGCGGCACGTTGAGCGCACCCGCGATCGACTGGAGCGTCGAGAGCGAGGCGGAGATGCCGCCATTCTCGATCTTCGACAACATGCCCGTCGAGATATTAGACGCCGCCGCCAGATCGGACACCGACAGATCATTCTGCCGACGCAGCTGACGAATCTGCAGCCCGAGCGCACGTTCGAGCGTGCGTTCCGGTTGCTGCGGCGCGTTTGAGAGGGAGCGTGCTTCGCCCTCCTCCAGACGTTCCTTGGTCATATGGCCCTCCTGCAAGGCGGGCCCTCGCTGCCGCAGGGGGGGAAGCAGGTCAACGCATCTTTTGTTGCGTTACATGCCCATCGCGCTGCGGATGAACGTGTCCGACTTGCGCAGCATCTGCTCACGCACGGCGGAGTCCTCCAGATAATGATCGAGCTTGGGATAAGCGACGAATTCATGCGGGACGCCGGCCGAAGCAAGACGCGAGTCCATCAGGCGGGATTCGCCAATGCGGACATTCCGGTCCTTTTCGCCGTGAAACAGCAACACCGGAACCTTGATCCGATCGGCATGGCGAGCCGGTGAACCTTCGGCGATGTGCGGGCCGGTACCGATATAATCGGACACGATCCGGAAGTTCGACCAGTTGCGGTTCTCTTCCTTCAACTCATTGAGGTCTGTGACAGGTGCAACCGCCACCACAGCCTTGAACAGCCCCGGTTCGACAACCGCCGACTGAAGGGCGGCATAGCCACCATAGGACCATCCGAAGATCGCGATCCTGCCGGGATCGGAGATGCCCTGACTGATCAGGTGGCGGCCCGCATCATTGACGTCGCCGATCGCGGTCTTCCACGACTGAAAGCCGTTCTTCTGGAACCAGGCATCGCCATAGCCCGCCGATCCACGAAACTGCGGCTGGATGACAGCATAGCCACGCGCGACGAAGAAGGCCGACAGCCAGTCGAATCCCCAGTAATCGCGCGAGGCAGGCCCACCATGCGGCATGACGATTGCCGGTATCTTCTTACCCTCCATTCCCACCGGGATCTGGAGATAAGCAGGGATCATGGTGCCGTCGGCCGCGCGATAACGGATCGACTTCATCTCCGCGAGTTTCTGATTGGCCAATGGCGGCCCGACGTCGAGCACCTTGGCGAGTTGCCGGCTGGTCTTATCGAACAGATAATAAGCGCCGGGATCGACATCGCTGCTGGCAAACAGGAGGAGGCGGCTTTCGTCGCGGCTGGCATCGATCACGCCGAGTGTCTTGCCGGGCAAAGCCTTCTGGAGCGCCGTGCGCAACTTCTCGATTGCGGGATCGAGATAATGAACATGGCTTTGGTCGGTCGAGTAGCTGACACCGACAACGCGCCGCTGACGACCGATATAGTGGAAACCATCCACATCCACCTCAGGGTGCGCGTAAAGCAACGTCGCCTTGTCCGATCCGTCGAGCGGCATTTCATACGCGGCCCAACGACCATCCTTTTTCATCAGGCCGTAGACCACGTCGCGTTCGGCATCGACCGAGCGTGGGCTGAACCCCTTGTCGTTGACCGTGTCGAACTGTCCGAAGGGGATCCAGTTTCGTTCGCCCTTCCTGCGGAAGAAGTAGTTGATGATGCCGCTATCTTGCCCCGTTTCACCGCGTAACAGGCGATGACCCGCGATACGGATCGTGCCCTTGCCGTCACCGATATACTGGACGGCTCCGTCGCGCGGTGGTTCGACCCGCTGGCTGGCCAGGGTTCCGGTGTTGATGCGATCCACCCCCAGCCCCTGCGCCGTCTTTTCGATCAGCGATCCGATCTTGGCCTGCGGCACATAACTGCGGGTCATCAGGACCATGCCGTCTTCGTCAGGAAGCCAATCGACGATGCCCCCGCCGGCCAGCGATTGATAAAGCGAATTGGGATTCTCGCGATTGCTGAGCAGTTTCGGATTGCCGCCGCCGACGTCGACCGCGAAGGTGCGGGTGAAGGGCAGAATCTCCAGAAACGCCTTGTCGATCACGCCATAGACCACGCAAACGAGCCGCGCGTTCGAAACCCAGTTGCAGCGTTGCAACCGATCCGGATCGCCACTGTCGGCCAAAGCGCGCTTGGCAGGCTCGGTCGAGTCGCGATCGATCGTGTAGAGCGCCGACCCCGCGCCGACCGTGGGCACGATATAGGCGATCTTCCGGCCGTCCGGCGACAGGCTGAGGTTCGATATGGCCTCGCGCGCTCCAAATGCCTTGGCGGCGTCGAAATCGGTCGATTGCGCCAGTGCAGCGCCCGACAACATGGCGAGAGCGGCCGCACCCGCGCGAAGAATCGCGATCATGGAAGTCCCCGTAATATTCCCCGCGGGCTTCATGGAAAAATCGGCGGCGGGTCCGCAAGCGGAAATCTCACCACTTCGCCCTCTTTCACCCGTCACATCGCATCGCTATCTGCGCGGGCATGACCGAATATCGCCAGCCAGCCGAATGGGCGCCGCATGACAGCGTCTGGATCGGCTTTCCGAGCCATCCCGATCTTTGGGAAGACGACCTTGAGCCCGCGCGCGGCGAGGTGATCGCCTTCGCGCGCGCCGTCCACGCAGGCGGCAAGGGCGAGCGTGTGGTGCTGGTCGCAGCCGACGAGGCATCGGCCGATCGGGCGCGCGAACTGGCGGGCGATGCGGCGGACGTGATCGTCGAGCCGTTCGGCGACATCTGGCTGCGCGACACCGCGCCAATCATCGTGACGGGCGCTGGTGGGCGTGCGGCGACCGATTTCGGTTTCAACTGGTGGGGCGGCAAATATGCGCTGGAGGGCGACGAGAGCATCGGCGCGCGGCTCGCGACGCGCACCGGATGGCCGGTGCGCAAGGGCGACTGGATCTTCGAAGGAGGCGCGATCGACGTCGACGGGACCGGCCTGGGCGTCACCACCGAACAATGCCTGCTCAACGTCAATCGCAACCCCGACATGGGCATCGCCGATATCGAGAAAAGGCTGAAGGCCGATCTGGGCATCGACCGGCTGCTGTGGCTGGGCGACGGGCTGGCCAACGATCACACCGACGGGCATGTCGACAATCTGGCGCGCTTCGTGGGCGAGGGACGGATTGCGATCCCCGTGCCGTCGGGCAGCGACGACCCCAATCTCGCGATCTACGAGGATGCCGCCGGCCGCGCCGACGCCTTCGGCCTCGAAGTCGTCTCGATCCCGTCGCCGGGCGAGGTGCTGCGCGACGGGGAAGTGATCCCGGCGAGCTACATGAACTTCTACATCGGCAATGCCACCGTTGTCGTGCCGCTCTATGGCGCGGCGAATGACGAGGCGGCGGTCGAGGCGATCGCGGCGATCTTCCCGACACGCGACGTCGTCGGCTTCCGCGCCGACCATATCCTCACCGGAGGCGGCAGCTTCCATTGCATCAGCCAGCAGGTGCCCGCAGCATGAGCAAGATCAAGGTAGCCGCGCTCCAACTCGCGCTGTCCGACGATATCGACGCGAACATCGTCGAGGTGAGCAAGCTCGTCCGCGAGGCGGCGGGCAAGGGCGCGCAGGTAATCCTGCCCCCCGAGCTGTTCGAAGGCCATTATTTCTGCCGCGTCGAGGATGAGGGCCTGTTCGCGCGCGCCAAGCCCACCGCCGAGCATAAGGCGGTGCTGGCGATGCAGACGCTGGCGAGCGAGCTGAAGGTCCATATCCCCACCAGCTTCTTCGAAGCCGATGGCCCGCACCATTATAACAGCCTCGCGATGATCGATCCCGACGGCAAGGTCGCGGGCGTCTATCGCAAGACCCACATTCCCGATGGGCCGGGTTACGAGGAAAAGTTCTATTTCCGCCCCGGCAATACCGGTTTCAAGGTGTGGCCAGCCGAGGGCACGACCGTAGGCATCGGAATCTGCTGGGACCAGTGGTATCCGGAGACGGCGCGCGCGATGATGCTGATGGGCGCCGAGGTGCTGTTCTATCCCACCGCGATCGGCAACGAACCACACGATCCCGATCTCGACACCAGCCGTCTGTGGCGGCGCGCGATGATCGGCCACGCTGTGTCGAATGTGGTGCCCGTCGTCGCCAGCAACCGCATCGGCACAGAGACCGGGCCGGACGGCGGCAGCGCGCATTTCTATGGCCACAGCTTCATCTGCGACGAGCGCGGCGACATGCTGGCCGAGTTTGGCGCGACCGAGACGGGCGTGCTGGTGGCCGAACTCGACATCGCGCAGGCCAAGCGCCACCGCGCCGCCTTCGGCTTCTTCCGCGATCGCCGCCCCGAACTTTACGGGCGACTGGCGCAGGACATCTGATAGTATCGCACCCGTAACAAGGGAGACTGCCATGACCGTTTCGCGCTTTTACGAGATGAACGCCAAGCCCGGCATGGCCGCGGAGATGGAAGCCTCGCTCTATGCGCTGGCCGATGCGGTGCGGAAGATCGACGGGTGCGAGGGCGTCGAGATGCTGCGCGACACCGGCAATGAGGGCCGTTTCCTGTTCAACGAGAAGTGGGCCTCAATCGAGTATCACAAGGGCGCGAGCGGCCAGCTGCCCAAGGACGTCTTCGGCCCGCTGATGGCCGCAATGGATGGCCCGCCGGTGGGCGCCTATTTCGATTATCTGAAGGTGATCTGAACCCCTCACTCGTCATTGCGAGCGAAGCGAAGCAATCCATTCCGAACTGCGGAGTGGATTGCTTCGTCGCTTTCAGCTCCTCGCAATGACGAGTAGAGTTAGTCGTACTGCGATCCGTCGATCTCCAGCCCGCGGCGGCCGGCATGGACGGTGTCGCTGGGGGCGTGGGGCGGCTCGATCTCGGCAGGCTCGATCACTTCGAGCGCGCCTTCCCACTTGGCGACGACCACGCTCGCCACCGCATTGCCGACGACGTTTGTAGCCGAACGGCCCATGTCGAGGAAGTGATCGACCGCCAGGATCAGGAGCAGCCCCGCCTCCGGGATCTTGAAGAAGGCCAGTGTCGAGGCGATCACGACCAGGCTGGCGCGCGGCACGCCCGCGACCCCCTTCGACGTGACCATCAGGATCAGCAGCATCGTCACCTGCTGCCCCAGGCTCAGATCGATACCGTAGGACTGGGCGATGAAGACGGTGGCGAAGGTGCAATAGAGCATCGTCCCGTCGAGGTTGAACGAATAGCCAAGCGGCAGGACGAAGCTGGCGATCCGGCGCGGCACGCCGAACCGATCGAGCGCCTCCAGCGTTCGCGGGAAGGCGGCCTCTGAAGAAGCGGTGGTGAAGGCGAGCAGGATCGGCTCGCGGATGTAACGCACCAGCAGCTTGGCGCGGCCGCCCGCGACCAGGAAGCACAGCAGCAGCAGGAACACCCACAGCAGCATCATGGTCAGGTAGAAGCCGCCCATGAACTTGCCGAAGGTGATCAGGATGCCCGGCCCTTGCTGCGCCAGCGCGGTCGTGACCGCCGCGAACACCGCGAACGGGGCGAAGCGCATCACATAATCGGTGATCTGGAGCATGACCTGCGCCAACGCCTCGATCCCGCGCAGCAGCGGCGCGGCGCGTTCGCCGATCGCGGTCATCGCGACGCCAACGAAGATCGAGAAGATCACGATCTGCAGGATCTCGTTATTCGCCATCGCTTCGAAGAAGCTCTTGGGCACGAGATGGGTAACGAACTGTTTCAGCGAGAAATCGGCCTGGGTGACACCGCTCGTCGCGGTCACGTCGGGGATCGGCAGGCCCAGGCCCACGCCCGGCTGGAGCAGGTTGACCATGATCAGGCCGAGGGTCAGCGACACCAGGCTGGCCGACAGGAACCACAGGATCGACCGCAACCCGATCCGCCCGAGCGCAGAGGTATCCCCCATATGCGCGATGCCGACGACGAGGGTCGCAAATACGAGCGGCGCGATGATCATTTTGATAAGTCGCAGGAACAGCTCGGTGAGGATGGAAATATAGCCCGTGACGTTGGTTATCGTAGCAGGATCTGAAATCGTTTGATTGAGCGTGATGCCGACGGCGATGCCGAGAACCATCGCGAGCAGGATGAACAGTGTGAGGCGCTTGGCCACGGGCGTCTCCGATAAGAAAGAACGAGTGGTCGGGCCAATTTCGGCGCCGGTCAAGGGCAGGTACGGCCAGAAGCGGAGAGTGGATGCTATTTGGACGGCGCGAGCGCAAATATAGGCGGCTCCTCATCGTCGAGGACGAACCCCTCGTCGCGTTCGACACCGAACATTTCCTCACCGATTGCGGCTACGTCGTGATCGCGACCGTCGACAATGCCGACGATGCCTTGGCCGCCATCGCGGAGGGCGGCATCGACCTGATCCTGTCCGACGTCACCCTGTCGCGCGCGTCGAGCGGCCGCGATGTGGCGCTGGCCGCAAAGGCGGCTGGCGTGCCGCTGCTGTTCGTCACGGCACGCTGCCCTGTCGATGCGCCCCAGATCGCGATCGGATGCCTTGCCAAACCCTATAAGCAGCGCGACCTGGGCCTCACGCTCGAGGCGGTTGAGGCCAAGCTCGGCGGGGCCAGCGTGCCCAAGCGCCTGCCGACGGGGTTGAGCCTCTACTGACCCCCTTCCCTCGCGCTGCCGGGCCGCTATGGTCGGGCGATGGATCAGATGGGGGAAGGCGGCGCGGCCGCGGTCGATGGCAAAAGGGGCTGGTTGGGTGCGGTGAAGCCGTACACCGCGCCCGAAGCGCTGGCCGCCTTGTTCGTCGGCATTTCCTCCGGCTTTCCTTATGCGATGATCGGCGCGACGCTGACGACCCGGCTCGCGCAATCGGGGATCGACAAGAAAAGCGTTACCGCCTTCTCGCTCGCCTTCCTGGTTTATAATCTGAAGCCGCTTTGGGCATGGATGGTCGATGGTGTGCGCCTGCCGGTGATCGGCCGGATGGGGCAGCGCGTGTCATGGATGCTGCTTGTCGGGGTGCTGGTGATCGCGGCGGTCATCAACCTCGCGCTGGTCGATCCGCAGGCGAGCCTGATGCAAACGGCCGTGGCCGCCATTCTGGTCGGCGCGGCGGGCGCGACCTATGACATCGTGATCGACGCCTATCGCATCGAGATATTGAAGCCGCACCAGTTGGGCGTCGGCGCGGGGATGAGCCAATATGGCTGGCGGATAGGATCGACCGCTGCCGCCGCGCTCGCGCTGTTGCTCGCCGGGCGGATCGGGTGGAGCGGCGGCTACATCGCCTGCGCCATGTTCGCGCTGCCCGCAATGCTGACGGCGCTGGTGATGGGTGAGCCCGAACGGCACCGCGAGGCGACCACGCGCAAGGGCATGCGGGCGACCGTCGTTTCGATCTGGGGTCCGTTCGCCGAATTTTTTCAGCGGCAGGGCGCGTGGATCGTCCTGGCCTTCATCCTGCTCCACAAGATCGGCGACACGCTGACGACGCTGACCGTGCGGCTATTGTTCAACGATATGGGCTATAGCAACGATCAGATCGCGATTTACGATGTCGGCTTCGGCTTCTGGGCGTTCCTGATCGGCATCTTCGTGGGCGGCGCGCTCTATGCACGCATGGGCCTGAAGCGATCGGTGATGCTGAGCCTGTGGCTGATGGCGCTGACCAACCTGAGCTTCGCGGGGCTCGCTTATGCCGGCACCAACGCCAACTGGGCGATGGCGGCGGCGATGTGCTTCGAAAATTTCGCGAGCGGAATCGGCGGCGTCACCGTGATCGCCTATTTCTCCGCGCTCTGCGATCTGCGCTTCACCGCATCGCAATTCGCGCTGATCTCGGCTGCCGCCAGCATCGTGGGCCGCTTCGTGACCGGCACAACCGCGGGCGCGATGATCGAGGCGATCGGCTACGTCCCCTTCTACCTGCTGACGACGCTCGCGGCTTTGCCCGGCATTCTGCTGTTCTGGATCATGATCCGGATGGGCCTGATCGAACAGTCGTTGGGCACGGCGGGCGAAGTCGACGAATAGGCCCGCTTTGCGCGGCTCAAGATAAGGGCGCTTCCCCGCGCGACACGGCCGCCCATATGGGTCGGGTCGTGAACAGCTTTTCCGTTATGTCCGAAAATCCGAAGCGCGCCATCGCCATGCGCGCGAACGTCGGCATAGCGTCGCGCGCATGGAAACGAGCATGAAAACCCTGACCCATCTCGAACGGCTCGAAGCCGAGAGCATCCACATCATCCGTGAGGTGGCGGCCGAATGCGAAAAGCCGGTGATGCTCTACAGCGTCGGCAAGGATTCGGCGGTGATGCTGCATCTGGCCAAGAAGGCCTTCTATCCCGCGCCCCCGCCCTTCCCCCTGCTCCACGTCGACACGACCTGGAAGTTCAAGGCGATGTACGAGCTGCGCGAAAAGGCCGCGCGCGACGCCGGCATGGAATTGCTGATCTACCAGAATCCCGAAGCCATCGAGAAGGGGATCAACCCCTTCGATCATGGCGCGCTCCACACCGACATGTGGAAGACGGAAGGGCTGAAGCAGGCGCTCGACAAATATGGGTTCGACGCGGCCTTCGGCGGCGCGCGGCGCGACGAGGAAAAGAGCCGCGCGAAGGAGCGGGTCTTTTCGTTCCGTACGGCTTCGCATCGCTGGGATCCCAAGAACCAGCGCCCGGAACTGTGGAACCTCTACAATGCCCGCAAGGCCAAGGGCGAGAGCATCCGCGTCTTCCCGATCTCGAATTGGACCGAGCTGGATATCTGGCAATATATCCACCTTGAGGACATCGACATCGTCCCGCTCTACTTCTCGGCACCGCGCCCGACCGTGGAGCGCGACGGGATGCTGCTGATGGTCGATGACGATCGCTTCCCGCTGGAACCCGGCGAGGTGCCGGTCGACCGATCGATCCGCTTCCGCACGCTCGGCTGCTATCCGCTGACGGGCGCAGTCGAAAGCACGGCGGCGACCTTGCCCGAGGTCATCCAGGAAATGCTGCTGACCACGACGTCCGAGCGACAGGGGCGCGCGATCGACAAGGATGCCGGTGGCGCGGGCATGGAGAAGAAGAAGCAGGAGGGGTATTTCTGATGGCGGAGACGGTTCAGGACTCTGTCTATCAGGTCGAAGCCCTCATTGCGGAGGACATCGACGCTTATCTGGAGGTGCACCGCAACAAGAGCCTGTTGCGCTTCATCACCTGCGGATCGGTGGACGACGGCAAATCGACCCTGATCGGGCGGCTGCTCTACGATTCGAAGATGATCTTCGAAGATCAGCTCGCGACGCTCGAAGCCGACAGCAAGCGCGTCGGCACGCAGGGGCAGGAGATCGACTTCGCCCTCCTCGTCGACGGCCTCGCCGCCGAGCGAGAGCAGGGAATCACGATCGACGTCGCCTATCGCTTCTTCGCGACCGAGAAGCGCAAGTTCATCGTCGCCGACACGCCGGGGCACGAGCAGTACACCCGCAACATGGTGACCGGCGCGTCGACCGCCGATCTCGCCGTCATCCTGATCGATGCGCGCAAGGGCGTGCTGACCCAGACGCGGCGCCACTCCTATCTCGCGCACCTGATCGGCATCCGGAACATCGTGCTGGCGGTCAACAAGATGGATCTGGTCGACTATGACGAGGCCGTCTTCAACCGGATCGTGATGAGCTATCGCAGCTTCGCGGCCGAGATCGGGATCACTGCCTTCACCGCGATGCCGATTTCGGGCTTCAAGGGCGACAATATCACGACGCGTTCGGGCAAGACCCCCTGGTATAAGGGGCCGACCCTGATGGAGCATCTGGAGACTGTGCCCGTCGACGCCGACAGCGATCGCGCCAAGCCGTTCCGCCTGCCCGTCCAGTGGGTCAATCGCCCCAATCTCGATTTCCGTGGCTTTGCGGGTCAGATCTCGACCGGCACGATCAAGCCGGGCGATCCCGTGCGCGTGCTGCCGTCGGGCAAGACCAGCACGGTCAAGTCGATCGTCACCTATGACGGCGATCTGGAGGAGGCGGGCGCGGGCCAGTCGGTCACGCTGACGCTGGCCGACGAGGTCGATTGCTCGCGCGGCGACGTGATCTCCGCCGCCGATGCGCCGCCGCAGGTCGCCGACCAGTTCGAGGCGACGATCGTGTGGATGGCCGACGAGGAGATGCTGGCCGGCCGCGCCTACTGGCTCAAGCTCGGCACCCAGACCGTCAGCGCGACGATCTCGCAGCCCAAGTACCAGGTCAACGTCAACACGCTCGAACAGCTCGCGGCCAAGACGCTCGATCTCAACGCGATCGGTGTCGCGAACCTGACCACCGACAAGGGGCTGGTATTCGAACCCTATGCGGATTCGCGCGCGCTGGGCGGGTTCATCCTGATCGACAAGATGACCAATGCGACGGTGGCGGCGGGGATGCTCCACTTCGCGCTCCGCCGCAGCCAGAACGTCCACTGGCAGGCGCACGATGTCGATCGCGCGCACCATGCGAACCTGAAGAACCAGAAGCCCGCCGTGCTGTGGCTTACCGGGCTTTCGGGCGCGGGCAAATCGACGATCGCGAACCTGGTGGAGAAGAAGCTGGCGCGGATGAACCGCCACACCTTCCTGCTCGACGGCGACAATGTCCGCCACGGGCTGAACAAGGATCTGGGCTTCACCGATGCCGATCGCGTGGAGAACATCCGGCGCGTCGGCGAAGTCGCCAAGCTGATGACCGATGCGGGCCTGATCGTCATCACCGCCTTCATTTCGCCCTTCCGCGCCGAGCGCGACATGGTGCGCAGCATGGTCGCGGCCGGCGAGTTCTTCGAGGTGCATATCGACACACCGCTGGCCGAGGCCGAGGCACGCGACGTGAAAGGGCTCTACAAGAAGGCCCGCAGCGGCGCGCTCAAGAACTTCACCGGGATCGACAGTCCTTATGAGGCGCCCGACACGCCCGAAATACGGATCGACACGACCAAGCTCAGCCCCGAACAGGCGGCCGACCTGATCGTCGAGAAGCTGCTCGGATGAGCGCGCTCCTCGACCAGATCGTCCGCATCGCCATCGATGCGGGCAAGGAGATCATGGCGGTCTACGACGCCGGGCCCTGCGCCGCCGAGACCAAGGGCGACGGCTCCCCCGTGACCGAGGCCGACGCGCGCGCCGAGGCGGTGATTCTCGCGGCTCTCGCCAAGATCTCGCCCGACGTGCCGGTGGTAGCCGAGGAAGAGGCCGCCGCGGGGCGGATCCCCGAATGCGGCGGCAGCTTCTTCCTGGTCGATCCGCTCGACGGGACCAAGGAGTTCATCAACCGCAACGGCGAGTTCACCGTCAACATCGCGCTGATATCGGGCGACGCGCCGGTGGCAGGCGTCGTTTATGCGCCCGCGCTCGGCACGATCTGGGCGGGGGCCGAGGGTGCCGGCGCACGGATGGCGTCGGTGGCCGGCAGCGTCGTGGGCGCGTGGTCCGACATTGCGGTGCGGCCGGCCAATGGCAGGCCGATCGACGTGGTCGCAAGCAAGTCGCACATGACCGACGAGACCAAGGAATTTCTCGAACGCTATAAGGTCGGCCAGCTCATCTCGGTCGGCTCCTCGCTCAAATTCTGTCAGGTCGCGCAGGGTTTGGCCGATCTCTATCCGCGCCTCGGCCGGACGATGGAGTGGGACACCGCCGCCGGCGACGCGGTGCTTCGTGCAGCGGGCGGCATGGTCAAGGCGATCGACGGCACCCCGATGCGCTACGGTAAGCGCCAGCAGGCCGACGATGTCGATTTCGCCAACGGCTGGTTCGTCGCGAGCGGGGCGGCGGGGCTTTTCTAACATATCGTCACCCCCGCGAAGGCGGGGGCCTATCCAAAGCGTTCTCTCGCGGAGAGACTGGATAGGTTCCCGCCTTCGCGGGAATGACGGTTTTAGAAGATGCGCCACCACCCAAGCACGCTCCGATCCCGCAATATCTCATGCGCCGCATTGTGCCCCGGCGCGCCCGTCACTCCGCCGCCCGGATGCGTCCCCGCACCGCACATATAAAGTCCCTTGATCGGCCCGCGATAAGCGCCGTGGCCCAGCACCGGACGCGCCGACCAGAGCTGGTCGAGGCTCATCGCGCCGTGGAAGATGTCGCCGCCGACGAGGCCGAATTTGCGTTCGAGATCGAGCGGCGAGTGGATCTGGCGCGCGATCACCGATGCCCTGAATCCCGGCGCATGGCGCTCGACCGTATCGAGGATCAGGTCGGCAGTCGCTTCGCGCTCGTCATCCCAGCTGCGCCCATCGGGCAGAACCGGCGCGAATTGCTGGCAGAAGAGACTGGCGACATGGCCTCCCGGCGGGGCGAGACTGTGGTCGATCGTCGACGGGATGAGCATTTCGACGATCGGCTCACGCGCAAGCCCCAAGCGCTTCGCGTCGAGATAGGCGCGGTCCATATAATCGAGGCTGGGCGCGATCACGATGCCCGACCGATGATGCTCGCCCGGTTCGGGCAGCACCGAGAAGCGGGGTAACTCGGACAGCGCAACGTTCATCCGGAAGGTGCCCGAGCCCGCCTGAAAGCTGCGGATCCGTCGCAGGAAATCCTTATCGAGATCGGCGGGATCGACCAGCCGTTCGTAGAGCAGTTTCGGCCCGACATTGGCGGCGACCAGTGGCGCGACAATCTCCTCCCCGCTTTCCAGCCGCACACCCGCGACGCGGCCACCATCGATGAGCAGCCGCGACACCGGCGCCTCGAGGCTGATTTCGACGCCCATCGCGCGGACGACGTTCGCCATCGCCTGCGTGATCGCGCCCATGCCGCCGACGATATGGCCCCACGCGCCCTTGTTTCCGTTCACCTCGCCAAAGACATGGTGGAGCAGCACGTAGGCCGACCCCGGCGTATCGGGGCTGGCGAAATTGCCGACAACCGCATCGAAGCCGAAGGCGGCTTTCACCGGATCGCTTTCGAACCAGCCGTCAAGGAAGGTCCGCGCCGACTTGGCGAACAGATCGAGCAGGTCGCGCTGCCGCTCGATCGGCAGGCTGGCGATCCCCCGCCCCTGCCGCGCCGCCTCGATCAGCGCGCGCAGCCCGCCGCCGACATTGGGCGGCGCCCGCAGCGCGAGCGAGCGCAGCACATCGGCCACTCCCTCCAGCGCGTCATAATAAGCGGGCAGCGCCGCCGCATCCTTCATCGAGAAGCGCGCAAACTCGGCCTGGGTGCGGGCAAGGCCGCCGCCAAGCTTGAGATAGCCGTCGTCCAGCGGAAGGAAATTGGAGATCGGCCGCTCGATCACGCGATAGCCGTGATCGGCCAGCCGCATGTCGGCGATCACCTTCGGCTGGAGCAGACTGACCGTATAGCTCGCCGCAGAATTGCGGAAACCGTGATGGAATTCTTCGGTGACCGCGGCCCCGCCGACGACATCGCGCCGCTCGACGATGCGCACCCGAAGACCCGCGCGGGCGAGGTAGAAAGCGCAAACGAGCCCGTTATGCCCGGCCCCGACGATGATCGCGTCGTAACGGGCGGTCATCGCCCCTCCCAAATTGCATAGTCCCCCATTTCGACAGAGGGCTACCGCATTGGCCGTGCGGCCCACAAGCCGCGCCTTGACCGAACCGATCGGTATGGCCAAGCCAATCGAAACAATATTCGCGGGTGGGGAACGGGATGCTCGAGGCGGATTATGTGATCATCGGGGCCGGCAGCGCGGGTTGTGTGCTGGCGAACCGGCTGAGCGAGGACCCGAACGTCAGCGTCGTCCTGCTCGAAGCGGGCGGCAAAAGCGATACGCTGCTGGTCAACATGCCGGTCGGGTCGGTCAAGCTGATGGGCAATCCCGACTATGACTGGATGTACCTGACGGAGCCCGACCCTTCGATCAAAGGGCGGCAGGTGCTGTGGATCTCTGGCAAGATGCTGGGCGGCGGATCGGCGATCAACGGGACGATCTATATCCGCGGATCCAAGACCGATTATGACAGCTGGGCCGACAAGGGCTGCACCGGCTGGAGCTGGGACGAGGTGCTCCCCTTTTTCAAGAAGGCCGAAAACTACTGCGGGCCGGACAAGGGCTCGGACTGCATGGGGCATGACGGGCCGCTGAGCGTCGAACCGATCCGCTCGCCCCACCCGATGACCGAAGCCTTCGTCCAGGCGTGCGCCGAAACCGGCCTCACCCGGATCGAGGATTATTGCGCAGGCGACGTCGACGGCGTCTTCCACAACTTCTTCACTCAAAAGAGCGGCCGTCGCAGCAGCACCTACGAAGCGTTCCTGAAGCCGATCAAGGGCCGCAAGAACCTGATCGTGCTGACCGGCGCGCTGGTGGACAAGGTGGTGTTCGACGACGCCAAGCGCGCGGTCGGCGTCCGCTATCGCGATGGAAATGTGGTGCGCGAGATCAAGGCGAAGCGCGAAGTGGTGGTGAGCGCGGGCGCGATCCATTCGCCCGCGGTGCTGCTTCGCTCGGGCATCGGCCCGGCCGACGAACTGCGCGAACTGGGCATCGATGTCGTGGTCGACGCGCCCGAAGTCGGCAAGAACCTGCAGGAGCATGCAAGCGTCCATCAGAGCCGCTTCGTCGACCTCGAAACGCTAAATTCGGCCGCGACGCCGCTCAAGATGCCGTTCCACTTCTTGCAATATCTGTTCAGCGGCACCGGTATCCTCACCTCGCCACCGGTCCAGGCGATCGCGAACACGCGCTCGCAATCGGGCCTGAACCACCCCAACATCAAGCTGTCGTTTGGGCCGGTCGCGGTCGACCATCGCACGCGCCAGCCGCACAAGCGGGCGGGCGTGACGATTTTCGTCAACTGTTCCCCGCCCAAGAGCCGCGGCGAGATTCGCCTGCGCAGCGCGAATGCGGCGGACAAACCGGTGGTCGATCATCGCCTGCTCGGTTCGACCGAGGACATCGCGACGATGATCGCGGCGATGAAACAGTGCGAGGAGATCTTCAAGGCGCCGGCGCTTGCCAAGCATGTGGTGGGGCGTCTTCTGCCCGACGAAGAACCCAAGACCGACGCCGAGTGGGAGGACTATATCCGCAGCACTGCCGGCATTGGCTTCCACCCCGTTTCGAGCTGCCGGATGGGCGGAGACGCACGCTCGGTGGTTGACCCGACATTGAAGGTGCGCGGAGTGTCCGGGCTGCGCGTGATCGACGCCTCGATCATGCCCGATATGCCGGCCGCCAACACCAATGCACCGACCATCATGATCGGTGAAAAAGGCGCCGATCTGATCAAGAACGAGGTGCGTTGAACGATGACCAATCCGCATTATCCGCATCTGTTCAGCCAGTTCTCGATCGCAGGGGTCGAGCTCAAGAACCGCCTCGTCATGGCGCCGATGTCGACGTCGCTGGGCGGGGTCGACGGCGCGGTGACGCCGTCGCAGATCGCCTTCTATCGCGAACGTGCGCTGGGCGGCTTCGGCCTGATCATCGTCGAGTTCACCTGCGTCGATCCCAAGACCGGCCGCACCGAGGAGCATCAGCTCTCGCTCGACAGCCGCCGCAACCTCGACGGCCATTGTCGGCTGGTGGAAACGATCCACGCGGCGGGCGCCAAGGCGTTCCTGCAGCTCCAGCATGGCGGGCGCTTCGCCAAGGGCAGCTATCTGGCCGACGGCATCGTGCGCGGGCCGATGGAGGTTCGTTCGCGCAAGGACCCCAACAAGATCGTCGTCGCGCAGATGACCGATGCGGAGATCCAGCATCTCGTCGACGCCTTCGGCCGTTCGGCGGCGCTGGCGTCCGAAGCGGGTTATGACGGGATCGAGCTGCACGGCGCGCACGGCTATCTGCTGTCGCAATTCCTTTCGCCGTTCAGCAACCAGCGCGACGACAAATGGGGCGGCGATTCCGAACGACGCCTTGCCTTCCCCACCGCCGTCATCCGATCCGTGAAAGCGGCGATCGGCGACAAGCCGCTCTGTTTCCGCATCTCGGCCGACGAATTCATCGAGGGCGGCCTGTCGGTCGACGACAATGCGCTGATCGTGCCGCATCTGGTCGCTGCCGGCGCGGACATGCTGCACGCGTCGACCGGGCGCGGCCCCGAGGCGTTCGACAAGGTGATGGAGCCGATGTCGGCCCCCGAAGGCTGGCGCCTGCCTTACGCCAAGAAGCTGCGCGAAGCCTCCAACGTGCCAATGATCGGCGTCGGCCAGATCCGCTGGCCGGAGACCGGCGAAGCGGCGTTGATCGAGGGCGACTGCGATCTCGTGGCGCTGGGCCGCCCGTCGCTGACCGATCCGGCGTGGCCGAAAAAGGCTGAGGCCGGGCTGCGTGACACGATCCGGCCCTGCACCAGCTGCAACTGGTGCATCGCGCCCGACAATCTCCACCGCATCGTCTGCGCCGAAAATCCGCGCACGGGCAGCGAACTCGACGCCGATTTTGCCGCCGATCTGGGCCTCGGCCGCAAGGCGATCGTCATCGGCGCCGGGCCGGGTGGCATGGCGGCTTCGCTGATGCTCGATCAGGCGGGATTCGAAACGGTGCTGTACGAAGCGAGCCCCGAACTGGGCGGCGGGCTGATCGCGTCGGCGACGCCG
Organism: Sphingomonas montanisoli; assembly: GCF_008274695.1. Lineage (GTDB taxonomy): Bacteria > Pseudomonadota > Alphaproteobacteria > Sphingomonadales > Sphingomonadaceae > Rhizorhabdus > Rhizorhabdus montanisoli. Next base: position 329,667 of record NZ_VTOU01000002.1, on the reverse strand, counting down.
CCGGGCAAGGACAAGCTGTTCTGGTATCGCGACTATCTGGTCCGTCGCCTCGGCAAGAGCCGGGTCGCGGTTCGCAACGATCATCGCGTGACGGCGCAAGAGATCGCTGCACAGTCGCCCGACCTGGTCTTCGTCGCGGCGGGCACCACCACACGGCCGATGGCGATCGACGGGATCGAGGATCCTATGGTGCTCGACGCCTATGAACTGCTGATGGGTCACGCGCTTCCCGGCGTGCCCGCAGGCGGCACCGCGATCGTCTATGGCGGCGGCGAGACCGGCTGCGAAGCCGCCGAATATATGGCCGAGCATGGCGCGCGCGTCGTGCTGGTCACGCGATCGTCCGCGCATCAGCTCGCCCGATCGGCGGAGATCGTCTATCGACTCGGTCTCGTCGCGCGGATCAACGCCAATCCGGCGATCGAAGTGGTCGCCGAAAGCGAGATCACCCGTATCGCCGATGGCGAGGTGACGGTGCGCGGCAAGGATGGCGATACCCGTATGATCCAGGCCGCACGCCTGCTGATGGCGCAGGGCCGCGATCCGTTGAACAAGGTCGCCGACGATCTCGTGGCGGCCGGCATACGCTGCTATCTGGTGGGCGACAGCCGCAAGGTCGGGCGGATCGGCGACGCGGTGCACACCGCCTATCAGGCGATGCGCGCGCTTGCGGCCGATCGCGTTCCGCTCCAGCCGCTGGCCTGCTGAGATGAGTTCGCGCCTTCCCGCCCTGCTCGCCCCCGGCCGCGTGGCCGTGGTGCTCGTCGAGGTGCAGAGCGGCGTGATGGGCGCCGCGGCGCCGTGGCCTGCGCTGAGCGAAGAGGCCGAGCGCATCGGCCTTGTCAGCAATGCGGCGAAGCTGGTCGGGGCGGCGCGGGCGCGGGGTGCGCCCGTGATCCACTGCACGGCGGAGAACCTGGCCGGCCGCTTCGGACGGAACGTCAACGCCAAGCTGTTCGCGACCGCCGCCAAGGTGCGTGGCGGGAACGCGACCGAGGGCGACGCGCCGTTGCCCGAGCTCCATGACCCCAGCGACATCGTGCTGCCGCGCTATCATGGCATCAGCCCGATGACAGGGTCGCCGCTCGACTCGCTGCTACGCAATGCGGGCGTGACGACGATCATACTCGTCGGCGTGTCGGTGAGCTTCGCGATCCTCAACACGACGATGGACGCGGTCAATCGCGCCTATCAGGTGATCCTGCCGGCCGATGCGGTCGCGGGCTTCCCCCGCGAATATGCCGAGGCGGTGATGACCAACACGCTATCGATGCTCGCGACGATCGCACCCACCGATACGATAGTAGACAGCTGGCCAGCCTAAATAATCCTCCCCCTGGCGGGGGCGGATTTGAATGTCAGGGAATACGTCCGCCGATGAAGTTGGTCACGCGGTCGCACACTTCGCGGACGCGGCGGCCAACCTGCTGGACCTCGCTGCCCTTCATCGGGCGGATGAAGCCCATCACGCCGATGACGAAGGCGACCTTGCCGCGCTGATCGAAGACCGGCGCGGAGACCGAACCCAGATTATATTCGCGCTGCGCGTCGAGCTCGCTCACCAGATAATCGGTCTGGTCGGTGCGATAGACGAGCGACTGGGCGTGGCCTTCGTTCATCACATGCACCTTGCGCAGCGCAATCTGATAGCCCCAGCGGCGGACGAACTCGATGCTCTCGCGCATCTTTCGGCGCTCATCGTCGCTGGGCGGCGGAAGCGCGCGATCGACCCAGGCGTCGACCTCGCTGTCGTTCGACCAGGCGACGAACACGCTGCCGAACGGCGGGCGCAGCGGGATGCGCGTGCCGGGGAAGATCGACCAGCCGAGATGCGAGACCGACGAGGCGCGCTCACGCACCACCGCCTCGTCCTTTTCCAGGAAGATCGCGGCGACGATCACGTCGAACTCGTCGGCCAACGCGCGCATCTCCGGCGCGGCGACCTGCAGCGGCGACAGGCTCCCGCGTGCCGCCTCGGCCAGACGCGCCAGCGCGGAGCCAAGGAGATAGGTCTTCGAGTTGCTGCGATAGAGATAGCCCGCCTCCACCAGCGCGGCGAGCAGGGCATGGCAGGTCGCGCGGCTGATCTTGAGCGATGAGACGATATCGGTGAGCGTGAACGCCTGGCCCGGATGGTCGGCAAAGAAATTGAGAACGGCGACGGTGCGCGCCACCGCAGGAGAAAGCCGAGACATCACGATCTTTCGCTATTTCGAAACGCGACCGCTATAAGTTACGCCTATGCGACGGGCAAGCCGATCGGCACGCAAATGACGGCCGTTCTTTCGATATTCCGAACCGCCGGATGTTTCGGGATAGAGTCATCTGATTTGCCATTTCGAAAAATCGGTCTAAGTCTTCCGCGCGAAACAGGAGACGGAACAGCGCATGGTCGATGTCGTCATTTCGGGTATCGGGCAATCGGCAGTCGGTCGCAAAGTCGATCGCAGCGGCATCGCGATGACGGTCGACGCCGTGCTGGCGGCGCTCGCCGACGCGGGTCTGGACCGCAAGGATATCGACGGGCTTTCGACCTATCCCGGCAAGATGAACGGCAATCTCGCCCACTTTTCCCCCGTCGGCACGCACGAGCTGATCGAAGCCCTGAAGCTCAAGCTCGACTGGTATAATGCCGGCGGCGAGGGTGGCGCACAGCAGGCGGCGTTCCTGAACGCGGTCGCGGCCATCAAGGCCGGCTATGCCCGCCATGTCATCGTCTTCCGCACGCTCAAGGAAGGCAGCGGATCGATGTACTGGCAGCAGGCGGCCGGTGCGACCGTGCAGCGCCAGCGCATGGGCGACCGCTTCGAATACCTCCTGCCCTTCGACGCGCTGACCACGATCAACCACGTCGCGATGTCGATGCAGCGGCACTTCCACCTTTACGGCACCACGCGCCGGCAATTGGGTGCGATTTCGGTCAATGCGCGCGCCAATGCGGCGATCAACCCGGAGGCGGTGTTCCGCGATCCGTTCACGATCGACGACTATCTGAACGCCAAGATGATCTCGACACCGATGTGCCTGCTCGACTGCGACGTGCCGACCGACGCATCGACCGCCTTCATCCTGTCGAGCGCCGAGGCCGCGCGCGACCTGAAATCGGTGCCGATCAACATCGAGGCGATGGCGGGCGCGCTGTGGAGCGCGGCAAGCTGGGATCAGACCGACATGCCGCACATGGGCGCGCATGACGCGGCCAAGCAATTGTGGAGCCGCACCGATCTCAAGCCCAAGGACGTCGACGTTGCCGAACTCTATGACGGGTTCAGCTTCCTGACGCTCACCTGGCTCGAGGCGCTGGGCTTCTGCGGGATCGGCGAGGGCGGTGCCTTCGTCGAGGGCGGGCAGAGGATTGCACGCGATGGCGAACTGCCGCTCAACACGCATGGCGGGCAATTGTCGGCGGGACGCACCCACGGCTTCGGCTTCGTGCGCGAGGCGGTGATCCAGCTGCGGCGCGAGGGCGGCAACCGCCAGGTCCCGGGCGATCCCGAAGTTGCGGTCACGTCCGCCGGCGGCGGACCGCAGGGCGGCTGCATGCTGCTCACCCGGCGATAAGGAGAGGCCCGATGTCCGATACCTATCAGCGCACCCTGCCGATCCTGACCGACGACAACCGCCATTTCTGGCAAGGCGGCAAGGATGGCCACCTGCTCCTGCTCCGTTGCCAGGATTGCCTTCACTGGGTCCACGTTCCCCAGCCCCGCTGCACCAACTGCCTGAGCGAAGCGCTGAAGCCCGAACCGGTGTCGGGCAAGGCCGAGGTCGAAACCTTCACGATCAACGTGAAAGCGTGGGGCAAGGGCATGAAGGTGCCCTATACGATCGCGGTCGTCGCACTGCCCGAACAACCTGGCCTGCGCGTCACCACCAACATCGTCGATGTCGATCCCGAGAAGGTGTATATCGGCATGCCGGTCGAGGTGCAGTTCGAACAGGACGACGATGTCTGGCTGCCGATGTTCGCGCCGGTCGCCGGCTGACCAAACGTCCAAGCTTTCGAACCGCAACTCGATCATGCAAGCCTCGCGCTTGACCAAATGCGATCATGTATGAAAACATGACACATCGTTCGAAATAGTGAATGTTTGACTTGGGAGAGTCGTGATGAGTGCATCTACGGGAGCCGACGTCGAGGCGCTGGATCGGGGGGCGAAGGACAAGCCCTTCACCTACAAGATCGTCGATGCCGACGCGCATGTGAATCCGCATCCCAGCTTCTGGCAGGAATATCTGCCGAAGCATCTGCGCGAGCTTGCCCCCAGGATCGAGCATGCTGACGACGCCGATTATGTGATCTTCGAAGGCAGCCGCAAGAAGCTCAACCTGATGGGCCAGCAGGCCGGCCGCAAAGGCAAGGACTTCAAGCTCGAAGGCCGCCTGTCCGACGTGCGATCGGGCGGCTGGGAACCGGCAGCGCGCCTGGCCGACATGGATCTCGACGGTATGGACGCCGCGGTCCTCTACGGCGGCGGTCCGCTCGGCACGCTCAACATGGAACTCTATATCGAGAGCTTCCGCGCGTATAACCGCTTCCTGGCCGACTTCTGCGCTTATGATCGCCGCCGCCTGTGCGGTGCCGCCTATCTGCCGATGCGATCGGCCGAGGAAGGTCTGGCGATGCTGAAGGAAGCCGTCGATCTGGGCTTCACCACGGTCAACATCCCCGGCTTTCCGCAGAGCACCAAAGACACCGCCGCACCGTCGGCCACCGGCGCGTCACAGAGCATGGGGGCGCAGGCCGCCGCGCTGACCGGCGATCCGTTCGGCGAGTTGCGCTATGACGATCCGTCGTTCGACAAATTCTGGGCGGCCGCATGCGATTACGACATCGCGCTGACGGTCCATCTGGGCGGGCGCATCGTGCGTTTCGCGGAGAAGGACAAAATCCTCGCCGACATGATGATGAGCAAATTCGCGATGGCCGAGCCGGTCGCGATCCTGATCTTCAGCGGCATCTTCCAGCGTTTCCCCAAGCTCAAGTTCGGTACGATCGAGAGCGGATCGGGCTGGATGGCGTTTGCGGCGCACTACATGGACCGCACCTGGGAAAAGCAGCGTTACTGGACCGAGAGCCCGCTCAAGGAGCCGCCGAGCTTCTACATGGACCAGAACGTCTATACGTCGTTCATCAACGATCGCATCGCGGTCGAGACGCGGCACTTCCCGGGCGCCAAGAACATCATGTGGTCGTCCGACTATCCGCATTCGGAAACGACCTTCCCGGATTCGGCGGCGGTGATCGCGCGCGACATGGCCGGCATCCCCGAGGCCGACAAGCACGCCATCATCTGCGGCAATGCGCAGAAGTTCTTCCGTATCGGCGAATAAGCACCGTCCGATACGCCCACCGAAAGGCGGCCGGCCCGTTTGTGGGGCGGCCGCTTTTCTGCACTCTGAAGGAAACGGCCACCCATGTCGGCGACCGAGGAATATCGTCCTACCAATCCGAGCTTCAAGCAATCGAACGTCGCCGAAACGATCGGCCGGGACATGACGGAAACGGCCGCGCAACTGCGTGATCTCGTCAGCCGGCACGTGGCCGGCGGTGCGCCTGTCGAGGTCGAGAATCTCAAGCTGCCCGTCGGCGCGGGCAATTCGAACGAGACGATCCTGTTCGACGCGCGCTGGACGGTCGACGGCGTCGCGCAGCAACGCGGCATGGTGCTGCGCATCGCGCCGAACGGCTATCAACTGTTCAAGGATCCGCGCATCGCCGACCAGTATCGGCTGATGCAGGTGCTGACCGAAATCGGGAAAGTCCGCGTCGCGACACCGCTCCACTTCGATGGCGGCACCGAGCCGTTTGGCGCGCCCTACTTCCTGATGGGCAAGCTCGACGGCTTCGTGCCCGTCACCTTCCCGCCCTATAACAGCGCGGGCAAATTGTTCGACGCCACCATCGCACAGCGCCGGACCGCGTGGGAATCGGCGATGGAGCAATTGTGCGAAATCGCGCTGACCCCGCTCGACGAGGTCGCCTTCCTCGCGGACAATCCCGACGACGGCGATTTCGACGCGCATTTCAGGATGACGCTCGACGAATGTCGCTGGTCGAAGGCCGATCATGTGCCGATCATCGCGCAAACCGAGCAGTGGCTGATCGCCAACAAGCCGAAGAATCCGCCTGCCGGCCTCTCGTGGGGCGATGCGCGGATCGGTAATATGATGATCGGGCCGGACTTCCAGATTTCGGGCGTGATGGATTGGGAGCAGCTCTCGCTGGGCGGTGCGTTGCTCGATCTGGGTTGGTGGCTGTTCTTCGACGCCTTCCACAGCGTCAATCTCGGCCTCACGAGGCTCGAAGGGCTGGGCACGCGCGACGAGACGCTCGCCTATTTCCGCGGCCGCACCGGCATCGATACGGCCGAGGTCCAATGGTACGAGGTGCTCGCCGGTTACAAGCTCGCGCTCATCATGGCGCGCAAGCTGATCATGGAAAAGTCATCCGATCCCGGCAACAACGCCAACAATAATATCATCACGATCCAGCTTGCCCGATCCCTGGGGATCGAGGCGCCCGGCGACGTGATCGAAGAAATCGCCTGATAAAGACAGATAAGGGAAATAGAGGATGCCGAACCCAGCGCCGCTCAAGCTCGACGAAGCGCTTTCGCCCGCCTGGCTAAGCTGGGCGCTGTCACAGGCCAATGGCCCGGTCGATATCACCGCTGTCGAGGTGCTGGAGGAGCTTGGCCCCTCGGCCACCAAAGTCCGCTTCAAGGTCACCTATGGCGCGAACCGGCCAGACGGTCTGCCGGACCAATATTGCCTGAAGGGCGTGTTCAAGCCCGAACTGCTCGGCGAATATCTGAAGCAGGGCACGCAGGTGAACGAGATCGGCTTCTTCCGCGATTGCGCGCCGGTGATGGACCTGAACGTGCCCCGCTGCCTCTATGCGGGGCTCGATGAAGAGACGCTGGCGGGCATCATCATCATGGAGGACATGATCCCGATCGGCGGGAAATTCCTCACCGCGATGTCGGCCTATACCGCCGATCAGGCGGCGGGCAGCGTCGATCAGATCGCGCGGCTGCACGGCGCCAGCTGGGGCGACGCGAAGCTGAACCCCTTCCCCTGGGCGAAGCCGCGTATGGCGCAACTTGCCAGCCTGCCGTGGCTCGAACCCGCCAAGCTGACCGACCTGCTGAAAGGGCCACGCGGCGATGCCTTGCCCGACGCTTTTCGCGATGGCGGGCGCGTGCTCGCATCGATGAAGGCGCTCGCCGAACGCGACGAGAAGCACGAACGCTGCCTCGTCCACGGCGATGCGCATGCGGGCAACGTCTTCCAGCATGGCGACAAGATCGGGCTGATCGACTGGCAGGTTCTGCAGCGCGCGAACTGGTCGCTCGACCTCGCTTATCATGTCGGCGCCGCGCTCGACGTCGAGGATCGGCGCGCGAACGAGCAAGACCTGCTGCGCTTCTACCTCGATCGCGTGAAGCAATATGGCGGCAACCCGCCGGCGTGGGACGAGGCATGGGCGCTCTATCGCCAGTCGGTTGCCTATGGCTTCTTCATGTGGGCGATCACCCTGCGGGTCGATCCGCCGATCATCGAGCGTTTCTGCACGCGCCTGGGCACGGCGGTCGTCGACGGCGGCGGCTGGGATCTGCTGGGCGTCTGATTTTCCGCGATACCGTTCTGCCCCCTGCCGACGCTAGGCGGGGGGCAGTTCGCTGGGCTAGCTAGCGCGCAAACAGGCGGGAGAGGCCGACGTGCAGGATTATGTCACCCTACATCTGACCAACATCACCAAGGGCCGCGAGGCCGATGCCGATCGACATTTCGAAGAATTGCATGTCCCGGCCGTGAATAAACTGCGCGGGTTCAAGGACGTCCAGCGCTTCACTTGCTCGCCGCACCAGTTGATGCCGATCATCCAGCCCTGGACCCACGCGACGCTCTACAATTTCACGCTTGCCGATCCGTCGATCGACCTGCCCGCGATCGCGCCCCTGCTGGCCGATGTGCGCGAGGCGGGGATCACCGCGGCGGACGATGCCGAGCGGACCTACAGCTACCGCATGTATCATCCGTGGAAGTACAGCGCGAACTATACGCCGGGGCCGCTGAGCCACCTGATGTTCCTGCTCGCCAACTTCACCCCGGGGCGCGAGGCCGAATATCATCAATGGTATGACGACGTTCACAGCGTCGAAGTGTCGGAATCGCCGGGCTATGTCGGCATGCGGCGCGGGCGGCTGTGCGAGGTGCAGGTGCCGCCGGTGCGCTATTGCCCGGGCGACCAGCTGATCCTCGGCGGCATCCAGGTCGACGATGCCGAACTGAAGCCGACGCTGCAGGAATTCTTCGATCGCGCCGAGGGCAAGAGCCCGTCAGGCGTCGCCTGGGGGCCGCGTTCGGGCACTGCCTCGATCGCGCGCACCGTCCACATCTTCAAGAGCATCAGCGGCCCGCACACGGCATAAACTTATTCGTCATTGCGAGCATAGCGAAGCAATCCAGTCCGCAGTTCGGAGTGGATTGCTTCGTTGCCGCAAGCGGCTCCTCGCAATGACGATTAGAGGGTGAGCAGCAGGCAGGAGGTGAAGGCTTCCGCGCCGCTGCTGACCGCGGTAACCTGCGGACGCTTCGGCACCTGTCGCTCGCCCGCGTCGCCGCGCATCTGGACGCAGGCTTCATGCAAGGCGCCGAAGCCGTGCATGCGGCCACCCGACAATTGCCCGCCATTGGTGTTGAGCGGCAGTTCGCCGTCGCGCGCGATGCGATGGCCGCCCTCGATGAAGCGGCCGCCTTCGTTGCGCGGACACAGGCCCAGCGCCTCCATCCAGCGCAGGGTGAGGACCGAGAAGCCGTCATAAAGCTGCGCCATGTCGACGTCGGCGGGCTTCAGATCGGTGCGCGACCACATCATCGCCGCCGACTGGTCGAAGCCGGGGGCCGATCCGATCGCGGCGATACTGATAGCGCGCTTCGCGTCGTTCACGAGATCGGCGCGCGAGACGATGAAGGCGACCGATCCGTCCATCGGCACATCGCAATCGTAGAGGCACAGGGGATCGGAGATCATCCGCGACGCGAGATAGTCGTCGAGGCTCATCGGATCGCGATAGACCGCCGCCGGATTGAGCGCGGCATTGGTACGTGCGACGACCGCGATCTGGCCGATCTGTTCGCGGGTCGTGCCGCTTTCATACATGTAACGCTGCATCGTCAGGCCGCCATAGGTCGAATGGCTGGCGCCGATCGGATCGATCCACTGACTGCGCTCGCGCTGTACGCCGCTGCGCATCGTTTCGGAGCGGCTGCCGATCTGCGTCTGCGCGGACGATTCCCAGACGGTGCGGAAGCACAGGACGTGATTGGCGAGGCCCGCACCGATTGCCGCCATCGCGGTGACGATCGCGCCCAGCTGCCCCGGCAGTTCCGACGCACCGTTATACCAGCGCAGGTTGAGGCCGAGCAGCGAGCGCATGTCGTCCGCCCCCGCGCCCGACATGCCGGGCGTCGACGCGAGCGCGCCGGGATAGGTCGAGACCCCATCGATGTCGGCCGGGGTCAGCCCCGCATCGGCGATCGCCGCGAGCGCGGCCTGCGCGGTCAGGCTCCACGGATCGCGGCCGAGCCGCCGCCCGCAATCGGATATGCCGACGCCGCTGATCAATGCCTTGCCTTCGATCACGGGCGGAACACCGGAATGAAGGCGTCTCCAGCCTGTTCGAATTCCACCTTCACCGCCATGCCGATCGCGACATCCTCGACCGCGACTCCGACGATGTTGGTCTGCACGAACAGGCCCGCCTGCTCCGCGAGTTCGACATCGGCGATCACATAGGGCGGCGGCATGCCCGGCTTCCACTGATAGCGGTTGATCGTGAAACTATAGACCATGCCGCGGCCGGAAACCGGATCGAAGCCGACGTCGAACGAATGACAACGTCGGCACAACGGCTGCGGCGGGTGCATGTAGAGGCCGCACGCTCGGCAATGCGCGATCCGCAAAACCCCATCCGCGCCCGATCGCCAGAAGTCCGCGGTGCGGGTGGTAAGAGGCGGGGCGACCCGCTGCATGTCGCTCATCAGGCGTCCTTGGTCGGGCCGGGCAAGACGATGCCGCGCGGCTTCCACGGCGGCGGGTTCCTGATCGCCGGCACAGCACCCTGCGTCGCGCCCCTCGACGCGAGCAATGCGGCATGATCGGCCATGTCCTGTTCACCGCAGAAGGACGATCCCTCGCCCGCGATGACGCCCAGCGTCTCGCATCCGTCCGGCCCCGCGATCCACGGCCCGAACGTGTCGCCGTGCATCAGGTAGATATGGCTGCCCGCCGTGCAGAGCGTATCGCCGACCGTCATCTCACCCTTCAGGATGAAGACGACATGGTCGCCGTGGTGGCCGTGCCTGCGCTGGATCATGCCGGGTTCCCAGCGGTTCCAGAAACTCATGAAGCGCGGACTCATCTCCATGAAGCGTTCGAAGACCGAGGCCGACCGGCCGTCCTCATATTCTATGCGGACGACCTCATGCTCCTCGACGTCGTCGACATGCCTGATGCGCGGGCCGCCCAGCATCCTACTGCGCTACACCGGACGCCTTGAGCGCGGCGATCGCGGTATCGTCATAGCCGGCCGATCGCAGCAGTTCCTCGGTATGCTCGCCCATGCCGGGCGACCCCTTGGGAAAGCGCGGCCCGGCCTGGCCATCAAACGAAGCGGGACCGGCAATGACGCTGACTTCGCTGCCGTCGGGCGCGGTCATGTTGAACATCATGCCATTGGCGTGGACCTGCGGATCGACGCGGACGTCCTCGATCGTCTGGATCAATTCCCAGGGCGCATCCCACGCCTCGAAGATTGGCTTCCAATGATCGAGCCAGCCATGCTTGATGATCTCGGCCCCGATCAGTTCGACCAGCGCAGAGCCATTGGCCATGCGCGACTTGTTGTCGGCGAAGCGCGGATCGTCGATCAGATGCTCGAGCCCGATCATCTTGCACAGGCCCGGCCACTTCGGCTGCGGATCGAGCAGCATCAACTGGATCATGCGCCCATCATTGGTGGGATAGGCGTACATCAGCGGGAAGCGATGGACGTTCGGGTTGTGCGCGACATAATCGGGCGACTGCGAATAGGTGATGTCCGCCGACAGCATCCACGTCGCGGTCGACAGGAGCGAGGTATCGACCACGCTCGGCTCGCCCGTCATCGCGCGCTTGTAGAGCGCGCTGGCGATACCGAAGGCGAGCGCGACCGAACCCGAATGGTCGCCGAACGCCGCGCGTGGCGGGGTCAGCGGCTGGCCGGGGGGCGTGAAGGCGAAGGCGAGCCCGCCGCGCGCCCAGAAGGCCGAGGCGTCGAAGCCCGGGCGATCGGCATCGGCGCCCTTGAAGCCGAAGCCGTTACCGCGCGCGTAGATCAGCTTGGGGTTCACCTTGCGCAGATCTTCGATGTCGAGGCCGAGGCCGCGGATCGCCTTGGGGCGCAGGCTGGTGAGGAAGACGTCGGCGGTCTCGATCAGCTTGAGCATCGCCTCGCGCCCCTCGGGCTTCTTGAGATCGAGCGCGATCGACTTCTTGCCGCGATTATTCTGCTCCATCGCCAGGTTGACCGAGCCGACCTCGCGCCCGTCGCCGATGTTGAGCGTGCGATAGGGGTCGCCCGTGCCCGTCGGCTCGACATGGATCACCTCGGCACCATGATCGGCCATCAGCACGCTGGCGCCGGGCACGAACACATATTGGGCGAGTTCGACGATGCGGACGCCGGCGAAGACTTCGTTGATCACAATATTACCCCCGGATGATCAGGCGATGATGTTGAGGCCGCAAACCTGCTGATACAGGCGCAGACCTTCGATGCCGCGCTCGCGGCCGATACCGCTCAGCCGCTGTCCACCCGACGAGGCGAAGGCACTGAGCATGCCGCCGTTGACGTTGACAGTCCCCGACTTGATCCGGGTCGCCACCTCGACCGCCTTGGCGCGGTCCTTGCCGTAGATGAAACCCGACAGGCCATAATCCGAGTCATTGGCGATCTCGACCGCATGATCGAGGTCACGATAGCCTATTACGCACACGACGGGACCGAAGATCTCCTCCTGCGCCGCCGGATTGCTGTTATCGGCGACGTCGAGGACGGTCGGCTCAAAGAAGTAGCCCTTGTCGATACCCGCAGGCCGCTTGCCACCCGCAACGACCTTCGCGCCGGCATCGGTCGCGAGCTTGACGAAATGCTCGCAGCGCGCGACCTGCGCGGCGCTGATGACCGGTCCCATCGTCGTCTTGGGATCGAGGGTGTCGCCCAGCACGACATTGGCGAGCGATTTCTTCATCGCCTCAAGCACGGCGGGCTTGTCCGCCTCGGGCACCAGGATGCGGGTGCCGAGCGCACAGCCCTGCCCCGAATGCGCGAAACACACCGTCGCCGCCGCATTGCCCGCCTGGTCGATCGAATCGGGCAAATACAGTTGCACCGACTTGCCACCCAGTTCGAGCTGGAGCCGCTTCATCGTGTCCGCCGCCTGGATCATCACCTGCTTGCCGACTGCCGTCGATCCGGTGAACACGACCATGTCGACCGACTTGTGCGTGGTCATTAACCGCGCACCTTCGAGGCCATGTTCGAGGACGACGTTGACGACGCCCGCCGGCAGGCCCGCATCCTCCGCCGCCTTGGCGAAGAACAGCGCCGAGATCGGGGTCAACGGGCTGGGGCGCAGGATGACGGTGTTGCCGGTCGCGAGCGCGGGCATCACCTTCCACAGCGCGGTCATGAACGGATAATTATAAGCCGCGATCGCCGCGACGACGCCGATCGGCGTGTACCGCCGCATGCTCTGCGACACCATGCCATAAGCGTTGGCGCGCTCGCGCAGCGGCAGCGGATTTTCCTCCATCTCGGGAAGCGCCAGCATCAGATCGAGAATGTCGTGCGCGTGCTGCAGCGGCGACGGCACCTGCGCGAACATGATCGGCGAGTTGCGCAGGCATCCCGCCTCCGCGACCACGACGTCGGTGATGTCGCCCGCATATTTGGCAAGGGCATCGGCATAGCGACGCAGGATCGTGACGCGCTCCTCCCGCGTCATCTTGCCCCACGGCCCGCTGTCGTACGCGCGGCGGGCGGCGTCGATGGCCTCGCCCACCTGGTCGACGGACACCTCCGCGATCGTCGCGATGACCGCCTGATCGGCCGGATTTTCAACGGTGAAGGTCGCGCCTTTGCCGGCGACAAACGCGCCGTCGATATATTGCGATGTCTGCTCCGCGAGCGTGATCGTGGGAGATTGCATGCTGGTCGGTCCCCACCTAAAAGTTCGAAATGCCGAACTTTCTGTCGGCTTATGTTCGATGCGGTAAACGACCCGAGCGCGTCAAGTCAATCGACCGATAAGCCGATCGGTTATGCCGATCCGCCAGATAGGTTGACCCATTCGCGATACCGACGTCCCATCTTGTATCGCGAACCCGGCCTGCCCTATCCCGGCGCGACATCGATCGAGGGAGAGGACAATGGCGCGTTACATCCTGCTGGCCATGAACGGGCCGACCAGTCCCGGCGAGGACGCTGCCTATAACGAATGGTATAACGGCACGCATGTGCCCGATCTGCTTGCGTGCGAAGCCGTGAAGTCGGCACGACGCTTCAAGGTCGTGCAGCAGAAGGGGCTCAACAACCCCTATGTGGCTGCTTATGATATTGAGACAGACGATCTGGCGGCCACGCTGGCGCAACTGCCGCCGCCCGACGTGCCCTATTTCGATCTCGCCAATTCGGCGCACATCCTCGCGATCGAGATCGATCCGGAAGAATGATGGATACTCCTCCCCGAGCGGCGCTCGGGGAGGAAAAATGGATCAGGCGTCCTTGGCGACCTTGATCACGACCTTGCCGACATTGGCGTTCGACTTGAACAGGCTCTCGAATGCGACCGGCGCCTTGTCGAGCCCGTCGAACACCGTCTGCTTGATCTTGATGCTGCCATCCTCGACCCACGCGCGCATCTGATCGAGCGCGGGCTTCCCGCCGACGATCGCACCGTTGAAGCCACGAATCTCCAGCCCCTTGAGCATGATCATGCGCAGCAGCCACGGCATGCGATCGGGGCCGGGACCGTAATCGGGCACGTCATAGTTGGAGATGAAGCCGCACGACGCCCAGCGCGCGCCATATTTGACGAGAGGCAGGACGGTGTGGGTCACGTCACCGCCGACATTGTCGAAATAGAGATCGATGCCGTCGGGCACGGCCGCCTTCAACTTCTCCTCGAAATCGGCCGCCTTGTAGTCGACGCAGGCATCGAAGCCCGCCGCGACCACCGCCGCGCACTTATCCGCGCCACCGGCAATGCCGACGACACGTGCGCCCTTCAGCTTGCCGATCTGTCCGGCAATGATGCCGACGGCACCGGCGGCGGCCGAAATCACGACCGTCTCGCCTTCCTTGACCCGGCCGACCGTGACCATGCCGGCGTAGCTGGTCTGCCCCGGCATACCGAGCGCACCGATCGCACCCGACAGCGGCGCATTCTTCGCCGGCTCGATCTTGCGCAGGTTCTGCGTGCCGGCACCGACCACGGCATATTCACGCCATCCGCTGCGGCAGATCACGAAATCGCCGGGCGCAAAGCCTTCGAGGTTCGATTCGACGACTTCCGACACGGCATCGCCGATCATCACCGAATCGAGCGGCACGCCGTTATTTCCGCCCAGCGGCTTTTCATCGAGGCCGAGGCGCATGAACGGATCGACCGACAGCCAGATCGTGCGCAACAGCATCTGATCGGGGCCGGGCGTGGGAATCGGCGCGGTATCGACCGCGAAGTCGCTGGCTTTCGGAAAACCCTGCGGGCGCGCCTTCAGCAGCACCTGCTTCATCGTATCGGCCATCCTGTCCTCCATCCCGTAAGTTCGCATATGCGACGATTATTCTCGCGTTTCGACGCTGCCGGAACGCACGTCAAGCCGCTCGCTTGCACCAGCGCCGACAATAGAGCTAGTTCAATCGCAGAAACAGAGGAGAGGGTGATGGGCAGGCTGACAGGCAAGGTCGCGATCGTGACCGGCGCAGGACAAGGTGCGGGTGCGGGCTGCGCGCTGGCGATGGCGAGCGAAGGTGCGTCGATCCTGCTGGTCGGTCGAACCCTGTCCAAGCTCGAAGCGATAGCAAGGGAGGTCGACGCACGCGGTGCGAAGGCCGTAGCTTTCTCAGCCGACATCAGCGACCGCACCGCGCTGCGCGCTATCGTCGACAAGGCCGTCGAGGCGTTCGGCCGGATCGACGCGCTGGTCAACGCCGCGCAGGCTCCGGAAATGCGATCGGCGCGCCTGCTCGATATCGAGGACGATGCCGTACAGGAATTGTGGACGTCCGGCCCCGTGGCGACGCTCGCGCTGATGCGTCTCTGCCACCCGCACATGCAGGCGGCCGGGGGCGGATCGATCATCAACTTCGCGAGCGGCGCTCTGCGCGCACCCGCCAATTATGGCGTCTATGCGGGTTGCAAGGCCGCGATCGAAGCGATCGGCCGCGCGGCATCGGTGGAATGGGGTCCGGACAATATCCGCGTCAACACCGTGGTGCCGTTCGTCCTGTCGCCCTCGATGGATCTCGACATGTCTGCCGACGTGCAGGAGCTTGTCGCCGCCAAGCTGCCTCTGCGGCGTCTCGGCCGGCCGGAAGAGGATATCGGCCGTACCGTCGCGTTCCTCGCGAGCGACGATTCCGCCTATATGACAGGCAATCTGGTGACGCTCGACGGCGGTTCCTGGAGCAACAAATAACCTCCAAGCAAATCATCTAGGGAGAATCGCCATGCGTTATCGCCGCCTGGGCCGGTCGGGCCTGCTCGTCTCCGAGCTCTGCCTCGGCACCAACACCTTCGGTGGCGGCGCCAACTGGAAGACGCTCGGCGCGCTCGACCAGGCGGCCGCCAATGCGGTGGTCGGCGCCGCGCATGAGGCCGGGATAAACTTCATCGACACCGCCGACATGTATGGCGCGGGGGAATCCGAACAGATCGTCGGCCAGTCGTTGCGCGATCTGGGCATTGCCCGCGGCGATATGGTGCTGGCGACCAAGGTCGGCGGCCGGATGGGCAAGACGCCTAACGATCTCGGTGCATCGCGCGGGCACATCATCGCAGGGGTCGAGGCCAGCCTGAAGCGGCTCAATACCGACTATATCGACGTCTATATGATCCACTTCGCCGATCCGGCGACGCCGATCGAGGAAACGGTGCGCGCGCTCGACGATTTGGTGCGCGCGGGCAAGATCCGGTATGCCGGCTGCTCGAACTTCCCGTCCTGGCTCGTCGCCAAGGCACACGGCATCGCAGCACGCGAGGCGCTGCATCGGTTCGAGATCATGGAATCGCATTATTCGCTGCTGACCCGCGAACTCGACGAGGAGGTCATGCCGATGGCTTCCGACGCTGGCCTCGGCCTGCTGATCTGGGGGCCGCTGCTGGGCGGCCTGCTTAGCGGCAAATATAGCCGCGATGGCGGTGGTGAAGGGCGTATGGGCGGGCATGTCCCCGATAGCGTCGGCCGCGATCGCCTGTTCGATGCGATAGACGTCCTGCGCCCGATCGCCGAGCGGCTGGGCGCAAGCCCTGCGCAGGTCGCGCTCGCCTGGGTCCTCCAGCGACCTGCGATCACGAGCGTCCTGTTCGGATCGCGCACGCCCGATCAGGTGCGTGACAATGCCGCCGCGAGCGACCTGGTTCTCAGCGCCGACGACATTGCCGAGCTCGATGCGGTGGGCGCGCGGCCGGTGAGCTACGCGCATACGGTTGTGGGCGGTGCGGCGAAGGACCGGCTGCCGTATCGCTGAGGCTTGAACAGCACAACGCCCGCAAGCCTGAGTTGCGGGGCGTTGTGCTATGTTGGTTTGTAGCGACAGGCTCGACCCATGGCCCTTCAGGCTACGATCGGCATTGCCCTAAAACGCAGAAAGCCGCCCTGCGGGGCGGCTTTCTGTAAGTTGGTTGCGGGAGCTGGATTTGAACCAGCGACCTTCAGGTTATGAGCCTGACGAGCTACCGGGCTGCTCCATCCCGCGATGAACTGTTAGCCTCAAGCGCCGGCGTCGACATTCGTCGACTTGGCTTTCCTCGCATAAGCTCGGGCGGCCGTTCGGCCTTGCGGGCCCTTTTGGGGCCCGTTTGGCGTCTTTGTCATTGTGTTTGGGTTCGTCTTGCACGGACTTCAAAGCCTGGCGGCGACCTACTCTTCCGGTGCTTAAGCAACAGTACCATCGGCGCGGTCTGGTTTCACGGCCGAGTTCGGGATGGGATCGGGTGGGTCACAGACGCTATGGCCACCAAGCTATGGAGGCCGTGCAAGATTCTAGAAATCTGGGTTTACCGTGCTGGAGATCTCCAACATCGCGTCCCGAGGATATCGGGTTTGTCGATGATGGTGGGGCTCTCCGTATTGAACGTTTGCCCAATATGTTGAGCGTGAATAGGACAATTAGTATCGGTTAGCTCCATGCGTTACCGCACTTCCACATCCGATCTATCAAGGTCGTGGTCTTCGACCGTCCTAAGATATCTTATCTTGAGGGAGGCTTCCCGCTTAGATGCTTTCAGCGGTTATCCCGTCCATACATAGCTACCCTGCTGCGCGGCTGGCGCCACGACAGGTCCACCAGAGGTATGTTCACCCCGGTCCTCTCGTACTAGGGGCAACTCCTCTCAAATATCGACGCCCACGGCAGATAGGGACCAAACTGTCTCGCGACGTTCTGAACCCAGCTCACGTACCACTTTAATTGGCGAACAGCCAAACCCTTGGGACCTGCTCCAGCCCCAGGATGTGATGAGCCGACATCGAGGTGCCAAACAACCCCGTCGATATGAGCTCTTGGGGGTTATCAGCCTGTTATCCCCGGCGTACCTTTTATCCGTTGAGCGATGGCCCTTCCACGAGGGACCACCGGATCACTATGACCGACTTTCGTCTCTGCTCGACTTGTCAGTCTCGCAGTCAGGCTGGCTTATGCCATTGCACTCTAACAGCCGGTTTCCAACCGGCCTGAGCCAACCTTCGCGCGCCTCCGTTACTCTTTGGGAGGCGACCGCCCCAGTCAAACTACCCGCCACAGAGGGTCCCTGAACCAGTTTCATGGTTCGAGGTTAGACATCAGAAAACAACAGGGTGGTATTTCACCTATGGCTCCACACGGACTGGCGTCCATGCTTCAAAGCCTCCCACCTATGCTACACAATTCTTTCCTAATGCCACTCTGAAGCTGCAGTAAAGGTGCACGGGGTCTTTCCGTCTAACCGCGGGTACTCCGCATCTTCACGGAGAATTCAATTTCGCTGAGCATGTACTGGAGACAGTGGGGAAGTCGTTACGCCATTCGTGCAGGTCGGAACTTACCCGACAAGGAATTTCGCTACCTTAGGACCGTTATAGTTACGGCCGCCGTTTACCTGGGCTTCATTTCGGAGCTTGCACCCCTCCACTTAACCTTCAGGCACCGGGCAGGCGTCAGACCCTATACGTCGTCTTGAAGCCGACTTAGCAGAGCCCTGTGTTTTTGCTAAACAGTCGCTACCCCCTGGCCTGTGCCCCCCACAAAAAGTTGCCTTAATGTGGGGCCTCCTTCTTCCGAAGGTACGGAGGCAATTTGCCGAGTTCCTTCAGTACACTTCTCTCAAGCGCCTTGGTATACTCTACCTGACCACCTGTGTCGGTTTCGGGTACGGTCTATACGGTGGGGCTATTTCCTGGAACCTCTTCGAAGCCAGACCAATCCGATAAGGACTGACAACTTACGAGATCCGTCACACACCACCAGGCCCACGAATATTAACGTGGTTCCCATCGACTACCCCCTTCGGGCTCGTCTTAGGGGCCGGCTCACCCTGCTCGGATTAGCCTTGAGCAGGAACCCTTGGTCTTTCGGCGACAGGGCATCTCACCCTGTTTATCGCTACTCATGTCTGCATTCGCACTTCCGATACCTCCACGACCCATTACCAGATCGCTTCGCAGGCTTACGGAACGCTCCGCTACCGCGTGGATAAATCCACACCCTAAGCTTCGGTGCGTGTCTTGAGCCCCGTTACATCTTCGCCGCAGGAACCCTTATTTAGACCAGTGAGCTGTTACGCTTTCTTTAAAGGATGGCTGCTTCTAAGCCAACCTCCTGGTTGTTTTGGGATTCCCACATGCTTTCCCACTTAGACACGACTTGGGGACCTTAGCTGTAGGTCAGGGCTGTTTCCCTCTCGACGACGGACCTTAGCACCCGCCGTCTGTCTCCCGGATATCACTCGTTGGTATTCGGAGTTTGGTTGAATTTGGTAGATCTCGCGACCCCCGCATCCATCCAGTGCTCTACCCCCAACGGTGTTCATCCGAGGCACTACCTCAATAGTTTTCGCGGAGAACCAGCTATTTCCCGGCTTGATTGGCCTTTCACCCCTAAACACAACTCATCCGGTAACTTTTCAACGTTAATCGGTTCGGACCTCCAGTGGGTGTTACCCCACCTTCATCCTGGTCATGCCTAGATCGCCGGGTTTCGGGTCTAATGCATCAAACTTCGTCGCCCTATTCAGACTCGCTTTCGCTGCGCCTACACCTAACGGCTTAAGCTTGCTTGATACATTAAGTCACAGACCCATTATGCAAGAGGTACGCTGTCAGGGCACAAGACCCCTCCAACTGCTTGTAGGCATTC
>NZ_VTOU01000002.1:272500-305000 GCF_008274695.1 Sphingomonas montanisoli | reverse complement strand
ATTATTCATCAACGTAACGATGTCCTCGTACTGGTGGTTTCGGTTCACCACTCCCAATTTCCGGGACCGTCCCGGATACGTCATCGGGGCTACACGCCCCGAAACCCAATCAATATGCACGCTGCCCACAGGCAGCCCGCAAAGGGCGCCCGCACCGCCATGATCGAAAAGCCCGTAAACGGACGCCTTTCGGCTTAAAGCTCGGCTGCTGCGAGTCGGATGCCTGCCCCACGCATCCGCTATCAATATCGCCGATGTAGGCCGTCGCCCGTCATTTTCCAAGTGCATTTGTTAAGGGCCATGCGACTTTCATCGCTTCAGGACGATACATCGATCGCGGCCGGCGAGATCGCGGCGCACCGTTCCGTCAAGCCCCACCCCCGCGAAAAGCGCCAGAACCGCCGCCGCCTGCCCCGCCCCGATCTCGACCGCCGCCATCCCGCCGGGGGCGATCAGCCGGGACAGCATGGGCGCGAGCCGGCGATAATCGTCGAGCCCCTCCGGGCCGGCATATAGCGCCGACGCAGGCTCATGATCGGCGACTTCGCGCGCGAGCACAGCGACGCTTTCGACATAGGGCGGGTTGCACAGGACGAGGTCGAACCTCTCGTCGATTCCGTCGGCCCAGTCGCCGATCCGGATATCGGCACGGTCGGCCAGCCCCAGCGCTTCGGCATTGGCGCGTGCCTGTGCGGCGGCGATCTCCGACCGATCGATCCCCAGCCCCGTCGCCGCCGGCCATTCCGCCAGCGCGGCGAGCAGCAATGCCCCCGATCCGACGCCGAGATCGAGAATGCGTGCCGGACCATCACCTTCGAAATGTGCGACCGCCGCCTCGATCAAGGTCTCGCTGTCGGGCCGGGGAATGAGGACGCCGGGCGCGACCGCAAGCTCGATCGTCCAGAATGCGCGGTGGCCTGTTATATAGGCGACGGGTTCGTGCGCGAGCCGGCGGGCGACGAGCGCGGCGAAACCTTCGGGCACGGGCCCGTCCATCCGGCCCAGCAGCATCGCCTCCCGCGACAGGCCCAGCGCGTGCGCCATCAGCAGTTCGGCATCGAGGCGCGGCGTCGGGCCGATCGCCACGAGATCGCGGGCGGCCTGCGCGAGCGCCGGAGCAATTGTGGGGGACGTCATTTGTTATATTGCTCCCGCGCGGCCTTCCAGTCGCGCGACTGGCATCCGGTCCAGCCGCCCGCGCCGATCGGGCTGCAGGAGGCCGTTCCGCTGCCGCCCACATCGAGCAGCCGGTGCCGTTCGCGCGAGATGCTGTCGACATTGCCGCCCGGATCGAATCCCTGCTGCCGGATCGGCAGGCGATAGCGCAGCGCCGCCGTCTCGCCGGTGCGCCGGCACACGACGATATCGCTCGTTCCTCTGGCCTTCGGGCAGGGCTTCAGCTCCTTGTCGATCGCACGGCCCAGATCGCTGCCTTTCGGGGTGATGGATTGCGAAACGACCGGGGCGGCGATGGCGATCAGCAGGAGCGCCGCCGCCCGCATCATCCGTCGAGCTGCGCGAGCCGCGCCGCCTCGTCCTCGGCGATCAGCGCGCCGACCAGTTCGTCGAGCCCCGGCCCCTCCAGGATTTCGGCGAGCCGATGGAGGGTCAGGTTGATGCGGTGATCGGTCACGCGCCCCTGCGGGAAATTATAGGTGCGGATGCGTTCGGATCGGTCGCCCGATCCGACCATCGCCTTGCGATCGCCGGCGCGCTCGTTCGCCAGCCGCTCGCGCTCAGCTTCGTAAAGGCGGGCGCGCAGCACCTTCATCGCCTTTTCCTTGTTCTTGTGCTGCGACTTCTCATCCTGCTGGATCACGACCGTCCCGGTGGGCAAGTGGGTGATGCGCACGGCGGAGTCGGTGGTGTTGACCGACTGGCCGCCCGGCCCCGACGACCGATAAACGTCGATCCGCAGATCCTTGTCCTCGATCCGCACGTCGACCTCCTCGGCCTCGGGCAGCACGGCGACGGTGGCGGCGGAGGTGTGGATGCGCCCGCCGCTTTCGGTGACGGGGACGCGCTGGACCCGGTGGACGCCGGCTTCGAACTTGAAGCGCGCGAACACGCCCGCGCCGGTGACCGAGGCGACGACCTCCTTGAAGCCGCCCATGTCCGCCGCGCTCGCCGACATCATCTCGACCCGCCAGCCCCGGCTGTCGGCATAACGCTGGTACATGCGGAACAGATCGCCCGCGAACAGGGCCGCCTCGTCGCCGCCAGTGCCCGCGCGAATTTCGAGGATCGCCGAGCGGGCATCGGCGGCGTCGCGCGGCAGGAGCGAGAGCGCCAGACTGCGCTCGGCATCGGCCAGCACGCGGCGAAGCTCGGCCTGTTCCTCGACCGCCATCGACTTCAGCTCGGCGTCGGCCTCGGCGGCGATCATCTCGTCAAGCGAGACGATCTCGTCACGCAGCCGCCGAACCTCGCCCGCCGCCGCCGCGACCGGCTCGATCTCGGCATAGTCCTTGGACAGCTGCACGAACTGGTCCCCGGCCAGATCGCCCCGCGCCATCGCCGCCTGCAATTCGTCGCGCCGCGCCTCGATCTGCGCGATGCGGTGGGAGGTGATGGAGGTCATCAGATCAAGCTAACCGACCGATTGATCGCTTCGACACGATTGAGTTCTTCCGAAGGTGTGGCCGACCGACAATTAAGCACTGGCTTGTCATCTTGAATCGTCGCCGAGACGATCACCTTGGCCAAGACCTTCGTCGCCTTGTCGTATCGCTTCCGGGGCGACCCCGTGGCGATCATTTCGGCAGACAATCCCTCGCGCCGATATGCGCTCAACGCTTTGAGTGCCACATCCAACACGGCGTCATTCTCGACGGCCATAATGATGTCCAAGGTTGGACTTGCCGGCTTCTCGATCAGCATCGCCAGCCGCTCGATCCCCGCCGCCCAGCCGACGGCAGGCGTATGCGCCCCGCCCAGCGTTTCGATCAGCCCGTCATAGCGGCCGCCGCCCAGCACGGTGCCTTGCGCGCCCAGCCGATCGGTGACGAACTCGAACGCGGTGTGGCGATAATAATCGAGGCCGCGCACCAGTCGCGCGTTGCGCTGATAGGCGACGCCCGCCGCATCCAGCCCCTTCGTCACCGCTTCGAAGAAGGCGCCCGCCTCCGCCGACATATGCGCGTCGATTTCGGGCGCGGCATCGGCGATCGGGCGATCGCGCGGATCCTTCGAATCGAGGATGCGCAGCGGGTTCTTGATCAGCCTATCCTGGCTTTCTTCGGACAGGTCGCCGCGATGCGCCTCGAAATGCGCGATCAGGCCCTGGCGCCACGCCTCGCGGGTCGCGCTGTCGCCCAGCGTGTTGAGCTGGAGCATGACGCCGTCGTCGACCTTCAATTCCTTGAGCAACTGATCGGCGAAGCACAAAAGCTCCACGTCCGCCGCCGGCTCGCCCGCGCCGATGATCTCGGCATCGAGCTGGTGGAACTGGCGGAAGCGGCCCTTTTGCGGGCGTTCGTAGCGGAACAGCGGGCCGTGCGTCGCGACCTTGAGCGGCGCATATTGCTGCCATCCCTCGGTCAGATAGGCCCGCGCGATGCCGGCCGTGAATTCGGGCCGCAGCGTCAGCGAATCGCCACCGCGATCCTCGAACGAATACATTTCCTTCGACACGACGTCGGTCGTCTCGCCGAGCGATCGGGAGAAGACCGCGGTCGATTCGAACACCGGCACCTCGACCCGGCCGAAGCCATAGAGCCGCCGCACGCGATTGAAGGTATCGACGACATGGTCGAACCGTTCGACCTCTTCCTTCACCATGCTCTGCGTGCCGCGAATGGGCTTGGGCGTTTCGATCCTGCTCATGCGCGCCCGTTTAGAGTCTTGGTGGCCATGAGGAAAGCGCATCGTGACGCCCAAGAAAAAGCGCCGATCGGTGCCGAAAAGACTTCAGTTGATGCTTGGCAACTGGTGCGGTGCAGCATAATAGGCTGCGCTCATGAACATCGACCTCATCCCCGTCGGCGACGATCCGCCAAACAGCCTCAATGTCATCATCGAGGTGCCCGTCGGCGGCGAGCCGGTGAAGTACGAGTTCGACAAGAAGTCGGGCGCGCTCTTCGTCGATCGCATCCTGCACACGCCAATGCGCTATCCGGCGAATTACGGTTTCGTGCCGCACACGCTGTCGCCCGATGGCGATCCGCTCGATGCATTGGTGATTGCACGCTCGCCGTTCATCCCGGGTTGTGTCGTCCGCGCGCGGCCGATCGCGGTGTTGAACCTGGAAGACGAGGCCGGCGGCGACGAGAAGCTGGTCTGCGTGCCGGTCGACACCACCTTCCCTTATTATTCGAATGTCGGCGAGAAGGGCGATCTTCCCGAGATCGTCATGCAGCAGATCGAACACTTCTTCACCCACTACAAGGATCTGGAGAAGCAGAAGTGGGTGCGCATCGGCACCTGGGGTGGCGCCGAAGAGGCCCGCCAGGTGATCCTGGAAGCGATCGAAGCGGCGAAGAAGGCCAAGGCGGCCTGATCCCCCCCGCGAGGTTGATTAGCGACAAGGGCCGGGCCGCAAGGTTCCGGCCCTTTCTTATGCCCAACCGTCGCCCCGGCCTCGTGCAGAGGTGACATCAACAGGTTATGCCTTCGCCTTCCGTTTCTTCACCGGCGCCCGCCGGCTCGCCTCCAGCGCCAGCCCGGCCCAGTGGCGCATCGCATCGGCATCGTCGTGAACATCCGACGGCGCACGGCGATAGTTCATCGTCCGCGTCTCGCCCTTGGCATCATAGGTGAAGGGGTCGCAGCCCTCGACATCCCACGCCGGATTGCTCGTCGCATCGGACTTGAACCAGAGATCGTCGAGCGCCGCGATCGCGAAGACCGTCCCGTCGAGATAGAGCGTATGCCCGCCCATCATGCGCCGCGACGTCACCTCGCCCATCGGCGCCAGCGCCTCGGCGACCCAATCGACCAGCGGGTCCATCAATTCACCTTTCATCCTCCCCGCCAGGGAGCGCGAGGTTCAACATGCCCCCGGCATGTTGAAGGATCGTCCGGGGGACGATCCGACCTTGCACTGTGGCAGCGTAGCTGACGGAGGGGGAGGACACGAACCGCTAATTGGTCGCCACCCTCCCCCTCCGTCGCCTCCGGCGCCACCTCCCCCTGGCGGGGGAGGATTGTTGGGTTACACTCCGCCGATGACCGCACCCCGCCCTGGCCTTGGCAACCGTATCGCGCCGCCGCGCTTCCTGGCCTTCATCGCGATCAGCGCGATCGCCTTCGTCGTCGCCATACGAACCGCAGGTTGGCCACGCGCAGCGCTGATCGGGTTCGATGTGGGGGCGGTCGCCTTCCTGCTGTCGGTCATCCCGCTGCTCGATCGCCCGGCCGATCGGATGCGCGAATCGGCGGCACGCAACGATGCCAACCGCGCCGTCCTGCTCGGCGTCACCGGCATCGTCTGTTCGGTGATCCTGGTCGCGATCGGCGTGGAGCTGTCGCAGAAACAGACTCTCGACGCGCCGAGCATCGCGCTGGTCATCGCGACTCTGCTGATCGCCTGGCTGTTCAGCAACATGGTCTATGCGATGCACTACGCCCACATGTTCTATTCGGAGGCGGAGGACGGAAAGGGCGACAGCGGGGGCATCGACTTCCCGGGCGACTGCGACGAGCCAGGCTATTGGGACTTCATCTATTTCGCCTTCACGCTGGGCATGACCTTCCAGACGTCCGATGTCGAGATCGCGAACGCGCGGATCCGCCGCATCGTGACCTTCCACTGCTTTGCCGCTTTCGTGTTCAACATCGGCGTCCTGGCCTTCACGATCAATGTTCTCGGCGGCTGACGACGTTGATCATCCAGCCATAAAGGGGCAAGGTCACGGACATGGCACAGACAGACGATCTCGGCCCGGTTTCGCGCAGTTTTATCTCGCAGCGTTTGCGGCTCAACTATGTCGACTGGGGCAATGCATCGGCCCCCACCCTGGTTCTCGTCCACGGCGGGCGCGATCATGCGCGGAGCTGGGACTGGGTAGCGCGCGAGCTGCGCAACGACTGGCACGTCATCGCCCCCGATCTGCGCGGGCATGGCGACAGCAACTGGTCGCCCGACGGCGCCTACGACATGGGCTATTATGTCTATGACCTCGCCCAGCTGATCCACCAGCAGGGCGACGCCAACGTCACGATCGTCGGCCATTCGCTGGGCGGCGCGATCTCGCTGCGTTATGCCAGCCTCTATCCCGATACGGTGCGCAAGCTCGTCGCGATCGAGGGGCTCGGCCTCTCGCCCGAAAGCCGCGCCAAATATGAGGCGCGGTCGCCGATCGACAAATGGGTCGACTGGATCGAGGAGCGCCGCGGTTTGGCGATGCGCGAGCCCCGCCGCTACCCCACGGTCGACGCCGCGCTCCAGCGGATGAAGACCGAGAACGCCTATCTGACCGACGAGCAGGCACGCCACCTGACGATGCACGGCGTCAGCCGCAACGAGGATGGCACCTATAGCTGGAAGTTCGACAATTATGTCCGCTCGCACACGCCCGCGGACCTGACGACGGCGGACCAGCAGACGTTGTGGGGCAATATCAGCTGCCCGACTTTGCTATGCTACGGCCGCAACAGCTGGGCATCGAACCCCGAGACCGACGGCCGCGCGGCGCATTTCAAACATGCGCAGGTCAAACTGTTCGACGACGCGGGCCACTGGCTCCACCATGACCAGTTCGATGCGTTCATGGCGGAGCTGACGGCGTTTCTCTGATCCCTTAATCCTCCCCCGCCAGGGGGAGGTGGCGCCAAAGGCGACGGAGGGGGAGGATACGACTCAAACGAGTTGGGCCTCTGCCCTCCCCCTCCGTCAGCTTACGCTGACACCTCCCCCTGGCGGGAGAGGATTAAGCGGCATCAAAACGCGTCTTCGGCCATGTCCATCATCGAGGCCTTGCCGGCCTTGATCGCCATCAGCAGCCCGGCCGCCTGCGGCAGAATGCGTTCGTAGAAGAAGCGCACCGTGGTCAGCTTGTTCTTGTAGAAGCCGTCGGGATCCTCGCCCGCCATCATCTTGGCGCCGGCGATTTCGGCCGAGCGCGCGAACATATAGGCCATCGCGACGAGGCCGAGCAGACGCAGATAATCGGTGCCGGCGGCAGCCGCTTCTTCCGGATCGGCCATGCCCTTCTGCGCGATCGTCGCGGTCGAGAGCTGCAAGGCGCCGAACGCCTGTTCGAGACCGGCGACCAGCTTGCCCCACGGATTGTTCTTGTCTTCCTTGGCGTCCTTGTTCGCCTCGATGAAGTCGGACACGGGGTGGAAAAAGCTCTTCAAATAGCGTCCGGCGTGTGCACCGAGCTTGCGGCCGACGAGGTCGAGCCCCTGAATGCCGTTCGTGCCTTCGTAGATCATCGCGATCCGGGCATCGCGGGCATATTGCTCCATGCCATGCTCACGGATGTAGCCGTGACCGCCATAGGTCTGCACACCCAGATGCGCGGCCTCGTGGCCCAGATCGGTGAACAGCGCCTTCACGACCGGGGTCATGAGCTGGACGAAATCGTCGGCGCGCTGCTTGGCGACCGGATCGGTGCCGTGGCGCACGACATCGAGCGCGCGCGACACCCACTGGCCGACCGCGCGGCACCCTTCGAGATAGGCGCGCTGCGTCATCAGCATGCGGCGCACATCGGGGTGGACGATGATCGGATCGGCGGCGAGATCGGGGCGCTTCACGCCCGACAGCGCCCGGCCCTGGATGCGGTCCTTCGCATAGGCAACCGCGCCCTGGTACGACGCCTCGCCGATGCCGAGCCCCTGGATGCCGACCGAGACACGCTCGGTGTTCATCATCGTGAACATCGCGGCGAGGCCCTTGTTCGGTTCACCCACGACCCAGCCGACCGAATCCTCGAAGCTCATCTGGCAGGTCGCCGACGCCTTGAGGCCCATCTTGTGCTCGATGCCGGTGCACAGGACGCCGTTCGACGGGCCGACCGATCCATCGTCCTTGGGAAGATATTTGGGCACGATGAACAGGCTGATGCCCTTCACCCCTTCGGGCGCGCCCTGGATGCGGGCGAGGACGAGGTGGACGATATTGCCCGCCAGATCATGCTCGCCGGCCGAAATGAAGATCTTGTTGCCGGTGATCTTGTAGCTGCCGTCGTCCTGCGGGACCGCCTTCGTGCGCAGCAGGCCCAGATCGGTGCCGCAATGCGATTCGGTAAGGCACATCGTGCCCGACCATTCGCCCGAGGTCATCTTCGGCAGATAACGCTGCTTGAGATCATCCGACGCATGGCTCTCGATCGCAGTGGTCGCGCCGTGGGTGAGGCCCGGATAGAGGCTGAACGAGACGTTCGCGCCGCAGATCATCTCCTCGACGAGCTTGTTGATCGTCTCGGGCAGGCCCTGCCCACCCCATTCGGCGTCATTGGCGAGCGATGCCCAGCCCGCTTCGCAAAACTGCTTGTAGGCGTCCTTGAAACCGGCCGGCGTGCGGACGACGCCATTTTCGTGATGACAGCCTTCCTCATCGCCCGGCGCGTTGAGGGGCAGCAGCACCTCATGCGCCATCTTCGCCGCTTCCTCGAGCACCGCATCGAGCAGGTCGGGCGTGAATTCCTCGTGCGCGGCGATCGCGCCGAAGCCGTCATGTTGCGCAAAAAGCTCGTGCAGCACGAAACGCATATCGCGCAGCGGCGCCTGATAGACCTGCATTATATCCTCCTTCGAAGATCCTCCCCGGCACGGGGAGGGGGACCGCTCGAAGAGCGGTGGAGGGGGCTGGTCACGGGCGCAGCGCCCAGCCTCTTTCCCCCTCCACCATGCTTGCGCATGGTCCCCCTCCCCGTTCCGGGAGGAGCCTAAACATCAATTCCTGAGCGGCTTGCCGGTTTCCAGCATCGTCTCCACTCGCGCCTGCGTGCGCGGATCGCGGACACGGGCGAGGAAAGCCTTGCGCTCGAGTTCCAACAATTGCTGCTCGCTCACCACGTCGACCAGATCGGCCTCGCCGCCCGTCAGTATCTCGGCCAGTGTGTCCGACACGACGACATCATAGTCGGTCGCCATGCCCGTCTTGTGGAAGCCGTGCACCGCCAGGTTGAGCGCGGTCCGGCCGCCGACGCCCGGCAGCCTGAACTCGGGCGGCGTGGGTGCAGCATAACCGTCGACCAGCGACAACGCCTTGGCCTTTGCGTCCGCCAGCAGGCGATCGCGGTTCATCGTGATGCCGTCGCCCTTGCGCAGGAACATCAGCTCCTTCGCCTCGGCCGCCGACTTGCTGACGGTCGCGGTCGACACCGTCTCGAACACCTTGGCCACCGCCGGCATCGGCCCCTTGGGGAGCGCGCCCGACTTCGCCCAGCGGTCGATCATCTCGCCGCACCCGCCCCAGCCGGGGACGAGGCCGACGCCGCATTCGACGAGGCCGATATAGCTTTCGGCATGCGCCTGAATCGCGTCCGAATGGAGCAGGATCTCGCAACCGCCGCCGAGCGCGAGGCCGGCCGGGGCCGACACCACCGGGAACGGCGCATATTTCAGCGCCTTGTACGCGAACTGACCACCCGCGACGAGTTTCTCGATCTCGCCCCACGCCGCGATGTTCACCGCGAAGATAGCGAGGCCGAGATTCGCGCCGGCCGAGAAATTGCCGCCGTCGTTGTAAACGACGAGCGCCTTCATCCTGGTCGAAACCAGCTCGACCGCCTTGCCGATCAGCTTGAGCGTCTCGCCGTCGAGCGCGTTCATCTTCGACGTGAACTCGAAGCAGGCGACGCCGTCGCCGATATCCCAGACTGCCGCAGAGGCATTCTTGAGCAGCGGCTTCGACGTGCGCTTGATATCCTCGAGCAGCAGCACGCCTTCGGGACGAACGATGTCGTGATAGTAGCCATCGGCGCCGAGGAACTGCCGCTTGCCGCCTTCGATGCGGTAGAAGCTGCGGTCGGCCGCGGTCGTCAGGATCGCCGGAACCGGCTTGCCTTCATCGGCGAGCCGCTTGGCGAGGTTCGCCGCGCCGATCTGGTCGATCAGCTCGAACGGGCCGAACTTCCAGTTGTAGCCGAGCTTCATCGCCTCATCGATCGCGACGATATCGTCGGCCGCCTCGCCGACGAGGTTCGCGGCGTAAGGCAGCACCGCGCCGAGCAGGCCCCACGCGAACTCGCCGGTCTTGTCCTTGCGCGCGATCAACGCGGGCAGCTTGTCCTTCGGCGGCTGGATCGAAACCGACGCGCGATAGTCGCCCGTGATCAGGTCGATCGATTCCTTACGCTTACCCGCCTCGCGGTTGATCCGGTAGAAACCGCCCTTGCCCTTGCGGCCGGTAAAGCCATCGGCGATCATCTTGTCGACCAGCGGCATCGGCCGGACGGTCGCGTGGAACGGGTCTTCGGGCTTGAGCGTCGCGCCGAGCGACTTCTGGAGCAGCGGCATCAGATCGATGCCGACCAGATCGATCAGCCCGAACACACCCGTCTTCGGCACGCCCATCGGACGTCCGCCGATCGCGTCGGCCTGCTCGACCGTCAGCCCCAGATCGATCGCGGCGTTGACCGCGACCTGAAGCCAGTAGGTGCCGATGCGGTTGGCGATGAAGCCCGGCGAATCCTTTGCACGCACCACCGACTTGCCCAGCGAACGATCGATGAAGGCGGCGACCTTGTCCGCCACCGCAGCATCGGTCTTCGGCCCCGTCACCAGTTCGAGCAGCCGCATGTAACGCGGCGGATTGAAGAAGTGCGTGATCAGGAAGTCCGCCGCGAAGGCATCGCCGCGCCCCTCGACCAGCTTTTCGAGCGGAATGGTCGACGTGTTCGACGACACCGCCGCACCCGGCTTCTTGAGCGTCTCCAGCTTCGCATAGAGCGCTTGCTTGATGTCGAGCCGCTCGATCACCGCCTCGACGATCCAGTCGCACTCGGCGACCTTGGCGAGATCGTCGTCGATATTGCCGGTCTCGACCAGCTTCGTCGCGCCCTTCGACATGAAGGGGGCGGGATCGGTCTTGAGCATCTTGGCGACCGCGCCTTCGGCGATCGCATTGCGATTCGCACCGTCCTTCGGGACGATGTCGAGCAGCAGCACCGGCACGCCGGCATTGGCGACCTGCGCGGCGATGCCCGCGCCCATCGTGCCCGCGCCGATGACGCAGACTTTCTTGATGTCCGCGCTCATGTTCAGATCGCCTCGAGTACGGTGGCGATGCCCTGCCCGCCGCCGATGCACTGGGTGGCGAGCGCATATTTGCCGCCCTCACGCTTGAGCAGCGCCGCCGCCTTGCCGACGATGCGCGCGCCCGTCGCGCCCAGCGGATGGCCGATCGCGATGCCGCCGCCGTCGAGATTGACGGTCTCGGGCTTGAGGCCGAGTTCGTTGCCGCAGGCGATCGCCTGGCTGGCGAAGGCTTCGTTGATCTCGACAACGTCGAGGTCCGACACCGACAGGCCGGCCCGCGCCAGCGCCTTGCGGGTCGAGGAGACCGGGCCCATGCCCATGATCGTCGGCTCGCAGCCCGCCACCGCGACCGACTTGATCCGCGCGAGGATTTCGAGACCGTTCGCCTTGGCATAGTCTTCGCTCGTCACCAGCACCGCCGCCGCACCATCGGTGAGCGGAGAGGAGGTGCCGGCGGTGACCGTGCCGTTCGCATCGAAGGCCGGCTTGAGCCCCGCCAGCGCCTCGGCGGTCGTGCCGGGGCGGATCGTACCGTCGGTGTCGACAACGCCCGCCTTGGTCTGGATCGGGACGATCTCGTCCTTCAGCTTGCCGGCCTCCTGCGCCGCAGCCGCCTTCTTCTGGCTCTCGACCGCGAAGGCTTCCTGCGCCTGGCGGCTGACCTGGAACTGCTCGGCGACATTCTCGGCCGTCTCGCCCATGCCCATATAGGCGCCGGGCGATTTCTTCGCGAGTTCGGGGTTGGGCAGCGGGTTGAAGCCCATCATCGGCACGCGGCTCATGCTCTCCACGCCGGCACAGATGAACACCTCGCCCGCGCCGATCGCGATCTGGCCCGCCGCAATCTGGATCGAACTCATCGACGAACCGCAGAAACGGTTCACCGTCATGCCCGCCACGCCGATCGGCAAATCGGCAAGCAACCCAATCAGCCTTGCGACGTTGAAGCCCTGTTCGGCCTCGGGAAAGGCGCAGCCCACGATGATGTCCTCGATATCCTCGGGCTTCACCTTGGTCCGATCGATCAAGCCGCGAATCACCTGTGCGGCAAGGTCGTCGGGTCGAACACGGGCAAGCGCGCCCTTGTTCGCCAGGTGGAAGGGCGAGCGGGCATAGCCCGCGATGACGGCGTTTTGCATCGTATCGGCTCTCCATGCCGGTGTGCCCAAAAGACCAGGGGCGCGGACACACCCAAAAGATTTTCCGTTAAGGTATGAAGATTGCCCTATACGTCAACCTTTTTTTGTGCAATTTAACCTGCAGCAAACAACCGACCCGATCGCAGCATCGGGCGGAATGCAGGAGAAGTGATAGATGTCGATCACCCTGTTGGCCCTTGCCGCTGCGGCGGGCCTCACCCCCGATACCGCGGTTGGCCGCTGGAAGACCGAAACCCGCAACGGCATCGTCGAGATCGCGCGCTGCGGGCAGTCGCTGTGCGGCAAGCTCGTCGGATCGGACGGCATCACCGCCAACCCCGCCCTGAAGGACGCCAACAACAAGGACGTCGCCCAGCGCGGCCGCACCCTGAAGGGCATCCAGATGCTCAGCGGCTTCAAGTGGGAAAGCGATGCCTGGACCGGCGGCACCATCTACAATGCCGAAGACGGCAAGACCTATGACGCGAAGATCACGATGACCGACGCGAACACGCTCAAGCTTCGCGGCTGCATCTTCGTGCCGCTCTGCAAGAACCAGACCTGGCACCGGGTCCGCTGAGGCGGCCGCCTGAGGTTCAGGCAATTTTAGAAGAGGGAAGACTATGACGACGAACACTTTCCGCCGCGCCGCGCTGCTGACCGCGACCGCTTCTGCGACGTTGCTCGGTGCAGCGTCCGCCAACGCCGCTGGCTTCTATCTGCAGGAACAGTCGACCAAGGCCGTCGGCCGTGCCTTCTCCGGTGAAGGTGCCGATCAGGGCGCCGAATCGATGTGGTGGAACCCGGCTGCGATCGGCGGCAACGCGAAGAGCAGCGCCTATCTCAGCGCCTCGGCGATCCTGCCGAACAGCAAGGTTCGCAACGTCAACACGCTGATCCGCCGCCCGACCAACGCCACCTTCGTTCCCGTGGGCGGCAACCAGGTATCGGAAGACCCGGTTAAGAAGGGCGTCCTTCCCTCGGGTGGCGTCGCCTATCGCGTCAACGATCAGTTCGCGGTCGGCCTGGCGATCACCTCGCCGTACAGCTTCGCCACGAATTACGACAACAACAGCTGGGCGCGCTACACCGCCGACAAGACCAAGCTGACCACCATCGACATCCAGCCGACGATCGCCTGGGCGCCGCTTCCGGAAATCAGCGTCGGCGTCGGCCTGAACCTTGAACATTCGGATGCGACCCTCACCAACGCGCTGCCCAACGTCTCGGCCGCGCTGCCCGACGGTTCGCAGAGCCTGAAGGGCAAGGGTTGGGACATGGGCTGGTCGGCCGGTATGCAGTTCCGCCCGTCGAGCTTCATCGACCTCGGCGTCAGCTACAAGTCGTCGATCAAGCACAAGCTGAAGGGCGACGTGACGATCGCCGGCCTCGTCGGCCCGCTGGCCGCCAGCAACCTGACGACCAATGCGGTCGCGACGTTCCGCACGCCGTGGCAACTCGTCGGATCGATGCGCCTGCACGTCACCGACAAGTGGACGCTGAACGGCACCACCACCCGCGTCGGCTGGTCGAAGTTCGACGCGATCCGTCTGGGCGCGCCGCTCAACACCGCGATCCCCGAAAACTATCGCAACACCTGGAGCTTCGCGGGCGGCTGGGACTATGACATGTCGCCGCAGCTGACGCTGCGCGGCGGCATCCAGTGGGATCAGACCCCGACCCGCAATGGCGAGCGTGACGCGCGCGTGCCCGACGGCAACCGCTGGAACTACGCGCTGGGCGCATCGTACAAGATGAACGACATGATCACCCTCGATGCGGGCGGCATGTACACCAGCTTCGACACCAGCAAGATCGACCGCACCACCGCCGCTTATGCGGGCACTGCGGCGCAGACCCCGATCCTCGTCAACGGCAGCGTGAAGGCGAGCGCGATCGTGCTCTCGCTCGGCGCACGGGCGAGCTTCTAAGGGAGAAACTGGGACTATGGACGACGTCGTGACCGGTTCCGAACAAACAGGTCGCGGCGTCGACCGCCCGGAATCCCGCACCGAAGGGCCGGGGGCGGACAAGATCCGTCCCCGCCTCGTCACCGAACTGATCGATCGCGCGGTCGCCAATCATGGCGACAGGACCGCGATCGACTTTCTCGGCCGACACTGGACCTACGCCCAGATCGGCGATCTGGTCGATCGCGCCGCCAAGGGGCTGCAGGCCGCCGGCGTCGGGCCGGACACGCGTTTTGGCCTGTGTCTGCCCAACACCCCCTATTTCGTGATCCTCTATTTCGCCGCGCTGAAATGCGGGGCGACGATCGTCAACTTCAACCCGCTCTATGTCGAACATGAGCTTCGGCATCAGATCCGCGATTCGGGCACGACCTTCATGGCGGTGCCCGACCTGAAGATGATCGAGGACAAGGTCCGCGCCGTCGCCGCCGAATCGGGGCTCAAGACGATCATCGTCTGCCCGATGGCGGACATCCTGCCGCTGGCCCAGTCGATCGGCTTCCGTCTGTTCAAGCGGTCGGAGACGGCCCACTGGGTCGATGGCGACGGCCTCCATCTGAACTTCCGCGCGCTCGTCGACAATGACGGCGCCTTCACGCCCGCCACGCGATCGCCCGACGACGTCGCCGTGCTCCAATATACCGGCGGGACGACCGGTGTGCCCAAGGGCGCGATGCTGACCCATGCCAATCTGACCGCGAACAGCGCCCAGATGATCCTGCATGTCGGCGGCAAGCCGGGCCAGCAGGATCGGATCATGGGCGTGCTGCCGATGTTCCACGTCTTCGCGCTGACGACGGTGCTCAACTTCTCGATCGACACCGCCGCGGAGATGATCCTGCTGCCGCGCTTCGAGCTCAAGCAGTTCCTGAAGACCGCAAAGCGCACCAAGCCGACCAAGCTGCTTGCGGTGCCGACGATGCTGACCGCGATCAACAAGGCCGCGGCGGAGCATCCGATCCATTTCGACGGGCTGGAGTTCACCGTCTCGGGCGGCGCGCCGCTGCCCTTCGACGTGCGCAACCAGTTCGAGGCGCTGACCGGCTGCCGCGTGGTGGAAGGCTATGGCCTGTCCGAAGCCTCCCCCATCATCACTTGCAATCCCTGCTATGGCGAGGCGCGCGACAACAGCGCCGGCCCCGCCTTCCCCGGCACGGTGATCGAGATCCGCGATCTGGAGGATCCGACCAAGATCGTCCCGCTGGGCGAGCGCGGCGAAGTCTGCGCGCGCGGGCCCCAGGTGATGAAGGGTTATTGGAACCGTCCGGAGGATACCGCCAAGGTGATGGTCGACGGCGCGCTGCGCACCGGCGACGTCGGCTATCTCGACGACGAAGGCTATCTGTTCCTGGTCGATCGCATCAAGGATGTGATCATCTGCGGCGGCTACAACGTCTATCCGCGCGTGATCGAGGAGGCGCTCTACGATCATCCGGCGGTGGCCGAAGCGGTCGTGATCGGCGTGCCCGACGAATATCGCGGTCAGGCGCCCAAGGCCTTCGTCACGATCCGCGTGGACCATCAAGCCACGATCGAGGAACTGGCCGATTATCTGAAGTCGCGCGTGTCCAAGATCGAATTGCCGCGCGAGATCGAGATTCGCGACAGCCTGCCCAAGACCATGATCGGCAAGCTTTCCAAGAAGGAACTGGTCGAGGAAGAAGCCCGCAAATCCGCCCAGAAAAGCGCATGATGACGACTTGCGAGCCATGAGCTTCGCGCGCAGATTGCCTCCCGGGGGGACGAGCGGCATGGCAGAAAGCCTGACGAATGCAGGCGATGATCGCGAGGAGCTGAAAAGCATCCAGCGCGTGGCGGCGGAGCTGGGCGTTACCAGCCGCACGATCCGATTTTACGAGGACAAGGGGCTGATCGCGCCCCAGCGCGCCGGATCGATGCGCGTCTATACGCGGCGGGAGGTTGCACGGCTGCGGTTGATCCTGCGCGGCAAGCGCTTGGGCTTCACCCTGCGCGACATCAAGGAGTTCCTCGATCTCTATGAGGTGGACTCGCTCCATCTTGCGCAGATGCGCCGCCTGCGCGAGCGCGTGATCGAGCGAATCGAGGAACTCGAAATGCAGCGCGAGGCAATCGAACAGACCGTCGCCGAGCTGATCGAGATCGAGCGACAGGCGTCCGAACGGCTCGTACAGGCGCGCTGAAAAACGCATCGTCGCGCAAAATCGCCCGCGGTGGACCTCGCCTGTCGGGAAACAGATCGAAACCTTCAGGAAAATTATATTTACGGGGATGGCGGAAACCCGCCATTCGTCCGTCTATGTCTTTTGAAGGCGCCCGAGCAGCCGTTGCAAATGCGCAACACCGCCCGAACGTTTTCCGCAAAGCTCGTTTTCCTGACGCTAATGTTCATTGCCGTTCAGGAAAATTATAATAGTCTCCAACCCAACGACCGGGGGAGAATGATTCGAGCAAGCGGGCGGGTGAAATTGCAGGAGGCATGACAGGCGTCGGCCATTAATTAGTCCGCCTGTTGGGGGAGCTTTGTAACTTTTTACCGGTCAGTTTGCCGATCCAATCTTCCTGACAGAGTCACTGTTGGGGTGGAGAACCTGAAAGAGATTATCTTTTAGGGGGCTCTCATGAAAAGAATACATAGCGTATCCCTCGCGACGGTCGCGGTCGCCACCCTGTGGGCCAGCGCCGCGATGGCGCAATCGGCACCCGCCGATGCTGCTTCGGATAGCGAGACGATCATCGTCACCGGTACCCGCACGACCGGCTTCAAGGCATCGGACAGCCCGGCACCGATCCAGGTGCTCGGTTCGGACTCGCTGAAGCGCGTCGGCCAGACCGACATGATCCAGACCCTCGCCCAGCAGCTGCCTTCGGTGCAGGCGCAGGCGTTCGGCAGCGATCAGGCGGCATTCCACCCGTCGATCAAGCTGCGCGGCCTCAATCCGAACCACACGCTGATCCTGATCGACGGCAAGCGTCGCCACGGCACGTCCTCGGTCGTCGTCACCGGCGGCCCCTTCGGCGGTAACGCCGCGGCCGACATCAGCCTGATCCCGCAGGATGCGATCGAGCGCGTCGAAGTGCTGCAGGACGGCGCCGCCGCCCAGTACGGCACCGATGCGATCGCCGGCGTCGTCAACTTCATCCTGAAGCATGCCGACCACGGCGGCAGCGTGAACCTGACTGGCGGCAAATATTTCGATCAGGGCGGCCAGCGCTGGGACGTCATGGGCAATGTCGGCTTCGCGCCGTTCGAAGACGCCTATGTCAACGTCACGGCCGAGCGCCAGTTCAAGAATTACAGCTTCCGCGGCGATCTGGATCCGCGCGTCGTCGATACCGGGCTCGCTGCTGCAGCCAATACCGGCGTCAACGGTGGTCGTTACAACATCAACCGCTTCGGCACCGCACTCACCGGTCAGTCCAAATATCCCGAGGTCAACCAGATCGCAGGCGACGGTCGCCTGCAACTGACCAACGTCTATGCATCCTATGGCTGGCAGGTTTCCGACGATATCGAGCTTTACGGGTCGAGCAGCTATTCGAAGAAGATCGGCAAGACCTGGCAGAATTATCGTCTGCCGGTGGTCGTGTTCGGCAAGCAGCGCCTGCCCAACAACAACTTCGTGGTCGCGGGAACGAGCGCAGCCTGCCGCAACAACATGACGATCGCGCTCTGCCCGGAAACGTCGGCGGACATCCCTTATCCGGCCGGCTTCCGCCCGCAGGAAAAGACGGTCGAAACCGACTATTCGGTTCAGGTCGGCGCCAAGGGTGAGATCGGCGGCACCCACTGGGACATCACCTCGACCTACGGCAACAATCTGAGCGAAATCTACGTCACCGGCTCGGCCAATGCCGCGCTCTACTATGACTCGTCGAGCGCCACGTCCAAGGGCTTCTCGCCCACAAGCTCGTTGAACGGTGAGTTCATTGCCTCGCAGTGGACCAACACCCTCGATCTGGCCCATGACTTCGATGTCGGCTTCGCCGAACCGATCACGGTCGCCGCGGGCCTCGAATATCGTCGCGAGGTTTTCCAGCTCAAGGCGGGTGACGAAGCGTCCTACTATACCGGCACCGGCGTCGCGCAGGGCGGCATCCAGTCGTTCTTCGGCTATTCGCCGGCAAACGCCAGCCGCAACCTGCGCCACAACTTCTCGCAATATATCGACATCGCGGCGAAGCCCCTCCCCGAGCTGACGCTCGACGGCGCGGTCCGCCACGAACATTATGACGACTTCGGCGACACCACGATCTTCAAGGCGACCGGTCGTTATGACATCTCGCCCGCGATCGCGGTCCGCGGTACGGTTTCGACCGGCTTCCGCGCACCGACGCTGGCCGAAGGCTTCTACTCGGGCATCAACGTGTCCGTGTCGTCGCTGTCGGGCATCTTCGCGCCCAACTCGCCCGGCGCCGCGGCGCTCGGCATTGCGGGCCTGAAGCCCGAAAAGTCGACCAACTTCTCGGGCGGCTGGGTGTTCAAGCCGATCGACAAGATGGTGATCACGATCGATGCCTATTCGATCAAGATCAAGGACCGCATCGTCCGTTCGAGCTCGTTCCTGGGTTATTCGAACAACTGCCGCTTCAACGTCAGCACCGTCTGCACCGCGATCGTGTCGCCTTCGGTCGTCACGGCGCTGCGCAGCAACGGCGTTCCGGTCGACTCGGTCATCGCGGCGATCGACGGCGGCGCCAGCGGCAGCGTCGGCGTCAATGCTTTCGTGAACGGCATCACCAGCCTGACGCGCGGCATCGACTTCCTGACCACCTATTCGACCGACTTCGACACCTACGGCAAGGTCGATTGGTCGCTGGCGGCGAACTACAACGTCACCAAGGTCACGAAGGTCAATCCGGCGCCTGGTAATATCAACCAGCGGCAGACCATCCTCGACGTCTATGCGTCGAACGACCTGACCAACACCACGCCGAAGTTCCGCGCGACGGCAGGTGCTTATTGGACGCTGGGTAATTTCACCGTCAACCTGCGCGAAAGCTATTATGGCAATTCCTACGCCATAATCTCGACGCCGAATAATGGCCTTGCGCAGGAAAAGCTGAGCGCCGGAACCGCGTTCATCACCGATCTCGAACTCGGCTATCAGATCGCCGAGCCACTCAAACTGTCGATCGGTGCGAACAACCTGTTCAACAAGTATCCGAACAAGTATCCGCAGTTCATCCGCGATCAGCAATATGCGATCAGCTCGACCGCATATATCACCAAGTACCCGACCTTCTCGCCTTACGGCATCAACGGCGGCTACTATTACGGCCGTATTGCTTTCAAGTTCTGACGCTTTTTCCAGGGCCGGGGGTGGTTCGCCGCCCCCGGCCTTTCCTTTTTAAAACGAAACGATACGATCCCGGGACGGGTCGCCCGAAAAGCGAAGGATGTAGGATGAACGAGCTTGCGAAAGGGGTGGGCGCAGGCGCCTTCACCCGTCGGCATCTCCTCGAAAGATTGGCCGCGATGGGCGGCTCGGCGATGCTGCTGGCGGGCATGGACGCGCTGGGTTTCGGCATCGGATCGGCGATGGCGGCTCCGCCCAAGCTCGAAGGCAAACCGAAGAAGAACAAGGTGCTGGTGCTGGGCGCCGGCAATGCGGGTCTCGCCGCCGCCTATGAACTCACCCAGGCCGGCTATCAGGTCACCGTGGTCGAAGCCCGCAGCTTCGCGGGCGGACGCGCCCAGACCGCGCGCAAGGGATTTCGCCTGACCGAACTCGGCGGCACCGAACAGGTGTGCGACTATGACGAGGGGCTCTATCTGAACCACGGTCCGTGGCGGATCCCCTACCACCACCATTCGACGCTGCATTACACCAAGAAGTTCGGCGTGCAGCTCGAGCTGTTCAACAACGACAACGATGCCAGCTTCATCTATTTCGAAAAGGGCAAGGGGCCGCTCGCCGGCAAGCCGATCCGCAAGCGCGAGATCGTTGCCGACACGCTGGGCTACAGCTCCGAAATCCTCGCCAAATTGTCGCGGCAGAATGCGCTCAACACCCAACTGAGCGACGCCGATCGCGAGCAGCTGATCGAATTTCTCGTCCACTTCGGGGCGCTCGACAAGAAGGATCTGAACTATAAGGGCGTCGCCGGTCGCGGCTTCGTGGTCGATCCGGGCGCGGGCACCAATCCGGGGCCGGGCACGCCGACCACACCCTACAAGTTCGCCGACGTTCTCAATTCGGGCCTGTGGCACATGGTGCAGGGCATTTCCGAATGGGACCAGCAGCGCACGATGTTCCAGCCGTATAACGGCATGGAGCAGATCCCCAAGGCGATCGCGAAGAACCTGCCCGACGGCATGATCAAATTCTCCACCGAGGTGCAGCAGATCCGCCAGACCCCGAAGGGCGTGACGGCGATGGTCAACGGCCCGGCCGGCGCGGAGACGCTGACAGCCGACTGGATGATCTGCACGATCCCGCTGTCGGTGCTCAAGGAGATCGACAATGGCCTGTCGCAGCCGTTCAAGGATGCGATGGCCAAATGCGCCTATGCGCCCGTCGGCAAGATCGGCCTCCAGATGAAGCGGCGCTTCTGGGAGGAGGATCATTCGATCTACGGCGGCCACGTCTTCTGCGACAATCCCGACATCAACAATATCGCACTGCCTTCAACCGGGTGGCAGAGCCAGAAGGGCGTCCTGCTCGGCTATTATAATTTCGGCCCGAATGCGGCGAAGGTCTCGGCCAAATCGCCCGCCGATCGCGCGACGATGGCGGTCGATTACGGGCAGAAGGTCTTCCCCGCCTATAAGGATAGCTACGAGACCAGCTTCTCGGTCGCGTGGCACCGCGTGAAATATAATCTGGGCGGCTGGGGCATGTGGAGCGACGAGGCGCGCGCGACGGCCTATCCGGTGCTCACCGAGCCCGATGGCCGCATCTACCTGGCCGGCGAACATCTGAGCTATATTGGCGGGTGGCAGGCGGGCGCGTTCGAAAGCGCGTGGCAGCAGGTCGAGCGGCTCCATGCCCGGGCGATGAAGGGCTGAAGACCATGCGCAAGACGATCCTTACCGTCGCCATGGCGCTGGCCGGCGTCGCGGCGGTCGCGCAGACGACGCACGCGCCCACCGTCGCGGCCGAGCCCAATCCGGACCTCGCGCCGGCCAAGGTTTTCAGCGACAATTGCGCCGCCTGCCATCAGGAGGATGGCAAGGGCATCGAAGGCGCCTTCCCCGCGCTGGCGGGCGACGCCTTCGTGCTGGGCGATCCCCGCCAAGCGATCCACGTCGTCCTCGAGGGGCGCGCGGGCATGCCGACCTTCAAGGCCGACCTGACCGATGCGCAGATCGCCGCCGCACTCACCCATGTCCGCACCGCCTGGGGCAATGCCGCGGGCGCGGTGACCCCCGCGATGGTCAAGGCGCAGCGCGACGGCGAAGCGCCCACCGACACCCAGAAGCCAATTTCGGCCCACTAACCTCTTCCCAACAGGAGACTAAACGCATGAAAGCCATCCTCGCCGCCGCTGCCGGCGCCCTTCTCGCCACCGCCGCACAGGCTGCCCCCGCCCCGATCGAGCGCATCAACCCGCCCGGTCCGGACGGCAAGCCTGCGCTGATCCTGAAGGGCGTGATCGTGCCCGCGGGTTACGAGACCTTCTACCTGTCGGGCCAGCTCGCCGATCCGATCGATCCCGCCAAGCGCGCGGCGGTCGAGGATTTCGGCGACACCAAGACCCAGACGCTGAGCGTCCTCAAGAAGATCAAGGCACTGCTGGCCGAGAAGGGCTATGCGATGTCCGACGTCGTCAAGATGCAGGCCTTCCTTGCCGCCGATCCCAAGACCGGCAAGATCGACTTCATGGGCTTCAACGACGCGTTCAAGTCCGAATTCGGCTCGGCGAGCCAGCCGAACACGGTCGCGCGCTCGACCTTCCAGGTCGCGAACCTCGTTTCGCCGATGTTCCTCGTCGAACTCGAAGTGACCGCGGTCAAAGCCAAGTAATCGCGTTTTCGGGAAGGACGGGGCGTCGCCGGGCAACTGGCGGCGCCCTTTTCTGTTCGTCGATAACCCTCCCCCGCCAGGGGGAGGATGCCGAGCGGCCCTCTCCCCATAATTGCCGAGCGGTTCTGCGCGCTTGCCGATTGGCGCGCCGCGCCCGCGATGGGACAGCATCCGTCGAAAAAACGGACGGGAGAGCGGCAATGACGATGGGTTTCGGCCTGGAAGGGCGGATCGCGCTGATCACGGGGGCGGGCAGCGGGATCGGCTATACGCTGGCGCACGGCCTGGCGCGGGCGGGCTGCGTCGTCGCGCTGACCGACATGGATGGCGATCTGGCCGCCAAGGCGGCCGAGACGATCGCGGCCGAGACCGGCGCGAAGGTCATCGGCCTCGCCCTTGACGTGTCCGACGATGACGCGATCGAACGGGTCGTGCCCGAAGTGGCCGACCGGCTGGGCGGGATCGGCATCCTCGTCAACAATGCCGGCCTCGCCCGCGGGCGCTGGCAGCATCTGTCGGACCTGACAAGCGACGAGTGGCGCCGCATCCTGCACGTCAATGTCGGCTCGCTCGCGCGGATGGCGCATGTCTGCCGCCCGCACCTGAAGGCAAGCGGGCATGGCGTGATCATCAACCAGTCGTCCAATTCGGCCTATTTCAAGCTCGACAGCAGCTATGCGGTCTCGAAGCTGGCGGTCGCGGGGCTGACGATCGGTCTGGCCGAGGAGTTCGTCGGCGACAATATCCGCGTCAACGGCATCGCGCCGGGGATGATGACCGGGCGGGTGCCGCAGCCGATCATCGACATGGTGTTGAGCAAACAGGTGCTCCAGCGGCGCGGCCAGCCCGAGGATCTGGTGGGCGCGCTGCTCTATCTGTGTTCGGACGTGTCGTCGTTCATGCTGGGGCAGACCCTGCTGGTCGACGGCGGGGCGGCGCTCAGGATCTAAATCCTCCCCGGTACGGGGAGGTGGCGCCGAAGGCGACGGAGGGGGTTGGCCCCAGGCGCTGCGCCCGGCCTCTTGCCCCCTCCACCAGCTAGGCTGGTCCCCCTCCTCGTGCCGGGGAGGATCTGAGGGAGACGGAGTCCGACTCCGAAATCAGGACAGGAACCGGTCGGCGCGTCCTTCCGCGGGCATCCGGGAAGTGGTCGTCTGTGTTCGGTGGCCGGCATAGGGGTCCGGGGGCGGAGAACCTCCGCGTGCGGAATCGAAAGCCACGCGAGCGCGGCTTCCCCGAACGGTTGAGGCGTCGTGCCGGCCTTTCGATCGGGGCTACCCGGGATGCGGTCTCTGACTCCCGCAGTGGATCGGCCCTGTCTTCTCGTCATGCCGGACGATGCCGCCGTCGGCGGACAGTCCCTCTATCTTGCCGGCCGGGTGTTGAGCGAAGCTTCGGCTTGGACCGGATGACTTCGCGCCGACCGCCCGGTGCGGAGCAAGCGCCATCCGCTCGTCGGTCTTCATCAGATCGTCCATCTTCGCCATTGCGGCGTCGCGGGTCGCCTTGTCCGGCCATTCGATCCAGGAAAAGACCACCGTCTCGTCCGCTGTCGCCTGCACAGCGCGGCGGAAATCGGTCTGCTTGCCGTCGCGGATGTCGTCGCCCCAGCATTCGAACACGCGCACGGCGCCCAGATCCATGAACACCGAATCGCCCTTTCGGGCATGTTCGACAAATTTGTCCTTGTTCGCGGTCGGCACGGCGAGGACGAAGCCATCGATATAGGCCATGTGCGATATCCTTCTGCTGCTACTGCCTTTCAACGCACGAAATCGGGCGCCGCTTCATCGCCCGGCACGTTTCGCGCACGCCAAGGCCGAGACGCGCAGATCGTCGAACCGATCGGTCCATTATGCATGTGACGCATCATTCCGATGCAAACATCCCGCTTTTTGCAAGTCGGGTGTGCGCCTATCTGGATGGGGTGACGAAGCGGGTTTGCGAGCCCGCCTGGAGAGAGATGATGAGCACCCAGCTGAAGACCGCCGAACAGGCCGATCCGCACGCAACGCAGCCGCTGCCCGAATGGGTACGCAATGCGCCGCGCTTCTGCGAGGATCCGGCCGCGACCGCGCGGGGCCTGCGCAGCGTGATCGAGGAAGAGGCCGCCGAGTGCGAACGCATCCAGTGCCTCACCCCCCGCGTCCAGCGCGCGCTGATCGAATCGGGCATCTACGGCACGCTGAT
The DNA here is from genome assembly GCF_008274695.1 of Sphingomonas montanisoli. Classification (GTDB taxonomy): domain Bacteria; phylum Pseudomonadota; class Alphaproteobacteria; order Sphingomonadales; family Sphingomonadaceae; genus Rhizorhabdus; species Rhizorhabdus montanisoli. The sequence goes on along the minus strand of NZ_VTOU01000002.1, from coordinate 280,601 downwards.
CCCCAAGGAATTCGGCGGCTGCCAGGCCGATCCGCAAACCTATATCGATGTGGTCGAGGAACTGGCCTATGCCGACGGCGCGATCGCGTGGACGGTGATGGCGTCGGGCTTCGCCGCCGCCAACGCCGCGATCTGGCTGGGGCCGAAGGCGGTCAAGGCGATGTTCGAGGATGGCGAAGGCTTCATCGCCGCCGGGCAGGTCGCCCCCACCGGCAAGGCCGAGCGCGTCGAAGGCGGCTATCGCATCTCCGGCAAATTCCAGTTCGCATCGGGCTCCGAGCTCGCGAGCTGGTTCCTGGGTGCCTATATTTTGCAGGAAGAGGGCAAGCCCGCGCTTTCGGCCGAGGGCAAGCCGCAGATCATGATCGCCTTCGCGCCGCGCGCCAAGGTTCGCATCATGCGCGACAGCTGGAACGTCGCCGGCCTCGCCGCGACCGGCAGCTACGATTATGAAGTGACCGATCAGATCGTCGACGACGACTTCGTCATGGTCCCCGCGCAGCGCCAGCATCGCGGCGGCGCATCCTATGACATCGGCGTCTCGATCGGCCACGTCGCCTGGGCGCTGGGCGTCGCCAAGCGCGCGCTCGACGAAATCCAGGCACTGGCGACCCGCAAGAAGCGCGTCGGCCGCATCACCCTGATCGACCAGCCCACCTTCCAGCGCGATTTCGCGATGGCGAAGGGGCAGCTCGAAGCATCGCGCGCTTATGTGCGCTCCGTCTATCGCGATTGGCTCGCCGCTGCCGAGAAGCAGGAAGGCGACATCGAGGCGCATGCGCTGGGCCGCCTCGCCGCCTGCTGGGCGACCAAGACGTGCACCGAAATCGGCCAGTTCGCTTTCCTCGCATCGGGCAGCGACGGCCTGCGCAATGCCGACGACAACCGGCTGCAACGCTGCTTCCGCGATCTCCACGCCGGCGCGCCGCACCGCCATGTCGACGACAATGTCCTGCTCGACGCCGCGACAGTGGTGCTGGGCGTGAACAAGCCGGGACTGGATCTCTGATCCTTCCCTAACCTCGCTCGTCATTGCGAGCGTAGCGAAGCAATCCAGGCCCGCATGAGAGAGGCTCGCGACCGGCTCTTGTGCGGGCCTGGATTGCTTCGTCGCCTGCGGCTTCTCGCAATGACGATGCAAGGAGGCAGGGTTAGGGGTTGAGCGACCACCGCCCCCGCGCCACTATGGCGCGAATGCGCCGTCTCCTGCTCCTGCTGATCGCCGCGACGCTGGCCGCCTGCCAAGGCGAGCCGCACGATCCACGGCCGGCGGACATGCTCGTCCGGTTTCAGGATGACGAGATCAAGAGCCTCGATCCCCAGAAGGCATCCGACCTCGCGACGATCCGCGTGCTGCAGGATCAATATGAGGGCCTGACGCGGGTGAACGCGCTGGGGCAGGCCGAACCCGGCCTTGCCTCCGCATGGACCATTTCGGCCGACGGCAAGGTCTGGCGCTTCGCGTTGAGGCCGGGCCTGCGCTTCTCGGACGGCACCCCGATCGTCCCAAAAACCTTCGCGCGTGTGTTTACGCGGCTGAATGCGGAGGAAACCGCGTCGCCCAATAAGGGCCTGTTCCGGGACGTCACGTCGATCACCGCCGACGGCAACGATGTCGTCGTCACGCTGGCCGCACCGATGCCGACCCTGCCCGAACTGCTTGCTTTGCCCACGATCGCCGCGCTGCCGATCGACCTGATCGACACCAAGGGCGACGATTGGACCGCAGCCCGCCCGCTGCCCGCATCGGGCGCCTATCGCGTGGTCGAATGGCGGCTCAACGATCGGCTGCGGATGGAGCGCAACCCGGCCTGGCATGATCCGCCCGCCCCGGCGCCCCGCATCGAATGGCGGCCGATGAGCGATCGGCTGGCCGCAATGCGCGCCTTTGTGGGTGGTGAGGCGGACACGTTCAACGATTTCCCGCCCACGCGCCGCGACTGGATCAACGCCCGCCTGCCCGGCGTCGCGCATGTCGCGCCCTATAACGGCGCTTATTATTTCGTGTTCAACACCCGGCAGCCACCGTTCGACGATGCGCGGGTTCGGCGCGCGCTCGATATGGTCGTCGATCGCCGCTGGATCGCGGAGACGCTCATGGGTCTGGGCACGCAGCCCGCCTGGGGCGTGGTGCCGCCTGCGCTGGGTGGCGATGAGCGCCCCGACTGGGCCGATTGGCCTGCCGACCGCCGCCTGACGGCCGCGCGCGCCTTGCTGGCCGAAGCGGGTTACGGTCCGGAGCATCCGCTGGCCTTCGACATCCGTTTCAACAGCGATCCCGATCATCGCCGCGTCGCCGTGGCCCTCGCCGCGATGTGGAAGCCGCTGGGTGTCGCGGCACATCTGCTCAACAGCGAAAGCTCGCTCCATTTCGCGAGCCTGCGCCGCCACGATTTCGCGGTCGCACGGTCGGGCTGGATCGGCGATCTCGCGGCGCCCGAAAACTATCTGGCGGTCCATCGATCGGATGCGGGCGCGATCAACTATTCAGGCTATGCGAGCCCGGTTTATGATGCGGCGCTGGATCGGGCGATGGCGATCCCCGAGGCGAAAGCCCGCGCCAAGGCGATGCGCGCGGCGGAGGCGATCCTGACCGGCGACGCACCGCTCATCCCGATCTACTATTATGTCAGCCGCGCGCTGGTGGCGCCGCGCGTCGCGGGCTGGCATGACAATGCCGCCAACACGCATCCGAGCCGGACACTCTCGATCCGATGAAGTCGCTATCCCTCCTCCCCCTCGTCGCGCTGCTGATCGCGGGGTGCCAGCGCAAGGCCGATGACGGCCCGGTCGCGGTGAGCGTGATCGGCGACGCGCCGCGGCTGGTGGAAAAGCGCGTGGCATCGATCGGTGCGCCGCGGGCGGCGCTGCTCGGTGCGGTGGCGCAGGGCCTGGTGCGCTTCGACGCCAAGGCGGAGATCGAGCCGGGCCTCGCGATCCGCTGGGCGATTTCGGAAGATGGGCTCTACTACACCTTCCGTCTCGATGCCGACGGGCCGACCGCGGACAAGATCGCTGCGGCGCTTCGCCGCCGTATCGCGGCGCAGCGGGGCGGCCCGCTCGCTTATGTCTTCGACGCAATCGACGAGATCGTGGCGGTCACGCCCGAAGTCATCGAGATCCGGCTGAATGCACCGCGCGCCGACCTGATGACGATCCTCGCCCGCCCCGAACTCGCGCTGATATTCGACGGGCAGGGATTGGGTCCGCTGCGCATGGCCGAAACCCACGGGCCCAGCCATGCGCTCAAGTTGCTTCCGCCGCCACGCCCCGAAGACGCGGATGCCGCCGCTGCGCCCGATCGTCGCTTCGTCCTGCTGCGCGGGGAACGGGCCGCGCTGGGCGTGGCGCGGTTCCAGCGCGGTGAGTTGCGCCTGCTGACCGGCGGCACGGTGGCCGACCTGATCTATCCGCGCCTTGCCGGCTTTGCCGAACCCATCCTGCAGGCCGACCCTGCGACCGGCCTGTTCGGGCTGCGCGTGACGAGCAATGCGCCGATGCTGGCATCGATAGAGGTACGGCAGGCGCTGGCGGCCTCGCTCGATCGCGATGCGATCGGCGTGGCGCTACAGGCGCCGGGATGGCGATCGACCGACTCGATCTTCCCTGGCGGTACGCTGGCGACCGCGGCGAATGCCGGCACGGCCCAGCGGCCATTGCTGGCGCGCGCGATCGCCGGCATTGCGCGCAACCGGGGCGGCAATGATCAGATCCGCCCCGCGGCCGAGGTGATCCGCAGTTGGCGCGCCGCAAACGAAGGATCGGCCGCCCCGCTTAAGCTGGCCCTGCCTGCAGGGCCGGGTGGACGCGCGCTGTTCGCCGCGATCGCCACCCAATGGGCGCGGATCGGCGTGCGGCTCGAAAGGGTGGTGCCCGATGCCACGGCCGACCTGACACTGGTCGACGAGGTGGCACCTTCGGACGAGCCCGAATGGTTCCTCACCCGCTTCCTATGTGCCGCCGGGCGGCCGTGCAGCAAGATGGCGGACGAATCCTACGCGCGCGCATTGCAGGCCACCGATCCGGCGATCCGTGACGCGGCCCTCGCCGAAGCCGCCGAGCGTATCGCCGCGCTCCATCCGTTCATTCCGATCGCGCAGCCGCTGCGCTGGTCCCTGGTGGTCGCGAACAGCACGGGTTTCACAGCCAACCCGCGTGCGATCCATCCGCTCGCGCCGCTGATCAGGCGGTAGACGCGGGAACTATCGGTGCGTTCGAGCGATGAGCCGTTCATGACAGGCACCACCGAAAAGCCTCGCGCGTTCGCGCAGCCACTTCCCGGCGTCGGGCGCGATCCCTCCTCGGTGCGTCGCCGCGTCGAAGGCATGGAGGTGCTGCTCGAGCGGCTGTTCGTCATCCCGGGCATTAACCGGCCCGTGGGGCTCGACGTAATCCTGAACCTCGTTCCCGTTGCGGGCGGCGTCGTCGGTGCGGCGCTGGGCAGCTGGATCGTATGGGAAGCACGCAATCTGGGTATGTCGAAGTTTCAGATCGCGCGGATGTTCGGCAATGTCGGGCTCGACATGCTGTTCGGCGCGATTCCGTTCGTGGGCGCGATCCCGGATTTCTTCTTCCGATCAAACAGCCGCAATCTTAAGATCATCCGCAAGCATCTCGACCGACACCATCCGTCGACCGCGACGGTGGACGCGACGCCGATCCGCCGATCGACATGATCGGCGCGCCCTATCGCCAACACCGAACGACAAAAGGCCCCACGAGCTGATGCTCCGGGGCTTTTGTCTGGTTTGTGTTGGAAGGTTGGTTGCGGGAGCTGGATTTGAACCAGCGACCTTCAGGTTATGAGCCTGACGAGCTACCGGGCTGCTCCATCCCGCGATGAACTGTTAGCCTCAAGCGCCGGCGTCGACATTCGTCGACTTGGCTTTCCTCGCATAAGCTCGGGCGGCCGTTCGGCCTTGCGGGCCCTTTTGGGGCCCGTTTGGCGTCTTTGTCATTGTGTTTGGGTTCGTCTTGCACGGACTTCAAAGCCTGGCGGCGACCTACTCTTCCGGTGCTTAAGCAACAGTACCATCGGCGCGGTCTGGTTTCACGGCCGAGTTCGGGATGGGATCGGGTGGGTCACAGACGCTATGGCCACCAAGCTATGGAGGCCGTGCAAGATTCTAGAAATCTGGGTTTACCGTGCTGGAGATCTCCAACATCGCGTCCCGAGGATATCGGGTTTGTCGATGATGGTGGGGCTCTCCGTATTGAACGTTTGCCCAATATGTTGAGCGTGAATAGGACAATTAGTATCGGTTAGCTCCATGCGTTACCGCACTTCCACATCCGATCTATCAAGGTCGTGGTCTTCGACCGTCCTAAGATATCTTATCTTGAGGGAGGCTTCCCGCTTAGATGCTTTCAGCGGTTATCCCGTCCATACATAGCTACCCTGCTGCGCGGCTGGCGCCACGACAGGTCCACCAGAGGTATGTTCACCCCGGTCCTCTCGTACTAGGGGCAACTCCTCTCAAATATCGACGCCCACGGCAGATAGGGACCAAACTGTCTCGCGACGTTCTGAACCCAGCTCACGTACCACTTTAATTGGCGAACAGCCAAACCCTTGGGACCTGCTCCAGCCCCAGGATGTGATGAGCCGACATCGAGGTGCCAAACAACCCCGTCGATATGAGCTCTTGGGGGTTATCAGCCTGTTATCCCCGGCGTACCTTTTATCCGTTGAGCGATGGCCCTTCCACGAGGGACCACCGGATCACTATGACCGACTTTCGTCTCTGCTCGACTTGTCAGTCTCGCAGTCAGGCTGGCTTATGCCATTGCACTCTAACAGCCGGTTTCCAACCGGCCTGAGCCAACCTTCGCGCGCCTCCGTTACTCTTTGGGAGGCGACCGCCCCAGTCAAACTACCCGCCACAGAGGGTCCCTGAACCAGTTTCATGGTTCGAGGTTAGACATCAGAAAACAACAGGGTGGTATTTCACCTATGGCTCCACACGGACTGGCGTCCATGCTTCAAAGCCTCCCACCTATGCTACACAATTCTTTCCTAATGCCACTCTGAAGCTGCAGTAAAGGTGCACGGGGTCTTTCCGTCTAACCGCGGGTACTCCGCATCTTCACGGAGAATTCAATTTCGCTGAGCATGTACTGGAGACAGTGGGGAAGTCGTTACGCCATTCGTGCAGGTCGGAACTTACCCGACAAGGAATTTCGCTACCTTAGGACCGTTATAGTTACGGCCGCCGTTTACCTGGGCTTCATTTCGGAGCTTGCACCCCTCCACTTAACCTTCAGGCACCGGGCAGGCGTCAGACCCTATACGTCGTCTTGAAGCCGACTTAGCAGAGCCCTGTGTTTTTGCTAAACAGTCGCTACCCCCTGGCCTGTGCCCCCCACAAAAAGTTGCCTTAATGTGGGGCCTCCTTCTTCCGAAGGTACGGAGGCAATTTGCCGAGTTCCTTCAGTACACTTCTCTCAAGCGCCTTGGTATACTCTACCTGACCACCTGTGTCGGTTTCGGGTACGGTCTATACGGTGGGGCTATTTCCTGGAACCTCTTCGAAGCCAGACCAATCCGATAAGGACTGACAACTTACGAGATCCGTCACACACCACCAGGCCCACGAATATTAACGTGGTTCCCATCGACTACCCCCTTCGGGCTCGTCTTAGGGGCCGGCTCACCCTGCTCGGATTAGCCTTGAGCAGGAACCCTTGGTCTTTCGGCGACAGGGCATCTCACCCTGTTTATCGCTACTCATGTCTGCATTCGCACTTCCGATACCTCCACGACCCATTACCAGATCGCTTCGCAGGCTTACGGAACGCTCCGCTACCGCGTGGATAAATCCACACCCTAAGCTTCGGTGCGTGTCTTGAGCCCCGTTACATCTTCGCCGCAGGAACCCTTATTTAGACCAGTGAGCTGTTACGCTTTCTTTAAAGGATGGCTGCTTCTAAGCCAACCTCCTGGTTGTTTTGGGATTCCCACATGCTTTCCCACTTAGACACGACTTGGGGACCTTAGCTGTAGGTCAGGGCTGTTTCCCTCTCGACGACGGACCTTAGCACCCGCCGTCTGTCTCCCGGATATCACTCGTTGGTATTCGGAGTTTGGTTGAATTTGGTAGATCTCGCGACCCCCGCATCCATCCAGTGCTCTACCCCCAACGGTGTTCATCCGAGGCACTACCTCAATAGTTTTCGCGGAGAACCAGCTATTTCCCGGCTTGATTGGCCTTTCACCCCTAAACACAACTCATCCGGTAACTTTTCAACGTTAATCGGTTCGGACCTCCAGTGGGTGTTACCCCACCTTCATCCTGGTCATGCCTAGATCGCCGGGTTTCGGGTCTAATGCATCAAACTTCGTCGCCCTATTCAGACTCGCTTTCGCTGCGCCTACACCTAACGGCTTAAGCTTGCTTGATACATTAAGTCACAGACCCATTATGCAAGAGGTACGCTGTCAGGGCACAAGACCCCTCCAACTGCTTGTAGGCATTCGGTTTCAGGTACTATTTCACTCCCCTCATCGGGGTGCTTTTCACCTTTCCCTCACGGTACTGGTTCACTATCGGTCATGCACGAGTATTTAGGCTTAGAGGGTGGTCCCCCTATGTTCAGACAGGATTACACGTGTCCCGCCCTACTCAAGTCCTGATACATCACTTTCGCATACGGGGCTGTCACCCGCTATGGCCGAACTTTCCAGATCGTTCTGCTAGTTGAATATCAGGCACTGGCCTGGTCCGCGTTCGCTCGCCACTACTAACGGAATCTCGGTTGATGTCTTTTCCTCCAGCTACTGAGATGTTTCAGTTCGCCGGGTTCGCTTCACCAAAGCTATGTATTCACTTCGGTGATATCCTTCCCAATTAACTCCCGCTCAGATCACTCTGAGTAGAAATTAATTGGTGAGGATGGGTTTCCCCATTCGGAAATCGTCGGGTCAAAGGTTGCTCACACCTCACCGACGCTTATCGCAGCGTGCCACGTCCTTCATCGCCTGTGCATGCCAAGGCATCCACCAAATGCCCTTACCTCACGCTCGAGAGCCCACACCACCAGCGACAAACTCGATTAGGATTCCATCGAAGTAAACTTCAATGGAGGCCCGAAAGTTCATCCC
>NZ_VTOU01000002.1:0-270000 GCF_008274695.1 Sphingomonas montanisoli | reverse complement strand
ACCCCGATTCGGGTCAAGCAATTTTATGACAAGCTGATTTCAAAAAATTCAAAGGCCCGAAAACCGGGGGGTTGGGCGGGGTCGAAAGGCACCCCGCCCTTCCGAATCACTTGCGAACCTGGTCGCTCACGATCGCCGCCGTCAGCAGCGGCGAGAAGAGCTGGTTGATGATTCCCACGAACTTCGTGACCGGACCCGACGCCGAATTCGCGATATAAATCAGGTCCTTGTCCTGCATGGGGAAGGCCTGGGCGATCAGATAGGACTCGGGCCGCATCAGATTGAGCCGGTAGATCACTGGCCGGCCAGCCGCGATATCGGCCGCGTTGTAGCGGAAGAGGAACACGGCCGACGGATCCGCCTGCGCGTCACTCGGACCGCCAACACGAGCAAGTGCCTCGGCCAACGAAACGCTCGGCGCTTCGAACGAGACCTGCGACACTTTCTGGCTGGCTCCGAACACGCTGAAGCTGCGCGGCTCCTTGACCAGTTCGATGCGGTCGCCGGGCTGGAGCAACAGATCGTCCGCCCCGCCGGCCCGTATATCGCCAAGCCGCATCGTCGCTGTCTGGCCAGCGCGCGTCAGCCGAACGGTCGTATCGTTGCTCGCGACCTTGGCTCCACCAGAAATGGCAAGCGTGTCCAAAAGGTGTTCGCGTGCAGCCGAAAGCGGCTGCCGCCCCGGGCGGCCGACATCTCCAAACAGATAGACGCTGTTTGCCGGGCTACTAACGATCGTCACCAAGGCCTGTGGACTTTGCGATTTTCCGACCAGCGCCTGCTCGATCATTCGTTGCACGTCATAAGCAGTGCTGCCGGCAACCTGCAGTCGCCCCATATAAGGAAGGCGTATAGTCCCGTCGCTCGCGACCGATACGGTGCTCAGGCGCCGGATGGACGTGCCTGAATCCTCGCCGCCTGAAGATCCGCCGAAACTGGCCTGCGGACCGAACAGCGTCACGCCGACTTCATAGATGCCGATCTGGAGCTCATCGCCTGGAGCAATGCGATCGACCCTCGCATCCTGCGCCAACGGGGCAAACCGGCCTTCCGTGGTCGGACGGGTCGCATCTGCAAGCCGCCGGAATGCGGAAGCGTCGAGATTGACGACTTGGAAGCCCAAGGCCTCCGGCTTGCCAGCGGCCGACGTGACTTGCCGAGCTGTCGGTCCGCTCGATGGGAGCGATGCACAGCCCGAAAGAGCAAGGATCATAGCAAGCGAAGCGGCCGGCAGATGCGCGCGGCGAGACAATTCAGTGAACATGGACAGCCTTGTGATCGAGCACAGGAAACGAAGTCAGACCGACGCTGTGCCGCAACTTCGGGAGAAAGGAAATATAGCGCGTCGCTCGACGCATTCAGGTGATGCCCCGCATCTGCAATCCATGATGAACCTCGCATGCCTCGGCGACGCTATCGTAGAAAGTCAAATTGCCCGCATAGAGCACAGCCCCGCGCGTACAATATTGTTCCAGCGTATGAGGATCGTGCGAGATCATAACCAAAGATGCGCGTTCGCGCCGCTCAAGCAAAGCTTGCTCACTCTTGGCACGGAAGCGCTCATCGCCGGCGCCCGTGACTTCGTCGACGAGATAGCAGTCAAACTCGATCGGCAACGAGATACCAAAGGCAAGGCGCGCCATCATGCCTGCCGAATAAGTGCGCGCCTGCTGGTATAGATATGGGCCGAGTTGAGCGAACTCCTCGACATAGGCGAGTACCTCCTCCTCATCCCGCTTATAAAGGCGTGCGATGAAGCGAGCATTGTCAGCACCCGTCAGCACACCCTGGATACAACTAGTATATCCTATCGGCCAGCTCGTCGTCATCGAACGGTCTACCGATCCGCTGCTTGGCTGCTCGATCCCCGCAATCAGCCGCATGAGAGTAGATTTTCCCGCCCCGTTGGCACCGCAGATCCCAATGCTGTCGCCCCGCGCGATGTCGAAGCTGACGCTATTGAAGACGTGCTTTGTGAAGCCTTCGGCGTGATAATTTTTCGATACGTTCCTGAACGAAATCATCGCGAAAATCCGACATCTGAAACGCCGCAGGGCTGGACGCGAGGGCCCGTCCCTGCGATGCGGCAGTCCATAGACGATGGGGCCGCAAACGCAAATCGGAGCCGCAATTGACGGCCGCATGCTCGGCGCGCCGGCGACGGGCGTTGCGACCTATGCCCATGCGCTCCTAGCAGCACTCGACATGGCAAACTCCGATCCGCGCGTTGTTTCCGATCGATCGAGCGGAAACGGCCTTGTTACCGCCGGCAGGATCGAACGCTGGAATCGCTGGCTCGACGTCCGTTGCACCCGCATCCGCCGACTAAAAAGTCGGAACAATGGGCTGTGGTATCGCGACATCTTTCGCCTCGCCCATGTGCATTTCGATACGCATCGCACATTGCTCGCGCTTCGCCCGCCCGTGCGACCGCCGCGCATCATGCACTGGACCTATCCCATCGCCGCCAGGATCGAGGGGTGGATCAATCTCTATACTATTCATGATCTGATCCCAATCGAACGGCCAGACCTTTCGCCCATCGATGGCGTACGGCTCGAAGCCATGATCAGGGCCATCGCCGATAGCGGCGGCCATTTTATGACAGTGTCCGAAGCATCGCGCGCGTCGCTGCGACAACTTCTGGGTCCGCGAGTTCCTGTCCATGTATGCACGACGGGCATCGACCTGACCTCTGCAGCGCATGGGGGACCGTCCCCCATTCCCGCCGACAGCTTCATCGCGATAGGATCGGTCGAACCCCGCAAGAATATCGAACGGCTCGTCGACGCCTGGGCAGCCAGCGGTGCGCGGCGCCCTCTCGCGATCGTCGGGCCTACAGGCTGGCGAGGCGAGGCGATCGAACACCACCTGGCCCGAACCCAGGGCATAATCCGCATACCTTATATCGAGCGCGAAGATCTTCTTTCGGCGCTTGCCAGTGCGCGCGCGCTGCTTTTCCCTAGCCTGGCCGAAGGCTTCGGCCTGCCGATCATCGAAGCGATGGCGCTGGGCACGCCCGTCATGACATCCGCCGAAGGCGCTACGGCCGAGATCATGGGAGGAGCCGGCCTCGGGGTAAATCCTGTCGATCCGCTGTCGATCACGATGGCCATCACGCGCCTCGATGACGATGATGAGCTTTGCGGATCGTTGGCTGCCGCCGGGTTGGCCCGATCGCATGACTTCACGATCGAGGCGTTTGCCGGACGCCTGCGCGAAGTCCATGCCGCCATCGCCCGCGATTCCGCATGGCGTACGTGAAGATCAGCGGCTAATCGGCGGGACAGAAGCTTAGACGGCAAGGGCGGCATGACGAAGTATAGAATCGGGATCGACGGCTATAATCTGGCCATGCCGCGCGGGACCGGCGTTGCAACATACGCTTTCTCCCTCGCCCGAAACGTCGCCGCGCTTGGGCATGAGACCACGGGCGTGTTTGGGCTCGACGTCGGCAAGCGCCCCGAAACGCGCGAACTGATGTTCTTCGATGGCTTCGGCCGCACACCGCAGAAGGAAACGCGGCGGCAAATCCGGAACCGCATCATCCGCGAGACTCGGGCGACTTTCTTCACGGCACAGGGTTTCGACGTGCCGATGACCGACGCGGTCGAGAAGCAGAGCTACGTCAACAGCCTGCCGGGCTTCGATCGCGTGGTCAGCAGCGCACGCCTGTTCGAGGTCGGATTCCGGCACCTCGAACTGTTCGGCAGCTTCCTGAAGCTTCGGGTCGAACACCCGCCCGAGATCATGCACTGGACCTACCCGGTCCCCGTGGTGATGGAAGGTTCGCGCAACATCTACACGCTGCACGATCTCGTGCCGTTGCGCCTGCCCTACACCACGCTCGACCACAAACACCTCTATTATAAGCTCGTCGAACGGGCGGCGCTGGATTCGCATCACATCTGCACGGTGTCAGAAGCGAGCCGCGACGACATCTTATCGCGCTTTCCTATCGCGCCCGACAAGGTGACCAACACCTATCAGTCCATTCCCGTCCCCGCCGGTGCGCTATCGCGCAACCCGGCCGAAGACGCAGCGATGATAGAGGGCATGTTCGGCCTTCAGCAGCGTGGCTATTTTCTGTTCTTCGGCGCGCTCGATCCGAAGAAGAATATCGCGCGGATCATCGAAGCCTATCTCACGTCCCGCATGGACACGCCGCTCGTCATCGTCGGCGCGCGCAACTGGGGCACCGAACAGGAATCGAAGATGTTGGGCGGCGGCGGCGTCTCGGTCTACGGGCACGCGGTCAACAACCGCATCGTCCAGCTCGATTATCTGCCGCGCGACCTTCTGTTCCGGCTGATCCGTGGCGCCAAGGCGGTGATGTTCCCATCGTTGTTCGAGGGCTTCGGCCTGCCGGCACTCGAGGCGATCCAGCTTGGCACGCCTGTCATTTCGTCGAACATCAGTTCCCTACCCGAAATCGTCGGCGATGCGGGGCTTCTCGTCGATCCCTATAATGTTCAGGCGATCGCCGATGCCATGCTCGCAATTGACGGGGATCCGGCGGTAGGCGCCCGGCTTACGGCCGCAAGCGCTGCACAGGCGGCAAAGTTCGGCGATGAGCCCTATCGCGAGCGCCTTACCGCCATGTACGATCATGTGATGGCGACCAAGGCATGAGCGAAGCCTCCATCGACCACCCCATCCGCGAGCTCGATCCGTTCGCGTTCTTCGTCGGCCATGCCAGCCGGATAAAGCCGCTCGGCGGCCCGAACAGAGGGCCCGATCCCAAATACGGCTTCCACACGCCTTATTTCGAATATCGGCCGGGGCCGGTCGTCTTCACGATCCGCTTTCACGATTTGAAGGTGAGTTTCGGCGAACTCGGCATTCATGTGAACGGCTTTGTCGCGGACAGCGGCCGGCATGCGGTGCTGGTGGGGTCGTCGCGTGCCGACATGCCGGAACTCATGCGCGAAGGAACCGAAATCACGGTGCGCATCAACGCGGTGCGTGGCGTGACCTACGCGCTCTTCGGATTCTTCGCGGACGGAACCGATGCCCATGCATCAGGCATGACGATCACGGCGCAGGAGCTTGGAGCAGCCGAAAATACATCGGTACCCGCCGAAGCGTTCGAGCGTACGCGGTTCGGAAACGAGACAATCGGCCAGGTCTCGGCGCTGGTCGACAGCGGCGCGCCCAACTTTGCACACCCGATTTCGCAACCGCTCACCCAAAGTCAGCTCGATGAGGCAGGGATCGGCGGCGCGGAGGGCGCATCCGACCGATGGTCGGAAGCCTTCATCCTTAAAGTGCTCGAACGCTATGGCGTGCTGCAACTTGGCGCGCGTGGGCTGATGCTCGGCGGGTCGTTGCAATTGGCCGAAGCCATCGCGGCCAGAGGGTGTCAGATGGTTATTGGCGGCGAGGACAGCCTGCCGGATCTGCCGGCCAATATCAGCGTCTGGCCGCTCAATTTCGCCGAACTGCCCGATGACCTGCGCGGATTTGACTTCCTCTTCTCGATGGGCACGGCCTGCCGCCTCGAAACGGTCGACAATGCCCGCTGGTTCATCAACAGCGCGATCCGCAGCCTCCGCCCCGGTGGGATCGCCGTCCATCTGGTCGACTGGCTTGCAACGAGCGACGAGCGCGGCTTCGCAACCGCCGATCGCCTGCCGCTTCGCCGCAGCGAACTGACGCGCATCGCGCTCACGTTGATCTCGCACAATCATGAAGTCGCCCAACTCAACTTCGGTGGAGAAGAGCCGGACGATCAGCCGCTCGTCACACCGGTAGAGGTGAACACGCCCGACGGTCCGAAGACAGTCGAGATAACGCCCTTCGGTCTCATCGCCCGCGCCTGACAGGCTTGCGGGCTGCGGAAAATGGCCGATAATCGTTCCGACTTGGGGTGGGGCGACAGCGATGCGCAAGCCGGTGATCCTGTGCGTGGTGGGCACGCGGCCGGAAGCGATCAAGATGGCGCCGGTGGTGATCGGCCTGCGCGCCCGCGATGATCTGTCGGCGCTGATCGTATCGACGGGGCAGCATCGCGATCTCGTCGCGCCCCAACTCGCCCATTTCGGGCTCGTTCCCGATATTGATCTGGGCATCGCCGCCGATGGCCGCACCTTGGCGGGGCAGCTAGGCCGCCTTCTCGAAGCGCTGGACACCTGCCTCGCCACGGCTCTGCCCGATCTGGTGATCGGCCAGGGCGACACGCTGTCTGCTTTCGCCGCAGCACTCTCCGCTTTCTATCGCCAGATTCCCTTTGCGCATGTCGAGGCGGGTCTGCGCACCGACCGGCTCGACAGCCCGTTTCCGGAAGAGATGCATCGCCGGGCGATCGCACTCGCGACCCGCCTGCATTTCGCGCCGACACGATCGGCCGCGAATCGGCTTGCCACCGAGGGCGTCCCCGCCGATCGCATCCTGATCACCGGCAACAGCGTCATCGATGCTCTGTTCCACGTCACCGCGCGGCAAGAACCCACAAGAGCTGCGCGCGCCTCGTTCCTGTTCACGCTGCATCGCCGTGAGAGCGTCGACATGGCTGACGACATCTTGGCGGCGGTCGGCCGGATCGCGCTGGAGCGGCCCGATATCGACGTCGTCTATCCGGTCCATCCCAATCCGGCCTTCCACGATCGCGCTCATTCTCAGCTTGGGCGGATCGCCAATGTCCGGCTGACGCAGCCGCTCGACTATCCCGATCTGGTCGCGGCGATGGCCGCTTCATTGTTCGTCGTCACCGACAGCGGCGGCCTTCAGGAAGAAGCACCCGCGCTCGGCAAGCCGGTGCTCGTGCTTCGGGAGGTCAGCGAGCGAATGGAAGCCGTCGAGAGCGGCGCGGCCCTGTTGATTGGCACCAATGGCGATCGCATTGTCCGCGAGACGCTGCGGCTGATCGACTGCGCCGACAGCCGAGCGCGCATGGCCATCGGCGGTTCACCTTATGGCGACGGTCGCGCCGGCACCCGGATAGCGTCGGCCTGCGCGCGTTATCTGGGCGCCGCGCGCGACATTCCGATCGACGCGTTCGGCTGAACGATCAGGCGACGGCGGGCTGGAGCGTCAGAGCCGCTTCGTCCTCCGGAGGCGTATCAAAGCGGGTCGAATCGGCCGGAGACAGCAACATGCCGTGACGCACCAGCCAGTCGCCGACCGACGCGCGCGAACTGAGCCAGGCGGTGGCGGGCGCAAGCAACAGGCCCGCAGCGACCGGCAGGGTCCAGATCGATCCATCGACCCCCGCAACGATCCCGGCGACCAGCAGAGCGCCGAGCGCCAGATGCCAGCGATAATAACGCAGCACTTCACCGAACAGCAGCCCTTCGGTTTCGCGGCGCTGTGGCGACCAGCCGCTGTGGCGGCCGCGCAGGATGCTGACGATCGCCATCGTCTGGGTGAGCATGGTGACGGGCGCGGTCACGATCGAGATCAGGATCTCCACCGCTACACCGCGCAGCACCTTGCGCCAGCCGCCCAGGCTTTTGAGCAAGGCATCGTCGAGACTTAGAGCCAGCAGTGCCACCACCTTGGGCCCGAACAGGAAGATCAAGGTCAGCGTGAGCAGCCAACCCGACGAAATCAGCAGGAAGCCGTCGAAATCGGCACGGACCTGCTCGAAGACTCCGGCGAAGATCAGCAGCAGCCACAATGGCGACGTCAGATAGGCCGATGCGCCCATGACCAGTTGCAGCCTGCTGATCCAATGAAGTCCGCGCGTGTGGAGCAATCGCAGATGTTGCAGATTGCCCTGGCACCAGCGTCGATCACGGATTGCGTGATCGATCATCGTCGGCGGATATTCCTCATAGGTGCCGTCCGACAGCATCACCAGGTGAACCGCCCAGCCGCGCCGGCGCAGCAGCGCGGCTTCGACCATGTCATGGCTCATGATGTGCCCGCCCAGCAGCACATCCTCGTCAAGCGCGGGCAGGCCGCAGCTTTCGGCGAAGGCGCGGCAGCGCACGATCGCATTATGACCCCAGAAGGTCGCCTCGGTTCCCGACCACCATCGCAGCCCCGCCGATCCCACAGGCCCGTAAAGGGCGGCTGCGAACTGGTGCCAGCGCGCGAACATCGTCCGGCCGTTGAGCAAGGCGGGGACCGTCTGGATCAGCCCGATACCCGGCCGCGCCTCCATCGCGGTGGCCAGGCGCGACATCGCCGCGCCGCTCATCAGGCTGTCGGCGTCGAGCACGATCATATGATCATAGCCACCGCCGAAGCGGCGCACCCAATCGCCGATATTCCCCGGCTTGCGTGCGACATTGAGCGCACGGCGGCGATAATAGACAGCCGACGCGCTTTCGCTGCGGAACTGACGGAATGCAATATGCTCGCGTGCCAGCGCATCCTCGCCCGAATCGCTCAGAATGAAGAAGTCGAACTTGTCGGAAGCGCCGATCGCGGCGACCGATTCGGACATCAGGCGAAGGCGGCGGAAAACCGCATGCACGTCTTCATTGTAGATCGGCATCAACACCGCCGTCCGTGCGGTGGGAAGCGACAGCTTCATGGCGGGCCCGGGCACCATCGGTCCGCGCGCCAGCATCACGAAGAAGCCCGCCACCGCATTCAGGAAACCGAAGGCGATCCACGCGAAAAGGCCGAAGAACAACACGAAGAAGCCTGCGTCGATCAGGTCGACGCCGTCCGACTGCAGCGGAGTGAACATTTCCTGCGCAGCCAACAGACCGCAAAGGAAGCTGCCGACGATCAGGAAGGCGCGGCGCAGCACCAGCGATCGGAGCGGTTGTTCGTGGTCCACCTGAACCACCGGCAGCGCCCCGAAATCCTGGATCGGCATCTCGATCGGGGTTTCCGGTGGCAGATCGGCATGGGTCGTGGGGCCGGGATCGATGCTGGCATCGGTGCCGAACGGGGCGTCATCGGCCTCGCCTTTGTTCACTTCGTTCATCCGTGCGTCATGCATGCAAAGCTTCGCTCGCCCCTGGGGCGCCGAAAATCCAGCAAAAAGGGTGAAAGGCGCGCCCAGACGCCCCAACAGACGGGCCTGCCGACGGTTCCGTTCGCCAGGTGATCAATAAGCGGCCGATCAATAGAATTGCTGGATCAGCGTTTCCGTAATCGCCCTGTCACCGATTTCCAGCGTCGCGCGCAGGTTCACCGGCTGCTTTTCGGTCGAACTGTCGATGATCAGCCGCCAGCGATTGGTGGCGCCCACCACCGGATAGGCATCGGCCGTGATGACCTTGCCCCGATCGACGCCGACCACCGCGCGGACGCCCGAATTGCGATCGAGGCCCTTCAGCGAAGCGCCTTGGAAATCGACCACCAGCCGCCGCGCATTGGGGATCGGATCATGGCCGGGTCGCCCGGCGATGCCGGTCCAGCGATCGACCACCCGAGCCAGCGGATCGGCATCAGGTTCGCCCGCAATCCAGCGCAGGCGATAATCGAAGGTCAGCGACGAACCAGCCTTCACCGGCGCAGCCGGCGTCCAGAAGGCGACGATATTGTCGTCGACCTCGCGCTGGGTCGGGATCTCGTAGAGCGAGACCGCGCCCGCGCCCCAATCGCCCTTTGGCTCGATCCAAAGACTAGGGCGCTTGTGATAGAAAACGCCATCGTCCTGATAGTGATCGAAATCGCGATCGCGCTGGAGCAGGCCGAACCCCTTGGGCGACGTATCGGTGAAGCTGTTGATCGTCGCGCGCGGCGGATTGCCCAGCGGACGGCAGATCCGTTCGCCCGCGCCATTGTGGATCAGCAGGCAATCCGAATCGTGGATTTCGGGTCGCCAATCGATCGCCTGCGGGCGATTGCCCTCGTCATACCAGAACATGCTGGTCAGAGGGGCGACCCCCAGCCGTTCGACATCCTTGCGGAAGAACAATTCGCAACTGACATCCTGCAGCACCGCCTGCGGACGTTTGTCGCGATTGACGAAGCGATAGGCACCGACGACGCTCGGCCCTTCGAGAAGAGCGTAGATGGTAATCGATCCGGGCGCTTCGCGCGCGACCCAGAAGGCGGTGAACTGCGGAAATTCCTCGCGCCCGTCGATCCCGGTGTCGATCGCCAGGCCACGCGCCGACAGACCATATTGATCGAGCGCACCGGCCGAGCGGAAATAGGACGCGCCGAGGAATGCGAGCCAGTCGCCCACCCCGCCCTTGTTGATCAGCCGCAATCCCGCGACACCGTCGAGCGGCCTGGGCGCCGGCCCTTCGCCCGCGACAATTTCGAACAAGGCGCCTTCATGGTCGACATGGCGGGCGACGCCCTTTGTGACTACGAACAGTTGGACCGGCGAATTGGCGTAGCGCGACAATGGGAACAGCCGCATGCCATAACCGTCGTCGGCGCCGATCGTGCGGTCGGCGCGGTACTGGATCCGGTTTACCGCATCATAGTCGATCGCCTGAGCGCCCGGCACGGGCTTGGGCAAAGGACGTGGCTTCCCCGTCGCGAGGGATTTCGCATAGGTTTGCAGCCATTCCCACGAAAAAGGCTCACCTTTGGCCAGCGCCGGAGCAGCTCCAGCGCGTGCCGCCAGCGCCCATCCGAGCGCACTACCCATGAGCGCGAGGCTCTGTCGCCGATCGATCATGCCTTCCCCATTCCAGATCGTTTCGCCGCCGTCCAGACGCGCGAACGCCGCCCGGCCCAATCGGCCCGGACGGCGTCGCGTTTATGCGTCGGTCTGGCGCAGCCTATCAGTGGATCGCCGCGAAGCTGGCGGCCTGCTGGCCAACCAAGGTCACTTCGACCCGGCGGTTCTGCTGGCGACCCGCCGCATTCATATTGTCCGCGACCGGCGTCGATTCGCCGTGGCCGACCGCAGTGATCCGGTCGCCCGCAATGCCCATGCCGGACAAAGCCGTGCGCACGGCGGCCGCACGATTTTCCGACAGGGTCTTGTTGTAGCTGTCCGAACCCTGGCTGTCGGTGTGACCATCGATCCGGACCTTCACGTTCGGATTGGCCTTGAGATAGCCCGCCAGCGGACGCAGCCGTTCGGCGGCGCCGGGCTTCAGATCGGCCTTGCCGGTCTGGAACACGACATCCTGCAGGACGAGCGTGGCGCCGAGCTGGGTCTGCTGGAGCTGATAGTCGCGCATCGCCTGCTTGACGCGATCGGCCTCGGCGCGTGCCGCCTGGGCATCGGCCTGCGCCGCCGCCGCATTGGCTTGCGCGTTCTGCAGCTGAGCATCGTTGCGGGCCTTGGCATCGGCCTGCGCAGTGCCGAGATCCTTCTTCGCCATCGCGACGCGGGCGCGGGTGCGCGCGGTTTCGAGTAGCGTGTCGATCTCACCCGCTACCGCTTCGGCCTGACCGGCCTTGTCGTTGTCGAGCTTCTTGTCGAGCGACGCGATACGATCGCGCGCCTTGGCGATCTCGGCCGATCCGAACTCGGCCACGCCAGGCTCGGCGGCGGCCACGGCGATCTTTTCGCGATACTGGTCGGTGACCAGCTTGTCGGTCTTGTCGGCAAGCGCCGGCACCGCCATCGCGGCGAGCGCGGTCGCGCCCACCAGGCGGATCATCATCCGTTTCATCCTATCTCTCCTCAGCGGGTCGCAAGCTTGTCGCGCTCGCCCTCGACGGTGCGAAGCTCGGCGGTCGACGACGCAAGATCGGCAAGTGCATCGGCCTGACGCGCCATGGCCAGCGCCGCGCGATCCTTGTCCTTCTTGAACAGGACCATCGCCTCATCGAGCGTGGTGCGGGCACGGCTCTGGATATCGGCCGCCTGTCCGGCTACGCCAGCCTTGTCGCCGGCGTCGATCTTGGCACGCGCAGCCGCGATCGCGACGCGCGCATCATCTTCATCCCCCGCCCAGGCCGCCGCGGGCATCACCCCGGCCGCAAGGCTCGCCACTGCAAGCCCGATCGTCACAATCCTGCGCATTGTCTGAACTCCTTCGTATCAGGACGGCGATCAAAACCCTGCTGGCGGACTGGGGTTCCCCTGCTTGTGAACAAAGGGCGCGGGGCGTAGTCTTCGTTCATCAAACAGAAAGGGAGAGGGTCGATGTCGACATTGCGACGACTGGGCCTGATGATGGCATCCGGCTTTGCTCTGGCGGCAGCACCGCCGCCCGAATCCCTCTATGAACAGGTGCAGGGAGCGCACGACCTGAGCCAGCGGATGACGGTGCCCGTCACCGTCGCCGGCGCCGGCCCTTATCCGTTCGTCGTCGATACCGCCGCCGAGCGCACCGTGATCTCAAGCGAGCTCGCCAAACGGCTGGCGCTGCTGACCGGTGGGCCACAGAAAATCCTGAGCATTTCGGGACTCGACATCGTCGACACCGCGATGGTGCCCACACTGCAGCTCGCCAGCAGCCGAAGCGGGCTGACCGAGCTGCGCGCGCCCTTGATGTCCGAAATCCATCTCGGCGCCGCGGGCCTGCTGGGCATCGACAGCCTGCGCACCAAGCGGGTGGTGATGGACTTCAAGGCGATGCGGATGACGATCGCCGACGCCGCTCGCCCGCCCAAGCCCGACAGCGACGAAATCGTCGTGACCGCGCGCCGCAAGCTGGGCCAGCTGATCATGGTCGATGCCTCGGCCGACGGACAGAAGATCAACGTGGTGATCGACACCGGATCGGCCGTGACTGTCGGCAATCCGGCGCTGCGCATGCAACTGAAGCGGCGCGGTCGGCTGGGCCTGCTCACCCCGATCAATATCATCAGTGTGACGGGCGGCACCACCGTCGCCGATTACGGTGCAATCGCCAAGGCGCGGATCGGCAATGTCACGATCGACACGATGCCGGTCGCCTTCGCCGACGCGCAGATCTTCCACCGGCTCGGCCTGTCGAAGAAGCCGGCGATGCTGCTGGGCATGGATGTGTTGCGCGGCTTCGACCGGGTTTCGATCGATTATGCCAACAAGACGGTGCGCTTCCTGCTGCCCGGCGATGCGCTGCAGACGCCACCGCCGATGCTAGCTGTGGCCAAGCCGAGCCTGGGCGGCTAGCCTCCTCCCCAATTCGCCCCCGAAAGGACCGATGATGAAGCGTCTGATGCTCCTCGCCTGCGCCGCCCCCTTCCTCGCTGCCCCCGCAACGGCCGCGCTGCCGGTGGGTGCCAAGGCGCCCGCGATCACGACCACCGCCGCGCTTGCCGGCAAGTCGTTCAACTTCTCGCTGGCCGACGCGCTCAAAAAGGGACCGGTCGTCCTCTATTTCTTCCCCGCTGCCTTCACCTCGGGCTGCACGGTGGAGGCGCACGAGTTTGCCGAGGCGACCGACGAGTTCAAGAAGAACGGCGCGACCGTGATCGGCCTGACCGCGGGCAATGCCGAACGGATCGCCGAATTCTCCTCGGTCGAATGCCGCGACAAGTTCGCGGTCGGCGTCGCCTCGCCCACGACGATCAAGGGCTATGACGTCGCGCTCGCGCTCAAGCCCGGCTGGACCGACCGCACCTCCTACGTCATCGCCCCCGACGGCAAGATCGTCTTCGTCCATTCGGCGATGAGCCCCGCCGGCCACGTCAAGGGCACGATGGACGCGGTGAAGGCATGGAAGGCCAAGCACTGATACCACTTGGATAGGGGGCGCGACGACTTACATCGTCACGCATGACCAGCGCCCCCTTCCGCCTTTCCGTCCTCGACCAGTCGCCGGTTTCGGAGGGGTTTACGGCCGCCGATGCCGTCAAGAACACGATCGACCTCGCCCGCACCGTCGATGTGCTGGGCTATGATCGCTTCTGGATGGCCGAGCATCATGCCTCGGCGGGACTGGCCGGATCGGCGCCCGAGGCGCTGATCGGCCCGGTCGCGCTGGCGACCCAACGGATCCGCGTCGGATCGGGCGGGATCATGCTGCCCCATTATTCGCCGTTCAAGGTGGCCGAGACCTTTCGCCTGCTGGGCGCCATCGCGCCGGGGCGGATCGACCTCGGCATCGGCCGCGCGCCGGGCACCGACCAGCGAACCGCTTACGCGCTCCAGCGCGACCGCAGCCGCCGCATCCCCAGCGACGACTTTCCCAACCACCTGGCCGAACTGCTCGCTTATCTGTCGGACAGCCTGCCCGCCGACCATGTCTTCGCTACGCTCGGTCGCTCGCTGCCCGATGGCACGGCGGGTTCGCCCGATCCGTGGCTGCTCGGCTCATCGCCCGACAGCGCGCGCTGGGCGGGCGAGATGGGCCTGCCATATTGCATCGCCGACTTCATCAATCCCGAAGGCGTTCCGCTCGCCCATCTCTATCGCCAGCATTTCCAGCCGTCGCGCTGGGCAGACAAGCCGCACCTGATGGTATCCAGCTTCGCAATCGCCGCCGACACCCGCGAGGAAGCCGAGCGCCAGTCATTGCCGGCCGCGATGATGTTCGCGCACATGATGCGCGGCGAACTGATCAAGATTCCCTCGCTCGAACGCGCCGTCGAATGGGCCATTCACAATCCCAATCCGCTGCAGGCCGGCAACCGCCGCCGCATCATGGGCAGCCCGACCGAGGTTCGACCGATGATCGAGGAGGTCGCGGCACTCTATGGCGCGCAGGAGGTGATGCTGGTCAACATCATGTCCGACCACGCGGCGCGCAAGCACAGCTATCGCCTGATCGCCGAAGCCTTCGACATGGTGCCGGCGCAAGCGGCCTGACCTGCTCAGTGATTGGCAGCGACCGCCTTGTCGATCGATTCGATCGCGGGGCGACCGACGGGAACGCCGGCCTCCCTGGGCATTCGTGCTTCTATCGGGCGCAACCAGGACGAGGTCTGCGCGCCGATCGCGATCTGCGGGTTGGACGGGATCAGCTTGCCCTTCGCCTCCCAGCCGCCGACCAGCCCCTTCGCCTCGCCGAACGCGGTCGCGAGCGGCTGGTTCTTGCGCAGCGCGTGGTTGATCAGCGCGTCGCCGAAAAAAGTCCAGTCATTGTCCGAAGCGCAGCCGAACGACGTCCGGTCGGCCGCGGCCGCGGTGATGACGGCGCCTTCGGGTGATGACAAAGCCGGCACGAACAGGCCCGAGAAGCAGGCGCTGATGATCACCAGCCGGTTGCGTAGCCGGCCATGCCGCAGGACATAATCGAGCCATGTCGGCGGCAAGGTGGCGAGGAACTCGCCCTGCTCGCGATAGGCGAGGCCCGCCGGGGTGCCGTGCGCGGTGATGTAGAGAATCAGCGCATCTTCTTGGTAGTCCATCACCGCCGCGACGCGGTTGAGCGCGGTTTCGAGCGTTTCGAGGCTACCACGCGCCAGCATCTCGATGCTGCGACCATCGGCACCCGCGAGCAGAAGAGTCCGCCCCGCCGCGTCGTAGCGGCGCGCCAGCACCTTCGCCGCCTCGCGGGCTTCGCGCGCGAACACCGGATCGCTGTCGAGCGCCGCGACGACCACATAGGCATCGGGGGTGCCCGGTCGCTGGGGCGCGAGCTTGTCGGCCGCAGCGGCAAGGCGGCGGCGATCGAGATCCGTGATCCCCAGGAGCCCGCCACGTTGCGCCGCAGGTCCGAACGACATTTGCGGGACGGCGGGGGACGCGATCGCAAGCACCACCCCAAAACAGAACAGCCGTGCCAGCCAAGCCATCATCGACAGTTGCCCCCAACCCGAATCCCGCGGGACAAAGGTTGGAGGAATGCGGATCGCTTTTAAAGGGGCGTCATATCCGCACCGTCACACGCCCGTAGTAAAATCCACCGCTGAGGCCGAAGGGCGCGAAATTGCCATAGGCCCCCGACCCGTCATAAGCGATCAATCCGTTGCGATCGGGATAGACGTCGAACAGATTGTTCGCGCCCGCCGACAACGTGACACGATCGGTCAGATCGAAGCCGACATCGAGATCGGCCACCCACGTCGCACCGAACCGCCTATCGCCGGTGGGGACATTGCTCGACTCGATATAGCTGCCATAGCGGGTCAGCCGCCCCAGCGCGTGCCACCGGCCCGAGGTCCAGTTGCTCGACAGCACCGTCTTGATGCGCGGGGTGGCGACAACCAGATCGCGCTGCGCCTGTCGCCCGAACAGGGTGACGTTGAGCGAGGCAAGCTGCGCGGGATTGGCGATCACGTCGGTAATCTTGGTCTTGTTATAACTGAACGCCGCGCTCAGCCGGAAATCGCCGAGGCTGGCGGTGCGCAGATTATATTCGCCAACCACGTCGATGCCGCGCGTGCGTGTATCGAGCGCGCATTTCTACGAGGTTGAGATCAGCGCCTGCCGATCAGTCGGCGGGCGCCTCAGCATATTTCGGATCGCTCGCGTCGAAGCCAATCATGAACTTGAATGAACGTTCGATGATCGCGACGTCCTGCAGGCCCGCCAATTTGAACGTTCCGAGCCTCGGGTCGCTGAGCTCTTTTCCCTCGCGCTCGACCGCAACGGCATCGAGGAACGGCGCACCGTGGCGTGAATAGAGAATATGCGGCGCCAGCTTCAATTGCATGCGGTTGTAGGTCACCACGATGCACTGATTGTTCGCGATGGCTTGAAGAATGATTTTTGCGTCGGTCATGTGCCGCGTGTGGGCGCGGGGATGATGCTACGCAAATAAAATAGTCATCGCCGCGATGGGCTGCCGACCGCGAGTTTGGCGCCACCGGGCGGGCGCACCACCACGCCGCCGTAATATGCCATTGTGGACGGCCCTGCGCACCGCTGGTAGCTGCCGTCCATGCAATCGACCTTTGAGATGTTGGAAGACCTCGGCTGGAAACCCTATTTCAGTGATCAGCTTACGGGCGAGGAAGTCCAGCAGTGTGACCCCTTCCGCGTGATGGCCGTCCATCGCGGGAAGATCGCAATTGCCGGTGCGGGATCGCAGCGCTTCATCGCCCCCAAGGTCTCCGCTCCCGGGTTTCCGGACGATTATCCGACCGTTGGCGACTGGCTGCTCATGGACCGCAGCACGCAACAGGCCACACGCGTCCTCCACCCGATGAACCTGTTCAAACGGCGCGCACCAGGCGATCGCCGCAAGGAACAGAAGATCGCCGCCAATGTCGACACGCTGTTCGTCGTCGCCTCGTGCAATCAGGATTTTAGCGTCGCGCGGCTGGAGCGGTACCTGGTGCTGGCGCGCGAAGTCGGCGTGAACCCCGTCGTCGTTCTGACGAAGACCGACCTGACGACCACTGCGGAGGACTTTGCGGCGGCGGCACGCGCGATCGAGCCAGGATTGCGGGTCGAGATGGTGAACGGGCGCGATCCCGCCAGCGTAGCACATCTCGCTTCATGGTGTGGCAAGGGTGAGACCGTTGCCCTGCTGGGATCGTCCGGCGTCGGCAAGTCGACCCTGGTCAATACGATGCGTGGTTCGGACAGCATCGCGACGCAGGCGATCCGATCGGGAGACGCCACGGGGCGGCACACCACCACGGTGCGCGAAATGCACCGCCTCGACCATGGTGGCTGGCTGCTCGACACGCCCGGAATGCGGGAATTGCAGCTTCACGATGCGGCCTCTGGCATCGCCGAAGTCTTCGATGACTTCGTCCTGGTCGCTCAGGACTGCCGCTTTTCGAACTGCGCGCACGCAAGCGAGCCGGGCTGCGCGGTGCGTGCCGCGATCAGCGCAGGCACACTGACCACCGAGCGTTTCGAGCGATGGCGAAAACTGGACGCGGAGGAAAGCATCAACGCCGCACAACTTGCACGGCGTCGCCCCCGATAGCGTTTCAGCCGCCCCCGTCGCAGCATATCTCTCGGTTTTCGACTGTTCGCTTAAAATGAATCACGACTCGTTCAGCACGATTCGACCCCATGTTATACACAATGGCTCCATCCTCGATCTTCGGCGTTCTGACCGTGTCGGGAGAAATATTGATGTACCACGTTCTTATCATTGAAGACGAGCCGCTGCTCGCGCTCGATCTTCAAGACATCCTGTCGGATCTGGGCGTCACCTCTTTCGACTTCGCGGCGACCGAGAACGAGGCGATCGAGGCGGCACGACGACACGCGCCCGATATCATTACGTCCGACGTCAAACTGCTCGAAGGAACCGGTCCCGCGGCCGTCGACATCATTTACCGCGAACGCGGCGAGATCCCCGTGCTGTTCATAACCGCGACGCCCGAAGCGTGTGAGCCGTGCAATCCACCCGGCCAGATTCTCCCCAAGCCGATCAACGCCGCGAGAATTGCGATCGCCTTTCGCAACATGACGCGCGCCTGATACTCACAGCGATGGACGTCTAATGGCAAAAGACTATTTGCAAGGCCGTCGGGATGGTGTGCGCCTCGCGCTGGCAGTGCTCGCCGCCGAGGAAGCCAAATGGGCAGCCCTCCTTGGAGAAAGCCGATCTTGGCGGACGAACCAGGCGCGCCAGATCCGGCAAAAGACACTTCAGATCGCCCAGGCCCGCGTTCAGACAATTCTCAACAGACTCGCGCCAAAGGACCGCAGCATCGCGCAGGCCGAACTGGCCGCGGCGCTTGAGGAGGCTGGTCTGTAAATCGCCGTGCGGTTACAAGCTTGCAAAGCTTCATCGATGTCAATGAAGTGGCTGGGCGACCACTGAACAACGTCGGGAAAAGGTTTTCCTATGTCTTACACTGAGAATGAGGACAGCCTTAAATCACGAATCGCGTCGAACAAACATGTCTCACGAATTCTGGAATGGTGGTCCTACAATTCGGCCTTCATCATACTTCCTTTGGCCATAGGCGCGTTCGTGGGTGCGGCCTATCTGATGTTCCATGATGTTATGTGACTGGCTTCGTCGATAATATCAGGCGCTATTGACGGCATCCTTCTGACGCTTGACTGGAGCCGTACCGCACCGCCCGGCCAAAATGCGTTCGTAGAGTGCGATGTATCCGTCGACCATGCGGTCGATCCCGAAACGCGCTTGCGCCACGTGTCGGACGGTCTGGCGATCGAGCGCGCCGACGGCTTCGATCGCAGCAACGGCCTCGCCGGGTTCATCGATGAGAAATCCCGTTACGCCATGCTCGATCAGCTCGGGCATCGACCCGCGGCGCAGCGCGATAACGGGCGTTCCGCACGCCATCGCTTCGATCACCGACAGACCGAAAGGCTCGTCGAACTCGATCAGATGCAGGAGCGCGCGGGCACGTCCCAATGCCGCAATCCGGTCCGCGCCGCCGACCACGCCGTGGTAATGAACGCGGTCAGCATCGACGTGGGGCGCCACCTCGCGGGCGTGATATTCGCCATCTTGAACAACCCCATACATGTGCAGCGCGCGTCCAGCCGATAGCGCCGCGCGGATCGCATGGACGGGGCCCTTGTCCGGATGGATGCGCCCGAAGAAGAGAAGATCGTCGCTCCCGACCGGATCAAGCGGAAAACTGTCGAAGTCGATCCCGTGGTGGATCGTCGCGGCATAACGCAGCGCCGGGTGGCGATCGGCGTCGCTGATCGCGACGAAATGGACGCGATCCTCATAAGGCGCGTACATCGGCAGGATGCGGTCCGAGGAGAAGCCATGGATCGTCGTTACCATCGGGGTTTCGACGAAGTCTGCAAATGCATGCGCCGGAAAATCTGCCTGATTGTGGATGATGTCGAAACGGTCGGCCTGCGCGAAGATGTGCGCGAGATGCCTGTATTCCCAGACCTTGGCGTCGACCGACGGGTCTTCGTTGTAGGGGGCCGGGACCACGCCATCGAGCTTGGCGCTCGTCTGGCTGTCGAGGGTCGCAAACAAGGTGACGTCGATCCCCCGCGAGACAAGACCTTCGGTGAGCAGGCTCGTGACCAGTTCCCACGGACCATAATGTCGCGGTGGCGTCCGCCAGGCTATCGGAGCAAGCATCGCGATGCGCATCGTCAAACAATGTCCTTGAGCGAGAGGATGAGACCTTCGTCGGGCGCGAGCATATCGCCGATCCCGCGCACCTGCCTGGTCGACGCAAGGATACCAGCTATCGTCGTCCCCGTAGGCACGGGCAATATCGCGGGTCTCGAGCCGAGATTGAGCGCGACGAGCAGCCGGCGGCCGCGATGTTCGCGCTCGTACGCCAGGACATCGCCTTCCGCCTCAAGCAGCTTGAGCGCGCCCACCGACAATGCAGGCTCCGCACGACGAAGCGCGAGCAATGTGCGGACCAGATGGAGCATGGATTGGGGGTCCGACTCCTGCATTGCCACGTTGCGCGTCGGCCAATCGGGGTTGAGCGGTAGCCAGGGCTCAACGGTGCTGAAGCCAGCATGAGTTGAGCTGTCCCACGGCATCGGCGTGCGCGATCGATCGCGGCCGATGCCGAGGCCGGGCTGGCGCAGATCCTGGGGATCGCGGACCCTGTCGGTCGGGATCGGCACGTCTCCGATCGCAAGCTCGTCCCCCTGATAGAAAGTCGGCGTGCCCCGCAGGCTCAGGAGCAGCATCGCTGCCACCCGCGCCTGAGCTTCGCCGATCCGTGCCGCGATCCGGGGCGCGTCGTGGCTGCCGATCACCCAGTTGGGCCAGCCATGTGCCGGCAGCGACGCGAGGTAGTCCGCAATCATGCGGTGCAGTCCACGCGCATTCCAGCCGTTCTCGATCAGCTGAAAATTGAACGGCAGGTGGACCTGGGGACGCTCGATCGTTCCAAACCAGCGGGCGTGCCGGTCATTCGGCAGGAAGATCTCACCAATCAGGACCCGATCACCATAGGTATCGGCAAGTGCCCGCATCTCCGCAGAAATCGCATGGGCCTCCGGCTGGTCGGTCGAATATCGCTGGAGCACCCGGTCGCGCTCGGTGCTGCGCGGCGTCCAGGCGGGGTTGATCGGGTTATTGCGAAACCCCGCGTCCTTCACGATATGCCAAAGCACATCGATCCGGAATCCATCGACCCCACGATCGAACCAGAACCGCATCACATCCATCATCGCCGCACGCAGCGCGGGATTGCGCCAGTTGAGGTCGGGCTGCTCCTTCAGGAAAGCGTGCAGATAATATTGGCCGGTGGGCGCATCCCACTCCCAGGCCGATCCGCCAAAATCGCTGATCCAGTTGTTGGGCGGGCCGCCGTCCGTCGCAGGATCTCGCCAGATGTACCAATCCCGCTTGGGATCGTCGCGGCTGCGCCTGCTCTCGCGGAACCAGGCATGCTGGTCGGAACTGTGGTTAGGAACGAAATCGAGGATCAGTTTGAGCCCGCGCGCGTGGATCGCGGCGCACAGTCGATCGAAGATGGCGAGATCGCCAAACACCGGCTCGATCCCGATATAGTCGGCGACGTCATATCCGAAATCCTTCATTGGCGACGGAAAGATCGGCGAGAGCCAGATCGCATCGACGCCGAGCGAGGCGACATGATCGAGGCGCCGTTCTATCCCCGCGAGATCACCGACGCCGTCGCCGTCGCTATCCTGAAAGGAGCGCGGATAGATCTGATAGATGACGCCTCGCTCCCACCAGGGATGATCGTCCGCCTCCATTGTGATTCCCCGCTAGCGTCGCCTGCATCATCGAAGCGCGAACCCAATGGTTCCTTCGGAGGTACAAATAGCTTGGCGCCTGTGAATAGCCGCGCTCTGCGCGGAAGCGAGTAGGAGGGGCTGAGACGGCATCGTCTACGATCAGGCAGCGTCGCGAGGTCGCGATGGATCAACCCTGAAACAGCCCCTGTGTCCGGGCCCAGGCGAGAAACAGATCGGGCCAGTGCGCGGCGGGTTTACCCATCGCACGGCGGACGCCGAAACCGTGCCCGCCATGGGTGAACAGATGCGTCTCGACCGGCACCTTTCGTGCGCGCAATGCTGCACGCAGCAACAGGCTGTTCTCGGCCGGCACGACGTCGTCATCCTCGGCATGGACGATGAAGGTCGGGGGTGCGTTGGCGGGGATGTTGCGATCGGGCGAATGCGCGCGCTCTGCTTCAGCGGTGGGGTTCGGGCCGAGCATCTTCTCGCGCGATCCGGGGTGCGCGAAGGGCTGGCTCATCGATACGACCGGATAGATGGGCGCCGCGATGAACGGTCGTGCGGACAGCCGATCGGCCCTGTCGACCGCAGCATAGGTTGGTTGGTCGAACCGCGCGAGCAGATCGGCGCATAGGTGCCCGCCGGCTGAAAATCCCATCGCCGACACGCGTGCCGGGTCGATCGCGAACTCGGCAGCACGGTGGCGGATCAGCCGCATCGCGCGCTGCGCGTCGGAGAGGCACACGTCCGGGCCCGCCGCCCACCCTTCGTGCGGCAGGCGGTAGAAAAGGACGAAACAGGTGATCCCCGCCGCCGCGAACAACGCAGCGAGCTCATAGCCCTCCTTGTCCACCACGACCCACTTATATCCGCCGCCGGGCGTGATCATGATCGCCGCCCCATTGGGCCGCAGCGGCCGGAACACCGCGAGGCGCGGATGGCTGATCCCCCACACTGCGCGGTCGTTGACCTGCGGGTCGGTGCTGCGCTCCTGCACCGTCTCGATCAGGGACGATGCTGGCATCCGCAGCGCACCCTTGGGCCACAGGTCGATGGTCTCGGTCGGCTGCGGCAGAGCGGCGGCGAAATTGCCGCTGCCGGGGGCCGCGGTTTGTGCACGAGCTCCACTCGCCGCCGCCATGCCCGCCGCCGTCAGCAGCCCGGCCATCGCGCTCCGTCGATCCAGCGTCATCGTGCAACTCCTGAAAAAGAAACGGCCGGACGCTGGGAGCGCGTCCGGCCGTTAGAGATCAGATCGGGGTGGGGGCCGATCAGAACTTGAAGCGTCCGCCGAAATAGAACTGGCGGCCGGTATGGTGATAGACGCTCAGGCGATCTGCTGCGCTGTCGATATACTGGTCGACATACTGGTCGGTCAGGTTGATCGCCTCGACGGTCAGCGTGACATGTTCGTTGATCTTCACCGAAGCCGACATGTCGACGTTGATCGTACCATGCACGCCCTCGACATCGTTGAAGGTCGGCTGGCCCGCATTGGTGTTGAACACCGGGCCCGCGCCCGGCGCGACGCCATTGCGACCCGGAACGCCGCCCGCCTGCAGATAGCCGCTGCGATAGGCAACCGAGCCGCGCAGGCTGAAGCGATCGTCCTCATAATAGAGCGTGCCGTTGGCGCTGTGCTTCGAAAGATCGGTCAGCGGCTGTTTCACCACCGGCGCACCGGCCGAGGTAGCCAAAGGATATTCGATCGTCGACTTCACATAGGTGTAGTTCGCCTGGATGCCGAGGTTGCTCAGGAAGCCCGGCAGGAAGCGGAACGGCGTCTGGAAGCCGATCTCGGCGCCCTTGAGCGTGCCGCCCTTGCTGTTGATCGGCTGGGTCACCGTGACGAGGTCGGTCGGCAGCGCGCCGGTACCGGTCAGCAGCGAGGCCGGCAGGCCGAGCTGGTTGAACGGGATCGACTGCGCGGTGTTCGCGACGAAGCTCGAAATGTCCTTGTAGAACAGGCCGACGACGATCGCCGATTCCTTGGCGAAATACCATTCGAACGACAGATCGTAATCGGTCGCCAGGGTCGGTTCGACGTCCGGATTGCCGATATTGTAGGTGCGGTTGCCGCCCGAGACCGCGAAGGCGCCGGTGGGGTTGAGGTTGCCCAGGTTCGGGCGTGTCATCACCCGCGCCACGGCCGCACGGACGACGAAGTTGCGGTCGAACTCGAAGCTGACATTGGCCGAAGGGAGCCACTGGCCATAGCTGCGGCTGTCGGTGACGAGCAATGCCGCCGCACCGCCGGTATAGCCCGACGAGGTCTGCTTGGTGTCGACATAGCGCACACCCGCGTCGCCGCGGATGCGGGCGAAGTCGGTTTCGACGTCCCACGCCGCCTGGATGTAGCCGCCCAGATCACGTTCGGTGATCGCGCGCCAATTGCCCTGCGCGTTGGTGTTGGTCGTGCCGGTCAGCGCATAGGTGCCGCTGTTCGAATAGATGCCCAGGCTATCGGCGAAAGCGTTCAGGTTGGGGATCGTGAAGGCGCGCGGCGTGCCGCCCATCGGCGTGTCGGGGCTCAGCGCATAGGTGGTGGTCAACGCCGAAAGCTGCGCCGCGGTCAGCGTGGGCACCGCCGTTTCGCTCGTGCGGCGATACTCCTGCGAATCGAAGCCGTATTTCTTGTAATCGCCGCCAACGCGCAGCTTGATCTGGTCGGTCGCGTCGAATTCAAACTGTGCGCGCCCGACCTTGAAGTCGTTCTGCACGAACTGCGGGCGCAGACGGATTTCGGCGAGCGTGTAGGCGTTCGGGTTGGCGGGGTTCAGATTGCCATAGTTGAACGTCGGGTTGCGCCCGTTGGTGAAGTCGTAGCTGTAGCCCTGGACGTTGTTGGCATCGAGCGCGACGGTCGTCTGGATCGGGTTGGAGAAATCTGACTTCGAATAACCACCCAGCACGTCGATCCGCGCGCGTTCGCCCAGATCCTGCTTCAGCGACAAAGTGTACTGCTGGAATTCGGTCTGCAACTCGTCGTAACGGCTCTCGACGCGGACATCGACATTGTTGAACGTGCCCTTCACCAGGCTGTTCGTTCCGTCGACGACGGCGCCGGGCAGGATCACGGTCTGCGGCTTGCCGGTGCCCGAACGGCTGAAGCTGATCGCCTCGAGATACTGCTCAGCACGCTTCGACTTGAAGCGCGAATAGAGCGCGTCGAAGGTCAGCAGGGTCGCGTCGGTCGGCTGCCACTGCAGCGATCCGGTCAGGCCCAGCCGCTCGGTCTTGTAGACCAGGCTGTCGTAACGCGGGATGCGCGGGTGGAAGAAGGCATAGCCCTGGCTCGCACCCTGCGGCAGCGTGGAGGCGGCGGCAAAATTGCCATTGTCGGTGCCGCGTTCCCAGCGGACGGTCGACGGGCCTTCCTCACGGATTCCGCGCTCGCTGTAGGCGGCGGATACGAGGATGCCGACCTTTCCGTCGGCCAGCTTGGTCGAAATCAGGCCGGCGAGCTTGGGATCGACCGCGTTCGAGAAATCGTTGAGGCCGACAGCGCCCGAACCGGCGATCGTCAGATCGTCCTTATAGTCGAACGGGCGCGCGGTCTGCAGGTCGACGGTTGCGCCCAACGAACCTTCTTCGACATCGGCCGACGCAGTCTTGCGGACGGTGATCGAGTTGAACAGTTCCGACGCGAAGGTGTTGAAGTCGAACTGGCGACCACGATTGGCGCCGCCCGAGCTGTCGGTACCGCCGGTGGTCGAAAGACCCTCGATCCCGTTGATGCGGACGCGGGTGAAGATCGGGCCGAGACCGCGAACCGAGATGTTACGCCCTTCACCCTGGTCGCGATTGATCGCGATGCCGGGGATGCGCTGGATCGATTCCGCCAGATTGTTGTCGGGAAAATCAGCGATGTCTTCGGCCTTGATCACGTCGACGACGCCAGTGGCCTGACGTTTCGCGGCGATCGCCGAGCTGAGCGATCCGCGGAAACCGGTGACAATGATTTCCTGCGCGGCGTCGTCCGTGACGGCGGCGGGCGCTTCCTGCGCAAAAGCGGGCGTCGCGCCCAGCGCGATAGCGGCAACCGACGCTGCGGCAAGCCAATGCCGGCGCGAATCGATATGCTGAGAGCGAATAATGGCCTTCATCATGACATCCCTTCTTCCCTGTTCCGGTGCATTTCTGCCGTCTGTCGCGTCAGCTTCTGGCCAGTCTGGCTCATCAACAGACACCGGTGTCAAAACCTCTTGCCCCTGTGTTGCCGGGATGTCAAGAAGTGGCCGGGAAGAGGAGTGATGATGAAGCACCTGTCGAAACTCGGGCTGCTGATCGGTGCGGCGTCGCTGGCATCCGCCGGCACTTTTGCCGCGCAGCCGACGCCCGCGCCCAGGTCAGCGATCCCCACCTCTCTCGCCTTTCCCGGAGCGGTCGGTTGGGCGGCGACGACCCCGGGCGGCCGGGGCGGGCGCATCATCCGCGTCACCACGCTGGCCGCCGACGGCCCCGGCAGCTTCAAGGCCGCGATCGAAGCGAAGGGGCCGCGCATCGTCGTGTTCGAGGTCGCCGGCGTGATCGATTTCGGCCGCGAAGGCATCAAGATCACCGAACCCTATCTGACGATCGCCGGGCAGACCGCGCCGTCGCCGGGCATCACGCTGATCCGCACCGGCATCGACATCGCGACCCACGACGTGATCATGCGCCACATCCGCGTGCGCACCGGAGTCGACGGCCAACCGCATCTGAGCGGGTGGGAGGCCGATGCCCTCTCCACCGTCGCGGCCTCCAACATCATCATCGATCACTGCACCTTCGGATGGGCGATCGACGAGAATATGTCGGCCTCGGGCCCCCGCTTCACCGGCAAGACGCCCGACGAATGGCGCAAGGGCACCTCGCACGACATCACCTTCAGCTACAATCTGGCGGCCGAGGGATTGGCCAATGCCAGCCATCCCAAGGGCGAGCATTCGAAGGGATCGTTGATCCACGACAATGCCACCAACATCCTGATCTACCGCAACATTTACGCGCACAACAAGGAACGCAATCCGCTCCTGAAGGGCGGGGTCCATGCCGAGGTGGTGAACAACATCATCTATGATCCGGGCGAGCGCGCCATCCACTACAACCTTATGGCGCTCGAATGGGGCGAGCATCCCTATCAGGACGGGCAGCTCACCGCGGTCGGCAATGTCCTGCGCGGCGGCGTCTCGACCGCGCCGGGCATGCCCTTCCTGATGCTCGGTGGCGACGGCGACCTGCGTTACTATGGCAAGGACAATATCGCGGTCGACAAATGGGGCGCCCCGCTGCCGATGTTCGGCCGCTATGGCGAAACCCGCGCGAAGCTGATCGAGGAGAAAACGCCCTCCACCGCCTGGGCCGGGCTCGATATCCTGCCCGCGCGCGACGTCGAGACGCATGTCCTGTGGCATGCCGGGGCGCGGCCATGGGATCGCGATGCCGACGATCTGCGCGTCCTGTTCTTCGTGGCCGAAGGCCGTGGCGAGATCATCGACGACGAGAAGGTCGTTGGCGGCTATCCTCAGTTCAAACCCACGAAAGCTTCCTTCGTCGAGGGTGACTGGAACCTTGATACGATGGAGCCCAGATCGGGCCGTTATCCCGGTCAGAAGGAAATGATCACCGAGCATCTGTCCGATCGCGACAAGATGATGCGCCAGGGAGGGCAGTGAGATGTCACCGATTATCGCCCTGTTTCTCGCGGCCGCGCCGCCGATGGTCGTCGTCAACGAAGCCGACGTGATGCGCGACGAGCCGCCACCCCATGGCCAGATCGGCATGAGCACCGCTTACCGCATCAGCGACGCGGTGCCCAAGCCGCGCACGATGGAGTTTCGCAAGCGCGTCCTCCACGTCGGCGCCGCGATCGGCCTCCATCCCATCGCGCATGATGAGGTCTATTATGTCCTCTCGGGCGAAGGTGTGGTCAGCTCCGACGGCGTCGAGAAGATGATCGGGCCGGGCATGGCGGCCTACCTCTATACCGGTGCGAACGTCGGTATCCGCCAGACCGGCAAGACTCCGCTCGCGTTGATCATCAGCTATCCGGTGAAGTGATCCAATCATCTGCTGGAAGGTTCAACTTCCCGGCTGGATGTACGGCACGCGCCCGAACAACTCGCGCTCCCAGCCGCGGGGATTGTCCTCCACCCGCGAGATCGCGTCGAAGATCATCGTCGATCGACGATCGAGCCGATATTGCGGCCAATCTGCATGGCCCGTTCGCGCGAAGCCGATGAAACGATCCATCATCGCCTTGCTCGTCGCCCGCGCGCCCGCGCCGGTCCCCGTCAGCGACCCCCGCGCGTCGAGCGTGCCGAACGCCAGCGCAATGTCCATCATGTGCGGCGCGCCTTTCCACGGCTGGGTCGGCGATGCGAAGTCGACCTGATACACCCAGGTCCGCGCATCCGCTCTCGCCCGCGCTTCCGCCTCGATCACCTGCCCCGGCCAGCTCCGCCCGGCCGTCGTCGCGGCGTAGAAGACCCGCTCGGGCGACCAGTCGGGGAAGTGCGCACGATATTGCGCGACGATCCACTCGGGCAGCAGATCGATCCGCAACTCGGGCTGCATCCGCGCCGCCAGATTGTCCCAGCTCAGCCCCGCCAGCTTCGGACCGCGCGCGTCGATGAAGGCGCGCGTTTCGTCATGCGTATTGCCCAGCATCATCGGGATCGCGTTGCCGATCGGGTTCGCGTCGGGCCAGAAAGGGTGACGGGTTAGCCACTTCATGTCGAGGACCGGCCCCATATAGACCCCACCGCCCAATATCGGATCTTCGGCCGCGAGCGCTTCGATCAGGCGATCGACCGGCATCGTCAGCAGCGGCGACAGATCGGTTTTCGTAACGCCCAGTCTGGCCAGATAGGCTTCGGTGCGCCGTCCGGCATTGATCGGTCCCGATGCCGTCACCTGCTGCCCCGACATGGTGATCGCGCGGTGGAACAAGCCTTCGGCCGCAGGCATCCCCATCATCGTCGCGATTTTCGCGCCGCCGCCCGACTGGCCGAAGACGAGCACCTTGTTCGGATCGCCCCCGAAAGCCGCGATATTGTCGCGCACCCACCGCAGCGCGAGGATCAGGTCGAGCTGCCCCACATTGCCGCTGTCGGCGAAGCGCGGATCGAGCCGCGCCAGATAGAGATAGCCCAGCGCGTTCAGCCGGTGGTTCACCGTCACCACGACCACATCGCCCGCCGCCGCGAGACGATCGCCATAGGTCAGCGGGTCGACCACACTACCGTTCGAATAAGCGCCGCCGTGGATGTACAGCATCACCGGGCGCTTCGCGGCGTCGAGCCCCGGTGTCCAGATGTTGAGCGCGAGGCAATCCTCGCCCTGCCCGCCCACCACGCCCGCCTGCGGACAGGAGGGGGCGAAGGCGGTTGAGTCGTATATGCCGCTCCCCGCGCGCACTGGTTCCGGTGCCTGAAAGCGGCGGCGGCTCGTGTCCTCGCCATAGCGCACACCCCGGAACACCGCGAGTCCGCCTTCGCGCGTACCCCGCAATCTGCCCGATTTCGTGACGACGATCGGATCGCCGCGCCGCGCAACGACCGGCGCTGCGATGGTCGCGGCCAGCGCCGCGATGGAGGTCATAGCCGCCCGCCGATCAACGGCGGACATCAAGCTCCCCGGACAGGAAGGTCGCGATATCCTCGCGCCCGAACAGGCTCGCATCGCCCGGCAGCGAATGTTTGAGCGCGGTGAGCGCCAGACCCGCCTGCGCGGCACCGTCGATATCGTCGGGGTCGGTCAGCAGGCCGTGGAGAACGCCCGCTGCGAAGGCGTCGCCTGCGCCGATCCGATCGACGATGCCCGATATCGTCACCTCTTCGGTGCGATAGGCCTGATCGCGCGTGTCGATCCGCGCGGCGACGCGGTTGCTGTCGGCATCCTCGACATGGCGTGCGGTCGACGCAATCAGCTTCAGGTTCGGAAAGGCGCCGAACCCCGCCAGTGCCGCCTCGCGCCGCCGCTCAGATCCGTCACCGCTGAACGGACGATCGAGCAACAAGGCGATGTCGCGGTGATTGCCGAACAATATGTCAGCCATGCCGATCAGTTCGGTCAGGATCGCGCGGGGATTGCTGTCCCACGCTTCCCACAGCCGCGCCCGATAATTGCCGTCGAAGATCAGCGTCATCCCGCGCGTCTTCGCCGCCTTGGCCGCCGCGATCGCTGCCGCCGCCGATTTGGGGCCGAGCGCCGGGGTGATCCCCGACAGGTGAAGGTGGGTCGCGCCCGCAAAAGCGGCATCCCAGTCGAAATCGGCCTCCCCCGCCAGCGCGAAGGTGCTGCCTGCGCGGTCATAGACGATATCGGACGGCCGCATTCCGGCGCCGGGCGTCAGGAAATACAGGCCCATCCGGCCGGGTGCGGTGGCGACATGCGCGCAATCCACGCCCGTTGAGAGCAGGTTGCCCCGCGCGAGTTGTCCCAGCGCATTATCCGCAACGCGGCTGAGCATCGCGGTGTCATGCCCCAGGCTCGCCAGCCCGATCGCGACGTTCGCCTCGGCGCCGCCGACATGGAGATCGAGGCTGCGCGCCGATTTGAGCAGCAACTTGTCGGGCGGGGAGAGCCGAACCAGCAGCTCGCCGAACGCGACCAGCCGCGTCATCGCGCGAGCCAGCCGCCGTCGACCGCGAGGATATGGCCGTGGACATAGTCCGCCGCCTTCGACGCGAGGAACACCGCGGCGCCGCCCATATCGTGGGCATCGGCCCAGCGCCCGGCCGGGATGCGATCGAGGATCGACTTGTTGCGATCGGCATCCTCGCGCAGCGCGGTCGTGTTGTTGGTCGAGACGTAGCCGGGGGCAATCGCGTTGACGTTGACGCCCTTGGCCGCCCACTCGTTCGCGAGCAGCTTCGTGAGCCCGCCGACGCCGCTCTTCGACGCGGTATAGCTCGGCACGCGGATCCCGCCCTGGAAGGTCAGCATCGACGCGATGTTGATGATCTTGCCGCCGCCCTGTGCGATCATGTGCTTCCCCGCGGCCTGGCACAGGAAAAAGGTCGACTTCAGGTTGGTGTCGATCACCGCGTCCCAATCGGCCTCGGTGAAGTCGACGCTGTCGGCACGGCGGATGATCCCGGCATTGTTGACCAGGATGTCGAGCCCGCCGAGCTTTTCGATCGTCTCGTCGACGACGCGCTGGACCGGCTCGATCGATCCGAAGTCGGCCGAGACGATTTCGGCTCGGCGACCCAGCGCTTTTATCTTCGCGACGGTCTCCTCGGCGGGCGTGCGGCCCGCCGCGGCGATGTCGGCGCCGGCTTCAGCCAGCGCGACCGCGATCGCCTGGCCGATGCCGGTATTGGCACCCGTCACCAGCGCGACGCGGCCGGAGAGATCGAACATGCCCATCATATCCTCCCTTTGGCCGCCGCTTAGCGCAGCTGGCAGATGTCGAGCACGTTCATGTCGGTATAATCGAGATTCTCGCCACCCATCGCCCAGATGAAAGCATAGCTCTTGGTGCCCGAACCCATGTGGACCGACCAGGGGGGCGAGATCACCGCCTCCTCATTCTCGATCACGATATGCCGCAGCGCGTCGGGCTCGCCCATATAATGGAACACGCGGTCGCCGCCCTGCAGGTCGAAATAGAGATAGATCTCGCTACGGCGATCATGGAGGTGCGGGGGCATCGTGTTCCACACGCTGCCCGTTTCCAGCACGGTCAGGCCCATCAGCAGCTGCGCGCTCTCGCACACGCCGGGAATGACCAGCTGGTAGATCGTGCGGTGGTTCGAGTTCTCGAGGTCGCCCTTCTCCAGCGGGTTCGCCTGATCGAGCGTGATCTTCTTGAGCGGGCAGACCTTATGCGCGGGCAGCGACGCGATGTAGAAACGCGCCTCGGCACCTTCAAACGTCACGTCCGTGCTGCCCATCGGCACGTAGAGCGTTTCCTTGTTGCCGAGGTCGAAGCGCTCGCCATCGACGGTCACGACGCCCGGGCCGCCGATGTTGACGACGCCCATTTCGCGCCGCTCAAGGAAGGGCTTGCCCGTGGCCGACGGCGGCACCTGCTGTTCGGGCAGTTTGAGCACCTGCCCGGCGGGCACTGCGCCGCCGATCACGAAACGCTCGTTGTGCGAATAGTTCAGCTTGATCGCGCCGGCTTCGAACATATCCGAGACCAGATAGCGGTCGCGCAGCGAATCATTGTCCACGCACTCCATCATATCGGGGTGGGTGGCGTGAAAAGTCTTCTCGAACATGATCCTCGTCCTGGCTGTGGGTCAGCTGTCCGTTTTGGACACCGGTGTCAGATCGGAGCTCCTATCAGCCCTGCGGAGGCGGCGCAACCGATGCGCGGCGGATAAGGGTCGACGTGAAGGTCGATGGCTCGCTCACGTCCGCGCCCTCGCCGATCGCGGTGCCGATCAGTTTGAGCGCGGCCGCGCGGCCCATCGCGACGATCGGCCAGCGCACCGTGGTGAGCGGCGGCCACACTCGCGATGTGATCGGCGTATCGTCAAATCCGATGATCGACAGTTGATCGGGCACTTCGATCCCGCGCAGACGCGCCGCATAGAGGACGCCCGCCGCCATCTCGTCATTCGATGCGAAGATCGCGGTGGGCCGGGGGGAAAGATCAAGCAGGCTCTCGCACGCCGAAACCCCGCTTTCGAAGGTATATTGCCCGTCGGCGATCAGGCTGCGCGGTAGCGATATCCCGGCCTCGCTGAGCGCCAGTTCGAAACCTTCGCGCCGCTCCTTGGCCGATCGGAAGCCGTGCGGACCGGCGATCAGGCCGATACGCTTATGCCCTTGCTGGATCAGATGGCGGACGGCCTCGGCCACCGCTTCGCGGTCGTTCGAGACGACCATATGCTCGGGATCGTCGAGCACGGCCGAGCCCATGCGGACATAACGGCACCCTTCCTCACTGCAGATGCGCGCAATTGCGTCATTCTCCGACAGTGGCGGCAGGATGATGACCCCGTAGAGCCTCTGACGGACGATGAAGCTGCGGATGTCATCCATCACCTTGGCCGAGCCGCGGTCGACCGGGCGAATCACCAGTTCGAACTCGGTGTCGTGCAGCGCTTCCAGCGCGCCGCGCTGCATGTTCAGGATCATCTGCTGGTTGGGGTTGTCGTAAACCAGTCCGATCAGGAAATTGCGGCCCAGCGCCAGCGCGCGGGCCTGTGGATTGGGTGTGTAGCCGGTGTCGCGGATGACCGCCTCGACCTTTTCGCGCGTCGCCTGGTTGAGCAAAGGTGACTGATTGATCACGCGGCTGACGGTCT
The DNA here is from genome assembly GCF_008274695.1 of Sphingomonas montanisoli. GTDB lineage: Bacteria > Pseudomonadota > Alphaproteobacteria > Sphingomonadales > Sphingomonadaceae > Rhizorhabdus > Rhizorhabdus montanisoli. Next base: position 237,474 of record NZ_VTOU01000002.1, on the reverse strand, counting down.
TTTTCGACACGCCGGCCAGCGCCGCGATGTCGTTGATCGTCAGCTTCGGGGCGTTGGCATCGTCCTGCGTCGGCTTGGGCATAGCCGGCCTTATACTGCAGCACAGGCGATGCGCCAGCGATTGCGCGTCCATCATGGCTTGTCATTGACACCGGTTTCCCATAATCGTGCCGCATCATCGGAGAGGGGCGAAAGACAGGCTGTGAAAACGCCGGAAGAATTGAAAAGCGTTGCAAAGAGCTTCGTTAGCGCGCGTCGCAGCGCCACGGGCCTTGCCCAATATCCGGGCGAAATGCCCGAGTCACTGGCCGAAGCTTATGCGATTCAGGATGAAGCGATTGCGCTGGTGGGCGAAGGGATTGGCGGCTGGAAGGTCGGCCGCATCTGGCCGCCCATGTCCGAACGCTTCGGCGCGGGCCGTCTGGCCGGCCCGATCTTCGTGGGTCAGGTGATCGCGCCGGGCGCCGACGGGCTGATCTTCACCGCGGGTTTCGGCGCGGCCGAGGCCGAATATCTGCTGCGCATCGGCGCCACGCCCGAAGCCGGCAAGACCAGCTTCACGCTCGAAGAGGCGGCTGACCTGATCGACGTCGTCCATATCGGGATCGAGATTGCCAGTTCGCCTTTCGCTGAGATCAACGAACATGGCCCGGCGGTCACCGTGTCCGATTTCGGCAATAATAACGGCCTGATCGTCGGCCCCGAAGTGGCCGACTGGCGTTCGGCGGGGATTGACGATGTCGATATCACCAGCCGGATCGATGGCGAGGTGATCAACACCGCGCGGTCCAGCGGTTTCCCCGATGGCGTCATTGGATCGGCGCGCTTCCTGATAGAGAATATGGTGGCGCGCGGCATCGTGATCGAGCCGGGCTGGTGGATTTCGACCGGCGCGATCACTGGTGTCCACCCGGTCACGGTGGGGCAGCGTTTCGAGGCCGATTTCGGTCGCTTCGGTACGCTCGCCTGCACGATCGCGGCGCAACCGGCGGCCGAATAGGGGCGACAGACCCCGTGGGAGAGCGAGGAACGAGATGGTGACCCAGACAGCGGAAATACCCAAGGTCGGCCGATATCGCTGGGTCGTGGTGTGGCTGCTCTTCGCCGCCACCGCGATCAACTATGTCGATCGCCAGATGATCGGGGTGCTCAAGCCCACACTGTCGGCCGAACTCGGCTGGACGGAAACCGATTATGGCAACATCGTCTTCTGGTTCCAGGCCGCTTATGCGGTCGGTTACATCAGCTTCGGACGCATCGTCGACGTGATCGGCGCTCGGCTGGGTTATGCGGTCGCGGTGACGATCTGGACGGTCGCGCATGTCGCGCATGGCGGCGTTCACAGCGTGCTGCAATTCGCCTTGGTCCGTTCGGGCTTGGGCGTCGGCGAGTCCGGAAACTTCCCCGCCGGCATCAAGGCCGTCACCGAATGGTTTCCGCAAAAGGAACGCGCCTTTGCGATCGGCCTGTTCAATGCGGGCGCTAATATCGGCGCGATCATCACGCCTTTGCTCGTGCCATGGCTGACGATCGCCTATGGCTGGCGCTTCGCGTTTGTCGCGACGGGCATCTTCGGTGTGGTCTGGCTGATCGCCTGGCTCGTTTTTTATCGCCGCCCGAACGAGCATAAGAAGGTTACGGCCGGCGAACTCGCCTATATCCAGCAGGATCCGGCCGATCCGGTCGTGCCGATCGGCTGGCGTACGTTGATCGGCGTTCGCGAAACCTGGGCCTATGCGCTCGGCAAGTTCTGCATCGATCCGATCTGGTGGTTCTTCCTGTTCTGGCTGCCCGGCTATCTGGGCAAGCGCTATGGGCTCGACCTAGTCAGCTTCGGCCCTCCGCTGGTGGTCATTTACCTCCTGTCGGATGGCGGCAGTATCTTCGGCGGCTGGATGTCGGGCCGGCTGATGAAGGCGGGCAAGAGCGTCAATGCCGCGCGCAAGCTCACGATGCTGCTGTGCGCCTTCGCGGTGCTGCCGATCTTCTTCGCGCAGTCGATCGACAATCTGTGGCTGGCCGTGCTGGTGATCGGCATCGCCACCGCCGCGCACCAAGCGTTTTCGGCAAACCTCTATACACTGCCCTCGGATCTGTTTCCGCGGGGCGCCGTCGGCTCGGTCGTGGGCATCGGCGGGACAGTGGGTGCGGTCGGCGGCATGTTGATGGCCAAATATGCCGGCTATGTGCTCGATACGTTCGGCTCCTACGCGCCGCTCTTCGCCGTGGCGGGGAGTGCCTATTTCATCGCTTTGCTCGTGGTTCACCTGCTGTCGCCGCAACTGGCGCGGGTGACGGTGGACGCCTGATATCGTGGCCCAGGCTGTTCAGGTTCACCCGAGCGACAATGTCGCGGTCGCCCTGGCCCCCCTAGTTGCCGGGGCGACCGTGGTAGTGGCCGGTGGGGAGGTCTTCCTGGCCGATGACATCCCCGCCGGCCACAAATTCGCACTCGCCCCGATCGCGTCCGGAGAAGACGCGGTCCGCTATGGTTTCCCGTTCGGCCACGCGACCGCCGACATCGGCACAGGCGCGCACGTCCACAGCCACAATGTCGCGACGACCCTGGGGCTGGAGAGCGGGCACGCTTTCGCCGGGGCGCCCGTGCCGCGCGACCGCGTTGGCGCCGAACGCACCTTCCTCGGCTATCCCCGGCCCGACGGTTCGGTCGGCACGCGCAACGAGATCTGGATCATCCCCAGCGTCGGTTGCGTCGGCCGCACCGCCGAACGGCTCGCGACCCTTGCCGGCCGGGCTCTGCCGCCGGGAATCGACGGCATCCACGCTTTCCCGCACCCCTTCGGCTGCTCGCAACTCGGCGACGATCTCGATGGCACGACCCGGCTGATCGCGTCACTCGCCTGCAATCCCAATGCGGGCGGGGTGCTGCTGCTGGGCCTCGGTTGCGAATCCAATCAGCTTTCGGGGGTGATGGAGCTGATCCCCGAGGAACGTCGCGAGCGCATTCGCATCGTCGGCGCGCAGGCATCGAGCGACGAGATCGCCGACGGCCTCGCCGCGATCACCGTGCTGGCGACGCTGGCCGCAGCAGAGCGTGAGGAGGTGCCGCTGTCGGCGCTTCGCCTCGGCGTCAAATGCGGCGGATCGGACGGGCTGTCGGGCCTGACCGCCAACCCGCTGATTGGCCGGATCGCGACGGCGGTGGGCGATGCCGGAGGCGCGGTGGTGCTCACCGAAATTCCCGAAATGTTCGGCGCTGAGCAGATCTTGCTCGATCGCTGCGTCGATCAGTCCACACATGACGCGCTCGAGGCGATGGTCGATGGCTTCAAGCGCTACTTCGTCGATCATGGCGAGCCGGTTTCCGAAAATCCGAGCCCGGGCAACATCAAGGGCGGCATCACCACACTCGAGGAAAAGTCGCTCGGCGCGGTGCAGAAGGGCGGGGTCGTGCCTGTGACCCAGATACTGCCTTATGCGGCGCGTGCTGCGCAGCAACCCGGCCTGGCGATCGTCGAGGGGCCGGGCAACGACGCAGTGTCGACCAGCGCGCTCGCCGCTGCGGGCGCCACGCTCACGCTCTTTTCAACCGGCCGGGGCACGCCGCTCGGCAGCCCGGTGCCCACGCTCAAGATCGCATCGAACAGCCCGCTCGCCGCCAACAAGCCGGGCTGGATCGACTTCGACGCGGGTCAGGTGCTGGAGGCCGGGATGGACCCGGTCGCCGGCGCTTTGCTCGACCTCGTCGTCGCGACCGCATCGGGCCAGGCGGCGCGCAACGAAATCAACGACGAACGCGGTATCGCCATCTGGAAACGCGGCGTCACCCTCTGACGGAACTGATCATGACCAAGCCCCTGTTCCTCCATCCCGATCGCCTGTTTCCGGCCGATCCGACGATCCGCGCGATCGCCCGTACGCTCTATGCCGAGGTCAAGGATCTGCCGATCATCAGCCCGCACGGCCACACTGATCCGCGCTGGTTTGCGGAGAATGAAAACTTCGCGAACCCCACCGACTTGCTGATCGTCCCGGATCATTATGTCTTCCGCATGCTCTACAGCCAGGGCGTCGGCCTCGAAGAATTGGGAATTGCGAGCAAGGACGGTACCCAGGTCGAAACGAACCCGCGCAAGATCTGGCGGCGGCTGGCGGAGCATTATCATCTGTTCCGCGGCACGCCGTCGCGCATGTGGCTCGACTGGGTGTTCGTCGAGATGTTCGGGCTCGACGTGCGGCTCGAACCGGCGACCGCCGATCTGTACTACGACACGATCGACGCCGCACTCGCGACCCCGGCCTTCAAGCCGCGCGCTTTGTTCGAAAGCAACAATATCGAGCTGCTGGCAACCACCGAAAGCCCGCTCGATCCCCTGATCCACCACCGCGCGATCCGCGAGAGCGGGTGGGGCGGGCGCGTCGTTACCGCCTATCGCCCCGATCCGGTGGTCGATCCTGAACATGACGGTTTCGCCGCGAACCTGATCCGCTTCGGCGAGATGGCCGGCGAGGATATTTCGACGTGGGAGGGCTATCTCAACGCCCACCGCAACCGCCGCGCCTTTTTCCGCGCGGCAGGCGCGACGTCGACCGATCATGGTCACCCCAGCGCCGCGACCGCCGACCTCAGCCACACCGATGCCGAGGCGCTCTATGCCAAGGTGCTGGCCGGCCGGGCCAGCGCGGCGGAGGCCGAACTGTTTCGCGCGCAGATGCTGACCGAAATGGCGCGCATGTCGATCGACGACGGGATGGTGCTGCAGATCCACCCCGGCGTGCTGCGTAACCACAATCCGTCGCTGATGGCGCGCTTCGGCCGCGACAAGGGCGCCGACATCCCGACGCCGACCGATTATGTCCGCGCGCTCAAGCCGCTGCTCGACGCGCACGGTTCGGATCCGCGCCTGTCGATCATCCTCTTCACCCTCGACGAGACGAGCTATTCGCGCGAACTGGCGCCGCTCGCAGGCCATTATCCATCGCTGCGGATTGGGCCGCCCTGGTGGTTCAACGACAGCCCGGAGGGCATGCGCCGCTTCCGCGAGCAGGTTACCGAGACGGCCGGTTTCTACAACACGGTTGGGTTCAACGACGACACCCGCGCCTTCCTGTCGATCCCGGCGCGGCACGATGTCGCGCGGCGGATGGACTGCGTGTGGCTCGCCCAGCTCGTCGCCGAACATCGGCTCGAGGAGGACGAGGCACACGAGGTTGCCCGTGCGCTGGCCTATGATCTGGTGAAGGCGGCCTACAAGCTGTGACGCGTCTCTCTGCTGCAACAGCCGGCGCGCTCCCCTACGACCGCGCCGTCGTCAAGACCGGCGTCGTTCATCTCGGCATCGGCGCCTTCCACCGCGCGCATCAGGCACCGGTGTTCGACGCCGCGATCGCGGCGGGCGATCCGCGCTGGGGGATCGTCGGCGCGTCGCTCCGATCGGCCGGCGTGCGCGATCAACTCGCGCCGCAGGACGGGCTCTACACCCTCGTCATCCGCGACGGCGCGGACGAACGGCTCCAGATGATCGGTGCTGTGCGCGACGTACTGGTCGCACCCGAAGATCCGGCAGTGCTCGTCGAACTGATGGCCTCGGCGGACGTCCACATCGTCACGCTGACAGTCACCGAAAAGGGCTACAAGCTTGATCCTGCGACCGGCCGGTTGCTGACCGACGATCCCGATGTCGCTGCCGATCTCGAAAGCCTGGCGGCCCCGCGCACCGCGCCCGGCTTCATCGTCGCGGCGCTCGCGCGGCGCAGGGCGGCGGGATTGGCGCCGTTCACCGCGATGTCCTGCGACAATATCCCGCACAATGGCGCGCGGCTGCGCGACGCGGTGCTGGCGATTGCTGCGCAGCATGATCGCACCTTGGCCGACTGGATCGCGGCGCACGGCGCCTTTCCGCAGACGATGATCGACCGGATCGTGCCGGCAACCAGCCTCGACGACATCATCGCGCTCCACGATCGCACCGGCCAGTGCGATCAGGGAATGGTCAAGGCAGAACCCTTCACCCAGTGGGTGATCGAGGATCGCTTCGCCGGCCCACGCCCCGATTTCGCGGCCTTCGGCGTCCAGCTGACATCGGCGGTGGCGCCGTGGGAGGAAGCAAAGCTGCGCCTACTCAACGGCGCGCATTCGTCGATCGCCTATCTCGGCGGGCTTGCCGGGATCGACCATGTCGACGGCGTCGTCGCACTGCCCGAAGCGCGCGCCTTCGTCGAGGCGTTGTGGGATGAGGCGGAAGCGACGCTGAACCCGCCCGCCGAACTCGATGTCGCCGCCTATCGCGCCGCTTTGATGGCGCGCTTCGCCAATCCCGCGCTTCAGCATCGCAATCGCCAGATCGCGATGGACGGATCGCAGAAACTGCCGCAGCGGCTGGTTGCGCCGATCGTCGCGCGTCGCGCGGAGGGTTTGCCGGTCGATGCGCTCGCACTCGGCGTTGCGGCGTGGATGCGCTGGCAGATCGGGCGTGATGACGCTGGGCGAGCCTATGTCGTCGATGATCCGCTTGCCGCGGTGACGGCTGATCGGCTGGCCGGCCTTGATGATCCAGCGGACATGGTACGCGCCTTGCTATCGATCGACGCGATTTTTACCCCCGATCTCGCGAATGACACCGTCTTCGTCGCCACCGTCACCCGCCATCTCTCTCGCTTGTTGAGCGAGGGTGCGCTGGCGACCCTCAACGCCTGGAAATCTATCTCATGACGATCGAATCCATCATGCGGCTCGCGCCCGTCATCCCCGTCATCGTTATCGAAGATGCCAACGACGCATTAGCGATGGGCGAAACGTTGGTGGCCGCGGGGCATCATGCGCTCGAAGTCACATTACGCACGCCAGATGCGTTCAAGGCCATCCGGGCGATGTCGCAGGTGGATGGTGCAGTGGTCGGCGCCGGGACCGTACTCAACCCGGACGACCTGAAGCGCGCGATCGATGCCGGTGCGCGCTTCATCGTCTCTCCGGGCCTGACCGAAGCCGTCGTGCGCGCTGCGCAGGACGAGAGGATCCCGATCCTGCCCGGCGTCGCGACCGCTTCGGATATCATGCGGGGGCTTGAGATGGGCCTGGGGCATTTCAAATTCTTCCCGGCGGTCGCGAATGGCGGAATCCCCGCCCTGAAGGCGCTAGCCGCGCCTTTCAACAAGGCACGCTTTTGTCCGACGGGGGGTATTACCGCGGACACCGCAGGCGACTGGCTTTCGCTGGAGGCCGTCTTGTGCGTCGGTGGCACGTGGATGCTCGACGGATTAAAACGCTAAGGCACGTACGGATGCGCGCATGAAAGGCATCGAGACTGTTCCCTCGGAACTGCCGCACGTCCAACATCCCGCTCAGAAGTATCTGGATCGCTTTTCGATTTAATCGAACAATCGGGACAATTTTATAGGCCTGCATCGAACTTACCGATCCCTTTAGACGACTCCTCAGCCGGAACGATCCGGCGACGGACACAGCCAGAAGGGATTAGATCATGACCATCACCGCCACGCCGACCCCCGGTAAGACGCTGCTCTCGCCGACCGACCACGCCCTGATCCTCATCGATTTCCAGTCGCAGATGGCCTTCGCCACCAAGTCGATTTCGCCCGAAATGCTCCGCAACAACGCCGCGCTGGTCGCCAATGCCGCAGCCGGCTTCAATGTCCCCACCATCCTGACCACGGTTGCCGAGAAGAGCTTCTCCGGCCCGATGTTCTCCGAGATCACCGATCCTTTCCCCGGGCAGAAGCTGCTCGACCGCACGTCGATGAACACCTGGGAAGACGCCGCCGTGATCGAAGAGGTCAACCGCATCGGCAAGGAACGCCTCGTCTTCGCGGGCCTGTGGACCTCGGTCTGCATCGTCGGCCCCGCGCTCTCCGCGATCGAACAGGGCTTCGAGGTCTATGTGATCACCGATGCCAGCGGCGACATTTCGGACGAAGCGCATGAGCGCGCGGTGGAGCGCATGGTGCAGGCCGGCGTCCGCCCGATCACCTCGCTCCAATACCTCCTCGAAATGCAGCGCGATTGGGCGCGGACCGAGACCTATGACATGACCACCGGCATCGCGAAGAAGTGGGGCGGCGCCTACGGCATCGGCATCACCTACGCCAAGACGATGTTCGGCGCTTCCGAAGGCGGTCACTGATCGTCCGGGCGGAGGCCGGCCCCCTTCCGGCCTCCGCCAACCTTCGCCTTGCCTTTCCTGCGAAGGAACTGCCTTCATGAAACCCTATTTGCTTTCGGCCGGTGCCGGCCTGATCGTCGGCATCGCCTATAGCCTGATGGGCGTCCGTTCCCCCGCGCCGCCCGTCATCGCGCTGATCGGCCTGCTCGGCATCCTGCTGGGCGAACAGATCATGCCGATGGCCAAGAGCCTGATGGCACATCAATCTACTACCGAACCAACCATCATCGATCCCAAGGAGCCGCGCCCGTGACGATGACCTCCCTGACCCGCCGCCAGGCGATGACCGGCGCTGCGACCGCCGCCTTCGCTACCCCCATCCTTGCCGCCACCCGGAGACCGCCCGTGGACATGATCGTCACCAACGCCCGGATCACCACCCTCGATCGCGCCAACCCGAGTGCGCAGGCGGTCGCGATCCGCGACGGCAAGTTCCTGGCGGTGGGATCGGAACAGGAGGTTCGCGCCGCCGCCGGCCCGAACGCGCAGGTGATCGATGCGAAGGGCCGCCGCCTGATCCCCGGCCTGATCGACAGCCACATCCACGTCATCCGTGGCGGGCTGAACTATAATATGGAGCTGCGCTGGGAAGGCGTGCCGACCTTGGCCGACGCGATGGCGATGCTGAAGAAGCAGGCTGAGAATACTCCGCCGCCGCAGTGGGTGCGCGTCGTCGGCGGGTTCACCGAGCACCAGTTCGCGGAGAAGCGCCTGCCGACGATCGACGAGATCAACGCCGCCGCGCCCGAAACGCCGGTGTTCATCCTTCACCTCTACGATCGCGCCTTGCTCAATGCCGCGGCGTTGCGTGCGGTGGGCTACACCAAAGACACGCCCAACCCGCCGGGCGGCGAGATCGTTCGCGATGCGGCCGGCAACCCGACCGGGCTGCTGCTGGCCCAGCCCAATGCGACGATCCTCTACGCGACGCTCGCCAAGGGGCCAAAGCTGCCCGAGGACTATCAGGTCAATTCGACCAGGCATTTCATGCGCGAACTCAACTCGCTGGGCGTCACCAGCGTGATCGACGCGGGCGGCGGCTATCAGAATTATCCCGACGATTATCAGATCATCGAGAAGCTGCATCGGGACGGCGATCTGACGCTGCGCATCGCCTACAACCTGTTCACGCAGAAGCCGAAGGAGGAGTTGAAGGACTTCGCGACCTGGTCGACCAAGGTGAAGCCGGGCGACGGCGACGATACCTATCGTCACAATGGTGCGGGCGAGATGCTGGTCTATTCGGCGGCGGATTTCGAGGATTTCCGCGTCGCGCGGCCCGATATGCCGGCGAACATGGAAAGCGATCTGGAGCCGGTGGTCCGCCTGTTGGCCGAGCGGCGCTGGCCGTGGCGGCTTCATGCGACCTATGACGAGACGATCGGCCGCGCGCTCGACGTGTTCGAGAAGGTCAATCGCGACGTGCCGCTGCAGGGCCTCAACTGGTTCTTCGACCATGCCGAGACGATCAGCGAGCGCAACATCGATCGGATCGCCGCACTTGGCGGCGGCATCGCCGTCCAGCATCGCATGGCGTTCCAGGGCGAATATTTCGTCGAGCGTTACGGCGCGAAGGCGGCCGAGCGGACCCCGCCGATCAAGCGGATGATGGCGGCGGGCATCCCGGTGGGCGCCGGCACCGACGCGACCCGCGTCGCCAGCTACAATCCGTGGGTGTCGCTCAGCTGGCTCGTGACCTCCAAGACGGTCGGTGGCCTGCGCCTCTATCCGGTCGCCAACCGGCTCGACCGCGAGAGCGCGCTGCGGCTGTGGACCGAGGCGAACACCTGGTTCTCGAACGAACAGGGCAAGAAGGGGCAGATCAAGGCGGGGCAGCTTGCCGATCTCGCGATCCTCTCCGACGATTATTTCAGCGTGCCGGAGGATGAGATCGTCCACCTGCGTTCGGTGCTGACGATGCTGGGCGGCAAGGTGGTGCATGGGGAGGGGGATTTCGGCCCGCTTGCCCCCGCGCTGCCCAAGGCGATGCCGACATGGTCGCCCGTCGCGACCTTCGGCGGGCATTGGCGGCGCGATGGCGCTGCGCAAAAGATGGCGGCCGCCTGCGGTTGCGCATCGTCGTGCAACGTCCACGGCCACGATCATGCCGCCGCATTGGGCGCCAATGTTCCCGCCGCCGACGTCCAGAGCTTCTGGGGCGTCATGGGCTGCGGCTGCTGGGCGGTCTGATCGATGCGCACCACACCCCGCCCCATCGCCGCGCTGCTCGATGCGCGCGGCTTCGGCATCCTCGCCCGCGGCGTCCTGACGCTGCCATACTGGTCCAGCGGATTCGCCAAGCTGACCGACCTCGACGGCGCCTTTGCGGAGGCGGCCCATTTCGGGCTGGAGCCGGCCGGACTGGTGGTCGCGGCCACCATATTCGTCCAGGTCGGCGCGTCGGTGCTGCTGATCCTCGGCCGGTTCGGCTGGCTGGCGGCGGGCGCGCTGGGCGTCTTCACCGCGATGGCGACATTGATCGGCCATCCGTTCTGGGAGATCGCCGATCCGGTCGCGCGCTTCCACGATCGCAACAGCTTCCTTGAGCATGTCGGGCTGATCGGCGGCTTCATGCTCGCGGCAATCCTGACCGAACGGGAGACGGCGCGATGACCGCTCCCGCTTCCAAGACCGAAGGACTGGTGCCGCTGATGCTGGCGCTGTCGGCGACGACGGGGCTGATCGACGCGGTCAGCGTGATCGGCCTCGGCAAGGTGTTCACCGCCAACATGACCGGGAACATCGCGTTTCTGGGCTTTGCGGCGGCGGGGACGCCGGGTTTCTATTTTGCGCCGATGCTGACCGCGCTGGGGCTGTTCCTGGTGGGGGCGGCGATCGGCGGGCGGAGCGCGCGGATGCATCAGGATCGGCCGCTCGCCCGCTGGCTGCTGGTATCGGCGACAATCGAGGCGATCCTGCTGATCGCGGCGGCGGGCTTCGCGATCGGTTATGACATTGCCAGCCTGTCGCCGCGCCCGAACCTCTACGCGATCATCGGCCTGACCGCGCTCGCGATGGGATATCGCAACGCCACGGTGCGCAGCCTGAAGGTGCCCGATCTGACGACGACGGTGCTGACGCTGACCCTCACCGGTCTGGCAGCGGACAGTGCAGCGGGCGCGGGCGGCAATGCCAATTGGGGACGCCGTGTCCTGGCGGTGGTGATGATCTTCGCGGGCGCGGCCGTCGGCGCCTTCCTCCTGCTGAACTGGGGACTGGCGATCCCGCTGCTGGTCGCTGCCGCGATCATCTTCGCCAGCTCGGCGCTGTGCGCGGTGCGCGTCAAATGATCAACCGGCTGCTCCCCCTGCTGGCGCTGATCCCCGCCGCCGCACAGGCGGGGGCGCCGGCCCAGCTCAACTGGCGTTATGACGAGGATTGGTCGCAGGCGCACGATGCCGGCACCAAGCATGTCGCGCTCAATGCCGACGACACCAGCTGGATCAGCCTGGGTGTCGAGGCGCGGGCGCGGCAGGAAAGCTTCAGCGGCAATTACTGGGGTTCGGCCCCGGCGCCCGATGACGGCTATCTGTGGCTGCGTCTGATGCCGCACGCCGATGTCCATGTCGGCGCGGCGCGGGTTTTCATCCAGGCGATCGCAGGCAAGGCGCGCGGCGTCCAGCCCGCGGCAGGGCCGGCCGACGAAACCGGCATCGATCTGCTCCAAGGTTTCGGCGACATCGCGCTGCCGCTGGGCGATCATGCGACGCTGACGCTGCGTGCGGGGCGTGAATTGATGCCGCTCGGTTCCGAACGGCTGGTCGGCATACGCTACGGCCCCAATATCCCTCAGCCGTTCGACGGCGTCCGCGCGATCCTGTCGACGGGTGCGGTCCGCATCGATGCTTTTCACATGCGTCCGGTCGCGGTCGGCCCCGGGGATTTCGACGATCGCACGTCGGACACCAAGCATCTCGATGGCGTCTACACGACCTTCGCGATCGCGGACGGCTTGAAGATCGACGCTTATTGGCTCGATTATCGCAACGAGACGGCATCGTTCGAACAGGGTCGCGGCGACGAGCGCCGCCAGACCTATGGCGCCCGCTTCTTCGGCAAGAGCGGCGCGCTGTCGTGGAACTGGGAAGCGATGCTCCAGCGCGGCCATTTCGGCGGGGCGACGATCCGCGCATGGTCGATCGCGAGCGAAACCGGCTTTGCGTTCGACGCGCTGCCGCTCAAGCCCCACGTCCGCCTGCGCGCCAATGTCGCGAGCGGCGACAAGAACCCTGCCGACAATCGGCTCGGCTCGTTCAACGCCCTCTTCCCCAAGGGCAATATTTCGGCGAGCTTTCGCCGATCGGGCCGATCAACATCATGAACCTGCACCCCAGCGTAGATCTCGATCTCGGCCGGGGTTTCGGCCTGGGCGTCGCGGGCATCTCCTATTGGCGGCAGAGCAAGGGCGACGGCATCTATGACGTCCCCGGCCAGCTCGTCCGCCGGGGCGATGCTTCCGACCGGCGCTATATCGGCACGCAGGGCGAATTGCTGCTGAGCTGGCAGCCGACGCCAACCGTGTCCTACGCCGTCTCTTACTCGATCTTCCGCCCCGGAGGGTTCGTCCGCGATAGTGGGCCGGCACGCGACATACACATGCTGGGGCTCGAGGCGATGTTCCGTGTGTGACGGCTTTGTTCCGGATGCTCGTTCGCGATGTCGCGGAGGCAAGCCGGTTCTTCGATACGATGCTCTTCGTAGAGGGTGTATATTACGATTGCGTCGAAGGCTGGTGAACAACGTGGTGTACACCAGCCTCCGAAGAAGCCCGTCGCTGCGCGGCGTCAGCGCGGTCGCATAATCGCAACCGCGCATTTCAGCCCCATGGTGCCAAACACGGTTGGTTCAGTATTCGACCTTGAACTCGACGAGGAAACGGCGTGGCTCCGCATAGAGTTTGCCGCCGAAGCCGAGCGAGCCGAAGTCGATGCCGTAGAGAACCTGATCTTCGTTCAGCAGATTGTCGCCCGAGAGCGCGATCTCGCCTTTCGCACGGCCGCCGAGCGCGATCTCGCTCAACGCAATGCGCGCGCTGACCGTGTTCGTAGGCGGGCCGGCAATGTCCCGCTGGAACGGGTTTACCGCATCGTTGGGGTGGTAAAAGATCTTGCTGCGATAGGCATAAGCGACCCGCGCCGACAACACGCCCATGCTCATCGGCGCAAAGGTATAGTCGGCCGCCAGGTTTGAGTTGAACTTGGCGACGTTCGGGAAGCGCGCGGTCGCAGCGATGTCGCTGACCGTGTTGGTGTTGGGGTTGAGGAACAGGAACTGCTTATATTTGGGATCTGTGTATCCCATCGATCCCGACAGCGTCAGCCCCCGCGCGGGAAGCGCGGTGATTTCGAGCTCGACGCCCTTGAACTCGGCCTTGCCCGCATTGACCAGCAGCGTGGTCGCGCCGCCGCTGCCCGCCGCGAATTGCGGCACCTGCAGGTCGTCATATTTGCTGAGGAACGCCGCCGCGTTGATGCGCAGACGGCGGTCGAACAAGTCAAGCTTCGCACCGGCTTCGTAGGAGGTCAGCTTCTCCGGCTTGAACGAGTTGAGCCGATAGGTGCCCCCGGGGCAGGCGCCCGTCACCGTCGGGGCGGTGCAGATCCCATCAGCACGCGGGTTGAAGCCGCCCGATTTATACCCGGTCGAAGCCTTCGCATAGACGAGCGCAGCCGGCGCGACCTGATAGCTGAGCGACCCGAGAAACGCAGTGTTTTCGAAGCTGATACCCTGCGAGGTGTTCGACGCATTTGGCACGCCGTTGGTCGCGTTGGCGATCGTCGTGTTCTTCTTGTCCTTGGTGTAGCGGATGCCGCCGGTCACCTCGAGCTTTTCGTCCAGCGCCTGTGGTTTCCAGCTCAGCTGCCCGAATGCCGCGTAGGACTTCGACGTCTGGCGATAGGCGGCGAGCGGCGACGTGCCGAGGCCGATCAGATCGATATTTTGCGCGACCAGCGCATCGCGTACCGCCGTGGGAATGCCGAGGAAGGGCAGCGCGAAGGGTGAGAGTACCAATGTCAGGTTCTGGTTATTATTCTCCGACACGCGCTCGCGGAAATAATAGGCTCCGAGCACGTAGGAAAAGTCGCCCGTGCTGCCAAGCAACTGAAGCTCTTCCGAAAACTGGCGCTGCCGCTGCGGCGAGTTGAAGCCGTTATAGGGCGAGACCGATTTGATCGAGGTGAGCGTGGGCGAGGTGAAATCGAGCACGCGCCCCTTGAGATCGCCCTGTCCGGACAGCGACAGCGAATTTTTCATCAGCAGCTTGCGGTAGCCGGTGATGGACTTGATCGTGAAGGCATCCGAAACCTCGTAGGACGCCGTGAGGCTGTGGCCCTGGCTGCGGGTCTGCGATCCATAATTGTTGCCCGGCAGGCCGCTCGGCTGCTGAAGACCCGAGTTCAGGCGGATGTTCGGCCCGACGAACTGGAGCGGAGCACCGCCCAGGCTGGCGGACCGGCCATAATAGGTGCGGGCGTCGGCGCCGAGTGCGACCGTCTGGAAGAAAGCCGAGGTACCCACGCGATCGTCCCAGTCGAAGGCGTAGTTGAGCTGGAACTGGCCGAAATCGCCGCGGATTCCGACCCCGAAGGCGTCGACATTCAGCGCCCCCGGATCCTTGCTCTTGGGCGTGAGGAAATTGTTGAAATAGCCGTTGCGCTGCCGGTGCAGATAGGTGGCCGAGGCGGAGATGCCGGAATCGCCGAGTTCGCCGGTATCGATGCGGATCTTGCCCGAAAGGTTTCGGCGGGTGCCGTAGCCGACCTTCGCCGAAACCCCGAACTCATCCTGCGGCTTCTTCGACAGGAGTTGGATCGCGCCGCCGGTAGTATTGCGGCCGAACAAGGTGCCCTGCGGGCCGCGCAGCACCTCGATCCGTTCGACATCGACCAGATCGAACAGCGACCCCGCGCTGCGCGCCACATAGACGCCGTCGAGATAGATGCCGACCGCCGTATCGAGGCCGAGCGACGGATCGGTCTGGCCGATCCCGCGGATGGTGATCGATGCCGCCGACAGCGATGAGGATTGCTGGCTGATGATCAGGTTCGGGGCGACCTGCGCGACCTTGTCGACCGACTGGACATTCATCTTCTCGAGTGTCTTGTTGTCGAGCGCCGTAATCGCGATCGGCGTCTTCTGGAGCGATTCCGACTGGCGGCGGGCGGTGACGACAATATCCTGCAGCGTGGCAGGCTCACCATCGGATTGGCTGGCGGATGCGGTCTGTGCGAGCGCGCTGCCGTTGGCGACGGCCAGAGCAATGGCGGCCGAACGCGCGAGTAGAATAGCTTTGTGCATAGTCCATCCCCATCTGCCCGATCACCTTCGGGCTTTTTTGTTAGTCAGCCACCGCCGCGAATGCCGCTATGCGCAAGACTTGTTGTGATTATCTGCGCGATATCGCGAGACAGGGTGTAACAGATAGCGACTTTGCGTTTTTATAAAGCAGACTAATGACGGGTTTTACGTCCTTCCGGAGTGGCTGCGCACAGCACTGGCGCTTCGCGCTCGATACGCGCTGCCTGTCGGTGGGACGATGTCCTCGCACAAAAGACGGGGGAGAGGCATGGCAGGACAGTTTGACGGCAAGGTCGCGCTGGTAACCGGCGCTGGCGGCGGCATCGGCCGTGCGACGGCGATCGCCTTCGCGCGCGAAGGTGCGCGGGTGATCGTGGCCGATCTTCCGGGCGACGCAGGCGCCGAAACGGTATCGATGATCGCGGGAGAGAGCGGCGAGGCGCGCTTCGTGCCGGTCGATGTGTCGGACGAGGCGTCTGTCGACGCACTCATTGCCGGCACGGTCGCCGCGTTTGGCCAGCTCGACGTTGCGTTCAACAATGCAGGCATCAACCTGGAAGCCGATGTGTGGGACAATCCACTCGCCTTCGATCGTACGCTCGCGGTCAATCTGGCCGGGGTCGCGGCGTGCATCCGCGCCGAAGTGCGCCAGATGACGGCGCAGGGCACGGGCGGCGCGATCGTCAACACGTCGTCGATCAACGGCATCATCGGTTCGCCGCAGCCCGGCTATGTCGCGGCCAAGCATGGCGTGATCGGCCTCACGCGATCGGCCGCGCTCACCTATGCCCGCGCGAATATCCGCGTGAACGCGGTCTGCCCCGGCGTCGTGCGCACCCCGATGAGCGCGAAGTTCGACGATATTCCGGAAATCCGCGCGACGATCGAGGCGATGACGCCCATGGGCCGCTTCGCCCAGCCTGAGGAGATCGCATCAGCCGTCCTGTGGCTCTGTTCGGACGGCGCAAGCTTCGTGACCGGCCACCCGCTGGTGGTCGACGGCGGCGCGACGGCGCAGTGACGGGAAGGGATCGCACGATGGCCAGGGGAAGCAACTCCCATCCCGCCTTATTGTCCGAAGGGCGGATCGGATCGATGGTTCTCAAGAACCGGATGATCGTCACCGCAATGGGCGTCAGCCTGTCGGAGCCCGATGGGACTGTGGGCGATCGGCTGATCGACTATCATGTCGCGCAGGCCGAAGGCGGCGTGGGGATGATCATCACCGGGGTGACCGGGGTTGCCTGGCCGGTCGGCGCGGTCTCGCCCAACCAGACCGCGATTTCGGACGATCGTTTTCTGCCCGGGCTGACCCGGCTGGCCGATGCGGTCCACGCGGGCGGTGCGAAGATCGCCGCGCAGCTCCATCATGGCGGGCTGGTCGCGGCCTATTCGGCGCTCGACGGGCACCCCTTGTGGGCTCCCGCAATCCCGCCCGGCTTCAGCGCCGACTTCATCCAATATTTCCTGCCCGAAGAAATTGTGGCCTTCATCGGCGACGGCACGATGCCGTCGATCAAAGTGCTGGAGGAGGAGGACATCGCGCTGGCGATCCGCCAGTTCGCCGACGCCGCCGTCCGCGCGAAGGCCGCGGGCTTCGACGGGGTCGAGGTGCATGGCGGGCATGGCTATCTCCTCTCCTCCTTCGTCTCGCCCGTCACCAACAGCCGCACCGACGGCTGGGGCGGCGGGACCGCGCCCGAGCGTGCCCGTCTGCTGATCGAGGTGGTGCGCGCCGTTCGCGCCGCGGTCGGCCCCGACTTCCCGATGTGGGTCAAAATCGACAGCCGCGAGATCGGCAAGGAAGGCGGGATCACGATCGACGATGCGCGCGCGATCGCGCCGCTGATCGAGGCGGCGGGCGCCGATGCGATCACGGTCAGCGCCTATCACGACATCGGTCAGGCCAAGCTTCACTCCGCGTCGAACATCCCGCACCAACCCGGCGCGCATCTGGAATCCGCCAAGGCGATCAAGGACACGCTGCGCATCCCCGTCATCGCTTCGGGCCGGCTGGAGGTGGACGTCGCCGACAAGGTGCTCGCGCGCGGCGGGTGCGATTTCGTGGCGATGGGCCGCAAGCTGCTCGCCGATCCCGAGCTTCCAAACAAGCTGGCCGAAGGGCGCATCGGCGATATCCGCCCATGCATCTATTGCTACACCTGCGTCAGCAACATCTACATCCGCGTGCCAGTGCGCTGCGCAGTTCGGCCCGAAACGGCGTTCGAAGGGCGCAACTGGCTGCCCGAACATGCGAAGCGCCGCGTCGTCGTGATTGGCGGCGGGCCAGGCGGCATGGAAGCGGCGCGTCGGCTCGATCTGGGTGGGGATGAGGTGATCCTGCTCGAAAAGGCCGATCGGCTCGGCGGCACGTTGCGCTTCGCGGGCCTCGCCTACGAACCCAATGAGCGGCTGCTTGATTGGCTGCGCGGACAGATCGACGCCTCGTCGGTCGACGTGCGGCTGGGTATGGAGGCGACTGTCGATCTGGTCGCGTCGCTGCGACCCGATCGCGTCTTCGTCGCGACGGGCGCGGTGCGCGACATGCCGCCGATTCCGGGGGCCGACCACGACCATGTCTTCAGCGGCGACGACATGCGCGCGATGATGTTCGGCGAAACCACCGAAGCGCTCAAGCGCAAGACGAGCTGGACCACGCGGCTCGCGACCAAGGTTGGGGCGGCAACGGGCGCCACGGCCAATCTCGATCTGGTCCGCAAGGCGACCCGCAGCTGGATGCCGCTGGGCCAGAACATCGTGATCATCGGCGGCGAACTCGTCGGGTGCGAACTCGCCGAGTTTCTCGTCGAGCGCGGCCGCACCGTTACGATCATTGGCGATGCCGCCCGTTTCGGCGGCGGGCTCACCGCCGTGCGCCGGATGCGGCTGCTCGTCGAGCTTCAGGAGCATGGTGTGGCGATGTTCCCAGGATCGCAGGACATCGCGATCGAGAAGAACGTCGTGCGCTTCGTCGACGGAAACGGCGCGGCGCAGGCGGTGCCAGTCGATCACGTCATCGTCGCGACGGGCGCGCATGGCGACACGACCCTCGCCGATCGGCTCGCCGCCGCTGGAATGGACGTGCGCGCTTATGGCGATGCGACCGGCATAGGCTATATCGAAGGCGCGATGCGGGGCGCGGCCGAAGCGGTTGCCTCTGGCTGACGCCAGGAGGCGCATCCGCTGTGAAATCCGACATGGCAAGGCCGAAATACGTCAGCTACACCATCGATAACTGGGGCTGCGGCGAGACGCGGGTGCAAATCAAGTCACGCAAGACGCTGGCATCAGCAACGCTCGACACGCTCGATCACCGCATCATCGAAACGCTGCGTTCCAACGGGCGCATCACCAACCAGGAAATTGCCGCCCGGATTTCCGTGACCGCAGCCACCGTTTCCGCACGTCTCAAGCGCCTTGATGAAATCGGAGCCGCACGTGTCGTGGCCGTCGCGGATTTCGCGGCTCTGGGCCACAACGTGCTCATGACGGTTGGCATAAAGGTCGCTGGGCGGGACGTGCTGGAGGTGGCGCAAGAACTTGCCAAATTGTCGGAGGCGCTGAGCGTCGCTGTCATGAATGGCCCCTGCGACATCGAAATGCTGATCGCCCTGCACGGGTTCGACGAGGCAAAGAGCCTGATGCTGGAGCGGATTTCGACCATCGCCGGGATCGATGTCATCGAAGCCGCCATCGCCGTCGAGATCCCAAAATTCAAATTCAACATCGCGCCGCTGCTATGAACGATTATCGGGTCGACGACCTCGACCGTCGCATCATCGAGAAGCTGGGGCGCGATGCGCGCGTGTCCAATCGACAGATCGCGGCGGAACTCGAAGTGGCCGAGGGCACGATCCGCACCCGGATCAAGCGACTGCAAACCCATCGGCTGATCGAATTTGCCGTTGTGAAGGACTTTCGCCTCGCGGGATCGACAACTCCCGTCATGCTCGGGATCCATGCAGATCCTGCCAAGATCGACACGATCGCAAAGCAACTCGCGGACATGGCCGAGATAAACTGCGTAATCATCCCGCTGGGCCGATACAGCATTATTGCCGTTGGGCTTTTTAACAGCGTCGAAACGATTAACGAGATGATCTTGACCCGCATCAGGTCATTGGAAGGCGTACGGCGTGTGGAAACGTCGATAGCCATTAACTACACCAAGTACGAGACCGGCGTCGCGCGTATCACAAAAGGAGATTAGCAAGCATAATGCGGGTATCTGTTATAGCCTGCTGTTCCTGATGATCTCGCGCCTAAATATCGGTCGTCCAATGTAGCCGCATTACTTTGAACGTATTCACCGGCCGCAATAACTACCGGCACGACTAAATGAATACTTACAAAATCTCGAGATTGCAGACATACTCAGCGATCGCGCGCGATCGCGAAGGCCGCTATTTCGGTAAGCAGATGAGCGGGAACCGAAATATCTTGGAGTTGATCCATGGCTTCGTCAACGAGGCGCATCGCCATCTCCTTGGCGTCGTCAACTCCGAGGACAGTCACGAAATTGCTCTTGCCTTGAGCCTGATCCTTGTTGAGTCGCTTACCAACGACATCTTCGCTACCTTCGACATCCAACAAGTCGTCCGCGATCTGGAACGCCAAACCGATCCGCTGGGCATAAGCGCGCAACGCCGTGCGGTCGGCGCTCGATGCCCCGCCCAGCAGCGCGCCAGCATCGACGCTCCATTCGATCAGTGCGCCGGTCTTCCACTCCTGAAGCCGGGTAATAGCCTCTAGGCTGGTCATCTGCTCGGTCGGCAGAAGATCAAGCATTTGCCCGCCAGCCATGCCTGCCGCGCCCGCATACCGCGCCAGCTCCATCACCAGCGCCGATCGAACGTCCGAATTCGGGTGGGTGGCGGGATCGGCGAGAATCTCGAAGGCGAAAGCGTGGAGGGCGTCCCCCGCAAGCACGGCGGTCGCCTCGTCAAAAGCGCGGTGGACGGTCGGCTTGCCGCGCCTCATATCATCGTCGTCCATGCATGGCAGATCGTCGTGGATCAGCGAGTGGACATGGAGGCATTCGATCGCGAGACCGGCGCGCAACGAGAAGATTTCGGGTACCGCGAACAGATCGGCTGTCGCCTTGACCAATAGCGGGCGTAACCGCTTGCCACCGCCAATCGCGGCGTGGCGCATCGCGGCGTAAAGCTGGTCGCGCCCATCGCCCGGCGGCTGGAGCACCTGATCGAGCCCCTCGTCGACCGCGCGCGCTATCGCGCGCAACGCATCGGGAAGCAGGCATGTGTCGGCGGTGAACATGGCACGTGTCAGCACAAGGCCACCTGTCGGAACGTCACACCTTCCTCCTGATTACCGACCTGTTCGGTCGATAGGTCGAATGATCGGCCGAGCCCCTCGAGCACCGCGCTCACCGACTGGGCCGGGGTCGAAGCGGCCGCCGTGATCCCGATCGAGCCGCTCTCTTCAAGCTTGGCGAAGTCGAGCTCGGACAGGTCGGCGACGAGCTGGACATTTTCGCAGCCCGCGGCGCGGGCGACCTCGACGAGACGACACGCGTTCGACGAAAAACTTTCGCCGACGATTATGAAGGCGTCGACCCTGCGGGCGATCGTCCTCACCGCCGACTGGCGATTGGTTGTAGCATAGCAGATGTCGCTGCCTTGGGGGCCGGCGATGCCGGGAAACCGCGCTTCGAGGCTCTCGACGATCCGGCGCGCCTCTTCGACCGCGAAGGTCGTCTGGATGGCATAGGCCACTGGCCCTCGCGCCGTCTCGGGCAGATGTTCGACCTCGTCGGCCGTTGCGACCACGTCGGCGGCGCCGGCCGGTAACTGGCCTAATGTACCATCGATCTCCGGGTGGCCGCGATGGCCGATCAGGATGACGTGGCGGCCATCCCTGTGATGGCGGCGCACCTCGCGATGAACCTTGTCGACGAGCGGACAGACGGCATCGAAGACGCGCAGGTTGCGCGCTTCGGCCGCCGCGATGATGTCGGGCGCAACGCCATGCGCCGAGAGGATCAGCACCGCGCCTTCCGGCACGTCCTCGACCTCCCGGACGAAGACCGCGCCGTGCGCTTCCAGGTGCTGCATCACCGATCGGTTGTGGACGATCGGGCGGCGGACATAGACGGGCGGCCCGAACTGGCTGAGCGCGCGCTCTACCGCATCGATCGCTCGGGTGACGCCGGCGCAAAACCCGCGTGGCGCAGCGAGCACCACATGCATCGGACGCGGCCGTGTCGAACGCGGTGAGGCGGAAAGGGATGCGCCGGGCGACGCGGGGGATGGCATCGATGACAACCTGCTTTCGGCCCCCGCCTCGTCGAAGGGTAACGGTCGGACGCTCAGCCGTCCACCTCATGTCATAAAAGATATCGGACGCGGATGTTCCGTCGGTTGTGTCCAGGCGCCACATCGAAAAGGACATCGTCGAATTTTGGCGGGCCGAATTTCATGGCGGGATCGCGCGAGAAGCCGAAACCTTCCCTGGGCATGGCGAGTAAAGTGTCTAGCTTGCCATTGCCATTTTCATCGTGAACCAAAGACAGCGCGTAGCGACCCGGAGAGAGGCCGACGAGCGTGATAGTCCCTCCGCCCGCCGCCACGGACCGCTTGATCGCCTTTGGATCCTTTGAGCAATCGGGAAAGTGGCGACTGTCCTGTGTCACGCAAAGCTGGATCAGGCCCTTGGCGTTCCGCAAGCCCGTCGGAACGACTTCAAGTTCAGCGCTCTGCGTGTCCGTCGCCAAGGCTTGAGAGGGTGCCAGCGCCAGCGTGACGATCATGATCGAAACGGCCCAAGCCGTGGTCGGTCCGGCAGAGGCGATCCCAGAAGCGGAAATATAGGCCATAATTGCACCTGTACTGGCGGTGATGCTGCTGATGATGGCTGGCGGTGATAAGCCAGCGGCCGATCGGCCCGTCGATGAGCCGGCGCGGGAACATCTCCCACCCCATGTGGTTCGTCACTCCCATGAGGGTCATGATGCCAAGCACCACCAGCAGCGCGCCCCAGTGGATCGGAATCATGAAGACCAGCGCTGGAATGACTACGGCGCCGGTCAGCGCCTCGATGGGGTGGAAGCTCATCGCCGCCCAGGCGGTCGGCGGGCGGCTCGCATGATGGACCGCATGGGCGATCCTGAATGGCGTGGGTCGGTGCATCCAACGGTGCGTCCAGTAGAACCAGGCATCGTGCGCGATAAGGAAGGCGAGCACCGACACGGGCCCGTACCACGACGGATAAGCGTGCAAATCATCGTAGATCAACGTCCAGCCCTGCGCCTGCCAGCCCCAGGCGACTATCCCCGCCGGCAGGCCATAGACGACCGCGCTGGCGAGCGACCAGGCGATTTCGCGGCGTATCTGTTCGCCGCGTCCCACATGGATATGCGGATGACGACGCGCCGACAGCCAGGCAAAGCCCCCGCTCGATACGAGATAGCGGCCCGCGATGATCGCGGTCATCGACAGACTGGTTACGAGGATGGCGAGCGTAGTCTCCACGACGCCCGACCTACACCATCATTTGGCGCGGCGCGACGCTCCTGCCATAGTGCCGCATGGCCGAACCCTCTGTGATCATTGCGGGCGGCGGACTCGCGGGCTGCCTCGTCGCTCTGGCCCTGTACCGACATCGTCCCGACCTTGATCTCATGCTGATCGAAGGCAGCGATCGTTTCGGGGGCGACCATGTCTGGTCCTTCTTCGACAGTGATCTTACGCCCGCCGAGCGCGCATTCGTCGACGATCTCGTCGTCGCATCGTGGCCGGGCAATCGCGTGGCTTTCCCAGCGCGGCAGAGGTCACTCGCCGGGAGCTATAACAGCTTGCGTTCCGAACGGCTCGACGCGGTGATCCGGGAAACCCTGCCGCCCGCGTCCCTGCGACTGGGCGTGCCCGTGACCCGCGTCGGGCCGACTGGAGTTAACCTTGCGGACGGGACAATCCTGGAGGCGTCATGCGTTATCGACGCGCGCGGAGCCGGCGACATGGCCGGTCTCGATCTGGGTTGGCAGAAGTTCGTCGGGCGGACCTATTGTTTCGCCCGCCCGCACGGCGTCACGCTTCCGATCATCATGGACGCGACCGTTGACCAGCGCGACGGCTATCGCTTCGTCTATTGCTTGCCATTCTCGGCCACCGAGATGCTTGTCGAGGATACTTATTATGCCGACGGTCCCGCGCTCGACGACCATGCGATCGGCGCGCGGATTGCGGCGTATGTCGCGGACCAGGGCTGGCCTGCGCACAAGACGCTCGCCGAGGAACGCGGGGTTTTGCCGGTTGCGATGGGCGGCGATGTCGCGACCCTATGGGAAGGCGCCGACGTCGCCCGACTGGGGCTGCGCGGCGGCTTCTTCCACCCCACCACGGGCTATTCGCTGCCTGATGCCGTGCGCAATGCACTCCTTCTCGCCGAGCAGACCGACATGACAAGTGCGGGCTTGTGCCGCCTTTTCCGGAGAGAAGCCGAGCGGCTGTGGCGCGATCGAGCCTTTTACCGTCTGCTCAACCGCATGCTGTTTCGCGCCGCCGAACCTGATCGACGTTATCGCGTGCTCGAGCATTTCTATCGGCTGGATGAGGCGCTGATCGGACGCTTTTACGCTGGCCGCTCCACCCTGCTCGACAAGGCCCGCATCCTGAGCGGGCGTCCGCCGGTAGCCCTATGGCGCGCGGCGGCGGCGATGACAGACATGAAAAAAGGGCGGGCGGTATGAAGCGAGCAGCGGTTATCGGAGCCGGATTCGGCGGGCTCGCACTCGCGATTCGGCTGCAGGCGGCGGGGATCGAAACCACGATCGTTGAAGCGCGCGACAAGGTTGGGGGACGCGCCTATGTGTGGCGCCGCGATGGCTTCACCTTCGATGCGGGCCCCACCGTCATCACCGATCCAGCCTGCCTGTCGGCGCTCTGGGCCCTAAGCGGGCATGACATCGCGGCCGATGTCGAACTGGTGCCGGTCTCGCCATTCTACCGTCTGTCCTGGCCCGATGGTGACAGCTTCGACTATACCAATGACGATGCGCTACTGACCGAGCAGATCGCACGGCTCGATCCCCACGACGTCGAGGGCTATCGCCGTTTCCTCGCTTATTCGGCGGGCGTCTACGTTGAAGGTTATGAGAAGCTGGGCGCGGTGCCCTTTCTCGATTTCCGCGCGATGCTGCGCGCCGTACCGGCACTGGCACGTTACCAAGCGTGGCGCTCGGTCTATTCGATCGTGTCGGGCTTCGTGCGCTCGGAAAAGTTGCGCCAGGCGCTGTCGTTTCACACGCTGCTCGTCGGCGGCAATCCGATGACGACAAGTTCGATCTATGCGCTCATCCACAAGCTCGAGCGCGACGGCGGGGTCTGGTTCGCAAAGGGGGGAACAAATGCGCTCGTCGCGGGCATGGCGCGGCAGTTTGCGCGGATCGGCGGCCGAATCCGCCTTGGCGATCCGGTGACTGAGATCGAAACCGCAGGCGACCGGGTGACGACCGTGACCACCGCGAGCGGATGGTGCGATACGTTCGACGCGATCGCCTCCAACGGTGACGTCGTGCGCAGCTACGAATGGATACGTGGCCATAAACGTGGCCCTGAGGCTGCACGCCGTCTGAGGCGTAAACGCTTCTCGCCGTCCTTGTTCGTCGTCCATTTCGGGGTTCGGGGTACCTTCCCCGAGATCCCGCACCATAACATCCTGTTCGGCCCGCGCTACAAGGGCTTGCTCGACGATATCTACGGCACCGACGCGCTTGCGCCCGACCCTGCACTCTATGTGCACCATCCCAGCGTCACCGACGGATCGATGGCCCCCGAAGGCTTTTCGACCTTCTACGCGTTGGCGCCGGTGCCCCACTTGGGCCGACACAGTCCCGACTGGACCGAAGAGGGGCCCCGCTATGAAGCGCGCATCCTTGACATCATCGAGGCGCGGCTCATCCCGAATCTGCGCGACAGGTTGGTCACTCGCTTTCACTACAGCCCGATCGATTTCGCGACCGATCTCGGCGCGCATCTGGGATCGGCCTTCAGCCTTGAGCCGTTGCTGACCCAGAGCGCATGGTTCCGCGTGCACAATCGCGACGATGTCCTGTCCAATTTCTACTTCGTCGGTGCCGGAACCCATCCGGGTGCCGGCATTCCCGGCGTCGTCGGCAGCGCGCACGCGACCGCCGGGCTGATGATCGATGATCTTGGCCGCTGATCGCTCGGCGCTTGTCGCCCAGGCCGAGGCGACCATTGTGCGAGGATCGCAGTCTTTCGCGATGGCGAGCCGACTGTTCGATCGCGTGACGCGTGAGCGCGCCTGGCTGCTCTATGCCTGGTGCAGGACCTGCGACGATGTCGTCGACGGTCAAGTTCTCGGCCATAATATGGCCGTGCCCGCCGATCCGCTCGACCGCTTCGAGACAGCATTTCGCCAAACTATGGACGCACTCGACGGCCGGCCGGTCGATGATCCGGCGTTCCAGGGCCTTGCCCTTGTCGTCGACGAAACCGCGATGCCGCGCCGGTTCGTATCCGACCATCTCGCCGGCTTCGAAGCCGACGCGCGGGGGTGGCGCCCGCAGAATGCCGACGATCTGTTCCGCTACTGTTATCAGGTAGCTGGCGTCGTCGGGTGCATGATGGCGGTGGTCATGGGGGTCAGCCCGCACGACGACGACACACTCGATCGTGCCTGCGATCTTGGCATTGCTTTTCAGCTATCGAACATCGCCCGCGACATCGTCGAGGATGCAGACAATGGCCGCTGTTATATCCCGGAGGACTGGCTCGCCGAAGCAGGCTTGAACGAAGCCGAACTGAGAATTCCTTCGACCGCCCCCCAGCGAGCGACATTTGCGGCGCGCCTCGTCGCCATAGCCGATCGTCATGAAGCTTCGGCGAGAGTCGGCGCCGCGCGGCTGCCCTTCCGCTGCCGCTGGGCGATCTTGTCGGCCGCCGGCATCTATGGCGGAATCGGGCGCGAGGTCGTTCGACGCGGGCATCGCGCGTGGGACGAGCGTGTCCGGATCTCCGGCAGCAAAAAGGCTATGCTCGCTATGCAGGCGCTGATCGCGAGCAGTCTGCCAAGCCCCCGAGACATGGTGCGCGACGGGCTGTGGTCGCGTCCGCGCTAAGGGATTTTGCTACGCGCCGCCGGCAATCGCCACCAAGGCAAGTGCGGATGGCGGTGATGTTCGTGATGATAACCGAAATGGTAGCAGGTCAGGAGCGACACCAACCAAGGATAGTCTGAACTGTGTGCGCGATGTTCATCGGCGAACGGGACGCCACGATGTGCATGCGGCAGGAAGGTGCCGAACCAGAAAAGCTGGAGCGACGACAGGATCGCTGGGAGCGCCCAGAATAACAGCAGATTAACGTAGGGGACGCGCAGGGCGAAGGTGAGGACTGCCACCGCCACAGTAAGAACGATCACCTCGCGAATGCCAAAATATTCTCGAAAGAACGCGGCATACCAGCGGAAGACATTGGTCGGGGCGGGCGCGTGAAAGTCGGGATCCTCGACGGTGCCTGGTGCCCGGTGGTGCTGCATGTGCTTCGGCGCAAGGCGGTCGAACGAGAAGCCGGCATAAGCGAGCAGCGCGGTCGTCCCGATCAGACCGTTGAGGTGGGGACGACCCGGCGCCAGCGAGCCATGCATGGCGTCGTGCGCCACGATAAATAGACCGACGTCGAGCCAACACAGAACTATGACAAGGGCAAACCCGACGAACGTGCTGTGCGTGGCAAGATCGACCCCGAAGAAGCCGTAGAGCGTCAACGCCAGCCAGCCCGCGAAGATCGCGGAGGCGAGGAGGAGGCCGATGATCGTCTGGCGCCCGCGCATTTCAATCCCGCAGACGTTGCCGGACGCGCTTCGCGAGCGCTTCGACCGGCGGGGCATAGAGGAACCCGAAGGAGACGGCGCCCTCACGAGTTCTCACCGCGTGGTGGATGTGGTGGGCCTTGATCAGGCGCAGAAGATAACCGCGGCGTGGCGCGTGGACGAAAGGGAAGCGGCGATGGACGAGGCCGTCATGGAGAAGTGCGTAGAGCAGGCCGTAGAGCGCCATGCCGATGCCGATCCAATAAGGCCATTCCCGCCACGTCGAGCGGAGGATGAGCGCGAGGCTGAGCGCGGCAAACATGAGTCCAAAGGCGTCGTTCGCCTCAAAAGGCCCGGAGCGCGGGCGATGATGCGAGCGGTGGAGCGACCACCCGATTCCATGCATGACATAGCGATGCACCGTATAGGCGACACCTTCCATCACGAAGACGGTAGCAAGCGCGATCGCGAAGCCGGTGAGGATCGAGGACGTCATGAAATCCCTCAAGAGACCTAGCTTATAGAACAAGACCGATCAGTGCCACCGGATCTCGATATGGGCTCGATACGGGACGTTTGCGACGCTGGCTTCATGACGCCGGCAGGTTATTTATATAGCCCTCGATCGCAGCGTGCCGCAGGGATCGAGGCAGCGGTCATCATCGTATACAAGCTCTGCTTGCGGGCGTTCAACCCGCGATAGCGCGAGGCCCCTTGCGACGACAGGAAAGGAACGGCATTATCGCCATATAACTGATCATCGCCGGGAAAGGTCCGCTCCGGCGCATACTTGTTCATTGTTTTGCTCCACCTTCTCCGGCGTCGGAGACTCCGGCAAACCCGGAGCGATTCAATCTGTCGGGGCGATGGCAGACTGCGAGATGGCTTATTCTAGTGGCAGATGAGGTCTGAACGCATGATGGACGCGTTGGCCCCTAGCTCCGGTTCGCATTGCGCCCGTTTGGTCGCAAGCCAGACGGGAACAACAAGAAGCTGGCGCGTTCTGTCAGATAGCGTGACGGTTTCGAGCGGGCGCGAACGAGATCACAGGGGGGCTCAGCCATTGCTTAAGACCTTTGCATGACCACTCCGCAATGGCTTTCCGTCGCAACGCTCATCGGCATGATGGCCCTCTTCCTCTGGGGGCGCTTCCGATATGATGTGACTGCGATCATTGCGTTGCTCGCAGCCATCGCATTGGGCATCGTCAGCCCCAAGGATGCCTTTGCCGGCTTTTCGGACGACATCGTGATAATTGTCGGGTCCGCGCTGGTCATCTCTGCAGCGATGCAGCGTTCCGGGCTGATCGAAGGTGCGCTCAGGCTGCTCGGCGGCCATGTGACGCGGGTGCGGTCCCAACTTCTGGTACTGACGGCTTCGGTCGGTATCGCTTCTGCATTGGTCAAGAATGTCGGCGCACTGGCGATGCTGATGCCGGCAGCCTTCCAGATGGCGAAGACGAACAAGACGAGTTCTTCGGTCTTCCTGATGCCGATGTCATTTGCATCGCTGCTGGGCGGGTTGATGACGCTGGTCGGGACCTCCCCCAACATCATCGTCAGCCGCGTGCGTCAGGAAATGACGGGTGAGCCGTTCGGCATGTTCGATTATCTGCCAACCGGGCTTGGCCTGCTGATCGTGGGACTCATCTTTCTGCGCTTCGGCTACCGCCTGCTGCCACGCGAGAGGCGAGCCGCCGCGACGCTGGGCGAAGCGCTGGACATTTCGAGCTATGTTACCGAAGCGCAGATCATGGAAGGTTCTCCTGCCGAGGGAGAGTCGATCCGAGAGTTCGTAGAGCGGCACAGGCGCGAGATTGGCGTCACTCGGGTTCTGCGCGCCGACATACGCACAATTCCGTCGGCCGATCTCATCCTGCATCGGAACGACACGTTGATCCTGACAGGCGCGCCCGATGCGCTGGAACGGGTGATCGCGCGCGACAACCTAGCGCTGGTGGGTGGCGATCGCGAACAGCCGAAGGGCAGCAAGGGCGACGAGATCGGCGTAATCGAGGGCGTGATCGGAGCTTCCTCGGTCATGATCGACCAGACAGCGGCGCGCATGCGGCTTCAGGAGCGTTATGGCGTCAATCTGATTGCCCTGTCGCGCTCCGCCGAGCGACTGACCCACCAACTTGGTAACATAAAGCTCAGCTCCGGCGACGTGATCGTGCTGCAGGGGCCGCTCAAACTGCTGACCGATCGACTCCGGGATCTGGGCGTATTGCCGCTTGCACAACGAACGCTGCGGCTCGGCGCGTCGGGACGCAGCTGGCTACCGCTGATCGTGTTGGCCGCGGCGATGACAGCAACCGCGGCGGGGCTCGTCCCAGTCGCCGTGGCCTTCTTTGCGGCCGCGGGAATCGTAATGGCAACCGGCACTTTGCCGTTGCGCGAAGCCTATGACGCCGTCGAATGGCCGATCCTCGTAATGCTCGGTGCGCTGATTCCGGTGAGCGATTCACTTCGCACGACGGGTGCGTCGGACGTTATCGCGACCCAACTCGCGCAACTCGCTTCCACTTTGCCACCGTGGGGGGCGGTTGCGCTCATCCTCGTCGTCGCGATGGCAGTGACCCCGTTCCTCAACAATGCCGCCACCGTGCTTGTTATGGCGCCCATCGCAGCGGTCTTCGCACACGACCTCGGCTATCGTCCCGAGGCTTTCCTGATCGCCACCGCTATCGGCGCGGGCTGCGATTTCCTCACGCCGATCGGGCACCAGTGCAACACGCTGGTTCTCGGCCCTGGCGGCTACAAGTTCAGCGATTATGCGCGATTGGGCGCACCGTTATCGCTAATTGTCATTCTCGTCGGAACACCTCTTGTCATGTGGGCATGGCCTCTACGCTAGGCCGCAGACTCATAACGTGCTGCACCAGATGCGAACGCAGACGAGTTTGACGGCAGGGAGATAATTGGCGGCGTTCTTGTCGTATCGAGTAGCGATGGCGCGAAAATGCTTGACCGAACCGTCGATCAATTCCGAACAATCCACCACGCTGCTCATCGGACCCCTGCTGGTTAGGCTCAGGGCGCTTAATTGGAGTGAGTGAAATCGATGTGACAGGTTCGCGGACTGGGGGCGCTGTTGCAGGCCTGCGGAGGGATCACTCGGGAAAGGCGGACAATTCGAGTCATGTTTCGCTGCCCTTTCCTGCCAAAACGGGATCCGGGGTTCGCGCTTCCCGATCGATAGAATGAGTGCAGCTGCCTCCGCGATCCGCCCTCCGTTTGGCGCCGACAGAGAAGAGATTTATAGAGGAGCGCCATTCCCGTAGGCTCGCTTTACAGCACCATCACGGCCGTTGGCCGCTGCTGCTAATGGGCTGCTTCATCGACTTTTCGTGCTTCAAATCGTTTGAGCTAGCTGAACCAATCGATCGTCGAGCCGTTCCGCCCGAAGCGTCGCAAGCCAGAGTAAGATCCTGATTTGGAGGCAAGATGAGCAAACACACGGCCGACCATCCGGACATCAAACCATTTGAAGGACCGGCAGGCGGCTGGGGTTCGGTTCGCTCGCTCGCCGAGATACTCCCGCGCGAGCGGATCCCGCCGGAAGCCCTCATCGAACTGGCGCGGCAGAACAAGCCGGACGGCTTCATGTGCGTCAGCTGTGCATGGCCCAAACCCGCTGATCATCACCCCGCCGAGTTTTGCGAGGAAGGCGCCAAAGCGACCGCGTGGGAACTGACCACGTTGCGCACCACTCCGGACTTTTTCCAGGAGCACACGCTCGACGAACTACGCAGCTGGCGCGATTATGATCTGGAGCAGAATGGCCGGCTGACTCACCCGCTGCGCTACGACGTAGTCACCGACAAATATGTGGCGTGTAGTTGGGAAGAAGCATTCAACGCGATCGGGGAGGCGCTTCGGCCGCTCGATCCGAATGCGGTCGTTTTCTATTCATCGGGGCGTGCCAGCCTCGAAGCATCCTACATGTATGGGCTGATGGCCAGGATGTATGGCAACCAGAACCTGCCCGACAGTTCGAACATGTGCCACGAATCGACCTCGGTCGGGCTCAAGGCAGCGATCGGCGTACCCGTAGGCACCACCCAACTGAAGGATTTCGACGATTGCGACGCGATCTTCTTCTTCGGGCAGAATGTCGGATCGAACGCGCCGCGTATGCTCCACGACTTGCGCAAGGCGCGCAAGCGCGGGGTGGAGATCGTCACCTTCAATCCGCTGAAGGAGCGTGGGCTCGAACGCTTCACCGATCCGCAGAACCCGGTCGAGATGACGACGCTGAGCGAGACGGTGATTTCGACCCAATATCATCAGGTGAAGGCCGGCGGAGACATCGCTGCGATGACCGGCATCGCCAAATTCCTGATCGAATGGGACGATGCGAAGGCGCCGGGCGAGCCGGGTGTCCTCGACCATGATTTCATCGCCGAGCATACCAAGGATTTCGATGCGTTCGCAGCCAAGGTCCGCGCGACGGAGTGGGAGGACATCGTGCGCGAGTCCGGCCTTGATCTGACGGCGATCGAAAATGCTGCTCGTGTTTATGCCAACGCGAAGGCGGTGCTCGCGATCTACGGCATGGGTCTGACCCAGCATGTGAAGGGCGTCGAGAATGTCCGCATGGTGGTGAACCTGCTTTTGATGCGCGGGAATATCGGCAAGCCCGGCGCGGGGCCGACGCCGGTGCGCGGCCATTCGAACGTTCAGGGGCAGCGCACGGTCGGCATCACCGAAAAGACCGAACTCGCACCGGTCGACAAGCTCAAGCAACTTTACGGCTTCGATCCGCCGACTGAGAAAGGTCTCGACACGGTAGAGACATGTCGCGGCGTGATCGACGGCAGCGTCAAGGCGGTCATTGGCCTGGGCGGCAACTTCCTGCGCGCCGTGCCAGAGACGGCGGCGATGGAAGAAGCGTGGCCGCGGCTCGAACTCTCAGTGCAGATCGCGACTAAGCTTAACCGAAACCACCTGTTCCCTGGCCACCAGACCTACTTGCTACCCTGCCTCGGCCGGATCGAGGAGGACGTGCAGGCAAGCGGCCCGCAAGCAGTGTCGGTCGAGGATTCGACCAGTTGCATTCACGGATCGCGCGGAAAGGTGGCTCCGGCCAGCCCGCATCTCCTGTCCGAACCACGGATCGTGGCCGAGATCGCCAAACGGATCGTGCCCCCCAATCCGCGCGTCGATTGGGACGGGTGGGTCGCGGACTATGCACGCATCCGCGACGCGATCGAGGCGACCTATCCCGAGGTCTTCAAGGACTTCAACGCGCGCCTGCTTACTCCCGGCGGCTTTTGGAAGGGTAATAAGGCGGCCGAGCGCGTCTGGCTGACGCCCAGCGGCAAGGCGGAATTTTTGGCGCCAACCGGCTTGTCTTCCACCGGCTTTGACGATGCTGATGGCCGCTATCGCCTGATCACGCTGCGATCGAACGACCAGTTCAACACCACGATCTACGGCTATCATGATCGCTTTCGTGGGGTGAACGGCACCCGCGACGTGCTGTTCATCAATTCCGAGGACATGGCGGCGGCCGGCTTAACCGACGGGCAGGTGGTCGCGCTCGAATCCGACGCAGGCGACGGCAAAAAGCGGAGGCGCGATGGACTGATCGTGACCCCTTACGATATTCCGCGCGGCTGCCTCGGTGCTTATTATCCGGAGGCCAATGTGCTGATGCCGGTCGAGCATCATGCCGACGAGAGTCATGTGCCTGCCGCCAAATCCGTGCCGGTGCGCGTTTGCGTATGACGTGGCTGGGGAACGGAGTGCCGCTCGCCCGGTTGTCTGCGCCATGAGCGCGCCCGCCAAAGCCTCGCCCGATGGCATCGAAGATCGGCACGTCTCCGCGACCGGATGGTTTCAGCGCCACGCCAATCCGACCTCGCTGATCCTGATCGCGCTGCTGCTCGCCACGGCACTGCTCGGCGTGTTGGGCGGGCATCCCAATCCCACGCACATCGCCGCCGGCGATGCGGTGCGACTGTCGGTCAAGAGCCCGGCGATCCTGCGAAACGGGACATTCTACGAAATGCGTATCCGGATCGAGCCACGCGTGCCGATCGCGGACGTGACGCTCGCGATATCGCTGCGGCTGTGGCGCGACATCACGATCAACTCCGCGATTCCTGCTGCGGAGAACGAGAGTTTCAAGGACGGCATGGTTCACATGTCGTTCGGTCCCGGCGAACCGGGCGAGCCGATCGAAATCAAGTTCGACGGGCAGGTCAATCCGCCGCTGGTCGGCCGGAACGAGGGCGTCGTCGCGGTCTATGACGGCGATCGAAAGCTGGTGTCGCTGCCCATGAGCGTGCGGGTTCTCCCCTGATGGACATCGTCCTGCGCGCCACGTTGATGTTCTTCATCCTCTACGTCCTGCTCAGGGTGCTGGGGAAGCGTGAACTCAGCCAGATGACGCCGTTCGAGCTGGTGACGTTGATCGTGCTGGGCGACCTTATCCAGCAGGGGGTGACTCACAACGATTTCAGCCTGACGGGAGCGGTGCTGGCGATCACCACCTTCGCCTTCTGGGGATTGGCGATGAGCTGGGGGAGCTATGTGTCGCCTCGGCTCGAAAAGCTGTTTGAGGGCGAGCCGCGCGTGATCATCCGCCATGGCGAGCTGCTGAGAGACAATCTGCGGCGCGATCGGCTCACCCGCGCCGAGGTGGAGAGCGAGATGCGGTTGGCGGGCATCGCACGCATCGCGGAGGTCGATTGGGCTATCCTCGAAACCAACGGCAAGATCAGCTTCATCGGGCGTTCGGCTGGCGACGACAGCGCCCAGCGCGACGATGATGGTCCGGTGTAGATGCAAGTGTGGATCCCTTATTGCGGCGCGGCGCCAGTGCCTGCCGACTGGCTTGCGCGTTGGAATTTCGATCCGGCGGTGCTGGCTGGACTGGTGTTATGCGGCGGTTGGCTGACGCTTCGCGCGGTTGCAGGGCGCGAGCGAAACACAGCGGTGCTGGCGATCGGCCTGCTTGCTATCCTCTTTGTGTCACCGTTTTGCGCGCTGAGTTCGGCGCTGTTCTCGGCGCGGGTCGCGCATCATCTCGTGCTGACCGCTATCACCGCGCCGCTCTTCGCTATCGGCCTGCCGCGGCTGGCGCTGCCGGGTGGAGCAATCGGTTGGGCGGCGCTCCACGCGCTGATCTTCTGGGCATGGCACACGCCGCAGGCTTACGCGATCGCACTGTCGAGCGACGCGATGTACTGGCTGATGCAATTCAGTCTGCTCGCCAGCGCACTGGGAATGTGGAGCGCCGTCTTGCGCGGACCGGCTTTGCTCGGCATCGGCGCATTGTTGGCGTCGATGGTCCAGATGGGCCTGCTGGGCGCATTGATCAGTTTCGCGAGCCGTCCGCTCTACGCGCCACACTGGCTGACCACGCAGGCGTGGGGGCTTGCATCGCTCGAGGATCAGCAACTCGCGGGGCTGCTGATGTGGGTCGCGGGTTCCGCCCTTTATCTCGGTGCGGCGATGTGGATCGGGCTGCGCTGGAAGGCGCTGGCGGCATTGCGCGCATGATCGAGGCGATCCGCGCCTGGGCTGCGCAGCACACGTCCGAGGGTCGTTATTCGCCGGTCGGTCAGATCTTCCACTGGGTGATGGCCGCGCTGATCACGTTCCAGCTTTACTGGGGCTGGCATATGAGTCGACTGCCAGTCGGCGGCGAAAAGCTGTCCGGATATTTGGTTCATGCCGAGCTGGGGCTGCTGATGCTGGTCCTGGCACTGTTGCGTTTCCTGTGGCGGATGATCGTGCCCGGTCCGGTCAACGACGCCGATCGCCTCGGCTGGCAGACTTGGGCAGCGCACGTCACCCATGTTCTGTTCTACATCTGCTTTTTCGGCCTGCCGTTGAGCGGTTGGGCGATGTGGTCGGCGCTCGATCCCGATCTTCCGCTCGCGGTGGCGGGCGTGATCCCTTGGCCCCAAATGCCGTTCGAGACACTGCCCGGTTGGATTCAGTGGATAGTGCTCGACTGGGCCGAGGATATCCACGTGGTGCTTATCGTCGTGCTGCTCGTCATGATTCCGCTCCATGTCGGCGCGGCACTCAAGCATCATTTCTGGGACAAGCATGACGTTTTGCGCGGAATGCTGCCCGATCTCAACGAGGATGAGGTCCGGGAAGAGCCACGGCATGGACTGACACCGCGCGAGCCTGCTCCGGAGAAAACCGGCGGCTGACGTGCCGCATCTCGCCCAGCGGATCGTTGTAGCGCCGCCCCTCGCGCCACGCGGCGAGTTGCGCCTCGACATAAGCGGCGGGTTGCGCACTTAGTGGCGG
This sequence comes from Sphingomonas montanisoli, assembly GCF_008274695.1. Classification (GTDB taxonomy): domain Bacteria; phylum Pseudomonadota; class Alphaproteobacteria; order Sphingomonadales; family Sphingomonadaceae; genus Rhizorhabdus; species Rhizorhabdus montanisoli. The sequence continues at coordinate 201,965 of NZ_VTOU01000002.1, read as the reverse complement.
ATTGGCCGGGCCGCGCCCTTCGCCGCGCGATCCGTGGCAGTTGACGCAGGCGGCGTATAGGCGATTGCCTTCCGCATCTGTGGGCCTCGCGATCGGCGGGGGCGCGGGCAGCCCGGCATAATAAGCCGAGACCTTGCCACGATCGTCCAGCGACAGCTTTCGCGCCACGGTGCGCATCGGCACATGGTCGCGACGCCCATTCACATAGTCGTCGAGCTGGCGTTGTAGATAGCCGACGTCGAGCCCGGCCAGGCGCGGTGACAATGCGCCATCGCCCTCGCCATGCAGGCCGTGGCAGGTGACGCACGCGGCGGCCACCCCACCATCGCCGCCGCTCATCGCGATGATCTGCCCGGTTTCACGAAAGCGATCGTCGGATCGCTCGCCAACACAGCCGCCCGCTGCCACGCACGCCAACACCCCTATGGTCCTGAGAAGAAAGCCGTAGTCCACGCGCAGTGGAACCTATCGTCCGCCGCGTCGGTTCCCCAGCCGAAACGACGGAAGACCAGATGCGCTTCACAGGGGGAATGATCGGATCGATGGCGGTCCTGCTGACCGGATGCGACGCCGCCGCGCTGCGGCCTGCGGCGGCCGACGGTGCCGCGATTGCGCGCGGCCGCGAAGCGGCGGTGCGACTGGGGTGCGGCGCATGCCATGTCCTGCCAGGTGTCGATTGGCCACGCGGGCGGGTCGGCCCGGCGCTGAGCGAGATGGGCGACCGCGCACTGATCGCGGGCCGCCTGCCGAACCGCCCCGATATTCTCGCCCATTTCGTCCGCGACGCGCCCGCGCTCCTCCCCGGCAGCGCAATGCCGGCACTGCCGATGCGCGATCGCGATGCCACCGACATCGCCGCCTGGCTCGGAAGCCTCCATGCAGACTGACGGGCCGCTGCACCACGATGCCGATCTGGCGCGCGTTCTTGATGGCTGGCCGCCGCCGGTGCTCGATCCCGCGGGGCCTTATTCCGAACCGATCACAGTGCTCGCATGGGCTCTTCTGATCGGAGGCACATTGGTGCTCGCGCTGGTGCTGGTGGCGCTCGGTGTTGCGCTGTTCGGATCGGGCAGGACCAAGGCGCGGCTGGGCGGTGAGAAGGCGATCTGGATATTCGGCGTCGCATGTCCGGTTGTCGTGCTCACCGGATTGCTGGTCTGGGGACTGACGCTGACCAGTCACCTTTCCGCCGGCCTGCCGACGGGCAAGGAGATGCGCGTCCGCGTGATCGGCGAAATGTGGTGGTGGCGCGTCCACTATCTGGATGCTGTGGGGCGCGAGACCGTCCGCGATGCCAATGAACTGCATATCCCGACCGGCATACCGGTGCTGCTGGAGTTGCAATCGGCCGATGTTATCCACAGTTTCTGGGTGCCGCGTCTCGGCGGCAAGATGGACATGGTGCCGGGGCGCACCAACCGCCTGCTGATCCAGGCCGACCGCCCTGGAATCTACAAGGGCCAGTGCGCCGAATATTGCGGGGGGCCGCACGCATTGATGGGCTTCATCGTGATCGCGCATGATCCTGCAGATTTCGCCCGCTGGCGCGCGTCGCGCCGCCCCGCGCCGATCGCGGGCGATTTGGTCGCGCGCGGTGCCAGGCTGTTCGACACGGTCGGCTGCGCGGCATGTCATACCGTCCGCGGCACGCCCGCCGATGGCATGGCCGGACCCGATCTGACGCATGTTGGATCGCGCGGGACGATCGGTGCGGGCATCCTGCCCAACAATGCAGGAACGCTCGCCGGATGGATCGCCGACAGCCAGGCGATCAAGCCCGGCAACCGCATGCCGCCCTATCGCCAGCTTTCCGCCGACGATCTGCGTGCGCTTACCGCGTATATGGCAAGCCGACGATGAGATCGGAGACGGGCTTCGATCCCGGTCTATACGCGCGTTTTCCGACGCAGGAACCCCGCCCGCCCGAGGAGGAACAGGAGCTCCGTCGCATCTGGTGCGCGCCCAAGGGCTGGGAATATCTCACCGTCGTCAACAACAACTATGTCGGGATCTACTATCTCGGCACCGCCTTTCTGTTCTTCCTGCTCGCGGGCGTGCTCGCGCTGCTGATGCGGGTGCAGCTTGCCGCGCCGCTGGTCGATATCCTGCCGCAAGCGACCTACAATCAGGTCTTCACCATGCACGGCACGGTGATGATGTTCCTGTTCGCGGTGCCGGCGGTCGAGGCTGCTGGCGTTTTGCTCCTCCCGCAGATGCTCGCAGCGCGCGATCTGCCCTTTCCGCGTCTCTCAGCCTATGCCTTCTGGGCCTATGCGGTGGGCGGGCTGTGCTTCTTCGCGTCGCTTTTCGTAGGGCTGGCGCCCGACGGAGGGTGGTTCATGTATCCACCGTTGACATCGAAAGCCTATTCGCCCGGCATCAACACCGACTTCTGGCTGCTCGGTATCGGTTTCATCGAGATTTCGGCGATCGCGGGCGCGATCGAGATCATCGTCGGCGTGTTGCGCACCCGCGCGCCGGGCATGAGCCTCGACAAGATGCCGATCTTCGCCTGGTCGATGCTCGTCTTCGCGGTGATGATCGTGATCGCCTTCCCCAGTGTTATCTTGGGCACGCTGCTGCTAGAAATCGAACGCGCGTTCAACTGGCCGTTCTTCGATGCGACGCGCGGCGGCGATCCGATGCTGTGGCAGCACCTCTTCTGGTTCTTCGGCCACCCCGAGGTTTACATCATCTTCCTGCCCGCGGCCGGGCTGATGAGCATGATCGTGCCGACGATCGCGCAGACCGAGCTGGTCGGATATCGGCTGATCGTGCTGGCGATGATCGCGACCGGCTTCATCAGTTTCGGCGTATGGGCGCACCATATGTTCACCACGGGTATGCCGGCGATGACGACGGGCTTCTTCTCGGCGGCATCGATGGCGGTCAGCGTGCCGGCGGGGATCCAGGTGTTTTCGTGGATCGGCACGCTCGCGGCGGGCAAGCCCCGCTTCAACGCGCCCGGCCTGTTCGTGATGGGCAGTATCGTGATCTTCGTGACCGGCGGACTGACCGGCGTGATGGTCGCGCTCGTCCCGTTCGATTGGCAGGCGCATGACAGCTATTTCATCGTCGCCCACCTCCATTATGTTCTGATGGGTGGGATGGTTTTCCCCCTCTTCGCCGCCTTTTACTATTGGACCCCGATGGTCAGTCGCCGCGCGTTGAGCGAGCGGTTGGCCAAATGGGTGTTCGCGCTGATGTTTGTCGGAATGAATGTCGCCTTCATGCCGATGCATCTGGCGGGGCTGATGGGCATGCCACGCCGCGTCTATACCTATCTGCCCGGTAACGGCTGGGATCTACCTAACCTCATTTCGACGCTGGGCGCGTTCATGCTGGCGGCCGGGATAGTGTTGTTCTTGATCGATCTGGCCCGCAACTTTCGCCTGGCACCGGCTGAGGGCAATGCCGGCAACATATATCGCGCGGGTTCACTCGAATGGCTGCCAACCGAACTCTATTCGACCCGCTCGATCCCGGTGGTGAAGAGCCGCGAGCCCTTGTGGGACGATCCGGGCATCTCGGACGATGTCGAGCAGGGCCGCTACTTCCTGCCGCGATCGGCGACGGGATTGCGTGAGACGATCGTCACCAGTCCGTTGCTGGCCGAACCCCAATATCTGCAGATCATGCCGGGCCCATCGGTCTGGCCGTTCGCGGCGGCGATCTTCACGGCGGGCTTCTTTCTGGCGCTTACGGTGCAAGCCTATGCGTTCGGACTGACGAGCGGCGTGCTTGCGGTGATCGCGGTGTTGCGCTGGATGTGGGAAACCGATCGGCCCGTCGACATGGAAGGCGTCGATATCGGCGCAGACATTCGCGTGCCGACCTATATGACCGGGCCGCGGAGCCACGGCTGGTGGGCGATGATCATCCTGCTGATCGTTCTCGGCATGATCTTTGTGATGGCGCTGTTCGGGAACGCCTTCCTCTGGTCGAACCAGATTACCTTCTGGCAAGCGCCGCCGGTTTTCGGCAATGCGCTACCGATCTTGGGATTGGAGGCGATGGGCGTCGCGGTGGCGCTGGCGGCGCGCAGGATCCTGTCGCGCAGTGTTACCATGTCGCTCGGCGCGCTGATCGTGGCGGCGGCGGCGCTCATCGCAGCGCTGCTGCTCGATCATCGTCAATGGCAGCTGACCGGCCTGTTGCCCGATATGAGCGGACAGGGCGCCAGTTTGTTCGCCCTCCTTGCGCTCCAGGCGACCGTGCTGGCGATCGCAGTACTGATGGCGGGTTACACGATCGTCCGCGCGATCAACGGTCTCGTGACGCGACCGGCGAACAATACGGTCGATCTGACCGCGCTGTTCCTGACCTATGCGGGCGGGCAGGGGTTCGCGGGCACGATCGTTCCGCGGCTGCTGGACGTCGTATGATGGCGGTACGGACCGCATAGCGCTTTCCGCCCTGACATCGGCCGCGCTGGCAGGCGAAGTCGCAGTCGTTTTTCGCACAGGGCAGTACCGCAATAGCGAAGCCTTCCATCAATGGCGTGATGGGATTGGGTTACAGATCGCGGCGCTCGCCGCGCTCGCGATCCTCTGGCAAACATTGCCGGTCCTGGCCGTAAACTCATTAAGGCGCTTGAGATTTGACGTTCCAGGGGATTCAGGCGTCCCATTGATTGGAAGTTTTGATGACACGGCGGTGGTACGAACTGACGGATCGGGAATGGGCGATCATCGAACCGCATGTCGACCACGATCACCACCGCGCTCGCGGCGACGCTCGCCCTCACCATCGCAAGCGGCGCGATCGCAGCCCCCGCCGCCGCCCCGACCGAGAAATGCTATGGCGTGTCGCTTGCCGGCAAAACCGCGGTGATCGCGATCTTCGTATATTCCGATGCCTGGCCGACCCATTTGAGCTGGCTCGGCTGTTGCTCCCGCCGATCGCGAGGGGCGGCGGAGCGTGGGCTTTGGACCAAACAGCGCAACGAGTTTTCGGCGCGAACGCCAGCGAAACCAAACGGCCACTCCATAAGGTTTAGTGGGACGGGCCAATCGGAAGGCGCGTCGCGAACTAATCACATTATTCTGAAAGCCGTCGTCGCTCCCGGTATCTGACATACCAAGAGGATCTGTGCTCGTGCGGTTTGGGCGGTCCGAGCAACCTATCGAAACGATGGGCGTTACGCGAAGAGCACGGGGGACGATATTTGGTACACGCCCAGTCTTCCGGATACGTTCCTACGGCCAAGGGGGCTGAGATTCGACGGACTGATCTCTTGTGGCCTCAGCAATCGTTGACCAACTCTCTATGAACGCTGAGACCCCGTTCGGAGCTGCCGCTCGTGAGCAACTCGACCGCTTCCCGCTTTACCGTTGGTGGCGGCGTTCGATTGTTGGCTCAATCGATCACGAACATGTCATGGAAAAGATCATAGCAGAGAGCGGGTGGTCGCCACGTTATGCCTTCATGACGATGATGTCAGCCGGCATCGCGGTTCTCGGCCTTTTGCTATCGTCGCCCGCGGTCGTAATCGGTGCAATGCTGATCTCACCCTTGATGAGCCCAATTCTGGGTCTTGGGTTCAGCCTCGCGCTATTCGACTTCGCCGAGATGCGCCGAGCGCTCATCGCGCTCGCGATCGGGTCGGGCGTAGCGGTGATGTTCACTGCGATCATCGTCCTGCTTTCACCGCTCCAGGCGCCGACACCCGAAATCATCGCGCGCACGCGGCCTAACCTCTTCGACCTTGCGGTAGCACTCTTCGCCGCGTTGGCAGGAACATTTGCCATCATACGCGGGCGGGGGGACACTGTGGTCGGCGTCGCGATCGCCACGGCCCTGATGCCGCCGCTTGCCGTCGTTGGCTATGGGCTTGCGACCTGGAACCTCGCGGTTCTTGGGGGTGCTTTCGCGCTGTTTGTGACCAACTTTGTCACGATCGCTCTGTCCGCAACGATCATGGCGCGCATTTACGGATTTGGGCACCACCTTTCGAGCCAGCAGAGCTGGACCCAGACGGTACTCCTGCTCCTCGTTTTCATTGTGATGGCTATCCCGCTGGGCGTCTCGCTCAGGCGCATTGCGACCGAAGCTGTCATCGTCAGCCAGGTTCGTTCCTCGCTCAACGAACAGTTCGACAGTCGCGCCCGCGTTACCCAACTCGATGTCAATTTCGACAAGACACCGATTGCGATCCGGTCCGTCGTCATCACGCCGCGCGACACGGTACAACAGGCCGGCAAGGTCGAGGCGGCGCTACGACAGCGTCTCAAAAGGCTACTGACGCTGCAACTCGATCAGGTCGTGCTCGATCCTGGCGCGCGGGCGTTCGATGCCCAGAAGGAAGAGCTGCGCCAGGCCGGAGACGCCGCAACGGCGGAAACGGCGCTTGTGTCGACCATTTCGCGCGCACTCGCTTTGGCCGCGGGCACCTCGCCCGAGCAGGTGCTCGTCGATCGGGACCATCGTCGCGCGTCGGTCGCGGCGGCCGTGCTGCCGGGTGCGGACCTTGCGACTTACCGCACCCTAGAACAGCGGGCCGCGACTGATGCGCGCGGGTGGACAATTGCTTTGACGCCGCCTCAGTTGGCTCTTCCCGAAATCGGCTTTGCCGACAATAGCGACGAGCTGGATGAGGCCGGGCTGGCAGCGACCGAAATTTCCATCTGGGCAGCACAACGATGGAATCTGCCGGCCCTGGCAGTACCCGGACTTCCGGACACCCTAACCGACAAGCCCTTGTTGGCGGAGCGTCGCGCTCGGCGCATTGCCGATCTCGTAACCAAGGCCGGCCTGCGGCCGACGTCGGCCCCTGCGGAGGGGCAGCGCTTCCGCCTCGCCGCGCCCACGACGCGCTGACGAAACGCGCATGAGTCCCGCCGCCCTTAGCGCCACCATATTGGTGATAGCGCTGACCTTGTTTGTCAGCGAGAAGGTGCGGCACGACCTGGTTGCCCTCATCGCACTGTTCGCCTGTCTCGCTGTTGGCCTGGTGACGCCTGCCGAAGCCTTCGAGGGCTTTGCTGATCCAGCGGTGCTGGCGGTGGCCGCGATTCTCGTGGTCGGCCGCGCGGTCGAGCTTTCGGGCGTTGCGTCCGTCATCGCCAAGGTGGTCATTCCTGAGAAGGCGGGTTTTCTGTCGAGACTCGTGACACTGCTCGCAGTGGCAATGCTGTTGTCCGCTTTCATGAACAACATCGCAGCTCTGGTCATAACGATGCCTATTGCGGCCGAGGTCGCCCGTGATGCGCGCAAGCCGCCCGCGACAACTCTCATGCCCCTCGCCTTCGCAACAATCCTTGGGGGAATGACCACACTGATCGGCACACCCGCCAATCTTATCCTGTCGTCGGTGCGCGAGACCGAACTGGGTGCACCGTTCGGCTTCTTCACAATGACGCCCGTCGGCGTCGCTGTCGCGCTTGCCGGGCTCCTCTATCTTGCGTGGATCGGTTGGCGACTGCTCCCGATCCGCGAGAGCGCCGAGCATCAAAAGCGTCCGCCTTGGCGGGTCTTCGAACTCGCCATACCAGAGGGCGGCCTTGCGCCATCGGATTTGCGCAAGCGGCTGCTTCACGCCAAAGCCCGAGCGCTGGCTCATTTTCGCGACACCCATCGCCTCCCGGTGGGCGGCGACCTGCCTCTCGAGCAGGGGGACCGCTTGCTCATCATCTCGCGCGCCAATCAATGGACGGTGGCCGAGCGAACGGGCCTGCTCACCGGGGCGCAACTCGCTGGAGCACCGGATGTCGTCACCGCTCGCGTTGTGGTCGCGCATGGCTCACCGCTCATCGGGCTGGGTTATGATCAGGTGCGCACGCAGAGCGACGACCGGCTCGAAGTGGTGGCAGTCGGCCCACGTGTCGCACGGGAAAAGCAGCCGCTCGTGCGCATGCGGATCAGCGCGGGCGATCAGCTTTACATCCGCGGCTCGAAGCACGAGCTTGCCCAATTCGTCGCAGGCGCCCGCCTGCTCGAAGTCGACCGGCTAGATCCCATGCCGGTCGCGCCGCTACGCGCGGCCGCAACGCTCGCTGTTTTCGTTCTGTCGATCGCAGCGGTGGTCATTGGCGGCGTCTCGCCCGCTATAGCCTTTCTCGCTGCCGCTGCGGCGCTGGCGGCACTGCGCCTTCTGCCGGCCAAAGAAATCTATCGCTCTGTCGACTGGCCGATCATCGTTTTGCTCGCTGCAATGATACCCGTTGGCCAGAGCTTCGATGACAGTGGCGCCGCGGCGATCGCGGCGCAATGGCTCGGCCACACGCTGGCGGGCCTGCCTTTGACAGCGGTGCTTGCTGCGCTGTGCGCTGTAACCATGCTGCTGTCGATCTTTCTCAACAATGTGGCGACGGCGGTCATCATGGGACCGCTAGCTATCGATGTCGCTCGGCTCCTAGGTGTCGACCCCGACGCAGCACTACTGGCGGTGCTCATTGGCGCGTCATCGGATTTTCTGACTCCCATCGGACACCAGAATAATCTGCTTGTGATGTCGCCCGGCGGGTATCGTTTCACCGACTATGCACGCATGGGCGCCGCACTGGTTGTCATCGTCATTATCACGGCTGCGGTGGTGCTAACGGTTCTCCACAGTTGATCATCGTCCTGCGCGTCGGCCTCTCGAACCATGACGTCCAGCCATGCCAGCGGGCGGGGATAGAGCGAATGGCAATCCCTATCCAAAACGTAGGACATAGTGGCTCGAAAAATATATCGTGGTACGATGTTCCTTCGCACAAGGCCGTGCATTAGACAGCGTCCATTCCCGGCCCGGATTCTCCGGTCCCAGGAGCGGACCAAAAGGCAATTTCATGCTGATTCCCGTCGCCGCGCTTTCGAGCGCTGTTCTTGTGACCCTGTTTCTCAGCTTCGGTCGATTTGCCCGATCGGACGGCTGGCGCGCCACGGTCACACCGCTCGCGTCGATCATCGGCAGCGGCTTTCTCATCTGCGGACCGATCCTAGCCAGAGAGTTCGGCCGGGCCGCGATCGTCGCCGAGGCAGCACTACTGCTGATAGCCTATGCAGCCGGCGCGGTGATCCGTTTCAACATCATCCACGTCGAGAATTACCTCGCCAAGGCTTCCTTCAACGACCCGGTGAGCTGGCTCGCACGCGCCACCCAAGGTGTCCTGGCGCTGGCATATGCGATATCGGTGGCTTACTATCTCAAGCTGCTTGCCGAGTTTCTGCTGAAGCCAATCGCTGTCGGCCCAGCATGGCACCACCTTGCTTCGAACATGACGGTCACCGCGATCATCATCGCGATCATTCTGCTCGCTTATGGCAATGGACTGAAGCGTGTCGAGCATCTGGCGCACGGCACCGTCTCTTTCAAGATCGGGATTATCGCTGGCTTGCTCACCGGGCTGGCCTGCTGGTGGCTTACCAATGCTGCCGCCGATCCGCTTCCTCCGGCGCGCGTGTCGGTCGCGAGCATCCCGTTGCTGCTCGGGCTGGTGATCACGGTGCAGGGGTTCGAGACGTCGCGCTATCTGGGCCACGCCTATTCGCAGGAGATTCGCATCCGCACGATGCGACACGCCCAGTGGATCGCCTCGGCAATCTACCTCGCCTTCCTTCTCCTGCTGACGCCCTTTCTCGGACGCGCCGCCGAAGCGGAGGGCGTAGCGGGGATCCTCGACATCATGACCATGGTGTCGCCCGCACTTGGCGTCTTCGTGCTGGTCGGCGCGCTCTCGAGCCAGCTCAGCGCCGCGGTGGCGGACTCGATCGGGTCTGGTGGATTGATGAGCGAGGTCACCCGCCGCAAACTCAGCGTCCAGCTCGCCTTCGCACTGGCGGGCGCGCTGGCCGTAGTCGTTGTCTGGCTGACCGATCCTTTCGAGGTCGTGGCAATTTCGTCACGCGCCTTCGCGCTTTTTTATGCGCTCCAGTGCGTTCTGGCGTTCACGGTGGCTCGGCGCACTGGGGCAGGCCGGTTGGCGCAATATCTTGGTTTTATCGTCGTCGGCCTCATCTGCCTCGTCGCCGTCTTTGTTGGCGCTCCGGCGGAAGGCTGAGAATGCGCTGGCGTCAGCTCACTCTACCGCGCGCGCGGGTGCTCCTGCGGCGCCATGGCCCCAAGGCGATGGTATGGCGCCGCCGCATCGCCATCCTCGGCGGGGCCATTCTGATCGGCCTGGTCGCGCTCCTGTTTGCTCGGCTCGCGGACTGGGCTGGGGCGAGTTTTCTTGGTTTCGCGGCGCGCTGGCGATGGGCGCCGCTCATCCTGACGCCCGCTGGCTTCGTGCTTCTGGTCTGGCTCACGCGTCGTATCGCCCCTGCGGCCAGTGGATCAGGCATCCCGCAGGTCATCGCCGCTTCGCGCGATCCGGAACGCGGCATGTCGCAGCTCGTCTCGGCGCGCACCGTCATAACGAAGCTGATCCTTACCGTCGGCGCCTTGCTGTGCGGCGCCTCGGTCGGTCGCGAAGGCCCTACCGTCCAGGTTGCCGCAGCCATCATGGGCTACGCGCACAGGATCGCAGGTATTCCGCTCAGAGCATCTGTCTTCATAGCGGGCGGCGCAGCCGGGGTTGCCGCCGCGTTCAATACGCCGCTTGCCGGTGTCGCCTGCGCGATCGAGGAACTGGCGGCGGCTTACGAGCAGCGCATGACCTTGCTGGTGATGGCGGCTGTCCTGATCGCCGGCATGGTCAGTCTCGGTCTCGCTGGCGATTATATTTACTTCGGGGCGATGCGACAGACGCTGAGCGTCGGCAACGCCCTGATCGCCGCACCGGTGGCAGGGCTCCTCGGTGGCCTGATTGGCGGAATCTTTTCGAAAGCGATGCTGGCAGCGGGAACGACCAGCTTTGCGCCTATGGCCTGGCTGCGCACGCGCCCGCTTCTGCTGGCAGCCGGTTGCGGACTGGCGGTTGCCATCACCGGTATCGCATCCGGGATTACTTGGGGTACAGGCTATCGCACGGCCCACGCGGTTATCACCGGGTCGGACGTCCCCCTCTGGTTTGGCGTTGCCAAGTTCGTCAGCACGCTGGCGACAGCGATATCCGGTCTGCCCGGAGGCATTTTCGCCCCGTCACTGTCGGTAGGCGCCGGCATTGGAGACATGCTGCGCAGCATCTTCCCCGGCTATCCACCAGGAGCGATCGTGCTACTGGGCATGGTTGCCTATTTCACGGGCGTCGTGCGCGCTCCGCTAACCGCAGTGATCATCATATCGGAAACCACGGCGAGTCGGGGGCTGATGATGCCGCTGCTCACCGCAGCGCTCGTGGCGGATTTTACAGCCCAGCTCGTCTGCAAGGAGCGGCTCTATCACGGCCTCTCACGCCGCTTCGCATTGCCGTCGCAGCCCGATCCAGCCCGAACGCACTAGGCTTCGTCGCTCGTCAGATTATCGATCGGCGAGCACGGCGTGTCTGATCCCGAGCAAGAAGATGCCGCCCAAGGCGGCTCCGCACGACAGTATGATCAGGATCAGAACGGTGCGCGATCGCGCACCCGGCCGCGCGCGAATAACCAATTTACAAGCCATATGAGCGCGGCGGTCACCGCCATCAGCCCGGTAGCCGTGATAAGGATCATCCTGTTGTGCTCCTTCCAGGCCGCCGGAAGTCAGCGATAGCCCAGGCGCTCGCGCATCACATGCTGCCGAACCTGCCGCTCGAGCGCGGGCCGTGCCGCCACTGCAGCGGTGATCTGGTTGAACCGATCCTTGTTGAGACCGTGATCCGCCAGAGAAGCGGCGATGGCTGCGTCCGCTTGCTCACGCAGCATGCCCAGCCGCGTCGGCGCCGCGCCTCTCTCCCGCTGATTAGCAATCGCACGAATGTTCAGGATTTCTAAGAGCGCTGATGCGTAACGAGTGATTTCGGCCTGATCGATACGTTGCGCGGGCGCTGACGGAGCGGCCACCGCCTCACCAACGCCAATCCATACGGCGGCACACAGAACCAATGTCAGAAGCGAACGCACCGGCACGCCATCATGATGTCGGACTAATGGCTGCGTTGAGTTCGACCGCAGTCATATTGACCGTCAGGCCCTTCTGACCGCTCGCGATCGCGGCAAGCGGGAGCCTGGCGTCGCCGGCCGCAGTGGCAAGGACAAGATAGTCGCCGTCAACCGCCTTGATCGTACCGAGATTTGCGCCCTGCGATCCGAAGATGGCGACACCCGGCAACATTTGCGCGCGCAAGGCGGCGGCAGCGTTGGCAGCAGCCGTGGCAGCGGCGTTGTCCAATTCCCCCTTTGTCATGGCAATAACCGGCCCATTTGGCCCCATGCCGAACGATGTCACCGGAACCGCGACCTTGTGCGCGCCCGTAGCGATAACAGCATTGTCGGCTGTTACACTCTCGATTGAGCCGACCTGGCCGCCGGATGTGTCCATGACCGTCATGCCGGGACTCAAGCGCGGAGGCATGGCGAGTATCGGGGTGGCTGCGACAATCATGGCCGCGCCGACGGACGCAGCGATGGTGCGAAGTCTCATCAGATCCTCCTGAAATTGGCAAGTATATCGTGATACGATATATATAGGCCCCGGAGGGAAAGTTCAAATGCGAATGAGCGAAGATCGAAAATTCCGCCTCCTGCTCGCCATTCCCGGATTGCTCGTCACGGTGGCTGCCATCCACATCGTATTGCGATGGATTCTTCACCAGATCCTGTAGATTCTCAGTCTTCGCTAAGGCCGCCAAGAATATCGGTCAGGGTCGATCGGATCCGCAAAACCTCAGCACGATGGGTCGTCGACATTTTACCGAGCATCGCCTCGGACTGGCTGGTCAGTCCCAGCATCACTCGGCGCCGGTCATGGGGGGAGGCGTGGCGCTCGAGCCAACCGAGTGCGATCATACGCTCGGCGAGTTCGCTTGCCGTGTGCGGCTGGACGAACAGTTGCTCGGCAAGATCGCCGATAGCCATCGTACGGTCGGGTGCAGCGCGTATCGCGAGCAAGCTCTGATGCTGCTGCGGCGTCATGCCAAGGGCTTTGGCGGCTCTCTCGCTGAAATTGAGGAAGCGGCGGAGTTCGTACCGGAATGCAGCGAGCTGCTCATAGTCCTTCTGGCTGACGGCCGATTTCGTGTTCTTTCCGCTCGCCATTCGATGCTCCGCAGGGTCGCGCGCATCAACGCCATACTCATCGTAGCGTCAAGTGGCTCAAAGCACCCGAACTTATGGCTCCGACGCCTTGTCGATACGCGGGTCGCTCGCATCGGTTTGTCGCATCGAAATCCGCTGGCCTCGCCACCAAGACCAACCAAGAACCGCGATCGCCGCTACGATCATGACGACCATCCTGAGAATCATGGCCGGCTCCTTTCCTTCAACCCCAACTCGACGATCCCGGTCGGCTGGAGTGCGGCATGCAGGATAGACTAGGCCCGCTGATCCAGCGCGCTTGCGAAGAGCGCACAAAGCCCGAACTCCTCCTCGATCCGCGCGGCGACTGCGCGACGAGCACGATGCGGCGTTCGCGGCCGACTTGCCGTTCGTAACCGACCTTTCGGATGCGCCGTTCGGCGAAGTCGCGCAAACGGTGGAGCATGCCGCCGACGCGCTCTATTTCAACGACAGCGGCCGTGCGGCGGCACGACCGGTGGCGCTGCGCGAAAATCCCAGATGGTCCGCCGACCTAACTAAATCGATTTCAACTATATCAACGCTTCAGATTAAATCTCTCGCCGAACCCCACACTCGGATTTCGCCGATTTTCATAGGTCATTGAAAATATAGATAAAACGGATGTCAAAAAATCAGCTAAATCATTGAATATAAATGATTTTATGACGAAATGGCGGAGCGGGAGGGATTCGAACCCTCGATACGCTTTTGACGTATACTCACTTTCCAGGCGAGCGCCTTCGACCACTCGGCCACCGCTCCGCATGCTCTGGAACGCGCGCTCCTATCGCCTTGGGGCCGCTTCCGCAAGGCACGGCGGCGTGCCATGATCGACGGATGAACATCACCTCGCGCCCCATCATCGTCGCCATCCCGCTGCTGTTCGCCGCAGCGGCCTTCGCCCAGGCCACGCCGGCCAAGCCGAAGACGTCGGCGGAGATCGTCGCGGCCGCGCCCGCATCGGCGTGGAAGGTGGTGGCCGACGAGGATCTGTTGATGATCGATCTCGACGGCGGACAGCGCGTCGTGATCGCACTCGCGCCCGCTTTTGCACCCGTCCACGTCGCCAATATCCGCGCGCTCGTCCGTGCCGGGTGGTTCGCGGGGATCACGGTCAACCGCGTGCAGGATAATTATGTCGTCCAGTGGGGCGACGCGACCGAGAAAAAGCCGCTGCCCGCGGGCATCGTCACCCCCACGCCCGCCGAATATGAGCGGCCTTTGGCGGGGCTGAAGCTCCGCCCGCTCGGCTATCGTGACGCTTATGCCCAGACGACCGGGCATGTCGGCTTCTGGCCCGTGGTGAGCGACGGCAACGCGGCATGGCTCACCCATTGCTATGGCATGGTCGGGGTGGGACGCGGCCTAGCGCCCGATACGGGAAGCGGCGCCGAACTCTACGCGGTAACGGGCCATGCCCCGCGCCATCTCGATCGCAACATTGCGACCGTGGGCCGCGTGATCGACGGGATCGAGGCACTGACCGCGCTGCCGCGCGGAACCGAGGCGCTCGGCTTCTACAAGGAAGGCACGCCGCGCCCCGCAATATCGCGCGCGACGATCGCCGCCGATCTGCCCGCCGCACAGCGCCCGCATTACCAGTTGCTCGACAGCGCAAGCCCCGCCTTCGGTGAATGGGTGACTGCGCGCGCCAATCGCAAGGACGACTTCTTCATACGCCCGGCGGGCGCGGTCGACATCTGCAACGCGCTGCCGCCCGTCCGCAAAAGCCCCGTCTGATCGCGCGTTCGGGCGGGTAGGAGGTCTTTCGCGATCTTTCGTCGCGCGGCCCGTTGCGTAACTGTGTTCGCTTGCGCACAATGAAGGCCGGCCGGGGGCAGGCAGGGATCGCCGGCGGGGACGATCATGGGCAAGACGCACTATATCGTGGCAGGGCTCGGCGACGCCGACATGGTCTGGTTGTTGTCGATGGGCAAGCTGCGCATGCTGAAGCCCGGCGAACGGCTGGTGAAGGCGGGCACCGCGCTGCAGGATCTGTTCTTCGTGACACGCGGCACCTTGTCCGTCGTTCAGGCCGACGGCACGCCGGTCGCGACGCTGGGCGAAGGCGCGGTGATCGGGGAGATGTCCTTTATCGAACGGCAGCCGCCGTCGACATCGGTCATCGCGGTGGACCGGATCGAGCTGCTCGCCATCCCGCGCGAGGCGATCCTCGAGCGATTCGAGCGCGAGCCCGAATTCGCAGCGCGCTTCTATCGCGCGCTCGCGGTGTTTCTGTCCGAACGATTGCGCGAGACCACGGCGGCGATGCGCGAAGCTGGTCAGCATCCCGAAAATCTCGCCATGTCGCCAGGCGGCGGCGATCGCTTCGGCCGCTTCGTCCGCATGCTAAAGGGCAACGGCGCCCCCGCCTGAGAGCGGCCTTGACCGCAATATCGATCGCCACACCATGCAACCCCACGCGCGTCTGGCGACCAACGATGCGCAATCGAAATGAGAGGAACGCCTTGCCACGCGAGGGCATTTTTCGTCGCCTGGGGCCGACGATGCCCCAGAAGCGCGAAGGAGATGGCGATGCCCCGCGGAGACAAGGACGCTTATACCGACAAGCAGAAGCGCAAGGCCGAGCATATCGAGGAAGGTTATGAGGATCGCGGTGTGCCGGAGCGGGAGGCCGAACGGCGCGCCTGGGCGACCGTGAACAAGGAATCGGGCGGCGGGAACAAATCGGGCGCGGGACGCGGCAAGCCCGACACCCATATATCATCGTCGCGTGGCGGGCGGGCCAATAAATCGGGTTCGGCTGAGCAGCGTTCGGCCGCAGCGCGCAAAGGCTGGGTCACGCGGCGCAAGAATGCAGCAAAGCATGCCGCCTGAACCACAATAGTGAAGGCCGCCGTCCCTTCCGGAGGACGACGGCCTTCTCCCCAGTACGCCACCGGGGGACTTATAAGGCGTTAGCAGTTACGATCGATTGCGCGGCCGGCAAGGGCGCCGACACCCGCGCCGACGATGGCACCGGTAGTGCCATCACGATTGTCGTAGCGGCCATTGCCGATTTCGTTGCCGAGCAGACCGCCGGCGATTGCGCCGATGATCGTACCACCGGTGCCCTTGTCGCGGCAGCGGCCGCGGTTGCCGCCATAATAACGGCGATCGTCATAGCCCCGGCCATAATAGCCACGGTCGTAACCACGGCCGCGATAACCGCGATCATAATCGCGATAATGGCGGACCTGCTCATAGCCGCCGCCATAATAAGGCTGCGCCTGGGCGACGACCGGAACGGTAGCGGTCAGCGCCACGGCGGAAGCGGCGAGGCCGGTCAAGAACTTACGCAACATAACCTTTCTCCTACACTCGAGCGGGGAACGCTTGGGACTTTCCCCGGCTCCTTCCTCGCGGACTCGACAGCCAGAAGGCCTGATCGATGAGACGCTTATTCCATGATTCGCGTGACCCCATCCTGAACGCGCTCGTTGGCCCTCGTTCAGCTTGGGGGGAGCTTTCGGCCGTCACGACAAGCGGCTAGGCTGGGGCCATGCAAAGGGCTGTCCTCGCTGCGATCGCATGGGTGCTGACGGGCACGGCGTCGTTGCCCGATCCCACGATCGATCATGTCACCGCCGAAGCCGTGGCGCTGGATGCGAACGATCCCGCGCATATACAGGTGGGGTCGTTGCGCTATCTGTCGGGCTGGGTGCTCAACAGCCGCAACCCCCGTTTCGGCGGCTATTCGGCGTTGCATGTCAAAGGCGATACGTTCGCCGCGCTTGCCGATACCGGTGAGTATCTGGGCTTTCGGATCGCGCCGCTTGGTGGGATCGAGGATATCCGATTCGGCCGGCTTCCCGACTATCCCGGCCGCACCGGCGCGAAATCGGATCGCGATTCCGAATCGCTCGCGATCGATCCCGCCACGGGCCGCATGTGGGTGGGGTTCGAACAATATAATGCCATTTATCGCTTCGCGCCGGGCTTCGCCAAGGCGGAAGCCGCCGCGCGACCCGCCGCGATGTCCGAATGGCCCTCGAACGAAGGCCCGGAAAGTCTGGCACGGCTGACCGACGGACGCTTCATCACTATTCAGGAGGGCAAGCAGGATGCGCTTGAGCCCCATCCGGCGCTGCTGTTCCCCAAGGATCCGACCGATTCGGACTCGATACCGATCGCCTTCAGCTATCGCCCGCCCGAGGGCTATGCACCGACCGATGCCGCGCAACTGCCCGACGGCCGCGTCGCGGTTCTTAACCGGCATTTCCGCCTGTCAGATGGAATGTGGGCCGCGATCACGATATTCGACCCGCGCGATATCCGGCCGGGTCAGACGGTACCCAGCACCCTGCTCGCCGAGATCCGCCCACCGCTAACGATCGACAATATGGAAGGCCTATCGGTCACGCGCGAGGGCGATCGGACGATTCTCTGGCTGATCTCGGACGACAATCAGAACGGGATTCAGAAGACGCTGCTGCTGAAATTCGCGCTCGAAGAGCGATGATCGGATCCGGCTGACAGCCACCGGCAAAACGCGAAAAGGCCGGGCCGCCACTGGGCGACCCGGCCTTTTTCCGAAATCGGGCTTCGCAGGAAGCTTAGGCTGCTGCCTGAAGCTTCTTGGAGACTTCGCGCTTCAGGCGACGGGCGCGCAGCGACAGATCGTCGTCCGACGTCTTGATCAGCCAGTTGTCGAGGCCGCCGACATGTTCGACCGAACGCAGGCCGTGGGTCGAAACCTTGAGGCGCACGCCCTTGCCCAGCGCGTCGGAAAGCAGCGTCACGTTCTGCAGGTTCGGCAGAAAGGTCCGCTTGGTCTTGTTATTGGCGTGGGAGACATTGTGTCCCACCTGACGGCCCTTGCCGGTAAGCTCGCAAATGCGCGACATTGCTCTTCGTCCCGAATGATCTGGTTAGCCCGGAAAGTGGCGCCGGATAATGGTCGCGTAGAGATTCGTCAACCCACAGCGCGGTGGGACGATGAAACCTTACCGTCCAAGGCTCGTTCTTCACGCCAGCCCAACTTTGGCAATGAAGGAACAAGTATCATGGCTACCGGTGAACCCTATAACGAATATCCCGCCCGGTCCAACGGCGCGCGCGTCGGCCTGATCGTCGCCGTCATTGCCGTGCTGGCGGTGATTGCCGCCTTTGCCTTCGGCCTGGTCGACATCAACCAGACCAAGAAGGCCAGCATGCCCGAAGTCAGCGTGTCGGGCGGCCAGGCGCCTGCATTCGACGTCGACACCGCCAAGGTCAGCGTCGGCAGCAAGAATACCGACGTCACCGTTCCCAAGGTTGAAGTCGGCACCAAGGAAGAAACCGTGAAGGTGCCTACGGTCGACGTTCAGAAGGCCAACTAAGGCGTGGTACGGCAGGTCGGAATCGACGGCGGTACGGGTTCTCCGGGGATTGTCACGCTGATCGCGGCGATCCTTCTGCCGCCGCTCGGCATCTTTCTCGATCGCGGGATCACCCCGGCCTTCTGGCTGGGTGTGGTCCTGACGATCATAGGTTGGTTGCCGGGGGTGCTGTTCGCGGTGCTCCTGCTTCTGATCCCTGAGCGCATCCCGATTCGCTGAGCCAATCTCGCAATATGGTGGCGGGTAGAATAAGCGGGGCCATGCCCTTCCCTCTGCCCGCCCCGATGCGCCTTGCGCTCGATCTCGCTGCCGAAGCTGCGTCAAATGGCGAGGTACCGGTGGGCGCGGTGATCATGCGCGGCGATACCGTTATCGCCACCGCAGCCAACGCGATGCGGGCGGGCGTCGATCCCACGGCCCATGCGGAAATGGTGGCGATTCGCCGCGCAGCGGAGGCGCTGTGCGCCGAACGACTCGGCGACTGCGACCTGTGGGTCACGCTGGAGCCGTGCGCCATGTGTGCGGGGGCAATCGCCCATGCCCGTCTCGCGCGGGTCTATTTCGCCGCCGAAGATCCCAAAGGCGGCGCTGTCATCCACGGGCCGCGACTGTTCGGCCAGCCCACCTGCCATCACCGGCCGGACGTCTATGGCGGCATCGGCGAAGCCGAAGCGGCGGGCCAGTTGCGCAGCTTCTTTGCGACACGACGAGACTGATCATTGCCGAAACGTCCGTTTCGCTGCATTAGGTGTGCAGCGCCATGCCGCACACAGCTCCCCTAGACCCGTTCCCCTGGCTCGATCTCGCGATCATCGTCGCGCTGATCGCGTTGAATGGCGTGTTCGCGATGTCCGAACTCGCCATCGTCTCGTCACGCAAGCCGCGGCTCGAAGCGATGGCCCGTGCCGGGCGGACCGGCGCGCGCAGGGCCGTGCAGCTATCGGCCGATCCCGGTAAATTCCTGTCGGTCGTCCAAATCGGCATCACCCTGATCAGCATCCTCGCGGGCGCCTATTCGGGGTCGAGCCTTGGCGATCCGGTGGCACAGCGGCTCCAGCTGCTGGGCGTTTCCGCAGAGGCCGCCCCCGAATGGGGCTTCGGCCTCGTCATCGCGCTGACGACCTATCTCTCGCTGATCATCGGCGAGCTCGTGCCCAAGCAGTTCGCGCTGCGATCGCCCGAGCCGATCGCCGCCCTGATGGCGCTGCCCTTATGGTTCCTGTCGCGGGTGGCTGCTCCGATCGTATGGCTGCTCGATAAATCGAGCATGCTCGTGTTCAAGCTGCTGCGGTTCGATCGCGAGGCGGCGAACCACGTCACCGCCGAGGAACTCCACCTGATCGTCGCCGAGGCGTCGAGCGCGGGCGTGATCGAGGAGAATGAGCGCGCGATCATATCCGGCGTCGTGCGCCTTGCCGATCGGCCAGTGCGCGAGGTGATGACCCCGCGCACCGCGGTCGAGTGGATCGACGTGAATGTCGACGAGGCGGGCGTGCGCGCGATGATCGCCGACATGCCGCACAGCCGGATGCCCGTCGCCGAAGGATCGGTCGACGAAATCATCGGCGTCGTCCATTCGCGCGATCTGGTGCGCGTGCTGCTGGCGGGCGGGCCGCTCGATCTGCGCGCGCTCATCCGCAGGGGGATCGTCCTGCCTGATCATATGGATGCGATGGATGCGCTGAACGCCTTGCGGGAGGCCGAAACCCCCGTCGCCTTCATCCACGACGAATATGGCCATTTCGAAGGGCTGGTCGTCCCCGCCAATCTGCTCGCCGCGATCGCGGGCGAATTCGCGTCGGATCAGGACGTCGATACCGATCCGCCGATGGTCGAACGGCCCGACGGCAGCTGGCTGGTGTCCGGCTCCTACGCCGCCGACAGCCTGGCCGACCGACTTGGCCTCGATCTGCCCGAGGATCGCGATTTCGCGACGGTCGCCGGCTTCGCGCTGTGGCGGCTCAAGCATCTGCCATCCACCGGCGAGCGGTTCGACTATAAGGGCTGGCGATTCGAGATCGTCGATATGGACGGTCGTCGCATCGACAAGCTGATCGCAAGCGCGATCGAGGATTGATACAGGTTCGTTACACCCACTTTGCGTGAAAATGGCGTGGGTTAACCTGTAATCGGCCCGGAAATGGGCTTTTTTGTCGGCATTTTGCCCGACGCTTGTCGTTTTTCGGATTGCCCCGTCCGAAAAGCCCGCGCACAAGGGGCGCCTTGCGCTGCCCACTGGCGCAAACCCATCAAGAATAAAGCAGGAGCTGACATGAACACTGCCGACATCGCAGGCGCCGTCGCCGCGGACCAGGGCATCGAGAAGGCCGCCGCCAAGCGCGTGATCGACGCCGCCCTCAAGATCATCACCGACGCAGCGGTGAAGGGTGATGAAGTCTCGCTCCCGGGCTTCGGCAAGTTCAAGGTTACCGCCCGTCCGGCGCGCGAAGGCCGCAACCCGGCCACCGGCGCGACCCTGACCATCCCGGCGTCGAAGAAGGTCGGTTTCACCCCGGCCAAGGCGCTCAAGGATGCCGTCAACGGCTAATCCTTTCCCTTCGGGGTAAAGTACTTTGGGGCGGGAACGGGATGCCGTTTCCGCCCCTTTGCGTTGGAAGCGATCGGAGAGCGCGATGGGCGGCAAGGCCTATGTCGGGATCGGCGGCTGGACCTACGAACCGTGGCGCGACAATTTCTACCCCAAGGGGCTGGCGCAGGCGCGCGAGCTGGAATTCGCGTCGCGCGCGGTAACCGCGATCGAGATCAACGGCACCTATTATGGCAGCCAGAAGCCCGAAAGCTTCGCGAAGTGGGCCGAAACCGTGCCCGACGGCTTTGTCTTCTCGGTCAAGGCATCGCGTTTCGCCACCAACCGCAAGAAGCTGGGCGACGGCGCGGAATCGGTCGCGAAGTTTCTCAATCAGGGGATCACGCGTCTCGGCGACAAACTGGGCCCGATCCTGTGGCAGTTCATGGCGACCAAGCCGTTCGATGCCGAGGATTTCGAAGCCTTCCTCAAGCTGCTCCCACCCGAGCTCGACGGGCTGAGGCTGCGTCACGCGCTCGAGGTTCGGCACGAAAGCTTCCTCTGTGCCGAGTTCGTCGATCTCGCCCGGCGCTATGGCGCGGCGATCGTCTTTGCCGATCACGCCAAATATCCGATGATCGCGGACCTTACCGCGGACTTCGCCTATGCGCGACTTCAGGATGCCGCCGCCGACATCCCTACCGGTTACGACTCAGCCGCCCTCGATCGCTGGGCCAGTGTTGTGAAGGCATGGAAAGACGGTGAAGACCCCGTCGACCTGCCCCACGCGAGCACGAAATCGGCCGAAAAGTGCGATCGCGACGTTTTTTTGTTCATGATCAACGGTGCCAAGGAACGCGCGCCTGCTGCAGCGAAGGCATTGATCGAGCGCCTTTAAGTCGCTTCCACGCTGCACCTGCGATGCTGCATCGCGCAATCGAATCAAGCAGTTACGTCATTGTTTCGTCGCTGAGGTGATTCTATATCCTGCCCGCCGGCCGCCCAACATGACCGGCATGAACGTAAGGCCCATCCCAAACAAAGGGGCCGCGTTTGCAGGAGAATGTTATGACCAAGACGATGTTCGCGTCGGCGCTGCTCGGCGCCGCTTTGCTGTCCACGACCGCCTTCGCCGCCGAAAGCCAGATCGACGTGGCAGGCGCCACCGGCAATGCTCTCATCCAGAGCAGCCCGGTCCGTACCGACGACCTCAACCTCACCAACCGCGCCGATCAGACCGAGCTGCGCGCGCGCGTCAACCATGCGGTTGCCAGCGCCTGCACGTTCAGCAACAGCGCGGTCGACACCGCCTGCGCCGGCGACGCCAAGGCGACCGCCAGCGCTCGTACCGAGGCGCTGATCGCTGCAGCCAACAGCGGCACGTCGGTAGCGCGCGGCGCCAACTGATCTGTCCCTTGCCGGCGGGTGGTGTTCCATCCGCCGGGATCGGGATCCTCAGCCCAAGGCCGGGCGCAATTCATCGCGGAAGAAGCGGATGAAGCCTTCCTGATCCGGCCCCGGCGACGTCAGCACGACATGATCGTAGCCTGCCGCCGTATATTTCCTCACCTGCTCCACATGCGGCCCGACATCGGGCCCCGCCGACAGCGAGTCGGCCAGATCCTCCGGCCGGATGAACTTGGTCGCCGCCTCGAACCCCTCGACCGACGGCAATTCGCTGTTCACCGCCCAGCCGAGGCCCGAGAAGCGGAAGCGCTCATGCGCAATCTCGAGCCCCTTCTCCGTCGTCGGTGCATAAGCCAGCAGCGCTTCCGAATAAGCCGGCCCCTTGGTGCCCGATTGCGATCGAAAGCCATCGACCAGCTCGGCGCTCGGCTCCGTCGTCATGATGCCGTCGGCCTTCTCCGCCGCCAACGCGACCGACCGATCACCGCTGACGCCGACGATGATCGGGATCGGCCGGTTCGGCACCTCGAAGATCTGCGCGTGATCGACGTCGTAATAATCGCCGGTCCAGCTATGCGCCCCGCCCTGCCAGAGCAGCCTGAAGATATCGATCGCCTCGCCCAGCATCGCGTGGCGCTCGATCGTCGCGGGCCAGTGGCCGCCCGTGACATGTTCGTTGAGCCGTTCACCCGCGCCGACCGCCAGGGTGAAGCGATCGTCGCTCATCACCGCGATCGTCGCAGCCGCCTGCGCGATGATCGTGGGATGATAGCGGACGATCGGGCATGTCAGCCCGGTCGCGATCCCGATCTTCGACGTCGCATGCGCGATCGCGCCCAGCACGCTCCAGGCGAACGGCGCATGGCCCTGCGCAAACAACCATGGATGGAAATGGTCGGATATCGACACGAAGTCGAACCCGGCCTCCTCGGCCAGCACGGCGTTGCGCACCAGTTCCTTGGGCCCATGCTCTTCCGTCATGAGCTTATATCCGTATTTCGTCATGCCTCGCCTCCTGGTCGGGAAGCGGACTCAATGCGTTACGATACGGTTCGATCCGTGCGGTGCGGCGATCAGGTGTCGAACAGGGCCGCGAGCTGCTCGACCATCGTACCGCCCAGCTGCTCGACGTCCATGATCGTCACCGCCTTCTGATAATAACGCGTGACGTCATGGCCGATGCCGATCGCGGCCAGTTCGACCGGCGACTTGGTCTCGATCCAGCCGATCACCTGGCGCAGGTGCCGCTCCAGATAGGAGCCGTTGTTCACCGACAGCGTCGAATCGTCGACCGGCGCGCCGTCCGAGATCACCATCAGGATCTTGCGCTCCTCGCGCCGCCCGATCAGCCGGTTGTGCGCCCACATCAGCGCCTCGCCGTCGATATTCTCCTTGAGCAGCCCTTCGCGCATCATCAGGCCCAGCGACTTGCGCGCGCGGCGCCACGGCTCATCGGCCTTCTTGTACACGATGTGGCGCAGATCGTTGAGCCGGCCGGGTGCGGGCGGGCGCCCTGCCGCCAGCCAGGATTCGCGCGACTGGCCGCCTTTCCAGGCGCGGGTGGTGAAGCCGAGGATTTCGGTCTTGACCGCGCAACGCTCCAGCGTGCGTGCCATGATGTCGGCGCAGATCGCCGCGATCGAGATCGGCCGCCCGCGCATCGAACCCGAATTGTCGATCAGCAAGGTCACGACGGTATCGCGGAAATCGGTCTCGCGCTCGATCTTGTAGCTGAGCGAATGGGTCGAGTTGATCACGACACGCGCAAGCCGCGCGGCATCGAGCAACCCTTCCTCCTGGTCGAAATCCCAGCTGCGGTTCTGTTGCGCCATCAATCGGCGCTGCAGCCGGTTGGCGAGCTTGGTCACCGCCCCCTGCAGGTGGACGAGCTGCTGGTCGAGATAGGCGCGCAGCCGCGTCAGCTCTTCCTCGTCGCACAGCTCGGTCGCCGAGATCTCCTCGTCGAACCGCGTCGTATAGGGATGATAGTCGAAGCCGGGGAAGAGGTCGGCGGGCGGACGGTTCGGGCGGACGGGCATCATGCCCTCTTCGCCATCGTCCCCCATCTCGCCTTCCATCTCGGACATGTCGTCTTCGTCGAGCTGGCGCTGCTCGCCCTCCTCATCGCCCTGTTCGGACTTGTCGGCGCGCATCTCCATCTGCGAGTCCGAGGAACCGCCGTCCTCGTCGCCTTCCTCCTGCTGATCCTCGCCGTCCTGTTCCTGCTCGTCCTCGCCCTGATCCTGATCGAAGGGTTCGTTCTCGGGCAGGATTTCCCCCTCGACGAGTTCGAGGTCCTCGAGCAACCGGCCGACGAGCTTGGCGAAGGCGCGCTGATCGTCAATCGCGAGCGCCAGCGCGTCGAGATCGGCGCCGCCCTTCTCCTCGATCCATTCGCGCACCATCGACAGGCCAATGTCGGCGATCGCCGGCGGTGCCTCGCCGGTCAGCCGCTCGCGCACCAGCAGGCCGACCGCGGTCGACAGCGGCACCTCCTCGCGGGTCCGCGCGCGCACCAACGGGTCGGACTTGATCCGCACGTCGAGCGCGGCGCCCAGATTGGCGCGCATCCCCGCCATCGCCTTGGCGCCGATCGCCTCGACGCGCGCATTCTCGACCGCATCGTACACCGCGCGCGCCACCGGTTCGGACGGCGCGTTCTTTTCGTGCAACCCGGCATCGTGATGCCGCATCTTGAGCGCGAAGCCGTCGGCGAAGCCGCGCGCCTCGGCCACCTGCTGCGCGGGCAGGTTGCGCGGCGGCATCGGCACGCGGATCTGCTTGTACGACGCCGAGGGCGCCTCGGCAGTGAAGCTCAGCTCCAACTCCGGCTCGCGCGCCACCGCGCGCGCCGTGCCGCCCAGCACCTCGCGAAACGCCTCGATCGGGGAACGTTCGGCCATTATTCGACCAGCAGCGCGATCAGCCGCTCGCGCTCGGCGGGGCCGACGCCGATGACATCGGCCAGATAGGCATCGACCCCGCCATGCTGGGCGTCGAGATGTTCATAAGCCGACGCAAGATAGGCTTCGTCAGCCGCCATAACCGGGGCGAGCATGGCGCGGTCGAACGTCGCCATCCGCTTCACCGAAGCCGCGCCGCCGTCGAACAACCGCTGGAAATCGGCGTGGCTGTTGGTCTCGAGATAATCCTCCAGGATCGTCTCCTTCGGCACGCCGAGCGCGTGAAGGATCAGCATCGCACCGAAGCCGGTCCGGTCCTTCCCCGCCGAACAGTTGAACAGCAGAGGCGCTTCGCCCGCCAACAACCGTTCGAACATGTGGCGGTAGGACGGCGCATGATCCTGCGGGATGTCGCGATACAGGTCGATCATCGCCTGCCGCATTCCTTCGGCACCACCCGCGCCCCGCTTGAGCAGTTCGGACAGCACGCCGGACGATTCGCCATAATCGCGTGCGAAATAATGAATGCCCGCGGGCTCGCACCAGCGCGTCGGCTCGCGGTCGCGCTCGCCGGGGCGGCGCAGATCGCACACCGTCTTGATGCCGAGCGCGACGAGATGCGCCTCGTCCTCGGGCGTCAGCAGCGTCATCGTGCCCGATCGGAACAGCATGCCACGCTTCACCCGGCGGCCGTCGGCGGTGGCATATCCCCCCATGTCGCGCAGGTTGAACCCACCCTGGAGCGGCAACAGGCGCGACGCTTCGGCGACATTGGACATGGCGTTCACTCCCCCTCAGGGTCTCGAAGCGGCGTCAGGCTTTCCCGACAATGCTTTCCGGCAGATCCTTGCCGAACACGCGCTGATAATATTCGGCCACCAGCGCACGTTCGCTCTCATCGCACTTATTGAGGAACGAGAGGCGGAAGGCGAAGCCGACATCGTTGAAGATCAGCGTGTTCTGCGCCCAGCTGATCACGGTGCGCGGGCTCATCACGGTCGAGATATCCCCGGCCATGAAGCCCTGACGGGTCAGGTCGGCCACCTTGACCATGTTCTCGACGGTCTTCTTGCCGTCGGGCTTGTCATATTCGCCCGACTTGGCGAGCACGATCTGCGCCTCGGTCGCGGCCGGCAGATAGTTGAGCGTGACCACGATGTTCCAGCGGTCCATCTGGCCCTGGTTGATCTGCTGCGTGCCGTGATAGAGGCCGGTCGTGTCGCCCAGGCCCACCGTGTTGGCGGTCGCGAACAGGCGGAACCAGGGATTCGGCCGGATCACGCGATTCTGGTCGAGCAGCGTCAGCTTGCCCTCGGCCTCCAGCACGCGCTGGATCACGAACATCACGTCAGGGCGGCCCGCATCATATTCGTCGAACACGATGGCCGTCGGGGTCTGCAGCGCCCAGGGCAGAAGCCCCTCGCGGAACTCGGTCACCTGCTGGCCGTCCTTCAGGACGATGGCGTCCCGGCCGACCAGGTCGATGCGGCTGATATGCGCATCGAGGTTGATGCGCACGCACGGCCATTTCAGCCGGGCGGCAACCTGCTCGATATGGCTCGATTTGCCGGTGCCGTGATAGCCTTGCACCATCACGCGCCGATTGAACGCGAAGCCCGCGACGATCGCCATCGTCGTATCCGGATCGAACACATAGGCCGGATCGAGATCAGGCACGCGTTCGTCGGATTCGGAGAAGGCGGGCACCTCCAGATCCGAATCGATCCCGAACAATTCGCGCACCTTGACCATCTTGTCGGGTGCCTCGAGCACCGTTCCGGCGCGGCTGTCGGGCTGGGTATTCGGCAAGTCGGTCATCATGCTGCTCATGCGAAGGCGGGACGGGCTTTCAACTGCGTATAAGCGGAAATCACGTCCTGCAAAGCTTTCTCATGACTGCGATCGCCGCCATTCCGATCCGGATGGAAGCGGCGAACCAGTTCGGCGTAGCGTGTTCGCAGCGCGCGGCGATCGGCATCCTTGTCGAGCCCCAGCACCTTCAGCGCCTTGCGATCGCCCTCGCTCAGCTCGCGTCCGTCCTTGCGTTCGCGCTCGGCGGCGCGGGCGAATTTCGCGCCGATCGCGTCGAGCGGATCGACGAAATCGGCCCAGCGCGGCACGTCTCCGCGACGTGGTGAAAAAGCCCGAGTCTCGCGCTCCCAGCCGGCATAGGGGGTCTGCTGCGTCTCGATTTCGTCGGGGCTCATTCCCGCGAAGAAATTGTAGCCCGAGTTGAAGGCGCGGACGTGATCGAGGCACAGGAAGCGATATTCGCCCGGCCCATCGAAACTCGCCCGTGCGCCGCCGATCGCGGGCGCGCGAAACTCACCGGGCTGCTCGCAACCCGGCTGCGCGCACAGGCGGCTCGTCCCCTCGATTCGTCCATGGAAGCGCGGCCCCGCCCGGCGCTTCACCCCTTCGTCGTCCAATCTCGCCTCTCTTCGCGGAAACGGCCTATATAGGTCGAATGACCCAGAATCCCACCGGCCCCGTCGCCACCGAAATCACGCGCCGCCTTACGCAAGCGCTCGCCCCGTCGCATCTGAACGTGATCGACGACAGCGATCATCATCGCGGCCATGCCGGCCACGACGCGCGCGGCGAAAGCCACTTCACCGTCGAGATCGTCGCCGAAAGCTTCGCCGGCCAGAACCGCGTCGCCCGCCAGCGCGCGGTCAACGCCGCGCTCGGCGATCTGATGAAGGAGCGGGTCCACGCGCTATCGATCAAGGCGCGGGCACCCGGCGAAAGCTGACACCCACGGAACCGTAATCCACTCGCGTCGTTTGGAATCCCGACAAGTATTTCGGGAGACGCACGATGCTGAAATGGGCCCTTATCTTTCTCGTCGTCGGGCTGGTGCTCGGCGCCCTCGGCTTCGGCGGAATTGGCGGCGCGTTCGTCGGGCTGGCCAAAATCCTGTTCTTCGTCGCGGTCGCTCTGTTCATCATCTTCGCGCTGCTCGCGTTGTTCGCGGGCCGGAAGATCAGCGAATCGCTATAGCTTAACCGCTCTCTCGAGCATGAGCCGCGGCGCCCCGTGCGTCGCGGCTCTTTTGTGTCTAGGGTAGCCTCATGAAGATCGCCCCGCTCCTCGCAGCGCTCGCTGCCACATCTTTCGCCAATCCAGCGCAGGCCGTGCTGGTCGACGGCTACAGCGCACAGCTCGCCAAGCTGCCCGAGATCCGCAAGCGCGCGGTGATTCGTCGCGCCATCCTCGACAACGAGGCGGCGTGTCAGCAGGTGACGATGGTCAAGCTGCAGGGCCGCTGGAAGAACCTTACCATGTGGTCGGCGCGCTGCACCAAGGGCGGCGACTATGGCGTGTTCATCGGCCCCGACGGCACCGCCCAGGTTCGCGCCTGCACCGACATCGCCAAGCTCAAGACGCTGCCCGCCTGCCAGCTGCCCAAGCCCTAAGTGGGGTTGGGCCACCCGTAAGCGCATGTTACAGGCGCCGTCATGTCCGAAGCAGCTACCATCGCCCGGCCCATCGACGCCGCTGACCTGATCGCCGATATGGGCGCCCGCGCCCGCATCGCCAGTGGATTGCTCGCCCGCACGCCAACCGCCGCCAAGGCCGAAGCGCTGCGCAAGGCCGCCGCCGCGATCCGCGACGCCGCGCCGGCGATCCTGGCCGCCAACGCCACCGATGTCGCCCAGGCCCAGACCAACGGCCTGTCGAGCGCGATGATCGACCGGCTGACGCTCAATCCCGATCGGATCGAGGGTATGGCCGCCGGGCTGGAGGCCGTCGCCGGTCTCGACGATCCCGTCGGCCGGATCATCGATCGGGCCGAACGGCCCAACGGCCTTGTCCTGCAGCGCGTGCGCGTGCCGCTGGGCGTGATCGGCATCATCTACGAAAGCCGCCCGAACGTGACCGCCGATGCCGGCGCGCTGTCGCTGATGTCGGGCAATGCCTGCATCCTGCGTGGTGGATCCGAGGCGGCGGCGAGCAACCGCGCGATCCACGCGGCGCTGGTCGCGGGCGTGACGGCGGCGGGGCTTTCCGCCGACGCGATCCAGCTCGTCCCCACCACCGATCGCGCCGCCGTCGGCGCGATGCTGACGGCCGAAGGGCTGATCGACATCATCGTGCCGCGCGGGGGCAAAAGCCTCGTCGCGCGCGTACAGGCCGAAGCGCGCGTGCCCGTGCTCGCCCACCTCGACGGTATCGTGCACCTCTATGTCGATCGCGCCGCCGATCCGGCCAAGGCACTGCCGCTCGTCGTCAATGCCAAGATGCGGCGGACGGGTGTGTGCGGGGCGACGGAGACGCTGCTGATAGACCGTTCCTATCAAAACCCCCGCCCGATCATCGATGCGCTTATCAAGGCCGGCTGCGAAGTGCGCGGCGATGCGGCCGCCAGAGCGATCAATCCTTTGGTGATGACCGCCGACGCCGCCGATTGGGATACCGAATATCTCGATTCGATCGTGTCGGTCGCGATCGTCGACGGCGTCGATGCCGCGCTCGCGCACATCGCCGCCCACAGCAGCCACCACACCGATGCGATCATCACCGAGGATCAGGCGACCGCCGACCGCTTCCTCGCCGAAGTCGATTCGGCGATCGTGATGCACAATGCCTCGACCCAGTTCGCCGATGGCGGCGAGTTCGGGCTGGGCGCCGAGATCGGTATCTCGACCGGACGCCTCCACGCGCGCGGCCCCGTCGCGCTCGAAGGGCTCACCACCTACAAATGGCTGGTGCGCGGTTCGGGACAGGTGCGGCCCTGAACAATCCTCCCCCGCTAGGGGGAGGTGTCAGCGCTAGCTGACGGAGGGGGAGGACGGCGGCAAACTCGGGTGGAGTCGTAACCTCCCCCTCCGTCGCCTTCGGCGCCACCTCCCCCTGGCGGGTGAGGATTATTGTTGGGGCTGCGGCCCCCGCCCCGCCGGGTCGGAGCCGTGGATCGGCACACCGACTTCGCGCAGGAAAACCGCGGTCACGCCGTAGCCCGCTTCCTCGGGCACGATCGAATACATGCCGTCCTCGCGATCCTCGATCGTGGGCATCACGCGCACATGCGGGCGCGCCTCGGCCGCCGCGATCGCAGCGTCGGCATCGACGCTGTAGCTGAGCAGGCGCAGGTTGAGCCGGGTCGGCAGCATGAACGACAGGTCGGCCTCGGCACGCGCCACCGCATCGGCCACCGGCAGCCATTCGATCGCCACCGCCTCACGCCCGTCGCATGCGGCATCCTGCCCATCGGGGGCGCGGACGATGAAGAAATGTGTGTCGAACCGCTTGAGCCCGCGCTCGGGCGTCACCCAATGCGCGAAGCGGACGACGCGATCGAGCGCGAGCCTGCCCCCGCTCGCGCGCACCGCATCCTCGAACGACAGATCGGGCCCGCACGGCCCCAGCTGCTCGCCTACGATCAGCAGCCCGGTTTCCTCGTAGGTCTCGCGCAAGGCCGCGATCCGCAGTGCGCGCTCCTGCTCGTCGAGCCCCTCGGCGCCGCTAACGAGCGGCAACCACGCTGCGTCGCGATCCTCCGGATCGGCAAGCCCGCCCGGAAAGACCAGGGCATTGTTGAACACATTGCCCTTGCGCCGCCGCACCATCAGCACTTCGAACGGATCGTCGCGGACGATCAGAACGGTCGCGCTCAGCTTCGCGGGAACGGGGACATAGGGCTCGCTCATCAGATGTCGGCGCCCTGCAGCAGGCGCGGCAGCGTGCCCGTCTCCCCGCGTGCCTCGGCCATGAAGCGCGCCTTGAGCGGAGCGATCCGCTGCACCGCGCCCAGGCCGATCCGCCGCACCGTGCGCGCCGCGCGGCCCGGCACGCCGAACAGGCGGGTCAGCCCGTCGGTCGACGCCGCGACCATGAAGCTGTCGAGGCTGCGCCAGCGCTGATAGCGCGCGAGCAATTGCGCATCGCCCGGATCGAGGCCCAGCCGCATCCCTTCGACCAGCACCTCGGTCAACGCCGCGACATCGCGATAGCCCAGGTTCACGCCCTGCCCGGCAATCGGATGAATGCCGTGCGCCGCATCGCCGACCAAGGCGAGTCGCGTGTCGGTGATCCGCGCCGCGTGGTGGAACCCCAGCGGATAGGCTGATCGCGGCGAGATCAGCTCGGTCTTGCCGAAGATCCCGCCCATGCGCTTGTCCGCCTCGGCCAGATAGGCGCGATCGGGCAGGCCGAGCATCGCCGGCGCATCCTTTTCGGACACCGTCCAGACAAGCGCGGTGCGATGCCGCCCCTGTTCGTCGTCGACCAGCGGCAGCAAGGCGAACGGGCCGCTCGCATAGAAGATTTCCCACGCGACATTGTCATGCGGCTTTTCGTGCGCGAGCGACGCGATCATCGCGACATGGTTGTAGCTCCATCGCGCGATCGTGATCCCCGCCGCCTCGCGCGTCGGCGACTTGCGCCCCTCGGCCCCGATCAGCAGCGAACCCGCCAGCACGCGCCCGTCGTCGAGCGTCACCCGCACCCCGTCGAGGTCGCGCTCGGTATTCACCGGACGACGCTGCATGAACAGGGTGAGGCCATCGACGCCCAGCGCGGTTTCGTAAAGCGCCCGGCGGATGTCGCGATTTTCGAACATATAGCCCAGCGCGCCGTCGGCGGCATCGGGCTCGAACATCAGCGCTTCGGGGCTCAGCCCATCCTGCACGCGGATCGTGTCGATCGGGCAGCCCTTGCCCACCAGGCGATCGGCGACCCCGATCGCCTGCAGCATCCGCCACGGCGCGCTCGCCACCGCCGATGCGCGCCCGTCGAACCCGGCCGCCAGCGTCGCCGCCGGATCTGCGGGATCGACCACCGCCACTGCAACTCCGTGCCGCGCCAGCGCGATGCCGAGCGTCAGCCCGACCAGTCCGCCGCCGAGGATGATGACGTCATGCCGTTCCATCACCCCTCCGTAAAAAGAACCCCCGTTCGTGTCGAGCGAAGTCGAGACACGTCCGCAAAACGCCTGGCCATGTGTCTCGACTTCGCTCGACACGAACGGCAGGGTGGAGGCCATGCACCTGATCTTCCTCCACGGCCCCGCCGCATCGGGCAAGCTGACGATCGCGCGCGAGCTGGCGGCGATCAGCGGCTATGCGCTGTTCCACAACCATCTGATCGTCGATGCGGTGGGCGCGCTTTTCGCCTTCGGCACCCCAAACTTCGTCCGGCTGCGCGAAGCCTTCTGGATGGAGAGTTTCGCCGCCGCGATCGCGGAGGACCGTAACCTCATCTTCACCTTCGCGCCCGAACCCAGTGTCGCAGCCGATTTTCCCGACCGCGTCCGCGCACTGGTCGAGGCGGTGGGCGGGCGGATCGACTTCGTCGCGCTGACCATCACCCGCGACGAGCAGGAACGCCGCATCGACACCGCGAGCCGCGCCGAGTTCGGCAAGCTCCGCTCGCTCGATCTGTTGCGGGCGCTGCGCGACCAGTTCGAGGCCTGCGAAACCGCGATGCCGCCCTCCGCCGTCACCGTCGACACGACGGCCACACCCCCCGCCGAAAATGCACGCAGGATAGCGCAAAGCCTGCATCTGCCGCACGCGGCTTGACCGCGACTCCCGGCTATGCGCATTCTGGCGCCCGGAACATTTGGGGCACAGGCCCCGAAGGCGGGACCATGGCGACAGCAGCGGATCAGGCATTCAAACCCGGCGGGACGCTGAAGGGTTTCGGCGCACGCGCGGGGGCGATCCTCGCGGCGATCGCGCTGATCACGGGCACGATCGCGCTCGGCTTCGCGCTGATCAGCTACCACGTCACCGATCCGGCGCTGAACACTGCCGCGGGCGGCCCGCCTGCCAATGTGCTGGGTTATCCAGGCGCCTGGATCGCCGATCTCGCGCTCACCCTCGTCGGCCCGCCGATTGCACTGACGCTGCCGCTCGGGCTCGTCTGGGGCATGCGACTGTGGCGCGGTGCGCCGGTCGGTCGCTGGGGCCGGTCGTTGTCGATCGCGCTCGCCGCCGGCATCGCCACCGGCATTGGCCTCGCCCTGTTCCGGGGCGGCTCGGTCGCGGGTCTGCCGGCGGGCCTGGGCGGCGTGCTGGGCTTTTCGGGCGGTGCGCTGGTGATGCTGGGGGTCGACCAGATCGGTGACCCGATGGCGCAGAATGCCGTGCGCCTCAGCATCGCCGCCTTGTTCGCCGTGCTGGGCCTGTCGCTGTGGATCTGGGGTCTCGGCCTGCTCGCTGACGAGCGTGACTGGCTGCTGCGGCGTGGTGCCTATGCGCGGCGTGCGCGGATCGATGAGGATCTTGCCGACGACGACCTGTTCGAAGACGACGATATCGAGGCGCTGGAACGCATGCCCGTTCCCGCACGCCCCCCGCGCCACGCGCCGATCGACGAGGATGAGGCGCCCGCCCCGCCCCCCGTCATCGCCGACCGCAAGAAGGCGCCCGCGCCCTCCGCCAAGGCGCAGGCGCGCGACCGGCAGAGCGCGCTGCCGCTGGGTGACACCTACAAGCTGCCGGGGCTCGACCTGCTCGCGCCGCCGCCGCCCAGCAACGGCAAGTCGATCGACAAGGCCGCGCTGGAACGCAACGCCCGCCTGCTCGAAAGCGTGCTCGACGATTTCAACGTCAAGGGCCGCATCGTCGAGATCCGCCCCGGCCCCGTCGTCACCATGTACGAACTGGAACCGGCGAGCGGCATCAAGGCGAGCCGCGTGATCGCGCTGGCGGACGATATCGCGCGCAACATGTCCGCCATGTCGGCGCGCATCGCCGTGATCCCCGGCCGCACCGTGATCGGCATCGAACTGCCCAACCAGAAGCGTGAGGGCGTGGTCCTTTCCGAACTGATCGCGTCGGACGCGTTCGAGGATGTCGCCGGCCTCGCGCTCGTGCTCGGCAAGAATATCGGCGGCGAACCGGTGATCGCCGATCTCGCGCCCATGCCCCATCTGCTCGTCGCCGGCACCACCGGATCGGGCAAGTCGGTCGGTCTCAACTGCATGATCCTGTCGCTGCTCTACCGGCTGACACCCGATCAGTGCCGCATGATCATGATCGATCCCAAGATGCTCGAACTCAGCATCTACGACGACATCCCCCACCTGCTGTCGCCCGTCGTGACCGAACCGCAAAAGGCGGTGCGCGCGCTCAAATGGGCGGTCGAGCAGATGGAGGACCGCTATCGCATGATGGCGTCGGTCGGCGTGCGCGGGCTCGCCAGCTTCAACGACAAGGTCCGCGCCGCCAAGGCCAAGGGCCAGCCGCTCGGCCGCAAGGTGCAGACCGGTTACGACGCCGAAAGCGGTCGACCGATCTACGAGGAAGAAAAGCTCGATTACGATCCGTTGCCCCAGATCGTCGTGATCGTCGACGAGCTGGCCGATCTGATGATGACCGCGGGCAAGGAGGTGGAATTCCTCATCCAGCGGCTCGCGCAGAAGGCGCGGGCGGCAGGCATCCACCTGATCATGGCGACGCAGCGCCCCTCGGTCGACGTCATCACCGGCGTGATCAAGGCGAACCTGCCGACGCGGATCAGCTTCCAGGTCACGTCGAAGATCGACAGCCGCACCATCCTGGGCGAGCAGGGCGCCGAGCAGCTGCTGGGCAAGGGCGACATGCTCTACATGCCGGGCGGCAAGCAGATTGCCCGCGTCCACGGCCCCTTCGTCAGCGATGAAGAGGTCCGCGCGATCGCCGAGCATTGGAAGATGCAGGGCACGCCCGATTATATCAGCGCGGTCACCGAGGAGCCCGAGGATGGCGGCTTCGCGCTCGAAGGCGCGCCAGCGGCCGACGATCCCGAGACCGCGACCTATCGCAAGGCGATCCAGCTCGTCGTCGAGAATCGTAAGGCATCGACCAGCTGGCTCCAGCGCCAGTTGCGCATCGGCTACAACAGTGCGGCGCGGCTGATCGAGCGGATGGAGAAGGACGACATCATCTCCACCCCCGATCATGTCGGCCGCCGCGAAGTAATGATTGACGTCGCCGATCTGGGCCGCTTCCTGAGCTGACCTCCATCATCCCCTTCCAGGGGGAGGATTATCGGGTTTGATCCCTGTCAAAGCGAATCGGCCGTGCCTGCCCCAAAGTCCGTCCCAGAAGCGGGCTTGGAAGGATCAGGCGCATGACCGACGTTTCCGTCACACACGGCGTGCCAGTGCAGGATCGTTCGGAGCCCGCTTCGCCCATCGCCTCGACACCGTCGGGCCCCGCCACCGCCGCGTCTTTTGCGACGCCCTATCAGGCGCTGGGCGGGGCGACGGTGATCGAGGCGATCATCGATCGCTTCTACGATCTGGTCGAACATGATCCGGCCTATGCCGAACTTCGCGCGATGCACGCCGCCGATCTCGGCCCGGTGCGCCGCTCGCTGGCGCGTTTCCTCACCGGATGGTGCGGCGGCCCGCGCGACTGGTTTCGCGAGGATCGGCCGGGCGGCAGCTGCGTTATGTCGCTCCACCGCAGCCTCGCGATCGATCCCGCAACCGCCGGCCAGTGGATCGACGCGATGACCCGCGCGATCGGCGGCCAGCCCGGACTCGACGAAAGCCTTGCCGCCTTGATGGTCGAGCGGCTGGACCTGATGGTGCGCGGCATGATCAACCGGGCAGTCGGCGAAGATGCCGCCGCGCGCCGTCAGGCGGAGGCAACGGCCTGACGCACCCTTGCGCGCGACCGGCGGCAACCTAAATCGGCTACGGAACGACACCGGCTTCGCGCCGGTTTGCGTCGCACCGTATGGATCGGCTACGTCAGCCGCAGAGGTTTCCCGCACATGATCATCGACATCATCATCTATCTGCTCGGCATCCTGACGATGATCATCATCATCCAGGCGATCCTGTCCTGGCTGGTGGCGTTCAACGTCATCAACACCTACAATGATTTCGTCCGCCAGTTTCTCTACGCGCTCGATCGGATCACCGAGCCGCTCTACAAGCCGGTCCGCAAGATCCTGCCCGATTTCGGGGCGCTCGATCTGTCGCCGCTGGTGGTCCTGATCCTGATCCAGATCATAGAGCGCGTTCTGCGCGGCGTTCAGAGCGGGTCGCCGCTGATCTGACCGTCTGGACCGCCACGGATGACGGCCTGATCCTCGCTGTCCGGGCGCGTCCTCGCGGCGGGCGCGATGCGATCGAGCGGGCCGCTGTCGACGCCGACGGGCGGTGCTGGCTATCGGTCCGGCTGGCCGCCGCGCCCAGCGACGGGGCGGCCAATGCAGCGCTGGTCGCGCTGGTCGCAAAGACACTCGGCATCCGCAGAAGTGACGTGACGCTGGCGGCGGGGGCCACGGCGCGGCTAAAGAGGCTGCATGTCAGGGGCGACGCGACCGCATTGGGCGCCGCCATAGATGCACTCATCAGGGGTTTGGAATGACGGCGGACATCATCGACGGCAAGGCGTTCGCGGCAAATCTGCGCGCGAAGGTGGCGGCGATGGTGCCGGCCTTCCGCGAGAAGGCAGGCCGTGCGCCGGGCCTTGCGGTCGTGCTGGTCGGGGAGGATCCGGCGAGCCAGGTCTATGTGCGCAACAAGCACAAGACGACGGTCGAGGCCGGCATGGAAAGCTTCGAGCACCGCCTGCCCGCCGATACGACGCAGGACGCGCTGACCGCGCTGGTCGAGCAGCTCAACGCCGATCCGGCGGTGGACGGCATCCTCGTCCAGCTGCCTCTACCCAAGCAGATCGACGAGAGCGCGGTGCTGGCCACGATCGATCCCGACAAGGATGTCGATGGTTTCCACGTCGTCAATGTCGGCCGCCTGTCGACGGGCATGCACGGTTACGTCCCCTGCACCCCGCTGGGCTGCGTGATGCTACTCAAGGATCGGCTGGGCGATCTTTCGGGCAAGGATGCCGTCGTCATCGGCCGATCGAACATCGTCGGCAAGCCGATGGCGCAACTGCTCCTCGCTGAAAACTGCACCGTCACCGTCGCGCACAGCCGCACCGCCCATCTGCCCGAAGTCGTGCGCCGCGCCGACATCGTCGTGGCGGCAGTGGGCCGGCCGGAAATGGTCAAGGCCGACTGGATCAAGCCCGGCGCGACCGTGATCGACGTCGGCATCAATCGCGTTCCAGGTGCGGAGCCGGGCAAGACGAAGCTGGTCGGCGATGTCGATTTTGCCGAAGCTGTGGAAGTCGCTGGCGCGATCACGCCGGTTCCGGGGGGCGTCGGCCCGATGACGATCGCGGTCCTGCTGCGCAACACCTTGGTCGCCGCGCATCGGCTTGCGGACGTCCCCTATGATGAAAAAGCGATCTGACCGGTGATCGCGCTGTTCCTCTCCGCCTTCGTGACATTGTTCGTGGTCATCGATCCGCCCGGCTGCGCGCCGATCTTCGCCAGCCTCACCCCCGGCGCCAGCGATCGGCAGCGGCGCGCGATGGCGATCCGCGCGACCGTGATCGCGGGCGTGGTGCTGCTGCTGTTCGCGCTGATCGGCGAGAAATTGCTGTCGACTTTGGGCATCAGCCTGGATGCCTTCCGCATTGCGGGCGGCGTGATGCTGTTCCTGATCGCGCTCGAAATGGTGTTCGAAAAGCGTACCGAACGGCGCGAAGGTCGTGCGGAGGAGATCAGCAAGAAGGCGGCCGAGGAGCAGCGCGAGATCGAGGACGTCTCGGTCTTCCCGATGGCGATCCCGATGATTGCGGGGCCGGGATCGATCGCGACGACGATGCTGCTCGTGTCGCGCAGCAATGGCGTCGAACAGTCGGTGGTGGTGATCGTGGCGCTGCTGGCGGTGCTGGCGCTGATGCTGGCAGCACTTCTGGCCGCGGGCGCGATCATGCGCGTGCTGGGGCCGAAGCTGGAGGCGATGATCACGCGCATTCTGGGCGTGCTGCTGGCGGCTCTGGCGGTGCAGTTCGTGATCGATGGGATCACGAAGGCGTTCAATCTGGCTTAGCCCCAGATCCTCCCCCGGAGGGGGAGGTGGCAGTCCGAAGGACTGACGGAGGGGTATTGGCCGGCAGCGATGCGCCAAGCCTCTTGCTACCCCTCCACCGCTTCGCGGTCCCCCTCCCCCTCCGGGGGAGGATTTTTCACCCCACAAGCTTCCACAGCCGGTAGGGCGAGTTGGCCGGAAGTTCGACGCGTTCGAGCCAGGTCGGTACCTGATCCTTCATCAGCTGACGATAGAAGCCGCCTTTGTCGTAGAGCGTCGTTTCCGCCATGCCGGGGCAGACGAGCAGCATCGTCGCCTTGTGCCGCTTCATCACGTCGTGCGCGACTTTGGGCGATGCGTCGCGGAAGGCGTGGTGGACGTCGAGGATCGCCTGGCTGTTGCGGTGATAGGGGCCGGCGATCGCGCTGTGCCCGGTCATCGCGATCAGGCGCGGGCCAAAATCGACATGGGTCAGGATCACCGTCGGCTTGAACGCGCCGAGTTCGCGTAAGTACGCGATGCGCGGGCAACGCACGCTGCGGTCCACAACCTTCTTCTTCGCCGCCTTCTCCGATTTCGGCCAGTGCGTCGTGACATATTCGACGCCGAGGCCGGAGACCGCGAGGAACGCCGCCGTCGGCCCCAGCACGCGCACGACGCTGGTCTTCGCATTGAGCAGCCGGCTCATCACCGGCCACGCGAGCGCGGTCGCGCCGAACACGCCCAGCATCTGCGCCTGCGGGCCATAGCGCGACTGCCAGAACATGCATGCGGTCGAAAAGACGCTGAGCAAGGCGATCGTCGCCCAGGCGGGAGCACTCGCCTGCCCGCGCGCGCGCCACCACGCGAAGATCGCGCCCAGCGCGCCGAAGACCGGGAGTGCTGCGATGTTGACCGCGTCGCGCCACGCCTTGGTGTGGAGCGGGCGCACCTCGCGCACATGGCTGAACCACAGCTTTTCGAGTTCGGGCGAGAGATGTTCGGGGCGGCCCAGGCATTGCGGGAAGGCGCCTGCATAGACGCCCGCCACCGCGCCCGCCGCGACGCCCGCAAGCGCCAGACGCAGCACGCGGCTTTCGACGCGCGCGTAGGAGAGGGCGAACAGCAAAGCGCCGGCCAGCAGCATCGCGGTGAGATAGACGGGCGAGAAGGCGTCGCAGACGGGCAGGCGATTGTCGTAGGACGCGAAGCCCGCGAAGATGATCGCCGAACCGCCCGCCAGCACGACCGCATAGCCGCGCATCCGATCGGCCTCGGCGCGGTCCCAGATCCAGCGCAACACCGTCGCCGCCCCCGCCATCGCCATCGACGGCAGAAGTTCGAGGCCGATGCCCAGCGATACGACGGTCGCCGTCGCGACGGTCACGCCGCCACGCTTGCCGACCGGATCGGCGAGGCCGGCGAGCGCGAGCATCAGCATCGCCAGCTGCCAGCCATGATGATCGACGCGCAGCGGGAACCACATGAACATCGCGGTCTGCGCGCACAGCAGCATCGCGAAGGCGAGCGGGTAGGCAAGCGGCGCGATCAGCCGGCGGCTCGCCAGGATCAGCGCCCACAGGGTCGCCCCGAAGGCGAGCATCGGCGCCACCGTGGTCGCGAAGCGTAGCGAGGTGAAGTTGTCGGTCACCTGCCGCGACAGGAACAGCAGCACCGCGATCGGCAGATCGACGATCCGGGTCCAGTGGATGCTCGCCCCCGCCGGTGGATCGAGCTTGTGCTGGCGCAGATCGAACCAGCCTTGCCCGTTCAGCCACGCCTGCACCTGCGCCAGCCGCATATTGTCGTCGGTGTCGCCCAGGCCCAGGACGCGGATCGACGCCCATTTGTAGATGAGCATGTAGATGATCGTACCCGCGAACATCAGCCAGAATGTCCGCCGCCAATGCCGCTCGACGAACGCGATGATCCGATCTTCCACCGATGCCCCTAACCTTGTGATGCGTGCGAGCGTAGAGCGCATGCCGTTGGATGAGAAGCGCTTCCACTCTCCTCCCCCGCCAAGGGGAGGTGTCAGCGCAGCTGACGGAGGGGGAGGATTGAGAATGCACCGGCCGCTTGAGGCGCGCCCGCTTTTGTGGAAGAGCGCGAACCACATGCGCAGCGCAGGCCTCCTTTCAGCCGAACGCCTCGTACTCCTGGGTCAGCTCGTCCGTTATGGGATCAGCGGAGGGATAGCGAGCCTCGTCAACATCGGCGTGTATCACGCCGGGGTTAAGCTTGCGCATCTCGATCCCAACCTGGCCTGGACGATCGGATTTCTGGCAGCGGCGACCACCGGCTACATCATCCATTCGCGCTGGAGCTTCCGTGGCCATGGCCGTCGCGACAATGTCTGGCGGCAGACGTCGCGCTTCTTCATCGTCTCGCTGGTCAGCTTCGCGCTCAACAGCGTCTGGGTTTATATGCTCGTCCAGCACTTCAAACTGCCGATCTGGGCCCCGTATCCTTTCGCGTTGTTCGTGACCCCTTTGCTCGTCTTCTGGCTCAATCGCGTCTGGGTGTTCGGATGAGCGCGCCTCTCATCAGCCTGATCGTCCCGGTGAAGAACGAAGAGGACGCGATCGGCCCCTTCGTCACGCGCGTCACCGCCGTGCTCGACCGACTGTGCGATCCCGATGGGGCCGCCGTCGGCTGGGAAATCCTGTTCGTCGACGACGGATCGACCGACGCGACCCTCGCCGCGATCATCGCCGCCAATATGGCCGACGCCCGCATCGTCGGCATCTCGCTGTCGCGTAATTTCGGCAAGGAAGCGGCACTGTCGGCGGGGCTCGATACCGTGCGCGGACGCACCGTCGTTCCGATCGACGTCGACATGCAGGATCCGCCCGAGGTGTTGGGCGACATGATCGACAAATGGCGCGAGGGTTATGAGGTCGTCTATGGCGTCCGCCGCAACCGGATGACCGACAGCTTTCCCAAGCGTTTGACCGCCGATCTCTATTATCGCGCGCATAACTGGCTGTCGGCGGACAAGATCCCCGAACATGCCGGCGACTTCCGCCTGCTCGATCGCCGCGTCGTCGAAGTCATCAAACAGATGCCCGAGCGCAACCGCTTCATGAAGGGGCTGTTCGCCTGGTCGGGCTTCCGCCAGACCGCGGTCGAATATGACCGGGCCGAACGCGCGGTGGGCACCACCAAGTTCAACTATTGGAAGCTGTGGACACTCGCGATCGACGGCATCACCTCGGCCTCGACGCTGCCGCTCAGGGTCTGGTCTTATCTGGGCGCGGGCGTGGCGTTGTTCGCGTTGATCTACGCGCTCTATCTGCTGGTGCGGGTGATGATCTACGGCGTCGACACGCCGGGCTATGCGTCGATGATGGTCGCGACCCTGTTCCTGGGGGGCATGCAGTTGCTGTCGCTGGGGATATTGGGCGAATATGTCGGCCGCATCCTGGTCGAAACCAAGCATCGCCCGATCTATGTGGTGCGCCAGCGCATCGGTGCGGTTGAAGGAGAAGAGTGAGTTGGATCGCGCCGTCTATGATCGCATGGCCGAGATCGATGCCGACCACTGGTGGTTCGTCGCGCGTCGAAAGATCATCGCGGCACTGATCGATCGCTTCCGCCCCAAGGCGGGACCGATGCGGATCCTGGAGGTCGGCTGCGGCACCGGATCGAACCTCGCACTGCTGCAACGTTATGGCAGCGTCGACGCGATCGAGCCCGACGACGGCGCCCGCGCGCTCGCCACCGAACGCAGCGGCCTGGCGATCATGGGCGGCTACCTGCCCCACGGCGTACCGCTGGAAGAAGGCCATTACGATCTGATCGTGCTGTTCGACGTGCTGGAGCATATCCCCGAGGACGTGCCCGCGCTCGCCGCTCTGCGCACCAAGCTGGCACCCGGCGGCCGCATCCTCGTCACCGTTCCCGGCACGCCCTGGCTGTGGAGCGCGCACGACGCCGAACACCACCACCAGCGCCGTTATACCGAGGAACATCTCACCCGCGTCTTTGCCGAGGCGGGCCTGACACCCCGCCACACCAGCCATTTCAACACTTTGCTCTTCCCGCTGATCGTCGCGGTGCGGGGGGTGGGCAAATTGCTGGGGCGCGAGGGCAATGACGACAAGATGCCGTCAGCGCCGGTCAATGCGGCCTTGACGGCAATCTTCGGGGTCGAGCGTCACTGGGTGGCGAAGGCGCGCGTGCCGTTCGGCGTTTCCATCGCCATGATCGCCGAGCCTTCGATCTCGTAAAGCGCGCCCCGCTCGCCGCCGTTCCAGATCTGCTTCAGGCTCGGATCGTCCTTCGGCCAATGTTCGGGGGCGGTGTTGATCAGCCACAGATAATCGAAGGCGGCGTGCGGGAAGAGCGCGATCGAGCTTTCGATGCTGCGCGTCGTGCGTGAACGACACCGCTTGGGCCGCATCACCTGGGTCGGATCCTCCGAATAACCCTTGGCCGGCGCATAGCGGATGCTGAGTAGTTGCGCCCCCGGCATCGTCCACAGCCCGTTGACGAAGGCTTCCTTGCGAACCACCGCGATCGCCCCGAGATGTTCGAGCCGTGGTGCCTCCCACTGGCTCAGGCATGGCAGGTCGATCAGCACGAAGATCCGCGAACCCTGCTTCACATGATCGAGCGCCTTCAGCTGATCCTCATAGCGGGTCGCGAAGGCATCGAAGCGCACGGTCGACAAATAGAGTCGGTAGCCGAACAGCGCGAGCGCGATCAGCGCGGTGGCGGCCAGCGCGCGTCGGTCGGTATAGCGCGGCACGATCGCGATCACCCCGATCGCGATCAGATAAGGCGCGAGTCGCATGTCGGCATAGGCCGATCCGATCACGATGCGCGGCATCAGCACATAGGCGATCGCCAGCACGATCATCGCCACACCCAGCACGCGGCGCATGCGGAAGCCGAGGCCGATCGTCGCGAACGCGATCAGCACCAGCAGCACGGCGACATTATACATGTCGAGCGCCATCCAGTGGTTGCGCAGCGACGAGACCAGATAGACGTATTTGGCGACCCAGTTGAACCAGTCGGTCGTCTCCCCTGTCACCGCGCCCGATCGCCATGCGACCATCAGGAGGAGCGGCGGCGCGAGCGGAAGGCAGTGGAGGGCCCCCCACCACAGCGACTGGAGTACCGACTTGCCCGTATCGCGCACGCGGATGATCTCGGCCGCGAAGGCGAGCAGGCCGAGCACGCCCCAGGCGAAACCGTGCGCCAGCCAGATGACGGCGCCGATCGGCACGAACAGGATCGCGCGCAGCCGCAAGCGCCCGGTACGCGCCATCCACAGCCACAAGGCGAACGCATTGAGCGTCAGCGCCATCGCGAAGACGTAGTTGATGAAGCCCCACTGGAACGGCCAGCTGAACGCGAAGGGCGCGACCAGTGCGGCGGTGGCGGGCAGCCGCCCGTGAACTTCGCGCGCGACCAGCAGGAAACCGAGCAACGTCAGCGGCGGAACGCTCATGACGATCAGCTTCACGCCCAGCTCGATCCCGAAGATCTTCGACATGGGGATGATGAGCAGATCGACGCCAAGATTGCCCATCAGCGCCCAGTTGAAGCCGTAGAAGCGCGACAGCAAAGGCGATTCGGGCGGTGCGGTCTCCACCGCATAGCGCGCCATATGGCCCAGCAGGTCGGTCAGCGGAATGATCTGCGGCCGGATCATCGGGATCAGGCAGGCAAGCGACAGCGCCGCGATGTACCAGGGGCTGGTCCACCAGCCCTTGGGGGGCGTCGCATGCGGCGCGGAACGGAACATCACGCGCCCTTATTTCGGCACGCGGCCGCCCGCAAGGGGAGGCGGTGCGGTTACGCCACCTTCCGCCACAGACGGAAGGGGCTTCCCGGCAGGGCGACCGGTTGCAACCAGGCCGGCGGATGCCCCGCGATCAGGCGCGCCATCAGCCCGTGCGGCGCGGCCTTGATATAGACCTGCGCCTCTTCGGCTTCGGGATCGATCAGCACATGGGTCATGCCCCGGGCTGCCATCATCCGGCGGGTCGCATCGATGTTGCCGGTGAAGGCGGTGATCGTGCGACGCAACGGGCCGGCGTTGCGATGATAGCCCGACGCCGGAAAGCGATGATGCGTGTGGACCAGCAGCGACGGCGCGACATCGAGCGACGACAGCATGTAGGTCGCAGGCAGAGCATCGAGCGCGCTCCAGCGATCGCACCCCTTGGCGCAGGTATAAGCGATCGCATCGCCCTGCCCCACCGGCGCGGGCGCCATCGCGCCGATCAGCGCGCCACCGATCCCGGCCGCGGTCAGCGGCGAGGCGGCGAGAATCGCGGCGCTCGATCCGATCACGCGCGTCGGCATCCGCGGCCAGCGCCGCACACTATCGAGCGCGCGCGCGAGCAACCACGCCGCCCCCGGCAGCGCAAAGCCGTGTGCGACGGCCGATGTGCGCTGGACGAGCAGCGAGAGCACGAAGGCCGCGCCCGCGATCAGCAGCAAGGTCGCCCACTGTCGCCGGCCATCGCTGCCATCCGCCTTGCGCCAACCAAGCGCCAGTCCCCCCAGGCCGATCATCGGGAAGGCGAGGATCATCCCCT
Source organism: Sphingomonas montanisoli (assembly GCF_008274695.1). Taxonomy (GTDB): domain Bacteria; phylum Pseudomonadota; class Alphaproteobacteria; order Sphingomonadales; family Sphingomonadaceae; genus Rhizorhabdus; species Rhizorhabdus montanisoli. The sequence goes on along the minus strand of NZ_VTOU01000002.1, from coordinate 157,383 downwards.
GCATGTCGGCCGACTGGTGCCAGATCGGCAGCCCTTCGAGGACATGTTCATACCAGAAACCGCGCGTCACCGGATCGAGCGCGCCGAACGGCCCCGCCGCGCACAAAGGTGCTACGGAGAGGAATGCGGTCAGCCCCGCCGCCGTGCCCAACATGATCGGTACGGCGCGAAGCAGGCGCGATGGTCCGGCAAAGCCTCGCGCCGCCACGATCGCGCCCAGCGCGCCGCCCCCGATCAGCGCAAGCCAGGCCGGCCCCATCGCGTCGCATTCGGTGTGGCCCCATGCCGACAGGCGATGCGCGACGAGAAACCAGATCGCCGCCCCACCTGCGAAGGCGGCGGCAAAACCCTGAAGCCGCGCCGCATGGCCGGCATCGTCGCGGCCGATGATGAAGCGCAGGATGACGAGGCCGAAGAGGACTGCGACCATCGGCACGCCCTCCATCGAAACCGACAGCCAGATCGCGGCCGCCAGCCCGGCGAGCAGGCCGCCGCGCAGCGCGCGCGTGTCGATCAAGGCGGCGACGGTCGCCATCGCCATCATCGTCTGCCAGCCATGATGGTCGATCCGCATCGGCATCGTCTGGAACAGGATCGGCGGGCAACAGGCGACGAGCAGAGGCGCTGCCAGCGCGGCCGGTCGCCCGCCCACGCGCCGCGCCGCGACCATCACCGCCGCCATGATTCCGAGCAGGATCGCCAGCGGCACGACGCTTAAGGCCACGCGCTCGGCCAGGACATCGCCCAGCAGCGGCCGGAACAGCAGGGTCAGCGCGGCGATCGGCAGGTCGACGATCCGCGACCAATGCATCGCGAAGCCGCGCGGCGGATCGAGCCGGTATTGCGTGACGTCGAACCAGCTCTGCCCGCCGATCCAGTCGCGGACTTCCATCAACCGCATATAATCGTCGGGATCCCACATCCGCAGCAGCACGATATGCGGCCAGGCGAGGACCATCGTCACCGCGACCGCGATCCCCCATGGGGCAAGGAGGGCGATTGCGCCTTCTCCCCACGCCATTCGTCTATTCTCACCGGTTCGGAGATCGGTCACGGAAAGGCTCAGGCGGCCTTCTTCAACCGCCGCGGGACCAGCCGTTCGGAGCGCAAAGCGGCGGCGACGCCGGCATCGTCGCCCTCCGAACCCGCCTCGTGATATTCGGCATCCTCGTTCACCGCCCACAGATCGTGGCGGCGACGGCCTTCGACGATGTTCCGCACCGCGAGCATCGCGGTCATCATCGCATGATCCTGATTGTTGTACCGGTGCATGCCGTTGCGGCCGACCATCTGCAGCGTGGGATAACGCGCTTCCAGCTCCGCGCGGATCGCCGCGACGTGGCCGGCATAATGATCGTCATAGACCGGATAGGCCTTTTCCTGACGCACCACCGCGCCGCCGACCACGTCGCGCGGATCGCACAGGCCCAGCCGCGCGAGTTCGGCGGTCGCCAGCGCGATCAGCCCCTCGTCGGTCGAGCTCCACAGCCCGTCGCCTTCGAAGCAGAAATATTCGAGGCCGACGCAGGCCAGCGCCTCGTCGGGCACCATTTCGGGCGACCAGCTGCGGAAGTTCTGGATGCGGCCGACCTTCACCTTGTCTTCGTGGATGTAGATCCAGTTGTCGGGGAACAGGTCCTCCGATCGGATCATCAGCGCGACGGTCAGGAAGTCGCGATAGTTGAGCGCCATCGCGTTCGGCATCGATTTGGGCATCGGATGGAGCCGCGCGACGAGTTCGCGCACCGGCGCCGAGCTGATCAGATGGTCTGCGGTGATGACACGGGTCTTGCCGCCCCCGGCCTTGATCGTGATGCGCCAGTGGCCCGCCGCCTCGTCCCAGCTCGCCTGGTGCAGCGCATGGCCCATCAGGAATCGGTTGCCATGTTCGAGGATGCGATCGCGCGCGGCGTCCCACATCATGCCGGGGCCCTTGCGTGGATAGCGGAAGCTTTCGAGCAGGGTCTTGGCCTGCATCCCGTCATTGGGGCGCCGGTTGAGGCCCAGCGAGCGCTTGATCCCGTCGAACACCGCCTTGCCCAGCGACAGCCCCTTGATCCGCTGCGCCGCCCAGTCGGCCGACATGTCCTCGCACGGCATGCCCCAGACTTTTTCGGTGTAGGTCTTGAAGAAGATGCCGAACAGCCGCTCGCCGAACTGGTTGATCACCCATTTGTCGAACGACCGCACGTCCTTGTTGGGAAACAGCTTGGCACGGAAGAAGGAGAGCATGCACAGGCTCGATTCGATCAGCCCGAGCTTCCTCAGCGCATCGAAGGCGCGCAGCGGATAATCGTAGAATTTGCCCCGATAATAGATGCGGCTCATGCGCGGACGCTCGATGAAATCGTTCGGCAACAGCTCGTCCCACAGATCGACCACCTCGCGGGACTTGGAAAAGAAACGATGCCCGCCAATGTCGAATCGGAAGCCGGCATGTTCGACGGTGCGGCTGATCCCGCCCACCTGTTCGGCATCCTTTTCGACCAAAGTCACCGAAAAACCGTGCTTACCCAGCAGATAGCCGGCGGTGAGACCTGCCGGCCCCGCGCCGATGATGGCGACGTCACTATGCTGTTCGGCCGGGCTCATGGGGGTCGAAATCCTTTTCCGTCAGACGGACAAGGCTTCTGGACGCGCATCGGCTAAAAGATGGTTAACGGAACCTAACCTTTATGCAGCCTCTCCTCTTTTTAGAGGAGGCGGGCGCAACCCTGCGACGACATATTGCGTATCCTTAGTGCAAATGTGCGTTTTGCCGATGCGTGCCATGGCGCAATGGAGTTCCGGTCGTTTCCGCGAACAGGGGCGGGACCGGGAATCTACGTGTCGATTGGTCGCTTCTTTTCCGGTTACTTATAACCGGGATGACAGGGACGACTTTTGCAATTAACACCCGATAACAATTGGGTGGCCGTAATATAGTTGCAGGGGGGTGCGTGGTGCGTAACCGATTCGCGTTGATCGCTGGCGTGGGCGGCCTATCGCTCCTGACTTCGCCACTCGCCGCACAGGTCACCGCACCCCAACTCGCGCCGACTCGCGAAGAAGTCACCCGCAACCAGCGCGGCGGCGAAGTTCCCACGAAGGGCAGCAAGCTTCTCGTCGATGGCGGCATCGAACGCGCCCCCTGCGCGCTCGACGATCCGGCCTATGCCGACATCAAGGTCACGATCACCGAAGCCCAGTTCAACAACCTGCAGGGCGTGACGCCCGAAGAACTGCGCCCCGCTTACGCATCCGCGCTGGGCCAGGAACGGCCGATCAGCACGATCTGCACGATCCGCGATGCCGCCGCGACCATCCTGCGCCAGAAAGGCTATCTCGCCGCCGTCCAGGTGCCGGTGCAGCGGATCGAAAATGGCGTCGTCAAGTTCGAGGTGCTCTTTGCCAAGATCGTCGCGATCCGCGTGCGCGGCGACGCGGGCAAGCAGGAGGCGATCCTCGCCCGCTATCTGTCGAAGCTGACCCAGGATCCGGTGTTCAACCGCCTGACTGCTGAGCGTTACCTGCTGCTCGCGCGCGACGTGCCGGGCATGGACGTGCGCCTGTCGCTCAAGCCCGCCGGCACCGCGCCGGGCGAGCTGGTCGGCGAAGTCAGCGTGGTCCGCACGCCCTTCGATCTCGATGCGAACGTCCAGAATTTCGCCGCGAAGGGCACTGGCCGTTGGTCGGGCCTGCTGCGCGGGCAGGGTTATGGCCTGCTGACGTCGGGCGACCGGTTGAGCGCGTCGGTCTCCTCGACGGCCGATTTCAAGGAACAGCAGATCGCGCAGCTCGGCTACGACATGCGCCTGGGATCCGAAGGCGTCGTCCTGTCGGGCAACCTCACCTCGGCGTGGACCAAGCCCGACATCAACACGCCCGGCCTGTCGCTCAAGGCGCGCACATTGTTCTGGACCGGGGGCATCAGCTATCCGATCAAGCGCAGCCAGGCGCTCAGCGTCGCGGTCGCGGGCGGGCTCGATTATCTGAACCAGACGGTGCGGCTGAACGGCATCGTCTTTTCGCGCGACCATCTGCGCGTGCTCTATGCGCGCCTCGACACCGATTTCTCCGACATTCAGGAAGGCCGCCCGTCGCGCTGGCGCGGGTCGGGGTCGGTCGAGCTGCGCCGCGGCATCAGCATCCTGAATGCCAGTGAGAGCGGGCCGCTCGGCTCGTTCACTGATCGCACCTTCACCGGCCGGCCGCTCGGCGATCCGACCGCCACGGTGGTTCGCGCCTCGGGCGAGTTCGAGATCAACACCGGCTACAATGTGTGGGTCGCGGTCATGCCGCGCGCGCAATATGCGTTCGATCCGCTGTTGAGCTTCGAGCAATTCTCGACCGGCAACTATTCGATCGGCCGCGGCTATGATCCGGGCACCACGATCGGCGACAGCGGCATCGGCGCAAGCTACGAAATCCGCTGGAACCGCATCACGCCGTTCCCGCGCTACAATCTGGTCTTCCAGCCCTTCCTGTTCGCCGATGTCGCGCGGACCTGGGTCAAGGACGTCGGCGCGATCCAGGGCTATCACGACACGTCGATCTCGCTGGGCGGCGGTGTCCACGCCGCGCTCAACAACCGTTTCCGCATCGATGCCACGCTCGCCGTGCCGATGCGCCGGACCGGCTTCCAGACCGAGAAGCCCGATCCCCGCTTCCTGATTTCGCTGACGACCAAGCTTTGGCCCTGGAGTGCCCGGTAATGCGTAACACCAACGATCCGTTCGCGCGTCACAACCGCCCCGGCAAGAAGCCGCTGTTCACATCGCGCACGCTGACATCCGTCCTCGCCCTCGGCACCGCCCTCGCGGCGCCGGTGACGAATGCGATTTCTGGTAACTTTGTCGGCAACGGCATAAATCCGAACGGATCAGGCGTCTTCGACCTTGCTACCGGCGAATCCGGCGCTTTCCGGGCGAGCATAACGGGTGGATCGGGCAACGTGGCCCGGTACAACAACGTCCAGGGTGTGGACGGCGTCAACACGGATCGAGTTTTCATCTCATCCTCGACTGCGGTGATCAACTGGACGCCTTATGCCAGCGCCGAAGCTGCCCCCGGCGCGATCAACCTGCTGCCAAATGGCAATCGTCTATTTTTTCAGGCTGACGGGTCGGACTTCGGTCCCGATTTCACTGTTTTAAACCGTATCATTCCGACCGATCAAAGCCGTCAGATCAGCCTAAATGGTGTGATTTCGTCTTATCGAAATCAGATTGGCAGCAGCGTCAGCAGCCAATTGGGCGGTGGAAATATCTGGTTCTACAGCCCGGGTGGTATCCTCGTCGGTGCCACCGCGAACATCAATGTCGGCGGGCTGCTGCTTACTTCGCTCGATCCCATCGGCAACTTCAACAGTGGCGGTGCAACCTTCACCAATGACCCGATGGTCACGGGCCTCGCGCGCGGCGGCAAAGTGCAGATCGCATCGGGCGCACAGATCGCCGTCAGCAATTATATCGGCATCGTCGCGCCGACCGTGGAGCAGAACGGCGACGTCACCATCGGTACGCTCAATGGCACAGACAATGTCAGCGCCGCTTATGTCGCGGCCGAGGACGCGACACTGACGCTCAACGAGGGCCTGTTTGACATTCAGATCAACGTCGGCACCGATGGGGAATTGTTGCCTGACGGTTCGCTGCGCGCGCTGACCCACGGTGGCAGTACCACCGGCCCCGCGAACGATTTTGAACAGAACGTCCAGCAGCGCATCTCGCTGGTCGCGGTTCCGAAGAACAGCGCGGTCACGATGCTGATTCAGGGTGACGGCCAGCTCGGCTTCGAAGTCGCCAACGCCGTGCAGCAGGGTCGCAATTCGATCATCCTGTCGGGCGGCTATAACGTCCAGAATAACTCGGTGGAGATCGACGAAGGCACTCGCGCGCCTGCCATCGCCACCCGTGCGCCCACTGTAGGCGATCCCAATACCACGTTCGTCAACATCAACATCGTCGGCAGCGCGGCGTCGGCTCAGGGCAATCCCAAATTCCTGAGTGATGTAAGCGGCTACGCGACCGGCAATGCGTCGATCTCCGCCGGTTCGGGCACGCGGCTCGATTTCGCGCGCAATCTTTACTTCAACACATCGCATCGCGCGCTGGGCGATGGTGTGAGCGCGACCGCCGGTACGCTGTCCTTGTCGACGGGGGCGGGCGGCGCGGTGACGGTGGCGGGCATCGCCAGCCTGGTATCGAACGGCATCGGCGATAATGCGGTGTCGCAGGCGTTTGGCGGAACCGGCGTGGGCGGTCTCGTCTCGGTCAACGCCAGCGGCGGCTCGATCACGCTCGGCGCGCTGGAAATGTACTCCGAGGGCTATGGCGGCCTCGGCTCCGGCAGCGGCGCCAAGGGCGGCAATGGCTTCGGCGGCGGCGATCCCTTCGGCCAGAGCTTCCTGACCGGTGCGTCGCTCGGGGCCAATGCCGGCGGTGTGCTGACCGTAACCGGCCCGGTCACGCTCAGTGCCAACGGCTATGGCGGCAACAGTATCGATAATGACGGTGGCTTCGGCTATGGCGGCCGTGCGGTGATCTTCAACAATGCTTCGCAGGATATGAACCTGGGCGGCTTTGTGGACGTCAGCGCGGATGCGCAGGGCGGCAATGGCTTCAATGCCGGTGGCGCGGCCGGCGGCTTCGCGCAAATCGGTGCGGAAAGCGCCAGCATCATCACCGGCAGCGGCGTAAACATCTATGCGCGCGCCGTTTCCGGCGAAGCCTTTGGCGGCTTCGCCATTCCGCTGGGGGGTGAAGAAACCATCTCGCTGCGCGGCGGCACCGCGCTCCTGTCGCGCAACGGCGCGGGCGGGACCTTCATCGGCGGCGCTGCCTATCTCGATGGCTCGGCTTACGGCCTCGATCCGTTTGGCGGCGAAGTCTTCGCACCCACCATCACCTATCCGGATTTCAGCGGCGCATCGGCGCGCGGCGGGCAGGCGTCGGTCTTCGCCAGCGGCGGCGGGATCACGCTCAACAACGGCCTCTACGCCTATGCCGAAGGCTATGCCGGCATCAATCAATATGGTGACGGCGGCGTCGGCATCGGCGGCTTCGCGCGCGTCCGCGCGATCAACGACGCCGACATCACGATCTTCAACGAGGCGCAGCTGCTCGCCAGCGGCTATGGCGGCGTCGGCTTTAATGGCGGCGAGGGCATAGGCGGCGAGGTCAGCATCACAGTCGCCAATGGTGTTCTGTCAAACGGTACGCCGGGCGTAAGCGGCGCGACGATCACCCTCAACGACACCGGAATGTCGTTCTTCGGGCTGGAAGCGCGCGCCGACGGTCGCGGCGGTGATGCCGGGATCGAAGGTGACGTCGGCAATGGCGGCCGGGGCATTGGCGGCTTTGCGTTGATCCAGGCCAATGGTGGCCCAGGCCTTTCCAACAATGCGATCACCTTGGGCGGCAATGTTTACGCCTCTGCCAGCGGCTATGGCGGAGACGGCGGATCGGGCTTCAGCGATGGCGTTCCGCAGGACGGCGGCACGGGCGGCGACGGCATCGGTGGCAATTTCGTCGATGGGAACAATAACCAGCTCAAGGGCGTCGCGATCGGCGGCACCGCCGCCGGCGGCATCCTCACGATCAATGGCGCGGCGGAGGCCAGGGCCGAAGGCGAAGGCGGCGAAGGCGGAAGCGGCTCCGACAACGGCTCGACCTTCACGGCGGGCGGCAAGGGCGGCAACGGCTTCGGCGGCCTGATACAGGTCGGCCTGTTTTCCGGCGTAACCGGAACACCGACGACCGGGTCGGCCAGCTTCAACGGCGGCCTCGACATCAATGCGCAGGGCGAGGGCGGCGAAGGCGGCTTCGGCGCGTCCGATGAAAACGGCGTTTATAGCGCGGCAGGCGGCGAAGGTGGTCGTGGCTCGGGTGGCTTCGCCAACGTCCTTCAGCGCGGCGGATCGGCTCTGATCAATTTCATCGACATCAATGAATCCGGCGCGACGGTCGATGTATCGGGCCGCGGCGGCGATGGGGGCGAGGGCACCACAGCGGGCACGTTCGGCCGTGGATCGGGTGGCGACTTCGCGATGATCGCGTCGCCCCGCTTCCAATCGACCGATGTCGGCACGCTGCAGCTTCCCAACGGCGTCACCGCCGATGTCAGCGGCTATGCCGGCTCGGGCACCGCGCCGGTCACGTCCGATCCTGTCGCGGTTTCGGGCGAGTTCCTCGTCGCCGCCATCAATGGCGGCACGATCAACGCGCCTGGCATCACGATCGCGAATGCGGGTGTCAAAGGCACGCGCGAGTTCATCGACTTTGCCAATCTGACGCAGATTTTGACACCGCCGAGCTTCAGCGAATTGTCTGCGACCGGTGGTGGATCGATCGTGCTGGGTTCTGGCGGATTGACGCTTGTTACCCCGGGTGATCTCTCCCTGAACGTCGACGCGCTCAGCTCGATCTCCACGTCCGGCAACGTCACCCTTGGCGGTTCGACCAGCAGCCAGATCATCCAGACCGCGACTCCGAACGGCAATGGCGTGTTCAGCGCCAACGCCTTCAACATCTTCGCCAATTCGATCGACACGTCAGCGATCCTGAACAAGACGGCCGGCAGCTTCACGCTGACGGTGCCCGGCGCGATCAAGGTCGGCGGCTTGCGCGCCGCGGGCGGCAACATCACCGTCGTCAGCCAGACCGGCGGTGCGCTCGATCTCGGCACGATCTTCGCGGGCGGCGCGGTGCTGCTCAATGTCCAGCAGGCCGCGCCGACGACCCCGCTCAGCGCCGCAAGCACCATCACTACCGGCGACATCACCGCCGGTGCATCGGTCGTCGCCGCCGGCACGGCAATCGCGGTCGGCAACGTCATCTCTGGCGACACGATCGGCCTGACCGCGACCACGGGCGGCGTCACCTACGGTTCGCTGAGCGCGGGTCTGGTCAATCCGGTCGGCCAGTCGCAGCAGGGCTATGGCGTTGGCATCCGCTCGGCGGGCAACGTCGCCGGCGGCGCGATCGCGGCGCGCGGCAATGTCGGCATCGTCAGCCAAACAGGCGCGATCACCACCGGCGACATCAGCTCGCAACAGCAGTCGATCGTTCTGCTCGGCAAGGGCGCGCTGTCGACAGGTGCGCTGACGGCCGGATCCACCACACAGGGCATCTATGTCGCCGATTCGGCGATGTTCGCGGCGAATAACGGCAGTCTCGATCCGACGGTCTATTTCGGTCAGGCGCCGACCCCGATCGCCGCTCTCGGCCAGACCCCTGGCTCGCTGACGGTTGCCGGCACCGTGACCGGACGAAACCTGATTGCCGCAGCGACCGGCGCGATGCAAATCGGTGGGGTCAATCTGTCGGATGCGCTCACGCTAGGTGGTGGCAACATCACGCTGGGCAACGTCAACGCCGGAAGCGTCGCGATCAACGACGCCAGTTCGATTACCAGCGGTACGATCACCACCACCGGCAATGTCGATCTGAGCGCCTCCACAAGCGCTGTGGTCAACGGCCTTTTCGTCACCGGACCAATATCGACCGGCGCGATCACCGCTGGCGGCAACGTCAACGCCCTGGGTTCGTCGATCGCTACGGGCAACATCAACGCCCAGCAAATCGGGCTTAGCATGTACGGCTCGACCGCGGGCACGATCACCACGGGCAATCTGACCGGCGGCCCGGTGACCGTTAACGCGCGAGTTTTCAACGGCGGGCCCGGCGGTTCGATAGCGGTCGGCGATGTGACGTCCTCCGGCACTGTCGGCATCACGGCGGCGGGCTCGGTCACGGCGGGTTCGTTCAGCGCGGCGGGGCTGACGCTCGCTGCCGGCGGCAACGTCAATATGGGCAATCTCGTCGGCGGCGGCAACGTTTCCGCCGGCGGTTCGCTGACCACCGGCGATCTGTCTGGCGCCAGCGTTTATGCGGAAGCTCTCAACGGCAACGCCACGATCGGAACGGTTACAGTCGGCAGCGCCACGCTTCAGGCGCGCGGCGGCGACCTCGTCGTGGCGGATATCGATGCCGCCGCGAGCCGCCTGACCTCTGCGCCCGGGCAGGAGGCGCGCATTGCTCTGATCGGCAATTCGGTGCGTGCAGGCAATGTGTCGGCCACGGGCCGTGTCTACGCGGCCGCCACCACCGGTAACCTCACGCTGAGCAATCTGACGACGAGCAGCCTCGCCGAGCTTTTCGCCGCTACCAACGTTTCGCTGGGTACGGTCGTTACCGGAACCCAGGCCAACGCCTTCACCAATGTCGTCGGCCTGTCGATCAGCAACGTCTCGTCGCAGCTGCAGTCGGGCGGGACCGTTCCTCCACCGTTCTCCAACCTGCCAGCAGTAGACGGGTCGATCTCGGTCAGCGGCCCAATTTCGGGCGGGCAGTTGCTGTTGGCGGCAAATGGCGCGGTTTCGACCGGACAGGTCACGTCGAACAGTAACGTTCAGCTGCGGGGCGGTTCAATTAACGCCGGCAACGTCATCTCTGGCGACACGATCGGCCTGACCGCGACCACGGGCGGCGTCACCTACGGTTCGCTGAGCGCGGGTCTGGTCAATCCGGTCGGCCAGTCGCAGCAGGGCTATGCGGTCGGCATCCGTTCGGCGGGCGCCGTCACCGGCGGCGCGATTGCGGCGCGCGGCAATGTTGGCGTCGTCTCGCAGGCCTCCACGATCACCACCGGCGACATCAGCTCGCAACAGCAGTCGATCGTCCTGCTCAGCGGCCGCGCGGTCACCACGGGTTCGCTCAACGCTGGTTCGACCACCGGGGGCGTGTACATCGCCAATTCGTCGATGTTCCAGCAATCGGGCGGCAGCCTCGATCCGGCGACTTATTTCGCCGCGACGCCGGTGCCTGTCGCGGGCATCCCCTCCGCACCCGGTACGATCACGGTCAATGGCAACGTCAATGCCGCCCGCTTCCGCGCGGCATCGAACGGCACGTTCCGCACCGGCAATATCACGGTCAGCAACCAGCTCGATATCCGCAGCTTCAGCAACTACATCCTGGGTGACGTCAGCGCCCCCACGATCTTCCTGACGGCGCCTGCCATTCAGGCTGGCGCTCTGACTGCCAGCGGTGAAGTTCTGCTCGTTGCACCCGCGGCGATCAATGTCGGTAACATCACCGCCAGCGCGCTTTCCGCGCAGGCCGGTGGCGTCGTCAACATCGGCAATGTCAATGCCACCAACGGCGTGTTCATCGCCAGCACGATGATACCGCAGACACTGCCCAACGTCGTCCTGCCCGGCACGGTCACCATCGGCAACATCGCCTCGACCGCTGGCGATATCACCGTGTTCAGCCAACGCGGCTCGGTCACCACGGGTAATCTCGCGGCTGCCGGTGAAATCGGCGTCTTCGCCGATGCGGGCTCGGTCCGCTTCGGCAACGCAACCGGCGCCAACGTCGAATCCACGGCGGCGGGATCGATCACGGCGGGCGATGTCACCGCGACGGCAGGCGAGATCGACTTCGAAGCCGGGCCGAACGAGGAGAATCTCGAGGCGTTCGTCGCCGGAGCCGACATCACCACCGGCGCGCTGGTCGCGACGGACGAGATTTCGGTGCTCGGCAGCGGCAATGTCACGGTCGCCAGCGCGACCATCAACGCGCCCAGCAACCGCAATTCCGAGGAACTCTACGAGATCGGGCTTGGCGCCGGCGGCAATCTGACGGTCGGCAATGTCAGCGCGCCCGGCACCATCGGCCTCGTCGCGCTGACCGGCAACATCTCGGCCGGCAACATCGCCAGCAGCCAGGATTCGGTCCTCGCACTTGCGGGCGGAAGTGCCAGCTTCGGTTCGGTTTCAACTGTCGCCGGAGGCTACGTCTTTGTTGGCAATTCCAGCCAGCTTCCCGACGTCGATACCGATGACGGCATCGACGCCAGTGTGCTGCTGGCCAATGCGCCGGTCCGCGCGGGCGGCGCGGTCAGCTTCGCCGGCCCGGTTTCAACCGGTCGCTTCGATGTCGCCTCGGCCAGCGGCTTTGCGGCCGGCAACCTCACGGCCTCTTCAGTGCGCGTGAATACGGGCGGGGCCGCGAGCTTCGGCAATGTCGTCGACAGTGGCGCCTTCACCGTCGCGTCGAACGGCATCAGCACCGGCACGCTTCAGGCCTCTTCGGTCTCGGCCACCGCCGGCACGGGTGCGGCGAGCTTCGGCGCAGTCAACACGCCAGGCGCCTTCTCGGTCGGCTCGGGCGCGTTCACGGCAGGCGGTATCAACGCCGCATCGGTCCAGATCGCGGCCAGTGGCGCGGCCAGCTTCAACGGCGCAGTCACGGCACCGACGATCAACGTCGCGTCGACCGACATCGCGATCGGCGCCAATGGCTCGCTCGGCAACGCGGCGACGACCGCGCTGACCCTGACCAACAGCGGCACCGGGCCCAGCACGCTGGGCGGCACGGCGCAGGTGACGGGCTACACGCTCGACGCGGCCGAGATCGGCCGACTGCGCGCGACCCAGATCGCGTTCAACTCGACCGGCAACGTCACGTTCGATACAGCGGCGATCAATGCGGCGAACGCGCTGAACGGCGCGACCGGCGGCTTCCGCGTCGCCACCCCGGGGTCGATCCGCATCACCGGCAATGTCGACTTCACCAATATGGCAGCAACCAACACGGCGACCTTCGTCGCCGGCCAGCGGTTCGAGATCGTGACCCCCACCGGGCAGCTCCGCCTGCTCGGCGCCGGCAATGCGGTGAATGGCGTGGCCAATATCAGCGCCACGAACGTCGCTGTCGGCAACGCGGCTCTGCTCGACCAGCTGGCGGCCAACCCCCGCTTCGCCGGCCGCGATACCTTGCTCGGCCTGGGCGCTACGGGCAGCGCGGTGAACAGCGCCGGCTACATCCAGGCCGGCCGCCTTGCCTTCACCGTCGGCAACACCCTGCTGATCGCCAATTCGGGCACGGCCACCGACCCCGCCGGCTTCACCGCCGGCACCGGCGGCGTGAGCGTCGCGGCTGCACCGGGCCAGGGCACTGTCGACGTCGTGATCTTCGGCCGCTCGCTCGATGCTTCCGGCACACCGACATCGTCGTCGGGCACGGTCTCGACCGTGATGATCGCTCCCGGCAGCACCGGACGGATCAGCACGACGTCCAGCGTCAACGGCTGCGGCTTCGACGGGACGACCTGCACCGCGGGCGCCGTCGTCACTAACACCGTTCAGAACCAGTTGACCCAGATCGCCGCGACCATCCAGTCGGCGGTGACGGGCATTGGCGGCGGCGCGACCAACGGCCCGGCCGGCGGATCGGCCGACAATGACGGTACCGCCAGCGACAATGCCGCCACCGACGAAGGTTCGGATGGTGAGGATGACGGCGCGACGGCAGCGGCGCAGAGCGCGACGCGCGTCAACGTGCTGATCGACACCAGCAGCATCGGCGGCGGCGGCCCCGTGATCGACACGCCGGTCACCAGCTCGGGCAATTCCAGCCTGTGGGGCGGCGATGCCGGCAGCGACATCGGATCGACCGGTGCCGGCGGCCTGGGCGACACCAGCGGTCCGCTGGGCGATCTTGGCGGCAGCGGTGGCTTCGGCGGCGCGACTGGCGGCGGCTTCGGCGGCGCGGCCGGCACGGGTGCCGGGGGCGCAAGCTTCGGCGGCGCAGCGGGCGGCAGCCTCCCCAGCGGTACCGCGCCGACGGGCGGTACCGGATCGGTCGGCGGCGCGGCTTCGGCAGGCGCGGGCTCGACCGGTAATGCTGGCTCGGCCGGTGCCTCCGGCTCGGCGGGCGGTTCGGCTTCGACCGGTGGTACGGGCTCTGCGGGTTCGGCGGGTGGCGCGGCTTCGGCCGGCGGCAGCACCGGAAACACCGCAGGCAGCGGCAACGCGGGCGGCTCCGCGGCTGGCGGAAGCACTGGCGGCACCGAAGGCGGCGGTTCGACGGGCGGCCAGGGCGGCGGCACGGCCGCGACCCCGGCGGGTGAATCGAACGCGGGTGCCAGCGGCACGGCCGCGACAACGGCGACCGAAGGCACGTCGAACAGCGGCGGTGGGGGCGGCGGCGGTGAAGCCGGCGCGTCCGAGCCTGGCGCGACGCCGGGTGGCGCGGCGGGCGGCGCGGCAGGCAGCGGCGGCAATAGCGGCGGCGGCAACAAGGACGAGAAGACCGACAAGCCGCAGGGCGGCACCACCGGGGGGATCAACTAATGAAGACCATGATCCGCATCCTGCCCGCGCTCGCGGCCATCGGCCTGGTGGCGACGACGCCGTCGGTGGGCGCGCCGAGCCTGAGCCTGCGCAACAGCTTCCGCATCGGCAATGGCGGGGTGCTGTGCACCGCGCAGTCCAAGCCGCTGACGCCGAACCTGAAGAGCATGTTCGATCGCGGCTATTCGATCGTCTGTCGCGACGCGGCGACGCCGGTCGGGCAGATCAACGTGATGCGCAAAGGCATCGACGATCCGGTCGCGCGCGTCGCGAAGAACCGCGACGCCGGCATCGCCTGCGAAGCCCCGGCCCCGGCCCAGATCGAAGGGCTTTCGGGCGCGACGGTCGCGGCCTGCGTCGAAAAGGAAAGCGGCCTCGCTTATCAAAGCTGGGTGTGGTCGGATTCGCGGACGACCTATGTCGTCGAAGGTCTGGCGGGCTATGAAAGCGCGCTGAAGCTCGCGCTGCGCACCGCCGCGGCCGATGCGCCGGTCAAGGGCGATGTCGAGGTAGCAACGACCTCGGCGGGCGATCCTGCCGCCTTCGCGCGCGCCCAGGCGGGCTCGCTCGACAGCGAAAGCGCGCTGGCCGAAGCTTATTCGCGCAACAATGACGGCAGCTATGCCGAAGCAGCCGAATTCTTCCAGGCACTGGTCGAACGCGACGCTTCGGGTACCGAAACCAACGCCCGTACCGCCGAATATCTGGCGAACCAGGCGCTTCAGGAATCGAACCAGAAGAATTTCGCCGCGGCGGAAACACTGTTCGCGCGCGCCTCCACCCCGGCGGCGCTGGGCGAACCGATCACCGGCCGCCTGCTGCGCAACTTCTACGCGATCCACCAGCTTAACGAGGGCAAGGTCGACAAGGCGATCGCCGAGCTCGACAAGCCCGTGGTCAGCGTCAAGGCCGTAGGTACCGCCGACGCCGCGCTGGCCAGCGGCGCGATCACCCCCGCGGTCGCCGATCGCATCAACCGCGACAATCAGTCGCTCGCGCAGATGGGCGGATCGGTCGACGCCTCGCTCCAGCCGTTCGAACGCGCCGCGATCCTCGATGCGCAGGCGCTCCAGCTGCAGGGCGTCGCCTATCGCATCAAGAACGATTTCCCCAAGGCGCGCGCCAAGTTCGACGATTCGATCGCTGCAATGGGCTCGGTCCGCGAGGGCAAGCTCAACTCCACCGGCTGGCTGCGATCGAGCATCCAGAGCGAACAGGGGCTGATGGCCGAAAAGGAGGGCCGCATTCCCGAGGCGCAGCGCATGTTCGAAGACGCGCTGACCACGGTCGAGATCGGCCATCCGCAGACGGCGATCGCGCTCGCCGCCAAGGCGCGCTTCGCGGGCTTTCTCGCCCGCCACGGCCAGGGCGATCGCGCGATGACGATGTTCGCCGAGGTGGTGAAGGAAGGGCAGAACGTCCCCGGCGCCCTCACCTCGACCCGCAACCTGCTCAGCCCCTATTTCGCGCTGCTCGCCCAGCGGGCACCCAGCGATCCGACCGCGGTCGACGCGATGTTCCAGGCAAGCCAGGTCATGCTCCGCCCCGGTATCGCGCAGACCCAGGCGCTGCTCGCCCGCGAGCTTTCGGGTGGCGATGACGAGGCCGCCAGCCTCTTCCGCCAGACGGTCGCGCTCACCCGCGAGATCGCCCGCACCACGGGCGAGATCGCGCGGATGACCTCGACTCCGAATCCGGACGAGAAGGATGTGCTGCTCGCCGCGCAGAAGCGGCTCGCCCGCTCTGAGCGCGATCAGACCGCGCTCCAGTCGCAGCTCAACAAATATCCGCGCTACCGCGTGCTCGCGCCCGAAACCATGTCGGTCGCCGAGCTGCAGAAGTCGCTGCGTCCGTCCGAGGCCTATTTCAAGGTCACGATGGTCCAGCAGGATGTGTACGGCATGTTCGTCACGCCCGATGAGGCCCGCGCCTATCGCATCCCCGCGACGACCAAGCAGCTCGACGATGCGGTCGCCAAGATCCGCGATTCGGTCGTGAAGATCGAAAACGGCCAGATGGCGACCTATCCGTTCGACATCCGCCTCGCGCGCCGCCTCTATCTGGCGCTGCTCGGCCCGGTCGACGCGCAGGTCCATGCGGCCAAGAACTTCATCTACGAACCCGATGGCCCGCTGCTGCAGCTGCCGGCCAATCTGCTCCCGTCGGAGCAGGCCGGGGTCGATGCCTATACGGCGCGGCTGAAGGCCAGGAATGCCGACGAATATGATTTCCGCGGCATCGCCTGGCTCGGGCGCGATCATGACGTGTCGACCGTGGTGTCGCCGCGCAGCTTCGCGGACGGCCGCACCACCTCGGCAAGCCGCGCGAAGATGGCCTATCTCGGCCTGGGCGAGAATGCGAAGCCGGGCGACAATCCCTTCTTCGTGCCCCCGCCCGCGCTCAACGACGATTGCGCCTGGCCGGTCGACAATTGGAACAACCCGATCAGCTCGTCCGAGCTGTATCTGGCCGCCAACATCATCGGCACCGACAAATCGGCGCTGATCACCGACGGCCAGTTCAGCGATACGGCGATCGAGGGGAAGTCCGACCTCAACGACTTCCGCGTCATCCACTTCGCGACCCACGGCCTCGTCACCGCGCCCAAGCCGAGCTGCCCCGCGCGGCCGGCGCTGCTGACCTCGTTCGGCGGCGGCACGTCGGATGGCCTGCTGAGCTTCAAGGAAATCTTCGACCTCAAGCTCGACGCCGACGTCGTCGTCCTCTCGGCCTGCGACACGGCCGGCATGGCGACGGTGGGCGCGACCCGCGAGGCGGGCGTGACGACGGGCGGCAACTTCGCGCTCGACGGCCTCGTCCGCGCCTTCGTGGGCGCCGGCGCGCGCACCGTGATCGCCAGCCACTGGCCGGTGCCGGACGATTATGATGCCACCAAGCGGCTCATTTCGGGCCTGTTCACCGCACCCCCGGGCACCGCGATCGCCGCCGCGCTGCGCGAGGCGCAGATCGGCCTGATGGACGATGCGAACACTTCGCATCCCTATTACTGGTCCGCCTTCGCGATCGTCGGCGACGGCGAGCGGCCGATGCTCCCGGCCAACGAACAGCCCGCCCAGCAGGTCACCTCCACCGGCGGCGCTCCCGCCACCGCGAGCCGCCGCTAATTGATCCTCCGCCGCAAGGGGGAGGATTGATCTGGATCATTGCCACACCCTGTTCTAGAACATATCTAGAACAACATGGCCCAGCTCGACACCCGACAGAAGCTCGAGATTCTCGCGGATGCTGCGAAATATGACGCGTCCTGCGCCTCGTCAGGCACGTCGAAGCGCGAGTCGGCGGGGAAGGCCAAGGGGATCGGATCGACCGAGGGCATGGGCATCTGCCATGCCTACGCCCCCGACGGCCGCTGCATCTCGCTGCTCAAGATCCTGCTGACCAACAGCTGCATCTTCGACTGCCACTATTGCATCAACCGCAAGAGTTCGAACGTCCGCCGCGCGCGCTTCACCGCCAGGGAGGTGGTCGATCTCACCCTCGCTTTCTATCGCCGCAATTATATCGAGGGGCTGTTCCTCTCCTCGGGCATCATCCGCTCGTCCGACTATACGATGGAGCAGATGGTCGAGGTCGCCCGGTCGCTGCGCGAGGATCACCAGTTCCGCGGTTATATCCACCTCAAGACGATCCCCGATGCCGATCCCGGCTTGATCGACGCCGCAGGCCGCCACGCCGATCGCCTGTCGATCAATGTCGAGCTGCCGACCGACCCCGGCCTCGCCCGCCTCGCCCCCGAAAAGTCCGCGGCGGGAATCCGCGCCGCAATGGGGGGCATGAAGGCCGCGATCGAGGACGGGCATGACGCGAAGAAGCGCTATCGCTCCGCCCCCGCCTTCGCTCCCGCTGGCCAATCGACCCAGATGATCGTCGGCGCCGATGCCGCGAATGACAGCGACATCGTCCGCACCGCCGCCACGCTCTACGATCGCTATGCGCTGCGCCGGGTCTATTATTCGGCGTTCAGCCCGATCCCCGATGCCTCGGCCGTCCTGCCGCTCAGCCGTCCGCCCTTGATGCGCGAGCATCGGCTTTATCAGTCGGACTGGCTGATGCGCTTCTACGGCTACAAGCCTGCCGAGGTCGCCGCCGCGACCGACGATGCCGGCATGCTCCCGCTCGATATCGACCCCAAGCTCGCCTGGGCGCTCAAATATCGCGACGCCTTCCCCCTCGACGTCAACCGCGCGCCACGCGAGGCGCTGCTGCGTGTTCCCGGCCTCGGCGTGAAGGCGGTCGACGCGATCCTCGTCTCGCGCAAATGGCGGCGTCTCAGCCTCGCCGATGTCGGGCGACTGACGGTCTCGATCGCCAAGATCCGCCCCTTCATCGTCGCGTCCGACTGGCGCCCCACCGCCCTGATCGACCGCCTCGACCTCAAGCCCCGCATCAAGCGCGAGCAACTGGAGCTGTTCGCCGCTTAGAATCCTCCCCCGGAGGGGGAGGGGGACCGCGAAGCGGTGGAGGGGTATTGGCCGGCAGCAATGCCCTTGCGGGTAGCTACCCCTCCACCGGCTGCGCCGGTCCCCCTTCCCTTCCAGGGGAGGACTAAGAAGGAATCATCGCAGGTTACGTTCGAATGCATAGCATCCTCCTCCCCCGGCCCGACGACATCGACGCCTGGCGCGACGCCGCCCGCGCGTTGGCGCTCGCCGATGTCGCGCCCGTCGACATCGTCTGGCGGGTCGAAGGCGAGGGCGGCGACCTGTTCGGGGACACCGCCACCCCGTTCCCCTCTCCGTCCACCCCCGCCTTCGCCGTCCCCCGCCGCTTCGTCGATCTCGCGCAGAGCGTGATCCTGCACCGCGATCCCGAACGCTTCGCCTTGCTCTACACGATGCTGTGCCGGCTGAAGGATGATCCGGCGATGATCGACGACGAATCCGATCCGCTGCGCCGCCGGCTCGATCTGCTCGCCAAGGAGGTGCGGCGCGATATCCACAAGATGCGCGCCTTCGTCCGCTTCCGCGAGGTGGAGGATGGGGAGGGCGAGCGCTTCGTCGCCTTCTTCGAGCCCGACTTCCACATCGTCCGCGCCAATGCCGGCTTCTTCCTGCGCCGCTTCGCGACGATGCGCTGGTCGATCCTGACCCCGGACCTTTCGATCCACTGGGACGGCGAAACCCTCACCGAAAGCCCCGGCGCCACCCGCGCCGACGCGCCTGGCGACGATCCGGTCGAGGCATTGTGGAAGGGTTATTACGCCTCGATCTTCAATCCCGCGCGGCTGAAGGTCGACATGATGGTGAAGGAGATGCCGCGCCGCTACTGGGCCAATATGCCCGAAACCGCCTTGATCCCCGGCCTGATCGCCGGTGCCCGCGCCCGCGAGATCGCGATGGTCGAACATACCGCCCCGCGCGGTAACGGCGCGACGGCGTGGGAAAAACTGCGTGAGGAAGCGTCACACTGCACCCGCTGCCCCTTGCACAGATGCGCGACGCAGACCGTGTTCGGCGAAGGCCCGATCGACGCCGATCTGATGTTCGTCGGTGAACAGCCCGGCGATCAGGAAGACCTTGCCGGCAAAGCCTTTGTCGGCCCCGCCGGCCAGCTGTTCGATCGTGCGATGGCCGACGCCGGGGTCGATCGCGCGCGCGCCTACATCACCAACGCGGTCAAGCATTTCAAATATGAACAGCGCGGCAAGCGCCGCATCCACGCCCGGCCCCATGCGGGCGAGGTGAAGGCGTGCCGCTGGTGGATCGATCAGGAACGCCGGATCGTGCGGCCGAAGCGGATCATCCTGCTCGGCACCACCGCGGTCCATTCGCTGACCGGCAAGGCGCAGAGCCTCGTCTCGATCCGCGATCGCGTGCTGGACGTCGGCGACGGCGCGACGGCGCGCGCGACCGTCCACCCCAGCTACCTCCTCCGCCTCCCCGACCGCGATCAGGCCGAGATCGAATATGCGCGGTTCGTGGAGGATTTGCGGAGGGCGGCTGCCCTCTAAGTCCTCCCCCGGAGGGGGAGGGGGACCGCTGAAAGCGGTGGAGGGGTATTCGCCGCAAGCACATCGCTGCCGGCCAATACCCCTCCGTCAGTCCTTCGGACTGCCACCTCCCCCTCCGGGGGAGGATTTCAGCGTCGGGTTAAATCCCCACGCCCGCCAGCAGGCCGAACGCCTGGAGCAGATAGAGGATGACGACGATCACGACGACGGCATTCAGGATGCTTTTGATTTTGCCGTCCATCGGGATGTAGTTGTTCACGAGCCACAACAGCACGCCGACGATGATCAGTACGATAATGATGTGAATCAGCATTTTGGGCCTCCTGCGAACCTTGGGGTCTGGAAGCCCCATGTTGTCGCTATCGAACCCCCATGCGGCCGATATTGTTCCGCCCCCGTCTCTACCAGGCGAGTTCTTCGCCTTCGACATCGCTGAGGAAGCGGCCCGTCGGCGGCGCGGGGTTGAGCGCGAGGCGGACGGTCGACTCCGCGCCTTCGGCCGGGCTCTTGGTGCCCATATGCTGGCTGACTGCGGTGTTGACATAGCCCGGGCTGATCACGTTCACCGCGATCCCATCGGCCTTCAGCGCCTGCGCAAGCTGCACGCTGATCGAATGCATCACCGTCTTGGACGTCGCATAGCCCAGCGGCACCCGTCCCGCGAAGGCCGGCGGGGTGTTGCCCAGCCAGTGGAGACTGCCCGATCCGCTGCCCACGTTGATGATCTGCGGCTTGTCGCCCTTGCGCAGCAGCGGCAGCGCGAGCTGCGACAGGCGCAGCGGCCCGATCGCATTATTCTCGATCGCCGCGCGCAGCGCATCGAGATCGGCGACATGCGCCGCGCCGCCGCCGAAGGTCGCGCCCGCATTGTTGATCAATATGTCGAGCTTGCCGTGCGCCGCCTCGATCGCCGCCACCGCCGCGACCATGCTCGCCTCGTCGGTCACATCGATCCGAACCGGACGGATATCGCCCTCACCCGCCAGTTCGGCTGCAGCCTTCTCGCCCTTGGCCGGGTCGCGGCTCGCCAGCCACACGACATGCCCTGCCTTGGCCAGCGCGCGGACCACTTCATAGCCGATCCCGACATTTCCGCCGGTCACCAGCACCACCCGCTCCGCCATCATCGCTCTCCTGCTATTTGTCGCGATGACTTTGCCCGGATTCACCTGCGAACGGGAGAGACAAAATTATAGCACGCTTAAATATCATGAATCCTCCCCCGCCAGAGGGAGGTGTCAGCGCAGCTGACGGAGGGGGAGGATGCGATGAGCAGGAGTTAGTCGCCGCCCTCCCCCTCCCCCTCCGTCGCCTTCGGCGCCACCTCCCCCTGGCGGGGGAGGATCAGGAGCGGACAAAAGAAAAGGGCGGCCGACCCATCGGTCGACCGCCCCAATTCTCAAGCCGAAGCTGTGTTCAGAGCTTGCCGGTCAGTTCCGGCACGATCTTGAACAGATCGCCGACCAGGCCGATGTCGGCGACCTGGAAGATCGGCGCGTCTTCGTCCTTGTTGATCGCGATGATCGTCTTGGAGTCCTTCATGCCGGCGAGGTGCTGGATCGCACCCGAAATGCCGATTGCGATATAGACTTCCGGGGCGACGATCTTGCCGGTCTGGCCGACCTGATAGTCGTTCGGGACATAGCCCGCGTCGACCGCGGCGCGCGACGCGCCGACCGCGGCGCCGAGCTTGTCGGCGAGCGGTTCGATGACCGAATGGAAGTTCTCGCTGTTCTGCAGCGCGCGGCCGCCCGACACGATGATCTTCGCGCTGGTCAGTTCCGGGCGTTCCGACTTCGAGATTTCGGCGCCGACGAAGCTCGAAAGCCCCGCATCACCCGCACCCGAAGCCGCCTCGACGGTGCCCGAACCACCCTCGCGGGCCGCCTTTTCGAAGGCGGTGCCGCGCACAGTGATCACCTTCTTCGCGTCCGACGACTGAACGGTCGCGATCGCGTTGCCGGCATAGGTCGGGCGGGTGAAGGTATCGGCGCTCTCGACCGAGAGGATTTCCGAGATCTGCATCACGTCGAGCAGGGCTGCGACGCGCGGCGCGATGTTCTTGCCGTTGGCGGTCGCCGGGGCCACGAACGCGTCGTAATTCGCCATCAGGCCCGCGATCAGCGGCGCGACATTCTCGGGGAGAACATGGTCGAAGGCCGCGTCGTCGGCGGACAGCGCCTTGGTGACGCCCGCGATCTGCGCGGCGGCGGCGGCGACATCGCCCACGCCCGAACCCGCGACGAGAACGTGAACCTCACCCAGCGCAGCGGCGGCGGTGACGGCGGAGAGGGTGGCGTCCTTGATGGCGCCGGTGTCGTGTTCGACCCAAACGAGGCTCGTCATGCCGCAACTCCCATCGCCTTGAGCTTGGCAACCAGCTCATCCACGTCAGCAACCTTGATACCGGCCGAGCGCTTCGGCGGCTCGGAGACCTTGACGGTCTTGAGGCGCGGGGTGACGTCCACGCCGTAATCGGCGGGGGTCTTCTGCGCGAGCGGCTTCGACTTCGCCTTCATGATGTTCGGCAGCGACGCATAGCGCGGCTCGTTCAGACGCAGGTCGGTGGTGACGATCGCGGGGGTCTTGAGCGACACGGTCTCGAGACCGCCGTCGACTTCGCGGGTGACCTTCACGCTGTCGCCTTCGACGACGACCGCGCTGGCGAAGGTGCCCTGCGGACGGCCGGTGAGCGCGGCGAGCATCTGGCCGGTCTGGTTGCTGTCATCATCGATCGCCTGCTTGCCCAGGATGACGAGGCCGGGGGCCTCTTCCTCGACGATCTTCTGCAGGATCTTGGCGACGCCCAGCGGCTCGACTTCGGTCTCGCTGACGACCAGGATCGCGCGGTCCGCGCCCATCGCCAGCGCGGTGCGCAGCGTTTCCTGGGCCTTCTGCTCGCCGATCGAAACGGCGACGATCTCGGTCGCGATGCCCTTTTCCTTCAGGCGGATCGCTTCTTCGACCGCGATCTCGTCGAACGGGTTCATCGACATCTTGACGTTGGTCAGGTCGACGCCGGTGCCGTCCATCTTGACGCGCGGCTTGACGTTATAATCGATCACCCGCTTGACGGGGACGAGGATCTTCATTCCCACTTCTCCTATACGCATCGTCATGCCGTTCCCGGCATTCCGGTCGGGCTAGCTCCCACGCGCCCGATCCGAAGCCGCGGCCCTGGGCCGCGGCGACGGGGGAAATCACGCGGCCTTGCGAACCTCGGCCACGATCTTCTTGGCGGCGTCGCCCAGATCGTCGGCGGGGACGATGGCGAGGCCCGACTTGGCAAGGATGTCCTTGCCCTGCTGCACGTTGGTGCCTTCGAGGCGGACGACCAGCGGAACCGAAAGGTTCACTTCCTTGGCGGCCGCGACGATGCCTTCGGCGATGATGTCGCACTTCATGATGCCGCCGAAGATGTTGACCAGGATGCCCTTCACCGCCGGATCGGCGAGAATGATCTTGAACGCCGAGGTCACCTTCTCCTTGCTCGCGCCGCCGCCGACGTCGAGGAAGTTGGCGGGGAATTCGCCGTTCAGCTTGATGATGTCCATCGTGGCCATCGCCAGGCCGGCGCCGTTCACCATGCAGCCGATGTTGCCGTCGAGCTTGATGTAGGCGAGGTCGTACTTCGACGCTTCGATTTCGGCCGGATCCTCTTCGGTCTCGTCGCGCAGCGCGAAGACGTCGGGGTGGCGATACAGCGCGTTCGAATCGAAGCTGACCTTCGCGTCGAGAACGAACAGCTTGCCGTCGGTCGTTTCGACCAGCGGGTTGACCTCGAGCATCGACATGTCGGTCGCGACGAACGCCTTGTAGAGCTGCTCGGCCATCTTGACCGCCTGCTTGTTGAGGTCGCCCGTGAGGTTCAGCGCGAACGCCACCGCGCGGCCGTGGTGCGGCATGAAGCCTTCGGCCGGATCGATGATGATCGTGGTGATCTTTTCCGGCGTGTCATGCGCGACGGTTTCGATGTCCATGCCGCCCTCGGTCGACACGATCATCGCGATGCGGCCGGTCTTGCGATCGACGAGCATCGAGAAATAATATTCCTTCGCGATGTCCGCGCCGTCGGTGACGTACAGGCGGTTGACCTGCTTGCCGGCTTCGCCCGTCTGGATGGTGACCAGCGTGTTGCCGAGCATGTCGGCCGCATTGGCCTTCACCTCGTCGAGCGTCTTGGACAGGCGAACGCCGCCCTTGGCGTCGGGGCCGAGTTCCTTGAACTTGCCCTTGCCGCGGCCACCGGCGTGGATCTGCGCCTTCACCACATAAAGCGGCCCGGGCAGCTTCTTGGCGGCTTCGACAGCCTCTTCGACCGTGAGGGCCGCGAAGCCGGCGGGCACGGCCGCGCCGAATTTCGCGAGCAGTTCCTTGGCCTGATATTCATGGATGTTCATGTGGTAAGGATCCCCGAGTCCGAAGAAATCCCGGGCGCTAAAGCATAGTCGGACGGCTAAGGGAACCCCCGCGCGCTGCAATGCGCAATAGCGGCGATCAGAACCCGATCGAACAGCCCAGCCCGGTCTTGAGCACCACGGCCGTAATCTCGGGGTCGTCGAGCCCGCGCAGGCGATGCGCGATCTCGTCGATGCTCATCGCGTTCACGTCCTTGCGCGCCAGCCCGCTGAGCGACTGAAGCCGCTTGAGCTGCGCCAGCGACAGCCGGTCGACCAGCCGTTCGGCCATGCAGGAGGCGACGGGCGGCTTCACCCCCGCCTCGATCAGTTTCGCGCGCACCTTCGCCTCGGGCGAGACGGTGGTGCAGGCGGCAAGCGCGATCAGCACGATCGGCAGGAGGCGGGCGATCCGGGTCATGGCGCCGGCCTAGGCGCGCGCGCCTTGCGTCAAGCTGAACGCCCCGTCCGCGTGGCCGCCCGCCAGGCGGAAATATACGAAATACGATCGTCACGATTTAGAAACGATTCCTTCGCTGCACCGCAACAGGGCGCGCGTAACCGCCGCGACGAACCGCCGATCAGGGCGGATGCATATCAGGGAAGCACAGCCATGATCCAGCAACGTCGTCGTTCAGGGGCAGCCGCCTCGCGCCTCATCCTCGCCCTCACGCTCTGCACGCCGGGCTTCGCGGCGGCGCAGGTCCCCGCCACCGCCCCGGTGGCGGACGATGCCGCTGGAATGGAGTCCGGCGGCGGCCTGTCCGAAATCGTCGTGACCGCGCAGAAGCGCCCTGAAAACCTGCAGAAGACGCCGATCTCGATCTCGGTGTTCCGCAACGAGGATCTGGCCAACCGCCACGTCACCTCGCTGGTCGATCTGGGCGACGGCGCGATCCCCTCGCTCAAGGTCGCGCCCTTCTATTCGCGCAATTCGGCGCTGATCGTGAACATCCGCGGCATCGGCGTGCTTTCGGACGGCAATCAGCCCGCGCGCGATCAGGGCGTCGGCGTCTATATCGACGGCGTCTATCTGGGCCGCGCTCAAGGGTTGGGCACCGCCTTGTTCGACATCGAGAATATCGAGGTGTTGAAGGGTCCGCAGGGCACCTTGTTCGGCCGCAACACCGAAGGCGGCGCGGTCAACATCACCACCAAGAAGCCGACCGGCGAGTTCCACGTCAACGCCACCGGCGGCTATGGCAATTTCGGCCATTACAAGGGCGAGGTCCATGTCGATCTGCCCGCCTTCGCCAATATCGCGGTCAAGCTCGATGGCGTCGTCGCGCATCGTGATCCGCTGGTAAAGAACCCGCTGTCGGGCGCCGAAGGCTTCAACCAGTACGACAAGCGCGGCCTGCACGCCGAGGCTTTGTGGAAGCCCAGCCCCGAGTTCAGCGCCGATTATTCGTTCGATACGTCGAAGGACGAATCGACCCCGCTCTACCTGAACCTCATCGCCCCCGGCGCGAACCGGCAGGCCGCGCTCGCCACGATCCAGCCGACACGCGTCCGCACCGCCAATGTCGGCGTTCCGCAGCAGATCAGCACCGGCAAGGTCCACGGCCATCGCCTGACGCTCGATTATCAGGTCTCGCCGCAGATCACGCTCAGGTCGATCAGCTCGTATCGCAAGCTCACCCAGGACCAGCTCGACAACGGTTCGGCCGCGTCGAGCATGTCGAACGCGACCGGCAATTTCCTCAACTTCGGCTTCGCGCGCTACAGCCTGGCCTATTTCGCGCAGAATCAGCGCAGCCAGGAAGTCCAGGTGATCGGCTCGCTCGACCGCGTGAAGTTCGTCGCCGGCGCGCTTTATTATCGCGAGCATGTTCGCGATAATGCGCAGGCTTACAACACCGCCGCCTTCACCAATGCGGCGGGTTCGGCCTACACCGTCACCCCCCTCGTCCGCAGCGCCCAGCGGATCGACCGCGCCAGCCACGTCACCACCAAGAGCATCGGCGCCTTCGGCCAGGCGACCTGGACTCCGGACCTGATGGACGATCGCCTCCACCTGACCGGCGGCCTGCGCTGGACCAGGGACAGCAAGCATGGCGCGCTGGAAATCGTGAACGGCCTGCTGCCGGTCGATCGCAACGGCGTCTCGGCCGAAATCGGGCTGGACGCCAGCTGGTCGCGCGTCGATCCGATGGTCAACCTCGCCTTCGACGTGACCGACGATGTCCACGCTTATGGCAAATGGTCGACCGGCTATAAATCGGGCGGCGCGAACTCACGCTCGCAGGAATATGATCCGTTCAATCCCGAATCGGTGTCGATCTTCGAAATCGGGCTCAAGAGCGAGTTCTTCGATCGCCACGCCCGCTTCAACATCGCCGGCTATCTGGGCACCTACAAGGATATCCAGGTCGATTTCAGCCGCCCCTACGAAACCGGCGGCATCCGCCAGACGCGCACCACCACCTCGACGATCAACGCGCCCGGCGACGGCGATCTGCGCGGTGTCGAGGCCGAACTGACCGTCCTGCCCGTCGACGGGCTGACGCTCTCGGCCTCCTACGCCTATCAATATGTGAAGATCCCGGCGACGGTGAACCCCTATCCCAATGCGCAGGGCGTGGTCAGCACGATCGCGGTGCCGATCTACC
Organism: Sphingomonas montanisoli; assembly: GCF_008274695.1. Classification (GTDB taxonomy): domain Bacteria; phylum Pseudomonadota; class Alphaproteobacteria; order Sphingomonadales; family Sphingomonadaceae; genus Rhizorhabdus; species Rhizorhabdus montanisoli. Next base: position 130,281 of record NZ_VTOU01000002.1, on the reverse strand, counting down.
AGACCTACACCCCCGCACATTCGGCCAGCGGCGCGATCGACTACGAACTGCCGATGAACGGCTATGCGATCCGCGCGCATATCGACGGCAATTATGACGGCGGCTTCTATTCGAACGGCAACGACCCGGTCTATCTGGGGCCGAACAACCCGGCCAACGTCCGCCAGCCGAAGGGCGAGAAGGCGTTCATCGTCAACGGCCGCCTCGCGATCGCCGATATCGAAATGCCGGGCTCGGCCGCGCTGGTCACGGTTGCTTTGTGGTCGCGCAACCTCTTCAACGAACAGCATCTCTTCTACAAGTCGCGCAGCCCGCAGTCGGGCGTCAGCGGCTTCTTCAACGAACCCCGCACCTTCGGCGGCGAAATCAACGTGAAGTTCTAATCGAAGCGGAACACGCCACCTCCCCTTATCCTCCCCCGCCAGGGGGAGGTGGCGCCGCAGGCGACGGAGGGGGAGGACGGCGACGAACCCCGAATTGCTCCCGCCGCTCAGCCGCAACCATCAAAACATGCCGCACCACGCCGTCGAGATTCGTCAGCACATCCTGCGCGGTATAACGGACCACCATCACGCCCTGCGCCGCCAACCACGCATCCCGAACCGCATCCCGCGCCGGACGATCGCCCCGATCATGTGCTTCGCCGTCGACTTCGATCGCCAGCTTCGCGATCGCACAGTAGAAATCGAGCACGTAATCGCCTGCCGCGTGCTGCCTGCGAAAGCGCAGACCAGCCTCGTTTCGTGGCAGCGCTTCCCACAGGGCCAGCTCGGGCGGCGATCTCCTGCCGCAGCCTTTTGGCATTGCGGTTAGCGCCAGCCGAACCCCTCAAGCGCACCGCATCCTCCCCCTCCGTCAGCTGCGCTGACACCTCCCCCTGGCGGGGGAGGATAATGTGGCTATCTGTTCCCCCCGATCAGGTCGCCCAGCCCACCGAGCACCGAACCCTCGCCGCGATTCTGCCCGCCGCCGCCGGCCGCCGCCAGCATCCGGCCGGCCAGCCGCGCGAAGGGCAGCGACTGGACCCACACCTTCCCCGGCCCGCGCAGCCGCGCGAAGAAGGCGCCCTCGCCGCCGAACAGCATCGATTTCACGCCCCCCGCCGCGATCAGATCGAACTCGACCGACGGCGTGAACGCCGCGATGCAGCCGGTGTCGACGTGCAGTTCCTCGCCCGCCGCCAGCTCCCGCTCGATCACCGTGCCGCCCATCTGGACGAACACCCATCCGTCGCCGTCGAGCTTCTGCATGACGAAGCCTTCGCCGCCGAACAGCCCGGTCATGATCCGCCGCTGGAAGGCGATGCCGATCGACACCCCCTTGGCCGCACACAGGAACGAATCCTTCTGGCAGATCAGCGTCCCGCCGAGCTGATCGAGCCGGATCGGCAGGATCGACCCCGGCGTCGGCGACGCGAACGCCACCCGCGCCTTGCCCGATCCATTGTGGGTGAACACCGTCGTGAACAGGCTTTCGCCGGTCACGAGCCTCTTCCCCGCCCCCAGCAGCTTGTCCATGAACCCGCCGCCCGCGCCACCCGATCCATCGCCGAACACGGTCGTCATGCCCACCGCCGCATCCTTCCACACCAGCGCGCCTGCTTCGGCCACCGCACTCTCGCCCGGATCCAGCTCGATCTCGACGAACTGCAGCTCCTGCCCCTTGATCTCGAAGTCGATATCATCGGCCATGCCGCTGCTGCGATGATGGCTCCACGGACCGTTCGTCATGGGAATCTCCTTGGGGATTTTGGGGTGAGCCTACCTTATTCATCCTCCCCCGCCAGGGGGAGGTGGCGCCGCAGGCGACGGAGGGGGAGGACGGCGACGAACTCCTTCCCGGCCGCACCGCTCGATCGCGATCATAACGATATGCCGCACCACCCCTTCCAGATTGGTGAGTACCTCCTGCGCCGAATATCGCACAACCTGCACGCCCTGAGTGCCCAGCCAAGCATCACGAACCGCGTCCCTCGCCGGACGATCGCCCCGATCATGCGCTTCGCCATCCACCTCGATCGCGAGTTTCGCCCGCGCACAGTAGAAATCGAGGACATAGTCGCCGGCGGCGTGCTGCTTGCGAAAACGCAACCCTTCCGGATTCGAACGCAGCGCCTGCCACAGAGCCAACTCCGGCGGCGTCATTTCTTGGCGCAGCCGTTTGGCATTTCGCTTGGCGTCGGACGAACCCTGCAAGCGCACCGCATCCTCCCCCTCCGTCAGCCTGCGGCTGCCACCTCCCCCTGGCGGGGGAGGATGTTAGGTTGTGGACTGATAAACGGGAATGGCAGAAAGCGCCCCAGTTGCGGACGTTCCGTAGAGGAGTAGGATTACGCGATGGATCGCGGGGCATTCTTCTCGGAGTTGCAGGCCTTGGTGAGCGACGAAGCCCAAGGCTGCGATGCTGGTCAGCTTGTCCAGCGGGGCTTGCGCCTTCTTGCTGACGTTCGTGGGCAAGCTTTCGCCAGCGACGTCCCGGAAGACGTCTGGCACTACCTGTCTGACTTCGACATTCGCGCAAAAGATCCAGGTTATCGCGATGATCAAATTAGCTGGGTTCGCGAAGTCTTGGGCGCGGAAGCATCACGAGCGGGATAATCGTTACGTCCGCTTTCCACCCCAATTCAGCCATTCGCTTTATGAGTTTACGGCCTAGCGGACATCACCGCTCCAGCTTCTCGATCCACTTCCCCAGCGCCGGCGGCTCGTAAGCGCGCATCGCAGCGATCAGCGCGGTCGGTTCGTCGCCCGTGACCAGCATCCCGCGATGCTCGGCCTTGACGAAACCCGTCTCCACCAGCCGATCGAGGAAGACGGCCAAGGGATCGTAGAAGCCGCCGACGTTCAGCAGCGCGAAGGGCTTGGCGTGGTCGCCCAGCTGCCCCCAGGTCCAGATTTCGAACAATTCCTCCAGCGTCCCGATCCCGCCGGGCAGCGCCACGAAGCCGTCCGACAGATCGGCCATCATCGCCTTGCGCGTGTGCATCGAATCCACCACGCGCAGCTCGGTCAGCCCCTTGTGGCCGACCTCCTTGTCGAACAGCCCCTGCGGGATCACGCCGATCGCCTCGGCGCCCGCCGCCATCGCGGCGTCGGCGACGATTCCCATCAGCCCCACGCGCCCGCCGCCATAGACGAGGCCCATGCCCGCCTCCGCGATCGCCCGCCCCAGTGCGCGCGCCGCATCGGCATAAGCGGGGTCGTTGCCGGGACTCGATCCGCAGAACACGCACAGCCGCTTCATGTTGCTACCCCTTCAGCGCCGCCGACAGCGGCATCGGGCCGTCGCCCAGGCTCAGCGCGATCCGGTCCATCATTGTCAGCCGCATATTGTGGAAGCGCGCGATCGTGGCCGGCTCCTTGGTATAGAGCACTTCGAGCGGCTTATATTGTTCGGCCAGCGCATTTTCGTCGAGCAGCGCGCGGGCGAAGCGGCGATAATAATCGCGCCGGCCCCAGATCTTGGCGGCATGCGCGTGGAGCGTGCGGTGCAGCGCCTCGCCCGACCAGTCGCGCATCTCCGCGATCATCCGCGCCGTCCGCGCCGCATCGGGCAGCGAGGCGCCGGTGACGGGGTGAAACAGGGCCGCGCGCACGCCCACCTTCGCCACCCCCGGCCCGCCCGAATTCCAATACGCCTCGAAATCGCCCCCGGTCGTGATCGGGATGACCCCGGCCTGTCCGCGCGCGCTGTCCAAAATCTTCCAGCCGAAGCGCGCCGCCAGATTGAAGATGCGCTTGGCATAGCCCGGCACGTTCAGCGTCGGATCGCGGCCGTAGCGCACCTCTTCGATGAACAACGTGTCCTTCTCGATCGGCAGGAGCGTGCAGTAACTCAGCCCCTCCTCCTGCACTTCGACGCCTGCGTCGATGATCCGCGCGTGACGCACGCTGTGCGGGCCCGCAAGCTGCAGTTCGTAGCCGACGAACTTGCGCCAGCCCGGATCGAGCAGGGTCAGGTCCGCGCCGCCGCGCGCGTCGACCACGCCCTTCGCCTCGATCCGCGTGCCGCTTTCCATTTCGACCCAGGTCGGGCCGGCATCGATCACGGTCTTGCCGGTCATGATCGATTCGGGCGGCAGCGTGTCGCGCAGCACCGCGTCGAACCGATCCGATCGCACGCCGTACAGCTGCGATCCGATCATGCGCTGATAGGCGGGGAAGATGACGTGCGCCTGCCGCCATCCGTAGGAGATGAGCGGTTCGAGCAGCGGCCGATCGCCCGCGTCGATATCGGTGTCGAGGAACGACCAGAGGTGGTTGCCGCCCAGCGCGGGGCGCCCCTCGATCATCAGGATGCGCCGTTCGGGGTGCGCGCGCTGGCATGCGAGCGCGAGCAATCCACCGGATAGCCCGCCCCCGATGATGATCAGGTCATAGGTCGGGGCAGTCGCCATGCGGCCGACTATAACCGCCTCGCTGCAATGCACCACCCCGCACGGCCGCCTGCGACAAAGGTTACGCAGGCGTTACAAGATTTTACAATTCCGCGCCGGTGGACACGCCGCCCCGCATCCCATAAGCTCGGTTCATCCCCGGGGGGCCGTGTAGGCGGCTGAGAGGTGCGGCGTTCCGCACGACCCGTAGAACCTGATCCGGGTGAAGCCGGCGGAGGAAGCGGACGGCGTCACACACGCGCAATCCTTCTTTCTTCGATCATGCGAAGGAATGATTGCGATGGCCGACGTCCCCACCCCTACCGAAATCGGCGTGACCACCGGCCCGATCCGCGGCAGCCGCAAGATCCACGTCGAGGGCCCAGGCGGCATCCGCGTCGCGATGCGCGAGATCGCGCTGGAGCCGTCCGCGAACGAACCCCCGGTCCGCGTCTATGACTGCTCCGGCCCCTATACCGATCCCAAGGCGCGCATCGACATTTCCGCCGGCCTCGCCCCGCTGCGCCGCGAGTGGATCATCGGCCGCGGCGATGTGGAGGAGTATCAGGGCCGCGCGATCAAGCCCGAGGATAACGGCCTGAAGGGCCCGGATCGTTCGGCGGGCGTGAAGCCGTTCCCCAACGTCGTCACCCGCCCGCTGCGCGCCAAGGCGGGACAGAATGTCAGCCAGATGCACTATGCCCGCCGCGGCATCATCACGCCCGAGATGGAATATGTCGCGATCCGCGAGAATATCGGCCGCGCCGCGCTGAAGGAACAGCTCGTCCGCGACGGGCAGGATTTCGGCGCGTCGATCCCCGATTATGTCACCGCCGAATTCGTGCGGGACGAGGTCGCCCGCGGCCGCGCGATCATCCCCAGCAACATCAACCACCCCGAATCCGAGCCGATGGCGATCGGCCGCAACTTCCTGGTCAAGATCAACGCGAACATCGGCAATTCGGCGGTCGCCAGCGATGTCGCGTCCGAAGTCGACAAGATGGTCTGGTCGATCCGCTGGGGCGCCGACACGGTGATGGACCTGTCGACCGGCCGCAACATCCACGACACCCGCGAATGGATCCTGCGCAACTCGCCCGTGCCGATCGGCACCGTCCCGATCTATCAGGCGCTGGAGAAGGTGAACGGCGTCGCCGAGGATCTGACGTGGGAAATCTTCCGCGACACGCTGATCGAGCAGGCCGAACAGGGCGTCGATTATTTCACGATCCATGCCGGTGTTCGTTTGCCCTTCATCCCGATGTCGGCGAAGCGCGTCACCGGCATCGTCTCGCGCGGCGGATCGATCATGGCGAAATGGTGCCTGAGCCACCACAAGGAGAGCTTCCTCTACGAGAATTTCGAGGAAATCTGCGAGATCATGAAGGCGTATGACGTCGCCTTCTCGCTGGGCGACGGCCTGCGCCCCGGTTCGATCGCCGACGCCAATGACGAAGCCCAGTTCGCCGAACTCGCCACCCTGGGCGAACTCACCCAGATCGCGTGGAAGCATGACGTTCAGGTGATGATCGAAGGCCCCGGCCATGTGCCGATGCACAAGATCAAGGCGAACATGGACAAGCAGCTGGAGGCGTGCGGCGAAGCCCCCTTCTACACGCTCGGGCCGCTCACCACCGATATCGCGCCGGGTTACGATCACATCACCTCGGCGATTGGTGCTGCAATGATCGGCTGGTTCGGCACCGCCATGCTCTGCTACGTCACGCCCAAGGAGCATCTGGGCCTGCCCGATCGGGATGACGTGAAGGTCGGCGTCGTCACCTACAAGCTCGCCGCCCACGCCGCCGATCTCGCCAAGGGCCACCCCGCCGCGAAGCTGCGCGACGACGCGCTCAGCCGCGCCCGCTTCGAATTCCGCTGGCGCGACCAGTTCAACCTCTCGCTCGATCCCGACACGGCCGAGCAATATCACGACCAGACGCTCCCGGCCGAAGGCGCCAAGACCGCCCACTTCTGCTCGATGTGCGGCCCCAAATTCTGCTCGATGAAGATCACGCAAGAGGTGCGCGATTTCGCGGCCAAGCAGAACCAGACCGCCGATAGCTTCCTCGCCGCCAATCCTCCCCGGCACGGGGAGGGGGACCATGCGCAGCATGGTGGAGGGGGCTTCGATCTGGACGCCGAAGCCGGCATGGCCGAGATGAGCGAGAAATTCCGCGAGAAGGGCGGGGAGATTTACCTGCCAGCGGCGGAGTAAGGTAAAAATATTACGGGAGAACCAAGATGGCTAGGGCAAGTAGATATGAAATCTCTGCTACATGGGAGCAACTCGCAAGCGACAGCTCCTATATCGTAGGTCAATTTCTAAACAGCGCGATTAACAAAATTGACCACGAATTTGGCCCAGGCTTTTCCGCATCCAATCCGGCTCTCGTCGGATCGTTTATCCAAGCTGCTGCAGCGGTCCAAGCCGGCACCTATAGCATGATAAATGGAGAGGGTTTGGAAGGTGAGGTGTCCAATCTCTCCGCTGAAATTTCGGCTCTAGGAATAGCGCTGCGGGAGGAATGACGCCTATTCAGCTACGGCCATTTGCTTCCTAAATGGCTGGGGTACCGATTTTCCGGGATCCGCTTTGGCTGCCTTTAGATAAACAGACAGCGTATTTCGTAGTTTCTCACCCCATGCTGGATCACGGATATCATAAACAGCAACGCGGAGATGACGAAGATCGAAAGGAACATCTTCCAAATCTCCTGTGGTGAAAACTACTGGTTTATTGGCAGCGTGAGCTAAACCCAGCTCGTAAAATACGTTTGCATTCTTCCCGGTTAAATCCGCCAAGAGCACTTTGGCTCGCGATATTTGCTCCCAGATTTGCTCGATAACGGATCCTGTGGAGAATAACTCATCAGCTCTGATTGGCTCTAAACCAGCTTCACGAATAGCTGGAACAAAAATTTCTCGGTAATAAGCATCCATCCATTGTCCAAATGGCATCATTACAAAGCAAGTGTCTAAAAATTGACGACCTGTTCCTCCATCATCTATCCCGGACACGTCGGGTTCTCTCTGACGGAATTCCGTCGTCACTACCGGTCCGGTTCCCGAGCGATCGGGGCGGAAAGCATGTAAGTAATTTAAGTTACTAGTAAATGTCTCGATGAACGATTTAACTCGTTCACGAGGGATGCCGAATTCTCGGTATAGATTGTTTTCGAAGAACTCATCTTCTGGTAGCTTCTTACCATTATAGAAATCTTCTACTTTCTGAAAATCTTCGACCGAGCGAAACGCAGCCATGAGGGCCTTCGGCCGCGCAGTTGGCGCACTCGGAGCAACAACGTCTTGACCGATTTGAGTCAGCCCAACCGGCGATATTTTTCCACTCCCGGTGACTAAGCCGTACTGATTTGCCGCTCGTAAAAGGTCCAGAAATCGCCAATCGGCTACCGAGTTATATCCAACAGCCTTAGCGAGCATATCGGGCTTCATTGGGTTACCCGCATTTTGCTCCTCAATCGCCCGTGCGATCTTTATCGCCTCTTCGAGAGTGGTTTTCGGGAACGTCCAAGGTGCTGCCGCAGGTTTACTAGGCTTCGAGGCGATATCCTTCTTGCTCGCAGGAATTGCCTTGGCTGCACCAGCCTTAGATGCACTTCCAGCCTTATTTGTTCCGCTCTTGGAGCTAGGTCTCGCAGCGTTCTTCGCCTTAGTACTGGCCTCTGATGAACCGGTAATGGGGGCTTCCAGCTTATCGGAAACCTGATCTACAGCCTGCTCGATCGTAGAAACCTCTTCCATCGCGAATCGCCTCCTTTAAAGAGAACGTACGATGAACAACTCAGCTAAACAACCTTCTATATCATGGTACACTTGGCGAACACTGGCTCGCCTCGTTTTATCCTGACTCACCATTTATACGTGTTCAATGCCCCATCTCGCCCACATCGCCCTGATCGTCCGCGACTATGACGAGGCGCTCGCTTTCTATGTCGGCACTCTCGGTTTCACGCTGGTCGAGGACACCTATCAGCCCGAGCAGGACAAGAGGTGGGTCACGATCCGCCCGCCGGGCGCGCCCGAGAACGCTACCAATATTCTCCTCGCCCGCGCCGCCACGCCCGAACAGGCGGCTTCCGTCGGCGATCAGGCGGGCGGGCGCGTCTTTCTGTTTCTCGCGACCGACGATTTCGCCCGCGATCATGCCGCCTTCACCGCCAAAGGTGTCCGCTTCGTCCGCGAACCCGCCACGCACGACTACGGCACGGTCGCGGTGTTCGAAGATCTCTACGGCAATCTGTGGGATCTGATCGAGTTCGCCCGCTGAGGCCGATTCAAGCCCTTCCCCAAGCGGGATCGACATTCAGAAAATACCTCCCCTCCCTCCCTGCCTGCAGGGAGGGGACCAAGGGGTGATCCAACTTTGCGGACATCACCACCTTGATCCGCGCCATCCTTATTTCCGCAGCCACCGCGAATCCGGATCGTCGATCCGCTGCTTGCCGTCCTTCATCGACTCGCTCGGATCGGTCAGCGCCCAGCGCTTCACCGGCAACGCATCGCCATCGAGCGTCGAACCCAGTCGCGCGGCCACCAGCCGTCGCTCGCGCCGGGACGACTGCGCCTTGAACGGCTTATCGGTCGCCGCCGTCGTGTGGCCAACATAAGGTGATGTCTTGCGACTGCGGCTCATCGTGAACGCTGCCTCTGCCTAAAACCCCATCGCCCGCGCTCCCACGATCGCCACCCCGCCAATCGCGATCACCGCGACGACCAGCCGCATAACCCCGGCCCAGCCCGTCTCCGGCGGATAAGCCGGCAGATCGCGGATCGCGGCCAGATCGTCGGGCACGACATAGGCGTCGGCCCATTCGTCGCGCCGCGCCTCTTCGATGATCGCGCGGATGCGCGCCTCCTGTTCGGCGGTGAAGGGCGGTTCAGCCATGCGCCCCCGCCCTGTTCCTGCCCTGCCTGTCCGAACCCATGACGCCCCCGTCTGTTGGTGCGCACGGTCGGGCAAAGCGGGCCCGCAAACAATCCGAAGTGGCTCCAAAATGGGCCTATCCCTGCCCGCCACCTGCCACAGCCGCCGCCGTCCGAAATCGCTGTCCTACACGGCGCTTTTCTGATCCATCCTGATCCATGAAGAAGCGACGCAACCCCCCGCGCCGGGCCAAGGCGCACAAGCATCCCCCCGCCGCTGCGAAGGCGACGCGGCCGGGATTCCGATCCTTCACCCCTGTCGCGCTGCGCGCGCGCAGCGACGGCTTCACGCCCGAACGGCAACAGGGTTTTATCGAGGCGCTGGCCGAATGCGGCTGCGTGGAGGAGGCGTGTCAGCGGGTCGGCATATCCGCCACCGCCGCTTACGCACTGCGCCGCCGGATCGACGCGGTCAGCTTTCGCCAGGCGTGGGAGGCCGCACTCGATTATGCGGTGCGCCGCCTGTCCGATGCAGTGTTCAGCCGCGCGATCAAGGGCGTTTCCCGCCCGATCTTCTACAAGGGCGAACAGGTGGGCGAGCGGATCCATTATGACGAGCGCCTGGCCCAGTTCATCCTGCGCTATCGCGATCCCACCCGATACGGCCGATTCATCGACAAATTGACGGCGCAGCGCCCGCCCGATGCCGCCGCGGTCATGCTCAACATCGCCACCGATCGCGCGATGGAGGCGGCCTATGCGATGGCCGATGGCGAAAGCCCGGAGGATCTTACGCCCCTAAACGGCATCGAACCCAGCTTCCCCACCGAGGAGGAGGTCCAGGCGCAGATCGCCGAGCAATGGCGGCGGGATGCGGAGGCAAGCAATAGCTCCTTTGCGGAGAGCCAGCGCGCATTCGCCGAACTTCAGGCCGCCCGGGCGAAAGCCGACGCCGAATTGTGGGATGAAGACGATGTCAGCCCCGACGAGCATCGCGACGACGCCGAACCGGCTTCGCAGCCGCTTTACGAACCGTGGGCGCCGCCGCCGCCCGTCCCGTCCGAATGCTATACGCCCGCATCTTCGCGTCCGCGCGTCCGCCTGCTCGGCGGGGACTCGCCCTGATCGCCGCGGAAGCGATTCCGGCGCGGACGTAGTGACAACTTTGACAACTTCCAGACAGCCGAACGCCGCCGCCTCCGGTGGGGAGACGACGGCGCCGGTACGACCCTCTCGGGTCAGGCGGTTAAGGGTTTAGGCCTGCCAAATCAGCCCTGATACACCGGGCGGAATCCGGTGCGCGGGCGGCTGGGCGATCGGACTGTGATGTGATCCGTCGTGGCCGGGCGGCGTTCGGCGGCTGCGGCCGGGATCGGCGCCGACGGTGCGAACGTCTCGACCGGCTTGCCCTCGCGGGCCATCCGCTCGCGGCCGTCATAGAAGCTGGCGACCTTGAGCCGCTTGCGCAGCGAAAGCGACGGATTCTCCGGCGTCGGCCCGCGATATGCGGCCTGCGTGTGGCGGCCGAAGCGCGAGATGTCGAAGCCACTCGGCAGCGTCGTCGTCGCACCGGTCGGCGCGGTGGCGACGGCACGGGCGCCCGACTGCGTGTCGCCCATCATCAGCGGCGCGGCGAAGGCCGGGGTCGCGGTGGCGGCGGGCGCAGGGGCGACCATCGTCGTGTCCGCATAGACGACCTCCTCGTCGTCGCGACGGCGACGGCTGAAGGCATAGGCGCCACCGCCGAACAGGATCAGCGCAAGTGCCGCGCCCCCTGCGATCGGCAGTGCCTCATCCATGTCGACCGTGGTCGTCTGGGTCGGGGCCGGCGCGGGTGCCGGGGTCGCGCGGGCGATCGGGGCCGGCGCGACCGGGGCGGGCGAAACCTCGGGCGTCGGCGTGGCAGCCGGCGTCACGGGGGCGGCCTGGACCGGGGCGGCCGCGACCGGCGCGGCGGTGCGCGTCTCGGTCCGCTGCGTCACTGTGCGGCGCGCCTGGGCCGGGGCCGGCTCGTCAGCCACGCTGCTCGTGACTGCAGGAGCCGGCGCCGGCTGGGCGGCCGGCGGGGTCACCGCCGGTGCGGGGGTAGCCGTCGACGCGCTGGCCGTGCCGATGATCGGCGCGGTCACGACGCCACCGGCCGGGGCGGGGCTGGTCGCCGGCGCGGCCGAAACGGTCGGCGTCGGCGCAGGGGCAGGCGCTGCCACGGGCGGCGGCGCGACCATCGGCGCGTCGGCGCTCTGGGCGAGCGCGGCGGTGGAAGACAGGGCCAGGACAGCGGCAATCGCGGTCAGGCCGGGGCGGAGCATAAGCTGATCGTACCTCATGCACAGTCAACCGCGGCATCGATGAAAGGGGTTCAGTGATTCGGACGAATCGCCCGCGGCCAACGACGAAACGAGCGCCAAAGTGATCTAGTGGACGCCCAGCGCCCGATTCGCGGCCCCGGCGCAATCGGCATCGGTGGCCGCTGGCTCCTGCTTGTCGGCGATCGCGTCACCGATCATGGCCAGGATCCCGCCGACCGACTTCGCCTTTTCGGGCAGCTCGATCGCCGGTCGCTTGATCGTCCCCCGCGCGCCGATCGTCCCCTGCAGCCGCAACAGGCTGTCGCCCTTGGGCGCGCCGTTGACCGCGAAGGCCAGGCGTTCGGTCTTCAGGTCGATGGTCCCCCTCGCGCGGGTCAGCGCGCGGTGGCTGTCGATCAGGACCGGATTCGCCCGCGCCGTCCCGCCACGGATGTCGAGCCGCGCGACCATGCAGCGCAGGCCGGTCTGCTTGTCCTTGTCCGTCGTCAGCCCGCGCCCGACATCCTGCCCCAGCAGCGACGCCGTCCGTGCCCCGATCGTCCCTTCGCGCACCACCAGTGCCACGGCGCCATCGCCGCGCCCGATCGCCTCGCGCACCGTCAGCCCCCGTCCGGTCACGCGCGCGCGGCCGGTCAACGGTCCGTCGATCGTGCCGGGCAGGAAGTCCGCGAAGCTCGCGCGATCGATGTCGAGCACCACCTTCAGCTCCGGCGGTCGCCCGCCCCGCTGGTCGACCGTGATGCGCCCGGCCATCGTCCCGTGGGTCAGCCCCATGCGCAGCGGCGCGATCTCCAGCCGGCTGCGATCGACCATGATCACGGCATCCAGGCTGCGGATCGGCGACGGCCCCGGCCACATCAGCCGATCGACCTTCACGGACAGCCGCCCGTCGGTGCGCCGCACATTGTCCAGGTCGATCGCGGTGTCGGGGATCAGCCGCAACCCGAAGCGCGCCCGCTTCGCCGCCGCCTTGGCCAGCCCCGCGTCCGACGCGATGTCGTCGAACGCGAAGCGCCGCGACGTGATCCGCCCGTCGATCCGCGTGCGCCCGTCGCGCTTCACGATCGTCGCATCACCCGCGACGTCGGATCGACCGATCGTGCCACTCAGCCCGCTGATCCGCCAGTCGGGCCGGTCGCGCCGCACCTGCGCGGACAGGCGCACGGGCTGCGTGCCCATCAGCCCCGCCTCGATGATCGCGTCGACCAGCGCCAGATCGTCGGCCCGCGCCGTCGCCTTCGCGGTCAGGTGGTTGATGTCGAGCGGGCCATCCATCCGGCCGACGAAGCTTATTGCGACCGCAGGTCCGTCGATCGCGGCGCGGAAGGGCCATGGCCGACCGGCAACGATCGGCGCGCCCGTCGCGGTCAGGGTGACGGGGTTGCGTTTCACATGGCCGGTGCCCGACAGACGCAACCCCGCCGAACCGGCGTTCAGGACGACATCGAAGTCGCGATCGCGCTTGGCATCTTTATATGTGATGCGGACATCGTTGAGACGGATCTGCTCCAGCATGGGCCGCTCTCCGCGCCGGTCGGACGAGGCCGGCTTCGGCCCATCACGCCAGTTGACTCGCCCGTCCGCCGCGCGGGCAAAGCCGATGCGGCCACCCTCGATCGTCGCATCGACCGGCTCGAAGCGTCCGGTCAGCATTGCCCACACCGAAAAGCGCGCCCGGACCCGATCGATCCGCGCGAGCTCGCCCGCCCCCGCCCAGCGCGCCTGCGGCAGTCGCACGCCACGCGCCTCGACGATCGGATGAAAGCCGAATCGGTCCACCCGATCGAGCACCGCGATCCGCGCTGGCTGTCCGTAATGGCGCGACAAAGCGCGCTCCGCGGGCCCGCGCAGCAGGCCCCAGGGAAAAGCAGCGAGCGCGATCAGCAACACCGCGACCGCCGCCGCCAGACTGGCGATCACGATCCGGATGCGTCGACGCGGGGAGAGGGCGGGTGGGATCGTTTCGGGCACGACGCTGATACGTCCGAGCGAGGATCGCGTTCCCGAACCTGGTTCGGTTTCGAAGGGATGGTTGGTGCGGGGGATTTCCCAAACCGCTCAATCCCTCGCGTCGCGCAGCGCCTCCAGTTCGGCAAGCCTCACCGGATCACCCTCAGCGAGCATTTCCTCGAGATAGAAGCTATGACCCTTCTCCACGGCCGTGATTGGCCGTCGGCAGAACAAATGGAATTTTATGTGAGCGCCAGAGGCACAACTTGAAAGCGGCCGCTTTCAGAGTGTGTCACTAGCTCGGTAAATGGCCGAAATTGGGGCGCTTTGCTTCCTCTAGCGGCTGCTCAATCGCTTGCGCAGCACGCGATCGGCCGTCGCGCCGAAGCCGATCCCGATCACCACCCACAGAATCGCCTGGACGCCGAGCGAGGCGATGCGGAAGCGCCAGAGGACCACGGCGGGGAAGTCGGCGGGCACTTCGTTGATCGCCGGCAAAGCGAACTGCACCGCGATGACGATCGCGACATAAGCGCCGGCGGCGATCAGCATCGCGTTGAAGGGGCCCGCCTTGTTCGCAAAGGCGCGGCCGACCTTGATCGCGAGCACCATCGCGACGACCGAAAGCGCGATCATCGCGAAATAGGTGAGCGTGCGGAACACCACCGTCTCATGCTGCCCGACGGCCGGCGGCGTTGCGGGATATTTGATCGCCGGCACCAGCGCGATCGCGATGAACGCGCCGATCGCCATCAGCAACGACAAGGATCGCGGCCCGAGCGTGCCGACGCGACCATAGATCACCGCGAAGACGAGCGAGAAGATGCCGCCCACCGCTGCGCCATAGAGCGCCGTCGCGGTCAGCAGGCCGACGCCCTTCTGGGTATCGCGGCTTACCAGTTCGGGTTCGGGCGCGGCGGGCATCGCCATCGCGTGGCCCGCATGGCGGTGTGCGGCCTGATCGCGCGAGGCTTCGAACGCGATCGCCAGATCGACCTGCGGTTCTGCGACCAGCCGCGCGAACATCGTCACGATGAACGCAGCGACGATCCCCGCGATCATGCCGCGGATCAGAAGATCCCGAGTCATCGGATAGCCTGCCTTAGTGGCAGGGGAAGCCGAGAAGGTGACGCCCGTCGTGGACAAATTCGTGCACGTACATGCCGTCGAAGAAGGCATAGGCGCCCTGTTCGGTGCTGACGAAATAGAGCGCGATCATCGCAAGGAGCAGGCCGAAGATCGCCCAGGGCACGATATCGCGCAGCGGGATCGCGCCGCTGTCCGACAGCGGAATGAAAGCGTCATCGGCGAACACAGCAGCAGCGGCCATCGTCAGTCTCCTTCGGGATTGCGCGTCCCGCGAACAAGATGGTTCTCGAAGGTCTGGCTCTCGACAGCTTGCGAAGGCTGGCGATAACAGTGGCGCGACCGCGCCGGATTTGCACCGGCTTCTTCTTCTTCGAACCTGTCCGCACGATTTGGCCGGAACGGGGCGAAACGTCAACGATCCTGAAAGGCCAAGTGGACGTGCGACTGACATTATTGTGCCACGCCGCCACACGATCGATGCGCGAAGGCGGCTTTCCAGCGCCCGACGAGTCGGTGGATGAGGGCGGCGAGCGCAAGGTCGCGGCTCTCGACCTTCCCAACGCTGGCGTGATCCTGTGCAGCCCTGCCCGCGCGGCGCGTCAGACGATGGAGATGGCCGGCCTGTCCGGTGCCGAAGATGCGGCGCTGCGCGACATCGATCATGGCGACTGGAGCGGGCGCAGCTTCGCAGCGATCCACGCAAGCGATCCGGACGGGCTGACCGCATGGATCGCGGATCCGACCCGCGCCGCGCCGGGGGGCGAGCGATTCGGTGATCTCGTCGCGCGCATGACGCCGTGGCTGGACAACGTCGGCGCCGGAACCGAAGCGACACTCGCGATCAGCCATCCGATGGTCATGCGCGCGGCAATAGCCGCCGCGATCGGCCTATCCGCCGAAGCCGCATTGCGTATCGATTGCGCACCGCTGACGCGGATCGATCTGTACTACAATCGGCTGTGGCGATTACAGGCGATCCGTCCGCTCTAATGAGAGCGTCTATTTGTTGCACTTGCGAAGCGGTATCTTTCTGCTTATCAGCCGCCTCGTTCGAGGGGGCGAACATTCAATCCCGAGAGCATTGATCGCGCCGGTTCCCCGAGAGGGGATTAAAATGGGAACGCGGTGAAGGCGGCTGATGTCGCCTGAATCCGAGGCTGTCCCTGCAACTGTAAGCGGTGAGCGCGATGCACATGCGCGGACGGGCCTTCCATCCGCCAGCCACTGGACCGCCAGGTCTGGGAAGGCCGTGCATCGAGCGACGACCCGCGAGCCAGGAGACCTGCCGGCGTCTGGTCGCTCTTGCCTTGGCCCAGGGGATGGCTGCGGCACGGTTCTTCCGTCTGAGCGACGAACGAGCGGCGGGGGCCGTATCGGAGACGTGCGTCGGTCGCCTTTGGCGTCCGCCCGCCGCGCGTTGCCGACCGTTCGCGAACGGCCAGACCCCCGCCTTGTCGCTTTGACGCCGGGGACCGAATTGATGACCTATTCCACCAAGCCCGCGCACATCCGCGCACTGTTGTTCACTGCCACCGCGCTCACCGCCTTCGCATCGCCCGCGCATGCCGAAGATGCGGCAGCCACCGAAGCCGAGGATAGCAGCACGATCATCGTGACCGCGGTGGATTCGCTGCGGCTCAACCAGAAGACCGAGGGTGCCAGCCGTCTCGGCATCACCGCGCTGCAGACGCCCGCCAGCGTCGAGACGCTCGATGGCGATGCGATCCGCCTGCGCGGCGACCTGACGATCCAGGATGCCGCCGCGCGCGCGACCGGCATCGTCAACGCATCGGGCGTGTTCGGCTTCTCGCTCGCCGCGCGCGGCTTCGTCGGCCAGAATTCGGTGATGCAGCTCTATGACGGCATGCGCATGTACAACAACACGCTCACCTTCCCCGCCGATCCGTGGATGGCCGAGCGGGTCGAGATCCTGCGCGGTCCCGCCTCCGTCCTCTATGGCGAAGGCGCCATCGGCGGCGCGGTGAACGTCGTGCGCAAGCAGCCGGGCGACACGCTGGAGGCCAGCGGCCGCGCGATCGTCGGATCGTTCGAAAGCTACAATATCGCCGCCGGCGCAGGCGGGCCGATCAACGACATGATCGGCTTCCGTATCGACGGCGCCTATCGCGAATCCGACGGCTGGATGAAGCGCGGCAATTCCAGCGCGACATCGCTGTCGGGCGCGATCAAGCTCAAGCCTGCCGAGGATCTGAGCATCACGCTCTCGCACGATTTCAGCCGGCAATTGCCGCGCACCTGGTTCGGCGTGCCGCTGGTCGGCGGCAAGCTCGACAAGTCGCTGCGCAAGAACAATTACAACGTCACCGACGCCCGCCTGCGCTTCCGCGACAATTGGAGCCAGGGGAAGATCGAATGGTCGCCGTCGGACAGCTTCAGCATCCGCAGCACCTTCTACCATCTGTGGGCCAACAAATATTGGCACAATAGCGAGAACGAGACCTACGTCGCCGCCACCGCGACCGCGCCGGCCAAGATCCGCCAGTCGAGCTTCCTCGAACTCTACCATGTCCAGCGGCAGACCGGGAACCGCACCACCGCCAATGTCAGCGGCACGATCCTGGGCCTGGAAAACCACATGGTCGTGGGCTTCGACGTGAACCGGATCACCTATAAGAACATCAGCAATTCGGGGAATAACGCGACCCGGCTGGTCGATCTGTTCGCCACCGACACCGGCCTGTTCATCGATCAGACCGGTGCTGCGGCGACCAAGCCGCGCTACAAGAACACGATCCACCAATATTCGGTCTTCGCCGAGGATCGGCTGGTGCTGAGCGATCAGGTCTCGTTCGTCGGCGGGCTGCGTTACGATCGCCCGCGCATCCGCAAGAACGACTATGTGAACGCCGCGAACAACTTCACCGCGACGCCCGACGCCGTCACCTGGCGGCTGGGCGGGGTCTATAATCCGATCCCCACCCTCTCGATCTACGCGCAATATGCGACGGCCGCCGATCCGGTCGGCGCGCTCGTTTCGACCAGCCTCGCCCAGAGCGCGTTCGATCTGTCGACGGGTCGCCAGTGGGAAGCCGGCGTCAAGCACGTCTTCTGGGGCGGGCGCGGCGAATGGACCTTCGCCGCCTATGACATCGTCAAACGGCGGCTGCTGACGTCCGACCCGCTGATCCCGACGATCCAGGTTCAGGTGGGCCAGCAATCGTCGAAGGGGCTGGAAGCGTCGCTGTTCCTGAAGCCGGTCGATCGCATCGGCATCACGCTCAACGGATCGGTGCTCAAGGCACGCTACGACGATTTCTCGGAATCGGTCGGCGGCGTCCGCTTCCAGCGCGCGGGCAACCGCCCGAGCAACATTGCGGCGAAGACCGCCAATGCTTTCCTGAGTTGGGAGTTCGCAGATGGCTGGGTCGCCGACGGCGGCTTCTCCTATGTCGGCAAACGGTTCCAGGATGCAGCCAACACGCTGGTCATCCCGTCCTACACGCTCACCGATTTCGGCGTGCGCTGGCAGTTCACCGAAAAGGCGAGCGCCGGCCTGCGCGTCCGCAACATCTTCGACGAAACCTATGTCCGCGCGACCTATGGCGCGTCGCAGTGGGTGCTGGGCGATCCGCGCGCGGTAGAGGCGTCGATCAATGTCGCTTTCTAGAAGCGCGCTGCGCACCGGAAGGCGGTGGCTCTATCTGAGCCACCGCTGGACCGGCATCGCCCTGTGCATCCTCTTCGCGATCTGGTTCGTGTCGGGCGTGGTGATGATGTACGTCCCCTTCCCGTCCTTCCGTGGGCCGGAGCGGGTTGCGGGGCTTCCGCCGATCAAATGGGCAAAGGTCCGCACCAGCCCCGCCGACGCACTTGCATCGATCCGGCCGAAGGACTTTCCTTCCGAAATGCGGCTGGAGATGACGGGCGGCGAACCCGTCTATCGCTTCGTCCTGGAAGATGGCCGCCGCGCCGTTTCCGCCACGACGGGGCGCGAGATCACCGGCGTCGATGCCACGCGGGCGCAGGCGATCGCCAGCGCCTTCGTCCACGCGCCCGCAAAGTCGATCGTCCCGGTCGATCACGATCAGTGGGTCGTCACCCGCGCTTATGCGCGGATCGCTCCCTTCTGGCGCATCCGCATGGCCGACGATGTGGGTACCGACATCTACGTTTCCCGCAAAACCGGGGAGATCGTGCAGAACACGACCGCGCACGAACGCTTCTGGAACTGGCTGGGCGCTGTGCCGCACTGGATCTATTTCGAGGCGCTCCGCGTCTATCAGGAGCCGTGGCGGCAGACGGTGCTGTGGACATCGGGCATCGGCATGTTGGGCGCCATCGCCGGCATCTGGATCGGCATCCTGCGCGTGCGGATTGCCCGGCGCTACAGGTCCGGATCGGTCAGCCCCTATGTCGGCTGGATGAAGTGGCACCACATCATCGGCCTTGTCGGTGGCCTCTTCCTCGTCACCTGGGTGTTCAGCGGCTGGATTTCGATGAGCCCGTGGGGCGGCCTGCGCGACGAGGGCGGCAAGGCGATCGCCGATCGCTACGCGAGCAAGAAGCCCGAATTTGCCCGCACCGACCTGACGACGCTCGCCCGCACTGCGGCCGGCGCCCATGAGGTACGCTTCACCTGGCTCGGTGGCCGGCCGGTGATGACCACGCATGGCGGGCCAGTGCACAAGCATCTGCTCGACGGCGCAACCGCGCGCGCCTTCAAGCCCGCCCGCGCGGATATTCAGAGGCTCGCGGCATCGGCGCTGCCGGGCGCGCGACTGACCGGGTTCGAACGGCTCGACCGCTACGACCTCTACTGGTTCAGCACCGGCGATCCGCGCAGCGACGAACGCCCGCTGCCGGTCTGGCGCTTCACCTTCGACGATCCGGCCCAAAGCTGGCTCCACATCGATCCGGCAACCGGCGAACTACTCAACCGATCGGGATCGGGATCGCGCAGCTACCGCTGGCTGTTCAGCGCACTTCACAGCTTCGACCTGCCGTGGCTCCTGATCCTGCGCCCGTTACGCGACGCGCTAATGTGGCTGCTGTCGGGAGCCGGACTGTTCATATCGATCAGCGGCCTCGTCGTGGGCTGGCGCCACCTGAGGAGACGATAGGCGTCACGCGCAAAAGTCCGATGCCTTCGACACAACTACCGATGGCGGGCATTCGATGGATTCCCAATCCTGTGCATACGAGCGAGTGACGACTTTCGGGATAGGGAAAGGTCGCAGTCAGAGGCTCGGCCTAGTCCAGATGGCTGAGGCGTAGAGATAGAGATCGCGCATGTAGATCCGCGCATGGGCCGTCCGATAATTGTCATCTATCGTGGTACCGCGTGAAAGATCGCGGGCGTGATGACGGATCGGACACCATTTGTGGCCGATTGAGCGCGCCTTTTCTTCGAAGGTAGTGTTGCACTCCATCAAGCCTTCCGAGATCGGACCTCCCAATAATAGGCGGCATCCGGACGCAATTCTGCCCGCGGCAACTGATAGACATAGGAATTTCGAGCCGCCTGGGCGTTCCCCGCATCGCCAGCAGCGCGCCTCGTGCTTGTTCATATTTCTTATGACGTCAGCCAAGCGGGGGTCTTGTGGGTTTTGTTATATATATATATCAAATCGACGGACGGATTGAATCGGAAAGAAAAAATGACGGAAGCCGCACAGCCGCTGGCTGGCATTAAGGTCGTTGAGTTTACGCACATGGTGATGGGCCCTTCGGCGGGCGTGATCCTGGCAGATCTCGGAGCGGACGTGATCAAGGTCGAACCGATCGGCGGCGATCATACCCGCGAATTGCTGGGATCGGGCGCGGGCTATTTTCCCATGTTCAACCGCAACAAGCGCAGCATCTGCCTCGATCTCAAAAGCCCTACCGGTCTGGAGGCGGCAAAGCGGCTCGCGCAGGGGGCCGATATTCTGATCGAAAATTTCCGTCCCGGCACGCTCGCCCGGCTGGGCCTGGGATATGACGAACTGGCGCAAGCCAATCCCGGCCTCATCTACTGTTCGGCAAAGGGTTTTCTGCCCGGCCCCTATGAACAGCGCACCGCGCTGGACGAGGTGACGCAGATGATGGGCGGTCTTGCCTACATGACAGGCCCGCCTGGCCGCCCCCTGCGCGCAGGATCGTCGGTGATCGACATTACCGGCGGCATGTTCGGCGTGATCGGCATCCTCTCCGCGCTCGAACAGCGCCACCGCACGGGCACGGGCTGCGAAGTTAAATGCTCGCTGTTCGAAACGACCGCCTTCCTGGTCGGGCAGCATATGGCGCAGAAGGCAGTGACGGGCCATGCAGCGCAGCCAATGCCGGTCCGCATCTCCGCCTGGGCGATCTACGACGTGTTCGAAACGCAGCACGAGGACGAACAATTGTTTGTCGGCGTCGTCAGCGACGGACAGTGGCGGACCTTCTGCGAGGCCTTCGACCTGGGCGATTTCAGCGCCAACGAAGACTATCGCCTGAACAACCAGCGCGTACTGGCGCGCGACCAGATCTTGCCGCGCATCCGCAGCCTGTTCGCGGCCATGGCGCGCGAGGATATCGTCGCGAAACTGGAAGCAACCGGCCTGCCCTTCGCGCCGATCGTGCGTCCGGACGAGTTGTTCGACGATCCGCACCTTAATGAAGGCGGGCTGGTGGCACTCACCATGGCCGACGGATCGACGGCCAAGCTGCCGGCGCTGCCGATCGCGTTCAACGACCAGCGCGGCGGGTTGCGTCACGATCTGCCGACGCCTGGCCGCGACACGGGCGACGTGCTGCGCGAACTCGGCTTCGACGAGGACGAAACTGCCGGGCTGATGGCGAGCGCGCGCATCGGATGACCGGCCAGACCGCATTCGAAAAGATATGGCAGGCGCACCTGATCACCGATCTCGACGAAGGGACCGGGTTGATCGCGATCGACCGTGTCCTGCTGCACGAACGGACCGGCGGGGTCGCGCTCAACGGCCTGCATGAAAAGGGCCGCGACGTCGCAATGCCCGCGCAGGTCTTCGCTACGATGGATCATGTGGTCGATACCTTCCCCGGCCGCACCGATCGCACGACGATGCCGACCGGCACCCAGTTCATCACCGCGACCCGAGAGGCCGCGCTCGCCGCCGGTATCTCGTTGTTCGACCTGGGCGATCCGCGCCAAGGAATCGTGCATGTCATCTCGCCCGAAATGGGAATCGTCCTGCCCGGCCTGACGCTTG
The DNA here is from genome assembly GCF_008274695.1 of Sphingomonas montanisoli. GTDB lineage: Bacteria > Pseudomonadota > Alphaproteobacteria > Sphingomonadales > Sphingomonadaceae > Rhizorhabdus > Rhizorhabdus montanisoli. Next base: position 108,496 of record NZ_VTOU01000002.1, on the reverse strand, counting down.
TCTGCCCCGACAGCCACACGTGCAGCCAGGGGGCTCTGGGTGCGTTGGCCTGGGGGATCGGATCGACGGAAGCCGAACATGCGCTGGCGACCACCACATTGCGCGTCCGCAAGCCCAAGACGATGCGCGTCACCGTGTCCGGAACGCTTGGGACCGGCATCACCGCCAAGGATCTGGCGCTGCACATGCTGGCGCGCTTTGGCTCGGCCGGGGCCAAGGGCCATGTCGTCGAATATGCGGGCGAAGCAGTCGAGATGCTCGACATCGAGGCGCGGCTTACCCTGTGCAACATGGCGACCGAATTCTCGGCCTTTTCCGCCTTCATCGCCGCCGACGACAAGACCTTCGACTATCTGAAGGGGCGGACTTATGCGCCCGCAGGCGATGCATGGGATGCGGCGGTTGCAAGCTGGCGGACGATGACAAGCGATCCGGATGCGACGTTCGATGTCGAACTGCAGGTCGACGCCGCCGATGTCGCGCCGATGGTCAGTTGGGGCACCAGCCCGCAACAGGCGGTGCCGCTCGACCGGACCGTGCCGCGCGCGGGTGAACTTTCTGCAGTCGACGCGCCCGAGGCACATGCGCGCGCACTCGATTATATGGGGCTGGAGGCCGGAGCCATGGTCCAAGGGCTCGCGATCGACGCGGCTTTCATCGGATCGTGCACCAACAGCCGCCTGTCCGATCTGCGCCGCGCCGCCGATATACTGCGCGGCCGGAAGGTCGCCGCTGGGGTCAAGGCGATTTGCGTGCCGGGATCGTCTCAGGTGAAGGCCGCTGCAGAGGCCGAGGGGATCGACGTGGTGTTTCGCTCGGCGGGTTTCGAATGGCGCGAAGCCGGCTGTTCGATGTGCTTCTTCGCAGGCGGCGAAAGCTTCGGCGCGCAGGAACGCGTGATCAGTTCGACCAACCGGAATTTCGAGAGCCGGCAGGGGCCGGGCACACGCACTCACCTCGCCTCCCCTGAGACCGTTGCTGCATCCGCTATCGCGGGGCGCATCGCCGATCCCCGCATGCTGGATCCGCTGCCATGACCCCATTCGATCGGCTCAGCGCGGTCGCCGCGCCGTTGCTACGCAATAATATCGATACCGACGCGATTATTCCGTCGCGGGAGATGACGTCGGTGGGCAAGACCGGGCTGGCGGCGGGCCTGTTCGCCGGCTGGCGGTACAACGCAATCGGATCGCGCGCTCCAAATCCCGACTTCATCCTGAACCGGCCCGATTTCGCCGACGCAGCGATCCTGCTGTCGGGGGAGAATTTCGGCTGTGGATCAAGCCGCGAACATGCGGCGTGGGCGCTGGCCGAATATGGCTTCCGCGTGGTGATCGCGCCCTCGTTCAACCCGATCTTCCGGGGCAATTGCGTGCGCAACGGGATCGTGCCGGTCGAAGCCGATGCCACGGAAATCGCTGCCGATCTGGAGGCGACGCCCGGCATGCTGACCGTCGACCTGCCGAACCAGACCGTGACCGCCCCATCGGGTCGGAACTGGTCGTTTACGATCGAGGACGAAGGCAAGACCATGCTGCTCGGCGGGCTTGACGCGATTGACCTTACCCTGATCCGCAAGGCCGAGATCGCCGCCTATCACGACCGTGACAGGCAGGCGCGACCTTGGGCCTATCTTTAACCAACGCCGCGAGGATTCGACCTTCCATGCCGCAGATCAAGCGCGACCCCGTCTCGTTCGAAATGTCCTTCCCCGTGGTCATCGTGGGCGGTGGCGGCACCGGGTTGAGCGCGGCCCTGGCCGCGAGCGACGGCGGGGCGGATGTACTGGTGATCGAACGCGACGCGACCCCGCTTGGGTCGACCGCGATGTCGACCGGGCTGATCCCCGCCGCGGGCACGCCGGAGCAGGAAGTCGCCGGGATCGATGATTCACCCGAGCGCTTCGTCACCGACATCATGGCCAAGACGAAGGGACGCACCGACCCGGCCTTTGCGCGCCTGCTGGCGCAGGAATCGGCCGAGACGATCGCCTGGTTGCGTGACATTCACGGCGTACCGTTGAGCCTGGCCGACGGCTGGCTATATCCCGGCCACAGCGCCAAGCGGATGTACGGCACCCCAAATCGCGCCGGCGGCGAACTGATGGCGGCGCTGGAAAACGCATCCGAGCGAGCCGGCGTTACCATATTGTCCAACGCAACCTGCGAAGCGCTGCACATGCACGAGGATCGCGTCGTCGGCATCCACGTCGTCCGGCCGGACGGCGAGCGCTACGATATCGGCTGCGGTGCGCTGATCCTCGCCTGTTCGGGTTTTGGCGGCAATGCCGACCTCGTCAGCCGACTGATCCCGGAAATGGCCGATGCGACCTTCCACGGCCATCCGGGCAACAAGGGCGATGCTCTGCTGTGGGGCGAGCAGATCGGCGCGGCCATAGCCGACGTTTCCGCCTATCAGGGCCATGCCGGGCTGGCGGTGGGGCATGGTGTCCCTATCCTGTGGCCGCTGATCATGGAGGGCGGCTTTCAGGTCAACAGCCTCGGCGAGCGCTTTTCGAACGAGGCTGCGGGCTATTCGGAACAGGCTGCCAAGGTGAATGCGCAGCCCGGCCACATCGCCTTTTCGATCTTCGACGAGAAGCGTCATCAATTGATGATGGCATTTGACGATTATCATGATGCGTTGCGCGCCGGCGCCGTGATCGAGGCAGCCTCAGTCGAGGACCTTGCCGCCCGAACCGGCCTGCCCTTGGGCTCGCTTGCAGCGACGCTGGCCGGGGTGGAGCAGATGGTGGACGGCACCGTCAGCGATCAATTCGGGCGCGATTTCACGGGCAAGACGCCGCTGGCCGCGCCCTATCGGGCGGCCAAGGTTACGGGCGCACTCTTCCATACCCAGGGCGGGTTGATCGTCGATGACGAAGCATATGTCGTAAAGGCGAACGGAGGCACATTCCCCAATCTGTTCGCAGGCGGCGGCGCAGCGCGCGGCATCTCGGGCCCGGGCGCCGATGGCTATCTGGCGGGCAACGGACTGCTCGCCGCCACGACGCTGGGTAAAATCGCTGGTCGTGCAGCTGCCGCAATCGCCGCCTGACGGAATTCAGCCGATTTCCGCTTGTATTGCGAATGACTCGCGATATATTTGTTACCAGTATATAACAAATTGAAAATCGGGGGTCGCAATGATCTGCAAAACGACTCTGGCCGCGATGTCGCGACCGGCATCGAAGGGGCTTGCCTGCTCACTCGGGCTTATGCTTGCATCGGCTGCTTCGGCTGAAGGCGCGAGTTCCGACATCATTGTTGTCGGCAACGTCATCGATCAGACGATCGGTTTGTCGAAAGTCACGACCAACATCATCGACACGCCCCAGGCCATCTCTCGCATCGGCGAGGACGAACTCGAACGGCGCGGTGTCAACAATCTGTCCGATGCCTTGCGGATCGTGCCGGGAATCAGCCTGGGCGCGGGCGAGACAAGCTGGCAGGGCAACAATCTGGTCCTGCGCGGCTTCACGACGCGCAACGACACCTTCCTGGATGGAATGCGGGATTACGGCTATTATTTCCGCGATCCGTTCAATAGCGCCAGCCTGGAGGTTCTGAAGGGCCCCGGATCGACGCTGTTCGGCCGTGGATCGACCGGCGGCGTGATCCATCAAATCAGCAAGACCGCGACGCTTGATCCTGTGACCACGTTGGATGTCGCGCTGGGTACGGACGATACGCGCCGCGTCACCGCCGATATCGACCGCGCGATAGGTGAGACGATCGCCGTTCGGGTCAATGCGATGACGCATCGTTCCGAAGTCGCAGACCGCGATGGCGCGCTGCAGAAGCGCTGGGGCATCGCTCCATCGATCGCGCTAGGTCTGGGCACGCCCACCCGCGCCTATTTGTCCTGGCTTCATCAAGAGGAAGACAACCGACCCGATTACGGCATCCCGTGGTTCAACGGGCGCCCTGCGGCGGTAAAGCGTGACAATTATTATGGTTTCGACAGCGACTATCTCGACACCAACGTCGACGTCATCACCGCCCGGATCGAGCATGACGTGTCGGACACGATCCGCCTGCGCAATCAGTTTCGCGCAAGCTGGGCCAAGCGATCGTTTCGCACGTCCGAAGCCGTGATTCCCGCCGGCACGCCCGTGACCACGCCGCTCACCAACATCACGCTCACCCGTAACGAATTTTCGGGCTACAGCACCGACCGCTTCGTGCAGAACCAGACCGACGTCACGTTGAAACTGGGTGCTGCCGGCTTCCGACACACGATCGTCGCGGGCGTGGAGCTGGGTCGAGAAATGCCGCGCCCGACCTACATCTTCCACGAAGGTGTGATCACCACCAATCTCGCCAATCCGCCCAAGCAGGCTTTCGCGCAGGCGCGCCAATATGTGCGGCTGCGCGCACGCACACGTGCCGACACGATCGGCGTCTATGCGTTCGACACGATCGAGGCGGGCGAGCACTGGATGGCGGTCCTCGGCGTCCGGTGGGATCGTTTCGACGCCGACTATCGCAGCGCCGGGTTCAATGCCGCCGGCGCCACCGTCGCCACGACCGACATCAACCGCGTCGACAAGAAAGCGAGCCTGCGCGGCTCGCTCATCTACAAGCCTGGCAAGTCGAGCAGCATCTATCTAAGCTACGCCAACAGCTTCAATCCATCGGCCGAGGGAATAGAATCCCTGATCTCTGCCGGCCGTTCGGTGGGGCAGGCGAATATCAATGCGGATCCGGAAAAGGGCCGCATTTTCGAACTGGGCACCAAATGGGGGATGCTGGACGATCGCCTGCTGGCCACGGCGTCGGTGTTCGACGTGGTGAAGTCCAATGTGCGCGTGCCGGATCCCGCAAACCCCAGCGTCAATGCCAATGGTGGACGCCAGCGCGTGCGCGGCTTCGAAATGGAGGCCGTGGGCGCGATAACCGAACGCTGGACGGTACGTGCGAGCTATACCTATCTTGATACCGAAACCACCCGTTCGGACAATCCAACCGCCGGCGGATCGCCTCGTATCGGCAAGCAATTGGCGATTGCGCCCAAGCATAGCGCAGGCCTTCAGACCGATTACGTGCTGGTGCCCCGTTTCGCGATCGGAGGCGGCGTGATCTATCAGTCGAGCAGGCTGGGGCAGAACACCAATGCCTCGCTGCTGAGCGCACCGGGATACACGGTGTTCGAGGCGCGGGCGCGGTACAACGTTACCGAACAGCTCAGCGTGCAGGTGAATGTCTATAATCTCACCGACAAGCTATACTATGACCAACTTCATCCCTTCCACGTCGTCCCAGGCGCGGGGCGCAGCGCGCTCCTTACGCTCAGCTGGAAAGGCTGATCGGACCCCTATCGCAGAGGCCAGACCGTCATGCTCCACATCAATGCAGTTCTGAGGGAGGACGATCTGGCCGAACTGCACGCGATCCTTGTCGAAGGCGATTGGATCGATGGCCGGCAGACTGCAGGCCATCTTTCGGCCCAGGTGAAGAACAATCGCCAGCTTGCCGAAGGATCGGCCGGCGCCGCGCGGGCGGGCGCGATCGTCACCCGCGCGCTCGAAATGAATCCGCTGTTCATGTCGGGGGCACTGCCGGCGCGGATCGTGCCGCCGCTGTTCAACCGCTACGGCCCCGGCGAGACCTATGGCGATCATATCGACGGGGCACTGCGCCACGCCGGGGGGCAGCGCATCCGCACCGATCTGTCGGCTACGCTGTTTCTCAACGCGCCCGAGGATTATGACGGGGGCGAACTTACGATCGGCGAGGGATCGATCACGCACCGCGTCAAGCTGGCGGCCGGCGACATGCTCCTTTATCCCGCCACGGCCATCCATCGGGTCAGTCCGGTGACGCAGGGGGAGCGAGTCGCCGCTTTCTTCTGGATCCAGAGCATCGTGCGCGACAATCACCAGCGGCAGATGCTGTTCGACCTCGATCGCACCGTGCAGCAGTTGACGGCCGAAGCCGCAAGCGATGAAGCCGTGCTCGCGCTCACGGGCCACTATCACAATCTGGTGCGGCTATGGGCCGATGGGTAATGCCTTCTCCAAGCCTCGCATTTGACCGATATATAAGTCAATTCACCAGCATCGAGTGAGGCCTTCATGCGGATCAAAGGCATAATTCTCTCCCTCGCGATCCTCGGCGGGGCGCAGTCGCAGGCGACATCCGCCACCGACCTCAACGACGCCGTGATCGAGCGCCGCACGCACATGGCGGAGTTCAACGCCGCGATGCAGGGGCTGGGGCAGCAGATCATGAGCGGGAAGCCCGATCGCGCGGCCGTTCTGGACTATGCGAAGGCTATCCAAGAACTCTCGAAGGCGCTGCCGGGCTGGTTTCCGGCAGGCAGCGGCAGCGACAAGGTTGCGGATAGCGCCGCCCTGCCCGGCATATGGGAATCGCCCGACGATTTCGCTGCTAAGGCGGCGGCGCTTGTCCAGGCCAGCGACGACCTGGCCCAGCTCGCGGACAAGGGCGACCTGCGCCAATTGATGAGTAAGGCGATGGCGGTCGACGGTAGCTGCGTCGCCTGCCACAATGTCTATCAGAAGCGCTGAGGCCGGCGCTCCAGCGTCACGTTGGCATCCTCAACAAAATGACGGCGGTAGAGCGTGCCGTCCTTCAACGCCGCAGGGATCGCGCGGCGGGCAACCTTGAGCAGATCGGCGTCACCCGCCCGGATGATCGGCGCTAGCGGTTCGATGCTGAAACGATCGGGCAGGATACGGTAGCGCTTGGCTTTGTCATGCGAGAGCGCGGAAAACAGGCCGCTCACATCCCAACTCCATCCCCTGCAACGTCCTGCCTGAAAGGCCATCCGGGCCGCTGTCGCGTTCGCCTGCGGCAGTTGGCGGATATTTGGGCGAGCGCGTCGCAGCTGGCCCGCAAAAATACTATCGCGCTCGACGCAAACCATCGCACCATCAAGATCATCGGCTGTGCGGGCGGGATCGTCGCCATGCAGCGCGATCGCCTGGCCATCCTGAAAGCTGACCGGAGCAAATCGGACACCCCAAGCCTCTTCGCGCGCCGGTTTGGCGGTAAGACCGTGAAAGACGAGATCGATCGTATGATCCGAGCGGAACTGGTCGATCGTGGCGATCGGGACGAAGCGGGCATGGGCGGCGTCACCAAGCAGTGCGCGAGCGACGGCGCGGCAGAGGTCCGCGTCCAGCCCGGTCGCGGATGCCGGCCCAATGACGAGCGAGAAGCCGGGCATATCGGGGGCAAGACCGCAGGTCAGAATGCCGCGCGTCTTTATGTCCGCGACCCGTCTTGCCTGGCCCGCGCCAGGCAATGCCAGCAACAAGGCGGCGGCGAGGAACCTGTAGAGGATCAGCCCTTCGCGAGGATGAAGTTGATCTCGACCGGCTGGCCCGGTTTGCGCGCGCGGCTCATGTTCACCGATTTGATCAGCTTATAGCCGGGCTTGATCACGCTAACCTTCACCTGTTTCGGATCGATGTTGTTCGACAAGCCATTCGAGCGGTAGCGGCCGCGCGCATCGGTATCGAAGCTCAGGCTCTGGTTGAACGACATCACGTCGAGCGAGACCTGCGCGCCGGGCAACGGCTTTCCGGCCGTGTCCGTCACCGAACCAAGATACACGGTGCCGGTATCCGAATCATGCTGATGCTCGTGGAAGAACAGATATCCGTTGGCCGACGCGGCGCCCGAGGCCGTGGCGGCCAATGCTATGGCCATCACAACCCGCGAGAACTGGTTCAGCGACATGGCAACCTCCAACCAACGCGAAACGTCATAATAGTAAGGCTTTTATCAGAAATAGTGCCGCAGGAGAAAGAGAATGATCAGCATTATGAGCGTCGGCACCGCCCACAGCAGCCAGCCGAGACCGCGAACCAGTGCGAGCGACCAGCGTATCGGCAGAAGATAGGTTAGCAGCCCGCCGGCCAAGCCGACGATCGCCGCATAAACCATCCAGCCATACCAAAACATCGGCGGGCCTAGATCGGGCTGCGCCGCCCAGGTGAAATCGCCGGTTTCGGGATAGTAGACGAAGGGCGACAGGCCGAAGCCCATGAACAGGAAATAGCCGATCGACGCGAAGATCGAGAAGGCGGGAAAGGTGCGGGCGGCAAAACCGGGCCGGATACCTGCATCATCCATTACATAAGCCCCCGCACATTGTTGACGATGTGCCCGCCGAGAAAGCCGACCCAGACGGCTATGGCGATGAAGACGGTCACGCCCTTGCGCGCGCCCTTCGCCTCGGCGGTCGGAATGCGGTGCCACAGCAGCCAATAGACCGGCAGCAGCGCGAGCCCGACCGCGAGGATGTGCTCCTTATACTCGAAGATGCCGACGGTGCTTTCCTGGCCCAGATCCTCGAGGATGGTGCGGACGGTGTAGCGATAATGCGTGTAGATCCAGCTGCCCACCACGAACGTAGCCAGGTAGAGCCAGATGATTGCGTTGGTGAACATTTTGTCGCGAACGGTGGCATAACTTTCGACGAAGCCGGCTTTGCCGCCGCGCGACCGGAATACCGCAACCGCCTGATGGGTGACCGCCCCCATCAACGCGACCGCCAGCAATCCATGAACGATCAGCAAACTGACCCAGAACATCGTGCCCCCCTTCGCTATGCAGCTTCGCCCATCACTCCTGCGCCGAAGCTTTGCCGATATAGGCGACGATCGCCTTTCGCTCGGCGGCGTCTTCCATGCCGATATAGGGCATTGCATTGTCGGGCACGAATTCCGGCGGGCTCTTGATCCACTTATCAAGATTCTCCGGCGTCCAGGTCAGCGTGGAATTGAACAGGGCGTCCGAATAGGTGAACTCGCTGCTATTGGATCCAAGCTTCTTGCCCATCAGACCCCACAGATTGGGGCCCATGGATGGCCGGCCGTCCTTCACGATGGTGTGGCATTCGCCGCAGTTGGTTTCGAAGCTCTTGCGCCCCGCCTCGATCATCTGCGGATCGATAGAAGATGCCGCCGGCCCCTGCTCGATCGCTGGGGTGCCGAAACTCGCGGTGCCAACCAAAGCACATCCGGCAATCAGGAGGACGATGGCGGGTTGGGTGAAGCGGGACATACGCATTCCTGACACTGTAACTTGGCGAAAAATGGGCACGGAGGCCGGAATTACCGGCCTCCGCTCAATTGTTATTCGAGGTGACCCAAGGCCGAGTCCGGCTTCACCGGACCCAGAATCTTAGGCGCGGTAGCATTGCCCGGCGTGGCCGAGTTCTGGGCGCCGTTGGGCGATTCCTTGATCACCCCTTCCGCCTTCGGCGGCGGCGGTCCCTGATATTTGGACAGGTGGTTCGCCGTATTGTTCGGGCCGAAATAGGCGGCGAACTCGGTGATCGCATCCTTATCCGGATAGAGGACCGATGCAGTGCCGCCATAGGCGCCAGACTGGCCAGCGCCACGATCCGTGAACCACACGCCGCCATTCCTGCCGATCGTCATCATCGGAATATCGGTGCGGCTGGGCGCGGGATAACGGGTCATCTTGCGAGTCTTGGCGTCGATCCGGATCAGGTAATTGTCCGTCGAAGCCCAGACATTGTCCTGTTCGTCGGGCTTGGTATCGTAGGGGTTGGTGTAGGGAATACCGATGGGATATTCGGTCACCTTCCCGCTTTCCGGGTCGAGCTCAAACATCGAGCCGCCCTTCACCAGATTGGGACGCCCCCAGGTCGAAGCCCAGACGTGGCCCTTCGAATCCACGCCGAGGCGACGGATGTTTGTCGGCGCAAGCGGCGTCAGACGGAAGCTTTTGTAGGTTTCGGTCGCGGGATCGAACATGCCGATGCTGCTCTTGTGATACTCGCCGAACCAGACACGTTCCTTCTGGTCGAGGACGAGACCATAAGGTCGCGACTTGCCATAGGTCAGACCGGGCTGGGGCAAATCCCAATATTTGACCGTGTCGGTGGTTCGTTCCCACTTTGCGATCTTGCCAGCACCGAGCATGGCCATCCACAGATCGCCCTTGGTGTTGAACATGGTGGTGATCGACCCGAGACCGGCGCCCTTCTCGATCACGTAGGAATCGTGCTTGTCGGTGCTGGGATCGTAGTGACGGATGGTTTCACCCGTATACCAGATTCCGCAATTTTCGTCGGTCGTGATGCCGTGGCCACCGCCATGTCCGACGATGTCGACATGCTTGCCGGTTGTCGGATCGAGCTTCACCAGGCCTGGCAGGCCGCGGTCTGCGATGTAAACTTCGCCTTTGCAGAAATCGATCTGCTGGGTGAAGCGGTCGGGCTTCCCGGCTACGTTCGGGAAGAAGTAGGTAATATACTGGGCCTTGCCGAGCATCTTCTCGTCAAGCGGCGGATCGGGCAGTTCCTGCTGCACGACGCGCGGCTTGGAATCAGCCCCGAAATTCTTGGCGAGATAATCGATCAGGACTTCTCGCTCGCCCGGCTTCAGCAGCTTGGCATCCCAATAGCCGACGCCACGCTCACCAAAGGCCGGTCCCTTGTGCATGCGATCGACCGTAATCGCCCATGCGGCCTTGTCCTTCAGATTGCGTCCCGTCGGATAGGTGCGCTTCACATTGTAAGGAAAGAGCTGAACCGTGTGGCAGCCCTGGCAGGTCCGTTCGATGATGTCGCGACCGGCACCCGCCGGATAGATCTTGTTGTAGGGCTGGATCTCCGTGTCCGGATAAACCTGACCGCCGATATAGGTTGGTGCGACAGGCGCTGTCTTCGCTGCGATGTTGAGCGTCGCTGTCTTGCCCGGCTCGATCGTGATCGTCGCGGGTGCGGCCTTCAGGCCGGGCTTGTCGATCGTCACCGTATAGGTGCCCGGATACATATTGGTCGCCCGGAAAGCGCCATTTTCGGTGAAGACCATATATTTGATCTGACGGTCTTTGTTGAACGCATAGACCTTGGCCGACTTAAACGCCTTTGCCGCCTTCACCGAGCCCGTCATTTCGCCCATGCCGGGCAATTGCGCGGCGTGTGCGCCGACCGCGCCCAAGCCGAATGCCGCCGACACCATGGCGATCCCACGTCGGAAACCCATTCTACTCGTCATCTCAGACCTCGCTGGATTAAGCGTGTCGCTCCGCCGGGTGAACCGGCGGAGCGTGTGCATTTTCCTGGTCAGGAGCGATGCTCCCATCAGAACTTGTAGGCGACGCGAACGCCGTAGGTTGGCTTCTCAGGCAGCGCGAAGGAGAGCGCACGGCCCTGCCCCGTCGGCCCCAGATCGAGGTTGTTGGTTCCCGACGACGCCGAATTGATCGCCTTGTTGTTGAAGATATTCGTGGCGTAGAGAGTGAAGCTATATTCTTCGCGCTGCAGCCCCAGCGTTGCGTTCACGCGCTTCACCGCCCCGGTTCGCGCCAGATTGGCATCCTCGGCGAAGCTCGTTCCGCGATAGGTGAAGTCGCCATGCGCCACGACCGTGAAGATGTCGTTGATCGGTCGCGAATAGGTGACCCCGAAGTTGCCCGTATATTTCGGGACACGCGCCTTCTGATTGCCCGTCACAGTACGCGTGCCGATCAGCGGCTGACAGACCGAGCAGAGATAGGCACTTTCCAGCTTCACACGGGTGTAGCCGAAGCCGAAGTCCGTGGTCAGCGAGTCCGAAATCTTGAGCGAGCCTTCGAGTTCCATGCCGTAAAGCTTGGCATCGCCGCTGGCTGTGGCGATATCGACGCCACGCCCCAGCGGGTTCGCAGCGGTGCGCGAGATCGTCAGGTTGGTGAAGACGTGGATGTTGCTCCAATCACCATAGTAACCCGCGAGCGTTCCGGTGAGAATGCCGCCGAAGAAACGGCCCTTGATGCCGCCTTCGTACATCCACAGCTTTTCCTGATCGAGCACGATCGAGCTTGCACCCGTTTCGAGTTCGATCTCTGCGCGCTCGGCGGCGGTGAAGAGGCCGAGGTTGGCGTTGAAGTCGCCGGGCCGGTAGGCTTGCGCCGCACTGGCATACAGATTGATCTGATCGCTGGCCTTGTACTGCAGGATAACGCGCGGCTGGAAGCTCTTGAACGTCTTCTTGTAAACCGGGCCCACCGTCGGCTTGATGACCTGCGAGTTGACGTTATCCCACTGATATCGCGCCTCGACGTTCAGCGTCAGGCTTTCGATGAAATCATAAGCAAGCGCCGTGAATACGCCTGTCGTGAGGACGTCGCGATCGGTGACCAGCGCACCGTCGTTGAAGCCGCTGGCGGTCGTGCCTTCACCAAACGAACGCCCCTGCGCCTGCTGGAAGAAGGAACTGGCGCCAACCATCCAGCGGAAGCTCTGCTTCGCCGGCGAGCTTACACGCAGTTCGCCGCCATAACCGAAATTCTCCTGGTCGACGCGATTCTGCAGATCTTCCTGGAACTGCGGCGCACCGGGAAGGCGTCCGAAGTTGGGATTGGGCCGGCGCGTGGTATTGGTCACCGCGTTACCGGGTACGATCTCGAACGCGTTGTAATTGTAACCGCCATTCGCGTCGATCGAGATGCCGCTATCGAACTCGTAGCCGAGCGCCAACGTGCTCTGGATCGCGTGACGCTCCAGCCCCGCACCCTGCAGGAAGTTCTGATCGACAACCGAGGCGAGGTTAGCGTCGTTGTTGAGGATCAGGCTTCGGAAGCGCGGCGTAATCGTCGTAACCTTGCCGATCGCCGAGGCTGGGATCGAAGGAATCTTGCCGCAGATATAGGTGTTGACCGTCGCACCCGTCGTCCGACAGTTGCGCTGCGCCTCACCGGTCAGCGCGTCTGCGGAGGGGCCGTCACGGTCCTTCCAGACACCAAGGAAGGCCTTGGCGTGGAAAGCATCGTTGGGCTGGAACAACAGCGTGCCGGCGACCGACTTAGTCGAACGCGCGCCCAGGCGCTCGCTCGAATCCGCAGCGTTCACATACTGGCCGTCAGTGGTGTAATACCGCCCGCTCAAGCGGAAGGCGAGCTTGTCGCCGACCAGCGGACCTTCGACCATGATGTTGGTATCAGCGGTACCGAACCGGCCGACATCAGCCTTTGCGCGGCCCGACCATTCGAAACCGGGATCCTTCGAGATGAAATTGATCGCGCCAGAAAAAGTCGAGCGGCCGAAATACGCGCTCTGAGGTCCCTTGATGACCTCGACACGCTGCACGTCGTCCAGGCCCGGAATGTTGCCGCCAACAATCGGAATGCCGTCGAGGAAGGCCTGCGCCGGCTGGCGCGTCACCAGAAACGTGCCGGCCTCCATGCCGCGGAACGTGAGCGTAGTGAAACCACGGTCGTTACGGCCGAGATTTTCGTTCACATATTGGAAGCCCGGCGTGAACTGCGAGATCGCCTGAATATCCTTGATGCCGCGCGACTCGAGCGACTTGTCGCTCAAGGCCGAGATCGCGACAGGGATCTCAAGAAGGCTTTCATCGCGCCGACGCGCAGTGACTGTGATTTCCATCGAGTCCGCGGCATCAGCCGCGGTTTGCGATCCGGTGTCGACACTTGAGGCGGCATTCTGCGCAAAAGCCGCCCCGGCCTGAAACGAGCCAATCGCGATAGCCAACGCGGCCGACGATACCCGCCAAAAACTCTGCTTCATTGTACTCCCCCTTCGAACTGACGAAACTCCCTGGATGTCCAGCCTGCGTCCGCGATTTTCGCGTCGGCCTCGCCGGACTTCAGCCCGTGTCGAACGCCTATTTGTTATATGATCATATCAAAACACGAGTCGCGCCGGGGCGCAAGTCAATTGTTATACAAATATGACTTAACACCCTCGTTCAGGTGAGATCTCCGCGATGGCGCACCAGCGATGCGAGCACCCCCGCGAACACGAGCGGCGCAGCGAAGCAGAGGAATACTGCCCATAGCGGCACATCGGTGGCGAGCAGGAAACCGCCCGCAAGTGGGCCGATCACCGAGCCACCACGACCGATACCGATCGCCCAGCCGATGCCCGAACTGCGTACCGACGGTGGATACATCTGCGCGGCGAGCGAATAATATCCGCTAAAGCCACCCTGCACCGTGAGCCCCAGGAGCGCGGCGATCAGGAGCACGGCTGGCAAAGGCATTGGTGCAGCGAACAGGACGAGCAGTGCGCCACCGACCATCATGTAGATGCGGATCAGCTTTCCGATATCGAATCGCGTGGCGAGCCATCCGATGCTCGATGCGCCCACCAACCCACCGAGGTTGAAGATGGATCCGGCCCACAGCGCCTTGTTGGCATCCAACCCCGCTTCGATCGACAGCTTTGGGATCCAGCTCGTCACGAAGTAGAGCACCGCGAAAGACGCGAAAGACGAAACCCACAGCAGCAGGGTCGATCGCCATAAACCGCCCGCGAACAGGTTACCGATCTTCGGCAGACTTCCGCGCTCCCTTTGCGCAGGCAATTCGGAGCGAGGCGGCAGCGAAAGGCGCATCCGCAAGGCGTTGATGCGATTCAGCGCGTTTGGCGGCTGGCGATTTTCGAGATAGTTGATCGATTCCGGCAGCCAGATGAATGCCACAGGCAATACCAACGCGCTCGCCAAGCCGGCAAAAAGCAGGGTGGTTTGCCAACCGAAGGCCGGAATTGCCCAGATGGCAAACAGGCCCGTAAAGACCGCTCCCAGAGGATAGCCGGCCTGGAACGCGCCGATCGCGAGACTGCGCTTGCCGGCCGGAGCATATTCGCTGACGAGCGCGGCGATGCTGGCTAGCAGTGTTCCTATGCCGATCCCGGTCATAGTGCGGAAGGCGATAAAGGCACCTAATGATCCGACAAGACCCGTCCCCAAAGTGCCTAAAGTGAGCATGGTGAGTGCGGCGAGAATGACGGGTCGCCGTCCAAAACTATCCGCCAACGGTGCGATCAGCACGCACCCCGCCATCATGCCGGCCAGGCCGACCGAAAAGATGATGCCAAGCGTTCCGGTGTCCAGATTCCAGTCCGTCGACATCGTCGGCGCGACGAACGACATGATCAGCACATCCATGCCGTCCAGCGCATTGATCAGCGTGCATAACGCAACGACGAGGAACTGCATCGGCGTCCAGCCGATCAGGTCCGTACCGTGGGTTGTTTGGGTTTCGCCGTGCGTTGCCGCCATTTATTTGCCCCCGCAGAAAAAAGATTGAGCGACTATCACCTGCGCTCTCGATCGGCACAAGATAATTGTTATAACTATATATCTTTTGACGGCACGGATCGCGGATCGTGCAACTTCACAGCGCACGCGGAGTCGCCTATGTATGCGGCGGTAAGCAGGCTTTTGCGCCAGCCGACAATGATGAGAGACAGGGGAGCAGATATGTTCGATGGCGGCCAAGAAGCTTTCAGCATCGACCGCAATACGGCTGTCCCGCTTTACCATCAGATTTACATGCAGTTGCGCGACGAAATCGTATCCGGTGCGCGGGCATTTGGAACGCTGGTTCCCACCGAACAGGAGCTGTCGAACAATTTCGGTGTTTCGCGTATCACGGCGCGCCGTGCGCTTGACGAATTGGCAGGACAGAATTTCGTCGCACGCAAACGCCGGGTCGGCACGCAGGTCATTTATAACCTGCCTGTCCGGCCGATCGAGGCGAATATCGCCAAGGCGGTCGACTCTCTGGTGATGTTCGGACGCAACACCAAGGTGACCGTCATCGACATACGCAAGGAGCGAGCGATTGATCCGATCGTGTCGCTGATGGGTGTGGCGGTCGGAACCCCTTTGGTGCGGGCCACCCGTTTGCGCTGGCTCGATCGGGAGCCTCTCGGCTGCACGATCGCGCATCTTCTCGAAGAGTTCGAGGACATCGTGACGGAACGGAACCTCAAAGATTCGCCGCTGCTGACCTTGATCCAGCAAACGGGGCGCCGCATCGACAAGGCCAAGCAGACGATTGCTGCGGTGTCGGCCGACCCGGCGATGGCGGCGTCGCTCAAAATCGAGCCTATGATGCCGTTGCTCAAGATTACGCGCGCCTATCACGACGAGGACGGTGCGCCACTGCTTTTGACACGCGCCTTCTATCGCGCCGACCGCTACCAAGTCAGCGTTGACCTGCAAACCAGCACGCTGGAACCCGAAGTGAGTGTCTAGTCGCTGGTCGCATCTGCAACCTCGCCAGTGGTGAGGAAGCCGACTTCGTCGCGTGCCACCAGCCAATCGAGCAGCCGTTCGAACGCGGCGATCCGATAGGGCAGTCCCATGATGTAAGGGGTCACGTTTAGGGCCAGCATCCGCGCGCCGAAGCGCGCCGCCTCGCGCTCGAACACCATGGTCGCATCCTGCATCTGCTGGACGTAACTGTCGGCCGACTGCTGCTGCACGGTGATGATCTGGCGATCGGACAGCTCGTGGTTGACGGGCACGTTGACGATCGAGCCCGCCGCGGTGGCAAAGCGCACCGGCAGATCGTCGTTCACCCAGTCGCACATATAGCCCAGTCCCGCCTCGGCGAGCAGCCGTGGCGTGTTCCAGCTCTGCGACCGCGCGATGGACATCCAGCCGCGCGGGCGTTTGCCGACGATCTTCTCCAGCGTATCGAGCGAGGCGGCGATCAACGCGCGCTCCTCATCCTCGGGCACCCCGGTCGCGATCGTGCCGTTCATGTCAGTCGAATGGGCGACGACCTCATGACCGCCAGCGACGATATCGGCGACAAGCGCGGGATAGCGTTCGGCAATGGCGGCATTGACCGCGAAACTCGCCCTAATTCCGCGGGCGGCAAAGGCATCGAGAAAACGATAGAGACCGACGCGCGTGCCATATTCGCGCGACGTATAGTGCCGATAGTCAGGATAGGTCGTCTGCATATGACCCGGGGCGCGAAACGGCTTGTCCGCTGGCGTGATCGGAAACCATTCCACGTTGACAACGATGACCACCCCGACGCGGCGCCCGCACAGATCGGGCGCTGCCCGTTCGAACAGGTTCGACCACGGATAGAGATCGTGATCCATTCCGTAGCGGCGGCGGGCATATTGGAGATAGGCAGGGTCGAGGCTCATGCCGCCACCTCCTTGACGAAGCTGCGCATATAATGATCGGCGATGTCGCCCGACCGCGTGATCCATGCGCGGCCGTCGGCGGCGATATGACGCAGAACTTCCTCAAATGGCCCGATCCGGTGCGGCTGACCGATCAGATAGGAGTGGAGCGGGATGCACATCACCGTGCCCGACGCAGATCCCTCTGCCGCCAGCCGCTCATATTGGCGGATCAGGGTATCGGCATATTCGCGCGGCGACATGTTATAGACGAAGAAGCCGTAATGGTCGTTGACCTCAAGGCTGTAGGGCATCGAGATCAGCCGACCGCTCGCGACGTTCACGTCACCCGGCTGATCATCATGATAGAGATCGCAGGTATAGTCGAAACCATATTCGGCCAGCAGATCGAGCGTGCGTGGCGTGTGCGTCAACGCGGGCGCGAGCCAGCCCTTGATCGTCTGGCCCGTGGCGTCGCGGACCGTCCTGATCGAATCCTCGATGATCGCGCGTTCCTGCGCCTCGTCCATGCCGTAGCTGTAGCGGGTGTTGTAGATGCCATGACTGAAGAACTCCCAGCCACGGGCATTGGCGTCCTCGACCACTTCGGGGATGTGGTTGCACAGGGCGACCGACAGGCTGACCGAGCCGGGGAAGCCATATTTGGTCATCGCGTCGGCCATTCGCCAGTGGCCCGCGCGATTGGCATAGTCGCGGTGGCCGTAACCGACGACGTCGGGGTGTGGCTTCGTCCAACTCTTGCGATGCGGATTGGCAGGCGGATCGAGTTCGTAGAATTCGAGGTTCGGCGACACCCACACCGCAACCGTCTTGCCGTTCGGCCATTCGATCTTCGGCCGGTTGCGGTAAGGACGGAACGGATAGAGCCCCGGATCGGCTGCGCCCTCCTGCATCAGCGTGCCTCCAGCCAGTCGATCACCACCTGCACAGGCTCGACATCAGCATACTTGATCTGGAGGTCGGTGAGGTTGGCGTAATGGTAGCTCTCATGCTTGTCGGCGCAGGTCTCGATCGGAACGATCGTGCGATAGCCATGGCTGAGCGCGTCGACCGCCGTCGCGCGCACGCAACCCGATGTCGATCCGCCCGTCACCACAACGGTGTCGACCTTGTGCCAGACCAGATAGGAGGCGAGCGGGGTTTCGAAGAAGGCCGACGGCATACGCTTGGCGTAGATCGCATCGACCGCGCGATCGATCTCGCAGCGATCGTCGAACTCGTGCCGGCGGCTGGGGATCTTGATGTTCTGGAGCGAATCCGGCGTGTCGGTGCGCGTGCCCCACACGCCCGCATCGGCGGCATTGTCCATATAACCGACGTGGGTCCAGATCACCGGCATCCCCTTCGCGCGGGCAAGCGCGGAGATGGTGTTGGTATATTCGATCTGCCGCGGATCGGTCTCGTAAGCGGTCTTGAACTCGTCGACGCGCGTATAAGCGTTCTGGAAGTCGACATTGACGATCGCGAGCTTCGACCCGAAGCCGAACTTGTTGCGGCCCGGATTGGCCATCAACTCCTCGAACAGCTGCCTGGCCGTCTTGCCGTCCGATACCATCTTCGTGCCGATGATCGTCATGCCACTTCCTTGGTGGGTGCTGCCTGCGTGAAACCGAGCGGAACACCCGCATCGGGAAGAAAGCCGTAGAGCTGCTCGCCTGGCAGCGCTTTTTCGACGATTGACCGCACTGCGAGCAATGCGTCGATATCGATGCCGGTGCGCAGGCCCATCGCCTCGAGCATGAACACCAGATCCTCGGTCACGATATTGCCGCTGGCGCCCGGCGCGAAGGGACATCCGCCGATCCCGCCCAGCGAGGAATCGAGCGTGGTCAGCCCGCCTTCGAGCGCGGCCAGCACGTTGGCGAGCCCAAGACCCCGGGTGTTGTGCAGATGGATGCCGGTGAGCGCCTTCTCACCCACGACCCCGCGCACCAGCTTGATCAGGTGGCGGACCGCAGCCGGGTTGGCATAGCCGGTCGTATCCGACAGGCCGACCTCGTCACAGCCGGCGGCCATCAGCCCTTCAGCGAGCCGGGCGATCTGCGCATCGGGGATCGCTCCTTCGAGCGTGCAGCCGAAGACGGTCGAAAGACTGCCCTCGAAATGCGGCCGCTGCCCTGGGGGAAGCGCCTTGATCATATCGGCGATCACGTGCGCCTCGTTCAGCACCTGATCATGCGTGCGACGCAGATTGGCGAGACTGTGGGTTTCCGAGACCGATAAGGGCAAGGTCAACTTGTCCGCACCGGCCGCGATCGCTGCCTCGGCGCCACGCGCATTGGGCACGAGCACTGCCACCGTGAGGCCAGGGATGGTTTTTGCATGCGCGACAAGCTCCGCGGTATCGGCGAGCTGAGGCAGAAGCTTTGCGGGTACAAAGCTCCCCACCTCGATCTCGCGCACACCGGCACGCGCCTCAGCATCAATCCAGGCTTTTTTGGCAGCCAGCGGCATGATCGAGTCCACGCTCTGCAGCCCATCACGCGGACCAACTTCGCTTACCAAAATATCAATTTCAAACATGCCAAATACCTACATTTGTCCTATAGATATAACATTTAAAATTGGGCTGTCTAGGGACGTTGCGCTAATCCATCGCGGTCATGGCCTAGCCCATCGCCAAGTGAAGCCGCCCGCCTATCAATATCGCGACATGTGCAGATCCTTGGCATGAGCAATGATCGCCCGGCGCGACGTTGGGCGGCTCGTGGTGGAACCGGATACCTGGCCCCCTCGCCTGACGAGCGTCGAACCCATATCGCCATCTCGGCAAGCTGTTCAGACTGGCCCGGATTGAGTGCGCGCTTCAGCATGTGCGCTTCCACGGCAATCGACGGGGGGCGATGAGCGCGCCCAGCGGCGGCAAATGCGCGAACGCGAACAGGACTATGCCATCTCGCGCGAGCAAGTTCTGATCGAGGAGCACAGGGCGCCGGCGCGGTCGACGACCCGCTCACGTTTTTGCTCGACCGAATTTGGACTTAGGCCAATCGACTGCTGGACGTGCAGCACAATTGCTTCCTGGATCGGATCGCGAAGACGGCGCCGGGCGCGGCGAGCGAGAATACCGGCACTGGCTTAACCGACGATCGCGCGCGGCTCACAGATGTGATTGGCGAACTCGACAGCATCGTCCTGACAGCGTTCGAGGAGATTACCAGGATCAAAGACGGTGGCGCGCACTGAGCAAGCACTAAAGGCCTGTGGGCGACGACGTATCACTGCGGTGTCAGTGTCGTCGACACGATCTACCCCCACCCGGCAGAGCGCCGGCGGCGCTACCATTATGGCTTCACGCCAATGGTGGCGGCGAAAATCCGTGCGATCACCGCGGTGCGGCCGGCTATGGCGACCTGGAACTGACAACGCGCGCGCCAAATGCCGCCTCCGACGGCAATTGGGTCCATCGGTGAAGCCGCTATTCTGTCACGGCCTATCCCGAGAAAGCGAACGTCGTTGCGGCTGCCCGCGAGGCTTTTCCGAGCGCCCGTGCCGTGCTTCTAACATTCTCGGCCGCGCTCCTGGTCTTGCTCGCGCTGGAGGCTATCATCGTGTTGCGTAACAACCAGGGGACATCGGCCGGCACACACAGACACCACTAAATCTTCTTCTGAGGCCCTTCTCGTCGAGCAATTTCCAATCCTTTTCCAAAGGCTTGGCGGCATTGATCAGGGTGTCCTTAAGCGCCATTTGGGGGCCTTTTTCGCGATTAGTCGCCTGAAGTTGGGGGCCTTTTCGCGACATGCCCCCAAAAAGGCCCCCACCGCGTCGCGACTGGCGACGAATGACAGCACACAATCGCGGACACCGCGCCGCGATCTATCCTTTATTGTCGGGAATTTTTCAATCGTCAGCGGATGTCGGCGAATGTGCCGATGGTGCCCAGGAAAGGACTCGAACCTTCACGACCTTGCGGTCACTGGCACCTGAAGCCAGCGCGTCTACCAATTCCACCACCTGGGCATCCGGAGCGGAGCGCGGCTGATAGTGGCGGCGGTTGCGCCTTGTCAACAGCTTCCGTCGCGGGCAATGCGTGCGGCGACAATATCCATGAGGTTTGCGACAATGAGCCGGTTGGTCACGCTGTTCGGCGGAGGCGGTTTTCTGGGCCGCTATGTGGCACAGGAGCTGTTGAAGGCAGGCGCGCGGGTGCGCGTCGTGGAACGGGATCCGCGCAAAGCGCTGGCGATCAAGCCGTTGGGCGGCTTGGGCCAGACCCAGTTCGTCGCGGCCGACATCACCAAGGCAGATAACGTCGCCCGCGCAGTGGCGGGCAGCGATTCGGTGGTGAACCTGGTCGGCATCCTTTCCGGCGACTTCAAGCGCATCCACGTCCAGGGCGCGGCGAATATCGCGCAGGCGGCGGCCGATACGGGTGCGACCGCGCTGGTTCATGTCTCGGCGATCGGCGCCGATCCCGAGGCCGCTTCGGCCTATGGCCGCACCAAGGGTGAAGGCGAGGCAGCTGTAAAGGCCGCCTTCCCCGCCGCCACGATCATCCGCCCATCGATCCTGTTCGGGCAGGAGGACGATTTCGTGAACCGCTTCGCCGCCATGCAGGCGATGCCGTTCGTGCCGGTGCTGCGCGGCGACGTGAAGTTCCAGCCGGCATGGGTGGCCGACGTCGCCCGCGCGATCGCAGCCGCGGCGCTCGATCCCGCGCGCTACGCCAGCCAGGCCTTCGAGCTGGGCGGGCCCGAGCAGATCACGATGCAGGGCCTGCAGGACTTCATCGCGCGCGAGACCGGGCGTGAGCCGACCTTCGTACCGGTGCCCGACGCGATCGGCGGCGCTATCGCGAGCATCGCCAGCTTCCTGCCCGGCGTGCCGATCACGCGCGACCAGTGGCTGATGCTGCAGAACGACAATGTCGCGACCGGCGACGGTTTCGCCGCGTTCGGGATCAAGCCGACGCCGATGGACGCGGTGGCGCCGGCCTGGCTCGTCCAGTTCAAGCCGCGGGGCCGCTTCGCCCCGGCGCGCGCCAAGCCGGCGGCGTAGGCCCCATGCCCTTCCTCGTCATCCTGTTCCTCGGCATCGTCGAGGGACTGACCGAGTTCATCCCCGTCTCGTCCACCGGCCACCTGATCCTGGCCGGCGAGCTGGTGAAGGTGCCCGAAGGCAGCGAGACGTTCGACATCGTGATCCAGCTGGGCGCGATCCTGTCGGTGCTCGTCGTCTATCGCGCGCGCTTCGCGTCGGTGCTGGCGGGGCTGGGGCGGCGCGATCCCGAAGCGATCCATTTCACCCGTAACGTGCTGCTCGGCTTCCTGCCGTCGGCGGTGATCGGGGCGGTCGCCTATTCGGCGATCAAGGCGCTGCTCAACCAGCCGATCGTGGTCGCGGTCGCGCTGCTGGTGGGCGGTATCGCGATGCTGGTGATCGAGCGGATGGCGAAGCGCATCACGACCGAGAGCGTCGAGGCGATGGGCTGGCGCACCGCTTTGGGCATCGGCTTCGTCCAGTGCATATCGATGATCCCGGGCGTCAGCCGATCGGGCGCGACGATCATGGGCGCGCTTCTGCTGGGCGTCGAGCGCAAGACGGCGGCCGAATACAGCTTCTTCCTGGCGATCCCGACGATGCTGGGCGCGACCACGCTGGCGCTGTGGAAGGCGCGGCATCAGCTGGGCGGGGATCAGATCACCGACATTGCGCTGGGCTTCGTCATCAGCTTCGTCGTCGCGATCGTTGTGATACGCTGGTTCCTGGGCGTCGTCACGAAGCGCGGCTTTGCGCCGTTCGCCTGGTATCGTATCGTCGTGGGCGCGCTGGCGCTGGTCTGGCTTGTCAGCCGGTAAGGGCCGAAACGGACGCATTATCCCAACGCCTTGTCGCGAATGATTCACAACTGGGCAGTTCTCCCCAGATAATAGGTCAGCAAAGCTTACTCATTGCGCGGATTGCGCGTGACTTCGCCCGATTCCTATGAGAATGGGCGCGCCATGAGGGAGCAGCGTCATGGCCAATGAACCGATGTTGAAGTTCGTCGTGCGGGGGCAGGATTATCCAGCCAAACGCGACGCATCCGATCGGACCGGCGACTTCGCCGAAATCAGCGCGCGTTACGACGACAGCTCAGCGGGCGAGCAGGCTTCGCGCTGTTCGCAGTGCGGCGTGCCTTATTGTTCGACCCACTGCCCGCTGCACAACCATATTCCCGACTGGCTGCGCCTGACGACCGAGGGACGGCTGCGCGAAGCCTATGAACTGTCGAACGCGACGTCGACCATGCCCGAGATCTGCGGCCGCATCTGCCCGCAGGACCGGCTGTGCGAAGGCAATTGCGTGATCGAGTTTTCCGGCCACGGCGCGGTGACGATCGGGTCGGTCGAAAAGTACATCACCGACACCGCCTGGGAGCAGGGCTGGGTCGAGCCAGTGCGCGTCGGCCCCGCCAGGGGCCAGTCGGTCGGCGTGATCGGCGCGGGGCCCGCGGGGCTGACGACGGCCGAGCTCATGCGTGCGCGCGGCTATGACGTGCACGTCTATGACCGGCACGATCGCGCGGGCGGCCTGCTGACCTACGGCATTCCGGGCTTCAAGCTGGAGAAGGACGTGGTGATGCGCCGCGTCCAGCGCCTCATCGATGCGGGGATCGTCTTTCACCAGAGCTTCGAGGTCGGCCGTGATGCCACACTCGAGGAACTGCGCGGTCGCCACGATGCGCTGCTGATCGCCACCGGCGTCTATAAGCCGCGCGCGATCAAGGCGCCGGGCGTCGGCGCGCCGGGCGTGGTCGATGCGCTCGACTATCTGATCGCGTCGAACCGCAAGGGCTTCGGCGACGCCGTACCGGCTTATGACGATGGCGCGCTTAACGCCGAAGGCAAGAATGTCGTCGTGATCGGCGGCGGCGACACCGCGATGGACTGCGTCCGCACCGCGATCCGCCAGGGCGCGACGTCGGTGAAGTGCCTTTACCGTCGCGACAAGGCCAATATGCCGGGTTCGCAGCGCGAGACCAAGAATGCCGAGGAAGAGGGCGTCGAGTTCGTCTGGCTCTCCGCCCCCGAGGCGTTTGACGGGACCGATGCGGTCAGCGGCGTGCGCGCGATCAAGATGCGCCTCGGCGCGCCCGACGCGAGCGGCCGCCGCGCGCCGGAACCCGATCCGGGCAGCGAATTCCGCCTCGACGCCGATCTGGTGATCAAGGCGCTGGGCTTCGACCCCGAGGAACTGCCGCACATGTTCGGCGCGCCCGATCTGTCGGTTACCCGCTGGGGCACGCTGCGCGTCGACCACAAGACGATGCAGACCAGCGTCGAGGGCGTGTTCGCCGCCGGCGACATCGTGCGCGGTGCCTCGCTGGTCGTGTGGGCGATCCGCGACGGCCGAGACGTGGCGGACCGCATGCACGCCTTCCTCAGGGCGAAGGCCAAGGCAGCGAACGCCGAGAAGGTTGCGGCATGATCCGCACGATCGTCATGGCGGCGGGCATGCTGCTGGCGGCGCCCGTGGCAGCACAGGCACCGGCCGCTGCCGCTGCTGTTGCGCCGGTTGATCCTGCGCGGCTCGCGGCGTCGCGGGCGTTGATCGACCAGATCATGCCCCCTGCCCAGCGCGACGCGATGATGACATCGACGATCACGCCCATGATCGCCAACATGCGCGAATCGATGACCAAGGACAGCCGTCTGGCCCAGATGGTCAGCGAGGATCCGCGCGTTCAGCCGATCGTCGATCGTTTCATGAACCGCGTGATCGACGAAGCGATGGGCAGCGTGCGCACCAGCATGCCCCAGATGTTCGACGCGATGGCGATCGCTTATGCACGCCAGTTCACGGTCGCGCAGCTGAACGAGGTGAACGCCTTCTACGCGACGCCGACAGGCCGTGCGTTCATGGCGAAGATGCCGCAGATCATGGCCGATCCCGCCGTGCTGGAAGCGCAACGCGCGACCATGACGGCGAGCATGGGGCGCATGCCCGACCTGATGAAAGAGTTCCAGGCGGAGATCGCCGGGCTCGACAAGACCAAGAAGTGAGGGTCCGCAGATGACCGAGACCGAACAGCAGACCTACATCACCCCCGAGCATGAGCGGCTCGCCCGCGAAGGCATGTATCGTCCCGAGTTCGAGGGCGACGCCTGCGGCGTTGGCCTGGTCGCGGCGACTGACGGCAAGCCGTCGCGCCGCGTGGTGGCGGCGGCGATCGATGCGCTGAAGGCGGTGTGGCATCGCGGCGCTGTCGACGCAGACGGCAAGACCGGCGATGGTGCAGGCATTCATGTCGACCTGCCCGTCCGCTTCTTCGACGACGCGATCGAATATGCCGGGCACAAGCCGCGCCCGAACCGCCTGGCCGTCGGCATGATCTTCCTGCCGCGCACCGATCTGGGTGCGCAGGAGACGTGCCGCACGATCGTCGAGAGCGAGATCATCGATTTCGGCTACACCATCTATGGCTGGCGCCAGGTGCCCGTCGACGTCTCCGTGATCGGCGAGAAGGCGCAGAGCACGCGCCCCGAAATCGAGCAGATCATGATCGCCGGGCCGATGCCCGACGAAATGTCCGAAGCCGAATTCGAAAAGAACCTGTACCTGATCCGCCGCCGTATCGAGCGCAAGGTGATCGAGGCCCAGATCCAGGGCTTCTACATCTGCTCGCTCAGCGCGCGTTCGATCATCTACAAGGGCCTGTTCCTGGCCGAAGAGCTGTCGGTCTTCTATCCCGACCTGAAGGACCAGCGCTTCGTCAGCCGCGTCGCGATCTTCCACCAGCGTTATTCGACCAACACCTTCCCGCAATGGTGGCTGGCGCAGCCGTTCCGGACCTTGGCGCACAATGGCGAGATCAACACGATCCGCGGCAACAAGAACTGGATGAAGAGCCACGAGATCAAGATGGCCTCGCTGGCGTTCGGCGAGCATTCCGAAGAGATCAAGCCGCTGATCCCCGCCGGCGCTTCCGATACCGCAGCGCTCGACGCGGTGTTCGAGGCGATCTGCCGTTCGGGGCGCGACGCGCCGACCGCCAAGCTGATGCTCGTCCCCGAAGCGTGGCAGGGCAGCACCGACCTGCCCCAGCCCGTCATGGACATGTACAGCTATTTCGGATCGGTGATGGAGCCGTGGGACGGCCCCGCCGCGCTGGCGATGACCGACGGCCGCTGGGTCGTGGCGGGCGTCGACCGCAACGCGCTGCGCCCGCTGCGCACCACGCGCACCGCCGACAATCTGCTGATCGTGGGTTCGGAGACCGGCATGGTCGTCGTCCCCGAGACGACGATCGTGTCGAAGGGCCGTATGGGCCCCGGCCAGATGATCGCGATCGATCTGGAAGAGGGCAAGCTCTACACCGACGCCGAGATCAAGGCGCAGATTGCGGGCGAGGCGCCCTATGGCGAATGGGTGAAGGATTTCCGCACCCTCGCCGACCTGCCGGCACCCGATGAGGACATGATCCCGCGCTGGGAGCGTGCCGAACTGCTGCGTCGTCAGGTCTCCGCCGGCCAGACGATGGAGGACATGGAACTGATCCTGTCCCCGCAGGTCGAAGACGCGAAGGAAGCGATCGGATCGATGGGCGACGACGCGCCGCTGGCCGTCATCAGCGACAAGCCGCGCCTCGTCAGCCATTTCTTCCGCCAGAATTTCAGCCAGGTGACCAACCCGCCGATCGACTCCTTACGCGAAACGCGCGTGATGTCGCTCAAGACGCGGTTCGGCAACCTCGCCAACATCCTCGACAGCGAAGCGGCGCAGACCGACGTGCTGGTGCTGGAAAGCCCGGTGCTCCACTGCCGCGACTGGCACACGCTGAAGAACCATTTCGGCGCGCAGGCGGCCGAGATCGACTGCACCTATGACGCCGACGGCGGGCCGGACGGCCTGCGCAACGCGATCGCCCGCGTGCGCACCGAGGCCGAGATCGCGGTGCGCGAGGGCAAGACCGAAATCTTCCTGACCGACGAGCATGTCGGTCCGAACCGGGTCGCCATCGCGATGGTGCTGGCGGCAGCCGCCGTACACACCCACCTCGTCCGCAAGGGGCTGCGCTCTTATGCGTCGGTCAACGTGCGATCGGCCGAATGTCTCGACACGCATTATTATGCGGTGCTGATCGGCGTCGGCGCGACGACGGTGAACGCCTATCTGAGCGAAGCGGCGATCGCGGATCGCCATGCGCGCGGCCTGTTCGGCGACATCAGCATCGCCGACGCGCTCAAGCGCCATCGCAAGGCGATCGACGATGGCCTGCTCAAGATCATGTCGAAGATGGGGATCGCGGTGATCTCCAGCTATCGCGGCGGTTACAATTTCGAAGCGGTCGGCCTCAGCCGTGCGCTGGTGAACGATCTGTTCCCCGGCATGCCTGCCAAGATTTCGGGCGAAGGCTACAACTCGCTCCAGCTCTCGGCGATGCTGCGGCACGAGGCGGCGCATGACGACGTCGTCGTCAACCTGCCGGTCGGCGGCTTCTACCGCCAGCGCAACGGCGGCGAGGCGCATGCCTATTCGGCGCAGCTGATGCATCTGCTGCAGTCGTCCTGCTCGACCGACAGCTATTCGACCTATCTGCAGTTTTCGCGCGGCGTGCGCGATCTGCCGCCGGTCTATCTGCGCGATCTGCTCGAGTTCAACTGGGCGCGCGAGGGGATCCCGATCGACTCGGTCGAGGCGATCACCGAAATCCGCAAGCGCTTCGTGACGCCGGGCATGTCGCTGGGCGCGCTCAGCCCAGAGGCGCACGAGACGCTGGCCATCGCGATGAACCGGATCGGCGCCAAGGCGGTGTCGGGCGAGGGCGGCGAGGACAAGTCGCGCTACACGCCCTACGACAATGGCGACAACGCCAACTCGGTCATCAAGCAGATCGCGTCGGGCCGCTTCGGCGTGACCGCCGAATATCTGGGCGCTGCCGAGGAACTGGAGATCAAGGTCGCGCAGGGCGCCAAGCCGGGCGAAGGCGGGCAGCTGCCCGGCTTCAAGGTGACCGAGATGATCGCCAAGCTGCGCCATTCGACGCCAGGCGTGATGCTGATCTCACCTCCGCCACACCACGACATCTACTCGATCGAGGATCTGGCGCAGCTGATCTACGATCTGAAGCAGATCAATCCGCGCGCGCGGGTCTGCGTCAAGCTCGTCAGCTCGGCGGGCATCGGCACGGTCGCGGCGGGCGTCGCCAAGGCGCATGCCGACGTGATCCTGGTGTCCGGCCATGTCGGCGGCACCGGCGCATCGCCCCAGACGTCGATCAAATATGCCGGCACCCCGTGGGAAATGGGGCTGACCGAGACCAACCAGGTGCTGACGCTCAACGGGCTTCGCCACCGGGTGAAGCTGCGCACCGACGGCGGGCTCAAGACCGGGCGCGACATCGTGATCGCCGCGATCCTGGGCGCAGAGGAGTTCGGCATCGGCACGCTTTCGCTGGTGGCGATGGGCTGCATCATGGTGCGCCAGTGCCATTCGAACACCTGCCCGGTCGGCGTTTGCACGCAGGATGACAAGCTGCGGCAGAAGTTCGTCGGCACGCCCGAAAAGGTCATCAACCTGATGACCTTCATCGCCGAGGAAGTGCGCGAGATCCTGGCCAAGCTGGGCGTGCGCAGCCTGGACGAGGTGATCGGTCGCACCGAATTGCTGCGTCAGGTGAGCCGCGGTGCCGAGCATCTCGACGATCTCGATCTCAACCCGATCCTGGCCAAGGTCGACGCGCCCGAATCGAAGCGTCGCTTCAACATCGAGGGCTTCCGCAACGAAGTCCCCGACAGCCTCGACGCGCAGATGATCGACGATGCGCGCGCCGTGTTCGACCGGCGCGAGAAGATGCAGCTGACCTATACGGTGCGCAACACGCACCGCGCGGTCGGCACGCGCTTCTCCGCCGAGATCACGCAGCGCTTCGGCATGTCGACGCTGGCCGACGGCCATGTCCACATCCGCCTGCGCGGTTCCGCGGGCCAGTCGCTCGGCGCGTTCGGCGTGAAGGGCATGACCCTCGAAGTGTTCGGCGACGCCAACGACTATGTCGGCAAGGGGCTGTCGGGCGCGATCATCACCGTGCGCCCGATGGTGTCGAGCCCGCTCGAGACCAAGAACAACACGATCATCGGCAACACCGTCCTGTACGGCGCGACCAGCGGCAAGCTGTTCGCGGCGGGCCAGGCGGGCGAGCGCTTCGCGGTGCGCAACTCAGGCGCGACCGTGGTGGTCGAGGGCTGCGGCGCGAATGGCTGCGAATATATGACCGGGGGCACGGCAGTCATCCTGGGCAAGGTCGGCGAGAATTTCGGCGCGGGCATGACCGGCGGCATGGCGTTCGTCCTCGACGAAGACGCCAGCTTCCCGACGCACGCCAACCCCGAAAACATCATCTGGCAGCGCTTCGCATCGCATTATTGGGAACAGCGCGCCAAGGCGCTGATCGCCGAACATGCGGTGATGACCGACAGCAAGTGGGCGCATTCGGTGCTCGACGACTGGGATCGCTGGCGTGGCAAGATCTGGCAGGTCTGCCCCAAGGAGATGATCAGCCGGCTGGAACACCCGCTGTCCGACACGGACGCCGAGGTGGTTGCGGCGGAGTGATATGAACGGGCGGGCCACACCCCGCCCGTCACCCCGCAGCAACAAAACTGTGGGTCGTTGCGTCGAGCCTACTGACAGCGCGTGTCCCGGTCGATAGGCTGGGGCGCGATGTTCCAGCTGTATCAGTTTCCCCTCTGCCCCTATTCGCGCAAGGTCCGGCTCCAGTTGGAGGAGAAGAGCATCGCTTATGCGGTGGTGCGCGAATCCCCGTGGGAGCGGCGCGACGAGTTCCTGGACATGAACCCGAGCGGTCAGACGCCGGTGCTGGCCGACGCGACGCTGGGCCTCACCTTGATCGATTCGAAGGCGATCGGTGAATATCTGGAAGAGACGGTCGAACGCGCGCCGATGATCCCCGGCAATGTCGCCGCACGCGCAGAGGTGCGCCGGCTGGTCGCCTATTTCGACGAGAAGTTTCACGGTGACGTCGTTGGCCCGCTGCTGCACGAGCGCGCGATCAAGCGGATCGTCCACCGCCTGTCGCCCGACGCCGGCGTGCTGCGCAACGCGATGAAGGCCGCGAACGACCATCTCGACTATATTGACTATCTGGTGGCCAGCCGCCGCTGGATCGCCGGACCGTTGCTCAGCCTGGCCGACCTGGCGTGCGCGGCGCATCTGTCGGTTGCCGATTATCTGGGGGGTATCGACTGGCGCGGGCATGATGAAACCCGCCAATGGTATTCAGGGATGAAGTCGCGCCGCTCGCTACGCACCATTCTGGCAGATCGGATGGAGTTGGTGTCGCCCCCCGAGCATTATGAAAAGCCCGATTTCTAACGCCTAGAGCGCGACGAACAGCGCCGCGATGCCGAGCCACAGCATCGTGCTGGCACCAAAGATAAACGTCATGCGCTGGATCCGCGACGGTCGCACATCGGGCTGGACCGCAGGTCGGACCGGCGCGCGCGGGGCAAGATAGATGTTCGGTCCACGACGCTGAACGTCGTGATGGGGATGCGTAGCCATGAGCCTCTCCGCTCGTCTTTATAATGCAACAAACGAACGAATGACATGAAGGTTGCCTGAACGGCAATTGGCGATTCGACTATTTTACAATGCTTTAGAATCGCAACCGGAACGATTGCACCGCTTTTTGGAAGCGATTGTCGATGGAGCGGGCGAAGGGAATCGAACCCTCCTAGCTAGCTTGGAAGGCTAGAGCATTACCACTATGCTACGCCCGCCCGCTCCGGAACCGCCCCGATAGCGGAAAGTGCCCCTGCCGGACAAGCCAGTTTAAAGCTGGAAGTTCGCCCAGGCCGCGCCGCCGATCAGCAGCGCCGCGCCCGTCGCCGAGGCCGCCATCAGGCCGCGACCGGCAAAGACAAGCGCGGGAGCATGCGCGCGCTGCTCGCGCCGATTGCGCTGCATGCTCGTCAGCACGAACATCGCGACAAAACCGTAGATCAACACGAACGCAGGATACATCACGCAAACCCCCGATGTGGCGGACGCCTGGCGCCGCCGCGACGCAGCGTCCCCCCGGACGCCGTTCCCATCGCCGATTATGGTTAATTTCGCCTTTCACCGGAAGCGATTCGGCCGCCTGAGCCGCGCTTTGCGACGAACGGTTGACGCTGCCTGTCCCGCGGCGCAGCATCGATCCCATGTCCAGCGCACCACCCATCACCCAGAACCCCGACATCCGCTTCCTCGGCCGCCTGCTCGGCGACGTGATCAAGGCCTATGGTGGCGAGGCACTGTTTCGGCGGATCGAATATATCCGATCGGCCTCGGTCGATCGCGCACGCGGGATCGTCGACGCGCACAATGTCGACAGCGGGCTCGACGCGCTGACCCTCGACGACACATTGTCCTTCGTGCGCGGATTCATGCTGTTTTCGATGCTCGCCAACCTGGCCGAGGATCGGCAGGGCGTGGCGGCGGAGCCCGGCGCCGACGTCGCCTCCGCGCTCGCACGGCTCGAACAGGAAGGCATTTCGCGGTCCGAGGTGCTCGATCTGCTCAACCGATCGCTGATCGCCCCCGTGCTCACCGCGCACCCGACCGAAGTGCGGCGCAAGAGCATGATCGATCACCGCAACCACATCGCCGAACTGATGGCGCTGAAGGATATCGGGCGCACCGAGACGGTCGACGGCGACCTGATCGACCAGGCGATCTACCGCCAGATCGCGCTGCTGTGGCAGACGCGCCCGCTGCGCCGCGAGCGGCTCTACGTCGCCGACGAAGTCGAGACCGCGCTCGCTTATCTGCGCGACGTGTTCCTGCCCGCGCTGCCTGCGCTCTATTCGCGTTGGCAGCGCGCGCTGGGGCATCGCCCGGCGAGCTTCCTGCGCCCGGGCACCTGGATCGGCGGCGACCGCGACGGCAATCCGTTCGTCACCGCCGATTCGCTGCGCCTGGCCCTGTCGCGCGGCGCCGAGGCCGTGCTGGGCCATTATCTGCGCCAGCTCCACGCGCTGGGTGCCGAACTGTCGATCTCGACCGAGCTGGCCGAGGTGACATGGGAGGTCGAGAAGCTGGCAGAGGCATCGGGCGACAAGAGCTCGACCCGCAGCGACGAACCGTATCGCCGCGCGATCACCGGCATCTATTCGCGGCTGACCAAGACCTATGAGGCGCTGGCCGGCCGTCCGCCCGAGCGCCTGCCGCGCTACGATGCCGATGGAGGCGCCTATGCCAACCCCGACGAGCTGAAAGCCGACCTGATCGAGCTGAGTCACGCGCTCAACCGCACCGGCGCGGGATCGCTGTCGAGCGGCGGGGCGCTGGGCCGGCTGATCCGCGCGGTCGAGACCTTCGGCTTCCATCTCGCAACGCTCGACATGCGTCAGAATTCGGACGTGCATGAGCGCGTCATCGCAGATCTGCTCAAGGTCGCGGGCGTAGAGGCCGATTATCTTGCGCTCGACGAGAATGCGCGCGTCGCGCTGCTACGGTCAGAACTGCAGAGCAAGCGGCTGCTCCGCACGCCCTTTGGCGTCTATGACGATGAGACATTGTCCGAACTCGCGATCGTCGAGGCGGCGGCCGAAGCACACCGGCTCTACGGGCCGGAAGCGATCACCACCTACATCATATCCAAGGCAGCCACCGTTTCGGACATGCTGGAGGTCAACATCCTGCTCAAGGAAGCCGGGCTCTACGTCCCCGGTGATCCGCCGCAGGCCGCCGTGATGGTGGTGCCTTTGTTCGAGACGATCGGCGATCTGCAGAACGCGCCCGAGGTGATGACCGACTGGTTCGGCCTGCCCGAGGTCGCGGCGGTCACCACCGCGCGCGGCCATCAGGAGGTGATGGTCGGCTATTCGGATTCGAACAAGGACGGCGGCTATCTGACGTCGGTGTGGAGCCTGCACGAAGCGTCGAGCGCGCTCAAATCGGTGTTCGCCGATGCAGGCGCGGCGATGCAGCTGTTCCACGGCCGGGGTGGTTCGGTGGGGCGCGGCGGCGGATCGAGCTTCGCCGCGATCCGCGCACAGCCGCCCGGCACGGTGCAGGGCCGCATCCGCATCACCGAACAGGGCGAGGTGATCGCCGCCAAATATGGCACGCGCGAGAGCGCGATGGTCAATCTGGAGGCAGTGACATCGGCCACCCTGCTCGCGAGCCTGGAAAAGCCGCTGCTGAAGCCCGAAGAGGCGAAGAAGTTCGGCGCAGCGATGTCGACCCTGTCGGATTCGGCGTTCAAGGCGTTTCGCGGCCTCGTCTATGAGACCGAGGGCTTCCGCACCTTCTTCCGACAGATGACGCCGATCGCCGAGATCGCCGACCTCAAGATCGGATCGCGTCCGGCGAGCCGCACCAAGAGCGACCGGATCGAGGATCTGCGCGCCATCCCCTGGGTGTTCAGCTGGGCGCAGGCGCGCACGATGCTGCCCGGATGGTATGGCGTGGGGCAGGCGCTCAAGGGCTTCGAGGATATGGGCCTGCTGCGCGAGATGCTGGAAGCGTGGCCCTTCTTCCAGTCGACCCTCGCCAATCTGGAGATGGTGCTGGCCAAATCCGACATGGATCTGGCCGAACGCTATGCCGAGCTGGTCGAGGACAAGGCGATGGGCCAGGCGATCTTCGGCCAGATCCGCGACGGTTGGCAGATCACGCACGATTGCCTGTTGTCGGTGACGCGCCAGACGCGGCTGCTGCAGAAGAATCCCGCGCTCGATCAGTCGATCCGGCTGCGCCTGCCCTATATCGAGCCGCTGAACCTGTTGCAGATCGAGCTGTTGAAGCGCCATCGCGCGGGTGAGGACGATCCGCGCGTGCGCGAGGGCATCCAACTGTCGATCAACGCGATCGCGACCGCGCTGCGCAACAGCGGCTGAGGAGGGACGGATGAAGGTCATGATAAGCGCGATCGCGCTGCTGCTGGCGACGCCGGCATTCGCGCAAACGGCCGCGACTCCCGATTGCCGGGTGACGACGCCGGCTTTTCCCGGGCCGCTCGCGACGTGGCCCAAGCCGGTCGTGTCCGACGGCAAGCTGATCGCGGTCGGACAGGCGGCGAAGCTGGTGCTCGTGTCGCAGGCGAAGCTCAAATATGCGGTGAAGCCGCAGAAGGATGGCCTCGGCGCGATCCTGACCGTGCAGGTGATGGAAAAGGGCCGCTACCAGATCGCGTCGAGCGGGCGGGTGTGGATCGACGTCCTCCACGCCGGCGGGACGCTGGCTTCGGTCGAACATGGGCATGGCGCCGCCTGTACGGGCATCGCCAAGATCGTCCAGTTCGACCTCGAACCAGGCCCCTACACGATCGCGCTGTCGGGCGGCGCGAGCCCGGACCTTACATTGCTGATCGCGCCGGCTTCCTAATCCGCCCCCCCTTTTGCGAAGCGAGGCAATCCAGGCCCGCATTCGCGTTAGGTCGCGAACCTCTCTTGTGCGGGCCTGGATTGCTTCATCGCCTTCGGCTTCTCGCAATGACGAGTGATGGGTTCAGCGCGTCCCGAAGCCGTAGCGGGTGAAGATTGCCCGGCCGGCGGACGAGAGCAGGAAACGGCGAAAGCCCTCGGCTTCGCGATTCTGCGAAGCGGCGACGAGCGCGATCGGATAGGTGATCGGGGGGTGGCTGTGGGCCGGGAATACGCCCACCACCCGCACACCGGGCGCGGCCCTGGCGTCGGTCGCATAGACGATCCCGAGCAGCGCGGCACCGCGATCGACGAGCAACAGCGCGGCACGCACATTGTCGGCGCGCGCGACATGCGGCGCGATCCCGGACCAGACGCCCAGCGCCGTCAACGCCGCCTTGCCATATTTGCCCGCCGGCACCGCCTCGGTATCCGCCATCGCGAGCTTGCCGTCGCCGAGCGCGCGCAGCAGCGGGAAATTGCGGGCGATGCGGAGCCGCTGTGTCGAATCCGCCGGGGCGATCAGGACGAGCCGATTGGTGAGGAAGCTGTTGCGCGTGCCAGGTCGGATCAGCCCCTTCTTCGCGACATCGTCCATCCACTCCTCATCCGCCGACACAAAGACATCGGCGGGAGCGCCAGCCGCAATCTGTCGCGCGAGGGTGGAAGAGCCGGCGAAGGAGATGACAGGGCGTTCATGCCCCCTGGCCGCCCAGGCATCGGCCGCGGCGTTCATCGATTCCTGCAGGCTTGCCGCCGCGAAGATCAACGGCGGCTTGGCCATAAGGGGTGCGCCCAGCAGCGCCAGCAGGATCGTCAGCAGGACTTTCAACGACTCACTCCCCGGCACGCACGAAGGCGAAGGTGATATGATAACTGACCGTCGCGCCAGCGGCATCGAAACGATCGAGCGCCGCGCGCAGCGCTCCGGGGGAGAGCGGGCGATAGCCGTCCGCCGCCACGCCGGCGCCGATCGCCTTCAGGCTGGCGAGAAAGGCGCGCCCGCTGCCGGGGCACCATTGCCACGCCCCGGTTTCGACCTCGATCATGGTGCCAGCTGGCGCCATATCGCGAATGGCAGCTGCATCCGGATAATGCGGCACGCCCGTATCCCCGCCGACGGCGGCGCGCCACTCGTCAAAGCTGCCTGCCGCCATCGTCGCGAAGGCGAGCAGGCCGCCGGGGCGCAACAGAGCGACGTTGCGCGCGATCGCGTCGCGCAGGTCGCCGAACCATTGGAATGCAAGGCTGGAGCAGATCAGGTCGAAACGCGCATCCCCGTCCAGCCCGACCGCAGGATCGGCGCCGTCGATCACGCGATAGTCGGCCACCAACCCAAGCCGATCGCGGGCGCGATCGATCATCTCCGGCGCCAGATCGCTGACCGTCCAGTCCGCATCGGGCAGCCGAGGCGCCAGCGCGCCGGTGAGGAAGCCGGTGCCGCACCCGATTTCGAGCACCTTCGGCGCGGCCGACAAGGCACGCGAGGTGATTCGCTGGGCCAGCTCACTGGCGACGACGCGCTGCACGGAAGCAGCGGAGTCATAGCCTTGGGCGGCCCCGAAGGCGCGGGCGATACGGTCTGTGCGGGTGGGAATCATTCCTTTGGGCGATAGGCGCGGCAATTATTTGCGACAAGCCGCATGAAAAATTGCAGATTCGGTATTGATAGTCAGTCGCAGTAGCGCATATCTTCGAATCATAAGAGGAGTGGACTGGATGGTCGTTTGCATCTGCAACGCGATTCGCGAAACCGAAGTGCGCGACGCCGTGCGAAAAGGGGCTACATGCCCCCGCTCCGCTTATGAAACGCTTGGGCGGCGCCCGCGCTGTGGCCAATGCCTCCCCTTTGCCCGCGAAATCATCGAGGATGAAGCGACGGTCGCCTGATTGTCATTTGCAGTATCGCTTTCAAACTGCGAACGCCTCTCAATCAAAGCAATACAAAACAATTACTTAGCTGAACTTTTTATCAGCTGGTGCTTTTCTTTGCGGTGATGCTGGCTTAATAGGCGCGCATCTTTGCATCGGAGGCAGTAATGAAGGGTGACCCCAAGGTCGTCGACATCTTGAACGAGACGCTCAAGAACGAGCTGACCGCGATCAACCAGTATTTCCTGCATTATCGCATGCTCGATCACTGGGGCGTCAACCGTCTCGCCAAGTTCGAATATGGCGAATCTATCGATGAGATGAAGCATGCCGACCGCATCGCGGAGCGCATTTTCTTCCTCGACGGGCTTCCCAATTTCCAGATGCTGGGCCGCCTGCGCATCGGCGAATCGGTCGAAGAATTGATCAAGGCCGATCTCGCGCTGGAAAATGACGCGATCCCGCAGCTGCGCGACGGCATCGCCTATTGTGAGCAGGTCCGCGACTACATCTCGCGCGATCTTCTCCAGTCGATCCTCGATTCGGAAGAAGAACATGTCGACATGCTGGAGAAGCAGCTCGACATGATCGAGCGTATGGGCATCCAGAACTATATCCAGCTCCAGTCGCTTCCGGCCGACCAGCAGGAAGCGAGCCACTGAGGCTCACGGCTCCTCGTCATTGCGAGGAGCCGAAGGCGACGAAGCAATCCACTCCGAACTGCGGAATGGATTGCTTCGCTACACTTGCAATGACGAGGGTTGGGCTTACGCGCCCTTGCGGCCGAAGCCGCGCGCAGCGGCCGGGGCCCCCGGGCGGCGTGCCAGGCGGGCCGCGTCACTGGCGACCTCCCGCTCGAACAGGCGCAGCGTTTCGATCAGCAACGGGCGCAGGCGCGGAACATCGGCACCCAGATCGTCAGGGGCCGAGCGATCCTCGACGCACTGACGCGCGGCATGTTCAATCTTCTCGGACAGCTTGCCGATCGCCTCGGCGCCGAATTGCAGCGAATCACCCTTCAGCGTGTGTGCCGGACGCACCATCGCGACGGCGTCGCGCGCGATGAACGCCTGCTCGACCGCGACGATGCTTTTGGCGGCATCCTCACGATAGTAGGTTAGCAGCCGGCCGAAATCGGCGCCGATTATCGCGCGGGTCTGGGCAAAGGCCGCCCAGTTCACGACATCATCCTTAGGTTGCAGCATAGGTCTTCTCCAAGACCCGAGCTTTAGGCCAACGCCGTAAAGAAGCGGTTTACGGCTGTGATTGATGCCCGTTTACCGTGATCCGATGCGCGTCGTCCGCATGTTCGACAGCCCAGCCATTGGCAGCCGCAAGCGCAGCGATCTCCGCCGGGGCGATCGGATCGTCGGCGAGGATCAGCACCTCGTCCGCGCCTTCGCGCACCGCACGCGCCAGCCGGATCACCGGCCAGGGGCATTTCAGCCCGCGCGCGTCGATGCGGATCAATTGTCGAACGGGTTCTTCGGCGCGCGCACCGTCAGCCGCACGGGGACCGCGCCGAAGCCGAGATCGCGACGGATGCCGTTGACCAGATAGCGGCGATAGCTTTCGGGCAGCTGATCGACGCGGGTGCCGAACAGCACGAAGCTGGGCGGGCGGGTGCGTGCCTGCGTCAGATAGCGCAGCTTGATCCGCCGGCCGCCCGGCGCAGGGGGCGGGTTGGCTTCGATCGCTTTTTCGAACCAGCGGTTGAGCTGCCCTGTCGATACCCGCTTGGACCAGGCCGTCCGGGTTTCGTGCGCGGCGATCAGCAACTGATCGACGCCCCGCCCGGTTTCGGCGGATACGGTGAGGAGCGGCAGCCCCTTCACCTGCGCCAGCCCCTCGTCGAGCGCGTTGCGGACGCCCTGGAACAGCTTGGGCGGATCGCCCGCGACGTCCCATTTGTTGAGCGCTATGATCAGCGCGCGGCCTTCCTGCAGCACTTTGTCGGCGATGCGGAGATCCTGCGCCTCGAGCCCCAGCGTCGCATCGAGCAGCAGTACGACGACCTCGGCAAAGTCGACCGCGCGCAGGCCATCGGCGACCGACAGCTTCTCCAGCTTGTCCTGCACCTTGGCACGCTTGCGCATGCCCGCCGTGTCGATCAGGCGGATCGGATAAGCGACGCCATCGGGCGCGTTCCAGATCCAGTCGACCGCGATCGAATCGCGCGTGATGCCGGCTTCGGGGCCGGTGATCAGCCGCTGTTCGCCCAGAATCTTGTTGATCAGGGTCGATTTGCCGGCATTCGGACGGCCGACGATCGCGAGCTTGAGCGGGCCGGTGGCCTCCTCGTCATCCTCGTCGCTCTCCTCGACGCCATATTCGTCTTCTTCCCGCTCGATATGCGGGCGAAGGGCTTCGAACAGGTCGACCAGACCTTCGCCATGTTCGGCGCTGAGGGGAATGGGGTCACCGAGGCCGAGCGAATAGGCTTCCATCACGGAGCTTTCGGTTGCCTTGCCCTCGGCCTTGTTGGCGACGAGGATGATCGGCGTATCCTCGCCGCGCAACCAATTGGCGACCTGCTCGTCGAGCGGGGTAACGCCCGCGCGCGCATCGACCATGAAAAGGGCGACGTCGGACTCGCGCACGGCGGCCTGGGTCTGCGCGCGCATCCGGCCAGGCAGGGTTTCGGCGTCGTCGGTCTCGAAACCGGCGGTGTCGATGATGCGGAATTCGAGGCCGATCAGCGACGCATCGCCCTCGCGCCTGTCACGCGTAACGCCGGGCCGGTCGTCGACCAACGCCAGCTTCTTGCCGACAAGGCGGTTGAACAGAGTCGACTTGCCGACGTTAGGCCGGCCGACGATCGCTACGACGGGAAGATTGGACATCGCAGCCCCTTATAGGGGAAACGTCGATCCGTCACCCCAGCGAGCGCCGGGATGACGGATGGTGCCTAGCGATAGGCGATCAGCTTGCCGTCATCGAGCAGAAGGACGGCGGTGCCTTCCGCCACGACCGGCGCAAAATAAGCGGTGCCGCCGGTCTTCGTCGTCGAAACGACGCGACCTTCGTCGACCGACAAAGTCAGCATCTCGCCGCGCGTGTTGGTGACGAGCAGGCGGCCGCCGGCAAGAGTGGGGCCCGACCAGTTGATCGCGCCGCGACGCTTCTTTTCCTTCTTCCAGCGCGGAAGCTGGGTCAGCCAGCGGACCTTGCCGCTGTTGCGCGCGATGCAGACGATCTTCGCATCGTCGGTCAGCACGAACAGCCATTCGCCCGCGATCCATGGGGTTTCGATCCCCGCGACGTTGAGTTCCCAAAGCCGCTGGCCGGTGTTGAGATCCATCGAGACCATGCGGCCGCCCTGACCGATCGCATAGACGTGCCCCTGATCGACCACCGGCGCCGCATCGATATCGACGAGGCTGGCGACCGACGTGGTGATGCTGGTGCGCGACAGCGCGTCCTGCCACACGGCGCGGCCATTTTCGTAACGGAAGGCCGAAAGCTCACCCGACGAGAAGCCGGCGACCACGGTGCCCTGCGCGATCGCGGGCGCCGCGACGCCGAACACGGCCGAATTTTCCAGACTGCCGCTCGCGGTCCACATGGTCGCGCCATCGGCGGCCTTGAGCGCGAACAGCTGATTGTCCTGGCTCATCACATAGACGGTATCAAACGCGATCGACGGCGCACCGCGCAGCGGGCCGCCCGGGCGCTTCGACCACAGCAGGGTACCCGTCGTCGCGTCGAACGCGCCAACATCGCCGACGCCGTTGGTCGCATAGACCTTGCCACCGTCGAAGCTGACGCCGCCGCCGAACAGCGCCGCCTTGTTGCCGTCCTTGTCGGGCAGCGCCTGGCGCCAGATCTCGCCGCCGGTCTTGAGGTCGAGCGCATGAACGACCGCATCGATATCCAGCACATAGACGCGCCCGCCGGCGATGACCGGCGCTGCGCCGAGCCGCGCCTTCTTCGACGAGCCCGCGATCTTCCTGGTCCAGGCGACCGAGAGCGACTGGCCAAGCGCCGGGTTGCCCATCGAATGCGCACCGTTGCCGCCGGGCTGCGCCCAGGCATCATTCGGCGCTTCGGGCGGGACCACGACCGGCACTTCGGCGAGCGCGGGATCGGTCTCGGCACCGCTTTCGGCGGTCAGGATGGCGATCCGCTGCCCCATGACCGGAGTCCGTGACTTCTTGCCGTCGCCGCCCTTGAAGATGCCGCAGCCGGACAAGGCAGGCACG
The DNA here is from genome assembly GCF_008274695.1 of Sphingomonas montanisoli. Classification (GTDB taxonomy): domain Bacteria; phylum Pseudomonadota; class Alphaproteobacteria; order Sphingomonadales; family Sphingomonadaceae; genus Rhizorhabdus; species Rhizorhabdus montanisoli. The sequence continues at coordinate 68,157 of NZ_VTOU01000002.1, read as the reverse complement.
ATCATCAGCGCACAGACGAGGGGGAGAATCCTACGCATCACGGGCATCCTTGGCATCTTATTCAGCGGTCTGTGCGGACGTGGTCGTATCGACGCCCAGCGAATTTGCGAGGCGCGAGGCGCGGGCGCGCAGCGTTTCTGGCTGTTTGGCGTCCGTGGCGATCGCCGCGAACAGGCGACCGGCATCGGTACGCTTGTTCATCGCGAGATAGGCCATCGCGGTCATCTCGCCTGCCGAGCCGAACCAGGCATTGCCTTCGACGGCGAGCGGCTTGAGCCGTTCGACCACGGTCGCGGGCGGCAGCGTGTCGAAATCGAGCGAGGTCTGCCGCAGCAGCGCGAGATCGCGATAGGGCTGCGGCGCCTTGGTATCCGCGACAATCTCGCCATAGATCTTCGACGCGCCCTTGAGATCGTTCTTCTGCGCGGCGAGCGTGGCGAGATCGAAGCGCGCAACCGTGGCGTAAGCCGGGTTACCGCTGGCGACGAGTTCCTTGAGCTTCACGCTCGCGGGATCGTTACGCTGCGCCTGCAGATCGGCGATCGCGGCGCTCATCTGCTCGCCCTCGACCTCACGGCCCTTCTGCTGCTGGTGCTGCCAGAACAGAAAGCCCGCGAACAGGACAAGCGCGACGCCGACGACGATCAGCGCGATGCGGCCATAGCGTTTCCAGAGCGACAGGAGTTCGTCACGACGAAGCTCCTCATCCACCTCACGCAGAAAGGCTTCATCATTGTTGGGCGAGACGGCCAATCAGATCCTCCGGAAACAAAGGTCCGCCCTCTTAGCGGGCGGAAGGCTCAAGCGGAAGGGGCGGCCTTCTTGGGATGATAGGTCTGATCCGGGGTCGGAAACGCCCTGGACCGGACATCGTCCGCATAGGTTTTCACCGCCGCGTCGATATCGTCGCTGAGCGCGGCGAACTTCTTCACGAAGCGCGGAACACGTTCGAACATGCCGAGCATGTCGTCGATCACCAGCACCTGGCCATCGCACTGCGCCGACGCACCAATGCCGATCGTAGGAATCTCGATCGTGCGCGTCATCTCGATCGCGATCGGCTCGATCACGCCTTCGACGACGACCGAGAATGCGCCCGCGTCCGAAACAGCCTTCGCATCGTCGAGCAGCTTGGCCTGTTCGGCCTGGCTGCGCCCCCGCGCGCCATAGCCGCCGAGCGCGTTGACCGCCTGCGGGGTGAGGCCGACATGGCCCATCACCGGGATACCACGCTCGCTCAGGAAACGGATGGTCGGCGCGATCGCCTGCCCGCCTTCGAGCTTCACCGCCGCACAGCCGGTTTCCTTCAAGATGCGCGCGGCCGAACGAAACGCCTGCTCGGGGCTTTCCTCATAGGAGCCAAACGGCATGTCGACGACGACGAGGCTGTGATAGCTGCCGCGCACGACCGCGGCGCCATGCGCGCACATCATGTCGAGGCTGACCGGCACCGTCGACGGCAGGCCGTAGATCACCTGGCCCAGACTGTCGCCGACCAGCAGGATATCGCAATGCGGATCGAGGATCTGCGCCATGCGCACCGTATAGGCGGTGAGCATCACGATCGGCGTCTTGCCCTTGGCCTCGCGGATCGCAGGCACGGTCAGCCGTCGCATAGGCTGCGGGGTCGGCGTCGCGCGGCTCGTGGCGGTGTCTATCTGGAACGTGGACATCTTCGTTGGGCCCTCAAGCGCCGGGCGGAGCGCATTCGCGCTCCCTGGCTTTCCTCGCATAAGCTCGGGCGCGCATTCGCGCTTGCGGACCCTGCCGGGTCCGTTGGCCCCCTCTCTTCGTCGGAGAGGGGGCGCGGCATCAGATCATTCCAAGCGCAGCCATATAGGTTTCGAGGACCATTTCCTCTTCCTCATGCTCACCCTTCTTCTTCTTGCGGATCGAGATGAGCTTGCGGACGATCTTGGTATCGTAACCGCGGCCCTTCATCTCCGACATCACGTCCTTGATATCGTCGGCGATACCCTTCTTCTCTTCCTCGAGCCGCTCGACGCGCTCGATGAAAAGGCGGAGCTCCTGCGCCGCGATGCTGCCCTTGTCCTCGACGCTGTCCGCATCGGCCATGATTCGGTTCCCCGCTTTGATTCTGTGAAGTCGGCGGGTCTAGGGCGTCGCCCGGGACCGCTCAACGGCAAAGTTTCTCAGCGTGCCGGAAGCGCGTTGAGAATTTCGTGGAGCGCGCCGAGGCACTCGGCGCCAAGCCGTTTGGATCGCTGATCGGACCAGCCGAAATCGGCATCGGGCAAGTCTTCATTGTCCTTGAACGGCATTTCCAGGGTCGCCGCGACGCAGCCGAAGCGGTTGGCGAGCTGGTTGGTCGACATCGACAGGTTCGCCTTGCCAGGTGCCGCGACATGATAGCCGTGCCTGGTCTGAAAATCGGGGGTGCGGCGGGCGAGCGTGTCGCGGAACAGGTGGAATGCCTTGCCCTGCGCGTCGGTCCAGTTCGGGATGCCTTCGAAACCGGCGATGAAGACATAGGGAATGGTCTCGTCGCCATGGACGTCCATCGCGAAATCGATGCCGGTTTGGTCCATGCGCCTGAGGACGTGGAAGACCTCGGGGCTCTTTTCCAGGCTCGGCGCATTCCATTCGCGGTTGAGGTTCACCCCGGCCGCATTGGTGCGCAGATGGCCGCGGCGCGACCCATCCGGATTCATGTTGGGGACGATGTGGAAGGTTGCCCGCTTCCGCAGCGACCGCGCCACCGGATCATGCGCATCGACGAGCTTTTCCAGCGCGCCTTCCATCCACCATTCGGCCATCGATTCGCCGGGATGCTGGCGGGCGTAGAGCCACACCTGCTTCGGCCCGTCGCCGATGGTCAGCAGATCGATATCCTGTCCGTCGAGCGTGCCGCCGAGCCGTTCGTGGGTGACGCCGGGCTGGCCAGCGATCCGCGCGATCAGGTCGTGGTGCCGCTCCATCGAATAAGGTGCGAAATAGGCGATCCACACCGAATCGGCGGAGGGCGTGAAGGCGAGCGTGAGCGTGCCGTTCGCGTAAGATGTCGGCACGCGATGCCACGCCTGCCGATCGGACGAGACGGCGGCGGCATAATTCTCCCACCCGCCGACATAGGCCGACCCACCCGCATTGGTGATGCGCAGCGTCACGGCCTCATCCTTCGCGCCGGTCAGGCGAAAATGGAACCATTGGTAGAAATCGGACTGGTGATCCTTGGCGATCTCCAGATCGAAGCTGGCGCCGTCCTGGCGTAGGACGACGATGTTGCCGCTGTCGAAGTCGGCCGAAATATGGGCTGTCATTTCACCGTGATAGTCTCGCCCGACCGACCGGGGAAGTCCCGGAACAACGCGGCGACGAGGGTACGGACCTGGGCTTCGGGCCCGGCAGCGGCGGTGCCGGAGCGTGCGCCGGTCTGCGCGCGGCCTTCCCAGATCACCGTCCCTTCGGAACGGCGCTTGAGCTGCACGGAGAGTTCGGTGATGTCCTCATAATTCTGGCGCGGCTTGCCGACCGGGAAGCTGACCCCGCCGCCCACGCCGACATTGCCGCCGAAGCTGCCGCCGCCCAGCCCGATCGACAGCGGCGAGCGCGCCTGGCCGACGGGTTGCGAGTAACGGCGCACATCGGTGACGGCGACCAGTTCGGACTTGGTGAGATCGCGCGCCGCACCGAAACCGAGGCGCGTCAGTTCGCCCTGCACGATCGTCGCATAGGACTGGAACTCCAAATCCTTGGCGAGGGTGGGATCGCGAGGCTCAACCACGACTTCGCCTGGCGCGATCGGCTGATTGAGGTGGAAGCGGGTGACGCGCGTCTGTGGCGTCTGTGCGGCGCATCCGGCCAATATGAGGGCGCCGCCAATGGCGATCAGGGTGGAACGGACAGCGCGCATAGGGCAACCTTTCGGCAAAACGCAGACGATCGAAACGCATCAACAACGGTCTGGCTGCTCTGTTCCGGCTGCATCGTCAATGAACGGATGCGCCCAAACCCGCCCCAACGCGCTTGACTCTATTCCGGCCCCCGCATAGGGGAGCGCCTCGTTTTTCACTGCATCACAGAAAAGACAGGCACGTCACGCCATGAAGATCCGCAACTCGCTCAAGTCCCTTAAGGACCGTCATCGCGACAATCGCGTGATCCGTCGTCGTGGCCGCACCTATGTGATCAACAAGACCAACCGCCGCTTCAAGGCGCGCCAGGGCTGATCCAGTCCTGCCGGTCTGCCGTCCCGATCACGTGGGCGGCCTGATCTAAAATGCCCGCGCTGATGCTTCAGGGCACCGGTTCCGACGTCGGAAAATCGGTGCTGGTAGCCGGCATCTGTCGTGCGCTCGCGAACCGCGGCCTGCGGGTCCGGCCGTTCAAGCCACAGAATATGTCGAACAACGCCGCCGTCACGATCGACGGGGGCGAGATCGGCCGTGCGCAGGCGCTGCAGGCGGTGGCCGCGCGCACGCCGCTCCACAGCGACATGAATCCGGTGCTGCTCAAACCGCAAGCCGACCGCACATCGCAACTGATCGTACACGGGCAGGTGCGCGGCACGCTGGGCGCCGCCAATTTCCGCGAAGCCCGTCGCCCGCTACTGGGCGAGGTGCTGGCGAGCTTCGAGCGACTGAAGGCGCAATCCGACATCGTCATCGTCGAAGGCGCAGGCTCGCCCGCCGAGATCAACCTGCGCGCGGGCGACATCGCCAATATGGGATTTGCGCGCGCTGCGGATGTGCCGGTCATATTGGTGGGCGACATCGATCGTGGCGGGGTGATCGCCTCGATCGTCGGCACCCAGGCGGTGATCGATGCCGACGATGCGGCGATGATCCGCGGTTTCATCGTCAACAAGTTTCGCGGCGACCCCGCCCTCTTCGCCGACGGCTATGCCGCGATCGAGGCGCGGACTGGGTGGCGCGGCTATGGCCTCGTCCACTGGTTGCCCGCCGCCGCGCGCCTTCCAAGCGAAGATGCGGTGATCTTGGAGCGACGACATCTGGGCGGGGGCGGCCGCAAGCTGATCGCCTGTCCGATCCTGCCGCGCATCGCCAATTTCGACGATCTCGATCCGTTGCGGCAGGAGCCGGGGGTCGAGCTGGTGATGGTGCCCCCCGGTCAGCCGATCCCGGCGGAGGCGGCTCTGATCGTCCTGCCGGGCTCCAAGGCGACGATCGCCGACATGGCGGCGCTGCGCCGGCAGGGCTGGGACATCGACATCCTCGCGCACCGGCGGCGTGGCGGCGCAATATTGGGGCTGTGCGGCGGCTATCAGATGCTGGGGACGCGAATCGCCGACCCACACGGGATCGAGGGGGCACCCAGCGCGATCGACGGGCTCGCGCTGCTCGCCGTCGAAACCATCCTCGAGCCCGTCAAGGCGCTGCGCGAGGTGGCGGGCGAGGCGCTGTCCGCGCGGTTCGACGGCTATGAGATGCATATGGGCGTGACCGATGGTCCGGATGCCCGCCGGCCGTTTGCGACGCTTGGCGACGGCCGGGCCGAAGGTGCGCAGGATGCGGCGGGACTCGTCCTGGGCAGCTACGTCCACGGCCTGCTCGCGGCCCCCGGCCTGCGGCGCGCACTGCTCGATCGCATCGGGGTGGAAGGGAGCGACCGCGACCATCGGGCCACCGTCGACGCCGCGCTCGACGAGATCGCCGCCACGTTCGAAACACAGATCGACATCGATGCACTACTCGGGCTCGCTAACCGACATTAGGACGATTAGGCGCGCCACCAGAATGTAAAATGCTTACACTGCCGATATGACACGCGTCAGCCTGGGTGCCCTGGAAGGCGATTCGATACGACCCATCTTCCGCGGATCGGTCGACGGGCTGCCGTTTGCGGTGGAACTCGATACCAGCGCGCTCATCAAGCTGACCGAGGGCCATGTCGGTGAAAACCGCATCGCCGCACTCGAGACCCAACGCGGGCGGGTGCGCGCGGCAGCGCAGGCTCTGTACGACAACGGTTTTCTGAAAGATCCGGCCGAAGATCCGCGCCTTGTGATCTCGGCGCTCGATATCGATTAATCGGCAATCGCCTGGCGCTTCGCCTCCGCAGCGGCTGCAATCAGACTTTCCCCCAGCCGCACCGCAGCCTCCGGGCTGAGCGTGGCGGCAAGGCCCGGCGGTCCATCCAGAATCACATGCCCCGCCTCGGCACTGGCGACGGCAATGTCAGCCGAATCGGCATGGGGCGGTGCAGACGGCTTCGCTTCGGTCATCGTGCACCTCCTAGTCCGAGCGTGCAGGGCTCTCATCAAGATAGAGATAGGCATCGTCGAACTGCCCCCTGGCGGCGAGCAGTTCGGGTTGCAGCAATTCTACCAAGGATGACCGGTAGGTGCATATGCCTTCTTCGCGCAGCTGACGAAGAATGCGGTTCACATGGATGCTGGTGACGCCGCAGATTTCGGCCAGATCATTCTGCGTGAGATCGAGCTGGAAGCGGCGACCGTCGCTCAAGCCCACCGCCTTCAGCCGGGCATTGGTCTCGCACAGGAAATGCGCGAGCCGCCCCATCGCATCGAGCCGGCCGAGCCGGAACAGCCAGGCGCGATGCATCGCCGCGTCCAGCAGCGTGGAGAACCACAATTTGCGCGTGAGATCAGGGCTGTCGGCGCTTAGAGCACGGATCCTGTCATGCGGGATGATCGCCACCTTCGCCTCGGTGACGGTCGCCACATCATGTTCGAGTGTCTTGAGCGCATAGCTGTGCAGATCGACAAAATCGCCAGGCACATGGAACGCCACCAGCTGCCGCAACCCTTCGCGATCGTCGATATAGCGGCACATCGCGCCGTCGATCAGCAGGGCGCACTGACGCACGGGCGTGCCCGCTTCGATCAGGACGGTGCGCGCGGGGATCGACCTGATCTCGCTGACCGCCGCTTCGATCGCGGCACGCTCCTTCTGATCGAGGACGACATCGCGTCGGCCCTTCAACAACTTGTCCGTCACCATATTCGGCAATGCGCCCCCAAAAGGTGCGCGGGCCCGCCTGCCCCCAGACGCCCCGCACCAATCGATGGCGAAGCTCTATCCGGCTCGCGCCGGTTTGCGATTGCCCTAGGTTAAGTTGCGAAAATGATTTGCAACCCAGCGGTCACAAAGGGGTTTCGGCCAACAGATATCGTCTGACGGGTTCCCCCGCCCGACCCTGTGGAAGGCGCCCCGATGCCACGTTTCTATTTTCACGTCTTCAACGGCAATGGCGAAACCCATGACGACGAAGGCGTCGAGCTTTCCAACCTGGACGACGCCCGCGCCCTGGCGATGACGGGGATCCGATCGATCCTTCGGGACGAGGTCACGCACGGCCGGCTCGATCTGAACGGCATGCTCAAGGTTGCCGACGATACCGAACATGTTCTGATGGAGATAAGGTTCGACGAAGCTGTCGACGTTCGCCATGATCAGGCCTCCTGCCAAGACCCGACGGGCGGAGCAAGCGTGTGATCGACCATCTGCTGCTCAAATTACGCCGGCGCCATGAAGTCAGCGCAGAGGAAGAGGCGGTGCTGCGTCGGATCGCTCAGCCGGTCCGTCAGGTGCCCGCGCGTACGGTGTTGATCCGTGAAGGACAGCGGATCGATTATTCGACGCTGCTGATCGACGGCATGATGGGCCGTTACAAGGACATGCGCGACGGCCGCCGCCAGATCAGCGCGCTCCACATCAGCGGCGACTTCCTCGATCTTCACAGTTTCATGCTCAAGCGGCTCGATCATGACGTGATGGCGCTCAGCGATTGCACGGTCAGCATCGTTTCACATGATGAGATCGAGTGGATAACCGAACAACATCCACGGCTTGGCCGGCTATTCTGGTTCCAGACGAACCTCGACGCCGCCACCCATCGCGCGTGGGAAGTCTCGCTCGGGCGACGCAGCGCGCTGGCACGAACCGCACACCTGTTCTGCGAACTCTACGTCCGGATGAAGATCGTCGGCCTTACCGACGAGCGGGGCTATCGCCTGCCGCTGACGCAGATCGACCTGGCCGAATGCCTGGGCCTCACCTCGGTGCACGTGAACCGCGTTCTGAAGGAGCTGCGCGAGAGCGGTCTGGCGACCTTCCGCAACGGCCGCGTGGACATCGACAATTTCGAAAAACTGCAGCGCGTTGCCGAGTTCGACGCCGATTATCTGTACGTCGATCCCGGCCCCGCCTGACGCGAACGACCTAACCTGCATCAAGCGGGAAGCGAAACGACCGGAACAGCGCCGGAAGGCAAGGGTTCAGCCCCCGATTTCCAGGAGGCTCCCATGACCAGCAACACGTCCGCCCGCAAACCCAGAACGCCGCGCGCCAAGCCCGCGACCGCCACCGCGAAAGTCGCCAGCATCACCGCGCCGATCGCGGAGACGATCGCTCCGGTCGAAAAAGTGGTCGACGCGGGTGCCAAGCGCGTGCGCCGCGCCGCTACACGCTCCCGTCGCGCCGCGGCCGACATCACCCGCGACACCAAACGCGCAGCATCGGGACGCACCGCCGGTCTGGTCGGCGCAGCGGCCGTGGGGCTGGTCGCGGGACTCGCGGCCAATTTCGGCCGCAAGGTGATGGTGCAGGCACCGACCGCACTTGCGGGCGACTGGCTGGACGGCGTGAAGGCCGATCACAAGATGGCCCTCGCATTGTTCGACGCGCTGGAAAAGACCAGCGATCGCGAGACCGGCAAGCGCGCGACGCTTCTCGCCCAATTGACCCATGCGCTGGGCAAGCACGCCTTCATGGAAGAAAACAGCCTCTACCCCGCGCTGCGCGAATGGGGCGACAAGGCCGATGCGGACAAACTCAACCACGATCACGGCTATGTGAAGCAGCATCTGTACGAACTCGATGCGATGGCGAAGGACGCGGCCGGCTTCCTTGCGAAGGTCAGCGCGTTTCGCGCCGATATCGAGGCACATGTGCGCGAGGAGGAGGATGCGATCTTCCCGAAACTGCACGCCGCGCTGGGCGACGCTGGCAATGCGCGGCTGACCGCCGCGGCCAACAAGGAAGCTTTCAAGCTCGCTTGAGGAGGTTGCGATGGAAGACGGACATGTCGTGACGGGCGAGATCGCGAAAACGGATGCCGACCGTATCGCCAATGCTGGCGGCCGGCCTGGCGGGGCAGCGAAGGGCGGGTCGGCGCCCCGGCCTGGCGACCCCGCCAATCCCGAGCGCGCCGCCGATGACCAGGCGCCAGACAATGCCAAGATGCGCGCCAATGGTTTTGGTGATCACAAGGGTCAAGATCTGGGTCGCGACGGTAAAGGTTAGGAACTCGAAGCGGTTGCCGTCCGTTATTCTGCTAAATCTATGAATTGAGAGAATAAAATGGCAACGCGGATTAATCTGGATCAGTCGGCGGAGCGATCGCAGTTCCTTACGGACAGCTTTCAACGCGGACTTAGCCACTGGAATCGAGAGCGTTTGGCGCCACAACTCCCCACCGATGACTGGCAACGTCTGCTCGATCGCGACATGCGGATGCAGCGGCTCGAAGGCGGTTTTCTCGAGGAGTTGCGCGCCGAAGTGATCGACGAGGCATCGCGTGCGCCGACCGACCCGGACGGCTTTGTCGCGTGGTTCGAGCATCTGGCCGTGGTAGGCCCCGGCCAGGGCGATCCTCTGTTCCCATGGCTGGAGAAAGAGGCGACTCGCGACGAGCTTCGTTGGTTTTTCGAACAGGAGGCGGCCGGCGAGGCCGGGTTCGACGACCTTGTCGCCTATACGCAGGTCAAGCTGCCCGCCGCACCCAAACTCGAGCTGGCGCGCAACTATTGGGACGAGATGGGGCGCGGAAATGCCAAAGGCATGCACGGCCCCATGCTGAACGTCCTTGTCGATACGCTGGACGTCGATCCCGCAATCGAGACGACGGTGTGGGAAAGCCTGTCGCTTGCCAATGCGATGACCGCGATGGCGACCAGCCGACGTTATGCATGGCACTCGGTCGGCGCGCTCGGCGTGATCGAACTGACCGCCCCCGGGCGCTCGGCACATGTGGCCAAGGGGCTACGCCGCATCGGCCTGAGCGAACGCGAACGCCGCTATTTCGATCTGCACGCGGTGCTCGACGTCAAGCATAGCGCCGATTGGAATCGCGAAGCGCTCCGTCCACTCGTCGCCGAAGATCCGGCCCGCGCGCATGCTATCGCCGAGGGCGCTCTGATCCGCCTACGCTGCGGCGCGCGCTGCTTTGGTCGCTATCGCGCACATCTGTGGGATTGATCAACGCTTGGCACGTTTGAGTCGGCGGCGGTTCTTGGCCACGCCGGCGCGATAGTGGGCGAGTGAGCCGTGGGCTACGCTGACGGGCGTGACGCCAAGGCCACCGGTCAGCGCCTTGCCCTGCAATTGCGCCGCGGCCTCGATCTTTTCGACCACCATCAGCCGCGCCTCGACGAAAGCGGCGGCGTCAAATGCAGCCAGTCGCGTAAGCCGCATGGCGATTACCGACGATGCCTCGAGACCGAGCGACCATCCGCTGAACGCGAGGTCCATAAAATTCTTGGAACGCATGCACCACGAAGCGCGCGGCCGTATCCGGAGTTCCCGTCGATTCGTGATCCCGTCATCATGACGGTGTCGCGGCTGACCGCGAACCTGGAGCGGGCGAAGGGATTCGAACCCTCGACCCCAACCTTGGCAAGGTTGTGCTCTACCCCTGAGCTACGCCCGCTCTGGCGCTTACAAGCGGGCGAACCCGCTGTGTGAGGCGCGGCGTTTAGCGTGGGCCTTTCAGGTGCGCAAGCTGATTCGACAGGAAAAATGCGCAAGGTTGCAACCGCCCTTGGCATGGCGGATATGCGCCCCACATGTGACGTGGAACGATCGGGAGACGAGCAGGTGGCGACCCTGGGTATGAGCGCGGCGGACAAGGAGGCGATCGAGGCATTCAAGCGCGATATCGTCGAACCGTCGATGACTTCGCTCGTGATCGTCGATTTCTGGGCCGAATGGTGCGGCCCCTGCAAGCAACTGACCCCGCTGCTCGAAAAGGTTGCTGCCGATTATGCCGACAAGGGCGTGATCCTGGCCAAGATCAACGTCGACGAGCAGAAGATGATCGCGGCGCAGTTCCGCGTCCAATCGATCCCCACCGTCTATGCGATGTTCCAGGGGCAGCTGGTCGCCGACCTGACCAATGCGCGCACCGAGGGTCAGCTGACCCAGATGCTCGATCAGATCCTGCGCCAGATCCCGGTCGAAAGCGCGGCGGGGCAGCTCGCGCAGGATATCGCCCCGCTGATCGCGATGGGCGAAGAGGTGCTCGACGCGGGCGATATCGAACGCGCTCTTTCGGTGTTCAGCCAGATCGCGGAGATGGCGCCCGACAATCCGCAGGTTCTGTCGGGCCATGCCCGCGCGCTTGTGGCGGCAGGGCAGATCGACGAAGCCGATGCACTGCTGACCGATCTGCCGCCCGAAATCGCCAAGGATCCCGCGATCGCGCGCGCCCAATCGGCGATCGCGCTGGCGCGCGAGGCGACCCCGGTCGACGATCTCGATCCGCTGCGCGCGCGCGTCGTCGCGAACCCCGACGACCATGACGCGCGATACGAACTGGCAGGCGGCCTGATGGCCATGAACGACCGCGACGGGGCCGCCGACCAGTTGCTCGAGATCATCGCGCGCGACCGGACGTGGAACGAGGATGCGGCGCGCCAGCGGCTGCTCAAGCTGCTCGAAGTCGTCGGGCTGGAGGATCCCTGGGTCCGCGATCAGCGCCGGCGGCTGTCGGCCATTCTGTTCACCTGAGGATCGGCCAATGGCGACGCGGACCGGACAGCGGCTGTCGATCTTCCCGCTTGGGGGGGCGTTGCTGTTTCCGCGCAGCCTGCTGCCGCTTCACATCTTCGAGCCGCGATACCGTGCGATGGTGTCCGATGCGCTGGCGCGTGACCGGCGGATCGCGATGATCCAGCCGCGCGACGCCGCCGAGCCGCCGCGCCTGTTCGACGTCGGCTGCATCGGCCATATCCGCGAGGTGAAGAGCCACGACGACGGTCGTTTCGACATCATCCTGGAAGGGGTGAGCCGCTTTCGCCTGCTGCGCGAACTGGACGTCACGACGCCGTTTCGGCAGGTCGAAGGCGATATCAGCGGCTTCGCCGATGCCAAGGAGCCCGAACCGCTGGCGAGCATCGTGCGCGCCTCGATCGAGCAGGAAGCGCGCCGCTTCGCCGATGCGCGGGGCTACGCGATCGACTGGACCTCGGTCAGCCGCCTCGACGACGAAACGCTGGTCAACGCGATCGCGCAGATCGCCCCCTTCGACCCCGCCGCCAAGCAGGCATTGCTGGAGGCGGTGTCGCTGGACGAAAGGGCCGAGTTGCTCGCGCAATTCCTCGGCTTCTTCCGCCGCAACGACGATGATGACGCCACGCTTCAGTAGCGCACGGCCGGAGCGATCAGGCCGACCAGCAGGTAGAGCAGGATCGTCGAACCCACACCGAGCAGCGTGAGCAGGACGGTGACGATGCGGATAAGCGTCGCGTCGACGCCGGTGAAATCGGCGAGGCCGGCGCAGACACCCATGACCTTGCCGTCGGTCTTGTTGAGGCGGAAACGGTTGGAAGACGCGTTCATGGCAATTCCCTTTCGCGGAAAAAATTAAAGCAGGGCCACACGGCTCGCGACGGCCGGGACCGAGGCAGTAGCGTTGGCGGGGCCGATCGCGGCGGTCAGGCAGGCGAGGCTGAACAGCAGGCCACCGCCCAGCGCGATCAGGATGCGCTTCGCGTCGCTCATCTCGTTGGTCGGGGTCATCGTCTGTCTCCTTCATCTGCCGATCGCCGTGGCGGCCGTTGCCGAAGGGATTGCATTTGCCGTGCCAGTTTTCGTCCAGCCCGGATTTATAGGGATTTTCCCGATATTCTTGTACGGCAACTTGAATTTCACCGCTAAGAGTTGGGAAAATGCGCCGACGACGTGGCGAAGGTTGCCAATTGTTACGGCGAAAGATTTTGGCGCGCTATAGGATAAGTGACGCTGTATCATTTCCTTCGGCGAACCGCGGAGACATGCGGTCGCCAGGAGAAGGAGATCGTCATGCACAGTGAAGGCTTTCTCGATACCCGCACCAAAGGCAGCAAGACCGGCCTTGCGATCGTTATCGCGGGCCACGCCGCCGCGATCATCGCGCTGGCGCTGGTCAAGACCCAGGTGATCGGCCCACCGAACATCGTCCGCACCCAGATCTACGAAACGCCCGCCGACCCGACACCGCCGGAAATCCCGCCGCCACCGCGCACCGGAAGGGATATGCCCAGCGCGACGATGCCGACAATCATCGATCTGCCACCTTTGTCGCAGACCGCCATCCTGACCAAGCCGATCGATCCGCCGTCGAGCGGCGTGACCGACGTGGTGATCCCCACCCAGCCCGTGATCGCCGAACCCGCCTTCGTCGAAGCGAAGATGGATCCGGCCGCGGCCGGCCGCTTCCAGCCCGATTATCCCGCGGCGATGGCGCGCGCGGGGACCGAGGGTTTTGCGACGGTCCGCATCCTGATCGGCGCGGACGGGCGTGTGCGGCAGGTGGTGCAGGTCAATGCGACCGACCCCACCTTCTTCACCGCGACCGAACGGCAGGCGTTGCGATACTGGCGGTTCCGCGCCGCCACCCGCGACGGCGTCGCGACCGAAAGTTGGCGGACACTGACGGTGCGCTTCAAGCTGGTCGAATAAGCCAAGCCTAGCGCTCGACGGGGGATCGCCCTATCTTGGGTGACCTATGGCGATCCCCCGTCCTTCGCGCCCGAGCGCATTCCTGGCCGACTTCAAGGCTTTCCTGACAGGCGATCAGCGGCATAAGGTGCCGTTCGCGATCCTGGCCATGCTGATGCCGTGCATCATCATCGCCGGTTTCTACAAGGACTCGCTGCTCGCCAAGCCGCAGAAGCGGATGATCTACGTACAATATTACAAGCCCGATCGGACCGACGAAGAGATCCGCAAGCAGAATATCGCCGATCAGAAGGTGCTCGACGCCGCGCGCGAGGAACGACGCAAGCAGTATCAGCGGTTGGCCGACCGGCTCGGCATCGACACCAAGAATTGAGTATCCGGCCTGACGATTCGCGCTGGATGACGGCCGCGATCGCGCTGGCCGGCCGCACGCGCGGGCTGACGGCACCCAATCCCAATGTCGGCTGCATCATCGTGCGCGATGGCCGCGTGATCGGGCGTGGCTGGACCCAGGCGGGCGGCCGCCCCCATGCCGAGGCGTCGGCGATCGCCGACGCCGGCGGCGATATCACGGGGGCCACCGTCTATGCGACGCTCGAACCATGTGCACACGCCTCGCCGCGCGGCCCGGCCTGCGCCGACCTGCTGTCGGCGGCGCAGCCGGCGCGCGTCGTGATCGGCGCGGGCGATCCCGATCCGCGCACGAACGGCAAGGGCGCCGAACGGCTCCGCGCGGCCGGCATCGAGGTGACCGAGGACATCGAGGCGGCCGCGTGCCGCGCGTCGATGGCGGGCTTCCTGACGCGGATCGCGACCGGGCGCCCGCAAGTGACGCTCAAGCTCGGCCTCTCGATCGACGGTGGGCTGGCGATGGACGACGGGCGCAGTCGCTGGATAACCGGCGCGGCGGCGCGCGCCCATGCCCATGTCGAGCGCGCGCGCCACGAACTGATCCTCGTCGGGCGCGGCACCATCACCGCCGACGCGCCGAAGCTCGACGTGCGGGTGGCCGGCCTCGAATCGCGCAGCCCCCGCCCCGTCCTGATCAGCAGCAACGCGGCAGCAACGCCGGCGGGCTGGCTCCACATTGCATCACCCGACCAGATCGCGTCGCTGCCCGGCGACCATCTGATGATCGAAGGCGGCGCAGGCGCCGCTGCCGCCTTCCTGGCCGTCGACCTGGTCGATCGCATGCTCGTCTATCGCGCGCCGGTCCTGATCGGGGCGGCGCGGACGCTGGGCGATATCGGCCTGACCGATCTTTCGCAGGCGCATGGCCGCTGGCAGATGGTTGACATGCGCGCGCTGGGCGGCGACCGGCTGGAAATCTACGAGAGGCGGCGGAGCTAAGGCCATGTTCACCGGAATCATCACCGATGTCGGCACGATCGCCGCGGTCGAGCAGCGCGGCGACCTGCACGTCCGCATCGACACGAGTTTCGACACCGCATCGATCGACATAGGCGCGTCGATCGCCTGTTCGGGCGCGTGCATGACCGTCGTCGAAAAAGGGCCGGGCTGGTTCGCGGTCGACGTCAGCCACGAAAGCGTGTCGTGCACCGCGGCGAATCGCTGGACCGCTGGAACCCGTCTCAACCTCGAACGATCGCTGCGCGTCGGCGACGAACTGGGCGGGCACATCGTCACCGGCCATGTCGACGGCATCGGTACGGTCGCCGCGATCGGCGAGGAAGGCGATTCGCACCGGATCGACATCGCGATACCCGCCGAGCTCGCCGGCTATCTCGCCGCCAAGGGCTCCGTGTCGATCGACGGCATCTCGCTGACGGTCAACAGCGTGACCGATCAGCCCGATGGCGCGACCCTGATCGGGCTCAACATCATCCCGCATACGGCGAGCGTCACGACGTTGGGCGACGTGCAGGTGCACGATCAGGTCAATCTGGAGATCGATATCCTCGCGCGCTATCTCGGCCGGATGGAACAGTTGAGAAATCACATTAAAATGTGATTTCTCTCTTGAGGGGATCACATTGCGGGTGTAGTCGGCGGTTATGAGCACCACCCTGATCGAGCGCATCCGCGCCGCCGTCTCGGACGGCAACGTCTCCCGCTCCGGCCTTGCCCGCGCGGCCGGACTCCACCCCAATTCGCTGCGGTCGCTCGACGAGCCCGATTGGAATCCGACGGCGGACACGCTCAAGAAGCTCGAAGCCTATCTGTCGCGGCCGGGCCTGACCCCGATCGAGGATATCATCAACGAAGCGCGCAACGGGCGCATGTTCATCCTGGTCGACGACGAGGATCGCGAGAATGAGGGCGATCTCGTCATCCCCGCGCAGATGGCGACCCCGGATGCGATCAACTTCATGGCCAAGCACGGCCGCGGGCTGATCTGCCTGACGCTGACCAAGGACCGCGTCGAACAGCTCGGCCTCGACCTGATGAGCCGCAACAACGGCACCCGCCACGAAACCGCCTTCACCGTGTCGATCGAGGCGCGCGACGGCGTGACCACCGGCATTTCGGCCGCCGATCGCGCGCGCACCGTCGCGGTTGCGATCGATGCGTCGAAGGGGCCGGAGCATATCGTGACCCCCGGCCACGTCTTCCCGCTGATCGCGCGCGACGGCGGTGTCCTCGTCCGCACCGGCCACACCGAAGCCGCATGCGACGTCTCCCGGCTTGCCGGCCTCAATCCGTCGGGCGTGATCTGCGAGATCATGAAGGACGACGGGACGATGGCGCGCATGCCCGACCTGATCGAGTTCGCGCAGATCCACGGGCTGAAGATCGGCACGATCCGCGATCTGATCGCCTATCGCCGCCAGCATGATCACCTCGTCCAGAAGCTGGCCGAGGGTAAGTTCACCAGCCGCTGGGGCGGCGAGTGGACCGCGATCACCTTCTACAACAAGGCGACCGGCAGCGAGCAGGTGGCGTTGGTCAAGGGCCGCATCGATCCCGAAGAGCCGACGCTGGTGCGCATGCACTTCTCAGGATCCTTCTACGATCTGTTCGGTGAAACCGGATCGCGCGGCGCGCTGATCGAACGATCGATGCAGGCGATCGCCGAGCATGGCAGCGGCGTGATCGTCGTCGTCAACTCGCCCAGCGAAGGCTGGCTGACCCGCGCGGTCCAGTCGTTCAGCAAGGGCGGCGACGATACGCCGCCGGCGCAGGACGTGATCCGCGATTATGGCGTGGGCGCGCAGATCCTGACCGAACTGGGCGTGCAGGACATGATCCTGCTCACCAACACCCACCACAGCCTCGTCGCGCTCGACGGCTACGGCCTGTCGATCGTCGGCGAACGCCCGATCCCCAAGCTCGACGGAGTGAACTGATGGCCAAGATCCTGATCGTCGAGGCGCGTTTCTACGACCACCTCAACGACCTGCTGCTCGAGGGCGCGCGCGCCGCGATCGAGGAAGACGGGCACAAGCATGAGACGATCACCGTCCCCGGCGCGCTCGAAGTGCCCGGCGCGATCGCGATGGCGGCCGAGAGCGGGCGCTATGACGGCTTCGTCGCACTGGGCGTCGTCATCCGTGGCGAAACCTATCATTTCGAGGTGGTCTCGAATGAAAGCGCGCGCGGGCTGATGGCGCTGACGATGGATGGCATCGCGATCGGCAACGGCATCCTGACGGTGGAGGACGAGGCCCAGGCGCTCGCTCGCGCGCGGATGACCGAGAAGGACAAGGGCGGCGAGGCAGCCAAGGCCGCGCTCGCCATGCTCAAGCTGCGCGAGCGGTTCGGGGCGTAAGCCTAAATCCTCCCCGATATGGGGAGGTGGCGCCGAAGGCGACGGAGGGGGTTGGCCGAAGGCTCCGCGACAGCCTCTTGCCCCCTCCACCATCCTCCGGATGGTCCCTCTCCCGTACCGGGGAGGACTTCATTACGCCGCGTCGACCGTCGGCCAGTCCGAATAGCCGGCCGCACCCTCGCCATACCATTGCGCCGGCCCCGATGGGATGAACGGCAGGCCGCGCGAAATGCGGACCGGCAGATCGGGGCTGGTGATGAACGGCCGGCCGAAGGCGATCGCATCGGCGTCGCCACGATCGAGCGCCGCCTGCGCGCTCTCGCTCGTGAAATCCGAATTGAGAATCAACGGACCCTTGAACATCTTGCGGATGACAGGGTGGACCGGCGCGCTGCTCGGCTTGCCAAAGGTACCGTCGGGGCCGGGCTCGCGCAGTTCGAGGAAGGCGATGCCGATGTCGGACAGGGCCGCCGCCGCCGCTTCGAACAACGGATGCGGATTGCTGTCATCGGTGCCCTGCGAATTGCCGTTGGGCGACAGGCGGATGCCGGTCCGCTCCTTGCCCACCGCGTCGGCGACGGCCTGCGTCACTTCGCGCATCAGGCGGATGCGATTCTCGATCGACCCCCCATATTCATCGGTGCGCTGGTTCGCCGAATCGCGCAAGAAGCTGTCGATCAGATAGCCGTTGGCGCCGTGGATCTGGACGCCGTCGAACCCGATCGCGATCGCATTCTGCGCGGCCCGGACATAGTCGGCGATGATGCCGGGAATCTCGCCGATCTCCAGCGGGCGCGGCGCAACGAAATCGAACCGCCCTTCGTAGGTGTGCGCCTGATCGGGCGCCGCGATCGCCGAGGCCGCGACCGGCAGTTCGCCGCCCAGGAAATTGGGATGGACCATCCGACCCATATGCCAGAGCTGCGAAACGATCCGCCCGCCCGCGTCGTGGACCGCCTTCACGATCGGCTTCCACGCTTCCAGCTGCTCGTCTGTCCAAAGGCCCGGCGCGTTGGGCCAGCCCATGCCCTGTCGGCTGATACCGGTCGCTTCGGAAATGATCAGCCCGGCCGAGGCACGCTGACGATAATAGTCCGCCATCACGGGGGTCGGAACGTGATTGCGCGTCGAGCGGGCGCGCGTAAGAGGGGCCATGAAGATGCGGTTGGGCGCTTCGATGGCGCCAAGACGGATCGGATCGAACAGCGTGGGCACGGACATTCTCCTACATGCTGCGGCGCAAGATAGGATGTTTCAGGGCCGATGCACGAGGCCAAGGGCACAAGATTAGCTGATCCCGCCGATAGTTCGGCTGTGATCGCGCGCGCCTTCGTCGCAATGGTGCTCAGCAATATATGCTTGGCGTTCGGTCCGGTGAGCGTGCGCCTGGCGGCTGCGCATTCGGACATCGGCCCGGTGACATCGGCCTTCTGGCGCTTGGGCCTCGCCGTGCCCGTCCTCTTTATCCTGACCCGCGTCATGCGCCAGCCGATCCCGCGCATGAGCCGTGGCATGGTGCTGATGCTGCTGACCGGCGGGCTGTTCTTCGCGCTCGATCTGGGCAGCTGGCATATCGGCATCCTGCGCACCCGCCTCGCCAACGCCACTTTGTTCGGCAACATCACGACCTTCACCTTCGCGATCTACGGCATGATCGTCGCGCGCGCGCTCCCGACACGGATGCAGGGAATCGCGATGACGCTGGCCTTTGGCGGGGTCGGCCTGCTGCTCGGCCGATCCTACGAATTGTCGCGCGAATATCTGGTCGGCGACCTGTTCTGCATCTTCGCGGGGCTGAGCTATACCGGCTATCTGATCGCGATGGGCCGCGCGCGCGGCATCCTGCAGCCGATGCCCGCCTTGTTCATATCCACCCTGGCCGGCGCCGTGCCGATGCTGTTCGCCGCGCTGGCGATGGAGGGGAAGCTGATCCCCGATGCCTGGTGGCCGGTGCTGGCGCTCGCGATCGGCAGCCAGGTGATCGGCCAAGGGCTGCTGATCTACGCGATCGGACATCTGCCGCCGTTGATCATTGCGCTGGGCCTGCTGATCCAGCCGGTGGTGTCGACCGCGCTCGGCTGGGAATTCTATGGCGAGACGCTGGCGACGTTCGACTGGATCGGCGCCGCGGCGATATGCATCGCGCTTATTCTCGTCCGACGCGGCGAACCGCCAGCCGTGGCCAAGCCGGCCGTGGTCAAGTCGACTGGGCCGGTCTAAAGAGATCGCATGATCGCCCCTATCGACATGACCCTCGACGAACTGCGCGAGGCACTGGCCGAAAGGCTGCCCACCCATGCCGTGTTCGACGGATGGAGCGAAGCCGCGCTCGCGGCGGCGGCGGCCGAACTCGGCGTCCCTGCCGACCGCGCCGCACTCTGCTTTCCGGGTGGCGCGATCGAGATGATGGACGCATGGTTCGCCGCGGTCGACCGCGCGATGGCCGCCGAATATCCGGCCGATCGGATCGCCGGCATGAAGATCCGCGCCCGCATCCGCGCGCTCGTCGGTTTCCGCATCGCGCAAGGGTCGGCTCATCCCGACGCGCTGCGCCGCGCGCTCCAGCTTCTCACCCGCCCGACCAACGCAAGGCGCGCCGCGTCCCTGGGCTGGCGCGCGGCCGACGCGATGTGGCGCATCGCGGGCGACACGAGCACCGACATCGCCTGGTATACCAAGCGCACCACGCTTTCGACGCTCTATGCCGCCACGATGATGGCGTGGATGGACGACGACAGCGAAGGCTTTGCCGACACCTATGCGTTCCTCGATCGCCGGATCGACGACGTGATGCGGTTCGAGAAACTGAAGGCGCAGCTCAAGCCCGATCCCGACCGGCATTTCAGCGTCGCCCGCTTCCTAGGCCGGCTGCGTTACCGCATGGCCGAATAGGATCCGGGGTAAGGATTTGCTGGCGCGCCTGCCAAGCTATTGATAATGGTTCGCAGCATGACCTCGCATGCTGCCATCACCCTCGACCAGCTACCCATAAGCGACAAGGGATCGATCCAGTCGATCGACTGGTCGCTTCTGTCCGAGAAGGACGGGCGGCGTCTGCGCGAACTGGGCGTCGACGAAGGCGTGACGGTGGAAAAGCTGCACAAGGGGCCGTTCGGGCGCGACCCGATCGCCTGCCGGATCGGCCGCATGACGGTGGCGCTGCGCAGTGCGCAAGCCGCCGCGATCCTGGTGGAGCCGGCGTCCAAATCATGAACCACACTCCGCTGATCGCGCTCGTCGGCAACCCCAACGCCGGCAAGAGCGCGCTGTTCAACGCCCTGACCGGCGCTCGCCAGAAGGTCGGCAACTATCCGGGCGTCACCGTCGAACGGAAATCGGGCCGCTTCGCGCTGGAGGATGGCCGCCCGGTCGAACTGCTCGACCTGCCCGGCACCTACAGCCTCGAACCGTCGAGCCCCGACGAAGCCGTCACCCACGACGTTTTGCTGGGCAAACAGGAGGGCGAGCGCCTGCCCTCCGCGCTCATCGTCGTCATGGATGCGAGCAACCTCGACAATCATCTTCGCTTCGCGCTGCAACTGATCGCGCTGGGCCTGCCGACCGTGGTCGCGCTGAACATGATCGACATGGCCGAACGCGACGGGCTGAAGATCGATGTCGCCAAGCTGTCGGCGGAACTCGGCGTACCTGTGATCCCGACGGTCGCGGTGCGCAAGCGCGGGATCGACGCACTCAAGGTCGCGGTGGGCGAACTGGCGACCACCGGTCCGCGCATATCTGGCGGCGATGTCGCGGTGCTGCACGAAGACATCGTCGGGCTCCAGCGCCGCGCGCGCGCGATCGCGGTCGCCGCGACCACCGAGGAAAGTTTTCGGCGTCGCTGGACGCACCGCGCGGACGCGGTCGCGCTGCACCCGATCATCGGCCCGATCCTGCTCGCGGCCATCCTGTTCCTGATTTTCCAGGCGGTGTTCAGCTGGGCCAGCGTGCCCGCAGACATGATCGACGCGGGCATCTCTTCGCTCGGTGAGATCGTCGGCGACGCGATGCCCGAGGGCTTCTTCCGATCGCTGATCGTCGAAGGGCTGATCGCGGGCGTGGGCGCTGTGGTCGTGTTCCTGCCGCAGATCCTGATCCTGTTCTTCTTCATCCTGCTGCTGGAAGCGACCGGCTACATGGTCCGCGCCGCCTTCATCATGGATCATCTGATGGCGCGGGTGGGCCTGTCGGGCCGCGCGTTCATCCCGCTCCTCTCCTCCTTCGCCTGCGCGATTCCCGGTATCATGGCGACGCGCACGATCGACGATCCCAAGGACCGGCTGACCACCATCCTGATCGCGCCGCTGATGACCTGTTCGGCGCGGCTGCCGGTCTATGCCGTCGTGATCGCGGCCTTCATCCCCGATCGGGCCGTGGGGCCGGGAATCGGCCTGCAAGGTCTGGTGCTGTTCGCGCTCTACATTGCGGGCGTGGCCGGCGCGATGTTGGCCGCCTATGTCCTGCGCCGCACCGTGACCAAGGGGCCGCCGCCGGGCTTCATGATGGAGATGCCCAAATATCAGGCGCCCGCAATGCGCGACATCGCGCTGGGCCTGTGGACGCGTGCTATGATCTTCCTGAAGCGCGCAGGCACGATCATCGCCTTTACCACCGTCATCCTGTGGCTGCTCGTCTCCTATCCCAAGCCGCCTGCCGACTATGATCAGCCCGCCATCGATTATTCGATCGCCGGACGGATCGCGAACGGCATCACCCCCATCGTCCGCCCGATCGGATTCGATCGTGACATCGCGCTCGCGCTGATCCCGGCAATGGCCGCGCGCGAGGTGGCGGTGTCGGCGCTCGCGACCGTCTATGCGATCACCGACGGCGATGAGGCGGCGCAGGAGCGCTCGCTCGTCGATCGCCTGCGCGGGCGATGGCCACTGCCGACCGCGCTCGCCTTCCTCGTCTGGTTCGTATTCGCGCCGCAGTGCATCTCGACGATCGCGGTCGTCCGGCGCGAGACGAACGGGTGGAAATGGACGGGCTTCATGCTCGCCTATCTCTTCGCACTGGCATACATCGCGGCAGGCGCTACATACTGGGCGGCTACAGCTTTGGGCCTTTAGGAGATACAAGTGGCAGGCAGCGTCAATAAGGTGATCCTGGTCGGAAATCTGGGCCGCGATCCCGAATCGCGCAGCTTCCAGAACGGCGGCAAGGTCGTGAACCTGCGCGTCGCCACCTCCGAACAGTGGAAGGATCGCGCCAGCGGCGAGCGCCGCGACAAGACCGAATGGCATTCGGTCGCGATCTTCAACGACGCGCTGGCCGGCGTCGCCGAAAAGTATCTGCGCAAGGGCAGCAAGGTCTATCTCGAAGGCCAGCTCCAGACCCGCAAATGGACCGATGCCCAAGGCCAGGAGCGTTATTCGACCGAGGTGGTCCTGCAGGGCTTCAACGCCGTGATGGTGCTGCTCGATCGCCCCGAGGGCGGTGGTCAGGGTGGCGGCTATGGCGGCGGCGGCCAATCGTCCGGCGGTGGCTGGGGCGACGATGATGGCGGCTATGCTGGCGGCACCAATTTCGGTGGCGGCAGCGGCGGTGGATTCGGCGGCGGACGTGGCGCGCCGGCTGGCGGCGGCGGCGCCGCCAAGCCGCAGCGCCAGGCCGATCCTTTCGAAAGCGATCTGGACGACGACGTCCCGTTCTGATCGGGCTTTGATCGGCGTGGCTTAGAGTCTATTTACCAGAGAATGTCGGCGCCAGACCGCAGACACGCATTCTTGCGTTCGCCGCCCTTCCCGCAGGCATCGGCCGAGATCGCGCGCGTTAGCGCGCCGAGGTCGTTTGCCCGCAGCACCGAGCTGGCTGTGCCGGAACGCGACCGTGCCCGCCTGCTGATCGACGCCATCGTCGCAGCGCGGATCGGCGGCGCTTTCTGGGCGGCGACCGACGACCCGTGGTTCATCACCGACGATCCCGCGCCGATCCGCGCGGGCGGCCATGACGAACGCGGGCTTGTCGCCTGGTTGCGCGGGCGCGACGTCGAATGGAGCGGTCCCGGTCTTTTCGCCGATTATGGCTTGGACGGCCTGCCAGATCCGCTCGAACGGCTCGTCCACGATCATCTGGTCGCGGGTGCCGACTATCGCGATCCCTTCTCCAACCGCCCCGTCGCGGTCGAAGCCGCGATCGAGCTGCTCGGCTTCTGGCGCAGCCTGATCGATCGCAACCGCGGCCTCGCCGTCGCCACCGGCATCGCCGGCTGGAAGCGACGCGAGGTCGAAGGGATGCTGTGGCCGGGCACGTCGGGCCTCGCGTTCGAACGGTCCGCCAGGATGGCCGTGCGGACCGCGAGCGCCCATCACGGCGCGATCGCGGTCTGGCCCACCAAAGCGCCCGCCGGCCTCGACGGCGCGGCCGCCACGGCCGGGGTGCAGCTCATCCCGGTCGAGGACGGTTTCCTGCGCTCCTCCGGCCTGGGAAGCGATTGCCATCCGCCGCATTCGATCATCCTCGACCGGCGCGGCATGCATTTCGATCCGCGAACGCCGAGCGAACTCGAACTCCTGCTCGCCGATCCGACCACCGATCCGGTGATGCTGGCGCGTGCCGAACGGCTGATGCGCGAGATCGTCGACGCGGGTCTGAGCAAATATGCCAGCGGTCGCGCGGGTTTCGACAAGCCCGTGACGTCGAAGCCACTTGTTCTCGTCACCGGCCAGGTCGAGGACGATCTATCGGTGCGGCTGGGCGGCGCCGGGATCGAAAGTAACCTGGAATTGCTTCGCCGCGCGCGCGCAGCCGAGCCCGACGCCTTCCTGATCTTCAAGCCGCATCCCGATGTCGACGCCGGCCATCGCCGCGGACGGATCCCGGATGCCGAGATCCTCGTTCATGCCGACATGGTGATACGGGATATCCCGATGGCAGCGCTGCTCGATCACGTCGCGCGTGTACATGTGCTCACATCTCTGACGGGATTTGAGGCATTGATGCGCGGATGCGAGGTCGTGACCCACGGCCAGCCATTCTATGCGGGTTGGGGGTTGACGCGCGACCTCGGCCCCCGCATTGAACGGCGCGAGGGTCGCACCTTGTCATTGATGCAACTGGTGGCGGCGACGTTGATTCAATACCCTCGTTATCTCGATCCCGTAACCAAGCTTCCCTGCTCGCCCGAGTTGTTGGTGGCTCGTCTTGCGGCTCAGCCCGTACCGATAGAAACGCCGCTGACGCGGCTGCGCCGGCTGCAGGGTCGCGCCCGCCGCGTCCTTGCGCGTGGCTGGCCGCCGCGCGCGAAGGTCCAGGGCACGGGAGCCCGCGCATGAAGCACGGCGTCGCTCCGCAACAGCGCTTCCTGTTCCTGCAGGGCCCGCCCGGCCCCTTCTTCTTTCGCCTCGCCAAATCTCTGCGCGCGCTGGGCCACCGTGTCCACCGCATCAATCTGAACGGTGGCGATCGGGCGTCCTGGCCCGAAAAGGCGATCGACTATCGCGGCGACCCCGATCGCTGGCCGCGCTTCGTCGACAATTTCCTGGCCGAACATGCGATCACCGATCTCGTGCTGTTCGGTGATTGTCGCCCGCTGCATCAGGCTGCCCGCGGTCTCGCGCAGCGTCGCGACGTGCGCGTCCACGTGTTCGAGGAAGGCTATATCCGTCCGCACTGGGTGACGCTGGAACGCGATGGCGTAAACGGCCATTCGCCGCTGCCACGCGACCCGAAATGGTTTCTGCGGGAGGCGCGACGCCTGCCCCCGCTGGGTGAAGAAGCGGCCGTTCCCGCCACCTTCCGCCGCCGCGCACGCGAAGCCACCCTCTATTATTTCCAGACCTATGTCGGACGGGTCGTCTTTCCGCATTACAAGTCGCATCGTGATCGCTGGGTGGTTGCGGAAGCGGCAGGCTGGCTCAAGCAGTTCGCTTTGCGCAGCGTGCACGAGGATCGCGCCGAACAGGCGATCGCCTCCGTCGCTGGCAAACGCTATTTCGCGCTGCCGCTCCAGCTGACGTCGGATTATCAGATCCGCGTCCATTCGCCCTTCTCCTCGATGGAGGCCGGCGCGCGCTATGTGATCGAAAGCTTCGCCCGCTTCGCGCCCGAGGACACGCTTCTGCTGATCAAGGAGCATCCGCTCGACAACGGCCTGTCGAGCTGGGCGCGCTTCGTGAAGCGCGAAGGCGCGCGGCTCGGCGTTGCCGATCGGCTGGTCCTCGCCCGCGGCGGCGACATCAACGATGTGGTCAACAACTCGATCGGCGTGGTGACGGTGAACAGCACTACGGGCACATTGTCGCTGGCCAATGGCATCCCCACCGTGGCGCTGGGAGAAGCCGTTTACAACATCCCAGGCATCACCTTCGACGGGCCGCTCGATGAATTCTGGGCCAACCCGACCCCGCCCGATCCCAAGATCTGGGATGCCTTCTGCCGGGTGCTGCGCGCGCGCTGCCTCGTCTATGGCGGCTTCGCCAGCGACGAGGGGATCGAATTGCTCGTCGCCGGATCGATCGAGCGGATGATCGACTCCGTCGCGACCCCGACGCCGCGTCCTACGGACTTCGGTTGATTTGAGCCGGTTCGGCAAGCCGAGCCGGCGGGGTTAAGCGCCCAGCCGCTCGATCGCGCGGTCGCGACCGATCAGCGGAAGCAGGGCGTTCATGTCTGGACCATGCTCCCGCCCGGTGAGCGCGAGGCGCAATGGCAGGAACAGCGACTTGCCCTTGCGGCCTGTCTCGGCGCCGAGCGCGGCGGTCAGCGCCTTCCACGGCGTGCCGACCCAGTCGATCTCGCTCGCGACCCGCGCGGCCGTCGCGAGATAGGCGGCATCCTCTTCCGAGACGTCTGCGCGCTCGATCGGTCCTTCGACCACGGCCCACCATTCGCCCGCCTCGGCGATCGTGGTCAGGTTCGGCCGGATCGCCTCCCAGCCCGCGCGGTCGATGCCGACCGGAATCCGCCCCGCGACAGCATCGTAATCGAGGGCGTGGATGATCCGCGCGTTGAGCGCCTTCAACTCCTCCTCATCGAAGCGCGCGGGCGCGCGGCCGAAGCGGGCGAAGTCGAAGCTTTCGATCAGCGGCGCGAGATCGGTGACGGGTTCGACCGGCAGGCTCGTGCCCAGCCGCGCGAGCAGAGCGAGGATCGCGATCGGTTCGATCCCTTCGGCGCGGAACGCATCGCTGTCGGTTGCGCCGAGGCGCTTCGACAGCTTGCCCTCGCTGCCCGTCAGCAACGCCTCATGCGCGAAGGCCGGTGGCGTCGCCCCCAGTGCCGCGAACATCTGAAGCTGCAGCCCGGTGTTGGTGACGTGGTCCTCACCGCGCACGACATGGGTGACGCCCATGTCGATATCGTCGATCGCCGAAGGAAGCATGTAGAGCCAGCTGCCGTCGGCGCGGCGGATCACCGGATCGGACAGCAGCTTCGGATCGAGCTTCTGCGGCCCGCGGATCAGATCGTCCCACGCGATCGGCGCGTCGTGATCGAGCAGGAAGCGCCAATGCGGCGTGCGCCCCTCCCCCTCGAACCCTGCGATCTGCTCCGCCGTCAGCGACAGTGCCGCGCGATCATAGACCGGCGGCAGCCCGCGACCCGCCAGCACCTTGCGGCGCAGTTCGAGTTCCTGCGCGGTTTCGTAGCAGGGATAGACCCGCCCCGCCGCGCGCAGCTTTTCGAAACGGGATTCGTACAGCGCGAAGCGATCCGACTGGCGCGCCTCGCCATCCGGCACCAGCCCAAGCCAGGCGAGATCGGCGCGGATCGATTCGACGAAGGCTTCGGTCGATCGCTCGGCATCGGTATCGTCGAGCCGCAGCAGGAAACACCCGCCCTGCTGTCGCGCCCACAGCCAGTTGTGGAGCGCGGCGCGGATATTGCCGACGTGAAGCCGGCCGGTGGGCGAAGGAGCGAAACGGGTGACGATCATCGCGTCAGCCCATAGGCTGGTCGCGCGTTCGCAACCACCCCCTTCCCCCAATGGCATGTTACGCTTAAGGGGTCCGCGTTCGAAGGGGACTCCACACGATGAAGCTGCTCACCGGCAATTCCAATCTGCCGCTTGCTCAGGCGATTGCGAGCTATCTCGAAATGCCGCTGACCGACATGAGCGTCCGCCGGTTCGCCGATGAGGAAGTGTTCGTCGAGATCCACGAAAATGTCCGCGGTGAGGACGTGTTCGTGATCCAGTCGACCGGCTATCCCGCCAACGACAATCTGATGGAATTGCTGATCTGCATCGATGCGCTCAAGCGCTCGTCAGCCAAGCGGATCACCGCCGTCATCCCTTATTTCGGCTATGCCCGACAGGACCGGAAGCCCGGCCCCCGCACGCCGATCTCGGCCAAGCTGGTCGCCAACCTGCTGACGACGGCGGGCGCCAACCGCGTCCTTTCGGTCGATCTGCACGCCGGGCAGATCCAGGGCTTCTTCGATATCCCGACCGACAATCTCTATGCCGCGCCCGTGATGTCGGCCGACATCAACGCGCGTTTCGCGGGCAAGAACCTGATGGTCGTATCGCCCGACGTCGGCGGCGTGGTGCGCGCGCGCGCGCTGTCCAAGCGCATCGACAACGCCCCGCTGGCGATCGTCGACAAGCGCCGCGAGCGCCCCGGCGAATCGGAGGTGATGAACATCATCGGCGATGTTTCGGGCCGCTTCTGCATCCTGGTCGATGACATCGTCGATTCGGCGGGCACACTCTGCAACGCCGCCGCCGCCTTGCTGCAGGCGGGCGCCGAGGGCGTGGTCGCCTATGTCAGCCACGGCGTGTTGTCGGGCGGTGCGGTCGCGCGCGTCGAAGGCTCTGCGCTGACCGAGCTCGTCATCACCGACTCGATCTGCGCGACCGAGCCTGTCGCCGCCGCTTCCAAGATCCGCCACCTGACGATCGCCCCCCTGCTGGGCGAGGCGATCAAGCGGACGTCCGAAGAAAGCTCGGTCTCAAGCCTGTTCGACTAAGCCCGGTCAGGCAGCGCGCATCGCGCGCTGCCGGCGGCGTTGCACCGATGAGCCGAGGCCGATCGCCTCGCGATATTTGGCGACGGTACGGCGTGCGAGATCGAATCCCTTCGCGTTGAGCAGCTCGACCAGTTTGTCGTCGGACAATATGTCGTCGCCCTCGGCCGCGATCAGCTTGGCGATCTGACTCTTCACGGCTTCGGCCGAGACCGCGCCGTCCCCATCAGCCGACGCGACACCGCTGGTGAAGAAATATTTGAGCTCGTGCAGCCCACGCTCGCACATCAGATATTTGTTCGACGTCACCCGGCTGACAGTCGATTCGTGCATCCCGATCGCGTCGGCGACGGTCTTGAGCGTCATCGGCTTGAGATGCTCGACGCCCTTCAGGAAGAACGCCTCCTGCTGCTTCACGATCTCGCGCGAGACCTTGAGGATCGTGCGGGCACGCTGATCGAGCGCCTTCAACAGCCAGTTTGCCGATGCGAGGCATTCGGACAGCCATGCCTTGCTGCCCTTGTCCGCCCCCGAGTTCAGTTCGGCATAATAATCGCGGTCGACGATCAGCTTGGGAAGGGTGGCGCGGTTGAGTTCGATCGCCCAGCCATCCTTGGTCTTCGTGATGAAGATGTCGGGCGACACGGGCTGCGCGGGTTCACCACCGAAACGCAGGCCGGGTTTCGGATCATAGCCGCGCAGTTCGCGCAGCATGTCGGCCATGTCCTCTTCATCCACCCCGCACAGCCGGCGCAGCTGCGGGATGCCGCCGCGCGCCAGCAGGTCGAGATTGTCGATCAGCTTGGCCATCGCCGGATCGTAGCGATCGACCTCCTTCGCCTGGATCGTGATACATTCGGCGAGCGTCCGCGCGCCGACGCCCGAAGGATCGAAGGTCTGGATCACGCCCAGCACCCGTTCGACATGATAAAGCGCGACGTCCAGTCGCTGCGAAAGCTCGAACGTCTGCCCGGTGAAATAGCCCGCATCGTCGATCAGGTCGATCAGGTGGCGGGCGATCGTCAACTCCTCGCCTTCCAGCAGCTCCCCGGCCTGCCGCTCCAGATGTTCGTGCAGGTCGATCGTCGCCGCGACATAGGTATCAATGTCGGGCGCATCCTCACCCGATCCGCCACTACCGCCTTCGAGGCCCAGCCCACCATCCTGCCCACGAACGCTGTCCGTCGCGCTGTCATGATGGAAGGTCTCGGCGTCATAATCGACGTCGAGCGGGTTGTCGGTCGTCGCGTCGCCGAACTCGACCAGCCGATCGGCGGTCGGCTCGACATCGGCGGGGTCAAAGGTGAAATCGTCATCAGGCGCGTCGCCGCCGTCCGGCTCGGGCGTCGCCTCGTCGCGGGTGCCGGTCGCTTCGAGCAGCGGGTTCTTCTCGATCTCCTCGGCGATGAACGCCTCGATCTCGAGGTTCGACAGCGCGAGCAGCTTGATCGCCTGCTGGAGCTGCGGCGTCATCACCAGCGATTGGGATTGACGCAGGTCTAGGCGGGGTCCGATCGCCATATGCTGTCAGACCGGGTGTGGCATCGTCAGAGCGAGAAGCCCTCGCCCAGATAAAGACGCCGCACGTTCGGATCGGCGACCAGTTCGGCCGGGCTGCCCTGGAACAGCACCTTGCCGTCATAGACGATGCAGGCGCGGTCGACGATGTCGAGTGTCTCGCGGACATTGTGATCGGTGATCAGCACGCCAATGTCGCGGCGCTTCAGATCCTTCACCAGATCGCGAATGTCGGCGATCGAGATCGGGTCGATCCCCGCGAAAGGCTCGTCGAGCAGCATGATCGAGGGGCTGGCCGCCAGCGCGCGCGCGATTTCGCAGCGGCGACGTTCGCCGCCCGACAGCGCCATCGCCGGTGCATCGCGCAGATGGGTGAGGTGGAATTCGCCGAGCAGCGATTCGAGCTTGGGCTCGCGCGCGGTCTTGTCGGGCTCGACCAGTTCGAGCACCGCGCGGATATTCTGCGCGACGGTGAGCCCACGGAAGATCGAGGTTTCCTGCGGCAGATAGCCCAGGCCCAGGATCGCGCGGCGATACATGGGCAAAGTGGTGATGTCGTCGCCGTCGAGCAGGATGCGGCCCGCATCGGGCTTCACCAGCCCCATCACCGAATAGAAGCAGGTCGTCTTGCCCGCGCCGTTCGGCCCAAGCAGCCCGACCACCTCCCCACGCGCTACGTCGAGCGAGATGTCGGTCAGCACCTGCCTTTTGTCATAGGATTTGGCGATCGACACAACCGAAAGGCCGCGGCTGATCCCCTCTTCAATGGGACTGCGCTGGGGGCGGTCGATCGTCTGGCTATCATTCATGCGTGGGCCTCAAACGGCGCGTTCCTGCCGCGACGCTTAGCGAAAAGCGACGGACAAGGAAACTGGCAGGGTTCATGCATAACGTGGGGCGGCGATGCCCCACGACAATCAATTGCTCCGGGGCGGCGGGACGAAGCGCCCCGTCACACGGCCGCGCTGTCCGGCGACGGTGCCACCGTCCATCGTCGCGAGACCGCTGTTGAGGTTGAGCACCAGGCGACCGCCCTTCGTGTCGCCCTGACCCGGGCGCGTCAGCGTCACGCCGCCGATCATCGTCACAAGCCGCTTCTGCAGATCGTAGATGCCGAATTGGGCGCGCGCCGTCTCGCTCGCGCTCTTGAGCACGACATTGCCGCTGGCGTCCATACGGGTGACCTGGGTCTGCTGCGCCGAACTATACGCGATCGTCAGGCGATCGGCGTTCAGCGTCATGTCACCCTGCTTCACGTCGACATTGCCGGTCAGCACCGCGCGATCGGCGCGATCCTGCAATTCGATCCGGTCGGCCGAGAAATCGACCGGCGCGTTCGCATTGTGGCCCTTCAAGGCCGACACCGCCTGCGCGTTCGCCGCCCCGCCGGCACATGCCAGCAGAAGGATCGCACCAAGACGCACCTGCAACCGCCCAATCATCGCGCGATCTGCCATCCCTGTCTCCGGCACTTTTTTCACGGCAATTTCGCCTTGGCCCCACCCTGCACGATATGCAAGCGCGCATGACCGTTCAGCACGACGACGCGGCTGTTGAGGTCCGCCTCCAGATGATCGCCGCTGAAGCGACCCAACGGCATCGTGCCGTCGACCGCGCCTTCGCTGCGCACCTTGCGCGTCTGCATGTCGATGCCGACGTCGCGGGTCTTCATCGTATAGCCGTCGGCGGACCTGAACAGCACCGGCCCGTCGACGTTCACCTTCTCATTATCCATGTCGTACCGACCACGGCCGGCGTCGATCGTGGCCGGGCCGTCCTCCAGCTGGATCTGCGCCTTGAGCGTCTGAAGCCGCACCACCGGATCGCGCGAGCTTTGCTGTACCGCGGACTGGGCAACCAGCTGGAAGGCTTGGCCCTTCGAATCCTCGCCGCGATAGGTGGCGCGGGTGACGCGCATCCGTTCGCGCGCGACTTCGACCCGATCCTTCGACAGGACGAAGCTGATATCCTTGCCCACCGTCAACGGCGCCAGCGCCAGCAGCAGGATCAGCGTCAGGATCGCGGCCGGAAGCACCAGTCGCAGGATCGCGATCAGCCGGTCATGGCCGCTCCCGCTCGCCGCCCAGAGCTGGCGGCTGGATCGGACGCGATCGGCCAACTCAGACATGAAGGAGCTCAGACATGCGCGAAGATGTCGATCTCTGGCCAGCCGGCGAGATCGAGTTCGGCGCGCGCGGGCAGGAAGTCGAAACAGGCCTGCGCCAGCGCCATGCGGCCCTCACGCGCCAGCCGCTCGTCTAGCTTTTCGCGCAGAGCGTGGAGATAGCGCACGTCGGACGCGGCATAATCCTTCTGCGCATCGCTCAGATCGGGGGCGCCCCAATCGGAAGACTGCTGCTGCTTCGAGATTTCCTGACCCAGCAGCTCGCGCACGATCTCCTTGAGGCCGTGGCGATCGGTATAGGTGCGGATCAGGCGCGACGCGGTCTTGGTGCAATAGACCGGGGCCGCGACGACGCCGAGATAGTGGCGGATCGCCGCGATATCGAAGCGCGCGAAATGATAGAGCTTCAGCCGCTCCGGATCGGCGAGAACGGCGCGCAGGTTGGGCGCGGCATAATCGCTGCCGGCGGCGAAGCGGACGAGATGCTCGTCCCCCTGCCCGTCCGAAATCTGGACCAGGCACAGCCGGTCGCGGGGAGTGATCAGGCCCATCGTCTCGGTATCGACGGCGATGGGACCGGGGGCGAGGACGCCCTCGGGCAGATCCTCCTGATGCAGATACACGGTCATCGTGACGCCTTAGGCCGGTAAAGCCGGGCGCTCAACCCGCCTTCGCACGGCGCTTGCGCGCGAAGATGTTGAGCGCCTCGACCAGCGCCGAAAAGGCCATTGCCGCGTAGATATACCCCTTGGGCACATGAAAGCCGCTGCCTTCGGCGATCAGCGTCATGCCGATCATGAAGAGGAAGGCCAGAGCCAGCATCACCACCGTCGGGTTCTTTTCAATGAAGCGCGACAGCGGGCCGGACGCGAGCAGCATCACCGAAACCGCGGCAATCACCGCGATGAACATGATCGGCACATGTTCGGTCATGCCGACCGCGGTGATGATCGAATCGATCGAAAAGACCAGGTCGAGCAGGATGATCTGGAAGATCGCCGCGCCAAAGCCCAGGCCCGCCTTCTTCGCATCGAACATGTCGCCATCCGAATCGGTGTCGACGCTGTGGTGAATCTCCTTGGTCGCCTTCCACACCAGGAACAGGCCGCCCGCGATCAGGATCAGGTCGCGCCACGAAAAACCGTGGCCGAACGCCTCGAACAATGGCTTGGTCAGCGTGACGATGAACGCCACCAGGCTCAGCAACACCAGGCGCAGGCCCAGCGCCAGCCCGATGCCGATCGTCCGCGCCTTGCCCCGCACCGCTTCGGGCAGTTTGTTGGTCAGGATCGAAATGAAGATCAAATTGTCGATGCCGAGCACCACCTCCATCGTCAGCAATGCCGCCAGTGCGACAAGGTTGGTCGGATCGGCGAGGATGGTGAAAATGTCGGTCATGCGCGTGGAGCTTAAGGGGCCGCGAGGGGACGCCACAAGCGAAATAGGATGGATCGCGAATCGGATGCTTGCGACATCGCCTTTCCGCCTGGCTTAACCTTGGCTGCACGACGTGATTTCGTCACGATTCCTCTCCAGCCGCTCGTTTCGGCCATTGTTTCGACCGTATCGCCGATCCGTTCAGCCCGAAACTGCTCGCAGGGAGGCCGATTTTGCTTTATGGCAACATTTGGGCGCGGCTTCTTTTCCGCGCTGGGAGACCCACCTGCCGCGCCCGGCAAGATGGTCTTTCGATGGCTTCGGGGCGCGATTCGGGAAGATTTGGACGGCATGAGTTTCGATCGAGGGCGGCGCGGTCAGCGCGGCAGGGACAAGCGCGACGGCTTTGGTGACGAAGGCGGCTTTGGCGGCGGCGGTGGGTTCGATGGCGGCTTCGGCGGCGGCGATCGCTTCGGCGGCGGCGGTGGCTACGGCGGCGGCGGTGGCGGTGGCTATCGCGGCGGCGGCGGCGGTGATCGCTTCGGCGGTGGCGGCGGCTTCGGCGGCGGTGATCGCTTCGGCGGTGGCGGCGGCGGCGGTTTCCGTGGCGGCGGCGGTGGCGGCTTCGGCGGTGGTCGCGGCGGCGGCGGCGGCATGCCCGCACAGGTCATCGGCGAAGGCACTGGCGTCGTTAAGTTCTTCAACGGCCAGAAGGGCTTCGGCTTCGTGGTTCGCGATGACGGCGGCGAAGACGTGT
The DNA here is from genome assembly GCF_008274695.1 of Sphingomonas montanisoli. Classification (GTDB taxonomy): domain Bacteria; phylum Pseudomonadota; class Alphaproteobacteria; order Sphingomonadales; family Sphingomonadaceae; genus Rhizorhabdus; species Rhizorhabdus montanisoli. The sequence continues at coordinate 34,078 of NZ_VTOU01000002.1, read as the reverse complement.
TCGTGCACATCTCGGCTGTCGAGCAGGCTGGCCTGACCGGTCTGGCCGAGGGTCAGCCGCTCGGCTTCACCCTGGTCGATCGTGGCGGCCGCGTTTCGGCGACCGACCTCAAGATCGACGGCGAGCCGATGGCAGTCGAAGAGCGCGCTCCCCGTGAGCCGCGCGAAGGCGGCTTCGGTGGCGCCGGTGGCGCGCCGCGTGGTGGCCCGTCGCGTCAGCTGACGGGCGAGAAGGCGACCGGCACGGTCAAGTTCTTCAACGCGATGAAGGGCTTCGGCTTCATTCAGCGCGACGATGGCCAGCCCGACGCTTTCGTTCACATTTCGGCCGTCGAACGCGCCGGCATGACCAACCTCAACGAGGGTGATCGTCTCGAGTTCGAACTCGAGGTCGATCGTCGCGGCAAGTACGCCGCGGTGAACCTCAACGGTATCCAGTAAGCGCCAACGCGCTTTCTACGGGATAGGAGAGAGCCCGGCTTCCGAAAGGAGGCCGGGTTTTTTCTTTGTTTTAGCCCTCAAACGCCGGGCGGAGCGCATCCGCGCTCTTTGGCTTCGCGCCAATAAGGGCGCGGCGGCCGGTCGGCCTTGCGAAGCGTACGGCTCCGCAGACGCTTGCGTGTCAGGCCTTCGCCACAAACTTCATCGCCACACCGTTCATGCAATAGCGCTTGCCGGTAGGCGGCGGGCCATCGTCGAAGACGTGGCCGAGATGCCCGCCACAACGGCGGCAATGGACCTCGACCCGCTCCATACCCAGCGTGCTGTCCGTGGTGGTGCCTATGGCATTGGGCAGAGGCCGGTAGAAGCTCGGCCAGCCGGTGCCGCTGTCATATTTGGTCTTCGATCCGAACAAGGGCAGCGCGCAGCCCGCGCATGCGAACACGCCCGCACGATGTTCCGTGAGGAGCGCGCTGGTAAACGGCCGCTCGGTCGCTTCATGCCGCAGCACCTTATAGGCCGACGGCGACAGACGCTTCTGCCATTCGGCGTCGGTGAAGCTCACCTCAAACTTGGCGGGGGCGGCCGCGAGCAGCCGGTTCGCGCCGATCAGTGCCAGCGCGGCCGTCGCCATTCCCGATCCGATCAGCGTCCTGCGGTCGATCAACATATGCGCACTCCTCACCCCCAACATGGTGTCGCAACAGATACGCATCAATCGCGCCAAAGGTTACGATCGCAACCGCATTCGCCTATAGGCGCGCAATGGCGCCCGAGGATCCCACAGAGCTGCGCGAGGCGATCCGCGCCGAAGCCACACGGCTCGGCTTCGTCGCGTGCGGCTTCGCGGCGGCCGATGCCGCGCCCGAAAGCGCCGCTCGCCTCGACGAATGGCTCGAAAGCGGCGCGCACGGTTCGATGGAATGGATGGAGGCGCGCAAGGGCGAGCGCGCCCGCCCGCAGGGGCTGTGGCCCGCCTCCCGATCGCTGATCATGCTGGGCATGAGCTATGCGCCGCGTGAGGATCCGATGCGCCTCGCCACCGAACCCGGCGTAGGCCGCATCTCGGTCTATGCGCAGGGCGGCGACTATCATGACGTGGTCAAGAAGGCGCTCAAGGCGCTCGCCCGCTGGCTCGTCGACCGCGCGGGCGGTGAACTGAAGGTCTTCGTCGATACCGCGCCGGTGATGGAGAAGCCGCTATCGGCGGCGGCGGGTCTGGGCTGGCAGGGCAAGCACAGCAACCTCGTCAGCCGCGAACATGGCAGCTGGCTGTTCCTCGGCGCGATCATGACGTCGCTCGATCTGCCGCCCGACCTGCCCGAACCCGATCGGTGCGGATCGTGCGACGCCTGCCAGCGCGCCTGCCCGACCGACGCCTTTCCGCACCCCTATGTCGTCGATGCGCGCCGCTGCATCTCCTACCTCACGATCGAGCATAAGGGGCCGATCCCGGCCGATCTGCGCACCGGCATCGGCAACCACATCTATGGCTGCGACGATTGCCTGGCGGCCTGCCCGTGGAACAAGTTCGCGCAGGCCGGCGCCGCCAATCGCGCCTTCGCCGCCCGCGCCGAACTGGCGGCCCCCGAACTGGTCGATCTGCTCGCCTTGTCCGCTGCCGATTTTCGCCAGATCTTTGCGGGTTCGCCGATCAAGCGGATCGGGCGCGACCGGATGGTCCGCAACGCCGCGATCGCCGCGGGCAACAGCGCGCTGCCGTCGCTGACGGCGCCGGTCACCGCTCTGCTCGACGATCCCGATCCTGCCGTGCGCGGTTCCGCCATCTGGGCGCTGTCGCGGCTCGACCCCGCCCGCTTCGCCGCCGAGCGGACGGCGCGCATGTCCGCCGAGCAGGATGCAGGCGTTTTGGCCGAATGGGGCGTTGCGGGGTCCGACCCGCGCCGATAGAGCAGCCGCAATCTTTGGGTTTCAGCAAGGGGATCGGGCATGAAGGTGATCGGCGTCGTGGGCGCGGGGCAGATGGGCGCGGGCATCGCGCAGATCGCGGCCCAGGCGGGGCTGAAGGTCATCCTGTCCGACATGTCGGTCGAGCTTGCCACCAAGGGCCGCGACGGTATCGCCAAGGTGCTGACCAAGCAGGTCGAAAAGGGCAAGCTGGAGGCGTCCGCACGCGATGCCGCGATCGCGCTGATCGATCCGGTCGGCGATCTCTCCGCGATGTCAGCGGCCGACATCATCATCGAAGCCGCGACCGAGCGCGAGCAGGTGAAGCGCGCGATCTTCGAGAATATCGGCAAGGTGCTGCGCGCTGACGCGGTTCTCGCCAGCAACACCTCGTCGATCTCGATCACCCGTCTCGCACAGGCATCGATCGATCCGGCGCGCTTCATCGGGATGCACTTCTTCAATCCCGTGCCGCTGATGCCGCTGCTCGAACTGATCCGCGGCATCGCGACCAGCGACGCCACCGTCGAAATCGCGCGCGCCTTCGGCAAGGCGACCGGCAAGCAGACGATCGTAGCTAAGGATAGCCCCGGCTTCGTCGTCAACCGCATCCTGCTGCCACTGCTCAACGAAGCATTCTTCGCCGTGGGAGAAGGGCTGGCGTCGATCCCCGATATCGATACCGGCGTGAAGCTCGGCCTCGGCCACCCGATGGGTCCGCTGACGCTGGCCGACCTGATCGGCCTCGACACGCTGCTGGAGATCCTGCGCGTGTTCCAGGCCGACTTCGGTGACCCGAAATATCGCCCCGCCCCGATCCTGGCGAAGCTGGTCGAAGCCGGCTGGCTCGGCCGGAAGACCGGCAAGGGCTTCTACGATTATAGCGGCCCCGAGCCGGTCCCCTCACTCTAAGCAGGGCTCAGAGCCGGATCTTGTGCTTCGCGTCGGGCAGCGGGCGACCGCTGCACGGCAGAGCCGGCAAAGCCTTGGCGCTGCCGCTCAGCGGCAGATTGGCGACCGCGCCGTTGATGAAGCTGACGGTCAGGGTCGATCCGGCCCGCACCGCGCGCCAGAAGCGGGCGAAGGTCGCGCTGCGATCGCGATCGTCGATCCGCATCGTGCCATTGTCGTTGGTGCGAAACGCGAAGCTCTGCCCCGCCGCGCGGAAGCCGACCTGCTCGCCCTCCGGCGGCAGCGTGCCGTTGATCAGCACCGACATGGTCGGCGATCCTTCGATCGGGCAGTTGATCGTCATATTGTCGGCGCGCGCGCCGGTCGATCCGACGCGATATTCGTGGACGCCCTGCACGAACACCGAGGTCCAGGCCGATGGCGCCGCCATCGCCGGGGCCGATGCCAGCATCGCCATCCCTGCTGCTGTCCAAGCCTTCATCGCACGTCTCCTGATCCGTTACGTAGGCGGATCAACGCGGCAGACGGCTTTTGGTGTCAGCCCGGCAGCAACAGCCCGGCGAGCGCGGCCGACATCAGATTGGCGAGGCTGCCCGCCACCAGCGCCTTGATGCCCAGCTTGGCGATCATCGGTCGCTGGTTGGGCGCCAGGCTGCCCGTCGCCGCCATCTGGATCGCGATCGACGAGAAGTTGGCGAAGCCGCAGAGCGCGAAAGTCGCCACCGCGACGCTGTGTGGCGACAGCTGCGCCTGCAGCGTGCCGAGATGGATGTAGGCGACGAACTCGTTGAGGACGATCTTCTCGCCGAACAGCCCGCCCACCGCCTGCGCCTGATCCCAGGGCACGTTGAGCAGGTACATGATCGGCGCGAAGATGAAGCCCAGGATCTGCTGGAAGCTGAGCCCCGGCATGCCGATCCACCCGCCGATCCCGCCGAGGATGCCGTTGGCCAGCGCCATCAGCGCTACGAAGGCGAGCACCATCGCACCCACCGCAACCGCGATCTTCACGCCGGTCTGCGCGCCCTGCGACGCGGCCATGATGATATTTTCGGCGCGCGCATCTTCTTCATGTGCTTCGGCGGCTGCGAGTGCGGCGATCTCGACATCGTCGCCCAGCGGCAGTTCGCCGGCGGGTTCGCGCGGATCGGGCATGATGATCTTGGCCATCAACAGCGCGCCCGGCGCCGACATGAAGCTGGCGGCAAGCAGCAGATCGATGCTGATCCCCATCGACGCATAAGCCGCCAGGATCGTGCCCGCGACGCCCGCCATGCCCGACGTCATGATCGCGAACAGAGCATGTGGCTTGAGCGCGGCGAGATAGGGGCGGATCACCAGCGGCGATTCACTCTGCCCGACGAAGACGTTGGCGGCGGCACACAAGGATTCGACCTTCGAGACGCCGATCACCTTTTCGATCGCGCCGCCGACCCAGCGGATCACCGCGGGCATGATGCGCAGATAATAGAGGATCGAGACGAGCGCGGCGAAGAAGATGATCACCGGCAGCGCCGCCAGCGCGAAGCTGTGCCCGCCGATCTCGGGCTTGGCGAGCGGACCGAACAGGAAGTCCGTGCCCGCCTGCGCATAGCCGAGCAGGTTGGCGACGCCGCCCGACAGCCATTCGAGCACGGCACGTCCCCACGGCACGTACAGCACCAGCACCGCGATCCCCGCCTGCAGCGCAAAGGCCGAGCCCACCACGCGCAGCCGGATCGCCTTGCGGTCCGAAGACAGGGCGACCGCGATCAGCAGGATCAGGAGGATGCCGGCAAGGCCGGTCAGGATCTTGGTCATCTGGTCGCGAATGTCCCCGGGGAAAGCGCCACCTTGCCCGCGCCGCCCGCTTGGTCAAGCGCCTGTTTGACGCACGCGCAAAAGCCGTTAGCGTGGATCGATGCAGACTTCGCCCGCCGCACCGGCCTTCCCCCGCTCGCTATTCGTCTTCGCGCTCTTCTACGGGGGCATGGTGTGCATATCGGGGGTGCTGGGGGTCAAGCAGGTCGCGCTCGGCCCGCTCGCGGTCGAAGCGGGCATCTTCGGCTTCCTGCTGCTCGTCATCATGGGCAGCGCAATCGCCGAGCTACATGGCCGCGAAACCGCCGATTCGATGGTCCGCTGGGGCTTCCTGCCGCTGATCGTGTCGGCGGCTTTGATCCAGCTCGTCCTCGCGCTTCCCACCGATCCGGGCATGTATCCGCCCGCGATCGATGCCTTTCCGATCGTGGTCGGCCAGGGTGCGCGCATGATGATCGCGGGGCTGATCAGCTATGGCACGTCGCAAACGCTCAACGTCTTGATCTTCTCGAAGCTGAAGGCAAGCGAGGGGGCGGGCCGGCTCGTCTGGCTGCGCGGCATGATCGCCAGCGTCGTCAGCCAGATCATCGACACCGTCCTGTTCATCACGATCAGCTTCTACGGCGAACGCCCGATCATGGAGCTGATGGCCGGGCAGATGCTGACCAAGGTCGTCCTGTCGATCGTGCTGGTGCCGCCGCTGATCACGCTGTTCGTGGCAATGGGGCGAAAGCTCGACGGCAAGGCAGCCTAAACCCCACTCAATCCAAGCCCGCACTGGAGAGACTCGTCGCCTACGGCTCCTCGCAATGACGAGGGGGAGGCGAATAGTTGTGACTGTCATTCCCCTCCGCTAAGGGCGCGATCATGACGAACAACCACGCCCCCGATCCTGCATTGCTCGCCAAGGCAGAGACGCTCACCGAAGCGCTGCCTTTCATGCAGCGTTATGCCGGTGAGACTTTCGTCGTGAAATATGGCGGCCACGCGATGGGCGATCCGGAGGCGGCGCGTGATTTCGCCGAGGATGTGACGCTGTTGAAGGCCGTCGGCATCAACGCCGTGGTCGTTCACGGCGGCGGGCCGCAGATCGGCAAGATGCTCAAGACGATGGGCGTCGAAAGCCACTTCGTCGACGGGCTGCGCGTCACCGACGCCGAAACCGCGCGCATCGCCGAAATGGTGCTGTGCGGATCGATCAACAAGGAAATCGTGTCTTGGATCGCGCAGGCCGGCGGCCGCGCGGTGGGCCTGTCGGGCAAGGACGGGCGCCTGGTCGTCGCCGACAAGGTCAAGCATCCCACCGTCGATCTCGGTTTCGTCGGCACCCCCGCCGATATCGATCGGCGCGTGATCGACACGATTTCGAAGGCTGGCATGATTCCCGTCATCGCCCCGATCGCGATCGGCACCGACGGCGAAACCTACAATATCAACGCCGACACGATGGCGGGCGCGATCGCGATCGCGCTGGGCGCCACGCGCCTGTTCCTGCTGACCGACGTCGCGGGCGTGCTCGACAAGGAAAAGCAGCTCATCCGCGATCTCACGCCGGCGCAAATCAGCCTGCTCCAGCAGGACGGCACGATCCAGGGCGGCATGATCCCCAAGCTCGAAACCTGCGTGGACGCGGTCCAGGGCGGGGTCGAGGCGGCCGTCATCCTGGACGGGCGCGTACCGCACGCCATGCTGATCGAAGCCTTCACGAAGCGCGGCGCCGGCACGCTCGTCTGGGCGGACTGACGATCTTTCCTCAAGCTGGTTGAAACGCGCCGGCCGGTCCCCAGATTGCTCCCGATCCTTTCGATGGAGCAACAGATGGCCGACGCAGCCGATACGCCCGCAAACCAGCCCGCCGATTATGTCCCGCCGAAGGTCTGGACCTGGGCCAAGGGCAATGGTGGGCAGTTCGCGAACGTCAACCGCCCCGTTTCGGGCGCGACCCATGACGCCGACCTGCCCGTCGGCGATCATCCGTTCCAGCTCTACTCGCTCGGCACGCCCAACGGGCAGAAGGTGACGATCCTGCTCGAAGAGCTGCTCGCCGCCGGCCACACCGGCGCCGAATATGACGCCTGGCTGATCGAGATCTTCAAGGGCGATCAGTTCGGCAGCGGCTTCGTCGACATCAATCCCAATTCTAAGATCCCCGCGATGATCGATCGATCGGGCGACGTGCCGATCCGGCTGTTCGAAAGCGGATCGATGCTGATCCACCTTGCCGAAAAGTTCGGCGCCTTCCTGCCCACCACTCAGCCGCAGCGTGCGGAGACGATCAACTGGCTGATGTGGCAGATGGGATCGGCACCCTTCGTCGGCGGCGGCTTCGGCCATTTCTATGCTTATGCGCCGTTCAAGATCGAATATGCGATCGATCGCTATGCGATGGAGACGAAGCGCCAGTTGCACGTCCTCGACACCGTCCTGGCCGATCGCCGCTTCATCGCCGGCGACGATTACACGATCGCCGACATGGCGATCTGGCCCTGGTATGGCGGCGGTCTGTTCGGCGGTGCTTATGGCGCGCAGGAATTCCTGAGCCTGACCGACTATCCCCACCTCACCCGCTGGACCGACGAGATCGGCGCGCGGCCCGCGGTGAAGCGCGGCCGCGTGGTCAATCGCGCGTCCGACAAGCCCGGCGAGTTCCTGCGCGAACGCCATTCGGCGAGCGACTTCGACACGATCATGGGCCTGTGACGCGATGATCGATCTTTCCAGGCTCCAGTCGACCAGCACGGTGGAGGACGAGTGGGCCTATCCGCTCGCAGACGCCAATCGATCGGGGCTGCTGCAGGTCGATCATGATCCGGACCACAGGCTCTACTGGGAGGAATATGGCGATCCGGCAGGTGAGCCCGTCATGTTCCTCCACGGCGGCCCGGGCGGCGCCTGCGCGCCGGCGATGGCGCGCTTCTTCGATCCGACGCGCTATCGCATCATCCTGTTCGATCAGCGCGGGTGTGGCAAAAGCGAGCCTACGGTCGCCACCGACGGCCCCGATATCGCGCTGACCCGCAACACGACCGACGATCTGGTCGACGATATCCGCAAATTGCGCCACGCGCTCGGCATCACCGGCAAGATGCATGTCTTCGGCGGCAGTTGGGGCAGCACGCTCGCCTTGATCTATGCGATCCGACATCCGGACGATGTCGCGACGTTGATCCTGCGCGGCATCTTCCTGGGCGAACGCGAAGACCTGCTCTACATGTATCAGGGCAACGCCGCGACCTACGCCGCGCAGCCCTTCGCGCTCACCGAACCGGGCAGCTACGTCACCTATCCCGACGAATGGAAGGCGTTCGTCGAGACGATCGCCGAGCCCGATCGCGCCGACATGATGGCGGCGTACAAGGCGATCTTCGACATGGTCCCGCAGAACGATGCCGATCGCGCGCGTCAGCTGAAGGCCGCGCTCGCCTGGTCGGTGTGGGAGGGGACGATCTCCAACATGATCCCCAAGGAAAGCGATCCCGGCAAGTTCGGCGAGGCAAATTTCGCGCTGTGTTTCGCGCAGATCGAAGCGCATTTCTTCGCCAACGAGCTGTTCGTCGCGCCGCGCTACATCGTCGACAATGTCGGCCGGATCGCGAACATCCCGACCCATATCGTCCACGGCCGCTTCGATCAGGTCTGCCCGTTGACCCAGGCGTCACGCCTTATCGACGCGATGGCGGCGAACGGCGCGACCCCGGAAAGCTTCGTCATCACCAATGCGGGCCATAGCGCGATGGAGGCCCAGACGGTCCTCGCGCTCACCGCGATCATGGATGGCCTCCCGCCGATCGACTGATTCGACAGGAATAAATGGTCGGGGATACTGGATTCGAATCACGCCGATAATTTTGTCGTTAGTTCATAGTTCATCGGCAAGATGCTTAAGGCACTGTGCCAGAAGTTCTTCGGTTGGTTGTCCATCTCACCGCGAGATTCTCGGCCTCGCGGTGAGGATCTTTTCCATCGAACTAAGTCTATTACGCTTACCACGTAACGCCGCCTAATATTGGTGCTCGGTTGCCGCTTAACCGATTCCCCTGCAGCCAGATGGACTGGGTGTCGAATTGCCGAACTATCATGAGAGTGCGCTCGTCGCTCGTGCACAGCTCCATCACTTTGGGTTGATCGAGGACTGCGACTGCCACACCCCGGCGGCCGTTGTCCTCAAGGATCAGCGATTTCCGCGGCGCTCCAAACCACTGCCCATACAATGAAGCCCACTGACAGCGCGAAGATCGCTGCAACGGCGTGCGAACCGCCAAGGCTTACGATAGCCCACCACACGCAGAAAGCCGGGACGAGCACAACCGTCGCCTGTTCGACGATGATCGCGGCGATGTGAAATACAAGGCTGCGGGGCCGCATCAGCACCAGGCCTTCGCTGCGTGAATGGTAGGAACGCGTGCCATTCGACTTCTCCCCAACATGGGAGGCTAGACGCCGCGGCCATCGCAAATCCGCACTTGACGATGTGAGTGAGAAATTCCCGGTTCACCCGCTACCGTCGCGAACCAAGGTGCGGGTTTCGAGGGTCGCCGCCGTCTCAAGGCTTTGAGGCGCGAACATGCGGCACGAAATGGCGGGATTTTCAGCGAATGGTGATGCCCTCGCTCTCGATCGCGCGCCGCGGATCGCGTTTCTGTTCAACGCGCAGGCGCATCAGCTTCTGCATGGCATCTCGATCGCGGAAAGCCTCGCGCGAAGCTGGCATATCGGCGTCGACATAGTGTCGCCTTCGGATCAGCATCTGGCCCTCGCTCAACGGCTGACGGACAAGGCGACACATCGCTTGCTCCGGTTCGAGAATATCGGCTCCCCTTTTCTCGGAACGCTGGCGAACCTGCGGCAGAGCGCCATTCCGCCGAAAGCGCTGACGCTGTTCCACGCCCGACGCCGGCTTGACCAATACACCGCCATCGCCCTGCCCGAACGCACATCGACGCTATTGCGGCGCTTCGGCGTCACGCAACCCAAGCTGATCCATACCGATCATGGTGCGGGCGATCGCGCGGTTGGGTATGATCCACGCATAGCCCTGTTCGATTTCGCATTGCTGGCGGGCAGGAAGCAGGAGCGCCGCATGCTCGATGCCGGGCTCATCAAGTCGGGTCATTATGCGATCGTGGGCTATCCGAAGTTCGATGCGGCGGATCGACTGCGCTCGGCCAGTTGGACGCCGTTCGCCGATCGACGGCCGATCGTGCTCTACAATCCGCACTTCTCGCGGGAGTTGGGCTCCTGGTGGCGGCACGGACCGACGATTGTCGATCGGGTGGCCAGCGATGGTCGATACAATCTGATCGTGGCGCCCCACATCCGCCTGTGTGATGATCGCAAGAGCCGGAGAAGGTTCGAAGCCGCACTGGCGCCCTATGCCGACCTGCCCAACGTATTTGTCGACACGGGCAGCGATCGCCTGATCGACATGACCTATACGTCCACCGCGGACATATATGTCGGCGACGTCAGCAGCCAGATCTACGAATTCCTCCGCACGCCCCGGCCTGCCCTGTTTGTGAACAGCGGACGGCGGGATTGGCGCGGCGACGCCAATTATGCGCATTGGGCGCTCGGCCCCGTCATCGACGAACCCACGCACATCGCCGACGCGATCGCTAACGCCATCGCCACCCACGACGCGTTCACGCCGGCACAACATGTCGCAATCCGCGATACGTTCGACACCGATTCTACCCAGCGAGCATCCGACCGCGCGGCAGACGCGATCGCCGCCTTCCTCAACCTGCAACGCGTGCGTTGACGCCGGATCAGGCGAAGAGCTTCGCCAACTGTCGAACGCGATCGTTGGTCGCGCTCAGAAGGAAACCGCGCGCTTTCGCCGCGAAGGCCGGGGTCGCCGTTTTACGAGCTTCGGCGAGCCAATGTTCGGCCGCTTCATGATCGCCGGCTTCGATCAGCATGCGGGCATGATTGAACTGACCGCGGAAATCGCCACCTTCGGCCGCGACGGCGTAGAGGCGGGCGGCTTCGGCCATGTCGCGATCGACGGCCCAGCCATCCTCATAGAAACTGCCGACATAATTGGTCGCCTTGGCATTGCCCATCGCCGCCGCCTTGCGGAACAGCGCGAGGGCCTCCGGACGATCCTCTGGAACGCCCGCACCGAGCGTCAGGGCTGTCGCATAATTATACATGCCCCATTCGAGACCACGATCCGAAGCGGCCTTGAACCACTGCGCGGCGCGCACTTTGTCGATGGGGACGCCCCAGCCGAGATCGTAGCAGCGCCCCATCATGTTCATCGCCATGACGTGCCCCTGCCGCGCGGCACGATCGAACCAGCGAACGGCATCCTGCTGATCACGCGGCACGCCATCGCCGTCGAGCAGCAACTGCCCGTAGAGCGCCTGCGCATCGGCTACCCCGGCTTCGGCGGCGATATGGATAAAGGCGCTCCGCTCCTCGGCCGGGCCGGAGAGACGGCGCGAAATCTCAACGGCGTCCATCGCCGAAATCGCATCGATGTTCAGATCGGTCATGGCCAGTCGCCCAAAACGAAAGCGGCCCGCCCCATTGACGGGACGGGCCACCAATGCATCAATCCACTCAATACTTGAAATTGAGCGTTCCGAACACCGAACGCCCCGGCGCGATCGAAGCATAATGCGCCGTGTAAGCCTGGTTGAAATAGGTCTTGTTGGTCAGGTTGTTGGCGTTGATCGCCAGATCGAGATGATCGTTGATCTTCCAGCCTGCGCGCGCATCGAAGCGCCAGTAGCTGGGGATCGTGCGCGATACGACCTTTGTCGCCGGGTTGACGGTCACGACGCCCGCCGTGGTCTGGGTCGCGGTGCGATTGTCCGAATAGCCACCGAACACACGGCTGACATAGAAGGCGCCGCCGCCGATCGAGAGGGCCGAGGTGACCTTATAGTCGGTCCACAGGGTGAAGCTGTGTTTCGCCGTTTGCGGGAACTGGCGACCATTGTTGACCGACGGCACCAGCACCGTCTTGGCCGCCTGACCCGTAACCGCCGCCGCCGTCAGAGCGGTAAAGCCGCCATCGGTGATCTTGGCATCGAGGTAGGAATAGCCGCCGAACAGGCTCCACTCAGGGGTGACGTTACCGTTGAAGCCCAGTTCGAAACCGCGCGTGCGCCGCGTGCCGATGAACTCGACGGTGTTGTTCTGGCCGGTGGCGCGGGCGTTGGTCGTTTTGGTCTGGAACACCGCGCCGTTGATCGACAGCGCACCTTCGAACAATTCGATCTTGGCACCGGCTTCGATCGACTTGGTCTTTTCGACCTTCAGCGCATCGGTCGCCGCCTGGATCGTGCTGCCGGCCGGGGCGGTGGTCACGACGCCATTGCCCTCCTGCCCTTCGCCGATCAGGCTGTTGGGCGGCGTGGCCGACGTCGCATAGGACGCATAGAGGCTGCTGTTCGCCGAAGGCTTGAAGATCAGGCCGGCCTGATAGTTGAAGATCGTGTCGTGTCGGCTGAGCGTGGGCCGCCCCGTCGCCGTCGCCGCCTGTTCCGACTTCGACGTGTAGCGATCGACGCGGGCACCGAGGTTCAGAATGAGCTGTTCGGTGAGCGTGATCGAATCGAACGCATAGAGCGCCTTGGTGTAGGCGGTGTTGATGATCCGCGTCGGCGGCGCGCTACGCACGATCGGCGTGGTCGTCGTGGAGGTGTCGCTCGTATAGTTCACGAACGGATCGTTCGGGTTCGGATTGAACAGACTGGTGCAGTAGAAGCGCGCGATTGTGTTCGCGTTGCAGCGCGGGCTGACCGTGCTGCCGGTCGCCAGCACATACGTGCCGCGTGCTGCGCGCTCGTAGGACCATTCAACGCCGGTCGAGAAGCTGTGCTTCACCGAACCCGTGTTGAACGCACCATAGACGTCGCCCTGGTAGCTCCAGTTGTCGGTCTCGCTGTAGCGGGTGTTGGCCCGACGCCACACATAGCCGCCGTTGATGAAGTTGGTGACGCCGCCGGTAGTCGTGTTCGTCGCGGCGGTTCCATAGACGTTGCCCTGCTGATCGTCGGGCTGGGTGTAGATGTAACCCTGCGTGATATGACCGTAGCGGCCGGTGCCGCGGAACTTCAGGCCGTTGCCGAAGTCGTGATCGAAACGCAGCGTGAACTGATCGACCTTGCTGTCGCGAAAGTCGCGATTCTTCAGGCCGTAGAAGGTGCTGCGATCGACGGTGCCGGTGGTGCCACCGATCGTCGTGCCGGTGCCGATCAACGGGGCGGAGTAGATTTCGCCAGTGCCGGGCGCGTTGCCGATCGTGTAGAAATAGGGAATGCCGCTGTCGGGCAGCTCATCGGTGTCGAGATGGTAATAGCCGATGTTGAGCTTGGTTGGGTTTTCCATGCCGATCGTGATCGACGGCGCGACGCCCCAGCGCTTCTGGAAGATCGCGTCGCGGCCGGCAACGTCCTGATCGTGCCACATCGCGTTCAGGCGGATGCCGACGAGATCGGAAACGCGGACGTTCACGTCACCGGTGACGCGCTTGTAGTCGGCATTGCCATAGCTGATGCCGCCGACGACGAAGGTCTCGCGCTGCGGCATCTTGGAAACGATGTTGAGCGAACCGCCCGCGCCGCCACGGCCGCCGAGCGTCGAATCCGAACCGCGCACGACCTGGATCTGTTCGACAGCGAAAACTTCGCGGCTCTGCGCGCTGATGTCGCGAACGCCGTCGACATAGGTCGAACCCTGCGTGTCGAAGCCGCGAATGAACGGGCGATCGCCGATCGGATTGCCACCCTCCGCTGCGCCGAAGGTGATGCCAGGCACGGTGCGCAGCGCATCGACGAGAGTTGCCGAGCCGGTGTCCTTGATCACCTGCTTGTCGATCACGACCACCGAACGCGGCGTATCGAGCAGCGGCGCGATCGCCTTCGGGCTCTCGGTCCGTTCGACCTTATAGCCTTCGTCGAGCGCGGTATCGGTAACCTCGAAGCTGCCGAGGTCCTTGGAGGCAGCAGGCTTTTCGGGCTGCTTCGCATCGCTGGTCTGCGCCGCTGCGGGCGCGGACACCAGGAAGCCGACACACGACAGCGCCAGAAAGGCGGGTGTGCCGGTCTCGATCAGGCGATCAGATGTGGATGTGCTCATTGATACCCCTTTTGCTTTGGGGCGCGTTCGTCGCGCCTCTTCAGGAATGTGTGGGTCGGCTCAGCTCAGCGCGGCGGCGAGGGCCGGGCGCGCGCGATACCAGCCGGTGCTGACGCGCTCGAGCAGGCCGTCGCGGCACCAGTTGCTCAGGCACTGGCGTGAAATTCCCGATGCGACGAAATCGCTCGCGCTAACGACGTCGCGATCGCCGATCACGCTGCGGGCGCGCGTCCTGGCATCGGACGGACTCGGTCGGCTGCGGGTGATCGTCCAGACGGGCAGGGATTCCGCCGCTCCGCGAGCACTTGCCGGCGCATGGCCGCTCCCCAAGCCACGTTGAGGCAGGCGAATGTCGGAATCACGCAGGCGAGCGGCGCATTCGCCGAGATACGTCACAAGCGTGTCGGGCACCGTGCCGGGCAGGATCGAATATTTACGCTGCAGCTTCGAAAGCCAGCCGAGCAGCGCGACTTCGTCGCTCGATGCCTGTCGCATGCCGGGGTGCGACACCACGACATCATGATCCGCGCAGGCTCTACGCAGGCTCTGAAATGCGACGATGAGTGCCTCAGCTTCGCCGACCGCACCGCCGCGCAGCAAAACGAGCGTTCGCCGCTCATTGTGATGCAATTCCGTAATCGCGCGTCGTGCCATGTCCAGCCCCTTCGCAAGGGGAGATGAACCCGCTTGCAGCTATTGCGATTGCTTCTAAGAATGAATCGCAATCAGGCTCTTTATTCATGCGCGACGACCGGTCCACACAAAGCAGAAACATTGGGAAATCGTATAGAAATGCCAATGGTTGAAGGTGATCATCCCTGCCATCCTGCTTATGGGGCTAACCATGTGGGCATGATGCGAATATTGCTGCTCGAAGATGATCGGGACGCGCGCGATTATCTCGTGAAGGGTCTGGCCGAGCTGGGGCATAACGTTGCCTGGGAAAGCGATGGCAAGGCCGCGCTGCGCCTGATCCTGACCGACGATTTCGACGTCCTGATCCTCGATCGGCTGGTCCCCGGACTCGATGGGCTGACCGTCCTGCGCCTTGCGCGTGAGGCAGGGTGCAAGGCGCCAGCGATCATCCTGTCGGCGATGTCGGGGATCGAGGATCGCGTATCCGGGCTGGAAGGCGGAGCGGACGATTATCTGGTGAAGCCCTTCGCCTTCGCCGAACTCGCCGCGCGGCTGGTCGCGCTGGCCCGCCGCCTGCCAATCAACGACAGCACCCCGCCGCAGACGATGCTGCGGGCCGGCGATATCGAGATGGATCTGGTCCGCCGCACCGTCCGCCGCAGCGGCAAGCCGATCGACGTCCAGCCGCGCGAGTTCAGCCTGCTCGAATATCTGATGCGCAACGCCAACCGGGTGGTGACGCGGACGATGCTGCTCGATCGGGTGTGGAATTTCGGTTTCGATCCGAAGACCAACATCGTCGAAACCCATATCAGCCGGCTGCGCACCAAGCTCAACGCGGGGCATGAGGGCAATGTGATCCGTGTCGTGCGCGGATCGGGCTATATCCTGGCCACCGATGAAGCTTAGCCTGCCGTTCAGGAGCGTGCGTGGCCTGTCGATGACGGTTGCCGCCATATCCAGCCTTGTCGTCGTGCTGATCGGTGCCGCGACCGTCTATACCTCGCATGAGGAGATCGAGGCCCAGATCGACCACAGGCTCGAACTGGAAATGGAGGCGCTGGTCGACTTCCGACGGACGCACAGCCTCGACGAACTGGCGACCCTCGTCAGGGCGCGCGATGGCGTAACCGCGGGCAACACCGGCTATCTCGCCGATGTCGACGGCGCGCAGCGGATCATGGGCTATGCGCTGACCGACAAGAGCGGCCACCGGATCGCGGGATCATTGGTCGCACACATGCCGGTGGACGGGTGGATGGAGTTCCTGCCGATCCGCCGACCGGACGGCAGCCGCGGCTTCGCGCAGGCGCTGACCCATTCGCTCCCCGATGGCAGCCGTCTGGTCGTGGCAGGGGACCGGCTGGCCCTCGACAAGACGGACGATCGCATCATCACAATCTTCCTCATCGGGCTGGCCGCGATCCTGCTGACGAGCGTCGTCGCGGCCATCGCGCTGGGTCGCCTGGTCGAACGCCGTCTGTCCGCGATCAGCAGCACCGCGCAGGGAATCATCGACGGTGACTGGTCGCGCCGCGTGCCGCTCGATCGATCGGGCAGCGAATTCGATCGGCTGTCGCAAATCTTGAACGACATGCTCGACCGGGTCGAAGCCCTGATGCGCAATCTGCGTCAGGTATCGAGCGACATCGCGCACGACATGCGCACCCCGCTCACCCGCGTCCGCCAGCAGATGGACGAACTGCTGCGTCGCGAAGATCGGGCGGACACCGCCGATGCGCTGCGCCGGATGATCGCGGATACCGAAATCCTGCTCGATCTCTTCGCCGGCCTCCTCGGCGTCACCGAGATCGAAGGCTTCGGCGCCCGCAAACGCTTCCGGCCCGTCCGGCTCGACGAAGTGATCGAGGATATTGCGGACACCTATCGCCCCGCCTTCCACGACGACGATCGCTATGTCGAACTGCGCCTGTGCCCCGCCACCGTCCACGGCGACGCACAATTGCTGATGCGCGCGTTCGTCAATCTGTTCGAAAATGTGCTGACGCACGCCGGCCCCCGCGCCGGTATCTTCATCGACATGGATCTGACGGCCGACATGGCGATCGTTCGCATCAGCGACGATGGTATCGGCATCCCGCCGGAGAAATCGGAGGCGATTTTCGAACGCCTGTCACGGCTCGAACCATCAAGGGGTGTTCCCGGACATGGCCTGGGCCTGGCTATCGTTCGTGCGGTCGCCCTAGCCCACCGCGGGTCGGCAGATGTCGATCGTGTCGGCCGCGGTCTTACGATCCGATTGGCCATTCCGCTCGCTCATTCGCCGTTGGATGAGGGCGACAAGGATCGATAAAGGTCGCGCCCCGCCCTTGCGAGCAGACCATCTGCGCAAAGCCGACTGACATTCTGACGCGAGATACCGGCTCTCAAGAATGTGCGGATATGGACCGTCGCGGACCGCCGAACCATTTCGAGCGCGCGGGCACGCAACTCCCCCGTTCTGGCGCGAGCGGGGAGCAACTCCACTGTGTCGGCAGCCGGCGATAGTTCGCGGATCAGCGGACCGGCGCGGACGGACGTGGCCGCAAATGGTGCCTGTAGAGGTAGCTTCGTCCCGCTTTCCCGCAGTTCCATTCCTAAATCCTCGGCTGCGAGTCGAAGAGCCGGATCGATGATCTCCACGCCAGGCGATTGCCGCTGGCTGACAGCCAGAACCTTTAAGACCGACCTTTCGTCGGCCGAAATATGGAGAGATTCCGGGGAGAGGATCGTTATGTCGAGCCGTCGCAACTGCCTGACGAAGCGGCTCACCGAAGCCCCATCCACTTTCGGCCAGTTCGCGAGCAGGGTTTCGCGCTGACTCTCGCCAGTCGTTGAGTGCTGCAGGCGCAGCAACAGGATGAGCTTCCGCTCACGCGCTGTTCGCTTCGAGAGTATTCGTGGAGTGCTTTCCACCTGACCGCCTGCGGGGAAAGCGGAGAGCCTGGCCCCGGCCAGACTCCCCGCGATGACTTAGAACTTCACGTTGATCGCACCGCGCACCGACGTCGGGCTGCCCGGCGTAATGTTGGTGTTGCTATGCGCGAACTGGAAATAGCGCTTGTCGAACAGGTTCTCGATGTTGACCTGCACGTCGACATTCTCGGTGATCTTGTAGAACAATGCCGCGTCGAACCGGGTGAAGCCCGGCAGGCGCACAAGATTGTCCTGCGCCGCATAGCGGCGGCCCTGATAGATCGCACCGAGCGCCAGCCCGATGTCGGACGTCACGTCATAGCGCCCCCACAAAGATGCGCTGTGGCGCGGCGCGTTTGGGATTTCGGCGCCGGCGCGCACCGTGGCGGAAATCGCCTTGGTGAACTCGGCATCCTGATAGGTGTAGGCGCCAACCACGCTGAACTGCGGAGTCAGCTTGCCCGATGCGCCCAGCTCGAACCCCTTCGAACGCTGGCCACCGCCCAGTTCGGTGCCGGCACCCGGATTGTTCGGATCGATCAGGACGATCACGTTGTCGCGATCGAGCTGATAGATGGCGGCCGAGACATTGAAGTTGGGATTGATGTCCCACTTCGCGCCCAGTTCGTAATTCTCGTAACGCTCGGGATTAAGCGTTTCGTTGGTGAGGTTGAGCCCCGCGAGCTGATCGCCACCACGCGGCAGATAGCTGCGCGAGAAGCTGGCATAGAGGCTGGCATTTTCAACCGGCTTGTAGATTAGGCCCGCACGCGGCGACCACAGATTGTCGGTGGTCTTGAAATCACGACGCTGGGTCGCTGGGAAGCCGACGGTGCGGCGATCGCGGACCTTCGTCACCAGATGTTCATAACGCACGCCCAGCACGATTTCGAACTGCGGCGTCAGTTCGATCTGATCCTGAACGTAGCCGGCCGAGACCGCCAGCGTGCCGTAATTATCGCCGCTGCTGGCAAGCGGCTGCCAGACGATGTCGGGACGACGGATACGCGGGCTGGCGGGGCGGACATAGGTGGTCACCACGTTCGAGGTGGTGGTGCCACCGGCGCTGGTCGCCACGGTCTGCGGGAACAGACCTTCCAGACGGATATTGCCCGTCTTCTGCTTCGCGAATTCGGCGCCGATCAGCAGGGTGTGCTTGATGCCGCCGGTCGCGAACTCGGCATTGAGATCGGTCTGGTTGACCAGATTCTTGCGCCGCGTTGCCTGATTATAGGCCTGGATGCCGGCGATCGTGCCGGCCGCATAGCTGCCGGTCGGTAGGCCCGGAGCCCCGGTCGCGGCGCCGGTGTTGTTGAGCGCGCCGGTGTTCAGGCCCGACGTGAATACGTTCTGGTAGAACTTGTCATAGTCGGCGTAGCGCGTGCGGTTGCGGATCGACACGGTGTCGCTGAAGTCGTGCGAGATGTAGAGGTTGCCCGCATCGGTATTGGTGGAAGTCGGGCTGCCTTCCGCATCGCCGAAGAACTGGCCGCGTGGCGTGGCGAGCGGGCCGACCGGGCCAATCGTCGTCGCCGGGCGGAACTGCGAAGGCACGCCTCGATCGGCGATGCGCTCATCCTTGAAATGTTCGTAGCCGACCTGGACCAAAGTATCCGGGCCGACGCGGAACGAAGCGGTCGGGTTGATGCCCCAGCGCTCATAATTCACGCCGTCGCGATAGCTTTCGCTGTTCTGATAGACGCCGGTGACGCGCAGCGCGACCGCCTCGCTCACCGCGCCACCCAGATCGAACTGGCCGCGATAATGCTGATACATACCGCCTTCGAGCCGCACTTCGCGCACATCGTCCCAGCCCGCGACCTTGGTGACACGGTTGATCAGGCCGCCGGTGCCGCCACGGCCGAAGGTCATCGCGTTCGATCCACGAAAGACTTCGAGCCGCTGGATATTGTAAAGGTCGCGATAGGTCTGAACGTCGTCGCGAATGCCGTCGACGAAGAAGTCGCCCGTCGTGGTCATGCCGCGGATCACCAGCGTTTCGCGATTGCCTTCGCCTTGCGCCGAATAGATGCCGGGCGTGTAGCGGACGGCATCGCCTATGCTGTTGGCGGCCTGATCCTCTATCTGCTTCGCCGTCACGACCGTGATAGACTGCGGCGTATCGACCAGCGGCGTGTTGGTGCGCATCGCCGATACCGAGTCCGTCACCTTGTAGCCGGTCTCCGCTTCCTTTTCGCCGATGACGATGATGGTCTCGCTCTCGCTGGGCGCGGCCGCGGCTAGCGGCGAAGCAAGGCTCGCGACGCTGACCGAGGCGAGCAGAAGGCGCGAAAAGGCGGAGGACGGAAGAACGGACACGGTAAGGCTCCCTGCTATTGTTATTGCGATTAAGTCGCGTTTGCGGAGCCAGATGATCGCGCTCATGGCGGCTGTCCATCGACGGAAGCCGGCCTTACCAACTTGTATTCCAACGGTAAGAAACGCGGCGCCCTGCGCGAACCTTGGGAAATTGTAAGGTTACCCCAACAAGCCGCCACAGTTCGGTCGGTTAGGGACGGCGCATGCGCACCATCGCCCTCATCCCCCCGCTGCTCCTGCTCGCCGCTTGCGGCAGCCCCGCCGGCAAGTCCGCGGCGCCCCCGGCCAAGACCGAACTGACCGCGCACGAAAGCGAATTGCTGAAGATCAGGCTGACGCCCGAAGCCGACAAAAGGCTCGGCATCGTGACGACCAGAGTCGGTGCCGGCGCTGCGGGAGCCGTGCGCCAGGCACCCGGTGAGATTGTCGCTCCCGCCGCCAACAGTGCTGGCGTGCCAGCCGGCGCCGCCGCGAACTTCCAGCAGCTTTCGATCCAGCAGGCGACGGCCGACGGCGAAGTTCGACGAACGGTCGCGCAGGCGAAACTTGCCCGCATCGCGCTCGATCGCGCCGAAGCGCTCGTGCGGCAGGAGGCGGGCAGCGTGCGGGCGCGCGACGAGGCGGCGGCGGCTCTCGCGGCGGCCGATGCAGCGGCTTCGGCGGCACATGCGCAGCGCCAGTTGCTGGGGCCATCGATCGCCTCGCTCGACGATCAACGCCGTCTATGGGTTCGCGTCTCGCTTTTCTCGAGCGATCTCTCGGTGATCGGCCGGCGCGCACCGGTGACGGTCCACGCGCTGGGTGATGCGCAATCGTCGCGCGCAGCCACACCCGTTGACGCCGCCCCTTCGGCCAATGCGGTCGCTGGCACTGTAGATCTCTACTACAGCGTCCCGAACGCTGATCGCCGCTTCCGGATCGGTCAGCGCGTCGCGGTCGATCTGCCGGTGGGCCGCGAACGCCGGGGCGCGACGATCCCCACCGCGGCATTGGTCCGCGACATCTACGGCGGCGAGTGGGTCTATCGGCGCACCAAGCCCGCCGAATATCTGCGCCAGCGGGTCGACGTGGTCGCCGAAAAGAACGGCACCGCCTTCATCGGACGGGGGCTGGATATCGACGCCGAGGTCGTTACCACCGGCGCGGCCGAACTGTTCGGGATCGAGTTCGGGGCGGCGCACTGATGCTCGCGCGCCTGATCGCTTTTTCGCTGCACCAGCGTGTCCTCGTCATCGGCGCGGCGCTGCTATTGGTCGTCTTGGGCATTCGCGCAGGCCGCGACGTTCCGCTTGACGTCTTCCCCGAATTCGCCCCGCCGATGGTCGAAATCCAGACCGAAGCGCCCGGCCTTTCGACCGAGGAGGTCGAAAGCCTCGTCACCGTGCCGATCGAAACCGCGGTCAACGGCGTGCCGGGCCTGATGACCCTCAGATCGAAGTCAGTGCTCGGCCTGTCGTCGGTGCAGATATTGTTCGAGCGTGGATCGGACGTGATGCGCGCGCGCCAGATGGTCGGCGAGCGCGTCGCGCAGGTGCAGCCGCGCCTGCCCACCGCCGCGCGCCAACCGGTCGTGATGCCGCCGCTCTCGTCGACCAGCCGCGCGATGAAGATCGGTCTGTCCTCCAAAAAGCTCGACCAGATGCAGCTCTCCGAACTCGTTCGCTGGACGATCCGGCCACGGCTGATGGCGGTGCAGGGTGTCGCCAATGTCGCGATGTGGGGGCAGCGCGATCGCCAGCTTCAGATCCTGATCGATCCCGATCGGCTGCGCATGGCGGGCGTGACCCTGGCCGAACTGCGCGCGGCGGCGGGCGATGCGGTGCTGGTCGGTGGCGGCGGTTTCGTCGACACGCCCAATCAGCGGATGAGCGTGCAGCAAATCGGCGTGATCCAGACCGCCGAGGATCTGTCGCAAGCGATCGTCAAGCAGAGCGGCGAGGCGCCGGTCCGCGTCGGCGATGTCGCGCGCGTTGTCGAAAGCTACGCCGCGCCGATCGGCAATGCGATCATCGACGACGGCCCCGGCATCATGCTGATCGTCGAAAAGCAACCGTCGGCCAACACGCTCGAACTCACCCGCAAGGTCGAAGCCGCAATCGCCGAGCTCAAGCCCGGCCTTACCGACGTGAAGGTCGACACGACGATCTTCCGTCCCGCAACCTTCATCGAACGATCGATCGATAATCTCACCCGCGCGCTCATGATCGGCTGCGTCCTGGTCGTCGCGGTGCTTTTCGTGTTCACCCGCGACTGGCGGCAGGCGGTGATCAGCCTCGTCGCGATCCCGCTGTCGCTGCTGGGCGCGGCCTTGGTGCTCTTGTGGAGCGGCGCCACGATCAACGTGATGGTGATCGCCGGCCTCGTCATCGCTCTGGGCGAAGTGGTCGACGATGCGATCATCGATGTGGAAAATATCGCGCGCCGCCTGAAACTGAACCGCGAAGCGGCGGAGCCGCGCCATGCCTTCGACGTGGTGCTGTCCGCATCGCTGGAGGTGCGATCGGCGGTGGTGTTCGCGTCGCTGATCGTGATGCTTGTCTTCCTGCCGATCTTCTTTCTCGGTGGGGTCGCAGGCACCTTCTTCCAGCCGCTCGCCATCGCTTATGTCCTCGCGATCGCAGCCTCGCTGCTGGTCGCGCTTACGGTGACGCCGGCGCTGTGCCTGATGCTGCTCCCCAACGCGCCCAATCGCGAGGAGCGCGACACGCGGCTCGTCGGCTGGCTCAAGAGCCGCTACGGCCGCGCGCTCCCCGGTACGATCGATCGATCGCGCATAGCGATCGGCGTGGTCGCGGCCGGCCTCGCACTCGCGGCGCTCGGCTATGCGAGCTTCAAGGACCAGTTCCTCCCTGATTTCCGCGAAACCGACTTCTTGATGCACTTCGTCGAGAAGCCGGGCACCTCGATCGAGGCGATGGATCGGATCACGATCCGCGCGTCGAAGGAGTTGCGCAGCGTCCCCGGTGTCCGCAATTTCGGCGCGCATATCGGCCGCGCCGAAGCGGCGGACGAGGTGGTCGGCCCCAACTTCACCGAGCTTTGGATCAGCCTGGACGCGAAAGCCGATTATGATGCGTCTGTCAGCCGCATCAAGGCGATCATCGACGGCTATCCCGGCCTCTACCGCGACGTGCTCACCTATCTGCGCGAGCGGATCAAGGAGGTCTTGACCGGCGCCGGCGCAACCTTGGTCGTCCGCATCTACGGCCCCGATCAGGAGGAATTGCGCGCGGCCGGCGCGCGGGTGCGCGCAGCGGTGGCCGACATTCCCGGCGTCGCCGATCTCAAGGTCGAAAGCCAGGTGCTGGTGCCACAGATCCGCATCCGCCCCCGCCCGGCCGATCTTGCCCGTCTGGGCCTGAGCGCCGGTGAAGTGCGGCGGCAAGCGCAGACTTTGGTCGCGGCACAGAAGGTCGGCGAAATCTACCGCGACCAGAAATCGTTCGACGTCGCGATCTGGGGCGAACCGGCGGTGCGCGGCGATCTCCACGCATTGACCGACCTGATGATCCAGGCGCCGACGGGCGCGCCCGTCCGCCTCGGCGATGTCGCCGATATCCAGATCTCACCCGCCCCCAATGAGATCAAGCGCGAGAACGGCCAACGCCGGATCGACGTCAGCCTCAACGTCGCAGGCGCCGATCTCGGCACCGTCGCAGGACAGGTCGAGGCGGCGGTGGCCAAGCTGCCCTTCGCGACCGGATATCACCCCGAAATCCTCGGCGAATATGCGGCGCTGCGCGAGGCGCGGACCCGGCTCGCCTTCACCGGCTTCTTCTGCCTGATCGGCATTCTCGTGCTGGTGTGGACCGAGTTCCGATCGCTGCGAATCACCGCGCTGGTCGGTGTCAGTCTTCCGTTCGCGCTCGTCGGCGGTGTGGTCGCGGTGGCGCTGACCGGCGGTTTGCTGTCGCTGGGGTCGCTGGTGGGCTTCGTCACGGTGATCGGCATCGCCGCGCGGAATGGGATCATGCTGTTGTCACACTACCAGCATCTCGAACGGCACGAAGGCGTGCCCTTCGGCCGCGCGCTGATCCTGCGCGGTGCGGAGGAGCGGCTGGTGCCGATCCTGATGACGGCTGCCTGCGCGGGCCTTGCGCTGGTGCCGCTGGTCGTCGCGGGCAATGCGCCGGGGCATGAGATCGAGCATCCGATGGCGATCGTGATCCTGGGCGGCCTGATCTCGTCGACCGCACTCAACCTGTTCCTGATGCCCGCGCTCTATGCACGCTTCGGCCGCGAACCCGAACGCGCGCCGCAGCAGGAGGCGCTGGCATGATGCGCGCGCTTGTCCCGATCGCGGCGTTGGTCGCGACGGCCGCGATGGCGGCGCCGACAGTGCCCGAAGAGGCGAAGGCACCCTTCGCAGCCAACCCGCTGACCTCACCCGATCAGGTGCCGGTCGACTGGTGGCGCCTGTTCGACGATCCCGCGCTCGACACGCTGATCGCCGCCAGCCTGGCGGCCAATGTAGATCTGCGCATCGCCTTCGCCAATCTCGATGCCGCCCGCGCGGCGCAGTCGCAGGCCAACCGCCAGCGCCTGCCGCAGACCGCGATCGAAAGCGGACTGACCGTCGACAAGACGAGCGCGCAACCGAGCGCATCGACTGTGCCGTCGACCGACTGGGACGTGGCCGGCGCAATCAGCTGGGATGTCGACCTGTTCGGCAAGCTGCGGGCAAGCGCGCTCGCCGCCCGCGCCGATGCGGAGGCACAGCAGGCGGCCTATGACGGGGTCCGCGTCGCGGTGGTCGCCGATACGGTCGCCGCTTATGTCGACCTGTGCGCCGCCGAGCGTGGCCGCGCCGCCGCCGCCGAGATCGCAGCCGCGCAGGACAGGTCGACCGCGCTCGCCCGCGATCAGCTTGCGGCGGGCGAGGTCTCCCCGCTCGAAGTCGCACAGGCGTCGACTCTCGCCGCGAGCAGTCGCGCCGCCATCCCCCCCTTCGAAGCGCAGCGGACGAACGCGCTCTATCGGCTTGGCCTGTTGCAGGGAAAGGTGCCGGCCGAGGCGCGCCGCTTCGCGATCGGCTGTCCCGCATCGCCCTTTACGACGGGCATGCTGCCTGTCGGCGACGGCGCCGCGCTGCTGCTCCGTCGCCCCGATCTGCGCCAGGCCGACCGCAAGCTCGCTGCCGCCGCAGCACGGGTCGGCGTGGCGCGCGCCGATCTCTATCCGAAGATCAATCTCGGCACCGCGCTGGGGCTGCTCGCGGGGCGTTTCGATGCCGCGCTCACCCCGCTGATCAGCTGGAGTTTTCCCTATCAGGGGGTCGCCCGCGCCAAGCTGCGCGGCGCGAAGGCGGACGAACAGGCGGCGCTCGCCAATTGGGACAAGGCGGTGCTCAACGCGCTGCGCGAGGTCGAGACGGCGCTGGCCGCCTATGATGCCGAGATGCGGCGCAACCGCGATCTCGCCCTCGCGCTCGACGATGCCGCGCTCTATGCGCGGCGCGCGGCGGCGCGGGTCAGGATCGGCGACGCCGCCCCATTGCTCGCGATCGATGCCGAACGGGTCCATGCCGCCGCCCGTCTTGCCAAGGTCCAGTCGGACCAGTCGGTCGCGCAGGCGCAGGTCGCCCTGTTCCGCGCGCTGGGTGGCGGCTGGCAAATCACCGGTGGAAAGGTCTAGGCAAGGGCGATGCGGATCCTGTTCGTCGAAGACGATGCCGACACGCTCCAGTTCGTCACCGCCAGCCTTGAACAGGCGGGCCATATGGTCGTGAGCATGAAGGACGGGCGCGACGGCCTGTTCGAAGCGACCGGCGGCGGCTTCGACGTGATCGTCGTCGATCGGATGCTGCCGGGTCTCGACGGGCTGTCACTGGTGAAGGCATTACGCGCCGCCGGCGATACCGTGCCCGTGCTGATGCTGACCGCGGTGGGCGGTATCGCCGATCGGGTCGAGGGGCTCGATGCCGGCGCCGACGATTATCTGGTCAAGCCGTTCGCCTTTTCCGAACTGCTCGCCCGGCTCCACGCGCTTGGCCGCCGCCCAGCCCCGCAGATCGCCGTTCGTCGCCTGACCGTGGGCGATATCATTCTCGATCTCGATCGCCGTTCGGTCCACCGCGCCGGCCGTCGGATCACCCTCCAGCCGCGCGAATTCGCGTTGCTTGCCGAACTGATGCGCAATCCGCACCGGGTGATGACGCGCACCATGCTGCTGGAACGGGTCTGGGATTTCGATTTCGATCCCAAGACCAGCATCGTCGAAACCCACCTCAGCCGCCTCCGCTCGAAGCTCAACGCTGGGTTCGAGGAGGATGCGATCGAAACGGTGCGTGGCGCCGGCTACATGATCAAGGGCGATTGATGCTCCGGCGCTTCTGGAAATCGACGGCGGGTCTGGCGGTCGTCGTCGCGCTGATCTTCGCGCTTGCCACAGTGACGGTCGGGGCGATCGCCTATCAGGTCACGCACGAAGCGCTCGAGGAACAGTTCGATCATCGCGTCGCGGTCGAGACGGCTGGAATATTGGCCGAACCCAGCGCGCAGACGCTGAACGGTCTCATGGCGGCTATCGGACGGCGGCAGGCCGCCCGATCCGAATCGAGCCTCCACTATCTGCTCGTCGACGCAAAGGGGCGCAGGCTCGCCGGCACGATGACCGCCGAACAGCCGATCCGGGTCGGCTATGAGGAACTCTTCGCCTTCCGCGATCGATCCGGCCCCGGCATCGCGCAGGTGATGGCGACACCGGTCGCCGGGGGCCTGCTGGTCGTCGGGGCCGATCGACGCGAGCTGGACGGGATCGACAGGATCCTCGCGACCTTGTTCGGCGGAACCTTCGCCGCCATCCTGATCCTCGGCATCGGCGCGTCGGCCGCGATCGGCTGGTTCACGCGCCGCCGCTTCGCGCAGATCGATGCGACCGCGCAGGCGATCATCGCGGGCGATCTGTCGCGGCGCATCCCACGCGATGATTCCGGCAGCGAGTTCGACAATCTCGCCGGCACGCTCAACCATATGCTCGATCGCATCGCCGGGCTGATGGATAACCTCCGTCAGTTGTCGAGCGACGTCGCGCACGACCTGCGCACGCCTCTGACACGCCTGTGCAGTCGGCTCGATGCCGCGCTTGCCGCCCCAGCCGGAGGCGACACGACCGCCGCGATCGAGGCGGCGCGCGCACAAGCAGGCGAACTGCTCGAAATCTTCGCCGCGCTCCTGCGCATTTCCGAAGTTGAAGGCATGGCCGAGCGCCTTCCACGAGAACTCGTCGATCTGTCGAAGATCGCCGATCAGATGGTCGAAACCTATCAGCCCGATATCGAGACCAGCGGTCGCATGCTGCGCAGCGTCGTGGCGCCCGGCATCAGCGTGCGGGGCGATCGCCGTTTACTGGCGCAAGCGATGACGAACCTGCTCGACAATGCGCTGCGCCACACGCCCGAGGGTAGCATTATCGAAGTCGCCTTACAGGCCGATACCGACAGCGCGATCCTGACCATCTCGGATGATGGCCACGGTATTCCTGTCGCCGATCGCGGTCGGATATTTCAGCGTTTCGCGCGATCCGAACGCGCACGATCGACGCCAGGGCACGGCCTGGGCCTTGCGCTGGTCGCAGCCATTGCCGGCGCTCATGGCGGGCGCGCGGCATTGCACGGCCAGACGGGGTTTGCGGTGCAGGTGACGTTGCCGCTCCCGCACAATCGTCAACGCCGCTGAAATTGGTGCGGGTTTTCTAGCAGCGCGGCGTCATGGGCGCAGTGGCGGGATCGGGCGTGCGTTCGAAGCCGGCCGTTCGCACAATTTCGCCCGGACAATATGCTGAAATCCCTTTCGCCGATCGTCAGACGGACCGCCATCCATCTGCTACCGCCCCCCATCGCCTGGCTATGCGCGATCTGGTTCGTCAGACAGGTCGTCACCTATGTGTTGCCCATCCCGATCATGTGGTGGTTGCTGGCGCTATGCGGCTGCCCCAGTGAGGTCGCGATTGCGCTCGCTTGCGTGTTTGCGGGGGGTTTCTGGGTCATCCTCTTGGCCACGCTCGACTAGAAGCGAGCGTCGACACCGAACCGGACAGTGCGCGGAGCCAGCGGCGTAACCTGTCGTCGCGCCATCACGCCGAACGGATTGCCGAGTGCGAAGCGATTGCCCGCCTGGTCGAGCAGGTTGGTCACACCGATCGAGAAGCCGTATCTCCCGGTGCCCAGCCGGGCGTTGAACGCGGTTTCGGCATATTTGCCCTGAACGATGTCCAGTTGCCGCCCAACGCCAAGGCGCGAATGGCCGAAATAGCGGAGCGACCCGCCGCCTTCGATCCGCCAATCACCCGCCAGTCGATAGTTGAAGTTGATGCCGATCCGGCCACCGATCGCCGCGACATTCGGTAGTTCGGCGCCGCGCGCATCCGCAAAGCCCGCCTCGGGCCGCCTTAGTTCGCTGTCGTTGAGGAACAGGCCGGCGTCGATGCGCCAGACATGATCGACCCGCATCGCAGCCGACAATTCGAGGCCCAATATCCGCCCGTTGCCGAGGTTCGCCGTGTAAGGCAGACCTGCGGCATCGACGAGATCGGCCTGGATGTGCTCCCAATGCGCGAAGGACGCGCTGAGCGCGGCGTGGAACCGGTCCTTTCGCGCATCGCCGAACCGCGCGCCCACTTCGTAGGTCGAGATGCTGTCGCCGGTGAAACGCTGCGAAGCGACCTGCGCGGCGCCGGGCGATACCGACAGGCCGCCGGGCCGAAAGCCTTCCTGATAGCGGGCATAGAGCGTCAGCCGATCGCGCGGCCGCCAGCTGA
Source organism: Sphingomonas montanisoli (assembly GCF_008274695.1). GTDB lineage: Bacteria > Pseudomonadota > Alphaproteobacteria > Sphingomonadales > Sphingomonadaceae > Rhizorhabdus > Rhizorhabdus montanisoli. Next base: position 5,297 of record NZ_VTOU01000002.1, on the reverse strand, counting down.
GCGCGAATGAAGGCAATATCTCGACCTCGCTGCGCTTCGGCTCACCCTCGATCTGCAGCACATCGAGCAGTTCGCCCGACAACCGACTGAAGGCCAGACGGCCACCGATGGTCGTCACCACGCGAGGCAAGGGACGGAAACTGAACTCGCCATAAGCGGCCATTTGGGTGACGGCGTTACGAACGCCAGTGATCGTCGTGGCGCTGCCCGCGCTGATGAAATCGCGGGTCAGGCGCTCGCGGTTAACGATGATTGACGTGCCGATCAGCCATCCGTGTCCGTCCGTGCCTCGTCGCGACAGACGGGTCTCATTGGTGATCAGGGTGATGCGGTTCTGCTGGTTGAACGCGATCGGCACCAGGGCCGCGCCGGTCGCATCATAGACTTCGCCCACTTCGTGCCGGATGAACCCCGTTGCGGAGACCAAGCGGGTGCGCCCCCAGTCCTTCGAAATAGTCAGCGCGCCCAGCCGATAGTCATTGTCGAACGGCTGGGCGATCGCGCTGGCCCTTCGATATTGGAGCAAGCCGCGCTCGGCATATTGGCTGTCGCGATTGTCGATATCCTGGCTCGTCACGCCAAGATCGATGGTCCAGCCGTCCCCCGGCGTCAGCCGCAGCGCAAACCGGCCGCCTTCTGTTACCGATCGGTTCACATCCTTCAGCCCGCGACCGACATCGTCAATATAACCGCCATCGACCGATCGATAAGCGACCGCCCGTATCGCCAGCACATCGTCGATCAGCGGCGCGTTGATCATGCCCGCAAGGTCGTTCGATATCGCGCCGCTGCGACGGATGCCGATGCCGGTCGCGGCCGAACCACCCCAGCGATCGGGCGTCGGTGCGTTCGGAACCAGCCGCACGATCCCGCCCAGCGATCCGGCGCCGTAAAGCGTGCCCTGCGGCCCCTCCAGCACCTCGATCTGCTGCATATCGTAGAGATTCAAGTCGGGATCGGGTGCGTTATAGTTGAGGCGGATATCGCCGAGATATTGGCCGACGATCGCCTGGGTCGGGCCGGTGAAGCTGCTGTCGGCGACCCCACGGATGATCAGCTTATTGCGGCCGGGACCAAGATGGGTCGAGGCAATCGACGGGATGGCGTTGATGATCGCCTGCGTCCCCGAGCGACCCAGCCGATCGGTATCGAGATCGCCGGAGCCCAGAACCGTCAGCGTGCCGGGAAAATCCTGCACCGCAGTCTGTCGCTTGCTGGCCGTCACGACGATATCGCGCACGGGCGTCGGCGCTTCCGGGGCAATGGCTTTCGTGACTTTCGCGGGTCGCTCGAAAATGCGGAAACTGCGCGCGTCGATCGCGACGAAATCGAGGCCGGTGCCTTTGAGCATCCGGCGCAGCGCGATCGACGGCGGCATATGCCCCCGCACCGCGTTGCTGCGATGATGCCGACCGATATCTCCCGAGACGCCGAGGGAAATGCCGGCCTGCGTCCCGAGAATGCCCAGCGTGTCGGACAATGACCCTGCCGGCACGTCCAGCGATTGCGGCGCCTCCGCAAAAGCGGGGGATGCCAGCATCAGCAGAACTGCAGCTGGAGTAGCCGCTCTAGCGGCTGTCGCGAGCCCGTGAAGACATATGCCAGCCATCAGCCTCGCGGGCGACCGAGATGTCGAGGATCGCGCCGATCCGCGGCAGGATGGTGCTGTCGTCGCCACCGAGAATCACTACTCCGCTGAAGGTCTGTGCCGCAATGTCGGGCGACACCCGGATCGGAACACCTAGATTGCGCGACACGTCGCTCGCGATCCGTGCAATCGGCGCCTGCTTGTAGATCAATCGGCCATCGCGCCACGTCCCGACCGTCGCCGTATCGATCGAAGCGAGCGTGGCACGACCACGGTCTGTGCGCAGCACCCTGCCCGCTTCGATCCGAACAGCGTCGCTGCCCGGATTGTAGAGCACCGCGCCATGCGAGACAGCCGTCTCGACCGCGCCATTGTTATCGCGCGTGATGTCGAAGACCGTTCCGGCATCCTGATAGACATCGGCGCCGACATGCACCTCGAACGGGTCGCTCGCGTCGTGAACGACCGTGAAGGTCGCCTCACCACGATCGAGCGACGTGAAGCGCGCGTCGCCCTTGCGCAGCATGATCTTCGTGTCGCCGTTCAATTCGATCCGCGTCCCGTCGTCGAGCCGCACCGTCTGATGCTGCCCCGGCTGGGTCTCGACCGCATAGGTCGCCGGCGAGGCCGTGAGCATCGGATAGCCGACGATCCCCGCGACCGAGGCTGCCGCCGCCGTCACGATGCCGGCGAAGAATTTCAGTCGCCGCGGATTTGTCTGCACATTGTCGTTCGAAGGCCTGTGCGCATCGACCGCCTCGACCAGATCGCCATAGCCGTCATGCGCATCGGCGACCTCCTGATAGAGCGCGTCATGTCGCGGATCGGCTTCGAGCCAGGCCATGAACCCGTCCCAATCGGCATCGGCCGGCTCGCGGAGCCGGAGATACCAGGCGATCGCGGCCTCCCTCATCTGGTCGTCACTCGGCGACATCTTCATGTCCTTCGGTGCCACGACGCCGCGGATTCAATGAATCCGCATGCAGGCGATCCTTCATGTCGGTCAGGGCACGATAGGCCTTCTGCAGATGCTTTTCGACCGCGCTCAGGCTGATGCCGACCTTATCCGCAATCTCGCGCTGCCCCATGCCTTCGAGCCTATAGCTGCGAAAGATCAGCGCGGTTCGCTCGCCAAGCGCATCGATGGCCTCATCGACAAGACGAAGTTGCTGCCGCGCAATCAGCGCCTCTTCGGGCGTGGGCTGGGTGGAGGCGGTGGGCGAAGCGCCCCGACCGAGACCGCTCCACGCATCGTCGCGGCTATTGCGGCGCAGATCGGCACGGCGGCGATCATGGACAAGGTTGTCCGCCATCTTGAACAGATAGGCGCGCGGCTCGGCGATCGGCCCCGCTTCCAGCGATTGCACCTTCAGCCACAATTCCTGCAGCAAATCCTCCGGATCCGCTCCCCCGCTACGCAGCGACAGGAAACGGAGCAGCGCTGAGCGATTGAGCATTAAAATGGCTTCGAGACCGCCGTCGGTCATCCGCTAATCTCTCTGCGCGAACGAGTAAGCGTGCCATATCGATGATGGATCGGCTGAGCAAATGACGGATCGAGCGCCGTCACGGACCTCAGTTTTGCTACAGCAAATGCTCGCCATTTGCTACAGCAGAGTGTCGTTAAGTTATTGAATTTACTGATATGAATAAAGTGGTCGGGGAGACAGGATTCGAACCTGCGACCCTCTGGTCCCAAACCAGATGCGCTACCAGGCTGCGCCACTCCCCGACTAAGGAATATCAAGCTTTCCGGCCTTTGCAGGCAGGCGCCGCGCTCTGGTTACGCGGCATCGAGCGGCCTTAGACGGCATTACGCGGAAGGGAAAGTCCCGAAATAGTCCCGGACTTTGTTCACGGGCTGATCCTTAGCCGCTTGCGAGCACAGCGCGCGCAACGAACGGTCCAACTCCCGCCCAACCGCAAGATTGTGACACCGGCGCTGGCTGCAGCGACAGGTCTGGTGTGGCAAAATTCCCACACTGTAATAATACTGTTAATGAACAGTTGAACCCGAAACGATCGTTCCCAAATGTCCGTCACCTGATCGCGCTTCAGTTTTGATAGACGACAGGGTTCGAGGAGTAAGTTGAATGTCAAAGGGTTCGTACAAGCCGGGGCAGGAAGCCCCTAAATCTGGTCAGTATGGTATCGTCGGGCCGCGCGGCGGCGACACCAAGGTGGAGCGCACTGTCGTTCGCGGCGAGCCGTTTCCGCCGACCCCGGGCAAAGGCATGACCTACAAGCTCAACGATCCCACGAAGACGAAGTAAGACCGCGACCGCTGATGGGATACACGAGCCTGACTTGATCCTAACGATGCCGGCCTACGGAAACGTAAGATACCCGCCGCCGGCTAGTTCACATCATCTGGTTTCTACGATTGATCATCAGCCCGCGATCATAGGCGGCTCCGACGCCGCCTCATAATCGGAGGAAGATATGGCTGAAGTGTTTGTTGAAGGTGATATTGTCCGCCTTAAATCAGGCGGTCCCGAAATGACGGTCGACGAGATGTTCGAAACTGACGCGCGTTGCGTCTGGTTCGCTGGTGAGAAGCATCAGGAAAACGTCTTCCGGATTTCCACACTCCGGCGAGCCGGAGGCGATCAATGACCGCCGCCGAAGTCGCAGACTGGATGGTTCTGCAGCTCGCGGAACGCGCCACCCTGTATCAAAGCACGGTTGCGTCTCACGTGGCCCGAGAAAATCGGGAACTCGTTTACCGAAATAAAAATGGCAACTGGGCCCTCGACAAGACGGTTCTTGCTGCCTTCCGCGCCAAGACGCCGGGTGACGAAATTGTTTGGTCGAGATCAAGCCAGCTTTGGCGGCATCGTCGTCCTAACGACAAGCCTGGACGTCAGCAGCGCTAAACGAAGGGCGGCATTGCGCCGCCCTTCACCTGTCTAGCCTTCCAAGCTGGCGAGCCGCCAGCGTTTTCGGGCCCTCCCGTGTAAAACGCGCGATTTTCCCCGCCTTATCGCTCAATAGCTTAGGTCCGGCGCGTAAAACGCGGGCGGCCATTTTTGCCAACCGATCGGGTCTGGTCGATTGAGAACAAAATCAGAACATTCTATGTCAGCTCCCCGCACGATTCGAGGAGCCAGCTATGACCGCAATGCCGTCGCCCGACACGATCAGGGAGCGGATCAAGTTTCTTGCCGCCCAGCGCGGCACGACGCTGCTCGACCTGTCGAAGCGGATCGGTCGGAACGAAGCCTACCTGCAGCAATTCATCGAACGCGGCTCGCCCCGCCGGCTTCGCGAGGACGATCGACTGCACCTCGCGATGGCGCTCGACGTGGACGAAAGGCTTCTCGGCGCTCGCGATCCTTGGTCCCCGATCGACGCCTCAGCCGAGGTGCAGCTCGCGCTGATCTGATATGGGACGCTCGCCGCCTGCCTTCTTTCCGAACTGGACGCACACCGTCGCCAAAATGATCGAGGCGCGAGGGGAGAAGCCCGAGACATGGATCGTCAGGGTCGGCTGCGATACCTGCAAGAAGTGGCGCGCTGTCGATCTCGATGCCTTGCTTGCCGATCGCGGCGGCAACTTCTCGTTGGTCAACCGGCGCTATCGGTGCCGCCTCAAGCCCGACTGCTCGGGTTGGAACCAGTTCTACTATTATAGCGGCGTGATGCGCCCGCTTTGGGATGACGCGACGACAGATCGATGGATGAAGCACGACAGCCAGGTGCGCACGAC
>NZ_VTOU01000015.1 GCF_008274695.1 Sphingomonas montanisoli | reverse complement strand
CCCCAAAACGAAGGAGCTTCCGATGAAGATGATGATCCGGGCAGCAATTGCGCTGCTCGCGCTAAGCGTGTGCGCGCCGATCTTGGCGGCTGGCCCGACTGGCCTCGCGATCACCGCGCCGGCAGGCAGCGTGCCCAGCCAGGCGATGACCTATGATGACGGTACCGGCAAGGCGCAGGTCGTCCGGGCCGCAAACCCGCTCCCCATCACCGCCGTGCGCAATGATGCGCCGATGACGCTCGCGCTGGCGAATACGCCTGCCACCGCCAAGACGGTCGCGAACGGCGGCTATTATTCGCTCGCGCAGTCCTGCTCGGCTTACGGCACCGTGACGTTCCGGCAGATCGGCCCAGATGGGTCGACGCCCATGACGATCGTCGCCAAGACGAGCGCGGACGTGACGGTGTGGCCGATCGCTGCGGGCGCCGTGGTCGACGTCACCCTGTCGGGCACGACGGCGTGCAACGTCACACTGTCGCGGGTGTCCTGATCATGCGTGCGATCCGCTTCGTCATCGCCGCCGTGGCCCTGCTGTGGGCCGCGCTGATCGGCTCGCCTGCGCTTGCGCAGATCACGCCGGGCGCAGTCGCCGTGGGCGCCCCTGCGCCCGATGCCGTGGCGCCAGCTTACAGTTTCGACTTCGGCACAGGCACCTATTCGATCCCGTTCGCGACCGCGTTCACTTTCTCGCGCGCCAGCCCGAAGACGAACCTGTTTCCAGCCTCGCCGCCGGGCTTCGCGTGGACCAGCTTCGCAAACGACGTGCTGGTTACCGACCCGATCAAGGGCGCGAGCATCGAGCGGGCGAACCCGTTCAACTATTATCCGAACAGCACCAGCCCCGCCGACGTCGTCACCACGACATCGCTGACGCCGGGCGACTACGTCCTGTGGATCACCAGTGCCAACGGCAATGGCAAGATCTGCGCGACGGGCGGGACGGCGCTGATCAGCAACGGGCGGAAATCGTCGCTGGCAGGTGAGCCGTCGAGCGATATCGGCGAGCCCTGCGCTCGCCAGAATGAAAGCGTCGCCTTTCAGGT
>NZ_VTOU01000014.1 GCF_008274695.1 Sphingomonas montanisoli | reverse complement strand
CGCGGCTCGTTCGAAACGCTGGCCATCACCATCGGGCAATCGGGAATTTTGGAAACCGTCACGGGGCTGGTCGTCGGGTTGGCCGGTATCATCGACAAATTGTCGGAAGCGGACCCCGCCCTCCTTAATTTCGCGGTGACTGTCGGCGTCGTGATGGCGGCAATCGGGCCGTTCCTGATCGCCATCGGTTCGATCATGAGCGCGGTCGGCGGGCTAATCCCGATCTTCATCAAGCTCGCGCCCGTGATCGGGGCGATCGTGCCAGTCCTCGCGACGCTGGGGCGCGCGCTGCTGGGCCTCGCCATCGCTGGTGGACCGCTGACGCTGGTCGCGCTGGCGGTCAGCGCGGTCTATCTGGCGTGGCAGAACTGGGACAAGATCGTCGCGATCGTCCGCACCGTTTATACAGCGGCCAAGACCTGGCTGGTCGATAAGATGAACGTCGTGTTCGAGGCGGTGCGCGCCAAGGTCAAATCGGTCGGCGACGCCTTTTATGAGCTTTGGGATCGGGTTGTCGGTCACAGCTACGTTCCCGATCTTGTCGATGGCGTCAGTGCCGAATTCAACCGATTGCGCGACGTGATGACCCGCCCGGCGGAGGCCGAGACGGAGCGGACAGGCCAAGCCTTCCTTGGGCTCGCACAGAACGTCGAAGGCTCGATGAACTCGATAATCCGATCAGTGAAATCGGGCGACGTGAGCGGCATTCTCGGCGGCCTGTCCGGCTTGCTGGGTGCTGGCAAATCGATCTTTTCGATCTTCAAAGGATCGCCGGTCACTCCAACAGGAGGGGGCACCACGACCGGCGGCGGGTCGTTGGGCCTTCCGCCGATCGAAATGTTCAAGACAGGCGGTTCATTCGAGGTCGGCGGATCGGGTGGCGTCGATAGCCAGTTGATGCAGTTCTACGCGACGCCGGGCGAAATGGTTCGGATTACCAAGGGCGATGAAGCCAGCGCGCGCGGCGGGGTCGTGATCCATCAAACGTTCGCACCAAACCTTGCTGGTAGCGCGGTCGATCGGGCTGAGCTGGGCAGGTTTGCGGTGATGGTGAAGCAGGACACGATCGCGACGATTCGCGACCTGAAAGCGCGGGGGAAGGCATGACCGACTTCGTGTGGCCCGCCGATCTCGCGCCGAGCAGCGTTAGCT
>NZ_VTOU01000013.1 GCF_008274695.1 Sphingomonas montanisoli | reverse complement strand
CCTGTCGTATGGGACTTCCTCGGCTATCATTTTCCGGCGGGACCGCTGGTTGTCGGCATCCTTGCCGTGATCATCACCCGTTGCATCGTGTTCCTCAACACTCGCGGTCACCGCCAGCTGTTCCTTGATCTGTTCGTATCGGCACTGTGCGCGCTGCTCACCGCGATCTGGGTGCAGGGGCACGATCTCGACCTGCTCGCGGCTGGCGTGTCTGGCATCGGGATCGCGAGCCTCGGCATCGGCGTGATCAGTGTCGCCAAGAGCGCGTTCGCCGGCCGGTTCAAGGCGGCGATCGATGCCTTCATCTCAGGCGTACCGCGCCCTTAAGGTTGGCCCCCCGGCGGAACCCCGGCGGGCCAACCGCGCCTGGCAGATTCGAGGAACCAGACGCGGCAAACCTTTGCGCTTGGAATGCTGCCGTGTCGAGTGGCCCGGCGGCTTAGTCCGCCGGGGGAAAAGGGAATCAAACCCCGGCGGACCTGTAAGCACACACGGCTTGGGAGCAAACCGCCCCGTCCAAACCCCCTTCAGTTTTCAATGTTCCGGCGCTGCTTTGCGGCGCGATCAATTGTGGAGGCCGAACATGAAGCCAGCCCTGTTCATCCGAAATTTCATCGAGACACATGAGGGCAAGCTCTCGCTCGATCCCGACGACACCGGCAACTGGTTCTATGAGAAGGGTCGCCCCGCTGTCCTGGTCGGCAGCAAGTTCGGCGTCACCGGTGCGGCGCTCGCGAAGTTTCGCGGCGTCAAGCGGATCACGCCCGGCCAGATGCGAGATCTGACCATCGAAGAGGCGGTCAACGTAGGTCTGAAGCTCTACTATGACGAGCCCGATATCGATCTGCTCCCTTGGAACCAGGTCACGGCCTCGATCATGGACATGCTGTGGGGTGCCGGCCCCGGCCAGGGCGCCAAGCTGATGCAGCGCATGATCGGCGTGAACCCGGATGGCAACATCGGGCAGCTGACGGCAGCGGCCTATGATCAGTTCCTCAAGGCGCATGGCCTCGAAAAGGCGGCGGTGATGTGGGCCGAAGTGCGCAATGCCTTCTACGAGCGCATCATCGCGTCGCGGCCGACGAATGCCAAATACCGCAGGGGCTGGCGCAATCGCACCGCCTCATTCCTGCCGGGCACGACCTGGTGGAAAAGCTGGGGGGCCCGGGCATGAAGCTGAAGACACTTGGCCGCATCCTGCTTGGCATCGCCGAGGCAGCGCCCACCATAATCGCCGCGATCCGGGCAATTCGAAAGCCGAAGACCCGGCCCGACGACGCGGCCGACTAACCTCCCCCAAAACGAAGGAGCTTCCGATGAAGATGATGATCCGGGCAGCAATTGCGCTGCTCGCGCTAAGCGTGTGCGCGC
>NZ_VTOU01000012.1 GCF_008274695.1 Sphingomonas montanisoli | reverse complement strand
GAAGGGATAGGAAGGTGTGTCTGGTCGCCCGCCAGTAACCGTAGCTCCGCGACGATCATGCCTTTCTGCAGGTCATCCAGGCTGGTCCAGTCAGGTGATGGTCCGAACAGCCCGTCGAGATCGTCCAGCGCCGCCATGTCGAGGTCAAAGTCGCGGGTGACGTGCTCGATCTGCGGCTCACGATAGCCCGCCCGCACGAGCTCCACAGCAAAGCCTGCCGCCGTGCTAAGGATCGTCATTGCCTCTGGCATGGCCGTGAGTTCACGCTCAGGGAACAGTCGGCGGATCAACTGACCGAGCAGCATAAACGCACCCGCGCCGCGATCCTGCCAGACCGCCACTACGCCATATCCATCAGGTTTGGTAACCCGCGCCATCTCGGCCAGTCCCTTGCGCCAGTCAGGAAACATGAACACGCCGAAGATCGAGAACACCGCGTCGAAGTCAGCATCGGGCAGATCGAGTGCCTGACCGTCCATCACCCGCGCTTCGACGTTCGGCAACTCCTTGGCGGCGATGCGCGCGACCATGCCCGGTGAAAAGTCGGTCGCAAGGACTTCCGCTCCGGACACCGCTGCGGCGAGCGCAAGCGCGCCGGTTCCGGCTGCCACATCCAACACACGGGACGAGGCGGTCAGTGGGACATGAGCGAGTGCGGCATCGACATAGCGTGCCGTGTAGGGATGCGCGGTCTCCTCGTACCGCTCGGCTGCGCTGTCCCAATGATCTGCCTTGTTGAACTCACGCATTGGTCATGCTCCACGAATCATGCAACCTACCGAGTATCGTGAAAACTCAGACTTGCCAATATGACGCCGCGGGCGGAAGCATGTGCCATGCGAAATGACGGTCGCCTCTCGCGAATGCTCCACGTGTTAATCCACATGGCCCGGCATGACGGGCCGATGACCTCCGAAGCGATCGCCCGAATGCTCGGCACCAACCCGGTCCTTATCCGCCGCACAATGGCCGGATTGCGGGACGCAGGCTACGTCCGTTCGGAGAAGGGGCATGGCGGTGGTTGGGCTATCACAGCCGATTTGAAGACGGTGACGCTGCTGGACGTGCATCACGCCGTTGGCGGCCCCCGCCTGTTCGCGATCGGGATCGAAGGTCCCGAGCCCGGCTGCCAGATCGCGGCTGTCGTCAACGAGGCCGTAAGCGAGGCGCTACAGGAAGCCGAGCGTCTGCTGGTCGAACGGCTGGCATCGATCAGCCTAGCCACTCTCGTCAAGACGTTCGATGAACGGCGCGGCTCCGTTAGCGTCTGACCATATCAGCACCGTCCAAGGGTCTGCTCTCCCAAAATCCACCCCCGATTGCTCTTTCCTAAAGCGGGCTATTGGAGACGAAAAGCGGGAGAGAACTGCGCGTAATGTAGCCGTTGTCGGGAACGCGGATTGCCAGCCTGACAGTCTGTTTGTG
>NZ_VTOU01000011.1 GCF_008274695.1 Sphingomonas montanisoli | reverse complement strand
ACCTATGCAGCGGTGCGGCGCTTCAAGGTGGAGCGGGGAACCTTCGCGACCCTGTTTTCGAACGAGGCGAGCGTCCGTCAGACGTTCCAGGCGCTCAACACGCTGGATGGCAGCTATGCGAGTCTCGCCTCGACGGTCTCGGTGCAGGGCGTCAGCATCACCTCCAACGCGACCGCGATCTCCACCGCGAATGGCAATATCACGACGCTATTCGGCCGCTATGGCGTCGAGATCGATGTCAACGGCTATGTCAGCGGGTTTGTCCTCAACAACAATGCGACGCGATCCGACTTCACCATCAACGCTGATTATTTCAGGATCCTAAAACCCGGCGGAGGCGCGAGAACGGAGTTCGCGAGTGGGGCATGGAAGGTGTTCGATGCATCGGGCAATCGCCGGGTGCAGATGGGCAATCTGGACGTCTGACGGATGGCTTACGGTCTGCGCATATGGGACGCCGCTGGCAACCTTGAGTTGGACATCTCGACGAACGCCGGGCGTATCGTAGCGACCATCGAAACCGGCGCGACGAGCGGATCTCAGGACGTGCCGGGCTTCGCGACCGGCGCGCCGTTTTGGACGATCATGCCTCTGGGCGGACTGGCTTATGGCAATCTGATCCTGCCGAGCGTCAGCCGCACCGGGACGACGTTGACGTGGACCTATGCAAGCGGAACCGGCCCAGTGAACTGCATCATTATTTGCGGGGTCCGGTGATGACGCACGGATTGCGGGTGTTTAATCAGGCCAGCGGATCCGTGCAGATCGACGAGACCTATGCGAACTTTGCCCTCTTGGCCAAGGTGACGGTCACCACCGATTTGGTGGGCGTGCAGATCGGCGCCTATCTCAACGTAACGGGTGACACGCCGATCATCGCGATCCGCAGCGAGACGCATTTCGTAGCCCATCAGTTCACGACGCGATCGGGATCGAGCTGGTCGTTCTTTGTTCAGGCGTTCAATGCCGATGGAACGTTGGCGAGCGGTGCGGACATCACGTGTTACGTCTATGACAAGCCATGGGCGCTGGTGGGGCCGTTCGGCTACGGCCTTGCGGTGTGGGACGCGGCGGGTGCGCTGACATTTCATTCGAGCCGTCGTTATCTTCGGGTCGAGGCGCTTCTGACAGGTGCCGATTACCGCACATCGCTGCCCGCCGCGACCTATCCGGCCGGGCGGACCTATGCCGTGATCCCGGCGAAGCTGATCGGAACGATCGACGTCGACAGCGTCGCGAGTGGATCGATCGGCGAATATATCAACTCGTTCTTCATGCAGATCCTGGGCTTCAAGTTCGGCGCGACGACATTGAGCGGCGCGGACTGCCTGGCCGTCGAGGATGTGCAGACGTCCACTACGCCCAATATCCCCGAGCATTACGACTATGTCGACTATGCCTATCTGGTCGTCGACGTGACCCATCAATGAAGGAACGACGCATGGCAATGAGCGACGAAGAATATCAACAGGCGCAGGCGGTCGTCGCCACGGAGGCGCAGCGCCGGGCCGCGGAGGCGGCTGCGGCGAATGCGGAAAGGATGGCGCCACTGCTGGAGATCACCGCGTCGGAGGCATTCGGCACGCTCAAGGCTGCGGTCGAGGCGCTGCCGGCCGAGCTGGCCGCCGACGCGG
>NZ_VTOU01000010.1 GCF_008274695.1 Sphingomonas montanisoli | reverse complement strand
ACCTCTGCCAGTTCGAGCAGCACGACAGGGGTCGCGAGATTGCCCAGCTTGAACGCTGCGCCGTAACCAATTCCGGCCATGTTAAACCTCCTTGAACCACACGAAGAAATCGATGCTCGCGCGATATGCGAGCGGTGCAGCACCCGTTGCGGCGATCGTCTCGCCTCGGTCGCTGCCGTCGCGGCGATCGGTGACGAAGGCACGGACAAATCGGATCGAGCCTAAATCGGCCGCGCCCTCCATCGCCTCGATGACGGCGACGCCCAGCGCATCGGCATCCCCGCGACTTCCGGCCCAGCAGTCGAGCTGGATGCGCACACGCTGGACGCTTGCCCGGCCCCGGTAATGGTAGTCGGTGGCTCCGCCAGCTCCGATGAGGACGATCGCCGGCAGTGGCGTTCCCTGCGGTCGCTCATCGCGAAAGACCCGATCGCTCACGATGGCCTCGACCGCGCCGGCCGCTTTTAAACGGTCGCGCGTGGCAGCAGTGATCGACATCATCAGCCCTTTCGCTGTCGCCGCTTGGCTTCTTTGCGCGCGTGCCGAGCCGCCGCTTTCATCACCGCGTCGGAAAGGATCACGCCCGTCCGGCCCAGCACCTGTTCGCCGGTTGCGTCCCAGGCGGGCCGCATGAAGGGCTGCGCCGGCTCTTTGAAGGTGCCGAACTCCTGCATGATCCCCTGCGGATGGGGACCAGGTCCGACGTAGACCTCGACCGATGATCGGGTCTCGAGAGCCTTGCGTTGCGATCGCGACAACTTGCTGCCGACCGTGATCGATTCCCGCAAATAGCCCTTATCAACCGGCGCGAGCGCTCTGGCCGCTTGCGCCGTCACCTCGCCCGCCTCAATGAGAGCATCGCGCGTCACGCGCTTGCCCACTGCCTTCGGCAATTTGCCGAGTGCCGCGTCCAGCTCACGCAACCCGGTGGTACGCAACGAAAAATTGCGGGGCATCAATCTGCCCTAGCTGTCGCTGCGATCTCAAGTCCTTCGCGGCGGCCGATTTCCGTCACTGACGCGATGATCCACATGCGCCCGGCATAGCTGATCCGGTCCTTGGGGTTCACGTCCGCGACCGCCGACGACCAGCGGATGCGAAACACCATCGGCGTCGTCGCCGCAATCTCCGCGCTCTGCAGCCGTTCGACGCCGGGCGCCGGCATTGCCGACGCCCAGACGGTCGATAGGTTCTCCCACGACGGTGCTGGATCACCAGCCGTATCGGGCGCCAGAGTTGCGCGTTGAATCGTGATGCGGCGATCGCGGGCGCCGGCTCGGAGCAGTTTGCTCACAGGCGCCGCAATCGCATGTTACGGCAGGCCGCAGCGGCGGCCTTCTCGACATCACCACCCAAGCCGCCGGTGTCGCGTCGCTCGTAATAGCCCGTGATGAGGATAAGCATTGCCCGGATGGCACCTCGGGGCATGTCGGCGGCGGCATAGCCAGCCTGCATAGTGACCTTCACAGCCGCAGCTGAACGAAGGATAGAATATGCAGCAGATCCGAAAAACTGGACCCGGGCAGGCCGAAATTTGGTGCGAATTGCGAAGCCGCCGGCATCCAGCTCATGCTCTAAGCCGCCCGCGTCGATATAGGAGACTTCAGTCACCTCATTCACGGGCCAAGTGAGAAGCTGCTGGCAAGCGGGCTTGAGATATTCGACCTTCGCACCCTCGATGAGCGTCTGACCGGTGTGGCTTTCCACCCAGGCGCGCGCATCGGCAATGATGCCGCTGATCAGCTCATCTTCGTCGGCGAAATCGGCTTCAAGGCGAAGTTGCTGTTTCGCGAGCTCGAGGGAGACGGGTTCGGCCATCGATCAACCTCGCTGGAAAGGGTGGCGCCGGCCGCAAGGGACCGGCCGGCGCCGGGCAGGACCGGAGAGGTCAGTCCTTCTTTTCGTCTTCGCCCTCGGTCATGCCGAGGTTGCGTGCCACGGCGACGTCGCCGGGAATCGTCGGGTCGTTGAAGTCGATGCGGTTCTGATCGACGGTCGTGTTCGCGCGAGGATCGGCGTCGACGGCAGGATGGTCGAGATCGACGTCGGGCACGATCTGATCCGGCGCGCCGGACGGGTTGATGGTGGTGGCAGGCGGGATTGCCGCCGGTTTCGATGCCGCGGGCTTCGCGACGGCCGAGTTCTTGTCCATTGGGGTCTCCTGGGTTCACCGAAGGGTCGGGACGCGCCCGGCGCTTCGAAGAACCGGGCCAGCCTGCGAGCTGGCCCGGCGGAGGTTACGCTGCGATCTTCAGCGCGCGCATGGGCTCGGGGTTGTGAACGCCGCCACCGACGCGCTTCGTGGTGTAGAAGTGCACGAAAGGCTTATTGGTGTACGGATCACGCAGGACGCGGATTCCGACCCGGTCGATGACCAGGTAGGTGGCCTCCATATTGCCGTAGAGCGCGGCGATGTTGCCGGCCGCGATGGCGGGCATGTCGGGCATCTCGACGACGGGCGCTCCGTTAAGCGACGCGGGCTCGCCCGACACATAGGAGGGCTGCCACAGGTAATTGCCCTGGCCGTCCTTCAGCTTGCGAACCGCGCGGAGCGACGAGCGGCTGAGGTACAGCTTCGAGCCCGCCTCGAATTCCGACGGCAGATCGTACATGAAGTCGATCATCGCATCGCCATTCGGGATCGTGCTGGCGTGGCCGCTGTTGACGACCGCGATCGCGCCGTAGGGGTGGCGGGCGGCGTTCGCGGCACCGGTGACATAGGTCAGGATGCCGTGCGGCTTGTTAGTGCCGTCGCCCGAGAGGAAGGCGATGCCCTCCTGCCGCGCGAACTCGGTGTCGACTTCGCCGCCCAGCCACTGCTCGAGGTCGAGCGCCGCGTCGTCGAGCAGCCCCTGCGAGATCGCCGGGTTGGCGTAGATCTCGCCCGGGGTAAAGTCGACGGTGCCGATCTGCGGGGTGCTGGTGGCAGGGCGCGACGCCGTTTCACCGACCCAGCCGGAGCCGACC
>NZ_VTOU01000001.1 GCF_008274695.1 Sphingomonas montanisoli | reverse complement strand
ACGAAAAGCGGGAGAGAACTGCGCGTAATGTAGCCGTTGTCGGGAACGCGGATTGCCAGCCTGACAGTCTGTTTGTGCGGCGGAAGCCGAATGGCCGCTTAGCCGCTACCGCGCCACGTTCGGCACCGTCGCCGCGACGACTTCGCTGCCCGCGCGCGAGATCGACCAGAGGGTGCGCTTCGCGCCGCCCTTTTCCCAGGCGACTGCCTGGCCGTTGGTGGTGAGGCCGATCGTGGCGACGTGCAAAAGCGTCGATCCCGCCTCAGGGATGCGGATCGCGTAGAGCTCGGGTCGGTCGTGGCCGGTGACGTAGAGAAGGCCGTCGTCGCCCCAAACACCTCCCGACGTGCTGAAGGGGGCGAAGCGATCGAGGACGGCGGGCGGGAACAGCCAGGCGCCGAGTTCGGTGAAGTCAGGCGCGTAGCGGACGAGCGTGGTCAGCTTGTGGTCACGGCCGGGTTCGCCGCCCTTATTGTCGTAATTGGCGAAGCCGGCCCACCAGCTGCCGTCATGCCAATCGAGCCAGGTCAGCGATCCGCGCTGCGGCCCCAGGCTGCGCGTGCGGACATGCGCCATCTTTCGGGTATCGAACCATTCGATCGAGCTGGCCTGCGGCACTTGCGAATAATTGGAGGCCGCGCAGACCAGCATCGCGCGATCGAGGATGCAACTGTTCATGTGGTGGAACAGCTTGGGATCGCCCTGCCACCGGGCGACGCGCTGGCCAGTGCGCCGGTCGTACTTGCCGATCTCGGCGTTGGAGATGGCGTAGATGTAGCGCTTGTCCGCGACGACGCCCTGATGCGCCTCATCCGCCTTCATGCGGAAGGTTTCGGTGACGGCGGGCGGCGTGTCGGCCGCGATCGCTGGGGCGGAGAGGGCGAGGGCGAGGAGCAGGGCGATGATGCGCATCGGACCCGACTATAGAAGCCATGTTGCAGCCCGGCTACCGCCCCTCCGGAAAAGCAGGATCGGAGACGCGCTTTTGCGCCTTGCGGAGATAGTCTTTCGGCGCAGAGGTTCGCGAAAAGAACCCGCCAAGAGGAGCAGCGACAGGGATGCTGAAGGATATTCGTGAGCTGAAAGGCGATCCGGCGGCCTATGCGGCCGAACTGCAGCGGCGGTGGACCGGGCTGCTCAGCTATCGCTACATCGGCCGCAGCCATTTTTCGATGAATGCGGGACCGGAGGACAACACCGTCACCCTGCGCCGCGACATGCGCAATGCGGCAGGCGGGCTGATGGTCGCGCCGATATCGATCACGGCGCCCGAAGGCGGGGTGATGACCGACCTCACCACCGTGCCCAATCCGGTGATCCACAGCTGCCAGATCCTCGATCCCGCGCCCGACGTGAAGCGGATCGAAATCATCCAGACTGAGGATCTGAAGACCGGATCGCGCATGTGTTACAGCCGGTCGAAGATCGTCGATGCCGATGATCATCGCCGCGTCATCGCCTTCGTCGAAGGGCAGGGCGCGATCATCGGCGTGCCCCCCGAGGGGCTGGAGAAGATCCCCGAGGATAAGCTCGACATCGTCGACGGCCCCGATCTGCCGCCTTTGTGGCAGGCGTTCGGCGCGATCCGGCGCGATAGCGGGCATTGGACCCTGCCCGCGCTGGCATCCGAATTCGCATCGCCCGACGGCGCACTCCACATCGGTCCGCAGCATGTCGCGCTCGAAACGGCCGCGATCGAGCTGGCCGCCGAGCTGGCCGGCACAAACCTGCTCCAGATGGAATCGTGGCACGTCATGTTCCTCGCGCGCGGCAAGATCGGCCCGTTCCGCGTCGAGGGGGAGGCGGTACGCGGGACCGCGGGCAAGATCGGGGTGCGGCTGACCCTGGTCGACGAGGGCGCGGGCGACGCGCGGCTGACATCGGCATCGGCGGTGATGCGCGTCGTGGGCGCCTATCGCGGCTGACGTCGGGGCTTGCCTTGGCTCTGGGATTTCTGCGAGCAACGGCAAATACAGCTAACTCAAAAGGAGAGATTCGCGTGGGTGACAGTTTTCGCGGTAGCCATCTCGTCGATCCGCAGCTTGTGCCGTTGCTCGGCATCCTTCCCAAGGAATTCACCGCCGACAATCTGGATGCGCTGCGCCAGCCCTTTCCGGCGATGCCGCTGCCCGAGGAGCTGCTCGCCGCGACCACGCTGGAGGAGCGCACCATCCCCGGCCTCGATGGGGAGCCCGATGTCCGTCTCGTCCTGATCCGCCCGAAGAACCTGCCCGCCAACGCGCCGGCGGTGCTCAACTTCCACGGCGGCGGCTATCTGATCGGCCGCGCGGAAATGAGCGAGGCGTCGCAGCGGCCAATCGCGCAGAAGCTCGACTGCCTGATCGTTAATGTCGATTATCGGCTCGCGCCCGAAAACCCGTATCCAGCGCAGGTCAACGATGGCTATGCCGCGCTCAGGTGGCTGTTCGAGAACGCCGCTGAACTGGGCGTCGACGCCACGCGGATCGGCGTGATGGGCGACAGCGCGGGCGGCGGCCTGGCCGCGGCGATGGCGCTGCTGGCGCGCGACAAGGGCGAGTATAAGCTGGCCTTCCAGTATCTGGTCTACCCGATGCTCGACGACCGGACCTGCACGAGCGACGATCCGCATCCTTATGCGGGCGAGGTCGGCTGGAACAACAATTCGAACCGCTTCGGCTGGTCGGCGCTGCTGGGGCATGAGCCGGGCAAGGACGGCGTGTCACCTTATGCCGCGCCCGCGCGCGCCGAGGATCTGAGCGGCCTGCCGCCGACCTTCATCATGACCGCGGCACTCGACCTCTTCGTCGAAGAGAATTTCGAATATGCGCGCCGTCTGCTGCGTGCGGGGGTGCCGACCGATTTCCACTGCTATCCGGGCGCGATCCACGGCTTCTACTCGATCCCCGGATCGGCCGTTTCGGGCCGTGCGGTGTCGGAAGGCCATTCGGCGCTCGCGCGCTTCTTCGGCGCCTGATCGGAGCGACCTGATGGGCATCCACAAACGCATATCGTTCAATCCGATATCGACGTGGAACTGGACGCTCGATCAGGACATCGCCTTCTGCAAGGCGCGCGGCATCGACGTCATCAACGCGACTTTCCTGAAGTTTCGTGATGACGTCGATGCCGGGATCGCCGCGATCCTCGCCGCCGGGCTCAAGAGCTGTTCGCTCGCGGGCGGGGGGACCGAAAGTTTCATCGAAAGCGAAGAACAGACGCTCGCGGGACTGAAGCCGTATATCGATGCGGCACATGCGCTGGGGGCGCCGTCGATCTATGTCGTCAGCGGTCCCACCCCGCCGCGCATGCCGACCGACGATGCCTGCGCGGCCTTCGCCAAGTGCATGGGGACGGCGAACGCCTATGCGGCCGAACGCGGCGTGCGGATCGCGATCGAGAACAACAGCATCACGACGCGCGACACCGGCTTCCTCCACACGCTCGCCTCGGCGGCGGACGTGGCGCGCGCGGCCGATGTCGGCATCTGCCTCGAGCTCCAGAATTGCTGGTACGAGCCGGGCCTGCCCAGGCTGTTCCGCGACAATGTCGACCTGTTTACCTGCGTGCAGGTGAGCGATTTCCTGGTCGGCGAACCCACCAAGTTCAACCGCCGCGTGCCCGGCGACGGATCGATCCCGCTCGAATGGATCATCGGCCACCTGCTCGACGCGGGCTATGCCGGCTATTTCGACGTCGAGTTGCTGGGGCCGGCGATCGAGGCGGAGGGGTATGAGTCGGCGGTGGATCGCTCGATCGACTGGCTGACCGAACGCTTCGTGCGCTGGGGCGTCTGACGCCTAACGCAATTTCGCGATATTGAGCCCGTCGGCCTTGGCGCGATCCTTGGTCGATTCCTCGGAACGCTTGAGCGCCTTGGCGATCGCTTTGAGCGCCATGCCCTTCTTCGCGAGCATGTGGAGCTTCTGAACCTCGTCTTGGGTCCAGGGCTGGCGGTGGCGTTCGAAACGATCGGCGGACATGGCCTCTCGTCGCGCATCGCATGCGGGCGCGCAAGCCCTGGCTTATGATGATGCCGATCGACGCTTTGGTTGACCCCCGCGCATAATGCGCCCACTGGTCAGGAGCAGCGCCTCGCTTCCGGGGCGCGCGATCGCGATCGGCGGCGCTGGACGCCCTTCGCCAGAGCGACGCATTCGTCGCGGACCAGCAAGCCGGCCGCCGACGTCCGGTCGTTAATCCACCGGACGATCATTCGGCTCGCCGCGCGAAGGGACGCGAACATGGGCTTCCATGCCCTTTTCGGCCTGCACAGACCGGATCTCATGGCGAGCCGCTGGGACGAGGGGCGTTTCGTCACGACCTGCCTTTCGTGCCGTCGGCCGATGATCAAGCCACCCGGCCAAGACTGGACGATCGACCGCGGCACATCCGCGCGTCGGCCGAACTGACGACGCCATCGCCGTCCATCAAGGAGCATCAATGTCGAGAATCCCCGTAAAGCCCTATCTCATCGCCAAGGATGAGGACGGCAACTTCCGCCTGACCGTGCGGGTGACGCGCTATAATTCGCAGAATTATCCCCTCGTCACCTCCACGCTGCAGGAACCCATATTCAAGACGGCCACCGCCGCCCGCGCCTATGCGCGCGAGGAATTCGGCGCCGAGGCCGGGCAGTACGCGACCAAATAGGACGCGCTTCACAGGGAGACGATCATGGCCAAAGGTCAACAGAAGAGCGGCCGCGAAATCCGCAAGCCCAAGAAGGAGGCGCCGCCCAAGCCCAACGCCTCCAATCCATCGACCAAGGGCACTCCGGCCCGCGTCGATTGAGGTTCTGGCGGGCAGGGCCGTTGGCTTGTCGATGGCTGGCCCCGATGTTATAACGCCCGTATGAACATGAGCCTCAAGATCATCAAGGTCGGCAACTCCTCGGCGGTGATCCTGCCGAAGGAGTTGATGGCGCATCTCGACGTAACGGCTGGGCAGAGCCTGTCGGTTTCGCGCACGCCGCGTGGGATCGAACTGAGCGCCCCCGACGAGGATTTCGAGGCGCAGATGGCGGCCGCGCGCGAGGTGATGGCGCGGCGCAAGCGCGCACTGCGCGAACTCGCGAAATAAGACCATGTCCCAGGACTGGGTCTGGATCGCGGCCGATGTGGCGCGCGCGGCGCATGCCGAGCAACTTGCCGAACATGGCGGGGGCGAGGGCGTGCGCGACGACGGGCTGCTGGAAAGCGCAATGGCGCGTGCACCCAATTTGGCGGCTTATGGCGATCCGGATGTTGCGGCGCTCGCGGCAGCCTATGCCTATGGCATCGCGCGCAACCATCCGTTTGTGGATGGCAACAAGCGCACGGCGGCGGTGGTCAGCGAAACGTTTCTGATGCTCAATGGCTATACGCTGGCGGCGACCGATGCCGAACTCGTCGTCGCGTTTCTGGCATTGGCAGCTGGTGAATTGAGCGAGGAAGCGCTGGCGGACTGGTTCCGCGAGCATATCGCTGCGATCTAATCCAACCGAGGCTGCTATGGGGTGGAAAGCGGACATTCGCGGGATCGCATGATCGAGGTCCGCTAGGGTCAGAAGCGACCCCGTGCCGGAGGGATCAGGCAGGAAAATGAATTCCGCACAGCTTGTTGCCGTCGGGATCACGAAAATAGGCCAGTTCGATGGTGCCCATAGAGGCAGTTTCGCGCGGTCCGGGAGGAGCTTCGATCGAGGTTCCGCCAGCGGCAACGGCGGTATCGTGAAGCTGCTTCACCTGCTCGGGCGAGTCGCAGGAAAAGGCAACGGTGCTGCCGTTGGCGATGCTTGCCGGTTCGTCGTTGATCGGCTGGCTGACGATGAAGTTGGTCCCGCTGCCGTTATTGTAGATCAGACGTGTATGACCGCTGTCGGCGATGTTCCTCGTCCCTTCCCCTGCACCCAAGGTACCGAGCACCGTGTCGTAGAAGCGCTTGGACCGTTCAATGTCGTTCGATCCGACCATGGTGTGAAAAAGCACGCATACTCTCCTGAAGGCTGAACGACTTCCGATCGCCATTAGCGGTCTTTCCTAACCGGAACATAATCCGCAGTCACTCCCAAGCCCTCGGAATGTCCGCTACTGCGGCGTTAGCCGACGTGCGCCTTTTCCTCCCTCTCCCGCTTGCGGGAGAGGGCTGGGGTGAGGGTCTGCCTCATCTCCTCGTGACGGCAGAAGAAGAAGAAGGAGAAGAAGAAGACCCTCATCCAAACCTTCTCCCGCATGCGGGAGAAGGCTTCAGAAGCCAGAAGAAGCTGGACCCCGGGTCAAGCCCGGGGTGACGGGGTGAGATCGCGGGTTGGGGCTTAGCTCTCGTCGCCCATGCGGAGCGCCGCGATGAACGCCTCTTGCGGGATGCTGACCGAACCATATTCGCGCATCTTCGCCTTGCCTTTCTTCTGCTTGTCGAGGAGCTTGCGTTTGCGGCTGGCGTCGCCGCCATAGCATTTCGCGGTCACGTCCTTGCGCATCGCGCTGATCGTCTCGCGGGCGATGACCTTGCCGCCGATCGCGGCCTGGATCGGGATCTTGAACAGGTGGCGGGGGATGAGTTCCTTGAGCCGTTCGACCATGCCGCGTCCGCGCACCTCGGCAGTCGAGCGGTGGACGATCATGCTCAGCGCGTCGACGGGCTCCTCGTTGACCAGGATGCCCATCTTGACGAGGTCGCCCTCGCGATAGCCGATCTGTTCGTAATCGAAGCTGGCATAGCCCTTCGACAGCGACTTCAGCCGATCATAGAAATCGAAGACCACTTCGTTGAGCGGCAGTTCGTAGGTCGCCTGGGCGCGGCCGCCGACATAGGTGAGGTTCTTCTGGATGCCGCGTCGATCCTGACACAGCTTCAGCACCGAGCCGAGATATTCGTCGGGCACGTAGATCACGGCCTGAATCCACGGCTCGGCGATCGTTTCGATCTTGTTCGGTTCGGGCATGTCGGCGGGATTGTGCAGTTCGACATGCCCGCCGCCGTGGGTCAGTTCGATCTGATAGACCACCGACGGCGCGGTGGTGATGAGATCGAGGTCATATTCGCGGATCAGCCGCTCCTGGATGATCTCCAGATGGAGAAGTCCCAGGAAGCCGCAGCGGAAGCCGAAGCCCAAGGCCGCGCTCGTCTCCATCTCGAAGCTGAACGATGCATCGTTGAGGCGTAGCTTGCTGATGCTCTCGCGCAGCTTTTCGAAATCGGCGGCATCGACCGGAAAGAGGCCGCAGAACACCACCGGCTGGACTTCCTTGAAGCCCGGCAGCGGCTCGGCCGTGGGCTTCTTCGCATCGGTGAGCGTATCGCCGACGCGGGCCTGCGCGACTTCCTTGATCTGGGCGGTGATGAAGCCGATCTCGCCGGGGCCGAGATCGGGCAGATTTTCGATCTTGGGACGGAAGGCGCCGACGCGGTCGATCAGGTGGGTGGTGCCGGTGGCCATGAACTTGACCTGCTGGCCCTTGCGGACCGTGCCGTCGATCACCCGGACCAGGATGACGACGCCGAGATAGGGATCGTACCAGCTGTCGACGAGCATCGCCTTCAACGGCGCGTCGGGATCGCCCTTCGGCGCCGGGATGCGTTCGACGACCGCGTCGAGAATCTCTTCGATGCCGATGCCGGACTTGGCGCTGGACAGCACCGCGTTCGACGCGTCGATGCCGATGATCTCCTCGATCTCGTTGCGCACCTTCTCGGGCTCGGCGGAGGGAAGGTCGATCTTGTTGATGACCGGGATGATCTCGTGGTCATGCTCGATCGACTGATAGACGTTGGCGAGCGTCTGCGCCTCGACGCCCTGCGCGGCATCGACCACCAGCAGCGCGCCTTCGCACGCGGCCAGGCTGCGGCTGACTTCATAGGCGAAGTCGACGTGGCCCGGCGTGTCCATCAGGTTGAGGATGTGACCTTTCCACTCGAGGCGCACGGTCTGCGCCTTGATGGTGATCCCACGCTCCTTCTCGATATCCATATTGTCGAGAACCTGCGCGGACATCTCGCGCTCGGTCAGCCCGCCCGTCCGCTGGATCAGCCGGTCGGCGAGGGTCGACTTGCCATGATCGATATGGGCGATGATCGAAAAATTGCGGATGCGGTCGATGGGCGTCACGGGGTTCTCTAATCGGCGGGAAAGGGATTGCGCCGCGCGATAGCAGGCTTCGTGCCCGATGCCAAAGCGTCGATGATCCGGCACGATCTTGTCTGCACCATTGATTGTGTAGCGCGATTGTAACCGCTTTGTGTCCGGATCGTCACAGGCGACCCATATGCCCCGCCCCGGGGAAACCAATGGGGATTCAGAACATGATCACGTTTCGCGCCGTCCTTCTGTCGGCGGTCGCCGCCGCATCGTTGCAGGCGATGCCGGCCTTCGCCCAGTCGCGCCAGGTTCTGACGCCCAATATCAGCACGGCGGCAGGCGCGGTCAGCGCGACGCTGAACGGCAACACCTTCGTCAATCAGGGGCTGTTGGGCGCGGGTCGCATCAGCGCGACGACGCTCGATTTCCGGGGCGAGACCTTCGGCAGCTTCTCGGGCATGGCGATCGACCTGAAGACGTGGCGCCGCAACGCTGATGGCAGCTATTCGGGCGGGATCTACACACTGCCCGATCGCGGTCCGTTTGACGGCGCGATCGATTATCGCAACCGCGTCCACACATCGAACGTCACCTTCCGTCCGCTCGCGCCGGGATCGGCCGCGCTGCCGCAGTCGACCGCGTCGCAGAGCCAGGTGACGATCACGCCGACCGGCGGTTTCACGTTGAAGGATACCAACGGCGTCGAGATGACCGGTCGCGATCCGGGCGCCAGCACCGTGACGCGCAACGGTATCGTCTATCCGCTGGCCACCGACGGCACTGCCGCCGGCCGCATCGCGCTCGATGCCGAGGCGATCGCCTTCCGTCCCGACGGCACGTTTTACATCTCCGACGAATATGCCGACGGCATCTATTATTTTGACGCGTCGGGTAAGCAGATCGGCGCGATCCAGACGGTGGCCGCGATGCTGCCGCGTACTGGCGGAACGATCAACTTCAACAGCGTCACCCCGGGCCAGACCGGCCGTCGCAACAATCAGGGGCTGGAGGCGATGGCGCTGACCCCCGACAACAAGAAACTGGTGGCGATCCAGCAGTCGGCGACGGTGCAGGACACCAATGGCGCCAACCAGCAGACGCGCAACAACACCCGCATCCTGGTCTATGACATCAGCGGCAATGCGACGCCGACCAACCCGATAGGCCATTACGTTCTGCAGCTTCCGGTGTTCAACAATAACGGCACCGGCGCGGCCGCCGATCGCACCGCCGCCCAGTCCGAGATGCTGGCGCTCAACGACACCCAGTTCCTCGTCCTCGCCCGTGACGGCGTGGGGCGCGGCGTCGCGGCGAATGCGAGCACCAGCACCACGCCGCTGTTCAAGAGCATCCTGCTGGTCGACACGACCGGCGCGACCAACCTGGCCGGCACCGCGTTCGAAACCACCAACGCGCCGATCGCGACCAACGGAACGCTGAACGCCAGCATCACCCCGGTCCAGCAGGTCGAGCTGATCAATCTGGTGAATCCGACCCAGCTTGCCCGCGTGGGCATGAACATCACGCGCCTGCCGGTCAGCACCCCGACCACGATCAGCGAGAAGATCGAGGCGATGGCGCTGGCACCGGTGCTGGAGGAAGGCGCGCCGCAGGACTTCTTCCTGTTCGTCGGCAACGACAACGACTTCCAGGGCAGCACGATCTGCTTCAACGGCGTCTGCTCGCCCTCGGGTGCGCTCGACGGGACGGGAAACAACGACAGCGTGCTGATGGTCTATCGCCTGACGCTGCCGACCTATGTCGATCCGCTGGCGCTCGCGTCGATGATCGACAGCGCGCCGCGCGCGCTCACCGGCCTGCGCAGCGCGGCGGCCGAAGTCGGCTTGGCGGGCGTCGAACCCGCTATGGGGCAGCTCGGCAGTCTGCGCCGCGCGCTCGGCGATTATGGGCAGGGCGTGCGGATGTGGCTTGGCGGGCAATGGTCGCGCTTCAACGCCGCGCCTGCGGGCTTCGGCACGGTCAATGCGAAGACCGAGGGGCTGAGCGGCGGCGTCGATGTCGGCGTCGGCCCGGCGCGCATCGGTGCGAGCATCAGCTATCGCAACGCTTATGGCGCGGTTGGCCGCGGCAACCGGCTGAACGGCGACGGCTATGCGGTTGGACTCTATGGTGGCGTGGCGCTGCCCAACGGTCTCTATGCCGAGATTGCGGGCAGCCGATCGTTCAACGTCGATTTCGACCGGATCGATCGCGCTACCGCTTATGACCAGACCGCCAGGGGCAAGACCGGCGCGCGCGTCTGGGCCGGCAGCGGCGAATTGGGCTGGATGTTCGGGATGGGCGCGGTCAAGGTCGGGCCGTTCGCGGGGGTGGACTATGTCGACGTGAAGGTCGACGCCTTCACCGAGACCGGCGCGTCACTCGCCAACGTCGCTTATGCCGACCTCGACTATCGTCGCTGGCGTGGCCGTGCGGGCGGCGAGGTGCGCGCCACCGTCGCCGAATCCTTCGTGATCAACGCCCGTGCCGGTTACATGACCGAGGACGAGAAGGGGGATCGCAGCGCGACCGTCCGCCTCGCTTCTGCGCGGCACAGCATGGGCAGCCAGACCGTTGTTCTGCCCGACACGACTCGCGACCGCGTGTTCGCGGGCGGCGGCTTCGGCGGCAGCGCGATGGACGGCGCATGGACTTATCAGGTCGCGGTCGAAGGGCGCTTCGATCAGGGGCCGGACGAGGGCCGTATCAGCCTGAACGTCTCGCGTCGTTTCTGACGTTTTGACGGACTTTGGTGGGATCCTGCACGTCGTGCAGGGTCTCACGCACAAGCGCGTTGCTGACGTGCGATGGCTGCGCTCGGCGTGGATGAGCTTTCCGACGATTGTGGATTGTCTTGCAAGCGATCGATGGATGTATGCGATCGCTTTCGGGCGCGATAGACGGCCGCCGATTATGTGGTAGCGTGTCAACTCGAAACAACAAATTAGCGCAGAATCGGGGGTGAATATGCGCATATGTGGTCTCGTTACATTTGCGTTGTTCTTATGCGCAGCGGCCGATGCGCAGACGTCGTCTCAAGATTGCCGATCCGCTACCATAGCCAAAGCCGACGGCACGCGAGAAGAGCGTCGGTATTGTCGCGATTCCTCCGGAACATTCGTGCCTGCGGGGACGCGAGCGCTTGCGGCGGCGCCGCTCCCATCGCGCGCGGAGCTTACCTATCAGGGCCGATACGTGATGACCGTCACGCGACCTGGCCCGGCGATGCGCAGGTTGGATGTGCAGAGTTTCCTTCGCTCGGCTGGTAAATCGACGGAAATCGAAGGAACGACGACGATCCTGCTTCGATTCAACGGGTCAGCGGTGACAGGCAGCATCAGCGCAACTGGCGGATGGCACGGCGCGGGGCTCACTGGGACGGTCGGCAACGGCATGTGCCGCTTGGCGGCGGAGGATGGCAGCTTGAGTATCGAAGGGAGTTGCGGGCGCACGGGTTTCAAAGGCAGGATTTCCGGACGTGGTGCAGGCACGACTTTGTCCGGTCGATTCGAAACATCCGCGAAAACAGTCATCGATGTTGCTGAGCGCGAACAGCAACGCGAAGACGCCGCCGCTGCCGCCCGGGAAGAGGCACGAAGGAAGGCCGAAGCTCAGCGGCAAGCAATGGCTCAGTTGGAGGCTCGCGCTGCTGCGGGCAACGTTGAGGCGATGTGGGTAGCGGGTATGACCTACGAGTCTGGCGAAAAAATTGGGCAGGATTATGCCAAGGCCGCTGCCTGGTATCAGCGGGCTGCCGCAAAGGGTTTTGGCCCAGCCTATCGGGGATTGGCGCGGCTATATTATGAGGGAAACGGCGTGCCGCAGAGTAAGGCGCGCGCCTTCGATAACTTCCTGGCCTGTGCCAACGCCGCAGAGCTTAAAGATTTTTATGAATCAAAGACTGGCTGCATGTATCTGGCGGCCCAAAGTCTATATTTGGGAATAGGTGTAGTTCGGAACGAAGCAGCCGCAGCCCGGTGGTTTCGTGCATGTGCGGCGCGGAAGAATGATGACTGCATCGAGTGGATAAACGAACACGGCGTGCGATGATCACAAAGGTCTCATCTCGCTGATTTCGCTGCAGAATCTAATTGTTCGAATTTGGTGATTTTGCGTGGACAGGATAGTGGTGAAAGTATAGGAAATCTGGGGCAGAAATGGGGGGTCATTATGCTTATTCGTTCCTTGATAGTAGTGTTGGCTGCATTGTCATTTGTGGCCGCAGCGCCGGTTCAGGCCGCCAAGTGCGGTGGAGGGACTGCCGGAGCGTTGGTGGGTGGAGTGCTCGGCGGCCTTTTGGGTGCCAAGATCGATGGAGGTCGCAAGAATACGTTCGGCACGCTAGTTGGCGGCGCCATTGGAGCTTTGGCTGGCGGCGCAATTGGAAAGGCGCTGGATCGCTGCGAGCAGGAAAAGCTTGGGAAAGCTACAGAAACAGCGCTTAACAGTTCGTCGACGGACGGCGGGTCTTCACAAAGCTGGGAAAGCGATTCGCGTCCAGGCGTACGTGGAACGGTCAGTGTCGGCGCTCCCGTGACCACTGCTGATGGTCGAGTTTGTCGAGCGGCCCGTCGTGTCAACTACATCGACGGACAAGAAATGGCCGATGCGCCGACTTATTGTCGAACGCCACCCAACAGTGGCTGGGCTTTGCAAGCGGCCTGAACCATGTTGTTGCGATTTTCTCAATGGGCGGCGGCTATTGCCGCCGCCTTTCTTGTCGAGCCGGCTTTGGCGCAATCAGTATCTAGCTATTGCGGCCCGGATGTGCCCCAAAGCGCGTACGGAAACCCGACATTCTGGGGAAGCCAACTTACTTATCGTGTCGGCGAAGCGGACGGCATGCGCATTTTAATGGCAGAAGGCGCCGTGAAAACGAATGATGCGGCGACTTTTGCCGACGCACTTGCCCGCGCGGGAGCCATTGACGAGATATGGCTGTCGTCACCCGGCGGCAATATGTACGAAGGAATGAAAATAGGCCGCCTGCTTCACCGCAGTGGGATTGCCGTACGTGTTCCTGCTGGGCGTGCATGTATAAGCTCTTGCTCTTTGGCGCTTCTGGGAGGTGTCCTTCGATCGGTTGATCAGGGTGCTTATTACGGCATCCATATGTTTACTGCCTATGGCGATCTCAAGGGTGGCGTCAGCGTCAGTGGCGCCCAACTGAAGGGGATTGAACAAGATTCGGCGCAAGCTGCCGCAGATTTGGCGCGCTATCTCATCGAAATGTCAGCGTCTCTCGATTTCTTGACAGGAATGTCTGGCCAGAAAAACGATGGCGTTTGTTTCGTGACGCCTTCCGGTCTACGCAAATACAACGTGTCGAACATCGAATAACAATTCGATCGCCGAGTGCCGTGTAACGGCATCGAGCAAATCATTAAATCGTCTCACCGCATCGTCGGCACGATTCCCGCGGCGGTGAGCGCGGTCAGGGCGATGTCGAAGCGGTCCGCAGGCGGGCCATCGACCTTCATCCAGCGCACGCCGCGTCGATCGAGTTCGGCGGTGCACAGGTCATAGAAGCGCTTGCGCTCGGTATCGTCGCCATAAACGCGGACCTCGTCCTGCACGAACGGCAGGTCGATGCCGGGGACGAGATAGAGATCGGCCAGTTCCCAGTCGCGATCGAACCACGGATCGCGCTGTCCCAGCATCATGTCGCACCACACAGACGTCATCAGCGGATCGGTATCCGTGAACATGATGCCGTTGCGGGCCTGCGGGATCATGGCGCGGGTGACGGCACGATGGCCTTCCGCGATGGCGATCATGTCGGCCATCGTCAGGTCGGTACCATGCTCCTCGCAATAGGTGCGGCCATATTCGGGAACCCATACGGTGCCGAACCGACGCGCCAGCGCGGCCGCCAGCGTCGATTTGCCGGTGCTTTCGGGTCCGTGCAGGGCCACCACGACGGGCCTGCCAACCCTTTCCAACTTCACTTCGCCATGCTCCGACGCCAGCCCACCAGTCCCCAAACCGACAGTCCTAGAAACAGCGTGTAAAGCGCCGCCGTGACATGAAGGTCCTTAACCCAATACATACCGATCGAAGCGATATCCACCACGATCCACAATATCCAGTTTTCCCAATAGCGTCGGGACAATAATATCTGCGCGACGATGCTGGTCATCGCGATCGGCCCGTCGATCCAAGGCAGCGCGGCATCGGTATAGTGCGCCATCGCGCCGCTCCAGATCACGGCCGCAACCAGCGTGATCGCGAGCCAGCCGAACCGCAATCTTGCCGGCATCGACCGCGTCACGACTTCGCCTGCTTCACCTTCGGCGCGATGCCAGACGATCCAGCCGTAGATATTGATAACAAAGAAGAAGAGCTGCAGCAGCGCGTCGCTGTAGAGCTTTTCTTTGAAGAAGATGACGCCGAAGAGCGAGACCATCGCGAGCGCGAACGGATAATTCCACACGCTGCGCCTGGCGACGAGCGCAACATTGGCGGTGCCGAGCAATGCGGCGATTGTTTCGGTAGCGTTCACTGTGTTGCGATAGCAAGGCGGTGGACGGCGGGCCAGCCCGATAAGGGCACCTTGGGGATGTACAGAATTCTTTGATTTGAAGCGGGCGGCCTTTCGCGCAATCTGGCGGGATGTTGCACCGCAAAGCTTCCGGGCAGAATTACGCCTTCGTCGTCGTCGGGGTCACCTTCTTCGCGCTGTTGATCGCGGCGGGATTAAGGTCGGCGCCAAGCGTGCTGCTGCGTCCGCTCGAACTCGGCTTCGGATGGGATCGCGCGACGACGAGCTTCGCGGCGGCGATCGGCATCTTCCTCTACGGCCTGGTCGGGCCGTTCGCAGGCGCACTGATGCAGGGGATCGGCATCCGCCGCACGATGCTGGGCGGCCTCACGCTGATGGCGGTCGCGGTGCTCGCCAGTCTGTGGATGCGCCAGCCGTGGCACTATGTGCTGCTGTGGGGCGTGGTTTCGGGCATCGGGAGCGGCGCGATCGCCGGGGTGCTGGGCGCGACGATCGTCAACCGCTGGTTCGCCACACGGCGCGGGCTGATGATGGGCTTGCTGACCGCGAGCACGGCGACAGGATCGTTGATCTTCCTGCCCTTCATGGCGTGGCTGACGCGCACCGGCGCGTGGACGCCGGTGGCGATCTTCGTCGGGATCGGGGCGGCGGCGATGATCCCGATCGTGTGGCTGTTGATGCCCGAATCCCCCGCCGCGATCGGCACGACCCGCTTCGGCGCAGCGCCCGGCGAGGTGCCGCCGGCCGGCCCGGCGCGCGGACCCGGCTTCGCGATCCAGGTGCTGGTGGATGCGGCGCGGGTGCCGATGTTCTGGCTGCTATTCGGCACGTTCTTCATATGCGGCCTGACGACGAACGGCCTCGTCGGCACCCACCTGATCGCCTATTGCGGCGACAATGGCATTCCGGCGGTGCAGGCGGCGGGGCTGCTATCGCTGATGGGGCTGTTCGACCTGATCGGCACGACCGCGTCAGGTTGGCTCACCGATCGCTACGATCCGCGCAAATTGCTGTTCGCTTATTACGCCTTTCGCGGGCTTTCGCTGATTGCGCTGCCGTTCCTCGATTTCAACGCGACGGGGCTGGTGGTGTTCGCGGTGATCTACGGGCTCGACTGGATCGCAACGGTGCCGCCGACGGTGGCACTCGCCAACCGCCATTTTGGCGAGGCGCGGGCACCGATCATCTTCGGCTGGGTGCTGACCGGGCACCAGATCGGCGCGGCGGTGGCGGCGTTCGGCGCAGGTCTGATCCGCAGCGAGACGGGCAGTTACCAGGCCGCCTTCATGCTGGCGGGCGCGTTCGGCGTGCTGGCCGCCTTCGCCGCGATCGGCCTTGCCCGCCGGCCGGAACCGCTGGCGGTCTAGCGTGAGAATTTTCCCACGCGAATCCCTTGCGCACCCCGAAACTCGCTCTTATAGCGCCTCGACCTAGCACGAACCGGTCGGCTCCCGAGGCCCACTGAATGACCGGTTGCTCCGTCGGGGAGTAGCTCAGCCTGGTAGAGCACTGTCTTCGGGAGGCAGGGGCCGGAGGTTCGAATCCTCTCTCCCCGACCATTTCATCCATCATTCGCGGTTTCTATGGATCGACGCCTTCGGGCGGAGAAACCCGTCAGGCAATGCGAACGTCTCACGGGATCGTTTGAAGCTTCCGGGCGCCTGGGCTGACGGAAAGGGACCATTGCTCGCCTAAGCGCCGCTTCGATAGAGCGGCATCGTTACGCCGCCGAAGCGGCGTGCCCGGCTGTTCGATCCCTATCTCTGAGCGGGAGCCACGCGCACGGGCGCGACGCGCCATATCGTGTTCGACAGATCGTCCGCGACAAGGAGCGCGCGCCCCACGGGATCGAAACGGACCCCCACAGGCCGGCCGCGCGCATGTCCGTCCTTGAGGAACCCGGTCAGCACGTCTTGAGGCTTGCCGGAGGGGCGGCCGTTGGCGAAGGGTACCCACACCACCTTGTATCCGGACGGATCCTGGCG
This sequence comes from Sphingomonas montanisoli, assembly GCF_008274695.1. GTDB lineage: Bacteria > Pseudomonadota > Alphaproteobacteria > Sphingomonadales > Sphingomonadaceae > Rhizorhabdus > Rhizorhabdus montanisoli. The sequence continues at coordinate 1,128,620 of NZ_VTOU01000001.1, read as the reverse complement.
ATTCCAGCTGCCATGTTCGCCGACAAACGCGCCGTTGGTGAACCGGCCTAACCCTTCGCCATCGGCGAAGCTGAGGCCGAGGGCCGCGACGTGCGAGCCCAGTGCGTAATCCGGGCGGACCGCCTTTGCGACCAGTTCGGGCTTCTGGGGGTGCACGCGCGGGTCCACATGCTGGCCCCAATAGCTATAGGGCCAGCCATAGAAACCGCCGTCCCGGATCGACGTGAGATAGTCTGGCACGAGTTGCGGGCCGAGTTCATCGCGCTCGTTGGCGACTGCCCATAGCATATTGCTCTGCGGCTCGATGGCGAGTGCCGTCGGATTGCGTACGCCTGAAGCCATAGTGCGGTGTGCGCCGGTCGCCCGGTCGATCTCCCAGATGACCGCGCGATCTTCCTCCACCGCCAGCCCGCGTTCGCCGACGTTGCTGTTCGATCCGATGCCCACATACAGCTTGGTGCCGTCGGCGCTCACCGCAAGCGATTTGGTCCAGTGATGATTGATCCGCGAAGGCAGCTTCGTCACTTCGATACCCGGCGTCGTGATCCGGGTGACGCCGTCGCGATAAGGGAAACGCAGCAGCGCATCCTGATTGGCGACGTAGATCTGCCCATCGACGAAGGCGAGGCCGTAGGGCGCGTTCAGCCCGTCGATCAAAACGGTCCGCACCTCTGCCTTTCCGTCTCCATCGCGATCACGCAGCAACGTGATACGGTTTCCGCCTTTGACCGAAGTCTTTCCGCGCGACTTGATCAGCCCCGCGATGATGTCCTTAGGTCGGAGCGCGGGCGCTGACTTGCCGGAGCCTTCGGCGACCAGGATATCGCCGTTGGGGAGTACCAGCAGTTGGCGCGGCACCTTGAGATCGGTCGCGAGGGCGGTGACGGTGAAGCCCTGAGGCCCTTTGGGGGCTTCTCCGTCCCAACCGACCGGGGTCGCGATCTTGATGGGTGGGAGCAGCGTCTGACGCTGTTCGGGAAGATCGGGCGAAGACCCTTCCTGGTCGATGCCGGGGCGGCTGCTGCCACAGGCTGCGAGCGCCAGCGCAATGGCACTGGTGGCGAAGATCGTGCGAAGCTGCATCATGCGCTCCTCCGGCCGCTATGAGCGATCCAGCCCGCCGCGATCGCGAGCGCGGCGCTGATGATCGAGAGGATGAGGCCGGCGGTGCCGACCGAACTCCATCCGTCCTTGCTGTGTTGAAATGCGTTGATGAGCCCGGCGCCCCACATGATCGCCAGCAAGCCCGCGTAAATCCCCGCGCGGCTGCGCGACCGGGTGCGGCGGAAGCGAACAAGATCGATCAGTGCCCATAGCAGTGCGAAACCACCCCCAACCAGCGCCCCGGCATTCAGCCATGCCGCGAAGTTGGTCCACTGGACTTCCGCGCTGTTGAGATAGGCGATGTCGGCGAGGAGCGCTCCGGTGAAAAGCGCTACCGGGAAAGCAAGCAGCAACGCCTGCAAAGGATGGAGCAGCGGTCGGGCCGCTGGCGGGGTGGCGAGCAAGTCGGGTCTCCGAATAAGGCGAGCCGGGATCGAATGCGCGGAAGGCATCACCGGTTCCGCGATCAGCATGTCAGTCCCGCACGCGCTCCACCGTCACGGTCTGCGCGTTGAGGTCGATGCTGCCGAAAGCGGAGAGGAAGGCGATGTCGGCGGCATCGCGCCCCACGACGATCCGCGCCATCGTGTCGGGCGTCGCCATTCCGGTTGCGTCGATGAGATACCAGTCGCCCAGATAAACTTCCGCGACCGCATGGAAATCGGGCGGATCGACGCCCGGCGCATAGACGCTGGCCATTCGCGCCGGGATACCGGCCGCGCGGGCGAGCGTGATCATCAGATGGGCGTAATCGCGGCACACACCCTGTCGATCCACGAACGTGTCGGCTGCGGTGGTTTCGGCATTGCTGGCCCCGGCCTTGTAGGTCAGTGACCGCTCGATCCAGTCGCGCATCGCAATGACCCGAGCGCCGCCCTGCAGGTCGGCGAAATCATCGTCGATGAAGGTTTCGAACCGGTCCGACGGGCAATAGCGCGAGGCCATGAGGAAGGGGACGGCTTCGGCAGGCAGCTTATGAAGCGGGATCGTCGGGAGGGATCGGCAATCGCACAGATTGCGATCGATCACGACGGTCGCGCGATAGTCGATGACGATCTGCCCCGTCGCGCGCGTCCACAGTCGCTCGCCGATGCCTGCTTCGCCGGCCACCCGAACGATGTGGTCGTTCGCCGAGATATCGAGACGACCGAATTCGATCTGCTGATCGGGAAGCATCGCCGCCTCGATCTGGATCAGCAGGTCGGTCGGGCGCTCTGCCTGATAATCGAGGTGGGCTTTTATGCTGAGCTTCATCGCCGCCTCAACGCCAGCCGCACCCGTTCGAGCCGGTGGTCTGAAAATATCGCGGCATTCGACCGCACCAGCGGAAATCGACTTAACGAAGATCAAGATTGGTCGGTTGGGTGGAACGCCTCTGTTGCTGCGCCTGTTGTCTCATCCGAGCGGACGCGAACGTCCGCGCAAGGAAAGGATCCGACATGAGCGTCGAAGGCAAGATCAAGGAAGCTGCAGGCTTCGTGAAGGAAGAAGCCTACGAGCATGGCAAGTCGCCCGAGAGCCAGAAGAAGGCCGAAGAGGGCCGTGAGCTGCGCAACGAAGGCCGCGTCGAAGATGGCAAGGCACCGAAGACCACGACGCCCGGCACCGACGCCTGATCACCGATAATCCGCTGGGTTAAGGAACGCCGTCCTTCGGGGCGGCGTTCTTCGTTGAGTATAACAAGGAGAGCCAAAATGGCAGATGCGCAGGCGTTGAAGGAACATCTCTGGAAGAAGCTGACCGATGGCCCATTCATCATGATCGGACTGATGGGCGGCGGACAGCATAGCGAGCCGCTGACGGCTCAGCTCGACAAGGACCAGGTCGATCGACTCTACTTCTTCATCGGTCGTGACAATCGGCTCGCCGCCGGCGGCGCGGCAATGGCGCAGTTCGTGTCGAAGGGGCAGGATTTCTTCGCCTGCCTGTCGGGCACCGTGCAGGTCGATCAGGATCGCGCGATGATCGACAAGCTCTGGTCGAAGCCTGCCGAAGCCTGGTTTCCGGGCGGCAAGGAAGATCCCAACCTCGCGCTGCTGCGCTTCGACATCGCCGATGCCGAACTTTGGGAGTCGGACGTATCGCTGGGCGGGAAGCTCAAGATGCTGTTCGGCGGCACGATCAAGCCGAGTGAAGCCGGTAGCCACGCCAAGGTGGCGTCGACGGCGGTCTGATGCGAACGCGGGCGGCATGTGCCGCCCGCGACCTGTTCAGGGCCGCTCGGTCGCGGTGAACGTGGCGACGCTCTCGCGCTTGCCCAAAGCGAGCGCGGCCGACCATCCGCCAGCATCGGCCCCGGGCTCGGCAAAGCTCTGAAACGACTTCCACGCATCGTCGCCCCATTCGGCGGCGTCATGTCCGGCCGCGAGGCACAAGGCCATCCCGCCCGCCACGTCCCAGATATTCGGCCGTTCGAACCAAGCCATCTCGAACAACCCGGCGGCGACGAAAGCGCACTCGATCGCGGCCGATCCGGTCTTGCGGCCGTCCCAACCCAGCGTCGATTGCTGTGTCGCGCGCGGTTCTCCGCCCAGCCTCCGCCGGATCGCAGGATTGGGCTTCGTTTCCAGCGCTGCGCCATTGAAGCGGACCGAATGCCCTTCAGCCGCGTGATAGACGCCGGGCTCCAGCGCGTGGCTGGTGCTGCACCACACGGCGCCCACGATCGGCCGGCCGCGATAAAGAACCCCGACCGAGGACGCGAACAGGGGGAAGCCGTTGATGAAGTTCGCGGTCCCGTCGATCGGGTCGACCGCCCACAGGAAATCGTGGCCCAGACCGGGGCGGTGGTCCATCTCTTCGCCGACGATATCGTGATCGGGGAATTTTTCCGCCAGCCGCGCGCGGATCAACGCCTCCACCCGGCCGTCCACCTGCGAGACAGGATCCTTGAAATGGGTCGGGTCTTCCTCGACCCCCTTATATTTCACCACCATCATGCCGCCGAGCGCCGCGCGGATCTCCGCGCCGCCCAGTTGCGCAAGTTCCACCGCCACATTCTCGATCTCGGCGAGCAGGGATTCGTCGGGTGCAGTCGCGGTCATGTGCAGGCCTCCTGTGGCACGAGGATCTTCACCCAATTGGGGCGGATGCGGACGTCGACGCGCCCCGACAGCGCCTCGTCGGGCGATCGATCGTCGAGGCGGATATGCCGGTCGTTCACCGTCAGCGATGCGGCCGGCGTGCGACGTGTCGCAATCGGGAAAGGGCCGTCATCGGGGCATTCGGCCCAACGCAGCACGATGTCGCGGTCCTCGGGCCTCACCAGCACGATGTCGAGCAGGCCGTCCCCCGGTTCGGCGCCCTGCGCGAGCGCCAGATGCGATCCGACGAACGCGATGTTCATCAGCTCGACCATCAGGCATGGGCCGGACCAGCGCCACTCGGCCGTTTCGATCGCGCAGTCGAATGCCACGGCCTCGGCCAGCGCCTTGCGAAAGGCTGCGCGGCCGTTGCGCTCTTTTTCCTCGGCCGTGTCCGGCGTGTCGTCGGCTTGGTCGAAGGCTTCGGACAGCACGCCGGACCCCAGCGCCTCGACGAAAGTCTGGTGTCCCCATGGGCCGTCGGCCTCGCATCGATCGAGCCTGCGCCAGCGGTTGATGTTCCAGGCGCGCGGGATGGCGCGCCATTCACCGTCGACCCCGGCCGCGTTGGCGATATTGTTCGAACCGCCCAGGGGCAGGATGCCGATCGGTATTGCGGTGCGATCGAGCGTCGACACGACATCGGCGACCGTCCCGTCGCCGCCCGCCGCTATGACAAGGTCAACCGTGGTTTGCAGCGCTTCGGCGAGATCATCCTCGCCATGCGCGCAGTAGAGCGGTTCGATGGCGGCATCGCGCAACACGGCCTCTATTTCCGCACGCGACAGCGGATGGGTTCCCGCATTGGCATTGTGAACCAGCAATGCGCGCAGCATCTCCGTATCCCCGCCGATCAAGTGTTGTGCGACCCCGCCTGAAGCGCTTCGCTCATGTCGGCGACGGTGGCGCCGCGTTCACCCAGCGGGCGCGGGTGGCCGCTGGTCGTGTCGACTGCGGTCTGACGTTCGGCCTCGGCATTGACCAACGCGCCGATCAGGACGGCATAAGCGGATATGTAGAGCCACATCATCAGCACGACGATCGCGCTCAGCGATCCGTAGGTCACGTCATATCCGGCGAAATTGGCTGCGTAGAAGCCAAAGCCAATCGTTGCGAGAAACCACAGGACCGTCGCAAGCAGCGCGCCCACGCTTACCCATTGCCAGCGGGCATCGCTTCGATCGGGCGCAAAGCGGTACATTGCACCGATTGTGAAACTGGCCAGCATCGCGGCGATCAGCCAAGTCGCGATCCGCACGATCAAAGCTCCGATCGGTCCGATCGCGGCGACCATGTCGCCCACCAGGCCCAGCATCGATGCCGACAGCACGCCGACGATTCCGATCGCGATCGCGCCGACGATCAGGGACGAGGCGATCAGCGTAGAGCGCACGAAAGAGCGCCGATCCGCCTGCTCATAGACGACGTTGAGCGCGCTCATCATGCCGCCTGACGCGCGGCTGGCGCCGTAGATCGAAACGGCGAGGGCGATGATCAGGCCGAACCCCTTCTTGCTCGCCGCAGTCGTCGTGAGCGCGATCAGCTGATCGTAGATGAGCTTCGCGGCATCGGCTGGCACCAGATCGATGATCATCTGCATATGCCGCGCCACCACGGCCGGGTTGGCGATCAGTCCGTACGTCATGACCAGCGCGCCGAGCAGCGGCACGAAGGAAAGAAACGCGTAGAATGCCACGCCGCCGGCCATGAGGCCGACATTGTGTCGGCCCGCATTGATCCAGACGCGCCCCAGGATCGCCTTCCATGCCGGCCATCCGTAGGACGTGGGTGTCTCGGCCCGCGCGCCGAGTTCGATCTGCTTGTCTGTCGCTGTGGTCATCTCGCTTCCCGAACCGTCCAACGCGCAAAAAGTGCGACAGAGGGAGAAATTTATGTCCCGCAGGAACATTGCGACGAGTCAGTCTTTGTCGCGTTGATAAGGCGTCTGCGGCCGGCAAAGGCCGGCGTGGGTGCGACAAGGGGGTCTGGTTTGCGTTTCTGTTCGCTGCTGATGGTGTGCAGCGCCGGCATGGGTCTGGCGACGATTGCCAATGCCCAATCCAACGATGAATTGCTGAGCGATCCCGCCTTCGACGGGAGCCTGCCCGCGCTGTCGGCAACTGTGGCTCCGTCCATCGATGCGCCCGAAGCCGCGCCCGCCGCCGATCCCGAACTGACCGCGCCGCTGCCGCCGATCGCGACCTTCGATAGCAATCCGCCGCCGACGATCGACGTGGCCGACGAAAAGGCGCCCGAGGTCCGGTACAAGCTGGTCATCGACGGGTTGAAGGCGATCGGGCTCGAAAGCGAGTTCCGCGATCTTTCGGCCTTGCTCAGCGACGGTCGGGACGCCGCCAACGCCGCGCAGGTCTCCGCCCGCGCCGATGAGGACGTCCAACTCGCCGAGCGGCTGATGCGCAGCGAGGGCTATTATGACGCCATAGCCACCACCGCGATCGACACATTGCCCAACGCGACCAACAGCCTGACGGTTAAGCTGACGGCGACGCCCGGGCTGCGCTACACACTGGGCGACATCCGCATCACAGGTGCCGCGCCCGAGCCCGAGGGCATCGCTCGCGAGGCGCTGACGATCAAAACGGGCGATCCGATCGTCGCCGCAGACATCCAGAGCGGGGAGGCGAAGATTGCGCTGCGCCTGCCCGAGGCCGGCTACCCGTTCGTCAAGGTCGGGCAGCGCGATATCCTGCTCGACGAACGCGATCATCGCGGCGACTACAGCCTGCCCGTCGATGCCGGCCCCAAATCGAGCTTCGGATCGATCCGCACCGATGGCGACCCGGTGTTCACCCCCGACCATCTGACCGTCATCAGCCGCTTCGATCGGGGCGAACTCTATGACAGCCGGCAGGTCGACGATCTGCGCCAGGCATTGATCGCGACGAGCCTGTTGGGGACGAGCGCGATCGAGCCTGTACGCACCGGGCAGACTGCCGCCGACGGGACCGAAATCGTCGACGTGCTGGTCACGCAGAGCAAGGGACCGGCGCGACAGCTTGCCGCGAGCGCAGGTTACGGCACCGGCGAGGGTATCAAGCTCACCGGTTCATGGACGCATCGCAACCTGTTTCCGCCCGAAGGTGCACTGACGGTCGAGGCGGTGGCGGGCACGCTGCAACAGAGCGTTGGTACCACTTTCCGCCGATCGAATGCCGGGCAGCGCGACCGCGTCTTCGCGCTCGGTGCCTCGGTCGCGCGGCAGGATTTCGATGCCTATAATGCACAGACGCTCACCCTGTCGGGCAGCCTTTCGCGCCAGAGCACCCCGATCTTCCAGAAGCGGTGGACGTGGAGCGTGGGCGGCGAGCTGATTGCGACGCGCGAGACCCCGTTCGAGATTGCTACGCTCGATCGCGATCGAAATACGTACTTCATCGCCGCGATCCCGCTACAGATCGGCTATGATCGATCGAACAGCCAGCTCGATCCGACCAGGGGTTTTCGCCTGTCCGCGCGGCTCAGTCCGGAGGCGCAAAAGCGCAGCGGCGGCGGCTTCGATGTCTATGGCAGGATGCTGGCCGAAGGCAGCGCTTATTATCCGATCAGCGACGCGATTACGCTTGCTGGTCGCGCGCGCGTGGGATCGATCCTTGGTGCTGCGCGCGACGATATCGCGCCGTCGCGGCGGCTCTATTCGGGCGGCGGCGGATCGGTGCGCGGCTTCGGCTATCAGCAACTCGGCCCCAAGGATATCGACGACAAGCCGATCGGTGGCCGATCGCTGACCGAGTTCGCGCTCGAGGCGCGCTACCGCTTCGGCGACTATGGCATCGTGCCCTTCTTCGATGCTGGCCGCGTCGGCGAATCCTCGACCCCGTCGATCAAGAACATGCGCTACGGCGCGGGCATCGGCGTGCGTTACTATACCAATTTCGGGCCGTTCCGGATCGATGTCGCGACACCGATCAACCGGCAGCCGGGTGAATCGAGGCTCGCCCTCTACATTTCGATCGGGCAGGCTTTTTAATGGCCGACACCGAAACCGCCGCCGCCCGCCCGCGCTGGCTGGGCTTCGCCAAATGGGCGGGGATCGCCATCGCCGGCCTGCTATTGCTGGTGGTGTTGGCGGTGCTGGGACTCGATACCGCGCCCGGACGGCGCTTCGTGGTCGATCGGGTCGCCGCCTTCGAGACCGCGTCCGGCATGAAGGTCGGCATCGGCCGGATCGACGGATCGCTTTACGGCCGGATGACGCTGCGCAGTATCGAGTTGCGCGACACGCAGGGTACGTTCGCCCGCGCGGGGGAGGTCACGGTCGACTGGCGGCCCTTCGCTTATCTCGGCAGCAGCAAGGTCGACGTGCGCGAATTGCTGTCGCCCGAGATACGCTTGCTCCGCATGCCCGCTCTCAAGGCAGTGCCGCCCGATCCGGACGCGCCGATCCTGCCCGATATCGACGTGGCGATCGGCCGGATCGCGATCGATCGGATCGTGATCGAACCGCCGGTGACTGGGAAGCTCCATGTCGGGCGCCTTGCCGGATCGGCCGATATCGCGAGTGGCCGTGCGCGGGTGACACTCGACGCGCGCACGCTGAAGGTGGCGGGCGCCGCCGGGGGTGACGTGCTGACCCTGCGTCTCGATGCCGTGCCAGATGCCAACCGCCTTCAGGTCGACGCCGCGCTGGTGGCTCCGATCGGCGGCTTGGTCGACAGTTATGCGGGCCTCGGCAAGCCGCTGGCGGTCAAGCTCGCCGGACGGGGTGACTGGAAGGCGTGGGACGGTTCGCTCACCGGCCGGGCCGGCGATGCGCCGCTCGCCGATATACGCCTCACTGCGCGCGACGGCACCTTCACGATAAAGGGCGATGCGATGCCGGGCGCGATCCTGGCCGGCCCCGCCGCGCGGCTGACCGCGCCGAAGCTGGTGATCGACATGGCCGCGACGCTGGGCGAACGCCGCGCCGACCTGCGCTTTGCCGCGCGGTCTGATGCCGTAGCAGTCGACGGATCGGGTCTCGTCGATCTTGGCCGGAACAGCTTCGGCAATCTGAAGATCGCCGCGAAGCTGCTGACGCCCGGGGCGATCGCCGACAATGTGCGCGGGCGCGATGTGGCGCTCAACGCCACGATCGACGGCCCGTTCTCGACCCCGACGATCGCCTATGATCTGTCGGCGACCACGATCGGCTTCGGATCGATGGGAATCGAAGGGCTGCGCGCGCAGGGCAGGGCCGTGATCGATGCCAAGCGCATCCTGATCCCCGTCCATGCGACCGCACGGCGCGTGACCGGGCTTAACGCCGCGGCTGGCGGGCTCCTGACGCGCCTGGCGATCGACGGCGACCTCGCCTGGTCCGACGGCCGGCTGATGTCAGATAATATGCGCCTGCGATCGTCGCAGATCGACGCGACCGCGCTGATCCTCGCCGATCCGGCGAAGGGGCGATATACCGGCGCGATCAAGGGTCGCGTCAACGATTACCGGATCGACGGGCTGGGTCGGATCAGCCTGACGACCGATGCAAAGCTGGTGCCGGGCCCCAAGGGCGGCTTTGGCATTCAGGGCGTCGTTCGCCTCGTCACCCGCAGCCTCGACAATGCCACGCTGCGCGACACGCTGGGCGGCAATGCGGTTACGACCGCGCGCTTCGGCTTCGACGAGAACGGCACCGCTTCGCTCACCGGTCTGCGGCTGACCGCTCCGGCGTTCAGGATCACGGGCGGACGCGGCAGCTACAATATCGATACGGGTCGAATCGCGCTCGATGCGCGGGCGATGTCGAAACTCTACGGCCCTATCGCTGTCACCGCATCGGGCACGCTCGAACGCCCGCTGGTCCGGCTTCGCGCCGCGCGACCGGGGCTTGGTGTCGACCTGCGCGATCTCCGGGCCGAACTGCGCGGCGTGCCGGCGGGCTATGCGGTGCGCGCGACCGGGCAGACGGCTTATGGTCCCCTCGCCGCCGACCTGATCGTGCGAAGCGGGCGCGGACCGTTGGCGATCGACATCCGCAAGGCGACCTTCGCCGGAATCGATGCGAGCGGACGTCTCACCCAGACTTCGGCGGGCCCGTTCGCGGGTATGCTCACGCTTGCCGGATCGGGGATCAACGGCACCGCGCGCCTCTCCGCCGCTGGTGCGGATCAGCGCGCCGACCTCGACGTCAGCGCCAATGCCGCGCGGATTCCCGGCACGGTTCCGATCACGATCGGCGCAGGCAAGATCAGCGCCAGCGCGGTCCTTGCTTCCGCCGGCCCGTCGGTCACCGGTCGCTTCGCGTTGCAGGACGTGCGCCAGGGCGAGACGATCCTCAACCGTGCGCAGGGGCGCGTGGCTTATGACAAGGGGCGTGGCACGATCGCGCTGGTGGCGGATGGACGCAGCGGCGTGCCGTTCGACGTGCGGATGCAGGCATCGCTGGCCCCAGAACGGATCGTGGCCAATGCAAAGGGGCGCGCCAACGGCATTGCCTTCTCGCTCGCCGCTCCCGCCGTCATAACCAGGACGGGCAGCGATTGGACGCTCCAGCCGACGACATTGGTGGTCCCGCAGGGCAAGGTCGACCTGAGCGGCACCTATGGGCGCGCGACCACGCTCAAGGCGCGGCTCGCCAATATGGACGTGTCGATCGCGCAAGCCTTCATGCCCGGCCTCGGGCTGGGCGGCCGGGCGACGGGCACGATCGACTATAGTCAGCTTGCCGGGGCTACGGTGCCGTCGGTTCGCGCGCGTTTGGATATCGCGCGCTTCACCCGCACAGCGGCTTATGTCGTATCGACCCCGGTCGATATCGCGCTGCTTGGCACGCTCGGCGATGGTGGTGGCGAACTGCGCGCGCTGATCCGGCGCGGAGGTGGCATCGTCGGACGGATGCAGGCGCGGCTCGCGCCGTTGGGTGAGGGCGCGACCCTGTCCGATCGCCTGTTCGCAGCGCCGCTATCCGGAGGCATCCGGTATAATGGCCCTGCCGAGGTGCTGTGGACGCTGACGGGCATCGGCGGGCAGACCGTCAGCGGGCCCGTTGCGGTCGGTGCGGATTTCGGTGGGCGGCTCGACCGGCCGACCCTGACCGGCGTGGTGCGCGCCAATGCGCTGCGTTACCAGAATGACAGCTACGGCACGGTGATCAGCGATCTCACGGTCGATGGGCGCTTCACACAGTCGTCGCTGATCCTCACGAAGCTGACCGGCAAGGCGGGCAGCGGCACGGTGAGCGCCAGCGGCACGATCGGCCTCGATGCGGCGAGCGGCTTCCCGATTGACCTGAAGGCGGAACTCCGCCGTGCACAGCTCGCGCGCAGCGATGCGCTGGGCGCCACTGTGTCGGGCACGATCGCGATCACCAACAGCAAGGCTGCCGGCGCGCTGATCAAGGGCGATCTGACGATTCCCGAAGCGCGCTACCAGATCATCCGGCAGGGTGCCGCCGAGGTACCCGAACTGACCGGCATCCGCCGCCGTACCGACCAGCCGGTGAAACCGGGCGCAGCGCCGGATGGCGGTGTTCCGAGCAACTGGAAGCTCGACATCCGCATCCGCGCCGACAACAAGTTGTTCGTCAGCGGCATGGGGCTGGAGGCCGAATGGGCGACGGACCTGCGCGTCGGCGGCACGGCCACCGACCCACGCGTCACCGGCGCGCTGAAGGTCGTGCGCGGCACCTACAGTTTCGCCGGCCGCCGCTTCGATCTGGATGAGGATGGCGAGGTCCGCTTCCAGGGCGGACAGATCGCCGATCCCCAGCTCGATCTTTCGGCCGATACGACGGTCGAGGGGGTCACGGCGACGATCAATATCGGCGGCCGCGCGATGAACCCGCAGGTGACCTTCACGTCGACGCCCAATCTGCCGCAGGATGAGGTGCTGTCGCGCCTGCTGTTCGGAAGCTCGGTGACATCATTGTCGCCGACCCAGGCGATCCAGCTCGCCGCCGCACTCAATTCGCTGCGCGGATCGGGCGGCGGGCTCAATCCGCTCGGCAAGTTGCGCTCGGCGTCGGGGATCGATCGGCTGCGCGTGCTGGGCGCGGACAAGACCGCCGGTCGCGGCACCGCGCTGGCCGCCGGGCAATATATCTCGAACGATATCTATGTGGAGATCATCACCGACGCGCGCGGCTTCACCGCCACGCAGATCGAGATCGCCTTGTCCAAGGCGCTGAGCATCCTCAGCCAGACCGGCTCGTTCGGTGGATCGAATGTCGGCCTGCGCTATTCGAAGGATTACTAAGCCGCGCGGGCCTGCTGTTCGCGGTCCAGCGCGCTGAGCAGCGGATAGAGGACGGAGATTTCGCTCTGGATCCGCTGGCGGACGTGGAAGCGGATCCGACCGGCCGCCTGGAGATATTCGTCCCAATGGCGCTCGATCTCGGGGGCGTTCCACCGGGCGATATGCCCTGCCGCGTCGCTCATCCGCTGCCGTGCATCGTCGCGCAGGGCCATTACTGCCGGATCGTTGCGGTCCTTGAGCAACGCCGGATAGACGTCTGTCTCCAGAAAGGTGAGCCGGTTGCGGCTCGTTACCATCAGCCGCAATCGCGCGCTGGAGAGGACGGCGATGGCCGGCCGGCCGCTCCGGACGAGGGCATCGATGGTGCCTGTGGCGTCGAGCGCGTCGGCATGGAAGGAGCGAAGTCGGTTGAGCACGCTTAAGCTAAGCGCGCATCAGGTTAACGGCTTCTCTGCCTTTGCCGGAGCGTCCGACTAAAGTTGGGCGCAGCGCGCGATTAGTGGCGCGCTTTGGCGATCATGTGGACGATGCCGGCCAAGGCGATACCGGCCACGAGACCCAATATGCCCGAAGCAGTGGCTGTCACGACCCAGTGGATGACGGCCGATCCGGCGCTCGACAGGCTGGCTGCTGTTCCGGCCAGCGCCTCTATCATATGGGCCGGCTGGGGCCATCCGAGCTGTTCGAGGCCGTGGACGATAATCCCGCCGCCCACCCAGATCATCGCCGCCGTGCCCACCGTCGCGATGATGCGGAACACGACAGGCATCATCCGGACCAGCCCATCGCCGATGCTGCGCAGCGGCTCGGCCCGGCGCGCGAGATGCAGGCCGATATCGTCCATCTTCACCAGGATACCGACCACGCCATAGACCACGACAGTGATCGCCAGGCCGACGGCGGCGAGCGCGATCGCCTGCGTCAGCAGGGGAAGATTGCCGACCTCGGCGAGCGCGATCGCCATGATTTCCGCCGACAGGATAAGGTCTGTACGGATCGCGCCAGACACACGTTCCTTTTCCAGCGCGACCGGATCGGTAACGGGCGCTGCCTCGGTTTCGTGCGAGGCTCCAGAAACCGCTTCCCAGACCTTTTCTGCACCTTCGAAGCAAAGGTACAGGCCGCCCAGCATCAGGATCGGCGTGATGGCCCAGGGCGCGAAGGCGCTGAGCAGAAGCGCGGCGGGCAGCAGCAGGAGAAGCTTGTTGCGTGCCGAGCCGAGCGCGATCTTCCAGATGATCGGCAACTCGCGTTCGGGCGTCAAGCCGACGACATAGCTTGGAGTCACGGCGGTATCGTCGACCACGACGCCCGCCGCCTTTGCACCAGCCTTGCCTGCAGCGCCCGCGACATCGTCGAGCGAGGCCGCAGCCAGCTTCGCGATCCCGGCCACGTCGTCGAGCAGCGCGATCAGTCCGGTCGCCATGTTCCTGTCGTCTCCCCGCGTGTAAAACCCACGGCACGAATAGATCGAGGCGGGCGAAGTTCCCCGCTCGGATCGGTCGAAGCCTGACGGCGTCTATGACGGTGAAAACGCGAACGGGCCATGGCAGATGAGGCGTCGGGCCAAAAAGACTAGATCGAACGAGCCTCGGCAAGGCGGGTCTGCAAGTCCGCGACCTGCGCTTCGAGTCGGGCGACGGTCTCGCGAAGCGGCTCGACCGCGGTGGCGATCTCCGCCTCGGTAAAGCGTGGCGTGATGTGCTGCGGGCAGTTCCAGTCGAAGGACTGGAGATGCAGCCGGTAGATGCGCTCGATCCGCGCGCGATAGCCGGGGACGGTCACGTCGCGGGTCAGGTCGGGATCGGCGTGAACATCGAGCACGTCGATATGCACGTAGATCTTGAGCCGCGCGCGGCGCGGATAGTCCATCAGGAACAGGCACGCCCGGTCGCTGGCGCGCAGATTGCCGGTGCTGATATATTGGCGGTTGCCGGCATAGTCGGCGAAGGCGAGGGTGCGGCTGTCGATCAGCCGCACGAAGCCCTTTGGGCCGCCCCGATGCTGGACATAGGGCCAGCCCGTTTCGGACACCGTGGCGATGTAGAAACTATCGCGATCGGCGATGAACGCCGCCTCGCGATCGGAAAAGGCATCGAAGGCGCGGTCGCCCGCGAAGTCCATCCAATGCTTGTCGACGCCCATGCCCGCCTGAACCTCGCGAACGCTGGGCGTGATCGCGGTCTCGAGAAAGCCGTAGGGCATCGCCATCTCCCCATAACGTCGGCGCCGGCTGTCGATCGACGGCCGGCGCGCGGAACGACATCATGCTCTTACGCAAGCGGGGGGGCAACGGGCCCGTAAGCGTCGAAGTAGAAGGCGAAGCGCTTGCGCAGTTCATCGCGCGACGCGCCGAAATCACGCTCGATATTATAGCTGACCTGGCCATGTTTCCCGCGGGGGTGCGTATCGACGAAGTGGCGGATTTCGGCATCGGCCTTGTCCGATAAAGGCAGCCCCGCCTTGCGCTGGACGGCGTGCACGAACGACATCTCGTCCTTCATCAGCGCCTCGAAGGGCACATCGACGCGCTGCGCCTCGGGCCAGACATCGCGATCCTGCACGCTGGCGCGCAGCAGTTGCTCGACGCGGTCCGCCCAATAGTCGAATACCCAGCGGGCATCGATATCGGGGTAACGGGCACGTTCGGCATAGGTCATCATCGTCGCCGCCGACTGGATCGCGTCGACGGGGTCGCGATAGGTCATCACCACGATCGCGTCGGGATAGACCTTCTTGAGCACCGGCAACTGCTCCAGATGCTGCGGGCATTTGTTGACCCAGCGGGTCGGCCCCCTCTTGTGCTGGAGAATCTTCAGGACCGTGCGCTGATATTCGTAGTGTGACGTCTGGTCGGTCGATGTGTGGAAATCGCGCCACTTCGGCACGCGCGACATCCATTCCCAGAAATAGGTCGCGAAGTCGGGGCACATGAGGAACAGATCCTCATCGAAATCGTCCGGCCCGACGAGGTGCATCGCGGCGGTCAGCGGGGAGGATGCCATCGCCGCCTCATGTTCGGCGACCGCGCGGGTGTAGCGCGGATCGATCCCATCCGGGCCGATGGGCTTCAGCGGATTGGGCAGCGGCTCGTTACCCTCCCACATTGGCAGCGATCGCAGGCGGCTGTCGGCGGCGAGCAGGTTGAGCAGGTGGGTCGTGCCCGATCGGGGCAGGCCAACGACGATGATCGGGCGGTCGATCACCTCGTCATGCACGTCCGGATGTTTCTTCAGATAGTCCTGGATCAGCAGGCGATTGGCGGCATGACGGCTGGCGACGTCGAACAGGATCATGCGATTGAGCGCGGTCATCCGCGTATCGCCGTTCCATTCGTCGACCAGGCGCGTTAGCCGGGGCCGGAAATCGTCCGGGCCGAAATCGGTGAGGCCGGTATCCTTGCGCGCCTTGCCGAGGATAGCTTCGACCGACAGCTCGATCGGATTGGCGGCGGCGTAGGCGAGCCCGCCCTTCACCGCGTCGGACAAGACCGGGTTCAGCAGGTCGGTGATCTCGATCTTGTTGCTCACGCTGCGCCTCCAACTGCCTGTTCGAGTTTCGCGACATGCGCGCGCAGCCATCCGGCCTCCCAGAAATTGGGCGGATCGGTGCGGGCGAGCAGCGCGCGATGTGCGTCGAGCGAGAGGGCGAGCGCGCTGCGATCGGCCGGCGCCTTGGCCAGCGCGACTTCGGCGAGGAGTTGCGCCACCTCCGGATCGCCCGCGTCGAACTTGGTCCGTCCCAGCGCCACAACGGCATCGACGCCCGCGAGTGCCGCCAGATCGGCGTAGATATCGGCGGGTTGCGCCGCATACATCTCGCTGGTCGCGCGGGCCTTGAACCAGCCCATATATTGTTCCCAAACGGTGCGGACGACAAAGCTGATCTTGCCGTAGCCTTCACCGACATAGAGGTGATCGGGCAGCTTCACCTCGCGCATCAGTGTGAAGATGTCCTTGCCCGCATTCATCCCGTCGAGCGTGGTCTGGTGGACGTAGGATACGGCGTCGTGGAGCCGATCGAGGCAGGTGCGGATCAGGTCGCGCCCGACGATCGGTTCAAAATGGCCGGTGATCAGCAATGCGGGTTCGAGATCGCGCACGCGGCGCAATGACGCCAGATAGGGTTCGGCGAAGCGGTAACGATCGCCCCGGATTGTGACGAGGTTCGGGAAATGCGGGAACAGTGGCCCGAACATATTGCCGGTGAAAACGATGCGATGCTGCGGCAAGTGGATGGCGAGGCTGTCGACCGTCTCACCCCCCGGAACCGAGAGCAGTTCGAGATCCAACCCGCCCAGCGTGAAATCTAGGCGATCGTCGACAAGGATGTCGGGCTTCGGCACGTCCTGCAGCGGCGCGGTGCCGGGCGCGTGCAGCGTCGCGGTCTGCATGGGAAACCAGGTCGACGACTGGATATTGCGGACCGTCTTGATCCGCTGATCATCGGCCTGGCAGTCGCCATTGTTCTTCTGCGCGATCACCTTCGTCTCGGGCTGGCGAAGCTGCGCGACGCCGCCGACATGATCGACATGCCCCTGCGTCAGGATCAGATAGGGCAGGGGGCCTGACCGGACGGGGGCGAGTTCCTTCGCGATTGTCGGTGCCTCGAAGCCCATGCCGGCATTGATCTGAATGTCGCCCTCGGTCGTCTTGATCAGATACACGTTGGAAACCGAAGGCACGCAGTGGATGAAATCGTTGATCTGGAAACGCTGACCCTCGCGAGCAATTTGCAGGCTCCACATATCGGGTCGCTTGGCGACGAGATCCCGGACGACGTCCATAGTTATTCTCCGTGTCAGCCGAGGGTGAGGATGCGGATGGGATCGCTGCCGTCCCAGTCGCGCGCAGCCTCGCGCGTCATCGCGGCGAGGCCGGGATTGCCGCCGGGCATGCACAGGATTTCCAGCAGGGTGCCGTCGCCGCCCTTGGTGTCGACATAGATCCATTCGGGACCGAAATGCCGACCTTCGTGGACCACGTCATATCCTTTCTCCGCCGCCAGCGCACGCGCGGCGGCCATGTCGTCGACGACGATGCAGGTGTGGTGGACGCCGTCCTTCCCGGCGTCGAACCAGTCGCTGTAGATCGATTTTCCGGGGTTCTTCTGCCGGATGATCTCGATCTGCATCTCGCCCCAATTGCCGAGTGCGATGTCGAGGACGATGTCCTTCTCGACCCCATAAGCCGCGGTCCATTCGGCCTGATTGTCCTGCAGGATGAAGAAGGGGCCGGCGCCCTTGTTCAGCCAATGCTGGATCGCGCCATCGAAATCCTGCGGCACGAACGCGATCTGCATGATCCCGCCCATGTCCGCCAAAGTCGGTGTTTTTGCCATGTCGATCACCCCTGAATGGAAAAGCCGCCGTCGACGGCGAGGGTCTGTCCGGTAATGAAGGAGGCCGCCGCGCTGCTCAGGAACAGCGCCGGCCCCGCGCAATCCTCGGCCTGGCCGATGCGGCCCAGCGGGGTGCGCGCGACGAACGGCTCCGCAAAGCCGGGATAATCGAGCGCGGGCTTGGTCATCCGCGTCTCGATCATGCCGAGTGCGAGCACGTTGGCGCGAATATTGTGGCGGCCCCAGGCGACCGCCATCGCGCGGGTCAGGCCCAGCAGGCCGGTCTTGCCCGCGCCATAACCGGGCACAGCCTCGATCCCGAACAACGACGACATCGATCCGATGCCGGTGATGACCCCGCCGCCGCGCCGCTTGCTCGCGCCCAGCCGGTCCTTGAGCGCATGCGAGAGGCGATATGCCCCGACCAGGTGCATGTTCACGGCGCGCGCGAAGACGTCCGGCTCCCACTCGTCGAGGCCCACCGCCATCATGCTCATGCCGGCATTGTTGATGAGGATATCGACTTCGCCGACCGTGGCCGCCACCGTATCGATCGCGGCGGCATCCTCCATGCTGGCGAGTTGGAGGTAGCGATAGGCCGACAGATCCTCGTCATAATCGGCGGGCCCACCGCGCGTGCCCGTGATCGTCACGCTCGCGCCGTCGGCGGCATAGGCCGCGGCGATCGCAGCGCCGATGCCGCTGGTGCCGCCGGTAATCAGAACCCGTGCGCCCTCATGTTCCATGGTGGCTTCCTCCCCTTGATCTTATGAATATTCGACCAGCACCTTGGCGGCCCGTTCGGGATCGGAGGCGATCGCGAACGCCGCCAGAAAATCGCCGCCTTGAAAGCGGTGGCTGACCATCGGACCGACATCGACCGCGCCGGAGCCGACCAGATCGAGCATCTGCGCGAACTCATCACCATAAGCGCAGGCGGTGGTGATCGTCAGTTCGCGCGCGAGGAGTTGCTGAAAATCGATCTGGACCGGCTTCTTCTGCACCGAAACCACGCATAGCCCCGCGCCCGGCGCGGCCATCGCCAAGATGTCGCCGATCACTGGCGCGCCCGAAGCCTCGATATAGCGGCTCGTCGCGGCCATCTCGCCGAACCAGCTTTGCGCGGTTCCGTGCAGACGCTTGAGTGCGTCGGCGACGTCCTCCGCGCGCGGATCGATCACGGCGTCGGCGCCCAGCACCAGGGCACGCTCGCGGCGAAAGGCCGACAGGTCGATCGAGACGATATGGTCGACGCCGTTACGCTTCAGGTTGATGATCGTCGCCAGCCCGATCGGCCCGGCGCCGAAGACCGCGACGCGATCGCCCTTGCCCGCGCCCGAGCGGTTGGCCGCATGCGCGCCGACAGCGAGCGGCTCGACCAGGGCGGCGTCCTCGAACGCGACATGATCGGGTATCGGCAACAGCGCTCCGGCTTGGTCGGCAACGCCGCGCACGAGCAGATGCTCGGCAAAGCCACCTTCCGGGCCGCCATTGCCGATCAGGTTCGTCGTCGGATTGACGATCACGCGCTGGCCAACCGCGAATCCTTCGACCGCTTCTCCAACCTGCGCGATCGTGCCTGCGAGTTCATGGCCCAACGGAACGGGGCGATCGGATGGCCCCGCGACGCCACCCATCGCGACATAGCCGATATCGCTGCCACAGATACCGGCACGCGCGATGCGGACGACGACATCGTCGGGCCCGGCGACGGGCGCGTCGATCTCGTCGAGGCGCAGGTCTCCCGGTCCGTGAACAAACGGAACCTTCACGACATCCTCTCCTATCCGCCCGGTGGTTCTAGGCCGCTCGGGTCGATGGGATGATCAAGCCGCGACTTTGCCGGCGGATCAACCGCCGCGGTTTAGGCGTTTCGGAGTTTCGGCCACGAAGGCCGCGATCAGTGTCGCGAGCGCAGTCGGAAGGCGGTTGGCGTCTCGCCGGTCGCGCGGCCGAAGGCGGTGGTGAAGCTGCCCTGCGTGGTGAAGCCGAGCCGCGCTGCGATCATCTTCATCGGCATGTCCGTGGTCGTCAGCCATTCGCACGCCCGCGCGCAGCTTACGTCCTGCAGCCGATCGCGCAGCGTTGTGCCGAACGATTGCCTGAACGCGCGGCTCAGATGGCGCTCGCTCAACCCGAGCAGGGTCGCAAGCTCGCCGACGGTCGGTATCGGCCACTGCGCATCGTCTAGCCGGGCGTCGAGCCGGGCGATCTGATACGGCGTCAGTCCACCCTGATCGTAGCTGTTGTCCTGCCCGAAACCCAAGGATCGCAGCAGATTGACGATCAGCAGCGACGCCATGCCGTCGACATAGGATCGGCTGGCAAAGCCCGGCTGCGCCAGCTCGGCCGACAGACCTTCGAGCAACTGGCGAATCGGTGTAGCGGACAGGTTGACGCTTTGTGTGAGCTGTTGCGCCTCCCAGTTGAGCTTGCGTCCGCTCACGGCGTCGAAGCGCTTCTGGCTGATCCGGCAGCGCAGGATCGTCTGCCGTCCTCCGTCATTGCGGGCCAGCAGGGTTCGGCCTGCGGGCTGGAAGGCAATCTGGCCCGTGGGCGTATAATCCATGTCGGCGCCGACGAAGCGGCTGCGGCTGTTGCGCGGCGCTTCGGACAGGCACAGTCCGAACGAGTGGTGGTCGTCGACGAACGCCATCTCGGTCGCGCTGTCGAACCGAAAATCGGAGACGTCGAGCACCATCCCGGGAAGTGCGATCCGGCGCACGACGTCCACATCATAAGCGGCTTGCTGCATCGTGATCGCCACGGCGCTCTCCTGTCGGTCCCGCTCTGTGGCGAGTTCATCGCCGAGGCTGATCTCGACGACGGCGAAATTGTGCACCGTGCAGCTTCGCTCGTCCAGCGTCCGTAGTATCAGGACTCCGGATCGGCTCCGGCGAGGATGGCTTCGATCTTCGCTGCCGACGTTTTGAATACGGTAGCGAGTCCATCGACCGTCGCACCCCGCCGCGCGAGGTCGCGGATCCGTCCCGCATCGACGACGGTGGTGAAATGGCGGGTGTCGCGCTCCACACGGATTTCGCCGGTACGGCGAAGCGATCCGGACGGGCGGCGCTTGGGTGCCGGCTCCTGATCGCTCGCCTCGGAGGATCGGCGTGCGGGGAGGGCGTCCAGCCGCGCGGACCGCCGCGCCTCGCGCTCACGCGATGCCTCCTCCCGCTCGGCCGCTCGGCGATCGGCGCGTCCCTGCGCCATCTCCGCACGTTCGGCGGAGCGCCGCTCGCGGGCTTCCTCGCGGGCACGGGCGCGATCATCGCGGTTCGAAGGGAGCAGTGGGTCGGTCACGGATCATCCGGGTTAGAGGACGGGGCCGTCCTCATAGCGAGGCGGCAGAATCGCGCCAGCTAGAACCAGATGCGGATGCCCGCGACGAAGCCGGTGCTCTTGGGATCATCGCCGTCGGCGCGGGCATAGCGGGCCGTTTGCCCCACCTTCGCTTCGTGCGAGACGCCGACATAAGGCGCGAACTGGCGAGTGATCTCATACCGCAGTCGCAGGCCAAGCTCGGCGCTGCTCAGGCCCGCGCCGATCCGGTTTTCGCTAACGTCCTGCGCGGCGAGATTGAGTTCGACGCGCGGCTGGAGGACGAGGCGTTGCGTGAGTCGCTGGTCGTAGTAGGCTTCGAACCGACCGAGCACGTCGCCCTTGTCCGACAGGAAGGCGGCGGCTTCGACCTCGAACCAGTAAGGCGCGAGACCCTCGACCCCGACGACTGCATAGGTGCGCGACGGATCGGGTCGGAAATCGTGACGGATACCCGCCTGCAGGTTGAAATACGGGCCGATCGCGCGGCTGTAGAGCGCCTGGATCTCTGCGGCTTCGACGCCCCCGCGCCGCGCGCCTTCGCCCTCGGTCTTGATCGTCAGCCGGTTTATGTCGCCGCCGAACCAGCCTTCACCGTCCCAGCGATAGCCGTCGCTGCCTTTGCGTGCCTGCACTTCGGCGATGTTGAACATGATCAGCGCCATTGTCTGTCCGCCGCCTTCACGCATCATCATGTGCCGCGCCTCGGCCATGGCGGCGGGGGCAAATTGGCGGTCGGCATAATGATCCATCGGGGCGGCCGGGGCGGGGGCGTTGCCGGCAGGAAGGTTGGTGCCCGTCGGCTCGCCCGGCGACATGTCGTGGCCTTCATGGCCGGCCGACATGTCCATGTCGCCCATGCTGCCCATGTCGAGCCCCTCGTGGCCGGTGGCCGGCTGGGCGGCGGGTGGCGGCATGTGGTGCGAATGATCCTGCGCGACGGCGGGCGAGGCGAGCGCGACAAGAGCGAGGCAGGCAAGCCGCATCATGCCGCATCCCCCTTCGGACGAACGCTCACGACGCGCATCATCCCGGCCGCCATGTGGTAGAGCATGTGGCAGTGGAACGCCCAGTCGCCCACGGCATCGGCGGTAAAATCCCACGTGACGATCCCGCCCGGCTGGACGATCACGGTGTGCTTGCGCGGGGCATGATCGCCGTGGCCGGTCACCAGTTCGAAGAAGTGGCCGTGAATGTGGATGGGGTGCGCCATCATGCTGTCGTTGATCAGCTTCACGCGCACCCGCTCCCCTTCGACGAAGGGGATGGGTTCGTGCACGTCGGACATCTTCGCCCCATCGAACGACCACATGAAACGTTCCATATTGCCGGTCAGGTGGATGTCGATGCTGCGCGAAGGGGCGCGGACGTCGGGGTTGCGATCGAGCGCCATCAGGTCGCGATAGACCAGCACCTTGTGCCCGACATCGGCGAGGCCCTGGCCCGGATCGCCGGTGCGATCGACCGGCATGGGGGATAGGGTCTGGACGCCCGGCCCGCGCTTCACCTGCGGGGCATTGGCGAAGTCGCGCATCGCCATGTCGTGGTTCATGCCGCCCATGTCGTGGCCGCCGTGGCCCATCGCGGCGTGATCCATGCCGGCGTGGGGTGGAGGGGCTTCGGTGGTCGTCGCCAACTTGCGCGAGGCATTTTGTTCGGCGCTGGGATCGACGGCGCGGGGCGCGGCCTCACCGCCCATGTCCATCCCCATGTCCCGCATCGTGGCGAGCGGACGGGGGCGGAGCGCGGGGACGGGGGCGACCATGCCCGCGCGCGGAGCGAGCGTGGCGCGCGCCATGCCCGATCGATCGACCGCCTCGCCGACGAAGGTGAAGGCGCGGTCCTCGGCCGGGGTGACGATGACGTCATAGGTTTCGGCGACGCCGATCTGAAACTCGTCGACCTCGACCGGCATCACATTCTGCCCGTCGGCCTGCACGACCGTGAGCCGCAGGCCGGGGATGCGGACGTTGAAGTTGGTCATCGACGATGCGTTGATCACGCGCAGGCGCACGCGCTGCCCCGGCGTGAACAGGGCCGTCCAGTTGTCGGCGGGGCCGTGGCCGTTGATCAGATAGGTGTAGGCCGCACCCGTCGCGTCCGAAATATCGGCCGGGTCCATCCGCATCGCGCCCCAGGCGAGCCGATCCTTTAGGCTCTGGTCGCGATCGCCGATCAGGCCCGACAATGTCTGGCGCTGGAAGTTGAAGTGGCCGGGATTGACCTTCATCCGGTGGAAGATCGCCTCGGGCGACAACTGGCTGTGATCGGACAGCAGGATCACATGCTCGCGATCGGCGGCGACCGGATCGGCGCCGGCGGGATCGATGATGATCGGGCCGTAGAGGCCGATCTGTTCCTGAAAGCCCGAATGGCTGTGATACCAATAGGTGCCGTTCTGCCGCACCGGGAATTGGTAGAGATAGCTCGATCGCGGCCTGATGCCGGGGAAGGAGACGCCGGGCACGCCGTCCTGTTCGGGCGGCAGCAGCAGGCCGTGCCAGTGGAGCGAGCTGTCCTCGTCGAGTTCGTTGATCACGTTGAGGCGGACATTCTGCCCCTCGCGCAGCCGGATCAGCGGGGCGGGGACGGTGCCGTTGATCCCGACAGCCGGCGATCGGCGGCCGTCGATCGTCATCACCTGCCGCGCGATGCGCAGCGTGATATCCTCGCCCGAGACGGTGGGCAGCCCTTCGGACACCGGCTGGGCCCAGGCGGGCATGAACGCGGCAATGCCGCCGAGAGCCAGCGACCCACGCAGGATCGCGCGGCGATCCACCATCGGCCGGTTCACTTGACGAGCATCCAGATTGCCATTGCCACCATCATCAGATTTTCGACCAGCGACACGAAGCCGAGCGGCACCTTGCTCGAACCGCCCACACAGGCGCATTTGATCTCGCGCTTGTCGATATAGACGGCCTTGAACACCGATACCGCGCCGATCCCGCCGATGACCAGCGCGATGGGTGCCGAGAGCCACGTCAGCACGCCCGCCGTCATCAGCACGCCTGCCGCGCCCTCGGCAAAGGGATAGGCGTAGGAATAGGGCACCCAGCGGCGTGCGAGCAGATCGTAATTCAGGAACATGGTCGCGAAGCGCTCGACATACTGCAGCTTGAGCAGCGCCAGCACGCACATGCTGATCGAGATGAACCATTCGCCCGCGCGCATCCCATGTTCGGCCTTGAAGGCATCGGTTTCGGCGCGCGTGGTGAGCCAGCGATCGTCGACCGTGTAGCCCCGGCTTTCGAGCAGGTGTTTGGCCTTCAGGCCATAGGGGCAGATGTGGGTCGGCATCACCATGCGGTGGAGCGTCGCCTGCCTGGGCGGATGGGCGGTCATATGCGGGTCTCGTCGGCCTTGCGATGGATCGGACCCGACCCCTATAGGTGCCGTACCATAGTACGGAGTCAAGGCGTGAACGGGCTGACGATCGGGAAGCTGGCGGCAAAGGGCGGCGTGGGCGTCGAAACGATCCGTTATTATCAGCGGCGCGGGCTGCTGACGGAGCCGGCGCGCGGCGATGGCGTGCGCCGTTACGGTGATGAGGATGTGCGGCGGCTGCGCTTCGTGCGGTCGGCGCAGTCGGCGGGCTTCACGCTGGAGGAGATTGGCGAGTTGCTGGGGCTGGACGCGGTCGACGATCGGGCGCGGGCGCGCGAACTTGCGCGGGCGCGGATCGCGGCGATCGACCTGAAGATCGAAGAATTACAGGCGGCACGCGCCTCGCTGTCGCGGTTGACGAAGGATTGCGCGAAGGGCGGCGCCGGGCCGTGCCCGATCATCGCCGCCTTCGATCATTGAGGGGCAGGCGCTTCCTCAGCCAGCCTCCGACATCGGCCGGATCTCGATGATCCGATCGCCCGGTTCGAGCGCGGCGGAACCCGGCTCCCAGAAGCCGATCGCGCTGCGCTCGCGATAGATGCGGACGCCAAGCCCGGTCTCGATCGCCGACAGCGGCTTACCGATTTCGGCCGGCGCCACCGCGCGTTCGCGCAATGAAACCCGCCCGCTATGATTGGCCAGATCGGCCAGATAGTCGGCCAGATGCTCGCTCTGTGTGGAGCCGGCGAGGAGCAGACCGGCGAAGCTGGCCGGGTTGATCACGGTGGTCGCCCCCGCCTCCCGCGCCAGCCCTTCATTATCCTGCGAGCGGATGATCACGCTGACGGGCACGCCCGGTGCTACGCCGCGCGCGGTGAGCGCGATCAGGATAGTGGTGTCGTCGCGCCCGGCGGCGATGATGATCGATCGAGCGCGGACGATCTGCACGGCTTCGAGCGTCGCGTTGCGCGTCGCGTCGCCCAGCAGGACGTTGACCCCGCAATGCTCCGCCGCGTCGATCGCATCGGCATTGGCATCGATGACCACGATCGTGGCGGGATCGGTGCCGCGGCGCACGAGTTCGGCGACGGCCTCCGTGCCTGAGGTTCCATAGCCCACGACGACGATATGATCGTGGAGCCGGTTCTGTATCAGCTTCATGCGCCAGCGCTCCCAAACGCCCTTGAGCAGAAAATCATAGGCCGTCCCCAGGAAGATGAGCCACACGAACAGGCGGATCGGGGTGACGACAAAGGTATCGAACAGGCGCGCCTGTTCGGTGACGGGTACGATGTCGCCATAGCCGACGGTCGTGACCGTGATCATCGTGAAATAGAGGACGTCGACGAAGCTGACCGATCCATCGACATTGTCGCGCAGCCCGTCGCGATCGAACCAGTGGCCCGCCAGCGCAATCCCGACCAGGGCGAGAGCCAGCCCGATCCGCCAGAGGATCGACAGCCAGACGGGCACATCGCTGCGGCGACGCAAGGGTGCCGATGTCTTGAGCCGCCCTCTGGTCAACCGATGTCCCTTCATCCATCGCGCGCTGATAGACGCCTCACGACGCCGATCGATCCACGCGGGGATTAGCGCTCCAGACTATATTCGTCGATCAGCGGCGGGATGGGGTGGAAGTGGCCGAATTCGTCGCTGAAGCCATGATCGGCGCCCAGTTCGGCGGACCAGCGGTGCTGGCCGGATAGCGCCGCGCGATCGGGGCTGGCGGCGAGGTGGGCGATGGCACGGCCGGTGTAACGCGGAGTTTCAGGCGGCTGGCCGGGCAAGGCATGGCCGTTGGGCCAGACCGAGGCGATCGTGACGCCCAGTTCGCGCAGATCGAGCGCGGCGTCGCGGGTCAGCCGCTCGATCGCGGCTTTTCCGACGCCATAAGCGACGTTGTAACGATAGGCGGTCCCCGCGCGACCCGAGATGTTGACGATCAGCCCGGCGCGACCGGCTTTGGCGGAGTCTGCGAGCAGAGGCGTCGCGTGGCGGATCGCGGCATAAGCGGCGCGGGTGGGGATGGTGACGACCTGTTCGAACAAGTCGGCGGAGGTTTCCCAGATGCGCTGGCCGATGGAGGGGAAGAATTCGCCTGCCAGGAACACGCTGTTGATCAGGATGTCGATCCCGCCGTGCCGCGTGCGGATATCGTCGATCAGGCGGCCGACCGCGTCATAATCGGCGCAGTCGCAGGCGATCGCCTCACCGTCTCCGCCCATCTCGCGGATCATGTCGATCGTCTCCTGCGACGATCCGCCGCGTGCGCCTTCGCTCGCGCCGGTCGAGCGCGAGACGGCGATGACATAGGCGCCTGCCCCGCCCAGCTCGATCGCGATGCCCCGGCCTATGCTGCGGCTGGCGCCCAGCACGAGCGCGACCTGGCCGGCCAAGAGATTTGGGTTCGTGTCGGTCATGGTCCTGCTCCTCGCGCCTTTTTGGGGAGCTTCGCACCCGATCCTCCGCCCATCAATGCGCGAAGTGCGATTTTCCGGAGGGCGACAGGATCGCCTTGATGTCTGCCGAATAGAGGCGGCCGACGTTGAGTTCGACGCCCGATGTCAGGCGCACGCGGAAGCGACCGTAACCGGCGGGGAGCAGGCTTTCGATCCGCTGGCGCTGGACGATGGTCGATCGATGAACACGCAGGAAGCGTTCGGGGTCGAGCCGCGTCATCATCCCGGCCATCGTTTCGCGCAACAGGAAGCCGCCATCACCGCTGTTGAGCCGCACATAGTCACGCTCGGCACCCACCCATTCGATGTCGTCGACATTCAGGCGGACGAACTCGCCGCGCCGCTGCACCCAGATCTCGCGCTCGTAGCGGTCCTGCACCTCCAGCGCGCGGCTGGGTGCGCGCAATGCTTCGATCAACGCGCGCAGTTCGGCCTCGCGCCCTTCGGCGTCGGCGGCGTGGATCCGCTCGCGACAACGCGCGAAGGCGGCGCGGAGGCGATCGAAGTCGACGGGCTTGAGGACATAATCGACAGCGCTCACCTCGAACGCGCGGGTGGCGAAGGCGTCATAGGCCGTGACGAACACGACCTGCGGGGCGCGCTCGCCCGAAAGCGCACCGACGACGTCGAAACCGGTCATCCCATTCATGCGGATGTCGAGCAGCACGACGTCGGGATCAAGCCGCGCGATCGCGTCGAGCGCTTCCGGCCCGTCGCTCGCGGTGCCGATCAGGCGCGCTTCGTCCATATGGTTGACCGCGATTTCAAGCCGGCGAAGCGCCAGCGGCTCGTCATCGACCGCGAGGACGCGCAGCGGGGCCGACATCAGGCGGCCACCAGCGGCATGGTGAGTTCGACGCCGAAGCCGTGGGTGGACGCGACCGCGCGAACCTGAGCGCGATCGCCGAAGCGCGCGGTCAGTCGCTGGCGGACATTGTCGAGCCCGACGCCGGTGCCGACAGGCGCGCGCGTGTCCATGCCCGCGCCGTCGTCGCGCACTTCGATGATCAGATCCTGCATATTTTCGCGTGCGCCGATGTGGAGGTTGAGCCGCTTGCGTCCGTCCGACATGCCGTGGCGGATCGCATTTTCGACGAGTGGCTGGAGGAGGAGGCCGGGAAGCCGCGCCTCGTCCAGCGCGGGCGGCAGATCGATGTTAACGCGCAGACGGCTGCCGAAGCGCGCCTGCTCGATCTGCAGATAGAGCCGCTGCAGCGCCATCTCGTCCGCCAGCCGCACGTCGCGCAAGGGATCGCCGTCCAGCGTGGTGCGGAAGAAGGTGGCAAGCGCGAGGAGCATCCGTTCGGCATCGCCGCTGCGCCCGTCGAGGATCAGGGCGGAGATCGAGTTGAGCGTGTTGAACAGGAAGTGCGGATTAACCTGGAAACGCAGCGCGCGGATCTGCGCGACATGCGCCTGGCTTTCAAGCTGCGCGAACTGGCGCTCGCGCTCGCGCATCTCGCCATTATAGGCGAAAGCCAGGGCCGCGCCGGCCCACAGACCGATCGGGGCAAGCCAGACGATCGATCCGCGCATGAAGCGGATCAACGTCATTGGCTCTGGATGCAGCAGCAGGTTGACAGACAGGTTGGTGAGCAGGGTGAAAGCGCAGGCGCCGGCCGTCATCGCCGCTATGGCGGAGAGCAACTGCCAGCGCAGCCGCCAGCCGCGACCCGCGTGGATCGCCATATAGATGGCGTAGCAGATCAGCGCCCCGAACGCGCAGCACAGAAGCTCGACCGGCTGCAGGAAGAAGATCGCATAATCGATCGCGAAGCCGATCAGCGAATAATCCTCGAGCGCCTTGAGCCCCAGATATTCGGGATCGGTCAGCACATAATAGACGCAATAGATGAACTGGAACGCGACCCAGTAGATCGCGATCAGCGCGAACAACAGGCCATGATCGGCCGGAATGCTCCGCCTGCTATGATCGATTCCGTTATTGGGAACAGCATCTTGGCCCATGAAGGCCATGTCCCATCCACAAGCGGCGAAGTCGATTGCCGTTCGTCGATGCGTCGTGCCGTTCGTCGATCAGCTTCGCCGTTGAAAGCGTGCCGCGCCTCTTCGTCGCGTCGCATCTTACCGGCTGCTTCGGCGCCAGCTTAGCAATGCCTCAGTTTGATCGGCGCAGAGTGCGAAAGAAGCATGCGCCGGACAATCGACAATCAGAACGGATGCGCGCGGGCCGGGAGGGCCGCGACAGCCATCATTGGGGCTTAAGCAAGATGAACCTTTCACGATCCCTGATCCTCCGCGCACTATTGGGCGGCGGTTCGGTCCTGTCGGCCTGTGCCGCACTGGCACCGATCAGCCCGGCGCACGCGCAGGATATCAGCTCGGCCGCGATCAGCGGACAGGTGGTCGATCCTACGGGCGCTCCCGTAGGCGGCGCGACGATCACCGTCAGTGCTGATGCGCGCGCTCTCAGCCGCACCGTCACCAGCGGCCCCGATGGCTCCTTCTCGGTCGTGCAGCTTCCTGTCGGCAGCTACACGCTCAAGGCCGAGAAGGCGGGCGTCGGCGCAGTCGAGATGACCGGCGCGATGGTCGCGCTGGGCGGATCGAGCTTTGTCGTGAAACTGGCCGAAGTCGATGGCGCGCCGATCATCGTCACCGCCGCCAAGGCGCGTGAGCTCGATTTCTCGCAATCGGCGACCGGCCTCGTCATCGACGTCAAGGAAACCTTCGATCGCGTGCCGATCGCGCGCGACGTGGCCGCGCTCCAGCTGCTCGCGCCGCAGACGACGGCGGGCGACAGCGCGTTCAACAGTTTGACGGGTGGCACCAACGTCGCGTTGTCGGGCGGTTCGGTGGCCGAGAACATTTATTATGTGAACGGCATGAACATCACCAACTTCCGCACCTTCCTGGGCGGCGGTCTGGTGCCGTTCCAGTTCTATGATCAGGTGCAGATCAAGACGGGCGGCTATCAGGCCGAATTCGGCCGCGCGACCGGCGGTGCGGTGATCGCGCTGACGCGGTCGGGCAGCAACGACTATGCTGGCGGCTTCAACGCCTACTGGTCGCCCAGCGGCCTCCGGTCGCGGGCGCGCGACACCTACATTTCGAACAATGATCGCGACAAGCGACAGGATTATGAGGGCAATCTCTGGGCCTCGGGTCCGATCATCAAGGATCGGCTCTACTTCTTCGGCTTCTTCAACCCGCGCTACCGCAGCGAGTTCGACGCGACCCAGCCGATCAACGGTTCGGTGACCGAAACCTTCGCCAAGTCGAAGAAGCCATTCTTCGGCGGAAAGATCGATTTCGACGTGACCGAGGATCACCGCCTGGAATTTACCTATTTCAACAACAGCAATGCGGAAGAAGGCACGATCCGCACGCGGGTGCTGTCAGGGGCGGTGCCCGATCTGGTGACGCCGTACAGAGTGTCGGTCGGCGGAGACAATTATATCGGCAAATATACCGGCCACATCACCGACTGGCTGACCATCTCGGCGCTCTACGGTCGCACCGATGCGGATCAGACATCGTCGAGCACGCAGCCCTATATCGTCGATCAGCGTTCGGGCACGGCGGTGCAAATTGCGGGCCATCCCGATGCGACGCTCGACAGCGGTGCGGATCGTCGCGAACTCTATCGCGCCGACGTCGACATCTTGGCCCACCTGCTGGGCGAACATCACATCCGCTTCGGCGTCGACCGCGAGGATCTGTCCTCGCGCGTGTCGACCACCTATTCGGGCGGCGTTTCCTATCGCTATCTGCGGGCGGGGGCCACGGGCGCGCTCAATGGGTTGATCCCGGCGAACACCGATTATGTCCGCGTCCAGTATCTCGACCGCGCCGGCGCGTTCAAGGCGCAGAACACCGCCTTCTACCTGCAGGACAATTGGGACGTGAACGACCGGGTCAACCTGAGCCTGGGCGTCCGCAACGAGACCTTCGAAAACCGCACCGCCTCGGGCGAGGTGTTCACCAAGCTCAAGAATCAGTGGGCGCCACGCCTGGGCGCGACCTACGATCTGTTCGGGGACAAGAGGACCAAGTTGTCGGGATTCTTCGGCCGCTATTACCTGCCGGTCGCCGCCAACACGAACATTCGGATGGCGGGCAACGAATATTTCACGCGCGCCTTCAACATCCTGAACGGGGTCGATCCCGCCACCCGCCTGCCGACGCTGGGCCGGGAGGTCAGCTTCCAGGTCCTGTCCGATAGTGCGGGCTCCGATCCGCGCACGCTGACCTCGCAGAACCTTAAGCCGCAATATCTCGACGAGTTCATGATCGGCGTGGATCAGCGGATCGGCGAACGGTGGCGCGTGGGCCTGAACCTCACCCACCGCAACCTCAAGAGCGTGCTCGAGGATACCGACCTCGGCTATACGATCGCCAATTTCTGCGCGACGCAGAATATGCCCGGGTGTAACCCGAATGCGGTGCCGGCATCGTACGGATCGGGCGGCTATGTACTGCTCAATCCGGGCAAGGACGCGATCATCAATGTTGATCTGACCGGCAACGGTCAGCTGACCCAGATCACCATCCCCGCCGCGATCGTCGATCTGCCCAAGGCCAAGCGCAAATATTGGGCGGCAGAGGCCAATTTCGATCGTACCTGGGATGGCACCTGGCAGCTTTCGGGCAGCTATGTCTGGTCGAGCCTGAAGGGCAATTACGAAGGCGGGGTGAAGTCCGACAACGGGCAGGACGATACCGGACTGACGCAGGACTTCGACGAGCCCGGCTGGATGGACGGCGCCAATGGCTATCTGCCGAACCACCGCCGCCACACCTTCAAGCTCTACGGCGCCTATGCGGTGACCGATCAGATTCAGCTCGGCGGCTTCGCGCGGCTACAGAGCCCGCGCAAGTTCGGTTGTATCGGCGTTTATGACGAGGCGCTGGGCGGCGCGGGCCGCGCGGCTACCGACACGTCGGCGTCCTGGTATTGCAACGGCCGGCTTGTCGGTCGCGGCAAGGCGCTGGAAAGCGACTGGCTGAAGCAGATCGATCTGTCGCTGTCCTACACCGTCAAGATCGCTGGGCTAAAATCGTTCCAGCTACGCGCCGACGTGTTCAACGTCTTCAACTGGAAGTCGAAGCTCGATCTTCGCGAATATGGCGAGGACGACGGCGGCAACCCCGATCCCAATTATGGCAGGGTGACCAGCTATCAGGCGCCGCGCCAGGTCCGCTTCGGCGTGTCGATGGATTTCTGACACGCCGGGCCACGGCCGGTTTTCCCTCTACGCACCCCAAGAAAGCCGGCCGTGGCATATCGTTCATCCCCGGATGACGCTCCATCGAGCAGCATCTGCTTCCTCCGCTCCGATGTTTTCGCGCTTGTCCGCATGAGCGCCACGCCCGATCCGCGCGTCCGCGCGAGCGAGATCGAGGCGGCCTGTCCCTTCCCGATACGCCTTGCCGCGATCGAGACGGGCGGGCCGCAGCGCGAGGCGGAGCTGGCGCTGATGTTCGCGCGCGACCGCATCTGTCCGGGCTGGTTCAACCTGTCCCCCGCGCTCGACCGCTACATCGCGCGGCTCGGGGGCGGGCAGGTCGCTTTGGCCCGCTTAGTTTCCTGTCAATGAGTTGCTTTCATGTCCATCGACGTTGTCGAGGCGCCCGAGTGCGCTTCACTCCTTCCCGCTGAATCCGTTCCTATGTTGCCGCGTCGCCCCGCGTTTCGCGCGCGCATTCTGATGATCGTCGCGATCAACAGCCTGCTGTGGGGCGCGATCCTGTGGCTGCTGCTCGGTTGCGCCATGCCGTCTGCCCAATCCGCGACGATGCGGACCGGCGGGATCACGATGCCGCCCGCCGGTTGGCTCGGCTATTGTGGCCGCCATGCTGGCGATCCGGGGTGCGGGCCGGTCGCGCTCGACGACAGGCGCTGGCGCGAACTCGAAGGCGCGTTATCAAGCGTCGCCCACGTCATGCGGCGCCATGATCGTCGGGAGCAGTGGGAAACGGCTGGCAAGACCGGCGATTGCGAGGATATCGCGCTTGCGATGCGCGCAGATCTGCTCGGTAAGGGCTGGCCGGTGGAGGCGGTGCGGCTGGCGACGGCCTGGACCGAACGCGGTGATTATCACGTCGTTCTCACGCTGGATGGCGCGCGGCGGGGGCAGGGGCCGTCCACTTTCGTCCTCGACAGCCGCTTCGACCGGATCATGACCTACAGCGAACTCATCGCGCGCGGCTATCGCTTCCATATGCGGCAGGCGGGGCGAGGCCCGTACTGGCTGACCGCCGCTTAGCCGAAATCCGCAAGTCCGGACAACGCACGGCAAGCTTCTCGTCCATACCCCAACCGGTATAAGCTTTCTGCAAATCAGACTGTCAGATCTGAAAAACAGAATCAGAGAGGCCCGATGGCGATGAAAAAGATCTATTATGGCTGGTACCTCGTTGCCGCCTGCATCCTGATCTACATGGCTGTGATAGGAACGGGCTCGGCCGCTTACGGGCTGTATGTGAAGCCGGTCGCAGCCGAGTTCGATTTGTCGCGCGCGACGATGAACACCGGCATGATCCTGTTCAACGTCGGCATGGCGCTGACCGCTTTGGTGGTGGGGCGGCTGATCGATCGCTTTCCGTTGCGGCCGATCATGATCGTCAGTGGCATCGTGCTGGGTGGATGCATGGCGCTGCTGGGCCTGTCCGACAATCTGATGCTCGACGCCTTCGTCATCGTCCTGCCGCTGGCGGCGGGAACGGTGGGCGCGGGCACGCTGACCGTCACGGTGCTGCTGGCGCGCTGGTTCACCAAGCAGCGCGGCCGCGTGCTGGCGCTGGCCGCGATGGGTATGTCGCTGTCGAACCTGACCGTCATTCCGGTGATCGGCCATCTGATCGCGCAATATGGTTGGCGTCATGCGCTGGTTCTGTCGGGTATCGGCATCGCCGTCGTGGTGTGCGCGCTCGCGATGATCGTCCGCGATCGGCCCAACCCTGACGAGGTCGAGCCCGGCAAGCCGTCCGTCGCCGTCGCCGGGGCGCCCGCGCTGGGCGTGCGGCTCACGGTGCGCGACATCCTGACCAACCCGCATTTCTGGCTGATCGGCATTGGCGCGGGCATCGGGCTTGCGATCATGCAGACGCTCGGCGTCTCGCTCGTTCCGCTGGCGACCGACGGCGGGCTCACCATTGTGCAGGCGACCAGCCTGCTGTCGGTCATGGGGATAACGGCGGTGGCCAGCAAGCTCACGCTCGCCGTCGTTGCCGACTATTTCGATCGATCGACGCTGCTCGCGAGCTGCTTCACGCTGCTTGCCATCGCCAACGCCACGCTGTTGATCGATCATAGCTATGGCGTTCTGTTGGCGATCTGCGTGCTGATCGGCATGGCGAGCGGCACGGGTGCCCCGCTTTATTACGCGCTGGTCGCGGATCGCTTCGGGACGATCTCGCTGGGGACGGTGCGCGGTCTGATGACGCCGCTCACCGCCGCGCTGGCCGCAGTATTCCTCCGCTTCGGCGGGGAAGTGTTCGATCGCACCGGCAGCTACCGCGTGATGTTTGTCAGCTTCGCCGCTGCTGCCGTCATCGCCGCGCTCCTGCTGCTCGCGCCGCGTATCTTCCCGACCAAGCCTGAACTGGCGCTGACCCCCGCGACCTGAGGACAAGGCGATGGTGACCGACGCGATCAACCGCCAGTGGGTGCTCGCGCGCCGCCCGCGCGGCGCGGTGCGCGAGGATGACTTCGCTTATGTCGAAACGGCGCGGCCGACGCCCGATCTCGGCGCGGGGGAGATCCTCGTTCGATCGGCGATGTTCAGCTTCGATCCGGCAATGCGCGGCTGGGTCGACGATGTGCCGAGCTACCTGCCGCCCGTCGCGATCGGCGCGCCGATGCGGGCGTCTGCGGTCGCGGAAATCGTCGAGTCCGCCGATCCCGCCTTTCCGGTCGGTCGACTCGTGATAGGGTTGCTGGGCTGGCAGGATTATGCGGTCGTCAATCGCGCCGGCGAGCGGCCGATCACGCTGTTGCCCGAAGGCGTATCGCCAGCCATTGCGCTGGGCGTGATGGGCGGCAGTGGACTGACGGCTTATGTTGGGCTGTGCCGGGTAGGTGGCCTTAAGCCCGACGATAATGTGCTGGTAACAGGCGCGGCGGGTGCGGTCGGCAGCGTCGCGGCGCAGATCGCGCGTATCAGGGGGGCGCATGTCGTCGGTGTCGCGGGTGGCGCCGAGAAGGTCGGCTGGCTGCGTAGCGCGTGCGGGATCGCGGAGGTGATCGATTATCGCGCAGAGGATCTCGACCGGCGGCTGGGCGAGCTGTTTCCCAAAGGCATCGACCTGTTCTTCGACAATGTCGGCGGCAATCAGCTCGAAGCCGGGATCGCGCATATGGCGGATCATGGTCGGATCGCTTTGTGCGGTGCCATCGCAACCTACAACGATGCCGAGCCGCGCCCCGGCCCGCGCAACATGATGAAGGTCATCACCGCGCGGCTGCGGATGGAAGGCTTCATCGTCATGGATCATGGCGCGGCGGTGCCTGGCATCATGGCCGAACTGGCGGGCTGGGTGGCCGAGGGGCAGATCGTGTTCCGCCACGACATCCAGACCGGTTTCGCCAATATCCCGGCGACGCTGCTGCGCCTGTTCAGCGGCGAGAATCGCGGAAAGCAGTTGCTGGACGTCGACTGACGATCAGCCGCGCAGCATATCCTCAAGCCCGAGGATGATGTTGCGGACGCCCAGATCGTAGATCTCGTCCGCCGCGTCCATTCCCGGATCGGACATCGAGACCGCGACGATCAGCGCGCGGTCCTCGTCGGACATATCGGCGAGCGGGGCTGCGAAGTCGCGGACCGACGTGCCCTCTTCGGGCAGTGCGCCGCGCGCCATCAGCAGAGACAGGCTGACGCGCGTGATCCAGTTCGACGTGACGAAAATCTCGTGGTCGCTCAGCCCCATATTGGCGAGCACGCGCACCAGCGGGGTCAGCACGCCGATCCACGACGGCGAGACTTCTCCCTCCAGCTTGATCAAATAGAGGCCGACCGGATAGCGATCCAGCAGGCGGCGCAATTCGTGGAGCCACGCGGTCATCGCCTCGCGCCAGACGAGGCCGGGCGCCGGCGCTTCGAAGCTGCTGAAGATCGTGCTCGCGACCTCGTTGAGCAGCGCGTCGCGGCTGGGGAAGTAGGTGTAGAGCGTCATCACCGACACGTTGAGCCGCAGCGCGAGCTTGTGCAGCGTGAAGCTGGCCAGCCCCTGATCGGTCAGCATATCCAGCGCGGCGGCGATGATCCTGTCGTGATCGAGGATCTTCGGGCGCCCGCGCTGCGCGGTCCGCCGGCGCTTTTCGGGTTCGGGGCCGGGATCGACGGCGGCGGGGGCGTTACGGGTCATGCCGGGCGACACTAGGGCTCCCGGCATGACCCCACAAGCTTAGCCGAGCAGGCTTTGATCGGCGTCGCCCCACAGGTCGCCCGGTCCGCGCGTAAAGCCCAGATCGGCGGCGATGTCGTCGAGCTGCCAGTCGAGATACTCTTCCCAGTTGACGATATGCAGCGGCTTCTTGAGCCCACGGCCGGCCGCGATGCCGAGTTCGGTCGCCTCCAGCAGGCGCGGCATGCCCGCCGAATAATGCAGGCCGCTGCGCATCAGGTTCGCCGAAGCGAGGAAGTACGGCGAGCGCGAGAGATAGGCGGCCAGTTCGGGCCGGAAGAACCCGGCATTGCCGGTCACGTTCATCATGATCAGCGCATGTTCGCCGGCGATATTGGGGCCGAAGCCGGACACCATATGCTGGATGTCGTGGCACTCGCTCGACCGCTTCATCAGATATTGCAGGTCGTTCGCGGGGGTTACGCCCTTGTCCATGAACTCGATGTCGAAGCCCGACTTGAGCATGAAATCGCGGATCGTCGCCCCCAGCGTGCCCGCCGCATACTGCGCCATCTCATGCGGGTTATAGCGGGTCGAGCGACGCTGGTTCAGCCAGTCGGCGAAGACCGGATTCTCAGCCTTCTCGATCGCGACCTGCTGCGCCCAGTCGGCATAGTCGGTCACGTCGTCGATCCCGCGCGACATGTCCGGAATGTCGTAGGTGGTGGGCACATCGTCGCCCAGCCGGCGCAGCGACAACTGGCTATAGGCGTGGACGAACAAGGGGCTGTTGAGGAAGCGCGAGGTCGACATCGGGACGCTGCCGGCGACGGGCTCGATACCCTGTCGCATGTAAGCGATCTCGGCCGGCGTCATCCCGCCGCGCTTGCGGGCCGGCTCGGCATCGTTGGCGGCGTTTTCGATGGGTTTTGCGGTCGCCATGTCGATCACTCCGCTGCTTGCGCCAGGGGTGGGACGGTCGATGCGGCGGTGACCACCTCACCCGGAAACTTGCCGGTGAACTCGCCGCGCACGAAGGTCGCCTCGCCATTGACCAGGGTGAGGCGCATCGGCGCCGCCTCGCGGCTGTAGCGATAGGTGACGCCGCCTTCGCCATCGGGAACGTCGAAGCGCTTATATTCGGGGCGCCGCTCGATCTCGTCGAGGTTGAACACCGTCACGTCCGCCTTCTTGCCGACATGCAGCGTGCCGCGTTCGGGCAGCAGGTTGAAGAAGTCGGCGATCCGCCCAGTGAGCAGGTGCACCGCCTGTTCGATCGTCAGATCCTGGCTGTCGCGGACATGGCGGGTGAGCAGCAGGACGTTGTCGCCGGCACCGCAGAACATCTTGCCGTGTGCCCCCGCGTCCGAGAGGTTACCGATCGCGAGGTCGTCGGCGAACATATAGGGCAAGGCGTCCTTGTGCTTGGGTGCTTCCTCCATACGCAGGTTGGAATGGACGCCGTTCTCGATCACCCAGTCGGCCAGCGCGTCCGAGGGATGGTCGTAGCCGCGGTCCTTCATGAACTGGCTGAGCAGGATGCCCGTCGGCCCGGCATTGGTTTCACTGTCGAACAGTTCGAAGGCGTCGGCATGTTTGGCGCGCGATACGTCGCGCACGCTGTTCCAGCTTTCGCGGGCACGAGCGCGCCAGGTGGGATCGGCGAGCATGTCGAGCTTCTTCTGCTCGTCGCGCTCGTCGATGATCTCGTTCCAGACATAATTGTTGATCTGCGCCCAGACGAGCGAGTTCATGAAGCCGATCAGCACGGTCGACGCGACGTGATGATAGCCGGCCCAGATATCGAGACCCTCGGCCTTGCGCGCCTCGTGCATCTCGATCGCGGGGGCGACGATCTTGTCCTGATAGGCCAGCGTCGGCACAGCGCCGGTGAATTGGGTGCGGATGTTGCGGCCGCGCAGCAGGCGCACGAAGCGGTCCATCGTGGCGGGCGCATCGACGCGCATCACCCAGTCGACGATCACCTGGAACACGCGGCCGGGATAGCGTTCGAGCACGTCGAACAGAGCGTTCATCTCTGCATCGTCGGCCAGCTTGGTGACGATGCGGCGATCCTTGCCGTCATTGTCGAGATAGTTGGTCGACAGCCCGATTGCGCCGGCGGCGAGTGCCTCATCGAGCAACTCGGCCATCTTGGCGATCTCGTCCGGCGTGGCCGCGCGGTCCCAGGCCTCGAGGCCCATCACGGTCAGGCGCAGCGGGATATGGCCGCAATAGGAGGCGAAGTTGAGCGGCAGCTTCAGGTTGCGTTCGATCGAGCTGCGATATTCGCCCCACGTCGTCCAATCCCACGGCAGGCGATCCATGAAGGGCTTTTCGGGAATATCCTCGAAGAAGGAAAAGATCTTCACCGCCTCCAGCCGCACGTTCGGATCGTCGCTGACCGGCGCTGCGCCGAAGCCGCAATTGCCGTTGATCGAGGTGGTCACGCCATAGCCTGGCATCGGCTCCATCGACGGTAGCCACCACATCGGCGCATCGAAATGGTTGTGCGTTTCCATGAAGCCGGGGGCTACATAGCAGCCGGTCGCGTCGATCACCTGTTCGCGCCCGCGCCGTTCCAGATTTTGGCCGATTTCCGAGATCACGTCGTCGGTGACGCGGACGTCCGCGCGATAGGCTGGGGCGCCGGTGCCGTCGACGACCGTACCGCCTTTGATCAGGAATCCGAGTCTCATGCTGCCTCTCCTCTGTCCCGCGAATCCACCTAAGTGCCTCGTCTGGATCAATAATTTTCTTATGGCGTATATATAATATAGTGGAGCGCCTAACTATCGGTGAAAGCTAGACAATCCGGAACCCCGGAAAAGTCCGCGATGCGCGTTGCCGTTTCGTGATGCGGGAACCAGCAATCCGCGGCCGAAGCCTGAAACCAGCACGAGATCTGGATCGGGCCATGACTATGGGAGAGGGTAATGAGGGCATCTATCGCCCCGCTTTTTGCGGGCATTTCGATTCTGGCCGCCACACCGGCGCTGGCGCAATCCACGACGACGACGACGACGACGACGACGACGGCGCCGGCGGCCGAGGCGGATCAGGCGGAAGGGCTGCAGGACATCGTCGTCACCGCGCAGAGGCGCGAGGAAAGCCTGCAGAAGGTGCCCGTCGCCGTCACCGCCGTCACCAACGCGCAGCTGACCGATCTGCGCATCACCAGCATCCGAAATCTCTCTGTCCTCGCGCCGGGTCTCCAGATCGTGACGCAGGGTCGCCAGACCGTCCCCACCGTCGCGATCCGCGGCATCAATTCGGGCAGTACGATCGTCGCGGTCGATCCCAAGGTCGGCATCTATGTCGACGGCGTTTACATCGGCCGTGTTGTCGGTTCGGTGTTCGAAGTCGCCGAGCTTGACCGGGTCGAGGTGCTGCGCGGTCCGCAGGGCACCCTGTTCGGCCGCAACGCGACCGGTGGCGCGATCAGCCTCGTCACCGCCGCGCCGACCGGCGAGTTCGGCGTGCGCGGCACGGTTTCCTACGGCAATTATGATGCGAAGCGCGCGAAGGTGTCGCTCGATCTGCCGCAGTTCGGCCCGTTCTCGGTCCGGATCTCCTACCTGCATGACGACATCAAGGGTGACGTCCGCAACCTGATCGGCGGGCAGAGCTTCGACATTTCGGCCGTGGTGCCCAAGTTCGGCAAGATCAAGGCGGCCAACCGGCTCGGCGGGCGCAATGTCGACGGCGCGCTGCTAAGCGTGCGGGGCGATTTCGGCGCGGTGCAGGCGGACTATCGCTTCGACTATACCGACAGCCGCTCGGTCGGCCGGGTGCAGCAGAGCTATGGTGTGCTGCCGACGGACACGCTCGGCCGCCTCGTTGCGCCGATCCTCGCGCTCCAGCCGCTCTACGGCGGCATCACCAACGTCTCGACGACCCCGCTCGATGCCGTCGCCAACGCCAGCAGCGTCGATCATATCAAGACGCAGGGCCACAGCCTGACGCTTCAGGCCGAAGCGACCGACTGGCTGTCGCTGAAGAGCATCACGTCGTTCCGCAAGCTCGATCAGTCGCCGTCCAGCTTCGATCTCGCCGCGTCGGGTGGCCTGCTGTTCAGTCGCGCGCAGTTGCTGGGTCTCGTCACCGGGAACGCCGCCGCGATCACCAATCCGGCGAACCGGCCGGGGCCGAACGACCACTTCTTCTCGTTGTTCAACGTCTATGAAAACCACCAGAAGCAGTGGAGCCAGGAAAGCCAGGCGACGATCACCACCGATGCGTTCAACCTGATCGCGGGCGTCTTCTACTTCCACGAACAGAACCCGACGACCAACTTCCTGGCATCGCTCGCGTCGTTCACGAACAACGTGTTCACGCCGATCTCGCCGGTGCCGCCGATCACGCGGCTCAGCACCGATAACGATGCCTGGGCCTTCTACGCGCAGGGCACCTGGCACGTGACCGACCAGTTCGATCTGACCGGTGGCATACGCTATTCGCTCGACGATCGGCGGACCAACATCTTCCAGCTGTCGGGTGCGCAGCAGGGCGCGATCGGTGTCGGCAATTTCCGCGCGACCTTCGATCGGATCAACTGGGCGGGGATCGCGACCTGGCGGCCGACCGACGAGATCATGGCCTATGCCAAGGTCAGCACGGCCTATGTGTCGGGCGGCATCTATGCCGGCGCACGGTTCGATCCCGAGGATCTGACCGCCTATGAACTCGGCCTCAAGGCCAAGCTGCTCGACAATCGCCTGCGCGCCAATTTCTCGGTCTATCAGAACGATTACAAGGATCTGCAGACGCAGGTGTTCGCCAACGGCGTCTCGATCATCGCCAATGCGGGCAAGGCGCGGATCAAGGGCGCCGAGGCGGAGATCGAGTTCGTGCCGGTGCGCGGCCTGACCCTCAGCGGCAACATGGCCTACACCGACTTCAAATATCTGCGCTATGTGCTGGGCGGGGTCGATGTCGCGGCGATCGCGCGGCCGCCGTTCAACTCGAAATGGACCGGCCGCGCGTCGATAGGCTATAAGGGGCCGGAGTTCGGCAGCGGCGCGCACCCGATCGCGCGGCTCGACGCCAGCTATCGCAGCAAGACCCAGCTCGGCCCGCTCGCGGTGCTCGACACCAACGGGCAGCGTGCAGCGGTTGACCAGTTCAACACCGCATCGGGTTATTGGCTGGTCGACGGCCGGCTCGGCATCGCCGACCTCCCCGTGAGCAACGGCACGATCGGCATCTCGGCCTTCGGCGCCAACCTGCTGAACGAGAAATATACGGGCTACGGCGCCAACATCGCCCAGCTCGTCCGCGGCGTCGAACGCGGCCGGACCTACGGTGTCGAGGTCGGTTTCAAGTTCTGAACCCCTTAGGTCCTCCCCCTGATGGGGGGAGGATTGAGGTGGCTGCGCGCCCTATCTATAGTCGGCGCAACACCTTCAAAAAACAGGGGAAGCGCTCATGAAATCCCGGCTCCTTCTCGCCCTCTTCCTGGGCGCATCCGCCCTTTCGCCCGCTACCGCCGCGCAGGATGGGCCCGAGCGCGCCTTTACCGGGCGCGACCTCTTCAGCCTCGAAGGCGCGACCGAACCCGAGATCAGCCCCGACGGCACGCAGATCGCCTATGTCCGCCAGTCCGCGGACATCATGACCGACAGCATGCGGCCGAGCATCTGGCTGATCGACGTGAAGACCGGGCACCAGCGTCCGCTCGCAGCGGGTGGTGGCTCCGCTTCATCGCCGCGCTGGTCGCCCGATGGCCGGCGGCTGGCCTATGTCGCAGGCAATGGCGAAGGCGCGCCACAGCTTCACGTTCTGTGGCTCGATAGCGGCGCCACCGCCAAGGTCACTGGCCTGCCGCAGAGCCCGGGTGCGCTCGCCTGGTCGCCCGATGGTCGCTCGATCGCCTATCTGATGCGCGTTCCGGGCGAGGGGCTGAAGCTGGGCAAGGCGCCCGACAAGCCCGAAGGCGCAAAGTGGGCCGAGCCACTCGAGATCATCGATCGCGTGACCTATCGCAGCGACGACGGCGGCTATGTGAAGCCGGGCTATCGGCACATCTTCGTCGTGCCCGCCGATGGCGGCAGTCCGCGCCAGCTCACCTTCGGCGATTTCAACGATGGCGGCCCGCTCAGTTGGACGCCCGACAGCCGTTCGATCCTGTTCAGCGCGAACCGCAGCGCCGATTGGGAGCGCGAGGGGAAGAACAGCGAACTCTTCACGCTTGACGTCGCCAGCGGCGCGCTGAAGCAGATCACCACCCGTAAGGGCCCGGACCAGGAGCCGCTGGTTTCGCCCGACGGTCGCCGCGTCGCCTATCTCGGCTTCGATGACCATAACCGCAGTTACGAGAACGCCCAGCTGTATATCGCCAATATCGACGGCAGTGGCGCGCGTTCGTTGACCGCGAAACTCGATCGCAGCGTCAACGAGATGCACTGGGCGGGCAATGGCGGCCTCGTCATCTCTTATGACGATCATGGCCTGCGCAAGATCGCCCGTGTCGGGCTGGATGCCGCGATCCGGCCGGTGGTCGACGATGTGGTTCCGGGCGAGGATTTCGACCGGCCCTATACGGGCGGGTCGTTCACGGTCTCGACCGGCGGGACAATCGCCTACACAGGGGGCGGCGCGCTGCGCCCCGCAGACGTGAAGGTGGTTGCGGGCGGGGGATCGCGCCAGCTGACCCAGCTCAATCAGGGGTGGATGGCGGCCAAGGCGATGGCGCCGGTCACCAAGCTGCCCGTCACGGCGCCCGACGGACGCGCGATCGATGCGTGGCTGGTGACGCCACCGGGGCGTCAGCCGGGGCAGCGCGTGCCGCTGATCCTCGAAATCCACGGTGGGCCCAATGCGGCCTATGCGCCGACCTTCTCGACCGACGATCAGCTTTATGCCGCGCATGGCTATGCGGTGCTCTACATCAATCCGCGCGGCAGCACGTCTTATGGCGAG
Source organism: Sphingomonas montanisoli (assembly GCF_008274695.1). Lineage (GTDB taxonomy): Bacteria > Pseudomonadota > Alphaproteobacteria > Sphingomonadales > Sphingomonadaceae > Rhizorhabdus > Rhizorhabdus montanisoli. The sequence continues at coordinate 1,085,557 of NZ_VTOU01000001.1, read as the reverse complement.
CAATTCGCCAACCTGATCGACCGCGCCTATCCGGGCACCGACTATGACGACCTGATCGCCGCGGTGGACGCCGCGATCGCCGAAGGGACCGCAGACCCCGACAATCTGTTCGTCACGGGTGGATCGGGCGGCGGCGTGCTCACCTCATGGATCGTCGGCAAGACCAACCGCTTCAAGGCGGCGGCGACGCAGAAGCCGGTGATCAACTGGACGAGCGAGGCGCTGACGATGGACGGCACCACCTTCACCTCGCGCTACTGGTTCGACAAGAAGCCGTGGGAAGATCCCATGTCCTATTGGAACCGCTCGCCGCTCAGCCTCGTCGGCAACGTGACGACGCCGACGCTGGTGGTCGTCGGCAGCCAGGACTATCGGACCCCGGTCAGCGAGGCGGAGCAATATTATGCCGCGCTTCAGATCCGGGGCGTGCCGACCGCGCTGGTCAAGGTGCCGGGGGCGAACCATCATCTGCTTGCCGGCCGCCCGTCGCAGTCGGCGGCCAAGGCGGCGGCGATCCTCGCGTGGTTCGACAAATACCGGGTAAAGCCGAACTAAAAGTCCCTCGCGACCGTCAGCTTGGCGGTGCGGGGGCGCAGCGGGGTCATCTGATTGCGGTTGCCGACGCCGAAGGGGTTGCCGAGCGAGAAGCGGTTTGCGTGGCTGTTGGCGATATTGTCGATATCGAGCATCACGCTTAACTTCCCGCGCTGCCACCCCGCACCCGCGCCGAACGTCGCATAGTTGCCCTGCATGATGTTGAGCATCGGGCCGAAGCCGACATAGGAGCGCCCGACATAAGCGGCCGTCCCGCGCACATGCCATTGCGAGGTCGAGGGATCGCCCCACTGATAGGATGCACGCGCACTGCCGTTGGCGCGCGGCGTATCCGCCAGTTCGTCGCCCTTTTGCGGGGTGAGCGCGAGGATCGGGTCGTGCAGGCTGCTATGGTTGAGGAAGATCGATCCGCCGAGGTTCAGCCCGCGCATCGGCACCCAATCCGCCGTCGCCTCGAATCCGCGGATGCGGCCGTTGCCGATATTGGTCGAATAGGGAAAGCCGAACCTGTCCACGAGATCGGCCTGGATCTGCTTCCAGCGCGCATAAGACAGGGTGGCGGTGGCGGACAGGCCGGTCACGCCGTCGCGATCCAGCCTCAATCCGGCCTCAGCCACACGGATGCTGTCGGGGGTGAAGTTGGCGACCCGCCCGATCCCCGGCGCGACCGCCAGCCCGCCCGTGCGGAAGCCTGATCCGTAGCGCGCGAACAAGGCGAACCGTGGGGAGAGCGCGTAGGACGCCGCCGCCATCGGGCTGTAGCGGATGCTCTTGCGCCCACGGATGAAGGCGGTGCCGCGTCGCACGAAGGTCGGATCGCTGTCGGTGCGGGTGCGCGTAAGCCGCCCGCCGCCGGCGATCGATAACGCGGGGGTCAATGCGATCGTCACTTCGCCGAAGATCGATGTGTCGCGCGCTCGATTGGTGACGCCGGTGATGTCCTGTGGCCGCCCGGGCTGGCCGAGTTCCCGCTCGATCCGATCGTCGTCGTCGATATAGCCGACGCCGATCAGCCAGCTATTCCCGTTGGACAGCGAACGGGACAGCCGCGTCTCGTGCGTCGTCATGCGGTTGCGATCGTGGCTGTCATAAGCGAGCGGCGTTGTGGGGCGCAGGCTGGTTGCGTCGAAGCGGTCGTCCGAATGATGGCGCACCTTCGCGGTCGCGCTCACCAGTTGCAGCCCGCTGTCCCAGCTCTTGCGGATCACGATCTGGCCCAGGCTGAAATCGCCCTCGAACGGCTGGGCGATCGTCGATGCGCGGGTCAGCGCCGGCATGCCGCGCATCGTGTATTGGCTGTCGATCGCCTTGTTTTCCTGCGCGACGGCGCCGAGATCGATCGTCCATCCGTCACCGGGAGCGAAGCGCAGCGCCGCCCGCCCGCCACGCGTGCGCTGGCGGTTGATGTTGCGCAGGGCTCGCTTGCTGTCGTCGATGAACCCGCCGTCGCGAGTCTGATAGCCGACGAGCCGGATCGCGATCATGTCGTTCACCAGCGGCACGTTCACCATCGCCGCCAGCTCATGTCCGTTGGCGCCGTCCTGCGTGGCGCTCGCCGATGCCAGTACGCCTGCCGCGATGCGATCGAGTGCCGGATCATGGGGTACGATCCGCACGATCCCACCGATCGATCCGGCGCCGTAGAGCGCGCCCTGCGGTCCTTCCAGGATCTCGATCCGCTGCACGTCGTAGAGGTTCAGATTGGGGTCGGCGCCGTTATAGCCAAGCTGCGTTTCGCCGAGATAGACCGATGCCGTCGATCGGGTGGGGCCGACGAAGCTGCTGTCGGCGATGCCGCGGATGAACAGCTTGTTGCGGCCGCTGCCCAATTCGGTGCTCTGCAGGATGGGCAGGCTGTCGGCGATCGAATGCACGTCGCGCCGATCGCCCGCACCCAGCATGTCGCCCGCCTTGGGCTGGATCACCGCGATGCTGCCGGGATACCGCAGGAGCGGCGCGTCGCGCTTGCTGGCGACGACCAGGATGGTTTCGGCGGCTGGTTCGGTTTCCGGCGCAGACTGGATCGGGCGGGGCTTCGCGCGTGCTCGCACCGGCGCGCGTTCGATCCGGAAGCTGGTCGGGTCGATTCTGACAGCGCGATAGCCGGTGCCTTGCAGCATCCGACCGAGTGCGGCGTGCGGCGAAAGGCGGCCGTGGACGGCCGGGCTGCGCGCGAGCGCGACGGCGGGATCGGTCGTGCCGATGTCGACACCCGTCAGCTGCGCCAGCCGCGCTATAGCGATATCGAGCGGCCCGGCCGCGATCTCGATGTCCCGGCGGTCGCTTCCCCAGGCGACCGAAGGGATGGCAGTGATCAAAAGCAGTGCGGCAGCCGCAAGCCTAGCGGCTTTCATCACCCTTGGTCGTCAGCATCCAATTGTCCCCCTCGCGCCGCCAATCGGCACCGACCAGCGTCGCAACGCGGGGGATCAGTCGTCCTTGCTCTCCGGTCAAGTGGATCGTGCCGGTGAAGGTCCGGTTGGCCAGCGAAGGTTCGACTTTCAGATGAGCCCCGGTCGAACGTGCCACCGCATTCGCCACGGTTTCGATCGGCGCGCTGCGGAAGCTGACGACGCCGCGCCGCCATCCGCCCACGCTGTGCGCTGCGATTCGATCGAGTTTCGGTTCGGCCAGGTCCTCGTGCGCGGAGAGCGCCATACCGGGGGTCAGCGTGACGTTCTGCCGATTCGGTTCGAACGCGACCGAACCCTCCGCAACCTCGACGCCCAGTCTCTTGCCCTCTCGGGTCACGTTAAACACGGTGCCCAGATCGCGGATCGCGTAGCGGCCCGATTGAAGCTCGAAAGGATGATCGGCATCGTGGCGGACGTGGAAGGTCGCTTCGCCGGCTTTGAGCGCGGCAAAGCGCGCGTCGCCCTGGCGGAAGCTCATCTTCGTGCCGCCATTCATCTCGATGGTCGTGCCGTCGTCGAGCTTGACGGTGCGGGTTTCGCCGGGCTTCGTCTCGACCGTGTAGGACGCGACCGCCTGCGTCTCGGGCAGCAGCATTGCGACAGCCAGCGCGGCGGCGGCGGCACCCCCGCCCAGACCCGCCCAACGCCCAAAGCGGCGCGGCGGCGCGGCGTCGTTGGCGGCAACCGGCGGCTTTCCGAGGTCGAGCGACGGCGCGATCAGTGCATCGTCCATCGTCACCTGATCATAGGCCGTACGATGCGCTTCGTCGGCCTCCAACCATTCGACGAAACCACGCCATTCCTCGGCGCCAGCATCCGCCAGACGCAGGTGCCAGGCAATGGCCTGATCGACGATATCCTCTGAACCCACAGTCAAGACCGACGGTCCTCCTCATCAACATGACGTCGCGGCAGGGCGGGAGCCGTACTATTTTTTCTTAAGGCGTCGTGAATGGAGCGGTATCCCTGTTGCAGCAGCTTCTCGACCGAACTGAGGCTGAGGCCCAATTCGGCCGCGATCGCCTTTTGCTGGCGACCTTCGAAACGGAACAGGCGAAATACGCGCGCGGTCCTTTCGGGCAGAGCGTCGATCGCGGCCTCGATCTGGCGCAGCCGCTGGCGGGCGATCAGGTCATCCTCCAGCGTCGGCATCTCTTCCGCTGTCGACTGCACCGACAGCCATTCGGTGTCGCGAACGGCGTGGCGCGCAGCAGAGCGACGACGGTCGAACGCGAGGTTGTTGGCCATGCGGAACAGATAGGCGGCGGGCTGCGCTACGGGACCGGACGGCAGCGTCTCCAGCTTCAGCCACAGATCCTGCAGCACGTCCTCGGCATCGTCGCGACTGCCCAGCCGCGCGGTCAACAGCCGCAGCAGCATCGGCCGTTCGGTCAGGAAGACACCGCGAAGCCCTGAGTCGCTCATGATGCCCTTTTGACATCCTGCGTGAAAAAGAGCGCGACAATGACGAGCGCGACCGCATTCTGGATCAGGCCGTGCCAGCCCGCGCCGTCGACCCCGATCCACCACAGCAAGGCGGGCAGCGCCGGATAGAGCGCGAGGTTGGTAATCAGCGCGACCGCCATCGATCGCTGCGGATGGCCGAGCGCGGTCAGCCCTGCGGCGATCGGCGTGGCGGCGAGAGCGGTGAGCCGGCCGATCGCGACGAGGATCAGCAGCGTGGTCCCGCCGGTGAAGCTGTGCCCGCCGAGCAGGACGAGCAGCCGATCGCCCAGCAGCCCCAGCACCGCCACGATCGGCACCGCCACCGCGCCCGCAATGGCCGCGCTGCGCCACACGGTGTGGCGCAGCAAAGCGAACTGGCGCTTGGCGACCTGATCCGCCAGCACCGCATAGCTCGCCTGCGACAACAGGGTCGCGGGCTGCTGGAGCAATGCCGAGGCGCGTTGGGCGAGCCCGAGCAGCCCCGCCGCCGTCGGCCCCAGAACCCAGCCGACCGTCAGGGGCGCGAGATTGGGCGCCAGTTCGCGCAGCGTGATGTCGAAATTTGTGAGCAGGATGAAGCGCCCGAAGCCGCCGCGTTCACGCAGCACGCCGCGCCAGGGGCCGGTCAGCCGGCGCCCGTCGGCCAGCTTCCTCCACGCGATCATGCCCAGCCACCACATCGCCACGCCTTCGACCAGCGATGCGATCAGCCACACGGTGATGAACCCAGCCAGCCCGCCGCTCATTGCCCAGACGATCGCTGCACCCATCAGCCGCACTATTGGCGATATCGCCTGATGCAGCCCGATCAGGTCAAAGCGGCCGGCGATCTGCAGGATGCCCTGCGGTGTCGCGCGGACGGTGGCGAGGACGGCGAGGCTGTAGGGTATAGCGAGCATCATCGCGTCGTCCGACCAACCCAGGCGTGGCCCGACGAAAGGCACGATCAGCGCCGCCAGAACTAGCGCGACCACACCGAACCCAAGCTCCACTACCGCCATGAAGCGCACGATCCGCGCCATGCCGTCGATATCGCCGGCCTCCAGCGCCTGCGATCCATAGCGCACGACGCCGTGATAGCCGGAGAAGGCGACCACACTGCCCATGAACACCGCATAAGCGTTGACGAGGATCAGCACGCCGTAATCGCGCGCGCCCAGACTGTGTGTGACGATGATCAGGTAGATGATGCTGACGATCCCCGCGATCGCCTTGCCCCCCAACAGGTGGAGCAGGTTCCCGATCACGCGACGCACGCCCGATTGCGGCGCGGCGCCTGTCATGTCGGGATTCGTGTCGTCGGCCGGCGGCATGATCGATTGCATAAGGGGGTGCGCCGCCAATTGCACCCTCTTGGGAACGGCCTGCTTTGTCCTAAAAATGTCTTACGGGTGGATTCGGACGGCGACGTCTTGCCGATATGAGGATCGGCTTTCTGTTCAATCACGACCAGGTTCACCAGGTCGCCCACTCGTTGCCCGTCGCGCTTGCGATGCGCCGGAACCATCCCGCGGTCGAGGTCGTCATCGCGACGACCAACGCGCGCCTCACCGCCGAGGTGAAGCGGCTCGCGGCGCGGATCGGTGATCGTGTCGATGTAGTGGAGCTTGGCCTGCGCAGCGCGATGACCCGCTTTGCGGCGAAGCATTTGGAAGCGGTGCTGCCGGTTTCGAAGATCGCGATCTACCGCGACAATCTCGATTTCTTCCGCAGCCTCGATGCGCTGGTCGTCGCCGAAAAGACCTCGCTGCTGCTCAAGAGCCGCTACGGCCTCGATGATCTCAGGATCATCCACACCCGCCACGGCGCGGGCGATCGCGCGATCGGCTTCAACAAGGCGAGCGCGGGCTTCGATCATGTGCTGGTGTCGGGCAGCAAGATCCGCGAGCGACTTATCCGCGATGCGGGCGTTGCGCCCGATCGGATGAGCCAGGTCGGCTATCCCAAGTTCGATCTGCTGCCCGAACGCCCGCAGAAGCTGCCGTTCCAGGACAATGGCAAGCCGACGGTGCTCTACAATCCGCATCCGTCGCCGCATCTCTCGTCGTGGTTCGAACATGGCCGTCAGGTGCTTGAACATTTCCTGAAGGACGATCGCTACAATCTGATCTTCGCGCCGCACGTGATGCTGTTCCACCGCAGCTTCGTGGTGACGATCGACAAGTTGCGCATCGATCGGCCGGGTCGGATCGACCGGCGCTTCTACGATGCGCCCAACATCCACATCGACCTGGGCAGCAGCGCGTCGACCGACATGACCTATACGGCGGCGGCCGATATCTATCTGGGCGACGTCAGCAGCCAGATCTACGAATTCCTGCACACCCCCAAGCCGTGCCTGTTCCTCGATACGCACGGCGCCGACTGGCGCGGCAATCCAAACTATGCGCATTGGCAGGCGGGGGAGGTGATCGCCGATCCCACTAATCTGGGCGCGGCGCTCGATCGCGCGGTGCGCAGCCACGATCGCTATCGCCCGATCCAGCGCGAACTGTTCCAGCGCAGCTTCGAGCTGACCGCCGAGCGTTCGGCCGATCGCGCCGCGCGTGCGATCGTCGGCGTGCTCGCGCCCGCCGCGCCGATGCCGATATTCGATCCGCAGCCTGCGATTGCGCCCAATGTCGTGCCGCTTCGCCGGCGTCAGGGCGGCATCGCGGCCTGATCGATGGGATTGCGCAAGGACATCTGGCGGCCGGCGATCGTGTCGGCGACGATCGATCAGATCGTGGCGCGCGGCACGGTCGAGGGTTTCGACATAAGCTGGCTGCCGCCGATGGGGTCGTTCCGGTTCATCGCCGATCCCTTCGGCCTGTGGCGCGACGACAAGCTGTATCTGTTCGTCGAGACTTACGACTATCGCGTCCGCGTCGGCGCGATCGAGGTGCTGGTCTATGACCACGACTTCACGCTGATCGATCGACGGATGGTGATCGAGGAGCCGTGGCATCTGTCCTATCCATTCGTGTTCGAAGCCGATGGCGAGACGTGGATGCTGCCCGAGGCGCATCGTTCCAACAGGCTGACGCTGTACCGCGCGGTCGACTTCCCGTTCCGCTGGGAGCCGGCACATGAGATCGTCCTCGATCATGTGCCCGTCGATGCGACGCCGTTGTTCCACGAAGGCCTGTGGTGGCTGTTCTACACATCGGCCAGCCGCGAGCCCGACAAGATGAGCGCGCTTCACGTCGCCTTCGCCGAGAAGCTGACCGGGCCGTGGCGCCCGCACCCGATGAACCCGGTGCGTGTCGACATCACCAGTTCGCGCCCGGGCGGCACGCCGTTCCTGCTCGACGGGCAGGTGGTTCTGCCGGTGCAGGATTGTTCGGCGACCTATGGCGGCGCGATCCGCCCGCTCGCGATCCCGATCCTCACCCCCGACCGCTTCGAGGCGGAGGCGTGCCTGCCGATCCGCGCGCCGGCCGACTTCGCGCCTTATGTCGAAGGGCTGCACACGCTGGCCGCGGCGGGACCGGTGACGTTGATCGACGCGAAGCGCACCGAGCTATCGGCGCATGGCCTGTCGATCGAGATTGCGCGCGAGACGAAAAAGCTCCTCCGCCGGGTGCGCGCCTAGAAGCTCGCCATTCGCTCGACGATCGAGCGGCCGATCGCTTCGAAATTCTCCGGACCGAAACGGTCGAGGACGCGGGTACGCCCGGCCATTCCCATCGGTGCGAACCGTTCGGGACGGGAAAGAGCGGTACGCAGCGCCTTCGTCAGCGCATCCGCATCCCCCGGAAAGGCGGTCCAGCCAGTCTGCCCTTCGGCGATGCTGTTGGGCATCTCGCCGACCGCGCTTGCGACGACGGGCAGCCCGGCCTGCATCGCCTCATGTGCGGCAACGCAGAAGCCTTCGGACCGAGACGGCTGCGCATAGAGGTGGATATCGGCGAGGAAGCCGCGCGGATCGCCGACATAGCCCGCAAACCGGACATTGGAGAGGCCCGCCGCGCGTACTGCCGTTTCCAGAGCCGCACGCTCGCCGCCGTCGCCACCGATGATCAGTTCGTGCGAGACGGGGTGGTCCTTCAGCCGTGCGAGTGCATCGATCAGCACGTCATAGCCTTTGACCGGATGGAGCCGGCCGAGCGTGCCGATCCGCACCGTCTCCCCCGGGCTCCAGACCCGCGCCAGCGGTGCGGCGGGATCTGCGCGGAAGATCGGCCAGGTGACCAGCCGTTCCTGGCCGATCCCCAGCCGTTCGGCGCTCAGTTGCGTCACGCGATCGGAATCGCCGATCCACAACCGCGACAGCCGCTGGGTCGTGCGTAGCAGGCGGCGGTTGGCGGGCTTGAGATAAGCGGCATGCTGCCAGCTGACGACGGGTATGCGGCGCCTGAGCCCTGCGATCTGGCCGAGCAGGGTCGCGCGGGTCAGTGAGGTCCATAAATGGCTCGGTTGCCATTCGGCGATCTGCCGATCGAGCCAGGCGAGGGCCGCGCCATGATCCTTCTCGCCGCCGCCGCGTACGATCGTTTCGAGCCCGACATTAGCCATGGCGGGCAGGGCGCGGCCATCGCGGCATGTGAGCGCGAACAGCCGGACTTCGGCGCCCGTGCGGCGGAGGACTTCGGCGATCGACGGTACAGGCAGGGCCGCGCCCCCGCCTTCGACGGAGTTGATGACATAAGCGATACGCATGATCTTAGATTACAATCTTCCGTGCGGCCGAAGCCTGTTCGAACAATGCCATATAGGCTTCGGCGACCGGGCCGATCCGGTGGTGAGCGACGCAGTCCGCCAGCATCCGCGGGTCGGGATCAGGTGCCTTGAGTTGCGCCGCGATCGCGCGCGCCATGGCCGCCGGATCGCCGATCGGCACGACCGCGCCGCTGCCCGATCCTTCGATCAGCGGCGCGGCAGCCGCGGTGCAACGGGTGGCAATGACGGGACGGCCAGCAGCCAGCGCTTCGACCATCACCGCCGGATAACCTTCGAAATGCGACGACAGCACGAACAGCCGCGCATCATCCAGCCAGGGACGAATATCGGCGACATAGCCGGGCAGGATCAGGCGATCGCTCACACCGCGCGCGGCGGCCCGATCGATCAGCACCTTGCGATCGGGGCCGTCGCCGACGATCACCAGCCTGGCGTCGTGATCGTCGAGTAAAGCGAAGGCGTCGATCAGGTCGGCGAAGCCCTTTTCGGGGACCAGCCGTCCCGCCGCCATGATCGTTCGGTTGGATGGGATCGGGCGCGGCGATGTGACATCGTCAGCCAGTGCGGGCAGGGCGATCGTCGTGGCGCGGCGCCCGCCGGCGATCCGATCGGCGGCATCGCGCGCCTGATCGAACAGCGCGACGATCGCGTCGGCCCCCTGCAGCAAGCGACGCATGCGCAGGCCGAAGCCCCATTGGCGCAGTCGCCCGCGCTGCGGCTTGTCGAGCGAGGCGCTGACCTGCGCGATGATCGCCGGGCGGATCTCGGCGGGAAGAGCGGCGGTCGCCGGCACCGTTTCCCAGTGGAAGTTACCGGGGACGAACAGCGCATCGACCGGTTGCCGTGACCAGAATGCCGCGGCGGCCTTGCCCAGCTTGCGGCGCGATCCCGGTCCCCGGGGAATCGCCGGCTTGGCGCTGATCACCTCGACCGAATGGTGCAGAAGCCCGATCAGTGGCCCGTTCATCGATCCGCAGAAGATCGTCACCCGCGCGCCGGCCTCGACCCAGGCCACCGCCAGGCGCACCGCGATCCGCTCGGTCCCGCCCAGCGCGAAATCATGCAGTACGATACCGATCCGCAACGGCCGCTCCATCGTGGTTCGCGCGCGCTGCGGGGCATGGCGATACCAGCGACGATCCTTCATAGTCATACGCCGCATCTGCATCAGGTGTGTGGGCCCGCAAGCGTAGGGCGCCGCCAGTCATAATAAGCGATATAGCCGACATGATCGGACAGCATCGTGCCGTCGGCTTCATGGCCGAAGGGGGTCGCGATCTGGCGGGTGTCGAATGCGATCCCGCCGCCATGGCCCAGGAACTGCCAGTCGCGACGGCGCTTCATCGAATAACGCGCATCGTCCGAAAGGCCCGCCGCGCACGCATCATCGGCGGCGCAGGCATGCATCGCGTCGGGAAGCACGGTCTGACCGGCGCCGTTCCACCAGCGCGTGGCCGCCTGTTCGACATAAGCGGCGCGCGCCTTGTCCTTGCCGATATTGAAGTCGCCCGCGACGATCAGCGGTGCGCCCGAAACATAATTGGCCTTCAGGAAGGCGCTGAGCGCGTCGACTTGGCGATGATAGGCGTAGAGCGACCGATCGAACGAGACGCCAGCGGCGTAGCGCGAATTGAGGTGGGTATCGACCACCGCGACCGGCGCGGAAAGGGCGGGTACCTTGATCAGCGCCATGACCGCGCCCTTGTTGGCGAGGCAGTCGAAGCCTCCGCACGCAAAGGCGGGGAAGGCTATGCGCCTGACGCCCACGATCGGATAGTCGGACAGGATGCGCAGCCCGCTGCCGGTCCACTTGCCGTCGGCCTCACCCTTCAGCTGGCTCGCCTCGTTCGCGAAGGCGATATCGGCGGCGGTCCGTGGCAGCGCGCCGGCCAGATCGCGCGACGGCCCGTCCGCAATATAGCGATAGCCGCCCAGCGCGCCGATCTTCGCGGCGTCTTCGGAGAATGCTTCCTGCAGCAACACGATGTGGGGCTGGCGCCCGACGCTACGCAACTCACGCAGCCGCTCGCCGATCGCGGCAAGCGATCTGCTACGCCCGATCCGCGCCGGGAAGGGCAATCCTTCGACATTGTAGGTCATCACCGACAGCGGATGATCGATCGGGATCGCGCTGTTCAGATTGGGGGTGCCGCCGCGCGCAGGGCGCACAGTGAACATGATCGCCACGGCGACCAGGAGCAGAAGCACCAGGGCGAGGGAGCGCGACGAACGCGGCGGCGCAGGGCGGATCATCGTCAGAATCCCGTGCTGAAGGAGAGTGCGATGCTCGAACGGTCGCGGCCGGACATCGTCATCACCTGCGCATCGCCGCTTGCGATCCGATCGCGTCGCGCGGCGATGCCGACGCGGGGGGCCACGGCATTCTGGAAGTCGGGGCTGTACGAAATGCCCGCGACCATGCTGCTGCCGCTGGCTCGCGCACCGGCCGAAAGCTCGATCGCGCGGCGCCAATTGGCATGGCGGCTCGACAGCTGATCGATCAGGTAGCGTGCGCTCAGCTGCCAATGATCGTCCTGCACCCAGCCGGCGGAGATGCTCGCCTCGCCGGTCTTCATGACATGGCCGCCGACGATCGCGGTCATCAGCCGTTTGCGCTGCGCGCTCAGCCCCGCCGAAACCCAGAGCCGACCCGCATCCTCGAACGGGGTCGCATAGGTGACGAGCATCGACGAATGCGATTCCCGCTCGCGCCGCGCGCCGAGGCGGTCCGCCTTGCGCCCCAGGTTTGCCTGCCGCTCGATCGTGAACAGGACGATGCCGAGCGACGATATGTCGGTGAGCGTCGTCAGCCGCTGCACCCGGCTCGCCCCTACGGACGATGCGCGATAGCTGTGCCAGAGCTGGTTGCGACCGGCCATCGCCCAGTGCGGATCGATCCCAACCGTCGGCCCCTGCAACGCTGTCGGATCAGCCGCGTCCGTTGCGGCCGAAGCCCCCGATGACACCAACGCACCCAGCACCGCAGATATGCTCCACGCCTTCCAGCCCAACGTCGTTCCCCCCGAAACCCCTCGATAGGAAGACGTCGCCGTTGAAACGGAGCCGCAAAGAAAGTGTCGTACTTTTCCTTTTTTAACTTTTCTGCGCGTGAGCGCTCAGTTCCTCGAGGTCGAGATCGCGCTCGAGGTCGTGGAGAGTCTCCTCGTCGATGTCGCCGGCGCGGTGGAGGCGGATCAGTTCGGTACGGCCAACCGCGACCAGTTCGAGGACCATGTCGAAATGGGCGACGAGGCCCGATCGCATCTCCGCTTCCTGCTCGACATAGCGATCGGTCATCGATGCGCGGCGCTGATAGCTGTCGAGCAGGCGGGGGTGGATCAGCTTGCCGTTGGCGTCATAGGCGCGTTCCTCCAACATCGCGACCTGGGCCCGGCTGATCGACGCTTCGGCCTGACTGAGCGAGAGCCGGGGGCGATCGTCTTCGCTTTCGGCGGGTTTGAGCTTGCGGATCAGCCAGCCCAAGGTCGTTCCTTGGATCAGCACGGTGCCCAGGATGACCGCGAAGGCGGTGACGAGCATCAGATCGCGGCCCGGGAAATCCTGCGGCACGCTGAGCGCCACCGCCAGCGTCACCACGCCGCGCATGCCGGCCCAGGCGATAACGGTCGATCCGCGCGCGCCGACGGCGGTGTAGCGGCGGATGCCCAGGCGCCGCACGAGCGCGATTATCGCGTCCGAACCATACATCCACGCAAAGCGCGAAGCGGTGAGTGCGAGGAGGATCAGCAGGACCGGGCCCGCCATCTGCGCCACCACCACGTCGACACCGCCGACGCGATCGATCACCCCGCGCAGCGACGATCCGATCAACATGAACACCGACGCTTCCATCAGGAAGATCATCACCGCCCAGAAGGAGGTGCCGCGCATCCGCACCGATGCGGGGAAGACGACATGCTGATACCAGCCGCAGATCAACCCGGTTGCCACCGTCGCGAGCACGCCCGAGACATGCGCGGTCTCGGCGAGGAGATAGGCTGCCCAGGGGACAAGGATCGACGAGGCTATCATCAGATAATCATCGCCCAGCCGCCGGACGAGCAGCACCCAGGCGGCGCCCACGGCCGCGCCGACCGCAAGACCGCCCGCCGCGAGCAGCAGGAAACCGCCGATCGCCTCACCGGCGCTGAACGCGCCGGTCAGCCCCGCCGCGATTGCGAAGCGGAAGAGGACGAGGCCGGCGGCGTCGTTAAGCAGGCTTTCGCCTTCGAGCAGGATCGACAGGCGTCGCGGCAAGGTCACGCGCTGGAGAACCGCGCGGGCCGATACCGCGTCGGGCGGCGAGACGATCGCGCCCAGCGCCGCGCACGCTGCCCATGGAAGGGCGGGGAACAAGGCGTGGGTGACGATCGCGACGACCGCAGTGGTGAATACGACCGCGCCGACCGCGAGCGAGAGGATACCGATCATGTGCCGCTTGAGATGGCCCAGCGCGATGAACCATGCGCCGTCCATCAGCAACGGCGGCAGGAAGATCACCAGCACCAGTTCGGAATTGAGTTCGATCACCGGCAGGCCGGGCAGGAAGGCGAGCAGCGCGCCTCCCGTCAGCAGCGCAACTGCGGGCGGCAGACCCAGCCGGTGTGCGCCATAGTGGAGCGCGATGATCGCGAGCAGCATCGCGATCATCAGTTCGAACAGTTGCAGCGGTTCCATCAAAGCTCCTCGGGTGTCGCGCCCACCATAGCGAAGTCGCGCCTGGCGACAATTTGGCGTTCGGGAGCAAAGGCGTGTGCTTGTCAGGGTGTCGCGGCAGGCTATGCACAGGACAATCGGCGCCGGATCAACAAGCGCCGGCAGGGACGAGGGGACGGCGATGCAGCGGATCGGGCGCGGGGTTCTGGCGGGCATGGTCGCGACGGGACTCGCAATGGGGGCGGTGGCCACGGCGAAGATGGGCGCGGGCAGCGACATCGGCTGGCCGATGCACGGGTTCAACGCCGGCGAGGATCGCTATTCGCCGCTGACCGCCATCGACAAGACGAACGTCTCGCGCCTCGGCCTTGCCTGGTTTCACGAGTTCGATACCGATCGCGGCCAGGAATCGACCCCGATCGTCGTCGGCGACCGGCTCTACGTCACGACCGCGTGGAGCAAGGTCGGCGCGTTCGACGCCGTCACCGGTAAGCAAATCTGGTTCTTCGATCCCAAGGTGCCGGGTGGGCGTGGCTTCGATGCGTGCTGCGACGTCGTCAATCGTGGCGCCGCGGTCGATGGCGATCGTCTGTTCGTCGGCACGATCGACGGCCGCCTGATCGCGCTCGATCGGCGTACCGGCAAGCAGCTCTGGTCGGTCCAGACCACCGATCCGACCAAGCCTTATACGATTACGGGCGCGCCGCGCGTCGTCCGCGGGAAGGTGATCATCGGCAATGGCGGGGCCGAATATGGCGTGCGCGGGTACGTCACCGCTTATGATGCGGCGACCGGCAAGCAGGTCTGGCGCTTCTACACCGTCCCCGGCGATCCCGCGAAGGGCCCGGATGGCGCCGCATCCGATCCGCAGATGGCCGAGGCGACCAAGACCTGGTTCGGCAAGTGGTACACGATGGGCGGCGGCGGGACCGTGTGGGATTCGATCGTCTATGACGCCGATCTCAACCGGCTCTACATCGGCGTCGGCAATGGCGGCCCCCACAATCAGGGCGTGCGATCGGAAGGGAAGGGCGACAACCTGTTCATCGGATCGGTCGTCGCGCTCGATCCCGACACCGGCAAATATATCTGGCACTATCAGGAAACGCCGGGCGACACGTGGGACTATACCTCAACCCAGTCGATCATCCTGGCCGATCTTCCGATCGACGGCGTCAATCGCAAGGTCATCCTTCACGCGCCGAAGAATGCCTTCTTCTATGTGATCGACCGGCAGACGGGAAAGCCGATCTCGGCCACGCCCTATTCGAAGCAGACCTGGGCGACGGGCGTCGACATGGCGACGGGCCGGCCGATCGAGGCGCCGGGCGCGCGCTGGTTCAACAGCGACAAGCCATTCCCGCTGCTGCCCGGGCCCAACGGCGCGCACAATTGGTATCCGATGGCCTACAGCCCCAAGCAGCGCCTGGCCTATATCCCGACGACCGAGAACAGCCTGTCGCCGCTGTCGCCCGCGAAGGAGTTCAAATTCCGCCCTGGCTCGTGGAACATGGGCACCAATCTGGGCGCGGGCAAACTTCCCGATGATCCCGCGATCATCAAGAAGGTCGCGGCGTCGCGGACCGGCGCGCTGGTCGCGTGGGATCCGATCGCGAACAAACAGAAATGGCGCGTCGATTATCCGACCAACTTCAATGGCGGCATTCTGGTGACCGCCAGCGACCTGCTGTTCCAGGGCACGGCGACCGGTCATTTCCTCGCTTATGGTGCGGATGATGGCGCGAAATTGTGGGATTCGGGCGATGTCGGCACGGGTGTGATGGCTGGCCCCGTCACCTACACCGTGAAGGGCGTCCAATATGTCGCGGTGATGGCGGGCCTGGGTGGTTCCGCAATTTCGTCGGGCATCCTCGCGCCGCAGCAAGGGCGGCGCAACGGCCGGCTGCTGGTCTTCCGGCTCGACGGCAAGGCAAAGCTGCCGCCCTATCAGCCGATCGAATATCCAGACTTCCGCGCGCCCATGCCGCAGGCTTCGGCCGAAGTGCTCGATAAGGGTCGCGTGACCTATGCCGACAATTGCATGGTCTGCCACGGCCCCTCGGCCGACGGCGGCATCCTGCCCGATCTGCGCCGCTCGCCGCTGATCGCGGAGAAGGCATCGTTCGATGCGGTCCTGATCGACGGCGCGCTGGTCCCGAACGGGATGATCAGCTTCAAGGGCAAATTGTCCGAGGAAGAGATCGAAGCGACGCGCCTCTACCTGATGCAGCGATCGGCCGAGCGGAAGTAGGCCGTTAGACGTCGGGGTGGCGCGTCCATGTCACCTCGACGATCCGCTCCTCGATACCGGCGGACAGAACCAGGGTGTTGCCGTCGAATGTGTAGGCGCGCGGCTGATCGGTGTTGGCCATCGCCGGATCGAACGCGCCGATGACGTGGTGCGTCACCACCTTCGCGGCTTCGTCGATCGTGAAGGGGCCGTGATAGCTGCTATAAGACGATCCGATCGTGCCCTCGCCACCGAATGCCATGTGGCACGACATCCAGCGTTCGGGCGTGTAGAGGATCACGCCGATCGGCGCGGTGCCATAGGGGCGATAGATCGTCCCGTCGGGAAAGCGGATCGCGCAGGCGGTCAGCTTCCATGTGCCGGTCAGGCGCTCGATATCGGTCATGGCAGGCCATCCCCTTGTGTCTTTCGGGGCACGCTAGCCTATCGCGCGCGTTCCGTCGCGGGCCGATCGACGCTCTGGTCGCCGCCAAGTGTCTGATAGAGGGTCACGAGGTTGCGCGCCTTTTCCAGCCGCGTCGCGATCAGAGTGCGGCGCGCACCATAGGCCGTGCGCTGCGCGTCGAGCGCGGTGAGGTACGTCCCGATCCCACCGCGATAGCTTGCATCGGAAAGAAACGCATTGTCGCGCGCGGCAGATTCGAGCTGGCGGTCCGAGGTGAGCTGTCCATCGATCGTGCCACGGCGGGCGAGCGCGTCCGAAACTTCGCGGAACGCGGTCTGAATCGCGCGCTGATAGGTGGCGACAGCAACGTCGCGCTGCGCCTTGGCCGAACGCAGGCTGTTCAGGTTGCCGCCCCAGTCGAAGATCGGGAGCGTCGCCGAAGGTACGACCGACCAGGTAAAGGCGTCGCCCTGAAACAGCGACGACAGCGCGGTGCTGGTGAAGCCGGTGAGCGCGGTCAGTGCGATGCGCGGGAAGAAGGCCGCGCGCGCCGCGCCGATCCGGGCATTGGCGGCGTAGAGCTGATATTCGGCCTGCACCACATCGGGCCGGCGCAGCAATATGCCCGAATCCAGTCCCGCGGGCAGTTCGGCGAGCAGCCCGTCGACATCGTCGAGCCCGCCCGGCAGCTCGGCATCGGCGACGGGACCGCCGACGAGCAGTTCGAGCGCGTTCCTGTCCTGCGCGACGGCGGTGATCTGGCGTGCCTGGTCCGACCGGGCTTGCGCAAGGATGGTTTCGGCCTGGCGCAGATCGGTGCGTGGTGCGATCCCGCCCTTGAGCCGCGCGCTGGTCAGCTCGACGCTGCGGCTCGCGCTCGCCTCGGTGTCTTTCGCGATCGCCAGCAGGCTGCGGTCGGCGGCGAGCTGAAGATAGGCATTGGCGACTTCGGACACGAGCGTCAGCCGCACCGCGCGGGCCGCCGCTTCGGTGCCCAGATATTGGTCGAACGCAGCGTTGGACAGGCTCTGGAGGCGGCCGAACAGGTCGACCTCCCAAGATGTCACGCTCGCCTGCGCCTGATAGGTGGTGCGCACGCCGCCGCCACCGCCCTGGCCAATATTGGCGCCGCTGCTGTTATCCGGGTTGCGCCGTTTGGTTATGTTGCCCGCGGCGTTGAGCTGCGGGAAGATATCGGACCAGGCGACGCCATATTCGGCGCGCGCGACCGCGACATTGCCGATCGCCACGCGAAGATCCTGATTGCCCACCAGCGCGCGCTCGATGATCGCCTGCAGCTTGGGATCGCGCAGGATGTCGCGATAACCGACGCTCGGCAGCGTGGCCTCGCTCTGGCGCAGATAAGCGTCGCCCTGCGGCCAACTGCGCGGGATGATCGGTTCGGGCCGTTTGGGATTCGGGCCCATCGAACAGCCTGCGAGCAGAGCCGCCGCGGTCAGGGCGAATAGGCGCTTCACGCCTTCGCCTCCTGCGCGTGGCCGCGGAACAGCTTGCGGATGAGGACGAAGAACAGGGGCACGAAGAAAATCGCGAGGAAGGTCGCAGTCGTCATGCCGCCGATCACGGCGGTGCCGATCGCGACGCGACTCTTGGCGCCCGCGCCGCTCGCGATCGCCAGCGGCAGCACGCCGAAGATGAAGGCGAGGCTGGTCATCAGGATCGGCCGCAGGCGGATGCGCGCGGCCTCCAGCGCGGCCTCGAGCGGTGCCTTGCCCTGCTTCTCGGCCTGCTCGGCGAACTCGACGATCAGGATCGCATTCTTAGCGGACAGGCCCATCGTGGTCAGCAGGCCGACCTGGAAATAGATGTCGTTCTCCAACCCGCGCGCCAGCACCGCCAGCGTCGCGCCGACCAGGCCCAGCGGGATGACCAGCATCACCGCGATCGGGATCGACCAGCTTTCGTAAAGCGCCGCGAGGCACAGGAACACGACCAGCAGCGACAGCGCGTAAAGATAGGGCGCCTGGCCACCCGACAGCCGCTCCTGATAGGAAAGGCCCGCCCAGGCGATCGAGGTGCCGGGGATTTCGGCCGCAAGCTCGGCGATGCGGTTCATCGCGTCGCCCGAGCTCTTGCCCTCGGCCGCCTGTCCCTGGACCTCGTAGCTGGAGACGCCGTTGAAGCGCGCCAGCGTGTTGGGCGCTCGGGCCCAGTGGAAATCCGCAAAGGCGGAGAAGGGCACCATTTGCCCTGTGGTCGATCGCACGAACCAGTCGTTCATATCCTCGGGGCGCGAGCGGAACGGCGCATCACCCTGCACATAGACGCGCTTCACACGACCGCGATCGACGAAGTCGTTCACATATTGGCCGCCCCACGCCGTCGACAGGGTATTGTCGACGCTCGCCTGCGAAACGCCCAGCGCCCCGACCTTTTCCTGATCGATATCGATCGCGATCGTGGCGGTGTCCTCAAGATTGTTCTGACGGATCTGCGCCAGCGCCGGATCATTGTTCGCGGCCTGGATCAGTTCGTCGCGGCGGGCCTTGAAGTCTTCACGGCTGAGACCGCCCGAATTGAGCAGTTCGAGGGTGAAGCCGCTCGACTGGCCGAGGCCACGCACCGCGGGCGGGCTCAGTGCATTGAACTGCACGTCGCGCAGTTGGCGTCCGACGGCGGCGGTCGCGCGCTTGGTGATCGCTTCGACCGTGTTTTCCTTGCCCTTGCGATCATCCCAGTCGGCCAGCGAGATGAAGCCGCGGCCCGTATTCTGACCCTGTCCCTGGTTGGACGAACCGATCACCATATAGATGGTATCGACGTTCTTCCTTTCCTTGGTCAGGAAGTAGCGCTCGACTGCCGTCGCCGCCTCCAGCGTGCGGCTCTGCGTAGCGCCGGGCGGCAGCGTATATTGAAGCTGACCGATACCCTGATCCTCGACCGGCAGGAAGCTGGTCGGCAGATTCAGGAAGACGACGATCAGCAATGCGACGAGCGCCCCGAATACCAGCAATGCCGCCGTCACATGGTTGAACAGCTTCTGGACGCCCTCGACATAACGGTCGGTCGTCCGCTTGAACCAGTCGTTGAAGCGGTCGCCATATTCATGGGCCTTGGTGACCCAACCCGCCTCATGCGCGATCGCATCCTTGTCGCGGCGCTTGAGCAGGGTGGCGGCGAGCGCAGGCGACAGGATCAGCGCCACGAACACCGACAGCACCATCGACGAGACGATCGTGATCGAGAACTGCTTGTAGATGACGCCCGTCGATCCGCCGAAAAAGGCCATCGGCAGGAAGACCGCCGACAGGACCAGCGCAATCGCGATCAGCGCAATGTTGATCTCACCCATCGATTTGATGGTCGCCTCGCGCGGGGTGAGATCGGGTTCCTCCTCCATCACGCGCTCGACATTTTCGACCACTACGATCGCGTCGTCGACGAGCAGGCCGATCGCCAGGACCATGCCGAACAGCGTCAGCGTGTTGATCGAGAATCCCGCCGCCGCCAGCACGCCGAACGTGCCCAGCAGCACCACCGGCACCGCGATTGCGGGGATCAGGGTCGCGCGCCAGCTCTGCAGGAACAGGAACATCACGATGACCACCAGGACGATCGCTTCGATCAGCGTGATGATTACGTCCTCGACCGACAGCTTGATGAAGCGGGTGCTGTCGTTGGGGAATTTGTAGGCGAAGCCGTCGGGCAGCGACGATGCGCGATCGTCCATGAAGTTGCGCACCAGTTCGGCGGTCTTGAGCGCATCCGAACCGGGGGCGAGCTGGATCGCGATGCCCGCGCCGGGATGCCCGTCCAGCCGGCTGACGTTGGTATAGCTTTCGCTGCCCAGTTCGACCCGGGCAACGTCCTGCAGCAGCACGCGCGACCCGTTGCCCTGCGTTTTGACGACGATGCGCTTGAACTGATCGACACTGGTCAGTCGCGATTTCGCGGTGACGATCGCGTTGAGCATCTGGCCTTCGGTCGACGGCAGGCCACCGATCTGGCCGGCCGCGACCTGCGTATTCTGGGCCTGTACCGCCGAAATCACGTCGGCAGGGGTCAGTTGCACCGCCGCCAGCCGGTTGGGGTCGAGCCAGATGCGCATCGCATATTGCGCGCCGAACACGTTGACGTCGCCAACACCGGGAAGACGGCCGATCGGATCCTGCAGGTTCGACACCAGATAGTCACTGACATCGCGGCTCGTGATCCGGTCGGTCGTGTCGTAGATGCTGACGACCATCAGGAAGTCCGAATTGGACTTGGTTACGGTCAGGCCCTGCTGCTGCACCTGCTGAGGCAGGCGGGACAGCGCCTGCTGCACCTTGTTCTGAACCTGCACCTGAGCAATGTCGGGGTCGGTGCCTTTCTGGAAGGTGACGGTGACGTTCACCGAACCCGACGAACTCGATGTCGACTGAAAATAGATCAGCCCGTCAATCCCGGTCAGTTGCTGTTCGATAATCTGAGTGACGCTCGATTCGATAATTTCCGCCGACGCGCCCGGATAGCTGGCGCGGATGTTGACCGTGGGTGGTGCGATGTCGGGATATTGCTCGACCGGCAGCGTCAGAATGCCGCCGACGCCAAGCAGCATCACGATGATCGCGAGCACCCAGGCGAAGATGGGTCGATCGATGAAAACGCGCGACAGCATGGGTTAGCTGCGATCACCCTGCTTCTTGCCGCCAGCGGGCGGCGAGCCTGCGGGAACCGGCTTGATGTCCTGCTTGGGCCGGATCTTGCCTAGCCCCTCGACGATCAGCTTGTCGCCGGGCTTGAGCCCCTGGGTGACAAGCCATTTGTCGCCGATGGTGCGACCGGCGGTGACGGTCTTCTGAACCGCCTTGTTGTCGGGGCCGACCAGCATCACGGTGGCGTCGCCCTTGGCATCGCGGGCGAGGCCGCGCTGCGGTACGAGGATCGCATTGGTGGCAGTCGCCTGGCTCAAGGTCGCACGGACATACATGCCCGGCAGCAGCAGGCCCGAGGGGTTGGCGAAGCGCGCGCGCAGCGTGACCGTGCCCGTGGCCGGATCGACCATCGCTTCGGTGAACTCAAGCCGCCCGCTTGCCGGATATTCGCTGCCATCCTCAAGCTTCAGCTTCACCGCGGCCGAGGAAGGGGTGGCCGTGCCGCCGCTCGTCAATGCGCGGCGCAGCGACAGATATTCGCTCGCCGACTGCTGGATATCGACGAAGATCGGGTCGAGCCGCTGGATCGTGGTCAGCGGCTCGGCCTGGTTCGCCGTGACGAGCGCGCCTGTGGTGAACAGCGAACGTCCGACCCGCCCGGTGATCGGCGCAGGAACGCGGGTGAATCCCAGGTTGATGCGCGCAGTTTCAAGGCCGGCCCGATTCTGTTCGACCGTGGCGGCCGCCTGGCGCGCGGCGGCGCTGGCGTCGGTATAGTCCTGTTGCGACACCGCCTCGATCTTGGCGAGCGGTTCGAGACGCTTGGCGCGGGTGGCAGTCGCTTCGCGATTGGCCTGGGCGTTGGCGAGGTTGGCGTTCGCCTGATTGAGCGCGGCGCGATAGAGGCGAGGGTCGATCTGGTACAGCGTTTCGCCCGCGCGGACGATGCTGCCTTCGGTGAACAGGCGGGCCTGGATCAATCCGGAGATTTGCGGGCGGACTTCGGAGGTTTCGAAAGCGGACGTGCGACCGGGCAATTCGACAGGCAGCGCGACCGACTCCGTCTTGACGACGATATAGCCGGCTTCGGGCGTAGGACGCTTCTGTTCGTCCTTCTTCCCGCATGACGACAGCAGCATCGTTGCGGCGAGCAGTGCCGCATATTTCCACTCCGACCCCGCCTTCATTGCCGGAGTTGCACCGTCGTCATCGTAATCCTCGCTTTGCTGCGCTGCGTTATAAGCAGCAGTCGCGGGCAATCGGAAGCGATTAGCTGCATAAACAGCGAATTTCACGCGTTACGCAGCCGTAGCATCGCGCCGCTCCGATCTCGCCGCTGCGGAACAGGATCGGTTTCCCGACTGTTTCTCTCTCGTACCGACAAGAAAATGTGGAGAGTCTGCGATGCTCGGAACCGTGCTTCTCGTGATCCTGATCCTGATCCTCGTCGGCGCGCTGCCGACATGGGGTTATAGCAGCGGCTGGGGTTATGGCCCGTCGGGGATCCTTGGCGTGGTCGTTGTAATCCTGCTCGTGCTGCTGCTGCTCGGCCGAAACTAGGCGCTCAACCGGTCGACCAGCGCCTGCGCTGCGCGATCGACCTGATCCCACGTTGTATCGAAGCCGTCGTCGTCCCCGAAATAGGGGTCGGCGACGGACTTTCCTTCCATTCCGCCCACGAGATCGAGCAGCAGAGCCACCTCGGCGGTGCCATCGGCCGGAGCTACGCGCGCAAGATCGGCAAGGTTCTGCGCGTCCAGGGCGAAGATGTGGCTGAAGTTACGGAAATCCGCCGGCGCGATCTGGCGTCCACGATAGCCCGAAATATCGATCCCGTTCGTCTGCGCGACGGCCTGTGCGCGGTCGTCGGGCGGTCGGCCGATATGCCAGTCGCCCGTGCCCGCGCTGTCGATGGTCACGTCGATCCCCGCCGCCTGCGCGCGCGCACGAAACGCGGCTTCGGCAAGCGGCGACCGGCAGATATTGCCGAGGCAGACGAAAAGGATCGAATGCTTGCTCAGTTGCCGCGCTCTTCGCGACGGGCTTCGAATTCCGCGCGCGCCTTGGCAAGTTCGGCCTTGTCGACAGTACCGTCGCTGTTGGCGTCGAGCCGATCGAACATCGGCGCGGGCGCCCTGTCGAACTCCGCGCGGCTGACCTTGCCGTCCTTGTCGAAATCGGCCTGCGCGATCATCCGCTCCATGCGGCGACCGCCGCGTTCGTCGCTCGCGGCGTCGGCGCTCGACAGGAAGCCGTCCTTGTTGGCGTCCATCTCGGTGAAGTGCGATCCGCGATAGGCGAGATATTCGGCCTTGCTGATCGCGCCGTCGCCATTGGTGTCGGCCGCCTTCAGCATCGACATCGGATCACCGCCACCCATCTGCGCGAGCACCGGCGCGCCGAGGCTTAGCATCGTCACCGCGGCAAATGCCGTCATCCGCTTGGTCATCACAATTCTCCCGACAGGAATTGGCGCCGCTTATACAGCGGCGCCTTTTTCCTGCATGAACGATTTGTCCGTCAGGCGACTTCGGCGGCCTTGGCCTTTTCCGCCGCCTCGGCCCGCGCGTTGCGGATGTTGGAGAAGAGGTAGCAATAGGTGTCCTCGGGGATCTGATCGTGCGGCAGCGGCTGATCGACCTGTTCCTTGGTCGGGCCATATTTCGCCGCGAGCGGCTTGAGTGCCTCGAGATCGAACTTGTAGAGCTTGGCCGCATTGAGGCCCAGCACCTTGCGGCGCCGCGTCTCGCTCATGTCGTCGAAGGTGAGGCGCAGCGATTCCAGCGTGTAGGGATAGGTACCCTCATAATGGGGGTAGTCGTTGCCCCACAGTACGTTGTCTTCGCCGACCGCTTCGATCCCGTCGAGCTCAGCCTTGCTGGGGAAGCTGGCGCCGTAGAAGCAATGCTCCTTGGCATATTCGCTGGGCAGCTTCTTGAGCACCCAGTCCTTCGGATCATAGACGATCTCGCCGGAAACCCCGCGCATGATGCTCTTGTGGATGCCGTCGAGCTGCTGGAGCATCGGGCCGGCCCAGGCGCAGCCGGACTCGGTCAGGATATATTTAAGCTTCGGATAGCGTTCGAACACGCCCGACAGCAGCAGGTAGCGATAGCCCGCCTGCGCATAATAGCCGACCTCCGACATCCACACCGCCTGGCCGACAAGCGAGGTGCCGTGATCGGGGATGCCCGCGCCGGTATGCTGGTTCATCACCAGATCGTGATCCTGGATCGCGGCGAACACGCGCTCCCATGCCGGATCGTAGAGCCGCTTGAGCCAGGTCGCGTCGGGCGAGATCAGCGGCAGCAGCACGCCGCCGCGCAGGCCGGCCTTGGCGATGAACTCGATATCCTTGACCGCTTCGTCGAGGTCGTTGGGCAGGAACACGCCGATGCCCGCGCGCCGTACCGGATCCTCGGCGCAGAAATCGGCGAGCCAGCGGTTATGAGCGCGAATGCCGGCGTTATAGAGTTCGTAATCCTCGGGCTTCACGGCGGCCGGCGGCATCACCAGTGGCTTTTTCCAGAAGGGCGGCACCGTGTTGGGATAGATGACCTCGCCGACGACGCCCTGGCTGTTCTGATCCTGCGAGCGGACTTCGAAATCCCAGTTCTTGAGCTTCTTGGTGCCGTAATGCCCGGTCTGCGGATTCTTGTACGCGCCGCGCCACTCGTCGAACCGCTGGCGATACTGGGGATCCAGATATTCGCGATACGTGGCATGGTTGGCACCGGCATGGGTGTCGGCGGTGATCAGGATATAGGGGTCGTCGCTCACGGCAGGCTCTCCAAGATTATAACGCAGTATAATCATGGTTCGAGAGAGCGTGCAACCGAGTCGCTGCGCCGACGCTCTGAGGACGCGGAATTACCGTCTCTGGCTGCGCCAGCGGTTCACCACTGCTTCGACCGCCTCGTCCTCACCGCCCGTGCGCCGCCACAGTTCGGAGAAGACCGGGTCGTTCGATGCGGGACGCAGCGCTTCCTCCAGATCGTCGAAGCGCAGGCGGATCGGGATCGCGACGCCTTCGCCACACACGATGGCCTCTCGATTGCGTAGCGCAGGGATCGATTCGAGGAAGCCGCGCGACCCTTCCGGCATTGCCGCCTTCACGAACGCCTGGTCGCGATCGTTGTTGAGGCGCATCGCGATGATCGTGCCACACTGGCTCAACACGCCCTCGGCCAGATCGGACGGCCGTTGGGTGATCAGGCCCAGCGACACGCCATATTTGCGGCCTTCCTTGGCAATCCGTTCGAGCACCTTGCGCACCGCCTGCCCCCGCCCGGTATCGGCGGCGGGGATGTAGCGATGCGCCTCCTCGCAAACGAGCAGCACCGGATGCTCGGCCACGCCGCGTGCCCACAAGGCATAATCGAATACCATCCGCGCCAGCACCGATACGACGACCGACGTAATCTCGGACGGCACGCCCGACACGTCGATCACCGAGATCGGCCGCCCGTCGCCCGGCAGGCGGAAGATGCGGGTGATGAACGCCTTCATCGCGTCGCCGACAAGCATGCCGGAGAACATGAAGGTGTAGCGCGGATCGTTGCGTATCTCGTCGATCTTGGTCCTGAGCCGCAGATAGGGCGCGCTGTTGTTCGCCTTGTCGAGCTTGCCCATTTCGGCGGAGATGATCGCGGTCAGTTCCGACAGGACATAGGGGATGGGGCTGTCGACGGTCAGGCGGGTCAGCCCCTCGGCCATCCGGCTTTTCTGCCGCGCGGCGAGCAGGCATTTGGCCAGGATGTCGGCATCCATCTGCCGCTCGGCGCCACTGGTGGTCAGCAGCACCTCGCAATGCTCTTCGAAGTTCATCAGCCAATAGGGCATGGCGAGGTTGGAGACGTCGAAGGTCGCGCCGACGTCACCGAAGGCCGCGCCATATTCGCCATGCGGATCGATCATCACGACATGGCCGGCCGGCGCCATCTGGCAGATGCGGTGCAGGATCAGCGCGGTCGCGGTCGATTTGCCCGTGCCCGTAGATCCCAGCAGCGCGAAATGCTTGCCGAGCAGTGCATCGACCTGCAGCGCGGCGGGGACGGCGTCGGTCGGATAGACGGTGCCGACGCGAATGTCGGGTACCCCCGCCGTCCCGAAGATCGCGCCCATATCGACGGTCGACACCGGTGAGACGATGTGGCCGGGCAGGGGGAAGCGGGTGACACCACGGCGGAATGCCACGATGCCGCCATCGGGTGCGGCCTTGCCTTCGCCCAGAAAGTCGATGTCGGCGACGATGCCGCCGTCCGCTGCGCGCAGCCCTTGGATCGCCGCAACGACGATCTGGGATCCGACACCGATTCGGACCAGCGATCCGACCTCGCCCGCCATGGCCGTCACCGCATCCGGATGCCGCCCCGCCGCCGCGATCGCGGCCGCATCGATCCGCGCCGTCGCGACTGATCCCGAAACGGCCTCGATCGAACCGATGGCGATGCTGTCGTTGGTGGGGGCGAAGCTGCTGTGCGCGACGAAATCGTTCATCCCGCCCGCTTATGCGCGCAGGCGTTAATTCAGCGTTTCAGGCGATCGGAAATCTGCCCGGCGATCCAGCCGAGTGTGAGCGATAGCGCGATCGCGAACAGGCCGTAGATGATCGCGTGTTTTTCGGACCAGCGCGACACGAATGCCTCGAAACCCGATTTGGCGATATCGATATCGCGCGTCGCCGCCGCCACCACGCGCCCATCCTGAATCAGATAGGTTTCGGCGGTATATCGTCCGACCGGAACGCGTGCCGGGATGGCGATGCGCGCGCGATAGAGGACGCCTTCGCTGATCTCCACGCCGTGCGCCGATTCCGAATAATATCCGCCACGGCGCTTCAGATCGACCACGCCCTCCTCGAACCGCCGTGCCTCGGCCGGATCGCCCCCGCTCGACGGCGAGAGCTGGAGATTGTCGATGCCGAGTTCGTAAATGACGGCAGTGCGCGGCTGGACGATCGTGCCGATCGGCTTCGATGATGCCAGAGCGTAAAAGGAGGGAACCGATCGATAGGCGTTGCTGTCGGCGTTGATCCAGATGCCCGCGATCCGCGCCTTTTCACGCACCAGCACCGGCTCGGGCGGTCCCTTTATGACCACTGCGATCTCGGGCGGCTTCGTGGGCGCGCGGCCGCCCGGATAGAGGATCGCGCCGAACAGCAGCAGTTCGGCGCCGGTGAAGCTGTATATGATGTCGATCTGCCGCTGCGACACATCGGGCACCAGCTTGGGTTGCTCCGCGCCCATCAGCATCGGCGCGATCGTCAGCAGAGGGAGAAGCCGGCGGCGCTTCATGCCAGCGGCTCGATTGAATAGATTTCGGCCGGCCGCCAGCCCAACCCGAGCCCCATCCGAATCGCCACCACCAGCACGATGAAGGCGAGCGCGAGACGCAGATATTCGGGCTTGATCCGCTGGGCGAAGCGCGCGCCGATCTGGGCACCGGTGACACTGCCGATCAGGAGCAGAGCGGCCAGCACCATATCGACGGCGTGGGTCGTCAGCGCGTGGACCATCGTGGTCGCGGCGGTCACGAACAGGATCTGGAACAGCGAGGTGCCGACCACCACCCGCGTCGACATGCCGAGCAGGTAGATCATCGCGGGAACAAGGATGAAGCCGCCGCCCACCCCCATCAGCACCGTCATCATGCCGGTCGCGAAACCGAGCAAAGCGGGGGCGAGCGGCGAGATGTAGAGGCCCGATTTGTAGAAGCGCCAGCGCAAGGGCAGAATGGCGATCAGCGGATGATGTCGTCGCGCCGCCGGACGGGGCGCCGCACCGCGCCACTGGCTGACGAGCAGGCCGATCGATTCGCGTGCCATCATGATGCCGATGCTGCCCAGCAGGACGACATAGAGCAGGCCAACGACGGTATCGATCTGCCCGAGTCGCTGCAGAGTCCGGAACAGCCAGCCGCCCGCAAGCGAGCCAATCGCACCACCCGCCACCAGCACCCAGCCCATGTGATAGTCGACCCCGTCGCGTTTCCCGTGCGCGATCACGCCCGATACGCTGGCGCCCGTGATCTGCGTCGCCGACGATGCGACCGCGACGGCGGGCGGGATGCCGTAGAAGATCAGCAATGGCGTCGTCAGGAATCCGCCGCCCACGCCGAACATGCCCGACAGCAGCCCGACGACCCCGCCGAGGCCGACGATGACCAGCATGTTCACCGACAAGCCGGCAATGGGCAGGTAAAGGTCCATTGCTAAGACCGCTAAACCATTTCGGTCCCGGGGGCCAAGAGGCGAGCGAGCAATGATTCCTCACCGGAAAATGGCAGACCGTTACAAGATTCCGGCGCTATAGGGGCGGCAGCAATCGATTCGAGGAATGTGATGAAGTCGGCCGATGCCGTAAACAAATCGGGCCAGGCGCTGGGTCGCAAAGGCCACGGAACGCGGCAGCGCGTGATAGAGGCAACCGAGGCGCTGCTGAAGGAATCACGTGGTATCGCGCCCCCGGTTGCCGCGATCGCACGGGAGGCGGGCATCTCGCCGCCGACCTTCTATCTCTATTTCACCGATGTCGGCGAAGCGATCTTCGCGGCCATGGAAACGCTCAACGAACGCTTCGACCCCGTCGTCGCGCTCCTGACGGCGGACTGGCCGGAAGCCGAGCGGCTCGTCCATGCCCGCGCTTATGTCGAGGCATTCTTCGCATATTGGCGCGACAACGCCACTTTGCTGCGCGCGCGAAACCGTCTGGCCGACGAAGGCGACGACCGCTTCGTGCAGATGCGGCTGGAATCGGCGGCGCGCCTCGCCGAACCCTTCACCCGCAAGATCCCCAACGCGATGGCTGACGGGAAGGTCGTCGCCGAAAGCTACGACATCGCGGCCGGGCTGATGGTGGCGATGGAGCGGATGGCGACCGTCATCACCCTCGAACTCTACCCCGAAGCCCGCACCGCGCCCGAACCGAACATCAACGGCCTCGCCTGGCTGCTGGCGAGCCACCTGACGCGGTAACTTCTTGATCCTCCCCGGGACGGGGAGGGGGACCGGCGAAGCCGGTGGAGGGGGCGAGAGGCTGGGCGGAATCGCTTGTGGCCAACCCCCTCCGTCGCCTTCGGCGACACCTCCCCGTTCCGGGGAGGATTTGGCTAAACCCGCGCCGTCAGCCCGCCATCGCACGACATCACCGATCCGGTGATGAAGGATGCGTCGTCAGACAGCAGGAACAACACAGCCTTCGCCTGATCCTCGGGTGTGCCGATGCGCTTCACGGCCTGGTTGCCGATCAGCATGTCGACATATTCCTGCGGCGTCTGGCCGCGGAAGGCGGGCGTGTCGGTCATGCCGGGGGCGAGCGTGTTGATGCGGATGTTGCGCGGGCCGAGCTGTTTCGACAGCGACAAAGCGATCGAATTGAGGCCGAGCTTCGCGGCGCTGTAATGCCCGCCCGCCATCCACGCGGCCGACGAACTGACGTTCACGATCGCGCCGCCGCCTGCCTTTTCCATGTAGGGCACCGCCGCGCGCGTCATCGCGAGGCTGCCGAGCAGGTTGATGTCCATCAGCCGCTTGAGTTCGTCCCAGTCGATATCGAGCAGCGACTGCATCGACATGCCGCCGAACAGAGCGGCATTGTTGACCAGATAGTCGATTCGCCCGAAGCGTTCGGCCGCGAGCGCCGCCAGCGCGGTGCAGCTTTCGAGCGAGGCGATGTCGACGATGCCATAGGTCGCCTCGCCGCCCGCCGCCTCGATCGCAGCCACGGCCGCCTTGCCGCTCTCATCCTTTGTGGCGCCGACGGCGATTTTCGCGCCCTTGGCGACCAGCGCATCGGCGATCGCCTGGCCGATATTGCCCGGCTTCACCCCCGTCACGATCGCGACCTTGCCTTCGAAGCTCATCTCGCATCCCCTCCTGTCTTTGGCCAACCGCTACCATCGCGTTCCGAACCGCGCTACCGCTGGCAAAAATCGGGAGAGAGACATGAGGAATTCTGTTCGGCGCAAGGCAGTTATCACGGGAGCGAGCGGCGGCATGGGCCGCGCACTGGCGCGACGCTTCGGCGCGACGATGGACCTGGTGCTGACCGACGTGGCGGCTGACAAGCTGCGCATGTTCACTGAGGAACTGCGCGGCGAAGGCTATACCGTCGCCGCCGCGCTCCCCGGTGATCTGGGCGAAGATGCGCTGCTGACCGAACTTGTGAGCGTGACCGGCGGCGAAGGCGGCCTCGGCGCGCTGCTGCACGCGGCCGGCCTTTCGCCCCAGCTCGCGGACTGGGATCGCATCATCCGGGTCAATCTGGTCGCGACCGAAAAGCTGCTCCGCGCGATCGAACCCGCGCTGGCGCCCGGTTCGGTCACGGTGCTGATCGCGTCGGTCGCGGGGCATCTGATGGGGCCGAATATCGAGATCGATACCTTGCTGTCCGACCCGGTCGACCCGGCTTTGATCGATCGGCTGCGCCCGAAGATCGCTGCACCGGGGACGAGCGATTTCGGCGCGTCGGCAATGGCCTATGGCGTGTCGAAGCGAAGGGTGATCGACATGGCCGAACGTCGGGCCGGCCGCTGGGCGGCGAAGGGCGCGCGAATCGTCTCGATCTCGCCAGGGCTGATCCACACCCCGATGGGGCTCCGTGAGGTGGAGGATCCGAGCGCGGCCGGCATGCTTGCGATGACCCCCGCCGGCCGCTGGGGCACCGTTGCCGACATTGCCGAGGCGGCTTGGTTCCTGTGCGGGGAAGGCGCGAGCTTCATCACCGGTTGCGACCTGCGGGTCGATGGGGGCGTGATCGGAGCGATCCGGACATCGATCGATCCGGCGATGCGCCCGATGCTGGCAAACGCGGAGTGATCCGGAGCAGCGGAGAAATCCGCCGCCGCGCTTTCCAAATCTGCGACAGGATGTAACGTCCAACGAGCATGGGGGATCGGCGATCACAGCCGACCCGACACAGGAGAGACGAATGGCGATCACATTGACCTACCCCGAAGGCTGCGCGCTCGTTTGCGGCGGCACGGGGCGTGTCGGGCAGGGCGTCGTTCGGCGCATGGCGCAGACCGACGTGCCGACCATCTTCACCTATCGCAGCAACAAGGACGCCGCCGACGCGCTCGAGGCCGAGCTGCGCGCCGAAGGGCTCAAGGTCTGGGCGCGGCAGATGGATATGGAGGACGATGCCTCGATCGACGCGACGATCGCTTTCGCACAGGAACAGGCTGGTCGCCTCCACAGCGTCCTGATCCCCGCGGGCGCGCCGGTGCCGTTCAATCGCATCGCCGATTTCACGACCGAAGAGGTCGAAACCTTCTTCAAGGGCGATGGCCTCGCCTTCTTCCGCGTCGTCCAGCGTGTCGTGCCGCATTTCCGCAAGGCGGGTGGCGGCAGCTTCGTTCTGTGCACCACCTTCGCGAACAAGCGCGTCATCGACTTCGATGGCATCTCGCCTTTCTCCAAGGGTGCGGTAGAGGCGCTGATCCGTCAGGTCGCGGCGGAGGAAGCTCCGCACAATATCCGCTGCAACGGCGTGGGCATCAGCGTTGTGGTTCCCGCGACGATGGAGCAGTTCAAGGCGATGTTGCCGCCGGATCCGGGCGCGGGTCTCGATGTCACGACGCCTGAGCAGATGATGTGCAACCTGCTCAACCGCGTCGTCAGCTGGTTGCGCACCGGCCGTCCGGCGGCTCCGGAAGAAGCGGGCGACCTGTTCGCTTATCTCGCGTCGAACCAGGCGTCTTACGTCAGCGGTCAGATCGTCATCGTCGACGGCGCTGCGGCGCTTTAATTCTTGCGCGGCTGGCCCGCGCAGAAGCTGATAAGGCTCTCGCTGCCATCGGCGGCGAGGGCCGAGACGCCGAAGAAGGTATCGTCTATGTTGACGTCCTTCAGGAAAAGCTCGGCAGCGCCCTTCACATCGCGATGGTCGGTCCAGTCCATCCCGTCGGCGCGGCGCCAATAGACGCGGTAGCCGGCGGCGCCCGGCACGGCATCCCACTTCACCGTCGTATCGTTCGATAGCGCGCCGGCTATCGTCGCATTGGCTGGCGCGGCCGGCGCGTTGGCGAGGGCCGCGATCGTGGCGACATTGATGTCGGTCACGCGCGCCAGATATGGGAAGTCCATCGCGTCGATCGTGTCGCCATAGACGCGGCCATTTTCGGTCCGCAGATCCTGATGCTCGCGATCATAATTCTCGGTCGCTTCAGAAAAGCGGATCGCGGGATAGCCGAGGTCGAGCGACGGGCTGTGATCGCCCCCGCGCTGGAAACGGTCGGGGCGGCGGATCGCCAGAACCTCCAGCCCCTTGATCCTGGTCGCGACCCCGTCGACATATTTGGCGAGCGCGCGCGACGGGCCGTCATCCTCGCCGCCGATTCCGCGCCGCAGCTTGGCCGCATCGGCATCTTCGGAGGAGCGTATGCCTTCGCTGAACACACGGACCTTGTCGTCGATATGATTGCCGGCGGTGCCGTGGGTGTTGCCGACGATGTCGTTGTTGAGCATCGCGGTCACCTGCCAACCGCGATCCTTCGCGGTGCGCGCAAGCAGTTGGCCACCCCACAGCCCCTGCTCCTCGCCCGACAGCAACGCGTAGACGATCGTTGCCTTGGGTCTTGTCTTCGATAGGATCCGTGCGGCTTCGACCACCAGCGCACTGCCCGATCCGTCGTCGTTCGCACCGGGGGCGTCGGACGTGAAGTTCATCACGTCGGTCACGCGACTGTCGATATGGCCTGCGATCATGATCACGCGGTTGGGTTCTTCCGAACCCTTCTGGATCGCGAGCACGTTGGCGACGACGATCCCTTTGGGCGCGCGCGGGCCGGTGAACGTGTCGGCGACCTGCTCGACGGTCAGGCAACCGCCGCACGCCTTCGAAATCTCGCCGAAGCGATGCGCCGCCCAGGTCCGCGCCGCACCGATGCCCCGCCGGGGATCGGTTGTCGTCGACAGCGTGTGCCGGGTGCCGAAGCTCACCAGCTTCTCGACAGTCGCGTGCAATTCCTTGGGGTTCGCCGCCTCCGGTGCTGCCAGGGCCGGCGCCGCGGTGAGGAGGAGGGCGAGAAGGACCGGAGATTTCATGGCAACCTCAGCTCAGGCGATCGAGGGCTTCGTCGGACAACGAACCCGGGATGATCATCAGCGGGCAGGGGAGGGCGCCCGCATCGGCGCCCGCGAAATGCGCGATCAGCTTGCCGGGCGATCCCGATGCCGCGGCGCCCAGCACCAGCGCCGCGACGCCAGGCCGCTCCTCGAGCAGCGCGCGGACCACGGCGACTCCGTCGCCCTGCCGCACCGTGATCGACGGACGCAGGCCGGTTTCCTCGATCAGGGCGCCCGCCGCCTGAGCGACCAGAGCCTCGGCGCGCAGCCGCGCTTCCTCTTCCATCGCCTGCTGAACCGCGCCCCACTGGACGAATTCGGGCTGATCGACGAGCGCTAGAATCTCGACCGCGCCGGCCGTCTTGGCAGCGCGGCGCGCGGCGAAACGCAGCGCAACGCGTGCCTCGTCGCTGTCGTCGATGACGACCAGATATGTCCGCATTGCCCCACGCCCTCTCGAATTTTCGCATGAAAGCTGGCGCAATCATGACGAATGTGCAAGTCGAGGCCTTGACCTTCCGTGGGCCAGCGCGGAAATGAACCCCGCATTCCTGAGCGTCCCCTACGCCGAGGTCCATTCATGCCGATCGAACTGAAAATGCCCGCGCTTTCCCCCACGATGGAGGAGGGCACCCTGTCCAAATGGCTCGTAAAGGAAGGGGACGCCGTCAAGTCGGGCGATCTCCTGGCCGAAATCGAGACCGACAAAGCCACGATGGAATTCGAGGCCATTGATGAAGGCACGATCGAAAAGCTCGTCGTTGCCGAGGGCAGCGAAGGCGTGAAGGTCGGCGCGGTGATCGCGATCATCAAAGGTGAGGATGAGGGCGATGCGCCCGCACCCAAGGCCGAGCCGAAGAAGGAAGAGGCTCCCAAGGAAGCGCCTAAGGCCGATGCTCCAAAGGCTGAAGAACCCAAGGCTGAGTCCAAGCCCGCTCCGGCGCCCACCGCTTCGTCGGGCGATCGCGTGAAGGCGAGCCCGCTCGCCCGCCGCCTCGCCGCCGATGCGGGCATCGATCTCGCGCAGGTCAGCGGTTCCGGCCCGAACGGTCGCATCGTCAAGGCCGATCTCGACGGTGCGCCGAAGGGCAGTGCCAAGCTGGCCGAGGCTCCCAAGGGCGAAGCCAAGCCGTCCGAGGCGCCCAAGGCCGAGGCCGCGAAGACTGCGCCCGCTCAGGCCGCATCGGGCGCCGGCAATCCGGACATCCCGCATGAAGAGGTCAAGCTTTCGGGCATGCGCAAGACGATCGCGCGCCGCCTGACCGAATCGATGCAGCAGAGCCCGCACATCTACCTGACGGTTGATATCGTGCTCGATCCGCTGCTCAAGCTGCGCGGTGAGCTCAACAAGTCGCTCGAATCGCGCGGCGTGAAGCTGTCGGTCAACGACATGCTGATCAAGGCGCTGGCGATCGCGCTGATGGAAGTGCCCGACTGCAACGTCAGCTTCGCCGGCGACACGCTGATCAAGTATAAGCGCGCCGACATCTCGATCGCGGTGGCAATCCCGGGCGGCCTTATCACCCCGATCGTGACCGGCGCCGACACCAAGAGCCTGTCGGCGATCGCAACAGAGGCGAAGGATCTTGCGGCCCGCGCCAAGGAAGGCAAGCTCGCCCCCAACGAATATCAGGGCGGCACCGCCTCGATCTCGAACATGGGCATGTTCGGCATCAAGCACTTCACTGCCGTCATCAATCCGCCCCAGGCGATGATCCTGGCTGTGGGTTCCGGTGAGAAGCGCCCGCATGTCGTGGGTGACGAACTGACGGTCGCCACGCTGCTGACCGTCACCGGCAGCTTCGATCACCGCGCGATCGACGGCGCGGTCGGTGCCGAACTGATGGCCGCATTCAAGCGCCTCGTCGAAAACCCGCTGGGGATGCTGGCGTGATCTGCCGCTCTCCCCGAAAGGGAGAGGCGCGATGAGCGATGAGCTTCCCCCAATCGGCGAGCCCGCGATCCGCGTGGTTGCGATGCCGGCGGATACCAACGCCTATGGCGACATCTTCGGCGGCTGGCTGCTGGGGCTGATGGACCAGGCGGCGGGGGTAGTCGCGGCGCGCTATTCGCGGGGGCGGGCAGTCACGATTGCGCTCGACGGGATGACCTTTCACCGGCCGGTCAAGATCGGCGAAGTGGTGTCGGTCTATGCCGAACTGGTCCATGTCGGACGCACCTCGATGAAGATCGACGTCGCCGCCTGGCGCCGGGAGCGCAATGGCGAGGAGACCGACAAGGTTACCCACGCCGTCTTCACCTTCGTCGCGATCGGTGAGGATGGCCGACCCCGCGTCATCGAAAATATCAAGGGAGTCTGACCCAGTGGCTGACAGCTATGACCTGATCGTTCTCGGTTCCGGCCCCGGCGGCTATGTCGCCGCGATCCGTGCCGCGCAGCTCGGCCTCAAGACCGCGATCGTCGAGCGCGAATTGCTCGGCGGCATCTGCCTCAACTGGGGCTGCATCCCCACCAAAGCGCTGCTGCGCTCGTCCGAGATTTTCCACTATATGAAGCATGCCGACAGCTTCGGCCTGTCGGCGGGCAAGCCCGATTTCGATCTGGCCAAAGTGATTGCGCGTTCGCGTGGCGTGGCCAAGCAGCTCAACCAGGGCGTCACCGGCCTGATGAAGAAGCACAAGATCGCGGTCCATTTCGGTGACGGCAAACTCGTCGCCAAGGACAAGATCGCGGTGACGAAGGACGGCGCGACCACCGAGATCAGCGCCAAGAACATCATCATCGCCACCGGCGCCCGCGCCCGCGAACTGCCCTTCGCCAAGGCGGACGGCGACAAGATCTGGACCTATCGTCACGCGATGACGCCCAAGGAGATGCCGACCAAGCTGCTCGTCATCGGTTCGGGCGCGATCGGGGTCGAGTTCGCCAGCTTCTATAACGATATGGGCGCTGAGGTGACGATCGTCGAAATGCTCGACCGGATCGTGCCGGTCGAGGACCAGGAGGTCAGCGCCTTCATGACCAAGGCTTTGACCAAGCAGGGCATGAAGATCCGCACCAAGACCGGCGTCCAGAAGATCACGTCGTCGGCCAAGGGCATCACCGCCGAGATCAAGGATCCCGACGGCAAGGTCACGACCGAAGAGTATAGCCACGTCATCGTCGCGGTCGGCATCGTGCCGAATGTCGAAAATATCGGGCTGGAGACGGTCGGCGTCGAACCCGACAAGCGTTACCACATCAAGACCGACGAGTATGGCCAGACCAACGTGCCGGGCATCTATGCGATCGGCGATGTCACCGACGGCCCCTGGCTCGCGCACAAGGCGATGCACGAGGCGGTGATCGCGGTCGAGCATCTGGCCGGCCAGCATCCGCACGCGATGGACCGCAACAATATCCCTGGATGCACCTATTGCCACCCGCAGATCGCGAGCGTGGGCCTGACCGAGGCGAAGGCCAAGGAAGCGGGTTACGAGCTGAAGGTCGGCAAATTCCCGTTCATCGGCAATGGCAAGGCGATCGCGCTGGGCGAGCCGGAAGGCTTTATCAAGACGGTGTTCGACGCCAAGACCGGCGAGCTGCTGGGTGCCCACATGGTCGGCGCCGAAGTGACCGAACTGATCCAGGGCTATGTGATCGGCAAGACGCTCGAGACCACCGAGGCTGAGCTGATGGGCACGATCTTCCCGCACCCGACGATCAGCGAGACGATGCACGAAGCGGTGCTGTCCGCTTACGGGCGCCCGCTGCATATCTGAACCATGCGCTTCGTCGAACGCCGTCGTGCGTTCGGCGAAGCGACATTGTCTTGGCGGCCCGTTGGTCGCCCTCTCCGATGGGGTCGCTCCACTCGGGGTCTAAGGAAGCGTTTTGAGTATCAAGAAGATGGTGCCGGGGCTGTTGCTCGCCTCGTTGATCTGGATTGGTTGCTTCGCATTGCTGCAATGGCACCGCGCGACCCTTGATGACGATGTCGCGGTTCAGGGGGAGGAGCAGGCTCCCGGCCTCGGCAAGCTGCTCCCAATGCCGGAGCGCGTCGTAGAGGCGGTTATCCTCAACTCGCTCGGCTGATCATCGGCGAAACGTAGTCGGCGTCGTGTGCGAAGGGCATTTCTGTGCCCGACCGCAGGGCATCGAGTATAGCGGCGAAATCGGTCGGGCATCGATAACCCAGCCGTCGCTCCATGTGCCCCGCATCATAGACGCGTCCGATGCTTTGGGGCAGCGACCAGCCGCGTGCCGCGTAGAGTTTGGCCGCGTCGGGGAAATGGCGCACGATCAGCGAAGGGGCATCTGCCTTGAGCTCGGCGGCCTCATCCGGCGTGAAGGGCGTTGCGGCCGAAACGATGAAGATGTCGTGACCGATGTTTGGCGCGCGTTCCAGCGCGGCGAGGTGCGCGGCGGCGGCATCCTCCACCGTCAGGCGCCGGTTTAGGAACTCGTTCGCCTTCATATTCTCGCCGGAAAGCGCGCGATGCGTATCGTCCTCCTCGGGGAAGAAGCGCCCGGTGCGTAGGACGATCGCGTTCAGGCCGTGATCGGCGCTGTAGAGCCGGCAAAGCCCTTCGGCCGCCAGCTTGGTGACGCCGTAGATATTGCGCGGGGCGAGGGGGCCGGTCGCCTCGGTCAGCCATACCGCCTTGTCACCGTCTTCGTCGCGGATCGCCTGGGTGATCATCAACGACGTGGTCGAGGTGAAGACGAAGCGATCATGCCCGGCCCGCGCCGCCGCCTCCAGCAGGTTGAGCGTGCCTGTGACGTTGGTGTCGACGAAGCTCTGCACGGGGAAGCGCACGATATCGGGCTTGTGGAGTGCGCCGCCGTGAATGACCGCCTCGATCCCATGTTCGCCGAAGATGCGATCGATCAGTGCACGATCGGCGACGCTGCCGATCACGTCGGTATCCGGCCCACCGACGACGTCGAGTCCGACGCAGTGATGCCCCGACCGACGGAGCAAAGGGGCGAGATAGCGGCCCAGCCATCCGCTCGATCCTGTCAGAAGCACGCGCATGCGGGGCATTTAAATGGGAACCGCCGCATCGTCACCCCCGCGAAGGCGGGGGCCTATCCAATGTTTTCTCGTGCGGGCAGACTGGATAGGTTCCCGCGTGCGCGGGAATGACGACAGGAGGTGGGGCGAGGTTAGCGGCAGACGCGGACACGGTTGCCACGGCGCCATTCGGTCCAGCAGCGGTTGCGATGGTTGCCATACCAGCCGCGTCCGTCGCGCCAGCGGCGCTCGTTGCGCCAGTCGCGGCGATTGTCCCAACGGCGATGGTCACGCCAGTCGCGGCGATTATCCCAGCGATGGTCGCGGCTGTCATGCCAGCCATCACGGGCCTGTGCGGGGGTAGCGGCAACGCCGAGCGACGCGATGGCGATGCCGACGGCGGTGAGCATATGGGCGATCTTCATGACGAACATCCTCTTGCCGCCCGGGGGGATCGGGCAAGGAGGAGGATGGCGTGATTCGCTCGAATCCGCGCTGAACGCGGTTGTCAGCGAACGTTAATCCGCGTCGCCTTGCTGGACGGGATTGAGCATCATCGCGGGAATCGGCCGCTCGGATCGGTTGAGCGCGAAGCCCGACGAGGCGAGCAGGGCCGTCATGTCGGGCTGCCCACCCTGTGCGCGGATCTGGAGCGCGGTGAAACCGCTGTCGAGCAGGCGGGTGATATCGCGGTCGCGCGACCAGCCTGTGGGGGCGCCAAGCACCACCGCGATCAGCCGGCGCCCGTTACGCTCGGCCGAAGCGGTCAGCGTGAAACCGCTGTCGACCGTGAAGCCGGTCTTGATCCCGTCGAGCCCGACATAATTGCCCAGCAGATGGTTGTGATTGGCCATGCGCAGCTTGCCGTAGCTGTAGCTGAGCGCGCTGAAATTGCCGTAATATTGGCGATGATTGCGCAGTAAGGCGGCCGACAGCGTCGCGATGTCGCGCGCCGACGTGAAGTGTGCGGGATCGGGCAGACCGCTGGCGTTGACGAAATTGGTCTGACGCATGCCCAGCGATCGGGCCTGCTGGTTCATCATCCGGGCGAAGTTCGCTTCGCTGCCACCGATCTTCTCGGCTAGCGCGACGGCGATGTCGTTGGCGGATTTGACCGCGACTACGCCGATCGCGTCCGAAACACTGATCGACTGGCCTGAGCGCAGGCCCAGTTTGGACGGCGCCTGCCCTGCGGCATGCCAGGAGATCGGCACGCGATCGTCCATCCGCAGCGTCCCCGCGTCGAGCGCGTTGAACGCCAGATAGAGCGTCATCACCTTGGTGATCGAGGCGGGGTGCCGGATCGCGGTCGGCTGTTCCTCGTAGAGAACCTCGCCGCTGTCCGCGTCCATCAGCACCGTCGCGAAGCGCGCGGGGCCGAGCGGGCTCGCCGCAGTGGCGGGTGTCGCCACGATCGCGAACGTCGTCGGAAGCAGCGCGGCCGCAATAGTCAGAGCCAGCGCGCGGGATGTCGTGAGCCGTTTCGCCACATCCAGTCCCCTTTGTTATCGACTAGATGCGATTGAATCTACGCCGTTTTTCCGGGATGGGACAGTCGTCACGCGGCCCCGGATCAAACGATTGGACTCATTTCAGGCACGGTCGACCTTGTCGGCATAGATCAGGCGGCCGGGGCCAAGGCGCTGCATGACATAATTGAGGTCATTCTGGCCAAAGGCGAAGCAGCCTTCCGAACGGCCCAGTTTGCCGTGCTGCGCGATCATCTGCCGTTCGGCATACCAGGCGCCATGGACCACGACCGCGCGCGCGCGGGCGTTGCTGTTCGTGGGGTCAAGCCCGTCGATGCGGCGCGAGCGGCCATGATTGCCGACATATTCTTCCGCCGTGACGAAAGCGCCCTGCGACGAGGCGGCCGATCCCGGGGCGTTCGAAAACTGCTTCAGCCATCCGGTGTGCGCCGGATCCGAACCACGGCCATGGGCGACCAGCAGGCTCTCCAGCTTACCCGACTGAACATCCAGCAGGTGGAAGCGCGGCGACGACGAAGCCTCGTCGAAATCGCAGATGCCGATCACGTCACGGCATTTGATGCGGCTAATATGGCGGCTCATCGCGGCGAGCGCGCGGGTCCGAACTTCGGGACGCAGAACCGGGCGGCCGATCGTCGCGGCAACGGCCGTGCCGCTGCCCGCCAATGCTATACCCCCGACGAGCCCCGCTCCAATGCCCGCACCCAGCAGTCCGCGCCGGCTAACCGGCGTGTTGATCAAATCGGTCACTAACCCACCCGCTCATTACGCTTACTAATGAAGACGTTTTATCAGGGATGGTTAACGATTTCGATCAACGAGTGGACGTTTGTTCCCCAGTTTTCAGAGGTTTCACCTCAAACGTCACACGGTTCGTCGGTATGTTTAGTCTTTCGTCGAATTTCCCGTCCTTCCTTCACTCAAGTTGGAAGGGCGGGTTTTCGTCTCAGTTCGAAGCCATCTGCATGTGCGGATTGAGCCGCGCGGTCATCTTGGTGTCGCGATCATAGGGGTCGTCGAGATAGCGGATCGTCCCGTTGGCGTCGGCCTGTGCGGTGAAATAGACGATATAGACCGGCATGGACTTTTGTAGCTGCAGCACCTTGGTCTTGGGCTGGGCGAGCGCCTCGTTAAGTTGGCCGCTGTCGCCTTCGAGAGACGAAGCGAGCTCGCTGATGTTCTGCACCCGGATGCAGCCGTGGCTCAGCGCGCGCTTGTCGCGTGCGAAGGCTGATTTGGTCGGCGTGTCGTGCAGGTAGATCGCATAGGGATTAGGCATGTCGATCTTGATCTGGCCCAGCGCGTTACGCGGTCCCGGCGGCTGGCGATAGCCGATGCTGCCGTCGGGGCGGCGGAACGCGGCGACGCCACGGCCAAGCTCGCCCTTGTTGATGATGCTCTGCGGCACTGTCCAGCTTGGGTTGGCGACCACCGACGAAGCGTGGAGCAGCAACTGCGGGGTGGGGGTCTTCGGCGCGCCCACCACGACATTATAGATAGCGGCCTCGCGCCCATCCTCCATCACCTGGAGCTGATAAGTTGGCACGTTGACGTAGATATAGCGATCGCCCAGGTCGCGTGGCATCCAGCGCCAGCGCTCCATATTGGCGGCCAACCGTGCGCGGCTCGCGCTGTCGACCGGGTCGGCCTCGGCATAAGCGGCCTTGAGCGCGCGATACTGGTGGTTGTCGGGCAGGAGCGAGTCCAGCCACGTGTCGACCTTGTCGTCATCCAATGCCTGATCCAGCCCAACCTTCAGGGCGTTTAGGTCCGTCTGCGGTTGGATATGCCAGTCGAATGCGGCCTTGTCGTCGATCCGACCGTCGGCATAATCGTGCGCAAGGCGGAGTGCGGCGCCGTTGGCGAGCTGATCGAGCGCATCGCCCTTTTGTCCGGTCGCAACGGCGCTGCGCAGCGCATCGGCCGAATAATCGGCGGGGTCGAGCCCTTCAGCGGCCGACGCTTCTACAGCCTTGAGAAGATCCTTGGCGTCGCCGACCGACCACCGGCCTTCGACGGGGGCGGGGCGCGCCATCTCGATCGTGTCGACAGATGGGCGCTCTTCAGCCTGTGCGGGGGCGTTGCCGCGCAATATCGCAACCAGCGCGATGACGGGGAGGGCGGCGATGACGCGGGTGGCGCGCATCTGGCGCTTGCGACGCTCAGCCCACAAATTGGTGGGCGATACGCTCTTCCGAGAAGCAACACGAAACATGGCGAACCTCCTGAACCGGTCCGCCAATAACGTGGATGTGCGCAAACCGATCCGGATCGATGCGCAAATATAGATGCTCGCTGCATAGGAACTATTTCGTTCCTGCGCAATTCAAAAGCGGTGTTGTCGAAACTTTTTCGTCGGCCGCTTCCGTGCGGGCGCGGCGCCGCTACAAAGGCCGTCCCATGACAAGCATATTCGCATGAGCGGTGATACGCCCCACGGCAACAAGCTGACCCTCTACGCCGCGCTCGGCGCCAATCTCGGCATCGCGGTGGCCAAGTTCGTCGCGGCCTCGATCACCGGTTCGTCGGCGATGCTGACCGAAGGCTTCCACTCGGTCGTCGACAGCCTCAACCAGATCGTGCTGCTCTACGGGCAGAAGCGATCGAAGCGCCCGCCCGACGAGCGTCATCCGCTTGGCTATGGACGCGAGCTCTATTTCTGGAGCTTCGTCGTCGCGATCCTGATCTTCGCGACGGGCGCGGGACTGTCGATCTACGAAGGTGTGCTCCACATATTGGAGCCCGAGCCGATCCGATCGCCGATGATCAACTATGTCGTGCTGGCCTTCTCGATACTGCTCGAGGGCGGCAGCTGGTGGATCGCGGTTCGCGAGTTCGATCGATCGCGGGGCGACCTGGGCTGGTGGCAGGCGATAGTCCGGTCGAAGGACCCGCCGAGCTTCATCGTGTTGTTCGAGGATTCGGCGGCGATGTTCGGCCTCGTCGTTGCGGGGTTCGGCATCACCGCCAGTCTGGTGACGGGCGATGCGCGCTTCGACGGCGTCGCTTCGGTCGTGATCGGGATCGCGCTGGCGACGGTCGCCTTCGTCCTCGCGCGGGAATCGAAGGATCTGCTGATCGGGGAGCCCGCCGATCCGGTAATGGTCGAAGCGGTTGGCAAGGCGATCAACGGCCGCCCCGAAGTCACAGGTGTCAACGAGGTGACGACGATCCATATCGGCCCCGACAACATCTTCCTCGGTCTCTCTGTCGATTTCGAAGATCATGTCCCCGTCGGCCGGATCGAGGCGATGATCGCCGAGGCGGAGACCGAATTGCGCAGCCGTTGGCCGGCGATCCGCGCGATCTACATCAAGCCGCAGGCTAAGCCCAAGGGTTGACTCGGGCGGCGGCCTGATGATCAGCTATCCCCGACAAAAAGGGGATTTCATGCGCTTTCGCCTGCTGGCCGCCGCTGTGGCCTGTGCCTTCGCTACGCCATCCTTCGCGGCGAGCACCGTCGTCACCGCGGCCCATCTGTTCGATCCCGCCAGCGGCAAGACACTCGATGCTCCGATCGTCGTCATCACCGACGGCCGCGTGGCCGCGCTGGCGACCGGCAACAACATGCGTATCGCGATCCCTGAAGGTGCGAAAAGGATCGACCTGGGCGACGTCACGATCCTGCCTGGCCTGATCGACATGCATGTCCACGTCACCGGCGACCCGACGATCGATACCCAATCCGCGCTCGAACATAGCGACGCCTTCTGGATGACGGTGGGCGTCCACAATGTTCAAAAGATGCTCCGGGCGGGGTTCACGACAATCCGCAACGTCGGCAGCGCGAACTTTGCCGATGTCGGGCTCAAGCAGGGGATCGACGACGGCTATATCCCCGGACCGCGCATCGTCCCCTCGGGCTATGCGATCGGCGCGACCGGCGGCCATTGCGACGGGACCGAAGGGCTCCCGCAGAGCTTCGATAAGATCGACAATCCTGCGGTCGCGGACGGTGCCGAGGCTCTGCGCGCCAAGGTCCGCTGGATGCGCAAATACGGCGCGGAGGTGATCAAGTTCTGCGGGACCGGCGGCGTCCTCTCGCGCACCGACGCGGTCGGCGCGCAGCAATATACGCTCGACGAGATGAAGGCGCTGGTCGAAACCGCGCACGCTTTGGGCATGAAGGTCGCGGTCCACGCGCACGGCACCAGCGGCATCAACGACGCCCTGCGCGCGGGTGCGGACACGATCGAGCATGCCAGCCTGGCCGATGCCGAAAGCTTCAGGCTCGCCAAGGCATCGGGCGCGTGGTTCTCGATGGATATCTATGACGACGACTATATCCTGTCGGAAGGCGAGAAGAACGGTCTGTCCAAGGCGTCGCTCGACAAGGAGCGCGCGATCGGCCGCAAGCAGCGCGAGACGTTCCGCGATGCGTGGAAGGCGGGCGTGAAGATGGTGTTCGGCACCGACAATGCCGGCGTCTTCCCGGCGGGGCAGAATGCGCTCCAGTTCGCCAAGATGGTCGAATGGGGCATGACCCCCGCCGAGGCGATCCGCGCCGCGACCAGCGAGGCCGCCAAGGCGCTCGGCAAGCCCGGCGACGTCGGCTCGCTCGAACCCGGCCATTATGGCGATATCGTCGCGGTGGCAGGCGATCCGTCGAAGGATGTTCGCCTGCTCGAACATCCGGTGGCGGTCATCAAGGGCGGTGAACTGGTCGCGGGGGTGTCGCGCTGACGCAGGCGGTCATCATCTTCACGAGCTGCGGCTCGGCGGGGGAGGCGGAACGCCTCGCCGAGGCGCTCGTCGCCGAACGCCTTGCCGCGTGCGTGCAGATGCAGCCGG
This sequence comes from Sphingomonas montanisoli, assembly GCF_008274695.1. Taxonomy (GTDB): domain Bacteria; phylum Pseudomonadota; class Alphaproteobacteria; order Sphingomonadales; family Sphingomonadaceae; genus Rhizorhabdus; species Rhizorhabdus montanisoli. The sequence continues at coordinate 1,041,284 of NZ_VTOU01000001.1, read as the reverse complement.
TGACGAGCATCTACCGCTGGCAGGGCGCCGTCGAACGCGCGGCGGAGGTGCTGCTCCATATCAAGACCCGGTCGAGCCTCTCGGCGGCGGTCGAAGCACGAATCCGCGCGCTGCACAGCTATGATGTGCCCGAGGTCGTCGTCGTGCCCGTCAGCGCGGGATCAGCCGACTATCTTGCATGGATCAGGGGCGAGACCGACTAGGGAGCACGACCCGACCGTGGCGAGCGCGTTCGGCAGGCGACTCGGTTGACCCGCCGCGACTCCTCACCTATAGGCGCGCCCTCTGCTCTGGGCCGGTTCGCCGTGTTCGGGGCTGAGCTTGAACATTGCTGATGCGTGAGAAGGTTTCGGGAGGTCGCAGGATCGCCGGGGCTTTCGTGCATTTTCGTCGTTTCCGGTCATCGGCTGGTCGGCGGGAGGCAAGTTGGGCATTGGTAAAGTAACACTCTGAAAGAGGTGAAGGGCTTCATGCCAACGATTAACCAGCTGGTCCGCAAGGGCCGCGACCCGCAGAAGGCCAAGTCGAAGGTCCCTGCGATGGAAGCAAACCCGCAGAAGCGTGGTGTTTGCACCCGCGTCTATACGACGACCCCGAAGAAGCCGAACTCGGCGCTTCGTAAGGTGGCCAAGGTCCGTCTGACCAACAGCCGCGAAGTCATCAGCTACATCCCCGGCGAAGGCCACAACCTTCAGGAGCACTCGGTGGTCCTGATCCGCGGTGGCCGTGTGCGCGACCTTCCGGGCGTGCGCTATCACGTCCTTCGCGGCGTGCTCGATACGCAGGGTGTCAAGGATCGCAAGCAGAGCCGTTCGAAGTACGGCGCCAAGCGTCCTAAGTAAGAGGTAGTTTGAAATGGCTCGTCGTCGTCGTCCAGAAAAGCGTGAGATCCTGCCGGACCCTAAGTTCGGTGATGTCATCCTTTCCAAGTTCATGAATTCCGTCATGCTCGACGGGAAGAAGTCGATCGCCGAAGGCATCGTCTATTCCGCGCTCGAGACCGTCGAGACCCGCGCGAAGCGCGATCCGATCGGCGTGTTCCATGACGCTCTCAACAACATCCGTCCGGGCATCGAAGTCCGCAGCCGCCGCGTCGGCGGTGCGACCTACCAGGTCCCGGTCGAGGTTCGTCCGGAGCGTTCGCAGGCGCTGGCGATCCGCTGGCTGATCTCGGCGGCGCGCTCGCGCAGCGAGACCACCATGTCGGCGCGTCTTTCGGGCGAATTGCTCGATGCCTCGAACAATCGCGGCAACGCGGTTAAAAAGCGCGAGGACACGCACCGCATGGCGGAAGCGAACCGCGCGTTCAGCCACTACCGCTGGTAGGAGCGGGCTTCGGCCTTTCGCTGGTAACAAACCGCACTATATCATGGGGAGCCGGACCGTCCGGCTCCCCATAAGCTTAAGGAAGCAACGATCATGGCCCGCAGCCATCCGCTCGAGCGTTATCGCAATATCGGCATCATGGCGCACATCGACGCCGGTAAGACGACGACGACTGAGCGCATCCTCTATTACACCGGCAAGTCCTACAAGATCGGCGAAGTGCACGAAGGCACCGCCACGATGGACTGGATGGAGCAGGAGCAGGAGCGCGGGATCACGATCACGTCGGCTGCCACCACCTGTAAGTGGAAGGCCGAAGAGGGCAATGGCCCCGAACATCTGATCAACATCATCGACACCCCGGGCCACGTCGACTTCACGATCGAAGTCGAGCGTTCGCTGCGCGTGCTCGATGGCGCGGTTGCGTGCTTCGACGGCGTTGCCGGCGTTGAGCCGCAGTCGGAAACCGTGTGGCGTCAGGCCGACAAGTACGGCGTGCCGCGCATGTGCTTCGTCAATAAGCTCGACCGCACCGGCGCCGACTTCTATTTTTGCGTCAACTCGATCATCGATCGCCTGGGCGCGCGTCCGGCGGTGCTGTATCTGCCGATCGGCATCGAGGGCGGCTTCAAGGGTCTCGTCGACCTGGTCGAGAACCGCGCGATCATCTGGCTCGAAGAGAGCCTGGGCGCGAAGTTCGAATATCAGCCCATCCCGGACGATATGGCCGAAAAGGCTGCCAAGTATCGCAGCGACCTGATCGAGATGGCGGTCGAGCTCGACGACGAGCTCATGGAAGCCTATCTCGAAGGCAACGAACCTTCGGTTGCCGACCTCAAGAAGCTGATCCGCAAGGGTACGCTCAGCATGGCGTTCGTTCCGATCGTCTGTGGCTCGGCCTTCAAGAACAAGGGCGTGCAGCCCCTGCTCGACGCCGTCGTCGATTATCTGCCGAGCCCGCTCGACGTTCCTGCGATCAAGGGCATCCTGCCCAATGGCGACGAGGCCGATCGTCCGTCGTCCGACGAGGCGCCGTTCTCGGCGCTGGCGTTCAAGATCATGAACGATCCGTTCGTCGGCACGCTCACCTTCGCGCGCATTTACTCGGGCAAGCTCGAGACCGCGTCGCAGGTGATGAACTCGGTGAAGGACAAGAAGGAAAAGGTCGGTCGCATGCTGCTGATGCATGCGAACGAGCGCGAGGACATCCAGGTGGCTTATGCGGGCGACATCGTCGCTCTGGCGGGCCTGAAGGACACGACGACCGGCGACACGCTGTGTGCGTCGAACGCGCCGATCATCCTGGAGCGCATGGAGTTCCCCGAGCCCGTTATCGAGCTTTCGGTGGAGCCGAAGACCAAGGCCGACCAGGAAAAGATGGGCGTCGCGCTCAATCGTCTTGCGCGCGAAGACCCGTCGTTCCGCGTGTCTTCGGACAATGAGAGCGGCCAGACGATCATCAAGGGGATGGGCGAACTCCACCTCGAAATCATCGTCGATCGCATGAAGCGCGAGTTCAAGGTCGAAGCCAATGTCGGCGCGCCGCAGGTGGCGTATCGCGAATATCTCGCGAAGCCGGTCGACGTCGACTACACCCACAAGAAGCAGTCGGGCGGCACCGGCCAGTTCGGTCGCGTGAAGCTCAAGCTGGTTCCGGGCGAGCGCGGTTCGGGCATCATCTTCAAGGATGAGGTCAAGGGCGGTAACATTCCGAAGGAATATATCCCCGCGATCGAAAAGGGCATGCGCGAGACGGCGGCTTCGGGCGCGCTGGTCGGCTTCCCGATCATCGATTTCGAGATCAACCTGTATGACGGCGCCTACCATGACGTCGACTCGTCGGCGCTGGCGTTCGAAATCACGGGCCGTGCCGCGATGCGCGAAGGTGCACAGAAGTCGGGCATCAAGCTGCTCGAGCCGGTGATGAAGGTCGAGGTGGTCACGCCTGAGGATTATCTCGGCGACGTGATCGGCGACATGAACAGCCGTCGTGGGCAGATCCAGGGCACCGACAGCCGGGGCAATGCCCAGGTCGTCGAGGCGATGGTCCCGCTCGCCAACATGTTCGGCTACGTCAACCAGCTGCGTTCGTTCACGCAGGGGCGCGCGCAGTACTCGATGCAGTTCTCGCATTATGACGAAGTGCCGCCGAACGTGGCCGAAGAGGTCAAGGCAAAGCTGGCGTAATCGTTTTTTTGAGGTTATGGGCGCGTCCGCATCGGGCGGCGCGTCCCGAAGATGATTCGAAAGAAGGTAGGAAAAAATGGCGAAAGCTAAGTTTGAGCGGACGAAGCCGCACTGCAACATCGGCACCATCGGCCACGTCGACCATGGCAAGACGTCGCTCACGGCTGCCATCACCAAGGTTCTCGCCGAAACCGGCGGCGCGACCTTCGTCGACTATGCCAACATCGACAAGGCTCCCGAAGAGCGCGAGCGCGGCATCACCATCTCGACCGCGCACGTCGAGTATGAGACCGAGAAGCGCCACTATGCGCACGTCGATTGCCCGGGCCACGCCGATTATGTGAAGAACATGATCACCGGCGCTGCGCAGATGGACGGCGGCATCCTGGTCGTCTCGGCCACCGACGGCCCGATGCCGCAGACCCGTGAGCACATCCTGCTCGCTCGTCAGGTCGGCGTGCCGCAGCTCGTCGTGTTCATGAACAAGGTCGACCTGGTCGACGACGCCGAGATCCTCGAGCTCGTCGAACTCGAAATCCGCGAGCTGCTGTCGTCGTACGACTTTGACGGCGACAACATCCCCGTCATCGCTGGTTCGGCCGTCTGCGCGCTGAACGGCACCAAGCCCGAGATCGGCCATGAGGCCGTTCTCAAGCTGATGCAGGCTGTGGACGAGTTCATCCCGCAGCCGGAGCGTCCGCTCGATCGTCCGTTCCTGATGCCGATCGAAGACGTGTTCTCGATCTCGGGCCGCGGCACCGTCGTCACGGGCCGCGTCGAGACCGGCATCGTCAAGGTTGGTGAGGAAGTCGAGATCGTCGGCCTCAAGGACACCCGCAAGACCACCGTCACGGGCGTTGAAATGTTCCGCAAGCTGCTCGACTCGGGCCAGGCTGGCGACAACATCGGCGCGCTGATCCGCGGCGTCGGCCGTGAAGAGGTCGAGCGTGGCCAGGTTCTCTGCAAGCCGGGTTCGATCAAGCCGCACACCGACTTCTCGTCGGAAGTGTACGTTCTGTCGAAGGAAGAGGGCGGCCGTCACACGCCGTTCTTTGCGAACTATCGTCCGCAGTTCTACTTCCGCACGACCGACGTCACCGGCACCGTCGAGCTGCCCGAGGGCACCGAGATGGTCATGCCCGGCGACAACGTGAAGCTCGGCGTCAAGCTGATCGCTCCGATCGCGATGGAAGAAGGTCTTCGCTTCTCGATCCGTGAAGGCGGCCGCACCGTCGGCGCCGGGGTTGTCAGCGCGATCTCGAAGTAATATAGGCGCAAGCCTTACGAGCCGGCCGGCTCCCCCTTGGGAGTCGGCCGGTTTGCTATTTATGGAAGGGTGGCTCGCCACCCGCGGCTCTTTGAATCGGTAGGACCATGGAAACGCAGAACATCCGCATTCGTCTGAAGGCGTTCGATCATCGAGTGCTCGACCAGGCGACCGGCGACATCGCCGACACCGCGCGCCGCACCGGCGCGCTCATCCGTGGCCCTATTCCGCTGCCGACGCGCATCGAGAAGTTCACGGTCAACCGTGGCCCTCACATCGACAAGAAGTCGCGCGAGCAGTTTGAGGTGCGCACCTATAAGCGCCTGCTGGACATCGTTCAGCCCACCCCGCAGACCGTCGACGCTCTAATGAAGCTCGATCTCGCTGCAGGTGTTGATGTCGAGATCAAACTGGCGTAAAGCGCCGGCTCCCGTGAGGTCGAATCGACATCGCGGTGTTATTTGTCTCTCCTGATGGATTGAGGCCGATAGCGAAAAGACAGGGATACCGACCGGCCCGAGGTTCTTAGAACCGAAGGTGCCGGTGTCCGAGTCCCCGCCTTCGCATCCTGGATAGTCCGGGATGCGATAACCGAGCCCGGGCGGGGGCTGTCAGAATATGGGCTGGAGGCTTCGGTTCACCGAAGCCTTTTTCGTTGGCACGCTCGACGCTAACTCGAGCCTCTGTTTGGGAAGGAGCAGATCATGCGCACAGGCGTGATCGCGAAGAAGATGGGGATGACCCGCCTGTTTCAGGACGACGGCCGGCACGTGCCGGTGACCGTTCTGCAGCTGGAAAATGTTCAGGTGGTGGCGCGCAAGGAAGCGGACAGCGACGGTTATGTCGCGGTTCAGCTCGGTGCCGGCACTGCCAAGGCGAAGAATGTCGCCAAGCCGCAGCGCGGCCACTTCGGCAAGGCCGAGGTGGAGCCCAAGGCTTTCGTCGCCGAGTTCCGCGTGTCGGAAGACGGCCTGCTTGACGTCGGCGCGGAAATCACCGCCGATCACTATGTCGCGGGCCAGTTCGTCGACATCCAGGGCAGCACCCAGGGTAAGGGTTTTGCGGGCGGCATGAAGCGTTGGGGCTTCGGCGGTCTGCGTGCGACCCACGGTGTTTCGGTCTCGCACCGTTCGCTCGGTTCGACCGGTCAGCGCCAGGATCCGGGCAAGGTCTTCAAGAACAAGAAGATGGCCGGCCACATGGGCGCCGCCAACCGCACCCAGCAGAACCTCGAGATCGTCCAGACGGACGCCGAGCGTGGCCTGTTGTTCGTGAAGGGCTCGGTGCCCGGCTCGAAGGGTGGCTGGTTGCTGGTGAAGGACTCGGTGAAGATCGCGCGTCCCTCCGACGCGCCGTATCCCGCTGGTCTGCGCGCCGCCGCCAACAGCAATGTTTCCGACGTGGCCGAGGCTCCGGCCGACGTCGCACCCGAAGCGACCGAAGGCCAGGAGGGCTGATCATGAAGATTACGGTTCAGACCCTCGACGCCAAGGCGTCGGGCGACATCGAGCTCAACGACGAGATCTTCGCCGTCGAGCCGCGCGCCGATATCCTGCATCGCGTCGTCACCTGGCAGCTCGAGAAGCGCCGCGGCACAGCCCGCGGTGCGCGCGAGCGCTCGGACGTTGCCCGCACGGGTAAGAAGTTCGGCAACCAGAAGGGCGGCGGTACGGCTCGTCACGGCGATCGCCGCGCCCCGAACTTCATCGGTGGTGGTAAGGCTCACGGTCCGCGTGTCCGCGACTTCAATCCGTCGCTGAACAAGAAGGTTCGCGCGCTCGGCCTGAAGATGGCGCTTTCGTCGAAGGCGAAGGACGGCAAGCTGGTCGTGCTCGACACGCTGGCGATGGCCGACGCCAAGACCAAGGTGCTGGTCGGTCAGATCGGCAAGCTGGGCTTCGGCAACACCACGCTCGTCATCGATGGCGACATGGTCGACAACGGTTTCGCGCTGGCGTCTTCGAACATTCCGAAGCTCAACGTGATGCCGGCCGTCGGTGCCAACGTCTATGACATTCTGAAGCATGAGACTCTGGTGCTGACCCGCGCCGCGGTCGAGAAGCTGGAGGCGCGCTTCAATGGCTAAGAAGCAGGAAGCCGTGGTGGACATCCGCCACTACGACGTGGTGCTCAAGCCCCACATCACCGAGAAGACGACGCTGCTCTCCGAGCATAATGCGATCGTGTTCCAGGTCGCCGGCTCGGCTACCAAGCCCGAGATCAAGGCAGCCGTCGAGGCGCTGTGGGGTGTGTCCGTCAAGGGCGTCAACACGATCGTCGCGAAGGGCAAGACCAAGCGCTGGAAGGGCGAAGCCTACAAGCGCTCGGACGTGAAGAAGGCGATCGTGACGCTGGCCGAAGGTCAGTCGATCGACGTGACGGAAGGCGTGCGCTGAGATGGCACTCAAGCATTATAACCCGACGAGCCCGGCCCGCCGTGGCCTGATCCTCGTCGACAAGTCGAGCCTGTTCAAGGGACGCCCGATCAAGGCGCTCACCGAAGGCAAGTCGAAGTCGGGTGGCCGTAACAACCAGGGCCACGCGACTGCGCGCGGCATCGCTGGCGGTCACAAGCAGAAGTATCGCATCGTCGACTTCAAGCGCCGCAAGTGGGATCAGCCCGCGACCGTCGAGCGTCTTGAGTACGATCCCAACCGTTCGGCGTTCATCGCGCTGGTGAAGTATGAGGATGGCGAACTCGCCTACATCATCGCGCCGCAGCGTCTCGCCGTCGGTGACAGCGTGGTGGCGGCCAAGAAGACCGACACCAAGCCGGGCAACGCGATGGAAATCGGTCAGGCTCCGGTTGGCACGATCGTCCACAACGTCGAGATGAAGCCCGGCAAGGGTGGTCAGATCGCACGTGCTGCGGGCACCTATGTGCAGATCGTCGGTCGCGACAAGGGCATGGTGATGGTTCGCCTGAATTCGGGTGAGCAGCGCTATATCCGTTCGGATTGCATGTGCACGGTCGGCGCGGTTTCGAACCCGGATAACGCCAACCAGAACCTGGCGAAGGCCGGTCGCAACCGCTGGCTCGGCAAGCGTCCGCTGACCCGCGGCGTCGCGAAGAACCCGGTCGACCATCCGCACGGCGGTGGTGAAGGCCGCACCTCGGGCGGCCGTCACCCGGTCACCCCGTGGGGCAAGCCGACGAAGGGTGCGCGCACGCGCTCCAACAAGTCGACCGACAAGATGATCATCCGTTCGCGTCACGCGAAGAAGAAGAGGTAATCCATGGCCCGTTCCGTCTGGAAAGGTCCGTTCGTCGATCTGCACCTTCTTCGGAAGGCGGAAGGCGCTCAGGACAGTGGCGCGCGCGCTCCGATCAAGACCTGGTCGCGTCGCTCCACCATTCTCCCGCAGTTCGTTGGACTCACGTTCAACGTCTACAACGGCCGCAAGTTCGTGCCGGTGTCGGTCAACGAGGACATGGTCGGTCACAAGCTGGGTGAATTTGCGCCGACGCGCTACTTCCCCGGCCACGCCGCCGACAAGAAGGGTAAGCGCTGATGTCGAAGCCCGCATCTCCGCGTCGGGTTGGTGAGAAGGAGGCCCTTGCGGTCGCCACCACCGTCCGCGGCAGCGCCCAGAAGCTCAATCTTGTTGCGGCTCTGATCCGCAACAAGAAGGCTGGCGACGCGCTCAACATCTTGGCCTTCTCGAAGAAGGCGATGGCGGTTGACGTTCGCAAGGTGCTCGCTTCGGCGATCGCCAATGCCGAGAACAATCACAACCTCGACGTCGACGCGCTCGTGGTGAAGGAAGCTTCGGTCGGCAAGTCGATCGTCATGAAGCGTTTCGCCACCCGCGGTCGCGGCAAGTCGACCCGCATCATCAAGCCGTTCTCGCGCATCCGCGTGGTCGTGCTTGAGCAGGAAGAGGCCGAATAATATGGGTCAGAAGTCAAACCCGATCGGTATGCGGTTGCAGATCAACCGCACCTGGGACAGCCGCTGGTACGCCGAAGGCGCCGATTATGGCCGCCTGCTTCTTGAGGACATCAACATCCGCAAGAAGATCTTCAAGTCGCTGCCGCAGGCCGCGATTTCGAAGGTGGTTATCGAGCGTCCGGCCAAGCTGTGCCGCATCTCGATCTTCGCTGCTCGTCCCGGTGTCATCATCGGTAAGAAGGGCGCGGACATCGAGAAGCTGCGTCGCATGCTCGGCAAGATGACCACTTCGGAAGTCTCGCTGAACATCGTCGAGATCCGCAAGCCGGAGATCGATTCGAAGCTCGTCGCGCAGGGTGTTGCCGATCAGCTCGAGCGTCGTATCGCCTTCCGTCGCGCCATGAAGCGTGCGGTTCAGTCGGCGCTGCGTCTTGGTGCCGAGGGTATCCGCATCACCTGCGCCGGCCGTCTGGGCGGCGCGGAAATCGCCCGCACGGAGTGGTATCGCGAAGGTCGCGTGCCGCTGCACACGCTGCGCGCAAATGTCGACTATGCCGAAGCCGAAGCTCACACCGCCTATGGCGTGTGCGGCATCAAGGTCTGGATCTTCAAGGGTGAGATCCTGGGCCATGATCCGATGGCTCAGGACCGGCTGATGATGGAAGCTCAGACGTCGGGGGTCCGGCCGGCGCGATAAGGGGTTTCCCCTTATCAGCGTCGCCTGATCGACCGGACAATCGGTGTCAGAAGGCGATAGAAAATGCTGCAACCAAAGCGCACAAAATTCCGCAAGGCCCACAAGGGCCGCATCCACGGCAACGCGCCTGGCGGCGCGACGCTGAACTTCGGTTCCTTCGGCCTCAAGGCCATGGAACCGGACCGGATCACCGCTCGCCAGATCGAAGCGGCCCGCCGCGCGATCACGCGTCACATCAAGCGCCAGGGGCGTTTGTGGATCCGCGTGTTCCCGGACGTGCCGGTTTCGTCGAAGCCCGCCGAAGTCCGCATGGGCTCGGGTAAGGGTTCGCCCGAATTCTGGGCGGCGCGCGTCAAGCCCGGCCGTATCCTGTTCGAGCTCGACGGTGTTCCCGGCCCGCTCGCCCGCGTCGCTTTCGAGCGTGCGATGGAAAAGCTGCCGATCAAGACCAAGGTCGTCGCTCGCTTCGGCGAGTCGATTTACGAGGAAGCGTAAGATGGCGAAGATTGCCGATCTCACCGGTCTCACCGACGACCAGCTCTCGCAGGAGCTGGGCACCCTGAAGCGTGAGCAGTTCAACCTGCGCTTCCAGGCGGCGACCAGCCAGCTGGAGAAGCCGACCCGTGTGCGCGAAGTTCGCCGCACGATCGCGCAGATCAAGACCCTGCAGACGCAGCGCTCCGCTGCGGCTGCGAAGTAAGGAGAACAGCCATGCCGAAGCGCGTGCTGACCGGAGTGGTCGTCTCCGACAAGACCGACAAGACTGTCGTGATCAAGGTGGAGCGTCGTGTGAAGCACGGCCTCTACGGCAAGATCATCAAGCGGTCGAAGAAGTATCACGCCCATGACGAAGCGAATGAGTTTCGCGAGGGCGAGACGGTGCGGATCGAAGAGACCGCGCCGATTTCGAAGCTGAAGACGTGGAAGGTGATCGAGCGGGTTGATACCCACGCGACGCCGAACCACGCCTGATAACGGAAGGGTCTGACACATGATCCAGATGCAGACGAACCTCGACGTCGCCGATAACAGCGGCGCCAAGAGGGTGCAGTGCATCAAGGTGCTGGGCGGGTCGAAGCGCCGTTTCGCGACCGTGGGCGACATCATCGTCGTCTCGATCAAGGAAGCGGCTCCGCGCGGCAAGGTGAAGAAGGGTGACGTGCATCGCGCGGTCATCGTTCGCACTGCCAAGGATATCCATCGCGCCGACGGATCGACGATCCGCTTCGACGGCAACGCTGCGGTTCTGATCAACAAGAACTCGGGCGAGCCGATCGGCACGCGTATCTTCGGTCCGGTGGTTCGCGAACTCCGCGCCAAGAACCACATGAAGATCATTTCGCTCGCTCCCGAGGTGCTGTGATGAGCGCGCTGAAAATCAAGAAGGGCGACAAGGTCGTCGTCCTGTCGGGTAAGGACAAGGGCAAGACCGGTGAGGTCACCAAGTCGTTCCCCAAGGACGCCAAGGTGATCGTGTCGGGCATCAACGTCTCGACCCGCCACCGCAAGCCGAGCCAGGCCAACCCGCAGGGCGGTCTGGAGCGCATCGAGGCACCGCTGCACGTTTCGAAGGTCGCGATCGCGACTGCGGACGGCAAGCCGACCCGCGTGCGCTTCGAGGTGAAGGACGGCAAGAAGGTCCGCGTGGCCGTCAAGACCGGGGAGACGATCAGTGGCTGATGCTTACACTCCGCGCTTCCGCAAGCTGTATGACGACACGATCGTCAAGGCGATGACGGAAAAGTTCGGCTACACGAACCCGATGCAGGTCCCGAAGATCACCAAGATCGTCCTCAACATGGGCGTTGGTGAAGCGACGCAGGACAAGAAGCGGGTCGAGCAGGCAGCGAACGAAATGACGCTGATCGCCGGCCAGAAGTCGGTGATCACCAAGGCGAAGAAGTCGATCGCGCAGTTCAAGCTGCGTGAAGGCATGCCGATCGGCGCGAAGGTCACCCTCCGCCGCGAGCGCATGTACGAGTTCCTCGACCGCTTCGTCACCGTCGCACTGCCGCGCGTTCGCGATTTCCGTGGCCTTTCGGACAAGTCGTTCGATGGCCGTGGCAATTATGCGACCGGCCTCAAGGAACAGCTGATCTTCCCGGAGATCAGCTACGACAAGGTCGACAACATCCGCGGCATGGACGTGATCATCGCGACATCGGCGAACACGGATGAAGAGGCGCGCGAACTGCTGCGTCTGTTCGGCTTCCCGTTCCCGCTCGCTAACCAGGACCAGAAGCAGGCCGCGTAAGCGGTCTGCTGGATAAGGAAGAACTTAAGTCATGGCGAAACTGAGTTCGATCAACAAGAATGAGAAGCGCAAGAAAATGGTCGCGGCTTACGCGCCCAAATATGCGAAGCTCAAGGCGATCGCGAACGACAAGAACGCGGACGAGACCGAGCGTCTGATCGCTCGTCTGAAGATGGCCGAGTTGCCGCGCAATGCGAACCCGACCCGCGTCCGTAACCGCTGCGAAGTGACGGGCCGTCCCCGCGCTTATTATCGCAAGTTCCGGCTTTGCCGTGTGCAGCTGCGTGATCTGGCCAACAAGGGCCTGATCCCCGGCGTCACGAAGTCGAGCTGGTAAGGAAAAGAACAGATGGCTCTGACCGATCCCTTGGGTGATTTGCTCACCCGCATCCGCAACGGGCAGCGCGCCCGCAAGGACAGCGTGGTTTCCCCCGCGTCCAAGCTGCGCGCCCGCGTGCTCGACGTTCTCCAGCGCGAAGGCTACATTCGTGGCTATAGCGAGGAGCTGGTCGCCGGCCATGATGGCCTGCGCATCGAGCTGAAATACTTCGAAGGCCAGCCGGCGATCCAGCATGTCGCCCGCGTTTCGAAGCCTGGTCGCCGCGTCTATTCGGGCTCCAAGGAGCTTCCGCGGGTGCGCAACGGCCTGGGTATCACCATCGTCTCGACGCCTAAGGGTGTTCTGTCCGACGCGGAAGCGCGTGAGCAGAATGTCGGCGGCGAGGTTCTTGCGGAGGTCTTCTGATGAGCCGCATTGGTAAGAAGCCCGTCCCGGTTCCGGCCGGCGTGACTGCTTCGATCGAAGGCAAGACGCTGTCGGTCAAGGGTCCGAAGGGCACGCTCAGCATTGGTCTGGCCGATGAGGTCACCTATGCCGTCGAGGACGGCTCGATCACGGTCCAGCCGGCGAACGAGACGAAGCGGGCGCGGTCCTTCTGGGGCATGCAGCGCACGCTGGTCCAGAACCTGATCACGGGTGTGACGGAGGGTTATTCCAAGACCCTGCAGATCACCGGCGTCGGCTATCGCGCCAACGTCCAGGGCAAGAATCTGAAGCTGCAGCTTGGCTACAGCCACGACGTCGACTTTGCGATCCCCGAGGGGATCACGATCGCGACGCCGGATCAGACGACCGTCCAGATCACGGGTATCGACAAGCAGAAGGTCGGCCAGGTGGCCGCGGAAATCCGCCGTTGGCGCAAGCCCGAGCCCTACAAGGGCAAGGGTATCAAGTACCAGGGCGAGTTCATCTTCCGCAAGGAAGGGAAGAAGAAGTAATGGCCAAGGGTCTCTCTCTCTTCGAACGCCGCCGTCGGCGCGTTCGCACCGCGCTCCGCGCTCGTGGTGGCATGCGTCCGCGCCTGTCGATCCATCGCTCGGGCCGGCACATCTACGCCCAGGTGATCGACGACGCGCAGGGCCGTACCCTGGCGGCGGCTTCCACCCTCGACAAGGATCTGCGCGAAGCGACCGGCGCCACCACCGAGGCAGCAGCCTCGGTCGGCAAGGCGGTTGCCGAGCGTGCCAAGGCGGCGGGCGTCACCCAGGTGGTGTTCGATCGTGGTGGTTTCCTGTTCCACGGTCGCGTCAAGGCGTTGGCCGATGCGGCCCGCGAAGGCGGATTGGAGTTCTAAATGGCTGACGAAACCGAAATCCAGGCAGCCGCTCCCGCGGCAGCCGCTCCCGGCGCCGAAGGCCAGGGTGAGCGTCGCGGTGCACGTGGCGGCCGCGGCCGTGGCGGTGGCGGCGGCAACGATCGTGGTGGCGGCCGTGGCCGTGACGGCAATCGTGGTCGTCGCGACGATCGCAACAAGAACCCGGAAGATCAGGGCGAGGAGCTGATCGAGAAGCTCGTCCACATCAACCGCGTCTCGAAGACCGTGAAGGGTGGTAAGCGTTTCGGCTTCGCCGCGCTCGTCGTGGTCGGCGATGGCAAGGGGCGTTCGGGCTTCGGCCACGGCAAGGCCCGCGAGGTTCCTGAGGCGATCTCGAAGGCGACCGCCGCTGCGAAGAAGGCGATGATCCGCGTTCCGCTGAAGGAGGGCCGCACCCTCCATCACGACGGCAAGGGCCATTTCGGCGCGGGCCGCGTCAGCGTTCGCACCGCGCCTCCGGGCACCGGCATCATCGCCGGCGGTCCGATGCGCGCCATCTTCGAGAGCCTGGGCGTTCACGACGTGGTGACCAAGTCGGTCGGCACTTCGAACCCCTACAACATGATCCGTGCGACTTTCGAGGCGCTCAAGGAACAGACGTCGCCGAAGTCGGTGTCGCAGCGCCGTGGCAAGAAGATCGCCGACCTGCTGGGTCGTGGCGGTGTTTCGAGCCAGGCTGCCGAGGCCGAAGCGGCCGCGATCGCGGAGTAATCGAACATGGCTACCGTCAAGGTCACTCAGATCGGTTCGCCGATCCGCCGCACCCCCGATCAGCGCGCAACGCTGATCGGCCTCGGCCTCAACAAGATGCATCGCACCCGCGAGCTGCAGGATACCCCTGAAGTGCGCGGCATGATCAAGAAGGTGCAGCACATGGTGAAGGTCGAGGACTGATCCTCGATCGCACCCGATGCCGGCATGGCCGGCGTCGACGCAAAGTTCAGGCCCGCCTGAGGAAACCTTGGTTTTCCTCGGCGGGCCTTTTCTTTTCCGACGGCAGGCGCCGCTCTCATTGCGGCTACGACCACATCCTTGGGGAGCAACTGACATCCGGATCCGAGACTGATCGGCTTCGGATCAGTATCCCGGGCCAGGCGCAGTAATTCCCGAAAATCTGCGTAATTAATTCGCGTCATTCGCCGAGGGGGGACGAAATGACGCGAGCGTTGAGCATCATGCTGGTCGGGCTGGTCTTTGTTCTGGCGGCCATCGTGAAGTTGCCGTCCATTGCAGATGGCGCGCCCAATCTCGAAGCGACGTATCATGTTATCCTAACGGATCGGGCGCTCGCCGAAAGCCCGGCGTCGGAGCATCATTTCCTGCCCACCATCTCGCTCGGAAAGCCACAGGACAAGCGCCTCGCCTGGGGTGCGACGCTCCCGCTCTCGTCGGGGCATTATGTTTATGCGTCGTTTCCGATCGCAGGCTTTCTGGCGCCCTATCTCTATTTCCGTGTAACCGGGCAGGAGCCGGGGCGGCTGCCGTTGTTTCAGTTCACCATCCTTCTCCAGGCAGGGGTGGTACTCGCGCTGATGGCCTTGCTGGTGCGGGTGCTGCGTGCAGTGAATGTCCCGAAGGATCGCATCTGGCCCGCCGCCGCCGCTGGCGCGCTGACGCAGATACTCGCGTGCGAGGCGATGCTCTCTTACGGCCCGATCTATTGGACGCAGCAACTCTACCAACTGGTGCTGATCCTCGGTCTCCTGTGCCTGCTCGAAATCGTGCGGCGCGATGCGCGCGGCTGCGCAGTTCCGCTGGCCGCGCTTGCGGTGATTTGTTTCGTGGGGCCGTGGTTCGAATGGACGTGCCTGGTGTTCAGCGCGGGCATTCTGGCCCTTTTTGCGTGGAAGGGGCGGCAGGCGCCATCCTATCGGCGACCCGCGCTGCTGATCGCGGGCGCAACCGCGCTCGGCATTGTCCTGATGATCGCGCATTACGCGGTCTTTGCCGGGTTCAACGACACGCTTCGGGCATTGGCGCGGCAAGGTGTGACGCGCTCGGCGTTGGCGGCGAATCCGCTCAAGTTGGCGATGGGCTACGGGACGTCCTATGGATTGCTCCTGCCGATCGGCTTTGCCGCGGCCGTGCTCGTCTGGCAACGGAGGGCGCGGCTGCCCGAACCGTTCATCCGCATCTTTCTGCCGATCCTGTTCCTCGCAGCCTTTCCGCTCCTCGAAAATCTCGTCGTGCTTCAGCACGCCGTTCGGTTCAGCTATGATCGCCTCAAGTTCATTCTGCCGCTGGCGATTCTGATTGCCTACGCGATGACGTTGATGGGCCGGCGCATCTGGATTGCCTGGGCACTGCTCGCGATCGCATTCGCACAGAATGTCTGGAGCTATCAGCACTTGCTCGATGCGAGATCCGGATGGGCAGCCGTCGATGTCCACAACCGGCGCTTTGCCGCCGCGGTTGGAGCGCGCACGGATCTATCCTGCGCCACGATCGCGATGGCCGGCCCTGCGCGCGCTTATATCAACCTCCTGTTCGATCGCGGCATCCGTGAGCAGACCCATTTTGCGGATTTCCGCCGGGTGGCCGAAGGCACGGGGGGCGCGGGATGCGGTTTCGTTCACCTCACCGCGGTCCGATTCGGGCCAGATCTGCCGCGCTTCACGCAGGCGCGCATCTGGCGTGACGGCCGGTGGAGTGAAGTCGTGGCACGCTGATCCGGCGATTCCGGCGTGACAAAGCTCGCATCAGCCGTTATGGGCCGCGCCTTCCATCAAGCGCGAACATAGCGAAAGCGAGTGCACAGACATGAAACTCAACGATCTTCGTGACAATCCCGGCGCCCGCAAGGGCCGCGTCCGTGTCGGCCGCGGTATCGGTTCGGGCGTGGGCAAGACGGCCGGCCGTGGTCAGAAGGGCCAGACGAGCCGCTCGGGCGTTTCGATCAACGGCTTCGAAGGCGGCCAGATGCCGCTCCACATGCGCATCCCGAAGCGTGGCTTCAACAACATCTTCGCCAAGGACTTCGCCGAAGTGAACCTGGGCGCGATCCAGAAGCTGGTCGATGCCGGCACGCTGGAAAGCAAGGGCGTGATCGATCATGCCGCGCTCAAGGCCGCTGGCGTCGCTCGCGGCGGCAAGGACGGCGTTCGCGTTCTGGGCAAGGGCGCGCTGACCGCGAAGCTCTCGTTCAAGGTCGCCGGCGTTTCGGCCGGTGCCAAGGCCGCGATCGAAGCCGCTGGCGGTTCGGTCGAGGTGATCGAGGTCATCGATCCGGCTGACAAGCACAAGGCCAAGCACCGCACCGTCCAGAAGGCGCGTGCGGCCGACAAGGAAGCCAAGAAGGCCGCTGCGAAAGCCTAAGCCTTTCGCCGCTTGTCCGCTTTCGGGCTGACAAGCCCTTAGCATGCACTATATGGAGCGGCGGGGCGGGCCATCGGGCTGCTCCGCCGTTCTTTTTTGGGGTCAAAGCACATCATGGCATCCGCCGCCGAACAGATGGCCGCCAATCTGAGTCTGTCGCAATTCGCGAAGGCTACCGAGCTCAAGAAGCGCCTGTGGTTCACGCTGGGCGCGCTCATCGTCTTCCGTCTGCTCAGCCATGTTCCGCTGCCGGGTCTCGATCCGCGCGCGTTGCAGACGCTGTTCGACACGACCAAGGGCGGCGTGCTCGATTTCTTCAACACCTTCTCGGGCGGGGCGCTGACGCGCATGTCGCTGATCGCTTTGGGCGTGATGCCGTACATCACCGCCTCGATCATCGTGCAGCTGGCGACCTCGCTGTCGCCCGCGCTCGCCGCGATCAAGAAGGAAGGCGAAAGCGGCCGCAAGAAGCTCAACCAGTACACGCGCTACGGCACGGTGCTGCTGACCGCGATCCAGGGCTATTTCATCGCTGTGGGCCTTGAAACCTGGGGCACCAGCTCGGGTATCGAGGCGGTGATCGTCAATCCATATCTTTTCCGCGTCACCACCGTGATCTCGCTGATCGGCGGCACGATGTTCCTGATGTGGCTGGGTGAGCAGATCACGAGCCGCGGCATCGGCAACGGCATCTCGCTGATCATCATGGCGGGCATCGTCTCGCAGCTGCCGACCGCGCTCGCCAACGTGTTCGAAGGTGGTCGCACCGGTTCGATGTCGCCGATCCTGATCGGCGGCGTGATCATCGGCGTGATCGGCCTTGTTGCGTTGATCGTGTTCATGGAGCGTGCGCAGCGCAAGGTGCTGATCCAATACCCCAAGCGTCAAACGGCCAAGGGTATGATGCAGGGGGACAAGAGCTTCCTGCCGCTGAAGATCAACACCGCCAACGTGATCCCGCCGATCTTCGCCTCGTCGCTGCTGCTGATGCCGCTGACGATCAGCCAGTTTGCGGGCCAGCGCGTCGCGGGTGAGAGCACCTGGGGTGATTTCATCATCACCGTGAACCAGTATCTGCAGCACGGCACGCCGCTCTACATGGCGCTCTATGCGTTTGGCATCATCTTCTTCTGCTTCTTTTACACCGCCGTCGTCTTCAATCCGGAAGAGACCGCGGACAATCTGAAGCGTTATGGCGGCTTCATTCCTGGCATCCGTCCGGGCAAGACGACCGCCGATTATCTCGATTATGTGTTGACGCGCATCACAGTGTTGGGTGCGGCGTACCTGACCTTCATCTGTCTGGTGCCTGAATATCTGGTCGCGCAGGCGGGCATCCCTTTCTATCTGGGAGGCACCAGCCTGTTGATCGTCGTCAACGTCACGATCGACACCGTCACGCAGATCCAGAGTCACCTGCTCGCGCATCAATATGGTGACCTGATCAAGAAGGCGAAGCTCAAGGGGGGAATGCGTAGGTGAACATCATCCTGTTGGGCCCCCCGGGGGCGGGCAAGGGCACGCAGGCGGAGAAACTGGTGGCGGAGCGGGGCATGGTCCAGCTCTCCACCGGGGATATGCTTCGCGCGGCCGTGAAGGCCGAAACCCCGATCGGGTTGCAGGCGAAGGCCGTGATGGAAGCGGGGCAGCTCGTCTCGGACGAGATCGTCTCCGGCCTCATCGGCGAGAAGCTCGATTCGATGGCCAAAGATGCCGGCGCGATCTTCGACGGCTATCCGCGCACCGAAGCCCAGGCGCTCTCGCTCGACGAAATTCTCAAGAGCCGTGGTCGCACGCTCGATCATGTGATCGAACTCGAAGTGAACGAGGATGCGCTGGTCGAGCGCATCACCGGTCGTTTCACCTGCGCCAAGTGCGGTGCGGGCTATCACGACACGTTCAAGCAGCCCAAGGTCGAAGGCGTCTGTGACGTCTGCCAGTCGACCGAGTTCAAGCGCCGTCCCGACGATAATGAGGAAACCGTGCGTACGCGCATGGCCGAATATCGCGCCAAGACCGCACCGATCCTGCCGACCTACGAAGCGCGTGGACTGGTCAAGCGGGTCGACGGCATGGCCGCGATGGATGCCGTTTCCGCGCAGATCGCCGCGATCCTCGACGGCAAGTGATCCTCGATCCTCTCCCCACGCGCGGGGGAGGCGAAGAAATGCAGGGGGCGGATATGGCGCGATGGCGACCATATCCGCCCCTTCTCCGTTTTCGCGATTATCCCCTTTTTGAGGGATGATCGGTCGAGTGGTCGTCGTTACGGCGCTGTCGTCCCAAAACTGAAATTCTCTTGGCTTTACGGTATTTTCATGGTTGCCTAAGCTTTAGAGACCGGATGCCGAACGCGATGGAGCCCCAACCGAAGATCAGGAAACGCCGCCGGCGCCGCCGGTCACGCGCACTGCAGGAAACGCAGGCGTGGATCGTTTTGCTCATCCGTTATGCCAGGACATTGTGGCATTGGGCGATGCTGATCGCACTGATCCTGTTCATCCTGCTGGTCGGTTTCGCCTACCCCACGCTCGCCTGATTTAGACGATAATATTTCTGCGCCTTCGCAATTATTTGGGTCGTAAGTCGCTTATCCCCTTGCCGTCGTAACAATTTCGCGGGATGCCTGTGATCAGAGCCTCGTCCCAGGGCAATGGACTTGGCAGTTTTCAGCAGGGGGAGGTGCCAGATGGCCGTTTCAGATCATGTCGACTTGCCGACGTTCATCGATGGCGTGAAGAAGCGCAATCCCGGTCAGCCGGAGTTCGTTCAGGCGGTGCAGGAAGTCGCCGAAGACATTTACGACTTCATTGCCGACAAGGAAGAATATCACAAATATCAGATCCTGCGCCGCATCGCGGAGCCCGATCGCGTGATCAGCTTCCGGGTCTGTTGGGAGGATGACAGCGGCAATATCCGCGTCCAGCGCGGTTGGCGCGTCCAGAACAACAATTCGATCGGGCCTTACAAGGGCGGCATCCGCTTCCACCCGTCGGTGACCGAAAGCGTGCTAAAGTTCCTGGCGTTCGAACAGACGTTCAAGAACGCGCTCACCGGCCTCCCGATGGGCGGCGGCAAGGGCGGCTCGAATTTCAACCCGAAGGGCAAGAGCCCGAACGAAGTGATGCGCTTCTGCCAGAGCTTCATGAACGAGCTTTATCGCCATATCGGCGCCGACGTTGACGTCCCCGCGGGTGATATCGGCGTGGGCGGTCGCGAAATCGGCTTCATGTTCGGTCAGTATAAGCGCCTGACCAACGAGTTCACCGGCGTCCTCACCGGCAAGGGTCTCGAATATGGCGGCTCGCTGATCCGTACCGAGGCGACCGGCTATGGCGCGGTCTATTTCCTGTTGGAGATGCTCAAGAACAAGGGCCAGGACCTCGTCGGCAAGACTGCGGTCATCTCGGGCTCGGGCAACGTCGCGACCCACGCGGCCGAAAAGATCAACCAGCTCGGCGGCAAGGTGCTGACCCTCTCGGACTCCGAAGGCTTCATCTATGATCCGGAAGGCATCAGCCAAGACAAGGTGAACTGGGTCAAGGATCTGAAGAACAAGAAGCGCGGCCGCATCTCCGAATATGTCAAGGAGTTCAAGGGTTCGGAATTCCACGGCGGCGGTGCGCGTCCCTGGGGCGTCACCTGCGACGTGGCGGTGCCCTGCGCGACCCAGAACGAGCTGAACGGCGATGAAGCCCGCCTGCTCGTGAAGAATGGCTGCATGGCGGTGTCCGAAGGCGCCAACATGCCGACCACGCTGGAAGGCGTCCACGTCTTCAAGGACGCCAAGATCCTCTACGCCCCCGGCAAGGCCGCGAACGCGGGCGGCGTCGCCGTCTCGGGCCTCGAAATGAGCCAGAACTCGGCGCGCATTTCGTGGAAGGAAGAGGAGCTTCAGCGCCTCCTGGTCGACATCATGCAGGGCATCCATTCGCGCTGCGTCGAATATGGCACCCAGTCGGACGGCCATATCGATTATGTGAAGGGCGCCAACATTGCCGGCTTCAAGAAGGTCGCCGACGCGATGCTCGCCTACGGCGTCGTCTGATCCTTCACGACAGTTGAAACGAAGAGGGGCGCCGGAGATGATCCGGCGCCCCTTTTGCTTTCTTGATCCTCCCCGGAACGGGGAGGGGGACCATCCGCAGGATGGTGGAGGGGGCAGAAGGCTGGCGGTATCGCCCGAGACCAGCCCCCTCCGTCGCCTTCGGCGCCACCTCCCCGTGCCGGGGAGGATTTGCGGTTAGAACCCCACCGCGATGCTCTTGTGCTCCAGGTAGCTCTCGATGCCGTACTGGCCGAGTTCGCGGCCCAGGCCCGAGCTTTTGAAGCCACCGAAGTCGAGGTCGCCCAGGAAGCCGTTGTTGATCGTGATCGTGCCCGCATCGAGCCGCGCGGCCAGCCCATGCGCGTTGCGCAGGTTGGTGGTCCAAATGCGCGCGGCCAGCCCGTATTGCGTGTCGTTGCCCCACGCGGCGAGCGTGTCGAGATCGTGCGAGTCGGTGAAGCGCTGAGCGACCAGCACCGGACCGAAGATCTCTTCTTTCACCAGCGTCTTGGTCTGGTCGACATTGGCGATCAGCGTCGGCTCGATGAAATAGCCATCACCGGGCAGCAGGTTGCCGCCGGTCACGATTTCGCCGCCTTCCTTGCGGCCGATCTCGAGATAGTTGGTCACGCGATCAAGCTGCTTCTGCGAGATGATCGGGCCCATCGTCGTGTCGGTTTCGAGCGGCTGACCGACCTTGGCGGCCTTGGCATGCTTCTCGAAGCCCGCGACGACCTTGTCGTAGATCTTGTCGTGGATGTAGAGGCGCGTGCCCGCGGCGCAGAACTGGCCGGTCTTGTAGAAGATGCCGTTCGAAATGCCCGCGATCGCCGCATCGACGTCGCAGTCGGGGAACATGAACACCGGCGACTTGCCGCCGAGTTCGAGCGTCACGCGCTTGAAGGTGGGGGCGGCGAGGCGCAGGATTTCGGCGCCGGTCGCGGTCGATCCGGTGAAGCCGACCTTGGCGACGCCCGGGTGCGACGCGAGCGGGGCGCCGGCTTCGGGGCCGGTGCCGGTCACGACGTTGAACACGCCCTCGGGGATGCCGGCTTCGAGCACCAGTTCGCAGAAGCGCAAAGCGGTCATCGGCGCCAGTTCGGCGGGCTTGTGGACGAAGGTGCAGCCCGATGCGAGCGTCGGCGCGATCTTGAACATCGACAGGATCATCGGCGCGTTCCACGGCGTGATCGCGGCCGCGACACCGACGGGCTGGCGCGTCGAATAAGACAGCATTTCGGGGCCGCTGTTCGACATCGGCACCTGCCCGAACAGCTTGTCGGTCCAGCCGGCATAATAACGCAGATAGGCGACGGCCATGGCGATATCGCCGTGGCGGACGTGCATGATCGGGTTGCCCGCGTCCATGACTTCCAGCGTCGACAGTTCGTCGATGTTCGCTTCCATCAGGTCGGCGAGCTTGTGCATGATCGCGGTGCGTTGCGCGGCGGTGAACTTGCTCCACGGGCCGTGGAAGGCCTTCTCCGCCGCCTTCACCGCCAGGTCGATGTCCTTGGCGTTGCCCGCTGCGACAGTCGCCAGCTTCTGCTTGGTCGACGGGTTATAGACGTCGAGCGTGCCGCCATCGACGGGGTCGACCCACTGGTTGTTGATGAACAGCTTGTGCTTCCGGGGCAGGAAGTCGGCTTTCAGCTTCTCGGCGTGGTTCGCGAATGGCGACAACATGGGTCAGGCTCCTCCTGGGGACTCCGCGCGTGCACGGCGTCTCGCTTTGCGTGTCGAGGAAATAACCGAACCGCTCGGGCCGACCTACCAGTTCTGGGGTAGGCGATAACCCGGTCCGTCTTGCCATTTCGTCATTGCGAGGAGCCGGAGGCGACGCGGCAATCCACTCCGCAGTTCGGAATGGATTGCTTCGCTATGCTCGCAATGACGAGTCTAGCGGCGGGAGATCATTCCGCCGCGATGGGCTCCGGGCTGGGCGCGCTGTCCTTGAACGCCGGATAGACCTCCTTCGCCAGCAGCTTCAGGCTGTCGGCGGTGTCCTTGTGGTCGAGATATCCTCCTTGGCCCATCATCAGGAAGTGGCCGAGGCCGCCGACCTGATCGGCGAAGCGCTGGATCTGATGCACCACTTGATCGGGTTTACCCCAGAAGAGCAGCCCGGCTTCGGCCAGTTCGTCCAGCGTGGGTTTTGCGGGCAGCGGCTTGCCATCGGGCAGCAGGCCCATCGACATCTGCTTGGCCGGCCCGGACAGATAAGCCTGCGCATTCGCCTCGACGGGCGCATAGCCGGCGGGGTTGAAGGTGCCCGCGGGCGAACGCGGCACGGTAGACCAATAGGCATAAAGCGCATGCGCGCGCTTCTCCGCTTCGGCCTGATTGTCCGCCGTCACCGCCATGCCCAGATAGGCGAGTCGATCGAGCGGACATTCGCGCCCCCACGTCTCTTCATAGACCTTGCGATAGCCCGCGAAGGTCGCCTTCGCCTGATGCCCGCACAGGAAGCTGGCGAGCGTATAGCCCTTTTGCGCGACGATCTTCGCCGACATCGCGCTGCTGCCCGGCATCCACATCGGCGGGTGCGGGTGCTGCCAGATGCCGGGGATCACGTTGACCGTGCGGTAATGGAAATGCTTCCCCTCCCAGCTGAAGGGGCCGTCGCGCGTCGCCCACGCCTTCAGGATCAGGTCGTGCGCCTCCCAGAAACGCTCCATCATCCGCGCGGGGTTCGAATTGGAGATGTAGAGTTCCCAGCCCGACCCCTTGACGAAGCCGAACTCCAGCCGCCCGCGCGAGATCATGTCGATCATCGCCAGTTCCTCGGCGACGCGCAGCGGGTCCATCCGGTTCGCCATCGGCACGCCCAGGCACAGCAGCCGCGCCTTCTTCGTCTCGCGCGCCAGCACCGCCATCGGGATGGCGGGGACGGAGGACATGCACGTCATCGACGCATGGTGCTCGTTGACCATGATGTCGAAGCCGAGTTCGTCGGCCAGGCGATATTCGTCGAGATAACGGTGGAACAGATCGGCCACGACCTCGCGGTCCATCATCGAACTCGGTGGCACGATGCGAAGCGGGTCGGTCGTCTTGTCCCAGCCGGGGTGATAGCTTTGCTCGGTGAAGTGCCAGAAACGCATATTGGCTCTCCTCAGGCCGTGACGGGCGCGACGAAGGTTTCGATCGCGCGCGCGGTCGCTTCGGTCTGCTCGACATGGGGGAGGGCGCCGGCCTCCTTGATCAGTTCGAAGCGTGCAGCCGGGATGCGTTCGGCATAGGCGCGGCCATAATCGACCGGCGCCAGCCGATCGCTCTCGCCCCACAGCACCAAAGTCGGCGCGGTGATGCGGTGAAGCCGGTGCACCAGCTTGGGATTGTGGAGCAAAGGCGACCAGCCGTAGAGTGAGTGGCTCTCGCGGTTGCGCGCGATCCGCCGCGCGCCCTCGATCGTCGGCGCCTTGGTGCCGGGGCGCGGGCTGTGCCAGCCCATCTCGGCGATCACTTCGGGCAGCAGGTAGAATATGTCGGCGACATCCTGCTTGTCGCGCGAACCGACCTTGATGCCATAAGCGTCGATCAGCACGACCTGGCTGATGCGGTCGCTCCCCATCGTCGCGATCTCTGCGGCGATCCACCCACCAAACTGCGCGCCAACCAGCACGACGTCTTCCAGCCCCTCCTGCTCGATATAATCGAGATAGAAGAAGGCGAGATCATCGACGCTATCATAATGGCTGGGCAGGTCGCTGCCGCCGAAGCCCGGATGCGAGAGCGCGTGGACCTCGTAATTCTGGCTCAGCCGCTCGATGAACGCCGCGCCGAACTCGATCCCGCCGCCATCGTGCAGGTAAAGTAGCGGCCGCCCGCTCCCCATCTTGACGCGCTCGGCACCCACGCTCGCGACGTCGATCCTCTCAAGAGGCAAACTCTCCAACACGCGCTCTCCTTTCTGCCGTGGAGGCGTTGATTGGAGCGCAATATCGAACCGATCGGTCCATGACGCCAATGATTTTTGGGAGCGCGTTTCGATCGCAAAAGCGCATCAACTCTAATCCTCCCCCTGGCGGGAGAGGATTGAGGGGCGGCCTACCCCATTTGAGGAAGCCGCCCTTGCGCCCGCCGGGCAATGACCGGCAGGATCGTTCGGCCAACGAACGGATGGGGAGGAAGTGCGTGAGCGAGGCGGACAGCCCGAAGCTGAACTATGACCTGCTGATGGCCTATGAAGGCAAGGGCAAGCAGGACTGGTCGGTCAAGGACACGATCATCTACAATCTGGGTGTCGGTTTCGGCATTTCGGCGATCGACGATCCCGAACAGCTTCGCTTCGTGCTGGAAGACAAGATCGCCAGCTTCCCAACGATGGGCGCGGTCGTCGCGATTTCGGCGGGTATGTATGCCGATCCGCGCTACGGTATCGCCTATAACAAGATCCTGCATGGCGAGGAGGCGATCGAGCTGCTCCGTACGATGCCGCCCAGCGCCAATTTCACCTCGACCAACAAGGTCGACGGCATCTGGGATCGCGGGGCGGAAGGCGGCGCGATCATGCAGGTCAGCCGCACGGTCTTTGCGGATGACGAGGCGGTCGCGATCAACCGATCGGTCTATATGCTGCGTGGAAACGGCGGCTTCGGCGGATCGATGGAGGGCGCGCCCAAGGCGGCCGCGGCCCCCGATCGCGATCCGGACGGCTATTATGATCTCGCCACCCGCGACGAGCAGGCGTTGATCTACCGCCTGTCGGGGGACACGAATCCGCTCCATTCGGTGCCCAAGGTCGCCGCGAAGGCGGGCTTCCCCAAGCCGATATTGATGGGCCTGTGCAACTGGGCGATCGCCGCGCGCGGCCTGGTCGCGGGCCTCGCCGATGGCGATCAGACCCGGCTCAAGCGCGTCGGCGCGCGCTTCGCCAGCGTGGTCTATCCGGGCGAGACGATCCGCACCGAATATTGGAAGCTGGGCGACGGAGACGTCGCCTTCCGCTGCCGCGTGGTGGAGCGTGACCAGATCGTGCTGACCGGCGGCAAGGCGACCATCGCGTAACAAGATACGGGAGAGCGACGATGAAGGACTTCAAGAGCAAGGGCGTGTTCATCACCGGTGCGGCCAGCGGCATCGGCTTCGGCCTCGCGCAGTCGTTCAGTGAGAAGGGCGCGAAGGTCGCCATCGCCGATATCCGCGTCGAAGCGGCCGAGGAAGCCGCCGCGAAGATCCGCGCCGCGGGCGGTGAAGCGGTCGCCGTCCAGCTCGACGTCGGCAATCCCGAAAGCTGGAAGGCGGCGGCGGATGCGGCCGAGGCGGCGATCGGCCCGATCTCGGTCCTGTGCAACAATGCCGGCACATCGGGCGCGCAGGCCGTCGTGGGCGTGAAGCCGCTCGACGAGATGATGCCTGCGGAGTGGGAATTGCTGACCCGCGTCAACTTCTCCGGCCCCTTTTACGGCATTCAGACCTTCGTTCCCCGCTTCAAGAAGCGCGGAGGGGAGGCGCATGTCGTCAACACCACCTCGATGGCCGGGATCATGCCGCAATATGCGGGCCTGCCGCCGGCCTATGTCGCGACCAAGTTCGGCGCGGTCGGCCTGACCGAACAGCTTCGCCTCGAGCTGATGGACGAGTTTCCGAACATCGGCGTCTCGATGCTCGCGCCGGGCACCGTCGCCACCGACGTCCGCAAGTCCGCGCTCCAGGTCGCGACCTATGGCGACGACGTGACGCCCGACGGCTTCAAGGATGGCTATGCCGAGTTCATGGAAGCCGCGATGAGCCCGTATAAGGTCGCGCAGGCGGTTCTGAAGGCGGTCGAGGAGAACCGCTTCTACGTCTTCACCCACCCCGAATATAAGGGCATGTCGGACCACTTCGCCGCCCGCATCGCCGCCGGTTGGGGCGAAAGCGCCGATCCCACCTACACCGATCCGCTGCCCGAGCCGCGCTAAGCCATGACGATCACCGGCGGATGCGTGTGCGGTAGCCTGCGTTACGCAACGCAGGATCCGCCGCAACTTGCCGGCAAATGTTATTGCCGCGATTGCCAGCGGGAGACGGGGACGGGGCACATGACCTTCGTGGTCTTCCCCGCGGCGGGCCTGGCGATCACCGGTGAGGCGAAGGACTATGTACGCCAAGGCGACAGCGGCAGCGAAGTCGTGCGGACCTTCTGTCCTTCCTGCGGCAGCACGATCTTCGGTCGTCCAGCGATGCTCGGCGATGTCGTCATCGTCCGCGCCGGCACGCTCGACGATCCTTCGGCCCTCGACATGGGTTTCGCCACCTACGCCAGCCGCGCCCACCCGTGGGACGCACCGCCGGCTGGCCTAACAACGTTCGACACGATTCCGCCGGGGGTTTAGCGCCGCCCTTCAGGCGAAGTTCGCCTGCCCGCCATCCAGCGGGATCACCGCGCCGGTTACATAGCCAAAGGCCGGCCCGCACAAGGCGGCGACCGCCGCGCCGATGTCCTCCTCGCACCGGCCGATGCGGCGCAAGGGGATCGTCTTGAAGAAGGCGGCGGCTTCCTCGGAGTTGTTTTCGATCCACCATTTGAGGCCCGGCGAGTCCGCATGGGGTGCGACGGCCAGCACGCGGATATTGTCCTCGCCCCATTCGGCCGCCGCCGCGCGGGTAAGGGACTCGGTCGCGCGCTTCACTGCGCCATAATGGCCGAACCCCGCCATGTCCCAGCGCCGCGTGGCCGATGTGGTGAGGTTGATGACGATCCCGTGCCCCGACGTCTTCAGATAGGGATGGCACAGCCGCATCAGCCGCAGTGCTGCGAGCGGCCCGGAATCGAAGCTCGCCTCGAAATCGGCGTCCGACACCGACAATATCGTGCCGAGCGCGACCTCCTGAGCATTGTTGACGAGGATATCGACCCCGCCGAACGCCGCCACCGTCCCCTCGACGAGCGCGCCAATCGACGCCGCATCCTTGACGTTGCATGCGAACGCGTGCGCGACGCCGCCCGCAGCCTCGATCTCGCGCACGACGGTATCGAGCTTGTCGACCGTTCGCCCCGCCAGCGCGATCTTCGCCCCCGCCCTGGCGAGCGCCAGCGCGATCCCGCGCCCCACACCCTGCCCGCCGCCTGTCACGATCGCGGTTCTTCCCTCCGGCATCGTCCATCCTCTCTATTGTTGAGACGATGTGTAACGAGCGTCGTGGCGCCCACAAATCACGCGATGCGGCTTTCCGGGAAGGAGGAAGGGCTATCCCCAGGATAGGGTTGATCGCTCCTGCCTGATGCTGCACCCCTCTGCTGCAAAAGAGGAGGGGACGGTGGCGGACGAGTTTTTGGACCTGTCGGCGCATGAGCAGGTCGCGGCGCTGGCGGCGGGGACGATCGGCGCGGTCGAGTTGACGCAGGCGGCGATCGCCCGGATCGATGCGCGCGACGGCGCGATCAACGCGGTCGTGGTGCGCGATTTCGATCGCGCGCTGGTGGCAGCGGGGGAGGCCGAGGCGGCGATCGCGCGCGGTGAGCGTCGGCCGCTGCTGGGCCTACCGATGACCGTCAAGGAATCGCACAATGTAGCCGGCCTACCCACGACATGGGGGTTCGAGCCGTTCCGCAACGCCGTCGCCGGTTCGGATTCGCTTGGCGTTGAGCGACTGAAGGCGGCGGGCGCGATCATCCTGGGCAAGACCAACGTGCCGACCTGGCTTGCCGACTGGCAGAGTGTCAATCCGATCTACGGCCGCACCAACAACCCCTATGATACTGGCCGCTCGCCGGGCGGCTCATCGGGCGGATCGGCGGCGGCGCTGGCGGCGCGGATGGTCGCGCTCGAATTCGGATCGGACATCGGCGGATCGATCCGCGTGCCGGCGGCCTTTTGCGGCGTCTATGGGCACAAGCCCAGCTGGCAGCTGATCCCTGGACGCGGCCATGTTCCGCCCGCTGGCGAACCGGGCGCCTTCCCGCCTTTGTCGGTGGTCGGTCCGATGGCGCGGACGGCGCGCGACCTGGAGATCGCGATGACGGTGCTTGCCGGGCCGGATAGCGACATGGCGGCCGGTTACAGTTTGGCGCTACGCGAACCGCGTGGAAAGCAACTGTCGGACTATCGTGTGCTGGTGGTCGATGCGATCGGCGACCTTGCGATCGATCCTGAAGTTGCGGGCGCACTATCCGACCTGGTCGACAGGCTGGCGATGGCGAATGTGACGATCATCCGCGACACGTCGATCCTGCCGGACCTGGCGGCGGCACGCGCCGCTTATGGAACGATGGTGACGACCATCACGAGCGCGCGTTCGGGTCAGCCCGCGGCGATCGATGCGCATGGCTGGATCGAGATCCTGAACCATCAGGCGCGCTTTCAGCGGGCGTTTGCGGCCGCATTCCGACAAGTCGACATCGTACTGAGCCCCGTATTCGGCACGGCGGCCTTTCCGCATAACGACGCCGAACCGATGAAGCGTGTGTTGAGCATCGGCGGAGAGGACAGCCCCTATTTCGGTCAGATCGGCTGGATTGCGCCAGCGACCTTCGGCCATCTGCCCGCAACATCGGCTCCGATCGCGCAGACGGCGGGCGGACTGCCGATCGGCGTCCAGATCATCGGCCCGTCGCTGGAAGACCGCACCCCGATCCGCTTTGCGAGGCTGATCGAGGAAGCGTTCGGTGGATATCGGGCGCCGGCCGGATATTGAATGGCAACGAAAAAGGGCGGCCCCCGCAGGAGCCGCCCTCTTCATTTCAGCGTCACTGGCTCAGGCGATCACGCCTCGTCGGGCGCGCTGTAATATTCGTACAGGACGCGGTGGAAGTTCGAGACCGAGACTTCCTGGACCGGGTTGGTGCGCCCGCCGTGGAAGCCGCGCGACAGCATGCCCTTCTGGGTCGCTTCCATGTTGCCGAAATCTTCCTCGAGGAACGGGTTCTTGCCCTCGAATTCCTTCGGCGACGGATAGAAGTCGCGGCCCACTTCGGGTTCCTGGCCCTCGGGAAAACGTTCGAGCGCCCAGAAGTCCCACAGGCACGATGCGGGGTCGTCACCATTCGGGCGCATCCGGTGCCACAGGGTGGCGTCACCGCCCGGCACCAGGGTGGTGTTGGGGAAGATGTGGATGTCGGTCGGCGCGTCGCTCATCAGGAACTCGCCGGTCAGGCCGGCGGGCCACTCGATGCCGGCCTTGGCCAACTCTTCCTTGTGGAACTCACCGAGCTTGATCAGCACCGTCATGTCGTCGGCGTCGGCGGGCAGCTCGTCGAGCCGCTTGGTCGCCTCCAGCAGCATCGGGGTGATCATGCTGCCCGCATAATCCCACAGACGCTGGGTCTTGTACTGGATCTTCTCCTTCACGCTCGCATCGACGACCGAAGGCAGCACCTTCTCGCTGCGGTCGATCGAAGGTTCGCCCGGCTGGTAGAAGGCACCATGCTTGCCCAGTGCCTTGGTGGTCGACGAAGGCCAGCCATGCTTGAACACCGACGGGTGCGTCGCGGCCGAGTGATAGGCTTCGTTGAAGGCGTCGACGACGACCTTCCAGTTACACGGCACGACGATCGTGGTGTAGGAGCGGAAGCGCTGCTTCTCCAGCTCGAACGGATCGAGCAGCGCCGTCACCGGCTGCAGATAATCGTGCAGCGGCTCGATGTTCGGATCCATGCTGATCCAGATCCAGCCACCCCAGGTGTCGTGCTTCACTTCCTTCAGGTTGACCTGGTCGTCGGAGAAGCTGTCGCAGCCGTCCCAGTCTTCGCGGTTCAGGATGCTTTCGATCGAACCGTCGATGTTGAAGCGCCATCCGTGGAAGTTGCAGCGGATGATCTTGCCGGTGCGCCCGCAATGCGTGTCTTTCAGGCGGCGGCCGCGATGCTGACAGACGTTGTAGAACGCCTTGATGCTCTTGTCGGCCTGACGGACGACCAGGATCGAATCCTTGCCGATGTCGAAGGTCACGAAGTCGCCGGGGCGCGGCATCTCCTCCTCGCGCGCGGCGAGCAGCCACGTCTTGGGCCAGAGTTTCTCTTCCTCCAGCTGAACATAGCTCGGATAGACATAAGCGTCGGCCGGCACGAAATCGGGCCGGACGGGCTCGGGCAGTTTGATCGACACGTCCTTCATGGTCATCCCCGCAGATTTCAAAGGCGCATTCCGCGCCGGCTAATGGCATTCCCTGAAAAAATACAACGCGCTTTGACAATTCTCAATCGCGACGCTTTTTCCTCTATGGCGACGCTCTATCCGATCATCCCTGCTTCGGCGGCACACGGACGACGAGGCCGTCGAGCGCCTGCGTCAGCGCGATCTGACAGGAGAGGCGGCTGTTCGGAGCAACATATTCGCTGAACTCGAGCAGCTCGTTCTCCACCTCGGATGCGGCTCCCACCGCGTCCATCCATTCGGGCTCGACCAGCACATGGCAGGTCGCGCACGAACAGGCGCCGCCGCATTCGGCGATGATGCCTTCGACGCCCGCCGACTGGGCGACTTCCATGACCGAGAAATTCGGCTTGCCTTCGCCGGTTCGCTCGGTGCCGTCAGCTTCTATATAGGTTACGCGGATCATCTTTTTAACTCATGCGCCTCAATCGTGGCCGATGTTGATGCTGCCCTTGTTCGGGTGACGCGAGTGCCAGACCTCGACGTCGGGCGCGCTCGCCAGCTGCGGGCGCATCACCTGCGCCAGGCCTTCAAGCGCGTAGCTGCCCGGATGCTCGTTGAAGAGGCGGGTCTTGATATATTGCGTCATCGTCAGCCGCGTGTTGCGCAGGGTGACGGGCGAGCAGGTCTTGATCAGGTTTTCGGCGACTTCATAGGCCCGCGCCAGCAGCTTTTCGCGCGGGTGCTTTTCCGCGACGAAGCCCTGCGTCACGGCGTCATCGACGCTGATCGACTGGTGGAGATATTGCATCGCCCGCGCGCGGTTGATCCCGACCAGCATCTGCCACAGCACCTGGATGCCGTCGCCCGCGACCACGCCGACCGCGATGTGCGAATCGTCGCGGAAGAAGGCGTCATCGGCGGCCAGCACGACGTCCGACAGCAGCGGGATTTCGGCGTGATAGGTCGCCGGCCCGTTGACGATGCCGATCACCGGGACCGGAATGTCGAGTAACTGGGTGAACAGGTCGCGCTCTGCGCGGTAGAGATAGTCCCACCACAAAGGCGTCACGCCTTCCTGATCGGGATAATTTTCCAGGTCGTAATCGGTGCACCAGCGGTCGCCGCCGCTCGTCAGGATCACAATCTTGTTTTCGGGATCGTGGCCCACGTCGAAGAAAGCCGCACCCGCCTCGTGCTGCGGACCGTCGGGCATCGCGCTCCACTTGAGCGGGCCACCGTCGGTCGTGAAGGTCATCAGGAGGATGCCGTCGCGGCGCTCGAACGTGATGTTGCGATACTTGTTCTTATAGTCGTCGAGCTTTGTGAACATGTCCGCTCCTCTCAGGCCTCTTCCGTTGGGTCTCTATGGACCCACTGCGCGTCGATTCTTCCTACCGTGCCTGTCCTACGCCGAGCTACCATATTTGGAGTGGATCGCCGGTTGCGCGCGCCTACCTATTTTGGGATAGGGCATCCATGTCCCCCGATCCCGCCACCCTGATCGACGCCATCTACGCGGGCAGTCTCGAAGATCCGCCGTGGGATCGTTTCCTCAAGCTGCTGGCCGAGGCGACCGGATCGAGCTACGCGACGCTCCACCTGAGCTTTCCAAACGAGCGGCGGCGCGGGATCATGCTCAATTCAAAGGTCCACCCATCGGGCATGGACAGTTTCGAGCGGGTCCCGCGGGAGACCGATCCCTTCCGCACTCTGCCCGATCGCAAGGCGGCGATCTTGTCCGAATTGCTGCCGGGCAAGGAATTGGAGCGGCATCCTTATTACCGCGATCACCTGCGCAAACTCGGGCTGATCGATCTGCTGGCGATCAACGTGGTCGATCCCAAATCGGGCCTGCGCGTCTTCCTGCGCTGCGCCCGGGTGGAGGGGGAAGGGCGTTTCGGTGCGGCAGAGCGCGAATTGTTCGAGTTGCTGGAACCGCGTCTGCGCGTGGCGCTGCGCGGTTATGCAGGCTCGGTCTTGACCGGTTATCAGCGTGACGTTCATGACGAGGTGACGCGCAGTCTGGCGATCGGATCGATCGTCCTCAACCGCGAGCGCCACGTCCTCCTCGCCAACCAGTTCGCCCAGAAGATTGTCGACGGTCGCGACGGGCTGTTCGTGGCGCACGAGACGCTCCACTGCGTCGATCGCGACAGCGAGAGACGGTTCGAGCGCGCCTGCGAGGCGCTGTTGGCCGGGGAGGAACCGCGCCAGCGCACGCTGATCGCGCGTGGCCGTGCCGATGGCGGCTTCTGGAGCCTGCAGCTTCGCGCGGTCGATCGTGAGGTTCTGGTCGACGAGGATCATGCCGCCGCGATCATCGTGCTGCTGAAAGGCGGCATCCAGCGCGTCGTCCCGCCCGCCTTCCTGATCGACGTCTTCGGTTTCACCGCGCGCGAGGCCGAACTGGTCAGCGCCCTGGCGGGCGGGATGAGCATCAAGGAAGCGGCGGTGGCGATGTCGATCTCGGAAGGGACGGCACGCGTCCACCTCCGCTCGATCTTCGCCAAGGCCGATGTCGAGCGCCAGTCGCAACTGGTGGCGCTCGTATTGGCCCACGCAAACGCAGTGTGGTGACATTTGATTCCTCCCCCTGGCGGGAGAGGATGACGAAGCTACCGCGCCAAAAACTCCAGCAGGTCGGCGTTCAACCGCTCGGGCGCGGTGGCGAACAGGCCGTGAGGTTCGCCGTCATATTCGATCAAGGTCGCGCCGGTGATGCCAGCCGCGGCCGCGCGGCCGGTTGGATCGATCGGCACGGTCTTGTCTGCGGTTCCGTGGATCACCAGCGTCGGGATCGTGAAGGACTTCAGATCCGGACGGAAATCGGTTTCGCCGAACGCGGTGATACAGTCGAGCGTCGCCTTCGGGCTAGCCATGATGGCGAGGATGAAGGTCCAGTCGAGCAGCGCGCTCGACACCGGTTTGGAGACCAGACCGACGCCGTAGAAGGTCTTGGCGAAGGTTTGCAGGAAACCAAATCGGTCCTTTCGGATCTCTGCCTTCATGTCGTCGAACACGTTCAGCGGAACGCCGTCGGGATTGTCGTCGCGCTTGAGAAGGAACGGCACCACCGAACTCACTAGCGCGGCGCGCTTCACCTTCGACGCGCCGTGGCGCGACAGGTAGCGCGCAATCTCGCCGCCACCCATCGAGAAGCCGACCAGCGATACGTCGCTCAGCGCCAGATCGTTGATGATGTCGGCCAGATCGTCGGCGAAATTATCATAGTCGTAGCCGCGCGCGGGATGCGCCGAATGGCCGAAGCCGCGCCGGTCGTAGGTGATGACGCGATAGCCGGCCTCGATCAGCGCGAGTGTCTGATATTCCCACATGTCGCCCGTCAGCGGCCATCCGTGAATCAGGATCACGGCGGGGCCGGTGCCCATATCCTTGACGTGAAGCGGCGCTCCATCGCGGGCGTTGACGGTGGGCATGGGGAGGTTCTCCTGTTGTAGAGCCCCTGAACCCTGTGCGGCCGATTTCGATCCGGTCGTTACGGCTTCGACTTAGCTGGAACCCAGCAGCGCCCGGCGACGTCCATAGCCGAAATAGACCGCCAGCCCGATCGCGTTCCAGATCAGGCAGTAGAGCAGGGTCCGGCTCGGCAGGCTGACGAACAGATAGAGGCAGCCGGCGATCGCGCCGACCCCGACCAGCCATGCCAGCGGCGCGCGGAACGGGCGCGGCAGCTCGGGCGAACGCTTGCGCAGTACGATCAGGCACGCGCCGACCGACATGAACGCGATCAACGTCCCCGCATTGGCCAGCGCTGCGATCTGGTCGATCGGCAGCACGCCCGCCAGGATCGCGACGAGCACCGCGGTCAGCGCGGTGATCCGTGCGGGCGTACCGCGCTTGGAGATCGCAGCAAGGCTCGGCGGCAGGAAGCCGTCGCGCGCCATCACCAGAAAGATCCGGCTCTGCCCGTAGAGGAAAGCGAGCAACACCGTCGGCAGCGCGATCACGGCGGCGGCTGCGACGATCTGTGCCACCCCCGGCCGCCCGATTTCGCGCAGGATCAGCGCGAGCGGCTCGGGGCTGTCGGCGAAGCGGGTGAAGGGGATCGCGCCCACCGCGGCGGCCGCGACGCCGATATAGATGAGCGTGCAGATCACCAGCGAGCCGACGATCCCGATCGCCAGATCGCGTTCGGGTCGCTTGGTCTCCTCGGCCGCGGTCGAGATCGCGTCGAAGCCGTAAAAGGCGAAGAAGATGATCGCGGCGGCGGCCATCACGCCGCGCTCTACGCCGTCGGGGCTGGCCATCTTGGCGAAGCCGAATGGCATGAAGGGGTGGAGATTGTCTGCCTGGAAATAGGGCAGGGTGACGGCGACGAACAGGATCAGGGTTGCGATCTTGATGATCACCAGCACGCTGTTGAGCCGGGCGCTTTCGCGCGTGCCGACCATCAGCAACCCCGCCACCACCGCGATGATGAAGATCGCGGGCAGGTTGATCAGGCCGCCCAGTTCCGGCCCCTTCGCCAACTCGGCCGGGAAGCCCACGCCCGCGAGCAACGGCGCCGCATAGCCCGACCATCCGACCGCGACGGTGGAGACGACCAGCGAATATTCGAGGATCAGGCTCCATCCGACGACCCAGGCGAATATCTCGCCCAGCACGACATAATTGTAGGTGTAAGCGCTGCCCGCCGCGGGCATCATCGTCGACAATTCGGCATAAGCCAGCGCCGCGCACGCGCAGATCGCACCGGCGATCGCGAAGGACAGAAGCACCGCCGGACCCGCGCGGTCGACGCCGACGCCGATCAGGGTCAGGATACCCGTCCCCACGATCGCGCCCACCCCGAGTGCCAGCAGATGCGGCCAGGACAGGCTCTTGACGAGTCCTGCACCGTCGGCCTGCGCCGCGAGCCGCCCGATCGGCTTGCGCCGCATCCAATCCGCCATTGTCGTTGCTCCGTTCGTGTTGGGGCGGAGCGTATCGCCGTTTGGGGACGTCGTCACCCCAAGCCGCCGTGTGAAGAGGCTAGATCGCCCATCCGGCAATCTACGAGGCGGGAAGAGGAGCGATCTGCCGCGGACGCATTTGTGGCGTAGAATCAGGACAGGGAGAGGTCGACGCGTCCTGCCAATGGGGCACCCGGACGCGGGTAACAGGGTGGTCTGGTGCGGGCATGGCTGGGGCCGGCGGAGCGTGGGCCCGAGCCTGTCACCAGGCTATGGGCGCGCCCAACGATTGGCTGCGGCCGCCCTTGCGAGGCGACCCCGGTGATGGGATTGGGAAAAGGTCTGTCCGGTCGGGGCTACCCGGGATGCGGGCTGTGACGCCCGCAGTGGATCGGCCCTGTCTTTCCTTCGAAACCCAAATCCGCTTCCGCACACCGGCGGTTTTACCAGCACATGCCGGCGGGAGTCCGGATGACTTCGCGCCGACCTTTTCACGGCCCGGAAACGGAGCGAGCTCTGCTCCGGGCCGGTCCTGCATCCGTCCCGCCCGTCGGCGAGGGGATGGGTAAGTGAATAACCTAAATGGTTCATTTTGTCAAGACTCTCGTCATTGCGAGCTTAGCGAAGCAATCCAGGCCCGCATGTGAGAGGCTCCTGGCCTTCTCCAGTACGGGTCCGGATTGCTTCGTCGTCTGCGACTCCGCGCAATGACGATGAGCCCGGGTCAGGCTGTCTCGCGCTCGGCATAACGCGCGGCGATGTCCTCCAGCGCCCTGACCAGTTCGGGTACGTGCGTCACGTTGGGCATGTGATCGCATTCGAAGGTGATGACCTCGGTCGGCCTCGACACGGCGATCATCGCGCGCTGGTTCGAGATCGGGAGGGTGCGGTCGAGCGTCGTTTCGATGTAGATGCGCGGGATAGATCCGTAACGCTCGGCGGTCAGCGAGACCGGGGTTGCCAGCGGGATCATCGGTTCGTGGCCGACCTGCGGGATCGCCCAGGCGCGGTCCTCCTCACTGCAATCGCCATAGAATATCTCGTCCGCGCCTTCGTTGGGGAGCAGGGCGGTGCCGTCGGCATTGGGGCGCGGCGTGATCAGGCCCATCTGCAACTCGATCCCGGCTTCGGCGCCGATATCGGCCATGTGCATTGCGGCTTTGCCATTCGGCAGCATCAACGCGGTCAGATAGACGAGCGCGGCGATCTTCTCAGGCACCGTCTCGGCGACCTGGCTGATCGGCAGGCCACCGCGGCTGTGGCCCAGCAGCACGACCTTGCCGTCGATCCCGTTGAGCAGCGCTGCCAGATCGTCGGTCCAGCGCTGCAGCGTCACCTGCATCGGCGGGGTCTGATCCTTGCCGCAACCGGCGAGATCGGGCGCGTGGACGATGTGGCCGTCCGCCTCCAGCGCGGCCTTCACCTTGTCCCAGCACCAGCCGCCATGAAACATTCCGTGGATCAGTACGAAGGTCGCCATCAGTCTCTCTCCTGTTTCTTGTGTCGAAATCAGACGCGCCGCGCGGCATCCTTCTTCATCACCCCCTTGCGTGCGACGTTTCGCATCGCATCGGGGAAGATCCGCGCGAACAGCCGGAAGATCTTGGTCGGCCGCCCCACCGGATAGTGCAGCGCCTTGCCGTGCACCGCGTCCCACACCGCCGCAGCGGGCATGGCGGGCGCATGCGAACCATTGCGCGCCATCTCGTCATTGAGCGAGGTGTTGCGATCGAACCCGCTCTGGTGGACCATCGGCGTGTCGGTAAACCACGGCATCACGCAGCGCACGTCGACGCCCAGCGGCGCGAACTCGCCGTCCAGCGCCTCGGAAAGCCCGCGCACCGCGAACTTCGTTGCGCTGTAAACCGCCAGGTCGGCCCCGCCATAGATCGCGCCGGCCGAGGCCATGTTGACGATAGCCGGACGGGTTCCGGCACGCAGATGGGGCAGCGCGATGTGGCAGCCGTTGATCACGCCCTTGATGTTGATGTCGACCAGCAGATCCGAATCCGTCGGATTGCTCGCGACGAAGCGGCCGTAGCGGACGATGCCGGCATTGTTGACGAGGACGTCGAGCGCGCCCTCGGGGCCGCCGCAAAAGGCATCGAGCGCGGCGTGCCACTGATCGCGATCGCGCACGTCGAGGGAGAAGAAGGCGACGCCGTCGATCGGTTCCTTCGGCTGCTGGATGTCGCCGATCCCGACGCGCCAGCCCTTGCTCGCGAACAGTTTTGCGGTCGCATGACCAATGCCGCTGGCACCGCCCGTTATGAAGATCGACCTCATCGCCCCTGCCTCCCCTTTATGGTGTCGCGTCATACTCCGCGATCAGCCGTTCGAGCGCCCGCTCATAGTCGCCCAGCGCGGGCGGCAGGCCGGCGGTGGCAAAGCCTTCGCCCAGCGCCGGAAGGCCGCTGGCGTCGCAGGCTGCGATCAGTTCCTGGCGCAAGGCGTCCGGCCCGCCCGCTGCCGCTTCGGCCGACGCGCGATAATGCATGCCCACCGCGGCGCCGACCACGATCTGGTTGACTTCGAAATAGAGCGACAGCGCGCGCGGGGCAGCGATCCCGCGATCGACCAGCAGCTTCACTACATGATCGAAATAGACGATATCGGCCAAGGTGCGGCGCGTGCCGTCCATCATATGGCCGATCAGCTGCGGGTGGCGGCGATAGACCGCGAAGATCGCGGCGGCATGTTCGCGCAGCACCGCCTGCCAGCTCTGTCCATGATCGACGATCAGCGTGCTGCGCGCCAGCCGCTGCAGCGTCAGGTGAACCAGGTGATCGTAATTGTCGACATAGCCGTACAGCGTCGCAACCCCGGTGCCGAGCTTCGCGGCGAGCCCCGCCATGTCGAGCCGGTCGATTCCGATCTCGCAGGCCGTGTCGATGATGGTGTCGATCGTCAGCCGGCGCGGGCGGCCCTGTGGGCGTCGCGGGGTGGGGGATGCGGATATGGTCTGGTTACGCGCGGTCATGGACGTTGGATAGCGGACCATTTTCGGAAGGCAATTCGGGAAATGCTTACTGACATAACTGAAGGTGATTCGGCGGCTTGTCAGGTTCGCGCAGACCTTCGCGCCATGGGCGGTTCGGGGCTTCGACCTTAGTATAAACGCGCCACCCAAAGTTATACCTCAGTATTAGAATGGCGATTAGCAAATGGCGTCGAGACCGTTTGTCGCGACCGAAAATAACTCCTGATTAAGCAAGCGAGCGCACCCCCGAACATGCGTTAGGGGAGTTGCGTTCTGTTGCGTTTGCTTGAACTTCGGATTGGTCGCCGGGCATGGGCCGGCGCTGTTGCTTCGGCGACAGCGCTGATCGCCTGCCTGTCGATCAATCCGGTTCATGCGGCGACCGAAGCGGGCACCGCCATCCGCAACGTCGCCCAGGTCCAATATGGCATCGACGGCCAGACCAGCACGATTGCGTCCAACCCCGTCAGCACGCGCGTGGACGAACTGATCGACTTCACCGTCGATCCGCTGCCCGCCTGCAGCAACCCGACCGGGGATGTGACCGCGGTCGGCTTCGAAATCCTCAACACCGGCAATGGCGATGAGAGCTTCATCATCGGCGAGCCGGTCGCTACCGGCAATTTCCAGGTCACCGGCCTCGCCGCCGACGCCAATGACAATGGCTGCTACGAGCCGGGCATCGATCCCCGCATCCCTGCCGGCACCGAAACCCCGCTGCTGCGCCCGTTCGCGCGCTATCGCGTGTTCGTGCTGGGCACCGGGACGCTCGACGGCAGCACGGTCGAACTGCCCGTATCCTCGCGCTTCGGCCGCCGTCGCGTGGGCGAGGTAATCACCGGCGCGGGCGAAAGCGGCAGCGACGTCGTGATCGGCGGCACCGGCGGCCACGTGAACGGTCGGCCGATCCGCACCACCTCGGTTCAGGAAGTCCAGGCCGAACTGGTCAAGACGCAGGCGATCAAGGCGCGCGACGGCAGCGAGACGCCGATGCGCGGCGCGATCATCACCTACACGCTGGAAGGCCGCTTCACCGGGGGGGGCACCGCGAGCGATGTCGTCATCGCCGATCCGATCCCGGCCGGCACCGCCTATGTCGCGGGTAGCCTCAAGCTCGACGGCGCCGCGCTGAGCGACGCGGGCGATGGCGATGCGGGCAACTTCAACGGATCGGGCATTTCCGTCGCGCTGGGCAACGTGCCCGCGCCCGCGACCCGCACCGTCAGCTTTCAGGTTCGAATTCAATGAAATGGAGTGACACCATGACCCGCACCACAGCCCGGCTGGCCGCGATGTTCGCGGCCTTTTCGGCCGTTCCGGCGCTGGCCGGCGGCATCACCCTCGATGCCCGCGTACTGCGCGTGGAGACTGTCGCGGGCACCGAACGTCTCACGCCGGCGGCCAAGGCCGTGCCGGGCGACCACATGGTCTATGTCCTGGCCTACAAGAACACCGGCGATCAGGCCGCGCGCGATGTGGTGCTGAACAACCCGGTTCCGGCCGACATGCTCTATCGCGGCGCTGGTGACGGCGGCGAGCCCGAAATGTCGGTCGACGGGGTCCA
This sequence comes from Sphingomonas montanisoli, assembly GCF_008274695.1. Lineage (GTDB taxonomy): Bacteria > Pseudomonadota > Alphaproteobacteria > Sphingomonadales > Sphingomonadaceae > Rhizorhabdus > Rhizorhabdus montanisoli. Next base: position 1,001,163 of record NZ_VTOU01000001.1, on the reverse strand, counting down.
GTTCGGCCCGCTCGCCTCGCTCACGGTCGCCGGCACCGACGGCAGCCGCCGTCCCGCCCGCCTCACCGATGTTCGTCAGCTGCGCTGGCACCTGAACCAGGCGATCGCGCCGGGCGCATCGGGCCAGGTTTCTTTTCACGCGGTCGTCCGCTGATTTTCGTTTTCAACAGGGAGTAGTCTGTCATGTTGCGTAAGCTTATCAAACCCTTGCTGCTGTCGGGCTCTGCCCTGGCGCTGGCAATGCCCGGCATCGCGCATGCCGCCGGCACCGTCGCGGGCACGACCGTGACGAACACCGCGACCGTGAACTTCTCGGTCGGCGGCACCGCGCAGAATGCGGTCTCGTCGAACGCCGCGAACTTCCTGGTCGATCGCAAGGTCAACGTCACGGTGTCCGAAGTCGGCGGCGCGGCGACGACCGTGACCTTCGGTTCGACCAACCAGGTGACGACCTTCGCCGTCACCAACAACACCAACTCGGTGATGGACTATCGCCTGTTCGCGATCGAGCAGCTCGCGCTCGTTTCGACGATCTTCGGGCATCAGGACAATTACACGGTCAGCAACATCCGCGTTTTCGTCGATAGCAACGGCAACGGGATCTACGATGCGGGCGTCGACACCGGCACCTTCGTCGACGAACTGGCGCCCGACGCCAGCGTGGCGGTGTTCATCGTCGCCGACATTCCCGCGACCGGCCCGTCCAACGCGGTGGCCGGGATTTCGCTGACCGCCGTCGCCGCGACCGGCGGCACGGGCGGCGCGCTGGGCGCCGATACGATCGCGTCGCTGCTGGGCGACAATCCGGGCGCCGTCGACAACGTCTTCGCCGACGGCGCGGGCGCGATCGATCTGGTCCGCGACGGCCGTTTCTCGGCCTTCGACGAATATGTCGTGGGCACCGCCGCCGTCACCGCGATCAAGACCGCGACGACGATCATGGATCCGGTCAACGGTTCGCTGCTGCCCAAGGCGATTCCGGGCGCGACCGTGGAATATTGTATCCAGGTGGCGAATGCCGGCCCCGGTACGGCGCAGGACGTGGTGGTGGAAGACGCCATCCCCGCCAATTCGACCTATGTTCCGGGCAGCCTCTATGTCGGCGGTTCGACCCTGCTGGGTGCGTGCGTCGCCGACGGCTCGTTCGAGGATGACGATACGAGCGGCGCCGACGATGCCGACGGCACGACGGGTTCGTTCGACAATACGAAGATCCATTCGTTGATCGCGGCCGTCCCGGCGTTGAGCACGGTGACGACCCGCTTCCGCGTGACCGTCAACTAAAGCGCACTTGCGCCTATTGTCTGCCTTGAACGCGCGGCAGCGCGCGGGCGGCGGCGAAGCCAACTCCCTGGGCTTCGTCCGCCGCCCGCTGGCGCGCGCGCTATGTGCCTTCGCGGCGGTCGTATCGACCGCTTCGGGGGCCGCACCCATTTCCAACACGGCCACGATGTCCTTTCGCGCAGGCGGTGCCGCGCATGTGTCGACGTCGAACACCGTGCAAGTCACCCGCGCGGCAGGAACGCCCGCAAAGATCCATTTCACCCGCCTTGCCGCCAATTATGCCGGGGAGATTCCCGCGGCGATCTGCACAAGCGGGATGAACGCGCTCAACGGATCCGATCATGCCCATGATCATAACGATCTGAGCAACGAACCACCCGCGAGCGCCTATAGCGATACGCACAGCTATTCTTCGACGGCGCCGATCCTGATCGAACTGATCAACCCGACCGGCAACCTCGACCCCGAAGCGCGCGATCATGCCAAGGTCACGCTCACGTCGGGGCGTGGCGACGTCGAACATCTTACGCTCGACGAGACCGGTGTGGACACCGGCGTCTTTTCGGGGGCCATTCCGAGCGCCATCGCCCAGGTCGTTCAGGATGACTGCCAGATCCAGACGCTGCGCCGCGACAAGCTGCACGTTAACTTCGACGGCGACGACGAAGGAACCAATGACAGTGACGATGATGCGCTGATCGATCCATTTGGGTTCGTTTTCGACTCGGTTACGGGCCAGGTCGTCAACGGCGCCCGTATCACCGTGATCAACGACGCCACCGGACTGCCCGCCCAGGTGTTCGGTGACGACGGGGTTAGCGCCTATCCCAACACGATGCTGAGCGGCGAGACCGTCTCCGACGCCAGCGGCGCCCTCTATCCCGGCTCGCCCGGCCGGTATCGCTTCCCGCTGCTCGCGGCGGGCCGTTATCACCTCAAGATCGAACCGCCGGAAGGCTATGCCGCTCCCTCTGTCGCGACGCCCGCCCAGCTCGCGACCCTGGAAGGGCCGGCCGGCAGCTATATCATCGACGGCCCGTCCTATGGACAGGCCTTCCTGCTGTCGGATCCCGAGCCGCTGCAGGTCGATATTCCGCTCGATCCCGGCAATGCCGCGCTGACCCTCGACAAGGTGGCTTCGACCCGCACCGCTTCGCCCGGCGATGTGATCCAGTACCGCCTGCGCCTGGTGAACCGCGACGCCAATCTGTCGGCGGTCGGCGTGACGATCAGCGACGTCCTGCCCGCCGGGCTTCGCTATCGCCGTGGATCGACGCGCGGCATTGCCGAGCCCGATGTTTCGGGCGACGGACGCAGCCTGACCTTCCGTGCGCCGCTGATGCGGCCGGGAAGTGCGGCCGAAATCCGCTATACGGTCGAGGTTACGCCCGGCGCGCCCGTCGGCGAGGCGCTGAACCGCGCGATCGCGATGAACGCCAATGGCGAACGCAGCGCCGAAGGGCGCGCGACCGTGCGCATCCGCTCGCTGCTGAACACCGACGCCATCACCATCATCGGCCGCGTGACCCAGGGGCCGTGCGAGATTCCCTTCGAACAGCGAAAGGGCGTGGCCAACGCCCGGATTCTGATGGAGGATGGAACCTATGTGGTAACAGACAAGGATGGTCTGTACCATTTTGAAGGGGTTCGCGCTGGCAGGCACGTCGTTCAGCTCGATGTCGGCGGATTGCCGGCGTCGCTGACGCCGATCGACTGCGAAAAGGACACCCGCACCGCCGGCAGCGCGATCTCGCGCTTCGTAGAAGGGCAGGGCGGCACGCTGCAGCGCATCGATTTCGTACTCAATCGCGATCCGGCGAAGGAGAAGGCCGAGGAAGTGCTGATTCCGCAGGCCGCCGACGATGCGAGCGCGGCGGGCAACGGGATCGACTGGCTCGACGGGATCGAGCCGGGGGTCGATTTCCTGTTCCCGACCACCGACCACAATCCGCGCGCGCCGGTGCTGCGCGTCGTGATCAAGCATCTGCCGGGGCAGAAGGTGGCGTTGCGCGTCAACGGCGCGCCCGTCGACGAACTGCTGCGCGATCAGGGCGACGGCAATGGCCAGATCGCGATCGCCAAGTGGAGCGGCGTCCCGCTGAAGGATGGCGACAACCAGGTCGAGGCGCGTGTGACCGACGCAAACGGCCGCGAAGTCGCCGTCCTGCGCCGCACGGTCCACTATGCCAACGTCGCCGCGCATGCCGAATATCTGCCGCAGCGTTCCAAGCTGATCGCCGATGGCGTGACCAAGCCGGTGATCGCGGTGCGGCTGACCGACCGCGAGGGCAAGCCCGTGCGCGCCGGCACCCCCGCCGCCTTCACGATCGACGCGCCCTATCGCGCGGCGATGGAGACGGCAGCGCAGGAAGCACGCCCGCTGCAGGGGCTGGGCAACAGCAGCCCGGCCGCGCGCGTGACGGGTGACGAAGGCATCGCCTACATCCCGCTCGATCCCACCGCACAGGCGGGCGCCGCGCGGATGGTGTTCAGCTTCCCCACCGACGGCCGTGCGCGCACCGAGGAGGTTCGCCCCTGGCTGCAGGCGGCGGCACGCGACTGGGTGGTCGTGGGCTTCGGCGCGGGCACGTTCGGGCATCAGGTGCTGTCGGGCCAGGCTAAGAAGGCCGGCGGCCTGAAGAAGAGCGACACGATCACCGACGGCCAGGTCGCGCTCTATGCCAAGGGCCGGATCAAGGGCAGCTGGCTCGCCACGATCGCCTATGACAGCGACCGCAAGGTCGATCGCGATCGCGGGCTGATGGGCGTGATCGATCCCGATCGTTATTACACCGTCTATGGCGACGGTAGCCAGCAGGGCTATGACGCGGCAACGCGCGGCAAGCTGTACCTGCGGTTGGAGCGGCAGCAATTCTACGCTCTGTTCGGCGATTTCCGCACCGACCTGACCGAAGGGCAACTGACCAAGTTCAATCGCACGCTGAACGGCTTCAAGAGCGAGTTCCGCGCCAAGAGCGTGTCGATCGCCGCCTTCGCCGCGAACAGCGACGACCTGCACGGCCGCGACGAGATTCAGGGCAACGGCCTGACCGGTCCCTATCGCCTGCGGGCGCGCGAGATCGTGCCGAACAGCGATCTGGTGCGGCTGGAAACGCGCGATCGCTTCCGTTCCGAACTGGTGATCGCGACGCGCCAGCTGAGCCGCCACATCGATTATGATGTCGATGCGACCAACGGCACTTTGACCTTCAAGGCGCCGGTGCCGACCCGCGATCTGGACGGCAATCCTGTCTTCATCGTCGCCGATTACGAACTGTACGGTACCGGCACGAAGCGGCTGGTGGCGGGCGGCCGCGCGGCCGCGACCCTGCTGAACGGCCGGGTCGAGGTGGGCGCGAACCTGATCCGCGACGAGACGTTGGGCAATGCGACGCTGGGCGGCGTCGACCTGAAGGCCAAGATCACGCGCACCACCACTTTGCGCGCCGAGGCGGCGACGGGCGGGCCGGACGGGCTGAAGCAGAACCGCGCCTATATCGCCGAGGTCGAGCATCACGACAGCCGTACTGACGTGCTGGCCTATGTGCGGCAGCAGGATGCGCGCTTCGGCCTGGGCCAGCAGAATGTGGTCGAGGCGGGGACGCGCAAATATGGCGCGGACGGGCGGATCCGCATCTGGAAGGGCCTGTCGGCCTCCACCTCCGTCTGGCATCAGGAATCGCTGACCGGCCCGGCGACGCGCGACGCGATCGACGCGCGGCTGGAGTGGAAGGGCAGCGACATGACCCTGCACGCCGGGGTCAAGATCGCCGACGACAAGGGCAATGCCAATGTCGAGCGGGACTCGCGCCTGATCGCCGTCGGCGGCACGCGCGATTTCTTCAACCACAAGCTGACCGTGGCGGCCGAGAACCAGTTCGCGCTGGGCGGCAAGAAGGACAGCCTCGATTTCCCCGTGCGCCGCACCGTATCGGCCGCGTGGACTATCAGCGACAGCGTGCGCCTGATCGGCGGCACGGAGTTTGCGGAAGGGGCGCGTTATTCGGCGCGCAACATCCGCGCAGGTTTCGAACTGAGCCCCTGGGCGGGGGCGAAGATCAGCACGACCGGCAACCGGGAGGTGGTGGGTGAGAACGGGCCGCGCAGCTTCGCGCAGTTCGGCCTGGCCCAGTCGCTGCCGATCGGCGAGCATTGGACGGTGGACGCCGGATTCGACAGCAGCCGCACGATCAAGGGCAAGATCGCTGAGGGTGATATCGTCAATCCGCTCCAGCCCGTATCGACGATCGGGTCGATCGGGCAGGACGGCCGGCTGAACGAGGATTATGACTCGATCAGCCTGGGTGCCGGCTTCCAGTACGGCCAATGGTCGTGGAACGGCCGCATCGAAGGGCGCAAGGGCGAAAGCGCCGATCGGTGGGGCATTTCCAGCAACGTCATGCGCCGGCTGGGTGAAGGGCGCACGATCGCATCCAGCCTGCGTGCCTACCGGATCAAGAACCAGAACGGTTCGGTGGCGGCGTTGATGTCCGGCGATGTTGCGGTGGCGTGGCGGCCGCTCGACAGCCGCTGGGCGGTGCTGGAGCGGCTGGAGGTGCGGCACGAGCGCGGCGACGCGGGCGTGGGCGCGGGCAATGTCCTGGGCGTGGGCACCGCCAACGGGCAGGACGCGCTGTCGACCCGGATCGTCAACAACCTGGCGGTCAACTGGCGCTCGGGACTGGAGGCGTGGCCGAGCAAGTGGGAGGCAACCCTCTACAGCGGCGTGAAATATGTGCGGGGCAAGTTCGACGACGACAAGTTCGATGGGCTGATCGACGTGACGGGCTTCGATCTGCGCCGCGACATCGGGCATCGCGTCGACGTCGGGCTGAGCGTCAACGTACAGCACAGCTGGACGCAGAAGACTTTGGCCTACAGCTTCGGTCCCTCGGTGGGCGTATCGCCGGCGGACAATCTGTGGATCAGCGTGGGTTATAACGCGAAGGGCTTCCGCGACCGCGATTTCGAGGACAATCGCTATCTGAAGCAGGGGCCGTATGTGACGCTGCGCCTGAAGTTCGACCAGCAGTCGATCGCGACGATCGGCGGCAAGGCGAAGGGGGTGTTTCGGTAATTAAATCCTCCCCGGTACGGGGAGGGGGACCGCGAAGCGGTGGAGGGGGCGAGAGGCCGGGCGCATCGCTTGCGGCCAACCCCCTCCGCCGCCTTCGGCGCCACCTCCCCGTATCGGGGAGGAGCTTTTTGGTGCGCGCCTCGTTACGGCTTCATTCCCAATTCAGCCCGCGCCCGGCATAGGGGCAGCGTCCTGACATAAAGAGAAGCCCATGCGCCCCTTCATCCTGCCTATCATCGCCGCCATTTCGATCGCGGCCCCCGCCGCCGCGGCCGAGCCCACGATCGATCAGGTCCAGGCGCATTTGCGCGGGATCACCACGATGACCGCCGATTTCGTGCAGACCGACAAGATGGGCAAGGCGGTGGGCGGAAAGCTCACCCTGCGCCAGCCCGGCCGCATCCGCTTCCAATATGAAAAGGGCGTGCCGCTGTTGATCGTCGGTGACGGAAAGTGGCTGACGATGATCGACTATTCGGTGCGACAGGTGTCGCGCTGGCCGGTCGGAGGATCGCCCTTGTCGGTGCTGATCGATCCCAAGCGCGACATTGCGCGCTATGTGAAGCCGGTTCCCTCGCCGATGCCGGGCACGATCATGCTGGAGGGTCGCGATCCCAAGCATCCCGAATTCGGCACGATCAGCATCGTTTTCGCCAAGGGCAGCGGCCCGGGCGGGCTCGCCCTGCAGGGCTGGACCGTGCTCGACGCGCAGAACGGACGATCGACCGTGCGGCTGTCGAATCAGGCCTATGGCGCACCGATCAGCGACAGGACGTTCAAATGGGACGATCCCCGCCCGCGCAGCCTCGGTAAATAATCGCCCTGTTCATGTGGGCGACAGGAACGCTTGTCTAGAGATGGTCATGCGGTCGCGGTGCCCGGAATTCCCCCTGTTGTCCGGGGTCACATCGCGTCCCGCCTCGCGTGAAGAACGCCAGGTAGGCCCTCGCTCCTCGCCCCCGGAGCGAGGGCCATTCCTTTTCCGGCCGCTTCGATTATCCTTGCGCTCATGAAGCAGACCATGACCGGCGGCTGCCAGTGCGGGCGCGTGCGTTACAGCGCGCAGATATTTAGCGACGACGCTTATCTGTGCCACTGCCGGATGTGCCAGCGCGCGACAGGCGGGGTTTCGATCGCGTTCGTCAATCTGAAGAAGGCCGACCTGCACTGGGCGCATGAGCCGGACTATTATGCGAGCTCGCCGATCGCGCATCGGCCGTTTTGCTCCGCATGCGGAACGCCGCTCGGCTTCGCCTATCCCGACAGCGAGAATATCGACCTGACCGTCGGCAGCTTCGACGATCCGTCGCGTTTCGTGCCCAGGCATCATTTCGGCGTGGAGACGATGCACGAAGCATGGATCGACACGACGGACTTGCCCCGCTACCGGATCGATCAGAACCCCTCCACCGTCGACCGATGGATGAACAAAGTTGGCAAACTCCCCGACTGACCTGACCACGCACCATTTCAAGGGCGCGCACGGCGACCAGATGGCCTGGCACGAGATGGGCCCGGCCGATGGTCGCCCGCTGATCCTGATCCATGGCCTATTCTCGAACGCTTTCACCAACTGGGTAAAATATGGTCATGCGGCAAAGCTGGCCGCGAAGGGCCGGCGGGTGATTATGCCCGATCTGCGCGCCCACGGCGAAAGCGCGCGCAGCCACGACAAGGCCGATTACACGCCCGATATTCTGGCCGACGACAATCTCGGTCTCGTCGAGCAACTCGGCTTCGGTCCGGGCGACTATGACCTGGGTGGTTATTCGCTGGGCGGGCGCACGACTGCGCGGATGCTGGCGCGCGGGGCGAAGCCGGGCAAGGCGATGCTGTCGGGCATGGGCCTCGAAGGGCTGCTCGATCTGGCCAACCGCGCGGATTTCTATCGCGGCGTCCTCGAAGGGCGCGGCACGCATCAGAAATTCTCGACCGAGTGGATGGCCGAAGCTTTCCTGAAGACCACGGGCGGCGATCCCGAGGCACTGCTCCTGCTGATGGACAGCTTTCCCGCGATCCCGCGCGCAGCGCTCGACGGGTTCGATATGCCGATCATGGTGCTGACCGGCGCCGACGATAATGACAACGGTTCGGCCAAGTCGCTCGCCGACGCGCTGCCCGACGCTGCGTTCGTGGAAATTCCCGGCAATCACATGAGCGCGGTGACGCTTCCCGACATGGGCGACGCGATCGCGAACTGGTTCTGACCTTTATCCTCCCCCGCCAGGGGGAGGTGGCGCCGAAGGCGACGGAGGGCCGCGGCCAACTCCAGATCATCGCATCCTCCCCCTCCGTCAGCTGCGCTGACACCTCCCCCTAGCGGGGGAGGATTGATAAGAGGCGTTCTATGACCATCGCCACCCTCTTCGCCGCCGTGGTCCGCGCCAAGCCGATCACCGGTTTCATCGTCGAGGACGATCCCGACAGGCCGCAGCTCGCGCGATCGATCGGGCTGCTGCACCTGACGATGATGGGCGTCGGGGCGACGATCGGGACGGGCATCTTCGTCGCGCTGACGACTGCCGTGCCCGAGGCGGGGCCGGCGGTGACGCTCTCCTTCGTCATCGCGGGGATCACCGCCGCGCTGACCGCATTATGTTATGCCGAGCTGGCGTCGGCGGTGCCGGTCGCGGGATCATCCTACTCTTATGCCTATGCGACGCTGGGCGAGTTGCCGGCCTTCCTGATCGGGGCGTGCCTGCTGCTCGAATATGGTGTGTCCTGTTCGGCGATCGCGGTCGGCTGGGGGCAATATTTGAACGAACTGCTCGCGATCACGACCGGCTGGCACATCCCCGACGCGCTCGCCCGGCCGCCGGGCAACGGAGGCGTGGTCAATCTGCCTGCGATCCTCCTGATCGGCATGTGCCTGATCCTGCTGTTGCGCGGGGCGAAGGAATCGGCGACCGCGAACACGGTGCTGGTGTTCGCGAAGCTGGCGGTGCTGGCGCTGTTCGTGGGGATCGCGATCGCGCATTTCTCGGCCGCCAATTTCCACCCCTTCGCGCCCAAGGGGATGGTGGGGATCGGAACGGCGGCTTCGTCGATCTTCTTCTCCTATATCGGCATCGACGCGGTTTCGACCGCGGGCGAGGAGGTCGAAAACCCCCGGCGCAACCTGCCGCTTGCGATTATCCTGTCGCTGCTGATCGTCACCGCCGCCTATATACTCGTGTCCATCGCCGCGATCGGCGCGCAACCGTGGACGGCCTTTGCAGGCCAGGAAGCCGGGCTGGCGGTGATCCTCCACAATCTGACGGGCGCGGCGTGGCCGGCGGTGCTGCTGGCGTTGGGTGCGATGGCGTCGATCTTCAGTGTGACCCTGGTCGTGCTCTACGGGCAGACTCGCATCCTTTACGCGATGAGCCGGGATGGCCTGCTGCCCAAGCTGTTCCAGCGGGTCGACGGGCGGCGCGGGGTGCCGCGGCAGAACAGCTATATCGTGGCGGCCGGCGTGGCGCTGCTCGCCGCCGTCTTTCCGCTCGACGTGCTGGTCAACCTGACGAGCATGGGTACGCTGATCGCCTTTGCCGCGGTCTCGATCGGGGTGATCCTGCTGCGCCGATCGCGGCCCGATCTTCCGCGGGGGTATCGCGTGCCGCTGTTCCCGATCCTGCCGATCGTGAGCGCCGGCTTCTGCGCCTATCTGATCGTCGGCCTGCCGGCTGATACCTATGCCTTGTTCGCGGTGTGGATCGCGGCGGCATGCGTCATCTACTTCGGCTATTCGATTCATCGGTCCGCGCTCGCCTAAAGTTGCACGATTCCCTAAATGGTAGGTGGCGCAGGGGCAGTCTTTGGGTCAGGTGAGATGCCGTCATGCTCGGCGCGTTTCGACGGTGTCACGATGTCCCTGATTTCTCTCCTCTATATCAGCACCAGCACCCTGTCGGCGGACGAGGCGTCGCACGAGGTCGCCCGTATCGTCGCTGTATCGCGCGATTTCAACGCGACCGCCGACATCACCGGCGCGCTGCTCTTCACCGGGCCGCACTTCGCCCAGATACTGGAGGGCGATGAGGCGCCGGTCGCGGCATTGCTCGAGAAGCTGCACCACGATCCGCGTCACCGGGACCTGCGGGTCGTCCAACGCGGCCCTGCGATGATGCGGCGCTGCGCGGGTTGGAACATGGCCTATTCGGGATCGTCGACCGGGGTCGCGAGCTATGTGATGCGCGTCCTCGAGGCGTCCAACGAGGCGACCCGCACCGCCGCCGCCCGGGCGCTCGCGAATCTGATGGTGGAGTTCGTCGGTTAGCGCTTACCCTCTCTCCAAACATGGGAGAGGACGATGGCTGGACGGCTGGACGGCAAGGTGGCGCTGATCAATGGCGGCGGCGCGAAGAGCGATGACTGGAGCAACGGCAAGGCGGCGGCGGTGCTGTTCGCGCGCGAAGGGGCGAGCGTCGTTATCTCCGACATCGATCCCCAGGCCGCTGCCGCGACCGCTGCGATCATTGAGGACGAGACCGGCACGCGCCCGCTGACGATCGAAGCCAATGTCGCGGTCGCGGCCGACATGGACCGCGCGGTTGCGGAGACGATCGCGGCGCATGGCCGGATCGATATCCTGCTCCACATCGTCGGTATCGCGAGCCGGGGCGATCTGCTGACCGAGACCGAAGAGGATTTCGATCGGGTGATGGGCGTCAACATGAAGGGCGCCTGGTTTGCGGCGCGCGCGGCGGTTCCGCCGATGATGGCGCAGGGGCGGGGCGTGATCCTCACCGTCTCCTCGCACCACGGCAATGTCGCGACCGACCGGGGCCAGGCTTTCTCCTACGCGATGTCGAAGGCGGCGCTGAAGCAGATGACGCGCAAGATTGCGTGGGAATATGCGCCCAAGGGCATCCGCGCCAACGTGCTAACGATCGGGATGCTCGATACGCCGATGACCTATCGCAACATGGGCGAACGCGGCGAAGCCTATCGCGCGGCGCGGCACGCCGCATCGCCGACGGGCAAGCAGGGAACGGCGTGGGACAGCGCCTATGCCGCGCTGTATCTGGCGAGCGACGAGGCGGGCTATATCAACGGGCTCGATCTTGTGATCGACGGCGGGCTGACCGTTGGTGTGGTGCCGGTGTTCCGGGAGAATTCCCACTGATCCGCCCCCTGGCGGGGGAGGATTGGTAGTGACCCACTCTTGACCCGCGCGCGTGGGCGATGTTCACATCGCGGCAATCAAGATATTTTCGTGAAGGGGTTTCCATGAAGATCGCGATCCGGGCGGCATCGTCCGCGCTGGCGCTTGCCGCCATTCTCGCGTCCGCCACGCCTGCGCTGGCCAAGAAGAAGGAAGCGGCCGCGCCGGTCGCTGCCGCCGCCGCGCCCACCGCCGCCGATGCCGACGCGTTCGTCGCCTCGGTCGAAAAGGAATATGGCGATTTCTCGCTCTACGGCGCGCAGGTGGCGTGGATCAACGCCACCTATATCACCGACGATACCGACGCGGTTGCTTCGCGCGTCGGCGCCGAGGGCACCGAAATGGGTGTGCGCTTCGCCAAGGGCGCGGCGAAATATGACGGGGTTTCGGGCCTCAATTACGATACGCGCCGCAAGCTCGATTTCCTGAAGCAGGGGCTTGTCCTCCCCGCGCCGTCGACGCCGGGCGCCGCCAAGGAACTCAACGACATCGCGACGCGCATCCAGTCGCAATATGGCAAGGGCCGCGGCACGTTGAATGGCAAGGAAATCAACGGATCCGACATCGAAGCCGAGATGGGGAGCAACCGCAACCCTGCTCAGCTGAAGGAGATGTGGGTCAGCTGGCACGACAATGTCGGCGCGCCGATGCACGACGATTATGCCAAGATGGTCGGCATCGCCAACAAAGGCGCGGTCGAACTCGGCTACAAGGATGTCGGCGCGATGTGGCGCGCGGGCTACGACATGCCTGCCGACGATTTCGCCAAGATGATGGACAAGCTGTGGCTGCAGGTGAAGCCGCTCTACGATCAGGTTCATTGCTACACTCGCGCCAAGCTCAATGCGAAATATGGCGATGCGGTGCAGGCCAAGACCGGCCCGATCCGTGCCGACCTGCTCGGCAATATGTGGGCGCAGGAATGGGGCAATATCTACGACATCGTCGCACCCAAGGGCGCCGGCGACATCGGATATGACATCGGCGACCTGCTGACCGCCAAGGGCTATGACCCGGTCAAGATGGTGAAGACGGGTGAGGGATTCTACTCGTCGCTGGGCTTCGCGCCGTTGCCCGACACCTTCTGGAAGCGATCGCAGATTGTAAAGCCGCGCGACCGCGAGGTGATCTGCCACGCATCGGCGTGGGATCTCGACAACAAGGACGATCTGCGCATCAAGATGTGCACGAAGGTGAACTCGGACGATTTCGTCACGATCCACCACGAACTCGGCCACAATTACTATCAGCGTGCCTATAACAAGCAGCCGTTGCTCTATATGGGCGGCGCGAATGACGGCTTCCACGAGGCGATCGGCGATTTCGTCGCGCTGTCGATCACGCCCGAATATCTCGTCCAGATCGACCTGCTCGACAAGGCGAAGGTCCCGAGCGCGGACAAGGATATCGGCCTGTTGCTGCGCCAGGCGATGGACAAGGTCGCCTTCCTGCCGTTCGGCCTGTTGATGGACAAGTGGCGCTGGGGCGTCTTCTCGGGCGCGGTGCCGCCGCAATATTACAACAAGGCGTGGACCGATCTTCGCCTGCAATATCAGGGGATTACGCCCCCTGTGGAGCGCAGCGACGCAGGCTTTGATCCCGGCGCGAAATACCATATCCCGGGCAACACGCCTTATGCGCGCTACTTCCTCGCGCGGATCCTGCAGTTCCAGTTCTACAAGGCGGCGTGCGACCAGGCGGGCTGGAAGGGGCCGCTCCATCGCTGCTCCTTCTACGGTGACAAGCAGGTCGGCGAGAAGCTGAACGCGATGCTCGAAATGGGCAATTCGAAGCCGTGGCCCGACGCGCTGGAGAAGTTTACGGGCAGCCGTGAAATGGATGGATCGGCGATGATCGCCTATTTCCAGCCGTTGATGACGTGGCTGCAAGAACAGAACAAAAATCAACAGTGCGGCTGGTGATCCGAATTCGGATCATTTGCGTCGAGTCGAAATTGTAAACTGATCGGCCGACAAGTCTGTGCCGCCTTGGGACAGACTTGTCGGCTTTCTTTACAGTCGGAACGGATGCGGATCGAACCTTTGCAATAAAGCTGTCGATTCGATCCCAATTGGCCTTGCTTTTTTGCTTGGAGAGCGGCAGGGCGACGCGCATTCTAATAAAGGGGCGCCGAAATGGGCGGGGGAGCTGGATGAGCAGGACGTCCGGCAACGGTCGAAGGGTGGCATGAACGCGGCACAAATCAATGTCGTGAACCTGCAGTTCATTGCAGTGGTTCTCGCTGCGATTCTTACGGTCGCCTGGCGCAACTTCGCGCGCCCGCAACATGCTGCGGTATGGGCGTGCGCTTATGGCGTCGCATTCTTCGCGTGGCTCACCAATTTCGTGATGCTCACCTATTTCCCGGGTAACGTCTATTTCTTCACGGGGATATCGATCCTCACATGCACGTCGAACGCGCTGATCGCGATCGGCTATATGCAGCGCGCTGGTCAGCCGAAGGCGTGGGTCCGGATCTACAGCGCGCTGATGGTCGCCGCGATCGGCATCGCGATATTCGGTTTCGGCCTCCCGCATCGCGGGCTGCGCGATGCGACGTGGTTATGCTTCAGCGGCGCGATGCTGGCGATCAGCGCGGCCAACGTGACCCGCAGTATCCGCACCGCGACCACGCCCGAGCGTGCGACCGTGGTGATGCTGGTGCTGTTCGCGGCGCTCGACTTCGTGTCAGCGGGCATGGCTCTGCGCCAGGGCGCGGCTGGGCAGGGGGGCGGGCTGGCGGCGTTCCGCCTGACCTTGATCCTGCTCTATCCGCCTGCCTTTGTCGGCGTGGGCCTGGCGACCGTCTTTCTCGTGGCTGCCGATCTGGCGGAGCGGATGCGCTCGCTGGCGGTGTCGGACCTGCTGACCGGCATCTTCAACCGGCGCGGGTTCGAGGAAGCGGCCGAGCGCGCGATCCGCAACGCACAGCGCCAGCGGCAGCCGCTCGCCCTCGTCGTCACTGATATCGATCGGTTCAAGGCGGTCAACGATCGCTTCGGTCACAATGCCGGCGATCGTGCGATCAAGCATTTCGCGATCCGCATGGAGCGCATGGTCCGCCGTGGCGATCTGGTCGGTCGCGTCGGCGGGGAGGAGTTCGCGCTGCTCCTGATCAACACCAACGCCAGCGATGCGCTGGACGTGGTCGAGCGCATCCGCCGCGACGTTGCGGCGATGCCGGTCGCGGGGCCGGAAGGGATTTCGCTGACCGCCAGCTTCGGCATCACCGGGCTGCGGCCCGGCGATACCTCGCTCGCCAGCATGTTCGCCCGCGCCGACCGCGCGCTCTACCGCTCCAAGGTGGAGGGGCGCGATCGCGTCACCTGCGCCGAGGTGATGGAGGAAGCGGGCGGCGGGGCGAAGGCGCTGACCGCGGGCGAGGCGATCTGACCTTCTAATCCTCCCCCGCCAGGGGGAGGTGGCGCCAAAGGCGACGGAGGGGGAGGAGACGGCCAATTCGAATGTGCCCCCGTCCGCCCCCTCCGTCAGCTGCGCTGACACCTCCCCCTGGCGGGGGAGGATGATAAGTTACCTAAAGGGCGGCTCGTTGAACGCGCGCAGCTTGCGGCTGTGGAGGCGTGCGCCTTCGCCGCGCAGCTGGTCGACCGCGGCGATGCCGATCTGGAGATGCTCGGCAATCGCGCGCTCGTAGAAGCGGTTCGCCTGGCCGGGCAGCTTGATCTCGCCGTGGATCGGCTTGTCCGACACACATAGTAGCGTGCCGTAGGGGACGCGGAAGCGATAGCCCTGCGCCGCCAATGTCGCCGACTCCATATCGATCGCGACCGCGCGGCTCTGGCTGAAACGCAGCGCCGAGGCTGTGTAGCGCAGCTCCCAGTTGCGATCGTCCGACGTGACCACAGTGCCGGTGCGCATGCGCAGCTTCAGCTGCTCCATGCTCTCGCCCGAGACGATTTCGGCGGCGTGGGTGAGCGCGTTCTGCACCTCGGCGATGGCCGGGATCGGAATTTCCGGCGGCAGGACGGCGTCGAGGACGTGATCGTCGCGCAAATAGGCGTGGGCGAGGACATAGTCGCCGATCCGCTGGCTGGGGCGCAGGCCGCCGCAATGGCCGATCATCAGCCAGGCGGCAGGGCGCATCACCGCCAGATGATCGGTGATCGTCTTGGCGTTGGACGGGCCGACGCCGATGTTGACCAACGTGATGCCCGAATGATCGTCGGCCATCAGGTGATAAGCCGGCATCTGATGCTTGCGCCACGCGCTGTCGGCGATCACGCGATGCGGATCGGCGTCACCGCGCCGGATCTCAACCCCGCCCGCGCCCGACAGCATCGTGTAGCGATTATCCTCGTTCAGCTGATCGATCGCCCAGCTGACGAACTCGTCGACATAGCGGTGATAGTTGGTGAACAGGATGTAGTTCTGCGTGTGGCCCGCAGGCGTGCCGGTATAGTGGCGCAGTCGCAGCAGGCTGAAATCGACGCGCTGCGCATCGAACAGAGCAAGCGGACGGGGCGCTTCCGGATCCTGCAGCCATAGGCCGTCGGCCAGTTCGTCGCCGATCGCGGCAAGCTCGGTCGACGGGAAGATGCGCGCAAGCTCGGTCGGCGCGGCACCGGTCAGATCGAGATCGTCGCCCGCGTCGAGCACGAAATTGTAGGGGATTTCCTGGCTGCTGAGGCCGACGGCCACTTCGACGCCGAAATCGTCGACCAGCATGTCGATCTGGCGCGCCAGATAGTCGCCGAACAAGGTCGGCTGGGTGACGCTGATCGCATAATCGCCTGCGGTCGACAGGCGGCCATAAGCGCGGCCGAGCGGACCGGGATCGTGGAGGCCGTCATAGCTGACGCGGATTTCGGGATAGGCGAAGGCGCCATTGGAGCGGTCTTCGGGGGCGGGGCGCTTGCCTTCGCGTATATAGAGCGTGAGCGCCGCACGCAGCCGCGAAACCGACTGCCGATAGAGGTCGTCGAGCTGTGCGACGATTTGGGTGGCTTTATCTGATGCCATCAAAACTCCTGTTCTGCTTTTGCGCCGAGGGGTTCGGATCGACCTGCGGTCGCCGGCTTGCCGAACTCCTCTGACGGATTATCGCGACGATTTGCGGAACACGCGCCTCGCCGTGAGGATTTTCCTTACACGAAAAATGACCGCTCTCCAATCCTCGCGGGGGAGCATGTTTGAGGTCACACCCGGTCGCGGAAGCGGATCAGGGGGCCGGCGAGGAAAGGCAAAGCGCGGATCAGGACCATCGCGATCCGCCAGCGCGCGCTGCGTTCATGGACTGCCGCGCTGCGAAGCATCGAGACGCCTTCGCCCGTCGCGCCCTCGCGGATGCGGTCGAGGCCTTCCTCGGCCGCGATTGCGCGTTCGGTCTGGCGGCACATGGCACGCGCATCGCTGGCTTCCGGCCGATTTCCGAGCCGTTCGGCGGCACGGGTGTAAACGGTCAGCGCCGACTGGAGCATCACCGGCACGTTGCTCGACATCTGTCCGGGGCGGCGGCGGTAGCGGGCGAGCGCCTCGGGAACGTAGCCGACCTCCCAGCCGGCCTCGGCCAACCGCAACCACAGGTCGAGATCTTCGGCCGATTTGAGCGTCGGATCGAACCCGCCGACCTCCAGCACCGCGTCGCGCCGCAGGGTCGCGCAGATGAAGACATTGAACTCGCGCCGGATCAGCCGACCAAGGTTCACCGGCGGGCGCTGCGGCACATAGGTCGAGAAGCGCTCGCCCACCCGATCATGCCCGAAATAGGTCGCGTCGCAGCTGACGACGCCACGCTTGGCCGATGCCTCGATCGCCGCGATCATCCGCGCGACATAATGCGGCATATAGGTGTCGTCGGCATCGAGCAGCGAGATCAGGGGCGCGCGTGCTTCGGCGATGGCGCGATTGCGCGCGACGGGCAGCCCGCCATTCTCGGTCCGGAGCAGGCGGATCCGCGGATCACCCGAAAAAGGCTCGAAATATTCCGCGACGCGGGCATCGCCATCATCGATGACGATCGCCTCCCAATCGTCGCGCGTCTGTGCGCGCAGCGAATTGAGCGCGTCGGCGAGCATCGTCGTCACGCCATAAGCCGGGACGATCACCGACAGTGCAGGCGTCCCCGCAGCGGCTTCCCCAGCGTCCATTATTTGCGTCCCCATCGGACCTATCTATAAAATCGACATCATGGATGCGCCAGTCTCTCTCGCGGGCCAATATCTGCTGGCCCTACCCGGCATCGGCGACCCGCGCTTCGAACGCGCGGTGATCGCGATGTGCGCGCACGATACTGACGGGGCCTTGGGAATCGGGGTCGGACGGCTGATTCAGGGCATCACGCTGCACGGTCTGCTGGAACAGGTGGACATCGAACCTGGCGTGGCGCCCGATGCCGCGATCCACGTCGGCGGGCCGGTCGAGCCGCAACGCGGCTTCGTCCTGCACTCCCCCGAATGGAAAGGCGGCGACACGATTCGCATCGACGACCGCTGGGGGCTGACCTCGACGCTCGACGTGCTGCGCGCGATTTCAGAAGGCGTCGGCCCGACACGCTGGCTTGTCGCGCTGGGCTATGCGGGATGGGGCGAGGGGCAGCTCGACGGCGAGATGCGGCGCCACGGCTGGCTGGCGACTCGGGGCGACGACTCGATCCTGTTCGACCGTCACGCGGCCGATCGCTGGGAAGCCGCGATGCGATCGACCGGGATCGATCCGCGATTGTTGTCGGCGACAAGCGGCAGAGCGTGAACTGGGACCGATATCAGCGTGCCTTTTGCGGATAGAAAGTCTCACCCCGCGCAAGCATCTCGACGAAGGCCGCAATCTTTCGCCGCCGCCCGGCGTCAGTCTTCACATTGTGCATGCGGAAGGCGAGGGCGAAGCGGTTCTTCTCGGTCAGCCGGGAGAGCATCGCCCGGGCGGCGGGATCGGCATCGATCGCGGCCTGAAGGTCGTCGGGGATTACGAAGTCCTTACCGCTGCCATAGGCCTTGTCCCAGCGGCCATCGGCCTTGGCGGCGTCGACCTCTTTAAGACCATGTTCGGTCATCCGGCCCTCGGCGATCAGCCGCGCAACATTATCGACGTTGATCTGGCTCCAGATGCTCTTGCGCGTGCGGGGCGTGTAACGCTGGAGATAACTGGTCGCGTCGAAGCTCTTGCGGATAGCGTCGATCCAGCCCCAGCACAAAACCACGTCGATCGCCTCCTTCGGGGTGATCGACGGGCGGCCCGAGGCAACCTTGTGGATCTTGATCCACAGTTCGTCCTCGCTGCCATGATGCCCGGCAAGCCAATCGTAGAAGGATTGCGCGTCGGCGAATTCGCGAACCTTGTCAGGGTTTACGGCAACCGGCGGCACGGATCCCCCTACCGCGCCAGCAGCCGCCGGGCCTGTGCCGCGATCTGCGCGAGCATCGCGGCGCTGGGCGTGGCAGTGATGCGGGCGCGGTCGACCAGCTCCTTGAACTGGGCGACACGCGGGCCGTGGGTCGATAGCCATTCGCGCACCGCGCCGATCGGATCCTTACGGCCATGCTTGCCGAGGAAATCGAGCCGTAGCTGACCGAACTCGCGCACCAGCCCCGCGACAAGCAGGCGATCCCACGCGTCGCCGCTGCGGAAGCGGGCAGCCTCCGCCTTCGCCCAGTCGAGCCCGAGCGCCTCGCCCAGCGTGACATAGGCATCGGTGACGTCGAGTTCGTCGACCGCGAGTTCGCTGGCGAGTGCGGCGGTGCCGATCGCGCCTTCCATCTCGGCCAGGCGCGCGATGCGGTCGACCAGGGCAGCATCGACACCGTCAGCGCTGATATGGTCGCGAAGCTGGCGCGACAGATCGACCGCCTCGGCCTTCAGCAACGTGTCGCGTTCCTTGTCGAGCCGCGACAGGCCGGGCTTGAGGAGGTCGATCCGCGCGCCGATCTCGGCTGCCGGATCGAGGCTGCGGAGCAGATCGGCGACATGCGCGCGGGCGGCGGCGCCCAGCACTTCGAACAAGGTCAGGCGCGGCTGTTCGTCGAGCTTCGCATCCTCGATCGCTTCGAAGATCGCTTCGATATCGAACAGGCGATCGACGGTGATATAGGCCGCGGCGACCTGCGCCATCGATACCGCTTCCTCCTCTGCCATCTCGAACGGGCCGACGAGGCCGAGCCGGTTGATGACGCGGTTGGCGAGCTTGGTCGCGATGATCTGCGGACGCAGGCGGTGCGCGTCGATCGCGGCACCGAAGCGGTCCTGCATCGGCTGCGGGAAGGCGGCGTGGAGCATCGGTGTCAGCGCCGCATCGGCGGGCACATCGCTATTCTCGATCGCGTCCTGCAGCGACAGCTTGCCGTGGCTCAGGATCACCGCGAGTTCGGGGCGGGTGAGGCCATGGCCATCCTGCGCGCGGCGCAGCAGCAGATCGTTGCCGTCGAGCCCTTCGACCGCGCGGTTGATCCGGCCCGACGCTTCCAGAACGTCGATCACGCGGGTCTGCGATGCGACGGCGTCAGCACCGCCACGTTCGGCGAGCGAGAGCGCCAGCGTCTGGAGGCGGTTGTCCTCCAGCACGATATGCGCGACATCGTCGGTCATGCTGGCGAGGAAGCTGTTGCGGTCCTCGAACTCCAGCCGGCCTTCCTGCATTTCGCGGTTGAGCGCGATCTTGATGTTGACCTCGTTGTCCGAACAATCGACGCCGGCCGAATTGTCGATGAAGTCGGTGTTGATGCGGCCGCCTTTGGTGGCGAAGGCGATGCGCCCCGCCTGCGTCACGCCCAGATTGGCGCCTTCGCCGATCACGCGCGCGCCGACATCCTCACCGTCGATGCGGTGGGGATCGTTCGAACGATCGCCGACCTCGGCATTGGTCTGGCTCTTGGCCTTCACATAGGTGCCAATGCCGCCGAACCACAGCAGATCGACCTTGGCCTTCAGGATCGCGGCGATCAGCGCGGAGGGATCGAGCACGTCGGCATCGATGCCAAGCGCCGTCTTCACCTCGGCGGAGAGCGGAATCTCTTTCATATCGCGCGGGAAGATGCCGCCCCCCTGCGAGATCAGGCTCGTGTCGTAATCCGCCCAGCTCGACCGGGGGAGCGCGAACATGCGCTCGCGCTCCGCCCAGCTCCTGGCCGGATCGGGATCGGGATCGAGGAAGATGTGGCGATGATCGAACGCCGCGACGATCTTGAGCGTCTTCGACAGCAGCATGCCGTTGCCGAACACATCGCCCGACATGTCACCGCAGCCGACGACACGGACCACGTCGGACTGAACATCGACGCCCATTTCGGCGAAGTGGCGCTGCACCGAAACCCACGCGCCCTTTGCGGTGATGCCCATCGCCTTGTGATCGTAGCCGTGGCCACCGCCCGATGCGAAGGCGTCGCCCAGCCAGAAGCCGCGATCGGTCGCGATCTTGTTGGCGACGTCGGAGAAGGTGGCGGTACCCTTGTCGGCGGCGACGACGAAATAGGGATCCTCGCCGTCGCGGATCACGACCCTCGCGGGATGTACGACCTTGCCGCCTTCGATATTGTCGGTGATCGACAGGAGCGCGCGGATGAAGATGCGGTAGCTCTCGGTCCCCTCGGCGAGCCACGCGTCACGATCGGACGCGGGCGGCAACACCTTGGGATAGAAGCCGCCCTTCGCGCCCGTCGGCACGATCACGGCATTCTTCACGACCTGCGCCTTCATCAGGCCCAGGATCTCGGTGCGGAAATCGTCGCGGCGATCGGACCAGCGCAGGCCGCCACGCGCGATCGGCCCGCCGCGCAGGTGGATGCCCTCCACGCGCGGCGAATAGACCCAGATTTCGCGCCACGGCACCGGCTGCGGGAGGCCGGGAATGCCGCTGGAGTCGATCTTGAACGCCAGTGCTTCGTCCGATGCGGGCGAGAAGGCATTGGTGCGCAGCGTCGAGCGCACGACCGCGCGGAAGCGACGGAGCATGCGATCATTGTCGATCGCGCTGACCGCCTTCAGCCCCTGCTCGATCGCGTCGTGCAGCTGTTCCGCCTTTTTGTCGTCGCGGCCCTTGGGATCGTGGAGCGCGCGGAAATAGCCGATGATGTCGCGGCCGACGTCGGGCGCGACCGTCAGCGCCTCGATCGCGGTCGCCAGCCCGTACGAAAAGCCGGTCTGGCGCAGATAGCGAAACCACGCGCGGAACAGCACCGCTTCGTGCGGGGCGAGGCCGATCGTGACGGTCAGCGCGTTGAACAGGTCGTTCTCCGCGCGGCCCTCCAGCGTCGCGGCGATCGCGGCCTCGACCACGTCGGTCCGATCGAGCAACGCAATAGCGACATCGGCGCTCGACAGGTCGACGCGGAATTCGTGGATATGGCCGATGCCTGCGAGCGCGGTCGGAACTTCCTCGATCACGCGGAAACCGAAATTCTCCAACACCGGCACTGCTTCGGACAAGGGAATCAGCGGGCCGCGGCGATAGATCTTGAGCCGCAGGCGGGCATCGCCCTCGGTCTCGTCGTCATAGATGCGGACGTTGCGGCCATCTTCGTCGTCGAGCTGGATCAGCCGGGCAATGTCGGCGGCGGCATCGGCTGGCGTCGCTGTGCCGCGATAAGCGGCGGGGAAGGCGGCGGCATAGTCGATTGCCAGGCGCGCCGATCGGCGCGCGGGCAGCAGTTCGGCCAGGCGCGCCTCGACCGCCGGCTCCCAGCCGCGCAGCATCTCACCGATGCGATGATCGAGCGCTGCGACATCGGGCAGGGCCGCGCTTTCGGGGAAGCGCAACGTGTAACGGATCAGCGCAAGATCGCCGTCGCCGAGCTGCAGCGCATAGCTCATCAGCGCGCCACCGGTCGCTTCCGCCAACATCGTGCCGATCTGTTCGCGCCGTCCGGTGGTCAGCAGGTCGCGCGGCAACCAGAGAAACGCGATCAGGTGCCGGCCGAGCGCGGAGGACACCATCTCCAGCTTCGGGCGCGGGCGATCGGCCAGCGACATGGCGGTCAGGACGACCTGCTCGGTCGCGCTGGGGGCGAGGGTGAGCGCCAGATCGTGCGGCAGCTCGGCCATCGCATGGCGCAGCGCCTTGCCGGCATGGCCGCGCGGATCGAAGCGCAGCTTCTCGTCGAGTGCCTTCAGCATCCCGCGCAGGACGGGAATGTTCTCGGTGGGGCTGCGCAGGGCGGCGCTCGTCCACAGACCGACGTGGATCGACAGGCCGGCGATCGCGCCGCCATCGCGCACCGGCACCACGATCATGTCGAGCGCGGCGCGGCGGTGGACGTTGGTGATCGCATCGGCCTTCACCAGCATCGGCACCGCACCCCCGCGCTCGAACCAGGCGAAGGCGTCGGCGCGCGCCGAATCGGACCAGAGCACGGTGTCGCTAACGCGCAGCACGCCCTGCGGATCGCCGGCTTTGCCGTCGCGCGTCTCGATGCGGTGGCCCAGCAGCGTCATCTTGCCGTCGAGGAACCAGCGCAGCAGCGCCGCACCCTCGCCGTCGGGGAGGCGTTCAGCATCGTCGCGCAGCTTGACCTGCAGCGTTTGCCAGTCGCGCACCGCGGCGCGGACCTCGGCCAAGGTGGTTTCGAGTTCGGTGACGAGGGTGCGCCGATTGCGCGCGTCGATGCGATCGGCCTCGACATAGATCACCGACTCGCGGCGTTCACCCTCGGCATCGTCGACGATGTCGGTCAGGGCGCCGGTCGCGTCGCGGCGCACCGCGATGACGGGGTGGAGAAGACGACGGATCTCGATGTCGTGCGCGGTCAGCACGCCCGCGATCGAATCGACCAGGAAGGGCATGTCGTCGTTGACGATAACGATACGGATCGCGCGATCGGTGGCACTGCCCGACACGCTCTGGATCGCGATGGCCGGGACGCCAGGCGCGCGGAGCGCGGCGGTCTCGGCGGCGAAGGCGGCGGCGCTGGCCATATCGGCCTCGCCCATCCCCTCGGTCTCTCCCGGCAGCGCGCCGCGGCCGAGCAAAGCGGCGAAGCGGGCGACGAGTTGGGGGGAAAGTGCGGAATCCTGAGGCCGGTTCATCGGTTCGGCAACATCCATGCTGGTCCACTCCTCGGGCCGCCGCACCTCTGCTCGGGCGCTGGCTATCGAAGGTGAACCATATGGACCCCCTCGCGAGGCGTAACAAGCGCAGGCGCGCCCGTCCGTTCATTTAGCAACGGTCGTGCGCGCGGCTAAGATGTCGCGAAAGCTTGTTAGGCAGGACGTATGCCGCGCGACATTTCGCGGGCGTTATGGCGTTGCTCAGCCCTCGATCGAGCGCAGCACCCGATCGACCAGCGCGTCGGACGCGGGGGCTGGGGCCATTACCGCAAGCGTGCCATTCCCCTCGCGCCGCGCGACGAGCAGAACGAAGTCGCCGCCCGCCGCATCGATCGACACCGTGGCGACCGGCGCCGCATCGCGCAGCCGTTGACGCACGAGGCCGGCCTTGTCGGTCTTGAGCGCGGGGCGGCGTTCGAGCCGTTCGGCGGTAACGACGCCCTTGATGCCGCCGTCGAACTGGCTCAGCCATGCTTCGACCATTCCCGCGCCCAGGCACAGGCGGCGGGCGTGGGTAAGGACGGCGGCATATTCGGTGACGCGCTTGGCATCATAATCGGCACCGAACACCAGCTTGACGATCGGGGTCATCGGCGCGCGCGCCTGAGCCGCGATGCCGGCGCCGTCGATCAAGGCGGTGATCGTCTCCGGATCGGCGTCTCCGGCCAGCGCGATGTCATAGGCCAGGCCGATCGCGCGATAGAGCGACGCGCGACCGCGCTCCTCGCCTTCGCGCGCGGCGGCGGCATGATCGCGTGCGGTCTGGACGAGCGCTTCGATGCGGACTTCGGTCTCGTCTTCCTCGGCGTCGAAATCGGCCCAGTCGATCGCGCCCTCTTCGGGTTCGGGCAGCGGCTGGGCGGGGCCGGCGAAGGCGGTGGTGACGGCGGCAACCACGTCGGCTGGCAGGTCGGTCTCCTCGGCCAGCTTCCAGTTGATGACGCCGTGGACGAAATCGATCGTGTCGCCACTCGACGAATAGGGCATCAGGATGCCGCGATAGAGCGTGGGCTCGCCGC
Organism: Sphingomonas montanisoli; assembly: GCF_008274695.1. Lineage (GTDB taxonomy): Bacteria > Pseudomonadota > Alphaproteobacteria > Sphingomonadales > Sphingomonadaceae > Rhizorhabdus > Rhizorhabdus montanisoli. The sequence continues at coordinate 976,646 of NZ_VTOU01000001.1, read as the reverse complement.
GATTGTTGGTGAACTCGGCCTCGAAGCCCACAGGCGCGCGGTTGCGCAGCACCTCGTCATAATGATCGGTCAGCCGCGACAGGAGCGAGCCGGCAGGCACATCGCCTATCGTTTCGAGATCGCCGTCGAGATCGCCTTCCTCGCGCAGCGCGCGGCCCAGGAAGGTGATCGCCGGATTGCGTGGCGAGATCGAGAAATCGAGGAGGGTGCTGTAGGGGCCGAACTCGCCCAGCATCGCGGCGTCGAGATCGGTGATCGCGGGATAGGATCGCCCGTCGAGCAGCGACACCCAATGTTCATAGGCGCGCACATGCATGCGGCGCTCATCGGTGCCGATCATCGGGGGCATGTCCATGCACGGCTCGTCAGCGACCGGGAAATCCCACTCGGCCGATCCTGCGCCCCACGAACGATAATCTTCCATAGTCCCGATTCCCCGGCGATTCTCTGCCGGCCAGATGGCCCGGATCGCGTTGAGGAATGGTAAACCACGCGGCAATCGCCACGGGTTCGCCAACAAAGCGCGGTCGACGACGCTCGGCACTTGCATGGAGGCTAAGCCGCTGTTAATGGCGCCCCCCTGTCCCCGGGCCGCTTTAGCTCAGTTGGTAGAGCATCGCATTCGTAATGCGGGGGTCACAGGTTCGAGTCCTGTAAGCGGCACCACGACCCCATTCGCCAGCGTCCGCGAAACGGTCGAAAACCATTGAAAAATATGGCATTATCGCCCTCGGTTCATCCGTTGGCGTTCGCCTGAATCCGCCCCCGTCCGGGCGATTTGGGGGCCACGGTGGGGCCACGAGATCAACCCCCAAAAGTCGTGGCCCCACATGGCGCTCAGTCCTCTCGAAGTCAGTTCGGCCAAGCCCGGCCCGAGTCCCTACAAGCTTTCCGACGAGAAAGGCCTGTTCCTGCTCGTCCAGCCATCGGGGGCCCGGCTGTGGCGGCTGAAATATCGCATCCACAAGGTGGATCGGAAATTGTCGCTCGGCGCCTATCCCGAAGTCTCGCTGAAGCAGGCGCGCGACCGGCGCGACGAAGCGCGGCGGATGGTCGGTGAAGGCATCGATCCCGTCGCCGTCCGTCGGCGCGAGAAGCTGTCGCAGGAGGTGCGCGCGGCGACGACCTTCCGCCTCGTGGCCTACGAATATCTCGAGAAGATGGAGGCCGAGGAGAGGTCCGAAGCGACGATGAAGAAAGCGCGATGGTTCCGTGATCTGCTCGACCGCGACATCGGCCCCTTGCCCGCTGCCGACATCACGCCCCAGGAATTGTTCGCCGCGCTCCGCAAGATCGAGCGGCGCGGGCATCGCGAGACCGCCAATCGGACGCGGGCCTTTGCCTCGCGGGTCTTCCGCTATGCGATCGTCTCGGCGCGCGCCGAGACCAAGAGCCTGTCGGAATTCTCATCTGTTCCGGCAGTTCTCGCCCCAGTTGCAGACATCCGCATGAGAGGGCACGCTCGTAATATGCGATGGCAATTTGTAGCCTTGCTGAGCGTGGCTCTCGGAGGCTGTAGCAGCAGCGTCCCCGACGCTACTTCTTTGTGCGATTTGCCTCGGAGCCTTGCGGGATGGTCGGGCGCAACTGTGCGTTGGAAAGGACTAATCGTAAACGCTCAGCCACACGGCATTAGCTTGATATCCGAGGATTGCCGTCATCGAGGAGTTACTATCATCGGTTTTTCTCGCGAGGCAGGTGCCCAATACGCCTTACTACAACAGCGATCCTTTGGATGGGCTTGGGCAGACCTTACCGGGAAGGTCGTAAGCGGCGGGCTGCGGATCGAATCATTCCATCGTGTTGCTTCCCTCTCGGGCGAGGAGGCGTATCAGCGCGCAAGGCGCGTGGGTTTTTGAGCGGCAGCTAACCACCCCAAAGCCGTCGAGTGGGACGCAAAATCGGACTGACAGCTCACAAGTGGCTGCGATACTGGCCCCTATGTCCGATTATAGGGCGCAAACCTGACTTTCACACGCGCGATCGACAGCCTGCCAGACGATAGGGAAGCGTTGTCGGATCAACGGCCAGTAGAGGCGCATTTCAAACGCAGGCACTGTCCTCGTCACGGTAAATAGGATTGGCGATGCGAACCTCAGCTGAAACGAGACTGTACATCCACGAGACGATCGAGATCACCGTTCGTCACCGGCAGGATTTCTAGGCGCATTTCTTGAGCTGGGCAGAGCCGGCGCGCGAGCTTTACGGCATGCGCCTGTTCGGGACGTGGGCGGTCAACGGATCGACCCACAGGTGGCCTGAAGCGATCCGGGACAACCGATTTTGGGGCGCTTTGCTGCCCTTAACTGCTATTTGCAACAACCTGTAAGGTCCGTATCTGCTCGTTCAGGACCGGTCCACTGAGAGAAGGTCTTCCCAGTAAAAAGCCTTGCGCTTCCGAACAGCCTTCCGAGCGCAGCATTTCGAGCTGGGCTTCAGTTTCAACCCCTTCGGCCAGTACCGGCATCCCGATCGTCGACCCCAGCGCGATAACGGCGCGGATTATCGCGCGCGCCTGCTCGCTGCGGTCTGACTCCATCACGAACGAGCGATCGATCTTGATCTTGTCGAACGGAAAGGAGTGGAGCGTTTCCAACGATGAATAACCCGTGCCGAAGTCATCGATCGCGATCGACACGCCCATCGCCTTGATCTGGCGTAAGATATGAAGCGCGCTGGCCTTGTCGGCGATTAACGCGGTCTCTGTGATCTCGAGTTCTAGCCGGCTGGGCGGAAGCCCGGTTTCAAGCAGGATCTCGGCCACGGTCGTGGCAAGGATCGGGCGCGTAAGCTGCACCGGCGACAGGTTCACCGCGACACGATAGGGCTCCGGCCACAGCACGGCCTCGCGGCAGGCCCGGCGTAATACGCAGTCGCCCAGTTCAATGATGCAGCCGCTCTCTTCGGCCACCGAGATAAATTCCTGCGGCGCGATCCAGCCGGCGACCGGGTGATGCCACCGCGCGAGCGCCTCATAACCGGTGACTTCATTGGTCACGAGCGAACGCTGAACCTGATAAGCGAGCGACAAGTCGTTGGCGGCTATCGCATCGCGAAGATCCGCGGCCATCGACCTACGCTTTCGCGCGACCTCGTCCATGCCATACTCATACTGGCACAGCTGCACGCCATGCGTCGCCTTGGCCCGGTACATGGCAAGATCGGCGTTGCTCAGTACTTGCTCCCGATCAGAACCATCGTCGGGAAAGAGCGCGACGCCGAGGCAGGCGCTGGGCTTAATCTCAAGTCCGTTGGCTTCGACCGGCGTGTCCAACACTTGCCTCAGCTGATCGAGGAAGGTTGTCAGTTCCGTTTCGTCGTCGAAGCTGTACGACGCCGCGAATTCATCGCCGCCAAAGCGAGCGAAAACTTGGCCGTCGCCGAGCATCGCTGACATCCGATGTCCCAAGCTTCCAAGGATCCGATCCCCCGTCGCATGACCATAGGTGTCGTTGATCTCCTTAAAGCCATCGAGATCGATCACCACCAGCGCAACCTTGCTGTGGCCCGCCTCGGCGCGCCGCAAGGCGTCGTCAACCTGCCCATTGAAATTGGTACGGTTCGGCAGGCCGGTCAGATCGTCGTGCATCGCCATATGTGCGATGCGGGCCTCGGACCGGTGACGCTCGCTCACGTCCTCGAAGGTGGCGACGAAGCCACCTTCAGGCAGCGCTTGGTAGGATATGTCGACCACGCCGCCATCGTCGAAATTTGTCGTCACCGATCCGCCGCCACCCGGCTGCGCGAGGCAGGCACGCAGCCATCCGCGACCGGCTTCGATACGCTGTTGATCGACGATGACGTTTCCGCGAGCGAGCAGCGACGTGCGCATGAAATCGGAGAAGCTCAGTCCTTCGAGCGGCAGGTCGGGATCCAGCCGGTACATCATCCGGAACCGCGCGTTGACGAGAGCGACCCGTTCCTCGCGATCGAACAAAGCGAGACCCTGGTGCATATTGGTGAGCGCCGCATCCAGCTTTTCGGTCAGCGCAATTAAGCGATCCTGATCCTCTTTCTGGCGGCTGATATCGCGTGTGAGCTTGGCGAAGCCAATGATATCGCCCTGTTCGTCTACGACAGCCTCGATCGTGACATTGGCCCAGAAGCGGCTGCCATCCTTGCGGTGACGCCATCCTTCGGCGGTGAACTTTCCCGCATCGCGCGCCGCGGCGATCGCGCGCTGGGGAATGCCAGCCGCCTGATCCTCCTGCGAGTAAAAGCTCGCAAAGTTGAGACCGATTGCCTCGTCGGATGTAAATCCCTTGAGCTGTGCCGCACCCGCGTTCCAGCTCACAACGCGCCCATCGAGGCTGAGCATGTAGAGCGCGCAATCGGTGATACCCTCGACCAGTATGCGGAACTCGCGGCCCTGCGACCTGATCGCCGCGACGGCCGTGGCGTTGATGACCGACGCACCGATGCCGATCAAGAGAACTGCAAATGCCAGCGCACCGATCACGATCCCAAGTGTGACCGGGGACAGGATATTTTCGCCCTGGCCGCCGTCGGCGTCCGGGACCACCTGAAGCGCCATCATGCCGGTAAAGTGCAGCGTCAGGATCGCCAGCATCAGCAAGCCGCCCGCGGCCAGCCCGCTTGCCGAGCCGCGTGTGCGCAACGCGAGGACCAGGGCCGGGATTGCGAAGGCCACGGCAGAGAGGGCCGACAAGGCTACCAACTCGGCATCCCACCCGAAATGACCTGGAAATTCGACGGCGCTCATGCCGATATAGTGCATCGCGACGATGCCCGCGCCGACGAGGGCTCCACCGGCAGCCAGAAACGGCAATGAAAGATTACGCACATAGGGCAGCATGAAGCCGCCGATCGTGACGCCGATCGCGACCATCAAAGACAATGCGGTCGGCCCGTAAGCATAGCCGACGACTACGGGGCCAGTATTGTAGCCCAGCATCGCGACGAAATGGGCCGACCAGATGCCGAAACCGGTCATCACGCCTGCCGTGAGCCGCCACCTGCGATCGATGGATGGCGTCTCGCCGCGCTGCTGACGGAGAAGCGTGACGGCAGCGAGGCAGGTAAGGCCGCAGACTAGGCCCGCGAGCGCGACCAACCGCCAATCATGCTGATAACGCACACAATACCAAAGGCTAAGCAACTCGTGTCCTCAATGGAAATAAGAGGCAACCGGCGAATCAAGAACGCCATTGGTCCACAGCATTACCGCCTAGCCTCGAATTCCTTGATATTCAGCAAACGATACCGGAACTTCGGCGACACGATGTAAACAATTGTTACGGCATCTCTGATGTGCGTTGGCGTAGAGTCGCTGCCGGAGACACTGACTCCCCTTGCGAGCCGATCGGCACCCTGACCACGCGATCATTCAGACCGTTTTGCTCGAACAGGACCGAGTACGTCGGTACAACTGAATGGCCGCTTCTGGGGGCGCCTCGGTCCACGCGGAATGTCCGCACTTAGGGCGTATTCCGTTGAAAAACTCGGCTGCGGGAGCGTTTGGGGTGTGGGCCGCGACAGGGGCGAGTGGCGTTCCACGCCCGTCAGGCCAGTGCCGGTCTCGCCATGGGGATGATCTTGGCCATTTTTCGCAGGTTCTGGGCTGCGGCGGCCAGGTGGAACTCGTCTCTTGCACCATTCGGCCCTCTTAGCGCAGACGATCCAGCTTCAGGATGCGCTTGAGGTGGGCAAGCAGCATCTCAACCTTCTTTCGCTGGCGGCGTGACGCAAGATAAGCGTCTGTGGTGGCGATATCGCGCGCCAGGTCGCGTGCGCCTTCATGGATCGATCGAGTAACTTTGCGAGCGGGCATGTTCGGGGTGCATTGCTGCCGCAGGTCGCAGCTCTGACAGTCCTGCTGACGCGCGCGGTAGCGGATCGAACCGTCCTTATTCACACCATCGCGCGGGATGCTGAAAATTGCGATTGGATCGCCGCAGGCGGTTGCCAGTCGGGCAGACGTAGCTGGCCTCGAATACATCGCATGTCCTTCTCCATGAGTTGTTTGGACAGCGCCTTGTTGTACGGCCCGCACAAGACGCTCTACAACCGTTGGAAGCGGTCTATAATGGCACCAAGGCCTTCGTCGACAATTTCACCGACGCGATCAGGAACGAGATCAAGGACGCCAAGGGCGTCACCTTGACCACCCTGATGCCGGGGCCGGTCGAGACCGAGTTCTTCGACCGCGCCGACATGAACGATACTTCGGTCGGCGCCGACCCGAAAAAGAGCAATCCGGTCGATGTAGCGCAGGATGGCTGGGACGCGCTGATGGACGGCAAGGCGAGCGTCGTCTCGGGCTGGAAGAACAAGATCCAGCAGGCGATGGCGAACGTGACACCTGCCGGCATCCTTGCTGAACAGCACCGCAAGATGGCCGAGCCCGGCAGCGCGACTCCCGAGGCGCTGGCCAAGGCCGAGCGGGCGGACCACTGATGTAGGCGAAGACTATCGGCCGTGCGATCGGCGCGGCCAACCTCGCCTTCGGCGTCACCGACATCCTCGCGGGCAGGAGCTTCGGCGGCGGCATCGGCGCGGGCGCGGTCGAGGGCGGCACGCACCACTCGCGTTAGAACGACGTTCCCGAGGGCCTGGAAATTGGCTCGATCACAAAAGCGGTGCCGACGCATTTTTCCGGCTTCGAGCATTCGGTTACGTCTGTCAGCAGTGGGTATGCGGATCAGCGGTGAGAAGCGCGATGCTTCTGGCTGAAATCCCATTTCGGAATTTTAAATCTATGAAGCGTGATGGCGGCGGCGCGTTCGGGCTTTTCTAGAGGCGGCTGACGCCGAGGTTGTGCCGGCCTGGGCATAGCCGCCGCCGCGGCCATCGCGGCGCTTATCCTGCTGATCGCTTGGATCTGATATCTGTCAGGTTCATCCCGCGCGGCTGAAGGCAGAAGGTTACGTCCAGCGCGCATCGCCAAAGTGTAGTGCGAGGATGGCACTTAGAGGTAATCGCTACCCTCATCTGCGCCGACCGCGACATTGAGCTTGAGACGGCGCGAACTCTCCCTTCGCTCGCCGTTATTGATGTATTGTAAGGCAAAGATTGGTTTTGCTGCGCCAGATAATTGACTAACCTAACCTGTCAGTGGGCAGGCACTTCGCCAGCACACACGACCCGATGCAGAACACGATCGCTTGAGACCGCATCGCCTACCGCCGAATGCATGGTGCAGCGATTGTCCCAAATGACGACATCGTCCTGCATCCACCGATGCCGATAGACATTTTCCGGCCGGCAGGAATGATCGTAGAGAAACTTCAGTATCGCAGCGCTCTCCTGGGCAGGCACGCCGTCGATATTCTGCACACGATCGAGCGATGTTAGATAGAGTGCCGTCCGTTTAGTCAGTGGATGCACGCGCCGGAGCGGATGGTGCGGGACACCTTCGGTAAGCTGGCTGGGATCGGTTAGCCGGGCGGAGCCGTGCCGTGCGGTGGCATCTCTGAGGTAATCCTGCAGTGCCGGAGAAAGCGTCGCCCAAGCCGCATACTGGTTCGAGAACATCGTGTTGCCGCCGAATGCCGGGACTTCCATACCGGCCAGGATTGAGTAGGACGGCGGACGCGGCAGGAACGACGCGTCGGAATGAAAGAAGTCGGCGCCAGCGCTGCTGCCCGCCGGATTCTCGACCACGAACAACTCGGGTTGTTCGACATGTCGCTTCACGCCCGGCACGATGAGAATGTCTCCCAAGCGCCTGGCGAACTCGACCTGCTGAGGCGGCGTCAGGGGATTGTCACTTATCACAACCACGCATGCGGAGCTGATCAGCATAGCGAGCTGCCTATATTGCGTGTCGTCGAGGTCCAGGAGGTCCATCCCGCTGAGCCGCACACCCGTTTCAGCGGACAGCCTCTCCGCTGCCCCCGGCAACATGGGAATCTCCCACGCAGACGCGTCCCGTGATGCGCTGAGGCTTTTCATTTCATCCACTCCCAGGACGGCCATCTTCGCGTGTCCGTCCTGGGAGCATTGGTAGGCTCGCTTCGCCAATGATTTCAAGTTTAGCCCAGCGGCACCGACGTCCCCGCCGCTGCTCGGGATGGGTGCAGCAGCAGCGCGTGAGGAGGTCGCCGAAAATATGCTCGAAGCCCTGACCTTCGACTTGCCGCTTCGCGACAAAGGAACAGCAAAGGACCATTTCCGTTGTGCCTTTCGACAGGAGAGAAAAATGGCGAAAGTTGATCAGGCCGCGAGCATTTGGAGCATGCTCATCGTGATCGGTCCTATTATGCTAGCGCTTACAGTAGCATGGGCGCTTTCACGCAATTACTGGCTCGTTCGTGCCCATCAGAAGCGCAAGGAATGGCGCGCACACCGCAATCGGACGGCTCCCACGCCCCGTATCATTCGAGCCGCGCATCGGGCGGTGTATTAAGTGGCTGCGTTGATGGCAACGGGCGGCACCGCCTGGGGTGTAGCCACTATGTTCGCCCCTCTCGCGATCGGCGCTTTCATCTTCGGCGCGGCCGTAGTGCAATCGCGCACACCCGAAGGAGATCTGATGCACCGCGAGCTTGAAGACCGCGAACGCTAGGACCGGTCGGGGCAGATGATCCCGGAGTTTGGCTGGGCGCCCACCAGCTAAATTATTGTGGCCGTCGTCATTATTGTGGCCGTCGTCTTGATCACGACCGTCGGTGTCGCTGGCATCGCCGCAGCGTTCCCCGACGACGTCACAATCGCGACCAGTGGCGGCAGCGCGCACGGCATCGTCCTGCAGCATGGCGCACGGGTCGCTGCCCGCGACACCGATGTCGGCGTGACCGCTGCGGCGCTCTACGTTCTCGGCGATGTCGGCCCCGCGTCGATCGCGAACTTGGCCAACAGCGGGCTAGCCAACGCGGGGCCGACGATCGGCGCGGGCGGCCAAGCGAATATCGATCTCACCAACACAGTGGTCGGCGCGCAGCTCGGCTCCGCAGGCTTGCCGGGCGGCAATGTGCAACGACTGCTGGTCGGAACGAGCGCGGACTTTCCGCTGCTCGCCCCATCCTTGCACTCAGCCCCGTCGTCGACGGTCGCGCCGATTGCTTATTCGATCGGGAAGTAGCCGATCACGTCAGAAAGCCTTTGAGCGGCAGGTCGTTGACGGGCAAACCGAGGAGTGCAGCAAGTGCGTTAGCGACGGCGGGCGCGACGGCGGATACCGCAATCTCGCCGACGCCCGATGGCGGCTCTTCCGATGGCGTGAGATGAAGGTCGACCAAGGGGACGTCGGTGATCCGCAGCACCTTGTAGCTGTCGAAATTGCTCTGTTCGGGAACGCCCTTGTCGAGGGTGATCTCACCCGACAGGGCGGCCGAAAGGCCGAACATGATCCCGCCCTCGATCTGGGCCGATACGAGATTGGGATTGATCACGCGCCCGCAATCCACGGCCGTGGTGAACCGCTCGACACGGTAGCCCTCGCCGATGCGCCGCACTTCGGCGACGTGCGCGACATAGCTTCCCGCCCAGGTGGAAATGGCGAGGCCCAGCGCGCGATCGGCGGGGCGGGGGCGGTGCCAACCCGAACGTTCCGCCACCACGGCCAGCAACGCGTGGAAGCGCGACTTGGCAGGAAGCATCAACCGTCGGAGCGCCAGCGGATCCTGTTTCGTCCGCCGGGCGATCAGGTCGACGAAGCATTCCATCGCGAACACATTGTAGCTCGACCCCACCGATCGCCACGGCATCACCGTCACACCGACCTTGGGCGAATGCAGCTCAAGCGCCATGTCGGGCAGGTCATAGGGCGGATCGATTGCGTTGCGGATCGAGATCGGGTCGATGCCGTTCTTGACCAGCCCGGGAATGGGGATCGTTTCGGCGATCGATTGCACGACGATGCGATGGCGCCAGCCCCGCAAGCGACCATCGGCATCGACCGCCGCATCGAGCCGATGACGCGACATCGGACGATAGCAGCCGCCGGTGATGTCGTCCTCGCGTGTCCATTGGACGCTGACTGGGATGCCAGGGGGCAGCGCCTTGGCGATCTCGACCGCCTCGACGACGAAATCGGCGGTGAAACTGCCCCGCCGGCCGAAGCTGCCGCCCGCCGGAAGCGTGTGGATCGTCACCCGGTCTGGGGGCAGGTTCAGCGCCGCGGCGACGTGTCGGCGATCCCCGCCCGGGAACTGGCAACCATACCAGAGCTCGCAGGACCGATCCTCACGCCGCACGACGCAGTTCAACGGTTCCATCATCGCGTGGGCGAGATAGGGCGCCCCATATTCGGCGGTGATGGTCGTCGGCGCGGCAGCCAGCGCCGACGCAATGTCGCCTTGTGCGCGCGCGACGGAGCCGGGGCGCTGGGCCAGCGCCCGAAAGGCGACGTCCAACTCCTCGCTTCCGCGCTGTTCCGCGTCGCGATCGTCCCACGCGATCTGCAGGCTCTCGCGCCCCTGGAGTGCCGCCCAATGGGTGCGCGCGACCACCGCGATGCCGGTCGGGATCTGCACGACTTGCAGGACGCCGGGGGTGGCGAGCGCGGCTGCCGCATCGAACGAACCGACGCGCGCACCGAAGCGCGGCGGCCGCCGCACCACCGCCCGCACCATGTTCGGAAGATCGAAATCGGCGGTGAAGATGGTCGCGCCGCGAATCTTGCCGGGCGTATCGAGCCGATGGACGTTTTGCCCGACCAGGCGGAAATCCGAAGCGGCCTTGGGGACGGGTTTGCTCGGCGCGGGGATGGCGCCTGCCGCCTGCGCGAAGGTCTCCAGCCTGGCTTTCTTGCCCGATGCGACATGTCGAACGACGCCCCGTTCGATCCCGATCTCTGCTGCCGGCACATCCCATTGCAGCGCGGCGGCCTGCACGATCATCGCGCGGGCGGCGGCACCGGCATCGCGCAGTTCGGCGTAAGAGCCCATCATCGAATTGCTGCCGCCGGTACCCTGATCGTGCATGACGGGGTTGGCGTAATGCTGCGGATTGACGGGGGCGGCCGCCACCTTGATCCGCGTCCAATTCGCATCCAGTTCCTCGGCTACCACCATCGCCAGGCCCGTCTCGATGCCTTGCCCCATCTCCAGATGCTTGCTGACGATCGTGATTCCGGTCGGCGAAATGCGGATGAAGGCGTTCGGCGCGAAGGGCTCCGCCGCCGCGAGCGCCGCCGCGCCGCGAACCGGCAGGGCGAAACCGATCACGAGCGCCGCGCCGACCCCTTTGAACAGACCGCGGCGATCGATCTCGCCGGTGGTCATGCCGGTGTGCTCAGACTGGCCGCCGCCGACTTGATTGCCGCGCGAATGCGACTGTAGGTTCCGCAGCGGCAGATATTCCCGGCCATCGCGCTGTCGATTTCGGGATCGTCGGGGTTGCGGACGCCGCTCAGCAGTGCCGTGGCGCTGACGATCTGGCCCGACTGGCAATAGCCGCATTGCGGAACATCGATTGAGGTCCAGGCCGCGCGGATCGCATCGGCCTCGCGCCCGCTGAGCCCTTCGATCGTCGTCACCGGGCTGGTGCCGACGCTCTCGACCGGGGTGATGCAGGAACGGATCGGTTGGCCATCGACCAGCACCGTGCACGCGCCGCACTGGGCGATGCCGCATCCGAATTTCGTGCCGGTCAGCTTCAGCGTATCGCGCAGCACCCATAGCAATGGCGTGCCGCCATCGTCCGGCACCGACCGCAACTTCCCGTTGACGCGTATTTCCACGAGGCCCTCAACTCTCCGGTCGTATGACCTTTGCTATGTCGAGGTTCGCATGATTGACATGATCCATGCCGATCGCAAGGTGACGGACAAGAACAAGTGCGTGAAACGACGCGAGGGGAGAAACCAGGATGCGCCGAAGCTTTTGTGGCGTGATCGCTAATATCGGAATCGCGGTGTCAGCATCGAACGCTGCGTCGCCAAGCCTGCAGGATCCGGCGATCGGAAGCCACTGGCCGGCGGAATCGAGCTTCGCGACGCCGCCCGTTCGTGCGAAACCGGTGCCGGGTTCGGCATGCGACGTCGCCGACCGCTATGTCACCTTGCAAGGCGCAGGGCGCCAGGACGAAATCACCGCGCTGTTTGCGCCGACCGCGAGTCTGCTCGGAATTTCCGAAACTGTCGTCCGCGGGCGCGATCAGTTGACGGCGCATTTCAGCCACGCGATCTCGCGCAAGGTGATCCCGATCAGCTTCGTCGACCGTGGCCGCGAATGCTTCATGGAACTCGCGTCGCCCCGCCTTGGAGACGATGATGGCCCTTATCGGCTCGCCGCGATCGACCATTTCGTCCTGGATCAGAATAACCAGATCGAGCGGCTTGTGATTTACATCAAGCCGGGGATAGCGAGCGCAGCCACAGGAAAATGAGCATTCTGCCCCGGCCATAGCCGGTCCGGGCGGTGGCTAGAGCCCGGGCCTCTGCCACAATGGCTCCGATATAATCTTTGTACAGGTCAACCAGCAGGCTGATTACAGCCGACACGCCGTCATTCGAACAGGCTGTCGATCGCGTTGGCGATGTTATGGGTGGTGTAGGGCTTCTGCACGACTGGGGTCGATCGGTGCTGCATCGGCAAGCTCGCCTGTTCGCCATAGCCCGACGCGAAGAAGAAGGGCACGCCGAGTTCCACCAGGCGGTCCGCGATCCCGAAGCTCGTCTGGTCGCCCAGATTGATGTCGAGGATCGCGAAGTCCATCTTCGCCTTGTCGAGGATGTCGTGTGCGGCTTCCGGGGTCGATGCGGTCGATACATCCGCGCCGAAGCGGTCGAGAATGTCTTCGGCGTCGAGCGCGATGATCAGGCTGTCTTCGACCAGCAGCACCGTGCGGCGGTCGAGCAGGTGCGGGTTGACGATCTCCTGGCTGGACGCGCCGACGCGCTGAGGACGCACCACCGCGGCACCGTAACTCTTCGGTTCGGACACATGGCGCGCGGGGATGCAGAACTCCGCGCGCACGCCGTCCGGCGCATAGTCGATGCTCGCGCTGCCGCCGAGGTCATATGGCACCGATCGTGTTACGATCGTCGTGCCGAAGCCCTTGCGCTTGGGCGGCTTGACCGTCGGACCGCCCGTCTCGTGCCACGTGAATTCGAGATCGCCGTGGTGGTTGCGCGACCAGTCGATATGCACCTCGCCACTGGCCGACAGACTGCCATATTTGGTCGAGTTGGTGACGAGTTCGTGGATCACCAGCGCCATCGTCGAATAAGCCTGCGGGTTGAGCAGGACAGGCGATCCGTTCGCGATGATCGCGCTTCGTCTGTCGGCAGCAAAGGCCGCCGCTTCCGCGTCGATCAGCGCGTCGAGCGGCGCGGGCCCCCAATGATCGTCGGTGATCTGGTTGTGCGCGCGGGCGAGCGCGTGGATCCGCCCGTCGACCAGCCGCACGAACTCCTTCACCTCGGGGCTGTCGGGCTGTGACTGGCGGATAAGCCCACGGATGACGCCCAGGATGTTGCGCACGCGGTGGTTGAGTTCGGCGATCAGCATCTCCTGTCGCGCGGTCGACTGACGCCGCTCTGCCGCAGCCTCGTCGGCCAGTCGCAACACCACCTCGATCAAGGTCGCGCGGAGCGTTTCGGCGACGCGCAATTCGGACAGGGTGAACGGCTCCGAATGACCGTCGACGGCCTCCTTCCACTCTTCGAAACTCTCGCGCGGGGTAAGGCGCGGGCCGTTCGGGCCATATTCGATGGGCTTGTGCGGATCGCCAGCCCAGCGCACCGATTGCTTGAGCTCGGATCGGAACAGGATGACATAGTCGCGCGGGGAGCGGGAAATGGGAATAGCCAGCAGACCGGCCGCGCGATCGGCGAACTTGCCCGCATCGGGGATCAGGCTGCCAATATTGTCGGTCGTGAAGACGCGGCCCGCTGCCGTGCCGTTGAGCGCGCGCACGATCCGGCGAAAATCCTCGGTCGGCGGTGTGACGCCTGAAAAAGCGTAATTGCCGTTGATCCATACGCCGACGCCATCGGCGGGGATGGCGCTGGTCAAGATGTCGCCCAACCAGTCGGGATCGTTCAGCAGCGTTTCGTCCGACGCGACCGCGCCCAGCAACTGATCGGATATGTCGCGCGCGCGCCGCTCATATTCGACGATCTGTCGCCGCTCGCGCGATTCCAGCCGCATCGAGAACATTTGCGCGAACAACTCGCACACCGATCGCCGCTCGAACGTTGGTGATCGTGGGGAATAATTGTGGCAGGCGAACAGGCCCCACAATTCGCTATCGACCAGGATCGAGATCGACAGTGTGGCGCCGACGCCCATATTCTTGAGATATTCGATATGGATCGGTGACACCGATCGCAGGATCGACAGCGACAGATCGATCGACCTGCCCGCCGGATCGAGCGTAGGGATGATCGGGATCGGATCGGCATTCACGTCGCGAACGATGCGGACGAGGTTGCGCTTATAGAGCGCGCGCGCCTGCACCGGGATGTCGCTGGCGGGATAATGGAGGCCCAGAAAGCTGCCGATGCCCGACTTCACTGCTTCCGCGACGACTTCGCCCGCGCCGCTCGCCGCGAATTTATAGACCATGACGCGATCATAGCCGAGCAGGGCGCGCACCTGTCGCGCGCCCTCGCGATAGAAGGCGGTGATATCCTTGGCCTGATCGAGCCGCGCCATCATCGCGCGCACCGAATTGGTTGCGTCGCCGGCATGGGCGGTCCCCGCTTCGGCCTCGATGACGATCTGCCCGCCCGAAAAATGGACCGCAACGTCATAGGGCTGGCCCGACGTGCCGATCTGGCAACCGAACTGCCGTTCCACCATGTCCGGACCGGACAGATAGGACACGCGGTTGCGCAGTTCGTGCAAAAGCGACGCGGGCACGAAATCGACCAATGGCTGGCCGATCAACTGGTCCGGGTCATGGCCCAGAAGGTCGCGAATGTTCTTCGAAACGCGCGCGATGATCCAGTCGGTGCTGACCGCGATCAAAAACCCGCCGGGTTGAATCGCCCCGAGAAGGTGGATCGGCTCACGATCGCAGTTGGTCAGATCGACCCTATCGAACTCGGACACGCATTCCCCATCATTGCTACGGCAGCCACGGTAACGCGGCTATGCCACCCAGGTTCAATCGTGTGCGGGATGCGCCGATCTTGAACGTCCCGCAATCGTTGGTAATTGTCGCGCGACTGCAATTTGCCAGACACTTCCATCGGCGAGAATGGCTGAGTCGGGATGAATCTAAGAAGGACGAAAGGTTGTTTATGACCGAACTCGACGATGAAGCAGCCTATCTGCTGCGTCGAGCGCGTGAGGAAAAGGAGCAGGCCGCAGCGGCTGCGCATCCAAACGCCACGGCCGCGCACCGCGCTCTCGCCGAGCGTTATACGACTCGCGCCTTGATGGCCCAGATCGACGCCGATGAGGATCCGCTGATCAAGAAATAACCTGGATCGCGCGGATCACGACGATAGTCGCTGGCTTCGCCGTTCGGTCTTGAATGTCGTCCGATCGAACACCTCGGTCGACCGGGTCGTCAGCGACGGCAGGAACAGCCATTCGTTGCTGGCGGCGCTGCGGGTGAGGTTAACCACCATATAGCCGCGGCGGCTGGTGTCGCACCACTTCAGGAGCGGGTTTGTCGCGGTAAAGTCCGCCGCAATCGCTTTGGGGTCGCCGCCGAAGCGCTTGTCGATACCGAAAGACGAGACGCTGTGGCCCGCAAACTCGACGCCAACGGGCTTTCCGTCGTGGACGAGATCTGACGCCCACGCATTGTGGCTGTCGCCGCTCAACACGACCAGATTCGCCTTCGCCTGCGCGGCACTGCCCAGCAACCGATCGCGCGCGGCGGGATAGCCATCCCAGCGGTCGAGCCCTTCCGGAATGCCCATCTGCGTCAGCATCGCGGCAAAGCGCAGCTCGGCTTCCGCCTTCGGGGCCGGGGCGACGTTCGGTGCATACCAGGACGGCTTGACCGTCGGCAGAAGCAATGGGGCCATCACTGTCTGCTGCGCCAGTATCTGCCACCGCGTCCCGTCACGGGTGGAACGGGCGATCCCGTCGCGCAGCCATTGTTCCTGTGCGGCGCCCATCATCGTTCGCGCGGGGTCTGCAAGCGGTCCCTTGCGGAATGCCTCCGCCGCGGCACGCGGATCGCCGCCGGCGCGCAAAATCTCGCTCAGTTCGAGCTGCTTCGTGCGGCCGATCAATCGGGTTTCGAGTCGGAACATCGTGGCGAGATCGCCGATCTGATAACTGGCATAATCCGCATTGGCCATCGGCAGCCATTCGCGGAAGGCACGGATGCCCGCCGCCTTGCGTATCTCCCATGGCCCGTCTTCGGGGCCATGGTTCTTCGCGCCGTTGGTCCAACTGTTGTTGGCGGTTTCGTGATCGTCCCACATCGTGATCATCGGGAAACGGCGGTGGAGTTCCTGCAATGCGGGGTCGGCGCGATAGCTTGCGTAGCGCAGCCGATAATCGATCAGCGAGATGGTCTCACCCGTCGGTGCGATCTCCCGCGCTTTCGCCAGCGCCGGGATCGCGTCGGACCGATCGGTCGGCGATTCATAGATATAGTCACCGAGGTGAACGATGAGATCGATATCTTCGCGGGTCGCGGCGTGCGCATAGGCATTGAACCAGCCCGACGTGGCATTGGCGCAGGAGAACACGCCGATGCGGAAGCTTTCGATCGATCCCGCCGGCAGCGTGCGGGTTCGGCCGACGGGCGACATACTGCCATCCGGCGCGGTGAAGCGATAATAATACCAGCGGCCCGGCTTCAGCCCGGCCGGACGCGCGTGCGCGCAATGATCGTTAATCGGCGACGCGGTCGTCGTCCCGCGCGCGGCGATGCGCTTGAAGCGATCGTCCTCCGCGACCTCAACCGCCAATGTCGTCTCGCCGCCTTCGGCGGCAATAAAGCGCGTCCAAAGCACGATACTGTCGCGTGTCGGATCGCCGCTCGCGACCGAATGGGTGAAGCCCGCGAGCGGCGCCGCCCCCAGCCGCATCGGTGCGAGCAGCGAGACGGCCGGCGCCAGTGCGGCGGCGCGGAGAAGAGTACGGCGATCCCAGAGAACAGGCATGGTGGCTCCAATCCCGATGCCGCCTAGCACGCGCTTTGTGACAGCGCGGTGACGCCCGCGAGCCTTGGTTTTCGGCATGGGCACTGTCATCGATCGGTCTTGTGGAGGCAATATGAGAGTCTTAACTCTCGTTTAGGCGCTCCCCCGATGGCGCGGCGCAACGCCGCTTTCCGGGGGACGATCCAATGCAGAAATTCTCATCGAAGATGGCGGGCGCCAGCAGTTTCGCACTGCGTCTCGCGATGCTGGCGGGTGTCAGTATTCCGACGATCGCATATGCGCAGGATGCGGCCGACGGCATTCAGGGCGACGAGATTGTCGTCACCGGCGCCCGCGCCCAGCGTGAACTCGCGATCGAGCGCAAGCGCGACCAGGTGACGATTTCGGACGTCGTCGCGTCGGACGGGATCGGCAAGCTGCCCGACTATAATACGGCCGAGGCTTTGCAGCGTCTCCCCGGCGTGTCGGTCCAGATCGACCAGGGCGAACCCCGCTACGTCGTGGTGCGTGGTATCGATCCCAATCTCAATCAGGTCACCGTCGACGGCAATCTGGTCGGCATTCCCGAAGCCGAGGGGCGCCGCGTCGCGCTCGACACCATCCCGTCCGATCTGGTCGCCGCGATCGAGGTCGTGAAGGCGGTCACCCCCGATTATGATGCCAATGCCATCGGCGGCAGCATCAACCTCGTCACGCCGACCGCCTTCGACAAGAGCGAGCCCTTCACCTACGGCACGCTGCGCGGATCCTATAACAACAAGTCCGAAAAGCTGGGCTATGGCGGCAGCCTGACGCACGGCGGCACGTTCGGCGCCGACAAGGAATTCGGCATCGTCGTCGCGGCGAGCTATTCGAAGCGCTACATCGACAGCGATCTGGTCGAACCGACCAACTGGGCAACCTTCACCACCGCCGGCACCTCGATCAACGCGCCGACCAATCTGGTGATGTTCGATTATCGGATCATGCGCGAACGCATCGGCGGGATCGTCAATCTCGACTGGCGGCCGAACGACGACACCCGCGTCTATCTGCGCACGATCTACAACCAGTTCACCGATCATGAGGAGCGCGATCAGTTCAACTTCGTGCTGCTCAACGGTGGCACGCCGACGGTGCTGAGCCCGACCTCGATCCGTTTCCCCAATGGCCGCGCCACCCGCCAGTTCCGCCAGAACAACCAGACGCAGAAGCTCTACAACATCTCCCCGGGCGTCGAATGGACCTTCGGCGCGGTCGAGGCGGAGCTGAACTACACCTACGCGCATGCGCAGGAACATACGCCGATCCGAGACGACCTGGAGTTCCGCACGGCCGCGAACCGCACCGCGACGCTCGATCTGTCGGGCAAGCGCCCGGCCTTCGCCGCGATCGATCCGACGCTCTATGATCCGGCCGCTTTTCCGCTGCGGCGTATCCGCGAACGGCGCGAACAGATTGACGAGGATCTGCACACCGCCCGCGCCGACTTCAAGATCGCACTCGATGACGGTGCCACCAACACGTTCGTGAAGGTCGGCGCCAAGTTCATCGATCGCGTGAAGGATCGCGATAACCAGCAGTCGCAGCGCGACGCCGTCGGCAATTCGACCTTCGCGCAGACGGGGCAGGTGCTGTCGCCGCCGGACGATTTCTACAACGGCGAATATATGTTCGGCCCGCGCATGAACTATCAGGGCGTGCTCGATTTCTACAATCGCAACCCGCAGCTGATCGCCCTCAACGCCGGGCAGACGGCGATCAACAATGCGTCGCTCGATTATCGCATCCATGAAAAGATCTACGCCGGCTACGTCATGGCCAATGTCGAGCTGGGCGATCTGACCGCGATCGGCGGCGTGCGCATCGAGCGGACCGAGGGGCGATACAACGCCAACCAGCTCCGCACGACCACGGGCATCACGCCGCTGCGCTTCGGCAAGAACTACACCCACGTCCTGCCCAGCCTGCACCTGAACTACAATGTCGCGCCCGACTTCAAGCTGCGCGCGGCATGGACCAACACGCTCGGCCGCCCGAACTATGATGCGGTCGTGCCGACCTTTACCGAGGATGCGGGCGTCGGCACGGCGGGCAATCCCAACCTCAAGCCCTATACGTCGATGGGCTTCGACGCCTCGGCCGAATATTATCCGGGCAGCGACAGCATCGTCGCGGTGGGCATGTTCTACAAGCGGCTGAAGAACCCGATCTTCACTCAGACGATCCAGAACACCAGCTTCGCGGGCGTGCCGCTCACCTCGCTGTCGCAGCCGCAGAACGCCGATCGTGGCGAACTGTTCGGCATCGAGGCGAATGTGCAGAAGCGCTTCACCTTCCTGCCCGCGCCGTTCGACGGCTTCGGCATGTCGGCCAACGCGACCTATGTGAAGTCGAACGTCGACGTGCCCGGTCGTGAGAACGAGGATCTGCCCTTCTTCCGCCAGTCGGACTGGATCGCCAACGCGACCCTGTTCTTTGAAAAGGGTCCGTTCGAGGCGCGCGTCGCGCTCGCCTATCGCTCATCCTATATCGAAAATGTCGGCAATGCGGCGCAGGGGACCACGGCCGATATCTATGCCGGCCCGCGCACCGTGCTCGACGCGCGGGTCAGCTACCGGGTGATGAAGGGGGTCGAACTGTTCGCCGCAGCGTCCAACCTCAACGAAGCGCCGATGACCTTCTATCAGACGACCAAGCGCCAGACCTATTCGCGCGAAGTCTATTCGTGGAATGGCGACTTCGGCGTCAGCGTGAAGTTCTGATCTTGCGAATGCCCCGCGTGGCAATCACTGGCGCGCGGGGCAACATCTCATATTCGATGGCTCAGCGGCCGCCTTGTTGCGGCTTCGGACAAGTATAGAAGATGATGCATCCTTCATGATCGGGTGCCGACGAGAGGATCAGCAATGCCAACCGCGGACGGGCGGGCTAAACCGCAGCAGGGTCGTTCGCAGCAGACCTATGAACGCCTGCTCGACGTCGCGGGCGAACTCGTCGCCGAACAGGGTTTCGAAAGCATCTCGACCAACCTGATCTGCGCGCGCGCAGGCTTCGCCCCGTCGGCGCTCTATCGCTATTTCAAGGATAAATATGGCGTCCTCGAGGCACTCGGCGAACGCCTGATGGTCCGGCAGAACGAGGCGCTGGAAGCGTGGGTCGCACGCCATCAGCCGGGCGGGCTCGATCATATGCGCAGCCATATCGGCGAGCTGTTGCACGATACCGCAGTGGCCACGAACAGCGTGCCCGGCGCTGTGTGGATATTGCGCGCGCTCCACGCTTCGCCACGGATGGTCAGCATCCGTCTGGAATCGCACCGATATGTCACCGATCGGCTGACGGAGGCCTACGCCTCCTATCTTCCCGGAGTTGATCGTGAGGAATTGTGGCGTCGATTGCGCCTGTCGGTGGAAGTCGGTTTCGCGATCGACGAGATGTTGCAGGAGGAGGATCGCGTCTCGCCGGAAGCGGTCATGCGGCAGACCGCCCAGATGCTCCGCGCCAGCGCGATCGAGTGACCTTCGAAGCGGCCGGCTCATCCAGCGCTGACGCTTATCGCACCAACGCCACACCGATACGAAAACGGGTGATGCGGCGATTATAGTCGAGCAGATTTTCGCCATAGCCATGGAAGCTTTGGCCGAAGAGGTAGAAGTCCGGCCCGCCGCCCAGCAGCGAGCGCAACGGATAGGAAATGTCGGCGGATATCGCACCCTTGCCGCTATCGATATTGAAGCGGGACGAGGTGGACAGCCGCGGGCCGTCTTCCTGGCCGATTTCCAGGAACAGACCACTATTGCCGCGATAGCGCCGGATATCGGGATTGTCGGATCGATCGCCGACATACAGCCATAATCGTGGAGCGACCGAAAGGCGCCAGCCGTCGCCCAGCGAAAAGGCGCCCATCGGCGCGACATAGGCCATGTTGATGCTGCGCGACGCGGCGCCGGCGCGGCCGTTCGATTCATGGCGCAAGCCGATCTGTCCGCTCAGCGTCGCGCGGTCCGACAGCGCCAGGGGCTGCGACAGATAGAAGAGTTCAGGCTGATAATCGACGTTGCGAAAGGGAGAGGACGACGCCCCCAGATCCCAGAACATGCGCTGGGTATAAGCGAAATAGAGGCCGTCGCGGATCGAGGCATGCCGGCTCTCCCGCGCGCGGCTGCCGTAGAGCTGATATTTGAAGCTGATCTGGATGCGCGCGTCGGTGTTGGTGCCCGGGCCATAGACCGCATAGATCGGGTCATAGGCCGACAGATTGTCGAGGAAGGCGTTGCCGACCGAGCGATCCGTCGCCGGCGGCGTCACCGGCGCGGGGGACGACGCGGCCATCTGCTCCGCGGGCGTCGCCAACGCCGGGGTGAGCGCAACCTGCTGGGAGCTCCAGCGCGCTATCGACAACAGGGCGCCGGACGTCGCGTCGACGGCGCTCAGGCGATAGTGCGCGGACACGAAGCCACCGGCCGGGATCGTCAGCGAAGTGGGCGTATCCGCCGCGCGTTCCAGCCAGATCGCGCGCGATGCACCGTCGGCGGTGGCGATTTGCGCTTCGACCCGATCCGGCAAGTCGAGGGTGCCGGCCGCCGCACCAGGGTTCAGCAAGCGCAGATCGACAAGCGCGCCGCCGCCGATTTGTACCCCTGCCCGACCGATCACGACCTCGATGCCGCTGCCCTGCGCATAAGCGGGCGTTGCGACCAGAACAGCGGCGACGAGCGCCGGCAGCCTCCAGCGCAAACGGCACGCGCGTTTGATCATTTCCGCGTTGCTCATCGCCTGCGTCTCCCGTTGGCGGACTCAGCGACCGGCCGTAACGACCTTGATGCGCAATGGGGCATCGCCGGCTGCGATGGCGAGGAGACGATCGACATTCGGATGCGCGCCCGGCCGATTGCGCGCATCTTCCGTATGTTCGCCGAACACGATCAACCCATGTTCGGCCGCCTGTCCATCCAGCATGTCGAAGCACTGGGCGAGATAATTATAGACGGCCAGCGAACCCTGCTTGCCAGGCTGATTTTCGATGCTGGCGGCCACAGTGCCGGCGCTGTCGATCAGGTCGATACGCTGCACATCATCGATCGGCGGCAGCTGCTGAAGGGTGTCCTTGAACGTTGCGCCTGGTTGAATCATCGCAGCTCTCTCGAACCTCGTGGTTGTGATGCGCGGCGCTCTAACAGGTTGATGGGCCGTCCGCCACGCTGTGCGGGGTGGCAAGCGGCGGGACGCCCGGATAGGGTCGATCGATGCTTCGATCGATGTTCCTTGGTGCGCTGCTCCTGCTCCTGACCGGCTGTTGGACCAGCCGTCCCTGGTTTGCCGCATCGGATGGCAAGCCGGTCATTCCGGATGGCCATTATCGCTTCGTCACGGGCGAAATGCCGGGGGAGGGCGATCTGCTTTCGACCCACAACGGTCCCGACGGAAGCATGGCGATCGACGGTGGCGATCAGCGACTGGTCGCGATCCTCGTCCCGCTCGGCAAAGGCGATACGCATCGCCACATCGTCCAGCTCCAACGCGATGATGGCGTGGCGCGCAACGCGCTGTTCATGCTGCTCGACGACAGCAAGGGGCGATATCGGCTGGCGCTGCTGCCCTGCGCAAAGCCGTGGTCGGAGCGTGCCGAGGCATCGGGCGGTTCGATCGTGCGCGATCCGCAATCGGCGGCGAGCTGCATCTTCGCGACGCGCGCGGCACTGCTCGCCGCACTCACGGCGGTTTCGAAAAGCGCCAGCTTTGACCTCGAATTGATCCCGGAGGCACGATGAACCGCCGCGCTACGATTGTTGTCCTGATGTTCGCGCTGCTCGCTCCGGCATCGGCGGGGGCGGACGAGACGCCGAAGGGCGCGATCGTCGCCAAGCCTTCGTCGGCGAAGGTGTTTCCGTATGAGGCGGGTATTGTGGACCTGCTCGTCACGGGGGCGGCCGCGCGTAGCCTGTACGACGCCCTGCCCGGACAAGGGCAGGAGCAGGCGTGCGGCGCGATCGGGCTACACAAGGGCGACGGCAAGATGAGCTGCGCGAAAACCGGCGATGATTACGCGTGCCACATCTGGCTCGACGTGAAGGCGCAGGCACTCGCCCTGCCCGAGACCGACGACTGCTGAGACGCGTCAGGCCCGATCGCGGAAGGGCGAGGGGACAAGAAAAGTGAACAACCCGGCCCACAACAGCCCGAAACCCCAGCCAGCCAGAACATCGCTCGGCCAGTGAACGCCCAACGCCAGGCGCGAGAGGCCGACGAGGATCGGGAAGATCAGGCAGGCGGCGGCAGGGGTCGGCGGCGTCCTGAACAGCAGCAGCATGGTGGCCACGGTCAGCATCGATCCGGCGGCGTGTGAACTGGGGAAGCTGGCGGAGGACACGTCGACCAGATGGCCTGCGGCGTCTGGCCGGACCCGCCCGATCGTCTCCTTCAGCAACTCGATCGCGATCCGGCCCGATCCGATCGCCGCGAACAACCATAAGCCGGCCTGCTGCGCACCACGAAGCACCAGCATAAGCACGACGGCCAAAGCGAAGGGGATCAGCGCCGCGGCGCCGCCCATCCGCGTGACCGCGATGATCGCGGGCACGGAGCGCCCGTCCGCAGCGGCATGAAGCCACGCGGCTACCGGCACTTCCTGTTGCTGATGCCCGAACCACAAAGCGAGGCCGGCGAGCAGAAGCACGGTCCCCAGCCATATCGCGATCTTCGGTTTCATGCCGCCCCCTAGCAACCGATGCCCTGCCGCGTCAGCAATCTATTTGACGGGCATCTTTTCGAGCTTGCGGGCCAGAGTGCGCCGGTGCATGCCCAAGCGGCGGGCGGTTTCCGAGATGTTGAAGCCGGTTTCAGCCAGCACCTCGTTGATCATCTCCCACTCGTGGGTCTTGATCGATGAGGATCGCGCCGTGACCCGAACGTCGGGATCGCCTGACGCCCGGCCGAAAGCCGCCTCGATATCGTCGGTGTTGGATGGCTTTACCAGATAGTGGCACGCACCCAGCTTGATCGCCTCCACCGCCGTCGCGATGCTGGCATAGCCGGTCAGCACGACGATCAGCATTGCGGGGTCGATTGCATGGAGCTTCGCCACGCACGGCAGGCCCGAGGCATTGCCGAGCTTGAGATCGACGACGGCATGGCCCGGCGTTTCCGCGTCGAGCAGCACGTCCAGCTCGGCCGGGCTGGCGGCAACCCGGACGCGATAGCCGCGCCGTTCGAAGGACCGTTGCAGCGTGCGCGCGAAGGTCGCGTCGTCCTCGACGATGATCAAGCTGTGATCGTCCATCAGCGGGCTCCCGCGTTGACGAGCGGCAGCAGCAGCCGGACTTCGGCGCCCCCGCTTTCCCGATTCCGCGCTTCGAGCCGACCGCCGAGATGGCGCATGGTGTTGCTGGCGAGGAACAGGCCGAGGCCGTGGCCGACGCCCTTGGTCGATTGATAGAGGGTGCCGACCTTGCCCAGCGCGGCGGGTGCGAAGCCGGGGCCGGAATCGCGCACCACGATCGCCAGCATCTCGTCCTCGATCGTCGCGTCGAGCCATATCCCGTCGGGCGATACTTCGGCGGCGTTGTCGAGCAGGTTCCAGATCGCCTGGCGTAGCGCGGGATCGGCCGCGATGACGACGCCGGCGGCTCCCGCGCGATCATAGGCCAGCGGGACTGGCATATGGGGGGCGCGCCATTCCGCGACGGCCGCGTCGAGGAACGCGGCGGCGGCGAGGCTCTCCATCGCTTCGCCGCGCGGCTGCCCCGCCGAATGCAGAATGTCCGACACGATCGCCTTGCACCGCTGGACCTCGCCAACCATTTCGTCGACTTCGCCCGCGAGTTGATCGTCCTGCCGGATTGAAGGCACGCGGCGCCAGTCGGCCAGGATGACCGAGAGCGTGCCAAGCGGGGTTCCGAGTTCGTGCGCGGCGCCGGATGCGAACAGGCCCATGCGGACGATGCCCTCTTCCTCTGCCGCATGCTGGCGCAGATCGGCGACGTGCGCGTCGCGGGCGCGCAGGTTGCGGATGATGCGGATGATGAACATGCCGAGCAAGGTCGCGACCATCACGAAGCTGATCCAGCGGCCGATCGCAAACAGATCGACGCCCCCGGCGGCGAGTTCCGGTGGCAGCCGCAAGGGCACAGAGCGAACGCTCAGCAGCGCGTAGCTGAGGGCCGTCGCAGCGCCCAGAACAGCCGCCGACGCGGCTTCCAGCAGGATTGCGCCCAGCACCACCTGCAGCAGATAGAGCGAGATGAAGGGATTGCCCGCGCCGCCGCTGAAATAGAGCTGGAGCGTGAGGACGCCCATATCGACGAGCAGCGCGAGCATCACCTCCCGCTCGCGGACGTGATGGCGCTGCCTTGCCAGCGTCGCGAGCAGGTTCGTTGCCGCCAGCAGCAGCGCCACGCCCAGCATTTCGGCGACGGGCAGCGCCACGCCCAGCCCATAATGGACGAACAGGATCGCGATCGTCTGCCCCGCCACGGCAATCCAGCGCAGCTGGATGAGCTGGCGCATATTCTCCGCCGCCACCGTTTCGGTGGTGGAGCCGGCGGGCCTGCGCGCGAGCGCGAGGAGCGGGGCGTCCATCAGCGCGGCCGGGCCTTTGCGAGCAGGAAGGCCGCAAAGCCGCTCAGCCCCGCCAGACCGAACCAGGTGAGTGCATAGACCAGATGGTTGTTGTTGAAGCGGACCACGGTGAGACCGCCTATCGGATAGGCGGCGGAATTGGGAGAGGCATCGGCGTCGACGAAGACCGGCGCGATCGGGCCAAGCCTGCGCGCCGCGGCAATCGCGGCGACGTCACGCGAATACCAGCGGTCGGCGACAGGGGCGTTCGCGCGCAGGAAGCCGCCATGCGGTTCGGAGATGCGCAGCAGCCCCGTCACCGTGACGTCGTGCGCGCGCTCCCGCGGCGCACGCCATCCCGCCGGCACGAAGCCCCGATTGACCAGCACTATGCCCTGCGCGGTTCGCAAGGGGGTGAGCAGCCAGAAGCCCGCACCACGCTCGGTCAACGCCTGAACCCGCGTCGTCTTGTCGTGCAGCAAGGTGCCGGTCGCGGTGACCCGGCGATATTCGTCGCCCCGCGCGTCGGCGATCGGCACGGGTGGGGCGTGGATTCGTGCCTCGACGCGGGCGATCAGGTCGAGCTTCCACGCCCGCCGCTCGACCTGCCAGACGCCAAGCGCCCCGAAGCCGAGCATGAGGATCAGCGCCAGCGCGATCAGGGCCGCCCGTTTCATGGCGCGGCGCTCAGGGTTGGGCGTCCATCCCCGAACCCATCATCGGCATCATGTTGGAGTTGAGGTGGTACATGATCCACAGCGAACCGATGATCACGATCAACACCAGGACGGCGGTGAACGCATAAGCCAGCAGGGTCCAGCCGCCCTCCGAACTGGTGTTGACGTGGAGGAAACAGACGGTGTGCACCAGGATCTGGACGACGGCCGCCACGATGATCGCCAGCGCGGTGGTCTGCGGATCGAACACATGGTTTATCACCAGCCAGAACGGACCGGCGGTCAGCACCACCGACAGCAGGAAGCCGATCAGATAGGTGCGGCGCGAACCGTGCGGGGCGGCGGCGTGGGTGGCGTGGCTCATCACAGGACCCCGAGCAGATAGACGAAGGTGAAGACGCCGATCCAGACGACGTCGAGGAAGTGCCAGAACATACTAAGGCACATCAGCCGGCGCTGGTTTTCCGGATGCAGCCCGCGCTGCGACAGCTGCACCAGCATCACCACCAGCCACAATATGCCGAAGCTGACGTGCAGCCCGTGCGTGGCGACCAGAGTGAAGAAGGCTGAGAGGAAGGCGCTCGTCTGCGGCGTTGCGCCTTCGTGGATCAGCGTGCTGAACTCGTACAGCTCGATTCCCACGAACGCGGCACCGAGCAGGCCGGTGATTGCCAGCCACGCCTTGGTGCCGCCCAGCTTGCCTTCCTGCATCGCGATCATCGCGAAGCCGTAGGTGATCGACGAGACCAGCAGGATCGCTGTGTTGAGCGCGACGAGCGGCAGTTCGAAAATCTCCCGAGGCGAAGGGCCACCGGCAAAACTGCCACTCAGCACGCCATAGGTCGCGAACAGCGTCGCGAAGATGAGCGCGTCGCTCATCAGGTAGATCCAGAAGCCCAGCAGCGTCGCGCCGCCGGCGTCGTGATGCTCCTCCTCGGTGACGAAGAAGGTGGTGTCGGGCACGGTTTCGGCGCTCATGGTCACGCTCCCGCCGCGAGCAGCTTCGTGCGCGCGTCTTCCTGTTCGGCTACCTCATCCGCCGGGATATGGTAGTCGCGGTTATAGTTGAAGGTGTGGATGATCCCGCCGATCAGCAGCGCACCCGCAGACAGCGCGGCGAGCCACCAGATATACCAGACCATCGCGAAGCCCAGCACCATGGCCAGCCCCGACAGGATCACGCCCGCACCGGTGTTGCGCGGCATGTGGACCGGAAGGAAGCCCTTCACCGGCCTTTCGGCACCACGATCCTTCATGTCGTACCACGCGTCCAGATCGTGGACCTGCGGCGTGAAGGCGAAGTTATAGGCGGGCGGCGGCGAGCTGGTCGACCATTCGAGCGTGCGGCCGTTCCACGGATCGCCCGTCGTATCGCGCAGCTTGTCGCGGTTGATGATGCTGACCGCGATCTGGATCACGAAGGCCAGGATCCCGATCAGGATGATCACGGCGCCGATTGCGGCGATCACGAACCAGATCTGCAGGCTGGGATCGTCGAAATGGTTCACGCGGCGCGTCGTGCCCATCAGGCCGACGATATAGATCGGCGTCCAGGCGACCCAGTAACCGATCACCCAGCCCCAGAAGGTTACCTTCCCCCAGAACCGGTCGAGCCGGAAGCCGAACGCCTTGGGGAACCAGTAATCCATCCCCGCGAACAGGCCGAACACGACGCCGCCGATGATGACGTTGTGGAAGTGTGCGACGAGGAACAGCGAGTTGTGCAGCACGAAGTCGGCCGGCGGCACCGCGAGCAGCACGCCCGTCATCCCGCCCACCACGAAGGTGAGCATGAAGGCGACCACCCACATCATCGGCAGTTCGTAGCGGATTTCGCCGCGATACATCGTGAACAGCCAGTTGAAGATCTTCGCGCCCGTCGGGATCGAGATCACCATCGTGGCGATGCCGAAGAAGCTGTTGACGCTGGCGCCCGATCCCATCGTGAAGAAGTGGTGCAGCCAGACCAGGTAGCTCAGGATCGTGATGACGACCGTGGCATAGACCATCGACGAGTAACCGAAGAGGCGCTTGCCGGTGAAGGTCGACGTGATCTCGGAATAGATGCCGAACACGGGCAGGACCAGGACGTACACCTCCGGGTGCCCCCAGATCCACACCAGGTTCCAGTACATCATCGGGTTGCCGCCGAGATCGTTGGTGAAGAAGTTGGTGCCGACATAGCGATCGAGCATCAGCAGCGCGAAGGCACCGGTCAGAACCGGGAAGATCGCGATGGCCAGCACGTTGCTGCACAGCGCCGTCCAGGTGAAGATCGGCATCTTCATCATCGACATGCCGGGCGCGCGCATCTTGATGATCGTCGTGACCATGTTGATCGCGGATAATGTCGTGCCCACGCCCGCTATCTGCAGCGCCCATAGATAATAATCCGGCCCGGTATCGGGGCTGTTCTGCAGGTTGGTGACCGGCACATAGTTGAGCCAGCCGCCGCGCGAAAATTCGCCGACGAACAGCGATACCATCACCAGCAGCGCGCCCGCCACCGTGAGCCAGAAGCTCAGGTTGTTGAGGAAGGGGAAGGCCACGTCGCGCGCGCCGATCTGCAGCGGCATGACATAATTGACGAGGCCGACGATCAGCGGGATCGCGACAAAGAAGATCATGATCGTCCCGTGTGCCGAGAAGATCTGATCATAATGGTGCGAGTTGAGATAGCCCTCGCTCGCCCCGAACGCGATCGCCTGCTGTGCGCGCATCATCAGCGCGTCGGCAAAGCCACGCAGCAGCATGATGATCCCCAGGATCATGTACATGATCCCGATCTTCTTATGATCGACCGAGGTGAACCATTCGCGCCACAGGAAGCCCCACAGCTTATACTTGGTGACCGCGGCGACGATGCCGAGGCCCAGCGTCATCACCACGATGAAGGTGACGAGCAGGATCGGTTCGTGGACCGGGAAGGATTCCCAGGTCAGGCGACCGAAGATCGTCTTGATGACGGATTCGTCGAACATGATGGCTCCGTCGATCAGGCGGCGGCGACGCGGGCGGTGCCCGGCGCGGCGTGATTAAGGTTGAGCGAGCTGTGGTGGTCGTGGTGCTGGCCGGCCGCGGGCGGCGGTGACTGGCTGCCGGGCTGCGGGGTGACGCTTTCGCCACCCTTTTTCTCCTGCCCTTCCTTGAAGACCGCGCCTTCCGGCTTGCCTTCTTCGGGCTGCGAACCGTGCATTCCGGTCATGCAGGGGGTGCCCGGCTTGGTGCAGCGCTGCAGGATGCGGCGGAACAGATCGCCATCGACCTGCGAGAAACGCATGACCGGCACACGCTGGCTGGGCTTTTCGAGCTCCAGGTAGCGATCGGTGTCGAGCGCCACGCCACGGGCACGGACGCCCGCCACCCAGGTCGCGAACCCATCGTCCTTCACGCCATGCAGCTTGAAGCGCATATGCGAGAAGCCGGCGCCGCTATAATTGGCGGACAGGCCGTCATACGTTCCTTCGCGGTTGATCACCGCGTGGAGCGTGCTGCGCATCCCCGGCATCGTATAGATCATCCCCGCCAGCGTCGGCGCGTAGAAGGTGTTCATCATGTTGGTGGACGTCAGATCGAACCGCACCGGCCGATCGACCGGCAACACCAGCTCGTTCACCGTGGCGACGCCCTGTTCGGGATAGATGAACAGCCATTTCCAGTCGAGCGAGACGACCTGGATCACCAACGGCTTGACCTTGGGATCGACCGCCTTGGTCGCCGACACGCGGTCGAGCGGGCGGAACGGATCGAGCAGGTGCGTGCTCCACCATGTCAGGGCGCCCAGGCAGATGATGATCAGAAGCGGCGCCGACCAGATCACCAGTTCCAGCGCGGTCGAGTGATCGAAATTGGGGTCGTATTTCGCGCCCTTGCCCTTGCGATACCGCAAGGCGAACACGACGATCAGCACCATAACCGGTACGATGATCAGCAACATCAGCGCTGTCGAGATATAGATGATGTCGCGTTGCTGCGCCGCGATGTCGCCCGCTGGATCGAGCACGGCCCGGCTGCAGGACGACAGCAGCATCGCCGCCGAAAGGATGGTCGCGGCCTTCAGGGGACGCGGGATTGCAGGAAAAGGATGTTCGCGCATGATCACCGCCTATCCCGGTGGGCCGCCGTGCCGACATTGGACATTTTGTCCTATCCCCCTGACGATGCATTTCTGGTGCAAGGAGCGCCGAAACAAAATACTATCAGGCTTGTCCGCCGGAGCGAACCCTTATGACTGCACCGATCGCCGGATCGAATTCGACCTCCCTTGAGCGCGACGCGCGGCACCTGTCCGCGCGCGATCATCGCATCGCGCCCGGCGAGATCGCCATCGGCGTCGTCGTGGGGCGCACCAGCGAATTCTTCGACTTCTTCGTCTATGCGATCGCGTCGGTGCTGGTGTTTCCGTCGCTGCTGTTTCCCTTCGTCGATGCGGTGACGGGCACGCTCTATTCGTTCGGTCTGTTCTCGCTGGCGTTTCTCGCACGGCCGCTCGGTTCGGCTTTGTTCATGTGGATCGATCGCCATCACGGCCGCGGCGTGAAGCTTACCATCGCCCTGTTCCTGCTGGGCGGATCGACCATGTCGATGGCGTTCGTGCCCGGTTATGATCAGATGGGCACGGCCGCGATCTGGATGCTGGCCGTGCTGCGGATCGGGCAGGGCATGGCGCTGGGCGGCGCATGGGACGGGTTGCCGTCGCTGCTCTCGCTCAACGCGCCGGCGAACCAGCGCGGATGGTATGCGATGATCCCGCAGCTCGGCGCGCCGCTGGGGCTGATCGTGGCGGCGGGCCTGTTCGCGTTCTTCCTGACGACGCTGTCGGATGCCGATTTCCTGTCATGGGGCTGGCGCTATCCCTTCTTCGTCGCCTTCGCGATCAACGTGGTGGCTTTGTTCGCCCGCCTGCGGCTGGTCGCGACGCCCGAATTCCAGCATCTTTTCGAAAGCCGCGAGCTGCAGCCGGCGCCCTTCTGGGAAACCGTGCGCCTCGATTGGCGCACGATCGCGCTGGGCTCCTTCGCGCCACTGGCTAGCTTCGCCTTGTTCCACCTCGTCACGGTGTTCCCGCTGTCCTGGGTCATCCTCAACACCGGCGAATCGGCAGAACGCTTCCTGTTGATCGAGATCGTCGGTGCGATGGTCTGCGTGCTGGCGATGCTCGCGTCGGGCGTCGTCGCCGATCGGGTCGGGCGACGCGCGGTGCTTGGTATCTCGGCCGGGCTGATCGCTGCCTATAGCGGCTTCGCGCCGCAACTGCTGGGCGCGGGCGGGCTTGGCGAGGCGGTCTATATGCTCGCGGGCTTCGTCCTGCTCGGTATCGCCTTCGGCCAGTCCTCGGGAGCGGTGAACGGCAGCTTTTCCAGCGAGCGCCGCTACACCGGCGCCGCCACGGTCGCCAATCTCGCCTGGCTGATCGGCGCGGGCTTCGCGCCGCTGGTCGCGCTGGCGCTGGCGACGCGGTTCGGCCTGTGGTCGGTCGGCGCCTATCTGCTGTCGGGTGCGATCTGCACGCTGGCCGCGCTCCTGATCAACCGTGACTGGGCGCGGCCGACCAGCGCGGGATAAGCCGCAGTCCCTCATCCTTAAGTCTAACCCTACCGAGCCGTTTACTGAATCCACACACCGCGCGGGCCATGGGGCCTCGCTTGTAGTTGTGTGCCGGGGTTCAGGCGTTGCGTTGGGTATCGAAAGGCGAAGGCTTTCTTCAGCGCCTGCGGAGGGACGTCCGCGGGAACGTGCTGGTGATCAGCGCCATGACGATGGTGCCGCTGATGGCCTTCTCTGGCTGTGCCGTCGATACCGCCCGCATGTATTTCGTGAAGATGCGGCTGCAGCAGGCGTGCGATGCCGGCGTGCTGGCCGGGCGGCGCTTCATGGCCGACACGTCGATGGCGAATACGACACTGGATACCACCGCGTCGGCGCAGGCGAACGCCTTCTTCAACAATAACTTCCGCACCGGCTGGTTCGGCGCGAAGGCGGTCGGCTTCACGCCCACCAAGACCAGCGAGGCGCAGGTCGCGGGCACGGCTGTCGCCACCTTGCCGATGACGTTGATGTCGATGTTCGGCGTGCCCGCCCAGCAGATCCGCGTCGCGTGCGAGGCACGCTACGACGTTGCCGACACCGACGTCCTGTTCGTACTCGACACCACCGGATCCATGGCCTGCCTGCCGCAGGACGATGATGTGACCTGCAACAACTATGTTCGTGATGCGGGAACGACCAGCTTTTCGCGCCCAGCCGATGGCACCGGCAGCGGCAATGTCAGCACCGCAGGCTATCCCGGCTCGACAGCCTTTTATGTGCCCGAAAAGAGCGGATCGCGAATGGCGGCGCTGCGCGCTGCGGTGCTCGGCTTCTACGACACGTTGGCATCGGCGGCCGATCCGTCGACCAACATCCGCTACGGCTTCGTCACCTATGCGTCGTCGGTGAACGCCGGCAAGGCGATCATGCAGATGTCGCCCGCGTACATGGTCGGCGGTACGGGCAATGCCAACAAGATCTGGAACTACCAGAGCCGTTCCCGCAACGGCAATTCGTGGAATTACCAGCAGATGAGCTACGACGTCAGCATGTTCGTCGGCCAGACGAGCGTGACCGATCCTAGCAAGACGGGCGGCAACAGCAGCTGGCCGGGCTGCATCGAGGAACGCTTCACCACGTCGGGTACGACGACGTTCAGCCAGTTGAACCTGCCGAACGACCTCAATCCCGACCTGATCCCGACCGGCGATATCCAGACCCAGTGGAAGCCGGCGTGGTCGGACGTCGTCTATATCCGCAATGCTGTGGCCTCGTCGTCGGCCGGCGAGCTGCTCGCGACTGCCACCGGCTATGGCGGCCCTGCGGCGGTCGCGTGCGGCAAGCCGGTATCGCGCCTGAAGACGATGACGCGGACTCAGGTGTCGAACTACGTCAACGCGACCGATTTCCGCGCGTTGGGCGGCACCTACCACGATATCGGGATGATCTGGGGTACCCGGATGCTGTCGACCAAGGGCATCTTCGCCACCGACAACGGCCCGTGGCCCGGCCACAATGCGACCAACAAGGTGATCGTGTTCCTGACCGATGGGGATATGTCGCCCAACTATACGGTCTATGGCGCCTATGGCGTCGAATTTTTTGACCGGCGAATTTCCAAGACGACGGATTTCGACAGCGCCACCCTGAAAGCCTATCACAACGCCCGCTTCCTGGCCGAATGCACGGCGGCGAAGGCGCGTAACATCAGCGTGTGGACGGTCTCGATCGATTCCGCGGCGACCAGCGAGATGACGAAGTGCGCGACTGTCCCGGCGCAGGCGCTCTACAGCACCACCGGCACCGGCCTTTCGGATGCGTTCGCTGCGATCGCCAAGCAGATCGCAATGCTGCGGATCACGCGATGAGGCGGGCGATCCGAAGCGATGCGCGTGGCGCGGCGGCGATCGAGTTCGCCTTGGTCGTGCCGTTTCTGCTGCTGCTGATCATGGGCCTGTGTGAGCTCGCCTATCAGGGTTACATTCGGGCGATCCTGACCGGCGCGGTCGAGAAGGCCGGTCGCGACAGCACGATCCAGGGCGCGGACATCGACACGATCGACGATCAGGTGCTGACCCAGGTGCAGCAGGCGGCGCCCCGCGCGTCGTTTTCGACCGGCTTCCCGCTGCGCAAGAGCTACACCAAGTTCGGCTATATCCAGCCCGAACCGTTCACCGATCTGAATGGTGACGGCGTCCGCCAGACCGGCGAATGCTATACCGACATCAACAACAACAAGTCGTGGGATGCCGATCCGGGCTCGAACGGGGCGGGCGGCGCCAGCGACAGCGTCGTCTATACCGTGACGATCAACTATCCGCGGCTGTTCCCGCTGGCGGCATGGCTCGGCTGGACCGGGCGGCAGGTGTTGACCGCGACGACCACGCTCAAGAACCAGCCTTATGGCACGCAGGCGGTCACCGCCCCTGCGACCGTGTGCCTATGAAGAGCGCGCTGACGCGGTGGGTGCGGCGGCTGCGGTCGGACCGGCGCGGCATTTCGACAATCGAGTTCGCGCTGTCGGTGCCGCTGCTGCTGGTCGCCGGCGGCTACGGTATCGAGATGACCAATTACGCCATCGCCAACGTCCGCGTCAGTCAGGCGGCGCTCGACCTGGCCGACCACGCGTCCCGCGTCGGCGCGGCGACGTCGTTGTCGATCACCCAGTTGCGCGAGGTCGACGTCAACGATGTGCTGCAGGGCGCCCGGATTCAGGGCGATGCGATCAACCTGACGACCTATGGCCGGGTGACCCTGTCCAGCCTCGAAAACGTCAAGCAAAGCTATGACAGCGCGGCCGTGCAGCGGATCCACTGGCAACGCTGCGTCGGCCTGGCGAGGGGCACCGGCTACGACTCCAGCTATGGCACGACCTCTGCCGCAGCGGGCACCGACGCGACCCAGGGGGCGGCGGGAACGACGGCGGTTTCGGGCATCGGCGATCCGGGTTTTCAGGTGAGCGCGCCGTTGGGAGCGGGCCTGATGTTCGTCGAAGTGAACTACGATTACCAACGACTGTTCGGATCGCTGTTCATGAAGCCGACGAAGATCCACCATGTCGCATCGCTTATCGTCCGCGACCGGCGCGATTATTCGCAGATGTTCAACCCCTCGCCCACGGCCGCGCGCGCGACCTGCAACCTGTACGCGGCCTAGAGCTTCAGCGCATCCTCGGTCTCGACCAGGATGTTGCGGACCGAATTGAGGTCGAGCAGGTGGGCGCTGCTCCTTACCCGTTCCTCGCTCAGAAAGGCGTCGCTGTTCATCTCGCGCTCCATCGTCTCGCGGTCGTCGAAGGCGAGTTCGACGATCGCGTGGGCATCATAACCGTCCAGCGCGCCGTCGACCGGGAAGCAGCCTTCGTAATGGCGCAGCCCCGGCAACAAGGATCGCACCAGCGGGACATGCGTGTCGCGCCAATAGGCGCGGAACTCGTCGGGTGTCAGCTTCGGGTTGCGGCGGAGGAGCGAGATGATCTTGATCATGAGGCCAGCGTAACGGCGGTCGCGGCGCCTGCCCATAAGGTTTCGCTTTGGCCGCGCGCGGCTTTCCGTTAGCGGGACGTCGAGCATCAGTATCGCGGGGGAAGGACGATCACGAACACCGATCCGGGCAGGCGCCGCCATCGGGCGCTGCTCCCCATCGCCGCATTGCTGGTCCTGCTTGCGGCCTTCGCATCGCTCGGCTTCGGCGCGGTCTCGATCGCGCCGGGGCGCGTGGCCGCCGCGCTGATGGGGCAGGGCGACTGGATTGCGCGGACGATCGTGATCGATCTGCGCGTGCCGCGCATGGTCATCGGCCTGCTGGTCGGCGCGATGCTCGGGCTCGCGGGCGCGGTATTGCAGGGCTATCTGCGCAATCCGCTGGCCGAACCATCGGTGCTGGGCGCGTCGAACGCGGCGGCCTTGGGGGCGGTGGCGGCGATCTATTTCGGGCTGGCCGAGGCCCATGTCGTCGTACTGCCCCTGCTCGCGATTCTGGGCAGCCTCGGCTCGCTCCTGCTGCTGTTTGCGCTGGCGGGCCGTTCGGAAAGCAGCCTGACGATGATCCTCGCGGGTATTGCGGTGTCGACGCTGACGGGGGCGGGGATCAGCCTCGCGCTCAACCTGTCGCCCAATCCCTTCGCGGCTATGGAGATCATGAACTGGCTGCTCGGATCGATCGAGAACCGTTCGGTCGAACATATCTGGATCGCTCTGCCGTGCATCGTGATCGGTATCGCCTTGCTGCTGGTCGACGGACATGCGCTCGACGCATTGTCGCTGGGCGATGATGCGGCACGGTCGCTGGGCTTCGACCTGCGGCTGACGCGACTGCGCATCCTGATCGGCGTGGCGATCGGCGTGGGTGGTGCGGTCGCGGTGTCGGGGGCGATCGGGTTTATCGGGCTGATCGTGCCGCACATCGTCCGCCCGCTCACCGACCGGACCCCGTCGGCGATCCTGTTGCCGTCGATGATCGGGGGTGCTGCCTTGCTCACCTTCGCCGATGTGCTGGTGCGGCTGATGCCGACGACGAACGAGTTGAAGCTTGGGGTCGTCACCGCCTTTCTGGGCGTGCCGGTCTTCCTGGTTCATCTCCTGCGGGAGCGGCGCCTGTGGTGATGGTTTCGATCGAAAACCTGTCCGTGGCGCTCGGCCAGCGGACGGTGGTGCAAAATGTGACCGCCGAACTGCGGCCGGGCGCGCTGATCGGGGTGGTTGGTCCCAATGGCGCGGGCAAGTCGACTCTGGTGCGCGCGATGCTGGGGCTCGTGCCGCGATCGGGCGGGCGCGTGCTGCTCGACGGGCGCGACGTGGCGGGGCTGTCGCCGCGCGATATCGCCCGGTCGATCGCCTATCTGCCGCAGGGTCAGATCCTGCACTGGCCGCTTGCGGTCGAACGGCTGGTGGCGCTGGGGCGGCTGCCGCACCTCGCACCGATGTCGGGCATGAGCGCGGCGGATCGCGATGTGGTGGCCGATGCACTGGCCCGCGTCGATGCGGGGCACCTTGCCGGCCGTATCGCGACCGAATTGTCGGGCGGCGAGCGCGCGCGGGTGATGCTGGCGCGCGCGCTGGCGGTCGGCGCGCCGGGTCTGGTGGTGGACGAACCGCTCGCCTCGCTCGATCCCGGCCATCAGATTGACGTGATGGAATTGCTGGCGCGGGAAGCGCGCGGCGGCGCGATGGTGGTCGCGGTGCTGCACGATCTCACGATGGCCGCGCGTTACTGCGACCGGGTGCTGCTGCTCGACAAGGGCGCGATCGTGGCGGACGGAACACCGGCGCAGGTTCTCGACGCTGATCGGCTCAGCGCGACCTACGGCATCTCGGCGATGATCGACCTGAACGGAGCGGCGCCGCTGGTGGTGCCGCTCCGCCGGATCTAGGCACCCGCGCTCTTCATCGCGAAGGCGACGAGCGCCTTGCCGGCCAGCGCAAGCTGTGGATCGAGATCGGACGCTTCGAGGCTTTCGGCGGCAAGCGTCAGATCCTTCTGGCCGATGCCGGTCTGGCTTTTGAGCAGTTCGGATCGCTGGGGGCTGGCCGCCGCGTCGCCCGCGATCCGCGCGTCGAGCAGCGACTGGACCGCGGGCGTCAAATTGCCGTTGGCTTTCAGGATCGCACGCATCTGATCGAGCTGGACGCCGTTCGCCGCCGCCAATGACGCCGCCTGCATGCCGACGACGATGTGGGTCCACGTGATCATGTTGTTGGCGATCTTCGCCGAAACCCCGGCGCCCAGCGGCCCCATATGCTGGACCTCGGTGGAAAAGGCGTCGAGCATCGGTCGCGCGCGGGCGACATCGGCATCGTCCCCGCCGACGATCGAGACGACGAACTTGTCGTCGTCGGTCATCCGCGTGCGTGACACGGCGGCATCGATCACGCCGACACCGCGTTCGGCCAGCTCGTCACGGATCGCGCGCACCGTATCCGGGCGGATCGTGCTGTGAATGGCGATCAGGCCGCCCGGCGCGATCCCCGCTGCTGCCCCGTCATCGCCGAAGATCGCGCCGCGCACCTGTTCGTCGTCGCGCACGCAGATGCCGACCAGCTCGGCGCCTTGCGCTGCGTCCTTCGCCGATGCGGCAAGCCGGGCGATACCGGAGAAAGCTTCGATCGCGGCGGGGAAGGGGTCATAGACGGACAGGTCGAATCCCGCCTTTGCGATCAGGCGTGCCTGCGGGGCACCCATGCTGCCCAGGCCGATGAACGCGATCTTGGTCATGATGTTGCGATTTCCTTTAGCGAGCGTGTCTTCAGCATGGCCGCGAGCATGACGAGCCCCAGTGTCGCCGCCATGACGGCGATGGCGAGCAGCGAGGCGGGCGTGCCGGCGCGGTGGTTGATCCACTCGAGCGCGAATTGGGTGAGGAAGGGGCTGCCGAAGTAGACGCCCTTGACCAGCCCGATCATCGCCGCGCGCCTGTCCGGCGGCGATAGCTCGATGGTATAAAGTGAAAGGTTGGGGGTGAGCAGGCCGACGCCGACCCCCTCGAGCAGCAGCCCCAGCGCAACCTGTGCTGGCGTGCTGGCGATCGCCATGATGATCAGGCCCAGCGCCGACATGAACCCGCACAGCATGAACACGCCATGGATCGACAGACGCCGCCGGACGATGCCGTAGGAGAAGGCCGCCGCGCCGATCAGCAAGGTGTTGGGCAGCGCATAGAGCGCGATGTCCTGCGCCGATTCCAGGCCCACTTCGCGAAGCCGGAACGGCCAGTAGAGCGACGTGCCGGTCGCCAGCGTCCCCGCCGCAACGCCGAGCAGCAGCGCGGCGAACGGCACACGCCCGCGCGGGGCCACCGATTGTGGCGCCGCCGATAGAATCCGGCGTGGCACGCCGATCAGCAGCAGGATCAGGCAGGGAAATGCCATCGCATAGACGAGGAACGCCTCTCGCCAGCCCAGTTCGGCGAGCATCCCGGTGATCGGGTTCAGCGCCACGACCAGGAATGTCGCCAGCGCCCCGTTGATGCTCAGCCATTTGCTCTGCGCGGAGCCGCTGAAATGATCGCCGATCAGGGCGATGTAGCCAGTGGATATCGTGCCGACCATCAGCCCGACGATGAAGCGGCCGAGGATCAGCTGCCACAGCGCAGCGGCGAAGGCCATGCCGCAGCCGACCAGCCCGAAGATGACCGTCGCCGTGGCGAGGATTGGGGGGCGGCCCCAACGATCGGACAGCCAGCCGCCGATCGGCGCGCCGATCATCATGCCCAGGCCGGTGGCGGTGGCCACCATCTTGATGAACAGGCCGTTCTCGCCATTGCCGAAGGCGTCGGCGATACCGGGCAGCATCACCGATATCGTGCCCAGCGCCACACCGGGCAGCACGCCGCCCAGCGCGATCGCGGTCTTGCCCGCAGCGTTCACCGGCGCATGGGTCAAAATGACGGCGGTTGCACCGGCGCGCCGCTCTGCACCTTCGCGATCACCTGTTCGGACGCCATCATGCACACCGAGGCGTTGGGAAAGCCGATATAGGGCAGCGCCATCAGGACGACGCCGCGCAGCTCGTTCGCGTCCATCTCCCCGTTGCGCAGTGCGCATTCGGCGTGGATCGTGAACATGTCCGCGCGGCCATGCGACAGCAGGCCGCCCAGGATCACCATGCGCTTGTCGCGCATCGAAAGCTGTTCGATCCCGCCCCAGAAATCGTTGAACATCTTCATCGTCATGCCGCTGAACCCCTTGGGGTCGATGCTGGGCGGCTGCGGCACGACGCCGCGATAGCAATCGTCGAACACGGCCTGGCCGCGCGCGATCATGTCCTGTTCGGTGGGATTATGGTCGGCCATGCAACACCTTGGGAAAGGGCCCGGCGGGAGGGCACCCGCCGGGCCAGGGAGATCAGAATTCCACCGCCAGATCGACGCCGTAGGTGCGCGCGCGCTCGTAAAGCGCCGAGCCTACGGGGCCGAGGCCGACGAACTGGATGATGTCGTCATTGTCGAGGATGTTGCGGCCCCACACCGCGACGGTCGCCTTGGTGCTGCCAAGGTCGAAGTCGGTCAGCGCCACGCGCCCGTTGACGATCCACGCAAAGGGCTTGGTCGCGGCCTTCACGAGGACCGGATCGGCCTGCGAGGTCGGGCCGGTGCCGGGGGTGAGATCCGAGGTGAGCGAGTTCTTGCTCTGGAAGTTGCCGTCGACGCGGAACATCATGTGGCCGCCCGCGATGATCGGTGCGGTTTCATATTGCGCCGAAAGATTGCCGGTCCACTTCGGCCGCGCGAACTCGCGATAGCCGGGCGCACCCGACTGGAGCACGAAGCCGCCGGTGCAGCTTGGCCCCTGGCATCCGATCCCGCCGAACACGGTATCCTGATCAAACTTGAAGTGCAGGTAGCCGAAGTTCGCGCCCAGCGTCAGGCCGTCGACCGGAATGAATGTATTCTCCCATTCCGCGCCATAAGCCTTGGCATCGGCTGAGGAGATGATCGCGACCGAGAAGGGAAAGGCTGCCGGCACGCCCGAAATCGTCCCCGACGTGTTGTACTGGATCGCCTTATACTTCACGTCGAAGACCGACAGGTTGGTGCGCAGGCGCCGATCGAGCAGATCGGCCTTGATGCCGGCTTCCCACGACTTGGCGGTTTCGGGCTGGAACGGGATCGTCGCCAGCTGACCGCCCGAAATATAGCCGGTCGAATATTTGGCGTAGGTGAGGATGCCGTCGACGGGCCGATAGTTCACGCCGACCAGGAAGTTCTGGTGCGAGCTGCGATAGCGGATCGGCGAGATCAGGCGCGGCAGCGCGGGGTTGGTCGGCTGGTTGGGCAGATATTCGTTGCCCTTCTTGCGATCCTTGGTGATGCGCCCGCCGAGAACGAGGTCGAGCCGATCGGTCAGGTGGAATTCGGGCTGCACATAGACCGCGTTCGAATTGACCTTGATATTGCCGGGCTGGAAGCCGGGATTTTGCGGGATCACGAAGGCGGTGCCCTGCGCGCTGGTCCCCTGGCCGTAGAAGGCGGTCAGGATGTTCGTGTTGAACACGTCGTTGAGACCGCCGGTCTGCTGGAACATGTGGAAGTAGAGGTAGCCGGCGGTGATCGTGAACCAGTCGGTGTTGATGTTGACCTGGAACTCGTTGCTCCACTGCTTGAGGTTGTTGAACGAGTTGTTGGTCAGATAGGCGAAGGGCTTGCCCACGCTCTGCAGACACGACGTCGACGGGACGGGCGCAAGGCAGGCTTGACCCGGATTGCCGCCCGGCAGCCAGGCCGGCGGCACGATCGCGGTGGCCGATACCGGAACCGCCGGCGTATTGAGCAGGCCGCCCAGACCATCGAGCTGGAAGGTGTTGTAAAGCCGGGTCGTGCGGCGGGCGAGGATGTTCTTCACCGACACCGTATCGTTGATCTGCCACTTCGCGGTCAGGTTGTGGCCGACATTCTTGGAATAGCCCGGCGTGGTGAAGTTGTTGTTCACCGCCTTGGGCCGCTTGAGCGTGACAGGGGTGCGGGTCGCCGCGCTCTGCGCCGCATAGAGGCCGGACAGGAAGCCGGTCGGGAAATAGGCGACGCCGGCGGCTTCGGGGGTGAAGTCGTTCTGCGAATAATCGAACTTGTAGATCAGATCGAGATCGGGGTGCAGATCGAGCTTGGCGGCCGCCGACACGGCCTCGACATTCTCGTCGCCCAGATATTTGGGTGATGTTTTCACGCCGATCTTGCCGCCGGTGGCGGGGCCGTAATCCCAGCGCGTGCCTGCGCCCAGGTTGCGCGTGTCGCCGCGGCGTTCCTTGTGCAGATAGGTCGCCGACAGGCTCAGCGGGCCGAATTGCGGCAGGTCGACACGCGTGCGCGACCGGATCTGATCGTAATTGCCGTAGGTGAACTCCTGCCGCACCCCGAACTCGCCGGTCGGGTTGCGGGTGATGAAGCTCACCGCGCCGCCGGTGGCGTTGCGGCCGAACAGGGTGCCCTGCGGACCCTTCAACACTTCGATCCGCTCGAGATCGGCGGTTTCGAATACCGAACCGGCCGTCGCCTGAATGTAGACTCCGTCGATGTAGAGTGCGACGCCCTTGTCGGTGCCGACCGCCGAACCGCCGGTCAGGATACCGCGCAGCGTATAGTTGGGCAGCTGCGAGCCGCCGCCCGACGGACGGACTGTCAGGTTGGGGACGACAGCGCTCAGATCGCGCACGTCCTGCACACGATTCGCCTGCAGCGCATTGGCGGTCATCGCGGTGATCGAAATCGGCACGTTCTGCAGGTTCTGTTCGCGCTTCTGCGCGGTGACGATGATCTCTTCGACGCCGGTGACGCGGTTGTCGTCCGCAGGCGCGCTCTGCGCAAAGGCGGGCGCTGTGACGGCGGCTGCCGCCGACGCGAGGAACGCGACACGAGTCCTGTTCAGAATTTTCATTAAATCCTCCCCTCCATCGCGCTCGCCCCGGTGGAACGGCGCTTTCTCCTAAGGTTCCGTGCTGCGTCTTGATCGCGTCAGCATCGGAACGATTCGTTTTCGAATCGATTCAATTATATCTTTGCATCGCAAAGCGCGCTGCATCTGGCAACCGTCTCTGAAAGATCGGTCGATGAGCAATGCATAAAACAGAACATACGTCAGTTAAAGTCGCGCTTTTTGCGACACGGTTTTTCCGGTCCTGCCGCAAGCGCGTGAAACGATATTGTGAACCTGTTCAGTTGCGCGATAGAGGGCGCGCATGTTGAAGCCCGCCGCCCGCCCTGCCGGTCGCCCCCGCCGCCTGACCCTCGAACGCGTGCTTGACGAAGCCTGGGCGATGGGCATCGACAATATCGAAATGGCGCCGCTCGCCCGGCGGCTCGGCGTCGCGGTCGGCACGCTCTACAGCTACGTCAACAGTCGCGAGCATCTGATTTTCCAGGTCGCGTCGCGGCGGGCGCAGGCGATGGTGGTCAAGGATGTCGGCCAGGGATGGCAGGACATCATCCGCGAACATGCCGCGCTCACCTTCGAACGGATGCGTGGATGGCCGCAGCTGATCGCCAATCTCGTGTCGGGCAATGCCGGCACGCATTTCGGCGCCGAGACCCGCCGCGTGATCGTCGATCTGCTCCACACGCGCGGCTTGACGAAGCGGGTGGCGAACGATCTCTATTTCGAAACCAACCAGACGGTGCTGGGCGCGGTTGTCGCCACGCAGTTCATGGAAACGACGCTGGTGCCGCTGGCCGAAGGACGAAGCTCGGCCGAGGCGTTCGGCATTCCGGCGAACTTCGGCAGTTACGAACCCGCGCTCGAACGGATGATCGCCTGTTATGAAGGCTTGCTGGCCGGCTGACCGCCGCGCAGCGCCTGCACCAGCAGCACCAGTTCGGGCAGCCGCCGCGTCCCCGTCTTGGCGTAGATCCGGCGCATGTGTGTCTTGAGCGAATTGGCGCCGATGCCCAGCCGGCCATGCGCCTCGGCGCGGGTGACGCCGCCGGCCATGACGCGCAACGCCCGCACTTCGGCGGGCGTCAGGCCATATCGCGCCGCAAGTTGGCGATCGAACGGATCGTCGCGGACGAAGGCGGGGGCCAGCCGGTCTTCATCGTATAGGATCACCTGCAGCCCGCGTTTCGCCTGAAAGGGGGAGAAGCGCCGCGCGTCTTTCGCGAAGGCACGGCGGAGGTGCGGGCCGATCCGGTCGAACAGGTCGACATCGTCCTCGCTGAAATTGGGCGCACCCGTGCTTCGGACCGCGAACAGCCGCACGCGTATGCCGGCAATGTCGACGTCGATCATCACGCCGTGGCCCAGACTGGTCAGCGCGCTCTGTTCACGGAACCAGCGCGCATGCCGCAATTGCGGTTCGGGGACGATATCGGTGAAGCGCCGCGCCAATGGGAAGCGCGCGCCGGTGACAAGGCCGGCGCCCGGATCGTCGGTCATCGGCAGCAGCTTGTCCATCAGCCTGCGTGAGATCGACCGGCCCGATCGCACGAGCGTGTGCGTGAGCATCAGATCGTCGGCGTCGTAGATCGTCACCCCGGCGCCGGCCGCGCCCACCGCATCGCGGATCAGCTCGAACATGTGCGACAGCGACCCGCCCGCGATGCCCGCGTCGTAGATTCCGCTGATCAGAGCGTCATATCCGTCCATATCGAACATCGCAGATATCACCCTTAAGGGTGACGACGCGCTTGCGCCAGCGTGACAAGCATCGCCCCAGACAGACCCGCCGGCACAGGCGGGCGATCCCAAGAGGAGCCAGCG
Source organism: Sphingomonas montanisoli (assembly GCF_008274695.1). Classification (GTDB taxonomy): domain Bacteria; phylum Pseudomonadota; class Alphaproteobacteria; order Sphingomonadales; family Sphingomonadaceae; genus Rhizorhabdus; species Rhizorhabdus montanisoli. The sequence goes on along the minus strand of NZ_VTOU01000001.1, from coordinate 932,733 downwards.
ATGTCCGATATGGAAACCCAGCTTCAGCAATTGCTCGACAAGCAGGCGATCACCGAACGCATCTACGATTATGGCCGTTCGATGGACCGGCTCGACAAGGAACTGGGCTATGCCGTGTTCCATGCGGATTGCGCTGCCGACTATGGCGAGCAGATGTTCCAGGGGACGGGACACGGCTTCGTCGACATGTGCATGTCGGTCCACCCGCACTTCCACGCCCATTCGCACCAGTTTTCGAACATCCGCATCTGGATCGACGGGCCGGACAAGGCGCGCAGCGAAACCTATGCCGACGTCACCCTGCGCCGGTACGAAGGCGAACAGGCGCAGGATATCCGCAATCTTGGCCGCTACATCGATCGCTGGGAAAAGCGTGACGGCGAATGGCGCATCGCCGAACGCAAGTTCGTGCTCGATTTCGACGTGAGCGGCCCCGCGACCGGCGCCTTCGCCACCACCGGCAAGCGCGACCGCACCGACCCCAGCTATTTCGGTAACTAAGGAGAGACCCCTCATGGCATCCGTTCTCGAACCGTTCGACCTCGGCCCGATCCGCCTCAACAACCGCCTCGTCATGGGGCCGATGACCCGCGCGCGCTGCCCAACCGGCACGCCCAATGCGATCATGGCCGAATATTATGCGCAGCGCGCCTCGGCCGGCCTGATCCTGACCGAAGGCGTGTGGCCGGAGATCAATGCGCAGGGCTATTTTTCGACCCCCGGTATCGAAAATGACGAACAGACCGCCGGATGGAAGGCCGTCACCGACGCCGTCCACGCGCGCGGCGGCAAGATTTTCATGCAGCTGATGCACTGCGGCCGCGTTGGCGATCCGGTCAACAATGGCGGGCACCAGCTGGTCGCGCCCTCGGCGGTGCAGGCCGATTTCCAGATTCTGACCATCGGCGATGACGGCAATGTCCAACTCGTCCGCATGGCGATGCCCCGCGCGCTCGAGACCGACGAGGTCGACGGCGTGCTCGACGGGCTGGAACGCGCGGCGGTCAACGCCAAGGCTGCCGGCTTCGACGGGATCGAACTGCACGGCGCGTCGGGCTATCTGCCGATGCAGTTCCTGTCGACCAACACCAACCAGCGCGACGACAAATGGGGCGGCACCCCCGAAAAGCGCACCCGCTTCGCGATCGAGGCGATGGAGCGGCTGTTCAAGGTGTTCGGGCCGGAACGGACCGGCATCAAGATCGCACCCGGCATCCGCTACAACGACATCGACGATGCCGAGGTCGAGCCGACCTACGACCTGCTCGTCCGCAAGCTCGACGCGATGAAGCCCGCTTATCTGCATTTCCAGACAAGCCTGTCCTACCAGCATCTCAACGAATTCTCGACCGTGGCAAGCACCGAGGGGCAGGTCGAAGTGTGGTCGCACTGGCCGTACCAGTTCCTGCGCGACCGCTTCAGCGGTCCGATCATCGCCTCGGGCGATCTGACACTCGATCTCGCGCAAAAGACGCTCGATGCCGGTATGGCCGATTTGTTCGTGTTCGGCCGCCGCTACATCTCCAACCCCGATCTGTTCGAACGGTTCAAGATCGGCGCCGAACTCGCCGATCCGAACCAGATGACGATCTATGGCGGCGCCGAGGCAGGCTATACCGACTATCCGGCAATGGCCGGGTGATAGGGGCGTTGGTCCGGCATTACCGCCGGACCAACCATCTTACCGGAGGGTAAGGCCCTTCATGTCGCCCGCATCGCGCCACGTCTTGAGCAGCGCGTTGAAGGCGGTCGCTCCGGGGGCGTAGCTCTCCGCCCAGATCGTAACGCCGCCCTTGCCCTCGTTGTTGTAATAGCCGGGCGTGCAATTCTCGTAGAATTCGGGCGGCCGCTTGTTCGATGCGCGGATCTCGTCGAGCCAGCCCTGCTCAGCCTCGGCGGTCGGTTCGATCACCGTCGCGTCGCGCTTCTTCGCTTCGGTCAGGATATAGGCGAGGTGCTTGGCCTGATCGTCGACCGTGGTCGTGTAGTTCGCGGCGACCGCATTCTGCCCCTGGCCGATGTAGAACCAGTTGGGGAAATTGTGCGCGGTCAGGCCGTGGAGCGTGCGCATGCCCGCGCCCCAATGATCCTCCAGCATCACGCCGTCGCGGCCCTTGACCGGGAAGGTCACGCGCTGGCCGACCGTACCGATCACCTGGAAGCCTGAGGCGTATATGATCAGGTCGACCGGATAGTCTTTGCCGCCCGCGACCACGCCGGTCTCGGTGATTTCGCTGATCGCATCGTCGCCGCTGGCGTCGACCAGGGTCACGTTCGGACGGTTGAAGGCGTCGAGGAACTCGTCGTTGAAGGTCGGTCGCTTGCAGAACAGATTGTACCAGGGCTTGAGCTTCTCGGCGGTCTCGCGATCCTTGACCGTCTCGTCGATCCGCGCGCGCCGGCCGTTCATCACCTGAATGTCGGCCATCATCGCGCGCTTGCCCATCTCCTCGGGCGTTTCGGGATGCGCCGGCTTGCCTTCGCGCAGGATGCGGCCGGTCTCGGTCCATCCGTCGCGTATTTCGCTGTCGTCGCACAGCCCCGATGCGGCATCGAGGAACAGCGACCGGCGATATTCCTGCCAGCCGGGCTTCTGCGACTTATACCATTCGACGTCGGTCGCATGGTTGCCGCGGATGCCGACCGACGATGGCGTACGCTGGAACACGGTCAGATGCTTCGCGGTTTTGGCGACGCGCGGGATCAACTGGATGCCCGTCGCGCCGGTGCCGATCACGGCCACCCTCTTGTCGCCCAGTTTGTCGAGATCGGCATGGGTATCGCCGCCCGTATAGCCATAGTCCCAGCGGCTGGTGTGGAAGCTGTGTCCCCTGAACTTTTCGATGCCGGGGATGCCGGGCAGCTTGGGCCGGCTGACCCGACCGACCGCGAGCATGAAATAGCGCGCGGAGAAACGGTCGCCGCGATCGGTGTTCACCTGCCAGCGTTGCGTGGCCGCATCCCACTCGACGTCGGTCACCCTGGTCTGGAAGCTCGCCTTGGGATAGAGATCGAAATAACGACCCAGAAACTGCGAATATTCGCGGATCTCGTCACCATAAGCATAGCGATGCTTGGCGACATAGCCCGTCTCCTCCAGCAGCGGCAGGTACGAATAGGACTCGATGTCGCACTGAACGCCCGGATAGCGATTCCAATACCATGTGCCGCCAAAGTCCGACGCGAGGTCGAGGATGCGGACATCGGTGATTCCCGCTTCCTTGAGCCGTGCGGCGGTCAGCAACCCGCCGAACCCCGCGCCGACGATCAGCACCTCGACCTCGGCCGTGATCGGATCGCGCTCGATGCGCGGCGCGGCATTGGGATCGGCATCGCCGAAGCGCGCGAGCGTCCCGACCGCGTCGACATATTGGCCGTTGCCCTTCGCATCGATCCGCTTGTCGCGCTCGGCGCGGTAGCGGGCGAGGATCTCGGCGGGACTTTCGGGGCTGATCGTGGCCATGTCTTTCTCTCCTATGCAGCAGGTGCGAGTGCGGCCTTCAGGCCGGCGGTCGCGCGATCGAGGGCGTCGTCGGCTTCGGGCAGGATCCCGAAAGTGCTGACGAAACCGTGGAAGACACCCGGATAGACCTTGGTATCGACGGGCACGCCCGCCGCTTCGAGCCGGGCGGAAAAGGCGAGGATGTCGTCGCGCAGCGGATCGCATTCGGGGACGATGATCGTAGCCGACGGCAGACCCGCGACGCTGTCCGCGCGCAGCGGCGATGCATTGGGTTCGGTGCGGCGGGCAGGGTCGGGCGTATAGGCGCCGACGCACATCGCCGAAAAGGCGGCGTCGAGCATATAACCGCCCTGTCCGAATTCGCGCTTGGACTCGGTGTCGCTTTCCAGGTCGAGGCCCGGATAGATCAGCATCATGTGCCGGATCGCCGGGCCGTTGCTGTCGCGTGCGTTGAGCGCCGCGACGATCGAGAGCGTGCCGCCCGCGCTGTCGCCGCCGATCGCGATCCGGCTGGTGTCGATGTCGTGCTTGCCGCCCTCGCGCGCGACCCAGCCGAGCGCCGCGATCGCGTCCTCCACGGCGGCGGGATAGGGATGTTCGGGCGCCAGGCGATATTCGACCGAGACGACCGCGCAATCCGCCTTGCGCGCAATCCGGTGGCACAGCCGGTCATAGTTGTTGACCGTACCCGACACGAAGCCGCCGCCATGCATGAACAGCAGCACTGGCAACGGATCCGTTCGTTCGGCGGGGCGATAGATGCGCACCGGCACGCCATCGGCATCGGCATCCCGCGCAACGATATTGTCTTCGCCCGTCGGCGGCTGTCGATTGGCGGTCAGGTAGTCGCGAAACGCGACCGGACCAAGTTCGGCCCAATCATGTCCGCCCGCCATCCGATCGACCAGCATGCGGCTGAGCGGCGTCAGCTTATCCATCATTCTCTCCGACTCGCTTTATTTTTAAAGCATGCTATATTTTTGTGATTGGTCGGCAAGAGGCAAATTGCGAGGGGGACAAAGTCGCCTTATGGCTAGGGCATGATCGAAGCGGCTGCGGGGCGCCGGGAAAGCGCGAAGGAGGGACGGCGCCAGGCGCTGGTGAAGGCCACGCGCGCCAGCCTGGCGAACGGCGAATTCTCAATGCGCAAGGTCGCCGAACTCGCGCAGGTATCCGAAGTCACCCCCTATAATCTGTTCGGATCGAAGGCAGGTTTGCTCGCCGCGCTCTACGAACGGATGATCCGGGAGAGCGAGACGCGGTTGCTGTCGGCGGGACAGATCGATCCGCTGTCGCGCGTCTTCGCCGCGATCGACGGCTTTGGCGACAATCTCGATCGTCACCCGGCCTTCTATCGCGCCTTCTTCGCCGCGCGGCTCGAAAGCCGGGGGGGCAAATCCTATGTCACGCAGGTCGATGAAGGCGTTGATTACTGGCACCGGCTGATCGGGGCCACGATCGATGCTGGGCAGATCAAGGCCGGTCTTTCGGCCGATCTCGTTGCGCGCCACTTCATCCATATACTCAGCGGCGCGGTGCAGGAATGGATCGACGACGCGATCGATCCGGCCGAATGGCGCGCTTTGGTCGCGCACGGTTTCGCGCTCGTCGCGCTGCCGCTTGCCTCGGCCGAAGGGGCCGCGATCCTGCGCCGCGAGATGGCCGATGCCGCGCGCGGTTTGCGGCCGATGGGGGAAAGGCGCTAGAGGCCGCTTCCGGATGGGGAGAAGCGTGCCGTAGCGATGGCGGAGTCGGGCCTCGAAGCCATATTGATGCAGAACCGCGGGGCGTTGCTCCGCTTCATCGCCGCGCATGGCGGGGGCGAGGAGGCGGAGGACATCCTTCAGGAATTGTGGATGCGCGTCCGCGCGAATCCGCCGACCAAACCGATCGCGCAGCCGCTTTCCTATCTCTATCGGGCGGCGAACAACCTGATGCTCGATCGCTATCGTTCGGCGAAGCAGGCGGCCAAGCGCGATTCCGACTGGTCGGACAGCGCGGTTACCGAACCGGGGCGCTCGGACGAACCGTCGACCGAACGTGGGCTGATCGCGCGCGAACAGCTTGATATCGCGCAGTCCGAACTCGACGCGCTGGGCGAACGGACCGCGCAGATCTTCCGCAGGCACCGGATCGACGGTGTCGCCCAACGCGACATCGCGCAAGAACTCGGCATCAGCATCAGCACGGTCGAATCCGACCTCCGCCGCGCCTATCGCGCGATGATCGATCTCAGGAGACGCTTCGATGAGGTTTGAGGCGATCGACTCCGTTTCGTCTTCCGGAGGCATGAGATGACGACCGAAGACGAAGCGCTCGACTGGGTGATCCGCCTGCGCGATCCCGGTTTCGAAGACTGGGAGGCGTTCGGCGCATGGATGGCCGGCGATCCCGCGCGCGCCGAAGCCTATCATGCACTGGCCATCGCCGAGGAGGATCTGGGCGAGATGCTGCCGGCCGAGACTGCGCCTGTCGTCGTGCCGAGCATCGCGGATGCCGCCCGCCTGCGCCACGGCCGTCGTACCACGCGCCGCCTGTGGCTGGGCGGGGCGCTCGCGGCGTCGGTCGCGGCGTTGGTCGGATCGAACATGCTCGATCATCGCGGCGGCGACATTTCGGTCGCGACCGCACCGGGCGAGCGGCGCAGCGTCGCGCTGGCCGATGGCAGCCGGATGATCCTCAACGGCAATACCGTCGTCCGCCTGGACAGCGCAGACCCGCGCATGGCGACGCTCGATCGCGGCGAGGTGCTGTTCGAGATCCGGCATGACGAAAAGAACCCGTTCCGCGTCTCGGTTGGCGGTGATCAACTGCTCGACGTCGGCACCGCATTCAACGTCGTGCACGAGCATGGCGTCACCGCGGTCCAGGTGTCCGAAGGTGCCGTGATGTACAATCCTGATAGCGACGCGGTGCGGCTCGACGCGGGCAAGTCGTTGCGGGTCGCGGGCGATCAGGCTGTCGTCGGATCGGTCGTGCCCGGCGATGTCGCGGCGTGGCGCGACGGCCGCCTGATCTCGGACGGGCAGACGATGGCCGAGGTCGCGGCGCATCTGAGCCGCTATACCGGGGAGCGCGTGTCGGCGACGGCCGAGGTTGCGAACCGGCCGTTCCGCGGCGTGCTGTCGCTCGGCACCCGGGAGGATATCGCCGCGCTCGGCCCGATCCTTGGCGTTGCCGTCCATCGCACGCCGAAGGGCTGGGAGCTGGCGGCGCGCTGACGATGAGGCAGGTCGGGGCCATCCTGTCGGGAGTCGCGCTGGTCGTTGCCGCGCCCGCATCGGCGGAGCGTTTCGATCTGCCTGCGGGAACCCTGCGCGACGCGGTCGGCGCGATGGCGCGGCAGGCGAGCGTCAACGTCGCGGTCGACGATCAGGCGCTCTGGCTGCGCGCAGTGCCTGCCGTTCGGGGCGACATGAACGCAGGGTCCGCGCTGCGCCGGATGCTGGCGGGCACGGGCGCGAAGGTGCGGCGAATCGATGCGCGCAGCTGGCGCGTGTCGCTGCCGCCCAAGGCCGTCCGCAGGCCCACGACGATCCGCATTGTCGAGCTTGCGCCCCGGCGCGACGACATCGTCGTCACCGCCAGCAAGCGCGACACGCGGCTGCGCGACTTTGCCGGATCGGTCGGCATGCTGAGCGGCCGCGACCTGATGTTCGGCGGCGAACAGGGGATGGAATCGATCCTCGCGCGGATGGCCAGCCTGTCGTCGACCCATCTCGGCGCGGGTCGCAACAAGCTGTTCATCCGGGGCATCGCGGATTCGAGCTTCACCGGCCCGACCCAGGCGACGGTCGGGCAATATCTGGGCGATCTGCGCCTGACCTACAACGCGCCCGATCCCGACCTGCGCCTCTACGATATCCGCTCGGTCGAGGTGCTCGAAGGGCCGCAGGGCACGCTCTACGGCGCGGGGTCGCTGGGTGGCATCATCCGGATCGTGCCGAACACCCCCGATCTCGATCGGCCGTCGGGCAGCGTTTCGGGCGGCCTGTCGGTGATCGCGCATGGCGATCCCGGCGGCGATGTCGGCGGGACGATCAACCTTCCGGTCAGCGAGAAGCTGGGCCTGCGCGTCACCGGCTATGGCGTGCGCGAGGGCGGCTATATCGACGATGTCTGGCGCGACCGGAAGGATGTGAACCGCACCAGTATCGGCGGCGGTCGCGCGACCCTGCGGGTGGCACCGGGCGACGGCTGGACGATCGACCTCGGCGGCGTCTTTCAGGATACCGACGGCCGCGACAGCCAATATGCCGATCGCGGCCAGCCGCCGCTGACGCGCGCCAGCCGCACCGACGGTGGGTTCGATGCCGATTATGTGCTGGGCCAGCTGGTGGTCGGCAAGGCGTGGGACGGGCTCTCCTTCCTCTCGTCGACCGGCTATGTCCGCCAGCGGCTGGCCGAGCGTTATGACGCGACGGCGACCGGCGGGCCCGATCGCATCTTCCTGCAGAGCAATCGCACCCGCATGTTCGCCAGCGAGAACCGGCTGTGGCGGCCGATGGCCGAAGGCTTTGGCTGGGTCGCGGGCGTCAGCTACACGCGCAACCGCACCTACCTTGCCCGCGCGCTCGGGCCGGTCGGAACCCCGCCGCCGTCGACGGGCGTCGTCAACCGGATCAGCGAGCTGACCGGCTATGGCGAACTCAGCGCCCAGCCGCTCGACGGCCTGACCCTGACCGCAGGCGCGCGCTACACCCATGCGCGGCTGTCGGGCGACGGTGCCGACGTCGCGCCGGTCTTCGCGCCGGTCATCACCCGGCTGGGGCTCGAGGCGAAAAGGCGCGACAACCGCTTCCTGCCTTCGGCATCGGTATCGGGCGCGGTGATGCCCGGCCTGCTGCTGTTCGCCCGCTATCAGCAGGGTTTCCGCCCCGGCGGCCTCGCGATCGAAGGGCCGATCGTGCGCCGCTTCGAAAGCGATCGGGTGCGCACGATGGAGGCGGGGTTGCGCTATGGCGAACATGGCCGCGACCCGTTCGATCTGTCGCTCAGCATCGCGCATACCCGCTGGAGCGACATCCAGGCCGACTATGTCGACAGTTCGGGCCTGCCCTCGACCGCCAATATCGGCGACGGGCGCATCTGGTCGCTCAGCGCGGCGATGGGGTGGAAGCCGGTGCCCCGCCTGCTGATCGAGGCGTCGGCGGCCTACAACAACAGCCGCGTCACCAATCCCTCGCCCTCCTTCACCTTGTCGATCCTCAACAGCTTCACCTTCGCCGCGCTCGGATCGATTTCGAGCGGGGTCGTCGACAATGCCGTCGCCGTCCGCGCTGCGGCGGGGATGAAGCAGATCCCCAATGTCGCGCGCGTGTCGGGCCGGATCGGCGTCGACTACAGCATGCCGGTGGGCGACACGATGGACCTGCGGGTGGGCGGATGGCTGCGCTACGTCGGCAAGTCGCGGCTTGGCATCGGCCCGGTGCTGGGCGAGGAGCAGGGCGACTATCTCGACAGCGCGCTCACCGCCCGGCTGGGGACGGCGGAGTGGGGCGTAACCCTGGGCCTGACGAACCTGACCGACGAGATCGGCAACCGCTTCGCGCTCGGCACACCCTTCGCGGCGGGCGGCGGACGGCAGATCACGCCGTTGCGGCCCCGCACGATCCGATTGGGGCTAGATCGCAGCTTCTGACAAGATTTGATCTTCACTGGATCATAAAATCGCGCGACACTTTCCCCAACGAGAATCGGGAGAGCTGCCATGTCGAAATCGAAGTTGCTGATCGCATCCTGTGTTCTGCTTTTCACCGTGTCCGCGCAGGCGGCCGCGCCGATCACGGGGAACTGGATCACCGATGGCGGCAAGAACAGCGTTAGCATCACGAAATGCGGCGCGGCCCTGTGCGGCAAGATCGTGAAGGTGCTCAAGACCAAGCCCGGCGAACCCTCCTATCCCGGCGCGCTGTTGCTGTCCGAACTGGTGGATTCGGGCGGGATGTGGACGGGCAAGATCCACAATCCGGGTAGTGGCAAGACCTACAAGGCGAAGGTGAAGATCAATCCGGACCGGACGCTGAGCGTGTCGGGCTGCGTCGCGATGTTCTGCAAGGACATGATCTGGACGCCGGGGGCGTGATCGCGGTGTGAAGGCGAAGGCCAATATGGTTGTGGCTTTTGTGGCCTTCGAGATTCCCGACATTTCAAAGAGCGGAATAGGGTGGTGTATTTATCGATCCTCCCCCGGAGGGGGAGGGGGACCGGCGAAGCCGGTGGAGGGGTAGTCGCCGCGAGCGCAGGTGATGATGTGGTGCAACACCGCCTCGACATCGTCCAGAACCTCGGCGGCCGGAATGCGGAGGGTCGCTAAATTCTGCGCCCGTAGCCAGGCGTCGCGCTGAATATCGCGGGCGGGTTGGTCGCCGCGCGAATGGGCTTCACCATCGATCTCGACCGCAAGTCGGTGACGCGGGCAGAAGAAATCCAGCGAATATGGACCTGCGGGATGCTGGCGTCGAAATCGCAGACCGGCGGGCCGTTTGCGTAGTTCCTGCCAGAGAAGCACCTCGGGCAAACTCATATTCTGTCGAAAGTTTGCCGAACGTGTTTGCGTGGATTTCGGACCGTGCAGCATGTGACGAAATACCCCTCCACCACTCGCTCCGCGAGCGGTCCCCAGTGTCAGGTCGATCATGCCCCCGGCATGATCTTGGATTGCCGGGGGCAATCCAACCTGACGCTCCCTCCGGGGGAGGATCAAATGCAGCCGTCCACCGCGCACCCGTCTTTGCAAGCAGCAGCAGCGCGGCCACGATGATGATGATGATGATGATGAAAATGCCCATGTCCTGCTCCCCCTTCAGCACATCGACTCCACATAGAACAAAACACGAACATTGTCAAGTCCGCTGGAAAAAGTTCGCGTCGGCCCAAGGCTGCGCGTCCGTCGCTCCGTCCTGATCGGTGAACGAGGGGGAAGACCCCCGGCCACGGAAAGGGACCCTGTCCGACATGCGTACTCTGCTGACTTCGACCTGCCTTGTCTCGATCGCCGCGATGATTCCCGCGATCGGCCATGCCGAGACATTGGTCGATGCCAAGCGCACCGATCCGGTTCGCACTTCGACGATCAAGGCGGGGGCCGCCGATGATGTCCGCGTGACGAGCGCGGGCAATCTGAACCCGACATCGGGCGTCGCGCTGCTGATCGACAGCACCAACAAGGCGACCAACGAGGGGACGATCCAGGTCACGAACGCCGACGGTTCGGTCGGCATCGCGGCCGAGGCGGGGCGTGCCGGGTCGATCACGAACACGACCACCGGCAAGATCATCGTCGACGAAACCTATGCGCCGACCGATGCCGACAATGACGGCGATATCGACGGGCCGTTCGCAGCGGGCACCGGCCGCGCGGGGATCCGCACGCTGGGCGGGTTTACCGGCGACGTCGTCAACAATGGCGCGATCACGGTCGAGGGCAATGACTCGCAGGGCATCGACCTGCGCGGGCCGCTGAGCGGCAAGCTGACCACCGACGGCACGATCGCGGTGACGGGCGATCGCACCGTCGGCGTGCGGACGGGCGCGATCAGCGGGCCGGTGCGGATCGCCGGCACGATCACCGCGCAGGGGCAGGGCGCCCGCGCGGTTTCGATCGAGGGCGATCTGGCAGGCGCTCTGGTGGTGCAGGGGGCGCTGACGTCGACGGGCTATCGCACGACCACGGTGCCCGCCGACACGAGCAAGCTGGACGTCGACGATCTGCTGCAGGGCGGGCCGGCGCTGGCGATCCAGGGCGATGTGCTGGGTGGCGTGATCCTGGCGGTGCCGCCCAAGGACGCGAGCACCACCGACAATGACGAGGACAAGGACGGGATCGAGGACAGCAAGGAAGGCAGTGCTGCCGTCACGTCCTATGGCGCGGCACCGGCGGTGCAGATCGGCGCCACCAACCGCGCGGTCACGATCGGCCCGGTCGCGGGCACGGGCAGCGGCCACGGGCTGGTGATCGACGGCGCAGTGCTGGGCGCGGGCCTCTATGCGGGCGTCAACGGCACCGGCGTGCAGATCGGCGGGCTTGGTGGTGCGGTGAATATCGCCGGCGGCATGACCGTGAACGGCAAGGTCGACGCGACCTCCAACGGTGCGACGGCGACCGGCATCCGCATCGGCGCGGGCGCGACGGTGGCGCAGGTGCGCGTGGCGGGCGCGGTTTCGGCCGCGGGCCTGAATGCCACCGCGATCCAGCTCGATGCCGGTTCGGCGACGTTCAACATCGCGAACAGCGGATCGATCAAGGCAACCGCGACGTCGGCTGGCACGGCTTATGCGATCCGCGATCTTTCGGGCGAGCTCGACCTGATCGACAATAGCGGCGCGATCTCCGCCAGCGGCGGCGCGACCAATGTCGCGATCGATCTGTCGGCGAACAGCACCGGCGCCCGCGTGGGCCAGACATTGGTGGCGGCGGGCGTGACCGCGCCGTCGATCACCGGCGACATCCTGTTCGGCAGCGCCAACGACATACTCGATATCGCCGACGGATCGGTGAAGGGCGCGACCCGCTTCGGCGCGGGGGCGAACCAGCTGACGATGTCGGGCGACGCGACCTATGACGGCGCGGTCAGCTTCGGCGCGGGCAATGACCTCGTCGCGATGTCGGGCACGACCAACTTCAACGGCAGCATCGATTTCGGCGGGGGCAGCGACACGCTGACGCTCAACGGCGCCGCGCGGCTCAACGGTGCGCTCACCAACGCCGGCGGGCTCGCGGTGACGATCAACGGCGGACGGCTCGACGCGGGCAAGTCGACCGCGTCGATCGCGTCGCTGACGGTCGGCGCGGCGGGCACGCTGGGCGTCACGATCGACACGGCGGCGCGCAGCAGCACGCTCTATCAGGTCGCGGGCAATGCCAGCTTCGCACAAGGCGCCAAGGTGGCGGTGCGGATCGACGGCATCGCCAATGCCGAGGGACGCTATACCTTCCTGCGTGCCGGATCGGTGACGGGGACGACAGGTTTGGCGACCAGCGACACCGTGCTGCCCTTCATGTTCAAGAGCAGCATCGTGGCGACGACGCCCAACGAACTGGCGATCGACATCGCGCGCAAGACCACGACCGAGCTGGGTCTGAACCGATCGCAGGCGAGCGCCTACAACGCGATCTACACCGCGCTGGGCAAGGATGCGAAGGTGGCCGGCGTGTTCCTCGATACCACGGACGGCGTGCGCTTCCGCAAGCAGCTGCGCCAGATGCTGCCCGATCATGCGGGCGGCGCGTTCGAGACGGTGACGATGGGATCGCGTGCGACCGCCGGTTTCCTGGCGGACCCGAATGCGCCGTTCAAGGACGAGGGCAGCTGGGGCTGGTTCATCCAGCAGGTCGGCTGGGGCACGTCCAAGAGCCTCGACGATACCGCCGCTTATGACCTGACCGGCTGGGGCATCGCGGCGGGTGGCGAGATCAAGACGGGCAGTGCGGGCAATTTCGGCCTTTCGCTCGCCTATCTCTACGGCCGCAACGCCGATGGCGGGACCGACAATAACGTCAATTCCGGCCAGTATGAGGTCGCAGGATATTGGCGCGGCACCTTCGGCCCGATCACCGGCTGGGCGCGCGGATCGTGGGGGCATGTCGACTTCAAGGGCAAGCGCAGCTTCGACGGGACGATCGGCACCGAGGCGGTGGCGCGGCGCGCGCGCGGCGACTGGAGCGGGCAGCTTGTCTCGGCATCGGGCGGCGTGAACACCACCCTGCAGATGGGCAGCTTCAGCCTGCGCCCGATCGCGGCGGTCGATTATTATCGGCTGAAGGAAAAGGGCTATGCCGAACGCAATGGCGGCGATGCCTTCAACCTGATCGTCGACGGGCGCACCAGCGACGAACTGGCGGTGTCGGGCACCGTCGCAGCGGGCTTCGATTTCGGCGGGTGGGACCGGGATTCGGGCTGGTTCCGCTTCGAAATCGAAGGCGGGCGGCGCGAACTGGTCGGCGGCAAGCTCGGCAAGACCACCGCGCATTTCGCGGGCGGGCAGAGCTTCACGCTGACGCCCGAGGACCGGACGAGCGGCTGGGTCGGCAAGGTTCGCGCGATCGGCGGCAATGGCGACTTCCGCCTGGGTGGCGAGGCCGGCGCCGAACAGCAGCAGGGCCGCGTGGCGTTGTCGCTGCGCGCGAGCCTGGTGGTCGGCTTTTGATCTGACCTGACGCGTTCCCCTCCCGACCCCGGAGGGGTGGAGGGCGGGCAGCCCCCTCGGCCACCTGCGACCCCAGGCCGATGTCCGCCCTCCGACTTATGACCTCCCCTCCCTGTAAGGGAGGGGAGCTAAGTGGTCAGGCAATCGCCTCGATCGCGGCGAGGATCTGCCGGCGCCGCGTCGGTTCGCGCGTCACTTCCAGCATCGCGCTCAGGCTGTCCTTGGCGCCAGTGGGATCGCGCGCGACGAGGCGCAGGCGGGCGAGCTCCCACCAGCCCATGCCATCCTCGGGCGCGAAGACCGTCATGCGTTCGTACAGCGCGGCGGCGCGGGCGCCGTCACCCTCGCGTTCGGCGCGTGTCGCCTGGTTGAGCAGGAGGCGGACGAGGGTGCGGCGGTTGCTCATCGGATCGGCGCCGCCGTCGCCAGCTTCCATCAGCGCGGCCAGCTTTTCGTCGCCCACCGCGGCGCCACCGGAGAAGGCGTCGACCAGCAGGGTCGCCTCGGGCGTCGTCAGCCGGACGAGGACATGGCCGGGCGTATTGAGCGGTTCGGCGTGCCACCCCATCTGCCGCGCCAGCGCGACGTAGAGGATCGACAGGCTGACCGGCAGGCCACGCCGCCGATCGAGCACGCGGATCATGTCGGCGTTGACCGGCGCGTCATAGCTGTCGCGGTCACCCGCGAAGCCGAATTCGCCGGCGATCACCTGCGCCAGCGCGGCGCGCTGCTCCTCTACGGTCAGGGCCGCGGCGCCGACGATGCCGAGCCGTTCCTCCATCTCGTCGAGAAGGTGGATATAGGGGGCAAGATCGAGCGCCGGATGATCGAGCGCGCTGAGTTCGATCGCGGCGGTATCGAGCCGAATCTCGTCGTCGTCGACCAGACCGAGCCAGGTGATGCTGTCGTTCATCGATCCAAGATGGTCGCGGTGGGCGCGCCGTGCAACACGAAGAGCCTAAGCTGGCCGGAAAACGCACATCGGTCGCGCGCTTTTCGGGGGAGGGGCGGGCGGGCAGGCGCTTGACCTGCGCCCGGCGAACGTGAACCCGTAGCGGCAAGATCCGCGCGGATGAGCGGACGATCGGGGGATGCATGGCGAGCGTGGCCGAAGACCAGACCTATCCTTCGCCGATCGCGGCGTGGGGGGCGGTGGCGATCCTGTTCACGCTGTCGATCGTCTCGATGCTCGATCGCAACCTGCTGTCGCTGCTGGTGCCCGAGATCAAGGCCGATCTGGGGATCAGCGAGGTCGAGGCCGGGACGCTGATGGGCGTGGCGTACGCCTTGTTCTACGCGCTCGGGGCACTTCCGCTCGGCTGGGCGATGGACCGCTACAGCCGGCCCAAGGTGATCTGGTTCGGCGTGACCTTGTGGTCGCTGGGGACGGTCGCGTGCGGCTTTGCGCGCAGTTTCTGGCCCTTCTTCGCGGCGCGTGCTGTCGTGGGCAGCGGCGAGGCGGCGATCATTCCGGGCACCTATTCGCTGCTGCCCGACATGTTCCCGCGCCACAAGCTGGGCTTCGCCATGTCGATCTTCTCGATGTCGTCGAAGGTGGGGGCGGGGGCGTCGCTCGCGCTCGGCGGGCTGCTGACCGCGTTGATCGTGCCGGCGGCGGCGTTCGGGATGCCGCTGATCGGCGAGATGAAGGGGTGGCAGCTGATCTTCATCATCGCGGGGGTTCCCGGCCTGCTGCTCGCGCTCACGATCTTCCTGGTGCGCGATCCGCGTCGCGCGCGAGGCACCACGGCGCAGTCGGCCGCCAGCTTCGCCGATTATGGCCGCTTCGTCTGGGCCAATCGCCGCTTCATCTTCTCGCACCACATCGCGATCATGCCGCTCGTCGCGCTGATCTTCGGCTTCTATGCGTGGCTGCCGTCCTTCTATCAGCGTGTCCACGGCCTGAACCCGGCGGAGCTGGGCGGCTGGCTGGGCCTCGCCATTTCGACCGGGCCGGTGCTGGCGCTGCCGATCCACGGGCTGGTCACCGACCGGTGGTTCCGATCGGGGCGAAGCGACGCGCATCTGCGCTATCTGATCGGGTCGCTGCTGGTGTCGCTGCCCTTCGCGGTGGGGGCGTTCGTGGTGGCGTCGCCTTATGTGTCGTTCGTGATGATCGGAATCTTCTTCTTCGCGGCGTCGAGCTATCTCAGCCTGCCGACGGTGACGCTGCAACTGGTGCTGCCGCACGATCTGCGGGGAAAATCGGCGGCGGTGGTGTTGATGATGAACGGCATCATCGGCGCGGGCGGCGGGCCGATGGTGGTCGCCGCGTTGAGCGAGAAGCTGGGCGGGCCGGAAAAGGTCGGTCAGTCGCTGATGATCTGCGCGGCAGTGGCGCTGCTGTCGACCGCCTTCCTCTATCTGTTCGCGCTCAAGCCGTTGCGGACGATGCTGGCGCGACATGCCGCCTGACCTGCCTGTCATGAGCGCGATAAGCGGTCTGCGGCCGACGCTGGCGCGGATGAGCCTGTGGACCGACGATGCCGACAGGCTGGCGCGATTCTATGCCGATCTGTTCGGGTTCGAGATTGCCGCGCGCACCACGTTGCAGCCAATGGCTTCGGAGGCGTGGCACCTCGAGGCCGACGATCTGATCGAGGTGCTGCTGCTCCGTGCGCCGCGCGGCGATACCGAACTTGGGATCAGCGCGGTCAAGGGAAGGGCGCTGCCGCCGGGGCCGACGATGCGGGAGGCGCCGTTGGCGGGATCGGCCTATCTGGTCCTCTACGTGCCCGATCTCGACGCCGTGATCGCGCGGTTCGGCGGCGACTATAACCGCAAGCCCAAGCGATTGAGCGACCCGCAGGGCCGGGTCTATTACGAGATGGCGATCTACGATCCCGACGGGCGCGTGCTGCTCGTCGTCGAGGACGTGGTGTAGCCGAAGTTGGGCGGCAGGCCGGGTTCGGGCCAGTCCATCGATATCAACCGCCCGCTGGCTGCAAGCGTGATGAAGGCGGTGCGCATGTTGGCGCCGCCGAAGGCGATGTTGGTGACGTACAGATCGTCGATCGGGGTGAACTGCGTGCCGCCATTCGGGCCGATCGTGGTGATCCCCCCGGTCTTGAGCGTGCCGACGCAGATATTGCCCGATGCGGTGACGGCGAGGCTGTCGAAGCGCGTGTCGCCGGGCGCGGTCGCGACCCATGTCGGTGCGCCGAGGACGCCGGGTGCCTCGACCGCAAACCGCCACAGCCGCGCCGACTGGGTTTCGGCGACATAGACGAAGCGTTCGTCGGGCGAGAGGCCGATGCCGTTATACGAAATGCCGCCGCGCCAGGCCGCGACGCAGGTGCCGTCGGGGCGGAGGTAGCAGACCGCGCTGGTTTCGATCGCGCCGTCGATCGTCTTGCCCATGTCGGTGAACCACAGGCCGCCCGCCGCATCGAAGACGAGATCGTTCGGCGCGCGCAGCGGACGACCGTCGATCTGATCGCAGAGGCGTTCGACCTTGCCGGTCGACGGATCGATCCGCTCGATGCGGCCAGTATCGGGGGCGCTGAGGCCGCGCGCCCAGTCGATCCCGCCATTGTTGGCGATATAGAGCGCACCGTCGGGGCCGAGCTGTGCGCCGTTAGGGCCGCCGCCGGGGGTCGCGATCACCTCGAACTTGCCCTCGCCCCAGATGCGGCGGACGGTGCCGGCGCGCAGCTCGACGACAACGATCGATCCGTCGGGCATGACGACCGGACCTTCGGGAAAGGCGAGTCCTTTGGCGAGGATTTTCATAGGTTTTGTCTATCAAGAATCAGGCTTGCCGCGCGTTCGCCTATCATGATCGCGGTGGCGTTGGTGTTCGCGCTGATCTGGCGCGGCATGATCGATGCGTCGGCGACGCGCAGCCCTTCGACCCCGCGCACGCGCAGTTGCGTATCGACGACCGCATCGACGTCGCTGCCCATCCGGCAGCTCCCAACCGTGTGGAGGCCGGTGCGGCACACCGCCTTGAGCGCGCCGACGATCTCTGCGTCGGTCATGTTCGCGCGGAAGGGCGGGGCGTCGTCGATAACGTGGCTCGCCAGCGGTTCGGTCGCGTAGATGCGTTCGCACAGGCGGACCGCGCCGATCAACGCCTTCACGTCGCGTTCGTCGCCCATCATCTGGAAGTCGATCTTCGGCGCGCTGTCGACGCTGGCGTCGCGCAGCGAGATGCGGCCGCGCGCATGGGGGCGGGCGACGACCGCACCCAGGCCCACGGCGGGCTTTGCGTGCATCACCGGCGGCATCTTGGTCAGGTCCATCGCGAAGGGCAGCCAGCTCATGTGCAAATCGGGCTGTTCGAGCGCGGGATCGCTCTTGAGCCAGCCCATCACCTGCACCGATGGCGCGGCAAGCGGGCCGGCGCGGCGCAGGACATAGTCGATGACGTGCTTGAAGCCGTGGCGGAGGTTCATCTCGCTATTGTAGGTCGGGACGTCGACATGTTTGGCGATCGCGAAGCCGATATGTTCCTGCAGATTGCCGCCGACCTGTTCGCGATCGGCGAGCACGTCGATGCCATGATCGCGAAGCTGCGCGGCGGGGCCGATGCCCGATCGCAGCAGCACGAGCGGCGACTGCATCGTCCCCGCGCTGACGATCGCTTCGCGCCCCACTCCGATATCGTGTGACTGGCCGTCCTTGACGTAACGAACCCCGCTGACGCGCTTGCCGTCGAACAGGATGCGATCGACCCGCGCGCCGCTGATAAAACGCAGGTTGGGCCGGCCGAGCGCGGGGATCAGGTAGGCGCGCGCCGAACTGACGCGCATCCCGTTCGCCTGGCTGCCGACCGCATAATAGACGCCTTCGCCATCACCGGCGGCATTGTGATCGGCGAGGTGCGGAAAGCCGAGCGCCTCGCCCGCCGCGATCACGTCCTTCGCGAGCGGGTGCGGCCTCTTCATCGGCGAGACGGAGAGCGGCCCCATCTGCCCCAGCGCGCCATTGCCGGGGCCGGTATAGCCCTCGATCCGGCGAAACCACGGTTCGACATCGGACCAACCCCAGCCGGTTGCGCCCATCTCCGCCCAATCGTCATAGTCGCCGCGCCGGCCGCGAATATAGACCATGCCGTTGATCGAACTGCCGCCCCCCGCCATCCGGCCCGCATGCCAGAACAATTGGCGGCCATCGATCGACGGATCCGGTTCGGCGCGGAACAGCCAGTCGAAGCGGGGATTGGCCATCAGCAGCTTGGTGACGCCGGGAATCTCGCGAAAGCGGGTCGGCTGTTCGACCCCCGCATCGAGCAGGGTGACGCGGTTGCGCGGATCCTCCGACAGCCGCGCGGCGAGCGCGCAGCCCGCGCTCCCCGCGCCGATCACCACATAGTCGCTGTCGGTGTCGTTGCGCGCCATCATCCCCCGGCTCTCTTATCGTCGGGTCAGTGGAGCAGGACGGGTATGGCCGACATGCCCCGCTGTTCCAGACCGCCGACGATCCTAGGCGGCGGCGCGGCCGGGTCCAGCCGCATATTCGGGAAACGGTCCATCAAAGCGTTGAGCGCGACGATCATCTCCTGCTTGGCGACGTTCATGCCCAGGCACTGATGCGGGCCGAGGCCGAAGCCGAGATGGTATTTCTTCTCGCGGAACAGGTCATAGACGTCCGGATTTTCCCAGCGACTGGGATCGCGATTGGCCGAACCCAGGCACATGTCGATCCGCACGCCTGCGGGCACGGGCACGCCGTCGACGACCGCATCCTCGGTCATCAGGCGGGGGAAGACCGGATCGGTCGGCATCCAGCGCGCCGATTCCTCGATCGCCGCCTCGATCAGGCTGCGATCGTCGCGGCACGCTTCCCAGAAATGATAGTTGCTTAGCAGCGCGTAGATCGTGATCCCCAACTGCCGCCAGGTCGTGCCGCCGCCCGCCAGGATGACGAGGCGGCAGAAGCCGATGATCTCCTCGTCGCTCAGCTTGCGGGTGCCGCCGTCGGCCAGCTTGAAGTCGTTGTGGATCAGGCCGGTGATGACGTCGTCACCGGGTTCGGCACGGCGAAGCTGGATCAGGTCGCCGAGCATCCGGCCGACCTCGATATGCGAGGCATGTTGCTCCTCGCGCGTCACCTTGCGGACGCCGGTGGCCTTGAGCAGATGATCGCGGAAGACGAGCGCCATGCGCCCTTCCATCCCGATCCCGCGCGTGACGACGTTGACGGGCAGGCGCGCGCACAATTCGATGTTTAGTTCGGCAGTGTCGCGACCGTCGAGCCGCTGCATGAGCTGTTCGACGATCTCGTCGATCCAGTTCGGCCCCCACCAGTTCACGGCGCGGGGCTTCAGGAACATCGACTGGGCGACCGCGCGGGTGCGGCGATGCTCGTCGCCCGTCATCGCCAGGATGACCGGACCCATGCTGCGCACGCCCGGTGTTTCGAGATAACCGGCCGACGAGAAGGTGAGGTTTTCGCGCAGCGCCCGATCGCAGGCGGCGAAGGACAGGAGGGTGTAGCTGTCGCGCTCCACATCCCAATTGTTGATCGTATGGCCGTCGAGCTCGAGTAATTGCTGGAGCGACCCCGGCATCACCGGCGCCGCATCGCGCAGCGCGTTCATCGCCGGGACGATATCGACGTGGATCTCGTTGCCGATCTCCTTGGCTTCGTTCGAAACGTCGAACAGCTCGCGATAGAGCCGTTCCTCTTCCTCGACATCGATCATGGCGTCCTCTCCCGCTCGTTCGGAGGCAGAGCTATGCCCGTTGATCATGATGGTCAACAATATTGTCGACAATCCAAAGAGGGCTTCTACGATGGGTGGCGAGCGGTTAGGACGGAGCTATGGAAGGGCAGGCAGGCAAGAGCAGGATAGACGGCGCACTCGCGGCGCAGCGCGTCGTCGCGGGGGTGAAGGACGCGCTCGAGACAGGCGAGTTCGTGCCCGGCCAGCGGCTGATCGAGGCCGATCTGTGCCTGCGCTTCGGAGTGGGGCGCAGCCATGTGCGCGAGGCGCTGCACAGGCTGGCGTCCGAGAATATCGTCGAACTGTTTCCCAATCGCGGCGCCGCGGTGCGCAAGCTGACGCCCGAGCAGACGAGCGACGCGGTCGAACTGATCTCGCTGCTGATCGGCCATACCGCGCGCCTGGCCGCCGAGCGCGCCACCGACGAGAAAGCGCGGCGGGCGCTGAGCCAGGCGGCCGACGGCATCGATCTGGCCGAAAACGGCATCGATCTGCTGCGCGCACGCCGCACGGTTCATTACGCGCTGATCGATGTGGCGCGGAACGACGAACTCGCGCGCATTCTCAACTCGCTCCAATATCATGTGCTGCAGGTGCAGGTGCTGCTTCCCCGGCTGCATGACGAGATGAACAACGATCTGAAGGCCATCGTCGCCGCCGTGCTGGCCGGGAAAGCCGGCGAGGCAGAGGCGCTTGCCCGCGCGCACATCCGGAAGATGAGCCCGGCCTACTCTAGCTGATTCCGGGGCTGATTCCGGCATCGCGGAAGCCGGGAGGCGGACATGGGCCGCGCGGCGGCGACCTCCTATCGATCATCCGTTCATCCTCCCCCGCCAGGGGGAGGTGTCAGCTTTAGCTGACGGAGGGGGAGGGCGGCGACCAACTCGATCTGGATCGGGTCCGCCCCCTCCGTCGCCTTCGGCGCCACCTCCCCCTGGCGGGGGAGGATGAGAGAGGGAGGATTTCATGAAGGCACTGGTTTTCGAAGGCGCCAACAAGGTCGCGCTGCGTAACGACGTCGAAGTGCGCGAGCCGGGCGAGGGCGAGGTGCTGATCAAGATCGCGGCGAGCGGGCTTTGCCACAGCGACGTCAGCGTCGTGAACGGCACGATCGGCTGGCCGGCTCCTTCGGTGCTGGGCCATGAAGGCGCGGGCGTGATCGAGAAGGTCGGCACCGGCGTCGTCGATCTGGTGCCGGGCGACCATGTCATCATCCATACGCTCGCCAATTGCGGCCGCTGCGCGCAGTGCAATTCGGGTTTCCCGACGCGCTGCCGCCGCACGCTGGGCAACCGCACCGAGCCCTTCACGCGCGACGGACAGGCAGTCGGCAATTTCGCGGCAACCTCGACCTTCGCCGAATATACCGTGGTGAAGCAGGGCCAGGCCGTAAAGATCGACAAGAATATCCCGCTCGACGTCGCCTGCGTGGTGGCGTGCGGCGTGCTGACCGGCGTGGGATCGGTGATCAACCGCGCCGATGTTCGCGCGGGCGAGACTGCCGCGGTGTTCGGGATCGGCGGTGTCGGCCTCAACGTGATCCAGGGCCTGCGGCTGGCGGGCGCGTCGCGGATCATTGCGGTCGATCTGCTCGCGTCGCGTGAGGAGATGGCGCGGCAATTCGGCGCGACCGACTTCATCAACGCATCCGAAGGTGGCGCCGTAGAGAAGATCCGCGAGATGCTTGCCGATCCGATCGCGCCGACCGCAAGCGGGGTCGACTGGTCGTTTGAATGCGTCGGCAACAAGCATGTGCTGCGCGATGCGATCGCGGTGCTGGGCTGGGGCGGCAACTGCATCATCGTCGGCACGCCTTCGGCCGAAGCGACGATCGAACTGCCGATCGCGCCGATGGGCTTCGTCGACAAGGGGATCATGGGCGCGCGCTACGGCCGCTCGCAGCCGAACCGCGACATCCCCCGCATGGTTGCGCTCTATTCGAAGGGGCAACTCATGCTCGATGAGCTCGTGACCAAGCGCTACAAGCTCGAGGATTACGAGCAGGCGTTCCACGATCTGGAGGAAGGCAAGCTGGCGCGCGGGGTGTTCGTGTTCTGATGTTCCTTGATCCTCCCCCTGGCGGGGGAGGATCGGTAGGTTAGAGCGTCTTCTTCACCGCCACGATGCGGGGGTCGAAGATGTTGCTCGCGTTCCAGCCGCCGTCGACCAGAACCGCCGAGCCCGTCGTGTAGCTCGACATGTCGGAGGCTAGGAACAGGACGGCCTTGCCGATCTCGTCGGTGGTGCCCGAACGGCCGATCGGGAGCGGGCTCTGATCGAGGATCGCGCGCATCGAATCATTGTCGGGCAGGCGCGGGGTGGCGATCGATCCGGGGACGACCGTGTTCACGCGGATACCGCTGCGGCCCCATTCGGCCGCCATCGACTTGACCAGGCTGATCAGGCCCGCCTTCGCCGCGCCATAGGCCGCGTGGAAGGGCGATCCCATGATGCCGTCCATCGATGCGATGCACACGATCCGGCCGTCGACCTTGCGATCGATCATCGACTTGGCGGCCGTGGTCGCGGTGACATAGGCGTAGCGCAGGTTGCGGTTCTGATCGAAGTCCCACTCTTCGTCGGTGAGGTCGAACAGCGGCTTGAAGATCGCCTGGCCGACGATGGTGACGAGGATGTCGAGCCCGCCCAGCGCCTCTTCCGCGCGCTTGATCGCGTCGCGGGCAGACGTGGCGTCGAGCATGTCGGCGACGATCGCAATGCCCTTGCGGCCGCGCTTGGTGACTTCATCGGCGCCGTGCTGGGCGCGGCCTTCATCGACGTCGAGCACCGCGACGTCGCAGCCGGCTTCGGCCAGGAAGTTCGCGCTGCTCTCACCCATGCCGCGGCCACCGCCGACGACGATCGCCTTCTTGCCTTCGAGACCGAAAATCGCTGCGGCCATAGTCCCTCTCCCTTATGATTGTTCAGGCTACCGGCGCGTCCTCGAACAGCGCGCGCACATCGCGCAGGCTGGGCTTGAGCGAGGGCGTGCGCGGCAACGCGTCGACGATGCGGATCGCGGTGGGCACATAGGTGGGCGCCAGCGCATTGCGGATATAGTCGGACAGCTCGGCTGGCGTGGTCGTCATGCCATTCTTCAACTCGACCGCCGCGACCGGCACCGCGCCCAGCCGCGCATCGGGCAGGCCGACGACCGAGGCATCGGCGATGGCGGGGTGCGACCGCAGCACCTCGATGATCTTTTCCGGCAGGATCTTGAAGCCGCCGCGGACGATCGCGCCGTCGCTGCGCCCCTTGTGGAAAACGTAGCCGTCGGGATCGATCGCAACGAGATCGGTGGTACGCACCCAATCGGGGCGGATCTGGGGGCAGAAGACCTCCATCACGCCCGTCTCACCCGTGGGCAGGACCGCCCCGGTATCGACGTCGGCGACGCGCAGTTCGATCCCCGGCATGGCGGTGCCGATGCTGCCGCGCTTCGAATTGCCGACTTCGGCGCGCATCGCGGGGGTCCAGCGGATGATCGTGCCGCAAAATTCGGTCGCGCCCATCGCCCAGTAGATCGGGATACCGAACTTCGCCTCGAACTGGTCCTGGATATCGGGATCGAGATGCGCCGAACCGCCGAAGATGCCCTTCACGCTGGCGAGATCCTTGGGATCGAACTCGCCGTTGAGCAGCATCGTGACGGCAGTGGGCGAGAGGCCGAGGCTGGGCGGCTGGTGCCGCTTCACGGCCGCGACGAATTCCGCGACGTTGAAGCGATCGAGCAGGACCAGCGGGGTGCCGGTCGCCGCGCTGCCCGCGAACAGGCAGAGGCCGCCGACGCCCGACAGCGGCCAGACGCTGATCTGGACCGGCTGGTCGCCTTCGGTCTCGGCGCCCGGCGCGCTGAGCGCCGCGCGATCGAGGATGCGCGCGGGCATCGGGATGCGCTTGGGCGCGCCGGTCGTGCCGCTCGACAGCACTTCGACGGCGGCTTCCTCGAAGCTCAAGGCCGCGTCGAGGATGTCGGCGGGGACGTTGGACGTGCCTTCGAGGCGCGGATCCTTGTCGATCCCGTCGAGGATGATGCCGGCCGCGCCGATCTCGGTGGCGACCTCGCTCACCTTCGTCCAGTCGTCGACATCGGCGATGATCGCGACGGGGCGCAGATCGCGCAGCGTCTCGGCCATCTGCACGGGCGCGGCGATCGGATAGATGAAGCTGGCCGCGCGGCGGTGCGCGAGCAGGCCAGTCAGCGCGGCGGCATGGGCGGCGCGATTGTGGATGATGAAGGCGATGCGGCCCTGACGCGACGCGCCTGCGGCTTCGAGCGCGGCCTCGATCTTCTGGCCGAAGGCGCCGACTTCGCCCCAGGTGGACCATTGCCCGCGATACTCGATCCCCCGACCATCGGCGCGCGTCGCGAGGACGTTGCGGATATTCTCGATAAATTGCTCGGTCATCTCAGTCTCGCCAGCCCGCTAGAGTCCGCACCTATGTGGGTGCCCTTCGTCGTCTGCACAGCCCAGGGCAAGCAACCCCCAGATGGGTTCCATGGTGACGGAAGGGCCGGGGGCGGAAGGGTCATGCGGCCACCACCAGCTCGCCGCGATCCTGCGCCGCGCGCAGCTTGCGCATCGCCAGCGTCCAGTGGACCATCGCCCAGACCATCAAAGCCGCGGTGATCGTCATCGCCCAGCGCAACCCTTCGGCCTCGCTGCCGAGCCGCCTGGTCAGGATGTCGCTCAATATGCCGGTGAACATCGGGCCGGCGGCCATGCCGACGACATTGGCGATGATCATGTAGATCGCGCTCGCGGTCGCGCGGATGCGGACGGGGGCGAGGTTCTGGACCAGAGCGATCGACGGTGCGCTCCACACATAGGTCATCGAGATCGGGATGATCGACACCCACAGAGCGGTCGTCCCGTCGGCGATGAACAGCGTGGTGATGAAGGTGGGGATGGTGAGGCCGAGCGCCACGATCGGGATCGGCAGCATCGCATACATGCCCTTCGCGCCGAACTTCGTCGCCTGCCACCCGCCCAGCGACGTGCCGAGCAGCCCGGCGATGCCGGTGACGATGCCCAGGCCGATGCCCGCCTCCTGCAAGGTCAGGCCGTGCGCGCGGATCAGGAAGGACGGGGTCCAGGCGAGCATGCCGGTGCTGACCAGCGCCGACGTGCCCGTCGCCAGCAGCACCTGCACATAGGCCGGGCGGCGGACGAGGATCTTCATCGCGGCGATCAGCCCCTCCGGACCGTCCGCCGTCGCGATCGGATAATGTTCGCTGGCGCCGCGCTCGGGCTCGCGCGCGACGAGATAGTAGATCAGCGCGACGAGCAGGCCCGGCAGGCCGACGATGAACAAGGCGACGCGCCAATTATACCATTGCGCCACCGTGCCGCCGATCGACAGCCCCAGCATGATGCCCGACGGGATGCCGAGCGCGAGCAGCGCCATCGCCATCGGGCGACGGCGTTCGGGGAACATGTCCGACAGCAGCGAATGGGCGGCGGGGGCGAAGCCGGCCTCGGCCACGCCCACGCCCATGCGGCCGATCACGAACTGGATGAAGCTTTGGCTCAGGCCGCACAAGGCGGTCAGCAGGCTCCACAGGGCGGTGATCGACGCGATCAGTTTCACGCGATTGACGCCGCGATCGATCCAGCGCGCGATCGGCAGGCTGGCGGCGGTGTAGAACAGGCTGATCGCGGCGCCCGTCAGCACGCCCAGCTGCCAGTCGGCCAGCCCGAACTCATGCTTGATCGGTTCCTGCAGGATCGTGATGATCTGCCGGTCGATATAGTTGAGGACGTAGATCAGCGTCATCAGGCCGAGCATGAAGCCCGCGCGCTTGGTGCTCATCGGGGCTTTGGCGAGTCCGTGCATCATTGGCCTCCAGCGCGCTTCAATATGCCGTCGAAGGCGAAAACGGATTGGTCTTCGGCGGTGACGAGTCCCCGCAGGAAGCTCATGCTGCGCGTCCGCCGCGTCAACTCCCCTTTGGCGGTCAGCAACGCGCCGCCGGGGACCGAACCGAGATAGTCGCCGCGCAGAGAGACGGTGACGGTGTGGGGATCGCCCAGCGCGCCCGCGAGCGCGAACAGGCAGTAATCGGCGAAGGTCATCATCGCCCCGCCGTGGAACGCGCCGCCGCCGTTCAGATGGCGCGGCTCGACCCGCATCGCGCAGACCACCGCGTCATTTTCGACGCGGTGGTAGAAGGGGCCGGTGCCGTCGGCGAAGGGATCGCCGCGCGAACTCGACCAGCCGGCCCATTCGCCTTCGTCTATCGCGATTTCATAGGGCGGCATGAAGGGTCCGTATCATGGGTTGGTATATTGGCCGCCATTGACCATCAGCAGCGCGCCCGTGACGGGGGCGGCCCATTCGGACAGGAAAAAGACCACCGATCGCGCGCATTCCTCGTCGGTGGGCATCCGACCCAGCGGGATCATAGCGTTGAGCTCCGCAGTCCATTGCTCGGGCGTCTTGCCGCGTGCCTTGGCGCGATCGTCGAAGCCGTGGCGCATCGGCTCGCCATCCATCCAGCCCATCAGCGCGCCGTTGACGCGGATGCCGCGGCCGCCCAGCTCGGTCGCGAGCTGGCGGGTTGCCATGTCGAGCGCGGCCTTCGGGATGCCATAGCCGCCCAGGCCCACGGTCGGGATGCGCGTGCTGAGCGTGCTGACGTTGACGATCGCGCCCTTGCTTTTTTCCAGATGCGGGATCGCGGCCTGCATCAATTCGAGCGCACCCCAGAAGGTGACGTCGAACGCCTTGCGCCACGCCTGCAGATCGGACTCGGCGAAGAGGCCGACCTCGTGGCGATAGGCGCTGTTGACCAGACCGTCGATGCCGCCGAAGCGATCGACGGCCGCCTGGATCAGCGCCTTGCACGCGGCGGGATCGGCGACGTCGGTGGGGACCGCGATCGCCTCCGCCCCCAGCGCCTCGACCTCGCCGAGCACCTTGTTCAGGAACTCGGCCGATCGCGCGCCGAGGACGAGCTTCGCCCCCTGTTCGGCGCACAGTTTCGCCAGCTGCTGCCCCATGCCGGGGCCGACGCCGCTGATGACGACGGTCTTGCCGTCGAGCAGGGGGCCGACGTTCACAGCTGATCCGTGTAGGTATCGGTGCCGGGGATCGTCGACAGGAAGGGCGACGCGAAGCTGACGCGGCCGAGGCCGGCATCGGCGAACGCCTTGCCCAGCGGCGCATAACGCTCGGCCCACACTTCGCGCGGATCCTCGATCGAGAAATAGACGAGCACGACATGCTCGCCCGATCCGACCGGCACGTCCTTGGGGCTGTCGCCCAGCAGCGGCAGCGGATCGGCGATCAGCGCGACGTCGCCGGGGCAGGGGTTGGCCGCGAGATAGTCGCGCACCTTGTCGACGGTGACGCCCTCGGCGAGTTCGAGCTTCAGGGTGGCGATGCCGGCATAATGGCGGTCGAGCGCGAGTTCGAGCGGCATCGTGCTGCCCGGCGCGTTGAACTCGCCGGCATAGCGATAGAGGCCGGTGTGGACATGGTCGCGCTCGAGGAACATGCGGCCGTTCGAGTGGAGATAGTTGACCTGCTTGGTCGCCCACGCGTTCCAGTCGTCATGATGCTCGTCGAGCACCCAGTAGATCGCGATATAGCTGCCCTTGGCGGGATCGATATCGCCCGGCTGCCCGCCGCCATAGCGCAGCGCCTTGCAATCCTTGGTCGCGACATAACGGCCGCCCGCGAACTGATATTCGCCAATCATGCAGCCGCTGTAGAAATGGTCGCGCTCGTACCAGCGGTTGTAGGCGACCTCATAGCCGGCACGCGGGTTCACGATGGTGTAGAGCAGCGACCCCACCCGGATCGGCCGATCCGCGCGCGGCAGATCCGGCTTGCTGTAACGGTCTTCGCTGACACCCATGTTCCCGCTCCTATTTCGATGATTTGTACCGCTGGGTAGCGATCCCACGGAGCGGCCGAAATGCGCGGTGCGGGGGCTTCCGGCGATACGGAACATCCTCATCCTCCCCCCTGGTGGGGGAGGATTGTAGGGGTCACCGTCCCAAAAATACCGGCGCCCGGCGCTCCATGAAGGCGGCGGCGGCTTCCTTGCCGTCGTGGGACATGCTGGCGGCGACGTTGGTGATGGCTTCGTTCGCGATGAGGTCGCTGTAATTGGCCGTCTCGGCGGTGATCAGGTTCCGCTTGATGCCGGCATAAGCCATCGTCGGGCCCGCGGCCATTTCGGCGGCGAGGGCAGCGACGTGGGCGTCGAGTTCGGTATCGTCGATGACCTGGGTCGCGAGGTTGATCGTCAGCGCGCGCTGCGCGTCGATCTTTTCGTCGAGCAGGTAGAGCGCGCGGGCGGCGGCGGGGCCGACGATCTTGGTGATGAGATAGCTGCCCCCCGGATCGCCGCAGCGCCCGGCCGAGACGAAGCCGCCCCGGAACATGACGGTGGTCGATACGATGCGCAGGTCGCACGCGGCGGCGAGGATCAGGCCGCTGCCGACGACGGGGCCGCGCAGCGACGCGATCACCGGTTTTCCCATGCCGCGGATCAAAGCGAAGATCTCCGCATCGCGGATCAGCTTGGCGGCGAGCATGTCGAGCCGGATCGGGGCGTCGGGCGCATCGTCCGACGCGCGCAATTCCCACGCGGCCGCGTCGACGCCGCTCAGATCATGCCCCGCGCAGAAGCCGCGCCCCGCGCCGGTGATGACCACCGCGCGGATCGCCGCGTCGAGGTTCGCGCGTTCGAGCTGCTCGCGCAGGCCATCGATCATCTGGCTGGTCATTGCGTTCAGCCGGTCGGGCCGGTTGAGCGTGAGGGTCAGGACGCCCTTGTCGAGCGTGTGGAGAAGGGGCGTGTCGCTCATGCCTTCTTCAATTCCTCGAGGCCCATCAGGACCATGTAGTCGTTCTGGACGAGCGCGCTGGCGTGGCCGAGCTGGTGGATGTCGAAGCACGCCTGGAGCGCCGACTGCTGCCCCATGATGTCGGTGGTGACGTTGACGGCGCGCTTGGCCATTGCGAGCGCGTGGGGCGGCATCTTGGCGATCTGCTGCGCGAGCTTGTCGACCTCGGCCCACAGCTGATCGGTGGGGACGACGCGATTGACCATGCCCAGACGTTCGGCGGTGGCCGCGTCGAGCGCGCCCGCGGTGAACAGCATCTCCTTCGCCTTGCGCGCGCCGACTTCCCAGGTGTGGGCGTGATATTCGACGCCGCCGATCCCCATGCGGACCACCGGATCGCTGAATTTCGCATTGTCCGCCGCGACGATCAGGTCGCACGGCCAGGCGAGCATCAGGCCGCCCGCGATGCATGCACCCTGGACGGCGGCGATCGACGGCTTCGGCACGTCGCGCCATTTGCGCGAGAAGCCGAGATAATGCTTCGCCTCCCAATTGTGCAGGTTGAGCAGGCCGGTCTTGCGGAAATCGCCGCTGATCTCGGCATAGCTCTTGGCGTTCGCCTCGCTCTCCGAAAGATCGTGCCCGGCCGAAAAGTGGGGGCCGTTGGCGCGCAGGACGATGACCTTCACCTCCTTGTCCTCGGCCGCCTTCGTCCACAGCGAGTCGAGCAGTTCGAGGAAGGGCTGATCCTGCGCGTTGCGCTGTTCGGGGCGGTTCAGCGTGATCGTCGCGATGCGATCCGCGACTTCGTAGAGAATGACGTCTTCCATGGCTGCGCTCCTGCTCGTTGCCCGCCTGATAGCCATGCGGGATCGGCGCCCGCACGGCTCGTGCCGTCGATTCCGGCCCTGCGGAATCCCGGCCGCTCTTTCGGCTGTCGATCCTACCCCCAAACGGGGGCGGAAAAAGCGCGGAATGTAGCGGCATATAGTCGTGGGGCCCGCGCCGACTCGGCTTGAAGACCGATCGAGCGGGGAGCATATTGGCCAAGGTGAGGTAGCCGCAGAGCCACCCGCTTTTTAGGATGTGGGAGAGGGACATGGGTGAATGCACCGCGATCACCGCGCAGCGTCCGCTGGGCGCCGGCGACCGGGCGAGCGTGAAATCGGCGCTCCGTGCGCTTGATGTGATCGAATATTTCTCCGCCAACGCAACGCCCGCGCGCACCGTGGACGTCAGCGAGGCTCTTGGAATTCCCAACAGCAGCGCCGACGAAATCCTGCGCACGCTCGCCAAGCGCGGCTATCTCTGTTTCAACCGCACGACCAAGCGTTACGCGCCGTCCTACAAGATCGTCGGTACCGCCAACGCGATCGAACAGGGCTTTTTCGGCGGCGACCGGTTGCGCAGCCTGATGACCAAGCTGCGTGACGAGACCGGCGCGACCGTGTGCCTCACCACCCAGAACGACTGCTGGATCGAAAGCGTCGCCGAAGTGCGTGGCGACTGGCAGGGGCATACCCAGCCACTCGATTTCGAGCGCGAGCTGATCTGCTACGGCGAGGATGGCTGGCGTCCGGCGACCAATTTCTCGGGCGCGCTGCTCGCGTGGCACAGCAATGGCGAGATCATCGAACTGGCCGATCGTTCGCGTGAGATCGGCATCGGCCCGCGCGCGCCGTCGTTGATGAAGGAACTGATCGACCGGGTCAGCCGCATCCGCGCGCGGGGCTTCGCGCTCTGCCAGCGCAACGACAGCGTCCAGGTCGACTCGATCGCCTGCCCGCTGCGCGTTCCCAATGCGGTGACGCCGTTCGCGATCGGCATCCTTGGCCAGCACCTGTTCGATAATGAGCGGGACAAGGCGAAGATGGTGTCGACCGTGCAGGCGGTGATCGGGGGCCGGGCCTGATTTTCTAGATCCTCCCCGGCACGGGGAGGGGGACCATGCGCAGCATGGTGGAGGGGGCTTGAGGCGGGCGTTGTCGCTTGTGGCGAACCCCCTCCACCGCTTCGCGGTCCCCCTCCCCGTGCCGGGGAGGATTTTTAGCTCGCCCTTGGCAGCCCCAGCGCCTGTTCCGCGATGATCCCGCGATGGACCTCGCTGGTGCCGCCGTAGATCGTCTGGCCGATCGCCTGGCGCTGCTTCTCCTCGATCTCCGCCAGCGCGGGGGTGGCGTGGAGGAGGGAGTAGGGCGCGGTGAGGGCGACGAGGTCGGCGCCGTCCTCGACGAAGATTTCGGTGGAGAACATCTTCGCCATCGGCCCGGTCCAGCGCGTCGCCTTGCCATTTTCGCCCGCCCAGGTCGCGCGGCGGCTCAGCACGTCGGCGAGCGCGAGGCGCGTGGCGGATTTGGCGAGGCGTGCGCGCGTCGCGCGGTCGTCGATCGGCTTCGCGCCGTCGGAAGCCGGCGTGCGGGCCCAGGTGAGTGCGGCATCCATCAGGCTGTAGTGGAAGACATGATAGCCCTCGCCGCCATGTTCGATCGACATGGCCGCCGCCATCACCTGCAGCCCGCCGTCGACTTCACCCAGCCGGTAGCGGTCGGGGATGCGGACATTGTCGTAGAAGGTGATGTTGGTCCGCTCGTCCTGCATCGTGTGGACCGGCTGGATCGCGACGCCGGGCAGCGACAGCGGCACCAGGAAGATGGTGAGTCCGCGATGCTTGGTCTGCTGCGGATCGGTGCGCGCGAGCATCAGGACATAGTCGGCCAGATGCGCGCCGGTGGTGAACATCTTCTGCCCGTTGATGATCCAGTCATCCCCGTCGCGATCGGCGCGGGTGCGGGCGGCGTACATGTCCGAACCTGACTCGGGTTCGGTGAAGCCCAGGCAGGACAGAGCCTCGCCGCTGCGCAGGCGCGGAAGGATTTCGGCCTTCAGTTCGGGCGAGCCGAACTTCATCGTCATGTAGGCGCCCATATTGGTGATGCCGACGGGGATGCGCCCCCAGCGATATTCCTCGAACACGCGGCCGAGCGCGGTGATCTCCAGCCCGCCGGCATCTTCGCCGCCAAACTCGCTGGGCCAATCGGGAAAGAGCAATCCCGCCGCGCCGAGTTTCTGGTGGAAATCGGGATCGTGGCCGTCGGTGCCATGATGTGCCTTGGCGCGCAGCTCGGGCGTGAATTCCGCCTCGAAGAAGGCGCGGACACGGGCGGCGAGCGCCTCGGCCTTCGCGCCGAAGCCGAAGTCGATGCCCGGATCGCCCGCATCGGGGAGGGCGGGGCTGACGCCGGCCCACAGGCGGTCGCCCGCTTCGGCCAGCTGCCGCTCGGGATCGCCGCCGATCAGCGCGCGATGCTGGATCGCCGCAAAATAGAGGCTGACATCATATTCGAGGCTGAGGCCATAGCCGCCGAAGGTGCGTAAAGCGCGGCGGACGGCGGTGCGGGCGCTGGTCGCGGTCCACCATTCGAGCATCGCGGGGAGGGCGGCGGCATCGTCGGTGCCCTCGGCGATCGACCAGATCGCGCGCCACAGCAGCAGGCGGGCGGCCTCCAGATCGGTCGCGCTGTTGGCCAGCGGGTGGGCGATCGCCTGGAACGACCCGATCGGCCGGCCGAATTGCGAGCGTTCGCGGGCATAGTCCGATGCGAGTTCGAGCGAGCGGACGCCCGCGCCGATCAGCCAGCTCGCGCGCAGCAGGCCGCGCTCGATCGTCGCGGCTTCGAAGGCACGGACGGCCTCGGCACCTTGGGCCAGCACGGCATCGCCGGCAAGGATGCGGTCGCCGTCGAGGTGGAGGATTACAGCGCCATCGCCGCCCGCCTCATATGCGCCGAGCAGGACGGGTACCTTGTCCATTCCCTCGAGCAGCGCGTCGGCGCCGACGGTCGCGAGCAGGCGTGCCGCCGCGATGCCATCCTCGACCGGAATGGGCGCCAGTTGCCGCCCGGCTTCCTCGCACAGCAACGCCGCGTCGAGCAGGCCGGCGTCGAGCCCACCCTTCGTTTCGGGCACGCGCACGCCCAGGAAACCGAGAACGGTCGCCGCGCGCCACAATTTGGCGGAAAACCGCGCCGGCTCGATCGCGCGGACATGCTCTGGCCCCGCTTCATCCTCGAAGAAGCGGCGCGCGGTATCGCGCATCATGGTCTGCTGTTCGGTCAGATCGAGATTCATGCTATATCCTGGAAAATCGATCGGGCTTTCCGCGTCGGCGCGGCCTGCTGTCAAACGCAGGCCGGGGTGTTCCGTGCTTGTGGAAGCAGGCGTCGAACCGTGGAGACGAATGCCCGACCATAATAGGGCGAACGGGTGACGATGCGCTTTCATGCGCCCAGCCGGCCCACGGAGATGACCGATGAACCGTATGCTTCCCTTCCCCGTCTATGACGCGGACAATCACTTCTACGAACCCGAGGACGCGATCCTCCGCAACCTGCCCGCCAAGTGGAAGGGCGAACTGCAGTTCGTGACTGTCGAGGGGCGCAAGAAGCTCGCCATCGGAGGGCAGATTTCACAGTACATGCCGAACCCGACCTTCGAGCGCGTCGCAGCACCAGGTTCGCACCTCGATTACTACAAGGGCAAGAACCCCGAAGGTAAGACGATCCGCGAAATGGGCGGCAAGCCGATCAGCCCGCCCGACAGCTTCCGCTACGGCAAGGACCGCATGGGCGTCCTCGACGAGCAGGGCGTGCACGCCGCGATGTTCTTCCCGACGCTGTTTTCGGCGATCGAGAACCGCATGTCGTACAATCACGACCTGCTGCACGATGCGCTTCATTCGCTCAACATCTGGACCAGCGAGGAATGGGGTTTCGCGCGCGACAACCGCATGTTCGGCGTGCCGATCATCTCGCTCGCCAACATGGATCGCGCGGTCGCCGAACTCGACTGGATCCTGAAGGAAGGCGCGCGCACCGTCTGCATCCGCCCGTCCCCGGTGCCGGGCTATCGCGGTTCGCGCTCGATGGGCCTGCCCGAATTCGACGCGTTCTGGGCGCGGATCAACGAATCGAAGATCTTCGTGTCGATCCACGCGGCCGACACCGACTATAACAAGCTGATCGAGATGTGGACCGGCGGCGGCGAATGGCTGCCGTTCGAACCGAGCCCGCTGGTCGAGTGCTTGCGCACGATCGATCGCGCGATTTCGGATACGCTGGCCGCGATCATCTGCGACGGCGTGTTCGATCGCTTCAAGGACGTCCGCGTCGTCAGCGTCGAAAATGGCGCGACTTGGGTGCCCTCGCTGCTGCAGACGCTCAACTACGTCCACAGCAAGATGCCGCAGAAGTTCAAGCGTCACCCGGTTGAGGCGTTCCACGAGCACATCTTCATCGCGCCGTTCGCCGAGGACAACTTCCTCGAGCTCGCCAAGCATGTCGATACGTCGCGCATCCTGTTCGGCAGCGATTGGCCGCACCCCGAAGGCACGGCCACCCCGCTCGACTTCGTCGACGAACTGGAGGGCCTGAACATGGGCCAGGTCGAACAGATCATGAGCACCAACCTCAAGGGCCTGCTCGAAGGCGCGCGGAACTGATCGCGATCTAAATCCTCCCCCTGCGGGGGGAGGACATTAGCCCGGCTGCAGCCAGTCCGCTTCGGTGACGCTGGCCTCCTCGCGCAACTTCTTGCGATAATTGGTCGGCGACAGGCCGAAATGGCGTGTGAAGCTGCGCACGAAGGCGGCGTCGGACGAATAGCCGACCCGCGCGGCGATTTCCTTCGCCTTCATCCGTCCTTCGCCCAGCAGCCGCGCGGCGAGGTCCATCCGTAGCCGCGCGACCGAATCCATCGGCGTTTCTTCTCGAATCGCGCGGAATTTCGCGGCAAAGCCCGATCGCGACATGCCGACATGGCGTGCGAGCCGCTCGACCGACCAGGGGCGGCCGGGATCGGTGCGCACCGCCTCCATCGCCTGCGCGACCGCGGCGGCATCCGCGTCGCCCGGATTGAGCAGCCCTGGATGCGCAACGAAAAAGTCGCGCAGTTCGCGCACCAGCAGCAGCTCGGCATAGCGCGTCAGCGAGATCGATGCTCCCGGCTCGCGCGATGTATGGTGCAGCGCGCGCGAGGCGTTGGTCGCCGCTGCCGGGTCGGTTTGGTGGGCGCGGGTGCCCAGCATGATCCCCGGCAGCATGCGCAGGGGCGGGATGCTGGCCGGCCAGTCGACGCGCAGCCGGCCGATCAGGATGACCGCCGTCGGGATGCCCCGAATCTCGCCGACGTCGACGGTGGGCAATATGTCGTGGTCTTCGATCTCGTCGAAATAGCGCAGCGGCTCGATCGGGCCGCTGCCGATGCGGGCGACATGGGGAATGCCCTGCGGCAGAAGCGCACAGCCGCCTGCGCCGATCTCGGTCGGTTCGCCATTGGCGACAGTCAACTGCAACGTACCCCAGATGACGAAATGCACGGTCACGTCATCCGATGCCGGCATGCTGAATCCGCCCGTCCGGTCGACGCGCACGCGCACCCACTGCGCGCCGATCGATACGACGTCGCGCAATATCCGGGACAGATTGATAGGTGGCTGGGCCGATGCGGCCGGCATGTCCACTTTACGGCCTCGACTGTTCGAACATGCGGTGATGATAGGCCAAATCGGGCGCTTAGCACCATAGGGCGATGACATGCCCCGCATAAGGCCCCTTTGGGGGCATATCCTGTCTGGTCGTGGCCAGTGACTACACGCCGATCCGGAACGCACGTCGCCGATCTTGCATAAGGGGCCGCTTGACCTAGGCTGATCGCAAACAAGCCAAAAGCGGAGAGAGACGTGGACGAACAGGCGTTCGACTTCATCATCGTCGGCAGCGGGGCGGCGGCGATCCCGGCGGCGATCGCGATCAAGGACCGTGGACTGAAGCCACTGGTGATCGAGAAGACCGAGTTTTTCGGCGGTTCTACATCGATGTCGGGCGGTGTGGTCTGGATCCCCAACAATTCGGTGGCGAAGAAAGCGGGCGTGCCCGACGATCCGCAATCGGCGCGCACCTATCTCGACGCCTGCGTCGGCGATGTGGGGCCGGCGTCGTCGAATGCGCGGCGCGAAGCCTATCTCGCCACCGGCCCGGTCCTGATGGACAAGCTGATTGCCAAGGGCATGGAGTGGGTCCATGCCGAGGGCTATTCGGACTATCACGAAGGCCAGAAGCCCGCCGGAAACGCGCGCAGCCGATCCCTGGTCGCGCCGATCTTCGATGTGCGAAAGCTCGGCGCGTGGCGCAACAAGCTGCGCCGCACCGTCTTTCCGCCGATGATGATGCACGAGGCGGGGCATGCCGGGCAGAACGGGCGCACGCTGGCCAGCGTCGGCATGATGCTGCGCGTCGGATCGCGCATGATCCGCAACGCGCTGGGCGCCGACCTGGTCGGCGCGGGAAGCGCGATCCAGGGACGGCTGCTCGAGATCGGGCTGCGCGAGGATATCCCGATCTGGCTCGAGACGGTGATCGACCGCTGGATCGTCGAGGACGGCCGCGTGACGGGGCTGGAGGTGACGGTCGACGGCGCGAAGAAGCGGCTGAGGGCGGAGCGCGGCGTGCTGATCAATGCCGGCGGCTTTTCGCACAATGCGAAGCTGCGCAGCGCCGAGCAGCGCCAGCCGAACGACGGATCGTGGAGCCACGCCAATCCGGGCGACACCGGCGAGGTGATCGAGGCGGCGATCGAACTGGGCGCGGCGACCGCGCTGATGGAGGAAAGCTGGTGGGTGCCTGCATCGGAGATGCCGGGCGGGGCGCTGGGCATGCATCCGTTCGACATGACCAAGCCGCATTGCATCATGGTCGATGCGACCGCGCAGCGCTTCGTCAATGAATCGACCAGCTATATGGCGATCGGCATCGCGATGTACGAACGCAACAAGGTGGTGCCCGCCGTGCCCGCCTGGCTGATCATGGACCGGCAGCTGATGGACAAGTGGCGCTGGGCGAACGTCAACGGCAAGCCGCCCCAGGCATGGATCGACAGCGGCTATATGATCGAGGCGGACAGCATCGAGGCGCTGGCCGCCAAATGCGGGCTCGATCCCGCGGCGTTGCGAACGACGGTCGACCGCTTCAACGGCTTCGCCGACAGCGGAGTCGATGCGGATTTCGGACGCGGCGGCAGTGCCTATGATCGCTGGCAGGGCGATTACAACCTCAAGCCCAATCCCAATGTCGGCCGGATCGAGAAGGGGCCGTTCCGCGCTGTGCGGATCGTGCCGGGCGACGTCGGCACGGCGGGCGGGCTGATGACGGACGAGAATGGGCGCGTGCTGCGCGCCGATGGCTCTGCGATCCCCGGCCTATACGCGACGGGCAACTCGACGGCGTCGGTGTTCGGGCATAGCTATCCGGGCGCGGGCGCCAGCATCGGCGCCTCTATGATCTACGGCTATCGCGCCGCGCTCCACGCCGCGGGCGCCAACGACATGGGAGCCGCCGCATGACGAAGCTTGCCGATTATCAGGATCGCTTCCCCGACATCCGCTTCCGCCGCGAGGACGGGATCCTCGAAATGACGATCCACCGCAATGGCGGCACCGCATTGTGGGGCTTCAGCCAGGGCGGGATCCACGAGCAACTGGGCGACGCCTTCCATGCGGTCGGGCGCGATCGCGAGAACCGGGTGGTGATCCTGACGGGGACGGGCGACGTCTTTCTCGACAGCTTCGATCCGGCCGACTTCGAAAATCCCGAACCGTGGGACGCGGCCTTCCTCGATCGCATCTACAAGGAGGGGAAAGACCTCCTCACCAACCTGCTCGATATCGAGGTGCCGGTGATCGGTGCGGTCAATGGCGCGGCGCATATCCACGCCGAACTGCTGCTGCTCTCCGACATCGTCGTGGCGGCGGAGGGCGCGACCTTCGCCGATCATGCGCATGTTCCCGGCGGCGTGGTGCCGGCGGACGGCGTGCATGTGATCTGGCCGATGCTGCTGGGGCCGAACCGCGCGCGATACTTTTTGCTGACCGGTGAAGTGATCGACGCGGCCGAGGCGAAGCGGCTCAACTTCGTGGCCGAGGTGGTGCCGCGCGAAGACCTGTTGCCGCGCGCGTGGGAATTGGCGCGGATGCTGGGGAAGAAGCCGACCCAGATGCTGCGTTACTCGCGCGTCGCGCTGACGCTCGATCTGAAACGGCGTATGCTCAACGATTTGGGCCACGGCCTGCTGCTGGAGGGCGCGGCGATCATGGGAGGCACCGGCTGGTAGCCTCGCTGATCCGCCATCTCCCCTTCTTCGCGATCGCGGCGGAGGAGGAGAATTTCCAGCGCGCGGCGGTGCGCCTCCGCATCAGTCAGCCCGCGCTGTCGAAACGCATCCAGGATCTGGAGGCGAGCCTGGGCGTGCGCCTGTTCGAACGGAGCAAGGGGCGGGTGGTGCTGACCACCGAGGGGAAGGCTTTCGCGCGCGAGGCGAAGGTGCTGCTCGACGGCTTCGACGCGGCGGTGCGCGATCTGCGCCGGGCGGCCGCCGACG
Source organism: Sphingomonas montanisoli (assembly GCF_008274695.1). Taxonomy (GTDB): domain Bacteria; phylum Pseudomonadota; class Alphaproteobacteria; order Sphingomonadales; family Sphingomonadaceae; genus Rhizorhabdus; species Rhizorhabdus montanisoli. The sequence goes on along the minus strand of NZ_VTOU01000001.1, from coordinate 894,221 downwards.
CGCCCGAACTGCTGACGATCGGCGCGAATGAGCAGGCGATGCGATCGGCCGGGCTGACGGGGGCGCTGCGGGCGTTTCGCGATGCCCATCCCGAAATCGGCGTGACGCTGAGCCTGATGGGATCGGCGTCGCAACTCAGCGCGCTCAAGGCCGGACAGGTCGACGCCGCGATCCTCTATATCGCCGAGGATGATCCGGCGTGGGCGCATAGCCGCGAAATCCGGCAGGATGATCCCTTCGTCATCGCGCTGCCCGACAATCATGCGCTGGCGGGCGCGGCGACACTGCGGATCGCCGATCTGGCGGGCGAGGATCTGATATGGCCGTCGGGGGATTCGTCGCCCGCGCTCCACGCCGATCTCGATCGCGCGTGGCGTGCGGCGGGGGTCGAGCCGCATGTCGCGGTCGAGATATTGAGCGCCGAAGCCGCGCTCAATGCGGTGTCGGCGGGGCTGGGGATCGCGGTGGTCCGCGCGTCCAATGCGGGGCGCGAGCCACCCGGCGTGGTGCTGCGCCCGATCGCCGATCTCGACATACGCTCGACCCTGCGCCTGGCCTGGCCGCCGACGCCGTCGCGGGCGCTTGGGCTGTTCAGAGACTTTCTCGACGGCTGGGGCGCTTAGGCTACCCGGTTCGCATAGTCCTTCGCACGCTGCGCAAGCTGTGCCTTGCGCTCGTGGTGGGTCAGGTGCCGCGTCTCGGGGGGCAGAACCGACTTGAGATCCGCCAGCTTGACGATCTTCGCGCTGCGCACCGTGCCGTCGGTCGAGGTCGTGCCCTTGGGAAGCCCCTGCCAGCGGACCTGATAGGTGCCCGCATCGATCCCGTCGGTGTCGAGCCAGTTGTGGACGCCGGGATCCTTGGCCGAGATCACCAGAGTATAGGTGCCGTCCGCGTTGCGATCGGCCTGGTCGCCGGTGAGGCTGCTCTGCTTGGTGACGTAGTTGCGGGCGACCGACCAGGGATCGCACAGCTGGAAGTTGAAGTAGCGCGCGCCGATCGCGTCGAGCGTGACCACCCAGGCTTCGTCGGCGCCCAGCTTGAAATTGCCCTGCTGGGTGCAGCCCCAGCCGGTGACGCGCAGCCACGGCTGCGGCACTTCGTTGACCGGCCGCGCATAGACATGGCTGACGACCCAGGCGAGCCAGTAGGGCGTGATCATATCGAGCATTTCCGCCGCACGCTTTGCCAGCGCGGCTTCGTCGCCCAGGCCCGGACCCGAGGGTGGATCGAGGCGGCGTATGTCGAGGCGGACGGGGCGCTCGACCGACCAGTCGGACATGGAATCGCGGCCGAGCAGGTGAAGCCCCTTCATGTCGGCGGGCGTCGTGATGTGGTTGGGGCGGCCGTCGGCGGGGGTGCTGTCGATCGTGATCGTGAAGCTGCCGTCGGGTGCGATCTCCAGCGTGTCGCTGCTGGTGCCCGACAGTTCGGCCATCGTGCCCTTCTCGTTCATCGCCTGGGTGATGCCGGGGATCGAGCGGAAGAGGACGAGGGTGTGCTGCTGCGGCGCTTTGCCGATGACCTGGCCCTTGATCTCGTAACGGACCCCGCCATCGACCTGCGCCATGCGGTAGATATTGTCCGGGTTGTCGAGGCCATAGCCTGATCCGGGTACGTCGAGGCCCATCCACTGATGTTCGGCGCAGGTCGACCAGAGGAGATAAGGATTGTCCGAATCCTCGATCGTCGCGAACAGGGCGGCCGTCATCGCGAAATGCGACGAGGCGCGCTCGATCGACGCCTTGCCCGCCGCGGTCTTGCCGAGATCGTGGTCGGCGTAGAGTTTGCGCACGCGGGCGAGCGCGTCCTGCATCGGCTGGCTCGCAAGGATCTTGAGCGCGAGGGCTTCGCGCTCGCGCTGGCCGGGGGTGGCGAGGATCGTCTCGGTCATTTTCTATCTCCTCAGGCGATCTGGTCGCCGAAGCGATCGATGTAGAAAGCGAAGTCCGAGCGGATGCGCTCGGGTGTCAGACCGAACTGCTCGGCGGTATATTTGTGCGAACCGTGCGCGCCGGTGGCGTTGGTGTCCGAATAAGCGCGCACCGCATCGGCATAAGCGGGGGTGAAGGGCAGGCCGAGGCCGTCATAGGTGGCCTCCAGCGTCGCGATCGGATCGCGGTTGAGCGCGTTCTGGCTCATGTCGACGAAGCGATCCTCGCCCAGCCGGTCGCGATCGGCCATCGCGGTCTTCATGCCTTCCAACAGGTGGGTGTAGATCTCGTTCGCGATCACCGGCATCCCGATCCGGTCGACCGTGCCCTTCGGATAAAAGTGGGTGACGAAGCTGATGTAGGACGGCAGCGTCTTGGCCGGATCGCGGTGGGTGAAGACGTAGCGGACATCCGGATAGACCTCCGCGATCTGGGCCATATGGAATTTGTAGTGCGGCGCCTTGAGCAGCCAGGGGCGGGGCATATGATGCGCCTGCAGGATCTGCAGCGCCTTCTTGTGGAAGGCATAGGCTGGCCGCGCATCGGCCGCGCGCCACCAAGTCCGATATCCGCCCACGGGCAACGTGTTGTGCTGCGCCATGAAGCCGAGGCCGATGATGTCGTGATCTTCTTCGGTTGCGTCGATCTCGTACAGGTGCATCGCCATCTGGTCGGGGTTGGCCGCGACGAAGCTGCTCTGCCGCTCGATCGTGGCGATGCGGCGCGGGTCGTTTTCCTTGTCGCCGGCGAACTCGGTGTACCAGGGGTCGATCTGCTCCCAAGGCGGCAACGCCCGGAATTGCGGATCGAGCGACATCATGTTGGCGAGCGCGGTCGTGCCGGTGCGCGGCAGCCCGGTTATCATGATCGGATCGGTGATGTCCGCCGACTGATGCTGGCTGTGCCACGCCTCGACCCGCAGGCGGCTGACGAGCCGGCGGACGAGAACGTCGAGCACGCCGATGCGGGACGGCTCGTCGAGCTGCGCGTCTTCATCGAGGCTCTGGAGCAGGCGGGCGAGGCCGACCTTGAAATCGGGATCGCCGAAGTCGTCGAGGCCGGTGCGCTCGCTCGCGGTGGCCAGCAGCGCGTCGACCGGGGGCCATCCGTCCTTGAGATGCGCGAGCATCTTCGCATCGGGCGCGCGCGCCTGCAGGACCAGCGTGACCATCCACCTCTCTCCCTTATCGTTGGCCGGAGGGATGCGGCTGTGATGCATTCCGCGCAAGTCGGAGTGGTGAGCCTACGCCATTCCGGAAGTTGCGCCGCCCCCCGCTATCGGCAAAGGTGGAATGGATTATAGATGGCTGTGCGACGGCAGATCGCGTCACCAACAAGGGAGAGAGTTATGTCCAAGACGGTACGAATTGGCGGGGCTTCCGCCTTTTTCTCGGACAGCACCCTCTCGGTCGCGCAGCTCCTGGCGGCGGATCCGGCGCCGCAATATCTAATGTTCGACTTCATGTCCGAAGGCACGATCGGGATGATGGCGCGCAGCCTCGCGGTCGATCCCGACGGCGGTTACATGCGCGATTTCGCGACCGTCCACATCGCCAACAACCTCAACGACATCGTCGCCAAGAAGGTGAAGCTGATCGCCAATGCGGGCGGCATGAATCCGAAGGGGTGCGCGGCCTTCGTCGAAAAGCTGCTCAAGGAACGCGGCGTCGACCTGAAGGTCGCCTATGTCGAGGGCGACAATCTGACCGGCCGTGGTGAGGAGATGCGCGGCATCAAGGAGATGTTCTCGGGCGCGGGCTTCCCCGAGAAGGTGGACAGCATCAACGCCTATCTCGGCGCCTTCCCGATCGCCGCCGCGCTCGATGCCGGGGCGGACATCGTGGTGACGGGGCGCTGCGCGGACAGCGCGCTGGGCCTCGGCCCGCTGATCCACGAATTCGGTTGGAAGGCCGATGAGTGGGACAAGATTTCGGCGGGAACGCTGGTCGGCCACCTGCTCGAATGCGGATGCCAGGTGACGGGCGGGACGTTCACCGACTGGGAGGACGTGCCCGACTGGGTCGACATCGGTTACCCGTTGGCGGACGTCTCCGAAGACGGATCGTGCATCATCACCAAGCCAGAGGGGACGGGCGGTTTGGTGTCGGTGGGGACCGTCGCCGAGCAGCTGCTGTACGAGGTCAGCGATCCGCAGGCCTATATCGTCGCCGACGTGGTCTGCGATTTCTCCGACGTGAAGCTGGAGCAGGCGGGCAAGGACAAGGTGAAGGTGTCGGGCGCGCGCGGCTATCCGGCAACCGACAGCTATAAGGGCGTCGCGAGCTATCCGATCGGCTGGCGCGGCACCTACAGCCAGGTGATCATCGGCATGGACGCCGCCGCCAAGGCGAAAAGGATGGGCGAGGCGCTGGTCGAGCGCGGGCGCAAGATTTTGCGCGGGCGCAACATCGCCGAGTTCGATCGCGCCGACGTCGACATGATCGGATCGGAATTCGCCTATGGCCCGGCGGGCAACAGCGGCGCGCGCGAGGTGATGATGCGCGCCTCGGTCGATCATGCCGAACAGGCGCCGGTCGAACTGTTCCTGCGCGAGGCGAGCGCGACCACCTCCGCAATGGCGCCGGGCGCGACCGCGACGAGCGGGCGGACGCTGGTGCCGCTGTCGAAGCTGTTCCTGTTCCTCGTGCCCAAGGCGAATGTCGAGGTGAAGGTGACGGTCGCGGGCAAGACTATGGTGATGCCCAAGGCCGAGGCGCATCCGTTCGACCCCGCCACGATCGCGCGGCCGACACGGCCCGAACCGGTTGCGGCGGGCGCGGGCTGGGCCGAAGTGCCGCTGATCAAGCTCGCCTGGGGACGCAGCGGCGACAAGGGCAATCTGTTCAACGTCGCCGCGATCGCGCGCAAGGATGCATACCTGCCATACATCCGCGCGGCTCTGACCCCGGAGAGCGTCGGCCAGTGGTTCGGGCATCTCTACCCGGAGGGTGTGAAGCCGCGCGTGACGATGTTCGACGTGCCGGGATTCAACGCGATCAACTTCGTCGTCCATGACTCGATGGACGGCGGCATCCTCGTCTCCCCCAAGGTCGACAGCGCGGCGAAGGGCATGGCCCAGCAACTGCTCGAAATGCCGATCAAGGTGCCGGCGGAACTGGCCTAAACTTCATCCTCCCCCGCCAGGGGGAGGTGGCGCCGAAGGCGACGGAGGGGGAGGATATGATGATCCGGAGTTGGTCGCTGTCCTCCCCCTCCGTCAGCTAAAGCTGACACCTCCCCCTGGGGGTGAGGATTATAAGGCCCGTCCAGCGATGAAGCCGCCGACCCGGTCGCAGGCGGCGCGCAGCTTTTCGCCCATGGCGATCACGGCGTCGCCGGCGATCGGCTTGACGAACCCGGCGAGGCTGAGGCCGAACGCGACCTTGCCCGGTGCGCCGAACACAGGGGCGGTGACGTAGGCAAGGTTGTAGCTGTCACCCGGCACGATCGCCGACTGGGCATAGTCGGTCATTTCGGGGCGGTTCTGCAGCGAATGGGCGACCCCTTCGTCGTCCAGCGGCACGGTGCGCACGCCGAACGTATAGCCATGCGTGCGCAGGAAGCCGAGCGAGGCGAGCACGCGATCGCGCTCCGCCGCATCGAGCGGAGGATTGGCCTCGGCGATCCAGCGGTCGAGTTCGTCCTGTTGCCAGGCGTAGAAGATGCCCCCCAGCGGCGCGCGTGTCGGCGTCGCCACCAGATAGCGCGCATTCCAGTTGACGTGTGATAGCGCGGCAGCGCGCTCGCGGATCACCGCCTCGCCATTGAGCAACTGATAGGCCGAGCAGACTACGTCGAACTCGTCGGCGAGCAGCCGCATTTCGGGCCGTGCGACCTGCATCACCAGCGCGGGCGCGAGCGACGCCTGCGCCATCCGCGCGAGCGCGGGGCCCAGCACATAGGTCTTACCCATCGTGCGATAGACGAATTCGGCCTCGGTCAGCGAGATCAGGAGGTTGTGGCAGGTCGCGCTGCTGATCTTCAGCGACTTGGCGATCTCCGTCAGCGTGAACGCCTGTTCGGGATGGCTGGCGAGGAAATTGAGCACCGCGACGGCCCGCGCGACCGGCGGGGACATGTGCGGAGCGGGAGCGGATTTGGCCATATCGCAACGGCGTAGCAAGCACCGCAACCGAGCGCCACTGGATCGGGTAGATAATGTTCTCGATATTTCGAAAAGAAATTGTGGAATCATTGACAGGAGCTTTCGCGCCCCGCATGGATCGCGGCGAAACCGAGCTTTTGGGAGAGAGCAAATGGCCGGGCTGGAACTGATCGACGCCGATGCGCATGTGAATCCGCCGCCGACCTTCTGGGACGATTATCTGCCCGCCGCCTTCAAGGATCGCGGGCCGAAGATTGAGGAAGGTGCACCGGGCGAGGCGCATGACTGGGTGGTGTTCGAAGGCAGCCGCAAGCCGCTCAACCTGCAGGCGACGACGGTCGGGCAGGGTCGCAATTTCCGTCCCAACGGTCGGCAGAGCGACGTTCAGGCGGGCAGCTGGGAACCGGCCGCACGCCTGCAGGATATGTCGAAGGACGGCGTGGGCCGCGCGGTGCTGTTTGGCGGCGGGCCGCTCGGCGCGCTCGACAACGATCTCTATATCGCCAGCTTCGACGCCTATAATCGCTGGCTCGCCGACTTCTGCGCCTATGACGCGAAACGGCTGGTGGGCGTCGCCTATCTGCCGATGCAGGACATCGACCAGTCGATCGCGATGCTGAAGGATGCGGCCAAACGCGGGCTGAAGGCGGTTAACATCCCCGCTTTCCCGCAATCGAAGAAGGGCACGGCGGGCGGCGGTTTCGCGGCGCAGGTGCTGGCGCTGTCGGGCGATCCCGACGGCGACCTGCAATATGACAATCCGGAGTTCGATCGCTTCTGGCAGGCGTGCGTCGATCACGACATGGCGATCACGATCCATCTGGGCGCCCGCGTCGCGCGGCCCAACATGACCCGCTTCCTGCCCAATCTCGTCATGTCGAAACTGTGCATGGCCGAGCCGATCTCGATCATGATCTTCGGCGGCGTCTTCGATCGCTTCCCCAGCCTGCGCTTCGGATCGATCGAAAGCGGGGTCGGCTGGATGTCGTGGATGGCCAAATATATGGACGACATCTACGACAACCAGCGCCACTGGCTGCAGCTCGATCTCAAGGAGCGGCCGAGCTTCTACATGGATCAGAACGTCTATGGATCGTTCATCCGCGATCCCGTCGGCGTCCTCAATCGCCACCTGCCCGGGGGCAAGAACATCATGTGGTCGACCGATTATCCGCATTCGGAAACGACCTGGCCGGATTCGCTCGCGGTGATGGCCCAGCAGTTCGGCGGGCTGAGCGAGGCCGAATATCGCCCGATCGTCCACGACAATGCGATACGGTTCTTCGGCTTGGCAGCCTAGCGCAACCGCAGCAACCGCCGCGCATTTTCGCCCAGGACGGCCGCTTTCTCCGTGTCGGTCAGCACCGCGCAGTCGCGGATCTGGTAAACCGCCTCGGCCCAGGTGTAGCGGCCGCGCGCCTGGGTGATGTCGCTGGCCCAGACAATGCGGTCTGCGCCGAAGGCGTCGATCATCCGGCGCATGGGGCCGTGCATCTCGATATGCGGATAGGGGCCGGGGGCGACGAACAGAGGCCCCTTGCACCATTTGATATGGAGGTTGGGATGTTCGGCGAGCGCCAGCACGCGCACCAGTTGCTGCTCGCCGCGCACGGCATCCTCGTGCGGCATCGGGAAGCCCCAATGGTCGAGGGTGACGGTCAGGCCAGGGAAGCGGCGCAGATAGGGCATGATCGTGTCGACCCGGCCCGACAGGAAGGCGAACAGCGGCAGTCCTGCACGCTCGGCTGCGGCGAAATAGGGATCGAAGCCGCCGCTTTCGAATGCGGCCCAATCGGTGTCGCGCAAGGTTGGCGCGATCTGGGTGGCGACGACGCCGGGGCTCGCCTTCAACTCGCCCATCCGATCGTCGATCGCGGGATCGCGCCAATCGACGCGGGCGATGATTGCGAATCGTGTCGGATGCGCCGCCACCGCGCGATCGGCGAAGGGGTGCGCGAAGCGCTGCGCGCCGCCGGGCAGGGGGGTGGCGTTGGGATCGGGATCGTTGAGGATGTCGGGCGCGGCGCGCTCGTCGATCAGGGCCATCGTGATGCCCACCGCGTCCATCGCGGCGATGGCGCGCGCGATCAGGGCGTCGGGATCAGCGCCGATCCAGTCGTCGCTCAGCCGGTTGAGATGGACCTGCGTGTCGACAATATGAAGTCTGTCAGCTTCTGGCATGTCAGGAGGCGGCTTTGCCCGAAAAGCCGATCGCATCGCCGCCTGGATCGAAGCCGAACAGCTCCATCGCGATGTCCATCGAACTCTGGAAGGTCGGGATCGGCCGCTGGCGATCGGCGCTCATCACCGCATCCTGATTGTCGCGCAGGCTTTCGATCGTCATCGCGGGGTTCACATAGCCCTCGGTCTCCGAGAACAGGGTCCGCGCCACGCGCCCACCGCCGACCACGAAGGTCTCGCCGCTGATCGTGCAGTCTGGGTGCGCCAGCCATGCCACCAGAGGCGAGACGCGTTCGGGCCGCATCGTCGCGGTGAACCAGTCGCGGAAGGCGGAGGCGGGCATGTTATCGGACATCCGGGTCGCGCCCGCAGGGGCGATCGCGTTGACGCGGATCGCCTGCGTTGCCCCTTCCTCCGCCAGCGCGCGGGCGAGGCCGAGATAGCCGGCCTTGGCGGTAGAATAAGGCGTGCTGCGCGGCAGGCCATACATCGCGGTCGATCCGGTCAGGATCACGCTGCCGCCACCCTGTTTCTGGAAATGCGGCCACGCCTCCTGCACCAGCGCGTATCCCGCGCGGACGTTGACGCCGAGTTGCTTGTCGAGCCGGTCGAGACTTTCGCCCTCGAACGGCATCGACCCCAAGGTGAAGCCCGCATTGTGGACCAAAGCGTCGATCCGCCCGAACAGGTCGATCGCGCGGCGCACCGCATTGCGCGCGCCCTGCTCCTGCATCAGATCGGCGCTGTGGCCCTCCACAGTGCCGCCCAGCGCGCGGATCGCAGCGACCGCCTCGGCGACGATGCTGTCATCGCCGCCATTGCCGTAGAGATCGATCCCGACGTCGGAGATCAGCACGCTCGCCCCGCGCGACGCGAGCAGTTCGGCATGCGCCCGCCCCATGCCGCGCGCGCCGCCGGTGATCAGGACGACACGCCCGTCGAAGCGCAGTTCTTCACTCAAATCCCGTATCCGCCCGCCACCGCGATCTGCTGCCCGGTGACGTAGCTTGCGCGGTTCGAGGCGAGGAAGACGACGGCGTCGGCGACCTCCTCGGGCTTGCCGAGGCGCTTGAGTCCCTGACGCGCATAGGTCGCCTTGATCCATGCATCGTCGAACACGCCCTGTTCCTTGAACTTCAGGAACATGCCCGCCTCGATCACGCCGATCAGGACGGAGTTGGCGCGGATGTTGAAGCGGCCTTCCTCCTTCGCGACGCCCTTCACCAGCGCCTCGTTCGCGGCCTTGGGGACCACCGACAGCCCGTCGCGATTGGCCCAGGCGATGTCGCCGGCCGACCCCAGATGGACGAACGATCCGCCGCCACCCGCCTTCAACGCAGGAGTCGCGGCGCGCACAACATTGTAGAAGCCGTGGACCTCGACATCGATCGCCTCGTGCCAGGCCTCGTCCGAATATTGGGTGATGTAATCCTGCACAGGCAGCGCACCGGCGACGAAGACGACGCTGTGGAGCCGGCCGAAGCGCGCGACCGTGTCGGCGATCGCCTTCTCGATCTGCGCGCGATCGGTGACGTCGGCGGGGAAGGCGGCGGCGTGGACGCCCAGCCCCTCGATCTCCTTCACCACTTCGTCGGCGCGGGCGGCGTTGCTGCGATAGGTGACGGCGACGTTGGTGCCCGCTTCGCCGAAGCTGCGCGCGATCACGCTGCCGATCCCGCCGCTGCCCCCGAACACCAGAACCGCACCTTCGGGGAAATCACGTCGTCCGGTCATCCTGCATCCCTCAACTTGAACTTCTCGACCTTGCCTGATGCGTTGCGCGGCAGGGCTTCGACGAAGCTGATCGTGCGCGGCACCTTATAATTGGCCATATTGTCGCGCGACCAGCCGATCAGCGCCTTGGCATCCTTCGCAGCACCAGGGCGGGCGACGATGTAGGCATGGCCGACCTCGCCCAGCCGATCGTCGGGGGCGCCGACGACGGTGACTTCGGCGACTTCGGGATGCTGGATCAGGATCTGCTCGATTTCGGCCGGATAGACGTTGAAGCCGCCGCAGATGAACATGTCCTTGGCGCGATCGGTGATGCTGATGCAGCCATCGGCGCGCATCACCCCGATGTCGCCGGTGCGCAGCCAGCCGCCTTCGACGATCGCCTCGGCGGTGCCGACCGGATCGTCGAGATAACCGCGCATCACGTTGGGCCCGCGCACCCAGATCTCGCCTGGCTCGCCCGCCGGAACGTCACGACCGTCGACGCCGACGGTGCGCACCTCCATGTCGGGGATCGCGCGGCCCGATGTGTGGGCGATCGTCTCGATATCGTCGTCCGGCTCGCACATCGACACGGTGCCGCAGGTTTCGCTGAGGCCATAAGCCGTCACGACGCGATCGAAGCCGAGATCGTCGAGGATGCGCTGGATCAGCACGGTCGGCACTGTGGTCGCACCGGTGACGGCGAGGCGGAGCGACGAGAGGTCACGCCCTTCGCGCGGGCTGTCGAGCAGCGAGGTGAAGATCGTCGGCGGGCCGGGGAGCCAGCTGATCTTGTGCTCCTCCAGCATGTCGACCGCCTTGGCGGGGTCGAAGCTGAGAACGGGAAACAGGGTCGCGCCGCGCAGGATCGCGCACAGCCAGCCCGCCTTGTAGCCGAAGCTGTGAAAGAACGGGTTGATCGACAGCAGCCGGTCCGCGCTCGTCAGGCCCAGGCCGCGCGAATAGATGTCGTAGCAGCGGATGTTCTGCCCGTGGGTGGTGACGACACCCTTGGGATTGCCGGTGGTGCCCGACGTGAAGAGGATGTCGCAGACATCCTCGCCGTCGAGGCTGCCGAGGCGTTCCTCATAGGCTTCGCGACTGACGCCCTCGCCTTCCTTCAGGAACGCCGCCCAGCCGTTCGGCGCTTCATCGTCGTCGAGCAGGACGACGCGTTCGAGGCAGGGCACGTCCTCCCCCGCGATCATCGCCGGATAGTCGTTGCCCAGGAAATTGCCGACGGTCAGCAGGATGCGCGCGCGGCTCTTCTTCAGGATATAGGCGGCCTCGCGGCCCTTGTAGCGCGTGTTGAGCGGCACCACGGCCGCGCCGGCCGCCTGCAGGCCCAAAGTCGCGACGATCCAGCGGTCGAGATTGGGCGCCCAGATCGCGACCCGATCGCCGCGCTTCACCCCCGCCGCGATGAAGGCGCGGGCGGCGGCCTCCATCCGCCGGGCCAGTTCGGCATAACCGATCGCTTCGCCGCCCGGGGTCGATATCACGATCTTGTCCCCATAGGTCCGCGCGCTTTCCAGCGCGACGTGGGGGATGGTGGGGCAGTCCATAGAGGCCTTTCTCAGAGCGTGGCGCGCCATTCGAGCGCGTCGGACATCGCGCTGCGCATCGGCCGCATTGCACTGGCCAGCGCGATCACCGCGATCGGCAGCAATATCCAGCCCTCCACCGCGATCGCCCAGCCGAGTTTGAGATCATCCGCAAATCCGTAAGTCGCGATCGCGCCGACCAATGTAGGGCCGACCCCGTAACCCAGCAGGCTGAACACGAAGAGGTAGGCGGCGGAGATCTGTCCGCGATACTGATTGGGCGTGGTCAGCTGGATCGCGGCGACCGCGACGCCAGTGAATCCGGTCAGGAACACGAAGATCGCCTGGCAGATCGCGAGCAAAACGAGCGACGGCGCCATCGCCGCCAGCGTGAGCATCACGATCTGGATCGCGGCGATGATCGCGAACAGCAGGACGTGCGCATCCTGCCGCCCCCTCGCCATCATCCTGTCCGCAACGATCCCGGACACGATCGTGCCGAGAATGCCGAACGCGACCGAGATCGACGCCATCATCGTCGCGGCTTCGCCCAGGGTCAGGTGAAAGTTGCGGACGAGGTAGCTCGGCGTCCACGCGCTATAGCCGTTGGCCATCGCGCTGAGCAGCGCGAAGCCGAGGAAGTGGCCGGCCAGGAAACGCCAGCGGCCCTTGGCGAAGGCCAGCGCCTCGCGCCAGTCGGGCTTGGCTTCGTCGAGGCATTCGCGCCGGGGCGGATCGCGCAAGGTCCAGATCAGGCAACCGATCAGGATTCCGGGCAGGCCCAGGAAAATGAAGATCCCCTGCCAGTTTGCGACTTCGCCGACGAACGGCATGTTGAAGTGGCGCGGCAGCAGCCCGAACAGCAGGCCGCCGAGCAGCAGCGACGAGGCGACCCCCGCGTGGCTGCCCGCGCCATAGACCGAGAAAGCAAGGCCGCGCCGCGCGGGCGGGAATTCGTCGCTCAGGATCGAATAGGCCGAGGGGTTGAGCGCGGCTTCGCCCGCACCCACCGCAAAGCGCGCGAGGACGAGTTGCCAGATCGTCGCGGCGAGGCCGCAAAAGGCGGTCGCGACCGACCAGATGCTGACCCCGATGAAGATCAGCCAGCGGCGCGAATAGCGATCCGATGCCCAGCCGAGCAGCATCCCGAAGACCACGAAGAACAGGGCAAAGGCGAGGCCGTGCATGAGGCCCAGCTGGAAATCGGTGATCCCCAGATCTTCCTTCATCGGCGTGAACATCAACGCGATGACCAGCCGGTCCATCAGCGACATCGTGTAGAGAAGGGTGAGGACCGCCAATGCCCACCAGGCGCGTGGCCCCGTACGAGTCTGTATCCCCTCTCCGTCGCTCATATCGTCTCCTGTATGCCCTCTGGCGGGGCTTGGTGTGTCGTTCAGTCGGGGAGCAGCCAGCTTCCGTTTTCGACGAACACCTTGCGTGTGATGCTCTCGTCGAACTTGGCGAGCTTGCCGCTCACATCCGCCATCGGCGCGCGACCGCCTTCGGGATGCGGATAGTCGCTGGCGTAGCAATAGAGTTCGGGCATGTTGAACTGCTCGATATAGGTATCGACCGGCTCGATATCGAAGATCGAGAAGCGGGTGTTGCGGCGGATATAGTCGGACGGCTGGAGCCGGATCGGCAGCGCGCCTTCCATGTTGCCGAGCGAGAATTTGCGGCTGTTCGCGTGCCAGAAATCGAGATTTTGCGCGAGCGGGCCGACCCATTGCGCCGTCACCTCGCACGCGCCGAAGCGAAGGTTTGGGAAGGCTTCGAACACCCCGCCCAGCACCATCGTCGCGAGGAAGTTCTGGACGGGCAGATGGAGCGTGGAGAGCGTCCACGGGTCCATCTGGAATTCCTCGCCCGCCTTCCAGCCGACGAAGGCCGGCGCGTCGCGCCACTTGGCCGTCGTCAGGAACTCGAAGTCCGCGCCGACATGCGCGAGGACGGGCGCGTCGGCGGCCTGGAGCATGTCCCACAAAGGATAAAGGTCGGGATGCGCGGGGGAAACGCCACCGGGGAGCGCGGCACTCGGCAGCCATACCGCCCGCACGCCGCCGTCCATCAGCCGCTTCACCTCGGCGATCAGGCTGTCGACGTCGGGGGCGAGCGCGACGGCGACCATGCGCAGCCGATCGCTGGCGCGCGCGACCCGCAGCGCGAAGTCGTTATGCGCGCGGATCATCTGCAGCGCATAACCCTTCCGGTCGCCGGTGATGCCCCGATACATGTCGGGAAAGCCTTCGGCGCGGAAGAAGAAGCTCGCGCCGTAGAGGCCCACGCTGCCGGGGAAGATCAGCTGCCGGCGTACCCCGGTATAGTCCATCACCTCCAGCCGGCGATCGAAGTCGAACGCGCCGGGGGCTTTCGCGAACTTGGTGTTCCACACCTGATCGGCGTCGATCGGGGCGTCATCGGCGTCGACATGCGCGCGGATCGGCATCTTGCTGTCGAGATGCGCGTCGACGAAGGGGCGGACGACCGACCCGAACTGCTCCTCCCACATGTTGACCGGGGTATATTCGTGCGCGTCGGCATCCATGATCGCGCCCATGTAACGGCGCAGGCGCTCGGGAACGGGATGCGGAAGGGTGTCGATGTCAGCCATGTCGCCCTCCTATTCCGCCACGCCTTCATAGACGCGCAGTCGCCTCGGCACGCCCGATTCCATCGCGTCGCGCCGGTGCTGCAGGCCGACATTATCCCAGATGCAGATATCCCCCACCTGCCATTTGTGGGTGTAGACCGGCGCGGTCCGCTCGGCATGGGCGAGCAGGTCGGCGATCGCCGCGTCGCTCTCCTCCATCGGCATGCCGGCGATGCGGTGCGTGAACTCGTTGACGTAGAGCGTGCGCCGGCCGCTGTGGGGGTGGCTGGCGAAGACGGGGTGCATCGAATCCGCAAGGCGCGGCCATTTGGTCAGGTCGCGCTTGCGCGGATCGAGGTTGACGGTCTGCTTGTGCTCGAGCGGTCCGCGCTTTTCGAGCGGGAGCATCTCGTAGGCGGTGTACATGTCGCGGAACATCGTCGGCACCGCGCCCTGGCCAAACTCGATCGCCTCCAGCACGCTTAGCACCTTATACTGCGGGCGCTGAAAATGGTCGCAATGCCAGACGAGCTCGGTCTGCCCGTCATCGGTGTTGACGACATAGTTGAAGTGATCGGTGCGGTGGATCTGCTCGGCCTCGTCCGCGCTGAAGGTCGAATAATGGAAGCTGCCGTCATAGGTTTCGGACATCAGGCGTCCGAAGCGGCGGAAGAAGGTATCGAGTTGGTCGTGGCTGGGCGATTCCTGCCCGCGGAACACCAGCAGCAGGTGGCGACGCAGCGCGCGGGTGATTTCGAACACCGTCGCCTCATCGGGCTCGTCCCACTCGATCCCGTGGACGATCGCGCCGAAGGCTTCGCCGGTCGGCTCGATGGTGACTGTGCTGGCGCGTGGCGCCGCGAGGGTGGCGATGTTGCTCATGCCGTGATCCTGCGCCTCGCTTCTCAAGCGATCCAATATCGTCTGGTCGAGCGGTGATAACTTCAGGTTATCACTCACCCCGATCGTCAAAGATGCGCGATGCCTCCTCGGTATCCAGATCCTCGGCATGGCGGACGCCCAGCGCCGCGCGCGCCTCGGGCAGCGGCAGGTGCAGCACGTCTTCGAACTTCGCCATGAAAATCGGGTCGGACTCGAGCCCGATCCGGATGCCGCGCATCTGCAACTCCAGCACGGTCATGTAGATTTGCGGATAATGCAGCCCCGCGCGCACCGGGAAGCGATAGCCGCCGAGAACGTAGAAGCGCGTCAGCTCCCCCGCCAGTTCGGACGAGAGATGCCGGTGGACGTTCGACAGCCGCACAAAATAGGGCATCAGCTCGCCCAGCGTGTTGAAGCCGCCGCCCGCGATCAGATGCTCGAAATCGTGGATCTGGCCGAAACGGAAACGGATGAATTCGTAGCGCGATTTGGGCACGATCATCTCGCGCGCGAGGTTGGGCTGATAGCCGCCGTCGATCACGCTCCAGTAGCGGTGGCCGAAGCTGCCCTCGGGATAGCCCTTGAAGAAGTCCGCAGAATGCGGGGCGATATACGCTTCGTCGACCCAGTCGCGGAAGGCGGGATTCTTCTCGCGCTCCTCGTCGATCAGCCGCTCGATCTTCGGAACGTCGGTCATGCTATTGAGCGCGGGGATCAGGCCGTCGGCGGTGTCGCCTTCATTGCCGCGATCGGGGCCGTTCTTGCGCAGATAATGGGTCGCCACCCAATCGCGCAGGCCGGCATGATTGAGGAAAGGCGAGGAGGAGATCAGCACGCTGCTGCGCGTCTCGGGCGTTTTCACCCGCGTCATCAGATAGTCGAGATTGTCCATGTCGCGTCAGCCCAGCTCTGCGGCGAGCGCGTGCGGCACCGCCACGGGGAAATCGAGGATCATCTGGCCATTGCCCTTGCCGGGGCTGTCGAAGCGGATGTTGGCGGCGAGGCCACCGCCCATCGACTCTCGGATCAGGAAGTTGAGCGCGTGGAGGCCCGGCACATAATGCCGCGCGGCGGGGACGGCCTCTCCGCTCGTGGTCAGATGCGCGTACCAGGCGCCGACCTTCGCCTCGGTCATCGACGCGGCAAGCCACGGCACGAAGCGCGGATCGCGCGCGATGACGGCGAGGTTGAACAGGTCGCCCTTGTCGCCGCTACGCACCCACGCGAGTTTCGACAGGGGGACTGTCGCGCCCGCCTCGCCCTGCGGCTGCGGGACGTCGGTGCGGACGATGCTCGCACGGTCGAAGGCGCCGTCGGTGGGGACCGGCACCTCCTCAGTCACGCCATCATATTCCATCGTGATGGTCGCGTGCGCCTTGTCGACCAGCACGCTCTGCAGATGCTGGACCATCGCGACCGAAGATGTGAGCGGCATCGTCGCGCCCGCGACGACCATTTGTGATGCGGAGGCTTCGGCCATGAACATCTCGACGGCCTCGCGCCGCTCATGCTCGACCGCGAAGCGCGCGACGACCTCGCGGATGCCGCCGCCCAGCCCATGCGGGCCGAAGCTGCTTTCGCTGCCCATCGCCTCGACGGAGGTGCGGGTCCACTCGCCCCAGTTGCGGTCGCGCAGCATCTTGCTGGTCCGCGCGATCAGGCTTTCGCCGAGATAGGTCGCCTTGGCCGCTGCCTCCTGCCCGACGATCGGGATCGCGTAGATCGCGCGCCAGCCATAATCGTAGGTGAGGCATGTCTTGTAGGTCGATGGGCGCGATCGGCCCTTCGGGCCCGAGACGCGGACGCGATCGGGGGCGATCTGTTCGAGCGTCACGCCGCTGAAATCGCAGGCGACGTCGGGGACGAGATAGGCCGAAGCATCCTCGACCTCGTACAATAATTGTTCGGCGACGGTACCGACCGAAACGAGGCCACCGGTGCCCGCGGGCTTGGTGATGACCGCGCTGCCGTCCGCGCGGCATTCGGCGATGGGGTAGCCGAGGTTTGCCCAGTCGTGCACCGCGCGCCAATCGGTGAAGGTGCCGCCGGTCACCTGCGTTCCGCATTCGATCAGATGGCCGACGAGCGTGCCGGCCGCCATCCTGTCGAAATCGTCGAGATCCCACCCGAATTCGTGGATCAGCGCGCCGAGCGCTGTCGCGCTGTCGACGATGCGGCCGGTGATGACGATGTCGGCGGCCTTGGCCAGCGCCTTGGCGATCGGCAGCGCGCCGAGATAGGCGGTGAAGGCGAGGACCGGATCGGCGCGGTCGAGCGCGTCGCCGAGGGTCGCGCCGGTGAACATCTCCGGCGTGTCGCGCAGTTGCGGGAGGACGTGGCTCAGGTCCGATCCGTCGACCACCGCGACCGTCAGCGGCACGCCCGCTGCCGCGATCGCCTTGCGCAGCGCCGCGCCACATGCCGCCGGATTGACCCCGCCCGCATTGGCGATGACGCGGATGCCGCGCTCGTGGATGGCGCGCAGGTGCGGGCCGATCATCCGGTCGATGAAGCCCGCGACATAGCCCGCGTTCGGATCGGCGAGCTTAAGCCGTCCCATCCGGCCCACGACCGACTCCGCGAGAAGATCGAACACCATATAATCGATCGGGGGTTCGGCCGAGAGGAACTGCGTCACGCCCAACGATGTGTCGTTCGCGGCGGCGCTCGCGCCCCCGATCCGCACGATGCGGTCTGCCATGCTCATCCTCTCTCGTTCTTGCCTGTCAGACTATGCGGGGTGGGGTGACGCGGCCACTGCCGATTGGGCAAGCGGCGCTTCGATTTTGCGCATGTCCGCCATGTCTTTTCGGTAATTGTGCGCGGACCCCGCACTCCATAGCCTGCGCGCCAGAGAGACGCCGTTTCGATGCGTCCGAACGGAGAGCCATGACCCCCGATCGAGCCCCCAGCATGTCGCGCGGCCGCGCCTGGTTCGGCCTGGCCCTGCTCACCGCGATGATGACGCTCAACCAGATCGACCGGCGGGTCGCGTCGCTGGTGATCGAGCCGTTGAAGGCCGAGTTCGGGCTGACCGACAGCCAGCTGGGGATGCTGACCGGCCTTGCCTTCGGGATGGTCTATGCGATCACCGCGATCCCGCTGGGTCTGCTCGCCGATCGGATGAGCCGGCGCAACCTGCTCGCGATCGTGCTGGCGCTGTGGAGCGCGCTCACCGCGCTGGCGGGGCTGGCGAACAGCTATGCGCACCTGCTGCTCGCGCGGGTGGGCGTGGGCGCGGCGGAGGCGGGGGCGTCGCCGACCGCGGTGTCGATGATCACCGACATGTTTCCGCGCGAACGGCGGGCGACCGCGGTGGCGATCTTCCAGACGGGGATATCGCTCGGTTCGTTCCTCTGCTTTCTGGTCGGCGCGTGGATCGTTGCCGAATATGGATGGCGGATGGCGTTCGTCGCCGCCGGCCTGCCGGGCATCCCGCTCGCCATCGCCTATCTCTTCTTCCTGCGCGAGCCGGAACGGGGGGCGCAGGAGGCGAAGAAGTTCGATTTTTCGGGCAACTGGCGGCAGCGGCTGGCCGATGCGTTCGGCTTCATCCGGCGCGACGGGCGGGTGATGTGCATCATCGTCGGCGCGGCGCTGCTGGCGGCGGCGAACACCGGGGTGCTCGGCTGGTTCGCGCCTTTCCTGATGCGCGAGCATGATCTGGACATCAAGCAGGCGGGCCTCGTCATCGCGCTGGGATCGGGCGTGTGCGGGGGGATCGGCCTGATCTTCACCGGCACGATCACCGATCGGCTGGCGAAGGGCGATCCGGGGCGGATGATGTTTTTATGCGCGGTTGCCGCCGGTATTACGGGCCTCTTCTCGGTGTGGGCGGTGCTGGCCGCGACGGTGGGTATGACGATCGCGGCGATCATGGGCTACAGCCTGTTCTGCTACGCCTTCCTCGGCATCAGCTATGCCGCCCTCCTGAACCTGACCCCGCCGCACTATCGCGGCACCGTGATCGCGATCGAGATGGTGATGGCGAACCTGCTCGGTTATGGCGGCGGGCCCTATGTGGTCGGCGTGCTGAGCGACCTCTACGGTGGTGAGCATTCGCTGCGCTGGGCGATGCTGACGCTCAACCTCTTCTATCTGGCGGGCGTTTTGTGCTTCTTCTTCGGCTCGGCGATCGATCGGCGGAAAGTGGCGGCTGTCGCCGTATGAAGGTGAAAGGCCACAATGGTTGTGGCTTTTGTGGCTTTTGGTTTTTCCTCTTAAATCCTCCCCCGCCAGGGGGAGGTGGCGCCAAAGGCGACGGAGGGGGAGGACGCGAGACCTCTAGTGAGCCGCCGTCCTCCCCCTCCGTCAGCTACGCTGACACCTCCCCTTGGCGGGGGAGGATTATGAGTGTTGCGGATTTCAAAGACCGTCGCATGATGGGGAGTGCATCGAGAAAGCCAACGGAGAAAGGCAAATGGTCGAGCCGGTTCTCGGGGAACTGTTGGACACTGTCACGACGCCACCCATCTTGCCGCCCAAGATAAAAGGCAAAAGGCGCGGTCGGAGTTGGTTGGTTTGGCTCGTTGGGATTGTGGTGGGCACCGGCGTCGGCCTTCTTCTAAGCAGATTCGGTTTCTAATCTGGAAACAGATATATAACCAAATCGGTAAAATGTCAAGCCGGTTGGCGTTTCTTTCCGAAGGCTTCGGCGCCGACGATCGAGTTGTTATATTCGCGCATCTGCGAGACCTTGCCCTCCCGCATCAGGAACAGGATGTGGTAATCGTTGCGGAAGGGCGTGTTGTCGATGAGGGTCGCGGTGCCGACCGCCTCGATCGAGACGCGGTCCTCCTCCGCCGTGACGTGGGCGATGTCGAACGTGATCGGCTCGGCGAGCATCGACTGGAGGCCGGCGGAGAGCTTGAGGAAGGTGTCCTTGTCGAGCAGGCCGCGCGTGGGCATCCAGAAGCTGAAATCGGGCGCGGCGATGGCCATGTCGGGATTGCGCGCGCTGATTGATCGCAGGAAGGCGATTGCGATCTGCTTGTTGGTCTCGATGCTCATTCGGGGTCTTCCTGTCCTGCGATCGGGTTGCGCTTGCCTCTGCGGGGGCTTGCCGCTTTGATAGCCGACAATGAAAATGGCTCGCTCCCCAAATGGGGAGAGACGGGCCGGGCGGCCGTCCGCAGAGCGAAGGCCGAACGGAAAAGGCGAGGATGATGAGCGACAGCCGGGTGGCATTGATTACGGGCGGCACACGCGGGATCGGCAAGGCGACCGCCGACCGCCTGCTGGCCGACGGCTGGCGCGTCGTGGTGTGCGGTCGCACGGCGCCGGCGGACGAGGGCGGCGCGGTCTTCATTCAGGCGGACATCCGCGACGCGCAGGTCGCCGAGGATCTGGTCGCGCAGGTCAAGGAGCGGTTCGGGCGGCTCGACCTGCTCGTCAACAATGCGGGCGGATCGCCCAATGTCGGGCTGGCCGACAGTTCGGCCAAGCTGGTCGAGCGGGTGATCGCCCTCAATCTGCTTGGCCCGATCTACCTCGCCCGTGCCGCGCATGCGGTGATGGTGGGGCAGGCCGAGGGCGGATCGGTTATCAACATCGCCAGCGTATCGGGCAAGCGCGCCTCGCCGGGCACGGTCGCTTATGGCGCGGCCAAGGCGGGGCTGCTCAGCGCCACCAGCGGCATGGCGATGGAATGGGGCCCGAAGGTTCGCGTCAACGCGATCATCGTCGGGCTGGTCGAGGCCGAAGAGGGGCAGGACGATCATTATGGCGGCCCCGCCGGGGTCGCGCGCATATCGGACATGCTGCCGATGAAGCGGATGGCGTGGGGCGCCGACATCGCCAATGCGGTCGCGTGGCTCGCCTCCGATCAGGCCGCTTATGTCAGCGGCGCCGAACTGGCGGTGCATGGCGGCGGCGAAGTGCCCGCCTATCTGGGGTTGGCGAAGGGCTGACCCTCCTAATCCTCCCCCTGGCGGGTGAGGATCGAGAAGGCGAGCTGCGGAGGGACGAAGATGGCGCAGAAGATTTCCGACACGCTCGCGATCAGCGACGATCTGGTGATGGCGCTCTATCGCGGGCCGCTCGAGCCCGTGCCGTGGCGGGGGTTCCTGTCGACGTTGGTCGATCTGGTCGGGTGCCAGAATGCGGCGATCACGCTGCAACTGAGCCGCAAGGGGCTGGCGCCGATGGTTCTGTGGGGCAAAACCCCACCGGTGCACGGCAAGGAAGCGCGCGACATCGGCAATGCCCACGCCGAGATCGGCCATCTCGATCCGCTGCGCAACGCGCTCCACCGATCGGGCGACATCGTCCTGCTCGAAGAGGTGGCGAGCCGCGAGGCGCTGGAGGAAAGCGAGTTCTACCGCACCGTCATGCGTCCCTACGGCATCGAACAGGCGCTGGGCATGTATGTGACCGAGCCGGGCGGGCTCGAATGCAATATCGGCCTGGTCCATTCGGGATCGGGGATGCGCTTCGGCGAGGAGCATAAGCGCTTCATGGCGGCGCTGCGCCCGCATTTCGAACAGGCGCTGGCGCTGTTCTCGCGCATCTATCGCGACGAATCCGAGCTGGAGGTGCTGACCGACGCGCTCGACCGGCTGACGATCGGCACGTTCATGATCGACGGACGCGGGCGGATGGTGCGGGCGAACGGCGCGGCACAGCAACTGATCGATCGCGGCGAGACCTTCCGCGTGATGGACGGGCGGCTGACGCTGACGGGCCGCAGCGACGGCGCGCGCTTCCGCGAGACGATCGACAAGGCGCTGGCGGCGCGGATCGCCGATCCCGAAAGCGACTTCGTCAAGGCGTTCCGCTGCGTCGACGATCGCGCCGACGGGCTCGGTATCCTCGTCCGCGCGATCCGGCGCGAGCGGCGCGCGCCCGCCGATCTGGGGCCGGCGGTCGTGGTCTATGCGACCGACGCAGGGCGCAGCGGATCGTTCGAGCAGCTGATCGCGACTTTGTTCGATCTGTCGCCGTCGGAGGCGAACCTGGCCGCGCTGCTGACGCAGGGGCTGACCCTGGCCGAAGCGGCGAAGGAGACCGGCCTGACCGAAAGCACGGTGCGCAGCTATTCGAAGAAGATCTTCGCCAAGGTCGGCGTCGGGCGGCAGGCCGAACTGGTGCGGCTGATCCTGCGCAGCGTGGCGATGCTGGGCTGAACGCGCGCAGGGTTGCGACGCCCGCAACGAGCCTATCGAATTTTCTCGCTCCCTCCTTCCGCCCAATCGAAGATACTGGTCTGCGGATAAGCACGCCACGGAAACAACGTGGCGAAAGACCAGAAGAGGGGATGGAGAGATGCACAGGATCGTGAAGAGCGGTGTCGCATGGTCGGCGCTCACGATAGCGCTGGCGGCGGGCGCCCCCGTCTGGGCGCAGGCACCCGCCGCGCCGGCCGAAATGGCGAGCGATAACGAGATCATCGTCACCGCACAGCGCCGCGAGGAAAAGCTGAAGGACGTGCCGCTGACGGTGACGGCGTTCAACGCGGCCGAGCTGGAGCGGAACGGCACGACCGCGACGCGCGATCTGGCCATGATCACGCCGGGCATCACGATCCAGAATACCGGCGCGCAGTTGCAGGCGACGATCCGCGGCATCGGCACGACGATCGTCGCGGGCGGCGCGGAATCGCCCGTCGCGGTCTATGTCGACGGCGTCTATATCGCGAGCCAGAACTTCGCGGTGTTCGATCTGGTCAACATTGACTCGATCCAGGTGCTGAAGGGGCCGCAAGGCACGTTGTTCGGCCGCAACGCCACCGGCGGCGCGATCCTGGTCAACACCAAGAAGCCGTCCGACACGCTGACCGGCAAGCTGACCGCCTCTTATGGCCGGTTCGACGAGGTCAGGGTGGGCGGCTATCTGTCCGGGCCGATCACCAACGGGATCAGCGCAAGCCTTGCCGCTTATTATCGCGACGATAACGGCTTCACGAAGGACGCGCTGCGCAACACCGATCTGTCGACCTACCAGGAATATAATATCCGCGGTAAATTGCTGCTCGAGCCGGGCGAGGCGACCAGCATCACGCTGAGCGGCGATTATGGACGGGTCGAGGATTCGACCGGCATCTCGATCCGTTCGATCGGCAGCGGCCCGCGCGCCACATCGTCGGTGGGCGCGTTCATCCCGAGCGATCCGTACAAGCTGGCGCTCACCTTCGATCCGTTCGCGCACAGCTGGGGCTGGGGCGGCAGCGCGGAGATCCAGCACGATTTCGATGGCGTGGTGGCGAAGTCGCTGACCGCCTACCGCAACACCGACCACCGATCCTTCACCGATCAGGATCGCGTGGCGGCGGCGATCAACCGCGTCAACGTGACGATCAACGAGAATGTCTTCACGCAGGAATTCACCCTGTCCTCATCCGAGCCGGGACCGTTCCAGTGGCTCGGCGGGCTGTATTATTTCCATCAGAAGGATTTCAATCCGGTCCTGTCGAACGGTGCGCTCGTCACCGAATCCCGGCTGAAGGCCGAGGCGGGGGCGGCGTTTGCCGAGGGCACGTACGAGGTGTTGCCGCAGTTCAAGGTCACGGCGGGTGTCCGCTACAGCAAGGAAAAGCGCGAGAATGCGCAGCGTCGCGCGGCGGGCAATCCGCTGACCACAAAGCGGGAAGCGACCTTCGACAGTTGGACCCCGCGTCTGTCGCTGGTGTACGAAGTCGATCCGCAGTCGAACGTCTATTTCACCTATTCGAAGGGCTTCAAGAGCGGCTTGTACAACGCCACGGCGTTCGGCCTGCCCGCGATCAAGCCCGAGACGGTTCAGGCCTATGAAGGCGGGTTCAAGCATTCGAGCAACGAAATCACGCTCAACGTGTCGGCCTATTATTATGACTATAAGAACCTGCAGCTGCAGACGCGCGATGCAAACGGCCTGGCGCTGACCCTCAACGCGACCGACGCGACGATCTATGGCGTGGATGGTGACTTCACCTATCGGATCACGCCCGCATTCCGGGTGCGGATCGCGGGAGCCTATACCAACGGCACATATGGCACGTTCACCAACGCGCCGTTCTTCGCGCCGGCCCCCGCGCCTGCGGGCGGCAATATCCAGTTCACGGGGAATGCCTCGGGCAACCCGTTGATCCGCACGCCGAAGGTCACCGGCAATGTCGGGGTGAATTACGACCGCGAACTCGCCAACGGCGACAAGATCGGCGCGGCCGTCACCTATTACTACAATTCCGGCTTCGCCTGGACGGTCGACAACCGGAGCCGCCAGAGCGAATATTCGCTGGTGAATGCCGAGGTGAGCTACACGCTGCAGAACAATCTGAAGCTGTCGGTGTGGGGCCGGAACCTCACCAACACCCGCTACGGCCAGGGCGTCTCGGTCACCGCCTTCGCCGACGCCATCGCCTATGCGCGGCCGATCAGCTATGGGGTGACGGGGACGTATTCGTTCTGATCCTCTCCTAGCGGGGAAAAGGAAAAGGCCGCGTCCCTCGGGACGCGGCCTTTTCCTTTTCGGCCGTCATGCTGAACTTGTTTCAGCATCCACTAGGAGGTTGACGCGGATAAAGCCGGATATATCCGTCCGGCCCGTTCTTTCTGGCAACTCGCACTTGCGGAGGAGTGGATGCTGAAACAAGTTCAGCATGACGGGTTGGACCGGGAGACTACGCCGCGCTCCTCGCCTCTCCCTTCGCGCGGAAGTGCGGGATCACCTCGGTGCCGATCAGGCGGATCGTTTCCATGATCGCCTCATGCTCGACGCCGCCCATCTGCGACAGGAACAGGATTTCATCCGCGCCCGCGTCGATCAGGCGCTGGACATAGGCGATGCAGTCGGCGGGCGTGCCGTAAGCATGCGGCACCTCGCCATAATAGCCGGGGTCGGGCGCCATCGCGACCTTGTCCTCGCCGATGATGGCGTGGCGATCGGTGCGCAGATGTTCGAGCGCCTCCAGATGCTCCTCGGCCGACAGGTCGTAACCGGTCGGCTTGGGCATGCCCTGATACCAGTGCGCCAGCGCCTCGGCGAAGAAGCGTTGCCCGCGCAGGCCCACGCGGCGCGCCTTCTCGCGATCGTGCGAGACGATCGTGGGGCATAAGGCCGCCAGATGTTCGAGGGGGACGAAGCCGACCTGATCCTCGGCTTTCCGCTTGGCATAAGCCTCGCGATAGATGCGGCTTTTCTTCGCCACGTCTTCCGGCCCGCCGAAGCCCATCACCAGTGCGCCGATCCCGCGCGATCCGGCCATGACCAAAGTCTCCGCCTTGGTCGTCGCCATGTACATCGGCGGATGCGGCTTCTGCTTAGGCGCCGGGTGGATCGGGCGGTGGGGGATGTCGATATACTCCCCGTGATGCTCGATCTCGCCGTTCGCGAGGATCTTGGGGACGAGATACATCGCTTCGTCGATGATCGGCTGGAGCGTGTTGAGGTCATAGCCGAAGGCGCCCGCCTCCTGCTGGCTGCCGCCCTTGCCGACGCCGAAATGGACGCGGCCGCCCGACAGGATGTCGAGCATCGCGACGCGCTCGGCCACCTTGATGGGGTGGTTCATCGCCGGCATCAGGCAGACGACGCCATGCCCGATCCCGATCCGCTTCGTGCGCCCCGCGACGAAGGCGAGGAAGGTTTCGGGCACGCTCATATGCGCATATTGGGTGAGGGCGGTATGCTCGACCGCCCAGACCGTGTCGAAGCCATATTCGTCGAGCGCTTCCGCCTGCTCGACCATCTCGAGCAGCACCTTCTCCTCCTCCGCCGGGCTCGGATCGAGCAGCTGGGCTTCGTAGATCATCGAGAATTTCATGGGAATCGCTCTCCTTTGGAAAGCGTTTTCGCGCTGTGCCGACACGCAAAAAAGCGCTCATTGCGAAGGGAAGGCTTCGCGAAATTCGAACGCCTCTTTCCATCCGTTCGTGTCGAGCGAAGTCGAGACACGTTCACGCATACCCAGCCAACGTGTCTCGACTACGCTCGACACGAACGGTGGAGGGGGTGGTTACAGGTGCGAGACCCGGTCGAGGAAATGCTGGGCGACGCGGTAGGGAAGGTCGCCGTCGGGTGTGGTGCGCCAGACCAGGCTGGCACGCATCGCGACGTCGAGGTCGACCGGGCGGACGAACGCGACTTCGGCGGGCGCGTGGCCGATCAGCGAGGCGGGGACGAAGCCGATCCCCATGCTGGCCGCGACGATCTTCATCGTGATGTCCGACGTCGGCGTTTCCATCGCGATGCGGGGGACGAAGCCGCGCCGGTCGCAGGCCTCCTGCAGCAGATCGTAGAGGCGGGGGTTCTTCTTGTGCGATGCCCAGATGATCGGCTCGTCGGCCAGGTCGGCGAGGCGGGGCTCGGCCATCGTCGCAATCGGATGCGCGGCGGGGACGGCGAGCAGGAACGGATCGTCGAGGATCGCCGCGCTCGCAAAACCCTGCCCGTTGCCCGACAGGGTCGCCGCGATATCCTCCCCGATCGGATGATAGAGCAGGCCAAGGTCGATCGTACCGGCGGTCAGCTCGCCGCGCTGTTCTTCCGAAATGAGCGGCTTCATCTGGATGTCGAGCGTAGAGTGCTGACCCGCAAATTCGCGGATCGCGTCGAGCATGTCGGTGCGCCGGCCGAGGATTTCGGCGAAGCCCACGGTGATCCGGCCCGCGACCCCGCTCGCGATCGCATCGATCTGCGCCTTCGCCCGGCCGATCGCGGCGAGGACGGTGCGCGTTTCGGTCAGCAGCGCCTCGCCCGCGGGGAGCAGGCGCATCCCGCGCGCGCTGCGTTCGAACAAGGGCACGTCGCCAATCTCGAATTCGAGCAGGCGGATGCGGCGTGAAATCGCCGACTGGGTGGTGTTGAGACGCGCCGCGGCCGCCTGCAGTGACCCCTCCTCGACGACCGCGAGGAAGTACGGCAGGTGCCGCAGGATGATCGTCGCGTCGCGGGCCATGACTTAACTTTCGTCATCCACGCGCAGGCGGGGACCCATCCAAGCCCACCGCTTGCGACGACACTGGATAGGCCCCCGCCTGCGCGGGGGTGACGGAAATTGGGCGCTCAATGCCACGAGCTTCCCCCATCCGACGTTAAAACGGCGCCGGTCGTGAAGCTCGATTCATGCGATGCGAGGAACAGGGCCGACTGCGCGATCTCCTCGACCGTGCCCGCGCGGTTCATCGCGAGGCGGGCAAGGGTGACGTCGCGGCGCGAGGGATCCTCGACATAGAGTGCGTCGGTCATCGGCGAGGCGATGAAGCCGGGGCACAAGGCGTTGGCGCGCACCGTCGGTGCGGCTTCGGCGGCGAGAACCTTGGTGAAGGCGATCAGCCCGCCCTTCGACGCGGCATAGGCGGACATGTTGAGATTGGGTCGGATGCCACCGAGCGAAGCGATGTTCACGATCGAGGCTTGGCCGGAAGCCTTCAGATGCGGAAGCGCGATGCGGCAGAGCTGGGCCGGGCCGAACAGGTTCACTGCCTGGATGCGGTCCCACATTGCGGGGCTGGTCTCCTCGATCGGTGCGGTGCGCAGGATGCCGGCGGCGTTGACGAGGCCGTCGATCCCGCCGAGCGCCTTGGCGAAAGTCGCGACGCAATCGTCGAGATAAGCGAGGTCGGACACGTCGCCTGCCAGATGCTCGGCGCCGGTTTCGGCCGCGATCGCCGCCAGCGGCTCGGGCGTGATGTCCATCAGCGCCAACTTTGCGCCTTCCGCCGCGAACAGGCGGGCGATCGCGCGGCCCATGCCCGATGCCGCCCCCGTCACGATGATCCGCCGCCCCGCCAGCCTGTCCGCCATATCCATCCTCCCTCGATTCGATCGGCCGATCATCAATCGCCCGAAGCCTTGAGAAAAAAGCGCCGAATGCGAAGTGCGGTGTTTACAAAATTCGATAGGCGGCTTCGGCGCATCTGTTTTGATGATATTTCCGGAGCGACGGTAATCGGCCGGGTCCGGCTCCCCAAATGGTGATTATCGACCTAGCGTGAACTCCATAGGCGCGGCTTCAAGACCGCATGACAAGAGGATGCAGGGACATAATGGACAAGCGCCTTTCGTTCGACGATTTCGTCGCCGAGCTTTCGGACGGCATGACGATCGGCATTGCCGGTTGGGGCCCGCGCCGCAAGCCGATGGCGCTGGTGCGCGCGATCCTGCGCTCCGATCTGAAGGATCTCACCATCGTCGCTTATGGCGGCGCGGATGTCGGCATGCTGCTGGCGGCGGGCAAGGTGAAGAAGCTGATCTTCGGCTTCGTCTCGCTCGATGCGATCCCGCTGGAGCCCTACTTCCGCAAGGCGCGCCAGGCGGGCGGGCTCGAGGTGATGGAGCTGGACGAGGCGCATCTGCAATGGGGGCTGAAGGCCGCCGCGCTGCGCCTGCCCTTCCTGCCAACGCGGGTGGGCTTCGGCACCGACCTGATGACGCATAACGGTTTCAAGACGGTCACGTCGCCCTATGACGATGGCGAGGTGCTCGTGGCGATGCCGGCGCTCAAGCTCGACGCGGCGCTGATCCATGTCCAGCGCGCCGATCATTGGGGCAATGTCCAGGCGCTGGGGCCGGACACCTATTATGACGAGTGGTTCGCCAAGGCGGCGACCCGCACCTATGTTTCGGCCGAGGAAGTCGTCGAGCGGATGGACTTCAGCCACCCCGACGACGCCCGCGCGAACATCTTCGAACGTTGTTTCGTCCACGGCGTGATCGAGGCGAAATGTGGCGCACACCCAAGCTCGCTGCCGCCCAGCTATGGCTGGGATATGGGCGCGCTCAAGGCCTACACCGCCAGCGCCGCCGAAGAGGGCGGCTGGGACAAATATATGGCCGAGGTGATCGGCGCCGACGAGGCCGGCTACATCGATCGCGTCGGTGGCGCGGACAAGATCGCGGCGCTGCCGCTCCCGATTTTCTGAGGATAGCGCAGATGAGCAATCCCACCCTCGCTGAACTCCTGATCGTCGCCTGTTCGGAGGCGTTTCGCGGCAATGGCGAAATCGTCGCGACCGGCATCGGCCCGATCCCGCGCCTCGGTGCGAGCCTGGCCAAGCTGACGCACACGCCCGAACTGCTGATGACCGACGGCGAAGCGTGGCTGGTCGAGGAGCCGGTGCCGATCGGCCCGCGTGCCTATGACGACCGCAAGGCTTCGGGTTACCTGCCCTTCTCGCGCTACTTCGACAGCGCGGTGTGGACCGGCAAGCGACACGCGATGGTCTCGCCCAACCAGATCGATCGCTTCGGTCAGATGAACATTTCGGCGCTGGGCGGCACGTACGACAAGCCCAAGGTGATGATGCTGGGCGCGCGCGGCTTCCCCGGCAACACGATCCACCATGCGAACTCGATGTTCGTCCCCGGCCATTCGAAGCGCGTCTTCGTCGAGGGCGAAGTCGATATGGTGTCGAGTGTGGGCTATAACCCCGCGCGGCGCGTGCCGGGTGCCAACTATTCGGGCGTCGACCTGCGCCAGATGATCACCGATCTGTGCGTGATGGATTTCGGCGGGCCGGACAATGCGGTGCGGCTGGTGTCGGTCCATCCAGGCGTGACGGTCGATCAGGTGAAGGCGGAGACCGGCTTCGATCTGGTGCTCGAGGGCGACGTGCCCACCACGCGCCTGCCGACGGCGGACGAACTCGCGATCATCGCGAAGCTCGATCCGCACAATGTCCGCGCCAGCGTGATCAAGGATAATCCGTCGGCCGATAGAAAGATCGCGGCATGAGCGACGAGGGTCTGGTTCCGCCGAAAGAGGTGGAGATCATCTACGAGACCGATGAGCCGGTCCTCTACGAGACGGACGGCGCGGTCGCCTACGTCACGATGAACCGGCCGAAGTTCAACAACGCGCAGAACAGCCAGATGACCTATGCGCTCGACGCCGCCTTTGCGCGCGCGGTCGATGACGATGCGGTCAAGGTGATCGTGCTGCGCGGGTCGGGCAAGCATTTCTCCGCCGGACACGACATCGGCACGCCGGGACGCGATCTGCACAAGAGCTTCGAGCGCAAGCACCTGCTGGCCGATCACGTCAACAAGCCGGCCGCCGAACTGCTCTATACGCGCGAGCAGGAGGTCTATCTGGGCATGTGCCGCCGCTGGCGCGATGTGCCCAAACCCACGATCGCGGCGGTGCAGGGGGCGTGCGTCGCGGGCGGGCTGATGCTGGCGTGGGTGTGCGACATGATCGTCGCGACCGAGGACGCCTTCTTCCAGGATCCGGTCGGCCGCATGGGCATTCCCGGCGTCGAATATTTCGCGCACGGCTTCGAACTGCCGCCGCGCGTCGCGAAGGAATTCCTCTACCTCGGTGAGCGCATGCCCGCGCCGCGCGCCTACAGCTTCGGCATGGTCAACCGCCTGTCGACGCGCGAGACGCTCGACGCCGACGTCAAGGCGATCGCCGACGAACTGGCGACGCGCCCGCGTCTCGGCAACTGGCTGATCAAGCAGGCGCTCAACCATGTCGAGGAACTGCGTGGCAAGCGCACCGCGATGGATGCGGTGTTCCACATGCACCACTTCGCCCATGCGCAGAACGACCTGACGTCGACCAACAGCCTGGGCGGGCTGGACGCCAAGAGCATGGCCGCCGCCAACAAGAAGCAGGCCGGGGACAGCTGATCGTGAGTGATCCGCTCGACACACCCGTAACCCGCGCGCTGGGCTGCCGCGTGCCGGTGATCCAGACCGCGATGGGCTGGGTCGCGACCGGGCCGCTCGTGATCGGATCGAGCGAGGCGGGCGCTTTCGGCTTCCTCGCCGCCGCCGTGATGACCCCGGCCGAGGTGCGCGCCGGGATCGCGGCGGTGAAGGCGGGGACGAACAAGCCCTTCGGCGTCAACTTCCACATGTTCCAGCCGGGCGCGGCCGAGATCGTCGAGATCATCCTCGCCAATGCCGATCAGGTGCGCGCGGTCAGCTTCGGGCGCGGCCCGGACGCCAAGATGATCGGCCGCTTCAAGGATGCGGGCATCCTGTGCATGCCGACCGTGGGCGCGGTGAAGCATGCGCAGAAGATGGTGCAGATCGGCGTCGACATGATCGTCGTGCAGGGCGGCGAGGGCGGCGGGCATACCGGATCGGTGCCGTCGACGGTGCTGCTGCCGCAGGTGCTGGACGCAGTGCAGGTGCCGGTGATCGCGGCGGGCGGCTTTGGCGACGGGCGCGGTCTGGCGGCGGCTTTGGCTTACGGGGCGGCGGGCATCGCGATGGGCACGCGCTTCCTGATGACGCAGGAGAGCGCGCCGCCGGCCGAGGTCAAGGCGCGCTATGTGAAGGCGGGGACCGACGACATCATCGTCTCCACCAAGGTCGACGGCATGCCGCAGCGGATGATCGTCAACGAGGCGCTGGGCAAGATCGAGAAGTCGAGCCGCATCGGCATGTTGTTCCGCGCGATGGAAGCCGGCCTGGAGATGAAGAAGCAGACCGGCGCGTCGTGGGGCGACATGCTCAAGGCCGCCAAGGGTATGACCAGCCATGGCGGCCTGTCGCTGCCGCAGGCGATGATGGCGGCGGCGGCTCCCATGATGATCCAGCGTGCGGTCGTCGACGGCGATGCAACGGGCGGGATCATGGCGACCGGCCTCGTCGGCGGGCGGCTCAAGGATCTGCCGACCTGCGCCGAACTGGTCGCATCGATCGAAACAGAAGCGCGTGCGCGGATCGCGGCGCTGGCGGGGACAAACTGATGCCGATCACCACGACCATCGAGAACCGGATCGCCGAGATCGTGTTCGACGTGCCCCCGGTCAACGCCTTCGACAGCGTGACGTGG
This sequence comes from Sphingomonas montanisoli, assembly GCF_008274695.1. Classification (GTDB taxonomy): domain Bacteria; phylum Pseudomonadota; class Alphaproteobacteria; order Sphingomonadales; family Sphingomonadaceae; genus Rhizorhabdus; species Rhizorhabdus montanisoli. Next base: position 862,561 of record NZ_VTOU01000001.1, on the reverse strand, counting down.
AACAGCCTGCCCGAGACGATCCGCGCGGCGGGCGCGAACCCGGAGGTCAACGTCGTCCTTATCCGCGCGGCGGAAACGGCGCGCGGCTTTTGCGGTGGCGTGGATATCAAGGAGATGCAGGCGCATCCCGACCGGATCACGCTCCTTAATCGCGGCAATTACCTGACGTTCAAGGCGATCCGCGATTGCGAGGTGCCGGTGGTGGTCGCGGTTCACAAGTTCGTGATCGGCGGGGGCATCGGCATTTGCGGCGCATCCGATACGATCATCGCCGCGGACGACGCCTTCTTCTCGCTGCCCGAGGTCGATCGCGGGGCGATGGGCGGGGCGAGCCACCTGTCGCGCATGCTGCCGCTCCACAAGGTGCGTGCGGCCTTCTTCACCGGCGGCAATATCCCGGCGGAGGAAGCCTATCGCCTCGGCGGGGTCGAGAAGGTGGTGCCGCGCGACAAGCTGGTCGAGGAAGCGCGCGCTTTCTGCGCGGTGGTCGCCTCCAAAAGCCGCAAGGCGCTGGTGATCGCCAAGGAGGCGCTGAACGGCCTCGAGCCGCGCGACGTCGATCGCGGCTATCGCTGGGAACAGGGCTTCACCCTCGAAATGTACATGCACGAGGACAGCCAGAAGGCGCGCGACGCCTTCGTCGAAACGGGCAAGGCGGCCAAGTTCTGATGGACTTGGCCTACACCCCCGAGCAGCAGGCGTTCCGGGCCGAAGTGCGCGCCTGGATGGAGGCGAACGCGCCCAAGGAGCCGCTCGTCACGCTGGAGCGTGAGGAAGGCTATAACCAGCATGTTGCGTGGGAGCGCACGCTGGCGTCGGGCAATTGGGGCATGGTCACGTGGCCCGAAGCCTATGGCGGGCGCGGGCTGGACCTGATCCAGTGGCTGATCTTCGAGGAAGAATATTTCCGCGCCGGTGGCCCCAATCGCGCCAACCAGAACGGCATCTTCCTGCTCGGTCCGACGATCATGGAGTTCGGCACCGACGAGCAGAAGGCGCGCTTCCTGACGCCGATGGCGAAGGGCGAGATCATCTGGGCGCAGGCGTGGTCGGAACCGGGCGCCGGTTCGGACATGGCCGCGATCACCAGCAAGGCCGAGCGTGATGGCGATTACTACGTCCTGACCGGGCAGAAGACCTGGTCGAGCCGCGCGGCCTTTGCCGACTGGGGCTTCGGCCTGTTCCGCACCGAAGCGGGATCGAAGCGGCACAAGGGGCTGAGCTTCCTGCTGTTCGACCTCAATTCGCCCGGCATCACCCGCCGGCCGATCCGCCAGTTGCACGGCGACACCGGCTTTGCCGAACTCTTCTTCGACGAGGTGCGCGTGCCCGTCGCCAACCGGCTGGCCGGCGAAGGCGACGGCTGGGGGATCGCGATGGCGACCGCCGGGTTCGAACGCGGGCTGATGCTGCGCAGCCCCGCACGTTTCCAGGCGACCGCGCAGAAGCTGGTCGATCTGTTCAAGGAAAAGGGGGCGAACGCTCCGCCGTCAGCGCGCGAAGCGGTGAGCGCGGCGTGGATGGGGGCACAGGCTTATGCCTACAACACCTATTCGGTCGCGTCGAAGATCATCGCCGGTGGGCATATCGGCGCCGAGGCGAGTCTGAACAAGATCTTCTGGTCCGAACTCGATCGGTCGATGCACCGCGCGGCGATGCAGATACTGGGCGCGGCGGCCGAGCTGCGCGTGCTGGCCGACGACAGCATCAACGCTTGGCTCGAAGGCTATATCTTCTCGCTCTCCGGCCCGATCTACGCGGGTTCGAACGAGATCCAGCGCAACATCATCGCCGAGCGGCTGCTCGGCCTGCCGCGATAGGAGGCGGGTCGATGGACTTCCGTTTGACCGAAGATCAGACCGTCCTCGTCGAAGGCGTTCGCGACTGGCTGACCGGCGTGCATGGTCCCGATACGTTGCGGGCGCTCGACGAAACGCCGTCGCGCCGCTCGGCCGAGATTGCGCAGGGGCTGGTCGAGATGGGCCTGCCCGGCCTGCTCGCTTCGGAGAGCGCGGGCGGGCTCGGGCTGACCACCGTCGAGGCGGTGCTGATCGCGATCGAGGCAGGCAAGGCAGGGCTGGCCGAGCCGATGATCGACAGCGCCTTCGTCGCGCTTCCGATCCTTGCCGCCGCCGGCAAGACCGATCTGGTCGCGGCGATTGCGAGCGGCGAGGCGAAGGTCGCGCTCCAACATCCAATCAATCCGTGGATCGCCGACCTTGAGGGCGCGACGCATCTGCTGAGCGCCGAGGGCGGCCAGCTGTCGATAGGCACGGCGCCGTCGTCGACCGCGCTCGACAGCGTCGATCCGCTGCGCCGCCTGTTCGCGCCCGTCGCGGCGAGCGGCGAGGCGATCGATGCCAGCGCCGACGCTTTGCTCGATCGCGCGGCTCTGTTCGCCGCCGCGCAGGCGCTGGGTGCTGCCGACGCGATGCTCGCGCAGGCGGTGGAATATGCCAATACGCGCCAGCAATTCGGCCAGCCGATCGGCGCGTTCCAGGCGATCAAGCATCACTGCGCGACCATCGCGGTCGCGATCGAGTTTGCGCGGCCAGTCGTGCTGCGCGCCGCCTATGCGGTCGAACATGGCGAGCCGAATGCGGCGATCCATATCAGCCACGCCAAGCTCGCCGCGTGCGACGCCGCTTATGCCGCCGGGGAGACCGCGATCCAGGTCCACGGCGCGATGGGTTACACCTATGAGGTCAACCTCCACTTCTGGATGAAGCGCGCCTGGGCGCTCGCCGGCGGCTGGGGCGACCGCGCCTTCCATCTCGATCGCGTCGAAAGCGCGATCACCGGGTCGATGCCGATCGGCCCCGCAGCCACCTTCGCCTGAGGAGCTTCCAAGTGCCCGAAGCCTATATCGTCGACGCCATCCGCACCCCTACGGGTCGCAAGAAGGGAAGCCTCGCCGGCATCCACAGCGCCGATCTGGGTGCGATCGTGATCAAGGACGTGGTCGATCGCCTCGGTTTCGACCCGCTCGCGGTCGACGACGTCGTGTGGGGTTGCGTCGACGCGATCGGCCCGCAGGCGGGCAATATCGGCCGCAGCTGCTGGCTCGCCGCCGGCCTGCCCGAAGCGGTGCCGGGCGTGACGATCGATCGCCAGTGCGGATCGTCGCAGCAGGCGATCCACTTCGCGGCGCAGGGCGTGCTTTCGGGCACGCAGGATCTGGTGCTGGCGGGCGGCGTGCAGAACATGAACGCCATCCCGATCTCCGCCGCCATGTATGCGGGCCAGACCTATGGCCACGAAACCCCCTTCTCGGAATCGCCGGCCTGGACCGCGCGCTACGGCAGCGAGGAGATCAACCAGATCTACGCCGCAGAGAAGATCGCCGACACCTGGGGCATTTCGCGCGAGGATATGGAGCGTTTCGCCCTGTCGTCGAACCAGCGCGCCGAGCGTGCGATCGACGAAGGCCGGTTCGACCGTGAAATCCTGCCCGTCGGCGACTTCCGCATGGACGAGACGGTGCGTCGTGGCACTACGCTAGAAGGGCTCGCCGGCCTCAAGCCGGTGCGCGAGGGCGGCAAGATCACGGCCGGCGTTTCCAGCCAGATTTCGGACGCCGCATCGGCTGTGCTGATCGCCAGCGAAAAGGCGGTCAAGGATCACGGCCTGAAGCCGCGCGCGCGCATCCATCACCTGACGGTGCGCGGCGACAGCCCGGTCTTCATGCTGACCGCGCCGATCCCCGCGACGCGCCACGCGCTCGCCAAGGCGGGCATGAAGCTGAGCGATATCGACCTGATCGAGATCAACGAGGCGTTTGCCAGCGTCGTCCTCGCCTGGGCGAAGGAACTCGACGCCGATCTGGACAAGGTCAACGTCAATGGCGGCGCCATCGCGCTCGGCCATCCGCTCGGCGCCACCGGCACCAAGCTGATGACGACCCTGCTCCACGAACTGGAGCGGACCGGCGGCCGCTATGGCCTGCAGACGATGTGCGAAGGCGGCGGCCTCGCCAACGTCACGATCATCGAGCGGCTGTAAGGATCGCGTGGGGCGATGCCTTGCTATGCCTATCAAGGGATCGTCCCCGTCGTCGACCCGACGAGCTACGTCCACCCGCTTGCGTCGCTGATCGGCGACGTGATCGTCGGGCCGGGCTGCTTCATCGCGCCGGGCGCGTCGCTGCGCGGCGATTTCGGGCGGATCGTGGTCGAAGGCGACAGCAGCGTTCAGGATAGCTGCACGATCCACGGATCGGCCGACATCGACACGGTGATCGGGCGCGGCGCGACGATCGGCCACGGATCGATCATCCACGGCGCGACCGTGGGCGAAAATGCGCTGATCGGGATGAACGCGGTGGTGCTCGATCACGCGCATGTGGGGGCGGAGAGCCTCGTCGCCGCGCTCGCGCTGGTGAAGAACGGGATGCAGATCCCCGAGCGCAGTCTGGTGGCGGGCAATCCGGCGGCGGTGGTGCGGTCGATCGAGCCGAACAAGGTGACGTGGAAGAATGACGGCCACGGCGAATATCAGCGGCTGGCGCGCGAGGCGCTGACCGACTTCGTCGAGGCCGAGCCGCTCAAAGCGGTGGAAGCGGACAGGCCGCGCCTCAAGTCCGAGGCGGTCGGCGTGCGATTGAGCGGGCCGGTTGCGGACTATCGCGAGCGACAGATGGCCAAAAAGATCGAAGAGGGAAGGGCAAACTGATGGGTATCTGCGAGGGACGCACCGTCATCATCACGGGCGCGGCGCGCGGGCTGGGGCGCAGCTACGCGCTCGCCTTCGCGGCCGAGGGCGCGAACGTGGTCGTCAACGACATCGGGACCAGCCTTGGCGGTGAGGGCCGCGACACGTCGGCCGCCGATGCGGTGGTGGCGGAGATCATCGCCGCCGGCGGGCAGGCGATGGCCAATTATGACGACGTGACCGATTGGGACGCGACCAAGCGGATCGTCGAACAGACGGTCGAGCGGTTCGGCGGGCTGGACGTCGTCGTCAACAATGCGGGCATCGTGCGCGACCGCATGTTCGTGTCGGCGACGCCCGACGAATGGGATGCGACGATGCACGTCCACCTGCGCGGCCATTTCTGCCTGGCGCGCCACGCGGTCGATTATTGGCGCGCGCAGCAGAAGGCGGGCAATCCGGTCGACGCGCGGATCATCAACACCACCAGCGGCGCGGGCCTTCAGGGATCGATCGCGCAGGCGGCCTATTCGACCGCGAAGGGCGGCATCGCTGCGCTGACGCTGGTGCAGGCGGCCGAACTGGGCCGCTACGGCATCACCTCCAACGCGCTCGCCCCCTCGGCGCGCACGCGGATGACCACCGGCGCGTTCAGCGAGAAGATGGCCGAGGTTGCCGAGGGCTTCGACAAGCAGGATCCGGACAATATCGCGCCGACGGTGGTGTGGCTGGGCTCGCCGCAGTCGAAGCATGTCACCGGCTGCGTGTTCGAACTCGAAGGTGGGCGGATCACGCTGGAGCATGGCTGGGATCTCGGCCCGACGGTCGACCAGGATGCCAAGTGGGAGCCCGCCAATGTCGGCGCGGCCGTCGATGCGTTGCTTGGTCAGCGCAAGGCGCCGCGCGCCGTCTGGGGCAGCTGAGGCGTCATGCGCTTCGCCTTCACCGACGAACAGGCGATGATCGCCGAAACGGCCACGGATCTGTTCGTGGGCGAGGCGACGAGCGAGCGCACCCGCGCGGCGATGGCCGACGGCAGCGGGCGCGACGTGGCTTTGTGGGATAGCCTGTCGGGCACCGGCTTCGTCGGCGTGCATATGCCGGGTGATGTCGGCGGGTCCGAACTCGGCATGGTCGAGCTGGCGATCATCGCCGAGGCGGCGGGACGGCAGGTGGCGGCGGTGCCGTTGATCGCGACCCAGGCGGCGCTGAGCGCGCTCCACGCCGATGGCCGCGCCGACCTGATCGAGCGCGTGCTGGGCGGGCAGGTGGCGACTTTGGCGCTGGCGGGCGGACTCGCACCGCATGGCACGATCGCCGACCTGTTCCTGATCGAGCAGGATGGCGGGCTTGTGGTGGCCGATCGCGATGCGGTCGATGTGGTCGCGGGCACGACGATGGATCAGACCCGGCCGCTCGCGCAGGTGACGTTGACCTGGGCGCCGATCGCGACGCTCTCGGCGAAGGCGTTGGATGCCGCAAAACATACGGGCTGGATTGCGGTGGCGGCGGACGCGCTGGGCGGCGCGCAGGCGTGCCTCGATCGCACGGTGGAATACGTCAAGGAGCGCCAGCAGTTCGGGCAGACGATCGGCGGCTTTCAGGCGATCAAGCATCGGCTGGCCGACATGATGGTCGAGATCGAACAGGCGCGATCCGCGGTCTATTGGGCGGCGTGCGCGGTGGACGAGGGCGCGGAAGATGCCGAACTCGCGCTCCATTCGGCCAAGGCGTTCGCGGCCGATGCCTATGCGACCTGCGCGGGGGCGATGATCCAGCTGCACGGCGGGATCGGCTTCACCTGGGAGCATGACGCGCACCTGTTCTTCAAGCGCGCGCAGGCCGACCGGACCCTGTTCGGTTCCTCGGCGCAGCATCGCGAAGCCATTGCGCAGATCATCGGGTTGGGGGCGATCGCGGCATGAAACTAGGGTTCACCGAAGCCGAGGAGGCTTTTCGCGTCGAGGCGGCGACTTGGCTCACGGCGGCGTTGTCTGGCCCGTTCGCCGACGTGCGTGGTGTCACAAGCCTGGTCGAAATGCCCGAGCGGCGGCGCGAATGGGAAAAATATCTCGCGGCCTCGCGCTGGAGCTGCATCGGCTGGCCGGCGCAATATGGCGGGCGTGACGCGACGCTGGCGCAACAGGTGATCTTCGCCGAGGAATATGCGCGCGCGGGCGGGCCGCCCCGGCTCAATCATCTGGGCATCGAGCTGATCGGCCCGACCATCCTCGCTTATGGCAGCGACGAACAGAAGGCGCGTTTCCTGCCCGCCATCGCCAATGGCGACCATATCTGGTGCCAGGGCTATTCGGAGCCGGGCGCGGGATCGGACCTGGGCGGCGTGCGCACCAAGGCGTGGCGCGAGGGCGGCGATTGGGTGATCGAGGGCCAGAAGGTCTGGACCAGCCTCGCGCAATTCTGCGACTGGATTTTCGTTATCGCGCGCACCGATCCGGAGAGCGTGGGATCGAAGGGCCTGTCCTTCCTGCTCGTGCCGATGGATCAGGATGGCGTCACCGTCCGCAACATCGTCCAGATGACGGGCGAGTCCGAGTTCAACGAAACCTTCTTCGACGCCGCACGCACCGATGCCGCCAACATCCTCGGCGAGCCGGGGCAGGGCTGGGGCGTCGCGATGGCGTTGCTGGGGTTCGAGCGCGGGGTGTCCACGCTCGGCCAGCAGATGGGTTTTCGGAATGAACTCGACGACCTGATCGAAGCCGCGCGCGCCAACGGCTCGGCGGGCGATCCGGTGATCCGGCAGAAGATCGCGCAGGCGGAGATCGGCCTCAGGCTGATGCGCTACGGCGCGCTGCGCATGCTGACGGCCTCGGCCGATGGCGGCAGCAACCCGGCGGCCTTCACCTACAAGATCCAGTGGGCGAACTGGCGCCAGTCGCTCGGCGAACTGGCGATGGAGGTGCTGGGGCAGGCGGGCGAGATCAGCGACGCGCACGGCGAATATGCCTTTTCGCGCCTGCCGCACCTGTTTCTCTATTCGCGGGCCGACACGATTTACGGCGGCACCAACGAGATCCAGCGCAACATCATCGCCGAGCGCGCGCTCGGCCTGCCGCGCGAAGCCCGAACCCGCGCCAAATAAGGGATTTGACCTGTGAAGAACGTCCCCCCGCCTTATCCGACCCCGACCGGTCTCGTGAAGGGCAAGACCATGCTGATCACCGCCGCGGCGGGCAGCGGCATCGGCGGCGCACTGGCGCGGCGCGCGGCGGAGGAGGGGGCGATCCTGTTCCTGTCCGACACGCACGAACGCCGGCTGAACGAGACCGCCGATGCGATTGCCGAAGCCGGCGCGCCGCGCCCGCATGTGCTGACCTGCGACGTGACCAATGAGGAGCAGGTCCAGGCTTTGATAGCGACCGCTATAGAAAAGCTGGGCCACATCGACGTGCTGGTGAACAATGCTGGCCTGGGCGGCAATGCCGCGATCGTCGATATGACCGACGATCAGTGGTTCAAGGTGATCGACGTCACGCTCAACAGCGTGTTCCGCATGACCCGCGCGATCCTGCCGCACCTGTACGAACGCAAGGCGGGCGTGATCGTCAACAACGCCTCGGTCCTCGGCTGGCGCGCGCAGACGTTGCAGTCGCATTATGCGGCTGCCAAGGCGGGCGTGATGGCCTTCACCCGCTGCTCCGCGATGGAAGCCGCCGAACATGGCGTGCGGATCAACGCGGTATCGCCGAGCTTCGCGATGCACGCGGCGCTGAGCAAGGTCACGCCGCCGGGGCTGCTGGAAGAACTGGAGGCGCGTGAGGCGCTGGGCCGCTATGCCGAGCCGTGGGAGGTTGCCAACGTCATGCTGTTCCTCGCATCCGACCTGTCGTCCTACATGACCGGCGAAGTCGTCGCCGTTTCGAGCCAGCACGCATGAGCGCGCGCATCTTCGAAACGCCAGCCGCTTTGATCGGCAGCGCGGGGGAGACGCTGGGGCCGAGCGAGTGGGTGACGATCGAGCAGGATCGCATCGACCAGTTCGCACAGGCGACCGACGATCATCAGTGGATCCACGTCGATCCGGTGAAGGCCAAGGACGGGCCGTTCGGCGCGACGATCGCGCACGGCTATCTGACGATGAGCCTCGTCAACCGCTTCCTGCCCGAACTGATCGAGGTGCAGGGCGCGTCGATGGGGATCAACGTCGGTACCGACAAGCTGCGCTTCCTGACCCCGGTGAAGGTGGGGAGCCGCATCCGCGGCGTCGGCGAGATCGTGTCGGCCGAAGAGGCGAAGGGCGGCTATCAGGTCGTCGTGCGCGTGACTGTCGAGATCGACGGTGAGGCGAAGCCGGCCTGCGTGGTCGATACGATCAGCCGGTTCTTTCCGTAACCTACCGTCATCCCCGCGAAGGCGGGGACCCATCCACTGTCGTTACTCGCGAAGGGTCTGGATAGGCCCCCGCCTTCGCGGGGGTGACGATGAGAAGAAAAACATACGCAAATACTATGCGGCGCGCTGGTCCTCGACCTCGCTAAGCAACGCCGCACACGCCTAATCGGCTGCCCTCAACATGAGGGCTTTCACATGCAGGATCTGTTTTGGGTCGCGCTGTTGCTCGGGCTGGTGGGCGTCACGCTCGCTTATGCCCGGCTGTGCGACATGGCGTGAGGGGAACGCGCCATGACACTCGACCTCTGGCTCGCCGCGATCACCGCGATCGGTCTCCTCCTATATCTCGTGGCGGCGCTCGTCCGCCCCGAACGATTCTGACGGAGGTGGACCGATGACCATCACCGGATGGACGCTGATCGCCGTCTTCGTCGCGATCCTGCTGCTGCTGACCAAGCCCGTGGGAATGTGGCTGTTCGCGCTCTACGAAGGGCGTCGCACACCGCTCCACACCATATTCGGCCCCGTCGAGCGCGGCTTCTACAAATTGTCGGGGATCGACCCCGCAGAGGAGCAGAGCTGGCGCCGTTACGCGGTGCACATGCTGATCTTCAACGCCGCGCTGATGGTCTTCACTTATGCGGTGTTGCGGCTGCAGGCGATATTGCCGGTCAATCCGCAAGGGCTGGCGGCGCTCGGCGATCACCTCGCTTTCAACACCGCGATCAGCTTCACCACCAACACCAACTGGCAGAGCTATGGCGGGGAATCGACGATGTCGAACCTCAGCCAGATGCTGGGGCTGACGATCCACAACTTCCTGTCCGCGGCGACGGGCATCGCGCTGGCCTTTGCACTGTTTCGCGGTTTCGCGCGGCGCTCCGCCAAGACGATCGGCAACTTCTGGGCCGATGTGACGCGGGTGACGCTCTATCTGCTGCTGCCGCTCTGCATCATCATCACCCTTTTCTACATAGCGAGCGGCGTGCCGCAGACCTTGGCGGGCGTGGTCGACGTCTCGACGCTGGAAGGCGTCAAGCAGTCGCTGCTGCTCGGCCCGGTGGCGAGCCAGGAAGCGATCAAGATGCTCGGCACCAATGGTGGCGGCTTCTTCAACGCCAATTCGGCGCATCCGTTCGAAAATCCGAACGCGCTGACCAATTTCGTCCAGATGCTGTCGATCTTCGTGATCGGCTTCGGCCTGACGTGGACCTTCGGCAAGGCCGTGGGCAACACGCGGCAGGGGTGGGCGATCCTCAGCGCGATGCTGATCCTGTTCCTCGCGGGCGTGACCATCACCTATTGGCAGGAAGCGGCGGGCAATCCGGTGCTGCACGGTCTGGGTGTCGCGGGCGGGAATATGGAGGGCAAGGAGGTCCGCTTCGGGATCGCCGCGTCCGCTTTGTTCTCGGTCATCACCACGGCGGCCTCGTGTGGTGCGGTCAATGCGATGCATGACAGCTTCACGGCGTTGGGCGGCATGATCCCGCTGTTCAACATGCAACTGGGCGAAGTCGTGATCGGCGGCGTCGGCGCCGGCATCTACGGCTTCCTGCTGTTCGCGATCCTCGCGGTGTTCGTCGCGGGGCTGATGGTGGGCCGCACGCCCGAATATGTCGGCAAGAAGATCGAGGCGCGAGAGGTGAAGCTCGCGGTGCTGGCGATTGCGGTGCTGCCGCTGATCATCCTCGGCTTCACCGCGCTCTCGTCGGTGCTGGAACAGGGGCTGGCGGGTCCGCTCAACAAGGGGCCGCACGGCTTCTCGGAGATTCTCTACGCCTTCACCAGCGCGGTCGCGAACAACGGGTCGGCCTTTGCCGGCCTCACCGCCAACACGCCTTATTATAACGGCATGCTGGGCGTGGCGATGTGGATCGGTCGCTTCTTCATCATCGTGCCGATGCTGGCGATTGCGGGGAGCCTCGCGGCCAAGAAGCACACGCCGGAAAGCGCCGGTTCCTTCCCGACGACCGGTGGTCTGTGGGTCGGCCTGCTCGTCGGCATCGTGCTGGTGCTGGGTGGCCTCACCTTCCTGCCGAGCCTCGCGCTCGGCCCCATCGCCGATCATCTCGCGATGGTGAAGGGGCAGTTGTTCTGATGCGCGCCCTCCAAAATCCTACCCCGCCAGGGGGAGGTGGCGCCGAAGGCGACGGAGGGGGAGGTCAGCGACCAGCCGTCGGACGCGGTGCTTCCTCCCCCTCCGTCAGCTGCGCTGACACCTCCCCCTGGCGGGGGAGGATGATGATCGGTTTTCTCTTTTTCGAGGTTCCACGATGAGCCGCACCGCTACCAAATCCCTTTTCACGGCCGATCTGATCGTGCCGGCGATTGGCGACGCTTTCCGCAAGCTCGATCCACGCGAGCTTATCCGCAACCCGGTGATGTTCGCGACAGCCGTCGTGGCGATGCTGCTCACCGTCCTGCTTCTGGTCGGGAGCGACACCCTGGGCGCGGGCTTCAAGCTCCAGCTCGTCATCTGGCTGTGGCTCACCGTTCTGTTCGGCACCTTCGCCGAGGCGCTGGCCGAGGGGCGCGGCAAGGCGCAGGCGGCGTCCTTGCGCGCCACCAAGGCCGAACTGACCGCCAAGCGCCTGAAGAACGGCAAGACCGAGGATGTGCCCGCAAGCGCGCTGCGCGCCGGTGACATCGTCCTGGTCGAGACGAATGATCTGATCCCCGCTGATGGCGAGGTGGTCGAGGGTGTCGCATCGGTCAACGAAGCCGCGATCACCGGCGAAAGCGCGCCGGTGATCCGCGAGGCGGGGGGCGACCGTTCAGCGGTCACCGCCGGCACGCGGGTGATTTCGGACCAGATCAAGGTGCGCGTCACCGTCGATCCGGGGCAGGGCTTCCTCGATCGCATGATCGCGCTCGTCGAAGGCGCCGAACGGCAGAAGACCCCGAACGAGATCGCGCTGACGATCCTGCTCGTGGGTCTCACGATCATCTTCCTGATCGCGGTCGGCACGATACCGGGCTTTGCGAGCTATGCGGGGGGCAGCGTGCCTGTCGCGATCCTCGCGGCTTTGCTGATCACGCTGATCCCGACGACCATCGCGGCCCTCCTGTCGGCGATCGGCATTGCGGGGATGGACCGGCTCGTCCGTTTCAACATCCTCGCCAAATCGGGCCGCGCGGTCGAGGCGGCGGGCGATGTCGACGTGCTGCTGCTCGACAAGACCGGCACGATCACGATCGGCGACCGGCAGGCGAGCGAGTTCCGCACCGTCGGCGGCACCGCGCCCGACGATCTCGCCAATGCCGCTCTGCTCGCCAGCCTTGCCGACGAGACGCCCGAGGGCCGATCGATCGTGTTGCTGGCGCGCGAGAAGTTTCGCGTGTCGGCGGGCGGCCTGCCCGAAGGCGCGGAGATCATCGCCTTCACCGCCCAAACCCGCATCTCGGGCGTGAAGATCGGCGAGACGTTGATCCAGAAGGGTGCCGTGGATTCGGTGCTGAAGGCCAATCCCGGCCTCGGCGGCACTGCGGCGGCGACCGAATTGCGCCGCATCACTGATGAGATCGCGCGCGCGGGCGGCACCCCTCTGGCGGTCGCGCAGGACGGCAAGCTGCTCGGTGCGATCTTCCTGAAGGATGTGGTGAAGGCCGGCATCCGCGAACGCTTCGGCGAGCTGCGGGCGATGGGCATTCGCACGGTGATGATCACCGGCGACAACCCGCTTACCGCCGCCACCATCGCGGCCGAAGCGGGGGTTGACGACTTTCTCGCCCAGGCGACGCCCGAGGACAAATTGGCGCTGATCCGCAAGGAGCAGGAGGGCGGGCGTCTGGTCGCGATGTGCGGCGATGGCACCAACGATGCGCCCGCACTGGCTCAGGCCGATGTCGGCGTCGCGATGAACACGGGCACGCAGGCGGCGCGCGAGGCGGGCAACATGGTCGATCTCGACAGCGATCCGACCAAGCTGATCGAGGTCGTGGGCCTGGGCAAGCAACTGCTGATGACGCGCGGCGCGCTGACGACCTTCTCGGTCGCGAACGACGTCGCCAAATATTTCGCGATCATCCCGGCGATGTTCGTCGCGCTCTATCCGGGGCTTGGTGTGCTCAACGTGATGGGGCTGTCCAGCCCGGAAAGTGCGATCCTGAGCGCGATCATCTTCAACGCGCTGATCATCCCGCTGCTCGTCCCGCTCGCGCTCAAGGGCGTGACCTACCGGCCGATGGCCGCCGGTCCGCTGCTCGCGCGCAACCTCGCCATCTACGGGCTGGGCGGCCTCATCGCCCCGTTCGTGGGCATCAAGATCATCGACCTTGCCGTCACCGGCATCGGTCTCGCCTGAGGACTGAATCTCATGGGCAATGATATCTCGACTTCGCTGCGGCCTGCGATCGTCATGACGATCCTGTTCGCGCTCCTCCTCGGAATCCTTTATCCGTTGGCGATGACCGGCATCGGACAGGCGATCTTCCCTTCACAGGCGAATGGCAGCCTTGTCCGCGACGGCAAGGGCGCGGTGATCGGTTCGACCGTGATCGGGCAGGCTTTTACCTCCGAACATTATTTCCAGAGCCGGCCGTCCGCTGCCGGCAAGGGGTATGACGGCCTTTCCTCCTCGGGCTCCAATCTGGGCCCGACGAGCCAGGTGCTGATCGATCGGGTGAAGGGTGACGTGGCGAAGTTGCAAGCTACGACACCGGATCGCCCTGTTCCTCCCGATCTGGTGACAACCTCCGCCTCGGGACTCGATCCTGACATCAGCCCCGAGGCGGCTTTCTATCAGGTCGACCGGGTGGCGCGCCTGCGCGGCATTCCGGCGGCCAGGGTTCAGGCGCTGGTCGCAGCGCATGTCGAACGGCCGATGCTCGGCTTTCTCGGCGCGCCGCATGTGAACCTGCTTGCGCTCAACCGCGCGCTCGACAAGATCGGAGCACCTTGACCGATCGAGACCGCCCCGCCCCCGAAGCCTTCCTCCGCGCCGCTGCGCAGGAGGGCCGGGGGCGGCTCAAGATCTTTCTCGGGGCGGCACCCGGCGTAGGCAAGACCTACGAGATGCTGTCCGAAGGCGCCGCGCGGAAACGCGCCGGCGTCGACATCGTTGTCGGCGTGGTCGAGACGCATGGCCGCGTCGAGACCGAGGCGCTGACGCGCGGATTGGAAATCCTGCCCCGCCGCGCGCTCGATCATGCCAACCACGTCCTGACCGAGATGGACCTCGACGCCTTGCTCGAACGGCGCCCCGAACTCGCCCTGGTCGACGAACTGGCGCACACCAACGCGCCGGGCAGCCGGCACCCTAAACGCTATCAGGATGTCGAGGAGCTGCTGGAGGCGGGGATCGACGTCTATTCGACGATCAATATCCAGCATGTCGAAAGCCTCAACGATGTCGTCGCGTCCTTCACGCGGGTGCGGGTGCGCGAGACGGTGCCCGATCGCGTGCTGGAAGCCGCCGAGATCGAGGTGGTCGACATTCCCCCCGACGAGCTGATCGAACGGCTGAAGGACGGGAAGGTCTATCTGCCGCAGGAGGCGACGCGGGCACTGTCGCACTTCTTCTCCAAGACCAACCTGTCGGCGTTGCGTGAGCTGGCGCTGCGGCGTGCGGCGCAGGCGGTCGACGCGCAGATGCTCGATCACTTACGCGAACATGCGGTCGGCGGCACCTGGGCCGGCAGCGAGCGCATATTGGTCGCGGTGAGCGAACTGCCCTCGTCGATCGAGCTGGTCCGTGCGGCCAAGCGCCTGGCCGACGCCGCCCACGCGCCGTGGACCGCGATCCACGTTGAAACCCCGCGCACGCAGGGGCTGGGCGAGGCCGAGATGAAGCGTGTCGCCGATGCGCTCGCGATGGCGTCGAGCCTGGGCGCAGTCGTGGCGACGGTGCCCGCCGTGTCGGTGGTCGAGGGGCTGAAAAGCTACGCGGTCGATGCCCGCGCGACGCAGATCGTGGTCGGCAAGTCGCAAAGATCGCGCTGGTTCGAACTGCGCCACGGATCGGTGGTCGACCGGCTGGTGCGCGAAACGCCGGGCATCGCCGTCCACGTTCTCGCCACCGCCGCCGGGCCGGCGACGCCGACGGGTCGGCGCAAGGCGACGGGGGCGTGGGGAACGCGCGCGGGCTATGGCTGGAGCGCGCTGATGGTCGCGGGCGTCACCGCCGTCGCGTCCGGGCTGTTCCACATCCTCGACCTGGGCAATGTGGCGTTGCTCTACCTGCTGCCGGTGATGGCGGCGGCGAGCCTGTTCGGCCTGCGGACCGGCCTCTTCGCGGGGCTGGTGTCGAGTCTGGCCTACAATTTCGTCTTCCTGCCGCCGACGGGGACGCTGACCGTCAGCAATCCCGAAAACGTCATTTCGATCATCGTGCTGCTGGGGGTCGCCTTCGTCACCAGCCAGCTCACGTCGCGGGTGCGCGCGCAGGCGGATCTGGCGGCGGGCAGCGCGCGGACCAACGCCGCGCTCGCCAGCTATCTGCGCCAGTTGACCGCGCTGGCCGACGCGCATGAAGTTGCGAAGGCGGCCTGCGCGGAGATTGCCGGGCTGCTGGGGGTGAAGGTCGTGATCCTTGAGCAAGGGGCGACCGGCCTGTCGGTGATGGCCGCGAGCCTCGCCGATCCGCCGCTGGAGACGATGGAAATCGCCGCGGCGCAGTGGGTGTGGGATACGGGGCAGCCCGCCGGACGCGGCACCGGCACGCTGACCGCGTCCGACTGGCAGTTCCAGCCGCTCAGGGCGGGGGATCGCGTGCTGGCGGTGCTGGGCGTCGCGCGCGACGACGGCCGCGATCCGGTGCGATCGGATCAGCTCGCCTTGCTGGGGAGCCTGCTCGACCAGACCTCGCTGACGCTCGAACGGCTGCGGCTGGAAGTCGAGATGCGCGATGTCGATGCGGTGCGCGAGCGCGATCGACTGCGCGCGGCCTTGCTCTCCTCGGTCAGCCACGATCTGCGCACGCCGTTGACGTCGGTGCTGGCGGCGGCGGCCGAATTGCGGCGGCGGATCGACGATCCTCTGCTCGACACGATCGAAAGCGAGGCGCAGCGCCTCAACCGCTTCGTCGCGAACCTGCTCGATATGGCGCGGGTCGAGGCGGGGGCGCTACGGCTCAATCTGGAACCTGTCGACCTGACCGACGCGGTCGGCGGCGCGGTCCATGATGCACGCCGTGCGCTGGAGGGCCGGGCGATCCAGCTCGATGTGTTGCCCAGCCTGCCACTGGTCAATGTCGATCCGCAGCTGTTCCACCACTGCCTGCTCAACCTGCTCGACAATGCCGGGCGCTATGGCGATCCGGGCACGCCGATCACGATCCGCGCCGAGCGCAGCCACGATGCGCTCACCCTGTCGGTGATGGACGAAGGGCCGGGCCTGCCTGCAGGGCGCGAGAAGGAAGTGTTCGAGACGTTTCGGCGACTGGAGGGATCGGACCGGCAGGTCGGCGGCACGGGTCTCGGCCTGGCGATCGTGAAGGGCTTTGCCGAGGCGATGGGAATCGCGGTCGAGGCCGGCAATCGCGGCGATGGCCTGGTCGGCGCGCGGTTCAGCCTTCGCTTCCCCGAACGGCTGCTGGTAAAGGAGGCTGACCTATGAGCGGCCAGCGCGTCCTTGTCGTCGACGACGATCTCCACATCCGGCGGCTGCTCCACAGCACGCTGACGCGCGGCGGCTACGAGCCGATCGAGGCGACGAGTGCGAAGGAGGCGCTCGCGCTGGCGGCTGAGCACAAGCCCGATGCGGTGCTGCTCGACCTCGGCCTGCCCGATCGCGACGGGCTGGAGATCGTGCAGCTTCTCAAGAAGGCGTCGCCTGCGCCGATCCTGGTCCTGTCGGCGCGCGACTCGACCGACCAGAAGGTGGCGGCGCTCGATCTGGGCGCCGACGATTATGTCACCAAGCCCTTCGACAGCGAGGAGGTGCTGGCGCGGCTGCGCGTCTCGCTGCGCCACCGGTTGCAGGCGGAAGGCGCGATGCCGGTGGTGCGCGCGGGCGATCTGGTCATCGACCTGGCCGACCGGCGGATCATGCGCGGGGACGAGGAGATCCACCTGACGCGCAAGGAATATGAGGTGCTGCGCATCCTAGCCGCCAGCCCCGGCCGCGTCGTCACGCACCAGCGCGCGCTGGAGGCCGCCTGGCCGCGCGAATATGACCGGCGGATCGATTACCTCCGCATCGTCGTGCGCAACCTGCGCCAGAAGCTGGAGCTCGATCCGGCGCGGCCCAGCCTGATCGTCAACGAACTGGGGGTCGGATACCGGCTGATCACCGACGGCTAAAAAGCTACGAAAACTCTACGCAAACTCGCGCCCCGCCGGCTCGAAAGCCTATGGCGCCCGGCATAGATCGACCTGCGCAACGGTGGAGTGCGCGATGTCGATCAATACGAACGGGATCATCCGCGATCTGGGCATCAGGATCGGTGGTGCGGCGCTGGTGACGATCGGGGTGCTGGCGATCGGGCGGGCTGAGGCGCTCGAAGAAGTCGGCCCCCTGCATCCGGGCGTGCAGGAATATCTGATGGCGGCGATCGGCTTTCTGGCGCTCAGCACAGGGGCGATGCTGCTGATCCTGGGCATCCACATCTTCGATCGCGTGCGGATATCCAGCCGCTGGGCGTCGACGTCCGATCGCGATCCGCCGTCCGCCAATCCGGGCAGGCTGGCGTCCCGAACAGGAGGTTCGGCGCTATAATGCATTCCAGCGGCTTTCGGATGATGATATGATCGCGTCAAAAGCGATGGAGAGTCCGATGAAGGCCGAAGCCGACCGCAAGATCCTTGATTCCTATCTGGGCGCGGGCGTGAAGCGCGAGACGACCGACAGCAGCCTGTTGATCAGCAGCTCGCGCTACCTCAACAACCCCCAGATCCGCGACATCATCGCGACGTGGCTGCTGCGCAAGAATGGCCCCGATTTCCCGGTGGAGGCCGATCACACTTTGGGCCTTTCGACCGCGATGGCGCAGGTCAATCCGGCGCACGAGACAGCGGCGCTGATGGAGGAGGAGCGCAAGATCAACCCGGCGTTCGACGCCTGGTTGAAGGAAGGCTTCATCTCCACCTATACTAATGACGACTTCCACAAATATGCGCCCGGCACCGTCGGCGGCATCATTTCGAAGCAGATCAAGGAACGCGGCTTCGACATTCAGCTCGGCCTCGATCTCAACAATTTCGATCCGTCGAACGCTTATGATTATTGGCGCGTGCGCAGCCGCCAGACGCACGATTTCGAACACATAATCACCGGCGGCCAGTTCAACTCGCTGGGCGAAATTCCGGTGATTTTCGGCCGCACGGTGAACGAGGCGACGCACCTGAGCCCCGCGCTCGCATCGCGGCTCGCCGCCTACACGATGTTCGCGGGCCTGCGCATGATCTCGCGCTCGCTGCTCCACTATCCGGAGACGTGGCCGATGGCGATGCGGTTGCTCGAACAGGGCATCCGCGTGGGTCGCGAGTCGCCGCCTTTCTGGTTCTTCCGCTGGGAGGAGGTGTTCCACCTGACCCCGGCCGAGGCGCGCGTCCATTTCGGTATGCCCGAGGCGGAAGAGATCGAATGCTTCCGCGAAGCCTCGATCTTCCGCGAAGACCCGGAGATGATGGCGCTGGCGGCGGAGTAACGCGCCGCTCGCGACGGCTTGCGCAAATGCTGCATTGCGGCATTGTGGCAAGCCATGAACGAAACAGCCCCGCTTTCCCGCCGCGCCCTTCTTCAATCGGCTGTCGTGGCGTCGCTCGCCGTGCCGGCGATCGCGGGGGCGGCGGGGCGATCCTCGTTTCGCGAAAAGTTGCTGCTCGATCCGGGCGTGCGATATTTCAATGCGGCCAATATCGGCCCAGCTTTCCGCGCGGTCATCGAGGTGCAGGAGGCCGAATTGCGCGCCTTCCAAGCGAATCCGTCGCGCGAATATCGGGAGAAATATCCGGTCGCGGCCGATGCGTTGCGCGCGCGGCTGGCGAAGCGCCTGAACGTGACCGGTGCGGAGATCGCGCTGCTGCGCAACGCCAGCGAGGCGAACACGGTCGCGGTGCTGGGGCTGGACCTCAAACCCGGCGACGAGATCATCGTCACCGAACATAACCACCAGTCGACCCTCGACAGCTGGAAGCTGCGCGCGAAGCGCGAGGGGCTGGTGATCAAGGTGCTGCCGACCCCGGCCACGGCGCG
Organism: Sphingomonas montanisoli; assembly: GCF_008274695.1. Lineage (GTDB taxonomy): Bacteria > Pseudomonadota > Alphaproteobacteria > Sphingomonadales > Sphingomonadaceae > Rhizorhabdus > Rhizorhabdus montanisoli. The sequence continues at coordinate 843,420 of NZ_VTOU01000001.1, read as the reverse complement.
CAATCCGCAAGTGGTGGCCGATGCCTTCGCCGCCGCGATCACACCGCGCACGCGCGCGATCTTCCTGTCGCACATGACCAACGTCACCGGCCTCGTCTATCCGGTCGCCACGATCGCGCAGGTCGCGCGGGCGAAGGGCGTGTGGCTGCATGTCGATGGCGCGCAGACCTTTGGCTGGATGCCGATCGACCTGATGGCTCTGGGCGTCGACAGCTACGCGACCAGCACGCACAAATGGATGATGGGGCCGCTTGAAAGTGGGATCCTCTATGTCCGGCGCGAAGGGCAGGATCGGCTGAATCCCACGATGATCAGCCACGGTTACTGGCTTAACGGCCCGCGCGACATGGAGACGGCGGAGCGATACGAGGTGCTGGGCCAGCGCGACGACCCCAAGCTGATCGCGATCGACCGCACGCTCGATCTGCTCGACGGGATGGGCGAGGCGGCGATTGAGGCGGGCGCGCGGCAGGGCGCGACGCGGATGCGCGATCTGCTGGCGAAGGCGCCGGGGGCGAAGTTCGTCGGCAGTGACCATCCGGCGTTGTCGGGGCCGGTGCTGACCTTCGCCTTTCCGGGGCAGGATGTCGGCGCGTTGCGCGCCCGGCTGTGGCGCGACGGCAAGGTCGCGACAGCGCAGGCGCTGGCGGACGGGCAGCTGCTCGTCCGTTTCTCGCCGCACCTCTACAATGATGCGGACGAGATGCAGGCGGTTGTGGATCTTCTGCGTTAACGCCGGTGATCGATCTCGCTGAGGGCGCGGTCGATGCCCTGCAGGGCGTTGGCGCGCTCGGCGTCGCTCAGACCATAAGCGGACGACAATGCGCGGCGAGCGCGGGTGAGGGAGGCGCGGACGATATCGGCCTGGTTTTCGCTGCAGGTCGCGAGCGTGCCAAAGTCGGCGGTCTTGGGCATCACCACGCCCCGCTGCGCGCAATCGCGCGCCATATCGGCCCGCGTGCGATCGAGTGAGGCGGCGACGATCTGCGGGATGTCGCGGGTCGCCTCCATAGCTTCGCGGCGTGCCTCGGCGGCCGCCCGCATCGCTTCGGCACGCGCCCTTCGCGCTTCGGCCCGTGCCTGCATTGCCTCGGCACGGGCTTGTGCGGCCTCGCGGCCGATCTCGGCGCGCTCAACGACAGGCGGGGTCGGCGGCGCAGGCGGTTCCAGTGGGCTGGGGGCGCTGGGCGCGATCGGCACGGAGCGGATCGGCGGGAGCGGAGGTGTCGGGGCTGCGGCGGCGATGGCGGCGGCGCCGACGGCCAGATCGAGGGCAAGGATTGCGACGCCGAGGGTGCGGATTTTCATTGGGGTTCTCCTGTTCTGGCGAATCCGATGACCCGCGTGGCCGCCGCCACGCCATCGGCGTTCGACAAACTGTCGGCGGGAAAAGACGAACGCGCATCGGTTGACAGGGCAGGGCGGCTTTCCGATCCTGTTTCGCAAAGACAGTGAGAGGGATGTGATGTCGGATCAGAGGAAGCTGCGCGCCGTGGTGATCGGCGCGGGAATGTCGGGCATCCTGGCGGCGATCCGCCTGCGGCAAGAGGGTATCGACGACGTCACAGTCTATGAAAAGGCCGATCGCGTCGGCGGCACGTGGCGCGAGAATACCTATCCGGGCCTCACCTGCGATGTGCAATCGCACGCTTATACCTATTCGTTCGAACTCAACCCCGACTGGTCGAGCCAATATCCCGATGGCGCCGAAATCTACGGCTATTTCGAGCGGACGGCGCAGAAATATGGCGTGATGGAGATGATCCGCTTCGGCGAGGAGATCGCCACGCTCGCCTTCGTCGATGGCCGTTGGGAGATCGAGACGAAGAAGGGGACGAAGGACACAGCCGACGTCGTGATCGCGGCGACCGGCGTGCTGCATCATCCGTCGACCCCCGACATTCCGGGTCTTTCGAGCTTCGAGGGCGCGTCGTTCCACAGCGCGCGCTGGGATCACTCGGTGCCGCTCGACGGTGCGCGTGTCGGCGTGATCGGGACGGGATCTACCGGCGTGCAGATCGTCGCCGCACTGGCCGATCGATCGGCGGTGGTGAAGCAGTTCCAGCGGACCGCGCAATGGGTGCGCAAGGGCGCCAACGATCCCTACACCGAGGAACAGCGCGCGGCCTTCCGCAAGGACCCCAGCCTGATCCTCGCGATCCGCAACAGCCCGGAGTCCGAAGCGAATGTCCGCCTTTGGTCGCAAGCGATCAGCGATGCATCCTCGCCCGAGATGCACATGATGGAAGGTTATATCGCCCAGAATCTCGAGCAGAACGTCGTCGACCCGGCGCTGCGCGAGAAGCTGCGGCCGAATTATCGTGCGGGCTGCAAGCGGATCGTGATCTCGCCCAATTATTACGAGCAGGTGCAGAAGCCGACGGTCGAGATTGTGACCGACGCGATCGACCGGGTCGAGCCGAAGGGCGTGCGCACCGCTGACGGCACGCTCCACGAACTCGACGTGCTGGTGCTCGCGACCGGATTCCACGCCGACATGTTCCTGCGACCGATGCATGTCACCGGTCGCGGCGGGGTCGATCTGGAGGAGAAGTGGGCGGAGCGGCCAATCGCCTATATGGGCCTGTCGATCCCCGATTTCCCGAATCTGTTCCTGCTCAACGGCCCGACCGCGCCGGTCGGCAACTTCTCACTGATCGACGTCGCCGAACGGCAGATGGACTATCTGATGGGGCTGATCGACATGCTGCGCACCGGCAAGGCGCGCGAGATCAGCGCGGGCGGCAAGGCGATGGAGGATTACGAAAGCACCCGCGCCGAGGCCGCGAGCAAGACCATCTTCGCGAGCGGCTGCCGAAGCTGGTATCTTGGTGCCGACGGCGCCCCCTCGATCTGGCCGTGGACCTATGATCGCTTCATCGAAGAGATGCAGGCGCCCAAGCTCGACGCGTTCGACGTGGTGGAGGGGTAGTTCCGGCTCATCCTCCCCCTGGCGGGGGCGGATAACATAAAACCGAACCGATCGGTTCGATTTTGTTGACGCGGCATCCCGGCCATGATCTAACTCTCCCCAGATAAAAGAGGCGGAGGCGAGGATGCGATTCGGGATCTGCTACAACGTCGACTATCATCCCGACGTTCACGGGACGGCGGAGCAATATACGGCCGAGTTGCTGGAGCAGGTCGATCTGCTCGAAGAGCTCGGTTACGACAGCGTCTGGTTTTCCGAGCATCATTGCGGCGCCTATTCGTTCGGCAATCCCGCGATCATGGCGACGGCGGCGGCGGCGCGGACCAAGCGGATCCGCGTGGGCACTGGCGTCTCGCTCGTCCCGCTCCACAATCCGGTGATGCTGGCGGAGCAATATGCGCTGCTCGACGTGCTGAGCGGCGGGCGGCTCGAATATGGTATCGGGCGCGGTTATCTGATGCAGGAATATGACTGGTTCGACGTGCCGGTCGCCGAAAGCCACACGCGCTATCGCGAGGCGATGGATTTCATCCTGCAGGCCTGGCAGTCGCAGGGGCCGATCGACTTCAACGGACAGCATTTCCAGATCGAGAATTACAACTGCTTTCCCAAGCCGGTGCAGAAGCCGTTTCCGGCGGTCTATGCCTCGGGTTCGACGACGCCGGACTCCTATGTCTGGGCGGGGCAGAAGGGGCTCAACCTCGGCACGGCCCTGTTCATGCCCGATCGCGACGCGATCCGCCGCAATATCGGGCTGTGGCGGCAGAACCTCGTCGATCACGGCCACGATCCGTCGACGCGCGAACTGTGCGCGATCACGCAGATGTATTGCGACGAGGATGGCGATCAGGCGGTGGCGGACGGCGCCGAATATGCGCTGAACTACTACAAATTCTTCGCGCAGCTCGACAAGCAGGCCAAGACGTCGACCGTGCCCGATTTCTACCAGAATGCCGATGTCAGCGCGATGACCGCGATGAACGATGCGGACCTCGTCTTCTTCGGCGATCCCGACAATCTGACGCGGCGGCTGCGCGCGGTGGGCGACGATCTGGGGATCGACCTGCTGCTGATGGAGGTCGCGCAGGGGCGGGCGCCGGTGAAGAAGGTGCGTAAGGCGTTGGAAATTTTCGGCAAGCAGGTGATGCCGCGTCTGCGCGAGCGGACGGCGGAACTGGCGACGGCATAAAAGGGAGAGGAAGCCCATGAAACTCGGCCTGTTCGCGCAGCCCGCGCATCCGCCGGAGCGCACGCCCTACGAATGCCAGGAATGGGATCTGCAGGTCCTGCGCTGGCTCGACGAACTGGGCTATGAGGAAGCCTGGCTGGGCGAGCACCACACGCTCCCCTGGGAACCGAACCCCGCGCCCGACATCCTGGTCGCACAGGCGTTGCGCGAAACGAGCCGGATCAGGCTGGGCACGGGCGGCGTATGCCTGCCCTACCATAACCCCGCGGTGGTCGCGAACCGGATCGCGTGGCTCGACCATCTGGCGCAGGGGCGGTTCAACTTCGGCATCGCGGCGGGATCGGTCCCGTCCGACTGGGCGCTGCTCGGTCTGGACGGCGAGAAAGTGCGCGATATGACGCGCGAGAGCCTGGAGATCATCCTCAAGATCTGGGGCGCCGAGGAGCCGTTCGACTATAAGGGCAAATATTGGAACTGCCGTTACGACGAGCCCGAAATGCCGCTGAAGGGCGCGCATATAAAGCCGTTCCAGAAGCCCTATCCGCCCATCGGCATTTCCGGGCTGACCGCCAAGTCGGAGACGCTCAAGATGGCGGGCCGGCAGGGCTTCATCCCGATGAGCCTCAACATCAGCGTCGGCTTCCTCAAGACCCATTGGGAAGCCTATGCGGAGGGCGCGGCGCTCGCCGGTCGCACGCCCAAGCGCGAGGATTGGCGGGTGTGCCGCGAGGTTGTGGTGGCGGAAACGGACGAGGCAGCGATGAAGCTCGCGACCGAAGGCAATCTCGGCCGGTTCGCCAAGGATTATGTCCTCAACGTCGCGAGCCGCTTCGGCTTGCTTCAGTGGTACAAGCATCACCCCGACGTGCCCGACAGCGATATGACGGTCGATTACATGGCCAAGCATGTCTGGATCGTCGGTTCGCCCAATACCGTGCGCGAGAAGCTCGAGGAGTTTCAGGAGCAGTCGGGCGGATTCGGCACCCTGCTGGTGTTCGGCTGCGACTATGCCGACAAGGCGTCGGGCTGGCATGAAAGCCTGCGCGCGCTGGCCGAGGAGGTTGCGCCCAAGGTGAAGGGCGGCGGCGCGCTGGAAGTCGCTTAAAGGCGCTGTTGGCCGGGCGGGAGGGCCGGGCGACAAGCCTCGGCGATGCTCGACTGCCTTCTGCTCGGCGGCAGTATGGGGCTCGACGCCAATCTGGCGCGGGCGCGCATGGCGAATAGTCGTTTCGATTAGAAGCCGGTGAATTGTGACAGCCGTGGTCGCCGAACCGCAACGGAGGCGTCACGGCTGGAGCCTAACCCATAGGTCAACATTGATCTAAGGGGATTTTCCAATGCGACCCGCACTGCTCGGGCTGGCGACCGCCGGCCTTGCCTCGCTTTCCGCGCCCGCTTTCGCCCAGTTGGCGCCCGTTGCCGAGGCGACCGGGGAAGCCGGCGACATCATCGTTACCGCGCAGCTGCGTGAACAGAACAGCATCGACGTTCCGGTCGCGGTCAGCGCGGTCACGGGCAACGAGCTCGATCGCTTCGGCCTGTCCGAATTCGAAGAAGTCGGCCGCTTCATCCCTGGCTTCGACGTGCAGAACCAGTCTCCGAACAATCCCGGCTTCGTGATCCGCGGCATCACGTCGGACAGCGGCACCGCGTATAACGAGCCGCGCGTCTCGGTCTTTCAGGACGGTGTCTCGATCTCCAAGTCGCGCGGCTCCTATGTCGAATTGTTCGACATGGAGCGGGTCGAGGTGGCCAAGGGGCCGCAATCGACGCTGTACGGGCGCGGCGCGCTGATCGGTGCGGTCAACCTGATCCAGAACAAGGCCGATCCGAAGAGCTTCGCGGCCTATGCCAGCGGCTCCTACGGCAATTACAACGCCTGGACCGCCGAGGGCATGGCGAACGCGCCGCTGGGTGAGGGCGTCGCGCTGCGCGTCTCGGGGCGGATCCGCAAGGCGGACGGCTATGTGAAGAACCTGCTCGACCGCGACCGCGACTTCAATTCGGACGACACCAAGGCGATCCGCGGCGCCTTCCATGCCGAAACCGGCGGGCTGACCTTCGACGTGATCGGCAATTATCAGAAGGACGAGCCGACCGGCACGTCGTTCAAGTCGATCGCCTATCGCCCGACCGATCCCGCCACCGGCGTTGTGATCGGCACGGCGGGGCGCAACAGCGGTGCGGCGCTGGCCCCGGGCGCGGGCTTCGAAGGCGGCAAGCCGCTGGGCCTCGATCGCGAAGTCTGGGGCGTGACGGGTATCGCGAACCTTGCGCTGGGCAACGGTTTCACCTTGACCTCGATCAGCGCCTATCGCCGCTTCGACGCGCTCGAGATTTTCGACGCCGACGGCATCTCGCTGCCGGTGCTGACCGCCGCCGAAGATGCGCGCGGACGCCAGACGAGCCAGGAACTGCGCCTGCGCTATGACGACGATCGCCTCTCGGCCTTCGTCGGCGCGAGCTACTTCCACGAAAAGGGGTCGCAGCGCGGACCGGCACAGTTTGACGAGCGGATGGTGCTCGGGCGCTTCGCGAGTGCGCTCAACGGCGGCGGCGCGATCCCGGGCCGCGCCGCGACCGATCCGACGCCAGCCGCCTTGTTCGGCAGCACCGCCTTCACCTCGCAGCTTCTGCGCGGCGTCGCCGGCGCTTCGGGCGTCGCCCTGTCGGCGGCGCAGGCGACCGCGATCGCCGCGAACCTCAAGTCCAACCATCTCGAAACCAGCACAAATTTCGCGCGTACCAAGGCGTTCGACATCTTCGGCGATGCGACATTCAAGGTCAGCGACCAGTTCGAGATCGGCGCCGGCCTGCGCTGGACGCGCGACGACAAGGATAGCAGCTTCACCTCGGCGGTGCTCAACGGGCGCTCGATCCTCGGCACGCTCATCGCGGCGCTCGGCCAGCCGGCGGCGCAGCGCACCGCGCTGCTCGGTGCGCTGGCGGTGCCTGGCGCGGCGACGATCCCGCCTTCGGTGGCCTATCCGGTCCCGCTGATCGGCCTCGGTCTGCAGCCGACTGCGGGCAATGGCGGCACGGACAGCGCCAGCCTGAAGGATGATGGCCTGAGCTGGCGCCTGACCGCGCGGTACAGCCCCACCGACGATGCGAGCATCTATGCCAATTATGCGCGTGGCCGGCGTCCGCGCGTGCTGGCGGCCTCGTCGCCATCGGCGCCGTTCGGCCCGACCCGCTTCGGGCGCCTGCCGAACGAGACGGTCGACAGCTACGAAGTCGGCGCGAAGGGCGCATTCATGGATCGCAAGCTGATCCTCGACGGCTCGGTGTTCTATTACAAGTACAAGAACTTCCAGACGACGGTGCAGCAGGGCACCCAGATCATCACCACCAATGCCGGCCGTGCCCAGACCTACGGCTTCGAAGGCGACATGCGCTATGTGCCCAACGATACCGTCGCGCTGATCGCGACCTATGCCTACAACCACAGCCGCCTGAAGACCGGGGTACGCGACGGCAACCGCCTGCGCCTGTCCCCCGATCATTCGGCCTCGATCGGCGCGATCGTCGGCGTGCCCGTCGGCCCCGGCCGCGTGACCTTCACCCCCAGCCTGACCTGGCAGTCGAAGGTGTTCTTCGACGACGATAACGATCTGCCGGCGCTTCAGCAGGTCGCGACCGGCGCGCTCGTCGCCGACAATATCCAGGATGAGCAGCAGAAGGGCTATGCGCTCGCCAATGCGCGGATCGGCTACGAACTCGACAACGGCCTGCAGATCGAGGCCTATGTCGATAACCTCTTCGACAAGAAATATATCAAGGACGCCGGCAATACTGGCGACTCGCTGGGCCTGCCGACCTTCATCGCGGGCGAGCCGCGCTTCTATGGTGTCCGTGTCGCCTATCGCTTCGGCGGCGCGAAATGATCCGCGTCGATCGCCGCTCCGCGCTCGGCCTGCTTGGCGCAGGCGCAGCCCTTCCGATCGGGGAGGCGCGCGCGGCCTCCCCGGCGAAAGTGTCCTTCGATCATGGCGTGGCGAGCGGCGATCCGACGCCGGCCTCCGCGATCCTGTGGACCCGCGCCACCCCCGCCGACCCGGCGCACAACGCGCCCGTCACCCTCAAATGGACGGTCGCCGAGCGCGCCGACGGACCCGCGATCCGATCGGGCACGGTCGAGGCACGGCCCGCGCGCGACTTCACCGCGAAGGTCGATGCCAAGGGTCTGACTGCGGGCGCCGAATACCACTACTGGTTCGAGGCGGCGGACGGCACGCGTTCGCCCATCGGCCGCTTCCGCACGCTGCCGCAGGGCAAGATCGCCGACACGGTCCTCGCGGTCGTCACCTGCCAGCTTTATCCGGGCGGGCTGTTCAACGCTTATGACGCGGTCAGCAAGCTCGATCGGGTCGATGCGATCGTCCACCTCGGCGACTATATCTACGAATATGGGCCGGATGGTTATGGCGGCGGCACCGGCAAGAAGCTCGGCCGCAACCACGAGCCGCCGCACGAGATCGTGACCCTCGCCGATTACCGGACCCGCCACGCCCAATATAAGGGCGACCGCGACCTGCAGGCCGCGCATGCCCGCGCCGCCTTCATCTGCGTGTGGGACGATCACGAAATCGCCAATGACGGCTGGACCGGCGGCGCCGAAAACCACCAGCGCGAAACCGAGGGTGAGTGGAAGAAGCGCAAAGCCGCCGCACTCCAGGCCTATTTCGAATGGATGCCGATCCGCGATGCGGCTCCCGGCAAGCCGTGGGATGCGATCAATCGCAGCTTCCAGTTCGGCGACGTCGCGACCCTGTTGATGGTCGAGACCCGGCTGCTCGCGCGTTCACGGCAGGTCGATGCCGATGATCGTGCGCCCAACGCCGAAACCTTCGCTGCACGCCTTGCCGAGCTCAAGCGGCCCGAACGGGAGATGCTGGGCGCACCCCAACAGACGTGGATTGCCGATACGCTGACCGCGTCGGTCAAGGCAGGCACGCCGTGGCAGGTGATCGGCAACCAGGTGGTGATGGGCCGCGTCAACGGGCCGAAGCTGCCGGCGGCACAGGCGGGGCCGCTGCTCGGCACGCTGCCTGACTATGTTCGCAAACAGGTCGAGGTTTCGATGGCGAGCTTCGCGGCGGGCCTGCCGTTCAACCTCGATGCCTGGGACGGCTATCCCGCCGCGCGCGAACGGCTCTATGCCTCCTTCCGCAAGGCGCAGAGCCGGCCGATCGTGCTGTCGGGCGACAGCCACGCCTTTTGGGTGAACGACCTCCACGACGCCGAAGGGCGGCTGGTCGCGGCTGAGTTCGGCACCTCGTCGATCACCAGCCCGTCGCAAGGGGACATGCTGCCGCAGCTTCCGCTGGGCCAGATGCTGATGCAGTCGAGCCCCGAAGTCGCCTTCTGCGATCAGAAAGCCAAGGGCTATATCGTCCTGACGCTGACCCACGATCGCGCCTCGGCCGACTATGTCGCCGTCTCGACGATCATGGCGAAGCCTTACAGCGCCAGATCGATCGGAATCTTCGAGGTGGCGGCGGCGGCGCGCGAAAGGATTGCACGACGGGTCTGAGGCCGGGAATTGTCGCATGGAATGTGGCGGAGAGGGTGGGATTCGAACCCACGTTACGGTTGCCCGTAAACCGCATTTCGAGTGCGGCGCATTCGACCACTCTGCCACCTCTCCGCAGAGGTCATCACCGGGCCCCTGGCGGGCCCGTCCGGTCGATGGAGGCGGCGCTCTAGCCCAAGAGTTTGGGCTTGCCAAGCCCACGCTTGCATGTTGCGCCGCCCACCCTACATTATCCCTTGTGATAGAGAAGAATCTGCCTTCCCCGCCCGCGCCGGACAGCGCGATCATCGCTGGAATCGCCGTTCCGCCCATTTCGCATGCGCGCTTTGCGATCGGCGACGTGGTGCAGCACCGCATCTTCGAGTTTCGCGGCGTCGTGTTCGATATCGATCCGGTGTTTGCCAACAGCGCGGAATGGTACGAATCGATTCCCGAAGACATGCGCCCGGCCAAGAACCAGCCCTTCTACCATCTCTTTGCGGAGAATGAGGAGGGCAGCTACGTCGCCTATGTCAGCCAGCAGAATCTGGTGCGCGACGACAGCGACGAACAGATCGAGCATCCGGCGATTGCGGGCCTGTTCGACGGATTCGCCGATGGGCGCTATAATCTGCGGCGCGAACACAGGCACTGATCCGGCCTTTCCGGGCAGGAAAGGCTGAATCTCTTCGTTGACAATCGGCCGCTCTGCCCATAGGGAGCCGGTCTTTCCGCGCGGAGGCAGATGGCCCTGGTCATCACGTTCGCGCTAACAGCTTTGAAGAAGTGATGAGGGCCATGTTCGCTATCGTGCGCACGGGCGGCAAGCAGTATCGCGTTGCCGCCGGAGACAAGATCGTCGTCGAGAAGATCGCGGGTGACGCGGGCTCGACCGTGTCGCTTAGCGACGTGCTTCTCGCTGGCGAGGGTTCGGATCTCAAGGACGTTTCGGGCCTGACCGTTTCGGCCGAGATCATCGCGCAGGCGAAGGCCGACAAGGTCATCGTCTTCAAGAAGCGTCGTCGCCACAACTATCGCCGCCGCAACGGCCACCGCCAGCAGCACACGATCCTCAAGATCACTGCAATCGGCTGACCCCGCGAAGCGAACCCAGGAGTTTAGACAATGGCACATAAGAAAGCAGGCGGTTCGTCGCGTAACGGTCGTGATTCGGCCGGCCGTCGCCTTGGCGTCAAGAAGTTCGGCGGTCAGGAAGTGATCGGCGGCAACATCATCATTCGTCAGCGCGGCACCCGCGTCTATCCGGCGGTCAACGTCGGCATGGGCAAGGATCATACGCTGTTCGCGCTCACCGATGGCCGCGTCCGTTTCCACGATGGCAAGCTCGGCCGCAAATATGTGAGCGTCGACGCGGTGGCCCAGGCGGCCGAATAACCGGCGATCCGAAATACGGGTCGCCTTGAGGGCGACCCGAGCACCCACTCAGATGGGCTGCAAGGGGAGGGTCTAGGACCGCTCCCCTTTTTCGTGTTTCCCTCAGCTTCGAAGCTGATTTCGGCTTGGTTTTTCAACGCCGAAAATTTTTGTCGCTCTCGTGTAACCTTTTGCGAGCAAAGGCGTTTTCGGGGCGGCGAGAGGGAGAGAATCCACGATGTTCGCACGGACTGAAAGGCTGCTGTTGCGGCCTGCATGGAGAGAAGATGCACCCGCGCTGGCGGCTGCGATCGCCGATTTCGCGGTGGTCAGCAAGCTCGCCCGCGCACCATGGCCTTATGGGCAGGCCGATGCCGAAGCGTTCGTTTCGGCAGAGCATGGGCCTTTGCCCAATTTCTTGATCTTCGCGCGCACCGGCGCGTCGCCGCGGCTGATCGGGGGAATCGCGCTCGATTCGGCCGATGACGGTATCGAACTGGGTTACTGGATCGCGCGCCCCTATTGGGGTCTGGGCTTCGCGACGGAGGCCGGACAGGCGGTGTGCGACATCGCCGATTCGAGCCTGCGTCTGCCCAATCTGGTCGCCGGCCATTTCGCCGACAATCCGGCGTCGGGCCGGGTGCTACGCAAGCTCGGTTTCGAGCCGACCGGTCGCACCGTTACGCGGCCCTGTCGTGCGCGGAGCAGCGTGGAGCCCTGCATCGAATATCGGCGCAAGGCCGGTAGTCGCGGCACGCCCCAGGACGGTGAAATGCATTATGATCGCGAGGATGCGCTGGCGGCCTGACAATGGTCGCCAGTAATCGCGCCAATTCGGTGACAGTCTCGGGTCTATCCTCTTTCACCGAAAGCCTCTAAAGCCGCTCAATATGCGGCGGGGGCGGTCGCGATTGGGGACATATCGATGCCGCAGCAGCGTGCACGACTGAACAATGTGGAAATGCGCAAAGTCGCACTGGATGCTGCCTGCGGGATTTTAACGGACGACGGGCCCCAGGCGGTGACGCTGACGGCGGTCGCGGCGCGCATCAACCGAACCCACGCCAATGTCCTGCATCATTTCGGTTCCGCCGAAGGGCTTCGTCGCGCGATGGCGGAGACGATGGCGACGCGAGTCGTCAGCACGATCGCGGCCGAAGTGCTGCGGATGCGCGAGACGGAGGACGATGCCCGCGCGGTGGTCGATCTCGTCTTCGACATCTTCGAACGCGAAGGTCTGTCGGCGCTGATGTCGTGGATGACATTGTCGCGCGACCATGCCGCGCTGTCGCCGATCCTCGAATCGCTCCACGATCTCGTCGAACAGCTGGGTGACCATCGCGGAGCGTCCGTGCGCCGGATCACCCAGGCGCTGGTCATGGGCGCGTTGGCCGACGGCCTGCTCGGCGCGCCGATCGCCAGCGCCCTCGAACTGCCGCGCGATGCGATGCGCGAGACGATGGCGATGCAGATCCAGCATATGCGGGGCTGGTGAACGTCGCCGAGGGTTCAATTCGCGCGCAGATAGTATAAAGGCGCGCGATGCATTTTCTAGATCAGGCCAAGATCTTCGTCCGTTCGGGCGCGGGTGGGCCGGGGGCGGTAAGCTTCCGGCGTGAAAAGTTCGTCGAATATGGCGGCCCCGACGGCGGCAATGGCGGCAAGGGCGGCGACATCATCTTCGAGGCGGTGGCCGGCCTCAACACGCTGATCGACTTCCGCTACACCCAGCATTTCCGCGCCCAGCGCGGCCATGGCGGCGCGGGTTCGAACCGCACCGGCGCGGGCGGCGACGATCTGGTCATCCAGGTGCCGATCGGCACGCAGATCCTGGCCGATGACGAGGAGCGGTCGCTGCTGCTCGATCTTACCAAGGCGGGTGAGCAGGTGCTGTTCCTGCGCGGCGGCGACGGCGGGCGCGGCAATGCCAGCTACAAGACGTCGACCAACCGCGCCCCGCGCCAGCACGGCACCGGCTGGCCCTATGAAGAGGCATGGGTCTGGCTGCGGCTCAAGCTGCTCGCCGATGCGGGCCTCGTCGGGCTGCCCAATGCCGGCAAGTCGACCTTCATCAACCAGGTGACGAACGCGCAGGCCAAGGTCGGCGCTTATGCCTTCACGACCACGCGGCCGCAGCTGGGCGTCGTGCGGCACAAGCAGCGCGAGTTCGTGGTCGCCGACATCCCCGGCCTGATCGAAGGTGCGGCCGACGGCGCGGGGATCGGCGATCGCTTCCTGGGCCATATCGAGCGGTGCCGCGTGCTGCTCCACCTCGTCGACGCCAATGACAAGGATGTCGCCGAAAGCTACCGCATCGTCCGCGACGAACTCGAAGCCTATGGCGCGGGTCTGGTCGACAAGCCGACGATCGTCGCGCTCAACAAGATCGACACGCTCGACGACGAGCTGATCGCCGCGCTCTCCGCCGAACTCGAAGAGGCGAGCGGCGGCACCGTGATCCCGATTTCGGGCGCGAGCGGGGTCGGCGTCGATTGGGTGCTGGACAAGCTGCTCGAAGCGATCGGCCCCGAAGCCGGCGTCGTCGACGATGGCGACGAGGGCGAGGACGTGATCGAATGGTCGCCGATCTGAACGGCGCGACCCGCTTCGCCCCCGCCGCCTGCCCGCGCCTGGTCATCAAGATCGGGTCGGCGCTGCTTGTCGATCCGGACGGCAAGGTGCGGCGCGACTGGCTGGAGGGCGTGGTCGCCGATATCGCGGCACGCCATGCGGCGGGGCAGCGGATCGCGGTCGTCTCCTCGGGCGCGATCGCGCTGGGCGCGCGCAGGCTGAAACTGCCCAAGGGGGGGCGCGCCAGCCTGGAGGATGCGCAGGCGGCCGCGGCGACCGGGCAGATCGCGCTGTCGCACTGCTGGGCCGAACTGCTGGGCGCGAAGGGGCTGACCGCCGCGCAGATCCTGGTGACGCTGGACGACCTCGAGGATCGCCGCCGCTTCCTCAACGCCGCGTCCACGCTCGATCGGCTGCTGAGCCTGGGCGTCGTGCCGGTGATCAACGAGAATGACTCGGTCGCGACCGAGGAGATACGGTTCGGCGACAATGATCGGCTCGCCGCGCGGATCGGGCAGGCGGCGGATGCGCAGGGCGTGATCCTGCTGTCCGATATCGACGGCCTCTACACCGCCAATCCCCACCGTGATCCGACCGCAAAGCTGGTGCCCGAAGTCGCCCGGATCGATGCGAAGATCCGCGCGATGGCCGATGGCGGTTCGGCGTCGGGCATGGGATCGGGGGGCATGATATCGAAGCTGGAGGCGGCGCGGATCGCGCAGGCATCGGGCGCGCACCTCGCGATCATCTCCGGCAAGCGCGATCATCCGCTCGCCGCTTATGATGCCGACGGGCGCGGCACCGTGTTCCTGGGCACCAAATCCGGATCGGCGCGCAAGGCGTGGCTGGCGGGACGGCTGACCGCCAAGGGCCGGATCGCGGTCGATGCCGGTGCCGCGACCGCGCTGACATCGGGCCGCAGCCTGCTGTCGGCGGGCGCGACCGGGATCGAGGGGCGCTTTGCGCGCGGCGACGTGATCAACATCGTCGGGCCCGATGGCGCGGTCCTCGCGCGCGGGCTGGCCGAGTATGACGCCGCCGATGCCGCCGCGATCGTGGGCAAGCGCCGCGACGAGCTGGAGGCGATATTGGGCTATGCGCCGCGCTCCACGATGGTCCACCGCGATCACATGGTGCTGCTGTGAGGATTGCGGTTACGGGCGGCACCGGCTTCCTGGGCGGCCACGTCCTGCGCGTCGCGGCGGAGCGGGGGCATGAGATCGTGGCGCTCACCCGCCGTGCGCAGCTGCCGCGCCCCAATGTCGAATGGATGCCGGGCACGCTGGAAAATGCCAAGGCGCTGATGGACCTGGTCGACGGCGCCGACGCGGTGATCCACATTGCGGGCGTGATCAACGCGCCGACGCTGGCCGGCTTTGTCGAGGGCAATGTCACCGGCACCGCGACCTTGGCGACGGCGTGCGAGGGCGTGGGCGTGAAGCGCTTCATCCACGTCTCGTCGCTGTCGGCGCGCGAGCCGGACCTGTCCAACTATGGCTGGTCGAAGGCGGCGTCGGAGGCGGTACTGCACCAGTCCGACCTCGCCTGGACGATCGTGCGCCCGCCCGCGATCCACGGCCCGGGCGATCGCGAGATGCTGGAGCTGTTCCGCTGGGCGAAGCGCGGCTTCCTGCCGCTGCCCCCGCGCGGCCGCCTGTCGATCATCGCGGCGGACGATCTGGCGCGGCTGTTGATCGACCTGATCGACGCCGACGAGACGATCGATCAGGTTTACGAACCCGATGATGGAGCCGCGCATGGCTATAGCCATCGCGAGTTCGGCCGGATGCTGGGCGAAGCGGTCGGCACCCCGCGCACACTCGTCCTCCCCGTCCCCCGCTTCGCGCTGCGCCTGGGCGCCTTCTACGAAGAACAACGTCGCGGCCCCTCCGCCAAGCTCACCGCAGACCGCGTTGCCTATTTCTGCCACCCCGACTGGGTGAGCGAGAAGCGCCCGCCCGCAAGCTTGTGGAGGGCGGAGTTGCCGGGTCTGGTGGGCCTGAAGGCGACCGCCGAAGCCTATCGCAAAGAGGGCTGGCTCTAGGCGCTCGTGATACGAGTCGCAGCGTCACGCTGGGCCGCGAAAGTTGTCAAAGTTGTCACTACGTCATCGCGGGAAATCAGTCCCCCGCGAGGTTGTTGCGATTCACTTGCAATAAGTGCGATGCCGCCGACAGTGAGAAAGAGCCGATGCGCGAGTGCGCTACGGCAGAATATATACTTGGTTTGTTCTGATTTGTCAAGGTTTGATCTTGGCGTCCTTCTGATGCCGAAGGGGCCATCCGATACAATTTGACGACATTAAGTTGTGACTCGATGAAACTGCGTTACTTTAAACAAATGACGCAAAAATCTAAACTCTTTGATCATCCAGATATCGAACTCCATAAAATGGAAGATGTCCCTCTCGATCGCGACATCTTCTTAATGGGTGATGAGTGGATGGCGGAATATTCCATTGCCATGCTAAAAGGAATTGCGGGTGGTGATTGGGATAATGTGGGATATATTTCCTACGCCTGCGCACGAAGTGTAAGTGCAGATGGAATTGAATTATCTTGGTATCCAAATATCTATGATAGATTCCACGAAGTTCGTGTAAATCTACCGCGCCGTCATTTTGTAGCCTGTACGGAAATGTGGCAATACGACGAGAAGCCTCGTATTTTTGTCAGTGCCCAATGGCTCGAAGATCTTCATCTTCGAGTTTTTTCGGTGTTTGCTCTTGTGGATGTGATTGGTGTCAGGCGGGCATTGCTAAATGGATCAATTACTAAAGAGAAACTTGCCGCGCTACAGGGGCGTATAGACGCCATCTCCGCAAATCATACAGACGTTTCTTTCGTATCCTTTGCGGATAGTTTGTTGCTTAAGACCAATTGGACGGTTGGGCAATGGGATCGACCCATAAAATACACTTACGAACCTGAGAAAATAATCAAGCTAATGCCCGAGTTGGTTAAGGCATATAAAGATGAGCTTGGGCTGTCTATATATGCAGTAGTTACCCAAGGGCAGAACGAGTTTTATGAAGATTCGTTGATTCATAAATCATCATCTGGGAATCATATATCTTTGAACAGCCTTGGGCTTCCATTCGCTCAGCTTCAATCAATAGAGTCTGCTGCAAAGCATGCTTCAAAGACGGGTGTTCATCAATTTTCTGAACTTTACATGGACGTGAGCTTTTTTAAATCACTAAAAATGAAGCATGATTTTAAGAAAGATCACATCCAGCAGTATCCCTACGTGCCTCCGATGGCTGATTATCCGTGCCAGTATGTATTGGGGACTTTTGATATGGTGATAAGCAATTTGCAGATTGAGGCTTGATACGCCGAATGAGGGAGTTCTGAGTGCCTGCGCTTCCTAAATCCCCGCCAGCTTCCGCAGCGCCTCGATCTTTCCCGCCTGCCGCCCATCCGCGTCGGCCAGTTTCACCGCAGCCATCCGCGCCAGCCACTCCTCGGCCTCCATCATCGACATGAACACGCGCAGATTCGGGTGGAGGAGGGTGCGGGAGGCTTGTTCGAAGTTTTCGGGGGTGCCGACGACGATGGCGGCATAGCCTTTGGTCTGCGCCATGCCGGCGCGCATGATCTCGACGAATTTCTCGTTCACATCCTCATGCTGGAGCGGGAAATCGAGCGATTCCACGAGGACGTCGAAATCGTCGCTGGCTGCGCCCGCGCGGTGCGCCGCGCTGACGAGGGCGGCGGCGAGGGCGGGGACGTTCTCCATTTCATAGAGCCCCTCCACATTGATGCGCAGGATGTTGGCATCGGCATCGTGAACGAAGCTGAACATCAATAATTGATCACGAAATGGCCGACGAACAGCACGAAGCTGAAGATCAGCCCGCCCAGCAGCACGCGATAGGCATAGCCGAGCAGCCGATACTTCTTGCGCGCGAGGACGCGGCCATTCTGGTAGATATCGTGCGCGAAGGCGGCATAGACGACGTCGCTGTCGCCGACCGAATCCAGGATCATCTGCACATATTGCTCCTCGGTCAGTTGGGTGAAGCTGCCGAAGAACAGCATGTTGGCGGGGCCGTCCGCCTTGGGCGGAACCTTGGTCGACGGCAGGACCGCCAGCACCGCGAGCAGCGCCGCGACGAAGGCCGATGCGCCCAGCACCAGAAGCGCCAGCGGCGCGCCGCCATCCGATTTCACCATGCCGATCGTGATCGTGAAGATCACGAAGGTGGCGCCCATCAGCATGCTCGCCTTCTGATCGGCCATCTGGCTGAGCTGATACTGGATCTGCTGGGTGGTGCGCAGCAGGTGAACCGCGTCGGGCGCGAAGGTGCCCTTGGGCTTGGGACGTGGCGGTTCGTCGTCGCGGCTCATCGGCTTCGTTTCCCCCCGGAAATGTGAAGCGAACGATGGCACTTCTTTGCCTGCGCGTCACCCCGGACGTGATGCGGTTGGCACGCATTTCCCACCTCCCTCGTCATTGCGAGCGGAGCGAAGCAATCCAGGCCCGCACTGGAGTGTGTCGCGAGCCTCTCATATGGGGGCCTGGATTGCCGCGTCGCCTTCGGCTCCTCGCAATGACGAGGTGAGAGGCGGGGTGGCGCACCGGCCTCCTTCTTATCCTCCCCCGCCAGGGGGAGGTGGCAGCGCCAGCTGACGGAGGGGGAGGATGCGATGAACTGGAGTTGGCCGTGACCTCCCCCTCCGTCGCCTTCGGCGACCCTCCCCCTGGCGGGGGAGGATAGATAAGGCGATCGTCACGTCGCCGCCCCGATCCCGCCGCATTCGCTTGGCAAGCCCGGTACGACCATCCTAAAGGACGCCCCATGAGCGACAGAGACGAGATTTTCGAAACGGTGGCCGAGCAGATCGCGCCGTTCAACAAGAAGGGCATCAAGCTCACCGACGCGACGACCTTCGCGGGCGATCTCGAATGGGACAGCCTGACCGTGATGGATTTCGTCGCCGCGATCGAGGACGAGTTCGACATCATCATCACGATGAACATGCAGGCCGAGATCGAGACGGTCGGCCAGCTGGTCGACGCCGTCGCCAAGCTCAAGGACTGACGCAAGACCGTGGTCGACCTCTTCACGAAATTCGATCCGCTGATCAACGAGCGCGAGGCGTTGCTCGCCACCGGCGTGCGCGATCCCTACGGCATCGTGATGGACAAGGTGCTGTCGCCGACCGAGGCGATGGTCAACGGTAAGCGCACCATCCTGCTCGGCACCTATAATTATATGGGGATGACGTTCGATCCGGACGTGATCGCCGCGGGCAAGGCCGCGCTCGACAAATTCGGGTCGGGGACGACGGGCAGCCGCGTCCTTAACGGCACCTATGCGGGCCACAAGGACTGCGAAGACGCGCTCAAGGAATATTATGGCGTCGACCACGCCATCGTCTTTTCGACCGGATATCAGGCCAATCTGGGCATGATTTCGGGCCTGGCGGGCAAGGGCGACTACATCATCCTCGACGCCGACAGCCATGCGTCGATCTATGACGGCTGCGCGATGGGCAAGGCCGAGGTCGTCCGTTTCCGCCACAACAGCGTCGAGGATCTCGACAAGCGCCTCGGCCGCCTGCCGGCGGAAGCCGGCAAGCTGGTGGTGCTGGAAGGCGTCTATTCGATGCTCGGCGACGTCGCCCCGCTGCCCGAAATGGTCAAGGTCGCCAAGAAGCATGGCGCGATGATCCTGTGCGACGAGGCGCATGGCATGGGCTTCTTCGGCCCCAATGGCCGCGGCGTCTATGAAGAGATGGGCTGCGAGAAGGATATCGACTTCGTCGTCGGCACCTTCTCCAAATCGGTCGGCACGGTCGGCGGCTTCTGCGTGTCGAACCATCCGAAGTTCGAGGTAATGCGCCTGGTCGCGCGGCCCTATATCTTCACCGCATCGCTGCCGCCGTCGGTGGTCGCGACCGCAGCGACCTCGATCCGCAAGCTGATGCACGCGGGCGAGAAGCGCGCGCATCTGTGGAAGAATTCGAAGCGGCTCCACCAGGGGCTGCGCGACATGGGCTACAAGCTGGGCACCGACACCGCGCAATCGGCGATCATCGCGGTGATCCTGACCGACATGGCGCAGGCCGTGTCGCTGTGGCAGGGGCTGCTGGAGGCGGGGCTGTATGTGAATACGGCGCGGCCGCCCGCGACGCCGGCAGGCATGTTCCTGCTCCGCTGCTCGCTGTGCGCAGAGCATACCGACGAGCAGGT
Source organism: Sphingomonas montanisoli (assembly GCF_008274695.1). Taxonomy (GTDB): domain Bacteria; phylum Pseudomonadota; class Alphaproteobacteria; order Sphingomonadales; family Sphingomonadaceae; genus Rhizorhabdus; species Rhizorhabdus montanisoli. Next base: position 823,638 of record NZ_VTOU01000001.1, on the reverse strand, counting down.
GGGCGAGATCCTCGGCATGTTCGAACGCGCCGGCCGCGCGACGGGGGTCATTCCTTAACGTCTAAATCCTCTCCCGGAGGGAGAGGGGGACCGCGCCGAAGGCGTGGTGGAGAGGTATTGGCCGGCAACGGGACTGGGCGTTTGTGGAGAATACCCCTCCACCGGCTGCGCCGGTCCCCCTCCCCCTCCGGGGAAGGATCTAGGGCCGCAGTGCCGTTCGTCGAACTCCCTCCAATCCGTACTGGTCCCAAAGCTGGGACGTGCTAAACTGTGCGCATGGCGACATTTTCTCCCGCCGCGATCGACAAGGGGCTGCCACCGGCGCTGTTGCGGCTGGCGGCGGCTGTCATCGCGGCGTTGGCGGTGGTCGGGCTGCTGCTGGCGGTCGTCACGATGGTCGCGCGGTCGAATGCCGAGCGCGATCTGGCGCTCAAGCGCGAACAGCACAGCTATGACGTGATGGTGCTCACCCGCTCGCTCGACGCGTCGATCGCGCGGGCGGAGGCGGCGCTGGGGCGTTATGTGGTGAGCTCGGATCGGCGCACCGGCACGATCTTCTACGACGAATGGCGCCGCGCGAAGGCGCAGTTGCGCCAGTTGCGCGACCTAACCGCCGACGAGCCCGAACAGACCGCGCTGGTCGGCCGGCTCGGCACCGTGCTGGACGATCGCGAGCGCGAACTGGCGGCGGCGGCGGCCTTCGCGAACGTCCGCAAGGGCTGGTATGCCGTCGGCATGTTCGGCAAGGCGGGCGAGTCACCCAATGTCGGCCGCATCACGACATTGCTCAGCGAGATCGCCGCCAATGAGCGCGAGCGGCTGGGCCAGCGATCGCAGGCGACGATCTTTTCGGGCGAGCGGGCGAACAATTTCTCGACCCTGCTGTCGGTGCTGGGGCTGGGGATGGTCGCGGCCGCCCTGCTGCTCGGCTGGCTGGCGGCGGCGGCGGCTTCGGGGCGGCGATCGGCCGACGCGCTGGCCGAGGCCGAGGGCGATCGTGCGACCGCGCTCGAAACCGCGGTCGCCGAACGGACGCGCGAACTGCGCGAGGCCAATGCGCAACTGAAGGAAGAGGCCGAGACCCGCGCCCGCGCCGAGGCGCAGCTCGCCCAGGCGCAGAAGATGGAGGCGGTGGGCCAGCTGACCGGCGGGATCGCGCACGATTTCAACAATATGCTCGCGGTCGTCGTCGGCGGGCTCGACATGGCGCGGCGCAAGTTCGCGCAGAAATCGGACGAAACCGGCCAATATCTCGAAAGCGCGATGGAGGGGGCCGATCGCGCCTCTGCGCTGACCCGGCGGCTGCTGTCCTTCGCGCGGGCCGAGCCGTTGTTGCCCGACAGCGTCCACCCCGATCGGCTGGTGCAGGGGATGACCGACCTGCTCGATCGCACATTGGGCGAGCGGATCGCGGTGCACACCTCGTCGGGCAGCCGCGTCTGGCCGATCTGGGTCGACCGGCATCAGCTGGAAAATGCGATCCTCAACCTTGCGGTCAATGCGCGCGACGCGATGGAGGGCGAGGGGCGGCTCGACATCGACGTGCGCAACATCAGCGTGGGCGCGGGCGAAGAGGTCGTGGCCGGCGATTATGCGCGGATCGCCGTCACCGATACCGGCAGCGGCATGAGCGAGGCGGTGCGCGCCCGCGCTTTCGAGCCCTTCTTCACCACCAAGCCGGCGGGCAAGGGGACGGGGCTGGGGCTCAGCCAGATCTTCGGCCTCGTGCGCCAATCGGGCGGGGATATCCGGATCGAATCCGAACTCGGGCGGGGCACGACGATCTCGCTCTATTTCCCGCGCCACGCGACGGCGGCGGGGCGCCGCGAGCGGACGATCCCGCCGATCGCAACGCTGCCCGGCGGCGGCACGCTCGACGTGCTTATGGTGGAGGATGACAGCCGCGTCCACGCCGCGACCCGCGCCGCCCTAACCGAACTCGGCCACCGCGTCACGGGCTGTGCGAGCGGGCAGGAGGCGCTGGCGCTGCTCGAAGGCGGCATAAGGCTCGACCTGTTGATGACCGACGTGATGATGCCGGGGATGACCGGGCCGGAGCTGGTTGCGCGCGCGCATGCGGTGCGGCCCGACGTCGCGGTCTTGTTCGTCACCGGCTATGTCGGCGAGGCGGGGCAGGCCGACGATTTCGCAGGGCATGAGGTGCTGCGCAAGCCCTTCACGATCGCTGCGCTTGGCGGCGCGATCGACAAGGCGATGGCGCGGCAGGTGCGGGCGACGCCGGGCGTGGCGGCGGCCTGATTATTCCTCCCCCGCCAGGGGGGGGTGGCGCCGAAGGCGACGGAGGGGGAGGTCAGCGACCAACTCGAATGAGCCGCCGTCCTCCCCCTCCGTCAGCTTGCGCTGACACCTCCCCCTGGCGGGGGAGGATAAGAAGTTAGCGCACCGAACCCTTCATCAGCAGCTTCGGCAACAGGCTGATCGCGCCCAGGATCGGCCAGCGGCGTTGCCAGGGGCGGATGGTGATGGCGGCGTCGGCGTGGCGGTTGATCTTCCACGCGAGATAATCGATCCCGCCGGCATAGGTGGTCGTCGCCTTGGCGAGGCGGGCGAGGGTGAGCAGCTTGCCGTGGCGCTGCAGGCGCGGCCAGCGGCGGGGGGCGTCGGCGATCGGCTTCGCAATTGCAAGGGCGGCGGCGCCGAAGCGGGCATAGCGATCGGGGTCGGCATCGATGACGCTGTTGTTGCGGCCCTTGCGTTCGGCGCGAAGCTCGGCGCCATAAGTGAGTGCAAAGCCCTGCCGCCAGATATCGAGCGGATTATCGTTCGTCGCCATCGGCAGGGTGAGCGCGAACAAGGTGACGGGCGCCTGCGATATCGCCGCCACCGCCGTCCCGCGCGCCGCATCGTCGGCGGCCCACGCCAGCCGCGAGGGCTGCGCGAAGCGCGCCCACACCGACACGCTCGACGCTGGCGCGCGGTTGAGCGCGGCGAAGTCGGCTTCGCTCAACACCGCATATTTGGCGATGAGGCCGTCATGTTCGAACGGAAAGACGTTGGGCGGGATCTGCGCATTCGCCCAGGCGAGCCAGCCGCCACCATAGGCCGCGCGATAATCCGACACGATCAGGTAGAAATCGAGCATCAGCCCGTCGAGCCGCGTCTCGCGCAGGCACGATCCGTAGAAAAGAACGGCGCGTGCGGCGTGCGGATAACGTGCGGCAATCGCCGCCGCCATCGCGCTCACGGCCGGTTCGACGGGCAGGGCCAGCTCCTCCGCGACCAGAGCGGAGAGGGGGGATGTCACAAGATCAGGCCGCGAGCTTGACGAACGAAACCGGCGCGGTGGGGCGGAGCGTCAGCGCGCCGCCAGCGATCGGCTGGAAGATCTCGCCGTCGAGGATCACGCTGGAACGGTCGCCTTCGATGCGGATCTCGTCGCCCTGTTCGATATGGACGCCGTTGATGCGGTTGCGCCCGAACAGGCCGAACAGGCCCGCGCCGATCGCGCGGACGAGCGCCATCGGGCGCTGTTCGACTGCGATCATCTGCAGCATGCCGTTGGTCGTCCGGCCCAGATCGCTGCCCAGCAGGAGGCGGTGAAGCGTGGTAACGATCAGCACCGCGAACTTGCCCTGCAACTGGCCCTGACGAACCATCGTCACCTTCATCTGCGTCGCACGCGGCGGCAGGAAGGCGGCGGAAATGTTGAGGACGAGCGTGACGATCACGGCCAGCGCCGTCAGCACGTGGCTCAATCCGTTGGGCAGGCCCAGCGGGTAGATCTTGTTGCGGCAATAGAGGATCGAGTCGGCCAGCCCCGCACCGCCCAGGAACATGCCCAGCACCGGCTTGCCGGTCTCATGCCCCGACAGCGCGATCAGTTCGCGCACGACGACATGGTCGCCCATGTCGCTGCGGGCGATCTCCAGCACGCGCTTGAGCGCATCGATCGGATCGCCGACCGCGCCGAGATCGAGCGCGATCAGGTTGGTCTTGCCGTTGGGCAGCACCGCGACCGGGGGCGGCGATCCATCGAAATGGCCACCGAGATAAAGTTCGGTCAGCGCGGCCTGCACCGTGCCGTCGCCGCCATTGACGACCAGCACCTTGGGCTTCACCCGCGCGATCGTGCGCAGCGCCTCGCCGATCTGCTCGACGCTTTCGACCTCGTAGTGGAAAATCTCGCTATGCTGGGCGCAGAAGCTGCGCACCCGCGGCAACAGATGCTTGTTGCCCGTCGATCGCGGGTTCGAAAGAAGCGCGACTTCGACCATCAACGAGACGCCATGGCGACGGGGCCGATCGAGAAGCCCTGCCGATATTGCATCGTCACGGGCACACGACGCACGCCATTTTCGGTGCGGATCACCACCTTGTCGTAATCGGGCTTGAGCGAGAGCAGCGACAGTCGCGGATTGCGCGAGAAGCCGCCGCCGTCATTCCAGTTCGACTTCCCGCTGCCGTCGACATCGTGGCGGACCGCGATCGCATAATCGCCGGGTGCGGGCAGCGCCACGCACACCTCCATCACCCCACTGGGGGTGACGGGCAGTTCGATCCGCTTCATTTTCTTGCCCTTGGCCAGGAAGTCTTCGGGGTTGGCGCCATAGAGCTGGACCCTGAGGTCGCCCGTGCGCGCCTTGAACCCGTCGATGCTGACCAGCAGAGCGGGGCGGTTGGCACCGGGCGCGCAAGCGGCGGCCTCGGGACCGAGGATGGCGGCATGCGCGGGAAGGCCGACGCCGATGGCGCCAGCCACCGCGATCACCGCTCCCATCACTCCGCGTGCAAGTTTCGACATGACCTCTCAACTCCCGGAGGCTATAGCCCGCGCTCGAAGCGCATGGCCGGCACTCGCCTCCATGAGTCGACAGATGGGTCGCGATTGCGGCCAGAACATGGTCATGAGGCGTCTAAAAGTTGAGATTTGGCACGCTAACCGACCGTTATCTGGCCAGGTTGATCGCCACGCCGCTCATCGCGACGCTGGTGATCGCGGCCATGCTGCTCACGCTCGACAAGATGCTGCGCCTGTTCCAGTTCGTGGTTCAGGAAGGCGGCCCGGTCAGCGTGGTGTGGCGGATGCTCGCCAACCTGATTCCCGAATATATGTCGCTGGGTATCCCGATCGGGCTGATGCTGGGCTGCCTGCTCGCCTTCCGGCGCCTGGCCATGTCGTCGGAGCTGGACGTGATGCGCGGGGTCGGCATGGGCTATGTCCGCCTGCTGCGCGTGCCGTATGCCTATGCGATCGCGCTGGCGCTGCTCAACCTGGCGATCGTCGGCTTCATCCAGCCTTATTCGCGCTATGCCTATGAAGGCATACGGTTCGAACTGCGGTCTGGCGCGCTGGGCGCGTCGATCAAGGTCGGCGAGTTCACCAAGCTGGGCAAGGGGCTGACCGTTCGCATCGAGGATAGCCGTGACGGCGGGCGCGAGCTTTCGGGCATCTTCGTGATGAACGACTCCAAGGACGGCAAGAACCTGGCGGTCACCGCCGAGCATGGCCAGTTCCTGGCGACCGACGATCCCGACACGATCATCCTGCGCCTGCGCAACGGCGTGCTCGTCCACGACGCGCCGAACTTCAAGGAGCCGCGCGTCCTGAGCTTCGTCGGGCACGATCTGCCGATCGATCTGCCGAAGATGGAGGCGTTCCGCCAGCGGGGCGGCCGCGATCTGGAAATGACGATCCCCGAACTGGCGCGGGTCGCCCATGACGATCGCACGCCCGCGAAGGTGAAGGCCGAATATCGCGCCGAATATCATTTCCGCCTGGTCGAGGTGGCGACGATGTTCCTGCTGCCGATGCTGTCGCTGGCGCTCGCGATCCCGCCAAAGCGATCGTCCTCGGCGCTGGGCGTATTCGTGTCGATCGTGCTGCTGGTGACGCAGCACAAGATCAACGAATATGCCGCCTCTGTCGCCGCACTGGGCCGGATCGATCCGATCATCGCCTTGTGGGTGCCGTTCCTCGCCTTCGGGGCGCTGACGTGGTGGATGTTCCGCACGATCGCCTTCGTGCCGGGCGGGCAGCCGATCGGCGCGCTGGAGCGTGTCGCCGACAAGGGGCTCAAGATGCTGATGCGCTGGTTCAAGGCGGTTCGCAGGTATCTGCCGGCATGAAGCTCAACCTCAACTTCTTCACGTCGCGCACGCTGACCTTCTACATGATGCGCATGTTCCTGGTGCGGTCGGCCGCGGTGCTGGCGGCGCTGGTGATCGTGCTGATGGCGCTCGATCTGCTCGGGGAATCGGGGGATATTCTCGCGTGGCCGGGCAATGGCGACCATGAACTGTGGGTCTATACCACGCTGCGCGTGCCGCAGATCGTCCAGCGCTTCCTGCCCTTTGCGGCATTGCTGGGCACGCTGATCACGCTCGTCACGCTGAACCAGAACAGCGAGATCATCTCGATGAAGGCGGCGGGCGTCTCGGCGCACCAGATCCTGGCGCCGCTGGTGCTGGCGAGCATCGGCGTGGCCGCGCTCAGCTTCGCGTTCAACGAGCGTGTGGTGGCGCGCTCCACCGCGACGCTGACCGCGTGGCAGAACGCCAATTACGGGCCGATCCCGGTCGATCGCGGCGTCGTCGCGAATGTCTGGGTGCGCGATGGCGACGATCTGGTTCACGCGAACAGCGCCAGCGGACGGGGTGCGGCGACGCGGCTCGACGGCGTATCGATCTACGATCGCGACGGCGGCACATTGTTGTCGATCATCAAGGGCGCGCGCGCGATCCAGATTTCGGGCGGCTGGCGGGTCAGCGACGTGACGCGATTCGACGTGAAGCGCGGCGTGACCGAGAAGCTGCCTTATTTCGACTTCGCCAAGGGCGTGACGCCCGATCGCTTCACGCTGGCGGCGGTCGATCCCAACGCCAAGTCGCTGCCCGCCCTGCGCGACGCGATCGCCGATCTCGACGCCGCGGGGCGGCCGACCGGCACGCTGGAAGCCAATATGTGGCACAAGATTTCGGGGCCGCTGTCGGCGGTGCTGATGCCGTTGCTGGCGGGCGTCGCGGCGTTCGGCCTTGCGCGATCGGGGCGGCTGTTCATCCGCGCGGTGATCGGCATGGCGCTGGGCTTTGCTTATTTCGTGGCCGATAATTTCGCGCTCGCGATGGGCAATCTTGGCGCCTATCCGCCTATCCTGGCCGCGTGGGCGCCGTTCCTGCTGTTCCTGCTGATCGGCGAAACCGTCCTGATCCGGACGGAGGAGTAGCAACGTCATCCTCTCCCTGGCGGGGGAGGATAAGGAACATAGGTCGGTCGCAAATCCGCCTTATTGCCAAGCCATTGGCTTCCCCCAATATGGAAGCCTGCGCGCGGATGCAGGCGTCGCCGAGGAACATCTAGTGAAGCTTTCGACCGCCAAGCCATCCTTCTGGTCCAAGGAGCATCATCTGGACCGGATGACGCTCAAGCAGCTCTGGATCGCCTATTTCCAATATCCGGCGATCATCGGCTATCTGCTGTCGGCTGCGATCGCGATCGGGCTTTTCTTCGTCTATCCGTCGGCGCCGCTGCCGACGCTGGCGGCGATCGGCATCTCGATCTTCGTCTATCCGCTGGTCTGGTACTGCCTGCACCGCTGGGTGCTGCACAGCCAGTGGATGTACAAGGTGCCGATGCTGGCCGCGACGTGGAAGCGGATCCATTACGATCATCATCAGGATCCGAACCGTCTGGAGATCCTGTTCGGCGCGCTGCACACCACGCTGCCGACGATCGCCATCGCGACCGCGCCGATCGGCTATGCGCTGGGCGGCACCGGCGCGGCGCTGGCGGCCTTCGCGACCGGCCTGATCACGACCTGCGTGTACGAATTCTTCCACTGCATCCAGCACCTGGCCTACAAGCCGAAGATGAAGATGATCGTCGATATGAAGGCGCGCCACATGGCGCACCATTTCCATGACGAGCGCGGTAATTTCGGCATCACCAATTATTTCTGGGATCGCCTGTTCGGCACCTATTACGAGAAGATCGAGAAGGCGAAGAAGTCCGAAACGGTCTTCAATCTGGGCTACACCCCCCAGGTCGCGGAGCGCTATCCATGGGTCGCGCAGCTTTCGGGCGGGGTCGCCACGGGTCATCCGAGCAGCCGCATCCAGCACTGATGCCGCTCCAGATTCGTCCCATCAGCAGCAAGGCGGACCGCAAGAGGTTCGTCGAGGTCGAGTTCACGCTGAATGCCGGCGATCCCAATTGGGTGCCGCCGCTGCGCATGGAGGCGCTCGAGCTCGTCACGCCGGGCAAGAACCCCTTCTACGAACATGCCGACCAGCAGCTCTATCTGGCCGAGCGTGACGGCAAGCTGGTTGGGCGCATCTCGGCGCATATCGATCGTCTGATCCTCACCATGTCCCCCGAACAGGGCGGCGGACCCGGCATCGGCCAATGGGGTATGCTGGAGGCGGAGAGCGAGGAGGTCGCCCACGCGCTGATCCGCGCCGCCGAGGATTGGCTGCGCGGCATGAACATGACCAGCGTCATGGCGCCGATCAGCAATTCGATGTGGGAGAAGCCCGGCCTGCTGGTCCAGGGGCACGATCATCCGCCGACGGTGGAGATGGGGCATAACAATCCGGCCTATCAGGGCTGGATCGAGGCGCTGGGCTATGGCGGGATCAAGGATCTGCTGGCCTATGACCTCGACATCGTCCGGGAATTTCCGCCGCTCGTGCAGCGGATCATCCAGTCGGGCGAGCGCAACGCGCGCATCCGCATCCGCCGGGTGGACAAGTCGAAGTTCGACGCCGAAGCCACGCTGATCCTTTCCATCCTGAACGAAGCATGGTCCGACAATTGGGGCTTCGTCCCGATCACGGCCAGCGAGATCGCGCATACCGGCAAGAAGCTGCGCCCGATCGTGTTCGAGGATCTGATCCGCGTCGCCGAAGTCGATGGCGAGCCGGTGGCGTTCATGATGACGTGGCCCGACCTGAACGAACTGACCCGCGACCTGAACGGGCGGCTGTTCCCGTTCAACTGGATCAAGCTGCTCCATCGGCTGCGCAAGCCGCAGGTGCGCACGATGCGCGTGCCGTTGATGGGCGTGGTCAAGAAGTTGCAGGCGACCCGCCTGGCGAGCCAGCTCGCCTTCATGATGATCGAATATATCCGGCGCGATGCGGTGGCGAAATTCGGCGCGTCGCGGGGCGAGATCAGCTGGGTGCTCGACGACAATCAGGGCATGCGATCGATCGCCGAGGCGATCGATGCGACGGTGAACAAGGTCTATCGGATCTACGCGAAGCCGCTCTGACGCTTCGTCCCAGTCACTGATTGCTTCGTCGCCTTCGGCTTCTCGCAATGACGAGGTGGAGAGAGGGTGTCAGCCCTTCTTCAACGCCGCCGCCAGGCTCGCCGTTGCGCTCCCGCGCTTGGCCGGCTTCGGCTGCGAGGCATCGGGCGACCAGCCCGTCATATAGACGATCTCGAACCGCTCGCGCAGGCGGCCGTCGGCCCCGGCATCGGCGGCGAATGTCTCGAACAAGGCCGTCAGCCAGGCGCGGGTGAGGGGGCGGCGGTCGCGGTTGGCCAGGATGTTGGTGGCGGCCATTCCGCGCAGATCGCCGATCAGGCGCAGCGGATCGCCATAGCCGACGTCGATCCGCTCCCCGTCCGCCACCTGCAGCGAAAAGCCCGCGCGCGACAGCAGGTCGCCCGCCGATCGGACGTCGATCTGCGGATGGATACGGGGCGACACGCTCTCGCCCACTGCCATATCGGCCGCGAGCGTTGCGGAGCGCAGCCATTCGAGCGTGCCCGCGCCCAGAAACGCACCAAGGAACAGCCCGTCAGGGCGCAGCGCGCGGCGGATCAGCGCGAGGGCGCCGGGAAGATCGTTCACCTGATCGAGCACGCCGACCGATATGACCAAGTCGAAGCTGCCGGCCGCGAAGGCGGGCTGGTCCTCGTCCGCCTGCGTGCCGTCGCTCCATGATGCGAAGCGCGCGCCGGCATCGGCCTGCACGATCGTCCGCCCGGGCGCGGCGAAGCGCAAAGCGACGCGGCCGTCATGGCTGCCGAGGATCAGGACGTCCTTGAACTCGCGCTGCACGGCGGACAGCCGCTCGGCAAGCTCATCGGCCATATGGTCGATCAGGAAGGCATGATCGGCGAAGATGCGTGCGGCGCGGTCACGGCGGAGGCGGCGGAGCGCGCGGTCGAAGATTTCGGGATTGTCCACGCGCGCGCTTGTGCGACGCGCGGGCGCAGGTGACAAGGTGCGCATGGGGGCTTTGGCGACAATCTGGCGCGCGGGCGATGCGGTGGTCCGCTACGCGCTGCCCCCGCGCTGCCCGGGATGCGGGGTCGTGACGCAGGACGATCACAGCTTCTGCCTCGCCTGCTGGTCGGCGCTCGATTTCCTCGACGGACCCGCCTGCGCGACGTGCGGGGAGCCGTTCGAACTCGCGGCCGGGCCCGGGGCGCTGTGCGGCGCCTGCCACGCCGATCCACCGCCGATATCGGGCATGCGGGCGGCGGTCGCCTATGGTGAGACGGCAAGGAAGCTGGCGCTGCGGCTCAAATATGCACGGCGGCCCGGTGTCGCCAAGACGATGGCGGCGCTGATGCGGCGGCATGTGCCGGCCGACGCGCTGCTCGTGCCGGTGCCGCTCCACCGCTGGCGGCTGTGGCGGCGCGGCTATAACCAGGCGGCGCTGATGGCGCGGGCGCTGGGGCGGATGTCGGGTGCGGAGGTGGCGGTCGATCTGCTCGAACGCCATCGCGCCACGCCGAGCCTGCGGGGACTTGGCCCCAAGCAGCGCCAGCGCACGGTGCAGGGCGCGTTCGCGATCCGGGCTGGGGCAGAGATAAAGGGCCGCCACGTCCTGCTGATCGACGACGTCTATACGACGGGCGCGACCGTCAACGCGTGCGCTCGCACGCTGAGGCGGGCAGGGGCCGGGACGGTCTCCGTCCTGTGCTGGGCGCGCGTGGTGCGCGATGCGGGGCCCGTGCGTTGACAATCCGACCCGCCGACCACAATTCGGCGGAAACGAAGGAACACACGATGGCCAAGGTCGAAATCTACACCAAGCAATATTGCCCCTATTGCTCGCGCGCCAAGGCGCTGCTGAGCCAGAAGGGTGTCGACTTCGAGGAATATGACATCAGCATGGGCGGCCCCAAGCGCGCCGAGATGCTGCAGCGGGCGAATGGCGGCTCCACTGTCCCGCAGATCTTCGTGAACGACCAGCATCTGGGCGGCTGCGACGACATCATGGCGCTCGATCGGCAGGGCAAGCTCGACCCGCTGCTCGCGGCCTGACCGTGAAGGCCGCCGTCCTCCAGATGCGGTCGGGCATCGATCCGGCGGCCAATGCGCGCACGATCGTCGATGCGATCGGCGAGGCGAAGGCCGGTGGTGCGGCGATGCTGTTCACGCCCGAAATGTCGGGCCTGCTCGATCGCGATCGCAAGCGCGCCGCCGCCCACCTGCATGTCGAAGGCGAGGACGAGGTGCTGGCGCAGGTGCGCGCGGCGGCGAAGACGGCAGGGATCTGGGTCCACATCGGCAGCCTCGCGCTCCGGAGCGGGGATGACACGCGGCTCGTCAATCGCGGTTTCGTGATCGACGACACGGGCGCGATCCGCGCGCGTTACGACAAGATCCACCTGTTCGACGTCGATCTGCCTACCGGCGAAAGCTGGCGCGAGAGCGCGGCCTATGTCCCGGGTGATCGATCGGTGCTGGCGCCGTCGCCGTGGGGCGAGCTTGGCCTGTCGATCTGCTACGACATGCGCTTCCCCGATCTGTACCGGGCGCTGAGCAATGCGGGCGCGAAGCTGCTTGCGGTGCCGGCGGCCTTCACGGTGCCGACCGGCAAGGCGCACTGGCACGTCCTGCTGCGCGCGCGTGCGATCGAGGCGGGGGCTTTCGTCATCGCTTCGGCGCAAGCCGGCTTGCATGAAGACGGACGCGAGACCTATGGCCATTCGCTGGTGGTCGATCCCTGGGGGGAGATACTGCTCGACATGGGGGACGAGATCGGCGTGGGCTACGCCGAAATCGACATGGCGAAGCTGGAGGACGTCCGCGCGCGAATGCCCGCGCTCGCGCATCGCCGGCCTATCGCCGCGGTGGAGAAGATGGCGTGATCGTTTTCGACCTGCAATGTGCGCAGGAGCATGTGTTCGAGATCTGGTTCGGATCGTCCGAGGATTATGAGGCGCAGAAGGCGCGTGGGCTCGTCGCCTGTCCCTATTGCGGTTCGGACAAGGTCGAAAAGGCGGTCATGGCCCCGCGCGTCGCGGCCAAGGGCAACCAGCGGCAGGAAACGATCCCCGCCAATGCGTCGGTACCGATGGCGGGCGGCGCAGTCGATCCGGCCGCGCACAAGGCGATGATGGTCGCGCTGTCGAAGATGCAGGCCAAGATGCTCGAAGGATCGGACAATGTCGGCGATCGCTTTGCCGACGAAGCCCGCGCGATGCACCTGGGCGAGACCGACGCCCGCCCGATTCATGGCCGCACATCGATCGACGAAGCGCGCGCGCTGGTCGAAGAAGGCGTGCCCGTCGCCCCGCTGCCATTGCCCGTGAGCGATCCGGGCAAGGTGAACTGACAGACTCCGGCTGACGGTCGCGATCGGCGCGCTGGGGAACAGGCACGCCGATCGCCCGGCCATTACAGTTTGATCCGCTCACGCGGATAAGCCGCAGGTTTAGCCTTGCTGAACCTGCCCCTATTTCACGGGCCGGAACCGCTGCTTGAACCCGGTCAGGTCGATCGTGAAATCGTCCTGCCTGTGGAACGCCTCGTCGGTCAGCTTCGGCTTCTCGGCCGCCTTGTACCAGGCGGCATAATCGGCCGTGTCGCTGCTCTGCTTCTTGTAGTGCGTCGAATAGGTGCGCACGCGGATGGTTGGCGTCGCCGCCGCCATGTCGAACGTCATGGTGCGCAGCCAGCCGTCACCGATGCCTTCGCCCATCTGCAGCTTGACGCCCGCGTCGATCGCGGTCTGGCGCCGGTCCTGATAATCGGCCAGCACCTGCCACACCTTGTGGCCCGCCGCATTGTCGTCGACGCGCATCGCCTGGCCATGTTCGTGGCCGCACAGGACCAGGAAGATCTGGTCGTGCTTGGCGATCAGCTTGTCCCAGACCATCTGGGGCGAGTTGTCCTGCGGATCGACGGCGGCATTGTCGATGATCGGGTTGGGGATGCGGCGGCCTTCATTGTCCATATAATCGTGGGTGGAAATAATGGTCGGCAGGCCCGGATGCTTGGCGATCACGCCTGCCGCCCATTCCAGCGAGGCGTTGGGCGCGTCGAACTGCAGCCCGATATGCAGGAAGCGATATCCGCCCGCGGTGAAGATCTGTGCGCTGTCCGCGCCGCCATCATGGCTGTCGACATACCAGTCCTTGCCCTTGAAGAAGGGCTTGTCCGCGCCGAACAGCGACCGGAAATTGTCGAGGCCGCCCGCGTGCAGCATGCCGATGTCCGCCGCGCTCTTGATCTGCGCGGCCGGCGGGTGGTTCGCGTCGGTCCACATCGCGTCATAATCGTGGTTGCCGGGAACGACCGAGAAGGGCGTCTTGCCGGCGATCATCGCATAGCCTTCGCGCGCGGTGGGGATTTCGACGGTCGTGACCTTGGTGGTCGGCGCGAAATGGCTGTCCATGATGGGATTGGCCGCGCGCTTGAAACCGCGCGCGACATGGTCGGCGTCCATCATCTTGGTCTGGTGCTGCCACACATCGCCCAGCGCGGTGACGAACGCGACGTCGCCGCCATTGGCGACCAGATTGCTCTCGATGAAGCGCATCTGATCGAGGAACATCTTGTTCGCGTCGAACTTGAAACCCTCGGCCGTCTGGTGCGTGTAATCGATGTAGTTCTGCGTGTCGGGGATCGCCACGATCGTGAAGCTCTGGTCCGCCGCGGCGACGGGGCTGACCCCGGCCAGAAGGGCCGCGAGCGATAAAAGACGAACGGAATTGCGCATGATGGTCTCCCTGTCAGTCGATCAGAATTTCACGCCGAATTCGGCGCGATAGTTGCGGCGAGTGCCGGCGATGAAGGTGGGGATGCCGAAATTGTCGCCCGTATTGCCCGCATCGACGATGAACTTCTTGTCGGTCAGGTTGTCGCCGACCAGCGCGAAGGTCCAGCGATCATCGGACGCGGTGAACGCCAGCCGCGCGCTGAGCAGGCCGAAACCCTTCTGGAACTCGTCCACCACCTTGTCCGAATAAGCGGCCGGGGTGCGCTGCTGCAGATCGAGCCGGTCATTATTGTCGTCGAAGAACATCTTCGACTGCCAGCTGTACATCGGCGCGAAGCTGACGCGACCGCCCTTCGCCTCGACGCCGAAATCGGCGCCGATCGCGAACTTGTGGTCCGGGCTGTTGCGGAAGCGGTTGCCCTTATAGGCCCCCGCCTTGAAGCGCGCATGGTTGTAGCCATAGCTGCCGAACAGCGTGGCGCCCCTGACGACCGTATAGCTCAACTGGCCCTCGAAGCCGGTCGCATCGGCCTTGCCCGCGTTGATCGTCGCCAGCGCGCCGTTGATCACGCCGAACGTCTGGAAGTTGCTGTAATCATAGTGATAGACCGACACGTCGCCGACCAGGCGGCCGCCCAGCAGGCGCACCTTGACGCCAGCCTCGGCCGACTTGAGCGTTTCGACCGGGATGATCGAGACGCGTGTGGGCGGCGAGACCTGGACGACTTCGGGCCGCTTGCCGATGCCGTAAACCGCGTAAAGGTTGAGCGCGGGCGTCGGCGCATAGCGCAGGCCCGCACGCCCGGTGACGGTGTTCGATCCGTTGCTGGCCCGGACGACGCTGCCGTTCGGCGTGGGTTGCAGCAGCAGGCCGCCGCCGGTCAGCCGGCTGGCGCCCAGCGGCAAAAGGCCCTGCGCGCTGGCTTTCTTGTCATCGAAGGTCATGCGCCCGCCCGCGAACAGCTCCAGCTTCGGCGCGATGTCGACCGTGACGTCGCCGAAGATGTCGTAGGTCTCGATCGTGGCGCCGGTGATCGCCTGATCCAGATGGAAGGGCTTCAGTGCGGCGGCGGCTGGCCCGAGCGCGGCGATGATCTGCGTGTTCGTCAGGCCGCGCGGGGCGAGGCGCTGGAGGTTGCCGCCGAGCAGCAGGGCCATTGCGCGTTCGTCATAGCCCAGGCTGAAGTCCATGCTGTTCTTCGCGCGGAAGGCGCTGACGCCGACGAAGCCGTTGACGGGACCGAGATCCTTGAGGTTGAGGCGGAGTTCCTCCGACCACTGATCGCTCTTGTTGCGCTGGACATAGCCGATGATGTTGGTGGGCGTGCCGTCATTGTCGCCCGACTGGATCGCGTCGGACCAGCGATAGCCGGTGATCGAGGTGAGGCTGAACCGGTCGCTGATCGTCCAGTCGGCGATGCCGCTGACGTTCACGATCTTGCGGTTGAAATAGGATGGCGGGAGCGTGCCGAAGCTGTTCAGGCGTGTCGGGGTCCAGAAGGCGAGATCACCTACAACGGCGCCGGTCGCCTGATCGAGTGGCAGGAAGGTGCGCGACTTGAACGGCACGCCGCCGGCAACATCATCACGATCGAACGAGGCGACCAGATTGAAGGTGAAGTCGTCGCCCGGTTCCCAGCGCGCGGCGAAGCGATAGGCCTGTGCGTCGACCGCGTTGTAGGAGCGGCGCTTGTCGATATCCTTGACGTATCCGTCGCGCTTGCGCGCCAGTGCGCCGGCGCGGATCGCGAATGTCTCGCTGACCGGCAGGTTCACCACGACCTGGCCGGAAACATAATCGTAATTGCCCAGGCCGCCCTTCGCTTCGAAGCCGAACGTGTCGGTGGGGCGCTTCTGGAAGATCGAGACGCCGCCGTTGAGCGCCGAGCGGCCGTGGAGCGTCGACTGCGGACCCTTTTCGACCTCGATCCGGTCGATATCGAACAATTCGCCATAAGCGGCGGTCGCCTGCGTCACCGGTACGCCATCCTGGAAGATCGCGACACGCTGTTCCGCCTGGGGCTGGAAGTCATTCGAGGTGATGCCGCGGATCGAAAAGCCCGGGGCGAACTTGTCCTGAAGCTGCACGACGAAACCCGGCGTGAGCGCCGCGACTTTCGAAAGCTCGGTCCCGCCGACGGTTTCGAGGAAGTTGCCGTCATAGGCGCTGATCGCCATCGGCACATCGGTGATGCGCTGTTCGCGCTTCTGCGCCGTGACGACGATGTCGCCGCCGAGGCCGGTGTCACTGGATTCTCCCGCCACATCTTCGGCATAAGCGGGAATCGAAGAAAGAATTAAGGCACTCGAAAAAAGAAGAATCTTGGCGACCACGGATAGCACTCCCTGTATTTACGAGGCGGGCGTGTATCGTTAATATATGACAAAATAACTGCGGGAGACGGACGTGCCGGAGGTTATGATCGAGGCGCAGCGACGCCGAGGGCGACCGCGCGATACCGACAAGGATGCGAGCATTCGCGACGCGACGTGGCAGTTGCTGGCGGAGCGGGGCTATGACGGCCTGACCTTCGAAGGGGTCGCCGAAATCGTGGGATGCAGCCGCGCGACGCTCTATCGGCGTTACGCGACGAAGGCCGAGCTTATCGCCGCGATTCTCGATTCGACGTCACGATCAGTCGAGCCCGATCTTCCGCCCGAGATGTCGCCGCGCGATGCGCTGATCGCGCATTCGCTGGCGGGCGCCATCTATCTGTCGGGCCACCGTGGTCCGGCTCTGATAAGCCTGGGGTTCGTCGCGGCCAAGATTCCCGAACTGGTCGCCGCCATAACCGGCCATGTCAGCCACGAACTCGAATATTATCGGTTGGAGTTGCGGAAACTCTTTCCGTCGGTCGCGCCCGAGGAGATCGATTTCGCCTGCTCCACGCTGCTCGGTGGAATCGTCTATCATGTCGCTCTGGCGCAGCAGGAACTACCCCGCCGCCGGATCGAGCAACTGGTGGATCAGGCGATCAGGATGCTGGAGGACGTCGCTTAGGCGAACAGCCGCGCATGTTCGTCGGTCTTGCCGCGCGCGAGGAGATCGGCCTGCTCGCGCCAGCGTTCCTCGGCGATTTCGCCGCGTTCCATGCCCAGACGGGCTTCAAGATCAGCCTCGTCGGCGGCACTGAGCGCGAGAATGTCCTTGTAGCGGTAGATGCCGAGATCGTTGAGCCGCTGCTCGCCGCCGCGGCCGATCCCGAAGATGAGCGACAGATCGTCCCGCTGGCCCGATGCTGCGGCCGCGATCGATCCGGCGGTTGCGGCGGTCACAGGTGCGACGGGCGCGGCGGTCGTGGTGCGATGGCGTTCGAGTTCGGCGATGCGGGCGTCCTGCGCGGCGCGTTCCTTTTCCAGGATCGCCAGCCGATCGGCCTGCGCCTGATGCGCGGCGAGGCGGTCCTCATAGGTCGCCTGCTGCTTCTCGAGCTCGATCCGCCGGTTGCGTTCGACGAGATATCCCGACTTCCACTTGCGCCCACCCGCCATCGTGAACAGGCCGAGCAGCCAGCCGAGGATCAGGACGAGGCCGATGATCGCCCACTGGTTGGTCGTGAAATCGAACATCCAAAACACCCTCAGTAGTTGTTGCAGCGCAACGAACAGGGGGCGTTATGAGTTCCCGCGTCTCGTTAGTGGAACATGTTGTCGCTGATCGAGCAGGCCGCCGGGCCGAGGATCACGATGAACAGAACCGGCAGGATGAACATGATCAGCGGCACGGTCATGATCGCGGGCAGGCGCGCGGCTTTCTCCTCGGCCTTCATCATGCGCTCATGCCGGAATTCGGCCGACAGCACGCGCAGCGCGGCGGCGAGGGGGGTGCCGTATTTCTCGGTCTGCACCATCGTCGTCACCACGCCGCGGATCGATTCGAGGTTCACGCGGCGCGCGAGATTTTCGAACGCCATGCGCCGATCGGTGAGGAAGCCCAATTCGATCGCGGTCAGCGCGAATTCGTCGCCCAGCTCGGGATAGGCCTTCGAAAGTTCGCGCGCGACGCGGTTGAACGCCATGTCGACGGTCAGGCCGGCTTCGGCGCAGATCACCATCAGGTCGAGCGCGTCGGGAAGCGCCTTGCGGATTTCCTTCTGCCGCTTGGTGATCAGGTTCTTCACATAGATGTCGGGCGCCTTGTAGCTGAGCACCAGCGAACCCGCGACGATCATGTACTTCTTGAAGGCCGATGCCTCCGGGAACCAGTGGAGCAGATAGACGCCGATCGCCGCGGTGCCGCCGATCAGGATCGGGGCGACCAGGCGGAAGAAGATGACGGTGATCGCCGCGTCCTTGGTGCGGATGCCCGCGCGCGACAGGTTGAGCGACGCGGCCTTGAGCTGCGTATCCTGCAGCATCTTCATCGAACCCAGGATCGCCTTCATCCGGTCGATCTTGGCGTTCTTCTGCTCCAGCTTGGCGCGGCGGCGCGTCTTGGAGGCGGCGACGCCGGCCTTGAGCTGTTCGCGGCGGTCGTTCAGCGCCTTCACGCGGCGCGTCATCGGATCGCGCGCGACGCTCTTCACCACCGAATGGCCCAGGATCAGGACGACGACGGCGGTCGCCAGCGCCATCCCGATCGATACGATCGTGTGGAAGAAAGCGGCATCGGGTGTGTGCGGAGGCATCGCGTCAGATCTCGAAATTGATCATTTCGCGCATGATGAACGCGCCGATGGACATCCAGATCAGGCCCACACCACCCGCGATCATCAGCCGCGTGTCGTGGAAGAAGCCGCCCATGTAATTCGGGCTGATGAAGCTGATCAGGCCGAAGACGACGAAGGGCAAGGCGCCGATGATATAGGCAGACGCCTTGGATTCGGACGACATCGCCGATATCTTGAGCTTCATCTGCATGCGCTTGCGCAGCACATCGGCCAGGTTGCTGAGCGTTTCGGCCAGATTGCCGCCGGTCTCGCGCTGGATGGCCAGCGTGATGACGAAGAACTGGAATTCGGCCGTGCCGATCCGGTCGGCGGTGTCCTGCAACGCGCCTTCCATCGTGCGACCGATCTTCATGCGATCGGCGACGGTGCGGAATTCCTCGCCCACAGGCCCTTCGATCTCGGCGCCGACCGCGCCGATCGTCTCCGAAATGGGCAGGCCCGCGCGCAGGCCACGCACGAGCAACTCGATCGCATCGGGAAAGCGGCTGACGAAACCGTTCAGCCGGCGCTTGACCAGCGAGGTCAGCACCATGCGCGGGATGACCAGCCCGGCGCACGCGCCGAGGATCAGCGCCATCAGGAACGGGAAGCCGTAAATCCACAGGCCCAGGAACGGCACGACGCCAACAGCGCCGGATACGATGTAGAACTGGTTCGGCGTCCAATCCTTGCCCGCCGCGTCGATGCGCAGGGCGAGGTCGGCGGGGCCGGGGACGAGGCGGGCGAACAGGGACCCCTGCCGCGCGGCGAGGGCGGCGCGGCTGGACAGGAGCTTCTTCACCTGATCGCTGACCGCGGCCTCGCTGGCGGTGGCGTGGCGCGACTTGATCGACGCGAGCCGCCGCGCCTTGGCGCGCGCCGACGCCGGCCGGGCGATCGCCCAGGCGACGAGCAGCATGCTCACCATCAGGAAGGTGAAGAGGAGGAGGAAGGTCACGCCTTTGGGTCCGCCGTCCGCCGTTACTTGCTGGCCTTGGAGGTCTTGGGCTTGGCCTTGAAGATCGTCACCAGCTCATCGAGCAGCGACGCCTTCTTGGTTTCCGCCGCGTCATCGTCGGTGACGAGTTCGAGCAGCTTCTTGGCGATCTGGCCGATGCCCTGGCCAAGCTTGGACGATTTGCCTGCGTCGGCGACCGACTTGCCGAGCTTGGCGGCGTTGACGACCTGCTTGTGGTCGAACGGCAGCAGGAAATCGACCGAACGCTCGATCGAGCTTTCGAAGTCCTTGCGGCTGATCTCCGTCAGGCTGGGCGCGACCTTGTTGGCGACGATCAGCACGCCGGCCTGCGGCGCGTTGGTCTTGAGCCAGGCGAGGATGCGGATCGTGTCGCGGGTGGCCGCGAGCGTGAGGTCCACCACCAGCACCACCGACTGGACGTCGTGGAACATGTGCGGGTGCTGGATCATCATGTGGCGGGGAATGTCGACGACGGTACATTCGAACGCCGCCTTCATCTCCTCCTGAAGCTGATAATATGCCTGCCCGTCGGTGACGATCGGCGCGCCGATCGGCGCTTCGGCCGACAGGACCGACAGCTTGTCGTTCGCCTTCACCAGCGCGCGTTCGAGGAACAGCCCGTCGATGCGCGCGGGGTTGTCGATCGCGTCGGTCAGGCCGCGGCCCGGCTCGAGATCGAGCGAGAGCGCGCCGGTGCCGAAATGCACGTCGAGGTCGAGCAGAGCGGTCGAATGCCCGCCGGTATCGCCCATCAGCCACGCGAGCGAGCTGGCGATCGTCGACGCGCCGACGCCGCCGCGCACGCCGATGACCGCGGTCATCAGGTGGATTCGGATATCGCCTGCATCGCCGTGGCGCGGGCCCATCAGCATCATCTGCGCATTGGCGAAGCTGTCACGCACCTGATCGGCGGTGAACGGCTTGAGCAGATAATCCTGGATGCCGCTGTTCAGCAGCTCGCGATACATGCGGACGTCGTTGATCGCGCCGCACGCGATCACGGCGGTTCCGGGTTCGCAGACCTCGGCCAGCGCGTTGATATCGCTCAGCGGATCGGCACAATCGGACAGGTCGACGAACAGGATCGTCGGGCTCGCCGAAACCGACAGCGACTGGATCGCCGCGCGGATGCCGCCCTTGGCGACCGATTCCGGCGGCCAGCCGAGTTCGAACACCAGCGGCTTGAGCAGTTCGGCCGACAGATCGTCGCAGACATACGCCGCGAACGGGTGCCGAGTCGCCGCTGCGCTGGGATTGAAGGGCGCGTTCATCAATTGCCTCCCTTCGTGGATTCGCGCTTGAGACCCTGCTTCGACGTCGGCTCGGTCGTGCGCCAGGCGCGGATCGATCGGGTCGCGATCTCGGCATTGTCGGCGCCGGGGGCTTCGGCGCCGCGCACCAGATCTTCCGGGTTCGCGATCATCGCGGCGAGCGCGCTGTTGGTCGCGCAGCCATAGTTGGACGATGTCGACGCGGTGAAGTTGGGCTGCGAAGGCTGGCTGTAATCGGGGCAGCCGGGGACGCTGGCGGTCGATCGGCTGACGACGATGCGCAGATAGCCGGCGGGCACCGCGCCCTCGGTCGCGGGCGCGCCGCGGCTCATGAGCAGGCCATAGCCGCCGACGATCGTCGCGATATCGGCCGCAGCACCGCTGCTGCCCGCCTGCGACGCATCGAGGCTGACACGATCGCCATAGCCCAGGTCGATCGCGCGGAACCACTGATCGACCTTGTCGGCCTGCGCGGAGGTGAGGCCGCTGGCGGGCACGTCGAGCACGTAATCGGAGCGCGAGACGACCGGCTGGTGGATCGAGTCCACCGTCCGGTTGAAGCGATCCGCCAGCGCGGGTGCGAGGGGCATCGCCAGCGCCATCAAAACTACAACCGCTCGTGTCGAGCGAAGTCGAGACACGTTCCGCGAGCCGACATCCCTCGACTTCGCTCGGGACGAACGGGGGGTGGGGAGGTGGGGCATGTCAGTCGCCTCAGTAGATCGAGAAGCCCGCATCGGGGATCGACGCGGTCTGGTTGGTGGATTTGGGCGCCGCCTTCGACACCGGACCCTGCGGGGCGGGGATGGTGCGCGCGGGCGCGGACTGCGGAACGGCGGGCCTGGCGCCGGGCTTGCCGCTGAAGATCTGGCCGGCGATGATCGCCTCCCCATCGGTCGGCGCGCGCATACCGTCGGTCGGCAGCGCGATCTGCGAGGCCGAGACGGGGCGCACCAGATAGGGCGTGACGATGACCATCAGCTCGGTCTCGTTGCGCTTGAACCCGGTGGAGCGGAACAGATTGCCCAGGATCGGCAGGTCGCCCAGGAACGGCGCCTTGTCGATCGTGTTGTTCTGCGTGTTCGACAGCAGGCCGCCGATCACGAAAGCCTGGCCCGAACCGAGTTCGACCGTCGTTTCCATCCGGCGCGTGGTGATGCCCGGAATCTCGATCGACCCGATCTTGACCGCGCCGGCCGACGACAGCTGCGACACTTCGGGGCGCACCCGCATCGAAATGCGGCCGCCCGAGAGCACCGTCGGCGTGAACGACAGGCTGACGCCGTACTGCTTGAACTCGACCGACACGGCGCCCAGGCCCTGCGACAGCGGGATCGGGATCTCGCCGCCCGCCAGGAAGCTGGCGGTCTCGCCCGACATCGCGGTCAGGTTCGGTTCGGCCAGCGTCGTCAGCTGCCCGTCATTTTCGGCAAGGTCGAGCGTGGCCAGTATGTCCATGCCCAGCATATGCTTGGCAAAGCCCAGCGTAGTCGCGGTCGTGGAGTAATTGGCGCTGTACGATGGGCTGCCAGGGGGACCCGTGATCGTGCCGGCATCGCCGCGGCCTACGCCGAACAGAAAGCCGCTAGAGGTGTCGCGTGTCAGCAGGTTGACGCCGATAGACTTTGCGAAGGCGCGATTCACCTCGGCGATCCGGACGCGCAGCTGGACCTGCATCGGGGTGGCCGATTTGATGCGGTTCACCACCTGCACGCCGCCGGCCTGATCGCCATCCTTCCCGCTGTTGCCGACGAACTTTTCGACCAGCTTCTCCGCTTCCTCGACATCCGACGGGGATGCGACGGTGCCGGTGAGCAGGACGATGCCGTTCATCGTCGTCGCCTTGATGTCCGCTTCGGGCATGGCGAGCTTCAGCATCGTTTCGACGTTGGTGATGTTCCGGTCGACGCGCACCGTGGACGACCAGACGACCTTGCCGGCCGCGTCGGTCGCATAGACAACGGTCGATCCGCCGCCCTTGCCGAAGACATAGAGCTGGCTGCGCGAGCGCGCCTGCACGTCGGCGACGGCGGGATCGGCGATGAACAGATCGCTCATCGCCGCGGGCAGCTGCACCAGCTGGCCCTGGCCGATCGACAGCGTCATCACGTCGGTCGGCTTGGCCGTCAGCGCGTGGCGGGTGACGCCGCTCGACGGGATCGCGGCCGACGCGCCGTTGACGGGCGCGAGCGCGAGACCGAGCAGGATCGCGCCGGCGATCATCGGGGTGATCAGGGGCGAGGTGTTACGCATACGCATCTCAATTCTCTCCCGCCGCCGTGGCCGAGCCGCGGCGGATGGTGACGATCGGCTTGGGCGCGCCGCCCATGGGCATCGCGGTGCCGCCGGCGACTTTCGCGGGCACCGAGCTGCGCTGGAAGCGTGAGACGTCGGCACCGACGGTGTAGGTCGGATCGGTGTCGCTGGGCGTCGACGAAAGCTGGAGCAGCAGCTGGCGTTCGGCGCGGGCATCGGACGGCGCGTTGACCTGGCCGCTGGCGATCGCGTCCTCGAGCTGCGCCTTGTCGTCGGCGATCGAGCGGAGCGACAGCGAGAGCTGGCCCACGGTCTGTGCGACGGCGATCTTCTCGGCGATGCGCGGCGTCGCCTCCAGCGTGACGTTGCTATATTGCGCAACGACGGTCTTGCCGGCATCGTCGACGGTCTTGTCGGTCTTCTGATCGGTGGCGAGGACGCGGATGTTGCGGACGATGGTTTCGGCAGCCTTGAGCGGCGGACCGTCGCCGCCGCCGGGAATTTCCTGCGCCAGCAGCAGATCGACGCGATCGCCGGGGAACACGAAGCCCGCGACGCTCGACTGCGCCGACACCGCGACCGTCACGGCACGCATGCCGGGGCCGAGCGCGGCGGCCAGGAAGCCACGGTCGCCCGGCTTGACGAGCGAGCCCTGCGTGACCGGCTGACCGGCGGAAACGGGGACGCGGACGACCGTGCCCGTGAGCGAGGCGACGTCGGAGGCGCCCTTCACATAATAATTCTTGGCGTCGACCAGCTCGGCGGGCCAACGCTGATAGCGGACGCTTTCCGGGCCGATGATCGTGCCGACCGGCAGCGCGCGCGAGGCGACCAGCACCTCGGGCCCGGAGGGCGCGGGCGCCGCCGCCAGCGCCGAGGGCGCGGCGACCGCTTCGGGTTCGCCCCCGAACATGCCGCGTGCGAAGAAGGCGGATACCCCCGCCATCAACAGCGCCACGACCAGCAACAGCAACTTCCTAGCGTCCATCGTCGGAAAGCCTTGTACTTGGGCGCCACCGGGCACCCGATGTCGGGTTTATGCAGCCCGGATGGTTAACAACCCGTTTGCCATGACCCAGAAGCCGCCCAGCGCGATCGCGATGCCGTACGGCACCTCGGGCGGGGCTTCGTTGGGACGGAAACGGGCACGGATGGCGAGGAAGCCCGCGATCAGGCCGCCGGCCAGCGCAGTGACGAACAGCATCGGCAGCACCAGCGGCATCGGCAGCCACAAAGCAAAGGCGCCCATCATCTTCACGTCGCCCCCGCCCATGATCCGAAAGGCGAAGAGCAGCGCGAAAACGGCGAACAGGCCGAAGGCGAGCAGCACGCGCAGGCCGATGTCGGGCCAGATCGGATAGCCGCCGACGAACCACCACACGATCGCGACCAGCGCGATCGCAGCGTTCAGCTCGTTGCTGATGATCCGGCTGCGCAGGTCCGTCCACGCCGCGATCAGCAGCAGGACGGACAAAACAGCCGCGAAAATGTCGGATGCACCTGTAATCATGGTTAAGGAGAACTAGACGGGGGCGGTTACCAAACCGTAAGCGGGCCTTATGGACCTTAGTCTAACCCGCGCGGATATCCTGATCGTGGGCGCCGGGATTGCGGGCGCCAGCCTAGCGGCCGAAATAGGGGATGGCGCCCGCGTCATCCTGATCGAAGGCGAGGATCAGCCCGGCTATCACAGCACCGGGCGATCGGCGGCCTTCTGGTCCGAAACCTATGGCGGCCCCTCGATCCAGCCGCTGACGAGTGCGTCACTCGCGCCCTTGCGCGATGGCGGTTTCCTCAAGCCGCGCGGGTGCCTGCATGTCGCAGGGACCGACGCAGGGCGGGCGGCGCTCGATCGGCTCGCGGCGGAATTTGCCGGAACCGGCGTTGTCCTCGAACCGATCGACCGCGCTGGAATCGAACGCTGGGTGCCAGGGACGCGCGCGGATCGCGACACCGGGCTTTACGAGCCGAGCTGCGCCGACATCGACGTGGCCGCGCTTCATGCCGACTATCTGGGCAAGGCGCGGCGCACGGGCACGCAGATCGTGCGCTCGGCCCGATTGCTGGGCGCGGTGCACGCGGGGGACGGCTGGGTGGTCGAGACGACGGCGGGGCGCTTTGCCGCCGACATCCTCGTCAACGCCGCCGGTGCCTGGGCCGACGATGTCGCGAAGCTGGCGGGGGGCGCGCCGATCGGCATCCAGCCCTATCGTCGCACCGTGATCCAGCTCGCCGTCGATCCACCCGCGCCGGCTGATCTGCCGCTGGTAATGGACGCCGAGGAACTGTTCTACTTCAAGCCCGAGGCCGGCAAGCTCTGGCTCTCGCCGCATGACGAAACGCCATGCGACCCGTGCGACGCCGCGCCCGAGGAACTCGACGTCGCGATCGCGATCGACCGGATGGAGCATGCGGTCGACTGGCGCATCCTGAAGCGCGAACATGCCTGGGCGGGCCTGCGCAGTTTCTCCCCCGATCGCGCGCCGATCTATGGTTTCGACGTGCAGGTGCCCGGCTTCTTCTGGTGCGCGGGGCAGGGTGGCTTCGGCATCCAGACCGCGCCCGCCGCTGCCGCTCTCGCCGCCGCGCTGCTGCTGGGGCGGGGGGTGCCTGTGGGGCTCGATCCCGAACGCTACGCGCCGGGGCGGTTTCGCTCTTAACTCCCCTCCCTGCCAAGGGAGGGGAGGAAGTGTGATCCGTCACCCCGGAAAGCCCGACTTCGCGCTCCCGCCGCTGCTCTCACGCGCCATACCCACAGCCAAAGACTGAGGGGGTGCCGGGATGGCCGAGTTCGATCCGCACGATCCGCGCTTCGTGTCCGATGGCGTGCCGTTCGATGTGCTCGCGCGGATCCGCGCGGAGGAGCCGATCTACCGCACGCCCAAGGGCGCCTGGTATCTGTCGCGCTATGAGGACGTTGCCGCGGCGCTGACCGATGTCGATACGTTCCGCGCCGACCTCGGCCCGATCACCGGCATTCCGGCAGGTGTCGATGCGATCCCGCCCGAGCAGCATTATCTCAGCGAGATCGAGGAGCCGCGCCACAAGGCCATCCGGCGGCTGATCACCGCATCGATGTCCTCCGCGCGGCTGAAGGCGGTCGAGCCGGTGCTGCGCGAGGAGTGCGGCCGGCTGGTCGACGCGATGCTCGCAAAGCCTATCGCCAACCTGCACGACGATTATGCGATGGCGATCCCCGCCTTCGCGATGTCGCGGATCATGGACCTCGACGACGCAGCGGCGGAGGCGTTCATGCGCTGGTCCGAGGACGGCACGCTGATGCAGCGCCCCGCGACGCCCGGCGTGCCACCGGAGGGGCCGTCGAGCCACGTCTTCTTCTCCGCCTATCTCGTACACCAGCGGGCGTTGGAGCGGCCGTCGAACGACCTGATGGCGCTGCTGCTCGACGCGAAGATCGAGGGCGAGCCGCTCAGCGATGCCGAGATCGTCACCCAGCTTCACTTCATGATCCAGGCGGGGGTGCACACCACGCGATCCTTGCTCGCGCATCTCGTCAACCGGCTGGTGCAGGACGCCGATATCTGGGCGGCGCTCGCGGCCGATCGATCGCTGATCGCCAATTTCGTCGAGGAGTCGCTGCGCCGCGATTCGCCGGTCCAGCGAACGACGCGGCAGTGCACGCGCGATACGGTGTTCGGCGGGGTCGCGATCGGCAAGGGGGCGTGGGTCGAAATGGGGATCGGTTCCGCCAACCATGACGAAAGGCTGATCGAGGAGGGCGGCGCCTTCCGGCTCGATCGCCGCGAGCCGCGCAAGCATCTCGCCTTCGGCGCGGGTTCGCATGTCTGCCCCGGCGCGGGCCTTGCCCGGATGGAGGCGCAGATCGCGGTGGAGACCCTGATCGACCGGCTGGACCGGCTCGAAACGATCGAAGGCGAAACCTATCCGCCGCTGCCGGGAAGTCTGGGCCACCAGCCGATCCCGGCGCGACTGTTCGAACGAGAAGGATAAGCAGGATGCGCAGACTGGAAGGCAAGGTGGCGGTCGTGGCCGGCGGCGGCGGGATCGGCGGGGCGACCGCGCTGCGGCTGGCGGAAGAGGGCGCGTCGGTGATGATCGGCGACATCGACGCGGATTCGGCGCGTGCCACCGCCGAGGCTATCATCGCGGCGGGCGGGCAGGCGGCGTCGATGGCCTATGACGCGTCCGACGACGCCTCGATCGCCGGCCTCGTCGCGGCGACGGTGGAGGCTTTCGGGCGCCTCGATTTCATGCACGCCAATGCCGCCGACATGCGGGCGATCCTGGCCGACACGAACGCGCTCGACATCCCACTCGACATTTTTGACCGGACGATCGCGGTGAACCTGCGCGGCGCCCTGCTGTGCGCGCGCCACGCGCTGCCGCACCTGATCGCCAACAAGGGCGCCTATGTCGTCACCTCGTCGTCCGCCGCCCACATGGGCGAGCCGCAACGCGTGGCCTATGCGATGACCAAGTCGGGCGTGAACGCGCTGGTGCGCCATATCGCCAGCCGTTGGGGCAAGGACGGCGTCCGCGCCAACGCGATCTGCCCCGGCATGGTGATGACCGATTATCACCTCGCCCACATGCCCGCCGAGAATCAGGCCGCCATGCTCGCCGCCCACCGATCCCCCCGCCTGGGCCGCGTGGAGGACATCGCCGCGATGGTCGCGATGCTGTTCTCCAAGGATGGCGAATGGATCAACGGGCAGGTGATGGCAGTGGACGGCGGCGCGTCGCTGCGGCCGTAAACCGGCGCCTTCGCAAGACGCAAAAAAGCCCGCCAAGTCGCTGACCTGGCGGGCTTTTAATGGTGGGCGTGGCAAGGATTGAACTTGCGACCCCTGCGATGTCAACACAGTGCTCTACCACTGAGCTACACGCCCAACGCCGGCGTCTCTAGCGGGGTGATCCCCCCTGCGCAAGACCGAACGTAACATAATTTCAGAGGTCGGCGGCGGTGCCCACCTGGAACATGCGATCGACCTCGAGAACCAGGTCGCGCAGGTGGAACGGCTTGGACAAAACCTTGGCGTCGGGCGGGGTCTGGCCATTCTTGAGCGCGACCGCAGCGAAGCCGGTGATGAACATGACGCGCATCTCGGGCGCCAGCACGCTTGCGCGCTGGGCCAGTTCGATCCCGTCCATTTCGGGCATCACGATGTCGGTCAGCAGCAGATCGAAGCGCTGGCTCTCCAGAAGAGGCAGCGCCGCTGTGCCACGATCGACGGTCGTCACGGTGTAGCCAGTCTTTTCGAGCGCGCGCGAAAGATATTCGCGCATCGAATCGTCGTCCTCGGCCAGAAGAATTCGGATCGCCATGCTAGTCTGCCTGAAGCTCGCGCCAATGAAGCCGCCGTTGCGCTTATGCTGCAAGCTCTTAACAAAATCCATCGCACGCCGCAAAAGATGCGCGTCGGACAGTGTAACAGTGGAGTCGCATCGCGGACATGGACGTGCCGTTCTCGATCGAAGCGGGCGCGCCGGGGGGCAATCCGGTGGTGGTGGCAGTTCCGCATGCGGGGCGCATCTATACGCCCGCATTGCTGGCTGCAGCCCGGGTGAGCGAGGCCGTGCTGTCGGGGCTGGAGGACCGGCTGGCCGATCGGATCGCCGAAGGCGCCCGCGCGATGGGCGCGACCCTGATCGTCGCGCGGCTGGCGCGTGCGATGCTCGACCTCAATCGCGATCCGCGCGAGATCGACCCGGAGATGATCGCGGGGCCGATCACGATCGATCCGCTGCCCCCCACGCCCAAGCTGCGCGCGGGGCTGGGCCTGTTCCCACGCCGCCTGCCACATGCGGGCGAGCTATGGCGCGGGCGGTTGGCGGCGGACGAGGCGCTGGGCCGGATCGCGACGATCCATACGCCCTATCACCACGCGATCGCCGAGGCGCTGGGCGCGGCGCGCACGCAGTTCGGGGCGGCGCTGCTGCTCGATTGTCATTCGATGCCCGCGCTGCCGGCGAGTTACGGGCGCATGACCCCACGGATCGTGGTCGGCGATCTGCACGGTGCCGCCGCCGATATCGGTCTGATCGAGCTGGTGATGGAAACAATCGGGGAGACCGGCCTGCCGGCGATCCGCAACGCGCCTTATGCGGGCGGCCACGCGCTGCGCCGCCACGCCAACCCCCGCGGCGGCATCCACGCGATCCAGATCGAGTTCGATCGCACGCTCTATCTCGACGGTGCCGGCGCGATCATCCCGCAGGGACTGGCGGAGTGTCGCGCCTTGTTCGGGGAGATCACGGCGCGGTTGGCCGATCGTCTGCGCGACGCAGCGCTGCCGATGGCGGCCGAATAGCGGACAAGAAAAAACCACCTCGCGCGATGCGCGAGGTGGCCAAGGTTCAGGGAGGAGCGCATCCCAGAAGGATGCGCAGTGCGCCGCCGCGAAAGGGGGACACGGCACCGCACAACAACAAGATAGGTAGGGTCCATTACCTTTTCAAGGCATCTTCGGCGCTAGGGAATATTCCCTAGAATGCCATAAAAATGGCGCTAGTTCAGATGTTTGATCGTCACGCGGAAACGAGCCGCGAGAAATAAGGGCGGCGTATGCTGATAGCGATGTCAGTGGCGCTCACGACTCACATCGATCGTTTCGCTGCGGTAGCGATCGGGCGTTCCGCGCCTTCGACGATTTCCCGCGCGAGGGGGCTGGAAGCAAAAAAGCGATCCACTCCGCCTGGGAGTGGACCGCTTCTTCACGCTCGCAAGGGCGAGTCAGATGAGGCTTAGGAGGGCAGAACCAGCTCGGGCTGCGGAACCTTGCCCTGCTCCTGCTGCAGGCCGAACAGGGTCTGCATCAGCTGGAGCGAGAAGAGGTGGGCGTAGATCAGCGGCATCACGCCGGTCTGCACCAGCTTGCGCACCACATCGCCGCGCAGCTCGAGGACGCGCTCTTCCGAGACGATCTGGAAACCGCGATAGATGAAGGGCGCGCTGCCATCGGGCAGCTGGATCGTGGCTTCGCCGTCGATCAGCAGCTTGTTGTTGATCAGCTCGTTCATGAAGAAGCCCGACTGGGCGCCAGCCTGTTCGAACTTCTCGCAGAATTCCAGCGTGCCCTTGATGACGTCGGTGGGCTCGCCGTCGTTGAAGATCGCATCGCCTTCGTCGAACGCACCGAGCACGCCCGAGGTCGGATCGAAGCAGAGCGACAGCTCGTCCGAATCCGGGCGCAGGCGCGCCAGCAGGAACGGATAGCGACGGACATAGGCCGGGATGTACATTTCGCGCTGCGGCTGGCCGGTCTCGTCGACGAAGACGTTGACGCCTTCGTTCAGACCCATGAGCGCGAGCGGCACGGGATTGGCGCCGGCCGAGAAAACGATCGGGTGGAAACGCTGCGCCGAGATGAATTCCTCGACCGTCAGCGGTACCGCATGCGCCTGCGCGAAGAAGGTCGCCGAACCGATGTTGCGCGCCTTCCAGTCGGCATGATCCAGGCTCGAGAGCGGCTGAAGATCCTTGTAGAACAGCGGAAGGCCCTGGGCGGGTGCGCTCGCCATGACGTCACTTACTCCTGAAGATTCGGCCTAGAGATTCGGGCGGAGCCGCACCGGATGCACGCCCCCACGATCGGCAGAGCCTCTATGGCGTGGGCGCGCGCGAAGCAAGTGGGAGGAGCTTGCCCGGGTTCATCAGCCCCAGCGGATCGATGGCCTGTTTGATCGCGGTCATCGTGGCGAGCCGCACCGGATCGGCGAGGCGGACGAATTCGGCGAGCTTCGCCTGGCCAATGCCATGTTCGGCCGAAAGCGAGCCGCCGCGCGCGGCGACGCGATCGTGGACGAACGCGCTGACATCCGGGCCTTTTTCGGTCATCCACGCGCTTCGATCGGCCCCGGTGGGCGGCAGGATGTTGAAGTGGATGTTGCCATCGCCCAGATGGCCGAAGGCGATGATGCGGCAACCGGGGAAGGCGGCCTCGACAGCGCGCTCCTCCTCGATCAGGAAGGCGGGCATCGCGGTGACAGGAACGGCGATGTCGTGCTTGGCCGAAGCGCCGTCGATCCGCTCGGCCTCCGAAATCGATTCGCGCAAGGCCCAGAGCGCCTCGGCCTGCGCCTCGCTGGCGGCGATGGTCGCATCCTCGACCAGGCCATGGTCTATCGCGGCGCCCAGCGCGGTTTCGAGGAGCGCGGCGGGATCGGCGCCCCCCTCCGCGCCCGTTACTTCGATCAGCGCATTCCACGCGTGGCGGCCCTGAAGCGGCGCGCGGGTGCCGGGGATGTTGGCGAGGACCAGATCGAGCGCGCGGGCGGGGACCAGCTCGAAGCTTTCGACCGCCTCGCTCGTCACCTCCTCCAGCCGGCGGAGCAACGACAGCGCAGCCTGCGGATCGGGCAGGCCGACCCAGCCGACCGCGCGCGCCGCGGGCCGCGGCACGAGGCGAAGGCTGGCGGCGGTGACGATACCCAGCGTCCCCTCCGCCCCCGCGAGCAGCTGGCGCAGATCATAGCCGCGATTATCCTTCCGCAGCGTTTCGAGGCCGTGGAAGATCGAGCCATCGGGCAGCACCGCCTCGATCCCCAGCAGCAGGTTGCGCATCGTCCCGAAGCGCAACACCTGGGTGCCGCCGGCATTGGTCGACACGAGGCCGCCGATCGTGGCGGACCCCTTGGCGGCGAGCGAGAGGGGGAAGCGGCGGCCGATCGCGGTCGCGGCGTCGTGAAGGTTCGACAGGATCACGCCGGCCTCGGCGATCACGGCATTGTCGTCGGCGGAAATCGCGCGGATCCGGTTCATCCGGCGCAGCGACACGAGCAATGCGGAGCCGTCCGCCGGCGGTGTTGCGCCCGCAACCGTGCCGGTATTGCCGCCCTGGGGCACCAGCGGCACACGCGCCTCGGCCGCCTGCTTCACGATCGCGGCGACCTGATCAACGGAGGCGGGAGAGAGGAGGGCAGGGCTCGATCCCCGATAGCGGCCGCGCCAGTCGGTAAGCCACGGTTCGATGTCGGCGGGGTCGGTGGTGAAGCCCTGCGGCCCCAGCAGATCGGCCAGCCGGGCCAGCAGGTCGGAGGAGATTTCGGGCATATCCAAAACTTTATGCAGCTTTCCGGATTTTTGCCAGTTAATCCACGGTTCAACCAAGCTGCCGAAGGGACAGAGTGGCGGGGTAAAGGGTCGGGACGTTTGCGAATCGTGGGGACGACAGGGCTGGTGATGATCGCGGGCGCGATGATGGCGCCGGTGTCGGCTGCGCCTGTGCCCGCAGAGTTTGCGCAGGTCACGATCCAGCAGACCTTGATCATCAAGCGCCGTGTCGGCGCGCCCAAGCCGCTCAAGTGGAAAGAGAAGAAGGGGCCGAAATGCGTCGCCCTGTCGCAGATCGCGGGCGCCGCGGTCGTGACCGACGACGCGATCGACCTGGTGACGCGCGACGGCGATCGCTTGCGCGCGCGCTTCTCCTCGAACTGCCCTGCGCTCGATTATTATTCGGGCTTCTACATGAAGCCGACCCAGGACGGCCGCATCTGCTCCGATCGCGACGTCATCCGCACCCGCTCGGGCGCGCAGTGCGAGATCGAGCGCTTCCGGAAGCTCGTGCCGAAGGATTAGTGTCAACCGTCAATTGACACTTGACGGTTCTGACCGGCGACAAGGCCGGTCGCGGGGCAATGACGGTGACGCGCAACTGGCGGATGACGTTCGCATTGATCGACGAGCAAGCGATCGTCGATCTGGATCTGGAGGATTATCACTGATGGCCATGATCATGCATCCGTCTCTCGCGGTTCATGTGGGCGAATGGCTGCGCAGCGAGATCGTCGAGCCGCATGGAATCAAGATCGCGCCGCTGGCCCGCCACTTGGGCGTGAGTCGTCAGTCGGTGAGCGATCTGCTCCACGGCCATAACGGGATGTCGGCCGAAATGGCGCTGCGCTTCGAAAAGGCGTTCGGGGTAAAGGCCGATACGCTGCTGCGGATGCAGGCGAACTACGAACTGGCGCAAGCGCGAGCCAAGGAGGACCAGATTGCCGTGACGAGGATCGAACTGGTCGCGGCCTGAAGCGGAACGCGCGGTCCGCTCCACCGTTTCTTCCTCGTCGGGGGCATGACGGTGAAGGATATTGCCATGCGTGACCTGGCTTCGGGTGTCGAGATTCAGGCGATGGTGCAGGCCCGCGTCGACGCGGACGAGGTGATACAGGCGGCGAGCGACCGCAAGATCATCATCCCCATGCCCAAGCCGACCGCGAGCGAGAGCCCGACCGGCTGCAACTGGACGATCCACTATCTTGGCCAGTTTCCGGGCTGCGAAGGGCAGATCGACGATATCGTCAGCATCGTGCAGAACGATGTGAATCTCGCCCCGCCGAGCATGTTGGGCGTGGTGGCCTGAGGCCGGCCGGGACAGCAATCCCTTGACAAAATGGGCCTCTAGCGCCTAGCGCGACGGCGCTTGGGCGGGCGACATGCGCTGCCCTCATATTTTCCGGAACCGCACCACTTATGTCGTTCGCCGATCTCGGCCTTTCCGACGAACTCCTCCGCGCTGTCGAAGAGTCTGGCTATACCGAGCCGACTCCGATCCAGGCGCAGGCGATTCCGCCCGTACTCATGATGAAGGACCTGATCGGCATCGCCCAGACGGGCACCGGCAAGACCGCCAGTTTCGTGCTGCCGATGATCGATATCCTGGCACATGGCCGCACCCGCGCGCGCATGCCGCGTTCGCTGATCCTCGAGCCGACGCGCGAACTCGCCGCGCAGGTCGCCGAGAATTTCGAGAAATACGGCAAATATCACAAGCTCAACATGGCGCTGCTGATCGGCGGCGTGAACATGAGCGATCAGATCGCGGCGCTCGAAAAGGGCGTCGACGTGCTGATCGCGACCCCGGGCCGGCTGATGGATCTGTTCGGCCGCGGCAAGATCATGCTCAACGGCTGTTCGCTGCTGGTGATCGACGAAGCCGATCGCATGCTCGACATGGGCTTCATCCCGGATATCGAGGAAATCTGCACCAAGCTGCCCGCGCAGCGGCAGACCCTGTTGTTTTCGGCAACGATGCCCGCGCCGATCAAGAAGCTGGCCGACAAGTTCCTGACCAACCCCAAGCAGATCGAGGTTTCGCGTCCGGCGTCGAAGAATCTCGCGATCGAGCAGCGGCTGGTCGAGACGTCGAGCCGCGGCAAGCGCGAGACGCTGCGTGAGCTGCTGCGCGCCGACGACATGACGACCGCGATCATCTTTTCGAACCGCAAGACGATGGTGCGCGAACTGGCCAAAAGCCTGGAGCAGAGCGGCTTCAAGGCGGGCCAGATCCATGGCGACATGGAGCAGTCCGAACGGCTGCGCGAGCTCGATCGCTTCAAGGCGGGCGAGATCAACATCCTGGTCGCGTCCGACGTCGCGGCACGCGGGCTCGACATCAAGGGCGTGA
Organism: Sphingomonas montanisoli; assembly: GCF_008274695.1. Classification (GTDB taxonomy): domain Bacteria; phylum Pseudomonadota; class Alphaproteobacteria; order Sphingomonadales; family Sphingomonadaceae; genus Rhizorhabdus; species Rhizorhabdus montanisoli. The sequence goes on along the minus strand of NZ_VTOU01000001.1, from coordinate 789,170 downwards.
GCCACGTCTTCAACTTCGACGTGCCATGGCATGCCGACGATTATGTCCATCGCATCGGCCGCACCGGTCGTGGCGGCGCGACCGGCAAGGCGTTCACGCTGGTGACGCCGGAGGATGCCGAGGCCGTCGAGGCGATCGAGAAGCTGACCGGCGGTGCGATCGAGCGTGTCGGCAAGGGCGCGCCTGTCGAATCGAGCGATGAACCCGCCGAGGCCGCGCCGCGCCGTGGCGCGCGCAAGCCGCGCGGCGGATCGCGCGAGGAAAAGCCGCGCGCCGAGGCTGTCGAGCCCGCGCGCGAGCCGCGTCCCGCCCGCGAACCCCGTCAGGATCGCGAGCCCCGCCCGGATCGCGAGCCCCGCGCCGAGCGCGAAGCCCGTCCGGCCCGCGAACCTCGCCCGCCCCGCGAGGCACCCGCGCCGCGCGATTCCCAGCGCGACGATCGTCAGCCACGCCGCGATGCCGATCGCGATGGGCGCCGCCGTCGCGACGAGTTTGCCGACGACGGACCCGACGATGGCTGGAACGGCCCGCTGCCCAGTTTCCTGGAGGTCAGCCTCGGCACGCGGTGAGCGATTAGGAGATATGGGCCAATGATGCTATGACACGGCATCGTCGGTACCATCCTAAGCCACCGACGGCTGAGAGACATAGGCGCTCCCGCTTTTCTGGTCGGAGCGCCCCCATGGACATCAATTATCTTCTTCGTCGCCAGCAGATAGAAACGATGCGCGCGGATGACGCAGCATGTCGTTGTTCGCGCATGGTGCATCAGCAACTCGCCAATCTCTACAGCCAGCGAATCGACACGTATAGCGGCCGCGCCGCCCGGATCGCCGGCTGATCGCGGATATACCATGAGCAGCACGAGCGATTTTTACCTGGCGCGCGCCGAAGAGTGCGCGCGCGAAGCCGAGCGGGCGCAGCTCGACAATGTGCGCGAACGGCATTTGCGGGCTGAAAAAGCCTGGCGGGCCTTGGCGGAGCAATTGCTGTTCGCCGATCGCCTGCGTCAGGCCCGCGAAGCGGAGCCCAAGACCGCCAGCGTCGGCTGAACAGCGCGACGCCCACCCTTTTCTTCCCTCCAGACCCCAGTGCCTTCGCACCGCGAGAGCACCATTTTTCGATATTCGAAAGGAACGACCACATGATCACCGGAACCGTCAAATTCTTCAACGCAGACAAGGGCTATGGCTTCATTTCGCCCGACGAGGGTGGCGCTGACGCGTTCGTGCACATCTCGGCCGTCGAGCGCGCCGGCATGCACACGCTCGATAAGGACCAGAAGGTCTCGTATGAGCTCGAAACCGGGCGCAACGGCAAGACCTCGGCCGTCAATCTGCAGGCTGCCTAATAAGTGGCGAAGGAGGAACTGCTCGTCCTGGAAGGCCAGATCGACGAGATCCTTCCCGATGGTCGTTTCGGCGTCATGCTCGAAAACGACCATCGGATCATCGCCTATACGGCCGGTAAGATGCGGAAATTCCGCATTCGATCGGTTGTGGGCGATCGGGTCCACGTTGAAATGACGCCCTATGACCTGAGCAAGGGGCGGATCATCTTCCGCGAGCGGACGCCTGGGGTCGGCCCCGGCCCGCGCAACGCCCGGCGGCGTTGATGCGGGACGGCCCGACCATCATCGAGCGCGCGTACGAACTCGCCAGGTCCGGCACATGTGCCGGCCTGGTCGAGATCGAACGCACGCTTTCACGCGAAAACTATCTGAACGTGATGGCGCACATGTCGTCGCCGAGTTTGCGACGCGAACTCGGCCGCTTGTGCCGCACCGCGCTCGCCGACAGCGCGGCGGCCCAGCCCGAGAGCGCCTGAAGCTTGCCCTCTCCCGTGCGCGGGAGGGGGCAAAGCCTCACATTCCCAGCATCACACGCGCTCGACCTCGTCGGCGATAGCGTCGCAGGTCTTGCCGGTTTCGCCGGTCGAGGCGATCTGATCATAGAGTTCGGCCTGCCGGGCGCGTAGCTTTTCACCAAGAGCGTCGAGGTCGACCTTGCCCTTGGCATGGGCTTCCTTGGCGTCCTCGAACAGATCCTCGTCCTCTTCGTCGATATGATGGACGGTTTCCTCGCCCAGCACATGAACCTTGGACGCAAACAGCTCCTCGGTGCCGTCGAGCTGCTCCAGCTCGGCGCAGATGCGCTTGCCCGATTGATGCTCGACGATGCCCTCGTCCACCTCATCGGCGCCGATCACGGGCTTGAGCGCGGGATAGAGGATCTCCTCCTCGATCGTCATGTGCACCGAAAGGCGCATGCACAATTCGCGCGCGATCTGCAGCAGGCGATCGTCGCTGGCATGGTTCGCCTCGTCGAACAGGCTGCGGAAGATGTGATGCTCCTCCTTGAGGACACGCAGGGCTTCCGGATCGTCCTTGGCGATCACATGCTTGCCCTGTTCGTTGCGCGGCGCATATTTACCTGACATCGTCGCACTCCTCTGATCGCCTCGATTTCGGCCAAACAACGAGCCTCGACGGTGGGATGTTCCGAAACGGGAATCCGAAGCGGCAACGCGCCCGCAACTTCCTCCATTTTCGAGCAATCGGGCTGACATGTCCGATTTGGCTGCTATTCTGGAACGAATGCCGAACACCAATGTCAGCATGGATCGGGGGCGATCCGCTGGCTTCGGCGGGGAAAAAGCATGGCCGATTGGGACGATTCACCGACCGTTTTGATCTTTGGTGACAGCGATGCCGGGATCGCCGCCGCCAGGCGCAGCGCGGCCAATGCGGGCGCGCGGGTGGCCGCGGCGATGCCGATCGCGGCGGCGATCGACCGGCTCAATATCCAGGTGACGACCGATCTGGTGGTGGTCGACGTGTCGACCGACCATGGCGACATGCTCGATCGCCTGCTCGACCGGCTCGATGCCGAAGCCGAGATGGGCAATCATGCCAGCGTGGTCACCGTCACCCCCGCGTTGATCGACATCGCCGCGGCGCGGATACGGCAACCTGGCGTGGCGTTGCTCGCGACCCCGGACGCCACCGAACGCGCGCTGGCGGTGGCGGAAATGCTCGGGCGACCGCGCCTCGGACTGCACGACATCAAGTCGGACGGCGGCCAGGCGCGGCTCCAGAAACTGAGCGAGGAGGTGGGCCGCATCGCACGCACCCTCGCGCGCTTGTCGGACGAGGTGCAGCCGGCGCCCGCGATGCGCGAGCGCGCCTCACCGCCACCCCTGCCGCCTGCGGATGCCGCCGCGATGACCGAAGCGAGCGATGCGTCGACGATCCGCGCGATGATCCGTGCGCGCCGCCTGCGCGACCAATATTTCGGCAATGAACTGTTCGCCGATCCGGCGTGGGACATGCTGCTCGATCTCACCGCCTCGCGGATCGAACAGCGGCCGGTCGCGGTATCGAGCCTGTGCATCGCCTCCGCCGTCCCCGCGACGACGGCGCTGCGCTGGATCAAGCAGCTGACCGACACCGGCCTGTTCAAGCGCATCGCCGACCCCCTCGACGGCCGCCGCGTCTTCATCGAACTCACCGACCGCGCGGCGCAGGGAATGCGGGGCTATCTGACGGCGGCGGCGCGGCTGGGGACGGTGGTGGTTTAGGGGAGGGGCTTCCCCACAGCTCGTCATTGCGAGGAGCCGGAGGCGACGTGGCAATCCACTCCGAGCTGCGGAGTGGATTGCTTCGCTCCGCTCGCAATGACGAGACTAGGGAATGAAGCGCTCCCTCTCCCCCACCGTCACCCCGGACTTGATCCGGGGTCCCGCTTCTTCTGTTTCTTCGCCATCAGATGGGCAGCGGAATGTCGGATATGGGGTGGTTAGCGGCCGTTCGGCTTTGAGGTCCACCAAACCGAGATAACGTATCCTGAAGGCGGCCATGCTGAAATTGATACATGGCGTCCAAGGTCGGTCTCGTAAGAAGCTATTCCATTCTTGCTTAGGCGAGCATCGATCTGCGCTATTGATGACGCTGGGCAGTAGCCCCCTACAATCGTCTGAACGGCATACTCCGGCATTTGCGCTCCGCTCTCCATCGCGGGATCACTAGTCTGAAACATGCTGGCTTTCTCGCAGATTGGGAGGCCTGTATCTGCCACAACTTTCCTGACCAGCGATGGATTGTGGTAGTAGCCTCCACAATCGTTGGTGCATCTCTGCGGCTTTGCCTGTGAGCAGCCGTCAATGAGCGGCGCAAGTAACATCAGAGCCCAAGCTGTCTTGCTCATAGGAATGATATTGCACTGGCTGCGAACGACCGCAATTGGGGGCGCTTGCTGACATCGCTCCTGCTTCCTCTCCCGCAAGCGAGAAAAGTCTTCAGAAGGAAGAAGCTGGACCCCGGATCAAGTCCGGGGTGACGATTGGGGGCGGTTCGGTCCTCAATCCGCCTCCCAAAATCACTCGCGCATTATTCATTGGTGGAGGTTCGTGCCCTTCTGCGGCAGCGGTCCACCAATCCTTAGGGAGACGGAGGCACCGCCGGGTGAAGTTGAGGGACTTCGCCATGCAGACTGCCAGCGTTCACACATCGCCTGATCCATTCGCTGTATCTTCGCGGGGTGTTCTCACCGTCGCGGTCGATCGGATGCAGAACCTGATCAAGGTGGTCGGGAAGGGATTCTGGTCGGTCGATTATGTCGCCGCGCATATCCGTGAATTCGAGGCGGTGCTGATCGAGGCGCGGCGCGGCGGGCAGCCGTCACGCACCCTGGTCGACCTGCGCGACGCGCCGGTGCAGGCACCCGAAGTCGCCGCCATGCTCCACAGCGCGATGTGCCGCATGTATCGCCCGCCCGAGCGCGCTGCGATCATCGTCGCCTCCAGCTTGGTCAAGATGCAGATGAAGCGTGGCTTCAACCCGCGGACCCACGGTGTCTTCACGTCGGAGACGGCGGCGGAGCTGTGGCTCAACGCCTATCACCGGGCCTGCTGATCACGCTTTCCCCGTCGATGGACGCATCAATATGCGCGGCCCCGCGCCTTGCCCGGCCAGCCGGTCCTCCGGGTTGCGCAGCGGGCAATCGGTGAGCGAGAGGCAACCGCAGCCGATGCAGCTGTCCACCTCGTCGCGCAGGCGGCGCAGCGTTTCGATCCGCGCGTCGATCAATGCGCGCCACGGTTCGGCCAGGCGGTGCCAGTCCTGCGCGGAAAGCACGCGATCGGTGGGGATCGTGGCGAAGAAATCCTTGATCGTGCGCAACGACAGGCCAACCCGCTGCGACACCTGGATCAGCGCGACATAGCGCAGGACGGGCGCGATCGAGCTGACCGCCGCGATGCTGCTCGTGCCGCTGCGCACCCGCGATCTGGGGCGCGTGCTGGCGGCCCTGGCGATGGCGGGCGCGATCGCGACCCTGCTGGTCGCCGGCGAATGGAGCCACGCCATTGCGCCTGCAACCCTGATCGCCGCCCTCGCGCTCAGCCGCTACCTGGACGAGAAAGCGCGCGAGGCACGTTGGGAAGGGAAGGTGTTTTAAGCCTCTTTTTACAGCGGCGGCGGGGGGCTGGTCGGTGGCGTTCCCCAACCGCGCCGCCATAGGTGTCGATGCCGCCTTCGGTGATGCGTGCCAGCCTGCATCGCATACGGTGCGCGTGGCCGCCCCAGCCGATGAACGTCCAAAAAATCCGTATGTGGATCAATTGTCGCAATAGAGTGTTGTTGTGAACGTTGGCGCGGATCCGTGGATCGGAAGCCGTGATGCTCCGGATCGGCGCGCCATACGTTCAGGGACGACAGCGCGATGCGGGACAGTCACTTTTTCGAAAGTCTTCGCCGGGGGCCGTTCTTCATGACGGCGGACATTTATGTCGATCTGGTCAAGGCGCTGTATTCCAGCGTCATTCCCCTCGTAATCGCAGGGATCGCTTTCGCGCTGATCGGTTTGGATGCGGTCGTCGAAACGCGCGATCGGCTGCTGGGCGCCTTGTGGCTGTGTGGGATTTTCGCGGTCACGATGCGGCTGATGGTCGTCGCGATGTTTCGCAGACGCGCCGAGGGGACGCCGCTAGACCCGGCGGAGGCGGGCCGCGCGGAGCGACGTTATGCGGCTTGCTTCTTTCTCTTCGCGCTGGCGCTGGGCGGGTTTGCGGCGCGCGCCATCCTGATGGGGTCGGCCGATGCGAAGCTGTCGATCGTTGCGCTCGTCTTCGGCTATGGCGCGGGCGTGGCGAGCAGCGTGAACTGCCGCCCGTGGATCGCCATACCCGGCATGATGATAGGAATGCTGCCGATGGCGGTGACGGGCTGCATCGCCAATGCCGGCGCGCATTTCGCGCTAGGCCTGTTCACCGTCGTCTTCATGGGCGCCGCCGTGGAGGCGCATCTGCGCCATTATCGTCAGCTCGCAAAGTCGGTCGCGATGAGCCAGGCGATCGCGCGGTGGGAGGCGAAGGCGCGCCCGCTGATCAGCCTGTGATGCACGCCTAGCCCGCATCCCTCAAATCCGACGCCAGCGGCTGCCGCGCCAGATAGCCGCCGTCGACGCGATAGCATTCGCCGGTGATGTAGCGCGCATCCTCGGAGGCGAGGAAGGCGACCATCGCGGCGATGTCGTCGCCCTCGCCAACGAACGGAAGCGCGATGTGGCGCGCGAACATGTCGATATAGCCGGGCATCATCGCACGCATCCCTTCATCGGCGATCAGGCCGGGGGCGATCGCGTTGCAACGGATGCGCTGATGCCCGTGCTGGGTCGCGACCGACTGGGTGAAGCCCAGGATGCCGGCCTTGGCGGTGGCATAAGCGATCCGCGCGACATCGCCCGCCAGCCCCGCGCACGACGTGGTGTTGATGATCGATCCGCCGCCGCCCGCGATCATGTGCGGGATGGCGTATTTCGCCGCGGCGAAATAGCCGCGCAGGCTCACCGCCATGCTCGCGTCCCACAGTTCGAACGAGGTGTCGATCGCGGTGCCGTCCCCCTTGCTTGGGAAGGCGGCATTGTTGTGGAGGATGTCGAGCCGGCCGAAGCGATCGACCGCCGCGGCGACCATCGCCTCGACCTGCTTCACGTCGGCCATGTCGCAGGCGAGGCCGATCGCGGCGTCGCCGTGCAAATCGGCCACTGCCTGCGCCGCATCCCCGCGCAGATCGACCACCGCCACCTTCGCCCCTTCGCCGATCAGCCGCCTTACCACCGCCGATCCGATCCGCCCCGCCCCCGCCGTGACGATCGCGACCTTATTGTCGAGGCGGTTGGGGCAGGGGTTCATGCGGGCTCTCCTTTATGCGTTTGCGCAGGAGGATAGCCCGGCGGGCGGCGGGGGCAATGCCGCCGCGTTTTATCCTATCAATGCGGAACCGCGCCCAGCTCCACCCCCGTCTTGTCGTGCAATGCGAAGCGATCGACGATGTCGGCGCTGGCGCGGTTATAGCCGATCACTTCGACGATCGCCCCGTCGCGGCGCAGGCGGGCGACGACCTTGTCGAGCGCGCCGACGCCCGAAATGTCCCAGAAGTGAGCGGCGGAGACGTCGATCGTCACGATCGCGGCCCCCTCCGGCTCGAAGGCGCGGGTGAAGCGATCGACCGAGGCGAAGAAGATCTCGCCCGTCACGCGATAGACGATCGGCCCGCCATTGGCGGCGGTCTCGCGCTCCACCGCGAACATGCGCTGCACCTTGCCCGCGAAGAAGATGCCCGACAGCAGCACGCCGGTCAGCACGCCCAGCGACAGATCGCGCGTCGCGACGACGACGATCACCGTCGCCAGCATCACGATCGACGATGTCGGCGGGTGGCGGCGCAGATTGGGGATCGAGTTCCAGCTGAACGTGCCGATCGACACCATGATCATCACCGCGACCAGCGCCGGCATCGGCACGCGCCCGACCCAGGGGCCGAGCACGGCGAGCAGGAACAGCAACACCACGCCCGCGGTAAAGGTCGACAGCCGGCTGCGCCCGCCCGAGGTGACGTTGATCACCGACTGGCCGATCATCGCGCAGCCGCCCATGCCGCCGAACAGCGCCGCGACGATGTTCGCCCCGCCTTGCCCCGCACATTCGACGCGCTTGTCGCTGTCGGTATCGGTCATGTCGTCGACGATCTGCGCGGTCAGCAGGGATTCGAGCAGGCCGACCGCCGCCATCGCCAGCGAATAAGGCAGGATGATGCGCAGCGTATCGAGCGTCAGCGGCACCTGCGGCAGCGCGAAGCCGGGCAGGCCATCGGGCAACTTGCCCATATCGCCGACCGTGTTGACCGGCAGGCCCATGCCGATGCTGATCGCGCTCAATACGAGGATCGCGACAAGCGGGGAGGGGACGGCGGTGGTGAGGCGCGGCAGCGCGTAGATGATCGCGAGGCCCCCCGCGATCATCGCATAAGTGTGCCACGTTACGCCGGTCAGCTGCGGCAGCTGCGCCATGAAGATCAGGATGGCGAGCGCGTTGACGAAGCCGGTGATCACCGATCGCGACACGAACTGCATCACCAGATTGAGCCGCAACAACCCCGCCGCGATCTGGATCAGCCCCATCAGGATGGTCGCCGCGAAGAGATATTCGACGCCATGATCGCGTACCAGCGGACCGACGAGGACGGCGACGGCGGCGGTAGCGGCGGAGATCATGCCCGGACGCCCGCCGATGAAGGCGATCATGATCGCGATCGCGACCGATGCGTAGAGGCCTACGCGCGGATCGACCCCGGCGATGATCGAAAAGCCGATCGCCTCGGGAATGAGCGCGAGCGCGACGACGATGCCGGCCAATATGTCACGGCGGGCGCCATCGGCGGTGCCGAACCACTGGCGGCGATAGGCGGACGACAGGAAGGGCATGGGATTGTCCACATCAAGGCACATGGCGTTTCGGGGCGCTTCGGGAGCGCGGATCGGGAACATGTGTGATGTTGTCCGGCGGATCGGCGGCCGGAATAGCCATCCGGAATTGCACCGGATCCTTGCGAATGTCGTCTCCTTAAACGGGCGCGGGACGGAAAAGCAACCGGCGACCCCCTAATATGCTCGTCGAAACATGATCCTGTCGTGAAACCGGGCATCTGCATTCGGGGGGATGACGATGCGGCTATTGTTCCTGGTGTTGGCTGGCGCGATTGAGATTGCTGCCAATGCAGCCGAACCTTCATCCGGATCGTTCGCAGCGCCCGACCCGCCGATGCCGACGGATTTCACGGTCGATTTTGCCAAGGCCAATGATCCGTGGTCGCTTGATTCGGCCGGATATGCCGAAAGGGCGGCGGCGCTGTTTCGCATCGGCGACCTGACGGGTGCATTGTCGGCATCCGCCAGCGCGACTGCGCTCGCGCCGCGCAATATCGACATGTATCTGCTGCGCGCGAACATCCTGCGGCGGCTGAAGCGCGACGAAGATGCGCTCAAGGAAGCGGCGGCGGCGCAGGCGGCGGCCCCCGATCTCGCCTATGCCCAACTGGCCGCCGCAGCGATCTATTCCAAGTTGGACCGGATTGCCGATGCCGTGAAAGCCTATGATCGCGCCATCGCGATCCGCCCCGATGCGTCGGCCTATCTCAATCGCGCGCTGAAGCGGCCGAAGGCGGACGTTGCGGGACGTACGGCCGATATCGATGCCGTTCTGAAGCTCGATCCCAGCTCGATCAATGGGCTTGAGGCCAAGGCCTTGCTGCAGACCGAACGGAATGATCACGCGGGGGCGGTTGCGACCTGGTCTGTGGTCATGGAGCGTATGCCCGGCTATCTGGTGCCGATCGTCCGGCGCGGGATTTCGCGGATGCGCGCAGGCGACAGCGCCGGCGGCAGGCGGGATTTCGCGCAGGCGCGCGCCCTGGCAACGAGTGCGCCGGCACTGAACGAACTTTGCTGGATGCTGGCCGTGGTCGGCGTGGGACTCGAAACAGCGCTTGCCGCGTGCGACGCTGCGGTCCGCTTAGCTCCCGATCAGGCCTCCTATATCGATAGTCGCGCATTCGTATTGTTGCGGTTGGGGCGGCTGGACGATGCGATTTCCGCCTACGACACCGCATTGGCCATGACGCCGACCAAACCGTCCTCGCTTTATGGGCGTTCGGTTGCCTGGGCCCGCAAGGGCGACGGGGTGCGCGCTGATATCGTTCTGGCGGCGGCGCTCAAGGCCGACCCGGACGTTCGCGATCGTTTTGAAGGCTATGGCATCGCGCGTTGACGATCGGCCACGCATGCCGGCCGGGTGGGTAATTCGGCCGTCGCAGTTCGCATGGCGGCTGCTACTCATGATGCTCCATCGGCAGATCGCCCGCCGCGAAGGCCCACGGATGGCGGCAGATCGAGACGCGAACGGGTTCGCCGGCGCACGCGACCGTGAGCTGCCCGCAGTTGCAGGCGGCGAGGCGCGTCACGCGCTTCTCCGGAACACGACCGTCAGGTTGTTCGCGGGCATCGCGAAGAAGACCATGTGGCGGAAGCCTGCGGCCAAGGCGGCGCTCTCGACTTCGGCCAGATCGCGCAGGCCCCATTCGGGATTGCGCGCGCGCAGATCGGCGTCGAAAGCGATGTTGCTGGGGGCGGTTTCGACGCCCTCGCGGACAAACGGGCCGTAGAGGACGAGCGGAGCGCCGGCGGGAAGCAGCTCGGCGGCGTGGCTGAGCAGGCCCAGGGTCGCGGCCCAGGGGCTGATGTGGATCATGTTGACCGCGACGATCGCGTCGGCGCGGTCGATCGGCCAGCTTTCCGCCGTAGCATCGATATCGAGCGGCGCCAGGATGTTGGGCGTGCCTTCCGCCACGATCCAGTCGGCGATCGAGGCGCGCGCCTCGGGCGAGGGATCGGATGGCTGCCACGTCAGCCCGGCCAGCCCCGCCGCGAAGTGGATGACATGTTCACCGGTGCCGCTGGCGATTTCGACGACCGTGCCCGTCGGCGGCATCACGGCGGTCAAGACCTCGAGGATCGGCGCGCGGTTGCGAAGCGCGGACGGGCTGGTGCGGCGGGCGTCGGTGCTCATGCGCCCTTCATGGCGCAATGGTAAACATGATGCCAAGCCTGACTGCGCACGGCATTTTAGTATGGATCAATTATTGGCGGCGGATGGAATCCGGCACCTATGATCTGCAGGCCACATGCAGCGGCGAGCGCATCGTCGCGACGCTGGCCGGCTTCTTCAGCCAGAGCGAGGTTTCGGCCTATGCCAGCGAGGCCGAACGGCTGATCCGACACGGCTTCGCGCGCCATCGCGGCTATCGCATGCTGATCGACGTTTCGGACTGCGCGATCCAGTCGCAGGACGTGATTGAGGCCTTTGCGCGCCACGTCGCCGCCGTGCCCCGCGCCCGAAGGCTGGCGGTGGTGGCGGGAAGCGCGGTCGCGCGCATGCAGATCAGCCGCGTCCTGAACCGGCCCGGAATTGAACTGTTCGACAGCCTGTCCGATGCGACGGCGTGGCTCGACACCGCCTGACGGGCGAACTGACAGCTGAACTGACGGGCGATCAATCGAACTCGTAGGCGCGTTCGCCGTGGAGGCTGAGGTCGAGGCCGTCATGCTCGGCCTCCGCATCGACGCGCATCGGCAGGAAGAGGCCGGCGACGAAGGCGATGACCCACGTCAGCACCGCCGAGAAGACCGCGACGACCGCTACGGCAAGCGCCTGTACGCCCAGTTGCGACGGGACATCGAGGCCGGCGGGCGAGGTGCCGCCGAGCGCCGGCTGCGCGAGGACAGCCAGCAGCAGCGAACCGAGCATCCCGCCGACACCGTGGACCGCGAATACATCGAGCGAGTCGTCGATCTTCCAGCGATGCTTGACCAGCATCACCGCCACGAAGCAGACGAGCGACCCGGCAACGCCCAGCGCGACCGCCGCGGTGGGCGAGACCCAGCCGGCCGCCGGCGTGATCGTGGCAAGGCCGGCAATCGCGCCGGTGACGAGGCCGATCGAAGTGGGCTTGCCGATCTTCACCTTCTCGATCGCGGCCCAGGTGAGCGCAGCGGCGCTGGCGGCCAGATGCGTGGCGAGCAGCGCGTTGCCCGCCGTGCCGTCCGCCACCAGAGCCGATCCGCCGTTGAAGCCGAACCAGCCGACCCACAGCATCCCGGCGCCGATCATCGTCATCGCCGCGCTGTGCGGCGGGATCAGCGATTGGGGGAAGCCGCGGCGCGGGCCGATCATCATCGCCAGCACCAGCGCCGAAATGCCCGCCGTGGTGTGTACCACAATGCCGCCCGCAAAATCGCGCACGCCCATCGCCGCCAGCCAGCCATTGCCCCAGATCCAGTGCGCGGCGGGCACATAGACCAGCACGATCCACAGCGCCGAAAACAGCATCATCCAGCCGAAGCGTACACGTTCCGGAAAGGCGCCGACGATCAGGGCCGGCGTGATGACCGCGAAGGTCATCTGGTAGAGCGCGAAGATGTTTTCGGGGACGGCAAGGCCGTCGCGCACCGGCGCGAGGTTCGCCAGGCCCATCGCGGAAAGATCGCCGATCCACGCGCCGTCGCCGCGGAAGACGAGGCTGTAGGCGCCGGCATACCAGAGGAGCGATGCGAGCCCCGTCAGCGCGAAACAGTGCATCAGAACCGACAGGAAGTTCTTCGCGCGGACAAGGCCGCCATAGAAAAGCGCGAGGCCCGGCAGCGTCATGAACAGGACGAGCGCGGAGCTGCTGATCAGCAGGGCGGTGTCGGCCTTGTCGACGGTCGCCGCATGGCCTGCGCCGGCCATGACGGCACAGAGGATCGCGCCGATCCGGCTCGTGGTGCGAAACATGGCTGGCATCCCCCCGAACGATATTTTTTGCGGCTGCTAACGGGGGAGAGAAGGGTGTGCAACTCACAATCCTCCCCCGCCAGGGGGAGGTGGCGCCGAAGGCGACGGAGGGGGAGGCTGCGACTCTTATCGAGTTTGCCGTTGCCCTACCCCTCCGTCAGCTGCGCTGACACCTCCCCCTGGCGGGGGAGGATGATTAGGCCGCGAGCCGGGCCAGCATGGGCGCTTCGTCGCGGCGCAACGTAAGGATCTCGACGCCGGTGGCGGTGACGGCCACGCTATGTTCGAACTGCGCCGAAAGCTTGCGATCGTTGGTCACGACCGTCCACCCGTCTTCCTCGACCGAGACCTTGCGGGTGCCCTGGTTCAGCATCGGTTCGATCGTGAAGACCATGCCTTCGCGCAGGCGCAGGCCGGAGCCGGGGCGGCCGAAATGGAGAATCGTCGGTTCTTCGTGCATCTCGCGGCCGATGCCGTGGCCGCAATATTCGCGGACGACCGAATAGCCGTTCTTCTTGGCATGGCGTTCGATCGCCGCGCCGATATCGCCCAGATAGGCGCCGGGGCGGACCTGCGCGATCCCCTTCCACAGCGCCTCCTGCGTCACCTTCACGAGGCGACGGGCGGCGGGGGAGACTTCGCCGACGATGTAGGTCTTGCTCGAATCCGCGATGAAGCCGTTGTTTTCCAGCGTGATATCGAGGTTGATGATGTCGCCGTCGCGGATCAACTGCGCCGCATCGGGCACGCCGTGGCACACGACATGGTTGATCGAGCAGTTGAGCACATATTTGAAGCCATATTGCCCCTTGCTCGCGGGGCGGGCGGCAAGGTCGACGGTGATGAAGCGATCGACCAGATCGTTGACCGCCATCGTCGAGAGGCCGGCCAGATCCTGCCCGTCGAGCATTTCGAACACGCTGGCGAGCAGCTTGCCGGAGATGCGCATCAGCGCGATTTCGTCAGGCGTCTTGACCATCAGGCGGTGATCAACGCGTCCGTGAGATGCACATTCGCGGCGGCCAGTTGCATGCGGACGATCTCGTTGAAGCTCAAGGTCGGATGCGCTTCGGCCAGCATGCCGATCTTCATCCAATATTCGGCCTGCGCGTTGATTGATCGGCACATCACGCTGGATGCGCGGCGGATATCCTCGTGCAGATCCTCGTCGATTTTCACGATGCCCATATGCGTCTCCCGATATATGGACCGTATATGGTTCGTATATCAGGAGGTCAATGTTGCGCGGTCAGGGCCAACCCGTCTCCGTTCGTGTCGAGCGAAGTCGAGACACGTTCACGCGCGCCTGGCCAACGTGTCTCGACTTCGCTCGACACGAACGGGGTGGGGGAGATGAGGGCTTTAGCGCATATCCCTGACGAGCCGCGTCGCGACCGCGAGCCAGGGGGCGTTGTCGACGACCTGCTGGCGCGTGCCGGGGCCGGGGGGCAGGATCTGGAGCCTGGCGCCCTCGCGGCCGATCAGACGGCCGAAGACGAAGCGACCCGCCGGGCGCGGGACCAGCACGTCGCGATTGAGCGTGGCGGCGAAGCCTTCGGGGGCGATGCGATCGCACCACAGGACGTCGCCGTGGCGATAGTCGCCGAAGCTGGCCGACACGGTGATCGCGACGGCGCCCTCCTCCGGATGCGGCGGGGTGATCGTCTGCGGATGGCGCGGGGCGACGGCGCCGTCGGGCGACAGGATCGCGGCGACGGGCAGGTCGGCGCGGTCGGGCAGCTTGACCAGTTCGGCGGCCTCGACCCCCAAAGCCCCTGCGATCCGATTGAGCCAGCCGACGGAGACAGTGCGCGTGCCGGTTTCAAGCCGGCCGATCGTCTGTGCGGTCGTGGGCGGCACGCAGGCATCGGCGACATCTTGCAGCGTCATGCCCTTGGCGCGGCGAACCTCGCGAATGCAGGTGATCATGTCGGGCTCCCGTAAAACCGATTTGGTTATCCTATGTCCTACAGATGCTCCGCGATGGCAAGTGTAAATTCGGTGATTCGGATGATGGAGAGTGCGATGGCGGGGCGGTTGATCGAGGAGCGGCGGCTGGAGCCGGGGATCGGGGCGGTGCGCGGCCCAAAGGATGGTTGCGCGGGCGCGCGGCGGGGTCGGACGGTGATGGTGAATGCGGCGGAATCGCCGCTCGGCTGGCTGTTCGCGCGCGGACTGGTGAGCGAACGGCAATATCTGGCGGGCGAGCGGCTGCGCGCGGATTACGAGATGGCGGGCCTCGGCGCGCGCGTGACGATGCGCTGGGATGCGGGCCCGTCGGGCAGCGGCCGGCGCGGGCCACCGCGCGGCGCCGACGCGACTACGGCGATGATCGACGCCAAACGCCGCTTCGAAGCGGCCGTGGCGGCGGCGGGCGGCGGGCTGAGCGACATCCTATGGCGCGTGGTGTGCGCGGGCGAGGGGATCGAGGCGGCGGAAAAGGCGCTCGGCTGGCCACGGCGCGCGGGCAAGCTGGTGCTGGGGATGGGGCTGGATCGGGTGGGGGATTATTATCGGATTGCGTGAGGGGCGTTCCGTCCCCTCGTCATCCTGGATTGCTTCGCTTCGCTCGCAATGACGAATGGGGTGAACGTCCGGGGGTGGGGCGAGCGAGGGTGGTTGACCCCCTGTCCGCCCATCCCTAAATCGCTTCGCGCGGAGACCACGTTCCCGTGCCCGGCCACGGGCGTTCAAGACCGGGACGGCCCGGCAGCACCGAAAGGGAAGCTGCCATGGCGTGGGTCATGCTCATTATAGCAGGGTTGTTCGAGGTCGTCTGGGCGACGGCGATGAAGCAATCGCAGGGGTTCAGCCGGCTGGTGCCGTCGATCGTGACCTTCGCGGCGATGTTCGTCAGTTTCGGGCTGCTGTCGTGGTCGATGCGGTCGCTGCCACTGGGGACGGCCTATACGGTGTGGACCGGGATCGGCGCGATCGGCGCGTTCATCATCGGGATCGCGGTGCTGGGCGAAGCGGCGTCGGCGATGCGGATCGGTGCGGCCGTGTTGATCGTGTGCGGGCTGGTGATGATGAAACTCGCCGAGGGTTGAGTTCGTCCTCGCGCGGTGGTGCAATGCGCCGCGAAGCGGGAGGGTCGAACATGATCACTGTCTGGGGCGAGGGGCGCGGGTTTCGGGTGGCGTGGATGCTCGAGGAGATGGGGCTGCCCTATCGTCTGCGCGACGTCGACATGCTCAAGGGCGTCGAGAATGATGCCGAGTTCCTGGCGATCAACCCGGCGGGGTTCATCCCGGCGCTGCAGGACGGCGACATGGTGATGGTCGAATCCGTGGCGATCATCGAATATCTGGCCGCGCGATACGGGCCGACGCCGCTGGCATTGGGCCCGGACGATGCGGGCTTCGGCGCCTATCTGCAGTTCCTGCACATGGGCGAAGCGGGGCTGGCCGGGGCGGCCTATATCGCCACCGTCAGCCGGATGCTGGCGCCCGAAGGCGAGAAGGACAATTGGGGCGCGCGGCTGGGGATGGAGATATTCGAAAGCCGGCTGGGGCTGGTGACGCGGCAGCTGGCGCGCGTGCCTTATGTGGCGGGCGATCGCTTCACGGCGGCCGACATCTCGGTGACATACGCGCTGGAGTTCGCGCAGCGGACGGTGGGCTATGCATTGCCCGACGCGGCGCTGGATTATGTGGCGCGGACCACGGCGCGCGATGGCTATGCCCGCGCGATGGATGCGTGCCCGGCGACCAGGGCATGGGTGGCGGGGCTGAAGGCGCAGGCTTGAATCGCGCATCTTTTCGTCATTGCTAGCGCAGCGAAGCAATCCATCCCGGACTGCGGAGTGGATTGCTTCGTCGCCTTAGGCTCCTCGCAATGACGAAACTCTGGAACAAGCGGCGATCATCACCATTTAATGATCCATGTTGGATCATATTCGTGAATTGATGGCGCCGCCGGCAGGGATGGCATTCGATTTTGCCGAGCCGAGGGGCGAGCCGGCACTGGTGCCAGCGGATTCGATATCGTGGGCGATCTTTCGCAACCCGGTGACGCTGTTCGTCGGCGGCGTGGCGGCGGTGGTGCTGGAACTGGCCGAGCCTTCGGTGCGCACGGGGGTGTGGGAGCATAGCTCGTTCCGGCGCGATCCGGTCGGGCGGCTGAAGCGCACGGGGTTTGCGGCGATGATGACGGTCTATGGCCCGCGCAGCGCCGCCGAGGCGATGATCGCGCATGTCGTGGCGATGCACGATCGGGTGCGGGGCGAGACGCCCGATGGCGTGCCGTATCACGCCAATGACGTACGCCTGCTCGATTGGGTGCAGGCGACGGCGTCTTTCGGGTTCATCCACGCTTATTCGGCTTATGCGCGGCCGCTCGACCCGCGCGAAGTGTCGCAAGCCTTTGCCGAAGGAGCGGAGGCGGCGCGGCTTTACGGCGCGACGGGCGCACCGACATCGGCCGAGGATTGGGAGGCGATGCTGGCCGCGACGCTGCCGGCGCTGGAGGAATCGCCGATCCTGCACGAATTTCTGGCGATGATGGGGGAGGCGCCTTTGCTGCCGCGGGCGATGCGGCCGGTGCAGAAGATGCTGGTGCGCGCGGCGGTGGATCTGGTGCCGGTCGAGGTGCGGGCGCGGATCGGACTGGGCGGAGCGCTTCACGGGCTGAGCGCGGTCGATCGCAAGGTGGTGAAGGTGATGGCGTGGGCGGCCGAGCATGCGCCGATGCCGGGCACGCCACCGGCGGAGGCAGCGCGGCGGCTTTCCTGATCCTCCTCCCGACGGCGGGCTGAAAGCGCCCTTTTCCGGACAAAGTCGATTGCTAGGCGCGATCCCGTCCAAGGAGCGCGTATATGGCGGAAGCGAAGAAGTTCGGTTGGGGCAAGTGGGTTGCGGGCGCGGTCGCCGTGGCGGCGGGCGGGGCGGCCTATCTGTACCTGAAGGAACGCCAGGCGAAGGCGCCGCGACACGAATTGCTGGCGAGCGAAGGTGCGTTCGAGCTGCGCCGTTATCCCGCGATGCTGGCGATCGAGACGATCCAGCATGGTTCGCGCGATCGGGCGCTGGGCAATGGCTTTGGCCTGCTCGCCGACTATATGTTCGGCGGCGCGCGCGCGGACAAGGATCAGGATGACGAAATCCCGATCGCGATGCCGATCCTGGCCGAACCGGCGAGCGGCGGCAGCTGGCGCATCCGTTTCCTGTTGCCCGAAGGCATGACCCGCAAGGACGTGCCCGAACCGGGCGAAGGGATCGCGATCGTCGAGATCCCGGCGCGCGACGTGGCGGCGGTGAAGGTGAGCGGCAAGCCCAACGACAAGCTGTTCGCGGACAAGGCGGCGGAGCTGCTGGGCTGGATTTCCGGGCGCGAGCGCGTGGCGGCGGGCGATGTCGAACATGCCTATTACAACTCGCCGCTGAAGCCGGGGACGGTGAAGCAGAACGAGATTCTGGTGGGTTTGAGTCTCTGATTTGCCCTCACCGGGCTCCCATCAAAATGGCATTTTGATGGGTTTCCTACGCCGGGCGGCGCGCATCCGCGCGCCTTGGCTTCGCGCCAATAAGGCGCGGCGGCCGTTCGGCCTTGCGGGCCTGCGGCCCGTTGCAGGACTCCTCTCCGCTTTGTCATTGCGAGCGATTGCCGCGTCGCCTTCGGCTCCTCGCAATGAGGAGTGCTTTCGCAAGTCCTCCCCCGGAGGGGGAGGGGGACCGGCGCAGCCGGTGGAGGGGTATTCTCCGCAAACGAGACCTTCGCTGCCGGCCAATACCTCTCCACCATCCTGCGGATGGTCCCCCTCTCCCTCCGGGAGAGGATTTAGATATTTCACCAAATCGGTAAAATCTCTTGACATCGTGACGCTCATCGGGTAGGTGAGTCGCAAGATCGAAAATTGCGTCGAGGGCCGGGGCGTCTCCAGAAGGGGGCGCTGTCCGGCCCTTGTCGTTTCCGGGAGAGGCGATGTGGGGACCGAAAGCAAACGCGCAAAGTTTCTGGACGTGCTGGGGCACAGCTTGAACGTGTCGGAGGCGTGCCGGGAGTCGGGGTTGAGTTCGACGACGGTGTATCGGCTGCGGCGCAAGGATGCGGCGTTTCGGGATGGGTGGATGGCGGCGCTGGGCGAGGCTTATGCGCGGCTGGAGACCGAATTGCTGGGCCGCGCCTTGTTCGGCGTCGAACGCGCGGTGATCCACGGGGGTGAGATCAAATGCTATGTCCGCGAATATTCGGATCGGCTGGGGCTGGCGATGCTGGCCGCCTATCGCGCGCGGATGAAGGACGGCGGATCGATCGAGACCGAGGACGAGATGCGCGCCGCGATCACCGATGAGGTGAAGGCGATCGCGAAGCGGCTGAAGGGCGACGATGGTCGCGGAGGGCGTGGCGAGCCTGGTGGTGACGGGGGAGGATGCGGCCGTCAGGCTCGTGTCGGCCGAGAGCGGCGGGCAGGGGCTGATGGAGACGATCGCGGCGCACCTGCTGCTCCACGGCAATGGCTATGTCGACGTGGCGGTGGATGCGGGTGGGCGGCCGGGCGAGCTGTTCGCGCTGCGGCCCGAGCGGGTGAGCGTGGAGGCCGATGCGAGCGGGTGGCCGGCGGCATACCTCTATCGCGTGGGGGATAGGGTGGCGCGGTTCGTGCCCGCCGATCGGGCGGCGGTTGGTAACGTTACCTCCGATGCGCGGGATCGCGTGATCCATTTGAAGCGCTTCCATCCGCTCGACGATCATTATGGGCTGGGGTGCCTGGGTGCTGCGGCGGGGGCGGTGGCGATCCACAATGCGGCGACGCGGTGGAACAAGGCGCTGCTCGACAATGCGGCGCGGCCTTCGGGGGCTTTGGTCTATGCGCCGGGGGAGAGCGGGGCGACGCTTTCGGCCGACCAATATGACAAGTTGCGCGCCGAGATGGATGCGAGCTTTGCGGGGGCGGCCAATGCGGGGCGGCCGATGCTGCTGGAAGGTGGCCTCAGCTGGCAGGCGATGAGCCTGACGCCGGCGGACATGGACTTCGTGGGGCTGAAGGCCGCGGCGGCGCGCGAGATCGCGCTGGCCTTCGGCGTGCCGCCGCTGCTGCTGGGCCTACCGGGGGATGCGACCTACGCCAACTATTCGGAGGCGAACCGGGCGCTGTGGCGGCAGACGATCGTGCCGCTGGCGACGAAGATTTTGGACGGGATTGCGGGCGGGCTGGGCGCGTGGTGGCCGGGCATGACGCTGGGCATCGACCTCGATCGGGTACCCGCGCTGGCCGAGGATCGCGAGCGGCTGTGGGCGCAGGTTACGGCGGCGGATTTTCTGACGACGGAAGAGAAACGGGTGATGGTTAGGGTGTGAGTTCCCAACTGGTAAGCCGCTAAGTTCCCATTCCTTTTCTGAACTGTATCCGAGTGCCGTGTATTCGGTGATCGTATAGTTGGTTGATCACCGGATCATCATGGATACCAAACGAACTCAACGCTGAGGCGATGCCATCGCCGGAGTCATCGACGTCATCGTGAGCTGCCCCCTTCTGAGTGGTCCATCGACTATGACAGTCTGGATCGAGGAAGGGACGACGAATGCCTTCGAAGAAGCACAAGCCCGAGGAGATCATCGGGAAGCTGCGTGAAGTGGAGATCATGCTGGGCCAAGGCGGCACGACCGCCGAGGCGTGCCGACGGATCGCGGTCAGCGAGCAGACCTACTATCGCTGGCGCAAGGAGTATGGTGGCCTGAAGACGGATCAGGCACGGCGGATGAAGGACCTGGAGAAAGAGAACCTGCGGCTGCGCCGCGCGATCTCCGACCTGACGCTGGACAAGCTGATCCTGCAGGAGGCGGCACGGGGATGCGCAGCTGCGCGCCTTCGCTTCGGTGGGCGATGCCGAGATCGCGATGTGGGGCGACAGTTTGACCGCGCGCAGCGAATATCCCGGCGGCCGATCGATCCCGCAGCATCTGGCGACGCTGACCGGGCGGCGGGTGATGAACGGCGGCATCGACGGGCAGCAGAGCGGGGCGATCCGCGACCGTTTCCTGAACGACGCCCTGTTCGGCCGCGAGACGATCATCATGGCAGGGCGCAACAACTTTTCGGCGGGCGCCACGGTGCAGGCCGACATCGCGGCGATGGTCGCGGCGCTGACGACAGACCGCTATCTGGTGCTCGCGGTGCCCAATGCGGCGCTGGCGGACGAATATGGCGGGCAGGCCAAATATGATGCGATTGTGGCGCTGAACGCGGCGCTGGCGGCGGCCTATGGCGCGCACTTCGTGAATGCGTGGGCCGCGATGATCGACGCTTATGATCCGGCCGATCCGATGGAGGTGCAGGACTTTGCCAACAAGGTGGTGCCGTGGCGCTTCCGACAGGCGACAATCATGAGCGCGCTGGTGGGGGGCATCGATGCGGGCGCGACGAGCTTTGCGACATCGGGCGTCGGCAGCGGGATCATCCGGCTGGGCCAGGAATATATCAACGTGACGGCGCGCAGCGGCAACAACGTCACCGCCTGCACGCGCGGCTTCGCAGGATCGAGCGCGGTCGCGCACGTCGCGGGCGAGCGGATCGAGCAGCGCGAGGCCATCCATTACAGCGACGCTGGCCGCGCCTTCGTGGCGCAGCAGATCGCGAACCGACGCGCGACGCTCGGCTGGTGATCGGGTAATGCGAATTGACCAGTCGTGCTGCACCGCATTATCGATCACGCATCAAGAGCTGGGGGTGGAATGGCGGCCGACGATCGACGATACGCCCTGATCATCGGGGCCATGAAGAGCGGCACCACCGCCCTTTTCCACACGCTTTGCCAGCATCCCGCCATTGTCGGGTCGACCCCCAAGGAGCCATATTTCTTCGCGGATGAAGAGAAGTTTTGTCAGGGGCGTGCGGCGTATCACGCCCTGTTCGAACAGGGGGATGGCGCGATCTGGAAGCTCGACGCCTCCACCGACTATACCAAATATCCGTTTGTATCGGGCGTTGCGGACCGGATCGGACAGTATGACGCCGACGCCGATATCCGGATGATCTATATCATGCGCCATCCGGTGCGCCGAATGGAATCGCACGCGCGACATGCGCAACTGTTGCACAGCGAGTTCTTGGAGATTCGAAATGATCTCGACCACTGTCTGAGCAACGGACCCAGCCCTGTCTCGCTCGCCATCAGCCGATATGCGGACCAACTGGATCAGTTTGCGACATTTTTCAAACAGGACCGCATCCTGCTGTTGGCCAGTGAAGATCTTGCGGTGAATCGCCAGTCCGTGGCGGCCGAAGTCTTTGCGTTTTTGGGCCTTCCGTCGATCATAACGACACCGCCTGCGAAGGCCAACCGCGCCCGGGATCATTTGCGCCGCAACCCGATTTCGAACGGGCTGCGCGCAATACCCGGCCTACGCGCTGCTGCAACCAAACTCCTGCCTTCCGGCGTCCGGCGTCTTTTTGAGGCCGCGACGCACCGCGAGGTTCAGTTGCCCGGGCGCTTCAGATTTACGGAAGAAGAAGAAGCGGCGTTGATCGCCGCATTGCGCCCTGATCTCGTGCGGCTTCGCGATGAATATGGCTTTGATGCCAAGGAACGCTGGGGCATCGACATTGGCGATGCTCGATCAGCCTGACCGTCAAATCGGTCTGACGCCTTACTGATCAATATCGATTGAAGTCGGGTCGCAGACGGGCGCTGCGGCGTCTGCGCTGTGGCGTCCTCATCGCTGAAGATCAGCGCGATCGATAAGCGACTATCACAGGAGATCATCGATGACTGGATGTAGCGGGCCGCGCATGCGCGGCGCCGGGGGACGGGTGCTGCCCGAAGCACTGGCGACGGAGGCGTCGGCGGTGACGGCGGCCAAGGCGTATCTGCGGATCGAGGATGGGGCGAGCGACGCGCTGCTCGAAGGGCTGGCGGCGAGCGCGGTGGCCTTGTGCGAGGCGTTTACGCGGTCCGTGCTGATCGCGCGCGAGGTGAACGAATATCTGCCCGCCAGCAGCGCCTGGCAGCGGTTGGCGCGGACGCCGGTGCGCGGGATCGACCGGGTTGCGGCGGTGACGGTGGACGGGGCCGAGGCGGAACTGCCGGTTGCGGCCTTTGCGATCGACATCGGGGCGGATGGCGACGGCTGCCGACCCGCTTGATCTGGCGTTGCTCGAAAAGGCCGTTCTGATCCGCAAACACGTGCCGGACCTCATGCAAAAGGCTGCGATGATCTGGCCTGATTTGGAAGTGCGCGAGCGCAAGCAGCATGAGCGTGATCTAATCGAGGCACTGGAAAAACTCTCGGCATCCGGCGAGCAGTTGCAAACAGAACGGCGGAAGTCCCTGATCGACGATTTCAAGCGGCTAATCGCCCATGTAGGCGATCGTACGAGGCCAGCGGATTGAAGAAAGCCATTCCGCAGGCCGGAGTGGATTGCCGCGTCGCCTCATGGCTCCTCGCAACGGCGAGTGGAGATAAGCGCGAGGCCAGAGCCTCCTGAGATCCCGGCCTCCGCCGGGATGACGATAGTGGAGAAACCTATGACCACTTGGGCGAACCCCGAGGTGACGGCGCTTGCCTTTTGCTGGCGGATCGATCGCAGCGATGGGGTGACGGTGGGCTTTACGTCGGCGGATCGGGATTTGAGCGTGGGCGGCCTCGATTATCGGGCGCGGCCGGGGATGCTGCCGTCGGCGGTAAGGCTGTCGGAGACGTTCGATGTCGATACGCTCGATGTCAGCGGCGCGATCGACGATGCGGCGATATCGGCAGGGGATTTGGCAGCGGGGCGATGGGATGGGGCGCGGGTGAGGCTCTATGCGGTCGATCGCGGCCATCCCGACGACGCGCCGATGCTGATCGCGCGGGGAAGGCTGGGCGATGTCGAGCAGCAGGATCGCGGGTTCACCGCCGAGCTGCGCGGGGTGACGGCGGTGCTGGAACGGCCGGTGATCGAGCAGACGTCGCCCGAATGTCGCGCCGAACTGGGCGACCGGCGGTGTCGGGTGGCGATGGCGGGGCGGCGGCGCATGGTGCGCGTGGTCGAGGCGGTGGATGCGACCAATGTGCGGATCGATGGCGATGCGGGCGGCGCGGAGTTCGGGCGGATCGACTGGTTCACCGGCGCGAACAGCGGGCTGACCGCCAATGTGCGGACGGGGGCGGGCGATATGCTGTCGCTGTTCGAGGCGCCGGCCTTTGCGTTGGCGGTGGGGGACATGGGGGAATTGATCGAGGGGTGCGACAAGGGGTTTGCGACGTGTCGCGACCGCTTTGGCAATGCGGCGAACTTTCGCGGGGAGCCGCATTTGCCGGGGAATGATCTGCTGCTGCGCTATGCGCAGGGTTGATCCAGCTCACGCTGGATGCGGCACCGGCCCGCTCCCCCACCCGACCTCCCAGCGGCAGTATCTTATGGGAGGTTGGGTGGGGGAGCGGGCCGGTGCCGCCGCTGGATCGGCTTTGCCGATCCAGCCAGACGACGTGGTGGCGCGGGCGCGGGGGTGCGTCGGCGCGCCGTTTCGCGCGCAGGGGCGGAGCGTCGAGCATGGGCTCGACTGTGTGGGCCTGGCGCTGATCGCATTCGGGATCGAGGGACAAAGGCCGCGCTATGCGCTGCGCGGCGGAGAGGTGTCGGCGGTCATGGCCATGATCGCGGATGCCGGGTTGGTTGCGGTTGCCGTAGGCGGGGCGGCGGCTGGCGACCTGATGCTGCACAGGGCGGGGGCGCAGCATCTTCATCTGACGATCGCGACGGGGGACGGGTACGTCCATGCGTGCGGGCGGATCGGGCGGGTGGTCGAGGTGCGGGGGGAGGCGCCTTGGGTTGTCGTCGGTCGATGGCGATCCCCTGAGAAATCCTCCCCCGGCGGGGGAGGTGGCAGTCTGCAGGACTGACGGAGGGGTATTGGCCGGCAGCGATGCCCCCGCGGAGAGCTACCCCTCCACCGGCTGCGCCGGTCCCCCTCCCCTTCCAGGGGAGGATCTTTTTAGAAGGAAATAAGATGGCGACGTTGATCCTGACGGCGGTGGGGACGGCTGTGGGTGGGCCGATCGGGGCCGCCGTGGGGGCGTTGATCGGGCAGCAGATCGATAGCCGGGTGTTCGCGCCGAAAGGGCGGCAGGGGCCAAGGCTGGGTGAGCTGACCGTCCAGACGTCGAGCTATGGCGAGGCGATCCCGCGTGTGTTCGGGCGGATGCGCGTGGCGGGGACGGTGATCTGGGCGACCGATCTGCGCGAGACGCGATCGACATCAGGGGGTGGGAAGGGCTCGCCGAAAACGACGAGCTATGCCTATTCGGCGTCGTTCGCGGTGGCGCTGTCGGGGCGGGCGGTGCGCGGGGTCGGGCGGATCTGGGCGGACGGGAAGCTGCTGCGCGGGGAGGCGGGCGACTGGAAAAGCGGGGTGGGCGCGTTTCGGCTGCACGAGGGCGGCGAGCGGCAAGTGGCCGACCCGCTGATCGCCGCGATCGAGGGCGCGGAGGGGACGCCGGCCTATCGCGGGGTGGCCTATGCGGTGTTCGAGGATCTGCAACTGGCCGACTTCGGCAATCGGATACCGAGCCTGTCGTTCGAAGTAATCGCCGACGAGGGCGCGGTGCCGGTGGCGGCGATCGTGGGCGAACTGGGCGGGGCGGACGTGACGGCGAGCGGGGCGGCGAGCGTCGACGGCTATGCGGTGAGCGGCGACAGTGTACGCGGGGCGATCGAGGCGCTGATGCTGATCGAGCCGATGGGCGCACGCGATGATGGCGCGGTGCTGCGGCTGGATGCAGCGGGGGCGGCCCCTGTGACGATCGCTGCGGGCGATCTGGGCGCGAGCGGTGGGCAGCGGCGGATCGCGCGGCGCGAGGAGGCGGCGCAGGGGGCAGGCAAGCTGCCCGACGAGATCAGCATCACTTATTATGAGCCGGATCGCGACTGGCAGGCGGGCTTGCAGCGCGCGCGGCGGCGGGGTGGCGCGGTGCGCACCGATGCGCGCGAACTATCGGCGGCGATGGCGGCGGGGCAGGCGAAGGCGATCGCCGAACGCGAGCTGGGGCGGGTGTGGACCGAGCGGCGCGGGCTGAAGGTGATGCTGCCGTGGCGTTACCTGGACCTGCGGCCGGGGAGCCGGGTGACGATCGCGGGCGATCCGACATTGTGGCGGGTGAGCGAGTTCGCGGTCGAGGATATGCGGATCGAACTGGGGCTGCGCGCCGAGCGGATCGCGCCGCTGCTGCCGGTCACCGCCATGCGCCGGGCGAGCGCTTCGTCCTGATCGAGGAGGACGCACTGCTGCCCGTCCCGGTGGCGATGGCGGCGGTGGGGGCCGAGCTGAGGCTGGTCGCGACCGGGGTGGGCGATCCGGCGGACGGGAGCGAAGCCGCGATCGTCTTTCGCGGCCGATCGCTGCGCCCGCCTGCGCCAGTGCACTTGCGCGCGGGGCGTGACGGCGCGGGCGGTATCGTGATCAGCTGGATCAGACGCAGCCGGACCGGAGCACTGTGGGGCGACGGCAACACGCCGCTGGGCGAGGAGGGCGAGCGCTATCGCGTTACGATCGATGGCGCGCGGGCGATCGAAACCGGGGCACCGGCATTCACATACAGCACGGCAGATCAGGCGGCCGACGGCGTGACGATCGGCGACGCCATCGACATTCATGTCGTCCAGCTCGGCACGCTGGCCGCGAGCGAGCCGGCGCATATCAGCTTCACCATCTAAGGATCATCACGATGACCGATCTCAGTCCGCGCTTCGGATTCCCCTTCCTGCTCGCCAGCCAGGCACAGAAAGAGGTGCTGCACAACGAGGCGCTACAGGATGTGGATATGCTGCTGCATCCGGTGGTGCAGGCCGTGGGGACGAACACGCCACCCGCCGGCCCGGCCAACGGCCAGTGCTGGATCGTCGGCGATGCCGCGACCGGCGCCTGGGCGGGGCACGGCGGCGAGCTGGCCTGCCGTAGCGCCGGCGGATGGCGCTTCGTCGCGCCCCAGCCGGGGATGGCGGTGTGGAGCGTGGCGGACGCCGTGTGGGCCTATCGTGTCGACACGGACTGGGTGGTTGGAGAGTTTCCGGCCGCAAAGGTTGTCATTGGCGGAAATCCGGTCCTGGGCGCGCGGCGACCCGCAATCGCCAATCCGGTCGGGGGATCAGTCGTCGATATCCAGGCGCGCAGCGCAATCGTTGCCTTACTCGATGCTGCACGCGCGCACGGGCTGATTTCCGCATAGCGAGGCTAAAAAAACACACCCGAAAATTTTTGTGAAATCGACGCAACCCTTTCGTCGGACCGGCGTTTCCCGGGCTGTCTGTCGTCGCCAAGCAGAGGGGTGGGGCTCATCCTCCCTGAGATTGTGTCTTCGCAGCAACAGGTATGTGCGCGCTTGCATATATTTGGTTATTTGGTTTAGGTGAAAGACAGTTCCTTCCCGGAACGAATGGAAAGGGGAATACTATGCGCAAGCTTGCCTTGATGGCAGCGCTCGCCTCGACCGCGATGGCCGCTCCGGCCTTTGCCAAGGATAAAGCTTGGTACGTGGGCGTTGAAGGCGGTGGGATGATCCTGGAGGATCTTCAGTTCGACATCACGACCGGTGCGGTCCCGTCCAACGCGACGGCCGACAGCAAGGTCGGTTTCGACGTCGACGGCATCGTCGGTTACGACTTCGGCATGTTCCGCCTCGAAGGCGAAGCGGCTTACAAGCGCAACCGCGTCACCAACTATGAGACGACGGCTGCTCGTACTCCTGCAGCTGTCGGTGGCGTTGGTGCCCCGGCCGGCAACTATGTCGATGCTTCGGGCAAGAACAGCGCGCTCAGCTTCATGGTCAACGGCCTGCTCGACTTTGGCGCCGACGACGGCTTCCAGGGTTATGTCGGCGGTGGTGCCGGTGTCGCTCGCGTGAAGCTCTCGGGCTACAACGTCTCGGGTGCCGATTTCATCAACGACAGCGACTCGCGCTTCGCCTGGCAGGCGATTGCGGGCGTTCGTTACCCCGTGACCACCAACATCGACGTCGGTGTGAAGTATCGTTACTTTGTCGTCGACGACGTCAAGGTTCTCGACCGTCTGGGCGCGAGCTACGAGACCAAGTGGCGTTCGCACAGCGTTCTCGCCAGCTTGATCTACAACTTCGGCGAACCGGCAGCTCCGCCGCCGCCGCCGCCGCCTCCGCCCCCGCCGCCTCCCCCGCCGCCCCCGCCGCCGCCGCCGCCGGTGGTTGAGACGCCGGGTCCGTTCATCGTGTTCTTCGACTGGGATAAGTCGAACATCACGGCTGAAGCGGCGTCGATCCTCGACAATGCGGCTAATGCTTATGCCACCACGGGTCAGGCCCGCGTCCAGCTTGCCGGCCACGCCGACAAGTCGGGTAGCGACCAGTACAACGTGGGTCTCTCGCAGCGTCGTGCCGACTCTGTGAAGGCTTACCTGGTTGGTAAGGGCGTGCCGGAATCGGCTCTCGCGACCGAAGCGTTCGGCGAAAGCCGCCCGCTCGTCGAGACCGCCGATGGCGTCCGCGAACCGCAGAACCGTCGCGTGGAAATCACGTTCGGCGCCGGCATGTAATGCCGAGGTTGCCGGGCAACCGGCGACCGTTCGAGAATTGGGGGTCGACCTTCGGGTCGGCCCCTTTTTCTTTGTCTGTATTATGGGGGCGAGGTCGCCGGTGGCCGTCCGGGCCGTGCGTCAGCGAACCTTCAGGCCAATCTCGCTGAGCAACTGAGCCGCCTGTTCGCGTGAGATCGTGGCACCGCGAAAGCGCGATGCATCACCAAGGCTGATGCCGCCCAGATCGGCGCCCCGCAGATCGGCGCCTTCGAAGCGAGCGGTATCGACCAACGCCTCGCGCAGGCTGCAATCCTCGAACGATGCGTGGCGGAAGTCGCATTTGCGCAGGTCGGCCTGCGAGAAATCGACCCGCTTGAGACGCGCCTTGTGAAAGCTGCGCCCCACGAGCCTGGCGTTGATCAGCAAAGTCTCTTCGAAATGAAGGTCGATGGCTTTGACGTCGGACAGGTCGGCGCCGGTGAGCTTGCAGCCGACGAACCGCGCAGCCTCCAGCGTAGTGCGTCGCATCGACGAATTGTTGATGTCGCTGGCGGTGAACGACGCCTCGGAAAGGTCGCAGCCCGAGAAATTGACGAAGGCACCGCGGCAGGATCGCCAGATCGTGCGGTCGAGATGGGCCCCGGCGAAATCGGCGCGGCGCAGATTGCACTGTTCGAAGGTCCATCCGGACAGGTCGAGCCGCGCAAGATCAGCATCTTCGAGATCGCAGCCAATGAGCGTTTGCACGCCGCCGAACGATTGGAGGTCCGCGCGGGTCAGCGTCCGATCGCGGATAGACCTGTCGGCAAAGAGATCATCCATGCGATGACGCAACGACGATCAGAGCGTCCAGCGCTCGACATCGGGGCGCAGCACCTTCCCGCTCCACATGCCCTTGATGTCGGCGACGAGGCCGTTGGGTTCGACGAGGTCGTTGATCAGCGCGGGATCGAGCCCCTTATAGTCGGCGTGCGGCACCGCGCCCACGACGACGTCATAGCGGCCCGAGAGCGCGTCCGACGAAAGGCCGACGCCATATTCGTGGCGCGCCTCGACCGGATCGGCGAGCGGATCGTGGAGGGTGACACGGTGGCCGAGCCAGCGCAGGCGCTTGACCACGTCGAACACCTTCGAATTGCGCAGATCGGGCACGTCTTCCTTGAAGGTGACGCCCAGCATCAGGACCGATCCGATCTTGCTGTGCCGCTTGGTATGGATCGCGTCGGCGACCCAGCCGGCCATGCTGTCGTTGATCGAACGGCCCGCGAGGATGACGCGGGGGAGGTGGCCCACGCTCTGCGCGCAATGGCTGAGATAATAAGGATCGACGCCGATGCAGTGGCCGCCGACCAGGCCCGGCTGGAACTTGAGGAAGTTCCACTTGGTGCCCGCGGCCTCGAGCACGTCCCAGATCGAGATGTCGAGCCGGGCGAAGATCTGGGTGATCTCGTTCATGAAGGCGATGTTGATGTCGCGCTGGGCGTTCTCGATCACCTTGGCGGCTTCGGCGGCCTTGATCGATGCGGCGCGAAAGGCGCCCGCGCTCGTCACCTTGTCGTAGATCTGGGCGATCCGCTCGGTGATCTCGGGATTTTCGCCCGCCACGACCTTGATGATCCGATCGACCGTATGTTCGCGATCGCCCGGATTGATCCGCTCGGGCGAGTAACCCAGGAAGAAGTCGGTGCCGCGCTTGAGGCCCGATCTAGCCTCCAGTTCCGGCCCGCACATATCCTCGGTCACGCCCGGATAGACGGTGCTTTCATAGACGATGACGTGCGCGCGGCCGGGCTTGAGCAGGCTCGCGACGGTGCGGGTCGCCGACATGACGGGGCTGAGATCGGGGCGGTTGGCGTCGTCGACCGGGGTGGGGACGGTGACGATATAGACGTCGGCGTCGGCCGCTTCGGATGGATCGGCGGTGAGGACGAGCGACGAGGCGTCGAGCGCCTCCGCGTCGACTTCGCGGGTGCGGTCATGGCCCTTGTGGAGTTCGGCAATGCGGCCCTGATCGATGTCGAGCCCGATCGTGGGATAATGTTTGGCAAGCTGGACAGCGAGCGGCAGGCCGACATAGCCCAAACCCACCACGACGATCTTCTGATCCGCAACCGCCACGCCATTCCCCCAGCACGCTTTCGGAATTCCGGGACCGGAACCCCTCTCGATCCGTCACTGTTATACGCTATGACCCGAAAGCGGAATATCCGTGGGGACGGACCAAAGGAGAACAATATGCGTGTTTCCCGCCTTTCGATCGCTGCCGCTGCAATCCTGTGCATGAGCGTGCCCGCGGTCGCCCAGATGGATCACGGCAAAGGGCATGGCGCCGGGGGCCATGCGACGGCCGAGTTGAAGGACGCCAAGGGCATGGCGAAGGGCAAAGCGATGTTCATGGAGGGCAAGGACGGCCTGTCCGTGATGCTGAACGTCGAAGGCGTGACGCCGGGCGTTCACGCGGTTCACATCCACACGACCGGTGCCTGCACCGCCCCCGATTTCAAAAGCGCAGGCGGCCATTGGAATCCGATGTCGAAGCAGCACGGCAAGGATAATCCGGCCGGCGCGCATATGGGCGACATGCCGAATATGACGGTCGGCGCCGATGGCAAAGGCAGCTTCAAGACGGTGGTGCCGCACGGCATGCTGACCGGCGGCGATCATCCGCTGCTCGACACCGATGGTGCGGCGATCGTGGTTCATGCCGCAGCCGACGACTATAAGACCGACCCCACCGGCAATGCGGGCGATCGCCTCGCATGCGGGGTGGTGACGAAGTGAACCTATATCCTCCCCCGCGAGGGGGAGGATGAGAGGTTAGACGAGTGGGTAGCGCTCGACCGCCGTATAGGTCGAACCCTCCGACCCCAGGTGGCTTTCGTACAGGATGAAATGCTCGCACCGGCCCTCGACGGGGGCGGGGGTCAATTGCGCGGCCGGGATCGGGCCGGTCGGTGCTTGCCCGCGTGAAAAGCGGGCGATCGTGATGTGGGGAAGGTAAGCCCGCGTCTCGGGCTTCACGCCAGCGCGGGCGAGCGCGCGAAGCACGGCATCGTGGAGCGAGCGGACCTCGTCCTGCGGCGTGATGCCGACCCACAGGGAATCGATCCGGTCGCGCCGATCGAAGCTGCCGAGGCCGGCGAGCGTGAAGTTGACCGGCGGGTGGCGCACATTTCCCAGGGCGGCGGCGATATCCTCTGCCTGATGGCGATCGACATCGCCGATGAAGCTCAACGTCAGGTGCAGTTGCTCGTCATCCTGCCAGCGCGCGCCGGGGACGCCGCCCATCGCGTCGAGCAAAGCAGAGCGCATCGGAAAAGAGGGTTTGAGGGCTACGAAGAGGCGGAACATTGCTGGATCGTTTCTGTGGCGTGAGGATCGTGCATTCACCGCGCATTCAACGCGCCTCTGCTTGAAAAGGGAATGGTTTAGTCCGATATTCGGATCAACCGGCTTCGGGTCGTTTTGGCCCGCCGCTTTTTGGAGAGTGACTCATCATGGCAAACTGGTCTGACCCCCGGGCGACTGCCGCGCCCAGCGCGACGCGCGCTGGCGTTGGCGAGGCCGCTTTCGATGCAGGGCTGCGGTCCTACATGCTCTCGATCTACAACTATATGGCGTCGGGCGTGCTGCTGACGGGTATCGTTGCGCTGCTGTTCGCGCAGTCGGGCGCGGCGCTGCAGATCCTGGGCGGCCCGGGCATCCTGAAGTATCTCATCATGTTCTCGCCGCTGGCGTTCATCCTGGTGCTGAATTTCGGGCTCAACCGCCTGTCGACCTTCGCGACGCAGGCTTTGTTCTGGGCGTTTGCGGTGTCGATGGGCCTGTCGATGTCGTCGATCTTCCTCGTCTATACGGGCGCGTCGATTGCGACGACCTTCTTCGCGAGCGCGACCGCCTTCGCGGGCCTGAGCCTCTACGGCTACACCACGAAGCGTGATCTGGCGCCGTTCGGCACCTTCCTGATCATGGGTGTTGTCGGTCTGCTGGTCGCGATGCTGATCAACATCTTCCTGCAGTCGTCGATGATGCAGCTGGTGATCTCGGCGATCGGCGTACTGCTTTTCGCAGGCCTGACCGCCTATGACACGCAGAAGATCAAGAGCCTCTACTACCAGGTCGCCGGCACCGATTTCGTCGGCAAGTCGGTGGTGATGGGCGCGTTGACGCTCTATCTCGACTTCATCAACATGTTCACCTTCCTGCTGCAGTTCATGGGCGATCGCCGCTAAGAACACGAAGGAAACGAGAGCTTTAAGGGGCTCGGTGGTTCGCCACCGGGCCCTTTTTCTTTGCGCGCTGGATCAGCATGGCGAAGAGGAAACGCGCATTGCCGATCAGGTAGCGACCGGCCATCCGGCGCGGCTCGATCGAAAGCCGGAAAAGCCACTCCCCGTGTAGCTTTCGGATCCACAAGGGCGCGCGCGGCACGCGGCCGGCGGCGAAATCGATATAGGCGCCGATGCACAACGTGACGCCTGGCCAGCGCCTCGCATGGCGCGCGACGAACAGTTCCTGTAGGGGCTGGCCCATCCCCAGCAGGACATAATCGGCCTGCACCGCCGCCAGTCGATCGACAATGGCGGCATCATCGGTGAAGAAGCCGTCGCCGATCACGTTGAAGCGATGCTGCGGGAAGGCGGCGGCGAGACGGGCGACCGCCTGCTCCGCGATACCTGGCGCGGCCCCAAGCACTGCAATGGTGCGCGGTCGCGCGGCGGCGAGCAGCGCTGGTACGAAATCGGTGCCGTTGAGATTGGCGGGGAAGTGCGCGCCGTAGAGCAGCTTGCTGCCCAGATCGACACCGATCCCGTCGTTCAGCACCAGCATGTCCGACAGCGCCGCGCGGAAGGCGCGGTCGCGCGCGGCGAGGTTGACGCTGTGGGCGTTGGCGAAGCTGACCGCCCGCCGTTCACCCGCGCCTACCCAGCCTTCGAGCAAGGCGATCGCCGATCCCCGATCATGGACGGCGATCGCGACATCGCCGATCGTACGCGTCTCAGCCGGTGGCACCGATCGTCCGCTGATAGGCCGGGCGCGCGGTGATGCGATCGATATAGGCGGTCAGCTTCGGCCGATCGGCAATGCCCGGCGCGCCGAAGGTCTTGGCCCAGGCAAGCTCTGCGCCGACATAGACGTCCGCCGCGCTGAACTGATCGCCCAGCACCCACGGACCGGGATCGAGCATCACGTCCAGCGCACCGAGCACATCGTCCCAGTCACCCCAGCCGGCCATCATCTTGTTGACGGGCTCGCGCTTCATCATCACGTCGACCATCGCCGGCTCGAACGAACTCGCGCCGAATACCAGCCAGCGCAGCATCGTTCCGCGGCGTGGATCGCCGAGCGCGGGAGCGAGGCCGGCCGCCGGAAAAGCGTCAGCCAGATAGCCGATGATCGCCGCCGCTTCGGTGACGACCGTATCGTGATGGACGATCGTGGGGATCTTGCCCATCGGATTGATCTTCAGGAAATCGGGCTTGCGGTTCTCTCCGCTCTCGAAATCGATGTGGACGAGCTTGTAGGGCGCGCCCGCCTCCTCGAGCGCATAATGCGCCATCTGCGCGCGCGAGCGGGGATTATAATAGAGGGTAACGTCGTCGCTCATGACAGCTTCTCCATGAAGAAGGCGATCGTGCGATCCCAGGCGAGATTGGCGGCCTCCGCATTGTAGCGCGCCGCCGACGTGTCGTTGTGGAAGGCGTGCTGCGTGCCCGGATAATCGTAGCGCGTAACCTCGGCGCCCGCCGCTTTCAGCGCATCGACCCATGGGCCGGCGCCGGCATTCACGCGATCATCGGTGCCCGCATAGTGCAGCAGCGACGCGGCCTTGACCTTGGCAGCCTCCGATGGCGGCGGGGGCGGGCCGTAGAAAGCGCAGGCGGCGGCGAGCGTGGGCCCGCAGGCGACCGCGAGCCGATCCGCCATCGCGCCGCCCCAGCAGAAACCGACCACGCCGACCTTGCCGTTGAGCAATTTGTGCTTCGAAAGCCAGTCGACCGTCGCCACGCCGTCCGCGACGGTCGCCGGCATATCGAGCGCGCCGATCATCGTGCGGGCCTTGTCCTCATCGGCGGGCGTGCCGCCCTGCGGCGACAGGAAGTCGATCGCGACGCCCACGAAGCCGGCAACCGCGAGGCGGCGGGCGACATCCTTCGTATAAGCCTGAAGACCCCGGTTCTCGTGGACGACGAGGACGGCGGCGGGCTTCTTCGCATGCTTCTTCGGGATCGCCATGTAACCGGCGAGGGTGTGGCCATTCGCGCCCTTCCACCCGACCATTTTCGCGTCGAGGCGCTTGTCGTCCTCCGCGATCACGGCTGCCGCTGCTGGATCGGCGGCGATCGTCGCGATCAGCGCCTGCGCGGCGGCGGCGCTGCCGGCCAGCCTGGTCATCTGGCCCATGAAGGCGCGCCGATCGTGCTGGCCGTGGGTGAAACGGTCGTAGAGCGCGATTGCGCGGGCTTTCAGATCGTCATCCATGTCGTCCTCCTGTCGCCCCCCGGCTCCTGCGATTATTCGCCTTCTGCTGCCGGCGGCGGTACGGCGGGTGCCGGCGTAGCAATCGGCGGTGGCACGACCAGCGGCGCTTCGACACTGTTGACCGTAACCTCTTCGGGCGCCGGCGCGGCTTCCTGCTTCGGCAGCTCGATAGCCTTTCCGCCATCGCGCGGCATACCCGACGCATCGCCCGTGCTGGCGTCGATCGCGGTGATCTCGGCCGATCGATCTTCGGGCAGCCCGGCAATGTCGACGATCTGCGGATCGGTGGGCGTGTCCGGGTTGACCGGATTGACCTCGGCCTTCTTCTCGCAGCCCGCGAGCGCCAGCGCCGCGAAGGCGATCAGAACGACACGCTTCATGCGTCAGAGCCCATGATACTGGCGATACCATTCGACGAAGCGCGGCACGCCCACATCGATGCTGGTCGACGGCTGATAGCCCAGATCGCGCTGGATCGCGCTGATGTCGGCGAAAGTGTCGCGCACGTCGCCCGGCTGCATACCCTGCAACTCGCGGATCGCTTTCTTGCCGCACGCCGCCTCGACCAGATCGATCATGTGGCTGAGTTCTTCGGAACGGTGGTTGCCGATATTATAAACCGCGTGCGGGCTCTTGCTGCCGCCCGCCTTCTCGGCGCCGTCATCGGCCGGGGGCGTGTCCGAACAGGCGATCACGCCGCTGACGATATCGTCGATATAGGTGAAGTCGCGGCGCATATTGCCTTCGCCGAACACCTGGATCGGGCGGCCTTCGAAGATCGCCTTGGTGAACAGCCACATCGCCATGTCGGGGCGACCCCACGGGCCATAGACGGTGAAGAAGCGCAAGCCGGTGAGCGGCAGGCGATAGAGGTGGGCGTAGGTCTCGCTGATCAGCTCGTCCGACTTCTTGGTCGCGGCATAGAGCGACAGCGGATGATCGACCCGGTCCTCGACGCGGAAGGGCAGGGTGTCGTTGCCGCCATAGACCGAACTCGACGATGCATAGGCCATGTGCGCGACCTTCCGGTGGCGCGCGATCTCGAGCATGTTGAGGTGCCCGACCAGGTTGGACTGGATGTAGGCGCGCGGATTCTCGATTGAGTAACGCACGCCCGCCTGCGCGCCGAGATGGATGATCTTGTCGAACTCCAGCCCGCCCAAAGCACGTTCGAGCGCCTCATGGTCGGCAAAGTCGACCTCGACGAAACGGAAGTCGCCGCCCTGTTCCATGGCGTGTTCCTGAAGCTTCGCGATGCGCGCGCGCTTGAGCGTGGGATCGTAATAATCGTTGACGCTGTCGATGCCGATCACGTCGGTGCCGCGCGCCAGAAGCCGCGTCGCGCAACTATATCCGATGAAGCCCGCCGCGCCCGTGATCAATACCGTCATCGTCCGCCCTTTTCCGTGTCGACGACAGACCTAGCCCAGCCTCATCGCATCGTCGAGGCTTGGCGCATCGTTGAGGCTTCCATCCGCGCGCACTCCGCGCTAGGGGAGCGCTCCGCCAGCGTAAGCGTCGGCTGCTGGGGCGTCGCCAAGCGGTAAGGCAGCGGCTTTTGGTGCCGCCATTCCCAGGTTCGAATCCTGGCGCCCCAGCCAACCGAGTCCTCAAGATTCGACGTCTTTGGCGCCAAGAGGCCGGTTGAAGTCGGTCAACACGATAAGTGTCGCGACAGGCGCGCTGCGACCGCGTTGTTGACGGTCTGCGGAGCCAGTCGCAAAAGAACGTGCTGGCTCACTATTCCTGCTCACTCTTCAATATGATGGCCCGCACGTGCTCCACGTGGTTTCGGGCAGCGCTTTCTGCGCAGTTCGCATTGCCCGAAACGATGGCGTCGCGAATGGCGCGATAGTCGGTCATCCGCAGTTGCTGCAACTTTGGCGACTGAAACTGCGAATAAATGATGTGCATCCCAATAGCTGGGAAAAGCCGTTCCAATTCGCGGTTGCCGCCGATCGAGAGGATCACGCGATAAAATTGTCGGCGGGCCCGGCTGAAATGTCCGGGGCCGGAGTCGGTGTCGACATTCTCGAGGGCGGCCATCGCAGTATCAAGTGCCAACTGATCCTGGGCGGCATCGAAGGCCCGCGCCGCAGCGTGCGCCGCAAGGCCGGTCAGGGCGGCCGCAACATCCAGGATCTCAAGTGTCTCTTTGAGGTCAATGCATCGGATCGCGGGAGATTTGTTGCGACTGGGATCGATCACGCCTCGCACGGCAAGGCGCTGAATTGCTTCGCGCACGGCGTTACGGCCGACGTTGAAGCGTTTGGCCAGATCCGTCTCGATCAATCGCTGTCCGGGCACCATGCGGCGCGCTTCCAGATCTTCCATTATGCCGAGATACACCCGCTGCGACGCCCCTAGATGCGTGGCATCCGACGCATCGTTCAGATCAAAATCCTCGGCCATCGCACCTTCACCGCCCCATCGACATCAAGCCGCATCTCGGCCTGTTGATTGTTCTACAATCTTGTTCCATCATATTTAGAGAATCAAGTGGGAGATGCAGAGTGAGCGAAGGGCCTTGGGACCTCTCCGGTCGCATCGCGTTGGTAACGGGGGCGTCGAGCGGGCTTGGCGCCCACTTTGCTAAGGTGCTCTCTCGCGCCGGCGCCGATGTTGTCCTTGCGGCGCGGCGAGAGCG
Organism: Sphingomonas montanisoli; assembly: GCF_008274695.1. Classification (GTDB taxonomy): domain Bacteria; phylum Pseudomonadota; class Alphaproteobacteria; order Sphingomonadales; family Sphingomonadaceae; genus Rhizorhabdus; species Rhizorhabdus montanisoli. The sequence goes on along the minus strand of NZ_VTOU01000001.1, from coordinate 751,910 downwards.
ACAACTTGCTGATGTGGCAGCAGATATCGCGGCTGCCGGAGGACGTTGCTCCACCGTGTCTCTCGACGTGACCAGCGAGGCGAGCATTGATGCGTTAGGCGATCGTCTCGGGATGATTGACATCCTGGTCAACAATGCAGGCCTTGTTCGTGAAGCGCCGGCGCTGGAGCAGTCTGCGGACGACTGGGACATCGTTCTGGACACGAATGTAAAGGGCATGTTCTTATTGACGAAAGCGGTCGCGCGAGCGCGACGATCGGAAGGCGCTGGAGCGTCGGTAATCAATATCGCCTCGATACTGGGACTGCGACAGGGTGGCGGCGTGCTGCCCTATGCCGTTTCAAAAGCTGCGGTAATTCAGTTGACGAAGACCTTAGGCCTTGAACTTGCTCGCTTCGACATTCGTGTCAACGCAATCGCCCCAGGTTATCTCGATACGGATCTCAATCGCAGCTTCTGGGAAAGCGACGCCGGAGCGGCGATGGTGAAACGAATACCACAGCGGCGCCTGGGCCAACTCGATGAACTCGATGGGCCGCTGCTCCTGTTGGCGTCAGACGCCTCACGATACATGACCGGTTCGGTAATCACCGTCGATGGCGGTCATCTCCTGAGCACATTGTAGGGGCGGGTGATGGCACAAAAGATATTTTCCGATGCGACGCAGGCGCTAGCAGGTCTTCTGTTCGACGGCATGACGATCGCTGCGGGCGGCTTTGGCCTCTGCGGTATTCCAGAAACCCTGATCGCGGCGATCCGCGAGAGCGGCGTCAAGGATTTGGAGATCATTTCAAACAACGCCGGCGTCGACGATTTCGGCTTGGGAATTTTGCTGCGGACCCGGCAGGTAAAGCGGATGATTTCCTCTTATGTTGGAGAGAATAAGGAATTCGAGCGGCAGTATCTTAGCGGTGAACTTGAGCTTGAATTCAATCCTCAGGGAACACTCGCAGAACGTATCCGCGCGGGCGGGGCCGGGATCGCCGGCTTCTACACACGAACGGGCGTCGGCACTATGGTGGCCGACGGAAAAGAAGAAAAGGTTTTCAAGGGCGAACGCTATATCTTGGAAACTGGCCTGACCGCCGATCTTGCGATCGTGAAGGCGTGGCGTGGCGATACGTTTGGCAATCTCGTTTATCGAAAAACCGCGCGAAACTTCAACCCAATGGTCGCCACATGCAGCCGGATGACGGTCGCTGAGGTAGAGCAGATCGTTCCGGGTGACGAGATCGAGCCGGATCACATTCATACGCCCGGTATCTTCGTGCAGCGGATGCTTGTCGCCGAGCATAACGAGAAGCGCATCGAGAAGCGCATTTTGCGCCAGGAGGCCGGATATGGGGTGGACGCGTAATCAAATGGCCGCCCGCGCAGCCAAGGAGTTGCGCGACGGTTTCTACGTCAACCTCGGCATTGGCATTCCGACACTCGTCGCCGACGCTGTACCCGCGGGCATCGATGTCACGCTTCAATCCGAGAATGGCATGCTGGGCTTGGGTCCTTATCCCACCGAGGACCAGGTGGACGCCGATGTGATCAACGCGGGCAAAGAGACGATCACCGAACTGCCCGGCACCAGTTATGTCTCTTCAGCCGACAGCTTCGGAATGATCCGCGGTGGCCATATGGACCTTTCGGTGTTGGGGGCGATGGAGGTCGCCGAGAACGGCGATATCGCGAACTGGATGATACCCGGCAAGATGGTGAAGGGCATGGGCGGCGCAATGGATCTCGTCGCTGGCGTGCGCAAAATCATCGTCGTGATGGATCATGTCTCGCGTGATGGCAGTGCCAAGTTCCGCGCGGCCTGCACGCTGCCACTGACCGGATCAAATGTGGTCGACATGATCGTGACCGACCTCGCGGTGTTCTGCCGCGACGATCGCGCGAGCCCGTTCCGTCTGATCGAAGTCGCCCCGGGCGTCGACCGCGCCCAAATCCGCGCGTCGACCGAAGCTCATTACGAGGAATGAAGATGTCTGAGACACAGCAGAACCCTGCGCTCGCGCGCGAGATCGCGGCGCGTGTAGAGGCGTTTGTTCGGAATGTCGTTGCGCTCTATGAGCATGATGCGCGCTTAGGCAGCCATGGGCCTTCAGAGGACCTCGTCACGGAATTGCGGACAAAGGCAAAGGCGGCGGGTGTTCTGACACCCCATATCCTGCCCGACGGCTCGCATCTCAGCCAGCGTGACACCGCAGCCGTTCTGAAAGCGTCGGGCCTTTCGCCCCTGGGGCCTGTGGCCGTCAACACGATGGCGCCAGACGAAGGCAATATGTATCTGATCGGCAAGGTCGGCTCGCCTGATCTGAAAGCCCGCTTTCTTGCTGCGCTCGTATCTGGCGATGCGCGTTCGGCCTTTTTCATGACCGAGCCCGCAGATGAGGGGGGCGCCGGCTCCGATCCATCGATGATGAAAACCACCGCGGTCAGGGACGGGGATCATTGGGTGGTCAACGGCCGGAAAGCGTTCATCACGGGTGCGCAGGGGGCCAAGGTAGGTATTGTCATGGCTAAGTCCGATGACGGCGCCTGCATGTTCCTCGTCGAGCTGCCCGATCCCGCGATCCGGATCGATCGCGTGCTCGATACCATCGACAGTTCGATGCCCGGTGGGCACTCGGTCGTCACGATCGACGATCTGCGCATACCAGCCGATCAAATGCTCGGGCAAAGTGGCGAAGGTTTCAAATACGCGCAGATTCGATTGTCACCCGCGCGGCTTTCACATTGCATGCGTTGGTATGGCAGTGCTGCACGCGCCCATGAAATTGCCTCCAATTATGCTTTCAGGCGCGAAGCCTTCGGCCGCAAGCTGATAGATCACGAGGGCGTTGGTTTCATGCTCGCGGAAAACATGATCGACCTTAAGCAGGCCGAACTCATGATCGACTGGTGCGCCGATGTGCTTGATACCGGTTCGTTGGGCACGGTCGAAAGCTCGATGACGAAAGTCGCGGTGTCAGAGGCGCTGATGCGGGTCGCGGACCGCTGCGTACAGGTCATGGGCGGAACGGGCGTTTCAGGCGACACAGTTGTCGAGCAAGTCTATCGCGAGATCCGTGCCTTCCGCATCTACGATGGCCCGACCGAAGTTCATAAATGGTCACTGGCGAAGAAGATCAAGCGCGACCAAGCGATGGTGCAGTCCGTATGAGCGCGGGCAGCAGTCAGAATGACAATAGCGGCACCACCTCGGTCCGCGAGGGCTTCGCCTTCGATGAGGTGAAGCTCAGCCGTTGGATGGCCGACCATGTCCCGGGCTTCTCCGGGCCTTTGACCGTTGAGCAATTCAAAGGAGGTCAGTCCAATCCGACCTACAAGCTCGTGACGCCTTCAAAAGCCTATGTTCTGCGCCGCAAGCCGCCGGGGCAGTTGTTGAAGGGTGCGCATGCCATCGAGCGTGAAGCGCGGGTGCTGACCGGGCTGGAGAAAGCAGCGTTTCCGGTGGCGCATGTGCACGCACTATGCACCGACGATAGCGTGATAGGCACTTGGTTCTACATCATGGATTTGGTGGAGGGCCGCATCTTCTGGGATGCGGCTATTCCTGAAGTCTCGCGTGAGGAGCGACCTGCCTTTTTCGACGCGATGAACACCACCATGGCGGCGCTGCACAATATCGATCCTGTCTCTGTCGGCCTTGGTGATTATGGAAAGCCAGGAAATTATTTTGAACGGCAGATCGGACGCTGGTCGCAACAATATCTCGATGATCTTGAAGCGGGGCGCAACGTCGATATGGACGCCGTAATCGACTGGCTGCGGGCAAACATTCCGCCTGGCGACGAAACTGCCATCGTTCATGGTGATTTCCGTATCGACAACATGATCTTTCACCCCACAAAACCTCAGGTCCTGGCGGTGCTTGACTGGGAACTGTCTACCCTGGGACACCCTCTCGCTGATTTCGCTTATCATGCAATGATGTACCACATACCGCCGCACATTGTGGCGGGGCTCGTAGGGGCCGATCTCGAGGCGCTCAATATTCCTAGCGAACGGGATTATATCGCGTCCTACTGCGCACGGACCGGGCGCAGCGGCATTCCAGCCTATCGCTTTTACATCGCATTCAATCTTTTCCGCCTCGCTGCAATCTTCCACGGCATAAAGGGGAGGGTGATTCGGGGGACGGCATCGTCGGCGCAAGCCGCCGTTCGCGCACAACTGTTCCCAGAACTGGCATCCATCGCGAAGCGGCTGATCGGCTAATCGCCTGGCCGGTACCCGTTCCTCACACTATTCAGTACCGACCACGCCTATGCGTGTCCCAAGCCTGGCGAATTGTTGAAATTCCACTGCCGGTATCGTGAAATGATGACGTCGGTTCTGATTTTTTGTTCTTCACGTGCTCTATCGGTGCTGACTGGTGCGCGACGCCGGTCGCCAGATGCTTTTCACGTGATCTCGATTGCTGGCGTGCATTCGTTCAACGCCGGGTTCATCTTTCACGGTCGTTTGGGGGCGGCGTCGATCCGATCTTCCGCCTGGCGATTGCTCAGGCGCGGGAGCCACAAACGAGCTCTTAATAAGCCGGCAAAGCGCCTATACCTTGCCTCTCCGCAAACCTGGAAAGCGCTGCCAATGTCCGACGACACGATCATCCAGACGCCGGATGGACCGATGACCTGGGCGGAATGGAAAAAGAAGAACCCCGTTCAAGTGCCGTCGCGACGGACGAAGGGCAAGGATCTGCCCAACAAGATCAAGCGGCGCACCAACGACTGACGCCGCTCCCGCGTCGTCACGCAACCGAAAAGGGCGTCGTTTCGCGATAGCGTTCGTCGTTCGCGTCGAAGTCCGGTAGCGGCTGGAAGGTTCTTGCGACCACTTCTGCGATATGGAGTCCGGCCAGCTTGAAGGTGCCGAGCTTGACCTCCCCAGGCTCCCGCCCCTCGCGCTCGACCGCGACGGCATCGACAAACAGCTCACCGTGGCGCGTGTAGAGGATGTGGGGGGCGAGTTTCATGCGGGTGCGATTGTAGGTCGCGTCAAGGCAGCGCCTTAGTGCGATCGCTTCGAGAACCAGCCTGCTGTCAGTCACTCGGCGCATTTGCGCTGAGTAGGCACGGCACGCAACAAAATTGTGCATCGCAGCATGTCTGGCCTGGCCATTGGCGAGGGGCGTTGGTTTTCGAGATTGGCGGGCACTCGGGCCGATTTCGTGCATTGAAGCGCCGATGAACGAACTATGTCGCCTCCCTGTCGTCAGGTCGAGAACCGCTCTGGCCTTGGCCACCATCCTGTTCCTGACCGGCTGCAACCAGGCACCCCAAGATCCAGGCCCGCCGGAGATCAGCGAGGAAGAGCGTGCAACGGGTGCCGAGCAACACCAGCAATTGCTCGCCTCGATGGGGGGCGAGTATCGCGGCGACGCTAAGAATTATGTCCAATCGGTCGGCGCGAGCGTCGCCGATGCCGCTGGTTTGGGCGGGCAGTGTCATTTTACCTTGGTCAACAGCGACGTGGTCAACGCCTTCGCGGTGCCCGGCTGCTATATTTATGTGACCCGTGGGCTGATGGCCGTGGTCACCAGCGAAGCGGAACTCGCTTCGGTGCTAGGCCATGAAGTGGGGCATATCGTAGCACAGCACAGCGCCCGACAGCAGGAACGGTCGCTATGGAGCATGCTCGGCGTCCTCGCGGTCAGTCTGACCGGGTCTGAGCGGCTGACGCGGATCGCTGGGCAGGCGGTTTCCTTGTTCGGGCTCCGCTATTCGCGCGAGCAGGAATATCAGGCCGACGATCTTGGCATCCGCTATGTCAGCACGGCCGGCTACGATCCTTTCGCCGCTGCCGACATGCTGGGCGCGCTGGGGCGACAGGAACGCTTCGTCAAGGAAACCGGCGGTCAGGATGCTGCACGCAGCCTGCCCGAGTGGGCCAGCAGTCATCCCTTGCCCGCCAATCGGGTCGAACGCGCAATCCAGGCTGCTGAAGATACCGGAATCGCCGAAGACGCGCGCGGAGAGAAGGAGGCAGTATATCTGGCGAAGATCGATGGCCTGCTGTTCGGTGACGACCCGAAACAGGGATTCGTCATCGGTCGTCGTTTTGCCCATCCCATCATGCGGATCGGTTTCGAAGCGCCGCCGGGCTTCACGCTCGCAAACAGCCCCGAAGCGATCGGCATCACCGGCCCGGGCGATATCAGGGGCGAGTTCGGCGGCGGCCAGCTTCGGGGCGGAGACCTTGACGCCTATATGCGCGGCCTGATCGGCGAACTGGTGGACGGCGCGCCCACCCAAGCGGATCTCGCGCGAAGCCCGATCAACGGCCTGCCGGCCCGGATTGCGCAATTGCGCGTGGAGGGCCCCGATGGCGGAGCGCATCTGCTGGTCGCCGCTTATGACGGAGGCGGAGGTCGCGCCTTCCATTTCGTGATCGCGACCCCGCCCAGGCAGGGCCGAGCAGCGATAGACCAGTTGTTCGCATCGTTTCACTTGCTCGGCCCGGGCGAAGTCGCGGCCCTGCGCCCGCGCATGATCAAGGTGGTCACCGCCGGCGCGCTCGCCAGTGCCGATAGCCTGTCCCGGCAGATGGCCGATCGCAACGGCCGCGCATTGTTCACAGCGCTCAATGGCGATGCGACCGTCAAAGCGGGGACGCAGTATAAACTCGTACGATACCGCAACCCCGGCACCAACTGAGGTCCAGCGCGTAATCGGGGGGGGAGGGGAGAGTCGGAAGCGGAACCGATGCCTTATCTCTGCGATGCTGCGCAATTCCATCTATGCAGAAGCGCAGCGCTACCATGCTGGATTAATTCGCTGCGCATCGGCAACTGATCGCCCTCACCTTGCTCGCAAGGCGCGTTGGATAGGATTGGACGCCGATATGGATCTGGGCTTGCCGGAAGAGAGCCTCGCGCTCGAAGATATGTTCAAGCGGCTGTTCGAGACGGAGTCCTCGCCCGCGCATGTCCGCGCGGCGGAAGCGGATCATCACGGATTCGATCGCGCGCTATGGCGCACGCTGGCCGAACTGGGCGTGCCGCTGATGCGCGTGCCGGCAGCGCGCGGGGGCAGCGAACTGGGCCTGCTCGATGCGACCATTTTGATGGAGGAGGCCGGGCGCCGGCTGGCGTCGGTGCCGATTGCCGAGGCGCTCATTGCGGCAAGCCTGATCGCCCGCAGTACCGCAACGGAGGCTGATGCCTGGCTCGAGGCGATCGGTAGCGGGGACAAGTTCGCGTCGATCGCGCTGGCGCCGATCGGCATTGGTGCGCAGATGGTCGCAGGCGCGGCCGTCGCCGATGCGGTCGTCGCGCTCGATGGCGAACGCTTGTTTCTCTGCCCGCAGGCCACACGGCCCCAGGCGCTGCAAATGGTAGCCGACAACGCGACGGCCTGGTTCGAACCGCAGGGGGAGCGCGTGCTCCTGCTGGAAGGCGCCGCCGCCGTCGCGGCTTTCCACGCCGCGGTCGAGGAATGGAAGCTGCTGTCCGCCGCCGCCTTGATCGGCCTTTCGGAACAGGCGCTGACGATGGCTGCCGAATATGCGTCCGAACGCACCGCCTTCGGACAGGTCATCGGCACCTTCCAGGGGCTGTCACATCCTTTGGCGGACTGCGTCGTCGATGTGGACGGCGCACGCATGTTCCTGCGCTGGATCTTCACGGCGCTCGCCCATGGCGATCCGGTCGAAGCGGGGGCGGGTATCGATCAATTGTGGTGGTTCGTGAACAAGGCGGCGACGCGCACCGTCGCGCATTCGCTCCACGTTTTTGGCGGTTACGGCCTGTCGAACGAATATGACATCCAGCTTTATCATCGCCGCGCAAAGTCGCTGGGGCTGATGCTCGGCGATCCGGAACTGGCGCTCGAACGCGCGGGACGGCGGCTTTATCTCGGTGAGCCGGCCTTTCTTCCCAATCCGGGCGCCGTCACGCTCGATTTCGCGCCGTCCGCCGATGCCCGGGCTTTGGCCGATGAGACCCGCGCCAAGTTCGAAGCGCTCCTGACCCCCGAACTGCGCGCCAAGGCGCATCACAGCTTCGAGGGGCATGACTGGGGCGTCAGCAAGGCGATGGGCGAGGCGGGGCTGCTGTTCCCGGCATGGCCCAAGCGCTGGGGCGGACGCGAAGCTTCTGCCGAGGCGGCGCGCGCTGCGCTCGACGTGTGGGAAACCATGCCCTGGACGATCAATCCGCAAGGGACGAGCAATCTCGTTGGCCAGATCATCCAGGCCTTCGGCACCGATCAGCTGAAAGAGGAGGTGCTGCCGCGTCTGGGGCGCGGCGAAATTACCGCAGCGCTCGGCTATACCGAACCTTCGGGCGGATCCGACGTGTTTGGCGCGAAGACCAGGGCGGAGCGCGACGGCGACGGCTGGATCATCAACGGGCAGAAGATGTTCACGAGCGGAGCCGAATGGGCATCCTATGCGCTGCTGATCACTCGCACCGATCCCGATCTGCCCAAGCATAAGGGCACGACGCTGTTTCTCGTGCCGCTCGACGGGGAGGGGGTCGAGATCCACCCGATCTTCACCTTCATGGACGAACGCACCAACGCGACCTTCTACAGCGACGTGCGCATCGCTGATCATTATCGGCTCGGTGACGTCAATGGTGGGGTAAAGGTGCTCGCGGCGGCGCTCCAGATGGAGCAAGGCGGCACGTCCTATTATCACAATCAGCGCAACATGGCGGAGAAGGCAATTGCCTGGGCGCGTGGCGCAATGCGCGGCGGCCGCCCTGCGATCGAGGACAATCGCGTCCTCGCCCGGATCGCACGGACGCATGCGAATGCAAGGATCGGGGAGTCGCTGGGCGCCCGCACCGCGTGGGTTGCGTCACGGAAGCTTCCCGACCATGCATATGGCCCCGCCGCCAAGATCTTCATCACGGAAACGTTCATCACCGATTCCGCCGACCTGATGGATTTGGCCGCCCCGGCGTCGCTCGTGCGGGGCCGCGAGGGACTTGGCGTGATCGAGGAAAGCTACCGCCACTCGACGGCGACCACGATCTACGCGGGAACCAGCGAGGTGCTGCGCAGCATGGTGGGCGAACGCCGCCTCGGCCTCCCGCGAAGCCGGGCTTAAGGCCGCCGCGAGCGAGCAGATACGCGCAAAGATGCTACCGTTCGCGAGTGGGAGATGGCGCGGAGCGCTTGCCCTTCGTTCGACTGGTGAGATGGAAATGCCTGCACCGGTCGCATCGGTAAGGCATCAGCGTAATATCGGCCGCTCGGGCGGCGGAGATCGCGTCGACCTCCGATCGGAAACGTCGTTTCCTCATACAAATGCTGAGCCTTGTACGCACGTGCGGCCCGCTTCGCTCAGCGCCCGTGCAGTCTTGCCAGCGCAATGCCCGCAAGGTTCTGCGTTCGTTTCACGTGCCGTATGCGCACGCGGCCCGCAGGCTGCGGCAGCGCGCGAAAGACCCGCAGGTGATGCACATAGGCGGGAGGGCAGCGAACGGATCCATTGGCCTGTGCGATCACCGCGACTGCGTCGCCGATCAACACCGGATCCGTCAGGTCGTTCTGATGGGCGAGACGCATGGCTTCTATCAGCGCCAGCCATTCTGCGTCCATGCCCGTTCCCGGACCCAGATCGCGTTTTATGGTACTGCGCCCGGCGATGACGACCGCCAACTCCATGCCCACCGGGTGAGGCCTGCATCCGCCGTCAAAGAAAATCTTCATCGCATGCACCATTCTCGTCCAACATTTATGTCATAGCAGCCGCCACGCACAGGCGCCCATCCAGATTGGTCGCGCGGGCCAAATCCGGCTAAGCTGCTTGCATTCCCCGGCGCATGGCGGTCAGGTGTATCGATGCAACCACATACTCGTGCCATGCTCGCCGCCTCGGTTCATGCTTTCGTTGCCGGCGAGAAAGTCGCCGGCATCTACGACCATTCGGCAAATCGCCACTTGCGGATCGCTGCGGAAGCTCGCGGCAATCATCTGCAGGGCTATGACGACGATCGGTCGATCAGGTTCGGCGGTACGCTCCCCGAGCTTTTCGACACCGGCGACAAGGTTTTCATTTCGTTGTTGATCGAAGGTAGTTCCGCCCAGGGATATGATCGGGGATCATCGGGCTTTTACACGGTTAATGTGGTCGATCGGCTGGTTCAGCTCTATGATCACAGCCGGTCAGAATGGTTTGCATTCAGCATCCAGATCGCCTGACCACTGGACGATGAGCGACGTCGCGAAGCAAATGGAGGCGACCGCGTGATCAGGGTATCATTTGACCGCTGATGGCGCAGCGCGTGATTTCAACGACCTGCGTCGCGGCGGTCGGTGTCTATTTTTGGCCAGGTTGCCTGGATTCCGATGCCGGCCCCTCGTCGAGCGCCTTTCCGGCGCGCTCGCGCAGATCCTGGAGTAGAACCCGCATCGCCCATCCACAGGCACGGGCGGTCTGGGTGCCCGTCAGGTTCCAGTTGTCGCGCATCTCGAGCCACGGCGTCGTGTGCAGCACCTGCAGGATGGCGGTGGCGAGGATGCGGTCTTCGGGCGGCAGCGCCGCGACAGCATCGGCTGCAGCGGCGGTGTAGCTTTCGATGCGGCGATCACGCTGGGACAGCCGCACGGCGCGCCCCTGCGGCGTCGAGCGGATCAGCGTGGCATAGTCGGCGATCTTGTCGAACCCTTCATAGATTCCCGGCATCGTCGCCAGCAAATCGGCCTCGGTCGTCGGAAACGCGACATCCGGTCCGGCCAGCGACGTGACGCCGGTCCACACCGATTGCATCAGCATCTCGCGATCCGGGAAATATCGATAGACCGTCCGCCGACCCACGCCCGCGCGCTCGGCGACGCGATCGTGGTTGATGTCCTCGCCATCGCGCAGCAGCGATAGCAGCGCGTCGACGATGCGTTGGCGGACGGCCTGTTTGCGTGGGGGGATCATGGCATCATCGGTCATGGTGGCAGCGGTTAGGATGTGGCACAAAAAATGTCAAAATAGTATTGACACTTTTTGTGCCATCTATCATTCGCCGCGTCGAAAGGGGTTCCCGATGCTGTTTCATGTTTCGATCAGTGCCGCCGATCCGAAGAATGTCGCCGACGTGATGGCGGAATTGATCGGCGGCCTTGCATTGCCGTTTCCGCCCGTGTCGGACGCAAGCTGGATCGCGCTTTCGGACGACGCGTATCGCACTGCGATCGAAGTTTACCCGCTTGGCACGACCCTGCGCGAGGCCGATGGCGATGCTGACGCCGTCGGCAGCTGGGAAGGGCGGGACCGCTATACGCCGACCCACGCGGCGGTCGGCACCGAGCTTGATATGGCGAATGTGATGGCCATCGCGCGGCGCGAGGGCTGGCCCGCCAAATATCGCAAGCGTGGGGGCATGTTCGGCGTAATCGAACTGTGGGTCGAAGGCCGCCAGATGCTGGAGATACTGACGCCCGACATGCAGGCCGAATATCGTGCGACGACGACGATCGACGGCTGGCGCAACCTGCTGGCGAGCATGCAGGCGGCGTGAGGGGCGGAACGCTGCGACGGTCAGGTCACAGCGTTCCGGCAATCCTTATTCAGACGTTTCCTTTTCGATCAGCGCCTTCGCCTCGGCGATCGCCGCATCCTGCTTGGCCTCGCCGCTGATGATGTCCTCGGCGGTCAGCATCAGTTCGTGGCCGGTGGTGGAACCGAATTCAGGTTCCTCGGCGAGCGTCACACCCTTCTTCGCCTTGATCACCCGATCCCAGTCGGCGCGGACGGCAGCCCAGTATTCGGCGGTCTTGGTCCAATAGTCCTCGGCCGCCTGCGCCGGGAAATCGGTCGCGGGAGCATAGGTGTTGATGACGATCTCGTGCGCGAAGGTCGCCGGCTTGCCATCCTTCGCGCCGATCTTGGCATTGTCCTGCTCATGCACCCAGCCATTGGGGGTCAGGGCATGACGGTTGGTGCCGATATAATGATCATAGGGCGGATGGCGGGTCGCGTCGCGGCGGGCGAGGGGGCGGTTTGTCTCGTCGCTCGTCCAGCGCGTCACCCCGTCGTCATAGCGCCAGCGCCCGATGCCGCCATAACGCGGACTGTCGTCGGTCTGGTATACGGTCTGCGACCAGGCGCCTTTCGCGTCGCCCGCCGAAACCGGCGTCAGCGTCCAGCGGCCCGGCCCGGCATAGGTCAGCACGGACTTGGGCTGCCAGGCCCAGTCCTGCCGCCAATGCTTGATCACCATCGGCTTCTTGCCGTCTTTCATGTCGACGACCAGCAAGTGCTGGAGCGCGATCAGATCGGGCGTGTCGACGACGACGCGCACCACTTCGTGCCCGCCGCTCAGCTTAGCCTTATAGGGTTCGTATCCTGCGACGAACGGGGTTGTCTCCCGCATGTCGAACGTCACCTTGAAGGTGCCGGCCATCTTCAGGATGGCGGCACGGTCCTGCGTCTTGTCACCATAGACGGGGGCCGCCAGCGCGGGGGAGGTGGCGAAGGCAAAGGCCAGCGCGACCGCAATCAGATTGGCTCGGATCATCATCGTCTTCCTCACAGGCTCAGCGTCAGCGACGCGCCGAAATTGCGGCCCGGCTGACTGAAGGCATCGCGGATCGTCGAGTTCGAAGCCAGTCCGCGCGCATCACTCCACCAGAAATATTTCTTGTCGAATATGTTGAACAGCCCGACGCGCACCGTGGCGTGTTCCATCAGCTTGTACGATGCCGTCGCGTCCAGCACCCAGAAACCGGGCGGCGTGAAGCAGACGGTGGTCGCGGTGTTGCAGCTGTTGTTGGTGCGCGACTGCTTCTTGCCCGCCGAATGGGTCCACACGACCTCGCCGCGGAAGGCGCCGCCTTCGGGCTGGTAGAAGGCGCCCGCGACGAACTTGAACGGTTCGACGCTGTCGAGCGGACGGGTGCCCGCCACGCCGGTCTGGCGCACCGAACCCTTGGCCCAGCTGGCGGCGGCGCGGACGCCCAGGCCCAAGTCGGTGCGATATTCGCCCTTCGCCTCGATCCCATGTATCTTCACCCGGCCCAGGTTCACATATTGATAGACCGCCGGATTGGCGGCGGTGAAGGTGCCGCCGATCTGGATCTGGTCGATGAAGTTGCGGAAGCGGCTGCTGAACCCGACCAGTTCGGCCGAACCATGTGCGTCGACGAAGCGCACGCCCCCTTCGACGCTGCGGCTCGTTTCCGGCTTCAGGTTCGGGTTGGGGATCGAGCGGTAATTGGCGACGACATTGGCGAAGCTGTTGTTGAGCTGGTTTGGCTCGGGCGCCTTGAAGCCCTGAGTATAATTACCGAACAGGCGGATGTTCTCGCTGGGCTTCACGACCACGCCGATCCGCGGGGTCAGCTTGGAATCGCTCTGCCCCTGCGGCACGAAGCCGCTGAACAGCGCGTCGGCCTTCGGCTTCAGCTTGTAATGATCCCAGCGGAGAGCCGGGAACAGGGTGACGAGGCCATCCGCGATGCTGATTTCGTCCTGCACGAACAGGCCGGTCAGGTCATAGTCGGTCGTCGGGAAGGCGCGGGTCGGATAGGCCTCGCCGGCCGGCGGAACGGTGCCGTCGCGCACACCGGTCTGCTTCGTTTCCGAATGATCGGCGCCATAGACGATCAGATGCTCGATATCGCCCGTCTCGAACTTGGTTTCGAGCTGGAGCATGGCGCCCCACACGCGGTTGTCGAAGCGGTTGATGCGAATGCGATCGGCGGCGGTGTTGCGATCCTCGATCGCGGTCTGCAGCGTTTCCGACTTCTGATACCAGATCGCCGCGCGTGCGCCGGACAGCAGCCCTTCGCCGACATAGCGATAGTCGATCGTGCCGCGGTTGCGCTTCATATCGTCGGCGGCGGTGAGGCCGAGGACCGACGTGGCGGCCAGCGGCGGCTTGGCGATCGCGCTCAGGACATTTGTGTCCACATCGCTGTCGAAATGTTCGTAAGTGAAGCGCAGGCGATGCGCGTCCTCGGGCTGCCAGACGAGCCGGCCGAGCACCGCATTCGATGCGGTATCCTGTGGGTTCGGCGTGGTGCGATCGACGTTTGCGGCGTCGTTGGAGCCCTTATTGTCCAGTTCCTTGCCGTCGCGGCGGGTATAGGCGACCATCGCCGAGATATCGCCCGCCTTGGCCGCCGCGACCCCGCCCTTGACCCAGCTTTCGTCCGACGAATCGTATCCGACGCGCACGCCGCCGCCGACGCTCTTGCCGTCCTTCAGGAAATCGATCGGATCCTTGGTGACGAAGCTCACCGCGCCCGCCACGCCGTCGCTGCCGTAAAGCGCCGAGGCGGGGCCGCGCAGGATTTCAACCGACTTGATCAGGTCGAGATCGACATAGTCGCCACGGCCGACACTCTGTGCGCCGAAGCTGAAACCGTCGGGCACACGCACGCCGTCGATCGTGATGAGGACGCGATTGCCTTCCAGTCCGCGAATGTTGAAGCCGCTGTCGCGATCACGCCCGGTCGAGCTGCCCGCCGCGGTGAAGCGCGCGGGGGCGCGGCGCACCGTGACGCCGGGTTCGTAGCGGACCAGATCCTTCACATCGTTGACGAAGCGATCGTCGATCGTCTGCGCGTCGATGACCGACACTGTCGCGGGCACGTCTATCACGGCTTTCTCGGTGCGAGTGGCGGTGACGGTGATCGTGTCCGCATCGGTCGCGGCGGTATCGGCGATTGCCGCCGCCTGCGCCTGGCAAGACACCGCCAGTGCCGCGAAGCACACGCTTCGCAGCAGGATGTTCGTCTTCATTCTTCAATTCCCTTTTTGCTCCGGCGCAGCTTGCTAATGCGAGTCGTTCTCGTTAGCAAGTGTGCAATCGACGACGTAACGAAGAGGGCGATCATGGTGGGTTCACGAACAGTGCGCGGACGTTGGCCGCTGAAGGCGCGGGCGAGTGTCGCCTGGCGCGACGTCGCTCTCGCGGGGCTGCTCGGACCGGCGATGGCCGCTCCGGCCTTAGCACACATGCCCTATATCGCGCCGGCGGTTTTCGACGTTGGCCAGCGCGACAAGGTTGCGATTGAGGCGAGCTTTACCGAAGATGCGTTCCGGCCCGAAATCGTGATGAACGACGCGCCGTTCGAAGTGACCGGTCCCGACGGCGCGACCCGTCGCCTGCCGGCGCCTGCGGCCTTTGCCGATCGCGCGGTGGCGGAGGCGACATTGCCCGCCGATGGTATTTATCGCCTGTCGTCAGGGCAGCGCTTCGGCCGGATGAACCAGATGTATCGCGATGGGACCGACTGGAAGTTCGTCGCCGAAGGTGTTGCCCCTCCCGCCGGCGCCGAATTGCGCAAGGTCCAGAGTGCGACATTGGCCGACGCCTATGTGCTGCGCGGCAAGCCGGGTACTACGGGCGCGCTGGGCGCGCGCAACGCGGCGCTCGAAATCCACCCGCTTGCCGATCCCACCGCGATCGGCGCGGGCGACGCCTTCGCGCTCGAAGTCCTCTATCGTGGTAAGCCGTTGGCCGGCGCGAACGTCACCTTGTTCCGCGAAGCCGGACTCTACGATGGCCGCAAGACAGTGGGCGAGGTGAAGAGCGGCGCCGATGGCAAGCTCAGCGTCTCCGTGCCAGATGCCGGTCGTTACCTGCTTCTCGTCCGTCATCGCGATGCCGCGCCCGCGGGGGCCGATGCGCCACATTACAGCTACACGATGACGCTCGCGTTCGAGGCGACCTGATCGGCGTCTTGCGTATGTCACGCAAACGGATGCATTGACAGGCTTGTCGATAACGCGCCGTTAAAGGGTGCGGTTTAACCACGGGATTGTCGTCAGGGATCCGCCGCGTGAAACCAACCGAACCACTGCCGTTGTTTCATAGCTGGCCGATCCTCGACACCGGTCGGCATTTCGATCTGGGACATCTGATCGACGGTGATGCGGTTGCCGATTTTCCGGCCGTCGACGACGCCTTTCTTGCGCGGCACGCGATCGGGCGGTGGGAGTGCGATCTGAAGGGCAGCCGCCTGACCTGGTCGGATGCGGTCTATGACCTGTTCGGCCTGCCGCGTGGCGCCGATCTCGCCCGCGCTGCAACTGTCTCGCAATATTGCGATCAGTCCCGTGCGGCGATGGAGCGGCTTCGCGCCTATGCGATCGAGCACCGCCGTGGTTTCACCCTGGACGCACAGATTCATGCGACCGATGGCACGTTGCGCTGGATGCGCCTGATCGCGGCGCCGGTTTGCGCGGGCAATCGCGTGGTCCGCCTCACCGGGCTGAAGCGCGGCATCACGCCCCGCCATTGATTTGGCAGCGGCCGCGCCGCCGCCTATAGCCGGTCGATGGCTGCGCGCAGACGGTCGGAAGGGGCGGGGATGGACGAACAGACCAGCGATCTCGATCGATCCTATCGCAAGATCGCGCTACGGCTCATCCCGTTTCTCTTCGTCTGCTATCTGTTCAACTATATCGATCGAGTCAATGTCGGCTTCGCCAAGCTGCGGATGCTCGACGATCTGGGGATGAGCGAGGTCGTCTATGGCCTCGCCGCAGGCATCTTCTTCATCGGCTATCTGGCGTTCGGCGTGCCGAGCAACCTGATCCTCCAGCGCGTCGGCGCGCGGCGCTGGATCGCGGTGATGATGGTCGTGTGGGGAATGTTCTCGGTCGGGCTGATGTTCGTGCGGACGCCGATGGAATTCTACGTCCTGCGCTTCCTGACCGGTGCAGCGGAGGCGGGCTTCTTCCCCGGGATCGTCTTTTATCTGACCCGCTGGTTCCCGGCCGAACGGCATGGCCGGGTGATGACCGTCTTCATGTCCGCCATCCCGATGTCGGGGGTGCTGGGTGGCCCGGTATCGGGCTGGATCCTCGCGCATTTTCGCGACGGGCAGGGCGGGCTGCTCGACTGGCAGTGGCTCTATCTGCTGCAGGGCGCGCCGACAGTGCTGCTGGGCGTCCTGGTGTGGTTCGTGCTGAGCGACGGGATCGAGGCCGCGCCTTGGCTGACGCCTGACGAACGTAAGGCGCTGACTGATGCGTTGCGCCGCGATGACGATGCGCACGGCGAGGCGCCTGCGTCGCTTCGAAGCGCGCTGTTCGAAGGCGGTCTGTGGACGCTCGGCCTGATCTATTTCTGCATCCAGAGCGGGGTCTATGCGATCAACTTCTGGCTACCGACGATCATCAGCGCGAGCGGCGAGACCGAGCCGCTGATGATCGGATTGATGAGCACGGTGCCCTATGCCGCCGCCGTCGTCTTCATGCTGCTGCTCGGCCGATCGGGCGATCGTCGCAACGAGCGGCGCTGGCACCTGATCGTCCCGATGGCCGTCGGAGCGGCGGGCCTGCTGCTCGCGGGCAGTGCGCCCAATGCCGTCGGCGTTTCGCTCTTCGGCATGACGCTGGCGGCGGCGGGGGCATTGTCCGCGCTGCCGATGTTCTGGCCGATCGCAAACCGATATCTGACGGCGTCCGTCGCAGCTGGCGGCCTCGCGCTGATCAATTCGATCGGCCAGATTGCGGGGTTCGTCAGCCCTTACATGGTCGGCTGGATCAAGCAGGCATCGGGTAGCACGAGCCTGGCCTTGTTCGTGCTCGCCGCTGCCCTGCTGATCGGTATCGCGCTGGTGCTGCGCGCGACGGCACGGCCCGGAATACGGTAGGTTCGTGCGCGTCGTCATCGCCCCGGACTCTTTCAAGGAAAGCCTCGGCGCGCGTGAGGTCGCACATGCGATCGAGGGCGGTTTTCGCGACGTTTTTCCCGATTGGACCTATGCCGTGATCCCGGTCGCCGATGGCGGGGAGGGGACGCTCGACGCGCTGATCGACGCAACCGGCGGGGAACGGATTGCCTGCACCGTGACAGGGCCGATGGGCGCGCCGGTCGAAGCCGTCTTCGGGATCACGGGGGATGGCCGCGGTGCGATCATCGAAATGGCGGCGGCGAGCGGGCTGATGCTGGTGCCGCCTGCGAAACGCGATCCGATGCGCGCGACGACATATGGGGTTGGTGAACTGATCGTCGCGGCGCTCGATCGGGGCGTGCGCGATATCCTGATCGGCATCGGCGGCAGCGCGACCAACGATGGCGGGGCTGGCATGGCGCAGTCGCTCGGCGTGCGCCTCCTCGACGCGGCGGGGCGCGACATCGAACGCGGCGGGGGTGGCCTTGGCAAGCTCGCTCGGATCGACGTCAGCGGGATCGACCCGCGAGTGGCAGAGAGCCGCGTCCGCATCCTGAGCGATGTCGACAACCCGCTGGTCGGCCCACGCGGCGCATCGGCGGTGTTCGGCCCGCAGAAGGGCGCGACGCCTGCGCAAGTCGAACAACTCGACGCGAATCTGCGCCGCTACGCGGAGCGCATCGAGGCGGACCTTGGCATCACGGTTGCCGACAGACCGGGTGCCGGTGCGGCGGGCGGGTTGGGAGCAGGTCTGCTCGCCTTCTGCCGCGCGACGATGGGGGCGGGGATCGACATGGTCGCCGATCTCGTCGGTCTGGATGCCGCGATTGCCGGTGCCGATCTGGTCATAACGGGCGAAGGCCGCATCGACGGCCAGACCGTCCACGGCAAGACCCCCATCGGCGTCGCCCGGGTCGCTCAGCGTCACGGCAAACCCGTGATCGCGATTGCGGGGACTTTAGGTGTGGGGGCGGAACAGACGCTCGGCCATGGCATCGACGCGATGTTCAGCATCATCCGGCAACCATGCACATTGCCGGATGCGCTTGCCGCCGCCTCGGAAAATATCCGTGCCGCCGCGCGCAACGTGGCGGCGGCGATTAAGATCGGCCTTGTCCATAAAACAGGGAGAGACGGAAATGGCTAGGGGTGCCGAGGCGCTGTGCGAAAACTACGGCCAGGCGATGATCGCGAAGGATGGCCGCGCCATCGCGGGTCATTATGTGTTCCCCTACGTCTCCTTCACGCAAGGGCGCGTCCACAGCTTCGATGATCGCGCGATGGCTGAGGCGGCCTGCGCGGGGCAGGTCGAGCGGTTCGATCGCGTCGGCGTGGGCACGGACATCCGCCTGATCGACTATAAGGTCGTCCCGGTGTCGGCAGGTTCGGCGCTCTGCCATCTGACGTGGGAGGTCTTTCCGGTGGACGGCACGCCCGGCTGGAAATGGACCAACGTCTATGGATATCGGAGACGCGGCGACGAAGAGGGGTTCGAATTCAACATCTCGGACAATGAGATGGGCGAACTGCTCAGCCGCTATCCCGATTTCTTCACGCGCTGAGCGGGCCAAATTGTCCGGTCGCGGAAGGGTTTGCGACCGGACCAGGTTGGAGATGAACTTCGGTGCTGGCGCCGCCGACACCGGTGTTTCATCGCCGACAAGCTAAGCGGCGACGCGGGTTGATGTCGCGGTCGCTTTGGATGAAAGTATCATCTGATGATGCCACAATCGCCACAGGATGATCCTTCCGTTGCCGAAATGGAGCAGATGCTGGCGCAACTTCGTCGCAAGCTGCGCGGCGCGGGCTGGACCCAGGCGGCGCTGGCGAATGACCTGGGCGTCGGTCCGGCGACGATCAAGCGATGGCTCCATGGGCGCGGTCTCACGGTCCAGATGCTTGGCCGGTTGTGCGCGCTGGCCCATACCAACCTTGCCGAACTGTCCGACGACAGCC
The DNA here is from genome assembly GCF_008274695.1 of Sphingomonas montanisoli. Lineage (GTDB taxonomy): Bacteria > Pseudomonadota > Alphaproteobacteria > Sphingomonadales > Sphingomonadaceae > Rhizorhabdus > Rhizorhabdus montanisoli. The sequence continues at coordinate 732,381 of NZ_VTOU01000001.1, read as the reverse complement.
GGGACCGAACACAGGCGCAGGGCGATCTCACTCTGGCGCAGGAAGAGGCGCTGACGCGCGACTCGAATCTCTCGACCATCTTCTTCCTGATCGTCAACGGTTGGCCGCCGGCCGAGGCGGTTGAGGCTTTCCACATCCCGGCGGACGTCGTCGATCGCCATGTCGAGCGGCTCGAACGGCTGGCGTTGATCGATCGGCTGCCCGGCGGACGGGTTCGCGCACGGCTGAGCCCGACCCATGCCTGGCAACGCGCGCCGATGCGGCGGCATTTCGAGCGCCACATGAAGCCAATGTTCTTTTCGATGGACTAGGGCGATCCGGAAACGATTTTCGGCGCCGAGACGCTCAAGCTCTCGCCACTGGGTGTCGCAATGGTGCGCGAGCGGATCGAGGCCTTTCGCGGAGACCTGCGCGCTATCGCGGTCGAGGATCGGCGCACCGCCACGCTGCCCGCCGAATGGTATGCGGTGCTCGCGGTCGCACGGTCGATGAAACCGATGCTCGGATGATGCCTCTCCGCCGCATCGTAGAAGCGCCGATCGCCTCTTGACGAGCATCGTTCTTGTCATAGTGTCACAGCAAATCAAAAGCGCGACTTGCGGCAAGGCAGGGATCCAAACTCTGCGCAGTTCGCCAAAAAACGAGAGAGGAAAGCTGATGAATCGAGGCACTTCCACCTGACGACCGACAGGGCGTTCGTCGACCGGAACAGCGGCGACGATCGATCCCCAGCATGGCGCCGCAAAACCATCGGCATCGCATTCCGGGCACGGGTGCGGGCCGCAACCATCTGCGCACATGATAAGAAACTGGGGAGGATTTATGCGTTTCAGCACCGTCGCCGCACTTACGAGCGTCTCCGTCTTGGCCACCGCGGCCCATGCTCAGCAGGCCGGCCCGCCGCTCGACAATGCTTCGCTCGAAGAGATCGTCGTGACCGCGCAGCGGCGCGAGGAGAGCCTTCAGAAGGTGCCAGTCGCGGTCACCGCGATCAGTAGCGAACAGCTCGATCAGATGCGGATCACCAACGTCAAGAATCTGGCGGGCCTCGCGCCCAGTCTGCAGATCAACACGCAGGGTCTCGCTTCGAACCCCACGATCATCATTCGCGGCATCGCATCGGGCACGTCGAACAATGCGGTCGATCCCAAGGTCGGCATCTATCTCGACGGCGTCTATATCGGCCGCACGGTCGGTTCGGTCTTCGATCTGGCGGATATCCAGCGGGTCGAGGTGTTGCGCGGTCCGCAGGGCACGTTGTTCGGGCGCAACGCAACCTCGGGCGCGATCAGCCTCGTCTCCGCCGCGCCGAAAGGCGAATGGGGGCTCAAGGCCACGGCATCCTACGGCAATTACGATGCGTGGCGCGGCAAGGCGGTGCTCGATCTGCCCGCGTTCGGCCCGTTCACGATCAAGCTCGCCTATCTCCATGATCAGATCGACGGTGACTATACCAACCTGGTCGGCGGCAAGACTTTCAACCTGTCGCTGCGCGATCCGTCTTTCGGCACGCAGACCTACGCAAAGAAGCTCGGCGGGCGGAATATCGACGGCGGGCAGGTCGCGATACGTGGCGAGTTCGGCGCGCTGATCACCGACTACCGCTTCGATTATACCGACTCACGCTCGGTCGCCCGTCCGGCGCAGAATTTCGGCGTGATCCCCGATCAGTCGGGCCAGATCCTCGCACCGATCTTCGCGCTCCAGCCCTTGTTCGGCGGCATCACCAACACCTCCCCGACCCGGCTCAAGGCGGTCGCCAACGCGACCAGCGAGGAACATGTGGTGACGCAGGGCCACAGCCTGACGATGACGGTCAACGCGACCGACCGGCTCACCGTCAAGAGCATCACCGCCTATCGCAAGTTCCGGCAGGATCCGAACCTGTTCGATCTCGCTTCGACCGGCGGCCTGCGCTTCACCTTCGCGCAATTCGGTGCGTTGATCACGCCCGGCCTCACCCCGGCGCAGATCCAGGGAGCGTTGTTCGCGCCCGCCAATGTGCCGGGGCCGAACGACTATTTCTTCTCGCTGCTCGCCGCGCGCAAGACCAGCCAACGCCAGTTCAGTCAGGAGGTCCAGTTCCAGATCGATGGCGACAATTACGATCTGACCACCGGCGTATTCTATTTCCACGAACGATCGCCCGCAACCGATGTGCTCGGCATCCTTCAGCCGATGCCGGGCGGCGTGAACGTGCCGAGCCCGCTCGATGCCGCATTTGGCAGCGGCGTGACCCGTACGCTCGCGGTCAATGACAGTTGGGCGGGCTACGGCCAGCTGACCTATCACCTCACCGACACGTTCGACGTCACCGCCGGCCTGCGCGGCACGATCGACGATCGCGAGAACGTCATCTCCTCGGTATCGGGCGCGCAGGGCGGGCAACTCGGCGTCGGCGACTACAAGGTTTCGTACAAGCGGCTCACCTATACAGGGATCGCGACGTGGCGGCCGAACAATGACGCCACGGTCTATGCCAAGATTTCGAGTGGCTATGTCGCGGGCGGCATTCTGAGCGGTATCGCGTACAAGCCCGAGACTCTGGTCGCCTATGAAGTCGGCGCCAAGACGCAGCTGTTCGACAATCGCGTGCGCCTGAACGCGGCGGCCTATTACAGCGATTACAAGGATCTGCAGACGCAGAACTTCATCAATGGGCGCCAGTTTTTCGACAATGCCGGCAAGGCCGATATCAAGGGCTTCGAACTGGAGGCCGAATGGCTGCCGGTGCGCGGCCTGATCCTCAGCGGCAATATCGGCTATGCGGATCTGGGCTACAAGACCTTCATCCTGAACGGCGTGGATGTGGCCGACTTCGCCCGGACGACCTACAGCTCGAAATGGACCGGCCGCGTCGCCGCGCAATATGATGCGCCCGACATGGCGAACGGCATGCATCTGCAGGGCCGCGCCGAGGGGCGCTACCGCAGCCATTATTTCCTGACATCGACCCCGCAGGTGAATATCCTGACGGGGCAACGTGTGCTGGAGGAGTTCAACCGGCGGCCGGGTTACTGGCTGGTCGACGGGCGGTTCGGGCTGGTCGACATTCCGGTTGGCGGTGCGAAGGCGTCGATTTCCGCCTTCGGACAAAACCTGTTCAACAAACAATATGTGTCGTTCGGCGCGTCGGTGCTGGCGCTGTCGGGCAGCTATGAGCGCGGGCGCACCTATGGCGTCGAACTCGGCTTCGCCTTTTGATGGGGGCGCGGTCCCGACGCAATTGAGGAGATGGATATGCTGTTGAAGGACAAGGTCGTCGTCATAAGCGGTGTCGGACCGGGCATGGGCCAGTCGCTCGCCCGGATCGCGGCGGCGGAAGGTGCGAAGGTCGGTCTTGGCGCGCGCAACAAGGCGTTCATCGAGGGAGTCGCCGACGAGATCCGCGCAGCGGGTGGGGAGGCGGTTGCCGTCCCCACCGACGTCACCAGCGCCGATCAATGCCGTGCGCTGGCGGCGGCCACCGAGAAGGCGTTCGGCCGCATCGATGGCCTCGTCAATTCGGCCTATATCCACGGCCCCTGGCAGACGACCGACGAGGTCGACGTCGCCGAGTTCGCCGCGGTCTATGACGTCAACTGCGCCGGCGCGCTGCGGATGGCGCAGGCATGCCTGCCCGCGCTCAAGGCGAGCAAGGGCGCGATCGTCAACGTCTCGACCCAGTCGACCGTCGATCCCTTTCCGGGCGAAGGCGCCTACGGCACCGCCAAAGGCGGCCTCAACGCGCTGACCCGCCACATGGCGAAGGATTTCGGCCGTCATGGCATCCGCGTGAACCTGACCCGCATGGGCTGGATCGGCGGTGCGCCGGTCTATGGCTATATCGACAGCCAGGTCGCCGCGGGCCGCGATCGCGATGAGGTCGTCGGGGAGATCACCGCCCGCATCGCGCTGGGCATCATTCCGCCCGAGGAGGATTGCGCCAAGGCGGTGCTGTTCCTCGTCTCCGATTATTCCAAGGTGATGAGCGGCGCTTCGGTCGACGTGAACGGTGGCCAGTACATGGCGCCTTGAGGGGGAGGGTATCGACGATGATGTCGCTTCAGGAAATGTCGGATCGACTGGAGATCCAGGATTTGTTCGCGCGCTACAGCTTCGCGATCGACGATCGCAACTGGGATGCGCTCGACAGCGTGTTCACCCCCGATGCGGCGATCGACTATACCGAAACGGGCGGCGCGAAGGGCAATGTGACCGAGATCAAGGCGTGGCTGCCCACGGTTCTCGGCAACTTCCCAAAATATCAGCACATGGTCGCGACGACCCAGCTGACGCTCGACGGCGATCGCGCGAAAAGCCGGACGATCCTGTTCAACCCGATGGTGATCAAGGGCGAGGACGGGGGAGCGCAAACCTTCTTCATCGGCCTGTGGTATCGCGACGAACTCGTCCGCACACCCGATGGCTGGCGCATCGCCTCTCGCTATGAGGAGATGGCCTATAGCCACAACGCGCCGATGATGCCGCCCGCCTAAGTAAAGCTGATCAGGTGCGAGATGTCGCGCACCTGATCGGTCGGCCGCCCCGCCTTGGCCAGATGATGCGCGGTGATCCGTTCGTCGGGGCCGAGCGGGCGCACGACCTCGATGATGCGATCATATTCGGTGCGCGCGATCTTCCAGCGCCCGTCCTCGCGCCGATAGACGTCGCGATAGATCGCGCTGCCCATCGTGTGCCGCCGCTGGCCGAGCGAGATGAAGATGTCCTCCAGATACCAGATGCCCGTGGCGCTGTCGGGGCCGGTCAGCTCGATCTCGGGCATATGGCCGTGGTGCATCGCCACCGCCTGCGCGTTGAAGCTGTTGGCGAGGAACTCGATCATGTCCGCCCGCCCGGTCAGGTTCACGCGATAATCCCCGCCGCGATATTCGACCACCAGGTCGTCGGTGAACAAGGTATCGAGCAGCGCCAGATCGGCGGTGTCGATCCCCCGGAAATAGCGATGCTTGAGAGTGCGGATATCCTCGAAATCCGAAAGCTGCTGAAGCGTGTAGGTCATGGCGAATCCCGTCGCTGATAGCTATTCAGATTGGGCGCCGCGGTGCCGCGGGGCGAGGCCATCCGGCCAGAATCCGGTATGGCGGTTTCAGGCTTGGTCTTTTCGATTTTGTTGAACGCCCGCGACGATTTTATCGCTCTGCATCGCAATTTCAGTTTTGGTTAGACCGTTCTCATCAGCTTCTTCGAGACGAAAGGGACTTCCGATGAGCAACTTTGTCACCACCAAGGACGGCGTCGAAATCTTCTACAAGGATTGGGGTTCGAAGGACGCGCAGCCGATCATGTTCCATCATGGCTGGCCGCTGTCGGCGGATGATTGGGACGGCCAGATGCTGTTCTTCCTTTCGAAGGGCTATCGCGTCATCGCCCATGACCGTCGCGGTCACGGCCGTTCGCAACAGGTCGATTTCGGGCATGACATGGCGCACTACGCCGCCGATGCCGCGGCGATCGCCGAGCATCTCGACCTGCGCAACGCCATCCACATCGGCCATTCGACTGGCGGTGGTGAGGCCGCGGCCTATGTGGCCCGTTTTGGGCTGCCGCGGGGCCGCGTCGCTAAGGCGGTGCTTGTGAGTGCGGTGCCGCCGATCATGGTCAAGACCGATGCCTATCCGGGCGGCCTGCCGATCGAGGTTTTCGACGGCCTGCGCGCCGGCCTTGCCGCCAACCGCGCCGATTTCTTCCGCGCCGTCGCCTCCGGCCCCTTCTACGGCTACAACCGCGAAGGCGCCGACGTTAAGCCTGCCGTGATCGACAATTGGTGGCGCCAGGGCATGATGGGCAGCGCGCTCGCCCATTATGAAGGTATCAAGGCGTTCTCCGAGACCGATCAGACCGACGATCTCAAGGCGATCAGCGTGCCGACCCTCGTTCTCCACGGCGACGACGATCAGGTCGTGCCGTACAAGAATGCCGGGCTGCTGCAGGCCGAACTGCTGCCAAACCCCACCCTCAAGATCTACGAGGGTTATTCGCATGGCATGCTGACGGTGAATGCAGACGTGCTCAACGCCGACATCCTCGCCTTCATCCAGGGCTGATGAACCTGCAGCCGGCGGGGTCGCAAGATCCCGCCGGCTTTACGGTGCCGGCGTTATCACCGCGCGGCACTCGCCGAAGCCGATCGAGGCGCGCCCTTCCGCCGATGCGGTCGCACGCAGGATCACCTCGTCGCCATCCTCCAGGAAGGTGCGGCTCTCGCCGGTCGGCAGCGGCACCGGCTCCTTCCCGCCCGCCGAAATCTCAATCAGGCTCCCGAAGCCGTCCTTGGTCGACGCGGAGATCGTGCCCGTGCCAAGCAGGTCGCCCGGACTGAGGTTGCACCCGTTCGATGCGTGGTGGGTCACGATCTGCTGGATGGTCCAATACATGTTCGATGCGAGGCCGCTGCTCAGTCGCATCGGCGCGACGCCATCGGCGCGCATCTTCTCGCTGCTCAGGAATACCTCCAGCCTGAGGTTCAGCGCTCCCTCCGCCTGATCGCCTTCGTCGAACAGATAGGGCAGGGGTGCCGGATCACCTTCGGGGCGCGGCGGCTGGGCAATGCGGAAGGGCGCCATCGCCTCGGCAGTCACGACCCAGGGCGAGACGGTCGAATGGAAGTTCTTGGCGAGGAACGGCCCCAGCGGCTGATATTCCCACGCCTGAAAATCGCGCGCCGACCAGTCGTTGAGCAGGCAGAAGCCCGCGACATGGCGCCCCGCCTCGCCGATCGAGATCGGCTGACCCAATGCATTGCCCGGCCCGATCCACACACCGAGTTCGAGTTCGTAGTCGAGACGGCGGCTCGGGCCGAATTCGGGCGCGTCGGCGTCGGGCGCCTTGCGCTGGCCGTTCGGCCGCACGACCGGCACATTCGACGGTCGAACCGATGAAGCACGGCCATGATAGCCGATGGGCACATATTTATAGTTGGGGAGCAGCGGATTTTCGGGCCGGAACTGGCGGCCGATATTGGTGGCGTGATGAATGCCGACGAAGAAGTCGGTATAGTCGCCGATCGTCGCGGGCAGGTGCAGCGTGCATTCGGCTGCGGGATAGAGGTGCGGCGCGATCGCTTTGCCGTGGCGCTCGTCCGCCAGCATCGCCGATAGCGCCTTGCGGAGCAGGCGCCGGTCCTCGGCGGACAGCGCGAACAAAGTGTTCAGTGTCGGTTGGGCGATCGCATCCTGAACCGTATCGGGCAGGCGATCGGCGATCGCGGGCAGATCGAGGATCATGTCGCCGATCGCGACGCCCGCGCGGCGGCCGCCTTCCCTGGCGGAAAAGATGCCGAACGGCAGGTTCTGGATCGGGAAATCGGCATGGCCGTTCGCGCTCTCGACCCAGCTGGTGCGGGCGGGATCGTGGGTTTCGTCTATCATCGCGGCAACTCCGCCTTGGGGAAATCGGACCAGCAGGCATCATAATCCGGCTGGAGCAAGGGCGTCTCCATCGCGAAGCGCGTCGGGCGGAAGACGTGGCAGCTTTCGAACATGAAGGCCATCGTGTTGGCGATCTTGTGCGGCTTCAGATCGGCGGCGACGGCAGCCTCGTAACTCGCGCGATCGGGGCCGTGCGCGCCCATCCGGTTGTGGAGCGACGCCCCGCCAGGCGCGAAGCCGCCAGCCTTGGCGTCATAGGCGCCTTCTATCAGCCCCATGAACTCGGACATGATGTTCCGGTGGAACCAAGGCGGTCGGAACGTCCCTTCCGCCACCATCCAGCGCGGGGGAAAGATCACGAAGTCGATATTCGCGGTGCCCGGCGTGTCGCTGGGCGACGTCAGCACCGTGAAGATCGACGGATCGGGATGATCGAAGCTGACCGTGTTCATCGTGTTGAACCGGCGCAGATCGTAACGGCAGGGCGCGAGATTGCCGTGCCAGGCGACGACGTCAAACGGCGAATGGTCGATCGTGGTGGTCCACAGCCGGCCTTCGAACTTCATCACCAGCTCGGTCGGCGTGTCGTCATCCTCATAGGCGGCTCCCGGCGTCTCGAAGTCGCGCGGATTGGCGAGGCCGTTCGATCCGATCGGGCCGAGATCGGGCAGGCGGAAGGTCGCGCCAATATTCTCGCACACATAGCCGCGCGCCGTGGCGTCGATCGGATCGACCCGGAAGCGCACACCGCGCGGGATCAGGGCGATCTGGAGTGGTTCGACATCGAACACGCCCATCTCGGTCGTCAGCCGCAGCTGCCCCTCCTGCGGGACGATCAGCATCTCGCCATCGGCATTGGCGAAGGCGCGCGCGTTCATCGCGCGGTTGATCGCGTAGAGGTGAACCCCGCAGCCCTCGTTGCCCGCATAGGTCGTGAGGCCATCGATGAAATCGGTCGGCGCACCGGTGATCGGCATCGGATCCCAGCGCAGCCGGTTGGGGCTCACCGGCCCTTCGGGCGCGCGCAGCAGGCCGCCGCCGTCATAAGGCGCGAACGGCGCGTGGTTTGCCGATGGGCGCAGGCGGTAGAGCCAACTCCGCCGGTTCTCGTGGCGCGGCGCCGTGAAGGCGGTGCCGGAAAGCTGTTCGGCGTACAGCCCGAACGGCACCTTTTGCGGCGAGTTCTGCCCCACCGGCAGCGCGCCGGGCACCGCCTCCGTGGCGAAATGATTTCCGAAGCCTGTCAGCATCGGCGCTCTCCCTGTCCGGCCTGTTCAGGCGTCGACCGCGATCACGCCGCGCCGGATCTGATCGAGTTCTATCGACTCGAACAGCGCCTGGAAATTGCCGTTGCCGAAGCCTTCATTGCCCTTGCGCTGAATGATCTCGAAGAAGATCGGGCCGAACATATTCTCTGTGAAGATCTGGAGCAGGATACCCTCGTCGCGCTCGATGCTGCCGTCGATCAGGATGCGGTTGCGCTTCAGGCGGTCCAGATCCTCGCCGTGGCCGGGCACGCGCTTGTCGACCAGCTCGTAATAGGTCTCGATCGTGTCCTGCAGGCGCACGCCGCGCGCGCGCAGTTTTTCGACCGTGTCGTAGATGTTGCCGGTGGTCAGCGCGAGGTGCTGGATGCCCTCGCCCTTATATTCGCGGATGAACTCCTCGATCTGGCTCGTCTCGTCCTGGCTTTCGTTCAGCGGGATGCGGATCGCATGATCGGGCGCGATCATCGCCTGGCTGAACAGGCCCGTCGCCTTCCCCTTGATGTCGAAGAACTTCTGCTCCTCGAAGTTGAAAAGGGTGCGGTAGAATTCGCTCCACACCCGCATCTGCCCGCGGCGGACATTGTGCGTCAGGTGGTCGAGCAGGTCGAGCCCGACCGAATTCTCCGCCTCTGCCTCGCGCCAGCCCGGAAACTCGGCCCAGTCGGTGTAGAAATCGTCGCCATCCTTGATGAAGTAGAGGTAGGAGCCGCCGATCCCCTGGATCACGGTATCGTCCTCGTCGGTCCGCTTCGCGCCATGCTCCAGCGCCCAGGTCATCGCGGCAGCCGGATCGGCGACGCGGAAGGCCATCGCGCTGGCCGAGGGCCCATGCTCACCCCGGAACGCCGCGACCCGGCCTGCATCGTCGCGATTGAGCATCAGGTTGATGCGCCCCTGCTTGTAGCGGGTGATGTTCTTGCGCGGGTGGCGGTGCGTGGGGACGAAGCCGAGCTGTTCGAACTGCGCGGCCATCGCCTCGGGATCGGGCGAGGTGAACTCGACGAATTCGAAGCCGTTCAGGCCCAGCGGGTTGGCATCCTCAGCCATGGTCACATCCTCTCATCGTTGTTTTTGTCGCGCGCATAAGCCTGCGTGCCATGCGTGTAGATCCGGTCGGTCGGCAGCACCGCGTCGACCGCGATATCGGGCCGGCCGTCGAGCGCGGCGTAGAGCGGGGCGAAATCGGTCTCGATCGTCTGGCGCAGCAGATCCTCGAAACTGTCGATCACGAAATAGCTCTGCTGGTAATCGTCGATCCGATACTCGGTCTGCATGATCCGGCGCAGATCGAAGCCGATCCGGTTGGGCGACGGATCATCAAGCGCGTAGATCGACTCCCCGTGTGAGGAGACGATGCCCGCACCGTAGAGTTTGAGGTCGCCCCCCTTTCGGATCAGCCCGAACTCGACCGTGTACCAGTAAAGGCGCGACAGCCGCTCGATCGCGCCCAGCCCATCGGCGCGCAAGCCGCCCTGGCCATATGCCTGCATATAATCGGCGAAGACGGGATGGGCGAGCAGAGGCACATGGCCGAAAACGTCGTGAAAGACGTCGGGCTCCTGCAGATAGTCGATCTGGTCGGGGGTGCGGATGAAACTGCCCGCGACGAAGCGGCGATTGGCGAGATGTTCGAAGAACACCCGATCGGGGACGAGGCCGGGTACCGCGACCACCTGCCACCCTGTCGCCTTCATCAGCCGATCGGAAAGCGCCTCGAAATCGGGGATGCCGGGCTTGTCCATCCGCAGCATATCGAGCCCGGTCATGAACTCGGGGACAACGCGATCGGGCAGCATTTTCGCCTGCCGCTCGAACAGCCGATCCCAGGTCGCGTGTTCGGCGGCTGTGTAGGCATCCCAATTTTGCGGGACGGTCCAGTCCGATGCGGCGCCTGTGGGCGGGGAGGGGTCGATCGACGCCATACGAGAAAATTCCCACAGTCTGCCGGGAATTTCCTTCCAAAGGTTCAGATCATCGGCGGCATCGTGAATTATCTGTTTCGATAATGCGGAAATATCGAAATGGTTTCATAGTCCTGCATGATTCTCGCCACGCACCCGATTTGGATGCGTCCATCGGCGAGCGGTTCCAATCTGCGTGAGGGTGCAGAAAGCGCGAGTGCCTATTTTTTAATCGTCTCCCGCTAAACGAGCAGGCGGAGTTGAACTAAATCGCTTGAAAACGGCAGAAAACAGCCGCCTTTGCAGGAGGCAGATAGTGCCGCGCAAGACCATCCTTTCGCCAGGCGAACAAAGCGGTTCAACTTTGTTGTGACAGTTTGGTTGCTCCCTAGCTTCCATGCAGCAAGGCAGCGAAGGGAGGCGCTAATGCGCAAGAGGGAATTCATGGTCGGGGCGGCAACGCTTGCGATCGCTATCGGGGCGCCGACCGGCGTTTATGCTCAAACCACGCCGGCCGATACGGCCGCCGACAGCGGGACCGAGATCATCGTCACGGCTCGTCGCCGCGAGGAATCGCTGATCGACGTGCCGATCGCGATCAACGCGCTCGGCGAAGGCAGCATCGTCGAAAAGGGCGTCAACTCGGTCGACAAGGTCGCGCAGCTGACCCCCGGCCTGCAGATGGATCGCGGCTTCTCGCCCGCCGAAATCCGTCCCAGCCTTCGCGGTATCGCGCTGACCGAGGGACGGTCGAACGTCGCGATCATCGTCGATGGTGTCGACGTCACCGGAGTTACGCTCAACAACATCCTCGGCGGTTCGGGCGCGCAGACCGCGGCCGCGCTGATGGATCTCGAGCGGATCGAAGTCGTGAAGGGGCCGCAGACCGTCTATTTCGGTCGTTCGGCCTTCGCCGGCGCGATCCAGTTCATCAGCCGCGAACCATCCTTCACCACCGGCGCGAAGATCGACGGTGCGCTGGGCGATCGTGGCCGTCGCGAAATCACGGCGCACATCACCGGGCCGGTCGTCGACGACACGCTGGCGGTCAAGCTTTCGGGCACGTACCGCAACTTCAACGGCTTCTATAAGAATCCGGGCAACGGCCAGCATCTGGGCGGCAGCGAGACCTATGGCGTCGGCGGCTCGGCGCTGCTGAAGACCGGTGCGCTCAAGCTCAAGACCCAGCTCAGCTATTTGCGCGATCATATCCAGCCGAACGCCGGCTATATCACGCCGCGTACCAACACGACCCTGTTCGGGGTCAACTATATCGGCGAGAAGGAGTTCGATCAGAGCCAGATCGGCATCTCCACCAACACCGATTATTACGGGTACAAGGCGAACACCTGGCGCGGCGTCATCAATGGCGAGCTGGATCTGGGCGACGGCTTCACGCTGAACGCCATCACCGGCTACAACCGCACGAAGGGCAGCATCAAGCTGGACTTCGACAACAAGCCGGACAACACGCCGGCCGGCACGATCACCAACGGCATCCAGAACTGCGTGCCCGCCATCTGCGTGGGCATCTTCGACAGCGATACCTCGCTGCGGCAGCTCAGCCAGGAAGTCCGCCTGAACTACGATAACGACGCGTTCCACGCGCTGCTCGGCGGTTACTATTTCGACGAGAACTATACCGAGGTGGATTATACCCGCTTCGTCGGCTCGCAGTCGTTTGTCACCGGCAGCCGTTCGAACATTCCGGGCCGTCCGTCCGGCCTGTTCACCAACACCTACTCGGCCTTCGGCTCGCTCGAATATGAGTTCGCCGATGCCTTCACGCTGACCGGTGAACTGCGCTTCAATCATGAGAAGATCCGGGCCTATGCCGCGACCCTGTTCAACTCGCTGAACTCGTCGGGTTCGACCGCGATCAACTTCCGGGGCAAGACCAGCTTCGACGCCTGGCTGCCGCGCGTCAGCGCCAGCTACAAGATCGATCCGGACACCAATGTCTATGCGACGATCTCGAAGGGTTCGAAGCCGGGCGGCTTCAACACCGGCGCGGTTGCGGACTCGGTCCGTCCGTTCGGTCAGGAGAAGATCTGGACCTACGAACTTGGCACCAAGGGCCGCTTTCTCGATCGTCGCCTGACGCTCGACGCCGCGATCTACTATTCGGACTGGCGCGACATTCAGGTGACGACGGTCTGCTTCGGTCAGAACAGCCCGTTCGGCCCCGAGGCGCAGTGCCCGGCCTTCGCCGGCATCACCACGAACTACATCATCAACGCCAAGAAGGCGACGGTGAAGGGTTTCGAGCTTGGTGCCGGACTGAAGGCCACCGACTGGCTGACCTTCAACGCCAACTACGCTTATACCGACTCGAAGTATAAGGACTTCGCGGCCCGCGACGTGTTCCCGGCGGTTGCGGGTGCCACCCCGCGCCAGTTCGGCGGCAATCGCGTGCAGTGGATCCCGAAGCACTCGCTGTCCGGTTCGACCCGCGTCGAAGCGCCGGTGATGGATGATGGCACCAAGGGCTTCTTCGAAGTCAGCGGCCGCTATCGTTCGGGCAAATATGTCCGCTTCGACAACCGCGTCCGTCTCGATGCCAAGGCCGTGTTCGATCTGCAGTTCGGCCTGAAGGGCGACAGCTGGTCGGCTTCGATCTTCGTCGACAACGTCCTGAACGACACGACTCCGGATTTCAGCCGCTATTACGGCAACTGGAACCCGAACCGGACGAACGGCGAATATATCGTCGCCCCGCCCAAGCGTGCCTTTGGCGTCCGCGCCAGCAAGGAGTTCTGATCCCCGACATCCGGCGGGCCTCGTTCCCCCGCCGGATGTTCTTCCAAGGCAGGCCGCGGTCGTCCCCACGATCGCGGCCTGTTTTGTTTTCGGCGGAAAAGCGGCCACTCCGCGCTGCCATAAATATCGCTATTGCAATATTAAACTTGCAATATTGACGCCTGAATCGAGCTGACATAGCATCGGTTCATGAGCAATATTCCTGATCTCGCTGCCTCGACCGATGCCGTCATCGAAGATGCCGTGTCCCACGCGGATCCGATGGTCTTGCGGGGGGTCCTCTATCAACTCACCGGCGACGACGATCTGGCCAACATGGCTATGGCGCGCAGCAAGCGTGAGGATCTGACGATCAGCGATGTCGAAAGCGTCGCGGACGTCGATCTGCTGCGTGCCAAGGCGATCACCTATCTGCGATCCCGCCGGGACCAAGGCGCCACCGACGCCGATCTGGGGCCGCAGGAACGGCTGCTGAAAAGCCTGAGCATGACTGCGGGCTATGAACTGCCAGAGGTCGAGCGCGATCTGTGGATCGAACAGGCCGCCTTCGATCCGATGCAGCGCGGCGTGCATTGGTCGAGCGGCATCGCGCCAGAAGCGCGCAAGGACTTCCTGGTCGCGGTCGTCGGCAGTGGGCTTTCGGGGCTCGCCGCGGCAGTGCAGCTCAAGCATGCCGGCATTCCCTTCATCGTGTTCGAAAAGAATGCGGAGGTGGGCGGCACCTGGTATGAAAACCGCTATCCGGGTGCGCGTGTCGATACGGCCAGCCGGGGTTATTCGCACCAGTTCGGAATCAACTATCCTTTCCCGCTCGCTTTCTGCGCGCGTGACGAGCAGCTTAAATATTTCAAATGGATCGCCGACGAATTCGGCCTGCGTGAGCACACCCGCTTCAACACCGAGGTCAAGGCGATGACCTGGGATGACGCGGCGCAGATGTGGGGCATCCGCGCTGAGGGGCCGGACGGCGCACACGACGTGCGGGTCAACGCCGTCATCAGCTGTGTCGGCTTCCTGTCGCGTCCGCAGCTTCCCACCATTGCGGGGATGGAGAGTTTCGAAGGGACGGCCTGCCATTCGGCGCAGTGGCCCGAGGGATTGAGCGTCGACGGCAAGCGTGTCGCGGTGATCGGATCGGGTGCGTCGGGCTATCAGACGCTGCCGGTGATCGCGAAGACGGCAGAGCAGACGTACCTGTTTCAGCGGACCGCGAACTGGTGTTTCGACGATGCGGAATATCTGCAGCCGACGCCGAACCAGCTTCTGTGGCTCGAAAAGAACATTCCCTTCTATCTGAACTTCGAACGGCTGCGGCTGAACGCTCTGCGCCATCCGGATTCGGTGATGAGCGGCTGTCGCGCCGACCCGCACTATGTCGACGACCATGCGCGCAGCGCCGCCAACAAGCTCGTCCGCGACAATCGCGTCGAATATATCAACAAGCAGCTCGCGAGCCGGCCGGAACTGATCGACAAGATGATCCCGCCGACGCCGCCGCTCTCGTCACGGCCGATCCGCGTCGACCCCAACGACAATGTCTATGGTGCGTTGCTGCGGGACAATGTTGCGCTTGTCAGCGATCCCATCGAACGCATCACGCCAACGGGCGTCCGCGCGGGTGGCAAGGACTATCCGGTCGACATCCTTCTCTACGCCACCGGGTTCAAGGCGAACGATTTCCTATGGCCGATGGAGGTCCGCGGCCGCGACGGCGCCAGGATCGAGGATCTGTGGGCGAAGGATGGCCCGCGCGCTTATCTCGGCGCCATGCTGCCCGGTTTCCCGAACCTGTTCATGTCCTACGGGCCGCATTCGAACAATTTCGGTGGCTTCCACGTGATCGATCTGTTGGAGCTCGCCGTGCAATTTGCGGTGCGTTCGGTCGCCGGGCTGATCGAGCAGAACAAGAAATCGGTCGAAGTTACGGCGGACGGCTATTGGAAGTTCGCGGAAGAGCTCGACCGCGAGGAACGGCATATGCTGTACATCGATAAGCGCGCGCAGAATTACTACCAGAACGAGTTCGGAAGGTCCGCCGTAAACGGACCGATCGACATCCGTCGGATGTGGCGATGGATGCGCGATCCCGCGCAGGTCAGGGACGGGCCGCGTGTGGCGGATGCCGGGATATCACCCTATTTCGGCGCGGATCTTGCTGTCGCCTGACCGGCGACGGCGGATCGACATCGCCTACATGCGCGTCAGGGGAAGGTCAGTTCCAGTCCGCCCGATACGGTGATCGCCTGACCGCTGATCGCGGCGGCGGCGTCGGACAGGAGGAAGGCGATCATGCCCGCGACATCGTCGGGCGCGCCGACGCGACCCAGCGGGGTGCGCGGCTCGATCATCGCGCGGAAGGCGGCGGCGCCTTCGGCCCCCATCGAATCCGCCACGCTGTCGCTCCAGATGAAGCCGGGCTGCAGCGCATTCACACGCACGCCGGTCGACGCGAAATCGCGCGCATAGGCCAGGCTGAGCCCGATCATAGCCGCCTTCGATCCGCCATAGGCCGACGCGCCATAGCCGGCGCGGATGCCCGCGACCGATGCGATGTTGATGATCGCGCCCCCGCCGCTCGCCGCGATCGGGTGGAGCGCCTCGTCCATGCCGGTGCGCATGCCGCGATAGTTGATGTCGGTCAGGAATTGCAGATCGGCCTGCGCCAGTTCGGCGATCGTCCGGTTCTTCTGCTCGCCCGCATTGTTGATCAGGCCGTGGATCGCGCCGCGCGCGGCGATCACAGCCGCAATCGCGGCGGTCCAGGCGTCCTTGCTGGTGACGTCGAGCGACACGGTCATCCCGTCGCCACCTGCGGCGCGCACCAGATCGAGCGTCTCCTGCGCCAGCGGCTGCTTGCGCCCGCCGACCGCGACGAAGGCGCCAAGGCGCCCCATCTCGATCGCGGTTTCGCGGCCGATGCCCGATGTCGCGCCGGTGATCAGAATTGTCTTCCCTTCGAGCCGAGGCGATGCCGCGCCCGTCGCGCCGCGCCCGTCGAGCGTGATGACCGCGCCGGTCATGAAGCGGCTGCGATCGTCGATCAGCAGCTCGGTCGCCGCGCGGACATGCGCGGGGTCGGCCGATGCGGGGAAGCCCAGCCGGTTCGATCGCAGCGTCAGCCCGGCCTTGGTCGCGTCGAGCAGGGCGCCCGACAACGCGAGCGTGAAGGCGTTGGCGCCGGCGTCGAGTTCGGGGGCGGGCTTGCCGGGTTCGACGGTCAGATATTGGACGAGCAACGTGCCCTGTCCGCGCATCAGCCGGTTGGCGTTGCGCGCCGCGAGCCAAGCCGAATGGAGAGCGACCTCGGCCTTCACGTCGCCCAGCGCGGCGGGTGGACAGTGGACTTGCAGGTCGATCGCGTCATCGCCGATCAATGCCGCGATCCGATCCCAGTCGGCCTCGACAGCGCAATCGGCCTCGATGATCTCCGCACCCGCCAGAGCCCCCAGCGTGTCGCGCAGTCCCGCATCGCAATCGCGATCGACCGTGAGGATCAGCCGATCGCGCCGGCCAGCCAGCAACTCAGCGGCGATCAGGCCGAAACGGGTGCCGGCGTTGGACAGGAGCGCGGTCGCCATCGTCTCAGAACCCGATCGACGCGCCGAAATTGACGTAGAGCTGCGTCTCGCCGGTCGTCGCCAGCGCGCTGATCGCGTCGGCGGGGGGATAGAAGAAGTAAGCGTGGCGCGGGCCGGTCTCGCCGCCGTCGACCGCCAGGCCGCCTTCGATCACGAACATCTCGAGATAGGTCGGCAGGCTGCCGACGCTGCTCGTCCAGCCGGCGGGAAGCTTCACGAAGGCGGTGCCTTCACCTGTATCGGGATCGGTGCTGAGCACGCAGACTTCAGCCGTGCCGCCCAGGAAGGTCGTGACCGTCCAGCCCTTGTCCGCCACCGGATCGCGCATCGCGGTCGGCGCGCGGGGCGGGGTGGCGCCTTCGACGGTGTAGAGATCGGCCTTCAGCGGCTCAGGCACGAAGTTGAAATCGAGATCGCGGCCGACGCGCGACAGGAACAGCGATTCCTCGCGGATCGCGCTCTTGAAACCATGCACGGTCAGCGGCGGATGAAAGACATAGGTGCCGGGCTTCACCCACAGCCGGCTGTCGAAACTGAAATCGCCCGCGACGCCGAGAATCTCTTCATAGGTGTGGTGATAATGCGCGACCTTGGGCGGCTCGTAATTGTCCGCCGGGCACAGCCGCTGCAGCGCGGTGCGCGCGCCCGTTTCGGTGTCGCGGCTCAGCATCTTGCTGTAGAGACCTGCGGGGCCGAGCGACGCCCAGTCCATCGCATCCACATCCAGAGCCTCGATCCGCGGCCGCATTGGCAAGTCTCCCAATTTCCAGTGATATGACATTATCATGGCCGCGAGGGTGGGACAGGGTGATTGGCCGTTTGTTCGCCACGCGACGGTTCATTGGGACGGATTCGCCATTTGCGATCGCTACGACCAAGGGCAGGCTTTCCGGAATCGCATAGGGGCAGTGCGGTGATCGAGACTTTTCGCGTCGATATTTCCGAGTGCCGGCACGATCATCAGATCGGGGTCGAGCCGTTCGAGGGCTGGGGCAGTCCGGCGCAGGTGCGCGCGCTGCGCCGGCTCGACGACGGATCGTTGCGCAGCGGCCTGATCGCGCTTCCCGCGGGATGGAGCGGCACGGCGGGCGATGCGCCGCTTACGCAGATCTATGTCCGTTCTGGCCGGTTCGAGATCGACGGGCGCAGCCTTGCGGCGGGCGCGTGGATCGTGATCGGCGGCGGTTATGTGGCGGCGTGTGGATCGGACGAGGGATGCGAACTGATCGCCATCTTCGATGCGCCGTGCGAACAGTCGGCGGAACGCGCGCCGATCTTCGAGGTCAACGAGGACGTGTTCGCGATCGAACCGTTCACGCCGGTCATCGGCGGCAAGCCGTTCACCGGGTTCGAACGCCGCGTGCTGTGGCTCGATCCGCTGACTGGCGCCGACACGCGGCTGCTGCGCGTCCCCGGCGGCTTCAAGGGCGGCGGGCCGAACTGGCATCCGGTGCAGGAGGAGATCTTCTGCCTGGAAGGCGACATCCAGCCCGACGACACCCGCCCTATGAGGGCGGGCTCGTTCCTGTGGAACCCCGCTTACAGTATTCACGGCTTCGGCGAGCAGAGCGTGGGCGGATGCCTGCTGCTCGAATGGCATGATGGCCCGTGGGCGATCACGCTGGAACCGGGCATCACGCGGCCCTGAGGGGGGCGTCGTCCACAAAATCATCGTCATTGCGAGCATAGCGAAGCAATCCACTCGGCAGTTCGGAATGGATTGCTTCGTCGCCTTCGGCTTCTCGCAATGACGAGGTGGGGAGAAGGGGAGAGAGCGTTGCCCTCTCCCCAATCGCTTACGCGTTCACCGGCTCGGCGCGGCCCGCATAGGGGACGTCGCGGTTGCCGTAGCGGCGGACGCGGATGTTGGCCTGTTCGCCATGACCCGCAAAGCCTTCGAGCGAGCACAAGCGGCTGCAATATTCGCCGACCATCGCCGACGCGGCGTCGGTCGTGACCTTCTGATAGGTGCAGGTCTTCAGGAACTTGCCGACCCACAGGCCACCCGTATAGCGCGCCGCCTTGCCGGTCGGCAGGGTGTGGTTCGTGCCGATCACCTTGTCGCCGTACGACACGTTGGTGCGCGGGCCGAGGAACAGCGCGCCATAATTGGTCATGTTGTCGAGGAAATAGTCGGGATCCTGGGTCATGACCTGGACATGCTCCGACGCGATCTCGTCGGCGATGCGGACCATTTCCTCGTCGCTTTCGGCGACGATCACCTCGCCATAATCCTCCCACGCGCGGCGGGCGTGCGGCGCGGTCGGCAGGATCAGGAGCAGGCGCTCGATCTCGGCCATCGTCTCGCGCGCCAGCTTCTCCGACGTGGTGAGCAGGATGGCGGGGCTGTCCGGGCCATGTTCGGCCTGGCCGAGGATGTCGGTGGCGCACAGTTCGCCGTCGACACTCTCGTCGGCGATGACGAGCGTTTCGGTCGGGCCGGCGAACAGATCGATGCCGACCTTGCCGTACAGCTGGCGCTTGGCCTCCGCGACGAAGGCATTGCCCGGGCCGACGAGGATGTCGACCGGCGCGATCGACTGGGTGCCCAGCGCCATCGCGCCGACCGCCTGGATGCCACCGAGGACGTAGATTTCATCGGCGCCGGCCATCACCTGCGCCGCGACGATCGCGGGAGCGGGCTTGCCCTGGAACGGCGGTGCGCAGCTTATCACGCGCGGCACGCCCGCGACCTTGGCGGTGATCACCGACATGTGCGCTGATGCCAGCAGCGGGTACTTACCGCCCGGAACGTAGCAGCCGGCCGCGTTCATCGGGATATTCTTGTGGCCCAGGATCACGCCGGGCATCGTTTCGACCTCGACGTCTTTCATGCTGTCGCGCTGGATCTGCGCGAAGTTGCGGACCTGTGTCTGCGCAAACTCGATGTCCTTCAGGTCCTGCGCGGTCAGCTGGTCGAGGCACGCCTGCTTTTCCTTGTCGGACAGGATGAAGTTCTCGGGCGACCAATTGTCGAACTTCTGCGAAAGCTCGCGCACCGCCGCGTCGCCGCGCGCCGCGATGTCGGCCAGCGTGCGTTCCACGGTCTCGCGGACGCTCGCGTCGATCGCCTTCTTCTCGTCGGCTTTCGCGCCGCGCTTCAGCCAGATAGCCATGTTACGGAAACTCCTTGGGAAATCGCTTTTGGATTATTCGGGGCGCGCCCATTTGCGTTCGAAGGCCCAGACGTCCTCGAACCCGATGAGCGAGCAGAATTGCTTGAAATCGAACAGGCGGCGTTCGCCACCCGAGCCGTCGCCGCCTTTCAGCGTGCGCAGGCAATCCTCGACCGCGGCCGCCGCGACCAGGCTGGTCAGCGCCGGGAAGATCGCGAGCGCGAAGCCGATCTCTTCAAGCTGCTTGGGCGGCAGGATCGGGGTGATTCCGCCCGATGCCATGTTGGCGAGGACGGGCGTGTCGACCCCGGCGCAGAAGGTGCGCATCTGCTCCTCGGTCGTCAGCGCCTCGGGGAACAGAATGTCGGCGCCCGCGGCGGCATAAGCGTCCATCCGGCGGCGCACGCCGTCGAGCCCTTCGCTCTGCATCGCATCGGTGCGCGCGATGACGAGGAAGTCGGCGCTCTGCTTCGCGTCGACCGCAACCTTGATCTTCTCGACCATGTCTTCGATCGGTACGATCCGCTTGAACGGGGTGTGGCCGCACTTCTTGGGGAAATCCTGATCCTCGATCTGGATCGCGGTAACGCCCGCCGCCTCATAGCCGCGCACGGTGTGGTGGACGTTCAGGAGACCGCCATAGCCGGTGTCCGCGTCCGCAATGACCGGCGCGTTCGAGCTTTGGACCAGCGTCGCCATCCGGTCGGTCATCTGCGTGACCGATGCGATCCCCGCGTCAGGCAGGCCGTAGGCGGAGGCCGTCAGCCAATAGCCGCTGCCATAGACCGCGTCGAAGCCGACCTCGCGGGCGATCACCGCGGTGATCATGTCCTGAATGCCCGGCGCCACGACGAAGTGGCCCGCGCGCAGCATCTCGGCAAGTTTCGGATCGGCCATCAAATCTCTCCCTCGGATGACCGTCTGGCTAATCGCGTCGCAGCCGCGCTCAACGGTGCGTCGGAGGCATGTTCGCCTGGCGGACAAAGTGGGAGACGCTGTGTCCTTGTCGCGCGATCGTCATAGTGTGACACCGATGTTAGGATGGGCGGCACTATGACGATGAACAGCGGGACCGATCGACGCGGATGGACTTTGGTCTGCGGCCTGCTGCTGGTGATGACGATCTGTCACGGGACGATCAGTTCGGGCTTGCCGACGCTCGACAAGGCGCTGCTCGCCGATCTCGGCATCTCGCGCGGCGATCTGAAGCTGCGCGAGACGATCTTCCTGATGTCGTCGGGGCTTGCGGGCCTTGGGATCGGCATCCTGACCCGCCATATCGCGCCGCGCCGGATCGTGATCGCCGGACTGCTGCTGATGTCGGCCACGCTCTACGCCTATAGCAAAGCCGCGACGATCGGGCAGATCTATGCGCTCTACGTCCTGTTCGGGTTGTGCTTCGCCAGCTCGCACGTCGTGATCATCGTGCTGCTGATCCGTGAACGTTTCGAGACGCGTCGGGCCTTTGCGACGTCGGTGGCGCTGTCGGGCACCAGCATCGGCGCGTCCTTGTTCCCGCCGCTGATGGTGCTCGCGCAGGAGCATATGGACTGGCGGCACCTGCTCGCTTCGCTGTCGATCGTGCCGCTGCTGATCCTGCCCGTCGCGGCCTTCCTGATCCGCCCGCCGCGTGGGGCCGCCGATCCGACGGCGGAGGTTCTCGTCGCGCCTGTTTCGATGGCGTCGACTCCGCGTAGCCGTCTGGGCGTGATCCTGCTGATCGTCGCGACCTTCGGCACCTTTTTCGGATCGACCGCTTTCCTGCTCAACCTGTTCCTCCACCTGCAGGATATCGGGCTGAGCCCGCGCACCGCGGCGGCGGGGATGACGGTGGTGTTCACTCTGGGTCTGGTCGGCAAGGTGGCGGTCGGCGCTGCGGCCGAACGCTGGGGCGTGCAGACGGTGTGGTCGACGCAGCACGTCCTGCTGCTGGGCGGCGCGATCCTGCTGACGATCAGCAAGCCGGCTTTCGCTTGGCCGGGGCTGGTGCTGCTCGGCCTCGGCTGGGCGGGTTGTTATGTGCTGACCCAGGTCGTGATCGCGGACTTCTTCGCGGGGCCGAAGCTGGGGCAGCTCACCGGCTGGTTCATCGTGCTCGAAGCGATCGGATCGGGTAGCGGCGTGTGGCTGGCGGGCGTGTTCTACGACCACTTCGGCAGTTACAAGCCTGCCTTCATGCTGTGCTGCGCGCTAATCGTGGTGGCGTTGGTTGCGGGGCTGTTCTTCCGGCGCGAGGCGATGGCGTTGAAGCGGGCGGCGCTCGTCTAACACACCTCGTCATTGCGAGCGTAGCGAAGCAATCCAGGCCCGCACTGGAGAGGCTCGCGACCTAACTCTAGTGCGGGCCTGGATTGCCGCGTCGCCTGCGGCTCCTCGCAATGACGATGAAAGGGCGGGGAGGGGGGGTTACTCCGCCGCCGCCATCTCGTCGCCGATCGCCTTCGCGCAATCCTTGAGCGGCTCCAGGAACCGGCGGATCGCGTCGGGGATCGACAAAGCGTTGGCGAAGAACACCATCGTCAGCGCGCCCAGCAGGTGTTCGCCTTCGAAGATCGGCACCGCCATCGACGATGTCTTGCCCGGATTGGCCGAATATTGGGTGCGCGTCGCGGCGGCATAACCCTGCCGCCGGATCTTCGCAGTCGCCTCGCCGCTTTCGAACTCGCGCAGGGTGAGGTTGTCGACGCCGCGCTGGTTGACGCGATAGGCCTTGAGCAATTCCTCCTGCTCGTCGGGCGAGGCGAAGGCGAAATAGACCCGGCCCGACGACGATGGCAGCAGCGGCACCTGCCAGCCCGGATAATAATTGTTGAAGGTGAGCGAGGTGAGCGCGCTGGTCGAATCGCGCACCACCATGGCCTGGCCGACGCGCGTCACCACGCTGATCGGCCAGTCGATCAGCCGGGTCAGCCGGGTGATGTGCGGGCGCGAAATGCTCACCAGACGATCGTGATTCTGAAATCCGCACGACAATGTCTGGATCAGGGCGGTCGGGCGATAGCGCTTGCGCGAAGGCTCACGCTCGATCAGCCGCTCCTCCAGAAGCGTTCGGACGATCCGGGTCGCTGTCGGGTGCGGGATGCCGGCATTGTCGGCGATCTCGGTCAGCGTCAGCGCGCCGTTGCGATTGATCGCCTGCAGCACCGCTATGGCGCGGCTGATCGCGCGAATGGACCCGTCTTTTTCGGCCTTCTGGTCGTCTTCCATGCGTTGAAAGGTTCCCCTCCGTCGAACCCGAGTCAAGCGTGGGCGACTACGCCCGTAAGGCACTGTCCGCCAGGCGAACAAATAGCGCAACTCATTGGCGCCATTGCGCAACCGAATGCCATTGCCGGGGTGTGACATACAGAAGACTTGGGTGGGCATAGATGCGTAAAGTCGAAGTTCTGGTGGTCGGGGCCGGCCCCGTCGGGACGGTATGTGCGGCGCGACTGGCTTCGCTGGGTTTGTCGGTGATGCTGTGCGAAGCGGAGTCGTCCTGCGCGAACGATCTGCGCGCCTCGACCTTTCATGCCGCCTCGCTCGAGATGCTCGATGAGATCGACGTCGCCGAGCCGTTGATCGCGCAGGGGCTGAAGGCGCCCGTCTATCAGTGGCGCGATCGGCAGAGCGGCGAGCGGCTCGAGTTCGACCTGAGCGAAGTCGCCGATCGCACCCGCTATCCGTTCCGGCTTCAGTGCGAGCAGTTCTTCATGGCGAACCTGCTTGCCGAGCGGCTGGCCGGTGAAGCCAATGTCGAGGTGCTGTTCAATGCGCCGCTGATCGATGCGCGCGACAATGGCGATGAGGTGATCGCCACGATCGAGCAGAATGGTCAGCTGGTCGAGGTCGCGGCCAAGTTCCTGGTCGGCGCGGACGGATCGCGCTCGATCGTGCGCAAGCTGGTCGGGGCCGAGTTCGGCGGGTTCACCTATGAGGAAAAGTTCCTCAGCATGTCGACCCAGTTCCCGATCGAGGACGTCGTCCCCGATCTGTCCTACGTGAATTACATCTCCGATCCTGAAGAGTGGCTGGTGCTGCTGCGCGTGCCCAAATTCTGGCGCGTGCTGGTGCCGGCGGACGGCGATGCGACCAACGAGGAGCTGACGTCCGACGCGAAGGCGGCCGACGTGTTCCGCCGGATCGTGGGCGATCGGCCGGTCGTCACCGACTATCGCCAGATCTACCGCGTGCATCAGCGCGTGGCCGACAAGTTCCTGAAGGGCCGTATGGCGATCGTCGGCGATGCCGCGCACCTCAACAGCCCGATGGGCGGCTTCGGCATGAACAGCGGCATCCACGATGCGTGGAACTTGGCCGACAAGCTGCACCGCATCCTGCGCAAGGGCGGCGACGCGAGCCTGCTCGGCCTGTTCGAGCGCCAGCGGCGCACCGTGACGCACAGCTTCATCCAGGCGCAGACCATCGAGAATATGGCGCTGATGGAGCAGGGCGCGGGCGAGGCGGCGAAGGTTCGTCGCGAGCGCATGGCCGCGCTCCATGCCGACCCTGACCTGCGCCGGCAATATCTGCTGCGCCAGGCGATGTTCCTGAGCCTCGAGGAAGCGGAGAGCGTCCAATGACCGACCTTCAGATCGCACCCCCCGTTGAGCGTCGCAACAAGGACGTTCAGGGCTATCGCTATAAGTTCGGCGTGCTCGGCCCGTCGACCAACACGATCGTCCAGCCCGATTTCGACGACCTTCGCCCCGCAGGCGTGACCAACCATTACAGCCGCATCGTCGTCGACAATGCCAAGGCGGTGTCGAACGAGAGCTTCATGGCCGGCGCTTGGGAGATCAGCCACAACACGATCGACGCGGTGAAAGGCGTGCTGACCTGCGCGCCCGATTATCTGGTCATGGGCATGTCGGCCGTGACCTTCTTCGGCGGCGCCGAGGGCGCGGTGAAGTGGCGCCAGAATGTCGAGCAGGTCTCGGGCCTGGGCGTGTCGACCGGCGCGGAGTCGGTGGTCGCGGCGCTCAAGGCGTACGGGCAGAACATCAAGAAGGTGGCGTTCTTCTCGCCTTATTATCCGACCGCCAATGCCGAGGTCAGCAACTTCCTGTCCGACCACGGCTATGAAACGGTGCGCGACATTCCGCTGCAGTGCCCGTCCTGGCTGTCGATCGCCGAGCAGACGCCCGAGACGATCCGCGATACGTTCAAGGCGCTCGACGGCGACGATGTCGACGCGCTGATCCAGTGCGGCACCAACGTGTCGGCGATGCGGATCGCGGCGGCGGCCGAATTGTGGCTCGGCAAGCCGGTGATCGCAATCAACACCGCGACCTATTGGCACGCACTGCGCGCCAACGGCGTCATGGATCGCAAGGAAGGTTTCGGCCGTCTGATGGAGGAATTCTGATCATGGGCGTGATGCGCAAGACCGAGAAGCCGCTTCAGCGCGTTCGCGCGTCCGAAATGCCCTGGGAGCCGCTGGGCAAGCACGGCCTGCGCCGCCGCCTGCTGGGCCTCGACGAGGCGACCGGGCATGTCACGTCGATCGTCGGCATTCCCGAGAACTGGCGCGGCGGTGGCGTCGCCCATTATCATGACGCGGTCGAGGAAGTGTTCATCCTCGAAGGATCGGTCACGCTCGACGACGTGCATTATTGGAAGGAGGGCGACTATTTCTATCGCCCCGCGCATATCGTCCACGGCCATGATGAAAAGTCGCATATCGGCGCGATGGCGCTGACCCGCAGCGACGGCGTCCTCGTCCTCAATCTCGTCCACGAACCGGCCGAGCCGAAGGAATATCCGCTGCCGGAATCGAACGATCCGCGCGGCCACGTCTTCAGCCTGCCGGTCGCCGATGTCGCGGCAGGCCCCGACGCAGCCTTTCCGGCCGAATGGGGCATCAAGCCGCTCAGCGCCGATCCGGTGTCGGGCGCGCGCACTTTGATCGCCGAAATCCCCGCCGGCTGGCAGGGCACGGCGCCGGTGCTGGGTGCGGATTGGGAGGCGTTCATCCTCGCCGGTTCGGTCGATGGCACCGCGGGCGACTTCGTGCCGCAGGATTATACGTCGGGTGAGGCGGATACGCCGCTGCTGGGCGCGACCGGCTCCGCAAAGGGCTGCACCGTCCTCGTCTGGCAGTTTGGCCGTCAGTAATGCGAGCGGCACGACTACACGGTCCGGCGGATCTGCGGATCGACGACATCCCTATTCCTACGCCCGGTCCGGGTGAGGTGCTGGTGCGCGTGTTGGCTTATTCGCCCTACGGCACCTGTCTGGGCGTCTATCTCAATCGCGGCGGGCGCTACGTCACCGAATATCCGATCGGCATCGGCGCCGATTTCTCGGCGGAGATTGCGGCGCTCGGGCCGGATGTGACGGGCTTCGAAGTCGGCCAGCGCGTGACCGCGCAGTCGCTCGACAATTGCGGCACCTGCGCGAACTGTTCGGCGGGCCGCACCAACCTCTGCCTGTCGCCCGATCTCGGCCGCTACGTCCGTCAGATCTGCGCGCAGGATTATGCGCTCGTTTCGGTGCGCAAGCTGTGCGTGATGCCCGATGGCGTCAGCGATGAGGCGGCGGCGATGATCACCGGTTTGGTCGACGCGCTCAACGCCTTCGACAAGCTTGGCCTGCCCGAAGGTTCGCCGGTCGCGATCGTCGGGGTCGGCGCGATGGGGCATGGCGCGATCGCCACCGCCCGCGCAATCGGCCTCAAGCCCATCGCCATCGGCGGGCGCGGCGCCAAGGCCGGCATGGCGGGCGAACTGGGCGCCGAGCGCGTGTTCCGCATCAATGCGCATGGCGAGGATGTCTCGCCGGCGGTTCTCGAAGCCTTTCCCGGTGGCTTTGCTGGTATCGTCGAAACCTCCGCGACCGAATGGGGCATGGAGCAGGCGTTCAAGGTCGCGGCCCCCGGCGCCACGATCGCGCTGACCGGCGGCGGCGCGCTGCCCGTCACCAACTGGGATATCGTCAACCGCGAACTCCACGTCGTCGGCGTGCGCGGCGGCCCGGATCAGGCGCGCGCGCTGCGGCTGATTGCGGAAGGCAAGCTCGATCTCTCCCCGACGATCAGCGCGCGTTTCCCGCTCGAACAGGCGGCGGACGCCTTCGCGCTGCTGACGGGCGACGAGGCCAAGGATGTCGGCCGCGTGATCATCAAGATCGCCCGATAAGCCGATGGCGGGCCGCACCCTCTACGACAAATTGTGGGACGCGCATGTCGTCGCCGACATGGGCGACGGATCGACTTTGCTCTATGTCGATCGCCACCTGTTGCAGGAGGTGAGTACCCACCAGTCCTTCCTCGCCCTTCGCGACCGCGATCGCCCCGCGCGCCGGCCCGACGTGAACCTCGCCGTGCCCGATCATGCGGTGCCCAGCGACGGGCGCAGCGAGGCGCTGACCGGCCTTGCCGCCGCGCAGGTCGCGCGGCTCGCGGAGAATGCGCACGACTTCGGCCTGCCGCACATCGCGCTCGATGATCCACGCCAGGGCATCGTTCATGTGATCGGCCCCGAACAGGGCTTCACGCTTCCCGGCATCACGCTGGCCTGCGGCGACAGCCACACCTCGACCCACGGTGCTTTTGGCGCGCTGGCCTTCGGTATCGGCGCGAGCGACTGCGCGACGGTGCTGGCGACGCAGTGCATCGTCCAGACGCGCGCCAAGACGATGGAGGTCCGGATCGAGGGCGAACTGCCGGCCTGGGTCGGGGCGAAGGATCTGGCGCTCTACCTGATCGGCCGCTTCGGCGCGGGCTTCGGCACCGGCTATGCGGTCGAATATCGCGGCGAGGCGGTGTCGGCCATGTCGATGGCCGCGCGCATGACCCTGTGCAACATGACGATCGAGGCGGGCGCGCGCATCGGCCTCGTCGCGCCGGACGCGACCACCTTCGCATGGGTCGAAGGGCGGCCTTATGCGCCGCAGGGCGACGCCTTCGCCGCCGCCGTCGATTACTGGCGCACGCTGCCGAGCGATGCCGACGCCGTCTATGACGCGACCCTGACGGTCGACGTGTCCAACCTCGCGCCGCAGGTGACGTGGGGCACCAACCCGCAGGACGCCGCCGCGATCGGCGGGTGCGTGCCCGATCCCGAAGCCGCGCCCACCGAGGCGGCAAAGGCGCAGCAGCGTCGCGCGCTCGATTATATGGGCCTGACGGCCTGCGCGGCGCTGACCGACATCGCGATCGACCGCGTCTTCATCGGCAGTTGCACCAACGGCCGGATCGAGGATCTGCGCGAGGCCGCGAAGGTTGCCGCCGGCCGCCGCGTCGCACCGAACGTCCGCGCGCTCGTCGTCCCCGGCTCCACCCCGGTCAAGCATCAGGCCGAAGCCGAAGGGCTCGACCGCATCTTCCGCGACGCGGGCTTCGAATGGCGCGAGGCGGGCTGTTCGATGTGCGTCGCGATGAACGAGGATCGGCTGACCCCCGGCGAACGCTGCGCCGCCACGTCGAACCGCAATTTCGAAGGCCGTCAGGGCCGGGGCGGGCGCACCCATTTGATGAGCCCGGCCATGGCCGCCGCCGCCGCCGTCACCGGCCACCTCGTCGACGTGCGGGATCTGGTATGAAGCCGTTCACCACGCTCGAAGCCCCCGCACTCGCTTTGATAGAGGATCGGATCGACACCGACGTGCTGTTCCCGGCGCGCTTCTTGCTCATCATGGAGAAGGACGGGCTGGGCCGGTACCTTTGCTACGACCGTCGCTTCGATGCGCAGGATCAGCCCGTCGACAATCCGGTCGATCCGGCGCTTGCGGCCGGCGCGGGCATCGTGCTGGCGGGGCGTGAGTTCGGTTGCGGATCGAGCCGCGAGCAGGCGGTGTGGGCGCTCGCGGGCGCGGGCATCACCTGCGTCGTTGCCGAAAGCTTCGGCGAAATCTTCGCAGCAAACTGCCTGCGCAATGGCGTACTGGCGATCCGGCTGGGCCGCGAGGCGATCGGCCAACTGGCCGATGCCGCCGCGCAGGGCGCGCTGAGCGTCGACCTTCCGACGCAGCGCGTCGGGCGCGGCGACATCTCGATCGCGTTCGATATCGACGCGCCCGCCAAGGAACGCCTGCTCAACGGCTGGGACGAGATCGACACGATCATGGCCCGCGCCACCACCGACATCGATGGGTTCGAGGCCGCACAGCGCCGCGCCCAGCCCTGGCTCTACTGAAGGACGAGAAAGATGAGCGACGACCTGTCCGAAAACTATGCCCGCGCCTTCGGGCGTCGCGTCGGCTTCGGCGACAAGCTGGCGCTGATCGTGATCGATATGGTCGAGGCGTACTTCAATCCCGAATGCGATCTCTACATGGGATCGGACGCCTCGCTCCTCTCCACCCTGCGCGTGCGCGAAGCGGCGCGGGCGGCGGGCGTGCCGGTGATCCTGACCAACGTCGTCTATCATCCGCTCGCGCTCGACGGCGGCCGCTTCTTCGAAAAGTCGAAGCCGCTGCGCTATTTCCTTCAGGGCAATCCGATGGGCGCATGGCCCAAGGGGCTGGTGCCGGAGGCCGACGAACTGATCGTCTCGAAACAATATCCCAGCGCCTTCTTCGGCACCTCGCTCGCCTCGACGCTGACGGCGATGGGCGTGGACGGCGTGATGCTGACGGGCGTTTCGACCAGCGGTTGCGTGCGCGCGACCTGCGTCGACGCGATGTCGCACGGTTTCCGGACCTCGGTGATCGCCGATGCCTGCGGCGACCGCCACCCCGCGCCGCATGAAGCGAATCTGTTCGACATGAACGCCAAATATGCCGACGTCGTCAGCGAAGCCGAGACGATCGCGCACCTTAATGGGCTCGCCGCCAGGCGCGCCTGACGTTCGAACACCCGCAGGAGGGCGTAGCGCCGGGCGAGGGCTGGTCCCCTTGTCCGGCGTTTTCCGTTGCGGTCGAAACATGCATGTCCGCCAGGCGAACAAAGCCCTTTGACCCCGTTCCGTCATACGGGCGCGCCACGCAAAACTCTTTCCCTGGACGGTGGCGCCGCGCGCCGCCTTGGGAGGGAGACCCGGCATGACCAGCATAGAGATCGTCGAGGTCGGCCCGCGCGATGGCCTTCAGAATGAAAGTGTCGTCGTCGCGACTGTGGACAAGATCGAGCTTGTTCGCCGTGCGGTGAGCGCGGGTGTCCGGCGGATCGAGGTGGCAAGCTTCGTCAACCCAAAGAAGGTGCCGCAGATGGCCGACGCCGCAGAGGTGATCGCCGGCCTGCCCGACATCGACGGCGTCACCTATATCGGCCTCGTCCTCAACGTGCGCGGCGCCGAACGGGCGCTGGCGACCAAGGTTCACGAACTGGGCGCGGTGTGCGTCGCGACCGACAGCTTCGCGATGCGCAACCAGGGGCAGACGGCGTTCGAATCGGTCGATGTCGCGCGCGACATCATCCGCCTCGGCCTCGCCGAAGGGCGCAGCGCGCAGGTGACGATCGGCGCGTCCTTCGGCTGTCCGTTTGAAGGCGATGTTTCGCCCGATCATGTCGTCGAAATGGCAAAGCGTCTCGCCGACGCCAACCCCCGCGAAATCGCGCTGGCCGACACGATTGGCGTCGCGGTACCGTCGCAGGTAACCGACCTGATCGGCCGCGTCCGCGATGCGATCGGCGACATTCCCGTCCGCTGCCATTTCCACAACACCCGGAACACCGGCCTCGCGAACGTCTGGGCGGCGGTGGAGGTGGGAGCCGCCACGATCGACGCCTCGCTGGGCGGGCTGGGCGGCTGCCCCTTCGCGCCGGGCGCAGCGGGCAACGTTCCCACAGAGGACGTCCACTATCTGCTCGATCGCTCAGGTGTGGCGACCGGGCTCGATCTCGACGCGCTGATCGCGGCGAACCGCTGGTTCACCGATGTGATGCGCAAGCCACTTCCTTCGATGGTCGCCCGCGCCGGCGGCTTTCCGCAGAATATCCGGAGCAACTGAGACATGGCATATCGTCTGGGCGTCGACGTAGGCGGCACCTTCACCGACCTGCTTCTTCTTGAGGAGGAATCGGGCAGCTTCTGGCGGCACAAGACGCCGTCGACCCCGGCCGACTCTTCGGTTGGCATCCTGAACGGGGTGACGGCGATCTGCGAGAAGGCGGGGATCACGCCCGCCGATATCGAGACCTTCCTGCACGGCACGACGGTTGCGACCAATGCGGTGTTGGAAGGGAAGGGCGCACGCGTCGGCCTGATCGTCACGCGCGGCTATCGCCAGATCATGCAGATCGCGCGCAGCTTCGTGCCGGGGGGGCTTGCGGGCTGGATCATCTGGCCGAAGCCCGAGCCGCTGGCGGCTTTGCTCGACACGTTCGAGATCCAGGGACGTCTGGACGCGCGCGGCAACGAGATCGAAGCGATCGACGATGCCGATATCCGCGCGCAGCTTGAGAAGCTGAAGGCCCAGGGCGTCGAGGCACTGACGGTCAGCCTGATGAACGCCTATCTCAACGGCGCGCATGAAAAGCGTGTCGCCGAACTGGCGGCCGAGATCATGCCCGACATTCCCGTCTCCTTGAGCCATGAAGTCCTGCCCGAAATGCAGGAATATGAGCGCACGCTGACGACCGTTGCCAACGCCGCGGTGCGCCCGGTGGTCGGCCGCTACGTCCGCAACCTGCGCTCCAAGCTGCGCGAGAGCGGGATGGCGGGGCGCCTGTCGCTGCTGCGGTCGGACGGCGGGCTGATGTCGTCGGAAATGTCCGAACAGCATCCGGTGTCGCTGCTGATGTCCGGGCCTGCGGGCGGCGTCACCGGCGCGCTCTGGGTCGGCAAGAATGCGGGCATCAAGAATATCCTGACGCTCGACGTCGGCGGCACCTCGACCGACGTTGCTTTGATCGAGAACCTGGAAGCCCGGCGCGTGCGGACTACCGAGGTCGGCCACCTCGCGGTTCGCGCCTCGGCGCTCGACGTCAAGACGGTGGGCGCGGGCGGGGGTTCGATCGCCTATGTCCCCGAACTGACCAAGGCGCTGCGCGTCGGCCCGCAGTCGGCGGGCGCGGTGCCGGGGCCGGTGGCCTATGGCAAGGGCGGCACGCTGCCGACCGTGACCGACGCGAACGTCGTGCTGGGCTATCTCCCCGAGGCTTTGCTCGGCGGCACCTTCAAGCTCGATCGCGAAGGATCGATTGCGGCGGTCCAGACGATCGCCGACGCGCTGGGCATCGGCCTCTACGAAGCCGCGCGCGGCATCATCGATATCGTGAACGAAAATATGTTCGGCGCGCTGCGCATGATCTCGGTCCAGCAGGGTTACGATCCGCGCGACTTCGCGCTGATGGGCTTTGGTGGCGCCGGTCCGCTCCATGTGAACGCCGTCGCGCGCCTGATGGGCAGCTGGCCCGCCGTATCGCCGGTTTCGCCGGGCGTGCTGTGCGCGCTGGGCGACGCGACGACCCGCACCCGCACCGAGACCGCGCGCAGCTTCTCCAAGCGCTTCGTCGAAACCAACGAGGCCGAAGTCATCGCGATCCTCGAAGAGATGCGCGCGCAGGTGGAGAAGCAGCTGACCGATGACGGCATCCCGGCGTCGGAGATCACCGCACAGTTCGAAATCGACGTCCGCTATGAAGGGCAGGCGTTCGAAGTGCCGCTGTCGATCGATCCCGAAACGCTGCGCCGTGACGGCCTTGCCGGCGTCGAGGCGCGCTTCGACGAGGAGCATCACCGCCTCTTCACCTTCAACATGGAAAGCCCGCATGAGCTGGTGAACCTGCGTGCGGTCGCGATGGGCGCGACGCTCGATCTGCCCGCGGCCGATCTGCCGGTCGGCGACGGCGATCCCGCGCAGGCCAAGATCCGCGATCATCAGATCTGGCTCGACGGCGATTTCCGCCCCGGCGCGATCTACGACCGCGCGAAGCTGGAGCAGGGGGACGTCATCCCCGGCCCCGCCATCGTCATCGAGATGGACTCGACCACGCTCATCGAGGGCGGCTGCGTCGCCACGGTCGACCGCGTCGGCAACATCCTGATCAATCCGGCCGCCTGAAGGAGGCTATAGAAGATGCCCGCACAGATCATCGAAACCCATCCCGCCCCCTTCGCGTCGAAGCCGATCGATCCGGTCACGCTGGAGGTCATCGAAAACGCGCTGCGCAATGCGCGCGTCGAAATGGACGCCACCCTTGTCCGCACCGCGATGTCGCCCGGCATTCGCGAACAGGGCGACGCCTTCCCGTTGATCGCCGACCATAAGGGCCGCATGATCGTCGGCCAGTTCGGCAGCTTCATCGGCGGCTTCCTGGCCGGCTATGAAGGCACGATCGAGGAAGGCGACATGTTCATGATGTCGGATCCTTATTCGGTCGAAGGCGCGATCAGCCATTCGAACGACTGGATGGTGCTGCTCCCCGTCTATCGCGAGGGCCGCCTGCTCGCCTTCACCGCGATGTTCGGGCACCAGAGCGACATCGGCGGCAAGGTCGCCGGTTCGATGCCGATCGACGCGCATTCGATCTTCGAGGAAGGCGTGCGCATCCCGCCGGTGAAGATCTATTCGAAGGGCGTCTATAACGCCGATCTCGTCCGCCTGATCATGCACCAGTCGCGCAAGGCCGATTGGTGCAAGGCCGATCTGAACGCGCTCATCGCCTCGTGCCGCGTCGCTGCGCGCCGGATCGAGGAGATGGCGGTCCGCTTCGGCGAGGACGTCTATGTCTCGGCGACCGAGGAGCTGCTCGCGCGCAACTATCGCGCGATGAAGCACCTCATCTCGACCTCGATCGGCGAAGCGCCGGTCAGCTTCGAGGACTTCATCTGCGATGACGGTATGGGCTTCGGCCCGTACCGCATCAAATGTTCGATGTGGCGCGAGGGCGAGACCGTCATCCTCGATTTCGACGGCACCGATCCGCAGAGCCCGGCCGCGATCAACTTCTTCCTGAACGAGAACATGTTCAAGATGTTCTTCGGCATCTACATGATCATGGTCTTCGATCCGCAGATCCTGTTCAACGACGGCTTCTACGATCTGATCGAGGTGCGCATTCCCAAGGGTTCGCTCCTCAAGCCGAATTACCCCGCCGCGCTCTCGGGTCGCACCCACGCGCTCGGCCGCATCTTCGACATTTTGGGCGGATTGCTGGGGCAGAAGACCCCGGAATTCCTCAACGCGGCCGGCTTCTCCTCCTCGCCCCATCTCTTCTATTCGGGCGTGGATGGCGAAGGGCAGTGGTTCCAGCTGTTCCAGATCGGGTTCGGCGGCATTCCGGGGCGTCCGATGGGTGACGGGCCGGACGGCCATTCGCTGTGGCCGGGCTTCACCAACGTGCCCAACGAATTCCTCGAGCGTTACTTCCCGCTCGTCATCGAACGCTATGAGACCGCCCCGGATTCGGGCGGGGCGGGCCTCCACCGCGGCGGCAACGGCATCCACATGACCTACCGCTTCACCGAGCCGGGCACGATCGCGATCCACGACGATCGCTGGTTCACCAAGCCGTGGGGCGTCAACGGCGGCAAGCCGGGCGCGCGCGCCAGGAAGATCCTCGAAAAGGCCGACGGCACCCAGACCATCGTCGGCAACAAGCTCGAGAATATGGCCGTCGAAGCGGGCGACATGCTCCACTTCATCACGTGGGGCGGCGGCGGCTGGGGCGATCCGCTCCAGCGCGATCCGGCGCTGGTCGCGAAGGAAGTCGCCCAAGGCCTCGTCACCGTCGAAGGCGCGCGCGCTTATGGCGTGGTGATCGTCGACGGCGCGGTGGACGACGCCGCAACGGCAATGCTGCGCACGGAGATGACCTCGCCCGATCCGCTGCCTCTGTTCGATCATGGCGGCTCGATCGAGGAACTGCGCGCCACCTGCGAAGCCGAAACGGGCTTGCCCGCGCCGCAGCAGCCGGTGTGGCGTCACCTCGCGGTCGCAGCGGAGTAAGGCGGATGACCGAAGTGACGAACAATGGCGCCCTCAAGGGCATCCGCGTGGTCGAAATGGGCCAGCTCATTGCCGGCCCCTTCTGCGG
Source organism: Sphingomonas montanisoli (assembly GCF_008274695.1). Classification (GTDB taxonomy): domain Bacteria; phylum Pseudomonadota; class Alphaproteobacteria; order Sphingomonadales; family Sphingomonadaceae; genus Rhizorhabdus; species Rhizorhabdus montanisoli. The sequence goes on along the minus strand of NZ_VTOU01000001.1, from coordinate 697,486 downwards.
CCAACTGCTCGGCGACATGGGCGCCGAGATCATCAAGGTCGAGCCGCCCGAAATGGGCGATCCGATGCGCAACTGGGGCCACGGCGACGAGAAATTGTGGTGGGAGGTTGTCTCCCGCAACAAGAAATCGGTCTCGGCCAATCTGCGCGTGCCCGAAGGGCAGGAGATCGTGCGCAAGCTGGTCGCCCACGCCGATATCCTGATCGAGAATTTCAAGCCCGGCACTCTGGAGAAATGGGGCCTCAGCCCCGAAACCCTCCACGCGATCAACCCGCGCCTGATCATCGTCCGCGTCTCGGGCTACGGCCAGTCCGGCCCCTATTCGAGCCGCGCGGGCTTCGGCGGGATCGGGGAGGCGATGGGCGGATGGCGCTACATCGTCGGCGATCCGGATCGCGCGCCCAGCCGCATGGGCGTCTCGATCGGTGACAGCCTCGCCGCGACCTATGGCTGCATGGGCGCGCTCGCCGCGCTCCACGCCCGCCAGACCACCGGCAAGGGCCAGGTCGTCGACAGCGCGCTCTACGAGGCCGTGCTGCAGGTGATGGAAAGCCTGGTCCCCGAATATATGATCTCGGGACACGTCCGGAAGCGCACCGGATCGATCCTCGAGGGCGTCTCCCCCTCCAACGTCTATCCGTGCAGCGACGGCGAATATCTGATCGGCGCCAATCAGGACGGCATCTTCGCGCGCCTCGCCAAAGCGATGGGCCAGCCTGAACTGGCGCAGAACCCGCGCTACGCCACCCACGTCGCCCGCGCGAACAACCTGCGCGAGCTGGACGACATCATCGCCGATTGGACCCGCACGCTGACGGTCGACCAGCTCGAAGCGCTGATGATCGAACACTCCATCCCCGCCGGCAAGATCTACCGCGCCGCCGAGATGCTCGAAGATCCGCACTTCGCCGCCCGCGACGCGCTGGTCGAGGTCGACAGCCCGCGCTGGGGCAAGTTCAAGATGCAGAACGCCTTCCCGCGCCTGTCCGACACGCCCAGCAGCATCCGCACCACCGCGCCGACCGAGATCGGTCAGCACAATGCCGAGGTTTTCGGCGCTCTGCTCGGCATGAACGACGATCAGATTGCGGGTTTGAAAGCCCAAGGGGCGATCTGATAGGGGCTTCGGTCATGACGACCGAAGCCGACCTTTCCATCCGCCTCGCCCGAGCCGCCTTCAACCGCGCGCTCGCCGAGGCGGATCTTGCCACGATCGGGCCGCTGCTCGCGCCCGACGCCATTCTCGTCACCGGCACAGACAGCGCGCTGATATCCGGCCGCAAGGCGCAACTCCTCGCGTGGAAGCGTGAATTCGCCGCGCCCGAGCGCGTCATCTACACGCGTACGCCCGAGCGGGTGATCGCGTCGTCGGTCGAACCGATCGCGTTCGAGCATGGGACCTGGCAGGGCGTCGTCTGCGACCGGCTCATCGCCAGCGGCGACTATACCGCGAAATGGCGGCAGGCGGGCGCGGCGTGGATGATCGAGGCCGAGGTGTATCTTACGCTGACCTGACGTTTCCAAACGGGGACCGCACAAGTCCGGGTTCGAAAGCGGAAAAAAACGGGCTAAAGGGCCGCATGCGAATCGAAGGCGATTATCGGAAAGACGGCTACGCGACGATCAGGGGGCTGATCCCTCCGGAGGTCGCTTCCAACCTCTTCAAGCAGATCCAGATCGATCTCTCGGCGGCGGGCAAATCCTTCAACCTATTTGCCCAGTCGCATCCTTTGTCGCGCCAGCAGACCGTCGATATCTCCGGCCATTTCTATCGGCCGCTGACCACCTTCCTGTGGGGTCTGACGCCGATTGTGAGCGAGCTGACCGGCGCGGACCTGCTGCCGAGCTACGACTATTTTCGCGTCTATCAGAAGGGCGACATCTGCCGGGTCCATTCGGATCGCCCGTCGTGCGAACACAGCGTGTCACTCACGCTCGTTTACAGCGATGATCTGCCGTGGCCGCTGGAAGTCGGGTCGATACCCGTGGAAGGCGAAGGTCCGTGCTTCGACGATTTCGGGGACGAGCCGTCGTCCGCCGTCGCGATGCAGCCGGGCGATGCCGTCCTGTACCGCGGGATCGATCTGCGCCACGGCCGGACCCAACCCAATCCCAACCAATGGTCGGCACATCTTTTCCTGTTCTGGGTCGAACGTGACGGCCCGTTCGCGCAGCATGCTTTCGACGAGGAACGCCTGCGATCGGAGCTTAAGCGCGTCAGCAATGTCGGCTGAGCCCGGGGCTCAGTATCGCGTCAGCCGTTCGCGTGTGTCGGCGTCGGTGATGAAGACCGAGATATTGTCGGCATCGTCATAGGGGGCGCGTGCCATCGCGCCGCCGTCGACGCCGAGGATCTGCCCCGACACGTAGCGCGACAGATCGGACAGGAAGAACAGGATAACGTTCGAAACGTCGTCGGGCATACCGCGCCGGCCAAGGGGGATGACCGCACGCTCGGCCACCTTTTCGGCGTCCGCCTGCTCGGCCGAATTGGTGTTCAGGCTGTCGCGGCCGATCTTCGCGGTCTTGATCGTGCCTGGGGAAACGGCGTTGACGCGGATGCCGATCCGCCCCCATTCGACCGCCATCGTCCGCGTCAGGTTCATCAGCGCGGCTTTCGACGCGCCATAGCCGGCGGCATAGGCCATCGAAACCTGCCCGACCATCGACGCGGTGTTGACGATGCTGCCGCCTTCGCCATGCGCCTGCATCATCCGCGCCACCGCGCGTGAGGCGGCGAGGCCGGGGAGCAGGTTGAGCCGGATCAGTCGTTCGAAATTGGCCTGCCCGTCTAGGTCGAGCAACGGGGCGACCAGCTTACGGTCGGGAATGCCGCCAACGATGTTGGCAAGACCGCGTATGGTGCCCAGGTCGCGCTGCGCGTCGGCCAGGACTGCCTCGAGACGGGCCTCGTCCTCCAGGTCGATCTGCACAACGCGGTGCCCGTCACCCAGCACGGCGCGGGCCGTCTCACAGCCGAGCGCGGTTTTGTCGAGGCCCAGCACCGTCCCGCCGGCTTCGGCGATGCGGACACAGGTGTCCGTCCCAATCCCGCCGCCGCCGGCTCCCGCCACGACATAGAGCCCCGCCGCCAATTCGAGCATCGTCTGTCCTCTCCGATCTTTTGGCGATCGATAACGCACAGTCGTCGATCGGCGCACATGATAAATTGGCGATCTTCTCGATATATGGAGAAACTATTCCAATATGCTTGACGGCCTGTGCCCGGGATGGTTCGCTTTCACCAAGCCCGACGTCGATACGGGCAGCAGGGAGCAGCGGAAACGCATGACCGATCCGAAATCTATCGCCTTGTTCGGCGCCGGTGCGGTGGCGGCCGAACTGTCGGCGGGCCTGGAAGCAAGCGGCGCGCGCGTGGCCGTCATCGATCCGGGCGCCACGGATGATGTGTCTGCCGCGCTTGGGGCGCTGGGTAAGGTCGACGCCTTGGTCTGGGCGTGGGTGGACCCGCGATCGGGCCGTCCGACCAAAATCCACAAGATGTCGGCGGAGGATTGGGCCGCGATCGCCGAGGCGCCGCTCCATCACATCCTCGCTTTCTTCAAGGCGGGCTATGATGCGCTGCGCGAACGGGGCGGGGCGGTGATCCTGCTGGAGCCGTCGCTGGCGATGACCGGCGCGGCGGGGCTGGTTGCGTGGGCGGCCGCCGCCGAGGGGCAGCGATCGATCGCCAAGGCCGTTGCGCGCAAATGGGGGGCGTTGGGTATCACGGTGAACAGTCTCGCCGTACCGGGCGCATTGCTCGCGGACGAGCAGGAAGCCGACCTCGAGCGGCCTGGCCTTCCGGCGATGAGCTTAGCGTCGCCCGATCTGCGCAACGATATCGCACCGCTCGTGGCGTCGCTGCTGACGCCCGCGTGGCGCAGCGTGACCGGCACGACGATCAGCGCGGACGGCGGAAGGTGGATGACGCCATGAGCGGAAAGAAGGCAAATCAGCCGGCGAACATGAAGCATTATATCGACGGCCGGGTTGTTCTCGTCACCGGCGGCGGATCGGGGTTGGGACGGAGCATCTGTCATGCCTGCGCCGATGCTGGGGCGCGTATCGTCATCCTGTCGCCGGGAGACAATGGCGGCGCGACCGAGGCGGCGATCCGCGAGAAGGGCGGGCACGCCATCTGGGTGAAAGGCGACGTCAGCAGGATCGAGGACGTCACCGAAGCAGTCGAGCGCAGCATTGCGGTGTTCGGGAAGCTCGACGCGGTCGTCCACAACGCGATCAGTCGGGGCGGCGGGACGCTCAGCGAGGTGCAGGACATCGACGAGGATGTGTGGCGCGGCGGCGTCGCCGTGTCGTTGCGCGGCGCTTATAATCTCGCGGTCACCGCCAAGCCGTATCTCAAGCGCGGGCGGGGCCGCTTCGTGGTCTTCACCTCGCCTGCGGGGATGGAGGGATCGGAGCGCATGCCGGCCTATGCCGCGGTGAAAGGTGCGTTGCGGGGCTTTGCCAAGAGCCTCGCGGTCGAATGGGGGCCGCTCGGCATCGCTGTGTCCGTCGTGTCTCCGCTCTCGCTCAGCGACGCGCTCGCAAAGGCGTTCGAGATCGATCCGGGATTGAAGGCGCGGATGGATACCGTCGTCCCGCTCGGCCGCGTCGGCGATCCGACCACCGACGTCGCGCCGGTCGTCGCCTTCCTCGTCGGCGACGGCGCCCGCTATATCAACGGCCAGACGATCATCGTCGACGGCGGCCGCTACACGACATTGTGAAGGAACGCTCCGTGGCCGACCCTGCAACCGCCCCTTTCGCGCCGGGATCGGTATCGATCCGCATCTACCTGCACGACGGTTTGCCCGCACCCGAGATTGTCCGCCACGAACTGGCGCAGGCGAAGCGCGCTGTCGAGGTCGGCTTCGACGGGGTGATGATGGGGGAGCATCACGGTGGCTTCCCCGGCTATATCCCGAACACGATCCAGACCGCAGGCTGGATGCTCAACGCAATGCCGCACGGGTGGGTCGCGCCCGCGCCCGTCCTGCTGCCGCTGAAGCCCTGGGCGCTGATCGCCGAGGAGATCGCCTGGCTCAGCGCGGCCTTTCCCGGCCGCGTCGGCTTCGGCGCGGGGACCGGATCGTGGCAGGCGGACTTCGACATCATGGAGCTGTCGAAGGACGACTATATCGAAACCTATCACCGCTCGCTGGGCCTGATCGCGAAGGCATTGCGCGGCGAGGCGGAGGGCGAGTTCGCCAAGGACTGGGCGATCATCCATTGCCGGGAGGCTCCCGTCCCCCTCGTCACCGCCAGCGCCACGCCGCGCGGGGTGCGTGCCGCCGCCGCCAACGGCGCGGGCATTCTGTTCGAGTCGATGACCGCACCCGAACGTCTGCGCGAGCTCGCCGGTAAGTATCGTGATGCTGGGGGCACCGGCCCGATCATCCTGATCCGCCGCGTGTGGATGGGGGAGGGGACGTTCGGGCGACAGGACAAGCAGATGGGCGTCTATCGCGGCTATGGCAGCGATACGACCGCGCAATATTGGCAGGGCAACCAACTGATCAACGGCGAGGCCGACGAGGTGGCCGAGCGGTTGGCCGAGGCCGCGCGAGACGTCCACGCCGACGCGATCAACCTGCGCATCCAGGTGCCCGGCGTGCAGCCCGACGAGATGATGGACCAGATCGAGCGGCTCGGCCCGATGGTGGCCAAGCTCAAGGCGATGTGGCCTTGGGCCTGAAAATCCTCCCCCGCCAGGGGGAGGTGGCGCCGAAGGCGACGGAAGGGGAGGGCGGCGACTCAAAACGAGTGAGCTGCATCCTCCCCCTCCGTCAGCTGGCGCTGACACCTCCCCCTGGCGGGGGAGGATTATTCAGTCAGCTCCCGTCCTTCGTCACCGCATTGCGCGGATCCTTCATGAACGCCGGCATCTCGATATCCATGTCGGGCAGTTGCTCGACGCCGCGCTCCTGCCGCAGCTTTTCGAAGCCGGCAGGGTCGGCCGGGAAGCTGCCCGGATCGCCCATCATGATCATGTAGGTCGTGCAGCCGTCCGGCCCCGCGATGAACGGCCCGAACGTGTCGCCATGGTCAAGCGCCAGATGCGTGCCCGGCAGGCATTCGCGATCCCCGCACATCATCGAACCAGCCATCACGAACACGATGTGATCGCTGTTGTGGCCATGCGCGCGGATCATCATCCCCGGATCCCATTCGACATAGGCCGACAGGTAACGCGGGTTGAACTCCATCCACTTCTCGCGCGCCTCGACGGTGCGGTCGCCGATCTTCTGGCGGCGCACGATCTGCCAGCGGTGATCGTCGAGCGTGGTGATCCGCACCTTCTTGTTGATATCCGGCAGCGGATATCGGTCTTCCTGGTCTGCCATCTCAAGCCTCTCCCAAAGCCTAGAAAGTCAAAACGACGCTCAGTTGATGTCGCGCGGCCCCTTGGGCTTGTGGCCGCTCAGCGCGACCCGCTTCATGATGCGGCGGGTGTCGTAATCGGCGATCGCGCAGTGGAGCGCGGTGCGATTGTCCCAGAAGGCGACGTCGTTCAGGTTCCACTGGAACCGCACCTGAAACTCCGGCCGCTTCGAATATTCGAACAGGAAGTTGAGCAGCATCTCGCTCTCGTCCGCGCTCACCCCCTCGATCGCCGTCGTCCAGTTGGCGTTGACGTTGAGCGCCTTGCGCCCCGTCACCGGATGCACCTCGACCAGCGGATGCACTGCGCTCGGCCAGCTGTGGATCTTGTCGCCCAGCGTGTCGCGGACGACCTGGCTGCGCGAGGCGAGGCGCTGGATCGAATGGGTAGCGTAAAGCCCGTCGATGAACTCCTGCATCGGTTTCGACAGCGCCTCATAGGCCGCGACGGAACTCGCCCAGCAGGTGTCGCCGCCGATATCGGGCTTCTTCATGCACTGCAGGATCGATCCCAGCGGCGGATTTTCCAGGAAGGTGCGGTCGCGGTGGAACAGCTCGGCGCCCTGGCCCTTGCCCGTCATCTGATCGAGGATCAGGATTTCGGGATGGGCGGTCGGCTTGGGCTGCACCTCGGATTTGTCGAGCACGCCGAAACGGCGGCCCGCGCGGATATGCTCCTCCTCCGACAGCGGCTTCTGGTTGCGGAAGAACACGACATAATTGTCGTGCAGCGCGTCCATCACTGTCGTCACAGCCTCGTCCGAAATCTCCCCCGCCAGGTCGATGCCAGCTATCTCGGCGCCGATCGCGCCGGTGAGCTTGCGAACTTCGATCATTGGGCGGCCTCCAGCGCCGGAGCCGCTGTCTGGCCTTCCGATCCCGGCGAGACGATATGGCCCGGCAGCTTGCCGGTCAGTTCGCCGTTGAGCACGATCGGCACGCCATTGACGATCGTCGCCGCCACGCCCTTGCCCAGCGCCTGCCAGCGGCCGATGCCACCCGGCAGCGTGTGCGCGAACTCCTTGCGCCACGGCGCGATCGTCGCCGGATCGAACACCATGATGTCCGCCCAGCCGCCGACCTTCAGCGTGCCGCGATCGCTGAAGCCCAGCAGTGCCGCCGGCACCTGCGTGATCTGCCGAATGCCTTCTTCCAGCGTCCACGCGCCGCGATCGAGCACCCAGCTGCGCAGGAAGTAGGAGGACCAGTCGGCCCCGTCATCCTTGTGCAGATGCGCGCCGCCGTCGGACGTGCCGACGATCATGTTGGGATGCTTCTGCGCGATCCCCACGGCCTCGCTCCATTCGGGCGTTTCGGTGCGCCAGCGGAAGTTGGTCCGGAAATCCTCGTCGAGCGCGAGGTCGAGCAGCGCGTCCATCGGCGCGATGCCCAGCTTTTCGCCCAGCTGCTTGACGGTCATTCCCTCGGCCCAGCGATTGCGCTCCTCGGCCACCTGCACGACGAACACGGTCGCAAGGCTGGGCGGCGGCAGGGTCGTGCCCTTGGCCGGATCGCGATTGTAGTTCTCGATGGAGGTGCGCAGCCTGTCGCGCCACGTCGGATCCTTCGCCGCCGCGCGCCTTTCCTCGATCGGCAGATTGAGGAAGTCGTGAAAGTCGAAAACCGCGCGATAATGGACGTTGTTGGGCCCGATCTCGACCGTGCGATCGAACGGCCGCGTGATCAGCAACGAATAGACCGGCGATCCTTGCGCGGTCGCATCGGCCAGGAAATCGACGCACGCATCCCAGGTCGCGGTCGGCGCGTCGACCTTGCTGCGCCCGCCCAGCCCCTGGATGATCACAGGGATGCCGCCGGCCAGCCCCAGTTCGATCAGCAGGTTCTGATCCTGCTCGTTCAGTCCGCCGATTGCGCTTTGCGGCAGATAGCAGATCGAACCCGGCCGGGTGCGGCCCGCGGTCTCGACCAAAGCGATCAGTTCCTCCTTGGTCGCCGCGCGCGACGGCACCGGACGCCCCTTGATATCCAGATGGGTGGGGGCGGACGACGAGGAGAGCCCCGCCGCGCCCGCCGAAATCGCCTCGGCCACGATCGCCTGCATCGCGACGATCTGCTCCGGCGTCGCTTCCTTGTCGTAGCAATCGTCGCCCATCACCCAGCGGCGGACGTTCGAATGGCCGACATAGCAGGCGAAATTGACGCCCAATTTGCCGTGCAGCGATCCCAGAAACTCCGGAAAGCTTTCGAAATTGTCCCACGGCACACCGCTCAGCGCGACCGGGTTCATATCCTCGACGCTCGCGAAGATATCGGTCAGGAACTCGATGTCATCATGCCGCACAGGCGCGACCGAAAAGCCGCAATTGCCCGCGACCACGGTGGTCACGCCGTGGAAGCACGACATGGTCGCGTGCGGATCGAACGTGATCTGCGGGTCGTAATGCGTGTGCGGATCGACGATGCCGGGGGCGACGATCATGCCCGTCGCGTCGATCTCGTCATCGGCCCGGCACCCGTCGAGCTTCGCGATCGCCACCACCTTGCCGCCGCTTATGCCCAGGTCGACCCGCCGCCGCGGCAGGCCGGTGCCGTCGACGACCATGCCGCCGCGAATGATCAGGTCGAAATGCTGGTCGGTCCAGCTGTCGATATGGACGGTCATGGCTGCCCTCCTTCTCCGTCTTATCTCGTCCGGTCTGCCGGAAGTGGCGCCTGTTTCTCTGGCGTGGCCGATCCTGTCCAATACAGATTGGCGGCGGCTCCATCGCAAAATAAGATGGCGTCTTGGGAGGCTGTTATGTCGTTGAGACGCTTTCGCTATTTCGTGGCCGTCGCCGAACGCGAAAGCTTCAGTCGGGCTGCGGCCGATCTCAACATCGCGCAATCGGCATTGTCGCGGCATATCGCCCTGCTCGAAGCGACGGTGGGCGCCCCCCTGCTCGAACGATCGACTCACGGTGCGAAGGTGACGCCGGTGGGCCGCGTGATGCTCGACGATGCCCGCCGCCTGCTCGCGCAGGTCGATGCGACCTACGATCATGCGCGCCGCGTTGCCGACGGCACGACGGGGCAACTCACCGTCTCGATGATCAAGCTCGCGGTGCTCAGCCCGCTCGCAACGGGCGCGGTCGCCTCCTACATCGCCGCGCGTCCGCGCGTGGACCTGCAACTGATCAACATGTCGTCGACCGAACAACTGGCCGCCCTGCGCAACCGCAAGATCGACGCGGGCTTCATCATCGAACGATCGAGCCAGCTGCCCGAAATCGACTATCTCCCGATCGTCAGCGATCGCTTCATCGTGGTGATGCGGGAGGATCATCCGCTCGCGGTCCACGACAGCCTGACCTTCGATCAACTGCGTGATCAGGCGTTCGTCACCGTCTCGATGGACCAGTATTTCCTGGGCCAGGCGAAGCTGCACGCCGCCTTCCATGCGCACGGCTTCAAGCCGCGCGTCGCGCTGGAGGTCGGGGGCGACGTCTTCCTCCAGCTTGCCCTGATCGCGCGCGGAACGGGGATCGGCTTCGTCAACGAATCCGTCCGCAACGCGCTCCCCAACGGCGTCGTCATGCGCCCGGTGCCCGAACTTCAGGTCAGCCTCGACGTCGACCTCATCTGGATGCGCGCCAATCAGGATCCGGTGCTGATGGACTTTGTCAGGGCGACGCGGGCCTACGTTCAGGCGCCCCAATCCTGATCCTCCCCCGCCAGGGGGAGGTGGCGCCGAAGGCGACGGAGGGGGAGGGCGGCGACCAACTCGATGAGCCTCTGTCCTCCCCCTCCGTCAGCTCGCGCTGACACCTCCCCCTGGCGGGGGAGGATAATGTCTCAAACCCGCCGTTCACTTAGCCGATAAACCACGCTGTACCCGATATGGTCGGACAGCATCGCGCCATTGGTGTCGCGGCCGAACAATTGCACCCGGCGCAGTGGCCTGATGTCGGTTGTCCTGTTGCCCGCGAAGAATTGCCAGTCGGTCGCGTCGCCCAGCGGCAGGTTGGACGCGATCGGCAGTTCGTATCCGCACGATGTTTCGCCCGGCACGCCGCAATAGCTGGCGGGCATACGAACCATTCCCATCGCAGTTGCGGGCTGCACCTTCCACCGGCGGCTATGCGCCTGCAGCGCGGCGAGGCGATCGGGCGAGTGGACGTTGAAGTCGCCCGCGAACAGCCGGACATGCTTGCCGCCCGACGCCGCCAGCGCCGTGTCGATCGCATCAAGCTGCGCGCGATAGGCGTAGAGATTGCGCTCGGGGCTGGTGAGCGAGGCCGCGCGCGAATTGAGGTGGGTGGTCGCTACCTCGATCGGTTCGGGCAGGCCCGGCACCTTGATTGTCGCGATCAGCACGCCCTTGTTCGCCGCGCAGTCGATCCCCGCACAGGCGGCAAAGGGCACGCTGCGCGTCGCAAGGATCGGAAAATCGGAAAAGATGGCAAGGCCGCTGTCGAGCGTCGGATCGCTCTTTTCGGCGCGATACCATGTCCGGTCGCGCACGAAATCGGCCGCCAGCGCCACCTTCGGCCGTGCATCGTCCGGGCCGGGGCCGATCGCCTGATAGCGATAGCCCGCCGCACGCCCGATCGCCTGCGCCTCGTCCGTAAACGCCTCCTGCACCACCACGATCTGCGGCGCGGCGCCGGTGCTGCGCAGCGTCTTCAGCCGCGCGGCGATGGCGTTCAGCGCGTCGGTGCGGTTCGCAATCGGCCAGGGTAGGGCTGCGACATTGTAGGTGAGGAGGTTGATCTCGCCGGGTCGGTTCGCCGAATAGTCGGTGAAGATCGCGCCGCCGGTGGTCTGCGCCCCCGGGCTCACGGGCACGGGGTGCGACGCGATGACGAGCGTCAGCGCGGCAAGGCAGGTTGCCTTGATCCTTGCTATCATCCTCGTCTCCCGCCCGATCGGTCCGTCGATATGCTCGACGTTTGTGAGCGCGATTTGTTTCCTGCGATTATCGCAACGTGGCTAGTTTCCCGCGCGCTCTTGACAATGTTCTCTTTTTGTTCTATTCGACGCAATTGGCTTGGTGGGGGAAGCTGATGTTGGCCGTTTTCGGGATTCTTATCGTCGCCGCTTTGTTCGGCCACCTGTTCGCCTGTCTGGCGCGTGCGCCGGGTGGAGCCTTGCAGCTATCGCCGATGTGCAGCCATCTCTCCTCCTTCTCTCGTCATTGCGAGGAGCCGAAGGCGACGAAACAATCCAGGCCCGCACTGGAGAGGCTCGCAACCATCTCCAGTGCGGGCCTGGATTGCTTCGCTATGCTCGCAATGACGAGGAGAGGGGATCTCGTCCCAATGCAGCCCCTCATTCGCGCTAAGTCCCGGATTTCACGCCCCGAATCCAAAAGCCACAAAAGCCACAACCATTGTGGCCTTCGCCTTCACACAGCCTTTCACCCATCCGCCTCGGCAACCGTCTTCAGCGTCGAAATGAACAGGTCCTGCAATGGGGTGGGATGCCATTCGCGCCGGGTGATGATGCCGATGCGGCGCATGGTATCGGGCACGATGCTGTCGATCCGCCGCAGCGCGCCCGCCTCGATCTCCGTCGCGACCTGATCGGTGGACAGCATGGTGAGGAAGTCGGAGCGCATCAGCATCCCGCGGATCAGCTCTACCGAGCCGCACTGGATCGGCGCGGTCGGGCGCGGCTTGCCCGCCTGATCGAACATCTCCTGCCATTTTTCGAGCAGGCCCGATGCGCGCCGCGCGACGATCCAGGGATAAGCGGCGAGATCCTCGAAGCTTGCGGTGCCTTTGGCCAGCGGATGATCGGCGCGGCCGATAATGGTCAGCCGATTGGTGAACAGGGGTTCCTGATGCAGATCGCGCGCCGGATGATCGCGCAGCGCGCCGATCAGCGAATCGATCCGGCCCGATCGCAGGAAGTCGACCAGCTCCAGATAGGATCCGTCGATCACGTCGATCGTCGCCTCGGGCACCTGCCGCAGCAGTTCGGCGAGGGTCGCGGGCAGCAGCGAGGATCGCGAGAGGGCCATTGCCCCGATCGCCAGCCGCTGCCCACCGCCGCCGCATTCGTCGAGCGCGGTCGAAAGCTCCGACATCGCCAGCCCGAAACCACGCGACAGCCGGGTTCCGGCGTCGGTCAACGAGACGCCACGCCCCGATCGCCGCACCAGCGACACGCCGCACAATTGCTCCAGATCGCGGACGGCGCGGTGCAGCGCGGGCACCGATACGTCCGCCGTCTTGGCCGCGCCTACGAAACTGCCGGCTTCGGCCAGACTGAGCAGTCCGCGCACCTGCGCGCTGCTCAGCAGCCGTTCGGAGTCGCGCGCGCCCTGCGCGCCCTTGGTTGCGCGAATCGCCTTGCCCAGCGTCTCCATCGCCCGATCGACGCGCTTGAGCACCCGTGTGCCGATCGCCGTCAGCGTTACGCCTGCGGGCGTCCGATGGAAGAAGGACGCGCCGAAGCTCGCCTCGAGCTTGCTGAGCGCCTGGGTGAGCGCGGGCTGGGAAATCCCGGCATTCCGCGCCGCGATGCTCACGCTGCCATAGCTGTCGATCATCGCCAGCAGGCGCAGGTGTCGAAAATTCAGGCCGTATGGATTCGCCATTTCATGTCACGTTTAACATCAGCTTATATCTCTCCACTATTCATATTTGATCGAAAGGCGAAGAGCCGCGATCATTGCGTCAATCACTTGGCCAGGAGTGGATAGTATGACGCCCAGTTCCGCCGTTCAGGAGGCATCCGCTCCCGAGCTCATCGCAGCGCCCACGAATAACGCTGCTCTTATCGAATGGGTCGAGCAGATTGCTGCCTTCACCCAGCCCGACTCGATCCGCTGGTGCAACGGTTCGGAAGCCGAAGCTTCGGAGCTCGCCGCCGAGCTTGTCGCCGCCGGCACGCTGATTGCGCTCGATCCGGAGAAGCGCCCGAACAGCTTTTATGCACGGTCCGACCCCGGCGATGTCGCGCGTGTCGAAAGCCGCACCTTCATCTGCTCGGATCGTCCCGAGGATGCCGGCCCCACCAACAACTGGCGCGACCCGGCCGAAACCCGCGCGACGCTGGACGGCCTGTTCGAAGGCTGCATGCGTGGCCGCACGATGTATGTCGTCCCCTTCTGCATGGGCCCGCTGGGTTCGGACAAGAGCGCGATCGGCGTCGAGCTGACCGACAGCGCCTATGTCGTGCTTTCCATGCGGGTTATGACGCGCATGGGCAAAGGCGCGCTCGATATGCTGGGCGAGGGCGGCTTCTTCGTGAAGTGCGTCCACTCGGTCGGCGCACCGCTCGCGGCGGGCCAGCAGGACGTGCCGTGGCCGTGCAACCCCGACAAGTGGATCGTCCATTTCCCGGAATCGCGCGAAATCTGGTCTTATGGTTCGGGCTATGGTGGCAACGCACTGCTGGGCAAGAAGTGCTTCGCGCTGCGCATCGCTTCGGTGATGGCACGCGATGAGGGATGGCTTGCCGAGCATATGCTCATCCTCAAGCTCACCTCGCCCGAAGGCGCGGTCCATTATGTCGCGGCGGCCTTCCCCAGCGCGTGCGGCAAGACCAACATGGCGATGCTCGAACCGACCATCCCCGGCTGGAAGGCCGAGACGATCGGTGACGATATCGCCTGGATGCGCTTCGGCGCGGATGGCCGCCTCTATGCGATCAATCCGGAAGCGGGCTTCTTCGGCGTGGCGCCGGGCACGGGCGTGAAGACCAACAAGAATGCGGTCGACACGTTGTTCGCCAACACGATCTACACCAACACTGCGATCACCACCGATGGTGACGTGTGGTGGGAGGGGCTGACCGATACCCCGCCCGAAAACCTGATCGATTGGCGCGGCGAAGCCTGGAGCCCCGACAAGGGCACCCCGGCGGCACACCCGAACGCTCGCTTCGCTGTTCCCGCCGCCCAGTGCCCGTCGATCGCGGACGAGTGGGCGGATCCTGCCGGCGTTCCGATCTCGGCGATCCTGTTCGGCGGTCGTCGCGCATCGGCGATCCCGCTGGTGACCGAGAGCTTCGACTGGCGCCATGGTGTCTATCTGGCCGCCAACATCGCGTCGGAAGGCACGGCCGCTGCCGAGAACAAGATCGGCGAGTTGCGCCGCGATCCGTTCGCGATGCTGCCCTTCTGCGGCTACAACATGGCTGACTATTTCAGCCATTGGCTGGGCATCGGCGCACGCGCCGACGCGCACAAGCTGCCGAAGATCTATCTGGTCAACTGGTTCCGCAAGGGCGCGAACGGCAAGTTCCTGTGGCCGGGCTTCGGCGACAATTCGCGCGTCCTGAAGTGGATCGTCGGGCGTGCCGAGGGCACGGCGGATGCGGTGGAAACGCCGATCGGTCTACAGCCTACCGCTGACGGCATCGACCTGAGCGGCATCGACATGCCCGCCGGTGCGATGGAAGAACTGCTGACCGTCGATCGCGAGATCTGGCGCGAGGAAGCCAAGCTCAGTGCGGCCGATCTTCGTAAGCTCGGCGATCGCGTCTCGCCCGGCATCTGGGCGGAACAGGAAGCGCTCGAAGCACGACTGGGCTGATATCTGCTGCGCGGATCTCGCGGTCCGCGCCTTAGACCTGGTGTCGTCATCCCAGCGGACGCTGGGATCTCTGGAGAGGCGCGAGGCGCTTCACCTCATGAGATCCCAGCTTTCGCTGGGATGACGTGCTTCTGGGGCAGTTTGATCAGAGGTGGTGGGTGCAGAACGCCAGCAGCAGGATGATCGGGATCGGCACGCCGATAAGCCAAAGGAAAATGGACCGCATTTCAATTCCTCCGCCCCGTTGATCAGGGTCGAAGGATAGAAGGCGCGAACAGTGTTTCTGTTCCGTTGCTGACGGGGAGTTCAGCTTCGACCGATCTGCGCCTATGATGCCGCGATGATCGCCGATGCCGCACCAGCTGCCGAACGCCCCGATGTCGAACGGGCGATCAGCATCACGGAATTGTTCACGATCGGGATAGGCCCTTCGAGTTCGCACACCGTGGGCCCGATGCGCGCCGCCTTTGCCTTCGCGCAATGGGCGGTAGAGCAGGGCGATGTCGTGCGGGTGGTCTGCGAACTGTTCGGCTCGCTTGCGCTCACGGGACGTGGCCACTCGACCGATGTCGCGATCCTTCTGGGACTATCCGGGCAGACGCCCGAGGCGATCGACCCGGACAGCATCGTCGACAGGATCGCGACGATCCGCGCCGGGCGTAGGCTGACATTGGGTGGTGTTCGACCGATCGATTTCGACGAGGCGAGCGACCTGCTGTTCCGCAAGGGCGAGTTCCTCGCGGGCCACGCCAATGCGATGCGATTTACCGCGACCTATGCCGACGGTGCGAGCGAGGAGCAGACGTGGTTCTCGATCGGAGGCGGCTCGATCCTGCAGGAAGGCGCCGTCGCGCCGCGCGTGAATTTCGCGCTGGCCCACCCTTTTTCGTCGGCGGCCGAGTTGTTGGCGGCGGGCGATCGGACTGGCCTGTCGATCGGCGAAATCGTCGCGGCGAACGAATTGGCGTGGCGACCGCAGGAGGAGAGCGACGCCTTTCTAGACGCCGTCCGTGCCGCGATGTTCGGCTGTATCGACCGTGGCCTGCGCGGGGAGGGGGAATTGCCCGGTGGCCTGAAGGTGCGGCGCCGTGCGCGCGACCTACATGCCAGTCTGACTGCGCGCGGCCCACGCAGCGATCCGTCCGCGGTGTTCGAATGGGTGAGCCTGTGGGCGCTGGCGGTGAATGAGGAGAATGCGGCGGGGGGCCGCGTCGTCACGGCGCCCACCAACGGGGCCGCAGGCGTTCTGCCCGCCGTTCTCAAATATTATGAGGTGTTCACTGCGGCGCCGACCCGCGCAGGCGCGCGGCTGTTCCTGACGACGGCGGCGGCGATCGGCTTCCTCTACAAGAAGCGCGCGTCGATCTCGGCGGCGGAGATGGGGTGTCAGGGGGAAGTGGGCGTCGCCTGCTCGATGGCGGCCGCCGGTCTCGCCGCGGCGCTGGGCGCGACCAATGCGCAGATCGAAAATGCTGCCGAGATCGGGATGGAGCATAATCTGGGCCTCACCTGCGATCCGATCGGCGGGCTCGTCCAGATCCCCTGTATAGAGCGCAACACGATGGGGGCGATCAAGGCTATCAACGCCGCCTATCTCGCGCTCCACGGCGACGGGCGCCATATCGTCAGCCTGGATGCCGTCATCGAAACGATGCGCCAGACGGGCGAGGACATGCGATCCAAATATAAGGAGACGAGCCTGGGCGGGCTCGCGGTCAACGTCGTCGAATGCTGATCAGGCGTGGCTGCGGCGCGCCTGCCGGGCGGCTTCGAAACCTGCGGCAATGGCGTTCAGCAGCACTTCCTGGTGCACTGGCTTGGCGATGAAGCCGATCGCGCCAGCCTCAAGCGCGCGTGCCTCCATGATGTCGTCACCATGTCCGGTCAGGAAGATCACCGGCAGTGCCGGCAATCGGCTGGCGAGCGCCCGCTGAACCGCGAGGCCATCGAGGTCGGGCATGTCGATGTCGAGCAGGATAACACCCGAGAGGTCAGCGAGATCGAGGAGATGGCGCCCGGACGTGTAGCAGCGCACCGTATAGCCCGCCGCTTCGACCAGACAGGCCGCCGAATGGAGGACGACCTCGTCATCGTCGACGATGTGCACGACGCAGTCTGTCATCAGCGAAAAGCACCACGCCGCACAGACAGCATTCTGCAGCTCCCATCCCGACACTGAACAATTGAAGCACGCTTCGTGACGCGACGCCGAACCGCGCGGTACTTTTGAAGCCATTCTACCGTTTGCGCAACGTTTGCGTTTCCGCGTCGGCCTTGGCGCGACGGGATTCTCTGTTTTTGTATTTCGGCCAGATAGTTGCGGGCGTCTGCGTCACGAAAGCGGCGCCGGTAAGGTGCGGATTCGTCCCAAAACAGGGCGTCATTTTACGCCCTAAGCAGCGCGACGGCCCGCGAATCGCTGTTCTGGCTTCACGCTGAATCGAACAGCTCGGCTTGCTGTGGAGCAGGCCGATGCTGTCCAGGCCTTTGCCGCCGCACGTCGTCTGCGTGCGGATGGGCAACCGCAGACTAGTCCTTCGCCGCGTCCTTGCGGCGGTTCGTGTAGAGCAAGGCGGCGACGATCGCGGCGGAACCGATGCCGACTGCGGCACCCACGCCAGCGATCTTCTTGATGTTCGCCTTGCCCTTATTCGCATCCTCTTCGACCTTCTTCTTGGTCTTGGGGGCGGGCTTGACGGTCGTCGCGTCGAGCGTGTGGGGCAGCGGGTTGGCGGGCCAGGGCGGCGTTGAGTCCTCTGGAACGGAAGTCGGGCTCACGATTAACTCTCCTAACGCTATTCGAACGAACAACGAGATGCGCAAGCTTAGGTTGCCTGACGCTGAACCTGAACTGCCAGAACGATCGGAAGCTTTCAACAATCATTCGGGTCCGAAACGATCAATATACCGAATTATGGTAATATAGACTAAATTGTGGCGTTAAAAATCCTACGGCGAGTCGGTCATTTGTTGATTTTATTGGATTTTTATAACTGGCACAGTCTCTGCAGTGTACCTGGCATCGATAAACGCCAGTTGAGAAAGGGACTTAGAATGAACGCCACCAACAAGATCTTCGCCGCCGTTGCCGCCGTTGCGGCTGCCACCGTGAACATCGCCTTCGCCGCTCCGGTGAACGCCGCACCCGCCGTGACGGTCGCCTATGGCGACCTCGACCTGAACAGCGAGCAGGGCAACACCGAACTGCAGGGCCGCCTGCACCGCGCCGCCGACAAGGTCTGCGGCCGCCGCGAAGCTGCGATCGTGACTGCGGTGTGCCGCCAGAAGACGGTCAGCATCGCTCGCCAGCAGATGACGGATGCAACCCACGCAGGCGTGGTGCT
Source organism: Sphingomonas montanisoli (assembly GCF_008274695.1). GTDB lineage: Bacteria > Pseudomonadota > Alphaproteobacteria > Sphingomonadales > Sphingomonadaceae > Rhizorhabdus > Rhizorhabdus montanisoli. The sequence goes on along the minus strand of NZ_VTOU01000001.1, from coordinate 679,272 downwards.
GGCATCGCGTTGATGCCGATGCTCACGAACCGCCGGGCCTGAACTTCCGGCAAGGCCCGGCGGACATCGTGACAGCTATCGAAAGGCGGGAGGCACCTCCCGCCTTTTCGCTTAAGCGACTTCGTCCGCTGCCGCCGCGATGGCGGCATAGATTGCGTCGAGATCGTCGGATTCGATGCAATAAGGCGGCATCACATAGACGGTGTTGCCCATCGGGCGGAGCAACAGCCCGCGTGCACGGAAGAAAGCGCCGAGTTTCGGGCCGATCCCGTCCAGATAATCGGGCGTGTCGCCGGCCAGTTCCATTGCGGTGATCGTGCCGATCCGCCGCCTGTTGACGATCTTGGGGTGATCGAGCGCGGCGAGATGCGCGGCCTGACGCGCGGCAAGATCGGCGATGCGATCGAGCACCGGCTCGTCGCGCCAGATGCCGAGATTGGCGAGGCCCGCCGCGCAGGCGATCGGGTTGGCGGTATAGCTCGACGAATGGAAGAACATCTTCGCGCGATCATCAGATCGATGCGCCTCGAAAATCTCCGACGTCGCCATTGTCACCGCCAGTGGCACGGCGCCGCCGGTCAGCCCCTTCGACAGACAGAGGATGTCGGGCACCACGCCGGCCTGTTCGCAGGCCAGCAGCGTGCCCGTGCGGCCCCACCCGGTCATCACCTCGTCGGCGATGAACAGCACGTCATGCCGTGCACAGATCGCCTGCATCTCGGCAAGGATCGCGGGCGTGTAGATCAGCATCCCGCCCGCGCCGAGGATCAGAGGCTCGACGATCAGCGCGGCGGGCTTCTCCCGGCACGCCGCCTCCAGCGCATCTAGCGTCGCCTGCCCGTCCCCGGTCGGGAAGGGCAAAGCGGAAACGTCGAACAACAAAGGCTGATAGGCGCGATTATAGACCCCGCGCTCGCCCAGCGACATCGTGCCGACCGTGTCGCCATGATAGCTATGCTCCATCACGACGATGCGATGGCGCGGCTCGCCCCGGTTGAGCCAATAGCCCAGCGCCATCTTGATCGCGACTTCGACGCTGGTCGATCCGCTGTCCGAATAGAAAACGTGCGCCAACTCGGCGGGCATGATCTCGATCAACCCGGCTGCCAGTCGCTCGGCGGGTTCGTGGGTGAAGCCCGCAAAGATGATCTGGTCCATCTTGGTGGCCTGTTCGGCGATGGCACCCATGATGCGCGGATGGCGGTGGCCGTGGGTCGTCACCCACCAGGACGAGATCGCGTCGACGAAGCGCCGCCCATCGGCAGCGTGGAGGATCGCGCCCTCGGTCCGCGCGATCAACGGGATTTCCTCGCCCAGCCCGTGCTGGGTGAAGGGGTGCCAAATGGGCGAACTCATCCGAAATCCTCGATACGGAAATTCTCGGCGAAGGCGGTGCGCAGGCTGGCGGGATCGAGCGTGGGCAGGTGGGGCAGGCGGCCGAGGCGTTTGACACGGCCGATCGCGGCGATCGTCGCTTCGCTATCCTCGTTCGCGTCGCCGACGAAGGCGATGCCCAGGATCGGCACGTCGCGGTTGCGCAATGCCTCGATCGTCAACAGGCTGTGGTTGATCGTGCCCAGGCTGGTCCGCGCGACAATGATCGTGTCGTAGCGCCAGCGCGCGAAGATGTCGGCGTAGAGGATGCCGCCCGTCAGCGGTACCAAAGCGCCACCGGCGCCTTCGATGACGAGGCGGCGGTCGCAGGCGGGGGGCGTCAACGCCTCCGGCTCGATCAGGACATTGTCTATGGCGGCGGCGAAATGTGGGGAGGCGGGGGTCTTGAGCCGATAGGCTTCGGGCAGGATGCGATCGGCGGGCAGGCCGGAAAGGCGCGCGACCCGCTCGCTGTCCGTCCCGTCGTCGAGCCCCGCCTGCACCGGTTTCCAGTAACAGCCGTCGATCGCGGCGGTGAGCGCGGCGGAAAAGACCGTCTTGCCGACGTCAGTGTCGGTCGCGGTGACGACCAGGGTCATGCCAGTTCCTCGATGCGCGCGGCGAGGCCGCTGACCTGATCGCGCGTGACATTGTTGGTGAGCGAGATGCGCAGGCGCGAGGTGCCGGGCGGCACCGTTGGCGGGCGGATGCCGCGCACGTCGAAGCCGTTGGCCTGTAGTTCGGCCGCGATCGCCATCGTGCGGGCATCGTCCCCGATGATGACGGGCACGATCTGGCTGCCGGTCGCGGGCAGGACGGTGGCGGCGTGGGCGATGAGGTCGTGGAGTTGCGCGCGGCGTTCGGGTTCGGCGACGAGCAGGTGCAGGCTCGCGCGGGTCGCTGCGGCCATCAGCGGGGAGGGGGCGGTCGAGAAGATGAAGCCGCGCGCGCGGCTGACCAAGGTGTCGATCAGGGCCCGCGCCGCACAGACCAAAGCGCCCTCGGTGCCCAGCGCCTTGCCGCAGGTGCGCAGGGTGACGACATTCTCGCGGCCCTCCAGATTGGCGGCGAGCCCGCGTCCGTCGGGGCCGAACACGCCGGTGGCATGCGCTTCGTCGATGACGAGGAAGGCGTCCTCACGCGCCGCGATTTCGGCCAGGTCGGCGAGCGGCGCGATGTCGCCGTCCATGCTGTAAAGGCTTTCCACCGCGATCCACGCGCGGCCCTTGCCGCCCCCCGCGCGCCATGTGCCGATCGCGTCGGCGAAGGCCTGCGGATCGTTATGGGCCGCCGAAACGGTCGTGGCGCGGCCCAGGCGCATCCCTTCATGCGCGCTCGCATGGATCAGCGCGTCGTGGACGATCAGATCGCGTTGGGCAGGCAGCGTCGCAAAGATCGCGCTGTTCGCGGCAAACCCGCTCGAAAACCACAACGACGCTTCGCTGCCGAAGAAGGCGGCTGCCTCCGCCTCCAGCGCTTCGTGCTCGGGATCGTTGCCCCGCAGCAGCCGCGATCCGCCCGCGCCGATCGCCACCCCGCGCTCGATCGCGGCCGCCACGGCATCGCGCAGCGCCTGCGATCCCGACAGGCCGAGATAGTCGTTGGAGGCGAAATCGGCGCCCCTGCGCGCGATCAGCGAGCGGGTTCGCGCACGTTGGGCAAGGACGTCGAGCGCTTGTTTATGGCCGTCGAGGATCGACATGTCTTACTTCTTCCGTTCGTGTCGAGCGCAGTCGAGACACGTCTCCACACGCCAACGTATCTCGACTTCGCTCGATACGAACGGTGGGTTGGGGGCGCGATAGCGGCTCGAAGATCGCACTGCCATCTTTTCGTGGCGCTGCGTTTGACTATATCGGCCCGCGACACCGAACATCGGACGAGAGCATGAACGAAGAACCGATCAACGAGAACGACATCGAAACGCCCGAAGTCGAGCAGGCGGAGGCGCCGCCCGAAAGCCCCGTCGCCGCGCTCGAAAGCGAGATCGTGCGCCTGAAGCAGGACGTGCTCTACGCACGCGCCGAGACCGAGAATGTCCGCCGCCGCGGCGAGAAGGAAAAGGCCGATACCGCCGCCTATGCCGTCACGAAGTTCGCGCGCGATATCCTGTCGGTGGCCGACAATCTGTCGCGCGCCATCATCGCGATCCCGGCCGAACTGCGCGAGGATGAGCGGGTCAAGTCGCTGATCGCCGGCATCGAGATGACGGGCAAGGAACTCGACAACATCTTCCAGCGCAACGACATCTCGAAGATCGAGGCGATGGGCGAGAAGCTCGACCCCAACAAGCATCAGGCGATGATCGAACTGCCCAGCGACGCCGAGCCCGGCACCGTCGTTCAGGAGATGCAGAGCGGCTACATGATCAAGGACCGCCTGCTGCGCCCGGCGCTGGTCGCGGTGGCGAAGGCGGCGGAGTAAGACACCCAGCTAGCTCGTCATTGCGAGCGAAGCGAAGCAATCCAGGCCCGCATTAGAGAAGCTCGCGAGGCTCTCTAGTGCGGGCCTGGATTGCTTCGTTGCCTTCGGCGTCCCGCAATGACGAGATGTGTGCCCGGCCTACTTCAAATGCCGGTCGATGATCACGTTCTGCGCGCGCACGATTCGCGCATGCTGCTTCTTCGATCCGAAGCGTGAGTAGATGAGGCTTTCGAGCCACAGCTTCGTGCCGAATTTCTTGCGCCGATAATTGGCGATCACGACACGATCCTGCACGCGGAACATCGCGCGGCGGAAGATCGACGGCGCCTTGATGGTGCCGCTGAGCAGATAGCCGTTCTGAAGCAGCCAGCGCGCGCCGCGAAACTCGGCGGCAGACAGATCCTTGGGATCGGCCTTGCGCCACTTGCCCACGCTGTCGCCATGCGGTGAACTATAGGTCGAGCTATCCGAATAGCGCAGCATTTCGGGGCCGAACGGCAGGCCAAGGAAGTCGGTCACCCGCCGCAGTTCATATTCGGCGTCGCGCGCCACATGTTCGTATTTGACCGTGATGATCCGATCATCGGGCAGGCGTTCGGACAGCGCGTGCCAGCAATCCTCCGCCTCGACCCACAGCCGGATGCCGCGCCACATATTGCCCGCCCACCCCATCGGGATCGTCGAGAGCGCCACGTCCCGCCCGTCGCGGACGAGATGGATGAAGCGCGCGTCGGGCCACAGGTGCAGAAGCCGGTCGAAATGGCGGTGGACCGTCATGCCAACGACCGCGGGATTGCCTTTGGTCGCCGCGATCTGGTCGAGGAAGTCGTTGGCGAGGCCGACGAAGTTCAGGCCCTGCGCGATATTGAGCTTGCGATTGCCGAACACGCGATCGAGCGAGAGCATCCGCAGGAACGCCTCGCGCTTCATGAAACGGCCCTCGGGCGTGATCGCATCGACGATGAAGTCGCTCTCGCCCGCAAAGGCGATGTCGGGATGATGGTTGAGCATCAGCCGCATCATCGTCGATCCGGACCGCTCGGCCCCGACCAGGAAGACCGGCGATCGGCGTTCTGTTTCGACCGCAGGCATCGTCAGTGCGCCATGCCTCCCATGTCGTGATCGGTGCCGGCCGCAACCGTCTTCGCCTCCGCTTCGAAGCTTTTGCCGCTGGCGAAGCGGAAGAGCAGCGGGATGGCGGTGCCCGGTTTGATCGCGGCATCGACACCGTAGAGCATCGCGTGATTGCCCTCGGGTGAGAAGGCCACCTTGCCGCCCGCAGGGATCGCGACTTCGGCGATCGGGGTCATTGTCATCATTCCGCCGGACATGGCGCTCTGGTGCAGTTCGATCTTCTCGACGACGGCGCTGTCGATCGCCACAAGCTTGTCGTCTGCGGTGCCGCCCTTAAGCTCAAAATAGCCTGCCGCCGGCCGTCCGGGGACGGGAGAAAGGCGAACCCAGGCATCCTTGACGCGCGGCTGATCCGCCAGCTTGGGCTTGCACGCAGTGACGGCGATAGCGGCCGTCGCGAGCAGGATGATGTGCCGCACAGGAATCTCCTTCGAAAATCTGCTGTCGAATAGGCGCGGCGAAGCCTTGCGGCAACAAAATCCCCCCCTATATCGCGCCAGTCAATTGCAGACCGAAACCCAAGCTCGCCTCGTTATCTGGGGGCCTGGGTGTCTGAACAGAATGGGGCTGAAAGGAACATAATGGCTAAGGTTATCGGTATCGATCTGGGCACGACCAACAGCTGCGTCGCCGTGATGGAAGGCGGCAAGCCCAAGGTTATCGAAAATGCGGAAGGCGCGCGCACCACGCCGTCGATCGTCGCATTCGCCAAGGATGGCGAGCGTCTGATCGGCCAGCCTGCGAAGCGCCAGGCCGTCACCAATCCGGACAATACGGTCTATGCGGTGAAGCGCCTGATCGGCCGCCGCTTCGACGATCCGATCACCAAGAAGGACACCGAGCTGGTCCCCTATCACATCGTGAAGGGTCAGAATGGCGACGCATGGGTCCAGGCGGGTGGCAAGGATTACAGCCCGTCGCAGATCAGCGCTTTCACGCTGCAGAAGATGAAGGAAACCGCCGAAGCCTATCTGGGCGAGACGGTCACCCAGGCCGTCATCACGGTTCCCGCTTACTTCAACGACGCGCAGCGCCAGGCGACCAAGGACGCCGGCCAGATTGCGGGCCTCGAAGTGCTGCGCATCATCAACGAGCCGACGGCGGCAGCGCTGGCCTATGGCCTCGAGAAGAATGATGGCAAGACCATCGCGGTCTACGATCTGGGCGGCGGCACCTTCGACATCTCGATCCTCGAGATCGGCGACGGCGTGTTCGAGGTGAAGTCGACCAACGGCGACACCTTCCTGGGTGGTGAAGACTTCGATTCGCGCATCGTCGAATATCTGGCGGCCGAGTTCCAGAAGGCCGAGGGCATCGACCTGACCAAGGATCGCCTCGCGCTCCAGCGTCTGAAGGAAGCGGCCGAGAAGGCGAAGATCGAGCTGTCGTCGGCACAGACGACCGAAGTCAATCTGCCCTTCATCACCGCCGATGCAACCGGCCCGAAGCATCTCGTGAAGGCGATCAACCGCGCGGATCTCGAGCGCCTCGTCGATCCGCTGATCCAGCGTTCGATCGAGCCGCTGAAGAAGGCGCTCGCCGATGCGGGCCTCAAGACCGGCGACATCGACGAAGTCGTGATGGTCGGCGGCATGACCCGCATGCCCAAGGTGCGCGAAGTCGTGAAGCAGTTCTTCGGCAAGGAGCCGCACACCGGCGTGAATCCGGACGAAGTCGTTGCGATGGGCGCCGCCATTCAGGCGGGCGTGCTGCAGGGCGACGTCAAGGACGTGCTGCTGCTCGACGTGACCCCGCTGTCGCTGGGCATCGAGACGCTGGGTGGCGTGTTCACCCGCATGATCGATCGCAACACCACGATCCCGACGAAGAAGTCGCAGGTCTATTCAACGGCCGACGACAACCAGAACGCCGTCACGATCCGCGTCTTCCAGGGCGAGCGCGAGATGGCCGCCGACAACAAGATGCTGGGTCAGTTCGATCTGGTCGGCATCCCGCCGGCGCCGCGCGGCGTGCCGCAGATCGAGGTCACGTTCGACATCGACGCCAACGGCATCGTCAACGTGTCGGCCAAGGACAAGGGCACCGGCAAGGAGCAGCAGATCAAGATCCAGGCCTCGGGTGGCCTTTCGGATAATGACATCGATCAGATGGTCAAGGATGCCGAAAAGTTCGCCGAGGAGGATAAGACGCGCCGCGCCGCCGCCGAGGCTAAGAACAATGCGGAAAGCCTGGTTCACACCACCGAGCGTCAGCTCGAGGAGCATGGATCGAAGGTCGATGCGGCGCTGAAGGGCGAGATCGAGGCGGCGATCGCCGAAACCAAGACGGCCATCGAATCCGGCGATGCCGGCCAGATGACCGACAAGGCCCAGGCGCTCGCGCAGGTCGCGATGAAGCTCGGTCAGGCGATCTACGAGCAGGAGCAGGCATCGGCGGCTGCGCCGGGTGCCGACGCGCCCGCCGATGACAATGTGGTCGACGCCGAATTCTCGGAAGTCGACGACAAGAAGGCGTAAGCCTGTCACATGTGTAATGCGTTTTCCGGCTCCGTCTTCACCGACGGGGCCGGTCAGCATCCTGCGGGGGCGTGATGGCTGACCTCGATTATTACGAATTGCTCGAAGTCGAGCGCACCGCCGACGACAAGACGATCAAGACGTCTTATCGACGCATCGCTATGCAGTGCCACCCGGACAAGAATCCGGGGTGCGCCGACAGCGAGGCGAAGTTCAAGTCGATCAGCGAAGCCTATGACGTCCTGAAGGACCCGCAGAAACGCGCCGCCTATGACCGATTCGGCAAGGCCGCGTTCGAGAATGGCGGGTTTGGCGGCGGCCGCGGTGGCCAGCAGGGCTTCGAAGGTTTCTCCGACATCTTCGAGAACATCTTCGGTGAGTTCATGGGCGGCCGTGGTGGCGGCGGGCGTCAGAGTGTGCGGCGCGGTGCCGACCTGCGCTACGATATGGAAATCACGCTGGACGAGGCTTATGCCGGCAAGCAGGCATCGATCACGGTCGATGTCGCGGTCCAATGCGATACCTGCCACGGCGCGGGCGCAAAGCCCGGCACCAGTGCCAAGCAGTGCGGCACGTGCGGTGGCCACGGCAAGGTACGGTCGCAGCAGGGCTTCTTCATGGTCGAGCGGGTCTGCCCCGCGTGTCATGGCGCAGGCCAGGTCATTTCCGATCCCTGTGGTGACTGTCATGGCGAAGGCCGTGTCGAACGGACCAAGACGCTCGACGTCCGCATCCCTGCCGGTGTCGACGAAGGTACGCGCATCCGCCTGACGGGTGAAGGCGAGGCGGGCGCACAGGGTGCGCCTCCGGGTGACCTCTACATCTTCCTCCACATCAAGCAGCACGAGCTGTTCGAGCGCGATGGCACGACCCTGTTCGCGCGCGCGCCGATCAGCTTCACGACAGCGGCGCTCGGCGGTTCGATCGAGGTGCCAGGGCTCGATCGCAAGGTGCACGAGATTCGTATCCCGGCGGGTATCCAGTCGGGCAAACAGATCCGTCAGCGGGGCGCGGGCATGCCGGTCCTCAACGGCCGTGGCCATGGCGACCTCGTCATCCAGATCGACGTCGAGACGCCGACGCGGCTGAGCGCGAAGCAGAAGGAACTGCTCGAACAGTTTCGCGAGACCGAGACCGGCGAGGAATGCCCGCAATCGAGCGGCTTCTTTTCGCGGTTGAAGGGTATGTTCGACTGACATCGATATCCTCCCCCGGAGGGGGAGGTGGCAGTCCGCAGGACTGATGGAGGGGTATTGGCCGGCAGCGATGCGCGCCTTCTCTAGCTACCCCTCCACCGGCTGCGCCGGTCCCCCTCCCCCTATCGGGAGAGGATTAGCGGTAAGCGTCCGCCAACGAAGCCATCGAGGGCTCATGCGTCAGCACGCAGTGGAGCGGTGTCACCGTCACCCAGCCATCGGCGGCGGCTTCGAGATCCGTATCCACCGCCGTGCTGCCGAGGCGGCTCGCAAGGCGCAGCCAGTAATAGGGGAAGCCGCGCGGGTCCATGCGGCGCTCCATCGTCGCACCGCCATAATCGCGCAGCCCCTGGCTGACGACCTTGATGCCCTGAACCGATTCGGGATCGATCGCGGGGAAGTTGATGTTCACCAACGTGCGCGGCGCCCACGGCGCGTCGAGCAACGGGCGCAGAGCGCGTTCGCCCCAGGCTTCGGCGGCGGCGAAGCTGACGTCGGTACCGGGGCCGTCATTGCCCTTCTTTGTGTAGATCTGGCTGAGCGCGACCGAACGGATGCCCGCCAGCGCGCCCTCCATCGCAGCGGCGACCGTGCCCGAATAGCTCACGTCTTCGGCCAGATTGGAGCCGCGGTTAACCCCAGACAGGATCAGGTCGGGTGCGCCGTCCTTCATCACCTCGGTCAGCGCCATCATCACCGCGTCTGTCGGCGTCCCCGCGACCGCATATCGGCGCTCGTCGAGCTGGCGCATGCGTAAGGGGCGGGTGAGGGTGAGCGACCGGCCCGCGCCCGATTGCTCCTCGGCTGGGGCCACGATCGTGATGTCGTCGGACAAGGTCCGCGCAATCGCTTCGAGCACCGCCAGCCCCGGCGCGTTCACGCCGTCATCGTTGGTCAGCAGGATACGCATCAGCTGGCGCACAGCTCGGTCATGCCGCCCATATGGGGGACGAGCGCCTGCGGGATACGCACCGATCCATCGGCCTGCTGGTAATTCTCGAGCACCGCGACGAGTGTGCGGCCGACCGCGAGGCCCGATCCGTTGAGTGTGTGGACGAAGCGCGTGCCCTTCGTCTCGCCGGCGGGCCGATAGCGCGCGTTCATCCGGCGCGCCTGGAAGTCACCGCAGTTCGAAATGCTGCTGATCTCGCGATACTTCCGCTGCCCCGGCAGCCAGACTTCGAGATCGAAGGTCTTGCGCGCGCCGAAGCCCATGTCACCGGTGCATAGCAGGACGCGGCGATAGGCGAGGCCCAGTTCCTCGAGGATCGCTTCGGCGGCGCGGGTCATTTCTTCGTGCACCGTATCGGACTGTTCGGGTGTGGTGATCGCGACCAGCTCGACCTTGTCGAACTGGTGCTGGCGAATCAGCCCGCGCGTGTCGCGCCCGGCCGCGCCCGCTTCGGAACGGAAGCAGGGGGTGAGGGCGGTCAGCCTGGTCGGCAGCTCGGTCTCGGCCAGGATCTGCTCACGCACCATGTTGGTCAGGCTCACCTCGGCGGTTGGGATCAGCCAGCGCCCGTCGGTCGTCTGAAACAGATCCTCGGCGAACTTGGGGAGCTGTCCTGTGCCGAACATCGCCTCGTCGCGCACCAGCAGCGGCGGGATGACTTCGGTAAAGCCGCGTGCGGTCTGCCGGTCGAGCATGAACTGGCCGAGCGCACGCTGGAGCCGCGCGATGCCGCCCTTGAGGATCGCGAAGCGCGCACCCGAGATCGCTGCGGCGGCTTCGAAATCGAGGCCCAGCTTGTCGGCGAAGTCGGGATGCTCCTTCGCCTCGAAATCGAAGTCGGGCGGATTGCCCCAGCGATGCTGCTCGACATTGCCGTCCTCGTCCGCGCCATCGGGCACGTCCTCGGCGGGCAGGTTCGGGATCGCGGCAAGGGCGGCGTTGAGATCGGCATCGATCTGCGCACCTTCGGCTTCGAGTGCGGGCATCTTCTCCTTGAGCGCCGCCACCTCCGCCATCATGGCAGTGGCGGTCGCCTCGTCCTTCTGCGCCTTGGCCTGGCCGATCGCCTTCGACGCCTCGTTGCGGCGCGCCTGGGCGGCCTGCAACTCGGTCGTGATCGCACGGCTGCGTTCATCGAGCGAGATCAGCGCGGCGCTCTGCGAGGCAGCGCCACGGCGGGCGAGGGCGGTGTCGAAAGCGGCGGGATCGTCCCGGATCAGGCGAATGTCGTGCATGCCTGCCCTATGGCTTCGCGCGCGACCCCGCGCAACGCTCTTGGTATTCTGCATTTCGACGCATTGCCTTGGCGGAGGCTCGTTTCGCCGCTGAAAGGTGGAACTTTGATCGCGATTGAGGAGTCATTTCCTACGAGTATCAATTGCAAGGAGTGAACATTGTGACTTTGCGAGCTGTTTTTCTTGCCTCGGCGTTCCTGACCGCGGCTGCGGCACCGGCGCTTGCGCAGGACGCGGCGGCACCTGCAGCGGCCCCCGCGACGGCTCCGGCCGCAACAGCCACGGCCAATGTCGCCGCTGGCGCGACAGTTACCGACGTGAAGGGCGGCGCGGTCGGCACGATCGCATCGACCGATGGCACGAATGCCGTGATCGACACCGGTGTGGTCAAGGCAACCGTTCCTGTCTCGGCCTTCGCAAAAGGTGACAAGGCACTTCTGATCGGCATGACCAAGGCCGAATTGGAAGCCGCCGCCAAGGGTGCTGGCGCGGATCAGCAGGCCGAGTTCCTCGCGTCGCTGCAGCCCGGCACCACGGTCAGCGATCCGCAGGGCGGTGCGGTAGGCAAGATCGAGGCGATCGAAGGCGAAAATGTCGTCGTCGCCACCGCCAACGCCAAGGCGAAGTTGCCCAAGTCTGCATTGGCCAAGGGGCCGAACGGCGCGGTTATCGGCATGACCGCCGCGCAGCTCGAAGCGGCCGCCAAGGGTGCTGCTGCGCCCGCCGGTCAGAACTAATCACCCAAATAGTAGGTTCAAGGAGCCCCGGTCGTGCGCAACGATCGGGGCTTCGCGCTGAATAAAAAGCTGTGAATGACTCGCAAGGGCCGCTTGTGCGCGCGTTAACGCCTGTCTATAGGCCCGCTCGGGCAGAGGTCGAGGAGCGGCCGTAGGGCGGCAACTCCGACACCGTATAAGAGCGGTGAATAGGATGGCGACGTTGCTGAGTGGCGTTACGAATCCGGATAAGGTTCCGCATTTCGAAATGGACGACGGATACCGGCCGTCTTCCGAAGAACCCTTCATGAACGAACGGCAACTGACCTATTTCCGGGGCAAGTTGCGCGCATGGAAGGATTCGATCCTCCGCGAGTCGGCGGGTACGCTGCAGCAGTTGCAGACCGATACCCTGCGCGAGGCAGACCTGACCGACCGGGCGTCGTCGGAGACCGATTGGTCGATCGAGCTTCGCACGCGTGATCGGCAGCGCAAACTGATCTCCAAGATCGACGCTGCGCTGCGCCGAATCGAGGAAGGCGAATATGGCTATTGCGAAGTCACCGGCGAGCCGATCTCGCTTGGGAGGCTCGAAGCCCGCCCGATCGCGACGATGACGGTCGAGGCGCAGGAGCGCCACGAGCGGAACGAAAAAATCTCGCGCGACGAATAGGTTTGGGGCGGTTTTTCCGCCCTTTAATCTTTTGTCCAACATTCGCTGCTGAAATGGCGCCGATAGCGGTGCGATTGGACGGCAGAGAATGACCAGGCGAGCAGCGAACAGAGGCGATCAGGATCGGCGCAAGCCGCGGCAGCGGATGATGCTGCTCGGGGCGATCAGTGCGTGTGGCGATGTCGCACGGCCACGCCAGCCGATCCGCATACGCGATCTTTCCGCAACCGGGCTGATGGCGGTTTCCGACACGATCTATGATCAGGGTGCGATCGTCGATGTCGAGATGCGCGGCCTGCCGCCGGTTCGTGGCGAGATCGCCTGGGTCGAAGGCAAGCGCTTCGGCGTCACCTTCGCGCTGCCGATCAATCCCTTGCTCGCGCGCCAGCCGCTCGCCAGATCTTTGCCGCCGCGCCTTGCGGCCGCGACCAAGCCGTTGCGGCGCCCAGGCTTCAGGGTTGACTGAAGTCGCGCGTGAACGACCTGGCCTCCGCCTGTCGGCGTAGGTAGCTATTAGAAAGCGGGAATGAAGGGCGGAGCTATAGAGCGCCGCCCATTCCGGGCGTTAGAGCCGCGCGATCGCTTCCTTGAGTCGAAGCTTCTGTTTCTTGAGATTGGCAATCAGGATGTCATCGGGCGACGGCCTGCGACTTTCGGCCGCGATGCGTGCCTCGATACCGGCATGCTTGGCTTGAAGGGCGGACGAGTGAGTGGTCAACATTTGGCATGTTCTCCTTTCATCACCGACAGACGGACGAGTAAATCACGCTTTCCGAGTCGTGTCGCGTCATAAAAACGACATCAATCCTTCCCCGGACCCGATTGGTCGCGCCATCGGCGTAACGAATTGCAAAGCTTGGGCGTCGGCCTCTCTGCGCTTGAGCATGGTGCGTCTTTCCCGCTAGAATCGCGGACGGGGAATGAGGAGACGGCCGCCTTGGACAGCGAGTTGATTCTACGGCGGATCGAATTGATGCGGCAGGAGCATCGCGATCTCGATTCGGCGATCGACGCGCTGCTGTCGGCCAATGCGGTCGATCAGCTTCAGGTCGCGCGCATCAAGAAGCGCAAGCTCCGCCTCAAGGATGAGATTGCGATGCTCGAGGATATGCTGATCCCCGATATCATCGCTTAGGCAACCTGTTCCCATTCACCTCGTCATTGCGAGGAGCCGAAGGCGACGAAGCAATCCAGGCCTGCACTGGAGTTGGTCGCGCGCCTCTCACATGCGGGCCTGGATTGCTTCGCTACGCTCGCAATGACGAGGTGGGTAGAGGGGGGTGACCGCCAAGCAAAAAAGGCCGGATCCTTGCGGACCCGGCCTTCCTGTTTCCTAGGGCGACGTGACGCTTACGCCGCCGCCTTCTCCGGCGTGGCGTCGATCACCTGAGCAGGCTCGACGCCATCGATCGCGATGCGGCGCGGCTTCTTGTGCTCGGGGATTTCGCGCACCAGCGACACGTTGAGCAGGCCGTTCTCATAGCCCGCCGCGGTCACCTTGATGGTGTCGGCGAGCTGGAAGCGGCGCTCGAACGCGCGCTTGGCGATGCCGCGATGCAGGTATTGGGGCGCATCGGCACCTTCGGTCTGCTCGCCGGCGCGGCCGATGATTACCAGAACATTGTCCTGCACCGTGACGTCGATCTCATCACGGCTGAAGCCGGCGAGCGCCATCTGGATGCGATAGGCGCCGTCGCCCGTCTTCTCGATATTATAAGGGGGATAGCTGTCGCCCTCACCACGGGTCGCAAAGTCGACCAGGCGATTGAGATTCTCGAAACCGATCGAGGACCGCAGCAGGGGGGCGAAATCAAGGGTACGCATAGAGGGTCTGTTCCTTCGAAAAGCGATTGACCAATTCGGCCCGCAGACAATCCGCCGGACCTTCGCCTGCCGCCCCGACTGGGCACGGCCGACGGCTGGGAGATGGGAACAGGGGGAGCGATTTCAACCCTACCGGACGTAAGGCCAAAGCCGTCATGCTGAACTTGTTTCAGCATCCACCCTGTCACGTGGACGAAATGAGAGAGGCTCCCGACGGTTGCGTCAGGAGCCTCTCGTTCAGCCTCAGCCTCTTGGTGGATGCTGAAACAAGTTCAGCATGACAGAGGTGGGGACGCTGCTGGAAGGAGCGTCAGTCCTTCTTGGCGTCGATCGCACGGATCATTTCGAGGTGCTGGGAGACGGCCGGTGCGATCTCGCCCGCCGCCTTTTTCAGCGAGGGCGTATCGCCATCCTTCGCATAGCCCTGCATCAGCGTCAGCGCATCGAGATGCGCGGCGATCTGGCCCGAGACATATTTGTTGTCGAAGTCCTTGCCCTTCAGCGCCTTCAGATCGGCCAGATCCTTCGTCTGGTCGTCGGTGAGGGTCGCGTCGGGGGTTAGATTCGCCTCGGCGGCGGCGGCCTTGATCTTGGCGGTCGACCCGGTGTGCGCCTTCACCATCTCGCCCGCAAACGCCTTCACGTCGTCGCGCGCCGAATTGGTGGCGGCATATTTCGCGGCTTCGATTTCGAAGGCATCGCTCTTGGCGGCGGTGTTGATGAACTCCTGGCCCGTCGGCGTAGGCATGACCGCGCCCTTTACGTCCTCGACGGCGTTGCCCGCCATGGCGCTGGCATCGTCCATCGCGTTGCTGGCGACGTTCGACGCGTCGGCCGCAGCCTTGTCGGTCTTGGGGCCGCAGCCTGCGAGCGCCAGGGCGAGCAGTGCGGCCGAACTGGTGAGGATCAGTTTCTTCATGGCAATTCTCCGGTATCGTTCCGGCCCCCAACGTATTGAGATATCGGACGTTCCATCGTCGCGCTTGCCGCGCGGCCGACGCTCGCATAGCCAGAGTGAAAATAACGGACTTTTGGGAGAGTTTCGGACATGGCGACTGCCGAAGTGGCGTTTGACGCAAAGCGCGATCGGCTGGTGATCTTCGCTTCGACGCTCGGCACCGTGTTCGAATGGTACGACTTCTTCGTTTACGGCACGCTCGCCAATATCGTCGCGGGCCATTTCTTCCCGTCCGACAACCCCGCCGTCAGCTTCCTGATCTTCCTCGCCAGTTTCGGCGTTGGCTTCGGCATGCGGCCGCTGGGTGCTTTGCTGTTCGGCGTGCTGGGCGACAGGCTCGGCCGCAAATATACCTTCCTCGTCACCATCGCGATGATGGGCGTCGCAACCGCGCTGGTCGGCGTGCTGCCGACCTATGAGACGATCGGAGTGTTGGCGCCTGTGCTGCTCGTTTTCCTGCGCATTTTGCAGGGGCTCGCGCTGGGCGGCGAATATGGCGGGGCGGCGATCTATGTCGCTGAGCATGCGCCGCGCCATCGCCGCGGTTTCTACACCAGCTTCATCCAGGCCGGCGTGATCGGCGGTTTCCTGCTGAGCCTGATCGTCGTGCTCACGTCGAACGTGTTTCTATCGAAAGAAGAGTTTGCGGAGTGGGGCTGGCGTGTGCCGTTCCTCTTCTCGCTGATATTGCTCGCCATCTCCTTGTGGGTGCGCCTGAAGCTCAAGGAAAGCCCGGTCTTCAAGGCCATGAAGGATGCCGGCGAGGTCGCCGCCAACCCGCTCAAGGAAAGTTTTGATAGTTGGGCCAAGTGGCGCCGCATTCTGGTAGCGTTGTTCGGGATCGCCGCCGGTTTGACCGTCATTTGGTATACCGCGCAGTTCCAGGCACTTTACTTCATCCAGAGCGCGCTCAGGATCGAGGACACGCCAGCGCGGCTGATCGTCGGCGGCGGCGCGGTGTTCAGCCTGTTCTGGTTCGTGTTGTTCGGCTGGCTGTCCGACAAGGTGGGGCGCAAGAAGCCGATCCTGATCGGCTACGCGCTGACGATGCTGCTCCTATTCCCGCTGTTCCACTGGATGGCGGCGGCGGGCAATCCCGGCCTCGCCGAGGCGATGGAGCGCGCGCCTGTGGTCGTGACCGGCAGCGACTGCCGCTACGATCCTTTCGCCACGAAGGGGCAGGAGACGCCCTGCGGGCAGGTGCTCGACACCTTGTCCAAGAAGGGCGTCGCCTACACAAAGGTGGAGGGTGTGCCTGGCGCCGCACCCGCAGTGACGATCGGCGGCAAGCCTGTCGACGCGCGTGACGCCGCAGCGCTGGAAACCGCGCTTGCGAATGCGGGCTACAAGCTCGAGAAGATCACGCCGTCCGCCGGCGCCTTCGTGAAGATGATGCTGTGTATCGTCGGGATCGGCTTTCTGTCAGGGATGACCTACGGCCCTGTCGCGGCCCTGCTGGTCGAACTGTTCCCGGCGCGGGTGCGCTACACCTCCATGTCGGTGCCCTATCACATCGGCACAGGCTATTTCGGCGGTTTCCTGCCCTTCATCAGCCAATATATCGTCGCGCGCACCGGCGATCCGTTTGCCGGACTGTGGTACACGATCGCGGTGGTGGCGCTCGCCTTCGTCGTGACTTTGTTCGGCCTGCCCGAGACGAGCGGGAAGGAACTGGAATAGATCGGCCCCGCCCGCTATCGGCGGGATGTGCCTCTCTATGATCCTCCGCTCCGCCTGATCCTCGACAGCGACGCGCTCGTCGCCAACTGGCGCTGGCTGGGTGCGCGGGGCGGGGCGCCCGCAGGGGCGGCGATCAAGGCCGATGGCTACGGGCTCGGCGCGCGCGAAGTGGCCGCGCGCCTCGCCGAGGCGGGATGCCGCGACTTCTTCGTCGCGAGTTGGGGCGAGGCGCTGGCGCTCGGCGATCTGCCGCACGCGGCGTCGCTCGCCGTCCTTCACGGCGTGCGGTCCACCGATATGGCCGTCGCGCTCGCCAGTCGCGCGCGGCCTGTCCTTGCCAGCGCGGAAATGGTCGCACGCTGGAAGGAGGCCGCACCCGAGCGCCCCTGCGACGTGATGGTCGATACCGGCATGAACCGGCTGGGCCTGTCGATCGAAGAGGTGCGGTCGGGCCTGCTCGACGGTCTCCTGATCGACACTCTGCTCAGTCACCTCGCCTGCGCTGACGAGGTCGGCCATCCGCTCAACGATCTTCAACTCGCCCGCTTCGTCGAACTGCGCGGTGCGATCACGGCGCAGCGCTACAGCTTGGCCAATTCGGCCGGCATCTGCCTGGGCACGGATTATGGCTTCGATCTGACGCGCCCCGGCCTTGCGCTCTACGGTGGTATCCCGCGTGCCGAGGCCGAAGGGCATATCGCCCCGGTCGCGCGGATCGAAGCGGAGATATTGCAGGTCCGAGACGTGCTGGCCGGCGAGACGGTGGGCTATGGCGCCACCTTCACGGCGACCCGCCCGACCCGCGTCGCGATCCTCAACCTCGGCTATGCCGACGGCTATTTTCGCGCCTTTGCCGGGCATGGCTTCGCGCGCGGCGGCGATCGCGTCCTGCCGCTGGCCGGAAGGGTGTCGATGGATCTGATCGCAGTCGATCTGGGCGATGCCGATCTGGCTGCGGGCGACTGGCTGGAAATCGACCATGATCTGCCCGCCGCCGCCGCGGCGACAGGCATGTCGCAATATGAGTTGCTGACCGGGCTAGGCTCCCGCTATCAGCGCGTCTGGAAATAGCACGGAAGTCCGCGATTTGAGTGCCGTCATAGGATTGTTCGCCTCGATAGGCCGATTGCTGATCGGGGCGCTGGCGGAGCTCGGCCGGCTCGCGATCTTCGCCTGGAAGGCGATCAGCCACTCCGTCCGCCCGCCTTATTATCCGGGTCGTATCCTGGAGCAGCTGCTTCTGCTGGGCTGGTTGTCGCTGCCTGTCGTCGGCATGACGGCGATCTTCTCGGGCGCCGCGCTCGCGCAGCAGATCTACACGGCCGGTTCGCGCTTCAATGCGACCTCGACGGTGCCGGCGGTCGTGGTGCTGGGCATGGTGCGCGAACTGGGGCCGGTGCTTGTCGGCCTGATGGTCGCAGGGCGTGTCTCTTCGGCGATGGCGGCCGAAATCGGCACGATGCGCGTCACCGAGCAGCTTGATGCGCTGACGACTTTGCGCACTGATCCGTTCCGCTATCTGATCGCGCCGCGCATCATCGCGGGATTGATCGCAGTCCCGTTGCTGGTCCTGATCGCCAATGCGATCGGCATCTTTGGCGGTTATTTCACCGCAGTCTATAAGCTCGATTTCAATGCCGCCGGCTATCTCAACACGACCCGTCAGTTTCTGACCGCGACCGACCTGCAGATGGCCTTGGTCAAATCGGGCTTCTTCGGCTTCTTCATCGCGCTGATGGGCTGTTATCATGGCTTCAAGGCAAAGGGCGGCGCGGCGGGGGTCGGCCGGGCGACCACCGACGCGGTCGTATCCGCCTTCATCCTGATCCTGTTGTCGAACATGATCATCACGCTGGTGGCGTTCGGATGATGGCGGACCATAAGATCGTTCTCGAAGGCGTCGCCAAGACATTCGGCGACAATTGCGTCCTCGACGGCATCAACCTCGAGATCGAGCGCGGCGAATCGATGGCGATCATCGGACAGTCGGGCAGCGGCAAATCGGTCACGCTCAAATGCATCCTCGGGCTGGTGAAGCCCGATCGCGGGTCGATCCGGATCGACGGGCAGGACGTCGTCGGCCTGCGTGGGCGCGATCTGGAAAAGATGCGCGCCAAGTTCGGCATGCTGTTCCAGGGATCGGCCCTGTTCGATTCGCTGCCGATCTGGCGCAACGTCACCTTCGCGCTAACGCAGGGCAAGGCGCGCGATGCGACGAACATGCGCAAGATCGCGGCCGAAAATCTCGAACGTGTCGGATTGTCGTCCAAGATCCTCGATCTGCGCCCCAGCGAGCTTTCGGGGGGTATGCAGAAGCGCGTCGCGCTGGCCCGCGCGATCGCGCCGCGGCCGGAGATCATCTTCTTCGATGAGCCGACCACCGGGCTCGATCCGATCCGCGCCGACGTGATCAACGATCTGATCGTCAGCCTGGTCGAGGATCTGGGCGTCACCGCGCTCACGATCACCCACGACATGGCCTCGGCGCGCAAGATCGCGCACCGCGTGGCCATGCTCTACCAGGGCAAGATCATCTGGCGCGGGCCGCGCGACCGGCTTTACGACAGCGGCAACCCTTATGTTGACCAGTTCGTTCAAGGGCGTGCCGAGGGGCCGATCCGGTAGGGATTGAACGAGGGTTTCGATTACTGAAACCCGACTTTCCAATTTGATCGATCAACGATCTCTCGGCATATCCGTCTCACCGCACGATAATGAGGAGTGAGCCATGCTGGGCCGCGAAGTTCCCAACGTTACCCTGAAGACCCGCGTCCGCGACGAGACCGTCGAAGGGCCGAACCCGTTCCGCTGGCAGGATGTCCAGACCGGCGATCTGCTCGGCAAGGGCCGCAACGTCGTGTTCGCGCTCCCCGGCGCCTTCACACCGACCTGTTCGACCGAGCAGTGCCCGGCCTATGAACGCAGCTATGACGATCTGAAGGCCGCCGGCGCCAGCGAGGTTTACTGCCTCTCGGTCAACGATGCCTTCGTGATGTTCCAGTGGGGCAAGAATCTGGGGCTCAGCAAGACCAAGCTGCTGCCCGATGGATCGGGCGATTTCACCCGCCGCATGGGCATGCTGATCAACAAGGACCATCTTGGCTTCGGCGATCGTTCGTGGCGCTATGCGATGGTGGTCGACGACGGCAAGGTCGTCGCCTGGTTCGAGGAACCCGGCATCAACGACGATGGATCGGACGAAGATCCCTATGGCGTCAGCGCGCCGGAGAACGTCCTCGATTGGCTGAAAACCAACCCGAAGTGAAATCCTCCCCCGCCAGGGGGAGGTGTCAGCGCAGCTGACGGAGGGGGAGGACGCGCGCCGCTTGTTGGTCGCCGTCCTCCCCCTCCGTCGCTTTCAGCGCCATCTCCCCCTTGCGGGGGAGGATTTAACCTAACGCTCGATGCACATGGCGATGCCCATGCCACCACCGATGCACAGGGTCGCCAGACCCTTCTTCACGTCGCGCTTCTGCATTTCGTAGAGCAGCGTCGTCAGCACGCGGGCGCCCGATGCGCCGACCGGATGGCCGATCGCGATCGCGCCGCCGTTGACGTTGACGATGTCGGGATTCCAGCCGAGTTCCTTGCCGACTGACAGCGCCTGCGCTGCGAAGGCTTCGTTCGCTTCGATCAGTTCGAGGTCGTTCAGCGTCCAGCCGGCCTTTTCGAGCGCGATGCGCGTCGCGGGGGCCGGGCCTATGCCCATGATCGCCGGATCGACGCCGCACGTCGCCCAGCTGGCGATGCGGCCCAGAACGGGGGCACCGCGATCGGCGGCATCCTTGCCCGACATCACCACGATCGCGGCAGCGCCGTCGTTGATGCCGCTGGCATTGGCCGCGGTCACGCTACCGTCCTTCTTGAAGGCCGGCTTCAGGCCGGCAACCGACTCGATCGTCGCGCCGTCGCGGATATATTCGTCATTCTCGACGATCGTATCGCCCTTGCGCCCCTTGATCGTCACGGGAACGATCTCGTCCCTGAAACGGCCCGATGCGCGTGCGGCCGAAGCCTTGTTCTGGCTGCCGACGGCGAAGGCATCCTGCTCCTCGCGGGTCACCTGATACTTTTCGGCCAGGTTCTCGGCGGTGACGCCCATGTGATAATTGTTGAAGGCGTCGGTCAGGCCGTCATGCGTCATCGTATCGATGAAGCTGACCGGGCCCATTTTCACGCCGCCGCGCAGATATTGCGCATGCGGGGCCATCGACATGCTTTCCTGCCCGCCCGCGACCACGATGCGCGCATCGCCGCAGCGGATCGACTGGGCCGCGAGCGCCACCGCGCGCAGACCGGAGCCGCACAGCTGGTTGATGCCGACTGCGGTCGCTTCCTGCGGGATGCCCGCCGCCATCGCCGCCTGACGCGCCGGGTTCTGCCCCTGCGCGGCGGTGAGGATCTGGCCGAGCAGGACTTCCTGCACTTCGGCCGGGGCGACGCCCGCCTGGATCAGCGCCGCTTCGATCGCGGTCTTGCCCAGCAGATGCGCTGGGGTGGTGCCGAAAGCACCCATGAAACTGCCGACGGGGGTGCGCTTGGCACCGGTGATGACGATGTCCATCCTGAAAGTCGCTCCTTCTTGCCGCACAAGCGAAGATTCTGCGTCTTCTGCTCGAATCGCGGTGCATTGCCCTGCGACGGGCGGGCCTATCAGCTATTCCGCAACTGCGAAAGCCAGTCGCGAAGCCGGGGCCAGAGCGATGCTTTCGCCCGCCTCCCGACGATCATGCCAACATGCCCTTCGACCAGTTCGATCCGCGTGCCGCCGCGCCAGGCGGTGGCGGCTGGCGTGATACGGTCGGTGGTCGACGCGACGTTCAGGATCGGCATCTGCAGCGTCTCGGCGCGGATCATGCGACCACCGACCTCCCAGCGTCCTTCGCCGCTCGCATTGCCCGCCATCAGCGTCTCCATCAGTTCGCGCGCTGCTGCCATCGTCAGGGGCGCGCCGGCATTGGCCCAGTCCTCCACGGCGATGAAATCGCCTTCGAGCGCGGCGTCGGGATCGAGCCGGCCGAAGCGCACGAACTTCTCCACCGTACGGGCGGGGTCCAGGCCCCAGAATGCTTGCTGCAGAACTTCGAGCGGCAGCAGGCCCAGACCCTCCGAAGTCGGGCGGGCCTTCTCCCACAATTCCCCGAGGTTCGTTCGCGAGTCGGCCGGAAATCCGCTGAAGTCCCACGGCGCGGCGATCAGCGCGACGCCGCTGACCGGCCGCAGCGCAGCCGCTGCCAGCGCCATCGTGCCACCCAGGCAATAGCCCGCAATCGCAGTGTCCGGTCCGACCGCGTCGATCAGGGGGAGGAGTAGCGTTTCGACATGGCCGCCGATCGTCAGATCGCGCTCGTCGGGCTCAGGCGTTCCCCAGTCGAGCAGAAGCGGCCTCAGCCCTTCGTCCGCCAGCCATTGCATAAGCGAATTGTGCGGGGCCAGATCGAGGATCTCGGATCCGTTGATCAGCGACGGCACGAAGATGACCGGCCGGCCGGTGCCGCCAAAGTCACGCAAAGTAGCGCGCCCTGCGCTTGCGGCGATCGTGCCGCTTTGCCCGCGTATCGGCCGTTCCGCCTGCTGATAGGTCTTCAACCCTTCCAGGGCATTGCGTAGCCGTTCGGGCTGTCCCTGGGTTTCGCTGCGCAGCATGTGCAGGAACAGGGGCAGGGGGCGCGGCCTGTGTTGCGGCGCGGCAAGATTCGGTGCTATGGCTTCAGTCATTGGTCAGACGCGCATTTCGAAAGGTGGGGGAGCATGGCGAAAGCGACGGACGGCACGGGCACGGTCATAATCAAAAAATATGCCAATCGCCGGCTCTATAATACCGAGACTTCCAGCTACATCACGCTCGATCATCTTGCGACGATGACGCGCGAGGGCCGGGACTTCAAGGTCATCGACGCGAAGACTGAAGAGGACATCACCCATAACGTCCTGACCCAGATCATCATGGAAGAAGAAACGCGTGGGCAGACGATGCTTCCGGTCAGTTTCCTGCGCCAGTTGATCTCGCTCTACGGCGATTCGATGCAGTCGATGGTGCCGCAATATCTGGAAGCGTCGATGGACGCGTTCCGCCGCAACCAGCAGCAGTTCCGCAGCGCGATGGAAGGTGCCTTTTCGGGCGGCCCGTTCGCCGAAATCGCCAAGCGCAACATGGCGATGTTCGAAGCGGCTGCGTCGGCTTTCCAACCCAAGGGCGGCAAGCCCGCCGATGCGGCCAAGCCCGCGACGTCGGACGACAAGACGAGCGAAGTCGACACCCTCAAGGCGCAGCTCGCTGCCATGCAGGCGCAGATCGACAAGCTGAAGTAAGTTTACCTTCATCCTCCCCCGTCAGGGGGAGGTGTCAGCGCAGCTGACGGAGGGGGAGGACGCGAGCCGTTGGTTGGCCGTATCCCCCCCCTTCCGTCGCTTTCAGCGTCACCTCGCCCTGGCGGGGTAGGATTTAGCAGGTTACGGCTTCACAAACTTCAGCAGGAAGCGATCGCTTTCGCCGATCGCCTGATATTTGGCGCGGTCCTTGTCACCCAGCTTGTAGGTTGGCGGCAGCGTCCACACGCCCTCGGGCCAGTCATGCGTGTCCTTCGGGTTCGCATTGACCTTGGATTCGCCGACCAGCTTGAAGCCTGCGGCGGTCGCGAGGCGGATCACGGTCGACTTCTTGATATAGCCGCTCGATTTTTCCAGCGCGCTGTCCTTTTCTTCGGGCAAGCGATGATCCTCGACGCCCAGGATGCCGCCCGACTTCAGTGCGGCATAGAAGTCACCGAACGCCTTCGCCGCGACCGGCTCGCCCGCCATGATCATATTGTGGACGTTCCGGAACGTCACCACGCGATCGGCGGTGCCGGCGGGGATCGTGCTCGGTGCGGTGTTGCTGAACGAATAAGCGGTAATCGGACCCCAGAAGCCGACATTCTTTTCCGCCAGTGTCTTGAAGCTCGCGGCGCCCCGCTCGCTCGGCATGGCGATATAGCTGCCCTTTTCGCGCAGCATGGGAGCGAGGATGGCGGTGAACCAGCCGCCGCCGGGCTGATATTCGATCACAGTCTGGGTCGGCTGGATGCCAAAGAATTCGAGTGTTTCGACCGGGTGGCGATATTTATCGCGGGCGCGATCCGCCTCGCTGCGCTGCGGATCGGCCACAGCCGTCAGGATGCCGGGATTGGAAAGCGGCTTGGCCGCGATCGTGATGGCGGGCACCGCGGCCAAAGCGGCGGCGGCAAGCAATAGATGGCGCAATCCAAATCTCCCTATTGAAGCGATACGGTATCATGACGCATGGGGCCGAACGTGCAATCAGACTATGCGATCCCTGCGCTGATTTTAGGCGTGCTCACCATAGTGACGATGATCGGCGAGCGTGTCGCGCTGCGCCGGCGCGTTCCGGGGCGTCCGGGGCTGATCCCCTGGTCGCTGCTGACGATCCTGCTGTTGATCGTCACCGCCTTCCTGGTGGCGGCGTGGATACGCGGGGGCTAAGGATTCCGGCGAGAAGGGGAGGGGACGATCGATGCTGAAGCTTTTTATCGGCAACAAGGCGTATAGCAGCTGGTCCCTGCGCGGCTGGCTGGCGGTCAAGCAGTCGGGCCTGCCGTTCGAGGAGGTCGTGGCCCCGCTCTATGACGATGCCTGGGATGCGCGTCGGCAGGAGCCCGATTTTGCACCGTCGAACGGCAAGGTGCCAATTCTGTGGGACGGCGACGTGCCTGTCTGGGAATCGACCGCGATCATCGATCATCTCGCGGACAAGGTGGGCCTCGATCGCTTCTGGCCCACCGATTTTGCGGCGCGTGCCTTTGCACGCTCGATCTCGGCAGAGATGCATGCCGGCTATGTCGACCTGCGTCGCCACTGCACGATGAATCTGCGCCACGTCTATCCGCCCGAGCCGCTGCCGCCCGAGGTCCAGGCCAATGTGCAGCGGATCACCTCGCTGTGGGATCAGGCGCGCACGCGGTTCGGCGCGGGCGGAGACTATCTTTTCGGCGCGTTCGGCGCGGCGGACATCATGTTCTCGGCGGTGGTGACGCGCTTCCACACCTATTCGATCCCGCTTCCAGCGCTGGCGGCGGCGTATTGCGAGGCGGTGCGTGCGCATCCGTTCATGGTCGAATGGCTGGAAGGCGCTTCGCGCGAGGCGTGGATCATCGACAAGTTTGAGCGGGCGGTTCAGTAAGGCGTCCCATCCCTGCGCCGATACGCGCCGTCGCTCAGGTGCATGTCGATGTCGGGATAGTGGCAGTCGGTGCTGCTCGGTTTTCCGATCGCCACGAACACGCAGTCGGCCTCGCTTTCGTTGACGAGGTGGTGGGCGTTGCCATCCCCCTTGGGAAAGGCGAGCACGTCCCCCGGGCCAACGGTCGTGCGACCGTTGTCGTCGATCAGAACCGCCTCGCCCGCGATCATCACGACCAGCTCGTCTTCGCCTTCGTGCCAGTGGCGCTGGCCGGACCAGCCGCCGGGTTTCAGCACGACATGGCTCGCCCCGAAATCGGTTATTCCGGTCGCCGGCGCTAGGCGGCGATAGAACCGGTTCTGGACGTCGTTCGAATAGGGCGCCGGATATCCGGTGGCGTTGGTCTGTGGAACGGCGTCTAGATCGATGCGCGGCATATGGTCCTCCCATGGTTATGGTGGCACATCGGGGCATGAAGGGAAGGGTGATGTTGCGCTGGGGGATGCTGTGTCTGATCGCGGTCACGCAGGCTGCCCCCGTATCCGCGCGCGAAACCGGCCGGCGCGCAACGCTTTCGGCGAAGATCGATCCCAACAGCGATTATGCCAGGTTCGTCCGCCGCCTGCGAGATGGCGACACCGCGATCGACTATGCCGCCTTCCGGCAAAGCTATACCCGCCTATCGGGCTATGACGGGTTCGATCGGCTCGATACCGCGCCGGCTTATGCGGCGTTGCGCGAGGGGAAGGTCGGGCTCGCGCTCGATATTGCGGTGAAGCGGCTCGACGTTGCTTATGTCGATATCGAAGCGCATCTGATCGCGGTTGCGGTCTATCGGATGATGGGCCTTCCCGACAAAGCCGATGAGGCGACCGCGATCGCGCGCGGCCTGATGACGGCGCTGCGCGCGACCGGCGACGGGAAGGGGCCGCAGACCGCCTACAGACCGATCCTGCTGGGTGAGGAATATCTGCTGGCCAATGCATCTGGCCTGCGCGTCGCGGGGCGCGAAGAACTGCGCGGGCATGACGTGCTGCGCGTCGTCGATCCGAAGACCGGCGCGAAATCCGACATCTGGTTCGACAGCGCGGGCTTTTCGGTTAATAGCCCAGCGCCCGACAAATAGAGGTTTCATGTCGCTCGATCCGATCGCCCTTGCCGAACGCCTGATCGCCTGTCCCAGCGTCACCCCCGCCGATGCGGGCGCGATGGGCGTACTGGCGCACGTGCTGGAGGGGATCGGCTTCACCGTGCATCGCTTCGCCGCCGGCGAGGCGCCCGACGGGCCGATCGAGAATCTGTTTGCGATGCGCGGGCATGGCGCGCCGCATTTCGCCTTTGCGGGGCATACCGACGTGGTGCCGGCAGGGGAGGGCTGGTCGGCCGATCCGTTCGTCCCCGCGATCCGGGGTGACCTGCTCTACGGGCGCGGCGCGGTCGACATGAAGGGGGCGATCGCCGCCTTCGTCGCGGCGGCCGATCGGGTGTCGGAACATCACGGCACGCTCAGCCTGATCATCACCGGCGACGAGGAAGGGCCGGCGACGTACGGCACGGTCGCTCTGATCGACTGGATGGCGGCGCGCGGCATCCGGCCTGACTTGTGCCTTGTCGGCGAACCGACCTCGACCCACCGGCTCGGCGACATGGTCAAGATCGGGCGGCGCGGTTCGGTTAATATCTGGATCGAGGTGCCGGGGACGCAGGGGCATGTCGCCTATCCGCATCTGGCCGACAATCCCGTGCCGCGCCTGATCGCCGCGCTCGACGCGCTGGCGAAGCTGCACCTCGACGACGGCAATGACTGGTTCCAGCCGTCGAACCTGGAGATTACCACGGTCGACGTCGGCAATGGCGCGACCAACCTGATCCCCGGCGCGGCCCGCGCGCGGATCAACATCCGCTTCAACGACGAACATCGCGGCGTCGATCTGATCGCGCGGGTCGAAGCGATCGTGAAGGCCCATGCGCCGACCGCTAATGTCCGCGGCATCGTCTCGGGCGAGAGTTTCGTCACGAAGCCGGGCGCGCTTTCGACGCTGGTGGCGGACGCGATCCGCGAGCGTACGGGGATCGATCCCGAATTGTCGACGACGGGCGGGACGAGCGACGCCCGCTTCCTGTCGCGCCTGTGCCCGGTGGTGGAATTCGGCCTGCCCAATGCGACGATGCACAAGCTCGACGAGGCGGCGGCGGTGGCCGACATCGAGGCGCTGGCGGATATCTACGCGGATATCATCCGGGCGGCGCTGGCCTAAATCCTCCCCCGGAGGGGGAGGGGGACCGGCGCAGCCGGTGGAGGGGTAGCTTGCCGCAAGGGCATCGCTGCCGGCCAATACCCCTCCGTCACGCCTTCGGCGCGCCACCTCCCCCTCCGGGGGCGGATCTTTATTGAATCGGATCCGGCAGTTTCGGCATCGGCGGGAGTTTGTGGCCGAACTGCAGGTAGGGGATCAGCGAGTTGTTGTGCTCGCGGATTTCCTTGATCTTGCCGCCTTCGATCCGGATCAGGAAATGATAGTCGTTGGCATAGATGCTGCCATCGATCAGCGGGCCTTCGCCGCGGGTTTCCACCGCAACGCGATCCTCCTCCGCAGTGACGTTGCGGACCACCATCTTGAACGGTCCCGCGCGCACCGCGCGGAAGGCGTTGGCCACGGTGAGAAACGTCTCGCGATCGAGCACGCCGCGCCCCGGCACCCACCAAGTGACGTCGTCGGCGAGCAGGCTCATGTCGCGCGCGCCTGACGATATCGAATTGATGAAGCGAATCGCGAGCTCCCTATTCTCTGCGACGCTCATAGTGCCCCTCCGTGGCTGCTTATTCTTCAGCCATATAATCGGCGAAGGCTTGCTGCCAGTCGGGGTGCCAGCGCGATAATGCAGGACGGTTCTCGATGATGTCGCCTATCGCCCACGCCATCCGCTTCTCGTCCATATCGCGGGTGACATCATTGTCGGGGCAGAGAATGTAGAAATCGCCGACATCGATCCGGTCGATCATCAAGTCGGCGACCTGTTCGGCGCTCCACGCGGCGGCCGGCTTCTCGGTCGCGCCGCCGCGCTGGGTCATGCCGGTGAAGGTGTAGCCGGGGATGAGCAAGTGCGCGCTGATCCGATTGCCCGTCTGTTCGCGCAAGGAATGCGCCAGCCCTTCGGTCAGCGCCTTCACGCCCGATTTGGCGACGTTGTAGGCGGTGTTGCCGGGCGGCTGGGTGATGCCCTGCTTGGAGCCGGTGTTGATGACGATGCCCGGCTTGTCGCTTGCGATCATCGCCGGCACGAACGCCTGCACGCCATTGAGGACGCCCATCAGGTTGATCGCGATCGTGCGATCCCAAATGTCGGCACCCGAAAGACTGTCCGCCCCGCCATGAATCGCGGCATTGTTCATCAGCAGCGCGACGGGGCCGAAGCGATCGCGCACGTCCGCTGCCAGTTTGTCGACCGCGCTCCGGTCACTCACGTCGACGACGAAGCCTTCGCCGATGCCCTTGGCGGCGTCGATCACGCCGGGAGCGCTGTCGATCAGGCAGACCGTCATGCCCTTCGCCGCAAGCCGTTTTGCGACGGCAAGCCCGATACCGCCTGCCGCGCCGGTGACGACCGCGACATTGCCGGGGGAGATCGCGTCCATCGGCCGATCCTTTCATACTGGGGAAGCTGGTACGGGCGGTCGGACTCGAACCGACATGTTGTTGCCAACGGCGGATTTTGAATCCGCTGCGTCTACCATTCCGCCACGCCCGCAGCTGGAAGGATCGATCCTCTAGGCAAGGATCACGGCTATTTCCAGCCCAGAGTTTGGGCGGCTAAGAAAGGATCATTATCGGGGGAGCGGCATTGGCGCGATCGAGACGACGTAAGACCCAGGTATATGGACGAACGGACGGCAATGATCGCCTGATCCGGCTTGGCATCTTCATCCTTTGGCTCGCGCTGGTCGCGGTCCAGATCGCCCATCATGCGGTGTGGCGCGATGAGGTTCGCGCGCTTTCGTTCGCGTTGCAGGGCGACGATGTGGTCGCCATGTGGCGCGGGCTGCGCGGCGATGCGCATCCGGCCTTGTGGCATTTGATGCTACGCGGAGGCTATGCGCTGACCGGGCGGATGGAGGTGCTGCAGGGGCTGGCGCTGCTGGTCGCGAGCGCGGCGATGGCGCTTCTGCTGTGGCGCGCGCCGTTTCACTGGGCGGTGCTGGCACTGTTCGCCTTCGGGCACGCCGCCTTCTTCGAATATGCGGTGATCGCGCGCAATTACGGCATTTCGATGCTGCTGCTGTTCGTGGTGGCGGCTTTGTGGCGATGGCGCGGGCGCGGCATCACGATCGGGCTGCCGCTCGCGTTGCTGGCGAACACCAATGTCCATTCGGCTTTCCTCGCCTGCCTCATAGTGGGCGTGTGGTTGCTCGATCGCGGGCGTGATGCGGGCAGCGGGCGCGTGAAGGTCATCAATGCCGTGCTGGTCGCCCTGGCCGTGATCGCGGCGTTCCTGACGGTCTATCCGACATTCAACGACGCCGTGACCGACGCGCAGCCACCGCGCACGCTGATCGATCTTGCATGGGCCGTGGCGAATCCGGCGCCGTGGTTTGCGGAGATAATGCTGCGCCCGCCGACCAAGCTGCTCGCGCCGCTAGGGATCGTGCCCGGACCTTGGCTCGGCTGGGCGATGTCGGCGCTGATGTTTGTCAGCCTGCTCACCCTTGTTCGCCGCCCGCTGCTGCTGCTCGCCGGTGCGATGGCATTGGTGGGCCTGACCTTGTTGTTTTGTGGGGTCTATATCGGTTTCTACCGGCATGAGGCGCTGTGGATGCTGTTCATGCTGACGCTCGCGTGGATCGGCTGGGATGCGCGGGCGCGGCGGGGCGTGGTCGAAAAGGTCGGCTGGGGCGCCTTCGCGGTCATCCTGGCGCTGCAGGTACCGAGCGGAATCAAGGGCGTGGTCGAGGCGGTCACTGGTGCCACGCCCTTTAGCCGTAGCCGCGACGTCGCGCGCTTCATCAAGGCGCGGCCCGCGCTCGATCGCGCGATCATCATGGGCGATCCCGATCACGTGCTCGAGCCGCTGCCTTATTATCTCGACAATCCGATCTATCAGATGCGGCAAGGCCGATTCGGCAAGATCGTGCCGTTCACCCGAAACGCGCGCCGCGATCTCGGCCTCGACGATTTCGTTGCGCAGGCGCACGCGCTTCAAAAGTCGGAAGGGCGGTCGGTGCTGATCCTGCTGCGCCACAGGCTCGATCCCGATGTGCGCGGTGGGGTGATCAACGAAGGCTATGGCTGGACGATCGACCTGCGCCGTGACCAGGTCCGCCGCTTCCTCGGCGCGACGCGGCGGATCGCCAGCTTCCCAAAGGCGAAGGGCGACGAATATTACGACGTCTACTGGGTGAAGGAGCGGGGGTAGGCGACCTACGCCTCGTCATTGCGAACGTAGTGGCGCAATCCGTCTCTTGCGCGGGAGATGGATTGCGGCGTCGCCTGCGGCTCCTCGCAATGACGAATTAGGGAGGCTCAGGCCGCGCGGCGCTGACGGCGGGCTTTTTCGAGCTTCTTGATCACCATGTCGCGCTTCAGGCGCGAGAGGTGGTCGATAAAGAGAATGCCTTCGAGATGGTCCATCTCGTGCTGCAGACAGGTCGCCAGCATGCCTTCGAGCTTCTCTTCATGCTTAGCGCCGGTCTCGTCGAGCCAGCGTGCGTGGACCATCGCCGGGCGCTCGACCTCGGCATATTGATCGGGGACCGACAGGCAGCCTTCGTTATAGACCGAGAAATCGTCGGACGGATCGAACAGTTCGGGGTTGATGAAGACGAGCGGCTTGCGGATCGGCTTGCCCTCCGCATCTTCCTCTTCCTGCAGGTCGATCACCAGCACGCGCTTGGGCACGCCGATCTGGATCGCGGCAAGGCCGATGCCCGGTGCGTCGTACATCGTCTCGAACATGTCCGCGATCAACAAGCGCAGATCGTCGTCGACCGTCTCGACGGGGGTCGAAATGGTACGCAGAAGCGCGTCGGGCGCTTCGAGGATCGGACGGATAGCCATGCCGCTCAGCTAGGTATTGCGGGGCGAATCGTCAAGGAATTCAGGCGACCGGCCTTCTGGCACGCAATGCCTGTGCAAGCGTGCCTTCATCGAGATAGTCGAGTTCGCCGCCCACGGGCACGCCATGCGCGAGCTGGGTGAGCCGCACCGGCAGCGCCTCGAGCCTGTCCGCGACATAATGCGCCGTGGTCTGGCCTTCGAGCGTGGCGTTGGTCGCGAGCACCACCTCATCGATCCCGCCGGCCGCCACGCGGGATACAAGTGCGTCGATCGACAGATCCTCGGGCCGCACGCCTTCGAGCGCGGAAAGCCGCCCTCCCAGCACGTGATAGCGACCCGGAAACAGCCGCGATCGATCGAGCGCCCACAGATCGGCCACTTCCTCGACCACGCACAGCATCCGCGTGTCGCGGCGCGGATCGGCGCAGACCGCGCAGGGATCGGTCGTGTCGACATTGCCGCAGGTGGAGCAGCTCGTCAGCCGCTCGTTCACCCGTTCGAGTGCATGCAGCAGCGGGGTCAACGCCGCTTCGCGCTTCTTGAGCAGGTGGAGCACCGCGCGCCGAGCCGATCGCGGTCCCAGGCCGGGGAGCCGCGCCAGTGCTTGCGTCAGGGCTTCGATCTCGGGAGATGCCATGCGAATAGCGATATGGGCTTGCATATGGACCGTGCAAGCGTTTCAGAAGCGCGATGCGTATCGCCTTCATGGGAACCCCCGATTTCGCCGTGCCGACGCTCGACGCGCTGGTCGCTGCTGGGCACGAGATCGTCGCCGTCTATTGCCAGCCGCCCCGGCCCGCCGGGCGCGGCAAAGGGCTGCGCGCGTCGCCGGTTCAGGCGCGTGCCGAGGCGCTGGGCTTGCCCGTCCGCTATCCGGTGACGCTGCGCGATGCGGACGAGCAGGCGGCGTTCGCGGCGCTCGATCTGGATGTCGCGGCGGTCGCGGCCTATGGGCTGATCCTGCCGCTGCCGATCCTCGAGGCGCCGCGCCTCGGCTGTCTCAATGTCCACGGCTCGCTGCTGCCGCGCTGGCGCGGGGCCGCGCCGGTCCAGCGCGCCATCTTGGCCGGCGACGAGAAAACCGGCGTCATCATCATGCAGATGGAAAAGGGGCTCGACACCGGCCCGATGCTTGCAACGTTTGAAACGCCGATCGACGGGAAGACCGCGGGCGAGTTGACGGTTGAACTGGCCGAGGGGGGCGCGAAGTTGATGGTCGAGGTTTTGGCCGAGCACGCCGCCTTTCCGCCGGTGGTGCAGCCTGACGAGGGCGTGACCTATGCCGCCAAGATCGACAAGGCCGAGAGCCGGATCGACTTCGCGCAGCGAGCCACGCAGGTCGAGCGGCAGATTCGGGCCTTCAATCCGATTCCCGGCGCCTTCTTCGAATTGAACGGCGAGCGCATCCGAATCCATGCCGCGACGGTTGAGGAAGGGCAGGGCGCCCCCGGCACGGTGATCGACGATCGGTTGCTGATCGCCTGCGGCGATGGCGCAATCCGGCCGTCTCTCGTCCAGCGCGCAGGCAAGGGAATCATGACCACGGCTGAATTGCTGCGCGGATTCGCGATCCCTGCCGGCACCCTCGTGGCATGACGCGCTTCCGCCTGACGGTCGAATTCGACGGGCGGCCCTTCATGGGCTGGCAACGGCAGGCGCATGGTCCCACGGTTCAACAGGCGATCGAGGAAGCCGTGGCACGCACCACTGGCGAGACGGTCGTTCTTCACGCCGCCGGCCGCACCGATGCGGGGGTTCATGCCCGCGCGATGACGGCGCATGTCGACATCGCAAAGGACATTGCGCCGTTTCGGTTGATGGAGGCGATCAACGCGCTGATCCGCCCCGCGCCGGTCGCAATCCTCGGATGCGAAGTCGTGCCGGACGACTGGCATGCGCGCTTCTCGTGCCTCGGGCGACGCTACATCTACCGCATCGTCAACCGCCGCGCGCCGCTGACGTTCGAACATGGCCTCGCCTGGCGGGTCGCCAATGAACTTGATGCGCAGGCGATGAACGATGCCGCCCAGCGGCTCGTCGGGCTACACGATTTCACCACCTTCCGGTCGGCACACTGTCAGGCTGAAAGCCCGGTCAAGACGCTCGACCGGCTCGATGTGCGCCGGATCGACGACGTGATCGAGATCGAGGCCGCCGCGCGATCGTTTCTGCACCATCAGGTGCGGTCGATGGTCGGGTGCCTGATGCTGGTGGGGCAGGGGCGATGGAGCGCGGACGATCTGTCCGATGCGCTGGAAGCCGCCGATCGCGCAGAACTGGGCCTCAATGCGCCGCCTGATGGGCTGTATTTCGTGGAAGCGCGCTACCCGGAGTAACCGCCGTTCGTGTCGAGCGAAGTCGAGACACGCTCACGCACGCCCAGCCAATGTGCTCGACTTCGCTCGGCACCAACGGGTCACTACAGAAATGGCTACATAGAAAACGGGCGCCCCTTCCGAAGAAGGGACGCCCGTTGAAGTTATTCAGATCGACCCCTTGCGGGGCCGAACGATTACTTCTTCGCCGCTTCCGCGTCCGCAGCGTTCTCGACCGCGTCAGCCGCGTTCTCAAGGCTGCTCTCGACGGCCTCGTTCGAGGTCGCGTCAGCAGCGTTCTCAAGCGCGTCGGCGGTGTTTTCCAGCGCAGCGACGTTGTTGTCGATGGCGTTCTCGGCAGGCGTCTGCTTGCTGCAGGCGGCCAGCGCGATCAGGCCAGCAGCGGCGACGACAAAGCTCAGCTTCTTCATTCGAGCAGCTCCCATAGCATTCTTATAAGGTTCGGCTCGAATGCCGACCCAGCGGGTGACATACCGTGCCCCAAATCCGCGTCAATGCGAAAAGTGAATGTTCCTAGAACGTAATGGCCCCTTGGCATCTTCGCGGACTCCCCGCAAACGCCTGTTTTCCGCCAAGGTTCCGAAAAAAATTGTGCGCTGCAGCTATTGCGCGGCGATCTCGTCGACCGGCAGCTTTTCCGCCAGCGACATGCGATCGAGGATGTTGGCGGTTTCATCGCGAACCGCCAACATCGCGGCGCGCAGCCGGCAAACCGCCTCGTCGACGCAATTGTCGCACGGCGCATAAGCCAGCCGCGCGGCGCAGGGGACCAGCGCCAGCGACCCGCGTGTCGCGCGCACGATATCGCCATAAGTGATCCGGTCGGGCGATCGGGCGAGCCAGTAGCCGCCTTCCTTGCCGCGCATCGTTTCGACGAAGCCGGCGCGTTTCATCTCGGACAGGATCACCGTCAGGAATTTCGACGGGATGTTCTGCGCCTCGGCGATCTCGGTCAGCTGGACCGGGCCTTCGCCATAGCGGTCGCCCAGGTGGAGCAGAGCGCGGATCGCATAACGGGTACGTTGAGATAGCACGCGCCGCTTTAGACGCCGAAGCGCGAAAGTTGCAAGCGGTGGTAGACAATGGGGCGATCGACGGGGATTGAACCCGCAACCTCCGGTACCACAAACCGGCGCTCTAACCAATTGAGCTACGACCGCCACAAGGCATCCGCCCCGTGATCGGGGCTGGGATGGCGCTCCATAAGAGCGCCCCCACCACCCGTCAAGCAGGATGGTCTTAGTTCGTCGACATCTCCGCCTCGAACAGCGCCTTCAACGCCGGCAGGCTGACCTTGAGCGAAGGCGTGCGCGGGAAATCGGCCATCTCGATGATCTTCACCGGCACCTGATACGGCATCAGCCGCTCGCGCAGGAAGGCGACGAATTCCTCCTGGGTCGGTGCATCGGTGTCCGCACGGCGGATGAAGGCCGCGACCGGCACCTCGCCCAGCCGCCGATCCGGCATGCCCGCGACGGTCGCCTCACGCACGGCCGGATGCTGCTCCATTGCGCGGATCACGTCGTCGGGCAGGATCTTGAAGCCGCCGCGGATGATGGCGTTGTCGTACCGCCCCTTGATCCACAGGAAGCGGTCCTCGTCGACGACGGCGATGTCGGTGGTGCGGACCCAATCCTTGCCATTGCCGATATTGGGCGCACGGATTTCGAGCAGGCCTTCCATGCCGTAATCCAGCACGTTGCCGCTTTCGGGATCGACGGTGCGCGCCTCGGCACCCGGATTGAGCCGGCCGACCGAGCCGCGCTTACCCGTTTCCCAATGGTCCTTGAAATCCTGCAGCGTCCAGCCCGCCGCGCCACCCGCAAACTCGGTCGCGCCGTAGTTCTGGAGCACGGGGATGCCGTATTTCTTGTAGAAGGCGTCCGCCAGATCGGGATCGAGCGGTGCGGTGCCGGTGCGATAGGCTACCAGGCTCGACAGATCTTCCCTGGGGATATCGGCATCGAGGATCATACGCAGCGCCGAAGGCGGCGCGCCGGCGACCTTGGGGCGGTGGCGGACCACGGCGTCGCGGAACGCCTCGACGCTGAACTTGTCGATCAGGCAGATTCGACGGCCTGCGAGCAAGGGATTCATGATTCCTGTGATGCCCGCAATATGGGCGAGCGGCGCGGTGACCACCTGCACGCCCGAACGCAGCTTCATGGGCGCGTCCTGGTCGCGGCCCTTTTCATAGGATGCCGCGCTCATCAGCGCCTTTTCGAAATTGCGGGCAGCCAGCGGGATACGCTTCGGCGTACCGGTCGTGCCGCTCGACAGCATCTCGATCGCGATGCCCGGGGCGTCGCGGTTGAACACGGCATCCGGCTTCGCTTCGCAGACGACGCGCACGCTCTTGCCCGAGAAAGCGAGGCCGAGCGATCCGGCGACCTTGGCGGCGTCGAGGACGCCGGGGCGCTCCCAATCTTCATCGAGCGCCAGGATCACGGGCGCCGCCACCTTCTCGACATCGGTCGCCAGCTTGTCGGCGGGGGCCGAGGCGTTGAGCGTCGCGAGGCAACGGTTGGTCGTGAACAACGCGATCAGCGTGGATACGAATTCGGGCCGGTTGCGCAGGAGGCAGCCGACGCGGACGCCTTCGCCCAGTCCGGCTTCGGTCAGCTTCGCATCGATCGCCGCCGACAGATCGGTCAGGTCGCGCCAGCTATACCAGGCTTTCTCATATTCTAGTTCGGGCGTATCCGGCTCGATCGACGAGACTTCGCGGATCATGTCGGCGAGTTTGCTCATTATGCCCTCTGTCTGACTCGGCCTTGGCTCTAACGGCTGGTTACAAGATTTCTGTCGGGATGCCAGCAAAGAGTTAGTTGTATTGGCGAGGCGCTCGACGAAGCGGTGCCGCGCGCCTACATCGGGCGGCCAAGGAGCCTGCCATGATCGAGATCGAACGCATTCCCGTGCTCAGCGACAATTATGTCTGGCTGGTTCATGATCCGGCAAGCGGGGAAACGACCGTCATCGATCCGGCGGTGGCGGCACCGGTGCTGGCGGCCGCCGATGCGAAGGGCTGGAAGATCAGCCAGATCTGGAACACGCATTGGCACCCGGATCACACTGGCGGCAATGCCGAGATCAAGGCTGCGACCGGCGCGACGATCACCGGCCCCGCAGCCGAGGCTGCGAAAATCCCCACGCTCGATCGCACGGTGGCCGAAGGCGACACGGTGCGGCTCGGCGCGATCGAGGGCAGGGTGCTCGACGTGCCTGCGCATACGGCGGGCCACATCGCCTTTCATCTGCCGAGCGAGGAGACCATTTTTACCGGCGACACGCTGTTCGCGATGGGTTGCGGCCGGTTGTTCGAAGGGACGGCCGAGCAGATGTTCGGCAACATGCGCAAGCTGGCGGCGTTGCCCGAGGAGACTTCGGTCTATTGCGCGCACGAATATACGCTGTCGAACGCGCGCTATGCTCGCGCCGCGGAGCCCGACAATCGGGATATCGCCGCGCGCTTCGACCTCGTGACCGCGCTGCGCGAACGCGGGGAGGCGACCGTCCCGACCACGATCGGGCTCGAGCGCGCCACCAACCCTTTCATGCGTGCCGACAGCGTCGAGGAACTCGCGGCGCGGCGGACCGCGAAGGACAATTTCTAAGAGGGGAGCAGAATGGCAGGCCGATATTTCGACCAGTGGCAGGTGGGCGATCGAATCGCGCATGAGATCAGGCGGACGGTGACGGAAACGGACAACCTCCTGTTCTCGACGATGACGCACAATCCGCAGCCGCTCCACCTCGACGCGCATTTTGCCGCGCAGAGCGAGTTCGGCCGTATCCTCGTCAATTCGACCTTCACCTTCGCGCTGATGATCGGGCTTTCGGTGGGTGACACGACGCTCGGTTCGCTGGTCGCGAATCTGGGCTATGACAAGGTCGTCACGCCAAACCCGGTGTTCATCGGCGACACGATGCGCGCCGAAACCGAAGTCATCGAACTGCGCGCAAGCAAATCGCGGCCTGGCGCCGGCGTCGTCACCTTCCGGCATCAATTGCTCAACCAGCGCGACGAAGTCGTCTGCCAGTGCCTGCGCATGACGCTGATCGCGGGTTCAGTGAGCTAATTCACCCTCCGCAGCGTATCTCGCCCGATCCGCGCTTCGATGTCTTGCACTGCGGGCGGCCAGCGATGTCGATGTCACCCGAACCCAGCACGCTGGCGTCGGCGACGCGGGTCGGGCCGACGTCGATGTCACCCGAGCCCGTTACCGATGCCGTCAGCGTGCCGACGGTGACGCCGCCCGCATGGAGATCGCCCGATCCGGTTACACGCGCGGTCATTGCGTTGGTCTTGCCGGTGAGCGTCAGGTCGCCTGATCCTGTGACGTTGGCGGCGAGCTTGCCGGTCTGAAGCTGCGCGACGGTCAGGTCCCCCGATCCGGTGACCGACGCCGCGAAGGCCGGCGTGCGCACAACATCGACGCTGACGTCACCCGATCCGGTCAGTTCGGCGGAGGTGAGCGCGGGGACGGTGATGTCGACATAGACCGTGTCCTCCTTGCCCCACTTCGTGCTGTTCCAGCCCCAGCTCTTTTCGGACGTGACGACCAGCATATCGCCGCGCGTCTCGACGATCAGCTTGTCGAGCCGGGCTTGCGGTCCGCGTGCGATCACGCTCGGCTTCGCGCCGGTGTGGACCCGCACCGTATAGGGCCCCTCGACCCGCAGCTTGGAGAAGCCCGGTACCGGGAAGGGACGGGTGGCGGCCTGCGCGGAGCAGGCGGCGGCCAGCGCGCAGGCGGCGGCGGTCAGGGCGATCAGCGGGCGGCGGGACATCAGGCGCTCCATTTCTATCTGTATTGCATGAACAATACAGTGGCGTGCCGGTCGACGCAAGCGCGTCAGGCGGCGTTGGCGAGCGGCAGGTCTATCGTGAAGCGCGTGCCTTCGCCGGGGGCGGTTTCGCAGGCGATCGTGCCGCCGTGGCGGCGCACGACGGTGTCGACGAGCGCGAGGCCAAGGCCGACACCTTCGCGCCGTCCGCGCGCGAAGCGCTGGAACAGCCGGCCCTGTTCGGCCTCGGTCATGCCCACGCCCTTGTCGGTGATCACCAGCCGCGCCTTTTCGGTGCAGTGGGTGAGGACGCAACTCACCCGGCCGCCCTCGTCGCTATATTTGATCGCGTTGGACAGCAGGTTGGTGACGGCGCGGGTCAGCAATTGTCGGTCCCCCGGCAGCAGCGGCGGCTCGTCCGGCGTTTCGAGATCGACCACCACGCCGCGCGCGCGGCTCTGAGTCCAAAGCGCATCGGCCGAGTCAATCAGCACGTCGGCCAGATCGACCTCATCTTCGTCGATCGGCTTTGCCTCGGCGCGGGCGAGCTGGACGAAATTCTCGGCCAGGTCGAGCGTGCGCCGCGCCTGCCGCGCGATCCGTGCGGCAAGGTCGGTCGGCATGCCTGCGCCTTCCTGCGTGATCATCGTCAGGATGGCGGATTGCGGTGCGCGCATGTCGTGGCTCAGCAGCTCCAGCGCTTCTTCGCGCCCGCGCTCGGCCTGCTTGAGCCGGGTCGTGTCGGCGATGCGCACGATCCAGCCGATGCGCCGGTCGGCGGCGTCATGCTGCGCGACCCAGCGCAGTTCATAGCTCCGCTCCTGATCGTCACGCAGGTCAATGCCGCCTTCGCTCGGGCCATCGGCATCGATCGGTGCCGCGCCGAGCGTTTCGAGCAGCGGCCCGACGGCAGCCCCGCGTCCGCCGTCGAGGCCAAGCCGTTCGGCCAGCGTACGGGCCTCGTCGTTCGACAGGCTGATGCGGCCTTCCAGATCGGTCACGAACAATGCATCCGGCAGATGGGTGATCGCGTCGGCGAGGAAGCGACGAAGATCGCGCAGGCGATCGATCGCGCCGCGCAGCAGTGCCGCCTGCGTCGTGACTTCGCGGCTCGCCACCGCCGCCGCCTGCGGCAGATCGTCGCGCTCATGTTCGAGAACGCGCAATTCCTCGGTCATGTAGAGGCTGAGCGTGTGGAGCCGGCGCCATCCCCAGAGCGGATAGACGAACAGCAGCCCCATCAGCGTCGCGCCCGGCGGGACCCACAGCCGCCCCCAGTGGAGCAGCGCGAGGCTGCCGCCCAGGATCGCGATCAGCAGGCCGAGCAACAGATAGCCCGTCGCGCTCGGCCCGAGCCGGAGGAAACCGAGCAGCATGATCCACAGAGCCGCGAGGGCCACCGCCAACTGGACGATGGGGGAGGCGGGGGTGATGACATGGCCGTGAAGCAGGGCGTCGAGCAGATGTGCCTGGATCTCGACCCCGGACATCTGGCTGGTGTCGCCGGTGCTGGGGGTCGGATAGGAATCGCCCATGCCATTCGCCGTTGCGCCGACCAGGATGTAGCGGCCGTGCAAGAACTCGGCGGGGATGTTGCCCGACAGGACGTCGGTGAAGGATACCGTCTGGAAATGGCCCGCGCCGCCGCCATAGGGGATCAGGACGGGGCGCTCCTGCCACAGCCCTGGTCGCTTCGTATCGATCGCGGGATCGGGTTTCGTCCCGGCCATTGCGGCGGCGAGTTGAATCCAGCTCTGGCCGCCGCCGCCTTCCTCCAGATTGACCTGGCGGATCACGCGATCGCCATCGAAGCCGACGTTGACGTGGGCGATGCCAGCGGCCGCCGCCTTCAGGTCGCCAGCGGGATCGATTGCGTCGAAAGGCGCGCCATTGGTGCCCGGAACGTCGACGAGCAACGGCAGATATGTGGGCACCCGCCGCATCGCGGAGGCAAGCGCTGCGTCTTGTTCGGTCGGCTCGACGAACAGCACGTCGTATCCGACGGCTTTCGGCTTCGCGGCGGCCAACCGATCAAGCAATTGGGCGTGGACGCTGCGCGGCCACGGCCAAGCGCCGATCTGGCGCAGGCTGGCGCTGTCGATCGCGACGATCAGGATGTCGTCGGGCGGCGTCCTGCGATCGGCCTCCAGCGCGCGATCGTAGAGGATGTTGTCGAGACGGACGGTGACGCGCGCCCAGACGAGGGTCGCCACCAGCAAGCTCGCGACGATGGCGACGGCGAGCCATTCGGCGTAAAGTCGCCTTGGAACTGCCGGGTTGCCGTTGCTCACCTTTTGTCGACCGCCCTTAGTGTTCGCCGCCCTCTCCATCAGGGCCGACGGCTTCCAGGCGATAGCCATAGCTGTAAACCGGCACGAGACGATAGCCGCGCTCAGGCCGCAGCCCCAGCTTTGAACGGATGCGCGAGATATGTGCGTCGAGCGTGCGGGTGGGCAGGTCCGGATTGCGCCCCCACACCATCTCCAGCAGATAGGCACGCGACAGCGGACGATGCAGATTGCGGAACAACGTCGCCGTCAGTTCGAACTCCTTGGCGGTCAGTGCGATCGTGTCGCCGTCGACCGTCACGTTCTGGCGCATCGGGTGGAGCGTGTAAGGGCCGAAGGTCTCGCTGCCGCTTGCCGCTTCGCGCGGGCCGCTGCGCCGCATCAGCGCGTTGATGCGCGCGAGCAGCACGGGCGGCTGGACCGGCTTCACGATATAATCGTCCGCGCCGGCGCCTAGCCCGGTGACGATATCCTCGTCGGCGGAACGGTTGGTCAGCAGCAGCGCGGGCACCGGCAGCTCCAGATTGTTGCGCATCCATTCGAGGATCTCGACACCCGATTTATCGGGCATGTTCCAGTCGAGGATAAGAAGGTCGAACGTGTCCTGACGCAGCCGCGTGGAAAGCGTGCGGGCGTTGGGGAACTCATAGCAGACGTGGCCGGCTTCGGTCAGCGTGCGGGCGACGAAGGCGCGGTCCTGCGGTTCGTCGTCGAGAATCGCGATCCGCATATCAGCACCCCATCCAATGCCGGGTGATGCGCGCCGGCTGCTGCGAAACGATCGACATGCTGCGTTCCCCTTAGTCTTCGTCGCAGGCCACTAACCCGATTTTACAATTTGGTGGACGAGATCTTCACCATCGTTGCAATTGTTTACATGTGAACTTGGGGTGTCAGCTGTCGTCAAGCGATCGTCGCCAAAATGGTGAGGCTTTGCACAAAGAAAAAGGGCGGCCCCGCAGGACCGCCCTCTTCGTATCTCAGGTGAAGCAGCCGATCACTTGTTGTGAATGGCGGCCGCCTTGCGCAGGATGTCGAGGATCTTCTCCATCGCCGCCGGCTCGTCGATCGCTTCCATCGCCGCGAGTTCGCGGGCGAGGCGGCTGGCCGCCGCTTCGAAGATCTGACGCTCCGAATAGCTCTGCTCGGGCTGATCGTCGGCACGGAATAGATCGCGGACCACTTCGGAGATCGACACCAGGTCGCCCGAGTTGATCTTCGCTTCATATTCCTGCGCACGGCGCGACCACATGGTGCGCTTCACCTTGGGCTTGCCCTTCAGCGTGGTCAGCGCCTCGCTCATCGTCACAGACGAGCTGAGCTTGCGCATGCCGACGGCTTCCGCCTTGTTGGTGGGCACGCGGAGCGTCATGCGCTCCTTTTCGAAACGCAGGACGTAGAGCTCAAGTTTGGCCCCGGCGATTTCCTGGCTCTGGAGTTCGACCACGCGGCCGACACCATGCTTGGGGTAAACAACATAATCGCCGACAACGAAGCTCAGCGCCTTGGCAGCCATTTATTCACCTTTCCACGGGAAGCGTCGCTCGATCCCGTCCGGTCCGCGTCCCAATCGGCGGCCGAACGGCAATGATGCGACGCTGTTCAACGGGTTCCTCGTCATGTGCGCGTGCAGAAGCGCACCATCTTGCGACTCTCAATATCAGAGAAAGCCGACAAAATCCAGCATCACGGGGATTTCGCCCCGTATAGTCGCACTGACCCCGTAACGATCGTCTTCATCTGCGGGGTCTCGCGACGACCCCGACGAGGACTCAGTCGCCCTGACCAGGCTCAGCGGAGAAGTGTGCCTCGTACTTTCCAGCAACATTCTTCCACTCATCGGCGTCGGCCGGCGCGTCGCGCTTGCGCGTGATGTTCGGCCACTGATTGGCGAAAGTGTTGTTGAGTTCCAGCCACTTTTCGAGACCGCTCTCGGTATCGGGCAGAATCGCCTCGGCCGGGCATTCGGGCTCGCACACGCCGCAGTCGATGCACTCGCTGGGATTGATCACCAGCATGTTGTCGCCTTCATAGAAGCAGTCGACGGGGCACACCTCGACGCAGTCCATATATTTGCAGCGAATGCAGGCGTCGGTGACGACGTAGGTCATTATGGCTCCCCGGGGGCACGAAACCGCGTCGCCCTATGTCGAGTGGGGTCCCTCGTCAACCGAGTTGGGCTTGGGGGCGCCCAAGTCGGTGTAACAGGCCCGCGCTTCCGGGGCGGGTCCGCGCCGGTTGGGCAGGGCATCGATGCGGATGATGCGCACGCGTCCCTGGAGCGCGAAAGTCAGCACATTTCCGACGCGCACGGCGGCATGCGCCTGCTCGATCACGCGGCCGTCGATCCGCAAATGTCCCGCCTCGGCGATTTCTTGTGCAAGGTTGCGGGTCTTGGTCAGTCGCGCGAACCAGAGATATTTATCGAGCCGCATGGCCCGGCCATAGATCGGCCAGCGCGCCGAAGGCATTGCCGGCCCGCGCCGCAGGCGGACGTTTCGGCTGCTCGCGCTTGCCCTTCCACACCCAGATATTCTCGCCGTCGGCGCGAAAGCCGAGCGCGAGCATCAACTGCGTGAAGCTCGCCCCGCGCAGACCCAGCGACGTCGCGAGACCCGGATCGGGGCAGAAGGGCTTGCGCCCGGTTCGGGTGTCGTGGGCGAGCCGGGCGAGCCGTTCGGCCTGGTCGACGCGCAGCATCTGCGCGCCCAGCGCGCGATAGCCGGCGCGCGTCATCGCTTCGCACGCATTACGATCAGGCGGGGTGGCGATCGATACCGCGCCGGGGATCGGCAGTTCTGGCATGTCGGCATCTTCGGCCGCCGCGAACAGGGCCAGCCGCCAGCGCGTCGGTTCGGGCTTGAGCAGTGTGGGCGCGTAGATGTCGAGCGTGCCGAGCTTCACGTCGAGCCGATCGGCGCGCGATCGTCCCTCGCGATCGAGATGCTCGATCGCGGACGCGAGCTCGCGCCGGGCGATGATCCCGCCCGCTTCGGCGAGGGGGGAGAGCAGGGCGCGCAGGCTGGGCGAGCAGGCGGGATCGCGGGCCGCCTCGAAATAGCGGGTGAGGGGTTTCAACTCGCGCTGGATGCGGCCTTCGAGCCACACGGCCAGTCGCTGCTCCACGCCGGCCCGATCGGCAGCCGACAGGCTGTCGAGCGCGCGGTGCAGGTTGATACGCGGCGTGAGGAGCGTGCGCCCCTTGCCGAGCCGCGCGACGACATCGCCGCGCCAGAAGATGGCGACCGGCCGCCCCGCATCGGTCGCCAGCGTGAAATGCCCGTCCTCGTCGGCCGCCAGCTGGCGCGCGCGCGACGACAATTCGGTCACCAATCGCCGCTCCGCCGCCGCCATCAGCCGCTTCATGTCACCATGCCGCGCGCGATGATCGGCCTTGAAGCGGAAGCCGATCAGGCGCCCGATCGGCTCGCCGTCGACGGTGACAATGCCTTCCTCGTCGACCTTCACGGGCAGCAGCATCTCGCCCCCCTTCGCGCCCAATTCGCGCATCAGCACCGATGTGCGCCGGTCGACGAAGCGCTGGGTCAGGCGCTGGTGGAGCGCGTCGGACAGCTTTTCCTCAAGCTCGCGGGTCCGCGTGGCCCAGGTGTCCGGGTCGGCGAGCCAGTCGGCGCGGTGGGCGATGTAGGCCCAGGTGCGCACCCCGGCGATCCGATCGGCGAGCGTCTCGACATCGCCCTGCACGCTGTCGAGCCGTGCCAGTTCCTCGGCGAACCAGGGGACGGGCAGATGGCCGGCACCCTCGCTCAGATGCCGGAAGATGCGGCTGACGAGGCGGCTGTGCGGCTCGGCGCCGGTCCTGCGGAAATCGGGCAGGCCGCAGGCAGACCACAGCCGCGCGATCATGCGGGGGCCGCGCGCCCGATCGCGCACCCAATCCTCCTCCGCGAGCCGCTTGAGCACCGCGAGGTCGACCGCCTGTGGGGCAGCGCGCAGCACGGGGCGATCGGGGCGGCGCTGCAGATCGGCGAGCAGCGCGTCGAGGCTTTCGAACGACGGCGCCCCGACCCGCCAGTAGAGATGATCGAGCGGCGGGAAGACGTGCGCCTCGATCTTGTCGACTTCCTCGTCCTCGAAGCGCGCGCCCTGCGATCCTTCATAAGCGAGCGTGCCGAACGTGCCGTCGCGTTGGTGGCGCCCGGCACGCCCCGCGATCTGCGCCATTTCCGCCACCGTTAGCCGCCGCGATCGCCGCCCGTCGAACTTGCGGAGCGAAGCGAAGGCGACGTGCGTCACGTCCATGTTCAGGCCCATGCCGATCGCGTCGGTCGCGACCAGATAGTCGACCTCTCCCGCCTGGAACATCGCGACCTGCGCGTTGCGCGTGCGGGGGCTGAGCGCGCCCATCACCA
Organism: Sphingomonas montanisoli; assembly: GCF_008274695.1. Lineage (GTDB taxonomy): Bacteria > Pseudomonadota > Alphaproteobacteria > Sphingomonadales > Sphingomonadaceae > Rhizorhabdus > Rhizorhabdus montanisoli. The sequence continues at coordinate 634,609 of NZ_VTOU01000001.1, read as the reverse complement.
CGGCCGCGCCGCCGCGCAGGCGCCGCAGCATCTCGGCGACGGCGTAAACCTCCTCGGCGGAGAACGCGACGATCGCGGAGCGCGGGGGCAGGCGCGACAGCTTGGTGGCGCCGGCATAGCTCAGGGTCGAAAAGCGCGGTCGGCCGATGATCTCGCAATCCGGCACCAGCGCACGCAACACCGGGCGCAGTGCTTCGGAGCCGAGGATCATCGTCTCGTCGCGGCCGCGCGCGCGCAGCAGGCGATCGGTGAAGACATGCCCGCGCTCGGGGTCCGCCCCCAACTGCGCCTCGTCGAGCGCCACGAAGGAAAAGTCCCGATCGAGCGGCATGCTTTCTGCCGTGCACAGATAATATTGCGCGTCGGGCGGAAGGATCTTCTCCTCGCCGGTGATCAGCGCGACGCGCTCCTTGCCCTTGATCGCGACGACCCGGTCATAGACCTCGCGCGCCAGCAGGCGCAGCGGGAAGCCGATCATGCCGCTCGAATGGCCGCACATCCGCTCGATCGCGAGATGCGTCTTGCCTGTATTGGTCGGGCCCAGGACGGCCACGACCGGCTGGGCTGCGAAACGAGCCATGTCGCCAAGATTGGCAGGTCATGTGACGGATGCAAGCGCCAGCTTACGAAAGCTTGTCCAACTTGCGACAGCCGCAACCCGTTGCCGCCGAAAAGGCCCGATGCGAAATAGGGTTCAGAGGATGCTGAAGGATATTCGGGAAATGCAACGTTTCGATGCGATCGTGGTGGGCGCGGGCTTCGCGGGCATGCACATGCTGGTCAAGCTGCGCGAGATGGGGCTCAGCGCGCTGGTGGTCGAGCGCGGCAGCGACGTCGGCGGCACCTGGTACTGGAACCGTTATCCGGGCGCGCGCTGCGACGTGCCGTCGATGGACTATTCGGTGCCATGGGACGACGAACTCGATCAGGAGTGGAACTGGACCGAGCGTTATGCCGCCCAGCCCGAAATTCTGACCTATGCGCTTCACCTCGCCGATCGCCACGATCTGCGCCGGGACATCAAGTTTGATACCTCGGTCAACAAGGCCGACTGGAACGAGGATACGAAGACCTGGACGGTCGGCACCGACAAGGGCGATCAGTATGAAGCCCGTTTCTTCATCAGCGGTGCCGGTGCGCTGTCCGAGCCTAACCTGCCCGACATTCCGGGAATAAAGAGCTTCAAGGGCGAACTCTACCACACCGGGCAGTGGCCGCGCGACAAGGTGGAGTTGAAGGGTAAGCGCATCGCCGTTCTCGGTACCGGATCGACCGGTGTCCAGGCGTCAACCGCGATCGCCAAGGAGGCCGCGCACCTGTTCGTGCTGCAGCGGACCGCGCAGTACAGCCTTCCGTGCCTCACCCCGCCGCTTTCGGACGAGGAAATCGGTAAGCGCAAGGCGATCTACCCGGACCATCGCGAATGGCAACGCAACAGCTTCGCGGCGACCTTCATGGATGTCGGCTCGCCCTTCGCGATGACGGCCGCCGAACATACGCCCGAACAGCGCCTCGCCAATATGGAGAAGTGCTGGGCGTCGGGCACTGCGGCGCTCGTCGGTGTCTATGCCGACGTATCGACCAATGCCGAAACCGCGCAGGAAGTGTCGGACTTCGTCCGCAACAAGATCCGCCAGACGGTCAAGGATCCGGTCACCGCCGAACGTCTCTGTCCCAAGCCGGGCAGCTATATCGGCACGCGCCGCATCATCATCGACACCGGCTATTACCAGATCTTCAACCAGCCCAACGTGACGCTGGTCGACATCACCGAGGATCCGATCGTCGAGATCACCGAGACGGGCGTGAAGCTGAAGAGCGGCGCGTTCCACGAACTCGACATGCTCGTCGTCGCGACCGGGTATGACGCGGTCACCGGGCCGCTGCTGTCGATGAACATCACCGGCAAGGACGGGATAGCGCTGAAGGACGCGTGGAAGGATGGCCCGCACACCTATCTCGGCCTGATGGTCGCGGGCTTCCCGAACCTGTTCACGATCACTGGCCCCAGCAGCCCCGGCGTGCTCGCCAACGTGATCTTCTCGATCGACCAGCACGTCCAGTGGATCGCCGGCGCGCTGGAGCATATGCGCAAGATCGATGCGGTCGAGATCGACACGACCGAGCAGGCGCAGCACGACTGGGCGATGCACGCCGCCGAAACCTATTCGCGGGCGCTGCGCATCCACGACGACAAGAACTGGTATCTGGGCACGAACATTCCGGGCAAGCCGCGTTCGGTGCTCGTCTATCAGGGCGGTCTGGGTTTCTATAAGGACAAGTGCAACGAGATCGCGGCCGACAATTATCGCGGCTTCGTGTTCGAACGGGAAAAGACGGCGGCCTGATCCTTCGGGACCAGGCCGTCAGGTCTTACGCCACCAACAAATCGCGATACTGGCGGGGCTGCGACCGGAGGTATTGCTTCGGCGCAGCCACCTGCGCGCCCAGATGCGCCGCGGCGTGCCAGGGCCAGCGCGGATCATAGAGGATGCCGCGAGCGAGAGCGATCATGTCCGCATCGCCCGTGGCGACGATCGCCTCGGCCTGATCATAATCGGTGATCAGGCCCACCGCGACGACGGGCATGTCCACCGCCGCCTTGACCGCGCGGGCCAGCGGCACCTGATAGCTGGGGCCGACCGGGATATCCTGCCGCGGGTCGAGCCCGCCGCTCGAGACATGGATCGCCGCACAACCGCGCGCTTCCAGCGCCCTGGCGAAGGCGACCGTATCCTCGACCGTCCAGCCGCCCTCGACCCAATCGGTGCCCGATACGCGTACCGTCACCGGCCGATCGGCGGGAAAGGCCGCGCGCACGGCGTCATAGATTTCGAGCGGGAAGCGCATCCGGTTTTCCAGGCTGCCGCCATATTCGTCCTCGCGCCGGTTTGAGAGCGGCGAGAGGAATTGGTGGAGCAGATAGCCGTGTGCCGCGTGGATCTGCACCGCATCCAGCCCGATCCGGCCCGCGCGTTCGGCGGCCTTGCCGAACGCATCGCGGATGCGATCGAGTTCGGCCTTGTCCATCGCGACCGGCGGATTTTGGCCCGCCTCGAACGGAAGCGGGGAGGGGGCGATCGTCTGCCAGCCATTGGCATGATCGGGCGCGATCTGCGCGCCGCCCAGCCAGGGCAGATCGGTCGACGCCTTGCGCCCCGCATGGGCGAGCTGGATCGCGATCGGCATATCGGACCAGCGGCGAATGCCTTCGACGGTGCGCGCCATCGCCGCCTCGTTCGAGTCGCTCCAAAGGCCGACATCGGCATAGCTGATCCGGCCATCGGGGGTGACGGCGGTGGCTTCGATCGTCAGCAGCGCGGCGCCCGACAAGGCAAGCTGACCCAGATGGATCAGGTGCCAGTCGGTCATCGATCCGTCGACGGCCGAATATTGGCACATGGGCGCGATGATGATGCGGTTGCGCAGCGACAGCTTGGCGGTCGTGAGCGGCGTGAACAAGGCGGGTTGGGACATCGGGAACTCCGGGGGAGGGGATAGTTAGTTGAGGCCGGGCAGCGGCGCGGCCGGATTGACGAGGCCGGCGTCGCGCAGCGCGCGCCAGAACTCGACCGGGACGACCTCGTTCAGCGCGGCGCGATCCTCGGCGATGCGGCCCGGACGGCTGGCGCCCGGAATGACCGCCGCGACCGCAGGGTTGGCGAGCGAGAATTGCAGGCCCGCCGCCTTCATGCTGACGCCATGCTTGTCGGCGATCGCCTTGATCCGCGCGACCTTGTCGAGGATTGCGGGGGTGGCCGGCGCATATTCGAAATTCGGTCCGCCGACGAGCGCGCCCGAGCTGTAGGGGCCGCCGGCGACGATGCCGAGGCCGCGTTCGACCACCTTGGGCATCAGCCGCTGCAGCGCGCGATCATGGTCGAGCAAGGTATAGCGGCCCGCCAGCAGTGAACCGTCCGGACGCGGCCCTTCGAGATCGAGCAGCAGTTCGACCGCCTCGACACGGTTTACGCCCAGTCCCCACGCCTTGATCACGCCTTCGTCGCGTAGCCGATCGAGTGCCTTGAACGCGCCCTTGCGCGCGCTTTCGAACAGTCCGATCCACTCGTCGCCGTAAAAATCCTGTGCCAGATCGTGTACCCAGACGATGTCGATATGGTCGGTCTGGAGGCGCTTCAGGCTGTCCTCGATCGACCGGAGCGTTGCGGCTTCGGAATAATCGTTGATCACCTTGTTCGGGCGGCCATGTTCGAACACCGCGCCTTTCTCACCATTGTCGCGCGCACCATCCTCGATTTCATCAAGCACGATGCGACCGACCTTGGTGGCGATGACGTATTCGCCGCGCGGCTTGTCCTTCAGCGCTTCGCCCATGCGGATTTCGGCCAGGCCGGCGCCGTAGAAGGGGGCATTGTCAAAGAAGCGGATGCCGTCGTTCCACGCGGCTTCGACGGTCGCGAGCGCTTCCTCCTCTGGGATCGCACGGAACATGTTGCCCAGCGGCGCGGCGCCGAAGCCGAGCGGGGTGGCGGCGAGAATATCCTTGAGAGCCATGATCAGTCTCCTTTTTCGGACGTCAGGCTGGCAAGATTGCGCCAAACCCATTGGCGTTCGGCCCCGCTAACGTCTGTCGATGCGCAATCTGGGTATCGTCTGCCTTAGTCGCCAGAGCCGTTTGACGTGCGGCGCGACAAGGTTTTCCATGCCCTGCCCAAGTTTCGCACAGGACTCGACTCACGGCCAAAATGATTCGGTTCGTCGCATTCGGGCCGCAACGGTCCGACTGTTAAATTGACTTTAACCATGTTGGGGCAGAGGGATGGAGCCCGAGGCGTCAATGTCGCGACAGGGCAATGGCTTAGGCGACATCGGCATAAAGGGCGAAGGGCTTGTTCCAGGGCAGCCGGCAACAGGGTTATGCGGAGGATTTCGGCCAGGGTGGCGGCGCGACCGGCGCGCTGGTGCTCGCCAAGGCAAACCGCTTCCGCCCGATCGGTCGCATCGCTGATAGCGAATGGGCCGCCAGGGTCGGCGATCGCTTCGCCACTACCGACATTGTCGTCGATCTGGGCGTCCGCATCGGTTCGCGCGCATGGTGGCGTGGCCTTGCGACCTGCATCGGCCTGTGCACCGCGGCAGCCCTTTTTACCCCCGGTTTCAAGCCACTTCCCGTCCAATATGGCCGCCCGCTTGCCGGCGCCGAATGGGAAGAGGCACGCAGCCTTTCGATCGCGCCGCTGGGCCTTGGCGCCGACAGCGGTCGCCGGCTTGCCCCCACCGAAGCGGTCGAGCCGCTTGCCGACACGCCAGAGCGTCCGCGCGTCGAAATGAGCGCGACGATCGGGCAGGGCGACGGCTTCGCCCGCGTCCTCGAACGCGCCGGCGTTTCGAAGGACGAGGCGCGGCAGGTGTCCAATTTGGTTTCCGGCGCGGTGCCGCTCGGCGATCTGCGATCGGGCACGCGGATGGTCCTCGTTCTCGGTCGCCGCGCACGCAAGAGCGATCCGCGTCCGCTCGAAACGCTCGGTTTCCGCGCCAAGTTCGACCTCAAGCTCGCGATCGAGCGCGCCGAAGGCGGCCTGCGCCTGAAGCGGATCCCGATCGCGGTGGACGATACGCCGCTGCGCATTCAGGGCCGCGTCGGCTCCAGTCTCTTCGCCGCCGCGCGTTCGGCGGGCATGCCGTCGGACGCGATCCAGGCATTCATTCGCGCGGTCGCGGTCAAGATGCCGATGCGCCAGATCGGTTCGGACGCACGCTTCGATGCGATCATCGAACATCGCCGCGCCGAAACCGGCGAGACGCAGACCGGCCAGCTCCTTTATGCTGGCGTCACCCAGGGGGGCCGCAAGACGCAGATGCTGCGCTGGTCGGCGGGCGGGCGCGACAAATGGTATGATGCGGCCGGCACCGGCGAGACCCGAGGCGCGATGAGCCGCCCGGTCCAGGGCTATATGACGTCCAGCTTCGGCATGCGTCGCCACCCGATCCTCGGATTCTCGCGCATGCACCAAGGCATGGATTTCGGCGCGCCCATGGGCGCCCCGATCGTCGCCGCTACCGATGGCGTTGTCGCTTTTGCCGGCCGTCATGGTGGGCACGGCAATTATGTCCGCCTGAACCACAGCGGCGGCATCGCCACCGGCTATGCGCATATGAGCCGGATCATCGCGCGGCAGGGCGAGCGCGTCCGTCAGGGGCAGTTGATCGGCTATGTCGGATCGACCGGCATGTCGACCGGCCCGCACCTCCATTACGAGGTCTATCGCGGCGGCAAGCCCGTCAATCCGGCGACGATGAGCTTCACCGTCACCGATCAGCTCGGCGGTGCCGATCTCGCCCGCTTCAAGGCGAAATTGTCGAACCTGCTCGCGGTCCGCATCACTGCGGCCGAACCCAGGATCGAGAAGAAAGCCGACAAGCAGGCGGACGCGGCCACCGCCAAAAAGAGCGACAAATCCGCAACACGTAAATCCTAAGTCTAACGTTAACCTTTTCCTGTGTTTGATTGTTGAGATGCGGGGCCCTAGGGCCGCGCGTCCCCAATCGAACCGGGAATTGTTTAGACATGCGTATGCGTACCCTGGCCCTGACGGCTGCCGCCGTTCTCGGCTCGATCTCCCTGTCCGCCCCCGCGAGCGCGACGGTATTCGACTTCAACGACATCGTGACCGTGAAGGGCACCAATGTCGGGATGGGCTGGACGATCGATTTCGACGGCATGTCGGCGTCGGGCAACGCCACCAGCAAGGTCGGCGCGACCGGCACCTTCACCTATACCGGGCTCAGCAATGCCGGGAAGACGTACAACTTCAACTATTCGTTGAAGAACGACTCGGCGTACAGCTCTTATGTCCATGCGCTCGGCTTCGACACGACCGGCGCCTTCACCGCCTTCAACGCGACGGGCGCGCTGGCGTCGACGTCGACCAACGTCCAATGGCCGTCGAGCTATATCGGGACCGAGGATCTCTGCATGGGCGGCGGCGGGGGCAGCAATTGCGTCGCGCACTACAATACCGGCATCACCAGCAAGGGCAGCGGTACCTTCGCGATCACCTTCGCCAATGTGATGAGCAGCATCGACCTCGATCATTTCGCGGTGAAGTTCCTCAATCTGTCGCGGGACATCGACGGCGATGATTGGGCGCTGGGCGTCGGCCATGTCACGTCGATGACGTCGGGTGCCGACGATCTGCCCGTCATCACCGCGCCCGAACCGATGACCTGGATGATGATGCTGGGCGGTTTCGGCCTGATCGGTGCGGCGATCCGTCGCCGTCCGGCCAAGACGGCGGGCACGCTGCAAACTGCCTAACGCGACGTTCACCAATCCGAATAACCGGGATGCAGGAACATGCCCGTAGGACAACTCCATCGCCGGCTCGTTCTGCCGGCCTGGAGATAGTTTCGATGGACATGTCGGCCCAGTTCAAGATCGACCATGCGGTCGACGAGCAGCATGTCGATCCTCGGCAGGGGAAGCGCCTCAAGGTCTTTCTGGCCGCTCGCGTCCTGGCTGCGGGGCGGACGGTTCCGGTGCACCTGCTCGACCTGTCGAAGAAGGGCGCGTTGGTCCACGCCGATACGCCGCGCATGCCGGGCGAGATGATCTGGGTGTTGTGGAACGGAATCGACATCCTGTCGCGGGTCGCCTGGTCACGCGGCAACCGTTTCGGCGTCGCGTTCGAAACCAGCCTCAGCGACGGGCAGATCGCGCAGATGGTCGCCGCCACCGGCGCGCCCCGCCTGACCGCGGCCCGCCGCAGCGGCCAGCGCGACTGGCTGCGCTGGTTCCGCAAATAAGAATGCCTACATCAGGGGCATGGAGACTCGCCGCCCGTTGACCGATGCCGAGACCGCGCTGGTGCGTGGCATGTTCGGCGACGCGGTCGATCCTGCGCGCGTCGCCGTTAATCGGCGACGCTGGTTTCCGTTGCAGCGACGCAACGTCGTGATGGCGCCCGACGGTGAAATCTGGTGCCATCCCGACGGCCCGACCTGGCAGCCCTGCTATGCAAGCGCGGGCACCAATTGGGCCGCGTTGTTCCTCCACGAAATGACCGTTTAGCCAAAAGTAACACAGAAGGCCGAAACATAGGCGTCATCGCTGGAGGATAGGCTTGCCCGACGCCGTTATCTATATTCGCTTCTCGACCAAGCGGCAGGAAAAGGGCTTCTCGAAAGAGCGGCAGCTTGAGGAATGCGAGGCCTTCTGCCGCCGGAAGGGCTGGAATGTCGTGGAGGTCGTGGAGGACCTCGGGCAGTCGGCATGGAAGGGCCATCACCTGAGTGTCGGCAATCTCGGCAAATGGCGCAAGCGTGTCGATGCCGGTGATGTCGCGCCGGGCACCACACTCGTCATCCACAAGCTTGACCGACTGAGCCGTCTTGAACCGCGGGTGACGCAGCGATGGATGGAGGACCTGTGCGACAAGGGCATCAGGATCGCGACCGTCGATGGCGAACGCATCTTCGATGATGCCTATCTGAAAGGGCCGACGGCGCTCATGGGGATCATGGAGATCGTCATGAATGCGACGGTCAGCCACAAGGAGAGCGAAAAGAAAAGCGAACTGGTCGCCGACGCATGGCGCCGAAAGCAGCAACTCACACGGCAAGGCAAGGTGCTGTCGGCCAAGCCGCCGGCGTGGCTCCGGGTCGTCGGCGAGCGGATCGACAAGGATCAGGATTACCGCCGATACGAATTGATCCCCGAGCGCGTGGCGGTGCTGAAGCAGATATACGAATGGGCGGCCGACGGCATTGGCTATTGGGGCATCGCGAAGCGCCTGAATGACCAAGGCGTGCCGAGCTGGGGCAAGGCGCGTAGCACCACGACCAACAAAGGTTGGGGCTGGAGCTATGTCGGTATCCTGCTGAAGCATCCGGCTATCGACGGCGAATATCATCCCGCCGGCATGACGGAGAGCGGCAAACGCAAGAAAACCGGCGAGCGGATCGAGAATGTTTTCCCGCGCGCCGTTGACGCCGACCTCGTCGCACGGGCCAGAGCCAGCGCGTCGAAACGCTGGCAGACCCGATCCGGCCGGTATGCGGCTTATGCCCGCAACCTGTTTTCGACCCTGGCGCGGTGCCAGCATTGCGGCGGACTGATGACGATGCGCGGGCGTGCCGAAGTCGACGCCCGCTATCGCTACCTGCAATGCGACAGCGCCGCCCGGCATACCGGCTGTGATCGGCGCGAGTTTTTCAATCACCGCATTTTCGAGAAAGCGGCGCTCGATGCGATGCTCCACCTCGCGCTCGATGGTCGCTTCTTCCAACGCGATGATCTTTCCGGCCCGTTGGCGATCCGGCTGGCGGAGATCGAACGGGCCATCGAGAACAAGAAGGCCGAGGCCAAGCGCCTCGTGCGGAAAATGGCGCAGTTCGATGACGAAGATCGTGACGAGTTTGACGATGTGCTTCGTGCCGTGAAGCAGGAACAACGCGCCTTGGAAGCGGAATGCGCCAGGGTGGCGGAGGAACTTCAGGCCGCACGCGGACATCTGCCGCCGAACGTCCACCTTCAGCGTGTTCTGGAAGTCCGCGAAGCGATCAACGACCCGAGTGATCCCGAGGCGATGCGCGACGCTCGGTTGAAAGTGCGCGAGGCGATCCGCAACGTGGTAGATGTCGTGTGGTGCGATCCTGTCGAAATGATCGGTGGCGTTCCGACCCGGACCCTGACGTTGCTGATGGCAGGCAATGCCGCCGGCATCAAGTTCGACAATCAGGGCAACACGATCGGGACTTTCAATTTTCTTCCCGAATTGGCGGCCGGTGGCGCATCCTATACCCTGCGGGACGGCACGACGGTCAGCACGAACGCAAATGCGTTGCGAGACGCGCTGCTGAACCGATCGATGCGCCTATCGGCATCGGAAGAGGAAGTCGCCGCCGCCGCGAGTGAAAAGCTGGACGCTGCTACCCGGCTCGACACCGCGTTGAAGCGAGGGCGCTCCCGTCGCACCGCATAGCCCCTGCGAGGGGTCACGCAGGGCCACTCGCACTGCCGGGCGTCCCATGTGCCCCCGTTGTGCCGTTCGTCCCTCAGCGGGGCGCATTGGCCCTGCCGCCGGGGAGCTTGACCTTTTGTCAGTCTGGCGTTCGATCGGAAAGCCTCGACAGTTGGGAGGCACGCTATGCGACAGGAATTACGAGATCGGCTTGGCCGCCCGCTGGGCTGGCTGGATAGTCGCGGAGATAGGATCGAAGGTCGCGATCGGCTCGGCCGGCTTGTCGGGTGGTATAGCTCCCGCGATGATCAGACCCGCGATCGGCTTGGTCGCATCGTCGGACGTGGCAACCTGTTGTCCGCGTTGATCTTGCCTTAGCCGTTTTCGACAACGACTGGCGCCTGCCCAGTCGGTAGCGGCCCGAACAGCGTCTCCAGCATGGCGTCGATAGTCTCGATGCGTCGGAAGTATCGAGCAGGCACCTTTCGATGGTTTGCCCGCAGGGGCCGCTCACCTTCCTTGTTTCTGCCGATGCGCTTGGGACTGGCAAATTCGGAAAGATCAGGAAGTGGCTCACCCGGCTCGCCGCCGAACCACCAGAATGGTCCCATGTCCAGTTCGAGCGTTACGGAAATCCAGATTACGCAACCGCTCGGCTTTTCCGCGAGCGCGCTACCGACTGACACGGGCGATGGCTTGTTCCGCACGCCGGTCTTGAACTGAATGTGCCTGACGATCTGGCCCCGACCCATCACCAAGTCGTAGCCGTGAGCATCAAACTCCGACCGAAGGACTTCGACATCGGTGATGCCGCGCCGCCAAAGCGCGCGGAGGGCTTCGCCCACGAAGACATGCTCCACGATCCGCTCGCGTAGCGTGGAATGGGTCGAGTGAATGTCGATGCTCGCCATAGCGTTGACCATAGGCGCTAGCGTCAACGCGATCGACCGATCTTTCGGTAGATCAGTTGATCGCGTCGCCAATCGCCGGTTCTTGCCACTGGCGTGGTCGGGTCTGGATCGGGATCGGCCAAGCATAGTCCGTTCTGACGACGATATGCGCTGCTGCGCGCTCCATCCGAACCAGCATCCGCAGCCGGCGGAGGTCGTCATCGGTCAGGTCGGCGATGTTGTAGCGCCGCATCAATATTCCTCCGCCAACATGATCGTCATGATCCGCCGCACGCTGCGCGGATCGGCAACACCTGGATCGACGCTCTGGCGCCCACCCTGAGGGTGATAGTCGATCTTCCAGATAATCCGATGCTTCCCAACGGTTAGGGCCGCGCAATCATGTTCGCCGCAAGGGTCGTTATCGGGCGTAAAATCGCGAAACAGCCGCACCGCGCGGATGATCGCATCCTTGGTTGAAATCGGAAGGGCGGCGACGCCGGCAGACAGGAAGGTCCATCCGTCCTCTCCAGTGCCGCGAAAGTGATCGTTGAGGCGGGCGGAGATTGCCCGCCTCATGATTGTCGCCATCAGGCAGCGGCCTTCTTCGCGCGTGGCTTGAAGTTTGCCTTCCGATCGCTGATCGCTGCCTGAAGTTGGGTATCCAGCTCCCCTGCATTCACCGCATCGCTGATCGCCCCGATCACGGCGGGCAGTGCCGCGAGGTTCTGAACCTCGACCGCATTCATGCCCTTCGCGAGTTCGATCGGCTTCGCACCATAACGGACCTGCATGAACATCTTGCCGGTGGTGTCGGTGAACCATCTCTTGCGGACATGGCGCGGCGCTTCGACACGAACCTTTTCGCCGGCGTCATTGGTGCGCGTTACGCGCCGCGTCGCAGTGAACGGCTTGCCGGTGATTTCCGCCTCCGCCATCGCCTTCTGCTCGGCGAGCCAGCCCAACAGCTTGGCGCGAAAGCCATATTCGGTGTCGGAGGGAAGAGCCGGCGCAGCGGTGGCCAGCTTCAAGGACTTGAGGATCGACATAAACGGCTCCTATCTGGTTTCGGACAGATCGAGCCGTAATGTCGAGGATCAAAAGAGCGACCGATGATTGGGGTCTGGATGCGGAAATTCAGTCAAAAATAATTCCGTCGCCATCGTCACGGTTCTTGAGCCGTTGGGGATAGTAACGGAATATCTCTTGACGTCTAATCGCTCTTCTAAGCTACCTATATCAAGCATTATTGGCTTTCAGTCGTTACTTGACCTTCTTCATCTTCAGTATCATTTGGTGATAGGTGTCACTGCGGGTCCGTCACCGGCACCCGCTTAAACAGGATGGCTTCGTCAGCCGTGGACCTCGCGTTGCGGCAGTCCTCCCGTTAGGCAGCAATCTTTGTCGTCGTCTCCATGTGCGGTGGGGTCAGCAAGCGGTCGCTGGTTTCAGGGCGCAACGCCTTCGTGACATAGCGCGCCGCCCCTTCGGTATGGCGGACCGGCTGAATGTCGAGGTTTCCGGCCGCCACCAGTTTAGTCCAGATGCCGGGTGCGATATCTCCGAAATCCGCGGCCTGCTCCGTTGTCATGCGGAATAGCGCGTGGATGTGAATGTTTGTGTCGGGCTTCTCGATGGCGGCGATATAGACGGTGCGGTCGCCTGGACGGTCGAAATATGAACGGCCAAGCAGCTTGCGATCGAGCCGCTGGTGAAATTCCTCGAACGTTCGCTGCGCCTCGTCCATGCTGACCCAGCGATTGAAGGCGAAGGTGACAAACAGGTTCGGTCCGAAGTCGCTCATCCAGCGGACGCATTCCGCCCGGTATTTGTCAGCCCGCGTCAGGTGGGGCGTGGCTTGTGTCATCTCGTTCTCCTTGCGGCTAGGGTTGTTAGCCGGCTCGCAAAGCTATTTATCTCCGGTGATGGAACGGCGGGCCGCTATGCGGGCGATAAATACGGTGACACTCGTATGGAGGTGCCGCCATGATCCTCGATGAAGCCTATCTACTCCTGAGAGCCGCCGGTCGCGCGTCAAACCACGCTGCCTTCTCAACCGATTACCTCGGTCATTCGCCGCGCTATTACGATTACTTGCGCTGCTCCGGCGCCGCCCCCAACCTCACCGCTCTCCTAAAGCTTGCTATGAAACTGACCGATCTTGCGCATGAGACTACCGCCGAGTTGGATGAGAGCGCCGCCGGAAAGCTAGCGAAACGGATTATGTCGCAGGCGCTGAAGCGCTGTAGATAGCAACATTCGCCCCCCCACCCCGACGATCCGTTCGGTCCCTCGACGCTTGGAAGGCCATGCCTTTCGCGCTATCGCGAACGAATGAAGAACCTCTCGCTGACCCAGAAAATTGCTGACGGCCATTCCACCGTGAATGGCCCCGGCAGTGACGGCGACAGGCCTCGCGCGGCGAGGCATATCCCTGACTGGTCGGCGGAAGAGCGATACATGCGCGCCGCAACCATCGAGCATCGCAAGTCGCTCGGGCAGTTTTTCACGCCCCCTCGGGTAGCGGCACTGATGGCAGATTGGATTGCTCAGGCCAGCCCTCGCGTAATCGCCGACCCGGCACTCGGCACCGGAATTCTTACGCGCGCAGCCCTCAAACGCTGTCCTGATGCGAAAGTCGTAGCGTTTGAGACCGACAGGCAGATACTTCTGCATTCAGACGTCGGCATTCCCACACAAGTTGAGGTCAGGAATGATGACTTCCTCTACGCCGACATCGAGACCTACGATGCAGTCACAATGAACCCTCCTTACATTCGACACCGAAAGTTGGAAGGCTTTGAGAAAGCCCGATCGGCCATTAGCGTCAGGGCTGGTTTCGTCATTCCGAAATCAGCAAATCTTTACATATATTTTGTAGTAAAGTCATGTCTAAGCCTCCGAGCCGGTGGAAGAGGCGCCTTTCTCATTCCTAGCGAGTGGCTGAACGCTAACTTCTCGAAGAGCTTCAAGCATTACCTTCTCACGGAAGGCGGGCTAAGAGACATCGTTCTGTTTTCCGGATGCTCTAATATATTTCAAGACGCTTTAACTACTGCGTCGGTTTTGCTTGTCGAGAAGGAATGATGCGCCAAATCACCGGTTGGTTTCTTCAGGGGATAGGCTTTGACGAAGCCCCCCCATCTTTAGTCGAACTTAGGGAAACAAGTCGTCGTGTAATTCTCACGCGCGATGAGCTGATGAGTGCGTCGAAGTGGGAGCCGCTTTTACAGGGCAAAAGGCACGATGCTAATCCAGGCTGGGTAACGCTCGAAACGCTCGCATCCTTTCGGCGAGGCGTGGCAACGGGCGCCAACGGCTTCTTCCTGCTATCGCGGGATCGTTTGGATGCGCTTGGCATTAGCGTCGAGCGCTGTTTGCCCTGTGTAGGAAGGGCAAGCGACGTTCGAGGATTGATATACCGGCCGTCAGAGTTCGAGGCTGCCGCAGCCGCGGGGGGGAAGCTATTCCTTCTTAACCTGAAGGATCCTTTGACGGACGAAGAGAAGCGTTACGTCCGAATAGGAGAGGATCAGTCTCTAACTAAACGATTTCTACTCGCAAACCGGAAGCCGTGGTATTCAATGGAACAAAGGCCCGTTGCTCCGATCTGGGCGGCAGTCTTCGGCAGGGGTGATTTAAAGTTCGTGTTCAACGAAGCCTCTGCCCGAACCCTCACGAACTTCCATTGTTTGTATCCAACGAACCCCAACCCGGTTTTTCATCAAGCCCTTACTATGTGCCTAAACTCAACCTTAGTTCGAGAGACATCGAAGTTACACGGTAGAGTGTATGGCGGCGGTCTTAACAAGTTCGAGCCCAACGACCTGAAGTCTATTCAGGTTCCCGACCTTAACTTGACACCAAAGTCCCTAATTTTGGAAATGTCCAAGCTGTTGTTTGCCTTGGACGCTCAGCCACAGGACAGTTCCTTGAAGGAACGAGCCGACGAGCTATGTGCGCAAGCTGCCCGGGAGGCCAGTCCCAGCTAGGCTTGCAGTAAGTCGCAGATAAAATCACCGTTGACTGTTAACTTTCCGCCGACCGGTCGCGCATATATATCATGTCGGCCATTTTTCGTCAATCGATCAACGACTTCGAAGTTTGGATATTCAACAACATCCCCTACACGATGCCCGGTCGATATTGGAACCATAATCGTGTATTTTCTAGATCGTTGCGGATTGTCAATCTTTAGCTTGGAGGCCGTGCCGATATATTCCAAAATTTCACGGATACCAATCGCATATACCGCATCTAGAAAAACTTGCGCGTAAAGCTGCGGCTTATCGTGAACTTCAATCCACCTATACACCTTAATCAAGTCTTCAACTTTGACAGTGAAGTTAAGCTCTGGTGTTGAGACCTTCTTACCGGCGGCTAGTTGAGAAATCACATACTCCGCGTGGACCTTCGACTCCATGCGGCTGGACCTAACTTCGATCGCACCCATAGATGCCGCAACATCGCCGGAAAGGTCGACTGTCTCTAAGTTGCTAATATCATCGGGCAAGATACAATCGCGATCGACGATTAGAAGGTCGGCTCTCTTTCCAAATAGGCAGGTATCAGCGATACCTTTAACGTAGTGTTCTTTGAAGCCGTCCTCACCAGCTATAATCTTGCTGCTAAAGCCGTATGCAACGGCGCGATGGTTTGGAAGCGCCTCATTCAGAGCCGCTGCCAAGCTATTCTCGGCCCAGTCCCCGAGAGCCTGCTCAGCTTGGAATTTCGAGTCCGCAAAGCTGGGAACGTAGATTTTCGCGGGGACGGGCGTTTCTCCGCCGAAGCGGAGTTTATCCTCCTCGACACCGTGCTTTTTCAGCGATGTGATCGCGGCTTCCAATGGCGCCGCTAACGATGCGAAATATGTCATAGGGCATCAATCGCCCATGATGATCCCAGCGACAAGCCCGACTGCTGCGATGATCGCTTTCTTTGTCGCTCGGCAGCATACTATCGTGTCGCATTTAAGTTTACCCTCCCGAGACGCCGCCGGAAGACATGGTGACGCGTCTCCTTTAGGTTGACGCGACATTTCCGAGACGCATCGTGCCTGCGGCCCAGACCCATCCGAGACAGGAGTTGCCATGATCGTCGGTTACGCGCGCGTCAGTTCCAGCAGTCAGAGCCTTGAGGTTCAGCACGAGCAGCTTCAAGTGGCCGGCTGCGATAAGGTGTTCGCCGAGAAGCGCAGCGGCCGGACGACCGAGGGTCGCGATGCGCTGGTCGATGCGATCGACTTCGTGCGCGAGGGCGATGTCCTGGCCGTAACCCGGCTCGATCGACTGGCACGATCGGTGGTTGACCTGCATCGGCTGATCGAACGCCTGACAGCGAAAGGCTGCGGCTTTCGTGTCCTTCAGCAATCGGGCGTCGATACGACCACCAGCACCGGCAAGCTCACCCTCTCGATCCTCGGCGCGGTCGCCGAGTTCGAGGCCGACATCCGTCGAGATCGTCAGCGCGACGGGATCGAGCGTGCCAAGGCCAATGGCGTCTACCGGGGACGGCGCTCCACCATCGACACCGCCCGAATAGAAACACTGATGGTGGCTGGGATGGCCCCCGCCGCCATTGCCCGCGACATGGGCATCGGCCGCGCCAGCGTCTATCGCCATATGAGCAAGGCCGGCGCGGCATAACATCGGCTATGCGTCCTCTCCCTCTTTGGCCTTCGCGCTACCGATTTTCGCGAACGCGGCCCTCTGCCGACGGATATGCGCGAGTGGATCGAGATGGCGGAACATCGTTCGCAATGCCCGGTGGGCCTTTATGATATGGTCGGGCGCAAGCAGGCTCGACCATGCGCTCGGCATCTCCAGATGTGAATTTGCGTCATCGATCCCGCGTAGCAGGCTTTCGTGGTTGTGATTGACCGCGATTTCGTGGCCGAGTGCGTCCCAGCCGGATTGCCGCGTAAAGGCTGGTTCGCATAGGTCGCTGACGAGCAACCGCTCCGCGATCCGGCTGCTCGACACCGGGAAAGGAGTGTTCCAATCCTGATGGCTCGCATCGGCCGGCGGCTTTAAGATCGACATCGCGAAGGACGTAGGGGTGATATTTGGATATCCGTAAATCTTCCCATTCGTCGCCAAGTGTGAAGGCGAACTGGTGTCGAACGTGATGAGCAGATCGTCGTCGCCCAGATGCTCGCGCAACGCTTGCTGGACCGCGCTCAACATGACCGCGTGCGTCAACGTGCCGACACCGAGAAAGTGAAGCCGATTGCGCTCCGGGCTCAAAAGTCCGTCTTTGATCAAGCGCAAGAGCATCGCGACGACATGTATATAGTCCACCCGCAGCGAGCCACCGAAGGCCCAGCCCTCGAATGGCTGGACCTTCACCGCGTCATACCATGCCACGGCATCGGCGCTGGTTTCGCCCTGCAGCACGGACAGGAACCGCACCCCGCCGGAACGATGGCGGGCAAAATAGCGGTTGTTATCCACCGTCGTTGTTAGCGCCGCGCCGAAGCTGCCGAAAGGAAGTATCCCCGGCGTGATGACGCGCGTTGGCACGTCGAGCGTGATCGCCTCGTCGGCGTGGGCTTCGAGAAAGCGCAGCGCCCATGCTCGCGATGCGTTGCCCTGCCATTGTTTCGGATCGCGCCCGAATTGAAGCCCGCCGCTGTCGAACAGGATGGTGTTGCCGGGACGCTTCGTGAAGGTGCCGACCGCGAGCGGCATTGTTCGTCCGATATACTGACCCGCCGAGTGGAGCGCCCGGTCAGAGAAGAAGAACGGGTTGCTCCGGTCCATGAAGTCGAGATCGGAGGGGGCGGCCACTCCATCCGGCATCCCGCCGGGGCGAAGCTGGCTCGCATCCCTATACGGGGTCGCGTGGGTCGATGCCTGGCCGGCAAAAAGGTAGCGTGCGCGGTCGCTGCCGCGCGAAGAGAAATCGCGGGTCATACAGGTGATCCTTGTGTCAGGATCACACCCGTATGATTTCTCATACGGGTGTGATTATCATATCAGGCGGCGGCGGCCATGTCCGCACCGGCATCGACGGCAGGCAAGCTCTCCACCCGCTCACGTAGCGCGCGCGATCGGGTCGGCTGGTCGCGGTTCGGTTCGAGCGTCTGGACGAACACCCGGTAGATCGCCACGTCCGTCGCCGCCTCAATGAGCAGAAGGCCGTTCGGATCGAGCCGCCATATCAGTCCGCCCGTCATCGGCAGGGCGAGCAGTCCGACCATTGCTCGGCGCAGGTCATCGAGCATGACCTGAACCTTGGCGGTGCCCTGTACCTCCGCTTCGAATGGGGCAGCAGAAGCCTTGTCGTTGGCGAAGCTGATGCCTTTCTGCCCCACCGTGATCGTGACGGCGCGGTCTTTCTGCTTCCTGAGCGGCACCTTCATGAAGCCGCCGTCGAACGCCGTCACCGCCTCCGGCGACATGATCGCGGATGCCAGGGGCGCGAATGAGGGGTTGACCCGATAGGTCCAGTTCGAGCGGATATGGCGCGGCTTGATGATGAGGTTGACCGCCTTGCCGTCCGCCTTGCTCATGAAGGCCACGGTCTTGGTCTGGCCGGCGATCGTCACCGGCGCAGCGACGCCGTCCACTGGGTCCAGACCGAACTGGGCCGCATCCGCTTCGCCAGTCAGACGCTCACCCAGCCGGCGGCGCGTGAGGTTGTCGATGAAGCATTCACCCTTCATCGAAAAGCCGAGGTCGATGAGGGGCACGACCTCAACGATCAGGCCATCATCGCGGCGGGCGTGGGCGATGCTGAATAGATCGCGCTCGACCAGATACATGCCGAAGGCTGGCTTCATGTCGTAGCTCGAATTCCCGACATCGCCGTCCGGCACCTCCTCAAGCGGGATGTCACTCATCTCGTCGGGCACAAAGGCATCGGCCGCCCCCAGCATTTCGCGATAGAAGCGGAGATCGACGGGCATCGCCGCCAGCGGGCACGGCGCATAGCCTGCCAGATCGAGGATGGTCGCCTTGTTCGCCGTCAGCGGTATCAGGCGCAGCTTGTCGCCCTCCTGCCGGAAGATGAACACGCCTTCCTTGCCTGAAGCGATACCGGCCACCGCATCGATTTCGAACGCGGCGGGATTGTCGAACATCTCGGCCACCCGCTCGTCCGGCGTCTTCATCACGGGCGCATCGGCCTCGGCGGTATCAGCCTTCGCCGGTCTCTCTGCCCGGCGGGCCACGAGATAGTTGGCGGCCAGACCACTGACGTGACCCGCTTTCTTGAACCATGCGACGAACTCGTCATCGCTCAGATGGTCATGCTCGGCGTGGCGGCGCTCCATCGCGGCGATGGCACGGGCAAGCTGCGCCGCCTCGTTCCGCATCGCCTCCTTGTCGTCACCCGTCGCGGTGCTGACGTTCTTGTTCAGCACCAGCTGTGCGGGCTCATGATAGACGAGACTGGCGGCTTCGTATGCGAAGCCGAGAGCCTTTGCGTAGGCCGTGATCGATACCGCCCCATGCTTGCGGATGAAGCGATATTGACCGCGGGTCACAAAGGCGCGGCGGCGGAGAGAGCGTCCCTCGCTCGCCTCGGCACGGCGAACCTGCAGCTGAAGCTGAGCCAGTTCTGCCTCATCGCTCGCGGTCAGCGGCACCGGCGTCACCGGTCCCACAGAGGCCACGATCGCCAGCGCACTGGTGGTGGCCAGCGAAGCAATATGAGAAGACGAATTGTTATGAGAATTTACCAACTTGGCACCTATCGTCGAACAGCTCGACCCAAGCCTTTGGGTGTCGCGATACACGCCAGACGCAGCTATCCTGCGGCTTGCGGTGCGTATTCGCGGGGTCGATCTGCCGACGAGCAAGGTGATCCGAAAAACCGCTTCGGCTCGTTGGTGCGGCGCTCTCTAGGCCTCTCTCGCTGGCAGCGCAAGAAAAAAAGACAGTTCCGAATTGCTTTCAGGCGGCGGCTGTTCGTGCGGTATTTGCCGCGGGCACCTATCTTTCAGGCATGACCGCAATCGACCCGATCAGCCGCCCGCTTACGCCAGCAGAGATTGCGATGGCTCGCAGCTTGTTCGGTGCCGCCATCGATTATGAGCCAGTGCGGATCGTTCGGCGCAAATGGGCCTTCTTCCAGCCGCGCAATGTGACCATGGCCCCATGCGGCAACATACATTTTCACCCGAAGGGCGACAGCTACCGCAATTGCTTCGCCAGTAGCTCCATCGGATGGCAGGGGCATCTGATCCACGAGCTGGTTCATGTCTGGCAATACCAGCGCGGCATCACTCTCGTGCTGCGGCGGCACCCGTTCTGCCGCTACCACTATACGATCAAACCCGGATGGACGCTCGATCGCTACGGCTTGGAGCAACAGGCCGAGATAGTTCGGCATACCTTTCTCATGCGTCACGGCGTCGTCGTGCCCGGTGCGCCGCCCTTGCCGACGATGGAGAGCATCTTGCCGTTCCACCCCGCATAAAGCTCGCGTTATCGGCGGGGTGCGCTACTTTATGATAGACGCACCCATGTGTGGCAGGCGCAACGCAAAGGGCGCTGGTGGCTACCGCTGATGCGTCACCCATTTTGTAGCTATCGCTACACATTGCGGCCGGGCAAGCCGTTCGCCCGCTACGGGATCGAGCAGCAGGCGGAAATGGTGTCAGACGCTTTCCTCATGCGTAGCGGCGTCGCGCGGCCGGACGCGCCCGCGCTGGCGGCGCTGGAGGCGGTGTTGCCATTCTCTACCCATTCGTCATTGCGAGCGTAGCGAAGCAATCCATTCCGCAGTTCGGAGAGGATTGCCGCGTCGCCTATACGACTCCTCGCAATGACGAGGAGAACTAGAAGAGGCTCAACTGATCCCCGCCCGGCTTGACGAACAGGTCGGTACGCAGGGACATGCGCTCGCGGTTGAGGCCGTGCTTGCGGCACGCCGCCTCGAACCGCGCCTTGAGCATCATCGCATACGGTCCCTGCGGCCGCATGCGCGTGTGGAAGTCTGGATCATTGTCGCGCCCGCCGCGCGCCTCGCGGATCAGGTTCATCACCTTGTCCTTGCGATCGGGGAAGTTGGCGTCGAGCCACGCGCGGAAGATCGGCGATACTTCGTGCGGCAGGCGCACCATCAGGCTGAACGCGCCGCGCGCGCCCTGTTCGGCCGCCGCCTCGACGATCGCCTCGATCTCATGGTCGGTGATCGCGGGGACGACGGGGGAGAGCGAGAGGAACGTCGGTACGCCGGCCCGCGTCAGCGCGCCGATCGCGGCGATCCGCTTGGCCGGCGCGGAGGCGCGCGGCTCCATCGTCATCGCGATGCGCGGATCGAGGCTCGTCACCGACATCATCACAGCGGCCAGGCCGTCCGCTGCCATCGGCCCCAAAATGTCGACGTCGCGCACCACCCGCGCGGATTTGGTCGTGATCGTCACCGGGTGGCGATGCTCGGCCAGCACCTCCAATATGCCGCGCGTGATCCGATAGTCGCTTTCGATCGGCTGATAGGGATCGGTGTTGGTGCCCAACGCGATCGGGCGACATTCATATTTCTTCGCCGCCAGCTCCTTGCGCAGCAGATCGGGCGCCGAAGGCTTGGCGAACAGCTTGCTCTCGAAATCGCGCCCCGGCGACAGGTTCATATACGCATGGGTCGGCCGCGCGAAGCAGTAGATGCAACCATGTTCGCACCCACGATAGGCGTTGATCGATCGGTCGAAGCCGATGTCGGGGGACTGGTTGCGCGTGATGATCGTGCGTGGCGTCTCGACCGTGATCTCGGTGCGCAGGCGCGGCGCCTCGCCGTCTATCCCTTCGCGTTCGTCGAGCCAGTCGCCATCGGCCTCGCGCGCCTTGTCGTCGAAGCGCGTGCTGGCGGCGTTGGTGACGGCTCCCCGGCCTTCGGATGCGCGCGCATTGCCCATGCGCGACAATATGGACCTGCGTTAGAACAAATCAAGAACATTATTGTTCGGGCGCGGTTTCGCTCCAGCACGGCTTAAGCGTGGTCAGAGTGGAATCGATCCAGTTCGCCAAGGGGGTTCCACGTCGCACGCTGACCGAAAGAGTTTCGCCGCCCGGCGAGAAAACAAGCCAATTTTCGAACGTGTAAGCGCCCTCATCAATCGTGATCATGCGCGGCATGGTGTCGGGCGGTGTTGGAAGCTGGACGCTCACTTTTGCCAAGGCATCAATGCTTTTCCGCGCTGCCGGACAGGTGCGGACATCTGCCCACAAGGTGCGGGCCTTATCCTTTTGAATGTTTACGTCCTCCTGCAGGCGAAACCAATGGACGGCGCGCTTCGTGCCCTTCTCGTAAAAGAAGCCGATCGTGACGGTGGGTCCCATTCCAAATGCCATTTTGCTGAACTTGGCCCAGCCCGGATTGCTGGAGGCAACGGATGCGGCGATCAGAAGGCCGATCATCGTCACTTCTCCATCAGGCGCGGGAACAACTCGACGAAGTTACAAGGCATGTGGCGGCTGTCGAGCTGGTATTGGAGGATGTCGTCCCACCCGTCCTTGACCGCGCCGGTGGAACCGGGGAGCGCGAAGATATAGGTGCCGCGCGCGACGCAGGCGGTGGCGCGCGACTGGATCGTCGACGTGCCGATCTTGGCGTAGCTGAGCCATCGGAAGAGCTCGCCGAAGCCGGGGATGATCTTGTCGGCGACGCGATCGACCGCCTCCGGGGTCACGTCGCGCCCGGTGACGCCGGTGCCGCCGGTCGAGATCACGCAGTCGATCTGCACATCCTCGATCCAGCGCAGGAACTGGTCGACGATCAGGTCGCAATCGTCCTGGATGATCGCGCGATCGGCGATGATATGCCCCGCGCTCTCGATCCGCGCGACGAGAGTGTCGCCCGATTTGTCGCTGGCGAGATTGCGGCTGTCCGACACGGTCAGAACCGCGATGCGCACGGGATGAAAGGGCAGGTCTTCCTTGATCGGCATATAACGGCTCCGTCGCTCAGCCGGAGCAGAGTGGCGCGTCAGTCGTCGCGCGTGAAGCGGAAATGATCGCGGATCCGCAGGTTGAAGAAGCGCCCCTTCGACGTCGCCCGCTTCATCGCCGCCGCCAGCCGCGCGGGCACCCCATAATAATGGTAGAGCCGCCCGCTCACGAACCGCACGTCGAGCCGCTCGGCCGGCGCGTCATAGGCGAAGGTCTGGATGACGGAGGACATGTGGGGGAAACGCGCGGGGACCGCTCTCGTTTCCTATCGTCACCCCGGACCAAATCCAGCATGATGACGAGATAACGGCTAGCCGAGCATAGCTGCAACTGTCGCAGTCACCGCCACGCTAAAGAGCTGAAATGTCCAAAACGCGAAAGGTTTGCCGCGCCTCGTTAGAGGTGGCCTGCTACCCGGCACCTTGCCCACTGCGAGATTCAAGCCGACCGAAATCACTCCAAGCGCGATTAGAATGTATCGGCCTTCTTCGTTGGACACCTCAATCCGCCGCCGCCGGGCTGCCCACTGCGGTCAGGCGCACGGCCTCGCGGCCGGGAAGGCCGGGGAAGCGTGGCCACAGGCCTTGGGCCATTGCGGTAAGGCTGGTCGGCAGGACGCCGGCCTGGCGCTGGTACATCCAGTAGTTGCGCAGGACGATCGCGACATAAGCGCGGGTCTCGGCGAAGGGGATGCTTTCGATGAAAAGGAGCGGGTCGGCCAGGTTGCGGCCGCGCGCATTCCAGTTCGCAACCGAACCGGGGCCGGCATTATAGGCGGCGATCACCTTGGGCAGCAGGCCGCCCGTATTGCCGCTGTCGGCGAGTTCGCGAAGATAGGCCTGGCCGAGTTCGATGCTCTGCGCGGGCGTGCCGAGCGTGTCGGCGTCGATCGTGCGGCCCTGATGCCGGGCGACCATCTGCGCGGTGGCGGGCATGAGCTGCATCACGCCGCGCGCGCCGGCGGGGCTGGTGGCGTCCGCCTTGAACTGCGATTCCTGCAGCGCGTGGGCGAAGATCAAAGCCTTGTCGACCTGCCAGCCGCTGACCGGTGCCCAGCCGGGCATCGGATAGCGGCACGCGGCCGAGAGGACCGATCCCGCCGGCCCGTTCTGCGCGAGCCAGATCTGGGTTTCGGGCAGATCTAGCCGGTTGGCGAGATGGACCAAAGATTCATGATCCTGCGCGCGGCCGATCCGCGCCTGATGGCGCAGCATCTGATCGGCGAGCGCATTTTCGCCGATTTCGGCGAGCGCGGTCGCGCGCACGACATTGGGGATCGCGCCGATCGCGGCCCAATCGTTCGCGGTCAGCCGCGGCTGGATGTCGGCGCGCGCGGCCATGCCGAGCTGTCCCTGCGCGAGGAGGCCGTAGAAGGTCTCCTTCATCCGCGCGGCAGAGCGCAGGCGCGGCTCGACCCGGTCGGGGCGGCCGCAGGCCATGTCGGCACGGGCGGTCCAGTACAGACCGGCCGCCATCGTCTCGCTGTCGCGCGCCTGGCTACCCACGTGGTCGAAGGCGATTGCGGCGGCGTTGCAATTGCCTGAACGCCACGCCGCGAGGCCATTCACCCACGCGGCCTGCACGCCCCAGTCGGCAAGGCTCGATCCCTGCGCCTGCGTCGCGACACGCATCGCAGAGGCGTCGTCGCCGGTCTGATAATAGCTCCAGGCGACGCGCTGCAGCCATTCCGCCTGTGCCTCGGGCGACAGCTCGGTGAGTCGCGATGTGACGAGCGCCTCGGCGGCGGTCGGCTGATCGGCCCGAAGGAGAGGCGTGACGCCCTGTGAGAGCTGGGCTGCGGCGCGGTCGCTGCGGATCGCGCGGGCGGCCGATCGCTTCGACGGGCCGGCGAGGCGGACGAGATCGCGCGGAAGCGGGAGGGTGGGCGTGCTCAGCCGTCGTTGCGTTGCGATCCGCGCGACGGCCTGCGCCTCGGGCAGATCGGGCGCTGCGACGAGCAAGGCGGAGAGCGCGTCGTCAGTAACCTTAGGCGAACCCTTGGCGATCAGCAGTTCGGCGCGCGCCACGTGGCTCAGCGGGCCGGCGGGGTTCGCGCCGATGCCGGCGTCGGCCGTCGACCAGTCACCGCTGCGGATCGCGGCGAAGACATTGCGCCACGCGGTGCGCTGTTCGGCGGTCAGAACCGAGGGGAGGGCGATCGTGGTCGCGCTCAGGGTCGCCGCGGCGGGGATGTCCACGCCCTCTGCGTGGGTGATTGTGGGGGCGACGATCAGCGCGGCGGCGAGGAGGGCGGAGCGGAGCTTCATTGGCCGAGTATCTTCATCAGTAGCTGCAAGTCCGCCCAGGCATGCGCCTTGTGCGCGGGGTGCCGGAGCAGGTGGCGGGGGTGGAAGGTCGCGATGACGCGGGTCGCGCCGCCGTCGAGTTCGACGTCGTGGACGCGGCCGCGCGCCTCGATCGTGTTCTTGCCGAGCAACGCGCGCGCCGGCTGATCGCCGAACAGCAGCAGCGCGCGGGGGCGGGCGAGCGCAACATGGCGCCGCGCGATCTCGGTAAGCTCGTGGGCGAGCGCCGCATCGACCTGTCCCGCGATCGGGCGGGCGGGCGCCATCGCGGCGAGGTAAATCGACGCACGGTCTCGGCCGATCGCGGCCATCATCCGATCGAACAGGCGGCCGATCTCACCGGCCATCAGCTGTCCCGCCTCGGCATCGCCGGGCTCGGGCTGATCGACCATCATCATCACGCCCGATGCGATGTCGCCGGCGGGCGCGATGCGGCCGGTGGGGGGCAGGCTGATCGCATCGCTAGTCGCGAGCCACGCCCGCAACGCATCGAGGCTGTCGGGAAGGGCGGCCGGAGCGGGGGGCGGGGCTGAAGCCGGTGCGATCTGCTTGGTTGCCGCCACCGGCGCAGCCTTCACCGGTGCTGCAAGCCAGTCGCGTGGGACATCTTCGACGAAGCAATCCACCCCTGCTTCGCGCCACCACGCGAAGAGGGCGGCCACAGGCGCCGCAGTGTCGATATTTCCCCCCGTTTCCACGCAAACAGTAAAGGAATGGGTTGACGGCGGCGTCAATTCGCGGGCAGCGGCTTTCGGCTATGACGTTCGTCGGTTGCGACGACCGGAGACTGGGCAGAGTTTCGAGGGGTATTGAGATGTCCGAACGCGAATCCATGACGTACGACGTCGTGATCGTGGGAGCAGGTCCGGCAGGCCTGGCCGCTGCGATCCGGCTGAAGCAGCTCGCCAATGAAGCGGGTGCGGAAATCGGCGTTTGCGTTCTGGAAAAAGGGTCCGAAGTCGGCGCACACATCCTGTCGGGCGCGGTGATCGACCCGATCGCCCTCGACGAACTTCTGCCCGACTGGCGCGACGACAGCTCGACCCCGCTGACGGTGCCGGTGACGGAGAATCTCCACTGGGTGCTGACCAAGAACGGCCAGTTCTCGGTCCCGCACATCATCCAGCCCCCCTTCATGAACAACAAGGGCACCTACACCGCGTCGCTCGGCAATGTCTGTCGCTGGCTCGCCTCGCAGGCCGAGAATCTGGGCGTCGAGATATTCCCGGGCTTCGCCGCGGCCGAAATCCTCTACAATGACGATGGGTCGGTGAAGGGCGTCGCGACCGGCGACATGGGCATCGCGCGCGATGGCAGCCACAAGCCCGATTACATGCCCGGCATGGAGCTCCACGCAAAATATACCTTTTTTGCAGAAGGTGTTCGCGGCCATCTTTCGAAGATGCTCAAAGGTAAGTTCGACCTCGAGGCGAACAGCCAGCCGCAGACGTTCGGCATCGGCATCAAGGAATTGTGGGACATCGATCCCGAAAAGCATGTTCCGGGCCGCGTGATCCACACGCAGGGCTGGCCGCTGACCGAGGAAGTGGGCGGCGGCTTCCTCTATCATCAGGCGAACAACCAGGTCGCGCTCGGCTTCGTGGTGGGCCTCGGCTACAAGAACCCGCACGTCTATCCGTTCGAGGAATTTCAGCGCTGGAAGACCCACCCGAAGATCCGCGAAATCCTGGAGGGCGGTCGCCGCGTATCCTATGGCGCACGTGCGATCAACGAGGGCGGCTGGCAGTCGGTGCCCAAACTCACCTTCCCGGGCGGCGCGCTGATCGGCTGTTCGGCGGGCTTCGTGAACGTGCCGCGCATCAAGGGCAGCCACACGGCGATGAAGTCGGGCATGCTGGCGGCCGAAGCTGCCTTCGCTGCGGTGCAGGCAGGTCGCGAGGGCGACGAGATCACGGCCTATCCGGAGGCTTTGGAGGCCAGCTGGGTCGCCAAGGAATTGAAGCTCGTCCGCAATGTCGAGCCGATGGTCGCCAAGTTCGGCGCGCTGGCGGGCACGATCCTGGGCGGCGCCGACATGTGGATGCGCTATCTGGGCCTCGGCCTGCCGTTCACGATGAAGCACCACAAGGATAATGAGGACATGTGGCGCGCCGATATCGCGCCCAAGATCGATTATCCCAAGCCCGACGGGAAGATCAGCTTCGATCGCCTCTCCTCGGTGTTCCTGTCGAGCACCAATCATGAGGAGGATCAGCCGGTCCACCTGCAGCTGAAGGATGCGACGATCCCGATCGACATCAACCTGCCCTGGTATGACGCGCCCGAGCAGCGTTATTGCCCGGCGGGCGTGTACGAGATCGTCGGTCGCGACATCGGCAAGCCCGCGCTGCAGATCAACGCGCAGAACTGCGTCCACTGCAAGACGTGCGACATCAAGGATCCCACCCAGAACATCAACTGGGTGACGCCCGAGGGCGGCGGCGGACCCAATTATCCGAACATGTGACGCAACAGGCGGGCCGGGGGGAAACTTCCGGCCCGCTTTTCTTTGAGGCTCGCGCGTCGCTTACATCCACGACCCGGCAGGCAGGCCGTGGCAGATTGCCACTGACAGTCCAACGATGAGAGGGTGGGAATGGCGGCTATCAATCTCGTGCTGGCCGCTGCGGCGATCGCGCTGCCCGAACCCATCGACATGTCGTCCTGGTTGAGTGCGGCGGATTATCCCAAGCATTCGGAGGTCGTCGCCGAGCGCGGTTATGTCATCTACCAGCTGACCGTTTCGCCGGAAGGGCGGGTGGTCCGGTGCGATACGCTGCAGCGGTCCACGATCGGTCTTTCGGTTTGCAACGCACTCGAGGCGCGCGCAACGTTCAAGCCGGCGACCGACAAGGCGGGGCAGCCCATCTTCGCGATCTACGAGAATATGAAGGCGTTTCGCTTGGAAGGTCTGAACATGCCGCCGCGTCCCCTGAAAGCTGGATCGATACTCACCCTCGATCGCATGCCGGCCGGTGTGTCTGACCCGTTCGACGTCAAGCTGGCCCTTTTGGTCGATGCCGCTGGAAAGGTGATCGATTGCCGACCCGTTGAGGATAGCAGCAACGGGAACGATGCCGCCAGCGTCCTGAACAGGTTGGCGTGCGCTGAAACGGTTGTGGATCCGCGCCAGAGCGCCCAGGATTCGCAGGGCAAGTCTGTGGTATCCGTGCAAAGCATCACCGTCCGTTTTCAAACGAAGGCCGTCGCTTCGGATTGATCGAAGCCGCCTCATTCAGCTTGTCGCAAGCCGCTGGCAGTTAGTCGCAGACTCGCTGTAGCTTGTTGCCTTGCGTATTCGGGGTGTTCGACGATGAAAAAGATGCTGATCGGTGCGATGGCGAGTGTTGCCATGTTGGCGGGTGCGGCGGCTCCGGCCGAAGCTGGCCCATGGGGACCGCGCGGTTATTGGGGCGGACCGCGTTATGGCGGCGGCTATTATCGGCGCGGCGGCGGCGATGCTTTCGGCAATTTCCTGCTCGGCGCGGTGATCGCGGGTGGCGCGGTCGCGCTTGCGACCTCGGCCGGCCGGAACCGCGATCGTGACGCGCGCCCCGAAGTCCGTTCGAACGGCCGTTTCGACCTGAACGCAGCGGGCGAGGATGCGCGCGAGGTCGCTTCGATCTGCTCCGATGCCGCCGAGACGATGGCGCGCGGGCGCGTGCTGGGTGTCGACTCGGTCGGCCGCGACGGTGATGGCTGGCGGGTCGAGGGTGTCGTCGATGCCGATCGCGGACAGCGTCATTTCTCGTGCGGCGCGCGCGCTGGCGCGGTCGATTTCGTCCAGTTCGCCGAACGCTGATTCCTGCCGTTCGGGGAACAGTTTACTTCTAAGCCGCCGAATTAACCGCTAGGGCCGACCCATGGTCGTCGCTCTCGATCCGAACCCGCGTCCGCTCGATCATCTGGCGACGATGGGCGCGCGTGGAGCGCCCGCGCTCGCCGACAAGGCGGGTAGGATCGACCATGCGACGCTCGATCGCATCGTCGGGGCCATCGCGGCCAATCTATTGGCGCAGGGGCTCGTCGCGGGCGATCGGGTGGCGAGCTGGGCTGCGAAAAGCCGGCTGACCTGCCTGCTGCCGCTTGCGGCGGCGCGGGCGGGGCTGATCCATGTTCCGATCAACCCTTTGCTCAAGCATCCGCAGGTCGCGCATATCCTGACGGACAGCGGCGCGCGCCTGCTGATTGCGGGCAAGGGTCGTGCCGACACGCTCGAACCCGGCGACCGTCCCGACGGTTGCGCGCTGTTGGTCGAGGAGATCGAGGGCGCCGCCTTGCTCAAAGGCGACGGGCTGGGGCCGTCGGGCGCCGATCCCGACACGTTGGTGGCGATCCTCTACACTTCGGGATCGACCGGGCGACCCAAGGGCGTGATGCTCAGCCATGCCAACCTGTGGCTCGGCGCGATCTCGGTGGCGCACTATCTCAAACTCGAAGCCGACGACCGCACCCTGTGCGCGCTGCCGTTCAGCTTCGATTACGGTCAGAATCAGCTGCTCTCGACATGGGCGGCGGGGGGCAGTGTCGTCCCCCTCGATTATCTCACGCCACGCGATGTGGTGAAGGCGGTCGAACGCTATGACATCACGACGCTAGCGGGCGTGCCGCCGCTCTGGGTGCAGTTGGCCGAAGCCAACTGGCCGGAGGGGGCGATCGCGCCGCTGCGCCGTCTCACCAACACCGGTGGGCGGATGAGCGTGCCGTTGGTGCGCCGGCTGCGCGCGCTGTTTCCGCAAGCCGATCTCTATTCGATGTACGGGCTCACGGAAGCTTTCCGGTCGACATACCTCGATCCCGCGCTGATCGATGCTCATCCGGATTCGATCGGGTCCGCGATCCCCTTTGCCGAAATCCTCGTCGTCGATGCTGACGGTGCGGTGGCGAAGGATGGCGAACCGGGTGAACTCGTCCACGCCGGGCCACTCGTCGCTAAAGGCTATTGGCAGGATGCGACGCGCACGGCCGAGCGTTTCCGTCCCGCACCGACGGCGTCGCATGAGCGTGGTGTGGCGGTCTGGTCGGGCGACACGGTGATGCGTGACGCGGATGGGCTGATCCGCTTTGTCGGGCGTGATGATGAGATGATAAAAACGTCTGGTAATCGATTGAGTCCAACAGAAATCGAGGAGGCAGCGGTTGCCAGCGGCGCGGTGGCAGAAGCCGTCGCGATCGGGGTGCCCGACGATCGACTGGGGCAAGCGATCCTGCTGTTTGCGCGCGGCGAAGGTGATGATGCCGACGCGCGGCTGGCGGAGCATTTCAAGCGCAACCTGCCCGGCTTCATGCAGCCGCGCGAAGTGCGGTGGCGGGACGATCTGCCGCGCAATGCCAATGGCAAGCTCGACCGCGCTGCGCTTAAGCGCGAGGCGCTGACATGAAACCAACGGGTCCCATTCCGGAAGCGTTCGCGTCGGCCGATCAGCTGATGATCGGTGGGAAGAATGTTTTAGAACTGGCTGATATAGCTGGCGATACGCCATTCTTTGCATATGACATCGGACTGATCCGGCATCGGGTCGCGCGCTTCCGCGCGGCCTTCCCGCAGGTCGCGCTCCACTATGCGGTAAAGGCAAATCCGCATCGACCGCTGGTGCGTGCGATCGCGGCGATGGTCGACGGGATCGACGTAGCGTCGGAAGGGGAGGCGCGGATCGCGCTCGATGCGGGGATGGCATCGCGCGACATTTCGTTCGCCGGTCCCGGCAAGCGCGAGCGCGAACTCGAAACCGCGATCCGTGCGGGCATCACGATCAACCTTGAATCCGAAGGCGAGGCGGAGCGCGCGCTCGCGATCGGTGACCGGCTTGCCATCCGTCCGCGGCTGGCGGTGCGGGTCAATCCCGACTTCGATCTCAAGGGGTCGGGGATGAAGATGGGTGGCGGCGCCAAGCCGTTCGGGATCGATGCGGAGCGCGTTCCGGCGTTGATCGGCCGGATTGTTGCGGCGGGCGCCGACTATAGCGGCCTCCACATATTCGCCGGGTCGCAGGCGCTGATGGTGGATGCGATCGTCGAGGCGCAGGTATCGGCACTCGCGCTCGCGGCGGGTCTCAGCAATGAAGCGCAAGTCCTTCCACCACTTGTCAATCTTGGCGGCGGCTTCGGCGTTCCCTATTTTGCCGGGGACAAGCCGCTCGACATCGAGGCGATCGGCATCGCGCTCGCCGAAGCCCTTGCTGCGCGCGATCCGATCCTGGCCGACACGGCATTCGCGATCGAACTGGGGCGGTGGATCGTTGCCGAGGCGGGGGTCTATCTGACGCGGGTGGTCGATCGGAAGGTCAGCCATGGCGAGACCTTCCTCGTCGTCGACGGCGGGCTGCACCATCAACTCGCCGCCAGCGGCAATTTCGGCACGGTTGTTCGCCGTAATTATCCGATAGCCAACGCTGCGCGCATCGCCGCACCGGTCGAGGAAGAGGTGAGTGTCGTCGGATGCCTGTGCACCCCGCTCGACCTGCTCGGAAACCGTGTCGGCCTGCCGCGAACCGAGGTGGGTGACGTGATCGCGATCTTCATGGCGGGCGCTTATGGTGCGAGTGCGAGCCCGCAATCGTTTCTGGGACATCCGCCGCCGGTTGAATTAACCATAGACGGCGGGGAAATCCTGTGATTCTTAGGTGCAACTGCGCACATAAGGGAAGCGTTCACATCTTCATGGCATGATTTCGCCATCATGTTGGGCGATGGGTCGCTTGGCGGAGGTATTTGTATGGTTTTGTGTCGGTCGCTTGTTGGGGGACTTAGCGGCTTTGCGCTGGTGCTGGGCATGGCCGTTCCGGCCGTGGCCGCAGAGCCGGCCAAGGAATTGCCGCCCGCGCCGTTCGTGTCGTCCAGCGCCACGCCCGGTGAGGATTATGCGATCGGCCCGCTCGACGCGCTGACCGTCTTCGTGTGGCGCAACCCGGAACTCGGCGCATCGGTGCAGGTGCGTCCCGACGGGCGCATCACCCTGCCGCTGATCACCGACATGGTCGCCGTCGGCAAGACGCCGACCAAGCTGGCCGATGACATCCGCGACGCGCTGTCGACCTACATCAAGGATCCGATCGTATCGGTCATCATCAACAGTTTCTCGGGCACCTATTCGCAGCAGATCCGCATCGTCGGTGCGGCGGAAAAGCCTGCTTCGGTGCCCTATCGTGCCGAAATGACGCTGCTCGACGCGATGATCGCGGTCGGCGGGCTTTCGGAATATGCGGCGGGCAACCGTGCGCGCCTCGTTCGGCACAATGTGGCGACCGGCAAGCAGGACGAATATAAGCTGAAGATCGACAGCCTGATCAAGCGCGGCGACATCAAGGCCAACGTCAAGCTGATGCCCGGCGATGTGATCATCATTCCCGAGAGCGCATTCTAATGCGGCTTTCTGCCATGGCCGTGGGGGCGGTGTAGGTTCGATGGAAGCCGTCTATACCGAAATCCGGATAGCGCTGTTCGCGATCTGGCGCCTGCGCTGGCTGGCGATCGTGGTCGCGTGGGGCATCTGTCTGGTAGGGTGGGCGTTCGTGATGCGGATCCCGGCGTCGTTCGAAAGCGCGACCCGCATATCGGTGCAGACCAGTTCGCGGCTGACCGGCCAGATCGGCATCGACGACAGTGATCGGCAGAAGGATATGGAACGGGTCCGGCAATCGCTGACGTCGACGGAGACGCTCAAGCGCGTCGTCGCCAATGTCTCGAACGGCGAACGCGCGCTGACCTCGGCGGAATCGCTCCCGCTGATCGGTGCGCTGCGGTCGGGCATCTCGATCACCGCGAACGGCGACAATCTGCTCGAGATCAAGACCCGCGTCGGCCTGAAGGACTTTTCGGATCGCGAGACCGCCTTCATCGTCCGTAACGTGACGCAGCAGCTCGTCGATATCTTCGTGCAGGAAAATATCCTGGGCTCGCGCGATGAAAGCCAGCAGGCACTGGCGTTTCTCGATCAGGAACTGGCGCGGCGTGCCAAGGAACTCGCCAATGTCGATCGTCAGCGTGCTTCGCTGGCGCAACGCACGATGGGCAATCTGCCGGGCAGCGGTTCGCTCGAACAGCGGATGGAGTTGGCACGCAACGAACTATCGAACGTCGAATCCAACCTGATGTCGGCGCAGAGCGCGCTGGCCGCGATGAACGGGCAGCTGGCGGCGACACCGGCGAGCATTCCGGTCGCGGGCGCCCCGGGTGGCGGATCGACCGAGCAGCGGATCGCAATGCTCGAGGGCCAGCTGTCGGATGCGGCCGCGCGCGGCTGGACCGATCGGCATCCCGACGTGATCGCGATCAAGGCCCAGCTTTCGCAGGCTCGCGCAGAGCAGCGGCGCGGCGGATCGGTCTCGGGGCCGATGACGCCCAACCCCGTCTATGTCTCGATCAAGTCGATGCAGGCCGAGCGGCAGGGCAATGTCGCGATGTATTCGGCGCGCAAGGCGCAGCTTCAGGCCGATATGCAGCAGATCGCCACGCGCCAGATCACCGCACCCGACGAAGAGGTGACGAGCCAGAAGCTCGACCGTGACTACACGGTGTTGCGCGATCAGTATAACAAGCTGCTCGCCGACCGCGAAAATGCCAAGCTGCGCGCGGATGCGACGGGGAAGAGCGACAAGGTCGCCTTCCGCGTGATCGATCGCCCGTCCTTCCCGACCAAACCGGCCGCGCCGAACCGGCCGATGCTGCTGGCGGGCGTGTTGATCGCAGGGCTTATGCTCGGTTCGGGTGTCGCCTTCGCCAAGAGCCAGCTGTCGAACAGCTATACGACCACCCAGCAACTCGCGAAGGCGAGCGGCCTGCCGGTGCTCGGCGCGATTTCCGAAGTCGTCACCGTCGAGACGCGCGCGGCCAAGCGTCAGCAACTGATCTGGTTCTCCTCCGCGGCGGGGGCTTTGACCGGCGTGTTTGGCCTGCTTCTGCTGGTCGAATTCGTTAAACGTCTGATGATAA
The DNA here is from genome assembly GCF_008274695.1 of Sphingomonas montanisoli. GTDB lineage: Bacteria > Pseudomonadota > Alphaproteobacteria > Sphingomonadales > Sphingomonadaceae > Rhizorhabdus > Rhizorhabdus montanisoli. The sequence goes on along the minus strand of NZ_VTOU01000001.1, from coordinate 600,665 downwards.
GCTGATCTGGCATGGATGATCAGGTTCCCGATAAGACCCCCAAGAAAGGCCGTCGCCGTGGCGGGTCGCTGATCGAGCGCGCAGGTTCGGTCTACGACTTCGAGGGGATTCTGCGCGCACGCATCTTCGTGCCGCCCACGGGGGAGCCGACGCCGATCATCGATATGGCGCCGGCCCAGCCGGCGTTCGATCCGTTCAAGCCCGCGCCGGCGCCCGAACTGCCGCCTGCGCCGCCGCCGCTGATCGAAACGCAGGCGCCACCGCCGGTCGCGCTGGCCGGAAGCGGCGGGGCAGGGGCAATGCCGCCCGCCGTCTCGTCGCAGGCCGCCGCCGAACCGGCGGCGCTGCCCGCGCCCGACATCATCTACAAGACCGCCAAGGTCGATCGCGCGGCATTGATCGAACAGGGCTTCATCATGCCCGACGCGGCGATCACCGCGCTCGCCGAGGAGTTTCGCATCGTCAAGCGGACGCTGCTCCTCAACGCGATCGGGCCGACGGCTTTGCCCAAGGGGCGGCGCCTGCTCATCTGTTCGGCACAGGCGAACGAGGGCAAGACCTTCTGCGCCGTCAACCTTGCGCTCTCGATGGCGAACGAGCGCGATATCGAAGTGCTGCTGGTCGACGGCGACTTCGCCAAGCCGACCGTGCTTTCGACGTTGGGCATCGAAGGGCCGGTCGGCCTGATGGATGCGCTCGCCGATCCCGACATCGACGTCGAGACGCTGGTGATCAAGACCGATGTCGGCAGCCTCGCCGTTTTGCCCTCGGGCAAATATACCAACGAGGCGACCGAGCTGATTGCGGCCGATCGCACCCGTCATGTGCTGGATCGCCTGGCGTCCAAGCCCAACCGCATCGTCCTGTTCGATAGCCCGCCTGCGCTCGCGGCGTCGCCGGCGTCGGTGCTGGCCTATCATGTCGGGCAGGTGCTGCTGGTCGTCCAGGCCGATCGTACCGGCGAGGCGGAGTTGCGCGACGCGACTTTGCTGCTGGGCGGCTGCGAGGAGATCCAGCTCCTGCTCAACAAGGTCCGTTTCTCGCCCAGCTCGCGCCGCTTCGGCAGCTATTACGGGTATGAAGCGCCGCGATGAGCGCGCTCGCTTCGGGGGCGATGCGGAGGTTCCTTGTGGGCCTCGCGCTCTGTGTCGCTGTCGCGGCCGGCGACGGCGCGCGCGCGCAGAGCGTCGATACCGGAGGATTGCCCAGCGCGGGAAATCAGCGTTCGGGACGGCTGAAATTCACGCCCTATATCGACGTGCGGGAGTTCGCGCAGGGCGCGATCAAGGGCGACGAGGAAACCGTCACCTATGCCGAGGCTGTCGCTGGCGTCGGCGCCGAATATAATACGCGGCGTGTCGCATCGAGCCTGTTCTACAGCTATACCCGCCGCATCAAGCAGAAGGGCGATATCGCACGATCGGGATCGCATAACGGCGTCGCGCGGGCCACCATCAAGCTGATTCCCGACGTGTCTGCGCTCGATGTCGGCGCGATCGCGACCTATACGCGCGTCAATCCGTCGGGCGCAGCGCCACTGGGCAATATCGGCAATGCCGACAATATCACGCAGGTCTATGGCGGTTTCATCCAGCCATCGGTCGCCACGCATGTCGGCGAACTCAATGTCGCGTCCACCTACCGCTTCAGCTACGTGAAGACCGGCAATTCGACGAAGGGCGTGCCGATCACGCCGGGTTTCGATCGCTTCACCGATTCAACCAGCCATCTCGCGACGGCTCAGATGGGTATGGATCGCGGCACGCTGCCTTTCAGCTGGACGTTGAGCACGCAATATAGCCGCGAGGATTCGGGGCAGCTCAAAGAACGCTTCGAAAATTACAATGCTATCCTCGAGGGGCGGCTGCCGATCACGGAGACGATCGCGATCGTCAGCAGCGGCGGCTATGAAAGCTCCAAGAGCACCAGGGATTCGACGCTGGTCGATGCGAACGGGTTTCCGATCCTCGATTCCGATGGCCGATCGCAGCCCGATCCCTCCCATCCGCGCGTCCTTACTTATGATGTGTCGGGTTTCGTGGCCGACGGTGGCCTGATCTGGTCACCCAGCCGGCGCACCCATGTCGAGGCGCGTGCCGGCTATCGCTATGGCGGTTTCACCGTCAGCGGGCTTGTCGAGATGAAGCCGAATGCGCGCTCGTCGCTGGCGCTGGTGGTGTTCGACCGGCTCGAAAGCTTTGCGCGCGGCATCAGCAGCGGGCTCGCCGGTGCACCCGTTCAACTTCAGGAGCCCGACGATCTGGGCGGCAGCACGCCGTACAGCCAGTGCGTGTTCGGCAAGAATGCTGGCACCGGCAGCTGTCTGGGCGGCACGCTGGGATCGTCCGCGTCGACGATGTACCGCACGCGCGGCATGAACTTCGTCTATGGTTATACGATGCGCCAGACCACGCTCAATCTGGGCGGCGGTTATTCGCGGCGCACCTATCAGGACGATCCCACGTTACAGGTTTCGCTGGACGGCGTGGTCGACCAGACCGTCTTCGTCACCGGCGGGCTCAATCATGCCTTGTCGGCTAAATCCTCGGTCGACTTTTCTTTTACCGGCAACCTGTTTATTAACGGACAGGTCGGCGCTCCCGATGTTCAGTCGATCGTTCTGAACTGGGGATATTCGCGGATTTTGGGTAGGAGCTTGATCGCTTCGGCCTCGGTCAGCGCAGAAGCCGCGAAGCGGGAAGGGGATGCGGCCGAAATCTTGGGGCGTGCACAGCTTGGCGTACGATACAATTTCTAACGCGATCCGCACTGGCCTGAGGGGGGTCCACCATGGATCATGATCCTTATGGTCTGACGGACAGGCCGTTTCAGCTCACACCCGATCCGCGTTTCTATTTCGATAGCGCGACGCATCGCAAGGCGATGACCTATCTCGGTTATGGCCTTGCCCAGGGCGAAGGCTTCATCGTCGTGACGGGTGAGGTCGGCACCGGCAAGACGATGCTGGTCGGCCGCCTGATGGGCGCCATCGACAAATCACGCCTGACCGCGGTCAACCTCGTCTCCACCCAGTTGGAGGGTGAGGATATCCTGCGGATCGTCGCGCTATCGCTCGGCGTCCAGAGCGATGGGATGGCGAAGGGCCAGATCCTCGCGCGCATCGAACGCTTCCTTCACGAACAGGCGCGGGGCGGCAAGCGCACCCTCCTGATCGTCGACGAAGCGCAGAATCTGCCGATCACCGCGCTCGAAGAGCTGCGGATGCTGTCGAACTTCCAGTTCGGCGGGCAGGCGCTGCTTCAGATATTCCTGCTCGGTCAGCCCGAATTTCGCGAGGCGCTGGCCCAGCCGCGCTTCGAGCAGTTGCGCCAGCGCGTGATCGCGACCCATCACCTGACGGCGATGCTGGTCGACGAAACCGGCCCCTATATCATGCACCGCCTCGCCTGCGCGGGATGGAAGGGCGCTCCGCGCTTTACCGCAGAGGCATTTGCCGCGATGCACCGCCTGTCGGGCGGCGTGCCGCGCCGGCTCAACATGCTGGCGGCGCGCGTGCTGCTGCAGGGCGCGATCGAACAGCTCGTCGATATCGATATCGATGTGATCGAGGATGTCGCCGCCGATCTCGCGTCCGAAAGCATCATGCCGGCCGAGAACGGATCACCCGAAGGCCAGCCTCAGCCCTTCCAGTATAATCCAACCCCTGTGACCCCTGCCGCCTGGATCGAACCGCAGCAGCCGGCGCCTGTGCCTCCGCCGGCGGCGCCGGTCATCGCACCGGCGCCTGCCGTGGCGCCCGTGATGGCACCCGTCGCCGCGCCCGCGCCGGCACCTGCACCCAACATTTCCTACAGCGCGACGCCGCAGCCTTTCGTGCCGCCCGCTTATGTCGAGCCGTCCTACGACATGGACGCGCCCGCGCCATCCGCGCCACCTTACGACCTTGGCGGATTTTCGATGCCGGAACAGGCGCCGCCGCCGCCGATCACGCAGCCGCCGCGCTATGATGGTGACGTGCCGCAGCCGGTTGCGCCAGTCGCGGCACCAGCTCGTCCACCGGAGCCCGTCGCACCAATCGCGCCCGAGCGTCCGCCACTGCGCGCGGTGGAAGATGTTCCGCCACCCGTGGCTGCGCCGGCTCCCGATTATGCGACGCCCGATTATGGGGTGGCCAAGGCGACACCGCCGGCCGAAAGCGAAGCCCTTCGCGATATTGCCGCGCGCAACGCCGAGCTCGAGGCGCGTCTGGCTGATCAAGAAGCGATCCTGCGCCGCACGCTTTCGCTGCTGGTCGAGCTGGTCGAGACCAAGGACCAGGGGCCGGGCGGTGGCAGCGGTGGCGCGAATGGAAGCCAGGACGCGGCTTGAAACCCATGGTGCTGAACGGCCTGTCCGTCGACATCGAGGACTGGTTTCAGGTCGGCGCATTCGAGACCGTGATCGATCGCAGCGACTGGGATGATCTCGCCCACCGGGTCGAGCGCAACACAGACGCCGTGATCGGCCTGTTCGATCGGATGGGCGCGAAAGGCACTTTCTTCACGTTGGGTTGGGTGGCCGCGCGCTATCCGGCGCTGATCCGACGGATCGTCGCGGGCGGGCATGAACTGGCAAGCCACGGCTGGGATCATGGCCGCGTCTTCCACATGACGCCCGATCAGTTCCGCGATGACGTCCGTCGCACCCGGCAGACGTTGGAGGATATCGGCGGTGTGGCCGTCACCGGCTATCGCGCGCCGAGCTTTTCGATCGACACGCGCACCCCCTGGGCCCACGCGATCCTGGCCGAAGAAGGCCATGCCTATTCGTCGAGCGTCGCGCCGGTGGCGCACGATCATTATGGCTGGCCCGAAAGCCCGCGCTTCGCGTGGAAGCCGCTGCCCGACAATCCGCTGATCGAACTGCCGGTCACGACCGCGAAGCTGCGCGGGCGGACGCTGGCCGCCGGGGGCGGGGGCTTCTTCCGCCTGTTCCCTTATGCCTTCTCGCGCTGGGCGATCCGCCAGGTGAACGGTCTGGGCCAGCCCGCCATCTTCTACTTCCATCCGTGGGAGATCGACCCCGGCCAGCCGCGTGTCCCCGACGCACCGCTCAAGTCGAAGCTGCGTCACTATAGCCGTCTGTCCGCGATGGAGGGCAAGCTGGCACGCGCGATCGGCGATTTCGAATGGGGCCGGGTCGATGCGGTTGCTGCCAAGGCTGCGGAGGCGCTGGCCTGACATGATCGCGACCCGGCTGGCCGATCTCGACAGCCCCGCGGAGCGCGCCGCGATCGAGACCTATGTCATGCGCCACGAAGCGGGCAGCGCCTTCCATCGTCCCGCCTGGCTGACGGGTGTAGAGCGCGGCTGTGGGCAGACCGCGCGGTATCTTCTCGCCGAACGCGACGGTGCGATCGTCGGGCTGCTGCCGATGACCGAGGTTCATTCGCCACTGTTCGGCCGCGCGCTCGCCTCGTCGGGGTTCGCTGTGGGCGGCGGACCGATCGCCGACGATCAGGCGACGGTCGATATATTGGCCGAAGCTGGCTGGAACTGGGCGGTGCGGCTGAGCTGCCCGTCGCTCGAACTGCGCGGCGGCGCCCTGCCGTCAGGGACTGGCTGGCATGTCGAAGGCGGAGTCTATGCCGGCTTCTCGCGTCCGCTGACCGCCGACGACGAGGCCGAACTGCTCGCCATTCCCCGCAAGCAGCGCGCCGAGGTGCGCAAGGCGCTGGGCTTCCCGCTCGACGTGCGCATCGGCACGGCCGAGATCGATCGCGCGCAGCATTATGCCGTCTATGCCGAAAGCGTGCGCAACCTCGGTACGCCGGTCTTCCCTCGATCGCTGTTCGATGCGGTGCTCGATGGGTTCGGGGCGGATGCCGACATCCTGACCGTGCTGCACGAAGGCGTGCCGCTGTCGAGCGTGTTGAGCCTGTATCACAAGGGCGTAGTCCTGCCCTATTGGGGCGGCGGCACGCGCGAGGCGCGGCGTTGGCGTGCGAATGATATGATGTACTACGCGCTGATGAACCATGCGCGGGGGCGGGGAATGTCGGCGTTCGATTTCGGCCGGTCGAAACTGGGCACCGGCGCGTTCGCTTTCAAGAAGAACTGGGGTTTCGAGCCGGTGGCGCTCGCTTATGCCATTCGTACCGCCGATGGGCAGGAACCGCGCCAGATCAATCCGATGAGCCCCAAATATCGGCTGCAGGTGTCGCTATGGCAGAAACTGCCGTTGTCGGTCGCCAACCGGATCGGCCCATGGATCGCCCGAGGGCTCGGCTGATGGGCGAGATACTCTTCCTCGTACACCGCATCCCCTATCCACCCGATCGGGGCGACAGAATCCGCAGCTATCATATCCTGCGGCATCTCGCGGCGCGGGCGCCCGTGCATGTCGTCGGCTTTGTCGACCGACCCAGCGATCTCGCCAAGGTCGCCCCCTTGCGCAAGGTCTGCTCTTCGATGTTCGTCGACGTGCGGCGCAGCCGGATTTCAGCCGGCCTGCGCGCGATGACCAAGGGGGATTCGATCTCGCTCACCGCATTCCGATCGCGCGCCATGAAGGCCGAGGTGAAGCGGCTGCTCAAGAAGCGGCCGATCGACACCATCTTCGCGTATTCGGGTCAGATGGCGCAGTTCGTTCCCGAAGATCGTGGGGGCCGGCGCTTCGTAATGGACTTTGTCGACGTCGACTCGGAAAAGTTCGCGAGCTATGGTGCGAAGGCGGGCGGTCCCAAGGGCTGGATCCACCGCCGCGAGGGCGAACTGCTCCAGGCGTTCGAGATCGAGACTGCCGAACGCGCCGACGTCAGCCTGTTCGTCAGCGAGGCCGAGGCGGCCGTGTTCCGGCGTATCTCGGGGCAGGGCGTGGACAAGGTGAAGGCCGTCGATAACGGGATCGACACCGACTATTTCGATCCCGCCGCCTTTCCCCGCAAGGACGAGCAGAATGATCCGCTGATCGTCTTCACGGGGCAGATGGACTACAAACCCAATGTCGACGCGGTGGAGCATTTCGCCAAGCGGACCTTCCGCGCGATCCGCGCCAAGCATCCGAACGCGGTGTTCGCGATCGTCGGGCGCGATCCGACGCCGGCGGTGAAGGCGCTTGCCAACCGCAACGTGATCATCACCGGGGAGGTGCCTGATGTGCGCCCCTGGCTGGCGGCGGCGACGGTGGTTGTCGCACCGCTCGAAATCGCGCGCGGCATCCAGAACAAGGTGCTTGAGGCGATGGCGATGGCGCGTCCGGTCGTCGTCTCGCAGCCCGCATTCGAAGGACTCGATGCCGAACCGGGCAAGCACCTGATCGTCGCCGAACGGCTCGATCTGGCCAATGCAGTCAGCGATCTGATCCGCGATCCCGCGGCAGCCGAAGCGATGGGCCGGACGGCGCGCCAATGGATGATCGAACGTTATGGCTGGGACGCTCAGCTCGCCGCGCTCGACGCCATGATCGGCCTCGATGCCACCGATGGCGAGGTGACGACCGCCTGATGTGCGGCATCGCCGGCATATTCCATCTCCAGGTCGCCAAGCCTGTCGAGGAGGCGCGGGTCCGCGCGATGACCGACGCGATCGCGCATCGCGGCCCGGACGGGGTGGGCGTGTGGGTCGCGCCCGGTGTCGGCTTCGGCCATCGCCGCCTGTCGATCATCGATCTCGAAGGCGGCGTGCAGCCGATGCCGAGCGCGGACGGCCGCCAGGTCATCATCTTCAATGGCGAGATCTATAATTATCGCGAGGTGCGCGCCGAGCTGATCGCGCTGGGCGTCGAGTTCCGCACGCACAGCGATACCGAGGTGATCCTGGAGGCGTATCGCCGCTGGGGGGCAAAGTCGCTCGATCGATTGAACGGCATGTTCGCCTTCGCGATCCACGACGCCGCCGACGCCAGCCTGTTCGTCGCGCGCGACCGAATGGGCGTGAAGCCGCTTTTCTACGCCGAACTGTCGGACGGCAGCGTGATCTTCGGCTCCGAGCTCAAGGCGCTGACCGCGCACCCGCTGCTGCGGCGGACGCCCGAACTGTCGGCGGTCGACGACTATCTCGCCTTCGGTTACGTCCCCGACGACACCAGTCTGCTGCAGGGGGTGAAGAAGCTTCCGGCCGGCCATCATCTGACGCTCAAGCGTGGCCACCCGTTGCCCGCGTCGATCCGCTGGTGGGACGTCAGCTTCGCAGATCGTGCCCGGGGCTCGGCGCGCGATCTGGAGGCCGAACTGGTCGATCTGATGCGCAAGGCCGTCACCGCGCGGATGATCGCCGACGTGCCGCTGGGTGCTTTCCTGTCAGGCGGGGTCGACAGTTCCGCGGTCGTCGCTTTGATGGCGGAGGAGAGCCGCGAGGCGGTCAAGACCTGCTCGATCGGCTTCGACCATCCCGATTATGACGAGACCCGCTACGCCGCCGAGATCGCCGCGCGCTTCGCGACCGATCATCGCGTGCGTATCGTCTCGGCCGACGATTATGGCTTGGCTGACACGCTGGCCGATCATTTCGATGAACCCTTCGCCGATGCCTCCGCACTGCCCACATACCGCGTCAGCCAGTTGGCGCGCGAGACAGTGACAGTCGCCTTGTCAGGCGACGGCGCGGACGAGGCTTTCGCCGGCTATCGCCGCCTGACCTTCTTCAACGCCGAGGATCGCGTGCGCCGCCTGCTGCCGCAGGGGTTTCGCTCCAACGTGTTCGGCACGCTGGGCCGCATCTATCCCAAGATGGACTGGGCGCCGCAGAAGTTGCGCGCCAAATCGACCTTCCAGGCGCTCGGTCGATCGGAGGGGGAGGCTTATGCCGAAGCGGTCGGCGTCACCCCGATGGCGCTGCGCCACCGCCTCTACACCGATCAGATGCTTGGCGGCCTTGGCGGGCATCGTGCCGAAGATCGCTACATCAAGGCGATGGCGGCGGCGCCCGCCCGCGACGGGCTCGATCGCGCGCAATATGCCGACATGCAGATCTGGCTGCCCGGCGATATCCTGACCAAAGTCGATCGCACCAGCATGGCCGTGAGCCTGGAGGCGCGCGAGCCTTTGCTCGACTATCGCCTGATCGAGTTTGCCGCGCGGCTTCCGGTGTCGATGCGCGTGCGCGGCACCACCGGCAAATGGCTGATGAAGCAGGCGATGCGCCGCTATTTGCCCGATGACATCCTGTTCCGGAAGAAGATGGGCTTCGTCACCCCGATCAGCGCCTGGTTCCGAGGCCCGCTGGCCGAAGAAGCTGGGCGGATCGCGCAGGGCTCGACGCTTGCCCAGACCGGATGGTTCGATCCCGCCGCGCTCGACCGCATCGTGCGCGATCACAAAAGCGGGCTATCCGATCACGGCCGTCTGTTGTGGCAGCTGATGATGCTCGACAAGTCGCTCAGCCGTCTGTTCGGCTAACCTTCGATCACCAGCCGTTCGATCGCCGGGCCGGGTTCGACCGGATCTCGGTCGCTGTCGATGATGATCTGAAGATGTTCGACGCGCGGCGGGCTTTGGAAATGCGGGCCGCACAATTTGCGCCAGGTAAGGAAGGCATCCGAGTTGCGAAACTCGACCATGTGATCCTCGATCGTTTCCCACTCGACGAACATGCGGTAGCGCGAAGGTTGTTCGATCGAACGGTGAATGCGGAAGGCCAGGCAGCCCTGCGAACCGAGGAACAGCCGCATCGCCTGCCGAGCCGCATCCTCGAACGCCTGTTCGTGGCCGGGCTTGATATCGATCTCGGCGAGTTCCTTGATCATCGCCTTCTCCCTGCGTCGGGGGTAGGGGCGCGGTCAAGCCCTGAAGCCACGGAAAAACGCGCAATTGCAATGATGCACTGCAACAGATTGACCACCCCCGCTCCCGACCTTTAGATCGGCAGTGCATCCAGCGAGGAGGACGTCCGTGTCGAAAATCTATCCCTCAGCCGAGGCCGCACTCGAAGGCCTGCTGTTTGATGGGATGTCGATCTGTTCGGGCGGCTTTGGCCTGTCGGGCATCCCTGAGCGGCTGATCGACGCGATCGTCGCGGCGGGCACCAAGGGGCTGATTGTCGCATCCAACAATTGCGGCATCGACGGGCAGGGGCTGGGCAAGCTGCTGCGCACGCGCCAGATCGCCAAGATGATCTCGAGCTATGTCGGCGAGAACAAGGAGTTCGAGCGCCAATATCTTTCGGGCGAGCTCGAGGTCGAATTCTCTCCGCAGGGCACGCTGGCGGAGCGGATGCGCGCCGGCGGCGCAGGCATTCCAGGTTTCTATACCAAGACAGGCGTCGGCACGCTGGTTGCAGAGGGCAAGGAACTCAAGGAGTTCGATGGCGAGACCTACGTGCTCGAACGCGGCATCCGCGCCGACATCGCGATCGTCAAGGGATGGAAGGCGGACGAGGCGGGCAACCTGATCTTCCGCAAGACCGCGCGCAACTTCAACCAGCCGGCCGCCACCGCCGCGAACGTCTGCATCGCCGAAGTCGAGGAAATCGTGCCGGTCGGTTCGCTCGATCCCGACAGCATCCACCTGCCGGGCATCTATGTGAAGCGGCTGATCAACGGCAGCCCGTACAACAAGCATATCGAGTTCCGCACGACCCGGCCGCGGGCCGCCGCGTGAAGCGCGTCGCGGCCCTGGGCGCGCTTGCGGGTCTCTCCGCCTGCGCGGCGACGCCCCAGCAGGCGGTGACCGCGCCGTCGTCGCGTCCGGCGGGGCCGGGGCCGACTTATCAATATCTCTACGGATCGGGCGAGGGCGGGGCGATCTCGGTCCAGGCCTATGCCGCCTTGCTCAACCATGTCGCGGCCGTCGGGCGCCCGAAGAATAGCGTCGTGCTGGCCGAAGGCTCGACCCTCGCCGCGCCCAGCTTCGTGCCGTGCGGGGACAAGCCGCTCGCGGCAGTGTTCGACGTGGACGAGACGGTGCTGCTCAACCTCGGCTTCGAGGAGAAGGATGCGCGGCGCGGCGGCGGGCCGTTCGATTCCAGGGCGTGGGATCGCTGGGAGCGTACGGGTGCGGCGGCGGTCGCCCCGGTGCCCGGCGCGGTCTATGCGATGCGGCAGCTGCGCGCGAAGGGCGTGACCGTCATCTTCAACACCAACCGTTCGGCCGAGACCGCCGATCAGACGGTGGCGGCGGTGAAGAATGCCGGCCTCGGCGACTTCGTCCACGGCCAGACCCTGTTCTTGCAGGGCGACGACAGCGCCGGATCGAAGAAGGACGGCCGCCGTTCGACCATTGCGTCGCGTTACTGCGTGATCGCGATGGGCGGCGATCAGTTGGGAGACTTCAGCGACCTGTTCAACCAGATCGCCAGCCCGCGCGAACGGCGCGAGGCCGCGGGCCACGGCGATGTCGCGCGGCTGTGGGGCAATGGCTGGTTCATGCTGCCCAATCCCGTTTACGGCCCCGGCTTGCGCGGTGGCTTCGACGACGTGTTTCCGACCGACAAAAGGTGGGACGATCCCGCCCAAGGAGCGAACTGACATGAGCTGGACCCGCGATGAGATGGCGGCACGCGCGGCGCGCGAGCTTCAGGACGGCTTCTACGTCAATTTGGGTATCGGCATCCCGACGCTGGTCGCCAACAACATCCCCGAGGGGATGACGGTGACGCTCCAGTCGGAAAACGGCATGCTCGGCATCGGCCCGTTTCCCTATGAGGGCGACGAGGATGCCGACCTGATCAACGCGGGCAAGCAGACGATCAGCGAGCTTCCCTCGTCGAGCTATTTCTCTTCTGCCGACAGCTTCGCGATGATCCGCGGCGGGCATATCGACCTGACCGTTCTCGGCGCGATGGAAGTGTCCGAAGACGGCGACATCGCCAACTGGATGATCCCCGGCAAGATGGTGAAGGGGATGGGCGGCGCGATGGATCTCGTCGCGGGCGTCAAGAAGATCATCGTCGTGATGGAGCATAATGCCAAGGACGGCAGCCCCAAGTTCATCCCGGCCTGCACCCTGCCGCTGACCGGCAAGAATGTGGTCGACATGATCGTGACCGACCTGTGCGTGTTCCAACGCCCCGACCACGCCTCGCCGTTCAAGCTGGTCGAGCTTGCGCCGGGCGTCACGGCGGATGAGGTGAAGGCCAAGACGACGGCCAGCTACGAGGCGTAACTCGCCCCAACACCTCGTCATTGCGAGCGTAGCGAAGCAATCCATTCCGCAGTTCGGAGTGGATTGCCGCGTCGCCTTTCAGGCTCCTCGCAATGACGAGTGGAGTACGGGCCGCGCGCCCATGAGTCGAACCGTTCCTGGCTTGCGACGACCGCCGTCTTTTTGGGCTGACGTGCACGGCGAGGATGCTATGCCGAGGCATGATCGCGCCGTGGCAACCAAAAAAGAACAAGCCTGAAATCCCGCACGCTCCCGAAAATCCCGATGCTCCCGTGCCGACGATCGTGTCGATCGAGCGCGGGCTGTTGGTGGGTGGCGTGGTGGTGTTCGTGCTGCTGCTCGCCTTCGTCGCGGTTGGCGGCATCTACTGGCGCAAGGCGCAGACGCCCGAGAAACCGCGTGGCGAAGCGAAGCTCTCGATCGATCTGAGCCGCATCGGCATCAGCCGGGTCGGTCCGGCGCGAATCGACTATGGCCGGCTCGATGCCCGCATGAGGCGCCTCGCCGAAAAGAAGGCGATCGTCGGCATGGCGATCGCCACGATCGAGAATGGCGAGGTCAGCTTCGCCAAGGGCTATGGCGTCACCACCGACGGGAAGGACGGCACCCCCGTCACCGCGCACACCATCTTCCGCTGGGCGTCGGTCTCGAAGGGCGTGGCGGGGACTTTGCTCGCCAAAATGGCAGCGGAAAAGAAGCTTTCGCTGAGCGATCCGATCGCGAAATGGGCGCCCTCGCTCAAGCTGCGCGACGGCGCCGAGCGGATCGCCACGGTCGAGAATGTTCTGTCGCAGAGCCTGGGCATCTGGAAGAATGCCTATGACGACGATCTGGAACATGGCCACGATCCCAAGGAGATTCGCAGCCGGCTGAACGCCATCCCGTTGCTGTGCCCGCCCGGAAAATGCTATTCGTACCAGAACATCGCCTATGACGCGGCCAGCGAGGCGGCGGAGAATGCCGGGCGCAAGCCCTATGCCGAACTGGTCGAGGAAAAGCTGTTCCGGCCGCTGGGCATGCAGACCGCCAGCATCGGGCGCGACGGGCTGGTCAACGCGCCGAGCTGGGCGCCGCCGCATCAGGGGCGGCGCGAGCTGAAGGTCGAGGATTCTTATTACAAGGTGCCGGCGGCCGGCGGGGTCAACAGCTCGATCATCGACATGGCGCTATGGATGCGCGCGCAGATGGGGGAGAGCCCCAGCGTCCTTTCGGGTCGCCTGCTCCGCACGATCCACGATCCGCGCATCCGCACCTTCTCGATCCACCGCCAGCGCGACTATGACCAGCAGCTCAAGGATGCCTCCTACGGCCTTGGCTGGCGCAGCTACCATTATCAGGGGCGGCTGGTGATCGGGCATCGCGGTGCCGTTGCCGGCTATCGATCGCTGATCCTGTTCGATCCGATCCTGAAGGCCGGCGTGGTGATGCTGTGGAACTCCGACGCGGTCGAACCGACGGGTATGCAGTTGGAAGTGTTCGATATGCTCTACCACCTGCCGTTCAAGGACTGGACCGGGCTGGATCGGCGCGATTGATTGTTTCCCGCTGTTGACAGCTTCCGCCGACCCCACTATCCGCACCCATTCCCAACGAGTCCGGATTCGGTACCGCCATGTGCGCGTGCCGGGTTTCGTGCGTGGTGGGGGTGCCCCAAGCCGGGGTGAGCGTCGAGATGGGGCCGGTCTGCCAGCGGCCCTGTGGAGCAGGAGAAAAGCAAAGTGGCACGTATCGCGGGTGTTAATATCCCGACCAACAAGCGCGTCGAAATCGCGCTGACCTACATTCACGGCATTGGCCCGACCAAGGCGAAAGAGCTGACCACGAAGCTCGGCATCGCGCGGGAGCGTCGCGTGCAGGATCTGTCGGACCAGGAAGTCCTCCAGATCCGCGAAGCGATCGACGCCAGCTACACTGTGGAAGGCGATCTTCGCCGCCAGGTGGCGATGAACATCAAGCGCCTGATGGATCTGGCCTGCTATCGCGGCCTGCGTCACCGCAAGGGTCTTCCGGTCCGTGGCCAGCGCACGCATACCAATGCGCGCACCCGCAAGGGTAAGGCCAAGCCGATCGCCGGTAAGAAGAAGTAAGGGCTTGAGCGCTTCGCAAGAGGCGCTCGCTCTCCTCAGGTAGGAACGGATAAAATGGCACGTGAACCCCAGCGCATTCGCCGCCGCGAGCGCAAGAACATCACCGCCGGCGTCGCGCATGTGAACGCCAGCTTCAACAACACCATGATCACCATCACGGACGCGCAGGGCAATGCGATTGCCTGGTCGTCGGCCGGAATGATGGGCTTCAAGGGCAGCCGCAAGTCGACGCCTTATGCCGCGCAGGTCGCAGCTGAGGACGCCGGCAAGAAGGCCGCCGAGCACGGCGTTCGTACGCTCGAAGTCGAGGTCAAGGGCCCCGGTTCGGGCCGTGAGTCGGCGCTTCGCGCGTTGCAGGCGGTCGGCTTCCACATCACGTCGATCCGCGACGTGACGCCGATCCCGCACAACGGTGTACGCCCTTCGAAGCGTCGCCGCGTCTGATCGGCATTTGGGAGGCGGTCCGTCGGGCCGCCTTTCCGCACTAAGTTTCCCGGCGGGGTGCATGACCCCGCCAAACCCCAGGGGACAAAATGGCTGTCAACGCAAAGAACTGGCAGGAACTCAAGAAGCCGCACGGCCTCGAGAAGAAGGCGAGCAGCGATAGCAAGCGTAAGGCGGTTTTCGTCGCCGAACCGCTGGAGCGTGGCTTCGGCCTGACTCTGGGCAACGCGCTGCGCCGCGTTCTCCTCTCGTCGCTGCAGGGTGCGGCCGTCACCTCGATCAAGATCGAGAACGTGCTGCATGAATTCTCGTCGCTCGCCGGCGTCCGTGAGGACGTTACGGATATCGTGCTGAACGTGAAGCAGATCGCGCTGCGCATGCAGGGCGAAGGTCCCAAGCGTCTTCAGCTTTCGGCGACCGGCCCGGCCGAAGTCACCGCGGGCATGATCGCCACCACCGGCGACATCGAAGTGATGAACTCGGATCTGGTGATCTGCCACCTCGACGAGGGTGCGACGCTCAACATGGAGCTGACCGCTGACGTTGGTAAGGGCTACATCACTGCCGCTGCTAACCGCCCGGCCGATGCGCCGATCGGCCTGATCCCGGTCGACTCGCTCTTCTCGCCGGTGCGCCAGGTGGCCTACAAGGTCGAGAATACTCGCGTCGGCCAGGAACTCGATTACGACAAGCTCACGCTGACGATCGAGACCGACGGCACGGTCACGCCTGAGGACGCGCTCGCTTATTCGGCGCGTATCCTGCAGGACCAGCTCCAGCTGTTCGTTCACTTCGACGACGGCATGGCGGTCACTTCGGCCCCGATCGGTGGCGGCGTTCCGGCTGCTACCGGTGGTGCGGAGCCCGAGGGCGACAGCAACCAGCTCAACCGTTACCTTCTCAAGAAGGTCGACGAGCTCGAGCTGTCGGTGCGTTCGGCCAACTGCCTCAAGAACGACAACATCATCTATATCGGCGATCTGGTTCAGAAGACCGAAGCCGAGATGCTGCGCACGCCGAACTTCGGCCGCAAGTCGCTCAACGAGATCAAGGAAGTCCTCGCTTCGATGGGGCTGCGCCTGGGCATGGAAATCCCCGGCTGGCCGCCTGAGAATATCGAGGAAATGGCCAAGAAGCTCGAACAGGAATTCTGATGTTCCGGGGAGAGTTTCGGCTCTCCCCACCATCAGGCCGGGTAATGGGGCGGCACCCGTAAAACGTCGCCTGGCTTGGGGTACCTGAGGACATGTTGTCCTGCGCGGCCCCCTGACAAACGAAGGAATGAGATATGCGCCATCGTGTAGGCGGACGTAAGCTTCAGCGGACCGGATCGCATCGTATTGCCCTGTTCCGCAATCAGTCGGCGGCGCTCATCAAGCATGAGCAGATCCTGACGACTCTCGCCAAGGCGAAGGAACTGCGTCCCTACGTCGAAAAGCTGGTAACGCTCGCGAAGAAGGGTGGCCTGGCCAACCGTCGTCTCGCGCATGCCCGTCTGCTCGACGATACCCAGCTCAAGAAGCTGTTCGATGTTCTCGCCGAGCGTTACGCCTCGCGCAACGGCGGCTACACCCGCGTGATCCGCGCGGGCATCCGCGCTTCGGATGCCGCCCAGATGGCGATCATCGAGTTCGTCGACCGTGACGTTTCGGCCAAGGGCCAGGACTCGGGTCCGGTCAACTTGGACGAGGATGAGGCCGAAGCGGCCTGATCTTCGCAACCGCGACGCAAAATGAGGCCGGCGTCCTTCGGGGCGCCGGCCTTTTTCGTTGATAGAGACGATTGCATCGCCCGACATTCTGTTTGCGACGCGGGAATGGTGACAAGTAAACGACGGTTTATCGGCTAAAAATAGCCATTCGCCGAAATAGTGCGCCGCAGCAATAAAACGTCATGACTGTCTAACAATCCCGTTGCGCGGGCTTCCTAGCTTTCAGTCGTGTCAAAAGCAGGAGTTTGCGCGTGCGTCAGTTTGAAAAGCCTAGTGACCAGAACCGATATGAATCGCTCCGCGCTTCGCTGATGATGCTGTGCTTCGGTTTCGGGGTGCTTGCTTTCCTGATCGTCATCGGCCGATCCGAATGGTTCCACCTGCGCCCGGCTTCGGGCACGGCGGCTGCGATGGCGAATGCCGGTACGCATTCCGGGGCCAATGCACAGGCGAAGGCCGGCGCTCTGCCGGGCGAAGATGGGGTAGAGATACGCTAGGCGACCCTCGATTGCGCATGTAGGTTGCCCCGATGATCGTCCACGCCGCGCCGAGCATGAAGCAGATTGTCCTGGAAGTCTGGAAGCCGTTGTCGCTTCTGTTCATCTGGGACGTCTTCGTCACCATCACCTATTATGTATTGCCCTTCGATGCGCCTGAGCTGCCGGTGACGGTGTTCGGCTCGGCACTGGCGCTGTTCTTGGGCTTCAGGAGCAATTCCGCCTACCAAAGATGGTGGGAGGGGCGGGGCCTGTGGGGCCTGATGATCAACGCAAGCCGCAGCCTTGCGCGGCAGGCGCGTAATTTCCTTCCCGATCCCGATGCACGCGACCTGAAGCGCACGATCGTGCTCCGGCAGATCGCCTATGTGCACGCATTGCGATGCCAGCTTCGCCGGCAAAGCCCCGACGAGGAGGTGCTGCGATTCCTGTCGCGTGGCGAGGCCGACTTTGCGCTCGCCCGCACCAACACGGCCAACGGTTTGGTCGACGGGACTGGCCGGCGGATCGACAGCGCGCGCCGGCAAGGTTGGATCGACACGATCCAGCAGACCGAGATGGAGCGCATCCTGGTCGACATCGCCAATGCGCAGGGCGGTATGGAGCGGTTGAAGAACACGCCGCTGCCCTTCCAATATCGCTTCTTTCCGACGCTGTTCACACACCTCTTCTGCGTGCTGCTGCCGATCGGGCTGGTGGAGACGCTGGGTTTCGCGACGCCGCTGGGGTCGACAATCGCGGGGTTGATGTTCCTCGCGGTGCTTGCGATCGGCGATGACCTTGTCGATCCGTTCGCGAACACCGTCCACGATCTCCCCCTCAGCGCGATGTGCCGCACGATCGAGATCGATCTGCTCCAGGCGATCGGGGACGAGGCGCCCGCGCCGCTGGCGCCCGTCAACGGGATTCTTTGGTAAAGCGGGTCAGCCGCCGGCGTGGCGGCTGCGGAAGCGCGCCGGGGTTTTCCCCGTCAGCTGATGGAAGGCGTGGGCGAAGGCGCTGAGCGACGCATAGCCGACGTCGATCGCGCCCACCTGCGTCGCGCTGTCGAGATGCGTGGTGGCACTCATCGCGCATACGATCGGCGGGCGCGCTCGCGGGGCAGGAAGGGTATCGGCTTCCACTTCCCCGTGTCGATTGTCGCCCGGGATCGCTGGCCCAAGAAAAAGGCCGCCGTTCCGGTGTGGAACGGCGGCCCCTTTCGAAGCGGCTAGGCCGGGGCGCTCATGCCCAGGTCGCCATTTCCTTTTCGAGGTTCACGCGAATTTCCTCGAAGAACTGCTCGGTGGTCATCCAGGGCTGGTCCGGGCCGATCAGGATCGCGAGATCCTTGGTCATGCCGCCCTTTTCGACCGTTTCGATGCAGATGCGCTCGAGCGTTTCGGCGAACTTCACGACATCGGGCGTGTCGTCGAACTTGCCGCGGAACTGCAGGCCCTGCGTCCACGCGAAGATCGACGCGATCGGGTTGGTCGAGGTCTGCTTACCCTGCTGGTGCATGCGATAGTGGCGCGTGACGGTGCCGTGCGCCGCTTCTGCTTCGATCGTCTTGCCGTCGGGCGACATCAGGACCGATGTCATCAGGCCCAGCGAGCCGAAGCCCTGCGCGACGGTGTCCGACTGAACGTCGCCGTCATAGTTCTTGCAGGCCCAGACGAACTTGCCCGACCACTTGAGCGCCGAGGCGACCATGTCGTCGATCAGGCGGTGTTCGTAAACGATGCCGGCCGCCTTGAACTTGTCGGCGAAATCGGCGTCGAACACTTCCTGGAACAGATCCTTGAAGCGGCCGTCATAAGCCTTGAGGATCGTGTTCTTGGTCGACAGGTAGAGCGGCCATCCGCGATCGAGCGCGTAGTTCATGCTCGCCTTGGCGAAGTCGCGGATCGAATCGTCGAGGTTGTACATGCCCATCGCGACGCCGGCCGACGGGAAATCGAACACTTCATATTCGAGTTCCTGGCCATCGGTGCCGACCCACTTCATGGTCAGCTTGCCCGCACCCGGCACCTTGAAGTCGGTCGCGCGATACTGATCGCCGAAGGCATGACGGCCGACCACGATCGGATCGGTCCAGCCCGGCACCAGGCGCGGGACGTTCTTGATCACGATCGGCTCGCGGAAGACCACGCCACCCAGGATGTTGCGGATCGTGCCGTTGGGCGACTTCCACATCTTCTTGAGGCTGAATTCCTCGACGCGCGCCTCGTCCGGCGTGATCGTGGCGCACTTCACGCCAACGCCATATTGCTTGATTGCGTTCGCGGAATCGATCGTGATCTGGTCGTTGGTCTCGTCGCGCTTCTCGACCGACAGATCATAATATTTCAGGTCGATATCGAGATAGGGAAGGATCAGGCGTTCGCGAATCCACTGCCAGATGATGCGGGTCATCTCGTCGCCATCGAGTTCGACGACCGGGGTTTTCACCTTGATCTTCGCCATGTCCTATATGCTCCGGGTCTGTTTTTGTCGGATGGTCCCTATTGCAGCCCGCAGGGCGGATCAACCGGGCTTGGGGCGATAGGGGGCGCTTTTTCGGGCCTTCGGGGGAACGGACTGCCCGCGTGGCGATTGTCACGGCAGCGCACCGGTCATAGGATGCAGCGATGACATCGCTAGAAAAACCCGACATCGGCACCACTTCCGTCAAGTGGCGCTGGCCCAGCGTCCACCCCGAAGGACGCAAGTTTGTTCTGATTTCCGCCGTGATCTGCCTGATCTTCGCGATCATGGCGTGGGAAACGCTCGCGTGGCCGATGGGCCTGGTGACGATCTGGGTCGCCGCATTCTTCCGCGATCCGATCCGCACCACGCCGATCGGGGAGGGGCTGATCGTGGCGCCCGCCGACGGACTCGTCACCATGATCGTCACCGTACCGCCGCCGCGCGAGATGGCGGGGCCGGACGGCCTGGGCGACGGGCCGATGACCCGCGTCTCGATCTTCATGTCGGTGTTCGACGTCCACATCAATCGCACGCCAATCCCAGGCGTCATCAAGCGCGTGGCTTATATTGCGGGCAGCTTCCTCAATGCCGATCTCGACAAGGCGAGCGAGGAGAATGAGCGGCAGCATATCCTGGTCGAAGGGCCGGATGGCACGCGGATCGGCTTCACCCAGATCGCCGGCCTCGTCGCGCGGCGCATCGTGCCGTTCGTGAAGCCGGGCGACGTCGTCGGCCTCGGCCAGCGGATCGGCCTGATCCGCTTCGGCAGTCGCGTCGACGTCTATCTGCCGGCGGGTACCGGCCATCGCCTGACGATCGGCCAGCGCACGATCGCGGGCGAAACGGTCATCGCCAAGCTCGGCGAGGCCGATCGCACGGTCGGCGCGTCGCAGTGATTCGCCCCCGCCGCGAGAATATCCGGCGCGGCATTCCCGCACGCGCCGTCGCCCCCAATGCGGTGACCGCGCTCGCGCTCTGCTCGGGGCTTACCGGCGTGCGCTTCGCGATCGCCGGCGAATGGGAAAAGGCGATGTTCGCGATTGCGATCGCTGGCGTGCTCGACGGCCTGGACGGGCGAATCGCACGGCTGCTGAGAGCGCAGAGCCGCTTCGGTGCCGAGCTCGATTCGCTGTCCGACGTGATTGCGTTCGGTGTCTCGCCTGCGATCATCGTCTATCTGTGGTCGCTGCAGAATCTGCCGCGGTTTGGCTGGATATTCGCCCTGGCTTATGCGGTGTGCGCCGCGCTGCGCCTCGCGCGTTTCAACGCTTCGCTCGATTCAGTCGAATCACCCCGCAAGACCGCCGGCTTCCTTACCGGCGTACCCGCGCCTTTGGGGGCGGGGCTCATGCTGGTCCCGGTCGCTTTGTGGCAATGGACCGGGATCGAGGAGATTCGCGACCCCTTCTTCATCTGCGCCTGGTCGGCGCTGTCGGGTGGCCTGATGATCTCGGATGTCGCGACCTATAGCTGGGGCTCGCTCCATGTGTCGCGCGCATGGCGACTGCCGATGATCCTGATCGTCGCCATCCTGGGCGCGGCCCTGTTCACCGCACCCTGGCATGTGCTGAGCGCGATCATGCTCGGCTATCTGGCGACTGTGCCGTTCAGCATCCGCGCTTATGCGCGGATCAGGCGGCAGCGCGCATCGCAGCCCGCGGCGTCAGTTTCGCTTCCCGAATGATGCGCACCCGGCGCTCGGCGCCGGGTCGGAGCGATGGCACGGCCGGCTTCGGCTCGATGCCGAACGCACGCAGGAACAACGGCAGTTCGGATTTCACGCCCGCGACGATCGTCGCGACGGAGAAGATCAGGATTGCGGAGAACATCGCACCGGAAAGCAGAGTCAGCATCACAGTCGTCCCTTTCGTCCGACCGTTCCCCCCTTCGCGTTCGGCCCGAGATTATATCGGGAAAAGCGCCCGGAACGGCTTGTTCGTTCCCTATGTTCATGATTTGTTCTTTCCGTCAAGCCTTGATTTCCAACGGCAGGTCGCATAAGGGCGCGTCCATTCCACATGTGGGGCGCACATACCGGTGCCGGGTTTCCCGGTTCCTGCCCCACAGAGGTCAAACCGGGTAAGGAGAAAATCCTATGGCGGCTCCCACCGTCTCCATGCAGGCGTTGCTCGACGCCGGCGCACATTTCGGCCACCAGACTCACCGCTGGAATCCGAAGATGAAGCCGTATCTCTTCGGCGATCGCAACGGCGTTCACATCATCGATCTGTCGCAGACCGTGCCCCTGATGGCGCGCGCGCTCGATTTCGTCAGCCAGAGCGTGGCGCACGGCGGCAAGGTTCTGTTCGTCGGCACCAAGCGCCAGGCGCAGGAGCCGATCCGCGAAGCCGCACTTCGCGCCGGCCAGCATTACGTCAACCATCGCTGGCTGGGCGGCATGCTCACCAACTGGAAGACGATCAGCCAGTCGATCAAGCGCTTCAAGACCCTTGAGGAGCAGCTGTCGGGCGAGACCCACGGCCTCACCAAGAAGGAAGTGCTGCAGCTGACCCGCGAGCGCGACAAGTTCGAGCTGTCGCTGGGCGGCATCCGCGACATGGGCGGCATTCCGGACGTGATGTTCGTGATCGACGCCAACAAGGAAGAGCTGGCGATCAAGGAAGCCAACACGCTGGGTATCCCGGTCGTCGCGATCCTCGATTCGAACGTCTCGCCCGATGGCATCGCTTTCCCGATCCCGGCGAACGACGACGCGGCTCGTGCGATCCGCCTCTACTGCGAAGCGGTTGCCGAAGCGGCGACCCGTGGCGGCAATAATGCCCGCCAGGTGCAGGGTGAGGATTTCGGCGCGGCTGTCGAGCCGCCGGTCGAAGAAGCGCTGGCCTAACCATATCGATTCCGGTCGTCCATGTTTCGACATGGGCGACCGCGAGTCATCAATTTGTCTCGGCTTGATCCGAGACGCGCGGGGGTAGGTGCGGCGACGCGCCTTCCCCCGTCCGGTAACTGAGAAAGGACATGATATGGCGGAGATCACCGCTGCTGCCGTCAAGGATCTGCGCGAGAAGTCCGGCGCGGGCATGATGGATTGCAAGAAGGCGCTGACCGAGACCAACGGCGACATGGACGCCGCGATCGATTGGCTGCGCACCAAGGGCCTTGCGACGGCTGCCAAGAAGTCCAGCCGCACCGCGGCCGAGGGCCTCGTCGGCGTCGCGGTCGAAGGCACCAGGGGGGCTGCGGTTGAAGTGAACTCGGAAACCGACTTCGTTGCCAAGAACGAGCAGTTCCAGGATTTCGTCCGTACCGTTTCGAAGCTGGCGCTGGGCACCGGCAACGAGATCGAGGCGCTGGCCGCCGCCGCCTATCCGGGTGGTGAAGGCAGCGTCGCCGACAAGCTGACCTCGAACGTCGCGACGATCGGTGAGAACCAGACGCTGCGCCGCGCCAAGGTGGTCGAAGTGTCGCAGGGCGCGGTCGTGCCTTACGTCCACAACGCCGCCGCGCCGGGCCTCGGCAAGATCGGCGTGCTCGTCGCGCTTGAGGGCGATGCCCCGGTCGCCGATATGGAAGCGCTGGGCAAGCAGATCGCGATGCACATCGCGGCCGCTTTCCCGCAGGCGCTGACCGAGGATGGCCTCGACGCCGGTGCAATCGAGCGCGAGCGCGCGATTGCCGCCGAAAAGGCCGCCGAGTCGGGCAAGCCCGCCAACATCATCGAAAAGATGGTCGAAGGCGCGGTCGCCAAGTACCGCAAGGAAAACGCGCTGATCAGCCAGATCTTCGTGATGGACAACAAGACCCCCATCGCACAGGTCATCGCCGCCGCCGCCAAGGCCGCCGGTGGTTCGATCACGCTGAAGGACTATGTCCGCTTCCAGCTCGGTGAAGGCATCGAGAAGGAAACGAGCGACTTCGCCGCCGAAGTCGCCGCCGCGGCCAAGGGCTGAGCCCTTACGAAAAGAAGGCCCGCTCTCCCCACAAGGAGGGCGGGCCTTTTCGTATCTATCCTCTCCCGCCAAGGGGAAGGTGAAGGTCACGAACTCCGGCTTGGCAGTTTCCGCCGCCCTCTCTAAGGTGCGCGGCCAGCCGGGCCCAATCACACAATAAGGATCACATCACCGATGGACCGACCGCGCTTCAAACGTATCCTCTTGAAGCTGTCGGGCGAGGTGCTGATGGGGCCGGACGGCCTGTTGATCGACCCGACGATCACCGCGCGGGTTGCAGGCGAGATCCAAGCCGTGCGCGCATCGGGCTACGAACTGTGCGTCGTCGTCGGCGGGGGCAACATCTTCCGTGGGCTGGCGGGCGCCGCCAAGGGCTTCGATCGCGGTAGCGCCGATTATATGGGCATGCTCGCGACGGTGATGAACGCGCTGGCGGTGCAGAATGCGCTCGAGCAGATCGGCGTCGACACCCGCGTCCAGTCGGCGATCCCGATGCCGGCGGTGTGCGAGCCCTTCATCAAGCGCCGCGCCGAACGCCATCTGGAAAAGGGCCGCGTGGTGATCTTCGCCGCGGGCACCGGCAATCCCTATTTCACCACCGATACCGGCGCCGCGCTGCGCGCTGCCGAGATGAAGTGCGACGCTCTGTTCAAGGGCACCTCGGTCGACGGCGTCTATGATGCGGATCCCAAGAAGGTGCCGACCGCCACGCGCTACGAAACCGTCAGCTTCAATCGCGTCCTTGCCGACGACCTGAAGGTCATGGATGCAAGCGCGATCGCCTTGTGCCGCGACAACCATATCCCGATCGTCGTGTTCAACATCCGCGAACTGGGCAATTTTGCCCGGGTTCTGGCGGGTGAGGGCACCGCCACGATCGTGCAGAACGAAGGAGAATAGGGCATGGCCGCCTATGACAAAGCCGATCTCGAACGCCGCATGGCGGGTGCCGTCGAATCGCTGAAGGGCGATCTGGTCGGTCTGCGCACCGGCCGTGCCTCGGTGAACCTGCTCGATCCGGTGACGGTTGAGGTATATGGTGCCCAAATGCCGCTGAATCAGGTCGCAACCGTCACCGCGCCCGAGCCCCGGATGCTTTCGGTGCAGGTATGGGACAAGTCGGGCGTCGGCCCGGCCGACAAGGCGATCCGCTCGGCGGGCCTGGGCCTCAACCCGATCGTCGACGGCCAGACGTTGCGCATCCCGATCCCCGATCTGACGGAGGAGCGCCGCAAGGAGCTTGCCAAGCTCGCGAACCAATATGCCGAAAAGGCGCGGATCGCCGCCCGTAACGTCCGCCGCGACGGCATGGACAATCTCAAGACCGATGAAAAGAAGGGCGTGATCAGCGAGGACGATCGCAAGCGCCGCGAGACCGAGGTCCAGAAGCTGACCGACAGCACGATCGCCGATATCGACGCGGCGGCGGCGGCCAAGGAAAAGGAAATCCTGGGTAAGTGAGCGGCCTTCCGGCCAGCAACGTTACTGATCCCGTCCCGGCCACGGGCGCCGGCCCGCGCCATGTCGCGATCATCATGGATGGCAATGGCCGCTGGGCGAAGCGTCGCTTCCTGCCGCGCGTCGCGGGGCATAAGGCTGGTGCGGAGGCGGTGCGTCGCACCGTCACCGCCGCCGCCGACATGGGGCTGGGCGCCCTGACGCTCTATGCCTTCTCGTCGGAGAACTGGCGTCGCCCGGCGGAGGAAGTGTCCGACCTGATGGGCATATTGCGCCTGTATCTGCGCAAGGAAGTTGCCGAGCTTCACAAGAACGGCATTCGCCTGCGCACGATCGGCGATATCGGGGCGCTCGAAGGCGACCTGATCGATCTGATCCGCGAGGGCGTGGAGCGCACCAAGGACAATCGCCGGCTCGATTTCGTCCTGGCGCTCAATTACGGCGCGCAGGATGAAATGGTCCGTGCGGTGCGCGATATCGCCCGCGAGGTCGCCGCCGGTCGGCTCGATCCGTCGGCGATCGAGCCCGGCGCGATCGAAGCGCGGCTCGACACCAGTGATCTACCCCCGCTCGACCTGATCATCCGCACCTCGGGCGAACGGCGCCTGTCCAATTTCCTGCTGTGGCAGGCGGCCTATGCCGAATTGCTGTTCGTTGACACGCTCTGGCCCGATTTCGATGCCGATACGCTGGCCGCCGCTGTTGCCGATTTCGGTGCGCGCGACCGCCGCTTCGGGGGCCGCTGAGGTTCCCGCATGAGCCCCGAGCTCCGGACACGAATCCTGTCGGGGATCATCATGATCGCCGTGGCGCTGGGCGCGCTCATCTACGGCGACATCGCTTTCTGGGCGCTCGTTGCGCTGCTTTCGGTGCTGATGATGCACGAATGGGCGACGATGGCGGGCGTGCCCAAGTGGAAATGGGCGCTGGCGGTCGGCCTCGCGCTCGTGATGCAGGCTTACTCGCTATATTTCGATGTCAGCGTGCCGGTGCGCGATGCGGGTGCGCTCGCAACCGAGGCGGTCATGGTTGCGGGGCTGTCGGCGATCCTGCTCGCGGTGGTCACCTTCGCCGCGCGGCTGGGCTGGGGGCTGCTCTACGCGACCCTGCCGGCGCTGGCCCTGCTGTTCCTGCGCGAACAGCGCGACGGTCTCGCGCTCGCCCTGTTCACGATGATCATCGTCTGGGCGACCGATATCGGCGCCTATTTCGCCGGCCGCACGATCGGCGGGCCGAAGCTCGCGCCGAAGATCAGCCCGAACAAGACCTGGGCGGGGCTGATCGGCGGCGCGGTCGCGGCCGAGATCGTCGGATCGCTGGTCGCCTGGCGCACCGGGCTGCCGATGATCCTCGCCTCGGCCTGTGCGCCGCTTGCGGTGATTGCGCAGATGGGCGATCTTTTCGAAAGCTGGCTCAAGCGCATTTCGGGCGTGAAGGACAGCGGCAGGATCCTGCCCGGACATGGCGGCGTGCTCGATCGGCTCGACGGACTGGTGCCGGTGGCAATGATCATGGCGGCTTTGGTCGCCGCAGGGGTAGTATATGGGGCGTAGCATTTCCATTCTGGGGGCGACGGGGTCGATCGGCACCTCGACCCTCGACCTTATCGAGCGCGACCCCGACGCTTTTCGTATCGAGGCGCTGACCGCGCAGCGCGACGTCGCGGGTCTGGCGGCCGCCGCCCGGCGCACCAACGCACAGATCGCGGTAATCGGGGATGACGGGCTCTACGCCGATCTCAAGGCCGCGCTCGCCGGTTCCGGAGTCGAGGCTGCGGCAGGCGCCGACGCGATCGTCGAGGCTGCCGCACGCGGTGCCGAATGGACGATGGCGGCGATCGTCGGCACCGCCGGCCTCAAGCCGGTCATGGCCGCGCTGGGGCAGGGTGGGGCGGTCGCGCTTGCCAACAAGGAGGCGTTGGTCTCGGCCGGCGTGCTGATGACCCAGGCGGCGCAGCGCCACGGCGCGACTTTGCTACCGGTCGATTCCGAACATAATGCTGTTTTCCAGTGCTTCGATGCCGATCGGCCCAACCGCATCCGCAAGGTGACGCTGACCGCGAGCGGCGGACCGTTCCGTGAGTGGAGCCTCGACGCGATGCGTGCCGTCACGCCTGCGCAGGCGGTCAAGCACCCCAACTGGTCGATGGGCGCGAAGATCTCGGTCGATTCGGCGACGCTGATGAACAAAGGGCTCGAACTGATCGAGGCGCACCACCTCTTCCCGCTCGGCGCCGACGCTTTCGACGCGGTGATCCATCCGCAGTCGGTGGTTCACGCGCTCGTCGAATATGTCGACGGGTCGGTGCTGGCGCAGCTCGGTTCGCCCGACATGCGCACCCCGATCGCGCACTGCCTCGCCTGGCCCGATCGGATGGAGACGCCATGCCGCCGGCTCGATCTGGCGGCGGTCGGCCGGCTCGATTTCGCGGCCCCCGATCTCGATCGTTTCCCCGCGCTGGGTCTTGCCAAGGATGCGCTCGCGGCGGGCGGTGCGCGCCCCGCGATCCTCAACGCCGCCAACGAGATCGCGGTCGCCGCTTTCCTTGGGGGGCGGATCGGCTTTCTCGACATTGCGTTAACGGTCGCGAAGGTGCTCGATTGGTATGTTCCGCCGGCGCCCGCGCATCTCGACGATGTGCTGGCGATCGATGCCGAGGCGCGTAGGGTCGCCCTCGCGGCTACGGAGGTTCTTGCGGCGTGACCGATCAGCCGGGTTTCATCTTCACAATCCTCGCATTCCTGCTCGTCATCGGGCCGCTGATCTTCGTCCACGAACTCGGCCACTATTTCGCCGGGCGGCTGTGCGGGGTGAAGGCGGATGCCTTCTCGATCGGCTTCGGCCGCGAGATCATGGGCTACACCGACAGCCGCGGCACGCGGTGGAAGCTGGGCTGGATCCCGATGGGCGGCTACGTCAAGTTCGCGGGCGACATGAACCCGGCCAGCGTCCCCGATCCCGAATGGCTCAACCTGCCGCCCGAGGAGCGCGCGAAGACGTTCCAGGCCAAGGGCGTCTGGCAACGCTTCTTCATCGTCGCGGCGGGGCCGGTCACCAATTTCGTGGTCGCGATCGGCATCTTCATGGCCTTCTTCGCGGCCTATGGGCAGCCCCGCACGCCCGCCGTCGTCGCAGCGGTGCAAGAGCAGGGGCCGGCGGCGAATGCGGGTCTGCGCATCGGCGACCGCGTGACCGCGATCGAGGGACGGCAGGTCGATACGTTCGACGAGATGGCCGATATCATCCGTTTTCGGCCGAACGAGAAGCTGCGCGTCGACTATGTCCGTGCCGGCCGCGCGAATGTCGCGTGGATGACGACCGGCGTCGATGTCGAGCGTGACCGCTTCGGCAATGAGTTCCGCAAGGGCCTGATCGGCGTGATGTCGGGCCAGCCTCGGATCGAGCCGGTGCCGCTGCTCCAGTTACCCGGTGCGGCCGTCAAGCAGACCTTCCACATCGTCCGTACGATGATCGACACGCTGGGTCAGATCATCAGCGGCCGCCGCTCGGTCAAGGAACTGGGCGGACCGATCAAGATCGCGCAGGTCTCGGGTCAGCAGGCGAGTTTGGGCTGGATGAACGTCGCCATGTTGATGGCGCTCATTTCGATTAATCTGGGATTCATCAACCTGTTGCCAATCCCCATGCTCGATGGCGGGCATCTCGCCTTTTATCTGTACGAAGGCGTCGTGCGCAGGCCGGTGCCCGAGAAGGCGATGGAATGGGCTTTCCGGTCGGGACTGGCAGTGCTGTTGAGCTTCATGATATTCGTGACGCTCAACGATATTCTCTCGCTCGGCGCGTGGGAACGGCTTGCCGGGTTGATCGGCTGACCCGGATCGGGCAGTGACTGCCGACTTGGTTCGCATGGTTCGCGAACCAGCAATATTTTGACGTAAGAGCGGGGACGGCGTGACGGCATCGATGGCGATCATCCAGGGCAAGCGCATGCTGCCGGCACTTCTGGTCGGTACGGTCCTGGGAGGATTGCCCGCTCCGCTGCTCGCTCAGCGATCGGGCGCGGTGCCCGTGCCGCCTCCGGCGGCGCGTGTCTCGTCCGTGCCGACGGGCGCGGCCGCGATCCGCGGCACGATCAAGCAGGTCAACGTCTCGGGATCGCAGCGTCTGGAGGCGGATACGGTCCGCTCCTATGTGAAGCTGCGCGCGGGCGACGAATATTCGGCCGAAATGCTCGATCAGGCGCTGAAGGATCTCTACGCGACCGAGCTGTTCGCCGACGTCCAGGTCCGCGACGACAATGGCGTCATCACGCTTCAGGTGCGCGAGAACCCGGTCATCAACCGCGTCGTTCTGGAAGGTAACAAGCGGCTCAAGTCCGAGAAGATCAATCCCGAGATCAAGCTCGCTCCGCGCCAGATCTTCACGCGCTCCAAGGTGCGCGCCGACGTCAACCGCATCATCGAGCTTTATCGCCGCCAGGGCCGCTTCGCTGCGACCGTCGAGCCGAAGATGGTCAATCTCGATCAGAACCGCGTCGACATCATCTTCGAGATCCACGAAGGCGACAAGTCGAAGGTCCGCAAGATCAACATCATCGGGAACGAGAAGTTCTCCGACGGCCGCCTGCGCGGCGAGATGGCGACCAAGCAGAGCGGCATCACCAAGATCTTCTCGTCGGGCACCAGCTACGATCCGGATCGTCTGGCCTACGATCAGCAGAAGATGCGCCAATACTACCTGACGAACGGCTATGCCGACTTCCGGGTCGTGTCCGCGATCGCCGAGCTGACGCCGGACAAGAAGGACTTCATCATCACCTACGTGGTGGAGGAAGGCGAGCGCTACAAGTTCGGCGACGTCGATCTCACCAGCGACATCCGCGACATCAAGGCCGCGGATTTCAAGTATATGCTGCCGATGAAGAAGGGCGACTGGTACAACGCCAAGATGGTCGAAGACACGGTCGACGCCATCACCGAGGCGACCGGCTTGTTCGGCTTCACCCCCGATGTCAGCCCCGATTTCCAGCGCGACAAAGAAGAGCGGACGATGACCGTCACGTTCAAGATCGCGGATTCGGCGCGCGTCTATGTCGAGCGGGTCGACATCAACGGCAATACGCACACCAAGGACAAGGTGATCCGTCGCGAATTCCGTCTGTCGGAAGGCGATGCGTTCAACAGCTTCAAGGTGAAGCGCTCGCGCGATCGCATCCAGTCGCTCGGCTTCTTCCAGGACAAGTTCGAGGTCGAGCAGAAGCCCGGTTCGACGCCCGATCGCATCGTCCTCGAAGCCAATGTCGAAGAAAAGTCGACCGGCGAGCTTCAGGTGTCGGCCGGCTATTCGAGCCTTGAAAAGTTCATCGTCGATCTGTCGATCCGCGAACGCAACTTCATGGGCAAGGGGCAGGAGGTGCGCGCCAGCGTCTCCTATTCGACCTATTCGAAGTCGGTCGAGCTGGGCTTCACCGAACCCTATCTGTTCGATCGCAACATCGCGGTCGGCGTCGACGTGTTCCGGCGCGACTACAATTCGTTCAACTTCTCGGGCAACAGTCGCCAGACGACCTACGAACAATCGACGACCGGTTTCCAGCTGCGCGCCGGCGTGCCGCTGACCGAATTCATCACGCTCGCGATGCGCTATGGCCTCAGCTATGACGAAGTGTCGCTCGACCAGTCGACCTTCTTCACCAACGGTCGATGCGATCCGCTGCTCGCGGGCCGCTATCTCTGCGACGCGATCGGCAATCGCCTGATCTCGTCGGTCGGCTACAGCCTCGTCTATGACACGCTCAACAACCGCGTCCGCCCGACGCGCGGCCATCGCGTCGTGTTCGGTCAGGATTTTGCCGGGCTCGGCGGCGACGTGCGCTACATCCGCACCACGTTCAACGCGGCGAAATATTGGGGCCTGGGTTCGGGCTTCGTCTTCTCGACCTCGCTCGAAGGCGGCTATATCAAGGGCCTCGGCCAGTCGATCCGCCTCACCGATCGCTTCTATCTGGGCAATCCCGACCTTCGCGGCTTCGGCATTCGCGGCGTCGGCCCGCGCGTCCGCCGCTTCCCGTACGACGTCAGCAACCCCAACGCGCCGGTCCTGCTGACCGATCGCCAGAGCTACACCGACGACGCGCTGGGCGGCACGGCTTACTATAAGGCCCGTGCCGAGCTGGAAATCCCGCTGGGCAACGGCGCGCGCGAACTCGGCCTGCGTCCGTCGATCTTCCTTGATGCCGGCGCTGTGTTCGGCATCAAGGATCCGGTCACGACCGATGGTTGTAACAGCGGTGGAAACACGCCCACCAATTGCAACCCGATCACGCGCCAGCTTTCCGACAACAACGGCAACTTGCTCTATTATACCGACAATACGTTGAGCCAGCTGACGACAAACAATACTGGTATCCCCTATACCTCGACGCTGCCGGTCTTTAAGGAGCAGTTCTTCGGCGATTCTGCTAAGCCGCGCGTCGCAGTCGGTGTCGGGGTAAACTGGAACTCGCCGTTCGGTCCGTTCCGTATCGATGTCGCCAAGGCTCTGCTGAAGGAGCCGGGCGATCGTGCCAAACTCTTCACGTTCAACGTAGGGACACAGTTCTGATGATTTCCAAGCTGAAGATCGCGGCACTTGCCGCCGGCGCCGCGCTCGCCTCGGTTTCCGCGCCCGCGCTGGCGCAGTTCGACGCGAGCCAGGGCACCGCGGTGATCAACCTCGATGCCGCCATCGTGCAGTCGAACGCCTTCAAGGCGGCCGAAGGCCAGATCAAGACGACCTACGGGGCGCAGATCACCCAGGTCCAGACCCGTCAGACCGCTCTCCAGACCGAGCTGACCCCGCTGCGCACCGAGATCGAGAACCTCCAGAAGAACCCGGCGACGCCGAAGGCCACCCTGGATGCCAAGATCGCGGCCTTCCAGACCAAGGCGCAGAGCGCGCAGACCGAACTGCAGCGCCTTGCCGCGCCGTTCGCCCGCGCCGAAGCTTATGCCAAGGAGCAGATCACCGCGAAGCTCGAGCCCGCCGTTCGCGCCGCGATGACCGCGAAGAAGGTCTCGGTCGCGCTGCAGCCCGAATCGGTCGTGCTCGCCACCCCGGCCGGCGATCTGACCCCCGACGTCGTGACCCAGCTCAACGCGCTGGTGCCCAGCGTTTCGATCACGCCGCCGGCCAACTGGCAGCCCGGTCAGGCCCAGCAGGCGCAGGGCGCCCCGGCGGGCCGCTGATCCTGATGACGGACGAAGTGGCAGGCATTGCAGGCGAGGGGGCCATCGGTCCCCTCGACATCCGGCGGGTGATGGCGGCGATTCCGCATCGCTATCCGATGTTGCTGGTCGATCGGGTCGAGACGCTGGTGCGCAATGAGCGCATCTCGGCGATCAAGGCCGTCACGATCAACGAACCCTTCTTCGCCGGCCACTTCCCCGGTCGCCCGATCATGCCGGGCGTGCTGATCGTCGAGGCGCTCGCGCAGGCCGCGGGCGTGCTCGCGGTCGAATCGCTCGGCCTCGCGGGCACGGGCAAGCTCGTCTATTTCATGTCGATCGACGAGGTGAAGTTTCGCATCCCCGTCGAGCCCGGCGTTCTGCTCCGCCTTGAAGCCGCGTTTGTCCAGAAGCGCGCGAGCGTCTGCAAGTTCGAGGGCAAGGCCTATCTCGGCGACAAGCTCGCCGCCCAGGCCAATTTCACCGCGATGATTGCCGACCCGCCGAAGGATTGAGCCTGTTCGTCACCGGCCTCCGCCGGGGCGGCGGATGTTCAAGCCATGGCCCGCACGCGCACGGTCAGCTGACCGTCCTCCACGCACAGTTCGTTGAACGACGGCGGGCTGGCCCGAACCCGCTCCGATAAGGTGCCTGCACCGACCATCCGGATCGACCCGATCGTCGCGCGCCATTCGACGTCGAACGGGTCGTGGGCATGGCCGCTCAGTACGGCCTCGGCGCCCGCTTCGACCAGCGCGTCGAGCGCCTCACTGCCACCACGCGTGCGTGCCTTGGACTCGAGTTCCTCCCGATCCACCAGCGGATGGTGGCACGCGACGACACCGACGGCGCCCGCGGGCTTGCGACGCAGGCACGCAATCGCGTTCGCCAGTCGCCGTTCGGAAACCCAGCCCTTGGACCAGTTTCGCAGCTGAAACCGCTTCGTCGTCTTGAGCGGCACCAGCCAGATCGACGCGAGATCGAGTGGGCGTTCGATCTTCGCTTCGAGCTTCCGGAAATGCTTGTAGGGTCGGAATAGCCGCTTGAACGGATTGTAGAGCGGCAGATCGTGATTTCCGGGCTCTACCGTTACCGGCACGTCCAGCGCGGAGAGATAGGCGCTTGCTGCCTCGAATTCCTGCTTCTTCGCGCGCATGGTCAAATCGCCGGTGACGATCACCGCATCGGGCCGCTCGCTGCGAACCTGCTGCGCGAACCAGTCGATCGCGTCGCGGTCCTCACGGCCGAAGTGCAGATCGCTGACATGAAACAGCCGCGTCATCTCTTGGAAACCCGGAAGAACCGCGCGGGTTCCTAATTCAGATCAGTGAATCGATTGCGCCCTGCAGAATGTAGGCCGCCGCAAGCTTGTCGACCAGTTCGGCGCGGCGCGCGCGGCTGGCATCGGCTTCCAGGAGGGTGCGGGTGACGGCGGCGGTCGACCAGCGCTCATCCCACAGCAGGATCGGCAGACCGAGCGCATCGATGTTGCGCGCGAATTGGCGCACCGATTGCGTGCGCGTGCTGTCTGTGCCGTCGAGATTGAGGGGCAGGCCGACGACGATCCCCTTCACCGATTGCGCCGCGACGATCGCGCGCAGCTTCGCCGCGTCGACGCTGAACTTGGTGCGCAGGATCGTCTCCGCCGGGCTCGCGATTGTCCAGCCGGCGTCGCACAAAGCGATCCCGATCGTCTTGGTGCCGACGTCGAGACCCACGAGCCGTCCGCGATCGGGCAGGCTCTGCCGGAAATCCAGGTTGGAGGACAGGATCATCGCGCGAGGAACGTCGTGGTCCGCGCCGCCGCATCGGCCCGGATATTGGCCCAGAACAAGGCGTAATCGAACACGTGATAGTTGTTACCGGGCATGATGTAGCTGCCATAGCCTTCGGGCGGCGCCCCGATCAGCAGCGCGCCATTGGCATCGCAACGCGCGCCGACCCCCATATTCGCGAAGGTGAAGCTCGTGACCGCCTTGTCGGGGATCAGCGAGCCGCGATTGGCGGCGGGCAAAGCGGGTGCGGTGCCCTGCGTGCCCGTCAGCGGATTGACGCACAGCATTTGCGTCCCCTTGCGCGGCTGGCCGGTATAGCCCTTCGCGCTTTCGAAGATCGCGCGGATCTGGTGCTGGTCCGCAGGTTCGGCATAGCTCTGCCAGGTGATCAGGCAGTTCGCCTCGCCCGGCTTCGCGCAGGCGGGAAGGCCGAGTGCGGGGACGTCCGCTTCGACCGAAATCGGCCAGCCGACCAGATAGGCCGCGACGATCCGCTTCGCGATCGGCTTGTCCGCCATCTTCGCGTGCATCAGCCGCATCAGATGAACGCTGCCCTGGCTGTGCGCCGCGAGCAGGATGGGACGATCGGCGGGGATCTGCGCCAGAAAGGCGTCGAACGCGCGGACCACGTCGCCATAAGCAAGGTCGAACGCCTTCTGCGCATCGGGCTTGTCGGTCAGGAAGGCGCCCAGGGTAGCGAGGCGGTATCGCGGCGCCCACACCTCACCCACATTGTTGAACGCGCTGGCCTCGCTCTGCGTGAACAGAGTCAGAAGCTTGCGCGAATCCGCATCATCGAGCGGCGCGTTCCAATGGGCCCTGCCATAATAGGTCGTCGGCGGAACGTAGAACACCGCGACCGGCCGATCCTTCGGCAGTTGCGCGCCCTTGGGCAGCCAGCGCGACGGATCGTCCTTCAGGTCGGGCCGCGCGATCCACGCTTCGGGCTTCGTATAATCGGGCGCGGTGGATGCCGCCGGCGCCTCGAATGGCGAACCGGGCACGAAGGCCATCCGCATCATCGGCTCCTGAAACAGGCTCCACGCGATCCCGAAAGCGAGGACCAGCGTGATGATGCCGGCGATGACGTAGAGGAAGGGGCGGGCGAGCAAGGGGATCTCCGACAGGCGAATTGCGCCCCGCTCTAGCTTTACCGGGCCTTCACGGCCAGAGCGCGCTTGAAGCGCCGCCGCGCCGATGCTAGCCGCCGATCATGTCCGTAGATGCAGCAACCGTCCGCAAGATCGCGAGCCTTGCCCGCATCGCCATGACCGAAGGCGATGTCGAGGCGATGGTGCCCGAACTCAACAATATCATCGGCTGGATCGAGCAGCTGGGTGAGGTCGACACCGCCGGCATCGAGCCGATGGCGTCGGTGATCCCCGGCCACCAGCGCCTGCGCGCCGATGTCGTCACCGACGGCAACGTCCGCGACAAGGTTCTGGCCAATGCGCCACAGGCCGAACATGGCTTCTTCGCCGTGCCGAAGGTAATTGAATAGTGACCGCTACACATATCACCGACCTCGGCATCGCCGGGATCCGCGACGGCTTTCGCGCCGGTACTTTCTCCGCGCGTGAAGTGGCCGATGCCTTCAACGCGGCGGTCGCAGGCGCCGACGCGCTCAACGCCTTCATCGTCAAGACGCCCGATCATGCGGTCGCGGCCGCCGACGCCGCCGACAAGGCGCGCGCGGACGGGGCCGAACTCGGCGCGCTCGCGGGTGTGCCGCTGGGCATCAAGGATCTGTTCTGCACCGAAGGCTATCAGACCACGGCAGCCAGCGGGATGCTGGGCGGCTTCGTGCCGACCTATGAATCGACCGTCACCGCCAAGCTGTTCGGTGCGGGCGCGGGCATGCTCGGCAAGCTCAACCTCGATCAGTTCGCGATGGGTTCGTCGAACGAGACGAGCGCCTTCGGCAACGTGATCTCGCCCTGGCGACGCAACGATGGCGGCAATGCGCCGCTCGCCCCTGGCGGTTCGTCGGGCGGTTCGTCGGCGGTGGTCGCGGCGCGGATCGCACCGGGCGCGACGGGCACCGACACGGGCGGTTCGATCCGCCAGCCGGCGGCCTTCACCGGCATTTCGGGCATCAAGCCGACCTATGGCCGGTGCTCGCGCTGGGGCACGGTCGCCTTCGCCTCTTCGCTCGATCAGGCGGGCGCGATGGCGCGCGACGTGCGCGACTGCGCGATCATGCTCGAAGCGATGTCGGGTTATGATGCCAAGGATTCGACTTCGGTCGATGTCTCGGTGCCCCGGTGGGAAGCGGGCCTTTCCGCCGATCTCAAGGGCAAGAAGGTCGGCATCCCCAAGGAATATCGCGTCGACGGCATGCCCGCCGACATCGAGGCGCTCTGGCAGCAGGGCATCGCGTGGATGAAGGATGCGGGGGCCGAGATCGTCGAAGTCTCGCTGCCGCATACCAAGTACGCGCTGCCGACCTATTATATCATCGCGCCGGCCGAGGCTTCGTCGAACCTCGCGCGCTATGACGGCGTCCGCTACGGCCTGCGCGATCTGCCCGATGGGGCCAACCTGCAGGACATGTACGCCGCCACCCGCGCCGCCGGCTTCGGCGCCGAGGTGAAGCGTCGTATCATGATCGGCACCTATGTCCTCTCGGCGGGCTTCTACGACGCTTATTACACCAAGGCGCAGAAAGTCCGCGCGCTGATCGCGCGCGATTTCGAACAAGCCTGGGAAAAGTGCGACGTCCTCCTGACGCCCACCGCCCCCTCGGCCGCCTTCGCGCTGGGCGAGAAATCGGCCGATCCGCTGGCGATGTACCTGAACGACGTCTTCACGGTGCCGTCGAGCCTCGCTGGCTTGCCGGCCATGTCGGTGCCGGGCGGCCTCGATCCGCAGGGGCTGCCGTTGGGCCTCCAGATCATCGGCAAGCCGTTCGACGAACAGGGCGTCCTCAACGCCAGCCTCGCGATCGAACAGCGCGCCGGCTTTACGGCCCGTCCGGGGAAGTGGTGGTGATGGACGGTATTACCGATAAGTGGTAATACTTTCCTCATGAGCAAGCAGAGCAACCTCACGATAAAGGGGCAGGTCACAATCCCCAAGGATGTGCGCGATGCGCTTGGGCTCAGGCCCGGCGAACCGGTCGAGTTCGATTGGAACGCCGCGGGTGAGGCGGTCATCCGCAAAGGGCGTGAGCGCAGCGCAGCCGAGCGCCGCGTGGCCGAGGGGCTCGCAGCACTGGAAGCCATTCGTGGGCGCCACCGTACCGGCCGCCCGATCGAGGATATCATGCGCGATCTCAGGGGCGATGACCCGCTCCCATGATCATGTTCGATACCAATGTTCTCATCGATATTTTCGAAGGGGACGGCGCATGGAGCGAATGGTCGCGCGAACAATATATCGAGGCTCGCTCGCAGGATGCCGCGACGATCAACCATGTCGTGCTGGCTGAGCTGGCCGCGTCGGTCGAACGGCGTGAGCAACTGGAGCAGAGCTTGAAGACGCTGGGTTTCAACGTGGCAGCGATCGACAGCAAGGCCGCATTGCGTGCGGGCGCCGCTTTCGGCGAATATCGTAAGCGCGGCGGGGATCGCACGACTATGATCGCGGACTTCCTGATCGCCGCGCACGCCGTTGCGCTGAATGCCGCACTCGTGACACGAGACAAACGGCGCATTGCATCCTATTTCCCCGAACTCACCCTCATCACTCCCGAGACCGAACATGGCTGACGCATACACCTCCACCTATACGATCGAAGGGGCGACCGGCCCTTGGGAAGTGGTGATCGGGCTCGAAGTGCATGCCCAGATCGTCTCCAACGCGAAGCTGTTCTCGGGCGCGGCGACCGCGTTCGGGGCGGAGCCGAACACGCAGGTCAGCCTGGTCGATGCGGCGATGCCCGGCATGCTGCCGGTGCTGAACGAGGAATGCGTGCGGCAGGCGGTGCGCACCGGCATGGCGATCAAGGCGCAGATCAACAAATGGTCGCGTTTCGATCGCAAGAACTACTTCTACGCCGATCTGCCGCAGGGCTATCAGATCAGCCAGCTCTATCACCCGATCGTGGGTGAGGGCGCGATCGACATCGAGACGGACGAGGGCGGCATCAAGACCGTCGGCGTCGAGCGCATCCATATCGAGCAGGATGCGGGCAAGCTGATGCACGATCAGCACCCGACCAGCTCCTATGTCGATCTCAACCGCTCGGGCGTCGCGCTGATGGAAATCGTGTCGCGTCCCGACATGTCGTCGCCGGCCGAGGCGGGCGCCTATCTGCGCAAGTTGCGCGCGATCTTGCGCTATGTCGGCTCGTGCGACGGCAATATGGAGGAAGGCTCCATGCGTGCCGACGTCAACGTGTCGGTGCGCAAGAAGGGCGATCCCTTCGGCACCCGCACCGAGACGAAGAACGTCAACTCGGTTCGCTTCGTGATGGCGGTGATCGAGGGTGAGGCGCGTCGCCAGATCGACGTGATCGAGGATGGCGGCACCATCGTCCAGGAAACCCGCCTGTACGATCCCAATCGCAACGAGACGCGGTCGATGCGGTCGAAGGAAGATGCGCATGATTATCGCTACTTTCCCGATCCGGACCTGCTGCCGCTTGAACTGAGCGACGAATTCCTGGCCGAGTGCGCGGCGAGCCTGCCCGAATTGCCCGACGCCAAGATCGCGCGCTATCGTGAGGTGTTGGGGGTGTCTGCGGGGAATACCGAAGTCATCACCGCCGACGTCGCCAACACCCGCTGGTTCGAAGCATTGCTGCGTGAAGCCGCGGCGAAGCAGGGCAAGTCGGAGGCCGATGTCGCCAAGGCCGCGTCCAACTGGCTGGTGTCCGATCTGTTCGGCGGCCTCAACCGCGTCGGCAAGTCGATCGAGGACAGCCCGATCTCGGTCGCGCAGGGTGCCGAACTGATCGCGCTGATCGCCGATGGGACACTGTCGGGTTCGCTTTCCAAGCAGGTGTTCGAAATCATGCTCGAAACCGGCGATGATCCCGCGAAGATCGTCGAGGAGAAGGGCCTGAAGCAGACCAGCGACACCGGCGCGATCGAAGCGGTGATCGCCGAGGTCATGGCCGCGAACGAGGACAAGGTCGCCGATTATCGCGGCGGCAAGGACAAACTGTTCGGTTTCTTCGTCGGCCAGACGATGAAGGCGATGGGCGGCAAGGCCAATCCGGGCGTCGTCAACGATCTGCTCAAGAAGGCGCTGGGCTGAAGCGCATGCTGTCGCCTCTGTCCTCGTCATTGCGAGGAGCCGGAGGCGACGAAGCAGTCCATTCCGAACGGCGGATTGGATTGCTTCGCTACGCTCGCAATGACGAGTGGAGGAGGATGTAGCGGCGATGATCTACGGCGATCCCGGCAGCATCATCTCTCTCGGCCTCCAGCCGCGCAGCGAGGGTCCGTTCCGTCTTTCGGTGCCCGATGGCCTGAACCTCGTCCGCGTCGGACGGGTCGACCGGGTCCAGCGCCGCGCCGCGACGTGGCGTTTCGATGGGGATGGCGGTCGCTTCGCAAGCGAGGGTGATGCCTTTACCGCACCGATCCCGCTGGGCGTGCGGAACGGCACCGGCCCGATCACGGGCGGGCTGATGACCCTGCGGCGCGAGGCGTTCCTTCAAACCGCGCCGCTCGGCCTCTCTTTCGACGACGATCCCGCCGCTCGCGGCACGCCGTTGCGGATGCGACTGTCGTTCGCGGGCGTCGTGCCGCTCGATGCGGGGCCGCCGCTCCTCGACATCTTCGCCTGGGGCAAGGGCCGCTTCTCGCTCTATGCGAGCGGAGAGCGCGGCCGGCTGTCCTGCAACATCGAGGGTAAGGGCGGCTCGAACAACTTTTCCAGCACCATCGGCCGCAACGGCACGACCGAGCAATTGCTCGAAGTCGAATGGACCGACATCGTCGGTACGCCGGGCGGCACGCTCGCCTTCTTCATCGACGGCAAGCCGGCCGGCGGCCCCTTCGCGACCAATATCAAGCCGCACCTCCCGCCCGAGGTGGAGATCGAGACCAACGCCTCGCTCGGCAATACGCGCGACAGCGCCGCCATTCGGGTGCGGCGGATCGGGATCAGCTTCGACCACAAGGTTGCCGATCCGGACTATCGCGCGGTCGCACCCGGCTTTCTCCTGTCCGATGCCGACCTCGCGGCGCTCGCGGTCGATGCGCGGCGGGTGACCGCGCCGCAACCGCCGCGCACGATCGGCTTTGCCGGGCTCGACGGGCAGGTGACGACGATCGACGTCACGATTGGCCCGCTCGTGGTGCCAGCCGGGCAGGCCTATAAGGCTGTGCTGGTCGACTGGTCGTCGGGGCAGGGGGCGCCGCACCCGAACGAACTGGTGATGACGCGGATCGCCGCGCAGAATTGCCAGTTCGAAGATGCTTTGCTTGGCGCACGGCAGGCGCCGTGGATCGAATGCCTGCCGCGGGGTCCGGTCCCCAATATCGCGGGCATCGATTATCGGTGCGAGGCGATACGCTGCGGCGACTATGTCCAATTCCAGTTCGGTTACGATTGGGATGCCGCGACCATGCCGGCCAATCCGTTCGGCGATCCCACCGGCAAGCATAGCTATATGATCCCGCACACATGGCTGGTGCAGGATGCGGAAGGGCGGACGATCGCGACGATCGCGCGGCCCGATGGTGGCCCGCTCAACGGCACCGATATCCCGCGCATGTTCGAAGGGCCGTTCGACGGGCGCGGCTGCGCGAAGACGGACAAGACGCACCGTTGGTATCCGCACGGCACGGTGCGGGCGGGGATCATCTGGCGCTCGGCCGATCCGCCGGCGCATGCGCAGGGCGATGTGCGCGCGATGGTGCCGCTCTACGATCAGTCGGTCCCCTTCGGCAGCCATTGCGACTTTTCGGTCAACGGCTTCGATCTGCGCATCTTCGCGGGCGGATCGGGCAATGACGGACAGGCGAACGGCTTCGCCAATTGTCGGGTGATGAGCTGGGAGCCGAGCGACTATCCGTCGATGCAGAGCGAAGGCGGGCGCACCCGCGATCCCTATCGCGCCTCGCTTTATTCATCCAATTCGCTCGCCGCCAATGCCGCCGTCTGGCTGCGCTATACCCCGTTCAACGTGCAGGGCCGTTCCCCGACGACGGGACCGGGCGGCACCCGCGACGATCGGCAGATCATCGCCGAACCGGTCGCCCGCTATGCCAGCGACCCGGCCGCCACCCGCGCGCATGACGGGCGGCCATGGCGCGCGATCGCGCTCGATTATCTGACCGGCTATGCCAGCGATCCGGTCCACGCCTTCGAACGCGGGCGCAACGTGCCAGTGTTCAAGGGCAATCCGAACCGCACCGTCACCCTGCGCAATCACTATTACGGGCAGGGCAATATGGGCCTTCCCGCGTCGCAGGCCTGGTATGCGCAGGGCGGCCGCCTGAGCGATTGGCAGACGGGGACCAGTCCGTTGCGCGTCGCGGTCCCATATGCGGGCGATGCGCCGGATGCGCCTTATTTCGGCGGCTCGCAGATCGACAAGTCGCACGCGCACCAGTTCCCCGGCTGGGGAAGCCTGTTGTTCCGCACCCCCGAATTCGCCTTTCTCGGCACGCGTTTCTGGGATCAGAACCGGCTCTACAGCAACGATATTCTGACGATCGGCCAATGGTCGTCGCGCGACGGCGCCTGGGCCTTCATGCACGCGGCGCTCGCGTGGAAGACGGGGAGCGCCAGTTCGACCCGTCTCTACAGCCGCTCGGAAATTCTGGCCTTTGTCGCCGCCGATTTCGAGCGTTTCCATGACGAACATTACGCAACAACCCCCGGATTCGCGCATCCGCCTACAAACATCCTGATCGACGGACGGTTCGACGGGCTGAAGGCGATCTATGCCGCCGCCGCGCTTTTCGGGCCGGTCACGGCGGATAATGGCGATCGGCTGATCCAGCTCGATTTCCAGCTCGGCTACTGGCTGACGGCATTGGGTGCGGCGGAGAAGATGGGCTTCAACGATGCGCTGCGGGCGTGCGGACCCAAGGTGCGCACGGTGATCGACTGGCTGATCGCCGCGCATCGCCGCCGCGTGGTCGGGCGGATCAACGGCGCCCCGCACATCCTGCACGCCGACGCCACGCCCTATCTGACGCCTTTGTGGACGCGCGAGATGATCATGGCGGCTGGCGGCGATGTCGCGCAACTGCCGCAGGACTATGCCGCGATGCAGGCGGCCTTCGGCGCGAGCGAACGCTGGGATGTCTTCACGCACGAAGGGCGCGAAGCTTCGCGCGACGGGCAGGCGATGGACCAGTTGATCGCCGCTCCCGCGACGTTGCGCTATCTGCTGCGCCAGTCCGGCGATGATATCGACCGCGCGATGGCGACCACCGCCGGCTGGCGTCGCGAGAAGATCGCTGCGGAACTCAGGAAGGGTGAGGATGCCGGCAGCGGCTGGTTCCTCTACCTTCAGGCGACGAACAACCCGCCGACGGCGGCGCAGTCCTAGCGGATCGTCCGTACCTCGGCCGCATCGCCCGGCGCCGACAGCCGCTTCCGTGCGCCACCGGGCAGCGCGCCTTCCAGTCCGATCGCGCGGAATAACGCCCCGATTACGGTCGATGGTGGCGCGATCGGCGTGGCGGCCTCGCCTGGCGCACCGTCGCACGGTCCGCAGACGTAGAGCGAACCCGCTGCAGGTGCGCCGATCTTCACGTTGCGGACGCCTGCGAAGCGAAGCGGAAGGGCTGCGCGATCATAGGTCGCCTTGTCGGTGAAGATGGTCCGCTTCGGGTTCGCTTGCGCAGTTATAACCAGCATCTCGCTCGCCCAATGCGGATGACGATTGGCGAGCGACAGGGCCGCGAAATTGGTGGCCACCAGCACCATAAGCAACACCGCGCGCAGCACCGGCCGCAACTTCACCAGCCATAGCGCCACCACGATCGTCGCGGTCACTGCCGCCAGGACGAAATAGCGCGGGTTGAGGACCAGTTCGTGCACCAGCGCGCCGACGACGAAAAACGCCGCCACCGCCATCGCCGCCAGGATCAGTAGCCGCGCCTTAGCGCGCTCGCGCAAACCCGCCCACGGCCGCGCGATTACGGCGGGGATCAGCAGCCAGAACAGCAAGGCGAAATCGTCATTGATCAGCAGGACGAGCAGCGGGTCGATCGCCGGGTGGAGCAGGAAATTGCCCTCGGCATTGGCGGCGCGGTCCATCTTGTCGTCATGGTTGATCGCAAGGCCATAGCGGTGGAGCGGATCGCCCGTCACCGCCCACTGGAACAGCGCCTCGGCCCCCTGCACCGCGAAGAAGCCGACCCCCGCGGCGATCAGCGCGCACCGCCCGACCGGCCGTCCGATCAGGAAGATCGGCACCAGCCCGACCAGCGGCAGGATCGCCGTCTCGCGGCTCAGGAAGGCAAGGCCGAAGCAGAGTCCCGCCGCAAAACCCTTGCGCTGATCGTCGCGCCCGACGGGGAGCAGCGCGATCCCGCCGAGCATGAAGACCAGTTCGGGCATGTCGCAGTTGACGATCGATGCGAAGGTCGCCAGCACCGGCATCGTGCCGGTCAGCATCACGGCGATCCACCCCGCGCTCGCGCCGCCGATCCGCTTCGCCGTCAGTCCCACTGCCGCCAGCAAAGCCGCGCACCAGCCCAGCGACATGGCGTGGAAGGCCGCGAAGCCCTTTCCAAAGATCGCGATCGCCGCCGCGAAGCTCAATTCGACCGGAAAACGCGTCGTCCAGTGATCCACCCCGGAATAAGGTGGGCTATCGACCCACTTCACCGCGCCGAAATAATAGAGGCCGTCGTCCGATGCGATGAAGCCTACCCAGCCTAGCCACAAGGCGATCGCCACCACGATCACGGTCGGCACCGC
Organism: Sphingomonas montanisoli; assembly: GCF_008274695.1. Classification (GTDB taxonomy): domain Bacteria; phylum Pseudomonadota; class Alphaproteobacteria; order Sphingomonadales; family Sphingomonadaceae; genus Rhizorhabdus; species Rhizorhabdus montanisoli. The sequence continues at coordinate 557,291 of NZ_VTOU01000001.1, read as the reverse complement.
CCAGCGCCAGCTTTGGTCGTTCTGCATCGTCACCCCCAAAGCTTTCGTAAGCGGAATCCCGATACAGGCAAATCCCATCCCACCGATGAGGAAACGAACCTCTCGCAACCGTCGCCTTTCCCCCCTAAATGGCTCGCATGTCGGCCGATCTTTACAACCCCACGATCCTGCGGCTGGCGGCGACCATCCCGCACCATTCCCGCCTCCCCGATCCGCAGGGGAGTGCCGCGAAGCGTTCGCCCATCTGCGGCAGCCGGGTGACGGTCGACGTTCGCCTCGACGGGGATGGCCGGGTCGCCGAACTCGGCCTCGAGGTGCGCGCCTGCGCGCTCGGCCAGGCATCGGCGTCGTTGATGGGCGCCCATGCGATCGGGCGCAGTCTTGCCGAACTCGAAGCCGCGTGCGACGCGCTCACCGCTTTCCTCGCCGGGGAGCGGGCCGATCCGGGCGACTGGCCAGGCATCGATATCTTCCGGCCCGCCGTCGCCTATCCCGCGCGCCATGCGTCGATCCGCCTCGCCTTCGAAGGTGTCGTCGAAGCGGTTGGCGCTGCGCGGGTCGCGGCATGAACGAAGCGCATCAGGCGGGCTTCCTGCTGAAAGACGGCGTGCTGCTGCTCGGCATGGCGATCGTCTTCGTCCTGCTGTTCCGCCGGCTCGGTCTGGGCGCCACGCTCGGTTATCTCGTCGCGGGGGCGCTGATCGGGCCGCACGGCTTCGGTCTGATCGGCGATGCCGAGGCGAAGCTGGGCATCGCCGAACTCGGTATCGTGTTGTTGCTGTTCCTCGTCGGGCTGGAGCTTCATCCCAATCGGCTCTGGCGATTGCGGCGCGACATCTTCGGGCTCGGCCTGGTTCAGGTCGCCCTGTGCGGAGCCGCGATCAGCGCGGTCATCTTCCTGACGACGGGCTTCAGTTGGGCCGCGGCGCTCGCGCTCGGACTGCCGCTGGCGCTGTCGTCGACCGCGCAGGTGCTGCCGATGCTGCAATCGGCGGGCCGGCTCAACACACCGTCGGGGGAGCGCGCCTTTTCGGTCCTGCTGTTTCAGGATCTGTCGCTGGTCCCTTTGATCACGATCACCGCAGCTTTATCTCGCACGCCGCCGGCGCCCGGCACGCCGCCGGGATGGCTGCTGGGTCTCTATACCGTCGGCGCGATCATCGGCCTCGTCTTGATGGGCCGGTTCATCATGAACCCGCTGTTCAAGATCATCGGGCGGCTGGGCGAGCGCGAGTTGTTCGTCGCCGCCGGCCTGTTCGCAGTGGTCGCGGCGGCGGCCCTGATGGAGGCGCTGCACCTGTCGGCCGCGCTCGGCGCCTTCATCGCGGGCGTGATGCTGGCGGACTCGCCCTATCGGCATGAGCTGGAGGCCGATGTCGAGCCCTTCCGCACGATCCTGCTCGGGCTGTTCTTCATCGCGGTGGGCATGCTGCTCGATCTCCACGTCATCGCCGAACGCCCGCTGTTCGTGATCGCGATGGCATTGGCGGTGGTGGTGACCAAGGCGGTCGTGATGTTCGGCATCGCGCGCGTTTTCGGCGTTGCGTGGCGCTCCGCGCTGTCGTTCGCGCTGCTGCTCAGCCAGGGGGGCGAGTTCGCCTTCGTCCTCTTCGCGCAGGCGCAGAATGCGCTGCTGATCGCGCCCGAGGCCGCCAGCCTGTTCAGCGCGATCGTCACCCTGTCGATGGTCACCACGCCGATCCTGATGATGGTGGCGCAACGCTTCCTCAATCCGGGCGTGAAGGCCGAGGAGGATCGCCCCGGTCCCGACGGCAGCGAGACGGGCGATGCGATCGTCGTCGGCTATGGCCGCTTCGGGCAGACGGTGGCGCAGATGCTGATGGCGTCGGGCGCGCCGGTGACCCTGATCGACAACAAGGCGTCGCAGATTGACATATCGGGCAGCTTCGGTGTGAAGGTCATGTACGGCGACGGCACCCGCGTCGATCTGCTGCGGCTGGCGGGCGCGCAGGATGCCCGCGCGATCATCTTTTGCATTGATGGTGCGGGGCTGGGCAAGAAACAGCTCCAGCCGATCCTCAACGCTTTTCCCAAGGCCGCGATTCTGGTGCGCACGTTCGACCGGCGGCACATGATGGAACTCGCCCGCCTCGACGTGACCGGCATGGTGCGCGAATTGTTCGAAAGCGCGGTGCTGCTGGGGCGTGAGGCGCTGGAGGCGGTCGGCGTCAGCGATCGCAACATCGACACGGTCGAGGCCGAATATCGCCGGCGAGATGGTTCGCGGCTCGAGGCGCAGATGGCGTCGGGCGATATCGCGGCGCTGCGCGAACAGATGTTCACGCGCGAACGCCCGCTCGATCTGAGCAAAAGGGATGAAGGGGATGACGATGGCGAACCGAAGCGGGAAGGGTGATTCCCTCGCCGCGTTGCTGGCGGTGGCCGGCGCGGTGGCAGTGATCGGCGGGGCCTATGGCTCGCACGGCGCGACGGGCACAGCGGCGGAGTGGCTCAAGACGGGCGCCATCTACCTGATGATCCACGCGGTGGCCGGACTCGTCGCCATCCAGGCGGGTCGGCGTGGGCCGGCAGGGCTGTTCCTGCTCGGCGGCGCGGTTTTTTCGGGCACGCTCTTCGCAATGGCGTTCGGCGCGCCGCGCATGCTGGGCGCGGTCACGCCGCTGGGCGGCCTAGCGATGATCCTCGGCTGGGTGTGGCTCGCGATCGCAATGCTGCGGAGGCGGTGATGCGCAGGATTCTCGTCCTCGCCAGCGCGCTGCTGCTGACCTCTCCCGCGCTCGCCGCAAAGTCGGCGGCGGATCTTTCGATCCGCGCCGTCACTGTGATCGACGTCGAACATGGCCGTCGCATTCCGGGGCAGACCGTTGTGATCGCAGGCGACCGGATCGTCGCGACCGGCCCCGACGCCGCGATGGCAAAGGCGTGGGCACCCACGCGCGCCATCGACGGCAAGGGTCGCTTCCTGATCCCCGGCCTGTGGGACATGCACGTCCACTTCGGTGGTGGGCCGGATCTGATCGAAGAGAACAAGGCGCTCCTCCCGCTCTACCTCGCCAACGGCATCACCACGATCCGCGATTGTTCGGGCGATCTGCCCGAACAGGTGCTCGCGTGGCGCGGTGAGATTTCGAACGGCACCCTGTTCGGCCCGCGCTTGCTCTCATCTGGCGCGAAGATCGAAGGGCTCAAGCCGGTCTGGAAGGGCACGGTCGAGGTCGGCAGCAAGGCTGACGTCGATGCCGCGATCACGCGCCTTCAGGATCGGGACAAGGTCGATTTCATCAAGATCACCGACAGCACGCTCGACCCGCAGCTGTTCCTCTACGCGGTGGGTCAGGCGCATGCGAAGGGCATCCGCACGTCGGGTCATATCCCGATGGCGTTGACGGTCCGGCAGGCGGTCGACGCCGGGATCAGCTCGATCGAACATATCGACTATGCGTACAAGGCGGGCGTGAAGGACGAGGCGGCGGTCGCGGCCGACTTCGCCGCGGGGAAGATCGATCGCGCGGAGGCGAACCGCCGCATCGACGCCGGCTTCGATCGCGCGACCGCGATGGCGGCCTATCGCGATTTCGCGGCGAAGGGGGTATTCGTCACGCCCACGCTCAACGGCAGCCGCATCCTTGCGTGGCTCGATAGCGAAGATCATTCGAAGGACGACTATCTTCGTCTTGTCGGGCCGAAGCTGCGCAAGACCTATGACTGGCGCATCCAGCGCGCCGCGCAGGCCGATGCCGCCGCGATTGCCGATCGCCACGCGCATTTCGATCGCATGGCGGCGATCCTGCCGATGCTGGCACAGGCCGGCGTCACGATCATCGCCGGCACCGATGCAGGCTTCCTCAACTCGTTCAACTATCCGGGGCAGGGGCTGCACGACGAACTCACCCTGTTCGTGAAGGAGGGGCTGACCGCGCAGCAGGCTCTGTCATCGGCCACCCGCGCGGGGCCGGCCTGGTTCGGACAGCTCGATCGCTACGGCGCGGTGGCGCAGGGCAAGGCTGCCGATCTCGTTCTGCTCGATGCCGATCCGCTGAAGAATATCGATGCGACCCGCACGATCCGCGCCGTCGTGATGCGCGGCAAGCTGTACGATCGCGCCGCGCTCGACGCGATGCTGGCCGAAACGCGCGCCAAGGTCGCGGCGTGGGATGCTGGCCAATGAAAATCCTCCCCGGCACGGGGAGGGGGACCATGCAGAGCATGGTGGAGGGGGCTCGAGGCAAAGCGGGTCGCTTGTGGCAAACCCCCTCCGTCGCCTTCGGCGCCACCTCCCCGTGCCGGGGAGGATCTATTTGCCCGTCGCCATCCGTTCCTCGGCGGCCGTGAAGGCCGAATGCGCCCCCGGCGGCGCATCGTCGGGGATGGCGGTGACGAAATAGGCGACCCCGGTCTGCGCCGCGCGGTCGATCCACAGTCCGGATCGTAGCCCATATGCCTCGCCCGCATGGCCGACGCGCGGCACGCCGTCGCCGAACACATCTTCGCGGCAGCCGTCGCGTTGCGTCGCGAGCGTCTGGCTGGCGAGGCCGTAGCGGCAGATCGTGCCGGGGGTGCTCTCCCCCGTGATCCCATTGGTGCCGTTATAGGTCCACAACGGAGCGAACAGCGCGTCGACCGACGTCTTGGCCAGGATGCGCTTGCGCCCGAACCGACCGTCGTTGAGCAGCATCTGCCCGATCTTCGCAAGGTCGCGCATCGAGATGCGCAGGCCGCCCTGCGGCGAGAAGCTTGCCCCGTTCCAGCCCGCGCGCCAGTGGCTCAGGTCGCAATCGCCGTCGGCGGCGGGGACGATCGTGCAGGCGGGGCGCTGGCCGTGATCGTCGTCGCGCACGGGCTTGCCGCCTGCGTCGTAGAGGACAACCGCGTGGCCGATCGTCGCATCGTCGCAGCTCGCCCAGTTGTAGCACCCCTTCAGCCCCATCGGATCGAGCACGAGCCGCTTCATCAGCCGGTCGAACCGCTCCCCGGTCGCCGCCTCCATCACCGATGCGACGACGGGGAAGTTAAGGTTGGTGTAGCGGAAGAAGCTGCCCGGCCTGTGTGCGCCATCCCACACCTTCGGATCGGCGAGTTGCCCGCGCACCGTGCGATCGAAGGGCAGCACATAGCCCGCCGCATCGGTCAGCGACGATTGGTGCGACAGCAGCAGGCGCAGCGTGATCGGCGTGTCGTGGAAGGCGGGATTGCGAAGCGGCCAGCCGAGCTTGTTCGACACGTCCTCGTCAAGATCGAGCGTGCCCGTCTCGACCAGCCGCAGCACCCCGATCGCCACCACCAGCTTGGATATCGACGCGATCCGCACGGGATCGTCGGCGGTCACCGCGCGTCGGGTGGTGCGGTCGGCCAGCCCCTCGGCCGAATGCGTGCCCAGCGCGGTTGCGGTAAACGGCTGGCGAACCGCCGCTGGAACAACAGGCTGCGCCTGCGCGTCAGAGGCGATGAGAGCGGCAAGAGCGATCAGGATGCGGCGCATGGCGCGCATCATGCGGAGGAAGTGGGATGGGCGCAACGCGATCGAAATGGGTGCGTCGCGTGGTCGTCATTCTCGCGATCCTGATCGCGCTCGGCGTCGCCGCCCGCTTCGCGCTGCCGCCTCTGCTCGACCGGACCTATTATAGCGGCCCCGTCAGCGACCATTATGACGGGCAGCGTTTCTTCAATCCGGAGGGCGAGTTCGGCAGCGGCGGATCGCAGAAGGTGATGACGCCCGCTCGGATCTGGCGCGCGATCACCGGCGCGCCCGGCCCCGGCTGGCCCAAGTCCGCGCCGGTTCGCCAGACGAGGCCCCCCGCGCGCGTTGCGGGCGATGGCCTGCGTGTCACCTGGATCGGCCATGCGACCGTGTTGATCCAGACGCAGGGGCTCAACATCCTGACCGATCCGGTCTGGGCCGATCGCGTCGGGCCACTCGGCATCACCGGCCCGGTCCGCGTCCGCGCGCCGGGGGTGAAGCTCGCCGATCTGCCGCGCATCGACTTGATCCTCGTCAGCCACAACCATTATGATCACATGGATCTCGGCACGCTGGAAACATTGTGGCGTCGCGATCGACCACGGATCGTCACCAGTCTCGGCAACGATACATTGCTCAACGATCGCGGCATCGCGGCGGTCGCGCGCGACTGGGGCGGACGCGTGCCGGTGAAGCCGGGTGTGAGCGTGGTGGTCGATCGCGTCCATCACTGGGGTTCGCGCTGGGGATCGGATCGCAACCGCGCCTTGTGGAGCGGCTTCACGATCATTCTGCCTGGCGGCAACATCTTCTTCGCGGGCGATACCGGCTGGGGCGACGGCGCGTGGGTGCGGCAGGCGGCGAAGCATGGCCCCTATCGCCTCGCGATCCTCCCGATCGGCGCATATCATCCGCGCGACGTGTTCAGCGGTAACCACATCGATCCCCAGCAGTCGACGACGGTCTTTCAAACGCTCGGCGCGCGGCAGGCGCTGGGCATCCACTGGGGCACGTTCCAGTTGACCGAAGAGGCGATGGACGAACCGCGCGTCGAGCTCGCCCGCACCCTCGCTCAGCGGCAAATCGATCCGTCGCGATTCCGCACCTTCTTACCCGGACAAGGCTGGGATGTTCCGAAATAAGATTCAAAACAGGGCGTTAGCACGGGAACCTGTTACGCTTTCGTGCGATTAATCGGGCGTTCACGTAAAAGGGATGTGACGACGATGCGACTGGCACTGGCGATGGCAGGAGGTCTCGGGCTTGGCGGCGTGATCATGCTCGCGCCTTTGGCGGCGGGCGCGCCCGCTGAAGAACCCGCAATCGAAGCACCTGCGAAGAAGGTTCCCGAGAAGGGCGCGATCCGCATTCACGGCAAGAAATTCAAGCTGGTTTACGCGGTTCGCTGACCCGTCTTGCGGGGCGCCGTCTCCGGCACGAACAATGTGGTCACCAGCGCGATGGCCATGCATCCGGCGACGTACCAGAAGAACGCCGCTTCATAGCCCGCGCTCTTGAAGCCGAGAGCGACCGATTCCGCGGTTCCTCCGAAGAACGCCTGGCTGATCGCATAAGGCAGGCCGACGCCCAGCGCGCGCACATGCGGCGGGAACATCTCCGCCTTGACCACCGCGCTTGTCGCGCTCGATCCCGAGATGACCAGATAGGCCGCGCAGATCAGGAAGAAGGCCGCCGTCCCGCTGCCCGCTGCGCCGATCGCGGTGAACAGGGGCACCGTCGTCAGCACGCCCATCACCCATGTCCACATCAATAGCGGCTTGCGCCCGATCCGGTCGGACAGCGCACCCAGCATCGGCTGGATGACGATGTAGAAGATCAACGCCGCCGAGCAGATCAGCGACGCCTTGTCCTTCGCGAACCCCGCCGACGCGACCAGATATTTCTGCATGTAGGTGGTGAAGGCGTAGAAGCTGACATTGCTGCCGATCGACAGGCCGAACACCAGGGCCACCTGCTTGGGATGTTCGCGGATCAGCGTCAGGAAGCCACCCTTCTTGCGCTCGCCGGTCGATTCCTCGACGAAATCGGGGGTCTCGTCGATCCCGCGCCGCAGCCAGAACACGCTCACCGCCAGCACCGCGCCCGTCGCGAAGGCGAAGCGCCAGCCCCATTCTTCCAACTGCGTCTCCGTCAGGAACACGAACTGCAGCAGCACCAGCAGGCCGAGCGCGAGCAACTGCCCCGCGATCAGGGTCACATATTGGAAGCTCGACCAGAAGCCGCGCTTTTCGGGTGGTGCGATCTCGGTCAGGTAGGTCGCCGCCGTGCCGAACTCACCGCCCAGGCTCAGCCCCTGCGCCATCCGCGCGACGGTCAGCAGGATCGGTGCGGCCACCCCGATGCTCGCATAGGTCGGGCACAATGTGATGATCAGCGATCCGAAGCACATTAGCATGATCGACCAGGTCAGCGCCGCCTTGCGCCCGTATTTGTCGGCGGCCAGGCCCAGCACCCACCCGCCCAGCGGCCGCATCACGAAGCCGATCGCGAAGACGATGCTCGTCGACAATAGTTGCGCGGTCGGATCGTCCTGGGGAAAGAAGCTCTTCGCGAAATAGAGCGAGAAAGCCGAATAGACGTACCAGTCATACCACTCGACCAGATTGCCCAGCGATCCGCCGACGACCGAACGGACGGCGTGGCGGGGTTTGGTCGCTGACGTCATCCGATTTTCCCTTTCGTCATCCCAGCGGAAGCTGGGATCTTATGCGGCTCTTGCCGGAACCTCGTCTCCCCACCAGAGATCCCAGCTTTCGCCGGGATGTCGAGCGGGGAGGGCGGCTATTCAAAAAGCCCCAACCCCATCACCTCGACCTCATCGAGCGCGATCCCGAACACGAAGTTGAGCCGCAACCGATAGGCGGTCGCGCTCTCGATCTCGGCCTCGACATGCTGGTCGCCGTTGCGGCGGGTATAGTGGGCGTCGGTCAGGCTCGCGAAACCCGAGGGGAGGACCAGGCTGACCACCGAAAGCGTCGTGAAGCGCGTGTCGGGGCGGGTCGAGGTCCAATGGTTCGACAGTTCCAGGTCGATGCTAGCCACCGGATCCAGCGTGAAGCTGTATTGCGGCTGCCAGTCTTCGACGAGCGTGCGCCCGTCGGTCAGCGCGGGATGGCCCTTGCGCTCGAGGAACCAGCCATGATCCTCGTGGATCGACAGGCGATAGCGCGAGCCGTCGGGCGCCTCGACCTCGGGCCCCGCGATCAGCGGCATCGGCGGCGAATAGCTGCCGCCGAAACCCGCGTCGGCGATCCATTGCATCCCGTCGATCGTGACGAGGTTGAGCGTGTGCGTCTTGGGCGGAACCCCGTCGGCCATCAGCCACACACGCGCCAGAAGCGGCCGCGCGTCGAAACCCAATGCGGTCAGCGCGCGCAGGAACAGCTGGTTCTGTTCGAAGCAATAGCCGCCGCGCCGCCGGTTCACGAGCTTGTCGAACACATGTTCGGGATCGAGGCTGATCCCGCGCCCCAGCCGCACGTCGAGATTCTCGAACGGGATCGACAGCCGGTGCTGGCGCTGGACGGCGGCCAGCCCTGCCGCATCCGCCTCGGGCAACAGGCCCAGGCCGATCCGCGCGAGATAGGCGTCGATGTCGATGGGGGGGCTTATTTGCATGCGCCGATCCGCTGCCCGCCGCCGGTGGTGATGATCTTCACGGGCTTGCCGTCCTTGGTGCCTGTCGATGTGGTGGCGATCGTATAGCTGCTGGGCGTGTATGTGCCCTTCGATGCGATCATCAGCCCGTCGGGAAAGCGTTTGTTGGTGCAGAAGGTGTCGTAAACGAACTTTCCGCCCTCCATCGCGAACTTGCGCGGCTTGCACACCGCGGCGTCATCCTGCGTCAGCAACGCTTCGGGACGCGCGGCGGCCTGGGGGGCGGTGAAGCAGCTCTTCCGCTTGCTGTTGCCCGCGAACATCTTGACCACCCATTGCGGCACGCCGGGCACCTCGGCGCTGACCATCTCGGTCCAGTGCGACCACTGGCCGGGCGCGAAGCCGTCGGCATGAGCAGCGGCGGGGGCGACCGCTAAGGTGAGCGGGATAAGCATACGGAAGCGGATCATCGGCAACCTCGGGTAAAGCTGCGCGACCCTAGCGCGTGGTGGTGACGGTGCAAGTGCGGGAGGTCACAGACGGCGCGCTCATCTCCTTTCCTCGTCATGCGAGGAGCCGCAGGCGACGAAGCAATCTAGGCCCGCATTTGAGAGGCTCGCGCGCTATTCGAGTGCGAGCCTGGATTGCTTCGCTGTGCTCGCAATGACGGAGTGGAGAGGCGCTGGCTCAGCCCATCGCCGCCAGATATTCCGCGCTGCCCCTTGGCTGCGGCTTTCTGCGCGGATCGTAGAAGGGAGAGAGCAGCTTGAGCATCTCGCGCTGCCCCGATTTCTTGCGGCGCGCGCGATATTCGGCTTCCTCGGCGATCGAAGCCGCGCGCTCCGCCTCGCTCATGTCGGCGCGATCGACGCTCAGCATATAATCGGCGACGCGGCGGCTGTGCGCCATCAGGTGGCGGATCGCGGCGAACAGCCCCTTGATCCGGTCGACATAGCCGCCGCCCGCGGCCTTCAGCACATCGTAGCAGACGGTGCGATGCTCGAACTCTTCGGCCAGATGCCATTTCCACAGCCGCACCAGCCGCTCGTCTGCGCCGTCGAGCAGGTCGTCCGCTTCTTCGAACACGAAGCGCGTATAGACGATGCCGACGCTTTCGAAGCCCTCGCAATAAGCCGCATTCCACACGAGCGGCTTTTCGGCGAGGAAGCGATCATAATCGGCGTTGAGCGCCGCTTCATACTCGCGCACCTTCGGATAGCGGCCGTAGAGCGCCTTGTTGAAGGCGCGGTGCTGCCGATAATGATTGCCTTCCTGCGCGCAGAAAAGCGCCGCATCGGCCTTCAATGCAGCATCGCCATGCGTGTCGGCGACGCGCGTCACGACCTTGTTGAGATACGTTTCAATCGGCACCAGCCCGGTCGAGGTCGCATTGCTGATCTGCACGAAGGCGCGGTTGGGCGCCCAGTGGGGCAGGGCATCGGTGAAGTCGATCTTCGGCTTGCGCGCGATCATGGCAGCACCTCCAGAAACGCCAGCAGGTCCGCGACGAACAGGTCGGGCACCTCCATTGCCGCGAAATGCCCGCCCATCGGCGGCTCGGACCAATGGACGATGTTGTAGCGCGGCTCGATCAGCTGGCGCGGCGTCTTCATCACCTCATAAGGATAGACCGCGATCCCGCAGGGGGGCTCGATAGGCGCCTGGCTCGAAGGGTTGCGGAACATGTCGCGGTACAGCCGCACCGAGCTGCCGATACAGTTCGTAGCCCAATAGAGCGCGACTCCGTCGAGGATGTGCTGGTCGCGTGCCAGCGGCTTGCCCGCCTCGTCGCGCCCGCTCCACGCGATGAACTTCTCCCCGATCCACGCGAGCAGGCCCAGCGGCGAGTCCGCCAGGCCGACGGCGAGCGTCTGTGGCCGCGTCCCCTGGATCGCCTGATAGCCAGAACCGTCCATCCGCATCCGATCGCTGCGCGCGATCCACTGCTTCTCCGTCTCGGTTGCGGTCTCACGGATGGGATCGCCGGGCATCACCATCATCGGCACCATGTTCACATGAACACCGATCAGCCTGTCCGCGTGGAAGCGGCCCATTTCGGACGCGATCACGCTGCCCCAGTCACCGCCCTGTACGACGAAGCGAACATGGCCGAGCGCGGCCATCAGCTCGACCATCACGTCGCCGATCCCGCGCGGCGGCAGGTCGCTTTCGAGATCCCGGGTGGAGAAACCGTAGCCGGGCAGCGAGGGGCAGACGATGTCGAGCGGCTTGCCGCTGGTGATCAGCAGGTCGATCGCATCGCCGAACTCCAGGTAGGATCCCGGCCAGCCGTGGAGCAGCAGCAGCGGCAGGCGCTCGGCCTCCGCCCCCGTCGTCACCCGGACGAAATGCATTGTCTGCCCTCGGATCGGCAGCGTGAGGGCGGGATGCCGGTTCGCGCGGCCCTCGAACGCGGTCCAGTCGAACGCCTCGAACCCGGCCTTGAGCCGCGCGAGATCGGCGGGCGCGATGCCCATGCCGGCATCGGGATCGGCCGCGACCGGAGCTGCGCGCGCGTTGCGCAGTCGTGCCTTAAGATCCTCGACCATCGCCGCCTCCGCGGCGAAGCGGAAGGGGGCGGGCGCGCTCATGACAAGCTCGGATCGAGCAGGATCTTGCAGTCCTTCGGCGCCTTGCCCAGCTCCTCGAACGCCGCCGGGAAATCGGCGAAGCCCACCGATCGGCTGTGCATCGGCGCGACGTCGATCCGCCGCCGCGCGATCGCGTCGATCACCGCGGCGAAATCGCCCTCGCCATAAGCCTGGCTGAACTTCAGCGTCACTTCCTTGCCCAGCGCGACCATCGGGTTGATCGCGTCCTCGCCCATGCAGACGCCTGCGACGATGACCTGCCCGCGCATTCCCGCTAGCCCGATCGCCTGCTTGAGCAGCCCCGGATTACCAACGCATTCGAACACGATCTCGGGCGCGCGGCCGGTGATTGCGGCAAAGCGCGCGGCGACATCCTCATTCTTCGGATCGATCACCGCCGTCGCACCCAGATCGATCGCCAGCGCGCGGCGATCTGGGCTCGGTTCGCTCACCACCACATGCCGTGCGCCCTTCATGCGCGCGAACAATGCGGTCGCGGCGCCGATCGGGCCGATGCCCATGATCAGCACCGTGCTGCCGCTGTTCACCCCGGCCATCTCGACCGCGTGGTGCGCGACCGCCAGCGGCTCGACCATCGCCCCTTCGCTGAACGACACGCCTTGCGGAAGCCGCTGGAGCATGTGCCGATCGACCGCGACATATTCGGCATAGGCACCCGGCTTGTCAGGCCGCGTCCCGATGAAGGCGACGCCTGCGCAGAGCGAGGGCAGGTCCGCGTCGCACGCCGCGCAATTCTTGCACGACAAAACGGGCAAAGCAGTCACGCTCTCCCCGATCGCCCAGCCGTCCATGTCGGCGCCCAGCGCGACGATCGACCCGGCGAATTCATGTCCGAAGATCGTGCCGCTGGGCAGCCGGTTGAGCTGTTTCAGATGAAGGTCGGATCCGCAGATCCCCGCGCCAGCGACCTGCAGGATCGCTTGGCCCGCCTTGGGCGTCGGATCGTCGACCCGCTCGATCACCAGCGGCACGTCGGCCGACATATAGACTGCAGCGCGCATCCCCATCTCCCGTCAGTGGGCGTTTGTCCGCCCTTATGCGCCCGACCATATCGGTTGCCCTGCTTCAGCGAAAGCGATTCAGGCGGCGCGCGAGCGGCTGGAGACGATGGGGTATCCAATCGCGGACGAAATGTTCGAAAGCGACTCGCCGATCGGGGCGATCCTCCGTTCCCGGTCGCACGCGAAAATTGGTGGTGCGGCTGGGCAGGGCGGCGACGCCCTGTTCGGGCGCAGTGTAATAATAGGTCGCGATCGACCGGCGCGATCGATCGGGTGGACAGGCGAGCGGGCTGGGATGCCCGTGAAAGCTGTCGAGCGCTGTGTTGAAGACGACCGCGCGACCCATCACCGGCGCGATGTGCGCGACCGGCCCGGTCATCGCCTTGTCCCACAACTCCAGATCGCCGCCCCATTCCGGCCGCCAATCGTCGTTCAGGTAGATCAACAGGTTCAGCCGGCGCTCCAGCCGCATGATCCGATGGACGTTGAAATCGGCATGGACACCCAGATGCCCGCCCGCCAGCGTCTCGTGCAGCCCGCCGCCGGTAAAATAGGGATCAGGCACCAGCCCGCCTATGCCGGTCAGTTCCTCCAGAAAGGCCAGGAACGGGCGCGCATTGAGCTGCGCCAGCAGGTTGCGCGCGCCCGCATCGTCAATCTCTTCGGGGGCATATTGATATTTGTGCCGCTCCTGATCGCGGTCGAACGCCGTTCTGGTCTCGCGATCGGGATAAGCGGCGGCGACGGTGCGCAGGATTGCGGGATCGATGAAGTCGTCGATCACGATGTGCGGGAAGGGTTCGGCCGTCCGATAACGCTCTGCCAAGGCGGTCCCGGCCGCCCGGCACTGCGCCTCGTCGAAGCGCGCAGCGCCGTCGCGGTCGTCGAAGGGCAGAACCACATTCATCGCCCGCACCCTATCGCCGCGCCCGTCCGCGACAAATGCTTTTCATGGGCTGGAACAAAAGGCGTCCGTGCACCATATTGCCGTCATGGTCATCCAGATCCGCACCACCCTCGATGAGCCCGAGACGGGCCAGACCTTCGTTCCGCACCGTCCCGACCGGCCCGACAAGACCGAGGGCGGGAAGGCGTTCAAGCTCGTGTCGGGATATGAGCCGTCGGGCGATCAGCCGACCGCGATCGCCGAACTGGTGGCGCAGGCCGAGGCGGGGGAGCGCGATCAGGTGCTGCTCGGCGTCACCGGATCGGGCAAGACCTTCACGATGGCGAGCGTCGTGCAGCGGCTGCAGCGCCCCGCGTTGATCCTCGCGCCGAACAAGATCCTGGCCGCGCAGCTCTACGGCGAGTTCAAGCAATTCTTCCCCGACAACGCGGTCGAGTTCTTCGTCAGCTATTACGATTATTACCAGCCCGAAGCCTATGTCGCCCGGTCGGATACCTACATCGAGAAAGAAAGCTCGGTGAACGAGGCGATCGATCGGATGCGCCATTCGGCCACCCGATCCTTGCTCGAACGCGATGACGTGCTGATCGTCGCGTCGGTCTCGTGCCTCTACGGCATCGGATCGGTCGAAACCTATTCGGCGATGATCTTCGATCTGAAGAAGGGCCAGACGGTCGACCAGCGCGAGATCATCCGCAAGCTCGTCGCCCTCCAGTACAAGCGCAACGACGCCGCCTTCGGCCGCGGCAATTTTCGCGTGCGCGGCGACAGCCTCGAAATCTTCCCGTCGCATTATGAAGACAGCGCATGGCGCATCGCCTTCTTCGGCGATGAGATCGAGGAGATCGTCGAGTTCGATCCGCTGACCGGCAAGAAGGCCGCCAGCCTCGACTATGTCCGCGTCTTCGCGAACAGCCACTATGTCACCCCCGGCCCGACGATGAAGCAGGCGATGGAGGCGATCCGTTTCGAACTGAGCGAGCGCCTTAAGGAGCTTCAGATCGAAGGCAAGCTGTTGGAAGCCCAGCGGCTCGAACAGCGCACCAATTTCGATCTGGAGATGATCGCCGCGACCGGCAGCTGCGCGGGGATCGAGAATTACAGCCGCTTCCTCACCGGCCGCATGCCCGGCGAGCCGCCGCCGACCCTGTTCGAATATCTGCCCGACAACGCTTTGCTCTTCATCGACGAGAGCCACCAGACGATCGGCCAGATCAACGGCATGGCGCGCGGCGATCACCGCCGGAAGATCACGCTCGCCGAATATGGCTTCCGCCTTCCATCATGCATCGACAATCGCCCGCTGCGCTTCAACGAGTGGGAGGTGATGCGCCCGCAGACGGTCTATGTCTCGGCGACCCCCGGCAATTGGGAGATGGAGCAGACCGGCGGCGTCTTCGCCGAACAGGTCATTCGCCCCACCGGCCTGATCGATCCGCCGGTCGAGATCCGCCCGATCGAAAGCCAGGTCGACGATCTGGTCCATGAGGCGCGGCTGACCGCCAAGGCCGGCTATCGCACCCTCGTCACCACGCTCACCAAGCGCATGGCCGAGGATCTGACCGAATATCTTCACGAAGCGGGGCTCAAGGTCCGCTACATGCACTCCGACGTTGAGACGCTGGAGCGTATCGAGCTGATCCGCGATCTGCGGCTGGGCGTGTACGACATCCTCGTCGGCATCAACCTGCTGCGCGAAGGGCTGGACATTCCCGAATGCGGGCTCGTCGCGATCCTCGATGCTGACAAGGAGGGGTTCCTGCGATCGGAAACCTCGCTCGTCCAGACGATCGGCCGCGCCGCGCGCAACGTCGACGGGCGCGTGATCCTCTACGCCGACAGCGTCACGGGATCGATGGAACGCGCGATGGCGGAAACCCAGCGCCGCCGCGAAAAGCAGGTCGCCTATAACGAGGCGCACGGCATCACGCCGGAAACGATCCGCAGCAACATCACCGACATCGTCGGCCACCTCGCCTCGCGCGATCAGGTGACGGTCGAAACGGGGATCGAGGACCGCCCCCACATGGTCGGCCACAATCTGCGCGCCTATATCGAGGATCTCGAAGCCAAGATGCGCGCCGCCGCCGCCGACCTGGAGTTCGAGACAGCCGGGCGCCTGCGCGACGAGATCCGCAAGCTCGAGCAGGAAGAACTTGGCCTGCCGGTGGAGGAGCATCGCGCGCCGGTCAAGTCGAACAGTTTCGGCGGCAAACCGGGCACGCGGACCACGCGTTACGGTAATTCACGCAAGGCGAAAGCGGCCAAAAACAAGCGTTGAGCCGCAAGACCCGTCATACCTTCGACGAACCGTATTGCATTGCAGCAACTTTGCTCACACGTTTCCTGACAGGTCACATCGTCGATTCTGATGAAAGGTGACCATCAACGATAAGGTCGCAATGACGATCCCCGAAACGCAGGCGGAATAAGGAGAATAGCAACCAAGCGTCCTGCGGAGCTTTCATGACCGATCCTGTTTCTTCCCCGGCCACCGGTGGATTCGTGCCCAGCCGTCGTCAGCTTCTCACGGCGATCGGCAAGGCCGGCGGCGCAGCCGCGCTCTATCACGCGATGACCGCGATGGGGCATGCCGCGCCGAGCCAGTTCAACGGCCCTCCCAAGCTGAGCGGCGCCAAGAAGGGCGCGACCGTGATCGTGCTGGGCGCGGGCCTTGCGGGCATGCTCGCCGCCTATGAGCTGATGAAGGCGGGCTACAAGGTCAAGCTGCTCGAATATCAGCACCGGCCCGGTGGCCGTAACTGGACGGTGCGCGGCGGCGACGTGATCCAGGAGATCGGCGGCGCGGTGCAGAAGGTCGGCTTCTCGCCCGGCAATTATCTGAACCCCGGCCCGTGGCGCATCCCGTATCATCACGAGGCGGTGCTGCATTATTGCCAGGAATTCGGCGTCGCGCTGGAGCCGTTCGTCCAGATCAACCACAATGGCTACGTCCACAGCAGCAAGGCGTTCGACGGCAAGCCGGTGCGCTACGGCGCGGTCGGCACCGACTTCAAGGGCCATGTCGCCGAACTGCTCGCCAAGGCGGTGAACAAGGGCGCGCTCGACGATACCGTGTCGAAGGAGGACAAGGACAAGCTGCTCGAAGCCATGAAGGGCTGGGGTATCCTCGACAAGGACATGAACTACGTCAAAAGCCTGCGCACCTCGTCGTCGCGCGGCTATGATCGCCCGCCGGGCGGCGGCGTCGGCGGCGCGCCGATTCCGTCAGAGCCTTACGGGCTCACCGACGTGCTCGATCCACGCATGTGGATGACCAACGCCTTCTACTTCAACAATGTGATGCAGACGTCGATGTTCCAGCCGGTCGGCGGCATGGACATGATCGGCAAGGGCTTCGCCAAGCAACTGCCGGGCATGATCACCTACAATGCCAAGGTGACGAAGATCGCGCAGTCGGACAGCGGCGTGACGATCACCTATGAGGATCTGTCGAAGGGCAGCGCGGTCAAGACTGCCTCGGCCGACTATTGCGTCTGCACGATCCCGCTGACGATCCTCAGCCAGATCGAGGTTCAGGCGAGCCCCGAGATGGTCACGGCGATCAAGAGTGTGCCCTATCATTCCTCGTGCAAGGTCGGCCTCGAAATGAAGCGCCGCTTCTGGGAGGAGGACGACAAGATCTACGGCGGTCACAGCTTCACCAACCAGTCGATCTCGCAGCTCAGCTATCCGAGCTATGGCTTCTTCAAGAAGGGGCCGTCGGTACTGCTAGGCGCTTATGCGGGCGGTGCGGCGGCCTATACGTTCGGCGGCCTGACCCCCGAGCAGCGCGTCGAAGAGGCGCTCAAGCAGGGTTCGGTTTTCCACCCCGAAAGCTATCGCAAGGAGTTCATGAACGGCACCGCGGTCGCATGGAGCCGGCTCCCCTGGATCGCCGCCTGCGCGTCGAGCTGGAACGACGATGCGCGCAAGGCGCATTATCAGAACCTGGTGAAGATCGACGGGCGCCTCGTCCTGGCGGGCGAACACGCCTCGTATATCGGCGCGTGGATGGAGGCGGCGCTGCTCTCGTCGCTCGACGCGGTCGAGCGGCTGCACAAGATGGCGCAGGCCGCATGATGCGCGGCACGATCGGTATCGCGACGGTGGCGGCCCTCGCCATCGCCGCCACCACCGCTCTCGCACAGGGCACGGGCGACACGTCGGGGCACGATCCGGGCGCGGGCGGCGCCACCGGGGAGGCCGTCTATCGCGAGGTCTGCCAGGCGTGCCACATGCCGGCGGGGGAGGGCGGCACCGGCGCCGCCGCCATTCCGGCGCTGGCGAAGAACGCCAAGCTCGCCGACGCCGACTGGATGGTCAGCACGATCGTCAAAGGCCGCGGCGGCATGCCCACCTTCAACGGCATGCTCTCTCCCGACCAGATTGCGAGCGTCGCGACCTATGTGCGCGGGCATTTCGGCAACGCTTACGCCAAGCCTGTCACCGTCGATGACGTGAAGCGCCTGACGCCCGAGGGGGAGGAATAAGGTCGGCCGATACTTCCCCGTCCGTGAGGGCGGGGAAGATCATGGTTCGCCATCTCGGAACCGCGACGATAAGCATCGACAATCCCCCGTCTCTCCCTTGACACGATGTCACATACATCGCGGGAGAGGACAGAAACGATGCGATTCCATTGTTCCGAGGCCATGACGGCGATCGACAACTATATCCCGCTGGCAAAGGCGGTGGAGGAGGCGGGCTATGCCGGCTTCCTGGTGCCCGATAGCCTGATCTATCCGCAGGCGTCCGACACCGAATATCTCTACAACAGCGACGGCAGCCGCGATTTCCTAGAGAACAAGCCGTTCGTCGAGACCTTCATCCTGGCTTCCGCGATCCTGACCGCGACGAGCCGGCTCGAAGTTACCAGCAACGTCGTGAAGCTGCCGGTCCGTCAGCCGCTTTATTCGGCAAAGCTCGCCTGCTCGGTCGATGCACTGAGCGGGGGGCGTTTCAACTTCGGCGTCGGGCTCAGCGTCTGGCCCGACGATTATCAGGCGATGGGGGTCGATTATGCCAAGCGTGGCAAGCGGCTCGACGAGTGTATCGCGATCGTCCGTGGCCTCGCGACCGGGGACTATTTCGCGTTTCACGGCGAATTCTATGACATGCAATCGGTCAAGATTAACCCGGTCGCCCGCCGTCCGCTGCCCATCCTGGTGGGCGGTCACAGCGATCCCGCGCTACGCCGCGCCGCGCTCCACGACGGGTTCATCTATGCGGGCGGCGCGTTGGACGATTTCGTCGCGCTGATCGAAAAGCTGCGCAGCTATCGCGCCGAGGCGGGAACGGCGGACACGCCCTACCGCATCTTCGCGCGCACCTATGACGCGGTCACGCCCGATTATGTCCGCCGCATGGAGGATCTGGGCGTCACCGACATGCCCGTCGCCTTCCGCAACATGTATGCAAACGAGGAGGACACCCAGCCAATCGACGAGAAGATCGCCGATTATGTGCGCTTCGCTGACGAGGTAATGGCGAAGTTGTAGCCTCATCCAATCCTCCCCCGCCAGGGGGAGGTGTCAGCGCAGCTGACGGAGGGGGAGGACACGACCAACTCTGGATCATCGGATCCTCCCCCTCCGACGCCTTCGGCGCCACCTCCCCCTGGCAGGGGAGGATCATGAGCGGCCTTACGGCATCGCCAGACTGCTCAGCTCGCGGATCGAAATGCCGTAGGTTTCGCAGATATGGTCGCGCAGGATCGCCTTGGCCTGCGCCATCTCCGCATAGGCGTCTTCCTCTGCCGCTTCCATGTCGAGGTTGACTTCGAAATGGCTGGGGACGAGCGCTTCCCAGGTGGTTTTGTGGACGGCGGCTGCGGCGCGCACCATCGCTACCAGATCCCGCCCGTCGCCTCGGATGATATCGGTCATCCCTTGCCAACGCCCAAAACGCGCGGAGGGTTCAGTCGGCTGTCCTACAGGCGGACGGAACCGTAGGCTGGCCCCATGCCCAATGCTGCCGCGAACCTGTCCTATCGTCTCCGCAGGGGATCGTCGGGGAAGCGATTTCGACGCAGACGTAGTGACAACTTTGACAACTTCCGAGCATGTTCGCGTACGTCGAATCGCGGCTCAGCAGCGCTCATATTTCCAGTTGCGGCGCTTGCCTTCGGCCATCCACGCGACCGCATCGGCGATGCGGCTCGCGCGCGTTTCGGCGCGCTTGGCGTCGGTGATCCACTCGACATATTCGCGCTTCTGCCCCTCGGGGAAGCCGTCATAGGTCGCCTGCGCGGCCGGCATCGCGACAAGAGCGGCGGCCAGATCGTCCGGCAGGGCGACCGGGGGCTTGGGATGCTTGATCGGGCGGGGCGCCTTCACACCGCTGTCGATCACCGCCATCGCGCGCTCGATCATGGCCGCGAGTTCGGCGTCGGACGGCAGGTCACCGACTTGGGTCAGTCGGCCGAACTGGCCCATGGCGTCCTTGTCCTTCGCGGGTGCCTCGCCCGTCGCCTGCTCGCGTTGCCAGAAGCCGAAGCTCGCATGCGCCTTGAACGCCGCCATCTGGCACAGGATCGATCCGTTGTAGGTGAAGCTGGGCATGCCCCAGCGGATCGTCTCCTCCACCTGCGGGCAGGCCGCGTGAACGGCCGCGCGCAGGTGTGTCAGGATCGGTGCCGCAAAGGATACGGACTTCGCGATATAGGCGTCGATGCGGGCATCAACCGCCATGGTCTATTCGGCGGGTGCGGGGGCTGGCGCGCGGCGCGAACGCAGCTTTCCGACATTGGTCGCCGCCAGGAACAGCAGCCCGCTATAGGCCGCGCCGTAAACGACGCCGATCGCGATGTTGAGATGATCGTTGGTCTCGCCGACCATCGGGATCGTGCACACCGTCAGGAACAGCATCAGCCCCAGGTTGATGACCAGCGACACCTTGCCCTGGATCAGCAGCCATGTCGTGACGCACAGGATGGCGAGCAGCGCGATCCCGCCCGCCGTGCCCTGCAGCGGCAACCAGTGGCAGAGGAAGGCATAGCCCACGCCCATCAGCGCACCGCACAGATCGGGCCAGTAAGCCGTCGGGTTCGCGGCGTGGATCGCCGACCAGTAGAGCGTGAACAGGAAGCCCGACCACAGATGGACCACGCCGATCGTGCTGCCCAGGATCATGTAACCCGCCACCAGCGGAATCAGCACGACGACGATGATCGCGGCCTTCAACGCGCTCGGCGCGGCATGTCCTTCGTTCGACATGAAATCTCCCCTCTCGAATTTTAAAAGGGGTTATGCAGGGGTTCGCCGGCGGGGGCAATGCGGATCACCTTGCCGATGGGGGCGGGGTGCGCCAAGGTTATTGGGAACAAGGCCGGGGGGCTTAGAAGATGCGGAAGATGAATGGTATCGCGCTGATCGGCGCGGCGGCGATGGCGCTGTGGAGCGGGGCGGGTTGGGCGCAGGGGGCGGCTTGCACGAGCCCGCCGGCAACGGGCGCCCGTCTGGCCGGCGACATGAAGCTCGCCGAGGAAGGCCACGCGATCGACATATCGAACGACAGCGACAGCGACGCCGTGATCAAGCTGCGTCATGTCGACACGGGCAAGCTCGCCGCCAGCTTCTACATCGCCCATTCGGAATCGATGACGATCGAAGGCGTGCCCGATGGCGCCTATCTTCTCCAATATGCCTTCGGTCCCGGCTTGGGCGCCGATTGCCGCGCGCTGTCCAGCATCATCAAGGCGAACCAGATGCCGGGCGCAGACGATCTGCGCACCGAGACGATCGACGACGAGGATCATACCGAGGTCAAGCGCCGCTCGGTCTCCTACGCGCTGTCGGTCAGCCAGGATGCGAACGTCCATGCGGTGGGCATCAGCGCAGCCGCATTTAACGCTGATTGACGATCGTTTGCATTGCGAGGTTGGGCCCGAGAGGTTAGCTTTGACGCATGGTTTATCCGCCACCCACGCTCGTCCGTAAGCCCACGTCCCGTGCGGTGTGGATACGCCGCCTGGTGCTGGTCGGCACGCTGCTGGTCCTTGTCGGCACCTGGGCGGTCAGCAATTTCATGAAGAGCGGGGAACGCGAACCGCTGGTCACCGCCGGTCAGGATCGGCTGGCGGAGGATATGGCCGTGGATGGCGGCACCGAAACCACGCTGGGCCCGATAGACGGGCAGGAAGCGGCCTTGCCTTCTCCCGCAGACCCTGCTCCCGCGCCGGATGCGGCGCCGGCCGAGCAGGCTGCCGTTGCCGCTCCGCCGGCACCCGAACCGGTCGCGACGCAGCCGCGTTCGAGCGACTCGCGGCTGGCGAATAACTGGCACTATGTCCCCAGGCTCGGCGACGGCCCGGCCGCGATCTTCACGCGCAACGGCGGCGCGTGGGACTATGCGCTCGCCTGCAACACCGCGCGCGGTCAGATCGAGTTCATCGCGGTCCGCACCGGCGATCCGCAGGGCTTTGGTGGGCAATATATGCGCGCCGGCGGCGTGACCGCCCGCATGGACGCGACCTATTCGCGAACGGCTGGCGGTACGATCTCGATGGTCCTGCCCGCACGCCACCAACTGTTCGACGCGGTCGCGGGGCAGGGGCAGGCGATCGAGGCACAGGTCGTCGCAGGCGCGCCGGCGATGCTCCCGGTCAACGGCGATGTCGTCCGCCTCGTCCGTCAGTGCCGCGGGCAGGGCGCCTGATCGCGACGGGCTTCCCTTGCTCGCCGCTTTCGCGCATGCAGCATTGATGATCGACTACCGTCTTGCCGGGCCGGCCCTCGGCCTCGCCTTGCTCTCCGCCTGCACCACCCCTGCTCCGGTCGCCAAGCCGGTCCCCACCGTGGCACCGCCGTCGGTGCCCGTTGTGGTCACCCCGCCGCGCGACTGGCGCGATGCCGCGCTGACCCCGGGCACATGGCGCTACGTCCCCGGCACCGCGCACTCCTATGCGGCTTATGGCGTGGCAGGTGCGCAGCCCGCGCTGGTAATCGCGTGCGACAAGACCGCTCGGACGATCGCGATAATGCGGCAAGGTACGGCGACCAGCCTGACCGTCACCACCTCATACGGCGCGGCCACACTGCCGGCGGGCGGACTGTCGCATGAGGGGCAGGCGATGACGGGCGCTCGATTGTCGGCGCGCGACAATCTGCTCGATCGGATCGGCTATAGCCGGGGGCGCTTCGCGGTGTCGGGGTCGGGGCTCTCGCCGGTCATCGTGCCGGCCTGGGCCGAACCGTCGCGAGCCTTAGAGGATTGTCGACAAGCGTCATAAAATCAAGACTTGTTCGCATCCGCAGAATGATCCACCTTCGAGTCCTCGGCAACATTGCGAAAGGAGGTGATCCGATGTCTCATGGTTCAGCGTGGGGGTCGGTTCTGTCCGTTCGGGAGGCGCGCTTCTAAAGCGCCAAGGGTCTCCCGGGCCGGCACCTTCCGGCCGCTGACCATGTTAGGGGGCTGCCGGCTTTGGCCGGCAGTCCTTTTTCATATGGAACGCTTTTCCACCCGCCATTGGCACAGAACGAGCAGCGGCACGACGCCCAGCTCCATCACCAGACCGAAGCGGTGCCCGAAGCCAGGCGCGCCCACCTCCACCCAGCTCAGCGCCCGCGCCATTCCGCCGACGATCACCATCGCGGCAAGCATGCGGAAGCGCGCGCCCTTCCGCTCGATCGCTGGGATCGTCGTGACGAAGCCGACGCCCATCATCAGGAAGATGCCCGACATGTAGCGGAAGTGGCTGTCGAGATCGGCGGCCGGTGCGGTCACCTTTACGAAATGCGCACCCTCCAGAACGCCGCGCAGCCCTGCATTGAGCGGCACGAGGCAGGCGATCGCGACCGCGATCTGGAGCAGGCGGCGCTCGATCGCGGGCTTCATGGTCGCCCTTCGCGTTCGAGCATCGCATCCTCGACCTGCACGGCGTGGACAGCGAGCCGTACCTCGACGAGGAATAATGTCAGCCCGGCGATCAGCAGCAGCATCGCAAGGATGAACAGTGACGCGGTCAACCGGCCGAAGCCGAGTTCGAGCAGGTTGGCGACGAATAGCCCCGCGACGACGATACAGATGAGCACCGCGCTCGACGTGCACAGGAAGATCGCGTTGCCGACGATCCGCATCCTCTTGTCGAGCAGGCGGAGCCGCTTGACCTGTTTTGCGTGGATCGGGTCGTCGACCGGCGTGAACTCTCGCTCGATCCGGCGGGCGTGGTCGACGATCCGCGACAGGCGACTGGCGAGCAGATTGAGAATCGATCCTATGCCGGTCAGCAGGAAGACCGGCGCGAGCGCAGTCTGGATGACATGCGCGATGTCGGTGGGCAGCACGGGCAGGATCGGAAGCATGGTCCATGGGTGCGCGCTGACGATTTTTTGGTCAAGCGCGGTGGCCTGACTCGTACTTACAGCCACGACAGGAATGGCGGAAATCCGATTATTATTATGCATTATAATTGTTGTAATCACACTGATTGCATTTCATGCAACTGTGAGCGCAATCCTTTCAATTGCGATGATGTCCTCGCTAGCCCATTTCGCAGTGCAACAAGATTGAGGACGCTGACGGCTCAAATCGAAAGGAGTTTTCTGATGAAGAAGATTATCGCTCTCGCCATCCTGACCTCCGCGGTCGCCGCTCCGGCGCTCGCCGATACCCAGAGCTTCACCCGCGACGGCCAGACCTATCAGTATCAGGTCACCCAGGCCGGCGACGTCGCCATCGTCGACGGTGTCGACCAGTCGGGCAAGGCTTTCACGCTGCGCGTCCGCAACGGCCGCGTCTCGGGCAACTATGCCGGCACCGCCGTCGCTTTCGCGGCGCCGAAGGTCCAGACGGCTGCTGCGAACAGCTCGGAGAGCCCCCTGGCGACCCGCTGATCGCATCGATTGTAATAGAAAAGGGCCGCGGAGTAATCCGCGGCCCTTTTTGTTTGTGCGGCGCACAAATTTGCGGATTTATCCCGCCGTGCGCGCCGGGGTATTGACCCCCATCGACTGGAGATATTTCTTCACGTTGCGCGCGGCCTGGCGAATGCGTTGTTCGTTCTCGACCATCGCGATCCGGACGAAACCTTCGCCATCTTCGCCATAGCCGACGCCCGGGGCGACGGCGACGCCCGCATGGGTGAGCAGCTGCTTCGAGAATTCGAGGCTGCCCAGATGCGCGACTGCCGGCGGCAGCGGCGCCCAGCAGAACATCGACGCGCGCGACGGCGGAACGTCCCACCCCGCGCGGCCGAAGCTTTCTACCAGAACGTCGCGACGCCGCTGATACAGTTCGCGGTTCTTCTGAACGATATCCTGCGGTCCGTTGATCGCGGCGCAGGCTGCCGCCTGGATCGGCGTGAATGCCCCATAATCGAGATAGGACTTAACGCGCGTCAGCGCCGCGATCAGCGTCTTGTTGCCGACCGCGAAGCCCATGCGCCATCCGGCCATCGAATAGGTCTTCGACATCGACGTGAATTCGATCGCGACGTCCTTCGCGCCCGGCACCTGCAGGATCGAAGGCGTTGGGCAGCCGTCATAATAGAGTTCGGAATAAGCGAGGTCGCTCAGGATCCAGACCTTATGCTCCTTCGCCCAGGCCACGAGCCGCTCGTAGAAGGCGAGATCGACGACCTCCGCGGTAGGATTGGACGGATAGCCGACCACCAGCACCGACGGACGCGGCACCGTGAATTTCATCGCGCGATCGAGCGCCTCCCAATAGCGTTCGTCGGGCGTCGTCGGCACCGAACGGATCGTGGCGCCGGCGATGATGAAGCCGAAGGTGTGGATCGGATAGCTCGGGTTCGGTGCCAGCACGACGTCGCCCGGCGCGGTGATCGCGGTGGCGAGGCTCGACAAGCCTTCCTTCGATCCCATCGTCACGACGACTTCGGTTTCGGGGTCGACCTCCACACCGAAGCGACGCTGGTAATAATTGGCCTGCGCCTTGCGCAGACCGGGGATGCCCTTCGACGCCGAATAACCATGTGCATCGGGCTTCTGCGCCACCTCGACCAGCTTGTCGATGACGTGCTGGGGCGGCGGCAGATCGGGGTTGCCCATGCCGAGATCGATGATGTCCTCACCCCGCGCTCGCGCCGCTGCCCGCATCGCATTGACTTCGGCGATGACATAAGGCGGCAGACGCTTGATGCGGTAAAATTCCTCGGACATGACGATTCCTAGTGTTTGCTCCTTGGCGGCACCGGGCCGATCGCCCAATGTCACCGGGACGGGCTTATACGCGCGGGCGCGCCGAATTGGCAGGCGTTCGCGCGAAAAAATCGGCGGAGTACGGCATGGGTGATCTCGGCGAGGATTGGGGCAAGCAGGCGACGGCATCCGAACTGCCGCCGCTGGCCGAAATCCAGCACTGGACCGGCATTGTCGGGCAGGCGCAACAGATGATCATGGAGCATCTGGTCCACGCGATGCCCGATGCGAGCGGGATGCCGCTGGGCGACGTCCAATTCCCGGATATGGGCGCGATCATGGGCGACACGACCCGGCTGGTCGACCTGCAGAGCGATGCCGTTGGCGACGCGCTGGGCCTGTGGACCGCGCTGATGAAGGGCGATGTCGAAGCGCTGAAGGTGGCCGATCGCGATCGGCGCTTCAACGCCGAGGCATGGCGCCAGACGCCTTTGTTCGATGTGATCCGCCAGGCCTATCTGCTGCTGTGCGAGCATTTCATGCGCGCGGTCGACGCGATCGACGGGGTCGAGCCCGACGTGCGCAACAAGATCCGCTTCGCGATGCGCACCATCACCGAGGCGATGTCGCCGGCCAATTTCCCGCTGACCAACCCGCAGGTTCTGGAGCGGATCTTCGAGACGCGCGGGCAGAATCTGCTGCGCGGCCTCGAACATATGCTGGCCGACATAACGCGGGGGCAACTGACCCAGGTGCGGCAGGGGGCGTTCGAACTTGGACGCAACATCGCCGCCACGCCGGGCAAGGTGATCCACGAAACCCCGCTCTATCAACTGATCCACTATGCTCCGACGACGGAGGTGGTGTTCGAAACGCCGCTGCTGATCTTCCCGGCGTGGATCAATCGCTTCTACATCCTCGACCTCAACCAGCGGAACAGCTTCGTCCGCTGGGCGGTCGATCAGGGGATCAGCGTATTCCTGGTCTCGTGGAAGTCGGCGGACGAGAGCATCGCGAACATCGGCATGGACGATTACGTGATCGGTGGGCAGATCGATGCGATCGACGCGGTTCGCAAGGCGACGGGTGCCGAGAGCGTTCACACGATCGGCTATTGCGTGGCGGGCACTGTGCTCGCGATGACGTTGGCCTATCTGGCGGCGAAGGGGGAGGCGGGCAAAGTCGCCAGCGCGACCTTCTTCACCGCGCAGGTCGATTTCGAGGAGGCGGGCGAGCTCAAGCATCTGTTGAGCGACGAGCTGATGGCGATGCTGCCGATGCTGAGCGGCGACAAGGGTGTACTCGACGGACGTTTCCTTGCCGCCTCGTTCAATCTGCTGCGCGCGCGCGACCTGATCTGGAATTATGTCGTCCAGAACTATCTGCTGGGCGAGGATTATCCCGAATTCGATCTGCTCCACTGGAACAACGATACCACCAACCTGCCCGGCGAATGGCACCGTGGTTATATCCAGGCGCTTTATCGCGATAATCTGATGGTGCAGCCGGGGGCGATGAGCGTCGCGGGGGTGCCGATCGACCTGACCAGCATCAAGACGCCGGCCTATGTCCAGGCGGGGCGTGAGGATCATATCGCCCCGGCACCGAGCGTGTGGCGGATCATGGAGCATTTCGCCGGCGAGCGGCGCTTCGTCCTTGCCGGGTCAGGCCATGTCGCGGGCGTCGTCAATCCGCCGGCGGCGAAAAAGTATCAATATTGGACCAATACAGGCGCGACCAGCTTCGCCGACTTCGTGGCGGGCGCCGCCGAAACGCCAGGCAGCTGGTGGAGCGACTGGATAGGCTGGATGGCCGAACGATCGGGCCCCAAGGTGCCCGCCAAGGGCAAGCGCTTGCCCGGAAAAGGGCCGCTAAAGGCCATCGAGGATGCGCCCGGTCGCTATGTGCGGATGCGGTAACAAAAGCGTCCCGGAAAAAATTATCCACAGGCTGGAACCCCGTGATCGCAAGCGCGTTGGCGGGGTGGGGCAAACAGCGGAAAAGCGCCAATTTCTCTATTGTGTATCTGCAATGTTGCACTGCACAATGAGGCTTGACCTGATTCGTCGCTCCCTGTATTGTGCATCGCAACATCAGGAGCAGGTGGGCAATGGCTGACGACAACACCCCGGCGACAGGTGCTAAGGCGCCCGTGAAGCCGGTGACGGCGGAAAAGCCGAAGGCGGCACCGGTGGCGGCGAAGGCTGCCCCCGTCGCGCCGGCCAAAGTTGCCGAACCGATCAAGGCCATCGAACCGGTTAAAACCGTCGAACCGGCCAAGGTTGTCGAGCCGGCAAAGCCGGTCGTCGCGGCCGTTCCCGCTCCTGCGCCAAAGGCGGCCAAGCCGGCCGTGAAGAGCGCCACGAAGGCGCCGGTCAAGACGACGCCCGTCAAGGTGGCGCCCGCCGCCAAGGCGGCTGTCGCGCCTAAGGCCGCGAAGCCCGTGGCCACGCCCAAGTCTCTGTCGAAAGGATCTTCCGGGATGCCTGCGTTCGAAACTCTTTCCACTTCTCCCATCACCGAAAAGGCGAAAACGATGTTCACCGAAATCAGCGATCGCGCCAAGACCGCCTTCGAGAAGAGCTCGAAGGTCGGCGAGGAAATCACCGAATTCTCGAAGGGCAACCTTGAGGCTCTCGTCAGCTCGGCGAAGACCGCCGCCAAGGGCGCCGAAACGATCGGCCAGGAACTGGCCGACTATGGCAAGAAGAACTTCGAAACCGCGTCGGCGACCGTCAAGAGCATGACGATGGCCAAGACCCCGACCGAGCTGTTCCAGCTGCAGAGCGATTATGCTAAGTCGTCGTTTGACAGCGCCGTCGCCGAAATGTCGAAGCTCAGCGAGACCTGGCTGAAGCTGGCCGGCGACGTGTTCCAGCCGCTTTCGAGCCGCTACGCGATCGCTGCCGAGAAGTTCAAGACCGCGGCCTGATCCGCCGCCCCTGATCTTCCAGTATCTTGGCGTAACGACCGGTCGCTCCCCGCGTGGGGGCGACCGGTTCGTCGTTATGGTGCTGTCGCGAATGCCGGGCGCACGCTCGTGACACTTGCCGAATGCGCCGGCGGTGCCATATCTTGGGCCATGCTTTCAACCGAGTCTGAATCCACGATGAGCCTGCCCTCCACCCGTAGCGATATCGTCATGGCCGTCCGTAAGGATGGCGAGGACGGTGGCACCGGCCTGGGCCTCGCGACGCGCACGCGGACCCGAACGAAGAAGCCGACACCTTACAAGGTGTTGATGCTGAACGACGATTACACGCCGATGGAATTTGTCGTCCTGTGCCTCCAGCGCTTCTTCCGCATGAACATCGAGGACGCGACACGCGTGATGCTGCACGTCCACCAGAAGGGCGCCGGGATCTGCGGCGTGTTCAGCTACGAAGTCGCCGAGACCAAGGTCAGCCAGGTCATGGACTTTGCCCGGCAGAACCAGCACCCGCTCCAGTGCACGATGGAGAAGGCGTAAACGCCTGATCGCCACCCCGGTCTCCGCCGGGGCGACGGCTTTTGGGGGCCGTCCGTTACGGCGCCACCTTGCGCCGCCGCACGCTTCGGATAAAGCGTGTCCATGGATCGTATTATCATTCGCGGGGGCCGCACGCTCAAGGGCCAGGTACCGATTTCGGGCGCCAAGAATGCCGCGCTCACTCTGCTGCCGTGCGCGCTTCTCACTGACGAGAAGCTGACCCTCACCAATTTGCCGCGTCTCGCCGACGTCGACAGCTTCGGCCATCTGCTCAACGAGCTTGGCGTGTCGACCAAGGTCCAGCGCGGAACCGACGGATCGATCGGTCGCGAAATGACGATGGACGCGAAAAGCCTCGCGTCGACCGTCGCCCCCTATGACATCGTCCGCAAGATGCGCGCGTCGATCCTGGTGCTCGGCCCGCTGGTGGCGCGTGCGGGCGAGGCGAAGGTGTCGCTGCCGGGAGGCTGTGCGATCGGCAATCGCCCGATCGATCTCCACCTCAAGGCGCTCGAGGCGCTCGGTGCGCAGATCGAACTGGCGGCGGGCTATGTGAAGGCGACCGCGCCGGGCGGGCTGACCGGCGGGCGTTATTCGTTCCCGGTGGTTTCGGTCGGTGCGACCGAAAATGCCCTGATGGCAGCGGTGCTGGCGAAGGGCGAAACCGTCCTCGACAATGCCGCGCGCGAGCCTGAGATTGTCGACCTCGCCAACTGCCTGGTCGCGATGGGCGCCGAGATCGACGGCATCGGCACCGATCGCCTCGTCATCCGCGGCAAGCCCAGGCTGAACGGCGCCCGTTATCAGGTGATGCCCGACCGGATCGAGGCGGGCAGCTATGCCTGTGCCGCGGCGATAACTGGCGGCGAGCTCGACCTGATGGGCGCGCGCATGGGCGATATGGCGACGATCTTCGACGCGATGCGCGTAACCGGCGTCGACGTGACCGAGATCGAGGGCGGCATCCGCGTCAGCGCGAATGGCCGGCTCAAGCCGTCGAACGTTTCCACCGCGCCGTTCCCGGCCTTCCCGACCGACATGCAGGCGCAGTTCATGTCGATGCTCGCGCTCGCCGACGGCACGTCGGTGCTGACCGAGACGATCTTCGAGAATCGCTACATGCACGTGCCCGAACTGGCGCGAATGGGCGCGGACATCCAGGTGCACGGCCGCACCGCGATCGTGAAGGGTGTCGACGGACTGGTCGGCGCCGACGTGATGGCGACGGATCTGCGCGCGTCGATGAGCCTGGTTCTCGCGGGGCTGGCGGCGAAGGGCGAGACTGCGGTTCACCGCGTCTATCATCTCGATCGCGGTTATGAGCGGCTCGAGGAAAAGCTGTCTGCGGTCGGCGCCGATATCGAGCGCCTGAGCGACGGCTGACGCCGGGCCACATGGCCGAGTTCGTCGAACCCGATCGCATCCGCGCGGCCTTCGCGCTGGCGATGTCGGACATGTACCGCGCCGAAGTGCCACAATATGGCGCGCTCGTCGCTTTGGTCGAACAGATCAACGCCGACGTGCTGGCGCGCGATCCGGAATTGGCCGTGGGCCTGGAGCGGGCAGGGGGGCTCGATCGGCTGTCGGGCGAACGCCACGGCGCGATCCGGGTCGGCACGGCGGAAGAATTGCGGCTGTGCGCGCGCGCCTTCGCGGTCATGGGGATGGAGCCGGTGGGCTATTACGACCTCGCGCCCGCGGGTGTGCCGGTCCATTCGACCGCGTTCCGTCCGGTCGATCCGGCGGCGCTGGCGCGCAATCCGTTCCGGCTGTTCACGTCGCTGCTGCGGCTCGAACTGATCGCCGATGACGCTCTGCGCGCCGAAGCGGCAGCGATCCTCGCGCGGCGACAGATCGTGACGTCCCATGCGCTTGCGTTGATCGAGCAGGCCGAACGCGACGGCGGCCTCGACGAGGCGCATGCGAACCGCTTCGTCGTCGAACTGCTCGAAACCTTCCGTTGGCATGCCCGGGCGACGGTCGATGCCCAAACCTACGCCAAGCTGCTCGCCTCGCACCGCCTGGTCGCCGACGTGGTCAGCTTTCGCGGGCCGCACATCAATCACCTGACCCCGCGCACGCTCGATATCGACGCGGCGCAGGCTGCGATGCCCGCCGCCGGGATCGCGCCCAAAGAGAACATCGAAGGGCCGCCGCGTCGCCGCTGCCCGGTGCTGTTGCGCCAGACAAGCTTCAAGGCGCTCGATGAGGCGATCGATTTCGACGGCGTCGTCGGCCGTCATCTCGCGCGGTTCGGGGAGATCGAGCAGCGTGGGGTGGCGCTGACCCCGAAGGGGCGGGCTCTTTACGACGCGCTTCTGGCGCGTGGTGGCGATGCCTTTGCCGATCTTCCCGATGACTGGGATGTCCTGCGCCGTGAAGGGCTTGCCTATTTTGCCTACACGCCGACGGAAAAGGCAGGAGCGCCCGAAGGCACCTCGCTCGATTCCCTGGTTTCCGCTGGCCATGTCGCGGCCGACCCGATCATCTACGAGGATTTTCTGCCGGTCAGCGCGGCGGGAATATTCCAGTCCAACCTCGGCGATGCCGCCCGCGCGCATTATCAGGGCCAATCCAGCAAAGCGGCGTTCGAAGCCGCGCTGGGTCGCCCGGTGATCGACGAATTCGCGCTCTATGCGGCGCAGCAGGCCGCCTCGATCGCCGCCTTGGCGCTTTAGCCGCTGGCGAGACCGATCTTGCGCAGATCGGCGATAACCCGCGCCGCGATTTCGCGCGAGATGCCGGTGCGTTCGAGATACTGGGCGGGATTCGCGGCGACGCCCGGATCGGCGGCCTTGAGCTGATCCCAGGCGGCGGTGGCGCGGGCATTGTCGCCGAGCATCGCATAGCCTGCGGCGGTGATCAGGTGGTAACGCGGCCGCCGCCCGATGACCGGCGGGGTCATGCGGTCGAGCGCTTCGGCCGCCAGCGCCCGATCGCCGCGATCGATCGCCACCAGCACCAGCGCCCAATAGAAGCGCCCGTCGGGCCCGGCATCGATCGTAATCGCGTCGCGGATCAGCTTTTCCGCCCGCGCGTCGTGGCAATTGA
The DNA here is from genome assembly GCF_008274695.1 of Sphingomonas montanisoli. Classification (GTDB taxonomy): domain Bacteria; phylum Pseudomonadota; class Alphaproteobacteria; order Sphingomonadales; family Sphingomonadaceae; genus Rhizorhabdus; species Rhizorhabdus montanisoli. The sequence goes on along the minus strand of NZ_VTOU01000001.1, from coordinate 525,089 downwards.
GCAGAATCACCCCGGCATCGGCGAGGACGACGGGTTCATAGGGGGCAAGGTCGGCCGAGGCGATCGCGTTGCGGATCGCACGCGGGCACGCCTTCTGTACGCTCGCGACGCGCGCCTGCGCGCTCACTGCCCAGGGATCGGTCGGGTCGATCGTGGTCGCGAGCTGCGCATGGGTCTGGGCCTCCATCAGCAGAGCCTTACGATGCGACGCGCCACGCGATCCGGACAGGCGATCGAGCGCGAGATAGGAGGCCGTCGCCTGCAGCAGCGGACTGTCCGCCTGTGCGATGCTCTTCGGCACGCAATGCTCCAGTTCGCCGCGATCGGCATCGGTGCGCTCGCGGCGATAGCGGTGGTAGGTGAGCATGCAGCGATAGGGACCGGCCGGGGCGCTGGCATATTCCTGCGCCGCGACAAGCCCGTCGGCACGGCTGATCAGCGCGATTGCGGGGCCGAGGCGCTGGACGATATCGATCTGACGGACGTCGGCCGAGGGCAGCGAATAGCTGCCCGACCAGAGCAGCCGGTCGGGGCTGAGCCGCCACAGCCGCAACGTGACGCGCGGGGCATCGCCCGGGGGTATGTCCACCGCGAGCCGATAGCGTGCTTCGGTTGCCTTCGGATCGGGCGGGAGGACGCTGCGCGTGGTCCGCACGTCGAAGACCGCGCTGCGCCGCAACCCGTCCAGAAGGACAGCGCGCACCTGATCGCTCAGGTCCGAATCGGGCGTCTTGGCATTTGCGGCGGCGATTTCGAGCATCGGGCGGCTGCTGCCGGTCGTCACTTCCTCATGTCGCGGCAGGATCACCAGCGCGACGACGGCGGTGATCGCGATCACGATGAAAAAGGCCGCGGCGATCGCGACCCAGAGGAGAACGGGCTTGCGCGCCGGCGCCACGGGAATCGGCGCGGTCGGCGCTTCCGGTTCGATCGGCGCGGTGCCGCGATCGAGTTCGACGCGGTAACGTCCCTGTGGAATCGACAGCCGTCCGGCTGGGCCAGGCGCGGTCTGCGCATAATGTTCGATGATCAAGCGGCGGAGACGGCCTATCTGGACACGCGGATAACTGTCTGCGCGCGCGTCATAATCCGGCGCGCGGCCGAGGCCGTCGACCGCGACCGAATATGCCTTGAGTTGCTCCCCGCGCCCGGCCAATGTTTCGGCGACCAGATATTCGAGCAACCTTTTCATGATCGGTGCGCGCGAAAAGGCGGGCGATGCGAGCAGCAGCGCGAGCTCGTCGCGCAGCGCCGCAGCCTCGATCGGATCAATTTCCCGCGGCCCCGCCATCGTCTCTCCGATCACTATCGTTGGGGCATCCGAATCGTCCCCCCGATCCGCTTCCATGCCCGCAGGCCGGCCTTGTAACGGTTACAGAGACGGGGAGAAACTGGTTTTGGCGATCCCAAACGCCTTGAGAGACGGCGTCCGTCGTGCTGCACCGCCGACGGTTCGATGCAAGGCAGGATCGGGCTACCCCCAACGGCTTGATCCATATGCCCCATCGCCAATGAGCCGGTTGCCGATGGCCCCCACCGTCGACAGCCGGCTTTTTGATTCCGGCTTCATATCAGGTTGCGCCAGGCGCAATCCCGATGACGAACTTCGCGCTGCGGCGCGCGCTTCTCCCATGCTAAGGGCGCCCGCATGACCGAAGCTGCCGAACGCCCGCTCGTCCCCGCCCTGATCCTGGGTCTCAAGGGACGTTGCCCGTCCTGCGGAGAGGCGCCGTTGTTCGGGCGATTCCTGCGTCCCCTGCCGGAATGTCCATCGTGCGGGCAGGATTGGACGCCGCAACGCGCCGACGATCTGCCCGCTTATATCGTGGTGCTGACGGTCGGCCATGTCCTGGCGCCCTTCATCTGCGCGATGAACCTGTCCTATGACGTGTCGATGCTGGTGCAGATGATCCTGTGGCCCGGGCTCGCGCTCGTCATGTCGCTGGCGATGATTCAGCCCGTGAAAGGTGCCGTCATCGCATTGCAATGGGCGCGTCACATGCACGGATTCGGCCGAGGCTGATTCCGGCGCCAGTTGGCGCTTTGTGACGGAGGATCGCCTCGCCTATAGCGGGAGTCGCAGGTGCGACGTTCGGGGGTTGGGCGCGTGAAGGGTTTGAGTGTTTGGCGTGGCCGGGTGCCCACGCGCGATTTTGTTTCGCCCAATCCGTTCAAGCTCGCCGAATGGGGCATGGTGGGGCTCGTCGGGCTGCTTTCGATCGCTCTGGTCTGGGCGTTGGCGGCACCGACGGGGGAGGGTGTTCGGCCCGGCGTCGCGACCGCCGACGGCTCGCCCGCATCGTTCGCCGCCTTCGATCCCTTCTTTCGGCTCAATGGCGGCGGCCCTTCGGTCATCACGCCGCTCGACCTCAGCCTGCACGGCGTGCGCGCGGATCAGGCGTCGGGCCGGGGTTCGGCGATCATCGGCCTGCCCGATGGCACGCAGAACAGCTATGCGGTGGGCGATGAGATCCTGCCCGGGGTCAAGCTGACCGCTGTGGAGTTCGACAGCGTGACGATCGATCGCGGCGGCGCCCCGGAGAAAATCTATCTCGACCAGTCGGAGGAAGCGTCGGCGCCCGGCGTAATGCCTGTGCCGGCTCCGCAGCCTGCGCCCGTCGCGGCCGGCGCGGCCTCGCTGATGGCCGATCTGTCGCTGTCGCCGCGCATCGATGGTGGCCGCATCACCGGCTATCTGATCCAGCAGCAGGGCGATGGCCGCGCGCTTGCCGCCGCCGGTTTGCAGCCGGGCGACATGCTGACCAGCATCAACGGCGTTTCCGTGTCCGATCCCGGCGCGACCACCCGCTTCGCCGAATCGACCCAGGCGGGCACGCCCGTCACGATCGTCGTCCAGCGCAACGGTGAGAGCCGCACCCTCCAGATCGGAGGCGCCAAGTGAAGCGCATGCTCCTCACCGCCGCAGCGCTGATCGCGGTTGCTCAACCCATCGCGGCGCAACAAGTGCTCAACCTGCGCGATGCCGATGTCCGCGCCTTCATTCAGGATGCGGCGCGCGTCACCGGGCGCAACTTCGTCATCGATCCGCGCGTGCAGGGCAAGGTGTCGGTCGTCACCGATCGCGCGCTCAGCAAGTCCGAATATTTCGAACTGTTCCTGTCGACGCTGCGCGCGAGCGGCCTGGTCGCGGTGCCGCTGACCGGGGGCGCCTTCCGCATCCAGCCGATCGAAGGCGCGGCGACGATCCCCGGGCGGATCGGATCGGCGGGCATGTCGGGCAACAACTTCGTCACCGACGTGATCCGCCTGCGATCGATCGACGCGCAGGCGGCGCTCGATTCGCTGCGCCCGCTCGCCAGCCCGCAGGGATCGATCACCGCGAACCGCAACGCCAACTCGCTGATCATCGCCGATTATGCCGACAATATACGCCGCATGCGGATGCTGGTCGGCCAACTCGATCGCGACAACAGCAACACCCGGCTTGTCCCGCTCAAGAATGCTGGAGCGCGTGAAATCGCGACCGCGCTGACCCAGTTGATCGGGGGAGGCGGCACCGCGCAAAGCGGGGCGTCGACCGGCGTCAGTGTAATCGCGGTCGACAGCGGCAACGCGCTGCTGATCCGGGGCGATTCCGGTGGCGTCGCGCGCATGGCCGCGCTGGCCGAGGATCTTGACCGGCGCGCCGCCAATGCGTCCGAGATTCGCGTCATCTTCCTCGAATATGCCGACGCGGCGAAGCTGCTCCCGGTGCTTCAGCAACTCGTCGGCCAGGCGCCCGATGTCGTCGCGACCAGCTCCACCACCGGCAGCGCGGCCGGCGCTCCCGCCCCAGCGCCCGCAGCCGCCGCTACGCCGACGTCACGAGGCGCGGCCGGCGCGATCGTGACGCGATTTGACGGCGCGAATGCGATCATCATAGCCGGCCCCGCCGATGTGCAGCGCACCTTGGGCGAAGTCGTTCGACAGCTCGACACGCGCCGCGATCAGGTGCTGGTGGAGGCGATCATCGTCGAGATTTCGAACGATGCGGCACGCAAGCTCGGCGTCCAGTTCCTGCTGGGCGGAAAGCCGGGGTCGGGCGTGCCCTTTGCCGCCACCAATTATTCGAATGCGGCACCCAACATCCTGACGGTCGCCGGCGCGATCGGTGCGCGTGAACTCGCGACCACGACCACCACGGTCAACGGCACCACCACGACCACGACGACGAACACCGAGATCAGCGACCAGCTGGCCGAAGCCGCGGTCAGCTCGATCCTGAACGCCGGCGGCGGTTTTGCGGGCTTTGCCGATACGCTGGGCAGGAATGCCATTTTCGGCGCGATCATCAACGCGGTGCAATCGGACACCAAGTCGAACGTCCTTTCGACGCCATCGGTCCTGACGCTCGACAATCAGGAGGCGAAGCTGCTGGTCGGGCAGGAGATACCGATCACCACCGGACAGGCGCTTTCGAACAATTTCGACAATCAGTTCCGCACCGTCCAGCGCCAGAATGTCGGCGTCCAGCTCGAGGTGAAGCCGCAGATCAACGCGGGCGGCGCGATCAAGCTGTTCCTGAAGCAGGAAGTGTCGTCGATCGCGGGGCCGGTGACCAACGGCTCATCCGACCTGATCCTCAACAAACGTCTGATCGAGACGACCGTTACCGTCGACGATGGCGACATCATCGCGCTGGGCGGTCTGCTCGACGACAATGAGCGGCGGACGATCGAGCGTATCCCGTTGCTCAGCGACATTCCGGGCCTTGGCGAACTCTTCAAGTCGCGGTCGCGCAGCCATGTGAAGACCAATCTGATGGTCTTCATCCGCCCGACTATCCTGCGTTCGCGGCAGGATAGCCAGCGGCTCGCGGCGCAGCGTTATGGCTATATTCGCGGCGAGCAGGCCCGCTTCGGCAAGCCGGGCGAGGAGCCGTCCATTGACGAACTGGTGCGCGACTATATGGGCGCCGCCCTTCCGGTCGGACCCTCGCCCTCCGCCGTGAGCGCTGCGCCTGCCGGGCCACCCGAGATCATTCGTCCTTCCGTCACGACGAGCAGCCAGATCGTCCGCCCGGTCGACGTGCAGCCGTCGAAGAAGCCGAAGCAATGAGCGATCTGGCGGAGGATGTCGCGGTTCCCGCGCCTCTTGCGCCTGCGATCCCCTATGCGTTCGCCAAACGCGCCGGACTGGTCCCGCTTGGCACCGCCGACACACATGGCCGGCCGCTGATTGGCTTGCGTCCCGATGCCGATCGGTCGGCGCTGATCGAGCTGCGCCGCGCGATGGGACGCGCAATCGCGGTCGAGCCGCTTGCCGCCGATCGCTTCGAACAGGCGCTGTCGGATCATTATGCGATGGACGGGCAGGCGGCGGCCCTGCTGGGCGGCGCGATCGGGCTCGACGATCTGGGCGAGCTGCCGAGTTCGGAAGACCTGCTCGACAGCGCCGACGATGCCCCCGCCATCCGCCTGATCAACGGCATCATCGCCGATGCGGTGCGGCAGGGCGTGTCCGACATTCACGTCGAGCCGTTCGAGACCGGGCTGGTCGTGCGGATGCGGATCGACGGGGTTCTGTCCGAACGCCTGCGCCTGCCTGCAGCCGTCGCGCCGGTGGTGGTGAGCCGCATCAAGGTGATGTCGCGCCTCGACATCGCCGAGCGGCGCCTGCCGCAGGATGGGCGCATCGGCCTGTCGATCGGCGGGCGTCTGCTCGACGTTCGCGTCTCGACATTGCCGGGCCGCGCGGGCGAGCGGGTGGTGCTGCGCATCCTCGACAAGGAAGCGGCGGGGATCGATCCCGATCAGCTGGGTATGCCGCCCGCGGTCGATCGCGCCTTTCGCGCGGCGCTCGCCGAACCCAATGGCATCCTGCTCGTCACCGGGCCGACCGGGGCGGGCAAGACGACGACGCTCTACGCCGCGCTCCGATCGCTCAACGACGGCAGCCGCAACATCCTGACGGTCGAGGATCCGATCGAATATGCGGTCGACGGGGTGGGGCAGACGCAGGTCAATCCCAAGGTCGGGCTTGATTTCGCCGCCGGGCTGCGCGCGATCCTGCGCCAGGATCCCGACGTCGTCATGGTCGGGGAAATCCGCGATGGCGAGACCGCGCAGATCGCGACCCAGGCTTCGCTGACCGGCCACCTCGTTCTGTCGACCCTCCACACCAACGATGCGGTCGGCGCAATCACGCGGTTGCGCGACATGAAGGTCGAGCCGTTCCTGATCGCCTCCACGGTGCGCGCCGTCATCGCGCAACGGCTGGTGCGCCGGCTCTGCCCGGTATGCAGCATCGCCGACACGCCGAGTCCTGCGATCCGTGCGGCGCTCAAGCTGAAGCGCGATCCGAGCGTGCGGGTGGCGCAGGGTTGCGAGGCGTGCGGCCATACCGGCTATCGCGGGCGGATCGGCCTATTCGAAGTCATCCGCATCGACGACACGATCCGCGCGATCATCAACGCCGATGGTGACGAGGTCGCGATCGCCAAACATGCCTTCGCGACCGGCGATACGCTTGCCAAGGCCGCGCGGCGGCTGGTGCGCGAGGGCGTGACGAGTCCGGAAGAGGCGTTGCGCATCATCCGCGGGGATGGCGCGGATGAGTGACTTCGCCTGGCACGCGATCGACACGAGCGGGCGCGAGCGGCGAGGGCATATTGCGGCCGAGACGCCCGAGGATGCGCGTACGCAGCTCGAAGCGCGCCGGCTCTACGTCGTCGCGATCGACAAGGGGCAGGGTGCGACGCGCGGCCCCAGCCTCGGCGCACAGCTGATCCGTCGCCGCCGTCGCCTGTCGACGCGCGAACTGACCCTCGTCACCCGCCAGTTCGCGAGCCTGATCACCGTCATCCCGGTCGAAGAGGCGCTGCGCACGATCCAGAAGCAGACGGGCAGGGCGACGACCGCCGCTGTGCTCGGATCGGTCCACGATGCGGTCGTGCAGGGGCATCGTCTCGCCGATGCGCTGGCCACCGAGCCACAGAGCTTCCCGCCGCTCTATCGCGCGATGGTCGCGGCGGGGGAGGCGTCGGGGACGTTGCCCGAAATCCTCGAACGGCTCGCCGACCTGCACGAACGTCAGGCGAGCGTGCGCGGCAAGCTGATCACCGCATTGGCCTATCCTACCGTCCTCGCGATCGTCGCGACCGCGGTGGTGCTCGGGCTGATGCTGTTCGTCGTGCCGCGCATCGTCGAACAGTTCGACATATCGGGGCGACAATTGCCGCTCATCACCCGGATCGTAGTCGGCGCCTCCGAACTTTTGATCCGCTTCTGGTGGATCGCCCCTTTGGTCATCCTCATCGGCGTTTTCGCCTTCGGCCGGATGATGACGGATGAGGGACGGCGGCTGCGCTTCGACACGCGCCTGCTGCAACTACCGCTGATCGGTCGACTGCTGCGCGATCTCCATGCCGCACGGATGGCGCGGACGTTGTCGCGGATGGTCGAGAGCCGGTTGCCGCTGATCGAGGGGATCGCGATCACCGCGCGCACCGTCCACAACCGCGCCTTGCGCAGCGGTTCGGAGGCGATGGTCGAGGACATCCGGGGCGGCTCCAGCCTGTCGGCGGCGCTGCGCCGTACCGATCTCTTTCCGCCGATCATGGTTTATATGGCGGCGTCGGGCGAGGCGTCGGGCCGGCTCGACGAGATGCTCGAACGCGCGGCCGACTATCTGGAGCGTGAATTCGACATGTTCACAGCGACCTTGCTGGCGCTTTTGGAGCCGCTGGTGATCGTCTTCATGGGGGTGATCGTCGCGCTTATCGTGCTGTCGATCCTGCTCCCCGTCCTTCAACTCGATACGCTGGCAGGCATGTGATGATGACCGATGAATTAGAACTCCGTTCGTCTCGAGCGCCGTCGAGAGACGTCGGCGGGCGTGAACGTGTCTCGACTGCGCTCGACACGAACGGAAGCGAGGGCGAGCGCGGCTTCACCCTCGTCGAGCTGATGGTCGTCATCCTGATCCTTGGCCTGCTGACCACCGTCGTCGTGATCAACGTCCTGCCCGCGCAGGACAAGGCGATGACGCAGAAGGCGCAGACCGATATCGCGCTGCTCGAACAGGCGCTCGAACGCTACCGGCTCGACAATTTCACCTATCCGCCGACGGGCGCGGGGCTGCAGGCGCTGGTGCAGCCGCCGGTCGGCCTCGCCCATCCCGAACGCTATCCGCGCGGCGGCTATATCAAGCGGCTGCCAAATGATCCGTGGGGCAATCCGTACCAATATCATTCACCGGGCGAGCATGGCGCGTTCGACATCATCAGCTACGGCGCGGACGGCAAGCCGGACGGCGAGGGGCAGGATGCCGATATCGGCAACTGGAAATAAGCGGGACGGCGAGCGGGGCTTCACCCTCGTCGAACTGCTTGCGGTCCTCGCGATCATGGGGATTGCGGCGGCGGCCGTTTTGTTCGCGATGCCGTCGCAAAGCACCGAGGCGCGATCGGCCGCCGCTCGCTTCGCTTCGGCTGCGGAGGCTGCGCGGGACTCGGCGATCCTCGCTTCCGCCCCAGTCGCGATCCGGGTCGATCGGACCGGTTATCGTTTCGAACGCTGGGAAGGCGGTGCCTGGACGCCGTTGAGCCGTAAGCCGCTTCAGCCCGTCGCCTGGCCCGAGGGTGTCACGACCCGGATCGATCCGGCGGGCGAACGCATCCGCTTCGATGCGACCGGCCTCGCCAATCCGGTCAGCGTGCTGTTGAGCGCGGGTGGAGTGACCGCGCGAGTGACGATCGATGCGGGCGGCGAGGTGACTCTTGTCGCCTGAACAGGATCGCGGCTTCACCCTGATCGAGGTGATGGTCGCGCTCGCCATCTTCGCGCTCGCGGCGCTGACGCTGCTCAAGCTCGAAGGAGCGACGCTTTTTGGAGCGGTCGCTATAGAAAGGAAGGCAGTCGCCCAGATCGTCGCACGCAACCAGGCGGTCGAGATCCTCACCGATCCGGTCGCGCCGGCGTATGGCGCCACCAACGGCGTCGAGGAGAATGCCGGGATCGCGTGGCGCTGGACCCGGATCGTCGATCGTATGCCGGAAACGCGGCTGCAGAAGATCGCGATCAGCGTGATGGATCCCGACGGCAATGTTGCCGCGCAGCTGATGCTGATCCGGAAGGGCGGGACGTGAGGCGCGCATGCGGTAGGGAGAGTGGCTTCACCCTCGTCGAACTGCTCGTCGCGCTGGCCATCTTCGCGATCATCGCGCTGGCGAGCGTCGCGCTGCTGAGCATGGCGACGGGGACGCAGGGGCAGGCGCTCGGCGCGCTCGATCGCACCGCCGCGCTGCGCCGGATGACCGCGCTCGTCACCGCGGATCTCGCACAGGCGACCTCGCGCGCTAGCCGCGACGATCGCGGCGACGGCCAGAAGGCGTTCGTCGGCGTGCAGCCGGGTGGTCCGGCACCGATCCTGCGCTTCGTCCGCGCCGGCTGGGTCAATGAAGGCGATGCCCCGCGATCGACCTTGCAGAAGGTCGCCTATCGGATCGAGGATGATCGGCTCGAACGGCTGAGCTGGCCACTGGTCGACGGCGTGCCGCAGGATCGCGCGGTGACATCGACCGCGATGCGCGGAGTCTCGGCAGTCCATCTGCGCTTCCGCAAGGATGGCGTGTGGTCCGACACTTGGGATCAGCGCAATCCGCTGATGATGCCCGACGCGGTCGAGATGGTCGCGACGATCGACGGCATCGGCGAGGTGCGGCAGCTTTTCCTGATCGGATTGGGGCGGTGAGGACGCCGCGTGGACACCCCGAGCAGGGAGCAGCCCTGCTCGCCGTCCTGCTGCTCGTCGCGCTGATCGCGACGCTGGCGATGCTCGCGGTGGATCGGCTCGGTCTCGCGACCCGCCTCGCGGGCAATGCCCGCGCGATCGATCAGGCGCGGGCTTATGCTTATGGTGGTGAGGCGCTGGCGGGCCTGATCGCGGCCGACCTCACCGATCGCAATCGCGGGGATATGACCGCGCGCCCCGAATGGCGCGATGCCGAGCGGGTGATCCCGGTCGAAGGCGGCATGATCCGCGCGCGCCTGTCGGACGGCGGCAATTGCTTCAACCTCAACAGCGTGGTGCAGGGCGACGTCTTTTCGGGCTGGAGGGCGCGCCCGCAGGGGATCGATCAGTTCGGAACCCTGTTGCTCGTTCTCGGCATCCCCCAGTCGCGCGCCCGGTCGATCGCAGCAGCGCTGGGCGACTGGGTCGACAGCGACGGGACCCCGGCCGCCGGCGGCGCGGAGGACGAAACGTACGCGAGGGCCACCATGCCCTATCGCGCCGCCAACAGCCTGATCGGCGATCCCAGCGAATTGCGCACCGTCGCGGGCGTGACGCCCGCCATCTACAAGCGCGTCCGCCCATGGATCTGCGCGTTCAATTCGCCCGAGCTCGCCGCGATCAACATCAACACGATCCGCTCCGATCAGGCGCCGTTGCTCGCGATGCAGTTCGGTGGCCGGCTCTCGGTCGCGCAGGCGGCGGGCATCATCCGCAGCCGCCCGGCGAGTGGCTGGGAATCGGTCGAGAAGTTCACGGCCGATCGGCTTGGCGGGCTCGGCAATGTCACCGGATTGAACCCGACGCTCGATATCAGGACGCGCTGGTTCGTGCTCGACCTTGACGTGACCGTCGACGGTGCGCAGGTGAGGGAAAGGGCATTGATCGACGCCGGCATTCCCCCGCCACGGGTGGTGATGCGGCAATGGGGGACTGAATGACCGTGACGCGGGCCTTGCTGCTCTTCGCGCGCGCCGATGTCGGCGCGATCGAGGGCTGGTTCCGTGTCGAGGACGGCCGCGTCGTCGCGCGCGACACCGCGCTCGATCATCTGCCGCCGCTCGAACCGGACGAACGCATCATCCTGGTCCTGCAGGGTGACGAGGTGACGATCCGCTGGATCGAACTGCCCGCGCTGACCGATGCGCAGGCCGCCGCCGCCGCCCGGATCGCCATTGCCGAACATAGCATCGGCGCGCCCGACACGCTGCATGTCGCGATCGGCGATGTGCATGGCGGGCGGAGGATGGTCGCGACGGTCGATGCGGATCTGCTCCAGCAGTGGATCGGCTGGGCGCAGGCGATCCGCCTCGACCTCCATCATGTCGTGCCGCTGCCGCTGTTGCTTGCCTATGGCGATGGGGCGCCGCGTCTCTGGGATCGCCCTGGCCTGTCAGTTGTACGCGGGCACGATCATGCCTTCGCGGTCGAGCCCGACCTTGCGCACGCGATCCTCTGCACGATCGTGCCCGAGCCGATGGACGACGCCCGTTTCGAAGCGGAGCTTCCCGCCGCGCTCGCGGTACTGCCGCTCGATCTGCGCCAGGGGCGTTTCGCCCGCCGTCGCGCGTGGCGGATCGACGATGCGTGGAAGCGGCGGATGAAGCGGCTCGCGATCGCCGCGGCGATCCTGCTGGTCGCGATACCCGTCGCGCGGATCGGCCGTATCGCCTTCGATGGCTGGCGGATGGAACGCGAGGCGTCGCGCGTCGCGCGCCTGGCGCTCGGCCGCGAAAGCCTGCCCGAAGGCGCGAATGCGGCGATGACGATGCGGGCCGAAGCGTTGCGCGGGCCGGGCATAGGCTTTCCGGGGGGCGCGGCGATGTTGTTCGGCGCGGTTCGCCAGACGCCCAATGTCGAACTGACCGATCTTGATTTTTCGGCCGAAGGCGTGCTGACCGCGTCGGTGACGGGCGCGAGCGCGGCCGATGTGTCGGCGCTGGTCGGGCGGTTGTCGCAAAGTGGCCTTGCGATCGAGACGCTGCCGGGCGGCGACGCCAACCGATCGACCATCAGGATCCGCCGCGCATGATCGACAGCGTCTTCATCTGGTGGCGCCAGCGCACGACGCGCGAGCAACGCTTGCTCTGGCTGCTGATCGTCATCGCGGTGCCGATCCTGCTGTGGTTCGGCGTAGTTCGCCCGATTGGCATCGGATGGCAGGCGGCGCTCGATCATCGCAACGCCGCCGCGCGCGACCTCGACGATGTCCGCGCGCTGGCCGATGAGATTGCGCGCGAAAGCCGCGCGGACGTGCGCCCGTCACCCGGTCCGCTCGCGGACGTCGCCAAGGCCGCCTCGGAAGCGGCCGGTTTCACGCCGCTGCGGGTTGAGACGCAGGGGGTGACCGTGGTGCTGAGCTATGAGGCGGTCAAGCCGCCGGCGCTTTTCGCCTGGGTCGCGGGGCTGGGCAAGCGGGGGCTTGTCGTCGAACGGCTGAACGCGCATCCCAATGCGGATAGGACGCTGGCCGCATCGATCACGCTGCGGCGGCGCAGATAAAAAGACGATCCGGGGGGAATGCGATGTTCAGGATACTGCTGTTTCTCGTCGTGCTTGTCGGCGCCGCGCTTGCCGCTGCAGCCTTCGTACCCCTCAAAACGATCATCGACCTCGCGCATCTCGAGAAGATCGGTTTCACCACATCGGGCACCGAAGGCACCGGGTGGCAGGGGCGCATCTACGACGCACGGCTTGGCCGGATCGCGCTCGGCGATATCGAGACGCATGCCGTTCCCGCCGAACTGCTGAAAGGGCGCCTGCGCATAGACATGGCCGGCACCGATCCGGGCACGCAGCTGAGCGGTGGTTTCAGCATCGGCTGGGGTGGCATCGGTATCGACGGTCTCAACCTGACCGCAAGCCTGCCCGGCGAAGGGCCCGTTCCGGGCGCCACCTTGTTCGTGGAGAATCTCACCGCGCGTTTCCCCGGCACGCATTGCGGCACGGCCGGTGGCGCCGCGCGCGCCTACATGCCGTCGCCGCTTGCCGGGGTGGTGCCGGCCGGATCGATGCAGGGGCCGGCCTTGTGCCGCGACGGCGCGCTGACCTTCGATCTCGCCAGCGACACGGGCGACGCGACGCAGGAGGTCGCGGTCAACGCGACCGGCGGCTACCGCCTGCGCGCGACGATCAAGCCGCGCAACGCGCTGATCGCGACGACGCTGGCGCGCAAGGGCTTCACCCCCGGACCCGACGGCTACGTCTATCAGACCGAGCGGCGCCTTTAGGTAAATCCTCCCCCGGAGGGGGAGGTGGCAGTCCGCAGGACTGACGGAGGGGTATTGGCCGGTGGCGAACCGCCCAGCCTCGAATACCCCTCCACCGGCTACGCCGGTCCCCCTCCCCCTCCGGGGGAGGATTTTGCTTGGGGCGCCATTGGCCCTATAGCGCGCAGATGCTTCGTCGCTTTTTCCTGCTCCTCGCCCTGCTCCTTGCGCCGTTGCGCGTAGAGGCGGCGGGGAACCACCTGACCGCCACGCTCCTTGCCGAGAGTGCGACGCCGAAACCTGGCAGCCGCATCACGCTGGCGCTCTCGATGACACCGGAAAAGGGCTGGCACGGTTATTGGGAAAATCCGGGCGATGCGGGCGTGCCGACCAGCGTCGAATGGAGCCTGCCCGACGGCGCGAAGATCTATGGCCTGCGCTATCCGGTGCCGCAGCGGCTGCTCCTGCTCGGCCTGATGAACTACGTTTATGAGGCGCCTTATGCGCTGCTGACGACGATCGACGTGCCGGCAAGCCTCAAGCCCGGTCAGCGTTTCACCGTGGCGGGCGACGCCAACTGGCTGGTTTGCTCGGCGTCGACCTGCGTGCCCGAAAAGGGGCGCATCTCGATCGATCTGGTCGCGGGCGACGGAGCGGTCGATCCGGCCACGCGCGGGGCATTCGATCGCTGGCGGGCTGCGCTGCCGCTGCCGCTTTCACAGCCCGCCCGGTTCGAAAAAAAGGGCGACCGCATCCGCCTGGCCATCCCCTATCCGGCCGCGCAGCCGGTGGCCGATCCTTATTTCTACCCCGCGATCGATGGCGTGATCGATTATGCCGCGCCTCAGTCGATCAGCCGCAACGGCGACCAGCTGATCGTCGAGGCGAAGGCGAAGGAGGGCGGCTCCGACGTCGTCGGCCTGTCGGGCGTGATCGCAACGGGCGAGGGGCGGGGGCTTTCGGTTCAGGCGGCGAAGGGGCCTGTGCCCGCCGCTGGTATTGCGATCGGTGCGGGCGGCGATGGCAAGGGATTCGATCTGCGCCCTTTCCTGATCGCGCTGGGCGGCGCGCTGCTCGGCGGTCTGCTGCTCAACGTGATGCCCTGCGTCTTCCCGATCCTGAGCCTCAAGGCGCTTAGTCTCGCCAAGGCTGGGGGAAGCGAGGCGCGGGTCGAGGCGCTGTCTTATGCCGCGGGCGTGATCCTGAGCTGCATTGCGCTGGGTGGGCTGATCCTGGGCCTTCGCGCGGGCGGATCGATGGTCGGCTGGGCGTTCCAACTGCAGGATCCGCGTGTGATCGCCGGGCTGTTGCTGCTGATGACGGCGATCAGCCTGAACATGGCCGGGCTGTTTGAACTGCGCACGATCGGCGTCGGCGACAGCCTGACCCACGGCAAGGGCGCGATGCCCGCCTTCTGGACCGGCGTGCTCGCGGCACTCGTCGCGACGCCGTGCACCGGGCCGTTCATGGCAGGGGCGCTGGGCGCGGCGCTGGTATTGCCGGCGGCGGCGGCAATCGCGGTGTTCGCTGGGTTGGGTTTCGGCCTTGCCTTGCCGTTCATCGTGATCGGCTTCGTCCCCGCGCTGCGGCGTAAGCTGCCCAAGCCGGGGCCGTGGATGGAGACGCTGCGGCACATTCTTGCCGTTCCGATGTTCGCGACCGCGCTCGGCCTCGCCTGGATCCTCGGGCGGCAGGCGGGCGTGGACGGGATGGTGCTGGGTCTCGGCGCGGCATTGTTGCTGGGGCTCGCTTTGTGGTGGGCCGGTGCACGGCAGGCCAAGGCGCGCCGCTTCGCCTTCGCGCCATTGTTGCCTGCGCTGGCAATTGCTGGTGCGGCGGCACTGCTGGTGCCGAAGGGGAGTGCGGTCGCGTCGGTCGCCAAGGTTGAGGGCGAGGCGTTCGACGAAGCCAAGCTTGCGTCGCTCACGGCCGAGGGCAAGCCCGTCTTCCTCTATTTCACCGCCGACTGGTGCCTCACCTGCAAGGTCAACGAAAAGGCCGCGATTGACCGCGACGAGGTGCGCGCGGCGTTCAAGCAGGCGGGCGTGACCGTGATGATCGGGGACTGGACCGACGGCAACCCTGCGATCGGCCGCTTCCTCGAGGCGAAGGGGCGTTCGGGCGTGCCGCTCTACCTCTTCTACCACCGCGACGGGAAGGTCGAGACGCTGCCCCAGTTGTTGACGCCCGCGACGCTGACGGGGTTGCGGGCCTAAAACTCACCGTTCGTGTCGAGCGAAGTCGAGACACGTTCCCACGCGCTTAGCCAACGTGTCTCGACTTCGCTCGACACGAACGGTTTGAGTTAAAGAATGTGCGTCCCATCCGTGCGCATCTCGATCGCCCGTTCCGCCACCACATCCTCCAGCGTCAGCGCGCGATACAGATGCGGGAACAGCGCGCCGCCACGCGACGCCTCCCACTTCACGTCGGGCGCGACGCGGGCCTCGTCGATTGTCAGCAGCATCAGCCCCTCGACGCCCCGGAAATGGGCGGCGAGGGTGCCGGCGACCTGATCCTCGGTCGACATGTGGATATAGCCGTCCTTGAGGTCGAGCGGGCTGCCCCCGAAGCTGCCGTCGCGGTGGAGCGTGGCGTGATCGTCGGCGGTAAGGATGCGGTAGATCGTCATGCGGCGATCCTCTGCCGCAGCCCCAGCCAGCGCGCAACCGGAGGCAGGCGACGGAACAGCACCCATTCGAGAATCAGCACCGCGATCAGGCTTAGCCCGAACAGCGGGAACAGGATGCCCAGCCCGGTGATCAGCGCCAGCAAGGGCGCGCGCATCGTCGGGCGGCTGAGCGGGATCGGCGCGCCGAGCAGGCCAATCGGACGCCGGCGCCACCACAATATCGCACCCGATATTGCGAGCAGGCTCAGCCCCATCGTCGCGACCATGCTCAGCAGCTGGTTCGCGAGGCCGAACAACTGCCCCTCATGCGCGGCGATGCCATAGCCGACCGCGCGATCGACCCAGTGGCGATCGGCAAAATCCTTGTGCGTCAGGATCTGCCCGGTGCCGCCGTCGATGCCGAGGTCGGCGCGCAGGGGCCGGTCGCCGCTATCCGACTTGGCGGTCCACAGCGCTCCTCCCGCCTTGGGCGGGGCGACCAGCACCGGCCCGGCGAGATGCGCGCCGGCGGCGGCGGGGACGACGCGGTCGATTTCGGTAAGGTCAACCTTCGTCGGCCCCATTGTCATACCATGATGGCCTTCGTGGGTGCCGGTCGTCCAATCCTGCGGGCCATCGGACAGGCCGGTGACGGCGCGCACCTCCTTGAAATAGCCGCCCCAGACATTGGCCCAGGGCAGGCCGGTCAGGATCAGGAACAGGGCGAGCATGCTCACCCAAATCCCTGTGACGGCGTGGATATCGCGCCAGAAGGCCCGCTTTCCCAGATGCAGGCGCGGCCAGATCACACCCGCCAATCCCGATCCTTTACGCGGCCACCACAGATAGAGGCCGGTCAGGATCATCACGATCGCCCAGCACGCGATCGTCTCGACGATCCAGCTTCCCGGATCGCCGATCATCAGTTCGCCGTGCAGGCGGAAGATCAGGCGCATCAGCCGATCCTGTTCGCCCACCGTCTTGAGGATCGCGAGGGTCGACGGGTTCACATAGACGCGCGTGTCGCCAACACTCACCTGCACGGCATCCCCGGGCGCGGCAGGCAACTGATATTTGGCGAAGTGCGATCCCGGCACGGCACCCACCGCCGCCTGCGCAATGCGCGAGGGCGGGGCGAGCGGGCCGGTCGCGATGCCAGCATAAGGCCGGTCGATCAGCGCCTCGATCTGCGGCTTCCACAGATAGATCGTGCCGGTGATCGACAACCACAGGACCAGCGGCACGCACAGCATCCCCGCATAAAAATGCCAGCGCCAGACGGCGTTGTACCAGCGGCTCACAGCGTCCACCCGGCTTCGATCGTGAAGGTACGCTGCGGATAGGGGTGGAATACCCATGCCTTGTCATTGGTCAAATTGTTGACCCCTGCCGACAGTCGCAGCCCATCCCGCAATCGCCAGTTGATCCGCGCGTCGATCTGCATCAGTTCGGACGTGTAACCATAAGTGTCCCCGCGCTGGCGCCCGTCGAGATCGGTATTCGGTCGCGAGGCATAGCGGAAGCCCAAGGCACCCTGCAGCTTCGGGGTGAGGTTGTAGCGGATGTTGCCGTTGATCCGCCAGCGCGGGATGCGGGGGAACTGAACGCCCTCGGAGGATGGGCTGGCGCGGTTGCGGACGGTTTCGGCGTCGATCATCGCGGCGTTGGCATCGATGTCGAGCCCGTCGATCGGCCAGTTCTTCGTGGCCGCGATCAGCTCGACACCCCATTGGCGAGTCAGGTCGATATTCTTGAAGTTCGAGGTCGAGACCCCGTTCTGGTTGAACCCGACATAGCTGAAGATCGCGTTCTTCACCCGCTGGTAGAAGACGCTCCCCGTCAGCGTGACCGGGCCGAGATGGCGGCGAAGCAAGAGGTTCGCGTCGCGGCTGCGTTCGGCTTTCAGATTGGGATCGAAGCTGTTGACGTTGAATGATCCGTCGCCGTTGAGCGAACCCTGGAACAGTTCGCCGACGGTGGGGAAACGCGTGGCGGTGGCGAGGCTGAGTTCGGCCGCCCAATCGGCGTCGATCGCCCAGCGGGCGGACAGTTTCGGGTCGACCGAGCTGTCGCGGCGGGGCGCATAGCTCTGCGTGACGATCCGTCCCGCCTGCGCGCCGCTGCTCGCCAATGAACCGAGCCCGCCGCCGAACGCCCGCCAGAAATCGGCACGGATGCCGGGGGTGAGGCTGAGACCACCGCCCAGATCGATCTCGTCCTCCGCAAAGATGCCGATCAGCCGGGTCCGGCCGAATGTGCGCGTGCGGAAGGTCCGCCCGCTCGCCGCACGCCAGTCGGTCGTGCCGAACACGGTCTGGTCGGTGTCATAGCGGTTGGCGTTGAGGCCGAAGGCGATAGAATGCGCCCCCATCTCACGCGTGGCGATCAGGTCGCCGGTGTACCAGCCGGTCGGCCCCTGCCGGGTCAATTGTCCCGCACCGTCGATGATGCCGTTCGCATAGCCGTTGGATCGGCGCGTGTCGGCCTGTGCGAAGCGCAGGGTCGACAGGTTTGCCGTCACGGTGAAGCCCGCGACCGGCGCCTCGATTTTGAGGCCGGCGAGCCACTGGTCGCGGTCGGCGATCGACAGGTTGAAGGTGGAGGCGGAAGGCAGCGTGTAGATCGTGCCATTCAGGCTCACGCGGCCCCCATTGACGGTCGATCCGTAGAACGGGTTGCCGCTCGCGTCGGTCAGGTAAGTGCGCGGATGCAGGTTCTTCTCGCGGTTCCACCAGTAGGTGCCGAGCAGCTCGACGTGGACGTCGCCCTGATCGAAGCGGATTTGCGCGCGGACCTGATCCTGCCGCGTGTCGGCATTTGCATAATCGCCGGCGACCGGGGTCTTGGTGATGAGCGCCGGATCGACCACGCCGCCGCCGATCGGCGTGGCGCTGCCCGTCGTGATCGCGCCCAGCTGATAGAACATCTGCGGCTGGCCGTCGTTGACGAGCCGGCGGGCCGAAACGCGCGCGGAGAACGGGCCGTCGGCCTGTTTCACGCCGAAGCCGAACTCGGTCGCGCCGCCGAACAAGGTGTCGCGCGTGCCATATTGGCGATAGGGCTGGACGAAGCCCTGCACTGTGCCGAACGCCTCGGTCTTTTCGGGTGCGCGGGTGGTGATGTTGACGATGCCGCCCATCGAATTACCCGGATAGCGCGCCGAATAAGGGCCATAGACCACGTCGAACTGCGACACCTCGGTCGGGCTCACCACGCCCCATGCGGGCGGAAAGCCGAAGCTGTTGCCGAGGAAGTTGGAAACGGTGAACCCGTCGATCATCACCAGCGCGCGCGCGCTCTGCGTGCTGTGGGTGCCGCGAAAGCCGGGCACGGCATTGTTGTCGCCGATGAAGCGCGTGCGCACGAAGAAATCGGGTGCATATTTGATCAGATCCTCGACGTTGAAGGCGTTGACGCCCGCAAACTGCTTGTCGCCCAGGCTGACCGAAAGCCCGCGCGGTTCGACGCTGATCGCCTTGTCGGTCTGGCCGACGACCAGGATCGCATTGTCATCGGTGGCATCGGCGGCGTGCGCCGTCTGGGCGACGGACAGCAGCGCGATCGTCGCCAGCAGGCGACGGTGGAAGATGGACATGAAAACCCCTTTTGAATCGCTTGAAACCGGTGGATCAGGCGATCGAAGGTGGTCCTCGTGTCGGGGGCAGGATGGCGCGGGCTTGCTGCGGGCGTGCGGCAATGGTGAGCCGTAGCCCCGCCGCCATGATGAACGCGATGGCGATCGCGATCAGAAACGGATCGGTGAAGCCCAAAGTCGCGAGGCCCAGGCCGGTGAAGGCGCAGGGGCTCTCGGCCTTGGCGCTATCGCCCTGACGCTTCGGGTCGGCAGGCAGCGCGATGTGCACCGTCTGCCCCTGTTCGCCGCCGCACAGCGTGACCGTGAAGCCGGTCGTGCTGGCGCTGGTCATGTATCCCGTGGGCACCAGAGCCTTAACGCCAAGCGCGAGCGCGACGATGATCGTCGCGAGGAGTGCGTGACGCCGGAAGAAGGCCCGGATGGCGTGCATGAGGCGGGCCTGTAGGCGGGCGGGCCGGCGAAGTCCATTGGACAACTTGTCCACCTCTCGTCCTCGCTGTTTCTCTCCCCACTCGTCATTGCGAGCGTAGCGAAGCAATCCATTCCGAACTTCGGAGTGGATTGCCGCGTCGCCTTTGGCTCCTCGCAATGACGAGTGGAGGAGAGGTTGCGAGCAGAGGGTGTTGGCCGCCCCAACGCTTCCCCCTATACCGGCCCTATCTTGGGGAGCCTTCGTACATGTCCAGTCCTGCCCGCGTTCACCTGATCGCCGCCGCGCGGCCCAATTTCATGAAGGTGGCGCCGCTGTGGCATGCGCTGAAGGCGACGGAGGACTTCGTGCCCGTCATCGTCCACACCGGGCAGCATTATGATGCGGCGATGTCCGACGACATCTTCGCCGATTTGCGTCTGCCCGCGCCCGATCATCATCTCGGCATCGGATCGGGGACGCATGCGGAGCAGACCGGGCGCGTGATGATCGCTTATGAAAAGCTGGCGATGGAGGAGCGGCCCGACTGGCTGATCGTCGTCGGCGACGTGAACTCGACGGCGGCCTGCGCGATGGCGGCGGGCAAGCTGCGCATCCCCACGATCCACCTCGAAGCCGGCCTGCGCAGCCGCGACCGCGACATGCCCGAGGAACTCAACCGCCTCGTCACCGACGTCCTTGCCGACGTGCTGTGGACGCCGTCGCCCGATGCCGACGAAAACCTGATCGCGGAAGGGATCCCGGCAAGCCGGATCACTCGCGTCGGCAACATCATGATGGACAGCTACGAACTCGTTCGCCCGTCGATCGAGGCTGCCGACGCCGCCGGTGCACTGGGCTTCCAGAAGGGCGGTTACGGTGTGGTGACGCTGCACCGCCCGTCCAATGTCGACGTGCCCGAAAAGCTCGCCGAACTGGTCGACGCGCTGATCGCGGTGCAGATGCATCTGCCGCTGATCTTCCCGGTCCATCCGCGCACGAGCCAGCGGCTGGGCGACGAAGGCCGTGCGAAGCTGGAGGCTGCGGGGATCAGGCTGATCGGGCCGCAGGCCTATATCGCCTTCATGAGCCTCGTCTCGGGCGCCGCCGCGGTCGTCACCGATTCGGGCGGTATCCAGGAAGAGACTACCTATCTCGGCATTCCGTGCCTCACGCTGCGCGACAATACCGAGCGGCCGATCACGATCAGCGAAGGCACCGCGCGACTGGTGAAGGCCCCGGCGCTGCTAGACCAACTGCTCGACGCGCTCGCGCAGCCGAAAAAGGATCGCAAGCGTCCGGACAATTGGGACGGCAAGACCGCGCACAGGTGCGTCGAGGATTTGCGGAAGCGGACGTTCGGGTAACGCCAAAAGCCGTCATCCCAGCCTCCGCTGGGATGACGTTTGGGGCTTGGCCTTTCGTTGGGGTGGCGACCTGCTACACAGGGCCATGCCCAAACGCCCCAGCCCCGGTCTGCCGACCCGAGAGCAGATCCTCGACTTCATTCAGAAATCCCCCACGCCCGCCGGGAAGCGCGAGATCGCCAAGGCGTTCGCGCTGCATGCGCAGGACAAGATTCTGCTCAAGGCGTTGCTCAAGGACATGGCCGACGAGGGGCTGATCGACAGCGCGCGGGGCCGCGCCTTCCACAAGATGGGCGGCATTCCCAAGGTCACGGTGATCCGCGTCACCGACATCACAGACGAGGGGATCGCGCTGGGCGTGCCCGAAACCTGGCATGGCGACGGCGCGCCGCCGCAACTGCGCGTGCGCGAGATGCGCGGCAAGGGTGCGGCGTTGGGCGTCGGCGATCGGCTGCTGGTGCGGACGGAGGAGGCCGGGCGCGGTTGGGTCGCGCATCCGATGAAGCGGCTCGCCAAGACATCCGAGCAGATGCTGGGCATCCTTCACCGCGAGGGCGACAAGCTTTGGCTCCGTCCCGTCGACAAACGCGAACGGCGCGAGACGATGGTGTCGGACGCGGGCGATGCCGAAGCAGGCGATCTCGTCCTCGCCGAAAAGGCGGGCCGCCCGCCGCGGATCACCGCGCGCGTGGTCGAGCGGCTGGGCGATCCCTTCGCCCCGCGCAGCTTCAGCCTCGTCGCGATCCACAAGCTCGGCATCCCCGATGTCTTCCCCGAAAGCGTGATCGAGGAAGCGAAGATCGTTCCCAAGCTCGAACTGGGGGATGGGCGCGAGGATTTGCGCGACGTGCCGATCGTCGCGATCGATCCGGTCGACGCGCGCGATCATGACGACGCGATCTGGGCGACGCCCGACAGCGATCCCTCCAACCCCGGCGGCTTCCAGGCGATCGTCGCGATCGCCGACGTCTCCTTCTACGTCCGCCCCGGCTCCGCAATTGATCGCGAAGCGAAGAAGCGCGGCAACAGCGTCTATTTTCCCGATCGCGTCGTCCCGATGTTGCCCGAGGAATTGTCCGCCGACATCTGCTCTTTGAAGCAGGATCAGGATCGCGCGGCGATGGTCTGCCACATGACTATCACGGCGAGCGGCACGATCAAGGCTTGGCGCTTCACCCGTGCGGTCGTCCGCATTGCCGCGAACATTCCCTATGAGGATGCGCAGGCCGCGATCGACGGCAAGATCCTGCATCCGCTGACCGAAATCGCGCTCAAGCCGCTATGGGCCTGCTGGAAGGCGCTCTATGCCGCGCGGCAGAAGCGCGAGCCGCTCGAGCTCGATCTGCCCGAACGGCGCGTCGTGCTCGACGAGAAGGGGCGGATCATGTCGGTCGCGGCGCGCGAGCGGCTCGATGCGCACAAGCTGGTCGAAGATTATATGATCGCGGCCAACGTCGCCGCCGCCAAGGCGCTCGAGGCGAAGAAGGCGCCGGTCATGTATCGCGACCACGAAACGCCGAGCCGCGAGAAGCTCGTCGCGCTCAAGGATTATCTCGCCACCTTCGGCATGGAGTTCGCGCTGGGGCAGGTGGTGAGGCCGTCCACCTTCAACCACATCATCGCGAAGATCCCCGACGAGACGGTGAAGCCGCAGATCATGGAACAGGTGCTGCGTTCGCAGACGCAGGCTTATTACGCGCCCACCAATACCGGCCATTTCGGCCTGGCTTTGGGCAGCTACGCGCATTTCACCTCGCCGATCCGGCGCTATTCGGACCTGATCGTGCATCGCTCGCTTGTCGGCGCCTATGGCCTCGAATGCGGCGCTCCGCGTCTGAAGGGCGGCGGCAAGGTCGACATTCCGGCCTCGACCAAGCTCACCAGCGACGAGGCTGATCGCATGACCGCGTTGGGCGAGGCGATCAGCCAGGCCGAGCGGCGCGCGATGGAGGCCGAACGCGACACGATCGACCGCTATGTCGCGGCCTATCTGAGCCAGCATGTCGGCGAGTTGATGGACACGCGGATCACCGGGGTTCAGCCCTTCGGCTTCTTCGCGACGGTGGAGACGATCGGCGGCGACGGGCTGGTGCCGGTCTCGACCCTTGGCACCGAATATTTCCGCTACGACGAGAAATCGCAGTCGCTGATCGGCGAGGAGAGCGGCGAAACCTATTCGCCCGGCATGCGCCTGAAGTTACGCCTCGCCGAAGCCAGCCCGATCACCGGATCACTCCGGTTTGAGCTGGAGGAAGGCGGCGTAAGCGGCACGGCCCCCCGGCGTGGTGGCAAGGATCGCAAGCGCCTGCCGATGGGCCGGCGCGGGCGGCCCAGCAACATCCGCCACCAGGGACGGAAGCGTTAGAAGGCTGAACGCAATGGTGGGGCGGGCATTTCAAGCGCTGCTGCAGAAATGATTGCACCGGGCGGGCCACTGGTGCGAGGCAGCTGCTTTGCGCTCCTATCCTTGGCGGCGCTTTTGGTGGCGCTGTACACATCCTTCCGCCTTCCGCTGGATACCAGCTGGACGGACCTCTTTCACGAGGGCGAATACCTTTCGCCCCACTTATACTTCGAAACGGCGCACGCATCGCCACTGCTGATCCACGGGCAGATGGATTACTGGCCGGCCCAATTCGCCGCGACCCATTGTCCGGGCGCGCTGCTCGTCTGTACGCGTGCGATCAATAGCGGCTTCACGGCGCTTGCGGGTGTGCTCTTTTTCCTTTGCGCGATGGCCGCTGCCCCGCGCCATCGGAGTCGGGCGTTTGCGGGAGTGATCGCCATCATCTTGATGCTGGCGATCAATGGCACGCGCGACACCATCGTCAATATCCAACAAGGCGCGCCAGCGATACGGGACGTTTGGCCGCTGACAACCATCCTGTTCCTGCTGCTGGCGGCGGGCCGTGGCGGGAAGGCAGGTCTACTGCTGTCCTTTCTCGGCGGATTGGTCGCGGGGTCGACAATGTTCTTCGCGTATAACCGCGGACTGGCGAACATCTTAGCCGTCATCACGTATATCATCGTAACGGCAGTGGCGGGAGCGGGTCGGCGTAAGAGTATCGCCGCTAGCAGCGGGTTGGGGATTGGTCTGGCGCTACTGGTCGGGGCCGATCTGGACATGGCTCGCACACATACAGCTAACGTTCTCTACTGGATCATGCATGGCGAAATTTGGGCTTTTGGTGTCCGGGCGTCGTTAGGAATGCTTCGCGCTTTTATATTCTATTCTTTTGCCGCGCCGCTCCTGATTGGCACTTTATGGTTCGGTTGGAAGTCATGGCATCGTCAGTCGCGATCCGAAATCGTACCAATACTAGCTTTTCTGGCCGCTATATGCGCGCTGACGCTGATGCAAACCATGCAGCGTTATGACCAGGTCCATCTGAGCTTCGCCATACCATATCTGGTTTTGTTGGCCGTTGTTCTCCAAAGCCACCGGCCTGCGCCTACTCGCACCGCTGTGTTGCGTCCAGCAAGCTTGGCCATTTACGCAATTGGGTTGGTTTTAATTACAACGGATTATCCTCTTTTTGGAGGACTGAGAGGTGCTGCCGCACCCAATCTGCATGGTCTGCTGCTCGGCGGGTTACCGCGTGACATCGACCTCGTCGAACCAGATGTTCGTTCGGTGGCCTCGTTGTTGCGACTGTCCAATCCCGATTGTACCTATGTCCTCAACAATGCGGCGGGCCTCTACCAACTGAGTTCGCGCAAGCCCTGCTCGACCGTGATGATGCCCCTCTACGCAAGCGGGACTGCGGAAACGCAAATCATAGAGGACCTCGCCAAGGCGCGCCCACCGTTAATCGTCTCAAGGTCTGGCGACTGGTTCGAGGTGATCGATGGCCGCGGGCTGGATGTGCGGACACCCAAGCTTGCGGCCTGGATTGCGGCGAATTACCCCACGAGGTTCAACGTCGGCAAAATAGAGTTGAGGTCACGAATGCCGGGCCCGCGCAGGGCGATATAAATATTACGCTTTTAGCCGACGTCGGTCCAACCGCCGCCCAGCGCCATGAAGATCGCGATCTGATCGAGCGTGAGCTGTGCCTTTGCCGAAGCGCTCGTCACCTCCGCGCTCGCATAGCTGCGCTGCGCGTCGAGCAGCGAGAGGAAGTCGCCCCGGCCGAAACGGAACAGCTTGCTCGCCTGGTCGGCAGACAGCGCCGCCGCATTGCTCGCGCGGATGAGCGCATCGGCGCGCTGTGTGTCGCGGCGATAGGTTTCGAGCGCGGTCTCGGTCTGGCGCAGCGCCTCCAGCACCGTGCCGTCGAAACCCGCGAGATCGGCCTGCACCTGCGCATCGGCCTGCGCGATCCGGGCGCGAACGACAGGGCGGTTGGGGAAGGACCAGCTGAGCAGCGGGCCGAGGCTGAAGCCGAACGATGTGCCGCTGCCGATATCCTTGAGCGGGCCGTTCAGTCCCAGAGATCCGCCGATGCTGATCTGCGGATAGAGATCGGCGGTCGCGACACCGACACGCGCCGTGGCAGCCGCGATGCTGCGTTCGGCCTGCCGGATATCGGGCCGGCGGCGGATCAGGGCGGCGCCATCACCGACAGGAAGGGGACGAGCGATCATTGGCAGGGTCGCGCAATCGGCGATGTCGAGGGGAAAATCGGCGGGTGCGCGGCCGAGCAGGGTGGCGAGCAGATAGAGCGCGGTCTGTCGCTGGCCTTCGAAGGAGGGGAGGGCGGCCTCGCTCGCATCGACCGCCGCTTCCGCGCGGCTCACGTCGAACGCCGTGCCGCGTCCGTTGGTGGCAAGGCGTCGCGTCGCGTCGAGCGTGTCGCGCTGGAGCCCCACGACATGCCGGTTGACGCCCAGCAGGTAATTGGCGGCGCAGACCTGCGTATAGGCGCGCGCTGTCGCGGCGGCGACGCTGACGCGGACATAGTCGCGCGCCGCCTCGGTTTCCTCGACATCGGCGTTGCTCGCCTCGATCGCGCGCTTGATCCGGCCGTTGAGGTCGAGCGGATAGGATGCGCTCAGCCCCAGATTGTCGGCGACGGTGCCGGGCAGCGGCTGGCCGGTGCCCGATGCGCGCGCCAGCGTCGCGCTCGCGCCGATCGAGGTGGAGATCGTGCGCCCGGCCTGCGCCTCGCGCAGTACGGCTTCGGCGCGCGCAATATTAGCATCGGCGACGCGCAGGTCGGTGTTGGCGGTGAGCGCCTGTTCGACGAGCGCATCGAGTTTGGGATCGTCGTAGAGGCGCCACCAGCGATCGGGCAGCGGGGCGGCACCGTCGACACCCGCACCTGCCGCCGAATGGAAAGCCCCCGTCGCAGCGGGCGTGGTCGCCGCCGAATGGGTCGGCGCGTGATAGTTCGGCCCGGCGGTCGCGCAGGCGGCGAGGCTCAGCGCCAGCAGCGGCGCGATCTGGGGCTTAGTCATGACGCTGCTCCTTCGCCGGCTCCACCGTCACCGTCGCCGTCCGCCCCGCGATCAGGCGCACGTCGGCGGGCACATGATCGAGCCGCACGCGAACCGGAATGCGCTGCGCCAGCCGCACCCACGAGAATGTCGGCTCGACCGAAGGAAGCAGATTGCCGCTGTCGGTGCGGCTGGTGTCGTTGATGCCATAAGCGATGCTTTCGACATGGCCGGTGACGTCGCTCGCCTCGCCCATCAGCCGCACATGCACCGGCGCGCCGATGCGGATCAGCGGTAGCTTGGTTTCCTCGAAATAGCCTTCGACGCGCAGCGAATCCCGGTCGATCACCGCCATCGCCTGCTGCCCCGCCGCGACATAATCGCCCGGATGGAGATCGAGATTGGTGACGATGCCGTTGACTGACGCGGTGATGCGGGTGCGCTTCAGGTTGAGCGCGGCGGCGTCGCGCGCGCTGATCGCCTGCGCGAGCGCGGCTTCGGCCGTGGCGACGGCGGCGAGATTCTGTTCGTGGCTTTCGGTCGCGACCAGATCGCCCAGCGCGAGGTCGCGCTTCGCGGTGCGCCGCGCCTGGCCCAGCGTCGCCCGCGCGCTCGCCACCTGCGCCTCGGCCTGGCGCAGCGCCAGCGCGTAGCGGGGCGTATCGATCACGAATAACGGATCGCTCGCCTTAACCGCCTGATTGTCGCGCACCGAAACCGATGTGACGAGCCCGCCGATATCGGGCGTCACCCGCACCACATCCGCCCGCACGCGCCCGTCGCGCGTCCACGGGCTGCGCTCATAATGGGTCCACATCCACACCGCGACAAAGAGGGCGGCGATGACAATGACGATCGTGGCGGCGCTGCGGGTCAGCAGGGCGGCAAGGCGGTTCATAGCGAATATCCGAAGGAGGGGACGAGGATGCTGAGCAGGCCGAGGATCAGTACGAACAGGCTGAGATCGACGAGCGCGCGATAGGCGACGAAGCGATAGAGGCCGAAGGCGCCGATCAGGCGGGTGACGACGAACGCGCCCCCCAACGCGATCATCGCGAGGACGAGCAGGGTCGGCACGAACACCCCGTCGAACGAGACTTCCCCGGTCATGCGGCGATCCTTCTGTAGGCGGGGGCATCGGGGAACAGGTTGCGGCGTAAGGATACGAGTGCCAGCGTTCCGTCGCGCCGCGTGGCGGGGGTGACGTCGTTCGCCATCACGTCCATCGCGCCGTCGATATCGCGCAACAATGTCGGGTCAGCCGGTTCGGGAGCAGCTGGATCGAGCCGGCGATAATGATCGCCGACATCGGCCAGCACCCGCGTCAGCGGCGCGGACTGCGCGGCGGACAGACCGAGCCGCAACTGGCGCAATTCGCCGATCGCGATGCCGGTGCGCAGATCGCGCAGCGCATCATAAAGCGGGGCGCCGCCATCCTTGCCGATCGCGGCGAGGCGCGGGGCGAGCAGGCCGATCCGATCGAGCATCCGGTTGATCCAGCCGCGCAGATCGGGCGCGGACATAAGGTTAGCGCGCGCCGCGATATCGGCCCAGCCGGCGCGGATCGTGCGGCGGATCGCGCCCTCGGCCCCCGCCGACTGGAGCAGGCCGACCATCACGATCGCGAACCAGATGCCAACCAGCTGTGCGATCGATCCGTTGGCGAAGATCGCGAACTCGTTGACGTAGCGCGCCTCGATCAGCGCAGGGCTGCCCAGCCCCATCATCGCCGGCAGCGCGATCCCGCCATAACGCGGCGAGGCCATGAACGCGCCGCCGATGAGCAAGGCGGGCGCGAGTGCGGCCGCCAGCATTGGAAATCCGTCGAGGCGCGGCAGGATCGCATAGCCATAGATCGCGCCCACCACCGATGCGATCAGCGTGCCGATCCAGAACGCCTTGAGCGGCGCGGCCGGATTTTCGAAGGCCGAGAACAGGGCGAGGAAGACGCCAGCGAGCATCACGGCGGTGCTCGCATCCTTCCATCCGCTGCCGATCCACAGGGCGCAGCCGACCAGCAGGGTGACGAACGCGCTGAACGCCCCACGTACGGCGCCGGCATAATCGCGATGCAGCTCGCGGTTGCGGCGGCCTTCGAGCAATTCGCCCACGCGCGCGGTAACGGGGCGGCGGCTGTGGGTGACGAGCTGATCGCGCAGGTCGCGGCAATCGCGATGCACCTCGACAAGCGCGGCGAGGCGGGCGAGCAGGCTCAGCCGCAGCATCTCGCGCCACGACATATCGGGGCCGGCATCGGGCTCGAGCGCGCGGCACCGCGCGATCAGCTCGGCTGTGATAGCGGTACGGGTGTCGCGATCGTCGCCCGGCGCGGCAAGCCAGTCGCGAACGTCGTCGAGCAGGGCGGCGATCTCGGGCGAGGCTTCGCCGCCTTCGCGCCGCACATTCTCCAGCCTATCCTGCACCGCCGCGCCCAGCGGGAGCAGCATCGACAGCTGGTCCTGCAGCGCACGCACGGTGCGGACGCGCGGGGCGAGGCGCGAAACGTCGAACGGCAGGTGGATCGAAAGTTGGTGAAGCTCAGTCACGTCCAGCGCGAGGCGGCGGCGTTCCTGTTCGACCTCGGGAACCGGATCGGTCGCGATCGCATCGCGCGACCAGCGTTCGGCATCGCGCAATATCGCCTCCACCCGCGCCAGCAGCACGCCCGTGATCGATCCGGGCAGGATCAGACCGTGGACCAGGCTGGCGGAAAGGATACCGATGCTGATTTCCTGCACGCGCAGCGACGCAACGGTGAAGATCTGCGCAGGCGCATCGACGCTGGGCAGGCCGATGATGCACGCGCTGTAGCCGGCCAGGACGAACATGTAGGATTTGGGTGTGCGATCGAGCAGCGACACGAACACGCACAGTGCGAGCCAGCTTGCGAAGGCGAGCGACAGCAATTCAGGCGCGTTGACGAGCGCCGGCACCATCACCACGGCGGCGACCGCGCCGACGAAGGTGCCGATCAGGCGGAAGACCGCCTTCGAAATCACCGCGCCCGCCAGTGGCTGTGCGACGATATAGGATGTCAGAAAGGCCCAGTAGGGTCGCTCAAGCCCGATGCTGAACGCGACGAACAGGGCCAGCATCGCCGCCACGAAGCATTTGATCGAGAACAAGGCGGCCGGAAGGCCGAAGCGTTCGCCCATGGCTCAACCCCGACGCTCCGCGATCCGCTCCGACAGCGTGTCGATCAGGCGTAGTGCGGTTTCGAGATCGGCGTCGCTCAGCCCGTCGAACAACTCTGCGCGGACATCGCGCAGGCGCGCCTCGATCGTGCCGGCAAGGTGCCGGCCTTCGTCGGTGAGCAGCAGGCGGTTGGACCTCTTGTCGTCCGGATCCTGCACCCGAACGACAAGGCCGCTCTGCTGAAGCTGATCGACGAGGCGGACCAGCGAGGGCTGGGTGATGCCAATCGCCTGCGCCAGATCGGTCTGGCGGACATCGGGACCAAGCCGGTCGAGCCAGAGCAGGCACCAGGATGTCGAATTGGAAACGCCGAATTCGACGAGTACCGCATCCGCCAGTTGCCGCCATGCGCGCGTCAGCATCGGCATGCGCTGCGCAATATCCCGCTCGTGACTCGATCGACTCATAATGATTAGGTAGCTAACTAACTGTATCGTTTCAAGATGGTCCCCACATTGAGTCGTTAGGGAATTGCGCGTAATCGAATGCGCGGGGACGTATCGGGACGTGGTGAGATCGTGCGGGCAGCTTTTCCAGTTCTGATGGCGCTCTTGTCGGCGGCGCCGGCATCGGGCGCGGTCTTCGTGTCGGTAGAAGGGGCGGGGGGCAGCGCGCCGACGCTCAGCGGCTATAATTTCGCGCGCGACACGCTGAACGGCAATATCAACGGCGGTGCGAACCTGGCGTTCGGGAGTTCGGGCATCACCGGCACGGTGAGCAGCGGCTGGATCAACAGCTATGACGCCAACGTCTATGGCGGTGTCGGCGGCACCGGAAGATATGGTAGCGTCACCGGAAACACGACGATCAACCTGTCGACGTCGGTCAACTATTTCGGGCTTTGGGGCTCGGCGCTCGACGGCAACAATACCGTCGCACTCTATAAACAACCACACTCTGCTCGGCACCTGGGCGCTGCAATCTGTGCTGCAGGGATCGCCCACGTTCAACAATGCCTATTATGGCAATCCCTTCGGCGGCGGGAATACGGGGGAGGCCTATGCCTTCTTCAACTTCAAGAGCGATTCCGCCTTCAACAAGGTCCAGTTGCTCCAGAACGGCGGGGGCGGGTTCGAGTTTGACGATCTTACCGTCGGGCAGAGCATCGTGGGCGCCGCGCCCGATCCGGCGACGTGGATGACGATGCTGACGGGCTTCGCCCTGGTCGGGATGGCGATCCGTCGTCGCCGTAACGGAACAACCGCGCTGGTTCGGTGATTGTCGATCCGGGAGGATCGCCGACATGAACATTTCCGAACGCAGCGCCATCGAGCGGATCGCTCGCGTGCTGGCGGGTGAGCGGATCAGCGCGAACGCACATGGGGATCAGCCGTCGGCCGCCCGCGCGGTCGACGCCGCCTGGCCCGATTATCGCGAGGATGCGATTGCCGTCCTGCGCACGCTGCGCGAACCCGATGCCGAGATGGCCAAGGCGGGCGATCCCCTCATCTGGGAGGCGATGGTCCGGGCGGCGTTGGGCGAGCGGCCGGCTCGCTGAGGATTTAAAGCGCCGCGATAGCCTGTTCGGCCGCCTCCGCTGCGGCCCGGGCTGCGCGGGCGAGTTGATCGAGGAAGGTGGCGGCGCTGTCCTCGTCCGCCGCATCGGTCGCGGCCTTGATCGCGGCCCAGGGGATATTGTTGAGCGTAGCGAACTGCGCCACCGCCGCCGTTTCCATGTCGATCAGGGTCGCGCCCAATGACATGCCGATCTCGGCGGCGTGGCCCGCGCTTTCCACGAACATGTCCGCGCTGGCGATTCGCGCAGGCGGAACGGCTGCGATCGCATGAAGCTCGAACGCCTTATAGGGCGTGAGCGCGGGAGGAATGCCGAACGGCAAGGCCATGGGATCGAAACGGGCGAAGCCGCTGTCCGATCGCGCGCCATAGTCGCTCTGCACCGCATCGACGATCCGGAACGCGCCACCCGGGCCGAGGCCGATCCGCGCCGCCGTGCCGATCACCATCAGCAGTTCGACATCGTAACGATGTACGAGCAGCGCGGCGGCGCTCGCCGATGCGACCTTGCCGATCCCCGCGCAGGCGAGGAAGCATTGCTTGGCGCCAAGCATCAGCGTTTCGACGACGATCGGCCCCGCGACGCGCGCGCGCGCCGTAGCGGGCGCGAAAGCCGCAAGTTCGGCGGGCATGCCCGCGACGATGCCGATGCGCTTCATGGATTATAGCCGGGGAAGCGTGACGCCCTGCTGCCCCATATATTTGCCGGCGCGGTCGGCATAGCTGACCTCGCACGGCTCGTTGCCCTGCAGGAACAGGAACTGGCACGCGCCTTCATTGGCGTAGATCTTGGCGGGGAGCGGGGTGGTGTTGGAGAATTCCAGCGTCACATGCCCTTCCCAGCCGGGTTCGAGCGGGGTGACGTTCACGATGATGCCGCAGCGCGCATAGGTTGACTTGCCCAGGCAGATGACCAGAACGTCGCGCGGCACGCGGAAATATTCGACCGTGCGGGCCAGTGCGAAGCTGTTCGGAGGGATCACGCAGACGTCGGTCTTGCGATCGACGAAGCTGTTCGCCGCAAAGTTTTTCGGATCGACCGTCGCGCTGTCGACATTGGTGAAAATCTTGAACTCGTCCGAAACCCGCGCGTCATAGCCGTAGGAGGACAAGCCATAGCTGATGCAGCCGTCGCGCCGCTGTGCCTCGACGAACGGCTCGATCATCGCATCGTTCTGCGCCCGTTCGCGGATCCATTTGTCCGACATGATAGACATGCTTTGCGCGTTCCCCTCTTAGACGATACCGTCCTAGCAGCCCGCAGCCGCTTTCAAAGCGCTTTGATCGCATTCGATTGCGTTGCAATTCTCATGCGCTAGAGTCGGGCACGGAGGAGGCACGCGCGTTGGATTTCGAGCGGAGCTTGGCATCGGTTTCGGTGAACGGCGATGTGGCCGACGTGCTGCGCGAGCTGTGCGACCTTACCGGCATGGGCTTTGCCGCGGTGGCCGGAATGACCGAGGAGCGCTGGATGGCACTGCAGGTCTATGACCGAATCGAGTTCGGGCTGAATGCGGGCGACGAGCTCGATATCGCCGCGACGATCTGCAACGAAATCCGCGAAAGCGGCCGACCGATCTATATCGACAGCGTGCGGGATGCGCCGAAATGGCGCGATCATCCGGTGCCCGCCACCTACGGCTTCCAGAGTTATGTATCGGTGCCGCTGTTTCGGATGGACCGGAGTGTCTATGGCACGATGTTCGCGGTCGATCCGAAGCCGCACGTCATCGATACACCCGAAGTACGTAAGTCCATCGTTTTGCTCGCGGCGCGACTGATGACCTTCCTCTATCCCGACGCGATCTAGGTTTATCGTGATCGCGGACCGATATTGTGGAAGCGCGGCATGAGCTTCGCCCGGGATATCAGCGTCATCGCCGGCAGCGGTGCCGTCGGCGAGGTGCTGCGCGAGATGTGCGACCTGACCAATATGGGGTTCGCGGCCGTCGCGCGCGTCACCGAGCGCCGCTGGATTGCCTGCCATGTGCTCGACAAGATCGAGTTCGGCCTGGAGCCGGGCGGCGAACTGGAAATCAAGACCACCATCTGCGACGAGATCCGCGAGAGCGGCCAGCCCATCTTCATCGATTGCGTGGCCGATGCGCCGATGTGGCGGCTGCATCCGGTGCCGATCCTCTACGGCTTCCAGAGTTATGTGTCGGTGCCGCTGTTTCGCGCGGATCGCAGCTTCTTCGGCACATTGTGCGCGATTGATCCGGCGCCACACGTGGTCGACACCGCCGAAATCCGCGCGGCGGTCGATCGGCTGGCGGCGCGGGTCGTCGCGGAAATCGATACCGAACTGGCTTAGCCGATGCCCAGGTCCGACGGGCCGAAGGCGTGGGGCAGCAGTTCCGACGCGCTGTGGCGTGCGAGCGCGCTGCCGTCGGCCGATCCGCAGTGAATGTCGATGTCGCGGCCGCCCATCTGCGCGGCCTCGTTGATGATCTGCCGGCAACGACCGCACGGATAGATCGGCGCGGAGCCGCTGATCGTCCCATCCTTGGCCAGCGCCCCGCCGATGATCCCGATCGCAACCACGTCGCGGAAGCGGCCGCGCGCGTTGACCGTCGCCAGCGCCACCGTCTCTGCGCACAGCGACAGGCCATAGCTGGCATTTTCGAAATTGGTGCCGGTGATGATCTCCCCGTCCGACAGCAAGACGGCCGCGCCGACGCCGAAGCGTGAATAGGGGGCGTGTGCGTGCTTGGCCGCAGTGCGCGCCGCGTCGATCAGGACCGCGCCCGCGACCGCACCCATGTCCACCGGCTCAGCCACGGATGTGGAGCACGCAGATGAGGGTGAACAGGCGGCGCGCGGTATCGAAGTCGACCTCGATCTTGGTCTCAAGCCGCTCCTTGAGCAGCTCAGCCGCCTGGTTGTGGATGCCGCGCCGGGCCATATCGACCGTTTCGATCTGTTGCGGTGTGGCGACCTTGATCGCCTGGAAATAGCTGTCGCAGATCGCGAAATAGTCCTTGATCGGCCGCCGGAAGCTGGCGAGGCCGAGGATCAGGGTTTCGAGCAGGTCGCCCGTCTCCGCCGCGATGTCGATCGCCAGACGCCCTTCCTCGACGCGCAGCTTGACCTTGAACGGGCCGGCATAGTCCTGCGGATAGGCGCGCAGCGGCTTGAAGAAATTCTCTTCCTTCAGATCGAAGATCGCAATCCGACGTTCCTGTTCGACATCGGCATTGCGCCAGATGATCGTCTTTTCGTCGAGTTCGATGTCGATGATGCGTGGGTCGGACATGCTGGAATTCGGATTAGCGCGGGGCGGGCAGGTTGCCAACCATAGCGGTCGCTACAAAAATGCCCCACCGATCCGGGTGAGGCCGGATCGGTGGGGCAGGGGAGGAGACGCCTACTCCGTGAAGCCGATTATTCGGTGAAAATCGTGACGTGCGAGCTCCAGCCGGCGACCAGCGGGCGATCGGGCTTTTCGTCGAGCTGGATGCGCACGGGCACACGCTGCGTGACCTTCACCCAGTTGCCGGTCGCGTTCTGCGCGGGCAGGACCGAGAATTGCGATCCGGTGCCCGCACCGATGCCGATGACATGGCCGGCCAGCTTGCGCCCCGGAACCGCGTCGATCTCCACTTCGGCGCGCTGGCCGATGCGGATGTCGGACAGCTGGGTTTCCTTGAAGTTCGCCTCGATCCAGTAACCTTCGCCGGCGACCAGGTTCAGCAATGAGAAGGACTGCATCGCGAGTGCGCCCGGCTGCAGTTTGTCGGCCTGGCTGATCACCCCGTCCATCGGCGCGCGGACCTCGGTACGCGACAGATCGAGCCGCGCCTTGTCGCGCTGGGCGATTGCGGTTTCGACCTGCGGGTGGCGGCCGTTGCGCAGCATCGTGACCGCACGCGCCGATTCGGCTTCTGCCTGGGTCGACGCCACGTCGGCGCGTGCCGCCGCGAGCTGCGCCCGGGCGGCGTCATAGGCGGCGCGCGTCGTGAAGCCGCGGGCGAGCAGTTCCTGCTGACGGCGGAACGTATCCTGCGCCAGGCTCACGTCCGACGCGCTCTTGAGCGTATCGGCGGCCTTCGAATGATAGTTGCTCTCGGCCTGCGCGATCGACAGCTCGGCATTGCCGACGGCGGCGTCGGCCTGCATCAGCGCGATCCGATAGGGCTCGGGATCGATGCGGAACAGCAGGTCGCCCTTCTTGACGTGCTGGTTTTCGACCACGCCGACGTCGATCAGCCGGCCACCCACTTCGGGCGCGATCGCGACGACATGCGCGTTGACCTGGGCATTGTCGGTCGAAACCTTGCCCATCCCTGCGATCCACAGATAGATGCCCGCCGCCAATAGCAGCAGCGGAACCGACAGCATCAGCGCCAGCCGCTTGAGGTTGCGCTTCGGCGCGAGCTTGGGCTCCCCAACGATCACCTCGGGGGCGACTCTGCTCATCTCGTTCATGACAAAACCTTCTTCGGCGATGTGGAGGCGTTGCCTTCCTCGGCGCGCATGCTCTCTCTTATCCGGCCTAGCAGTTCGAACAGGAGGGTGGCCTCCTGCGGACTGATGGCCGACATATATGTCTGTTCGACCGACCGGCCGATTTCGGTAAGCTGATCGACGATCCCGCCCGCTTTCGTCGTGATGTGGAGACGCCACACGCGGCGATCACTCGGATCCGCACGACGTTCGACCAGCCCAGCATCGGCGAGTCGATCGATCATGCGGGTGAGCGTGATTCGCTCGACCTCCAGGATCTCGGCAACTTCGCTCTGGGTGGGGCCATCCATCCGGCTGAGCAGAAACAAGGTCCGCCACTGCTGGCGGGTGACACCAATGTCACGCGCCTTCGCATCGAATGCATAGCGCACCCGCTGCGAAATATCGTGCATCAGCAACGCCAAGCTCGGGTTGGGATTTGCAAGCATGCTTACATTGTGGATGCTCTCTATGAGTATTGCAAGATTGCGACTCGACTTATCCACAGATCGGCCCAAATATATTTCTCGATCCAGCGCTTGAGGTCGGGGGCAGGGAGGCAGATACTCGCGCGATGCCCGAACCGCTTCGAATCCTGCCCGGCGCGGAAGCGTCCGAGGGCCAGTCGCTTCCCCACAATATCGAGGCGGAAGCCGCGCTGCTCGGCGCGTTGCTGATCGACAACCGCATTGCCGAGGACGTGCAGATCCGGCTGCGGCCCGAACATTTCTACGATCCGCTCCACGGGCGCATCTACGAAGCCGCACTACGAATGGTCGATCGCAACATGATCGCCAATCCGGTGACGCTGAAGCCGATGTTCGATGCCGATGCCGAGATGCGCGAACGCGGTGGTCCCGCATATCTCGCCCAGCTGACGGGCAGCGGCGCGGCATTGATCGGCGCGCGCGACTTCGCCTCGCAGGTCTATGATCTCGCACTGCTCCGCGCGCTCATCGGCGTCGGGCGCACGATGGTCGATCAGGCACTCGACACGTCCGAACTGGTTGATCCCAAGGGCCAGATCGAGGCCGCCGAGGTCGCGCTTTACAAGGTGGCCGAAGAAGGCGGCGAGGAAGGCAGCGTCAAGAGCTTCGGGCAGGCGACCAAGATCGCGGTCGCGACCGCCGAGCGCGCGCTCAATTCGGGCGGCCATGTCTCGGGCATCACCACGGGCCTCGACAGCGTCAACGGCAAGATCGGCGGTCTGCACCCGTCGGATCTGATCATCCTCGCCGGACGTCCCGGCATGGGAAAGACCTCGCTGGCGACCAATATCGCGTTCAACGCGGCGATGCGGCTGGTGCGCGATCGTGATGCGGGTATCGCAGACGACAAGTCGGTGGGCGCGGGGGTTGCCTTTTTCAGCCTCGAAATGTCGGCCGATCAGCTGGCGACGCGCATCCTGTCCGAACAATCGGGGATCAGCTCCGAAAATCTGCGCATGGGCAAGATCAGTCAGCAGGACTTCCGCAATCTCGCCCGTGCCTCGGGCGAGCTGGAGCATCTGCCGCTGTTCATCGATGACACGCCGGGTCTCACGATCGCGGCGCTACGCACCCGCGCGCGGCGATTGAAGCGGCAGCGCGGGATCGGCGTGATCGTGGTCGATTATCTCCAGCTGCTGCAGGGATCGGGCAACAGTCGCGACGGCAATCGTGTGCAGGAAATCTCGGAAATCAGCCGCGGGCTCAAGCAATTGGCGAAGGAACTGAGCGTGCCGGTGATCGCGCTGTCCCAGCTCAGCCGAGCGGTCGAGCAACGCGAGGATAAACGTCCCCAGCTGTCGGATCTTCGTGAATCGGGTTCGATCGAGCAGGACGCCGACATGGTCTGGTTCGTCTATCGCGACGAATATTATGTCCAGTCGCGCGAGCCCAAGCGGCCGATCGAGGGCGACGATGCCAAGATCTGGCAGCAGCACGAGGATTGGGCGCGTGAAATGGAGCGCGCTTTCGGCATTTCCGAACTGATCATCGCCAAGCAGCGCCACGGCGCCACCGGCAAGGTACGGCTGAAGTTCGAGGCCCGGATCACCAAGTTTTCCGACCTTGCGGAAGATCAATACGCACCCGCCTACGACGAATGACGCACCGTCAGAAAAGGGGCTGACTCACCGGGCGAATCATGTAGTCTATCTCCACCCAAGACCCTCGAAAGCAGGGCATGGGAGAGGAGATTGTTATGGCCATGTTCGAAAGTGCGAT
The DNA here is from genome assembly GCF_008274695.1 of Sphingomonas montanisoli. Taxonomy (GTDB): domain Bacteria; phylum Pseudomonadota; class Alphaproteobacteria; order Sphingomonadales; family Sphingomonadaceae; genus Rhizorhabdus; species Rhizorhabdus montanisoli. The sequence continues at coordinate 487,424 of NZ_VTOU01000001.1, read as the reverse complement.
CGATACGGTGTTCGGCAGCGCAGTGTGCGCGGCGCCGCTCTATCTGATCTACCAGTTTGGCGTTTACCTGCTGAGCTGAGGCTTGCAGCCGTTACAGGCTGCTCCTTTATTGTTCTGGGGACGACGATGAGGCCGGCGGTGCGCTGAGCCTCTTTTCGTGTTTGTCAGAATACCGGCTCTTCGCCCGGGCGGACGATAGGTTCGCCGTGGATGCCGCACTCCACCTTGTCCCAGCCACGCCAGCGGCCGGCACGCGGGTCTTCGCCGGGCTTCACGATGCTCGTGCACGGTGCGCACCCGATCGACAGATAGCCTTCGGCCTCCAGCGGGTGGCGCGGCAGATCGTGCGTCTCGAAATAGGCGTCGAGATCGGCCTTCGCCCAGTCGGCGAGCGGGTTCATCTTGATCCGGTCGCCGTCGAGTTCGAAGCGGGCGATGCCCGAGCGGGTCGATGCCTGGAAGCCTTTGCGGCCGGTTATCTGCGCATCGAAATCGCGCATCGCCCTGGCCAACGGGATCACCTTGCGGATTTCGCAGCAGCCGTCGGGATCGTAGGACCAGCGCAGACCGGTTTCGTCCTTCGCCTCCACCACAGCCGCTTCGGGCTCGATGATGCGCAGATTGGTGAGGCCGATCCTGGCGACCAGCGCGTCGCGATAGGCGAGCGTTTCGGGAAACATCTTGCCGGTATCGAGGAAGATGACCGGCACGCTGGGATCGGCCTGTGCCACCAGATGCAGCAACACCGCCGATTCCGCGCCGAAGGAGGAGACGACCGCCACGCGATCGAGCAGCCCTTCAGCCAACACGGTGCGGATCATGTCGAGCGTCGGCACGCCTTCGAACCGGGCATTGAGGCGCGCGACATCGTCCGCATCGAAATGCGGTGCGGTGTCGATCCGGTCAATGGCGCGCGTGGCCATCTCAGCCATGCCGCAAGGCCCACACCGGCGGGCGCCGGTCGGCCGTCTGCTGGTAAACGATCGGGTGGAGCGCGAGCAGCTTGTCGAGCGTCTCGGTATCGATGTCCGCATCCGCAATGAAGCTGTCGAAGCCGCAACGGCGCATCAGCGGGATCTGATCGACCAGGACGTCGCCCTGGGCCCGCAGTTCGCCGGTATAACCGGCTTCGCGCAGGATCGACCCGATCGAATAGCCGCGCCCGTCACGAAACTTGGGGAACGCCACTTCGATCAGCGCGAGCCGATCGAGATGCGGGATCAGCGCGCGTGGATCGTCGGTCGGCTCGAGCCGGACGGCGGTCGCGTTTGACTGGCCCATGAAGGCGTCTAGCGTGACGGCGGGTTCTTCGTGAACGGCATCGTCGCGATACCGGAGGGACTTAACCATAGATCGCCTCCTTGAACGGCGCTTCGCCGACGCGGCGATAGGTGTCGACGAAGCGTTCGCCGCCTTCGCGCAGCGTCTTGTAGACACCGACCGCCTTTTCGATCGCGTCGACGATCCCGTCCTCATCGAAGCCGGGGCCGACGATCTTGGCGAGGCTGGTGTCCGCCGCCGCCGATCCGCCGAAGGAGAGCTGGTAATTCTCCTCGCCCTTACGATCGACACCCAGGATGCCGATATGGCCGGCATGGTGGTGGCCGCAGGCGTTGATGCAGCCCGAAATCTTGAGCTTGAGTTCGCCGAGATCGCGCTGTCGGTCGAGGCTTTCGAAGCGCTTGGCGATCTTCTGCGCCAGCGGGATCGAGCGCGCATTGGCGAGCGCGCAATAATCGAGGCCGGGGCAGGCGATGATGTCGCCGATCAGGTCGAGGTTCGGCGTCGCGAGGCCTGCGGCGTCGAGCGCCTGCCACACCGCGTAGAGATCGGCCTTCTTCACATGCGGCAGCACGATGTTCTGCGCATGGGTGACGCGCAGTTCATCGAGGCCGTAGCGTTCGGCCAGGTCGGCCATCACGTCGATCTGCGCCGAGCTGGCGTCGCCCGGGATGCCGACGGTCGGCTTCAGGCTGATGTTGACGATCGCGTAGCCGGGCGCCTTGTGCGCCTTAACCTGTTGGTCAACCCAGAGCGCGAAATCGGGATCCGACCGATCGATTTCGTCCGACAGGCCGGTTTCGAACGCGGGCGGCGCGAACATCGCGGCGATGCGATCGACCTCGGCCTGCGGCGCGTCGAGGCCCAGCGTCTTGGTGTGGAGGAATTCCTCCTCCACCTGGCGCGCATATTCGTCGCGCCCGATCTCGTGGACCAGGATCTTGATCCGTGCCTTGTACAGATTGTCGCGACGGCCATAGCGATTGTACACGCGCAGGCACGCTTCGATGTAACTCAGGAAATCGGCGGTGGGCAGGAAGTCGCGCACCACCGGACCGATCATCGGGGTGCGGCCCATGCCGCCGCCGACGAATACGCGGAAGCCGATCTCGCCCGCATCGTTCTTGCGGATCTGAAGGCCGATATCGTGGAGCTGGATCGCAGCGCGATCCTCCTCGGCACCGATCACCGCGATCTTGAACTTGCGCGGCAGATAGCTGAACTCGGGGTGGAAGGTGCTCCACTGGCGCAGCAACTCGGCCCAGGGGCGCGGATCGGCGACCTCGTCCGCGGCGGCGCCCGCATATTGATCGGACGAGATGTTGCGGATGCAATTCCCGCTCGTCTGGATCGCGTGCATCTCGACCGTCGCCAGTTCGGCGAGGATGTCGGCGGCGTCCTTCAGCTCGATCCAGTTGTACTGGATGTTCTGGCGGGTGGTGAAATGGCCGTAGTCGCGATCATATTTGCGCGCGATATGGGCCAGCATCCGCATCTGCTTGCCGCTCATCGTTCCATAGGGAACGGCGACGCGCAGCATATAGGCGTGAAGCTGGAGGTAGAGCCCGTTCATCAGCCGCAGCGGCTTGAACTGGTCCTCGCTCATTTCGCCCGACAGGCGACGGTTCACCTGATCGCGAAACTCCTCGACGCGGGCATCGACGATCGCCTGATCATATTCGTCGTAACGGTACATTGCGGATCAGGCCTTCTCGATCTGGAAGTCGGGGCGGATGCCGAGATCCTGGCGGCAGGTCGGGCCTGATGCGCGGATACGGTCCTTGATATGGGCGGGCGTGGGGCCGGCGTCGGTCATCATGCCTTCGATCACGACGGGGCCGTTGACGCGGCGCGCGGCTTCCTCGACTGCGGCGATCGCTTCGGCTTCGTGTCCCGCATCGACGGCGTCGGCGACATGTACCGACCAGCCGTTGCCGGTCCACCACGTCACCGCCCCTGTCACGAGGTCATTGCCAGTAACGATCCTCACGCGACGATCCTCAACGCTGTATCTCCATCTGTTCGGCTTGGCGGGCGAAGCTGTGCAGCCGGTTCTCCGCATCGGAAAGCAGCACCACTTCGCCGACCACGATGATCGCCGGGCTCACCACCTTCTCGCGCTGAACCATGTCACCAAGATCCGCAAGCAGCGTCCGCATCGCGCGGCTGCCCTGCAGTGTGCCGCGTTCGAGCACCGCAACCGGCATATCAGGGGTGACGCCATCGGCCATCAGCTTGTCGGCGATGAGCGAAGCGCAGGTCACGCCCATATAGATGACGAGCGTGCGGCCTTGTCCGGCGAGTCCCGCCCAATTCTGCTCGCTCAAACCCTGGCAGGTGCCCGCAACGAAGCTGACCGCGCTGGACCAGTCGCGGTGGGTGAGGGGGAGCATCGCTTCCGCCGCACAGCCGAGCGCCGACGACACGCCAGGCACGACCTCGACCTTCAGGCCCGCCGCGCGCACCGCCTCGACCTCCTCACCGCCACGTCCGAACACGAAGGGATCGCCGCCCTTCAGGCGTACGACCACCGATCCGGCCTTCACATGCGCGATGATCAGCGCGTTGATCGCTTCCTGCGGCAAGGTGTGGCGATCGCGCTTCTTGGCGACCGAGATGCGCTGCGCCTCGGCAGGCGCGAAATCGAGCACGCGCATGTCGATCAGCCCGTCATGCACGACGACATCGGCGCTTTTGAGCGCCTCGACCGCACGCAGGGTGAGCAGGCCGGGATCGCCCGGACCGGCGCCAACCAGGATCACGCGCCCACGCGCTTCGGGATCGAGCAGGGAAACCATGCGTGGCAAATGGCGCTGGATAGCTGTCCACGCAAAGCACGGATGCTTGGGGCGGCGCGAAAAAAACTTGGGACATGCTGTCAGACATCGCTCGTCATTGCGAGGAGCGGAACGCGACGAAGCAATCCATTCCGCAGTTCGGATTGGATTGCTTCGCTATGCTCGCAATGACGAGGGGGTAAGGGAGGCGGACTAAGCCGCCAGCTTGTTCACGAAATCACCCGTCACCGTCTCCAGCTTCGAAAGCTCGCTGTCGACGCCGCGGAAGCCCGCCTCAAGCCGGTCGATCTCGCCGGCGACCGTCTCGGTGTCGCTACGGATCGCGGAGATGGTGCTGGACATCGAGTCGGCCGCGAGCGCGGTCTCGTCGACGGCGGCGGTAATCATCGTCACGGTGCGCGCCTGGGTTTCCATCGTCGAACGGATACGCTCGGCGGAACTCTGTACCTCGCCGACGATGTCGCGGATCGCGCCATTGGCATCGACGGTCTGGCGGGTCGCGGCCTGGATCGCGGCGATCTTGGCAGCGATGTCGTCGGTCGCGCGGGCCGTCTGGCTTGCGAGGCTCTTCACTTCCTGCGCGACCACCGCAAAGCCGCGGCCGGCGTCGCCCGCGCGCGCCGCTTCGATCGTGGCGTTGAGCGCGAGGAGGTTGGTCTGGCCGGCGATGTCACGGATCAGGCCCAGGATCGATTCGATCGCCAGCGCATGATCGGACAGGATTTCGGACAGGGCGACCGCGTGGATCGATCGTTCGGCCGCCTTGGTGGCGATCTGCGCGGCGACTTCCACTTCGGCGCGGCTCTCGTCGATCGCGCGGATCAGGCCGGCGGCGGTGTGGGCGGCTTCGCGCATCGCCAGCGCCGACTGTTCGGCGGCGGCCGCGACTTCGGATGCCTTGCCCAGCATGCCGCGCGCGGCGGCGGAGGTGTCACCCGTGCGATCACGCAGACCACGCGATTCGCCGATCATCTTGCCGAGCGCGTCGGAGATATGGCTGCGGAAACGTTCGCTGTCTCCGGTGCGGGTGGTGGCTTCGCGCGCGCTTTCGATCTGGCGCTGCTGACTGGTGCAAACGTCGATATAAAGCGCGTTGAGCGTCATCAACGCTTCCTGAGCGTCGAGCGTGCGGCCGATATCATCGGCGTGAATTTCGGCGACTGCGCGAACGAGCATCGCGTAACTCTCGGTCGCAGTTTTGGCGACGACGCTGTAATCGCGCCGCTGTTCCTCGATCATACGGATCATGTGGGCGCAGTCGTGCAGCCGACGGAGCGTGCCGCCATTTTCGGGCACGTCGAGCCAGGTCGAGCGCAGTCCTGCGACCGGATCGCCGTTCGGATCGATGCTCACGAAGAAGCGCCGTGCCGCCTCGCTCTGATCGAACAGCATCACGGCATAACGAGGAATCATGGAGTCGATCGCATCGACCACACCTTCGAAGATCCGTTTCAGGCGGACGTTCAGGTCGCCGCGCGGGTCGTAGATGGCCAGCTTCTCGCGAAGCTGTTCATCGCTCAGGCTCGCCAACGCCATGTCCCTACCCTGCATCATCGACTCATCCGTCCTCTCGCGCCTTGCCGCGTCGCCGTCGGGATAAGGATGATTGGTAAACGAGCCGTTGACGCTTTTTCGAAAGGAAGCGTTTTCCACGATCTATCGCGTCGTGCGCCTTGCATGGCGCGCTTCTTTGACTAAGGACCGTTTCGAGCCTGCGTTTCAAGGGAGGGAACATGGCGCGCAATCATGCACGGCCGCTGTCGCCGCATCTGACGATCTGGAAATGGGGACCGGCCATGGCGGTCTCCATCCTGCATCGTGCGACGGGGACCGCGCTCGCGGTCGCCGGGGGTATCGGCTTTATCTGGTGGCTCGTCGCCGCCGCAATGGGGCCCGAAGCCTACGCCACCTTTCTAAAGGTCGCGACCAGCTGGTTCGGCTATCTGGTGGCCGTCGGCCTCACCTGGTCGTTCTTCAACCACATGTTCTCGGGCTTGCGCCACTTCGTGCTCGATGTGGGCGCGGGCTACGAACTGCGCACCAATCGCCTGTGGTCGATCGTGTGCATGGTCGGCGCGGTCGTCGTGACGATCGCGATCTGGGGCACGATCTTCGCGAAGATGGGGGCGAACTGATGGGCACCGGCACTGGTATCGGCCGCGTTCGCGGTCTGGGATCGGCCAAGCACGGGTCGCAGCATTGGTGGCGCTCGCGGGTGACCGCGGCGGGCAACCTGCTGCTCGTCACCTGGTTCGTCATCTCGATCTTCCGCCTGCCGCACCTCGATTATGAAGGCGTGGTGAAGTGGATTTCCTCGCCGCTCGTCGCTGTGCCGCTGGTGCTGCTGACCGCGTCGGTCTTCACCCACCTGCGCCTGGGTCTCCAGGTCCTGATGGAAGATTATGTGCACGAGGAAGCGGGCAAGGTGTTCTGGACCCTGCTGCTCAATCTCTATGCGATCGGCGGGGCTGCCCTCGCGATCTTCTCGATCCTCAAGATCGCCTTCGCGGGAGTGCCGGCATAATGGCCGAAGCTTACAAGATCATCGACCACGTCTATGACGCCGTCGTCGTCGGCGCGGGCGGCTCGGGTCTGCGCGCCACGATGGGCTGCGCGGAAAAGGGTCTGCGCACCGCCTGCATCACCAAGGTGTTCCCCACCCGCAGCCACACGGTCGCGGCTCAGGGCGGCATTGCTGCCTCGCTGGGCAACAACTCGCCGGACCATTGGACCTGGCACATGTTCGATACCGTCAAGGGTTCGGACTGGCTGGGTGACCAGGACGCGATCGAATATATGGTGCGCGAAGCGCCGGCGGCCGTGATCGAGCTGGAACATGCCGGCGTGCCGTTCAGCCGTAACGAGGACGGGACGATCTACCAGCGTCCGTTCGGCGGCCACATGCAGAATATGGGTGCCGGCCCGCCGGTGCAGCGCACCTGCGCCGCCGCCGACCGTACCGGCCATGCGATGCTTCACGCGCTCTATCAGCAGAGCCTGAAGTACGACACGGACTTCTACGTCGAATATATCGCGCTCGATCTCATCATGGAGAATGGTGAGTGCAAGGGCGTGATCGCGCTCTGCATGGAAGACGGATCGATCCACCGCTTCCGCAGCCACGCCACCGTGCTGGCGACGGGCGGTTCGGGCCGCACCTACTTCTCGGCCACCTCGGCGCACACCTGCACGGGTGACGGCGGCGGCATGGTGCTGCGCGCCGGCCTGCCTTTGCAGGACATGGAGTTCGTGCAGTTCCACCCGACCGGCATCTACGGCGCCGGCGTGCTCATCACCGAAGGTGCGCGCGGCGAGGGCGGCTACCTCACCAACTCCGAAGGCGAGCGCTTCATGGAGCGTTACGCTCCGTCGGCCAAGGATCTTGCGTCGCGCGACGTCGTCGCCCGCTCGATGGCGGCGGAGATGCGCGAAGGCCGCGGCGTCGGCAAGAACGGCGACTATATCTACCTGCACCTCGATCATATCGATCCCAAGGTGCTGGCGGAGCGCCTGCCCGGCATCACCGAGACCGGCAAGATCTTCGCCGGCGTCGATCTCACGCGTCAGCCGTTGCCGGTCACGCCCACCGTCCACTACAATATGGGTGGCGTGCCGTGTAACTATCATGGCGAAGTCGTCACGCTGAAGGATGGCAATCCCGACGCGGTCGTCCCCGGCCTGTTCGCGGTGGGCGAGGCGGCCTGCGTTTCGGTCCATGGCGCCAACCGCCTGGGTTCGAACTCGCTGATCGATCTCGTGGTGTTCGGCCGCGCGACCGGCTTCCGCATTGCGGAGCTGGTGCAGCCCAACTCGAAGCATGGCGTGGTGAACAAGGAGTCGGACGACAAGGCGCTCGCCCGTCTCGATCACTATCGCAATGCCAAGGGCGGCACGCCGACCGCGCAGATTCGCCTCGACATGCAGCACACGATGCAGAAGCATTGCGCCGTGTTCCGCGACACCGCGCTGCTGACCGAGGGCCGGACCCAGATCGACCGTGTTTACGAGAGCCTGTCGGACGTCGGGATTACCGATCGCTCGCTGATCTGGAACACCGATTTGGTCGAGACGATGGAGCTCGACAACATGCTGCCCCAGGCGGTCGTCACCATGCACTCGGCGGGCAACCGCCAGGAAAGCCGCGGCGCGCATATGCACGAGGATTTCCCGAACCGCGACGACGCCAACTGGATGAAGCATACGGTCGTCTGGTTCGACAAGGGCGACGTCAAGATCGACTATCGCCCGGTCCACGAATACACGCTCACCGACGAGATCGAATATATCAAGCCGAAGGCCCGCGTTTACTAAGCACTCCCCGATTCGATCCAAACACGAAGGCCCGTGGGAAACCGCGGGCCTTTTTCGTAAGCGTCCCGTCTTTTCAGCCGTGGGGCAGGCGGGGCGTCAGCGCGTCGCGCAGGGTCCGGTCATTAAGAATGGGCAGCGCGCCCACGAGTGCCACCGGCGCGATGCGCATTGCGACGCATTGCCCGCTAAGTTTGACCGATGGCCCCGGAACCCCCTTGAGCGTGATCCGCGTTGGCTTTCCCGTGGCATGTTCGGCCATCAACGTGAGCTGCTTTTCCGGCGGCAGTCCATAGCTCGGGAAATCGACCCAAGCATTTTTCCTGCTCACGACGAGCGCCTTCTCTGCAGGGCTGATGACCTCGGTGGCGATCCAGTAGCGATCGGCGACGTGGCTGACCCGGACGCCGACATCGACATACCAAGCGCCGTCTGAAGCAGCTTTGCCGGCGATATCGGAAAAGGTCAGTTCGACGGCCCCGTCGTCGATGGTTCGCACGGTACAGGACATGGCCGCAGGCGGTGGCAGCGGCGTCTCGCGACGCTTCCAGAAAATGTGCTGCGCGGATTTTGCGAATGGCTCATAGGTTTCGACGACAAGCTTCATCGCAAACCACGATGCGCGCAGATTCCAGCCACCCCAGGCGGACGATTCGGGGCTTATCGTGGTCACCAGTGCGAAATCGGTATCGCGGATCTTGGCGACATATTCGCGGCGGGCATCATCCCCCAGAACATGGATGATCGATCCATAGCGGGTGGGGGAATCGGCCTGCGCGGCGATGCTGAGCGCGGAAAAATATGTCGAAAGGATGCGGTCTTTGGGATCGGGTGAAATGCGGGCAATGATCGGTCCGGCGCGGTCCATCGTTGCCAACGTGTCGGCTTCGCGTGGATCGATATAGGCGCCGATCGTCGGGCTATAAGCATAACCACGTTTCAGGCGCGCATGGACGCTCCCGGCGATGGCAGCCAGCGCGAGCAGGGCAAGCAGGCAGGCTATGTGCACCCGCCAGCGCGACATCAGCCATCGTGTGGCTGCAACGCCCAGCCGCGGGACGAGCCACAGGGGCGCGAACAGGGCAGGGACGACCGTGCCGAAGCCGTAATCGACGTTCAGATGCCCCGCCAGTTGCGGCAGAAGGCCGATGCCGGTCGTGGCTGCATAGATGAAAGCGACCATCGCAGTGGAGACGGCTTCGCCTTGCCGGGCCAGCAGCCGGTATCCCGCGATGCAGGCTGTCGCGCCGCAGCAGGCGATGGTCCAGCCGGTCGGCATTTTCAGGATGTGGAGGATGTCGGTGATCCCCAGAACCCGTTCGTCGGGTGACCAGGGCGGGAAGAACCAGGGTTGATCGGTCGGGGTCGATACGAATGTGTAGTGCAGCCAATCCGCCGGCGCGCCGTGGGTCAGCAGCATGACGATCATGACGATTGTGGTGACGGTAGATGCCAGCACGGTCGCGATCGCGGTGATGGCCGCGACGCGGTCCAGCGTTCGAAAACACAGCGTCGCATGAACCGTGGTTGCGGCGATGAGGCACGGTATGCCTGCGTCGTTCGACCAGAGCGAGGCGATGGCGATGACTGCTCCTAGTGCGACGCACGGAAGCAACGGCAGTTGCTGGCTTGCGGCCTTGACCTGACTCTTCGTCAGCAGCGCCCACATCGGCAGCGCGACAACGAACGGGAGTGCAAAGCGCAGCGCCTTGAGCGACACGCCGGGCAAAACCATCATCGCCCACAGCTTGATCCCCGCGATACCGAGGAACGTGGCCGACATCGCCCAGAGAGCTGCGTCGCTTTTGGTGAGCTGCGTCGTCAGGCGAAGCAGCACGACGAACGTAAAGTACAACCCCGCACAGGCGAGCATGGCGGCCGATGCGGTCGACGCGAATACAGTCTTGCCCAGGACGAGGAATATCGGAACGATCGCCAATGGCATGAGGGCGCCGAGATAGGATTGGAAATCCACCCCCAGACTTTGACCGCGGGCATAGGCGCTGACGGCGCTATAGGTCTGAAACGCGCCATCGATCGAATTTGTGGGCATTTCGAAATACAGGCGGCCCGCATGCAATATCGTCGCCAGAATCAAGGTCGCGCCGAGTGAATAGCGAATGGCGCGACTGTCGATCATGTGGCCCCCCGACCGTAAAGGACGGCAGATTTGGCCACAATTTCAGCAATGACAAGCGACAGCCTAGTGGATTGGAACCGAAACAGACGAGAATAAGGCTCGCTTCGGATCCTTTACGCCGCGACCTGATCCCGCGCCGCCGCGATGCTCGCGACCAGATGGATCTGTCGGAACGGCTTGGACAGGCGAACGATGTCGGGGGCGATCAGGTCGATGCCCTGGTAGCCCGAGATGATCAGGATCGCGGTGTCGGGATGCTCGACGCGCAGTCGCAGCGCGAATTCGGCACCGGTCATGCCGGGCATGATATGATCGGTGATGACCAGCGAAGGCACGAAGCCGCCTTCGATCAGGTCGATCGCCTGGCGCGCATTTTCGGCCTGGACCACCTTGTAGCCCAGATCTTCGAGCATGTCGGCGGTGCCCGACCGCACGATCGGTTCGTCGTCGACGATCAGGACCGAACCGGGGCTTGCCTCACCTTCCACGTCGGGTTCGGCCTCGGGCGTCTCGATCGCGGTCTTGGCTACGGGGAGCCACAGGGCGACCTCGGTGCCCTTGCCCGGCTTGCTGTGCAGCTCCAGGCCTCCGCCGAGCTGGCCCATCAGGCCGTGGACCATCGACAGGCCCAGGCCGGTGCCTTGTCCGCTCGTCTTGGTCGAGAAGAAGGGTTCGATCGCGTTCTTCAGTGTGTGCGCGTCCATGCCGCTGTCGGTGTCGGTGACGGCCAGCCGCACGAAATCGCCGGCGGGCAGATTTGCGGGGCGTGGCTCGCCCAGGCCCGGCAGGCGTACCGAGAGGACCAACCTACCGCCGTCGCCCATCGCGTCGCGCGCGTTCACCACCAGGTTGAGGACCGCCATTTCCAGTTGATGTTCGTCGATGCGCACCGGCGGCAGGCCACCCGCACAGTCGATGCGCAGCTCGATCCGCTGACCAACGGTGCTGGCCAGCAGACTCGACATATTCTCGGTCAGCTTGTCGAGCCCGACCGGCTTGGTGCTGAGCGGCTGGCGGCGGGCAAAGGCGAGGAGGCGCTGGATCAGCGTCTTGGCGCGCTCGGCCGCGTCCATCGCGACGGTGGCGCTGCGTTGCAGCCGCTCGTCGCCATTGGCGCGGATCAGGATCAGGTCGAGGCTGGCCATGATCGGCGACAGGAGATTGTTGAAATCGTGCGCGACATTGCCGGTCAGCTGCCCGATCACCTCCATCTTCTGGGTCTGGCGCAGGATTTCCTGCGCCTTTTCCAGCTCCGCGGTGCGTTCGGCAACGCGTTGGCCCAGATTGGCGTTGAGCGTCTCCAGCGATCCGATCAGCCGCATATTCTCGATCGCGGTCGCGGCCGAGCGCGCAAGTGCTTCAAGCAGCGCGATCTCATTCGCGCTCGGATCACCCGTTTCGGACCAATAGGCGCCCATGGCCGCAACCGGCTCGGGCCGGCCGATCGGCACCATCGCCATGCTGCGCACGAAGGTAGGGCGATAGGCCTCGAAGGGGACGCGCGGGTCGGCCTGGACGTCGGGGATGATCGCGGTCTCGTTATGGATCATCGCCCAGCCGGAGACGCAGGTTTCCGCCGGAAACTTCTGGCCGGCCCACAGCGGGGCTTTCGCGTCCTCGGCGACGTAGTGGCATTTGTCGTTGTCGCGCAGGATGATCGCGATCCCGTCCGCACCAACGATACGGCGGGCGTGGCGGCGAAGGAGGGCGACGACCGCGTCCAGCGTCCGCGCGCTGCTCAACTGTTCGACAGCGTCGCTAAAATGGGTCCAGCGTTCGGCAACCGAAAGGCCGGTACTTTCGTCCGCCCCTGCTCTCAACACGGTAGGCATCACTCACCCCCACAACGCAACGGAAACCGAATCACATCGATAGTCCGCAAGGCGTGCTTATACCGAAACGAAACGCCGAGTTCGATTCTATCCTATTATGCGGAAGGTTGATGCGCGTCGGGCAATACTGCGAGAGGCGCGCGGATTTCTTGGGCTATTGGGGTTCGATCAGGCGACCGGATAGACGATCGCCTCGATCTCCCATTCCTTCTCGCCCGCCGGCAGGCGAACGCGCCGCAGGTCGCCGATCGCGGCGCCCTTGAGCGCGTGGGCGAGGGGGGATCGCCAACTGATCCGGCCCGCGCTCGCATCGGCCTCATCCTCGCCGACCAGGGTGACGGTGCGGCGTTTATCCTCCTCGTCGATGATGGTGACGGTCGCGCCGAAATAGACGCGGTTGCGGTCCTCCTGCTTCGCCGGATCGACCACCTTGGCCGATTTCATGCGGCGCGAGAGGTGTCCCAGTTCGCGGTCGATCTCGCGCAGTCGCTTGCGGCCGTAAATATAGTCGCCATTTTCGGATCGATCACCGTTACCGGCGGCCCAGCTGATCACCTCGACCAAAGCGGGGCGTTCCTTGGCGAATAGATCCTCATAACGCGCGCGCATCGCCCCATAGCCGGCCGGCGTGATGTAGTTGACGGGCTTACCGTCGCTCATCTCGCCCTGCGCTGGTTCAGCACCTCATACGCGATCACCGCGGTCGCGACCGCCACGTTCAGGCTGTCGGCCTTGCCGAGCATCGGCATCTTCACCAGCAGGTCGCACTCCGCCTCATAATCGGCCGGAAGCCCTTGGGCCTCGTTGCCGACCAGCAGGAAGGTGGGCGCTTCGTAGCGAGGCGCCTGATAATCGTGGGTCGCCTTCAGGCTGGTTCCGACAAGCTGGCCTGGGCCAGCGCGCAGCCATTCGAGGAATTCGGGCCAGCGCGCCTGCGCGATCTTCTGCGTGAACAACGCGCCCATCGTCGCGCGCACCGATTCGACCGAGAAGGGATCGACGCAATCGTCGACCAGGATCAGCCCGCCAGCGCCGACTGCATCGCCCGTGCGCAGGATCGTTCCGAGATTGCCAGGATCGCGCAGCGACTGCGCGACGATCCAGATGTCGGCTTTCGATCGGTCAATCCGCGACAGGCTGGTGTCGAGTTCGCGATAGACGCCGATCACAGCTTGGGGGTTATCCTTCCCCGACAGCTTGGACAGGATGTCCCGCTCGGTCTCGATCGCTTCGCCGCCCTTAGCTTCGACATCGGCGATCAGGCGCTGGGCGAGCGGATGGTTGGCGCCGTCGCGGGCGAAGAAGATGTAATCGGGCAGCACGCCTTCGTCGGCGGCTTCGGTCAGGATACGGAGCCCTTCGGCCAGGAACAGACCCTCATCGCGCCGATGCCGCTTTTCACGCAGCGATCGGACGCGTTTGATCAGCGGGTTGGAAAAGGCGGTGATCTGGCGGGGCATCTGTTTCCCCTAATCGAGCGAGAGGCGAGGTCAATCCTCGCCGAACTTGCCCTCGACCAGCTCGACGAGCACGGCGAGCGCCTTTTCGGCGCCGTCGCCTTTGGCGGAGATGATCACGCTGTCGCCCTTTGCGGCGCCCAGCATCATCAGCCCCATGATCGAGGTGCCCGCGACCTTCGATCCATCCTTTTCAACTTCTACCTCGGCGCTCTGCGCGCTTGCGAGGGTAACGAATTTCGCACTGGCCCGGGCGTGAAGCCCCCGGATGTTGGTGATCTGGACTTCTTTTTGAAGGACCAGGTTCATGCGGCAGCTTCTCCCAAAACTTCCGACGCGACCGATATATATTTGCGTCCCGCATCGCGGGCGGCGGCTACGGCGGCCTTGATCTTCATCATCTTGCGCGCCCCTTCAAGCCGGATCAGCATCGGCAGGTTGATCCCGGCGATGACTTCGACCCGACCCGGCTCCATCAGCGAGATGGCGAGGTTCGATGGCGTGCCGCCGAACAGGTCGGTCAGCAGGATCACCCCGTCACCGCCGTCGACCGCCTTCACCGCGCGCGCGATATCGGCGCGGCGGCTCTCCATGTCATCGTCGGGGCCGATGCAGATCGCTTCGATCGCAGTCTGCGGGCCCACGACATGTTCCATCGCCGTCACGAACTCGGCCGCCAGGCGGCCATGCGTCACGAGCACCAATCCGATCATCTCATCCGTCCGACCGTTTCAACATTACCCCGGCTCGGCCATCCCCCTGAACGTCCGGTTTCTTCAGAACCAGATCGCGATGTCGCAACGTGGGCGAAAAACCTGCGTCGCGCAACCGCGCAGCGATGGTCTCCGCCATATGGACCGAACGATGCTTCCCGCCGGTGCAGCCTATGGCGATGGTGACGTAGCTTTTTCCTTCCGCTTCGTAGCGCGGAAGCAACAGCAAAAGCAGTTCCTCGATCCGCCGCAGGCTCTCCGGCCAGATCGGATCGGCGGAAATATATTCGCCTACGGCCGCGTCGAGTCCCGTCATGGGACGCAGATCGGAATCCCAGTGCGGATTGCGCAGGAAACGCATGTCGAAAACCAGATCGGCATCGCGTGGCACCCCACGCGAGAAAGCGAAGCTCATCACCGTCAGCTGAGAGGGCTGCCCGGTCGCACCGAACAACTGGCGGAGCAGCGCCTGCAGATCGTTGGTGGTGCGCCCGGTCGTCTCGATCAGATGATCGGCGGCTTCGCGCAGCGGAGCCATCAGCTCGCGCTCATAGGTGATGCCGTCCTCGATCGGTCGGTCTAGCGCGAGCGGGTGGCGGCTGCGCGTCTCCGAATAGCGGCGCGCAATTTCCGCGCCCGACGCATCGAGGAACAGGATCGATGCATCACGACCCTGGTCGTCACGCAATTGGCGTACGCCGCGCACAATACGGGCGACGTCGAACTCGCGCGTGCGGCTGTCGATACCGATCGCGACCGGGCGGCTCAGCCCCTGCGCTCCTTCGGCCGGCGCCGCGCCGAGCAGCGAATCGACCAGCGATAGCGGCAGGTTGTCGACCGTCTCCCAGCCCATATCCTCGAACGTCTTGAGCGCGGTCTTCTTGCCCGACCCCGACATGCCGGTGACGAACAGGATGCGATCGGGGCGGGGGGCTGTCATTGCGGGCCTATACCATAGCGGCGCAGCGCTGCCTCGGCCTTGATCGGCGCGCTATGCTCGAACGGCGCGAAGGGCAGAGCGGGAATCGCTATTCCCTCGATCGTCATCACGGGCGCCTCGACATCGGGCAGGCGCTCGGGCGTTTCGTCGAGCTGAAGGAGTAGCGCGACCGGGGTTTCGCCTGCTGGCTCGACTTCTTCGATCCCCACGCCGCGCACTTCGATCTGCCCCTCGATCCGGGGAGCGGGGCACGCCATCAGCACGTCGCCGCGCGCCTCGAGACGGGTATAATCGTCCGACACCAGCCGCGCTCCGCGATCGATCAGGCGGAGCGCGAGATCCGATTTGCCGCTGCCCGAAGGCCCTGCCAGCAGCAGCCCGCGCCCGTCGATCGCGACGCAGGTCGCGTGGATCAGCGTTCCGGGCTGCCCGCCGCTCATATGCTCGCCACCGGCAGGCGGATGACGAACTTCGCGCCGGGACCGGTATCGCGGTCGATCACCTCGATCGAGCCATTGTGCCCCTCGACGATCGCCTTTGCGATGGCAAGGCCGAGGCCCGAATGGCGGCCGAATGCCTCGCTTTCGGGGCGCACGCTGTGGAACCGGTTGAAGATCGCCTCGCGCGCTTCCGGCGGCACGCCCGGCCCCTCGTCCTCGACGCGCACCACGACATCGTCGCCGTCACGCGTCGCCGCGACCTGGACGAGACCGCCGGTCGGCGAGAAGGAGATCGCATTGTCGACGAGGTTCTCGACCACACGGGTCAAGCGCGATCCATCACCGAACACCACCGCGCTCCCCCGATGCGGGCGGGCGAAGGCGACGCGGACATCCGCGTTCAGCCCGCGCTGTTCGCGCGCCTGCAGCAATCCCTCGATCATCACGCCGAGATCAATCGTCTCAAAGCGCGCGCGTGCCAGCTCGGCATCGACGCGCGAGGCCTCCGAAATGTCGGTGATCAGGCGATCAAGCCGGCCGACATCGTCGCGGATCACGTCGACCAACTGCTCCTTGAGCGCCGGATCCTTGACCAGCGCGAGGCTGTCGACCGCCGATCGCAGCGAGGCGAGGGGGTTCTTGAGTTCGTGCGTCACGTCGGCGGCGAACGCCTCGGTCGCGTCGATGCGCTGGCGGATCGCCATGCTCATGTCGCTGAGCGCGCGGGCGAGCGTGCCGATCTCGTCGCGGCGCGAGGGGAGGCGGGGCACCTGCACCTCGCGTGCGCGGCCCAGCCTTACCCGATGCGCCGCGAGCGCAAGGCGGCGCAGAGGCCGCACGATCGTGCGCGCCAGGAACAGCGACAGGAACACCGACATGCCGACCACGATCAGCAGGACGATACCGAGCCGAAGCCGCTCGGCGCGAACGATGCGGACGATGTCGCGCTGATTTTCGGTCGACAGCAGCACATGGTTCGATCGCGGCAGCTGCACCGCGCCGACCACCACTGGCGTCCGGTCAGCCGCGCGGCGGACATCGGTGACGGTGCTATGGGTGCGTAGCGTCGCGACCGCCTCCGGCCAGCTCGATAGCGTGTCGTGCGCCGGTTCCTCGAAGAAGCCCGGCCGGTCCGCGCCCACGATCCGGTCGATCAGCCGATCGAGGAAGCGGGCGACGCGCTTTTCCCAGTCTTCCTGGGTCGGGTCTCGCAACTCATAGGTTGGGGCGGAGATCGACCAGCTGTCGAACACGGGCGATGCTTTGGGCTGCGTCACATCGTAAAGGCGCAGCCGCATGTCGGTCTGTTCACCGAATTCTGCCAGCAGCCGGCCCTGTCGATCGCCCGGCACGGCCGATGCGCCGGCGGCGATCAACCCGATCTGTGTCTCTGCCTCGGCGATGCGGGCATCGACCAGCTGGGCGCGAAAGCTGTCGAGATAGAAGAACCCACCCGCAAGCAAGGCGAGCGCGAAGATGTTTACCGCCAGGATGCGGGTGGTCAGCGACGTGCGCGCCGACCCCTGAAGGACGTCGTCCCTATTCTTCACCGAATCGATAACCTACGCCGTAGAGTGTCTCGATGGCCTTGAACTCATTGTCGACCGCGCGAAACTTGCGACGCAGGCGTTTGATGTGGCTGTCGATCGTGCGATCGTCGACATAGACATCGTCCTGATAGGCCGTGTCCATCAATTGATCGCGCGACTTCACGAAGCCGGGGCGCTGGGCCAGCGCCTCCAGGATCAGGAACTCGGTGACGGTCAGCGTCACTTCCTTCCCGTCCCAGCTGACCTTGTGGCGCGCCGGATCCATTTCCAGCCGTCCGCGCGTGATCCGTTCGGCCGGTGGCGCATCGGGCTCGGCACTTTCGGCGCGCGCATCGGTGCGGCGCAGGATCGCGCGGATGCGGGCGACGAGCAGCCGGATCGAGAAGGGCTTGGTGATATAATCGTCCGCGCCCATCGCCAGGCCGAGCGCCTCGTCCAGCTCATCGTCCTTGGATGTCAGGAAGATCGTGGGCACATCGCTTTTCTCGCGCAGGCGGCGGAGAAGCTCCATCCCGTCCATGCGCGGCATCTTGATGTCGAGAACCGCCAGATCGGGCGGATTGTCGAGCAGCGCGCGCAGCGCCGTATCCCCGTCCGAATAGATTCGGACGACGAATCCTTCGGACTGGAGCGCGATCGAGACCGAGGTGAGAATGTTGCGGTCGTCATCGACGAGCGCGATCGTTGCCGTCATGGGACCGTTTGGCCTCCCGGAATTTGACATCCCGGTTAGCGCAGCGGCGCGGTGGGTTCAACCGCGGGACTTTGTTCGACCTAAGGATGATGCAAACCGAAAATTAACCGTCGCTCGGTTACGGCAAAGCAGTCAAACCTCTTCATGTGGGTGCCATGTTCCAGGGAAAGCCCCCCGTCGCCGATAAGACCGCCGCCTGGAATGGCGCCGAACGCACCGTCGACCTGTTCGAACGGATCGGCGGCTTCCTGCGCGCGAACAAGCTCGACCCGACCCCGCTCAACTATGATCTGGCGCACCAGTTCTTCAGTTCGGACGATCCCAATCTGGTCGCCGCCATCGATGGCGCGATCAAGCGGGACGGGCTGCTGCGTCCCGAGGTGGCGGCGGAGATCTCTGCTGCCGCATCCAACCAGATTTCGTCGGAGCTGCTCGAAAAGCTGCTCGGCCGCGCGCACCAGAACATGACGATGGCCGCTGGCCTGGTCACCCAGTCGACCGCCGACGTGAAGGCCTATGGCAGCGCGCTCGCCAGCGGTGCGGGCACGATGACCAAGGGCGGGGTTCCGGCGCAGACCGCGCTGGGCCTGCTCGTCGAACTGACCCGCACGATGATCGGCAAGACCCAGGACGCCGAGGCGCAGCTGCGCTCGATGGGCGAACAGATGGCGACGTTGCGTGATGATCTGGCCGAAGCACAGGCGACGGCGGAGAGCGATCCGTTGACCGGCCTCGCCAACCGCCGCGCCTTCCAGGCGAAGCTGCTGGAGGCGATCGCGCAGGCCGAGGCCGAGGGCTACCCGCTGTCGGTGGCCTTCTGCGACATCGATCATTTCAAGAAGATCAACGACACCCACGGCCACGACACCGGCGACCGCATCCTCAAGATGTTCGCTGAGGCGCTGACCGACGGCGTCGGTGAAGACACGCTGGTCAGCCGCTTCGGTGGCGAGGAATTCCTGGTCCTGTTCGACGGGATCATGGCGCGCCGCGCGGCGATGCGCGTCGACGAGGTCCGCGACGAACTGGGCAACCGCAGCTTCGTCAACAAGGACACCGGCGAGGCGATGGATGTCGTCACCTTCTCGGCCGGCGTTGCACAGCTCCAGCCGGGCGAGGACAGCGATGCGCTGCTCAAGCGCGCCGATGAAGCGCTGTACAAAGCGAAGAACGGCGGTCGCAACCGCGTGCTGATCTCCGGAGAAGAC
The DNA here is from genome assembly GCF_008274695.1 of Sphingomonas montanisoli. Classification (GTDB taxonomy): domain Bacteria; phylum Pseudomonadota; class Alphaproteobacteria; order Sphingomonadales; family Sphingomonadaceae; genus Rhizorhabdus; species Rhizorhabdus montanisoli. The sequence goes on along the minus strand of NZ_VTOU01000001.1, from coordinate 468,063 downwards.
TGACGACAGGGGGTAGCGCCAGCGTCATCCCCGGCATATACGGCCCCGAATCCAACGCCCCGCTAAGGATTCGGACCCTCATGGACATCAGCCTCGGCCTCACCTTCGACGACGTGCTCCTCCGGCCCGGCGAATCGGACGTGCTGCCCAGTTCGGCCGACACCAGCACCCAGGTTACCAAGGCGATCCGCCTCAATATCCCGATCCTGTCCGCTGCGATGGATACGGTGACGGAGGCCGACATGGCGATCGTGATGGCGCAGCTGGGCGGCCTCGGCGTCCTTCATCGCAACCTCACCGTCGAACAGCAGGCCGCCGCTGTCCGCGCGGTCAAGCGCTACGAATCGGGCATGGTGGTCAATCCGATCACGATCAGCCCGCATCAGACGCTGGGCGAAGCGCGCGCGATCATGGCGGCGAACCGCATTTCGGGTATTCCGGTGGTCGAGGCGAGCGGCAAGCTCGTCGGCATCCTCACCAATCGCGACGTCCGCTTCGCCGAGAACCCTGCCCAGCCGGTGTCCGAACTGATGACCAGCCAGAACCTCGCCGTCGTCGGTGTCGGCGTGGGGCAGGAAGAGGCGCGGAGGATGCTGCACCAGCGCCGGATCGAAAAGCTGCTCGTCGTCGACGACGCCTATCATTGCGTCGGCCTGATCACCGTCAAGGATATCGAGAAGGCGGTCAGCTATCCCAACGCCACCAAGGATTCGGTCGGCCGCCTGCGCGTCGCCGCGGCCACCACGGTCGGCGACAAGGGCTTCGAGCGCACCGAGGCGCTGGTCGATGCCGAATGCGATCTGATCGTGATCGATACCGCCCACGGGCATAACCGCGACGTCGCCCGCGCGGTCGAGCGGGTGAAGCGCCTGTCCAATTCGGTCCAGGTCGTCGCCGGCAACGTCGCGACTGCCGAAGCGACCCGCGCGCTGATCGATGCGGGCGCGGATTGCGTGAAGGTCGGTATCGGGCCGGGTTCAATCTGCACCACCCGCGTCGTCGCAGGCGTCGGCGTGCCCCAGCTTACCGCGGTGATGGAGGCGGCCGAGGAAGCCGCCAAATCGGGCGTTCCGGTGATCGCCGATGGCGGCCTGCGCACCTCGGGCGATCTCGCCAAGGCACTGGCGGCGGGTGCGGGCTGCGTAATGGTCGGCTCGCTGCTGGCGGGCACCGAAGAGGCGCCGGGCGAGACATTCCTGTATCAGGGCCGCGCTTATAAGAGCTATCGTGGCATGGGCAGCCTCGGCGCAATGGGCCGCGGTTCGGCGGATCGCTACTTCCAAGGCGACATCAAGGATCAGATGAAGCTGGTGCCCGAGGGCATCGAGGGGCAGGTCGCCTATAAGGGACCGGCCAAGGACATCATTCACCAGATGGTCGGCGGCGTTAAGGCGGCGATGGGCTATACGGGCGCGGCGACGATCCCCGAGCTCAAGCAGAAAGCGCGCTTCGTCCGCATCACCAATGCGGGCCTCAAGGAAAGCCATGTCCACGACGTCACCATTACCCGCGAAGCGCCGAACTATCCGACGCGCTGACGCTTCCATGGGGCCGCTGTGACACCCCAGGCCCGTGCCCAGGCGGCGATTGATCTGCTCGACGAAATCGTCGCGTCCGCGCGCGATGCGGGGGCGGCGGCGGACACGCTGATCGCGCGCTATTTCAAGACGCGACGCTATGCCGGTTCGAAAGATCGGCGCGCGGTGCGCGAACTCGTCTATCGTGCGATCCGTCGTGCCGGTGAGCGGCCGGTGGACGGCCGTGCGGCTTTGGTCGGCCTGGCGCGCGAGGATGCTGCGCTGGCGGCACTGTTCGATGGCTCGCCCCATTGTCCGGCGCCCATCGCGCCCGACGAAGCGGGTTCGCCGGCGGCCGCGCTCCCTGCATGGCTTGCGGCGAAAGTCGCGCCTATTCTGGGCGAGACAGGGCAATTGGCCTTGCTCGAACGCGCGTCGCTCGATCTGCGCGTCAACAGTGCGCGAACGACGCGCGATGCGATGCTGGCGGCGCTGCCGGAGGCGAAGCCCACCGCGCACTCGCCCGTTGGCCTGCGTCTGCCTGAAGGCACCAAGGTCGAGGCTTCGATCGAATGGGCGCAGGGTCTGGTCGAGATTCAGGACGAGGGTAGCCAGCTCATCTCGCTCGCCACGCGCGCCGGGCCGGGCATGACCGTGCTCGATCTGTGCGCAGGGGCAGGGGGCAAGACGCTCGCGCTCGCCGCGATGATGCAGGGCGGGGGCCGTCTGATCGCTGCCGACACCGATCGATCGCGGCTCGCACGGCTCGCGCCGCGTGCCGAGCGCGCCGGGGCAGCGGGTATCGAGAATCGGCTGCTCAATCCCAATCGCGAAGGCGATGCCGTCGCCGACCTGGTCGACGGCTGCGATGTCGTGCTGATCGATGCGCCCTGTTCGGGCACTGGCACCTGGCGGCGCAATCCCGAGGCGCGCTGGCGCCTGACGCCCGATCGGCTGGCACGGCTCACGGCGATCCAGTCGCACTTGCTCGATATTGCCTTCACGCTGGTGAAGCCGGGCGGTGCGCTCGTCTATGCCGTCTGCTCGGTGCTGGATGAAGAAGGCGCGGGGCAGGTGCAGGCGTTCGTCGATCGGATGACCAGAACGGGCGCGCGAGTCCAATCCGACAAGGATTTGTTCACTGCGGGTGCGTATCGTGGCCCCGGAAAGCTGTTGACCCCGGAAATGGACGGAACCGACGGCTTTTTCGTCGCAAGGCTCATAAAGGCATGATAGCCTCGCGGCCTGCTTATCTGTTGGAGATGTTGATGCGTTTCTCGCCGCCGGCCATCGCCCTCTCGCTTGTGCTTGCTACCGTCTCCAGCACCGTCGTCGCGCAAAAGGCCGATGATCAGATCAATCCCAAGTCGCTCGCGCTTCTGGCGGAAGGCCAGTCGCAGCTGAAGGCGGGCAACCTCTCCGCCGCCAACGACACGCTGGAAACCGCGCTCGCGATCGATCCGCGCAACCGGGGCGCGTTCGTGGCACTCGGCCGTGTCGCGCAGGCGCAGCAGCTGCCGGGCAAGGCGATCCGTATGTATTTCGAAGCGCTGTCGATCGAGCCGAACGACGTCAATGCGCTCGGCGCGCAGGGTGAGGCGATGGTTCAGCGCGGTGCGGTCGAGCGCGCTCGCGCCAACCTCGCGCGCGTCCGCACCCTCTGCAAGACCGAGTGCGCGCCTGCGACCCAGCTCGCCGCCGCAATCGCCAAGGGGCCGCCGCCTGCCGTTGTGGCCGCGCAGAACAACACCAAGGTTCCGCCGAAGGGCGCCGAAACCACCAAGACGAACTGATCCTATCATCCTCCCCCTGACGGGGAGGATTATTTTCCCAGCACCCGCGCCAGTTCGACGAATTCATCGACGCTGACCGTCTCGGCGCGACGCTCCGGCGCGATGCCGACCGTCGCCAATGCATCGACCGCGCCTGGAACGCTTTTCAGGCTCTGGCGCAGCATCTTGCGGCGCTGCCCGAAGGCGGCGGCGGTTAGGGCTTCGATCGTCCCGATCGACGCTCCCTCGGGCTGTGCGGCCGGCATGACGTGGACTACCGCCGACATCACCTTGGGCGGCGGCACGAAGGCGGAGCGGTGGACAGGCATTGCGATCGTCGCGGTCGCGCGCCATTGGGCGAGAACCGACAGCCGACCATAAGCGTCGGTATCGGGCTTGGCGACGATCCGGTCCGCCACCTCACGCTGGAACATCAAGGTTAGCGATGTCCACCACGGCGCCCAGTCGGCCAGCGTCATCCAGCGAACGAACAAGGCTGTTCCGACATTGTAGGGTAGGTTTGACGCGATATGCGCGCCGTCGCCGGCCTCGGTTCGCTCATCGATCTTCATCGCGTCGCCCGAAATCACGCGCAGCCGCCCGCCCGATGCCTCGTTGAGCTCGGCGAGCGCATCAAGGCAGCGTCGATCGCGTTCGACCGCAACGACGTTCGCGCCGGCTTCGAGCAGCGCGCGCGTCAGCCCGCCCGGGCCGGGACCGACCTCATAGACCGTGGCACCGTCGAGATCGCCGGGCACGCGCGCGATCCGATCGAGCAACTGGCTGTCGAGCAGGAAGTTCTGGCCCAGCGCCTTGTCGGCGGAGAGGCCGTGCCGCGAGATGACCTCACGCAGCGGTGGCAGACCGGGGATCGCCTTGGGCTTCACGCGCTGAGCAGACGATTCCGCGCCGCTTCGGCCGCGAGCGTGATCGCGGCAATCATCGCGCCGGGATGCGCCATGTCCTTGCCGGCGATGTTGAAGGCGGTACCATGATCGGGCGCGGTGCGAACGATCGGCAGGCCCAGCGTCATGTTGACGCCTTCGTCGAAATGCAGCGTCTTCAGCGGGATCAGCGCCTGATCGTGGTACAGGCACAAGGCGCAATCATATTGCGCGCGCGCGCGCGGGTGGAACATCGTGTCGGCCGCCATCGGGCCAACGATGTCGATACCTTCGGCCTGCAAGATCTCGATCGCGGGCATGATCAGGTCGATTTCCTCGGTGCCGAGCGCACCGCCTTCGCCCGCATGCGGATTGATCCCCGCGATCGCGAGACGCGGGTGCTCGATCCCGAAATTGCGGGCGAGGCCGCGATCGGTCGCACGCGCCTTGGCGCAGATCAGCTCAATCGACAGCGCATCGAACACGTCGCGCAGCGCCAGGTGCGTGGTGATCGGCACCACGCGCAATGTCGGGCCGGCCAGCATCATCACCGCGTTGCTCGATGCGATGCCGCAGCGTTCGGCCACGAACTCGGTCTGCCCGGCATGGGTGAAGCCGATCGCGTAGAGCTGCGCTTTCGAAACAGGGGCGGTGACGAGCCCACCCACCATCGCGGATCGCGCGAGCCCGGCCGCAAGTTCGAGCGAGTCGAGCGCGCAGCGCGCGCCCGCGAGATCGGGCTCACCGGGGACAATCTCGCCTGTATCGTGGATCTGGATGATCGGCAGCGCATCGTCGAAGACCGCCAGCGCCTCATCGGGCGATCCGATGCGCTTGATCGGCCCCCGCCACACCCGCTCGACCGACCGGCAATCGCCGACCGCGAAGAAAGGCGGCAGCGCATGGACGTTCCGGACTGTCCAGGCTTTGGCAACGATTTCGGGACCGATGCCCGCCGGATCGCCCAACGCGATGGCGAGCGGTGCGATCGTCATGCCCGCTCCGCCGCCGGCATCATCGATATTCGATCACGGCGTCGCGCCGCAGATCGCGCAGGTAACGGCGCGCACGGCGATTCACGCGATCTTCCTCGACCTGCGAAAAGATCTGTTCGAACGAGGGGTCGGACGAGCTTTGCGGATCGTCGCGGCCGCACAGCACGAGCGCGCGAACACCCTCGGTCAGCGAACCGAACGGGCGCGATGCCTGGCCGATCTGGAGTTCGACCATCATTTCCTGCAGCACCGGCGGCAGATCGCGGATCTTCACCTGATCATTGTCGACCACGTCGGCGCCGACCGTCTTTGCAACTTCGGCGACCTTGCCGCAGCCCTGGATCGTCTGCACCGCATTGGCGAATGCCTCGACTTTGGGGGCGGCCGACGCCTGGGTCGATCCGGCGGGGAAGGTGATCGTCAGCTGCTTGAGTGCGAGAATCGCATCGCGCGGATCGGCGGTCAGAACCTGGCGCTTGTCGATCAGCGCGATGATCGAATAGCCGCCCGGCACCGCGATCGGCGGGCTGAGCATGCCGTTCGACATCTGTGCGGCGGCAGCGGCGAGCTGCTCGGGCAGCTGTTCGCCGCGCACCCAGCCCAGATCGCCGCCGACAGCAGCGGTAGATGCTTCGGAAAACTGGCGGGCATAAGCCTGGAAGGAGCCGCCCTTGCGAATCTGCTCGATGATCCGCTCGGCATTGGCCTGCGTCGATGGCATCGCCTCGGGCGTCGAGGACAGGAAGATTTCGCCGATATGATATTCGGTCGCGCCCTTCGAAGCGGTCAGGCGCGCCATGATCGCGCGCACTTCTTCCTCGCTGACGTTGACGAACGGCTCGACGCGGCGGCTGAGCACGCGGCGCCACGCGATTTCGCCCTGGATTTGCCGCTTGAGCGAGTCAGCGGACGACCCTTGCGATTTCAGGAAGGTCGCGAACTCGGTCGGGTTTCGGCGGACATTGGCGGCAACGCGCGCCATCGTCTGGTTGACCTCGGCGGCGGGCACCTCGATCTTCTGCGCGGCGGCTTCCTGGATCTCGAGCGTTTCGTCGATCAGGTTGCGCAGCACCTGCAGGCGCAAACGCTCCTTTTCGTCCTCCGGCACCTTCTGATCGCCGCCATTGGCCGCCAGGACGAGCGCGAGGCGCTGGTCGACGTCGGTGGCGGTGATGATCGTGCCGTTCACGATCGCGGTCGCCTTGCGGATATTGGGATCGCGGCTGCCGAAGACGGCGATGTCCTTGGGCAGGTCGAGACCGCTATTGTCAGGCTCGTCCACAGTCTGGGCGACCAGCGGGGCAGCAACGGCCAGCACGACGCCGAGTGCGGCAACCGGCAACAGGCGCGACTTGAACTTCAAAGACAGATTAATCACGCTAGGTAGGATCCTCGTTCCCCACAAAGTCGACCTGCCCCTAAAGGAGCCCGACTGAACGCACGCTTAGCGGCCAAGGTTCTTGAGCGCCACCCGTAACAGGAATGTGTTGCCCGTGCGGGCATCGCCGGCCGCGTCATAATCGCGTCGCCAGGTGACGCCGAGCTCGAAACAGTCATCGTCGTAGAGCAGGCCCAGGCGGTGGCGGACCGGCTGATAGCCGTCGGCCGTCGACAGCGGATCTTCCTTGGGTCCGGTCAGATCGATCGTGGTCGATCCGAAGATCGACCAATAGCGCGCGAACTGCACCCGCCCGCCCAGACGCGCTTCCTCGCGATCGCGCAGATCCTCGGGGATCGCGCTGGTCGGGATGTTCCGATTGAGCCGCAGATAGCCGATCGTCGCATAGGTCTTGCGACTGCCGATCGTGGCGTCGAGCTCGTTGCGGCGGATCGACAGGCTGTTCTTGTCGACGCGGAAACGGTGGGTGATCTCCAGGAACCGCCCATATTGCAGCGTCGTGCGTCCGACGATGTCGGAGAAGCGGCCGTCGAGCCCGGTGCCCGGCGGCAGGATCGAGGGGCGACTGTTCAGGCGATAGCTCTGGCCGATCACGGTCGAGAAGGCGATGCCCGGCACGTCGACCGACCATTCGGCGCCATAGGTCACGCGGTTGCCGTCTTCCCACCGATCGTAACCGGCGAAGCGGTTGAGCGCGAACAGGTTCGAATCCTCGAGATCGATCGAGCGGGCATCTTCGTTCGGGATGGCGAGGTTCTTGGTGCGGGGGGTCGCGACGATCTGCACGCGCGGGGTGATCCGCTGCGATCCGGCCAGGAACGGGCCGAGGAAGGGCCATTTCAGGTCGGCCGCGAGGGCGCCGATGCCACGCGGCGTCCAGCCCGGATCGCCGCGATAGCTGGGGGTGATCGTGCTGGAGATATTGGCGGTGTGATAGACGTCGCCGCGCGCATAGGCGGTAAGCGTCAGTTCCTGACCGAAGCCAGTGAATCGGCGCAGATCCCAGCGCGCCGAGGTGAAGGCGCGCTGCGTGTCCTGCCCCCCGGTGCGGGTGATCGCCAGCGTGTTGGCCTGGAGCGAGACGATGCCGCCCAGCAGCGGATCGGCGATGCGACGGCGATAATCGATCAGCGGCAGCGCGATCGGCTGCTGGCCCTGACTGTCGCCGATCCGTAGCGTTTGAACCGCCCAGCCGGAGATCGACAGATAGCTGTCATTGTCGATCCGTTCGGCATTGATCGTCGTGCGCAGCCGGCTGTCGCGCGAGATATCGTAGCGGCGCATGAAGCTGCGGTCGGATGCGAGGCGGGTCGCTCCGCTGATCGTCCAGTAGGGGTCCAACTGGAACTTGCCGTTCGCGTCGATATAGCCGCGGAAGGTGCGATCCGAATTGGGGTTCGCGCCGACCGAATTGATCGGCACGCGGGTGCCGTAGGTCAGCATGCCTGCCGCCTGCCACGCGCCGTTGCTGGTCAGCTGGCGATATTGCGCCTCGATCGACGGCAGCACTTTCGAATAGACGTGCGGCGTAATCGAAAGATCGCGGTTGGGCGCGAGCTGGAAATAATAGGGCAGAGCAAATTCGGCGCCGTTGACCCGGCTATATTTGACCTGAGGCAGCAGAAAGCCCGATCCGCCGCCCGCGCCCGATCCGTCGGGATGCGACAGGCCTGGCAGCCACAGGATCGGCGTGCCCATGAAGCTGATGCGCGCATTGTCGTAGCTTATGCGATGCTTACCCGGATCGTGGACGACCTTGGTCGCGCTGATCTTCCAGATCGGTTCCTTGGGGCATCCATCGCTGTCGAGCACCGCGCACGGCGTGTAGGCCGCCATCGTCAGCGTCGACACGCCGTCCTTGCGCACGCCATGCTTCGCCGCAAGCCGACCGCCGTCGTTGAGGACCAGCAGCAGGTTTTCGACCACGCCGTCACGCAGCGAGTCGGTCAGGACGACGCTGTCGCCATAGACGGTGTCACCACCCGAATTGACGACCGCGACATTGCCCGACGCGCGCACCTCTCCGGTCTTCTGGTTCCATTCGACCCTGTCGGCACGCAGCCGATCGCCCTGCCGCGCCATGCGGACATTGCCGGTCGAGACCACAACTTCGGCGTTGGTGTCATAGGTGATCGTGTCGGAAGCGAAGGTCACTTCCTCTTCATTCGCGGGCGTAGGCGCGTCGCCTTGGCTCGGCGGACCAGCGGCGGGTTCCAGCAGGTTCTGCGCCCCAACCGGAGTCCCGGCGAGCGCGGTCGTCACCGCCAGGATAGCAACAAATTTTCTCACTGAACCCCGCTTCGACCGGCGCTTATGGCGTCGCCTATCGCATCCCCCGGCGCGTCCCGCAATCCTTCCGCAATATTGTATCGGGGTTCCCTAAGCGTCTCGAAAAGCTCTAAGGAACGCCAAAGCCCAAGAAGGAAGTTCCCAATATGCGTGTTCGTTTCGCCGCCAGCCGCCCCAGCGGAGACCAGGCGCTCGCAATCGTCGTGGCGCCCGGCACGATTGGCGGTGCCGCGCTCGCGGCGTTGCCGCAACCGGTTCAGGCGATCGCGCGCCGCGCCGCTTCGGCGAACCGTTTCGATGGCGAGACAGGCGGGGTGGTCGAATTCTTTGCCGAAACCGACAGCGCGTTGCGTCGCATCCTGCTGGTCGGCGTCGGCGCGCGGGGCGATTATGAGCGTGCGGGCGCGGCGTTGGTCGCCAAGCTGCTGACGTCGGGCGAGACTGGCCTGACGATCGAACTCGGCCAGACGGCGACCGGCGAAGCTGCGGCCTCGCTCGCCTTTGGCGCCACGCTGCGGTCGTGGCGGCATGACGCCTATCGCACCAAGCTTGACGCCAAGCAGCGTCCGTCGCTCGAAGAAATCGTGATCGTCGGGGCCGGCGCGGGCGTCGAGGATGCCTGGGCGACCAAGAAGGCGGTGGCCGAAGGCGTGATGTTCACGCGTGAGCTGATCGCCGAACCCGCGAACATCCTCTATCCCGAAAGCTTCGTCGAACGCTGCAAGCACCTCACCGAACTCGGCGTGCAGATCGACGTTCTCGGCGTTGCCGAGATGCGCGATCTCGGTATGGGGGCGTTGCTCGGCGTGGCGCAGGGCTCGCTGCGCGAACCACGCCTCCTGGTGATGAAATGGGACGGGACCGGTGGCACCAAGGATCGGGTCGCGCTGGTCGGCAAGGGCGTAACTTTCGACACCGGCGGCATTTCGCTCAAGCCGCCGGCGGGCATGGAAGACATGAAGTGGGACATGGGCGGTGCGGGTGCCGTCGCGGGTGCGATGAAGGCGCTCGCGGGCCGCAAGGCCAAGGCGCACGTCATCGGCGTGTGCGGTCTGGTCGAGAATATGCCCGATGGCGGCGCGCAGCGCCCCGGTGATGTCGTCACGTCGATGTCGGGCCAGACGATCGAGGTCATCAATACCGATGCCGAAGGCCGCCTCGTCCTGTGCGACGCGCTGACCTGGGTGCAGAAGACCTACAGCCCCAAGACGATCGTCGACCTCGCGACGCTGACCGGGGCGATGATCATCTCGCTCGGCCACGAATATGGCGGCATGTTCGCCAACGACGACAGCCTGGCCACGCAACTCGATGCCGCGGGCAAGGCGGTGGGCGATCAGCTGTGGCGGATGCCGCTCGCCGATCCGTTCGACAAGCTGATCGACTCGCCGATCGCCGACATGAAGAATGTCGGTCCGCGTGAAGGCGGATCGATCACCGCCGCACATTTCCTGAAGCGGTATATCGACGATGGCGTACGCTGGGCGCATCTCGACATCGCCGGCATGGTCTGGGCCTCGAAGCCCGGCGCGACGTGGGACAAGGGCGCAACCGGGTTCGGCGTGCGCCTGCTCGATCGCTTCATCGCCGACAACTTCGAAGGCTAAGGATAAGGCCGGGTGCAGGTCGATTTCTATCATCTGACCCGGCTCCCCCTTGATCGGGTATTGCCGCGCATCGCGGAAAGGGTGCTCGAAACCGGCGGTCGCCTGCTGGTGGTCGCGGAAGACGATGCGCTGGCCGAGAAGATCGACGAGGCGCTGTGGATCAACACGCCCGACAGCTTCCTGCCGCATGCCCGCGTGGGCGGGGACGATGCGTTGCAGCCTGTCCTGATTGCGTCCGACGTCGCAGCCGGCAACGGCGCCCGCAACGTCGCGCTGGCCGACGGGATATGGCGCGACGAGGCGATCGATTTCGATCGCGCTTTCTATTTCTTCGACGCCGAAAGCATCGCGGGCGCCCGGACTGCATGGCGCGCCCTTGCCGGCCGCGAGGGCATCGAGCCACGTTACTGGAAGCAGGACGAGCAGGGCCGCTGGAAAATCGGGCCTTAGGCTCCTGCGGCAACCCAGCCGCTCGCGAGAGAAGGTTTCGAAGCTCCCGGAGTTCGGGCCTGAATTGCTTCGTTGCGCTCGCAATGACGAGTGTGCGGCTGATGTTATATTGTATCCTTCGCGTCGCCATGCCATATGGGCGGTGAGAGGAAGCGTTTCGTGATTCGTCCCCGTATGTCCCGCGATTTGTTCGACCGGTTGGCGATCGGCCTTTCGGCGCTCTGCCTCGTGCATTGCGCGGCCAGCGTGCTGTTGGTCGCGGTGCTGGCGACGGCGGGCGGGGCGCTGCTGCATCCGGCGATCCACGAGATCGGGCTGGGCCTTGCGATTTTCCTCGCGATCATCGGGCTAGGCCGCGGGTTCGCGCAGCACCGTCGCCCCGTGCCGATGTTGCTCGGTGCGATCGGAATCGCGCTGATGTCGATGGCTCTGTTCGTCCGGCACGGCCCGGGCGAGGTGGCCTATACAATGGCCGGCGTGACCTTCGTCGCGATCGCGCATTTCCTGAACCGGCGAGAGACGGTCGCGTCGCAGTTGCCTCTGGCCTGACGAACCCCTAGATTCGCCTTATGGCGACAGCACATCAGCATCATATCCACGAAGGCTCTTCGCTCACCGACGCGGCGCGGCGCGCGTTCGAGCGCGCAGGCGAGCAGTGGACGCCGATGCGCGCTGAGATTTTCGATGCGCTGAGCGGGGCTGAAAAGCCCGCGTCGGCCTACGATCTGGCCGAGGCGGTGTCGAAGTCGACCGGCCGTCGCGTCGCCGCCAACAGTGTCTATCGCATCCTCGACGTGTTCGTCGCAGCAAATCTTGCGCGCCGGATCGAGAGCGCGAACGCCTATGTCGCCAACGCGCATCCCGAATGCGAGCATGACTGCATCTTCCTGGTCTGCGATGTGTGTGGTCGGGTCGCGCATGTCGATGACGACAAGCTCGCCCAGTCGGTGCGGGGATCGGCCGAGCAGGCGGGCTTTTCGCGGCTCCGCCCGGTCATCGAGGTTCGCGGCTGCTGCGCCGACTGTGCCGAGGGCGACGCGGCCTAGGCTCAGCGTACGGACAGTGTCGCGGGAAACGATATGGCGAAACGCGCGCCGCCTTTGTCCGATGGTCCGAAGGCCAGTTCACCTTCGAGCTGTTCGCTCATCGCCGTGACGATCGACATGCCGATCCCGGCATGATCGTCCTGCGGGTCAAATCCAGGGGGCAGACCGGGGCCATCGTCCGCGACGATAAGCTCGTGCCGGCCGCGTCCCGCTGCCGAGAGCGTGATGGCGACGCGGCGGGCGCCATGTTTGAGCGCGTTCATCGCGAGTTCGTGAACGATGAGGCCGATCGATTGAACCTGCAGCGGATGCAGGATGATCTCGGTGCCCCCAACCTCGATCCGCCCGTCGAGCATCTCGGCGAGCTTGGCGCACAGGCGGCGCAGATAGGTCAGGCCCGCCACGCGCTCCGGCGCGGGATTGTCGGGTCCGCCCCAGCCGGTGGTAAGGAAGGCGCGGTGCAGATCGGCGATCGCGCTGATCCGGCTCGCCGCGTCGCGCAACTGGTGCCGCGCGAGCAGATCGACGACCATGTCCTGCTGCATCATCAGCATCAGCGACAGTGTGTTGAGGTTCGACACCAGGCGGTGATCGACCTCGCGCTGGATCACGGCCATTCGCTCGGTCGTGCGCCGTGTTGCGAGGCGCAGTTCCATGTGCTCCATCACCACGCCCGCCAGATCTTCGAGCTGCGCGATCTCCGCAGGGGTAACCTCGCGTGGCTCCCGATCGATCACGCATAACGTCCCCAGATTGAACCCGTCATGGGTGCGCAGCGGCACGCCCGCGTAGAAACGCAGGCCGAATGCGCCTGCGACGAGCGGGTTGGTCAGCGTGCGCGGATCGACATTCGCCTCCGTCACGATCCACGCTTCGCGGCCCAGGATCGCCGACGCGCACAGGCCGGGATCGCGGCCGATCTGCGGCACGTCGACGCCGTGATAGGATTTGAACCAGATCCGATCCTGATCGACCAGGCTGACGATGGCGATCGGCACGTCGAATATGCGCGCCGCGATCTGCGTGATCCGATCGAACGTCCCGTCGCGAGGCGTGTCGAGGACGGCATAGCGGTAGAGCGCGGCGATGCGGCGCTCCTCGTCCACTGGAAGGATGCTTGGATCAGGCAAAGTGGAAATCCATCAACGGTTCCGTAGCTAAGCGTGCATCACAATCATGCAAATATGGAATAGCCCGGATCATATCCGACAAGCGAATGTTTTATTTGGTGAAAATTGGCGCTTATCGCCCTGTTGACCCGAAACCACCGCTGCCGCGCGCCGTTTCGTCGAGTTCGTCGACTTCGACGAACCCCGCTTTCTGGACCGCCGCCGGCACCAGTTGCGCGATGCGTTCGCCCCGGCGGATCGGGAAGGGTTCGGTGCCGAGATTGGCGAGGATCACGCGAACCTCGCCGCGATAATCCGCATCGATCGTGCCCGGGGTGTTGAGGCAGGTGATGCCGTGCTTGAGCGCGAGGCCCGATCGCGGGCGCACCTGTACCTCGTAGCCTTCGGGGATCGCGATCGCGAAGCCGGTGGCGACCGCGTGGCGCGCGCCGGGCGCCAGATCAAGATCCTCGGCGGCGACCACATCCATCCCTGCAGCATGCGCGGTAGCATAAGCGGGCAGGGGCAGCCCTTCGCCGCCGGGCAGGCGCTTCAGGCGGATGGCGATTTCGGCGGACATAGTTTCTCCCCTGAGGCGGTTGACGCGAGGGTTGGTAGGATCAGGATAGACTATGGACAAGACAGGACGGCCGCCAGACGGTCGCGCGAATGGATGAGGATGACCAATGAGCGACCTGACCACGATCGCCGCCGAAACCGAAGCCTTCTATCGCGATCCGAACGCCGTCTGCCCCTTTTCGAACGGGCAGCGCGATACGCTGGCGACGAGCATCTACGGCACCGAGATCTTGTCGTACCAGGCGGTGCGCGAGGGTTTTCGCGACAAGAGGATGGTCGCCCGCAACGTCGACTATTTCCGCCGCGTGGGCGCAAGTGAGCTGATCCTTGAGTTCATCCGCGAGGGGAACCTAAACTTCATGGCGCCCGACAAGCATGATCGCATCCGCGCGATCGTGCTGAAGGCGTTCACGCCCGCGCGGGTCAACGGTTTCCGCCCGCAGATGCGGCGCATCGCCGACCAGCTCGTCGATCGCTTCATCGACAAAGGACGCTGCGACCTCGTTGCCGATTTCGCGCATGTCTATCCGATCGCGGTCCTTGCCGAGTTCCTGGGGATCGCAGCGGAGGATGTGCCCAACTTTGCCGATGCGACCGTGCAGCTGCGGATGCTGGGGCAGCGGCCGATCCAGCCGGGCCTGCCAGTGCTCGAAGGGGCGCTCACCTATCTCTATTCCTATATTGAGGGCGTCGTCGCGCGGCGGCGGGAGGACCGGCAGGACGATTTCGTCGGATCGCTGATCGCGCTGCAGGAAGCGGGCGAGAAGTTGTCCGAGACCGAGTTGATCTGGGCGATCGTGTTCCTGATGCTGGGCGGGCACGACACGACCCGCTTCACGTTGGCGGGCTGCTTCCACAGCATCATCGACGCGGGGCTGTGGGATCGGATCGGCACCGATCCCGAGCTCGCGGCCGATGCGGTGGCGGAGGGGATGCGCCTTTCGCCCGGCACGCCGCGCCAGATGCGTGTGGTTGACGAGCCGTTCGAACGCGACGGGCACCGCTTCGAAAAGGACGATATCGTCTCGCTCAACCTGTCCGCCGCCGGCCGCGATGCGACGATGTTCGTGGAACCGCACGCCTTCCGCCTCGATCGACCCAAGCCGTTATACGATCTTGGCTTCGGCTTTGGCCGCCACGTCTGCATCGGCCAAATCCTCGCCCGCGCCGAAATGGCCGAAGCGGTCGAGATCGTCACCGCGCGGCTGACCGACGTGGCGTTCGACGGCGAAGTGCGCCTGAAACCGAGCGGCGTGATCGCCGGCTACGACGCCATCCCGATCCGATTTACGCAGCGATAGGGCAGTCCGCAGGGGACGAGTCGCAGAGTCAATCAGGTGTCGGAAGTTGTCAAAGTTGTCACCACGTCACCGCGGGAATCTCTCCCCATGCGAGGCCGTCGCAAGTGGGGTGGTCCGGCCAACTGTGAGAAAGAGCGGCGCGCGAGCGCGATAGGGTAAATATGTACTCTATTTGTTCTTTTCTGTCAATGTTAAATGTTGCGGCGGCTTTGCGGCTTACTACTGGTCATCCCACAGCAGCCGGCAGCCGAGGCGACCGACATTGGGACTTAGCTGCCGGTCCGATCGACTTCGCCCAACCAACCGCTCGTGATCTCGCCCCTATGCCCTTCTGGCGCCAGCGCGGCGCGGAGAGCTTCCAACAGAGGCGGCAGCGCCTGCGTGAAGGCATATGGCGGGTTGACGATGAACAGACCCGCGCCGTTGTAGATACCCGGCTGAACGCTATCGTACAGCCAATGCTCCACGCCCATGAACTTAGGGATGCCAAGCCTGCGTAACTGCGCCTTCCACTGCCGATGCGTGGCGCGGTCTTTCAGCGGATACCAGATCACCGTCACGCCATGCGCCCATTTGCGGTAAGCGGCGGCGAGGGTGGCTGTGATGCGGGCGCGTTCGTCTGTCTGCTCGTACGGCGGATCGACAACCACCACGCCGCGCCCGGTGCGGGTCGGGACCATAGCCAGCCAAAGCTCGTAGGCGTCGCGCTCATGCACGGCAGCTTGTGTGCCGCGCATCGCGTCGCGCAGGGCACTGGCATCCTCGGGATGCTTTTCATTGAGGATCAGGATGTCCTGCGGGCGCAGAAGCTGCGCCAGGATGCGCGGTGAGCCGGGGTAGAGGTGCTGCTCGGTCCCGGCATTTACCGCCTGCACGGCGGCGCGGTAGTCGTTCAGCAACGGGCTCGGATCGGCAAAGGTCCGCAGCACGCCCTGCGTGGCCTCGCCAGTGCGTTGGGCCTGGTCGCCGTCAAGGTCGTAGAGCCCGCAACCGGAATGGGTATCGATCAGGGTCAGCGCGCCCTGTTTGAGCTGCAAGGCCCGGACGAGGGCGATCAACAGGCTATGCTTCACGACATCGGCGCTGTTGCCAGCATGGAAGGAATGGCGATAATTCATTGGAAATCAAAACCCTGCCGATTTGGCTTTGTACGAACCGCTGGCATCCTCGGCCAGACCCGAGAACTCCTCGAACTGGCCCGGCGCGATCCCGGCGACAGTCCAGTCGCCGATCGACCAGCGCACCAGCCGAAGGGTGGGCAAGCCGACCGCCGCCGTCATTCGGCGCACTTGCCGGTTGCGCCCTTCACGGATGGTGATTTTTAGCCAGCTGTCGGGGATCAGCTTGCGCTGGCGGATCGGCGGATCGCGCGGCCACAGGTCGGGCTCGTCAATGCGAGCAACATCGGACGGCAGGGTCATGCCATCCTTGAGGCGGACGCCCTTCCGCAATTGCTCGAGTTCCAGCTCCTGCGGATCGCCTTCAACCTGCACAAAGTAGGTCTTTGGCAGCTTGAAGCGCGGATCGGCAATTCGCGCCTGCAGCCGCCCATCATCGCACAGCAACAGCAGGCCCTCACTATCCCGATCAAGCCTACCGGCGGGATAGACGCCCTTCACCGCAATGTAGTCCGACAATGTCGACCGAGCTGCTGGCGATCCGCGGTCGGTGAATTGCGACAAGACCCCAAAGGGTTTGTTGAACAGGAGCAGTCGGGCCATCGCGGGTTCATATCGTTCGATTGCGGCGATGTCTTCAGGCGAAGCAATCCAGGCCTGCACGAGAAGCTCGCGACTATCTCCTGTGCGGGCCTGGATTGCCGCGTCTCCTGCGGCTCCTCGCAATGACGAGGAATGGGGCGGTTGCGGTTGCGGTTGCATACGCCGCCCGACCGACCCATATCGCCGACATAGAGCGCCGAAGCGCCGATCCTCGGGAGAGGAGCCCATCGTCTCCGAGGAATCCCGATGTCCACCGCCGCCCCGCCGATCAACCTCGACACGCGCGTCGAAAGCCCGCCGCATGGCGTGGGCTTTGCCGAATTCGCGCTGGCGCTGGGCGGGTTCGCGCTGGGAACGGGCGAGTTTGCGTCGATGGGGCTGCTGCCCAATGTCGCGCGTGACATCCACGTCTCGGTGCCCGTCGCCGGCCATATGATCAGCGCCTATGCGTTGGGGGTGGTGATCGGTGCGCCGTTGCTCGCCGCGGCCTTCGCGCGGAGCGGGCGGCGGGCGATGCTGGTCGGGCTGATGGGCTTCTTCGCGATCGCCAATCTGCTGTGCGCGGTGGCATCCAGTTATGGACTGGTGGTAGCGGCGCGGTTCCTGGCGGGGCTGCCGCATGGCGCCTATTTCGGGATTGCATCGATCGTCGCCGCGTCGCTGGTGCCGCCCAACAAACGCGCGCAGGCGGTGGCGCGGATGATGCTGGGGCTGAGCAGCGCCAATGTCGTCGGCGTCCCCTTTGCGACGTGGGTGGGGCAGATGGCGGGGTGGCGCGCGGCGTTCGTGGTGGTGGCGGTGATCGGGCTGGCGACCGCGATCCTGTGCCGTATCGCGCTGCGCCCGATGCCCGCGCCCGAGGGAGCGAGCCCGCTGACCGAGCTGAGCGCGCTGGCACGCGGGCAGGTGTGGCTGACGCTGGGCATCGCGGCGATCGGCTTCGGTGGCGTGTTTGCGGTATACAGCTATATCACGCCGATGCTGGTGTTCGTGACCGGGATGACCGAGGCGGCGGTGCCGCCGATCCTGTCGGTGATCGGCGTCGGCATGGTCGCGGGCAGCCTGTTCGGTGGCTGGCTGGCCGACAAGGGGGTGATGCGCGCGGTGGCGATCACATTGTCGCTTAACGTCGTGGTGCTGGCTCTGGTCGCGGTCACCGTGCACAATGTGGCGGCGGTGACGGTGAACATGTTCTTCATGGGTTTTGCCGCGCTGTCGATCGGGCCGGCGCTGCAGACGCGGCTGATGGACGTAGCGCAGGATGCGCAGGCGCTGGCCGCCGCGCTCAACCACAGCGCGTTCAACTTCGCCAATGCGCTGGGCGCGTGGCTGGGCGGGGTCGCGATCGCGGCGGGGATGGGGTGGACATCGACCGGGCCGATCGGCGCGCTGCTGGCGCTGGGCGGGCTGGCGATCTGGTTCGTCGCGTGGCGAAGCGGCGGCCCGAAGACCGCCGCCCGCTAAGTCTTACTCCGCCGCCTGTGCGTATTCAGGGCGGGGATCCTCGCTGAGCGCGGTTGTGTGCGCCCAGACGCCCGATGGCTGGACGTTCTTGATACCGAACTCCTCGCGGATGTCGGTGACCTGCCAGTCGAGATAGTCGCGGAACGGGACGATGAAGAGCGGGTGCTTCCACGAACGGCCCATCGCGGCGCCGACATCCTCATAATCCTGCATCTGTGCCGCGCTCTCCGGATAGAAGAGGCCCGACTTCATGATCGTCTTGGCGCGCAGATAGCTCTGCGTGCGGAACATGTAGTTGGCGAGCTCGGGCGTGAAATATTTGTAGATCGCACGGCTGTTCGCGGTGAGCAGGGCGAGCTCGCCGCCGTGATCGGTTTCGAAGCCGGTGATCATATGCTCGATATCGTGGGTGTGGACACGTTCCTTGCGGTAGAATTCCAGATCGGTCTCCACCTTCATGCCCTTGTAGAAATGGTCGATATCGTAGCCGCTGTTCGCCAGGAAATCATAGATCACCGCGCGCAGCGTGCCGGGTGCTGCGCCCTTGCATTCCTCGGCGGTGAAGTTCGATTGCTTGCGCTCGGTAAGCCATTTGCGGAATTCAGGAAGGCGCTTCTTCTCCTCTTCGAACAGCTGTTCGATGCGGGGATAATCCTCCATCTGATTCATGATCTGAACCACGTTGGGGATGAAGGCGGTGTTGGGCAGATCGGGCCCGTTCCGGCGCAGCATCTCCTGCGCGATCAGCTCGCGAAGCTGGCCGTTGTTGAGATACGGCGACGAGCTGATCAGGATCGAGCTGTTCGTCGTCGGCGCCTCTGCAGTGCCGTTATAATAAGCGAAATCGGCCGCTGTGGCCTTCAATTTGTCGTTCATGCCGAGCTCCTCTCCCAAGGCAGTCTGCCGAGTCGACGGCGCATTTCCGCGCCGATCGGGACCGGCGGGAATTACTTTTACCATCTACGAGAATTGTCGAACGGGTTTCAGAAAAGTCAAACCCTATTCGACGACCTGCGGCCTGGCGGAGGTGTCAGACCAGTTCGTCGGCGATCCGGGCGGCGAGGCGGCGGGCGACATCGGCCTTGGGAAGCCGTTCCCAGCTTTCGACGCCGTCGCGGGTGACGATGTGGATCGTGTTGGTGTCGCCGCCCATTACGTCGCCCGAGACATCATTGGCGACGATCCAGTCGGAGCCCTTGCGTTCGCGCTTGGCGACGGCGTGGTCGACGACCTTCTCGGTTTCCGCCGCAAAGCCGATCAGCAGGCGGGGGCGTTTGTCGCTGGCGCCGAGGCCGGCAAGGATGTCCGGGTTTTCGACCAGCGACAACGCGGGTGGGGCGCCGGTGCCGTCCTTCTTGATCTTCTGGTCCGCATTGGTGTCGACCCGCCAGTCGGCGACGGCGGCGACCATCACCGCTACATCGGCGGGAAGCGCGGCATCGACCGCGGCCGCCATCTGCCGCGCGGTTTCGACATCGACGCGGTTCACCCCGGCGGGGGCGGGGAGCCCGGTTGGGCCGGAGACGAGCGTCACCCGCGCGCCGAGCTTCGCCAGCGCCTCGGCGATCGCATAGCCCTGCTTCCCCGACGATCGGTTGGCGATGTAGCGGACCGGATCGATCGGCTCGTGGGTGGGGCCAGCGGTGACGAGGATGTGCCGGCCCGCCAAGACGCCGGGTGTCTCGACTTCGCTCGACACGAACGGATCGGAGGAAATGAGGCGCTGGATCGCGTCCCAGATCACCGGAGGTTCGGGCAGGCGGCCCGGCCCATATTCGCCGCAGGCCATCGGTCCCTCATCGGGATCGAGCACGGTGACGCCGTCGGCCTTCAGCGTCGCGACATTGCGCTGGGTGGCGGGGTGCAGCCACATCCGCACGTTCATCGCGGGCACCGCCAGCACGGGCTTGTCGGTGGCGAGGAGAAGCGTGGTCGCCATGTCGTCGGCGATCCCGGCGGCCATTTTCGCCATCAGATCGGCGGTGGCGGGGCAGACGACGACCAGGTTGGCCTCGCGGCTCAACTGGATATGCCCCATCTCGGTTTCGTTCTTGAGATCCCAGAGGCTGGTGTGGACTTCGTTCTCGCTCAATGCCGCGAGCGTCATCGGCGTCACGAAATGCTGCGCGCCCTCGGTCAGCACGCAGCGCACCGACCCGCCGCCCTTGCGGATCAACCGCACTAGCTCGCACGCTTTATAGGCCGCGATCCCGCCGCCGACGATCAGGAGGATGCGAGGAGAGGTCATTTGAGAAGACGCTCCAGTTCAATCTGGCAAAGCCGTTTAATCGGATCGAGCTCGGTCTGGACAACGTTCCAGATCAAGGGGGCGATGATCGTGCCGTAGCTATGCGCAATGACATTGCGCATCTGCACCATGCGCTTCCATTCGACTTCGGGGTAGCGATCACGGATGTCGGCGGAGAGCTTGCGCCCTTCCTCACCAATATGGCCAACCCGAAACGCGGCAAGATCGACCTCGTCCTGATCTGCCTCGAACTGAGCGAGACTGAGCGGCTTCGTGCGGCGTTCCAGGTGGGCGATCAGTTCGAGCATCGTTTCGAGAGGGTCGACATTGCGGTCTGCGGCCATTCAGAACACCTTGACCATTTCGGGTACCACTCTGTCCCGAATGCGAGGCCGTAGGCCGCGCCGTTCGACGAGGTCCACTGGCGCAGACAGATAATCCTCGAGACGATCCTTGATGCCGATGAAATCGAGCAAGCTGAGTTGCCTGATTCCAGCGAGATCACACAGCAAGTCGATATCGGATGTCGCCTTTGCTTCGTTCCGTCCGGTCGACCCGAACAGATACAGCGCATCGACCCCCGCCGAGCGCAATTCGCGCTCATGCGGGCGAAGGCGGGCAAGGGCTTCGTCGCGGGTCATGCGCTCAAGATAATATGAGCGTGGCTCCAGCGCCAGCCAGCCCCGCAAGCAGCGCGACGGCCAGGTAGCGCCAGCCGGCGCCAATGCGGACGATCTGCACCTCGCGCAGCGGCGGGGGAGGGGGGGCGGCTCCCGGTGCCGGGAAGCGTTCCTCGATGCGGCGGACGAGATCGGGGAGTTTGGCGAGGGTGCGGACGTCGTCGACGATGCGGTCGGCCAGCCATGCCTCGGGACCGAGTTCGCCGCGCATCCAGTCCTTCACGAACGGGCCGGCCGTTTCCCACATGTTGAGATCGGGATCGAGCGCGGTCGCGACGCCCTCCACCATCACCATCGTCTTTTGCAGCAGCAGCAGGTGCGGCTGGGTCTGCATGTCGAAATCGCGGGTGATCGCGAACAGGCCGTCGAGCATCTGACCGACCGAGATGTCCTTGACCGCAAGACCACGGATCGGTTCGCCCACGGCGCGCAGCGCGGTCGTGAACTCGGCGACATTGTGGTGCGGGGGAACATAGCCCGCCTCGAAATGGATTTCGGCGACGCGACGGTAATTGCCGGTGATCAGGCCGTGGATGATCTCGGCCAGCCACATGCGCGCGCGTCGATCGATCCGGCCCATGATGCCGAAGTCGATGACGCCGATCTTGCCGTCGGGCAGCGCGAACAGATTGCCCTGGTGAAGATCGGCGTGGAAGAAGCCGTCGCTGATCGCCTGGCGCAGGAAGGCGAGGACGAGCCGGTTGGCGAGCGCGCGGCGATCGTGACCGGCCAGGGTGAGCGCGGCGGTGTCGGACAGCTTGACGCCGTCCATCCACTCCATCGTCATCACCTTGCGCGCGCTGCGGGCCCAATCGATCCCGGGCACGACGAAGCCGGGGATCGCTTCCATATTCTCGGCGAGTTCGGACGCCGAGGCGGCTTCGCGGCGCAGGTCGAGCTCGCGCGCGGTCCACTGCCGGAAGGTGGCGATGACGAGGCGGGGGCGCAGACGCGCCAATTCTCCGCCGAGCGCCTCGGCATGGGCGGCGGCCCATTCGTAGGTTTCGAGCGCCTTGGCGAACTCTTCCTCGACGCCGGGGCGCAGCACCTTGACCGCGACCTTGCGGCCGTCGGTGGTAACGGCACGGTGCACCTGCGCGATCGAAGCGGCGCCCACCGGCTCCTGTTCGAAACTGGCGAACAGAGCCTCGATCGGCTGGCCGAGGCTTGCTTCGACCGCAGCGCGAATCGGTGCGAACGGGATGGGGGGCAGGGCGTCCTGCAGGCGGAACAGTTCGGCGGCTGCCTCCTCGCCCACCAGGTCGGGGCGGGTGGCTAGTGCCTGCCCGAACTTGATCGCGGCAGGGCCGAGCGCTTCGAATGCGGCGGCGTAATTGGGCTTGGCGGGCACCCGCGCGCCGAAGCGGGCAAGCTTCATCAGCCGGCGCGCGGGCGCGGGCGTCAGCGGATCGCGCTCAAGCCCGCGCAGCGCGCCGTGGCGGGCGAGGGTGCGGCCCCACTTGAGCAGCCGCCAGACGTGGACGACGGCTGCGGTCAAATCTTCCAGCCGCTATGAATGGCGACGAGGCCGCCGAGCATCGGCTCGACCTTGGTCTGGACGAAGCCGGCGGCGGAGATTTCGGCGCGGAACTCGTCCATCGGCGGGAAACGGCGGATCGATTCGATCAGGTAACGATAGCTTTCCTCGTCACCCGCCAGCGCCTTGCCGACCTTGGGAACGAGCTTGTGCGAATAAGCGTCGTACACTTCCTTGAAGCCGGGCCAGAGCGTGGTCGAGAATTCGAGGCAGAAGAAGCGCCCGCCGCGTTTGAGCACGCGATGGGCCTCGGCCAGCGCCTTTGCGCGATAGGTGACGTTCCGGATGCCGAAGGCGATGGTGTACGCATCGAAGGCGCGATCGTCGAAGCTGAGGGTCTCGGCATTCTGCTCCGACCAGATCAGGCCCTCTATGCCCTTCTTCTGCGCGCGCTCCATACCGACTTCGAGCATCGCGCCGTTGATGTCGCTCACCGTCACCTGCGAGCCCGACTTTGCGAGGCGGAAGGCGATGTCGCCGGTGCCGCCCGCCATGTCGAGGATGGTTTCGCCCTCGCGCGGCTTCACGCGGCGTACGAAGCGATCCTTCCAAAGCCGGTGCATACCAGCCGACATCGCGTCGTTCATGATGTCGTAGCGGCGCGCCACACTGCGAAACACCTCGCCGACCTTCTCGGTCTTATCGGCGGGGGCGATATCGGTATAGCCGAAGGAAACGGTGTCGGTCATGGGGTGGCCTCTAGCCAAGGCTTGGCCGCGCGGCAAACCCAACCTACCTTCGCGCGACATCTCGTTTCCCTTCGTCATTGCGAGCGGAGCGAAGCAATCCATTCCGAAGCCTGGAGTGGATTGCTTCGTCGCCTCCGGCGCCTCGCAATGACGAGGGGGGGCGAAGGGCCAAAAGGATCGCAATGCCCGAGCTTCCCGAAGTCGAAACCACCGTGCGTGGGCTGGAGCCTGTGCTGGCCGGCCATCGCCTGACCCATGTCGAGACGCGCCGTGCCGACCTGCGCCGGCCGTTCCCCGTCGACCTGCGCCAGCGGCTGACGGGCGCGACCGTCACCAAGCTGGGGCGGCGCGCCAAATATGGGCTGATCGAAACCGATCGCGACGACGTGATGATCTTCCACCTCGGCATGTCGGGGCGCTGGCGGATCGATCCGGAGGAGATCGGCAAGCACGACCATCTGATTCTGGAAACCGATGCGGGGCACCGGCTTGCCTTGTGCGATCCGCGACGCTTTGGATCGGTCGACCTCATAAGGCTGGACGCGTTGCCGGGTTTTGCGCCGTTTGCGGCGCTTGGCCCTGAACCGCTTGGCCCCGAGTTCAACGGCAAGATGCTCGCAAAGGCGCTCGATAGCCGGCTCGCGCCGATCAAGGCGCTGCTGCTCGACCAGCGGATCGTAGCCGGGCTGGGCAATATCTATGTGTGCGAGGCGCTGCACATGACGGGAATCGATCCTGCCACCCCTGGTGGCCGGATCGCCCGCAAGCGGCTGGATTCGCTGGTGGACGCGATTCGCGTGGTGCTCGCGGCTGCGATCCAGGCGGGGGGATCGACCCTGCGCGATTATGCGCGGCCCGACGGGCAACTCGGTTATTTCGCGAAGGAATGGCGCGTCTATGGGCGCGAAGGCGAGGCGTGCGGATGCGGGACGACGATCCTGCGGCGTGCGGATGGCGGAAGATCGACCTTCTATTGCCCGAAATGCCAGCGCTGATGGTTGACCGCATGGGGCCATCTGTGTATTGGCGCCACCTTCCCGGAGCGGGTCTTATGGTCCGTCGCCGTATCCGACATATTAGCTAGGGTTTGAACGAGCATGGCGAACACGCCGCAGGCAAAGAAGCGCATCCGTCGCAACGACCGTCGCGCCGACATCAATGGTGCGCGCATCAGCCGCATCCGCACCTTCGTGAAGAAGGTCGAGAGCGCGATCGCTGCTGGCGACAAGAGCGCGGCTGCGACTGCACTCGCCGCTGCTCAGCCCGAAATCTACCGCGGCGTTTCGAAGGGCGTGCTTCACAAGAATACTGTGTCGCGCAAGTTCTCGCGTCTGACGAAGGCGATCGCCGCTCTCGGCTGATCCTTTTTCCTATTACCAAATTATGGAAAGCCCGCTGGCGCAATCGTCAGCGGGCTTTTTTCGTCAAATGGTCACGAAACTGTAAGCTATGGAATTAGCTTGATTCGTTGATATGGTGGCAGCCAAGTCACTGAAAAATAGCCATTAAAATAAATGTTACGGTCAAAGGCCCGGCTTTGTTGAGTCAAGCGGGTTTATTTCACTTTGGCGAACATTGATGGCCTTGATCGCGGTTTCGCGATCTCCTTACTGTGTGTTCTCCGGTGCGGGTGATTCTCCCCACTGGGCAATATCGAGAGCGGTTTTCCAGGGTCTGTCGGGGCATGCCTCCCGGGCCTGGGGAGCTTTTTGCCCCGCGCATAGGGGCCCAACGGGGCGAAAAAGAAGGAGCGGGGGATTGGCGGAAGGGTTGGATCGGCCTGCCGATTGGGATCGGCGGGGCTTTGGCGAAAGCGCCGAGGGGATGGCTGTCGCCGACCCGATGGCGAGCGCCTGGGCCTCGGTTCGCGCCCATCTGCGGCGCGCGGTCGGCGCACGCACCTTCGACGGCTGGCTGAAGCAGCTCGCGCTCGGCGAATGCGATCCGGTGGCGGGCAGCGTACGCCTGGTCGCTCCCAGCGACTTCATGGCCAATTGGGTCAACACCCACTTCATCGACCATCTCCGCCAGGCATGGCGCGCGACCCTGCCGCAGATCGTCGACGTCGCGATCGTGGCGGGCATGGTGGCGACGATCGTCGAAGACGCGCAGTTCGCTGCCGAGCCGGTCGTGGAGACGCCCGTCGAGGCCGCTCCCGCGGTCGTCGATGCCGGCGCAGGCCGCAGCTCGCAGTTCGAGCCACGCTACAGTTTCGACACGTTCGTCGTCGGCAAGGCCAACGAGGTGGCGTATAACGCAGCCAAGACGCTGGCCGAGGGCGGTCCGCTCGCGTTCAACCCGCTGTTCCTCCATGGCGGCACGGGCTTGGGCAAGACGCATCTGATGCATGCGATCGGGCAGGAATATCTCGCCCGCCATCCGAACGCGCACGTTCTGTATATGTCGGCCGAAAAGTTCATGTTCGAGTTCGTCTCGGCCATGCGCGCGAAGGACACGTTCAGCTTCAAGCAGCGTCTGCGTTCGGCCGACGTGCTTATGATCGACGACGTCCAGTTCATCGCCGGCAAGGAATCGACCCAGGAAGAATTCTTCCACACGATGAACGAGCTGATCTCGGCCGGCCGCCGTCTGGTTATCAGCGCCGATCGCAGCCCGCAGAACCTCGACGGGATCGAAAGCCGGATCCTGTCGCGCCTGAGCTGGGGCCTGGTCGCCGACGTCAATCCGGCCGATTTCGAACTGCGGCTCAACATACTGAGCCGCAAGCTCGAAGCGATGCCGAACGCGACCGTGCCGCATGAAGTGGTGATGTTCCTGGCCAAGCGCATCAGCGCGAACGTCCGTGAACTCGAAGGCGCGCTCAACCGCGTGGTCGCCTATGCCAATCTGTCGGGCAAGACGGTCGACATCGATTTCACGCAGGAAGTCCTTGCCGATATCCTGCGCGCCAACCAGCGCCGCGTGACGATCGATGAGATCCAGCGTCGCGTGTGCGATCATTATCGCATCCGCCAGGCCGAGATGTCGTCGGCGCGCCGCGCGCGTGAAGTCGCCCGCCCTCGCCAGGTGGCGATGTATCTCGCAAAGCAGTTGACCCCGCGATCGCTGCCCGAAATCGGCCGTCGCTTCGGCGGTCGCGACCACACCACCGTGATCCATGCGGTGCGTCAGATCGAGAAGCTGCGTCAGACCGATGCGGAGCTCGATGCGGACGTTCGCCTGCTGATCCGCCAGCTGGAAGGCTGACGCCTTTCTGCAATACGATTGACCACCCCGGTCCGGTGGGGTAAGCGCGCCACCCGAACCGTGGGATGGGTCTCTGCTCCCTACGGGCCACGGGCTGACAAGCGGGCGTGGCGGAACTGGTAGACGCAGCAGGTTTAGGTCCTGCCATCGCAAGATGTGGGGGTTCGAGTCCCTTCGCCCGCACCAGCTTCGCCTTTGTCCCGAATGCCGGCCCGATCGCCAGATTTTTCGAGATAGAGGTTCAACCCCGATGCAGACTGTCGAGACGCTCAACGAGGGCCTGAAGCGCGCCTATAAGGTCACCATCCCTGCCAACGACGTCGCCAAGCGCGTCGAGGCGGAGATCAAGTCGATCGCGCCGCAGATCAAAATGCCCGGCTTCCGCCCCGGCAAGGTTCCGACGAACCTGGTCAAGAAGATGCACGGTGCGTCGATCGAGCAGGACGTGCTGCAGAAGGCCGTTCAGGACGGCATCCAGACCCTCCTGGTCGAGCAGAAGCTGCGCCCGGCCGTCCAGCCGTCGGTCGAGCTGGAAGAAGGCTATGAGAGCGGCAAGGATGTCGAGCTGAAGGTCGCGCTCGAAGTGCTGCCGGACGTGCCGGCCCCGTCGATCGACGGACTGACGCTTGAGCGCCTGACCGTCGACGCGGCCGATGCCGAGATCGACGCCGCGCTCGCCCGCATCGCCGGCCAGCAGAAGCAGTTCGCCGACGCGCTCGAAGGCCACCCCGCCGTCGAAGGCGATCTGGTCGTGATGGACTTCGCCGGCAAGGTCGACGGCGTCGCCTTCGAAGGCGGCACCGGTGAGGGCATGTCGATCGAACTCGGTTCGGGTCGCCTGATCCCGGGCTTCGAAGAGCAGCTCGAAGGCGTCAAGAATGGCGAAGAGCGCACGCTCAACGTCACCTTCCCGGCCGACTATCCGGAGAAGAAGCTCGCCGGCAAGGCCGCGACCTTCGACGTCAAGGTCACCGACATCCGCATCCCCAAGGAAGCGGTTGCCGACGAAGAATTTGCCAAGTCGCTGGGCCTCGACGGCCTCGAGACGCTTCGCAATCTCGTCAAGGGCCAGGTCGAGCAGGAGCTTAACGGCCTCACCCGCACCCACATGAAGCGCAAGCTGCTCGATCAGCTGGCCGAGTCGCACAGCTTCGACGTGCCGCCGTCGATGGTGGAAGCCGAATTCGAGCAGATCTGGGCGCAGCTCGAGCATGAAGCCGGCCACGAAGCCGATCCGGAGGCCGCTCGCGCCGAAATGGAGAAGGATCGCGACGATTATCGCGCGATCGCCGAGCGTCGCGTCCGCCTGGGCCTGCTGCTGTCGGAAATCGGCCAGCAGAACAATGTCCAGATCAGCGAGCAGGAAATGCAGCGCCTGATCATGCAGGCCGCCGGTCAGTACGGCCCCAAGGATCGCGACCGCTTCATCCAGTACGTCCAGCAGGATCCGATGGCCGCCGCGCAGCTCCGCGCGCCGCTCTATGAGGACAAGGTCGTCGACTTCCTGTTCGAAAAGGCGACCGTCACCGACCGCGCCGTTTCGCGCGAGGAGCTGGAAACCGCGATCGAGGCCGACGATGACAGCATCGGTAAGGGCCACGTCCATGGTCCGGATTGCGGCCACGACCATGATCACGATCATGGCCATGTTCACGGCCCCGATTGCGATCACGATCACGACGTGAAGCCGGCCGCCAAGAAGGCCGCGCCGAAGAAGGCCGCCGCCAAGAAGGCTGAAGCACCGGCCGAGACGACCGAAGCCGAAGCTGCTCCGGCGCCGAAGAAGAAGGCCCCGGCCAAGAAGGCGGAAGCCGCTCCGGCTGAAGAAACTGCCGAGGCAGCGCCGAAGAAGGCACCGGCCAAGAAGGCTCCTGCGAAGAAGGCCCCTGCCAAGGACGCCTGATCGTCGGCATGATGATTTGAGAAAGGCCGCGGGGGCGATTCCGCGGCCTTTTTCTGTGATCGCGGAACCGCCGCTTGGCACATGCGTCTCTGCGTCGAAACGGTTTCGAAACGGAGCGAAGCATGGCGTTGAGCACGGCTTTGGGTGCATTGATCGGCAGCGCGATCGACGGCGCGGATGGTGAGGATACGACTGCGGATGGCGCGATCATCGGTGCGGCGACCGCAACGGTCGTGCGCGTGCTGGTGCCGGTTATCTTCACCTATGCGGTTGGCTGGGCAGTCCTGAAGGGGCTCGATACTGCCAAGGACAAAGTGTTCGGCGACAAAGTTTAAGTCGACCGCCGCTTCATTGCGCCATAAGCGAACAGGCCGAACCCGCTCGCTATCGTCCAGACGAAGATGCGGTCCATGAACCAGGCGTGCAGCACGATGTGCTGGCGCGTCGCCACTACCCAGACGAGCAAGGCGAGGTTCGAGCCCGCGAGCAGCCAGGCGGTCTGGCGCACACGGACGTCGGGATGAGGGCGCAGCACGAACAGCGCCCATAGCCCGCCCGCGACCCCCAGCGCCATCGCGAGCACCGGCAGCGGCCAGGCGCCGGGCGCGAGAGCGTCGAGATTCCAGAACAGTTCGCTGACGAAGCGGCCGAACGAGGCGTCGACCGGCTCCCCAGTTGTGGGGATGATCGCCATCCGCACCTCGGTCGATCGCGCGATCTGTGCGAGGGCGCCGGTGCCGAAGGTCGATGCGACCAGCGCGAGCTTGATCGCGATCGTCGTGAGCACCGCAGCCCAGAAGGCGATCGTTGCGCTGGCAGCGGCCATGACGGGGCTCGTCTTGGCTTTGGCCCGCAAAGCGAGCGCCGTGCCACCGATGACGAGCGCGGTGCCGAGCGGCAGGCCGCCGCTCAGGAATTCGAAGTCGATCGTGAGCGCGCCGAACAAAGCGGCACCGGCGAGGAGCAGCCACAGCCGCGCGCCGCCTGCAAGGTTCGCCAGCGCCAAAGCCAGTATCGCGCCGACGAATACGATGTCAGCAGGCCCATGGCTGAGTGACTGACCGAATGCCTCGATCCCGAAAAACCGCGCGAAGGCGATGAACGCCGCGAACCAGACGAGCCCACTCGCCGCCCGCCTGCGTCGCAACGCGACCGTCAGCATCGCGATGCTGATGCCCAGAACGAGCAGGCGGATTTCGGTTTTCTTGTAGAGTTCGCGGATGTCGGCGACGGAATGATCGGGCAGCAGATAGCGCGTTAGCGTGGTGTGGCCGTGGAGATAGCGATTGTAGAAGGCTACGGGAGGCGTCGGCCCGCCGCGTTCGGCAAAGGCATGGAGCTTGGCGCACATACCGCCGGGCATGTCGGTCCAGATGATCGGGCTGACGGTCAATTGCGCCGTCGTGCCGCGCTGGTCGATCGCTTGCAGCAGGGTGAGGCAGTCGTTGAACTGATGATGGCCGATATCGGTGTTGCCGGGTAGCCAGTCCCTGTCCTGCAGGTCCCCGCTCGCGAAAGCGGCGCGGATACGCGCAGTGTCGTCGTGGCCCAGGCTCATGCGGTTGGCGAGGCACAAGAGGGCGAAGGCGAGCAGGCCCATCGCGAAGCCGATGCCCAGCGCCCCGAGGATCGGACGGCGAATGCGGGCGAGGGCGGGGCGGTTCATGCCGTAACGATAGCGGGGTGCGGCAACCTTTCAATCCTCCCCCGGAGGGGGAGGGGGACCGGCGCAGACGGTGGAGGGGTAGCTCTCCGCGGGAGCATCGCTGCCGGCCAATACTCCTCCGTCATGCCTGCGGCATGCCACCTTCCCGGCCGGGGGAGGATTTGAGGTGAGCGAGCCCCCTTGAAGTCCCCCCAACAAACGCCGATGTTGGCCTTCACCTAAGAGGGCAAAGCGAGACACCCCATGCAGAATCCTTTCGAGACCGGCCAGTTCATGAATCCCGAGACAGGTGCGCTGGTCCCCGTGGTCATCGAGCAGTCGAACCGCGGCGAACGTAGCTTCGACATCTACTCGCGCCTCCTGCGCGAGCGCATCATCTTCGTGACCGGCCAGGTCGAGGACCATATGGCCTCGCTGATCACCGCCCAGTTGCTCTTCCTCGAGTCCGAGAACCCGAAGAAGGACATCTTCATGTACATCAACTCGCCGGGTGGCGTGGTCACCGCGGGTCTCGCGATCCACGATACCATGCAATATATCCGTCCGCGCGTGGGCACGGTCTGCATCGGTCAGGCGGCATCGATGGGCAGCTTCCTGCTCTCGGCGGGTGAAAAGGGCATGCGCGTCGCGCTGACCAACAGCCGCATCATGATCCATCAGCCGTCGGGCGGTGCGCAGGGTATGGCGGCCGATATCGAGATCCAGGCCAAGGAAATCCTGCGGATGCGCCACCGCCTCAACTCGCTCTACGCCAAATATACCGGCAAGGAGATCGAGGAGATCGAGCGCGCGATGGATCGCGACAAGTTCCTCGAGGCCGACGAAGCCAAGGCGTTTGGCCTGATCGACGAAGTCTTCGACAAGCGCCCGTCCCCGGCCGACGAGGCGATCGCAGCCTGACCGTTAGGACGCGGTTCTTCCATCATAATCGCGCTTTAGAGGCGGCGAACCCCGACGGGTTCGCCGCCTTTTTCGTTATCGCGATTGGTTCATGTTCGTGAGGGCCATGAACAACGCGATATTATTTGCCAGTATTAGACTTCGAGATTGCATCGATCGGCGGCGCGCTTCAAACAAATATGCAGGGATTCGTGGGACTTTCTCGAAGCCTATTGGGTTGGGGGAGAAGCTGGAATGGGCGATATTGGCGCGGGCGGGCGTGTATCTGAGGATCGAACTTCGGCGGCTAAAAAAGGACGTGACCTTTTCGATCGCCTCCCGGAAAGTTCCGTCAGCTATGCATTGATAGCGTTCGCCAGTATCGCGGTTATCAGCAGTTTTGCGATGGCTTACCCCGGGGTGATGACAGAAGACAGCTTCAACCAGTATAAAGAGGCTGTTTCAGGCCAGTATAAAGACTGGTTTCCGCCGATAATGGCGCGACTATGGTCTATATTTCTTGTATTTACGCCAGTTGGCAGTGCCTTTTTCGTTCTGCACATGGCATGTTATTGGGGTGGCCTCTATCTGATCGCCGATCGGCTGCGCGACATGGGGCATCGCGGCATGGCCTTCGCGACCCTGGCGATCGGGATAGTGCCGTCCCAGTGGGTGACGAGCCTGTTCATCTGGAAGGACGTGGGCATGGCGGTGACGGCGCTTGCCGCCTTCGCCATCCTGTTCCGGGCGCGATCGAAGGGGAGGTCCATGCCGAAATGGCAGGGCGTGATCGTCGCGACCCTGCTGGCTTATTCGGTGATGGTTCGAGCCAATGGGCCATTCGCCGCGATTCCTGTGATCTTCTATGCCTTTCATGCGCCGATTGCCCGTCGCCCGATCCTGACTGCTACACTGGGTCTGGTCGCCATCGTTTTTGCAGTGGGAATAGCGACGCCGATAAACCGCCATGTCTTTGCGGCGAAAGATGCCGGCGGACGCTTCGCGCTCCTGATTTACGATATGGTGGGGACCGCGCATTTCGCCCGCGACACGGCGGTGTTCGACAAGATGGGCGGCGCCAGCCTGGCGGCGGTCGATCGCTGCTACACGCCTCAACTCGGTGACGGGATCGCCCATTCCAAATGTCAGGACGAGGTCGGAACCCGCAGTCCGGGCGCAGTGGGCGTGGCGAAATTCGTTCTGCGCCACCCTCTGGCCTATGCCCAGCACCGACTTCTCCACTGGTGCCGTGGGGGCGTTGGCACAATTATTACAAGATCGATTATTTCCCCGATCAGATGCGGCTTGGCCCGCAATATATGTTGTTGCAGTGGCACGGGATTCTGACGTCGGTTCCGTTGCTGGCGCCGGGGCTGTACCTCGTCCTGGCACTCGGACTGATCCCGATGGCGGGGCGGCTTGCGCGCCAGGGCAATGCGTTTGCGGAAGGGGCGCTCGTGATGGCGATCGCGTCGGCAAGCTATGCCCTGAGCTTCACTCTGCTGGGGATCGCCGCGCTCGCCCGGTACCAGTTTTTCACGCTGCTGGCCGCGCTGTTGGCGCTTGTGCTTTACATCTGCGCGCGGCGCGGCTTTGTCGGTCTCAGCCGTGGGGAACGGGCGCTGATCGCCATCGAAGGCGTGCTGCTCCTCGTGATCATCATTAGCCGCGTCGCTCTCTAACCGGGCGGCGTTGCCCGAACGACGAAGGCAGGGATGGACAGCCGCCGATCGACTCTCCTGATCTGCGCGTTGAGCGTCCTGTTGATGGCTCCCGCCTTGATCGACCCGGCGGCGATGACGGGCGACAGCTATATCGCCTATCGCTGGCAGGGGTATTTTGCTGAGGCGTTCTGGCGGGGCGATCTGTGGCCGCGCTGGCTGCCCGATCTGAATTTCGGATCAGGAAGCCCGGTCTTCTTCATCTATCCGCCGCTCAGCCAGTGGCTACCGGCGTTGCTTGATCCGATCCTGCCGGGGCCGGCGTGGTCGGGGAGCCGTGTGGTCGTGATCCTCCTGATCGCGCGTGTCGTGGGCGGGTTGGGCGTGCTGCGCTGGCTGCGCGCGATGGGCGTCAGCCCGAAGGGCGCACTGCTCGGCGCCGCAATCTATCTGCTGCTACCCTATCACGCCTTCATGGACACTTATCAGCGCGCGGCGTGCGCCGAACTGGTGGGGATGGCTGTGCTGCCGTGGGGGCTGCGCTATGCCCATGCGATCCGGGCAGTGGAGCGGAGCGGGTGGGCCGGGTTCGCGATCAGCATCGCGGCCCTGCTCTACAGCCACGCCCCGACCGCCTTGTTCGGCGCGCCGTTCCTGTGCCTCTATGCCGTTGCGCTGGCCGATCGCGGCAATGCGCTGCGGATCTGGGTGACGACCGCGCTCGCGGCTGCGCTCGGAATCGGGCTTGCCGCCGCCTATCTGGGGCCGGCGCTGACCCAGGTCGATCTGATCAACGGGCGGCATCTGTTCAACGGCATCTACAAGCCGACCAACTATCTGTTCTTTTCGGCCGCGCGCTGGCCCGATCCGGGGATCGAGGGCGCGGCTTTGATCTGCCTGGGCATCCACGTGCTCATGCTGGGCGTGCTGGCGGCGATCACATGGCGCACGAAGCCCGTGGATGGCCGAGCGCGGTTGTTCCTGCTGGTGGCTTTCGCCATCGTGCTGATCCTGATGACCGACGTTGCGCGCCCGCTATGGCGCGAGGATCTGCCCTGGGCGCGGATCCAGTTCGCGTGGCGGATGCTGACGCTCCACACGCTGATCCTCGCCGGTCTGGGCGGGATGGCCTGGGATGCGGCGGGGCAGGGACGGCGGGCGAAGCGCGGATATGTGTTGCTGCTGGCGCTCGTCCCGGCGTTGTTCGTCGCCGACGCGGGCATGCTCGGCATCCGCGTGTGGCGCGCGGCGCAACGGACCGAGAACTGGCCGCCAGCCTATCTCAAGGATTATCGTCGCGACGTGAACGAATATTGGGTGGGCGACTTCGAACATGCCCGCCGCTTCGGCCCCGATCGCGTTATCACGGTGGACCGGGCGACCGAGGTCGCCGTCCTGCAGTGGAAGAGCCGCGCGATCACTTTGGTGGCCGACGCTCCGGTGACGACTCGGATAATCGTTCGCCAATGGGTCTATTCGGGTTGGGAGATGCGGGTCGACGGAGGGGCGTGGCGGCCCACAGAGCGCCTTCCCGCGCCCGACAATTATGTCGTCGCACCAGTTCCGGCGGGACGGCACCGAGTCGAAATCATCATGCCGGCGCTGCCTGCAGAGCGCATCGGCGCGGGCATAAGCTGGGTATCGCTGGCGCTTTTGCTGGCATTGTTGGCGGCAGGCCGCATCGCCTCGCGTGGTGCCCTTGTGCGGAACCGTGGCGGCTCCATATAGTTCGAACGGGGTGGGCATGTTCATGCCAGAGATGTCAGGATCAAACCCCTACCGCCGATTTCCCGGTTGCGGGGGCGGTAAGCCGGGGTTTAGGATACCCCTTTATGGAAGGCCGGTGTGTTGGCCGATAGGATGAGAGCATGACGAAACTGACCGGCGGCGACTCGAAGAGCACCCTCTACTGCTCCTTCTGCGGGAAATCGCAGCACGAGGTTCGCAAGCTGATCGCCGGGCCGACCGTGTTCATCTGCGATGAGTGCGTCGAACTGTGCAACGATATCATCCGCGAAGAGACCAAGGGCGCACTCATCTCCAAGAAGGATGGTGGCGTCCCGACCCCGCACGATATTTGCGGGCATCTCGATCAATATGTGATCGGGCAGGCGAAGGCGAAGCGCGTCCTCTCGGTCGCGGTTCACAACCATTACAAGCGGCTCGATCACGGCGCGAAGGGCGCCGATGTCGAACTCGCCAAGTCGAACATCCTGCTCGTCGGCCCGACGGGTTCGGGCAAGACCCTGCTCGCGCAGACGATGGCCCGCCTGCTCGACGTGCCGTTCACGATGGCCGACGCGACCACGCTCACCGAAGCGGGCTATGTCGGCGAGGATGTCGAGAACATCATCCTCAAGCTGCTCCAGGCGTCGGACTACAACGTCGAGCGTGCGCAGCGCGGCATCGTCTATATCGACGAAATCGACAAGATCAGCCGCAAGGCCGACAATCCTTCGATCACGCGCGACGTTTCGGGCGAAGGCGTGCAGCAGGCGCTGCTCAAGCTGATGGAAGGCACGACCGCCAGCGTTCCCCCGCAGGGTGGGCGCAAGCATCCGCAGCAGGAATTCCTGCAGGTCGACACGACGAACATCCTGTTCATCTGCGGCGGCGCGTTTGCGGGCCTCGAAAAGATCATCGGCGATCGCCTGCAGGGCAAATCGATCGGCTTCGGCGCTTATGTCGCAGCACCTGAAGAGCGCCGCACCGGCGAGACGCTGCAGCAGTGCGAGCCGGAAGATCTGCTCAAGTTCGGCCTGATCCCCGAATTCGTCGGTCGTCTGCCCGTCATCGCGACGCTGATGGATCTGGACGAGACCGCATTGGTCAAGATCCTGGTCGAGCCGAAGAACGCGCTGGTGAAGCAGTATCAGAAGCTGTTCGACATGGAGGGCGTGAAGCTCAGCTTCACCGACGACGCCATGATCGCGGTGGCCAAGAAGGCGATTACCCGCAAGACCGGTGCGCGCGGCCTGCGATCGATCCTCGAAGGGCTGTTGCTCGACACGATGTTCGATCTGCCGTCGATGGACGGTGTCGAGGAGATCGTCGTCGACAAGGACGTGGTCGAAGGCCGCAAGGAACCGGTCCGCGTCTTCTCCAAGAAGGGTAAGGAAAAGGCTGGCGACGCCGCCTGATTCTGCGCTTATTCGTCATTGCGAGCGTAGCGAAGCAATCTACTCCGATCGTGAGTGGGTTGCTTCGTCGTTTTCAGCGCCTCGCAATGAAGAGGAAGGTAGTGGACAGCCCCTTGGAAAGATGATTTCTTTCTTATCGATAAAAAGAATGTTCGGGGGAGGATCGATTCCGGCTTTGGGGGCGGGGTGGATCCAGGGGTTTCCAAGATTGAATGGTTCACGCGGGACGTGATGCCGCATGCCGTCGTGCTGCGGCGGCGGGTGCGATCAAGCGTGCGCAGCGATGATGATGCCGACGATGTGGTGGCGGAGGCGATGGCACGCGCCTTTTCGGTCGAGGATTGGGGCGGCGTCGGCAACGGCAAACATTATCTGTTCCGGGTCGCGCGCAACATCCTGATCGACGAGGGGCGGCGCGGGGCGATCGCATCGTTCGAGCCGATCGTCGACATGGACGCGGTCCAGCCCTCCGCCAGCCCCGAACCGATGCTCGCCGCGCGCGATGAGCTTCGTCAGATCGAACGGTTCGTGGCGACCTTGCCCGCGCAGAGCCGCCGCGCGTTCGTGATGCGCCGGATCGAGGAGCGGACGCCGGGCGAGGTCGCCGAGGCGATGGGGCTGTCGATTTCTACGGTCGAGAAGCATCTGGCGCGTGCGATGATGCTGCTCACGCGCGAACTGGCGGCAACCTAACGTCAATCCTCCCCCGCCAGGGGGAGGTGGCGCCGAAGGCGACGGAGGGGGAGGGCTGCGACCAACTCCCGATCATCGCATCCTCCCCCTCCGTCAGCTGCGCTGACACCTCCCCCTGGCGGGGGAGGATCAGGAAGCGCGCGCCTTCCAGCGGGCGTAGCCGTTCGCGACGAGGCCCAATACCGCCACACTGCCAATGCACAGGGCGATATAGGCGCCGTGCGTGCGGGCATGCTCGATCCAGATATAACCGGCAGCATAGCTGATCGCGACGCAGGCGACGAAGGTCTGGAGCGAGTTCGATCCGATGATCGCCACCTGTCGGAACAACCAGAAGCGGCCCAGCCGCGGCCACATCCAGAACAGTGTCAGGATCGCCCAGATCACCGACAATGCGTGAGCGGTGCGGACCGGGCCGACGCGGATCTTGCTGACGAAATCGATGCGGAAGCCGTACCACGTCTGGGCAAGGAACAGCACGGTCAGCCCCGCGAACAGCGCCCAGGCGGCGATCAGCAGCCACCAGTTGCCTTGCGTCTTCCGGCGCAGCCAATCGAGGATGCGCCAGCGCCCCGCCGCCATCGCGACGAAGAACAGGGCCTGCCACGAAGCCGGATTGAAGTTCCACAGCCAGTCGCCCACCGGCGATCCGCCCGGAATGTTGAAACGGATATGTTCGTGCGCATACCAATACAGGCCGACCGACGCGACGAGCGCGACGAAGGGCTGGAGCCGCAGCAGCAGGGCGAACAGCGGCGCCGTGGCCAGCAGCACGATATAGGTGACGAGGATTTCGAGGCAGTAGGGCTGGACGTAGAGCAGCAGGAACTCGACGTAGCTCCACGGTTCATGCTTGAAGAACCAGCTGTAGAAGCCCAGCCGCGCCAGATCGGGCGAGGCGAGGCACAAAGGGATCAGCGCCACGAACAGCGCCAGATTATAGACGTAGAGTTTACCCGCGCGCCGCCACACCTTGGCCGCGAAGCCGCCGAACGAGGGTTGTTTCACCTTCGCGAAATAGACGGCGCCGACCAGATAGCCCGACAGGACGAAGAATATCTCGGCCGCGCTGGAAAAACCCCACAGGGTGAGGGTGGGGAATTGCATGCCCACCAGCCCCATCCGGTCGGTGAAGCCGGTAATGTGGTTGATCGTGATCGTGATCAGCGCCAGCCCGCGCAGGACATCGATCGCCGTATCGCGTTCGCGCGGCGGGGTCGTGGGTGCGGTGAAGTTCTCGGAATGGCTCACTCTTTGGCGGCATTAGGGGCGGCGGACGCGCATCGCAATGGTTGCGCGCTTCTCGCCTTCGCGCGGGAGGGGTGCTAGTTCGCGCGCATGGCGAAAGACTCGGACGACAAGGCACCACGGGGGAAGATCGGCGAACTAAGGATGCTGTGGGGTTTTGCCCGCCGCTATCCGTTGCAGATCATGGCGGCGGCGCTGGGGCTGGTGGTGGCCGCCGGCTCGACCTTGGCCATCCCGCGCGGTTTCCAGATGGTGATCGACAAGGGATTCATCGCCTCGGGCGGCGATGTCGCGCCCTATTTCCGCTATCTGCTGCTGATCGTCGCGGTCATGGCGCTGGGTACGGCCTTCCGCTTCTATTTCGTGTCGTGGATCGGCGAGCGCGTCGTCGCCGACATCCGGATCGCGGTGCAGGCGAACCTGCTCCGCCTCGCGCCGCGCTTCTTCGAGGAGAATCGGCCGTCAGAGATCGCGTCGCGCCTGACGGCGGACACGGCGATCATCGAACAGGTGGTGGGCACCACCGTGTCGGTCACGCTGCGCAACATCGTGCTGGCGATCGGCTGCGTCCTGTATCTCTTCTCGATCGCGCCGAAGCTCGCGGCGATGCTGTTGATCGGCATTCCGCTGGTGTTGACGCCGGTGCTGGTGATGGGACGGCGGCTGCGCGGGCTTTCGCGTAGCAGCCAGGATCGGATCGCCGATGTTGGCGCGATGATCTCCGAAGTGCTGGGCGCGATGAAGATCGTCCAGGCTTTCGGCCAGGAAAAGCGCGAGGCCGAACGCTTCGGTGCGGTGGTCGCGTCGACCTTCGGCACCGCCAAGCGCCGCATCCTGATGCGCGCCTTCATGACCGCAGCGATCATGGGCCTGATCTTCGGGTCGATCACGATGGTGATGTGGCAGGGTGCGATCGACGTCGCAGCCGGGCGGCTGTCGGGTGGTTCGATCGCGGCGTTCATCATCACCGGCGGACTGATGGCGGGTGCGTTCGGCGCGCTGGCCGAGGCTTATGGCGATATGGTGCGCGGGGCGGGGGCGGCGATGCGCCTATCCGAACTGCTCCACGCCGAACCCGAAATCCACGCGCCCGCCATTCCGGTCGCACTGCCGGTACCGGCGGTCGGCACCCTGGCCTTCGATCACGTCACCTTCCGCTATCCGACGCGGCCTGAGGTCAAGGCGCTCGACGATTTTTCGCTGTCGATCGCGCCGGGCGAGATGGTGGCCGTGGTCGGGCCGTCGGGCGCAGGCAAATCGACGCTACTGCAGCTTGCGCAGCGCTTCTACGATCCCGAATCCGGCGCGCTTCGGCTCGATGGTGTCGCTTTGCCCGATGCCGATCCGGCCGAGATCCGTGCGCGCCTTGCGATCGTGCCGCAGGAAACGGTGATCTTTGGCGCCTCTGCGCGCGATAACCTCCGCTACGGCCGCTGGGATGCGAGCGAGGACGATATCTGGAAGGCCGCCGAGGCTGCCAACGCCGCCACCTTCCTGCGCGCCTTGCCCGAAGGGCTCGATACGTTCC
The DNA here is from genome assembly GCF_008274695.1 of Sphingomonas montanisoli. Lineage (GTDB taxonomy): Bacteria > Pseudomonadota > Alphaproteobacteria > Sphingomonadales > Sphingomonadaceae > Rhizorhabdus > Rhizorhabdus montanisoli. The sequence continues at coordinate 428,851 of NZ_VTOU01000001.1, read as the reverse complement.
TGGGTGAAGGTGGTGCGCGTCTGTCGGGTGGCCAGCGCCAGCGGCTCGCGATCGCGCGGGCCTTGCTACGCGATGCGCCGCTGCTGCTGCTCGACGAAGCGACCTCGGCGCTCGACGCCGAATCGGAGCGACTGGTGCAGGATGCGCTCGACCGGCTGATGGCGAATCGCACGACGATCGTCATCGCGCATCGTCTGGCGACCGTTCGTGCGGCCGATCGTATCATCGTGATGGATCAGGGCCGGATCGTCGAGGAAGGCACCCACGCTACGCTTACGGCGCACGAGGGCCTCTACGCCCGCCTCGCCCGGCTCCAGTTCAGCGATATGGCGGCTTAACGCCCCTGCATGTTCTTGACCCCGCCGGGCATACGCACGGTGAGGCTGTCGATCGCGTCGGTCAGTTCGATCTGGCAGGCGAGCCGCGAATAGCGGGTGACGTGGCTTGCGAGGTCGAGCAGGTCTTCCTCCATTTCGGAGGCGCGGGGGAGTTTGCCGAAATCCTCGGCCGCGATCAGGACGTGGCAGGTCGAACAGGCCATCTGGCCCTCGCATGTGCCTTCGAGCGGCTGACCATCATTCTGCGCGACTTCGAGCAGGCGATGGCCCGCTGGTGCATCGACCTCGGAGCGCTGCTCGCCATCGGCGGAAAGGAAGGTGACGCGGGTCATGCCGCCCACATAGCCTGACGCGCGGCGGCGTCGAGAATCAATCGGGCAGCCTCGTCGATCTCGGCTTCGGTGGTGTAGCGGCCGAAGCCCAGACGGATGCTGGCGCGGGCCTCTGCATCGGATAGACCGAGCGCCTTGAGGACGTGGCTCGGCCGCCCCGATCCGCTCGCGCACGCCGATCCGGACGAGAATGCGATGTCGCGCAATCCTGAGATCAGTCGTGCCGAATCAATGCCTTGCCGGCGAATGTTGAGATTGCCTTTGTAACGGCGATCGACCGACCCGTTGACCGTCCAGCCTTCGGCCAGCAACGGCGCGGACAACCGATCCCACAATGTCTCGACGTGCGCCATATCCTCATCGCGTCGCTCGGCCGCCAGTTTCGCTGCCGCCCCGAATCCCGCGCAGAGCATCGGCGCGAGGGTGCCCGATCGCAGCCCCTGCTCCTGCGCGCCGCCGTGAATCAGCGGGGCGAGCACGATCCCGTCGCGCACCCACAGGGCGCCTATCCCCTTGGGGCCGTGAATCTTGTGCGCGGAAAGGGCGATCAGATCGCAAAAATCCGGGATGTCGACGCGGCCATAGCCCTGCACCGCGTCGCAGACGAAAGCGGCGCCCGCGTGGTGCGCGAGTTCGGCCAGCGGCGCGAGATCATGCATCACCCCGATCTCGTTGTTGACCAGCATTGCCACGACCGCCGAAACGCCGGGCACGATCGCGCCCATCGCGGCCGGCATGTCGACCAGCCCGTCGGGCCCGACCGGCAGGACGGTGACGTTGCGTCCGCCCCAGGCCATCGCTTTCACCGTATCGAGTACCGCCGCATGTTCTGTAGTGATCGTTACAATATCGCCGGGCGGAAGTCCCTTGATCGCGAGGTTGAGGGCCTCGGTCGCCCCACTGGTCAAGATCGTGCGCCCTCCCGGCGGCAGCAGCGCCGCGACCTGTTCGCGCGCCACCTCGACCGCCGCCGCGGCTTCACGGCCGAGCCGATGCGCCGAATGCGGGTTGCCGAACCTGTCGTCGAGATAGGGGAGCATTGCCGCCTTCGCTTCGGGCGCGAGCGGGGTGGTCGCCTGATAATCGAGGTAGATCATGCGGCGCGGGTCCGCGTGTTTCGCGCGATCTTCGTCCATTCTGCGATGAAGCGATCGAGCTCGTCCGAGGTCGTCGACGGCCCGAAGCTGACCCGCACCACCTCGCGCGCGGCGGCCTCGTTCCATCCCATCGCGGCGAGGACGTGGCTGGACTTCAGGCTGCCCGACGAACAGGCGCTGCCCGCCGACACCGCAATTCCGGCCAGATCGAACTGGATCAGCTGCGCGGTCGCGGCGGCTCCCGGCATCCGATAGCTCGCGATCGTGGGGAGGCGAGAGGCGTTCCTCGCGACGACGATACCGCCCGCCGCCTCGATCGCGGTATCGAGCCGCGCGCGAAGCTCGGCCGCGCGGTCCATCCACGCTTCGCCTGCCTCCAGCGCCGCCGCGAAACCCAGCGCGGCGGGCAGGTTCTCGGTGCCCGCGCGATAGCCCTGTTCCTGCCCGCCGCTGGCCTCCAGCGCTGCGAGGTCGCGGATCAGCAGCGCGCCGATCCCCGGCGGGCCGCCCAGCTTGTGCGCCGACACCGCGACGAAATCAGCGTCGGGCAGTGCGATCTTGCCGGCGGCCTGCGCGGCATCGGCGAGCCAGAAATGACTGCTGACCGGGGGCTGAACCACGCCGGTTTCGTTGTTGACGACCTGCACCGCGATCAGCGGCCGATCACCGTGAATGGCGGCGAGATCGACGACACCATCGGCATCGACCGGCAGTATATCCGCGTCGGCGGCGGTCCGGCGCACCGCATCATGCTCGACCGCCGAGACGAAGCGCCGCCCCGCCTTTGCCCGGCCGAGCGCGATCGCCAGCGCCTCGCTGGCGCCGCTCGTGAAGATCAGTGCGCCGTCCCAGCCCAGCGCCGCCTTGATCCGCGCGCGCGCATCCTCCAGCGCGGCACGGGCCGCGCGACCTTCGGCATGGGGGGAGGAGGGATTGGCCCAGCGCGCCAGCCCGTCGGCCATCGCCGCGATCGCTTGCGGAAGCATCGGCGTGGTCGCGGCGTGATCGAGATAGATACGGTTCGACAGAAGCATTTCCAAAGATTGCGCAAAGCCAAGCCGTTTCTATATAGGCGGACGATCATTAGGACGCCATTCCCGCGCGCCGCCAGCATTCAAGGACAGCGATGCCCGAAGTCATCTTCCCCGGACCCGAAGGTCGCCTCGAAGGCCGTTTCAATCCGGGGCCGCGCCCGCGCGCGCCTGTCGCGATGATCCTGCACCCGCATCCTCAGTCGGGCGGCACGATGAACAACCGCATCGTCCAGGCGATGTACCAGACGTTCGTGCGCCGCGGATTCGCGACGCTGCGCTTCAATTTCCGCGGCGTGGGCAAGAGCCAGGGCGTGTTCGACAACGGCATCGGCGAGCTTTCGGATGCCGCCTCGGCGCTCGATTGGGTCCAGTCGATCCATCCGGAGGCGCAGACCACCTGGATCGCGGGCTACAGCTTCGGCGCATGGATCGGCATGCAGTTGCTGATGCGCCGGCCGGAGATCAAGGGCTTCATCTCGGTCGCGCCGCCCGCGAACATGTACGACTTCACCTTCCTGGCGCCGTGCCCGTCCTCGGGCATCATCATCCAGGGCGAGGCCGATGAGGTCGTGACCCCGGGTGCGGTCCAGAAGCTGGTCGACAAGCTGCGCACCCAGCGCCACATCACCATCCACCACGACACCATCCCGACGGCGAACCACTTCTTCGCCGATGAGATGCCGCAGCTGATGCAGTCGGTGGACGGTTATCTGGACATGCGCCTCAACGGCTGATCGGAATGATGGCGCGCGGGAACGCGCGCCGTAATTCGCCGATTTTCAACCTTTGTGAGCTAAATGTCGGACCCACATCAGGGGTTGCGGCGTTCGCATTGCGTGATCTGCCGAGTTGGTCGTAAAACCGGTGCTGGCAAAGCGGAGAAGCGGTTCGATGTTGTACAATGCGTATGAGTTTCAGCGTAACCTGCTGTCGGTTGCCAGCGCCTGGGCCGATATCGGCTCCGAATGGCTGCAAAACCCGCTAAACCCCTTATCCTATGGTTCGATGGCGCCGATGATGGCGTCGGGCCTCGACGTGTTCGCCCATGCCTCCGCATCGCGCGGCAAGCCGGCCTTCGGCTTCACCGAAGTGATGGTCGACGGCAAGACTGTGCCGATCACCGAGGAAATCATCCTCCGCAAGCCCTTCGGCCAGCTCAAGCGCTTCCGCCGCAAGGGCGTGACGGGCAGCCCCAAGCTGCTGATCGTCGCTCCGATGTCCGGCCACTATGCGACACTGCTACGCGGAACCGCCGAGCGGATGCTGCCGTTTGCGGACGTTTACATCACCGACTGGCGTGATGCGCGCAACGTGCCGATCGAGGAAGGCACCTTCGATCTCGACGACTATATCGATTACGTCATCGAGTTCCTGGAGAAGATCGGCCCGGGCACGCACATGCTCGCGGTCTGTCAGCCTTCGGTTCCAGCTTATGCCGCCGCGGCGCTGATGTGCGAGGACAAGAATCCGTGCCGCCCGCGCACGCTGACCATGATGGGCGGACCGATCGACACGCGCGAGGCGCCTACGGTGGTCAACACCGTCGCCACGCAGCGGCCGCTGAGCTGGTTCGAACAGAATGTCATCCACACCGTACCGGTCCTGTATCCGGGCGGTGGCCGCCGCGTTTACCCGGGCTTCCTGCAGCTGGCCGGCTTCATGGCGATGAACCTGGGCAATCACCTCGTCAGCCATTGGGGGATGTTTAAGCATCTCGTCGACGGTGATGAGGAGAGCGCGCAGTCGACCAAGAAATTCTACGAAGAATATCGTTCAGTCTGCGACATGACCGCCGAATTCTATCTCCAGACGATCGACAGCGTGTTCCAGCGGCACCTGCTGCCCAAGGGCGAGCTCACCCATCGCGGGCGCAAGGTCGATCCGGCCGCGATCACCGATTGCGGCCTGCTCGCGATCGAAGGCGAAAAGGACGACATCTCCGGCCTGGGCCAGACCAAGGCGGCGCTGACGATCGCGACCCAATTGCCCAAGGCCCACAAGAAGCATTTCATCGCCGAGGGTGTCGGCCATTACGGCATCTTCAACGGCCGCCGCTGGCGGGAGAAGATCGCGCCCGTCGTCGAGGATTGGATCACCAAGCATGGGGCGTAAGGCCGCTATCGGCTTTGCGAGCCTCATGATCGCTGCGGCAGCGCCGGTTCACGCTGTCGAAACTACCGCGCTACCCACCAATTCGCTAGACGCGTCGTTGCAGGCCGCGCAGGCGGCGGCGGTGAACAACGACTGCACTGGCGTGCTCGCCGCGCTCGATCCGATCGTGCCGCAGCTCGGCGACACGCCGCAGCGGCCGATCATCCAGCGGATGCGGCTCGCGTGCCTGGCGGCGACTGGCCGGACGGGCGAAATCCCCGTTGTTCAGCAGGAACTGGCCAAGAGCCTGCCCAAAGATGGGCTCGTCCAGGCATTTGGCGTGCTTGTGGCGGCCGATTCGAGCCGTTTCGTCGATGCTGCGGACAAGATCGTCCAGCTCGCCGGATCCTCACCCAAGAATCTGGAGCTGCTGACCGGCGCCTCGGTCCGCGCGATCGCGATTCAGCTGGGCGAGCAGCGCGCCTTCGACGCGCGCGGCCGGATGATGGTTGCGCTGGCCAAGGCCGACTGGCTGCCCGCCGACATGCCCGATCTGCGCATCAGTGTGACGCAGGGGGCGATCGATTCGCTGGTCGATCAGGGCCGCGCCGACGAGGCCGCGAACCTGCTCGAAAGGGTCGACGAGCCCGAGCAGCTGACCGCCATGGCGATCGAACGGCGCTATTCGGTGCTGTGGCCGTCGATCGAGGATCTGCTCGGCCCGAACGGCAAGCCGATGGTCGATCGCTATGCCAAGGCGAAGCTCGATCTCTATTCGGACAATCCGGATGCACCGGGCGCGCTGCGCGATGCGACGTCGGCGATGCTGCTGCTCGGCCGCTATGCCGACGTGGTTCAGATGACGTCGGACATCGTGCCGCGCGACGGCATGGACCGCGACGGCGTGCGCACCGTATTGCTGCGCGCCCGCGCTCTGCTGGCGCTCAAGCGTTCGGATGAGGCGCTCAAGCTTCTGTCGGGCTTCGCCGCGCTCAATCTGGTTAAGACGCCCGAGGCGGCCGCGACACTGGTCACCTATGCCGAGATGCTCGATGAGGCCGGGCGCGAGGAGCAGGCATTAACCGCCGCCCGCGCGATCAACGCCACCGCCGCCCAATATCTGACCGATTATGGCCGGCGCTGGGTCGATCGCACCGAAATCTGCGCGCTGGGTGCCCTGGGCCGAACGGCCGAGGCCAATGCAGCGATGGCCAAGCTGGTCGCGACCGCGCAGCAGAACCAGCCCGCGACGATCGAGGCTTTGCTGTGCCTCAAGCGCGATGCCGAGGCGGAGAAGATGCTGATCAAGGCGATCGACGACGAGGATGTCGCCAGCAACCTCGTCGTCCAGTTCCAGCCTGCCGCCTCGCAATGGGCGGCAGCGCCGTCTCGGTTGCGGTCGCTGTGGCAGGCTTTCCTCGCGCGGCCGGCGGTGAAGGCCGCGTTCGAGCGCAAGGGGCGGCTGCTGCCCAAGGCGATGTGGCCGACGCCGGGCGAACGCCCCGTGCCGCGCGACAAGGGATCGAACCTCACCTGATGCGCCGGCTCGACGTTCGGATCGAGACCTGGCCGGTCGCCGGGGCGTTCACGATTGCGCGCGGCGCCAAGACCCAGGTCGACGTGGTCTGCGTCGAGATTGCCGATGGCCCGCATGTCGGCCGGGGTGAGGGCACCGCGATCTATTATCATGGTGAAAGCGCCGAGAGCGTAGCCGAACAGGCGCGCGCGATGGCCCGCGCTGTCGCGAGTGGAATCGATCGGCACGCGCTGCTGACCGCCATGCCACGGGGGGCAGCCCGCAACGCGATCGACGCCGCTTTGTGGGATCTGGAGGCGAAGGCCAGCGGTGTGCGCGCCTGGGCAAGTGCGGGTCTGCCGGCAATCGCGCCAGTCCAGTCGGCTTTCACGATTTCGGTCGCGGACCCTGCGACAATGGAGGCCGATGCGCGTGTCGCCGCGCCGACTTATCCTCTGCTCAAGCTCAAGCTGGCGGGGGAGGGCGACCTCGATCGGGTCGCGGCCGTACGGCGTGGGGCGCCCGATGCGCGCCTGATCGTCGACGCCAACGAAAGCTGGACGGGACGCGACGTTGCCGACGAAGCCGCGCGCCTGCTGCCCTTCGGGGTCGAACTGATCGAACAGCCCGTCGCGGCAGGCCAAGATCATCTGCTCGATGGCGTCATCTCTCCGATTCCCCTGTGCGCCGACGAAAGCTGCCAGGATCGCGCTGATCTTGCGCGTTGCCGGGGCCGCTATGCCGCGATCAACATCAAGCTCGACAAGGCTGGCGGGCTGACCGAGGCGCTCGCGCTGGCGGCGGAGGGCAAAGCGGCCGGGCTGGAGATCATGGTCGGCTGCATGCTCTCGACCTCGCTCGGTATCGCGCCGGCGACGATCGTCGCGCAGGACGCCCGATGGGTTGATATCGACGGGCCGTTGCTGCTCGCGCGCGATCGCGTTCCCGGCGTCGCCTTTGCCAACGGCATCGCCTCACCGCCCGATCCGGCGCTGTGGGGCTGACGATTTGCGCTGGCGGGGGCCACAACGCTTTGCTAAGCGCCCCTCAACGCACCCGTAGCTCAGCTGGATAGAGTACTGCCCTCCGAAGGCAGGGGTCACAGGTTCGAATCCTGTCGGGTGCGCCAGACTTACTGCAGGCCCATGCCGCTACCAGACGCACATCATCAGCCGGACGCCGCCGATTTCCCTATCCGGGTCGTCGCGCTCTACCGCTTCACGCCCTTCGCCGATCGGGAGACGATCCGCGCTTCGCTCGCGCTCGCATGCTGTTCGCGGGGGGTGAAGGGGACGCTGCTTGTGGCGCACGAGGGGCTGAACGGCACGATCGCGGGGACGGATGACGCGATCGGCGAGGTGCTGGACCATATCCGCACGCTGCCGGGCTGCGCCGATATCGAGGTGCGCGAGAGCCGCGCGGAGACGATGCCGTTCCACCGCATGAAGGTCCGCATCAAGGCCGAGATCGTGACGATGGGCGAGCCGGCGATCGATCCGGTCGCCGATGCCGGCCACTATGTCGCGCCGGCGGACTGGAACGCGCTGATCGACGATCCGAACACGATCCTGATCGACACGCGCAACGATTATGAAGTGGCGGTCGGCACCTTTGCCGGTGCGATCGATCCAAAGACGCGGACGTTCCGCGATTTCCCCATCTGGTTTCGCGAACACCGGGACGAACTGCTGGCCAAGGGCGAGACCCCGCGCGTCGCGATGTTCTGCACCGGTGGCATACGCTGCGAAAAATCCACTGCGTTCCTCGCGGCGGAGGGCGTGGAGGAGGTCTATCACCTCAAGGGCGGCATTTTGGCCTATCTCGAAACCGTGCCCGAAGAGCAGAGCCGCTGGGAAGGCGAATGCTTCGTCTTCGATCAGCGGGTAGCGGTGGGCCATGGGCTGGCGCCGGGCACCCACGAACTGTGCCATGGCTGCCGGATGCCGGTGAGCATCGCGGATCGGGCTTCGGACCATTATGAGGAGGGGGTGAGTTGCCCCGCCTGCCACGCCGACCGCAGCGAGGAGCAGAAGGCGGGCTATGCCGAACGCCATCGCCAGACCAGCCTGGCGGATGCGCGCGGCGTGGCGCACGTCGGCGCGACCTATCCGGCCAGGGATGGCTGAGCCGGTCCTCTACAGCTTTCGGCGCTGTCCCTATGCGATGCGCGCGCGTCTGGCGCTGCTGGTCGGCGAGACGGCCTTCGAACTGCGCGAGGTGAAGCTCTCGGCCAAGCCCGCGGCGATGATCGCGGCGTCGCCCAAGGGGACCGTGCCGGTGCTGGTGTTACCGGATGGACCGGTGATCGACGAGAGCATCGACATAATGCGCTGGGCGCTCGGTCGTCACGATCCCGAACATTGGCTCGATGGCGACGACACCGCCTTGATCGAGGCCAATGACGGTCCGTTCAAGCATCATCTCGATCGCTACAAATATCCCGAACGCCATGATTCCGATCCGGTCGCGCATCGCGCGGCGGCGCTGGGCCTGCTCGCGGCGCTGGACGATCGACTATCTCGACAGCCTTATCTGTGTGGGGCGACCCGATCGCTGACCGATGCGGCGCTGATGCCGTTCGTTCGCCAGTTTGCCGCGACGGACCGGGCGTGGTTTGACGGCCAGCCGGTTCCCGGTGTGCAGCGCTGGCTTGAGGCGCAATTGGCATCGCCCCTGTTCGATCGGGCGATGGCCCGGCACGAGGTATGGCGACCCTAACCGGCGCAGGCGGGCAGGCGCGTGGCGTGATCGGTGACGAGCAGATCGGCAGGGCGATCGGCCAGATAGCGACGATAGGCGCCGACGTCGGCCGCCGCGAGCCGATCGGGGGCGTCGGCGCCGCCGCTCATCGCGTCGGTCAGGGTCGGGACGCCCGCCGATCGCGCTTCGGCGAACAGGGCGGCTGGCGACAAGGTCGGGAGATAGGCGACGAAGCGTCGGCGGGCGAAGATGTCGCCATAGGCCCGCAACTCCTCGCGCGATTTGACCAGCACCGAGATGCGCCAATCCGCATCCGCCGCGATCGCGGCTTCGGCCGTCTTGCGATCGAAGGTCAGGACAAGCACACGTCTGGCCATCCGTGCGCTCCGGACGATGGGCGCGACCTTGGCGGGCGGCACCTTCTTGATATCGAGCATCAGCGTAACGCCGGGATTGCGCGCCGCCCAGCGCGCGACCGTATCGAAGCGCGGGAGCGTTTCCGGGCTATCCCTGAGCAGGAGCTTCGCGGCTTCGGTAGCTCAGAATGGCGAGCGGGCCTCGGCCGGTCGTGGTGCGATCGAGATAGTCGTCGTGGAGGAGCAGGATCGCGCCGTCGCGTGTCTCGCTCAGGTCGATCTCCAGCATATAGGGCGCGGCGGCGGTCGCCTTCATTTCCGCAAGGCTGTTCTCGGGCCGATCCGCGTCGCGCCGAGCGCGATGCGCAACGATACGTGGACCCGAGCCTGGCACGCAGAGCAGCGGATCCGGAAGGGCGGCCGCTGTCGCGGCGAGGAGGAGGGTGGCGAGCATGCGATCAGCCTATCCCCGCTCGATGACAGCGTCGATCGTTTCGCGCGGGACGGCTCCTGACCCCTGTTGATGGATTTCGGGTTGACCGGTCCCGCATGAAGGGGTGGATAGGCGCATCAGCCGGGGAGGGAGGATGATGATGGCCGCTAGGGAACGGATCGAAGGCGTGCGGCGCGGCAATGTCGACAGCGGGCGGATGCTCGCGCAGCTCAAGCGGCTCTTTCACGCCGCGGGCCTGCGCTATGCCGATGTCGCCAAGGAGATCGGTGTCAGCGAAAAGACCATGAAGCGCTACATGAGCGGACGCGGCCTGACGGTGGCGGCGCTGGAACGTATCTGCGCGGTCGTCGATACCGACCTGCTCGAACTCGCCGAACTCGCGGTCGATGCCGAAGCGGTGGCGAGCAGTTTCCTGACCTCCGCGCAGGAGAGCGCGCTGGCCGAGAACCAGGTGATGGGGCTGACCTTCTACTTGCTCAGCAAGGGATGGAGCGTCGACCGCATCGGTCACAATCTGCAACTGAGCGAAAGCGAGATGACCTTCCTGCTCACCAAGCTCGACAAGATCGGCGTGATCGCGCTCTACCCGGCAAACCGCGTCAAGCTGCGCGCTTCACTGCGCCCTTTCGCACAGCTCAACGAACAGATGGTCCGCAGCGTGCAGGAACGGTGGCGCAAGTTGTTCGCCGACATGGATTTCACCGATCCGCACACGATCTGCCGATCGGGTCTGACGCGGCTGAGCGAGGAGAGCTTCGCCAAGGCCGACGAACTGTTCAACCACTTCATGGCGCAGCTGTTCGCGCTGGGAGACAAGGATCGCAACCTGCCTCACGAGAAGGTCAGCTGGTATGCGACGGGTGCGGTGATGCGGTCCGATGACATCGTCGGCCGCATCCATGACGTGGGTAGTTTCCCGCCGATGCTCGACGGGGCTTTTTTGCGACGTTGAATGTTACGGGTCATTTGACGGGCCCAAATGGGCCATAAGGCGGGGCGGGGTGCAAAGGCATGTCCCCGAAGCTTGCCGGGCGGCGCTAAAGGCATATCCTCCCGATCAAAATAGGAGAGGCCGATGACACCGCCAGAGGTCGCCACGCTCGATCGTGAGCGTATCGAAGATCCGTCGACGATCGCCGACGCCAACGAGCGTCGCGCACTGACCGACGCCGAAAAGCGCTACATGCGCGGCGAGGCCGAGCCGGCGGTGTCGAGCGTGCTCACGTCCAATTCGAAATATCTCAACGATCCCTATTTCCGCGAAACCTTCGCACAGTTCGCGCTGCGGCGGCATGGCCCGGATTTACCCGAAACCTATCTGATCCCGAACATGGTCCGCGCGCTGGCCGAGGTGCGCGACAATGCCGAATTCTATGCGCTGATGCAGGCGGAGAGGGCGAAGAAGCCGGATTTGGCTGCGTGGCTCGATGCGCGGCGGATGACCAGTTACACGCCCGAGATCGTCGCCGACTGCAAGCCCGGCACTTTGGGCGCGCAGATTCACGCCTTCATCAGCCAGAGCGGCATGGAGATGAACTTCATGAAGGCGGGCCTCGAGGTCCGCAACGACATCGAATATGTGATGAAGCGCCGCGTGGCGAACCACGATATCGAACATATGATCACCGGCTTCGGCCCGCACCAGTTGGGCGAGGAAGCGTTGGCGATCATGAACACGACGTCGATCGCGGCCTATTTCACCCCGAAGCTGGCGCAATATCTGTCGGAGGCGAACATGTTCGTCAGCGCGACCGGATATTATCGCGTGTCGCTCCATTATCCCGCCCTGATGCCCGCGCAGCTTCACGCGATGCGGTTGGGCATCACGGCGGGCGAGGCGATCAAAAAGCCGCTGATGATGGTCGATTGGGAAGATTATCTCGACTGGCCGGTCGAGGATATCGCTGCCGATCTCGGTATCGAGCGCGGCCCGGGCGAGGAATGGGCGTGGTCGCTTCATGCATCGGTCGGCTGAACGATAAAGTTCGTCCTGGCGGACGTAGTGCGGCGGCGCTTCCGAAGGGGGGAGGCGCCGCCGGTTTTTTAAGCTTTTATGATCCTCCCCCCGGGCGGGGAGGATGGAGCTGGCCTTATTTCGGAGCACCCGTCACCGGCTGGAACTGGCCGAGGCCGCACGATGCGCCGGGCATGAAATTGGGGTTGGAGAACAGCACGGTGATGATGTCAGTCGAACAAAGCTGTGAGATCGAGGTCGCGTAGCTGAATCGTTCCTGGAAGCCGAGCGACGGGCAGCGCGACGGTAGCTTGTTCCGATAGACCTTCCGGTTGTTCATGTAGAAATCGATCGTGCTGTCGTCGCGCACGCGGCTCGACCGGATCTGGCTGATCGGGATGCAACTGACGGCCTTGCCGTCGGGCTTGATCAGCGCCTCCTGTTCGGGTTTGAGCGAGCGGGCATCGGCGGTCGCGGCAAGGCTGGCGATCGTGAGGATGATGGGCAAGCCGAGCTTCATGGCAACCTCCTGAGCCGCGTTCAGGCGGCTTTCTGCTTGGGCGCCGGCGTCTTCGGCTTGAAGGCGCACAGGTCGTCCACCGGGCAGCGCCAGCATTCGGGCTTGCGCGCCTTGCAGATATAGCGCCCGTGCAGGATCAGCCAATGGTGCGCGTGCTGGCGGAAGGGCGCGGGCGTCACTTTCTCCAGCTTGAGTTCGACTTGCAGCACGTTCGTGCCCTTGGCGAGGCCGGTGCGGTTGCCGACACGGAAGATGTGGGTATCGACCGCGATCGTTTCTGCCCCGAAGGCGACGTTCATCACGACATTGGCGGTCTTGCGCCCGACGCCCGGCAACTGCTCCAGCGCCTCGCGGCTCTGCGGCACTTCGCCATCATGTTCGTCGACCAGGATGCGGGCGGCGGCCATGACGTTCTTGGCCTTGGTGTTGAACAGGCCGATCGTCTTGATGTGCTGCTTCAGCCCCGCTTCGCCCAGATCGAGCATCGCCTGCGGGGTCTGCACCTCCTGAAACAGCAGCTTCGTCGCCTTGTTGACCCCGATATCGGTCGCCTGCGCGGACAAAGCGACCGCGACGAGCAGAGTGTAGGGGTTCACATATTCGAGTTCGGTCTCGGGCGCCGGATCGGACTCCGCAAGGCGCCGGTAGAATTCGAAGACGTCGGCTTTTTTCACTTCCCGAACCCGCCCCAAAAATAACCGTTCGTGTCGAGCGAAGTCGAGACGCGGCACCGCGCACCCAGCCAACGTGTCTCGACTTCGCTCGACACGAACGGGGTCGGGGACGACGCCTCGCGCATCAGAGCCCCAGCACGTCGCCCATCGTGTATCGGCCGGCCGGCTTCCCCGCGAGCCACAGCGCCGCCTTCACCGCACCCTTGGCGAAGATGCCGCGATTTTCGGCGCGGTGGCCTAGCTCGATCCGCTCGCCGTCGCTCGCGAATACGACCTGGTGATCGCCCGCCACCGATCCGCCGCGCAGCGAGGCATAGTAGATACCGCCTTCTTCGCGCGCGCCGGCATCGTTGCCCATCCGGTCGATGCGGTTCAGGTCGGTCCCGTTCGAAGCACCCCGGCCGATATTGGCCGATGCGCCGAGCAGCAAAGCGGTGCCCGACGGGGCATCGACCTTGTGGCGGTGATGCATCTCGACGATCTCGATATCCCAGTCGGTGCCGAGCATCTTCGCCGCACGCTCGACCAGCAGGCTGAGCACGTTGACGCCCAGCGAGGTGTTCGCTGACTGGAGGACGGCGATGTGCTTCGCAGCCTCGTCGATCCGGGCGTGATGTTCGGGCTTCAGGCCGGTCGTGCCGATGACGATCGGCCTGCCCGCCGCCTCGGCTGCCGCGAGATGCGCTTCGAGCGCGGCGGGGGAGGAGAAATCGATCAGGACGTCGGCGCCGCCGGCGAGTGCCGCGGCATCCGCATGCGGGCCGACGACCGCGCCCTCGCGATCGACCCCGCCCGCGATCGTGGCACCCAAGCCGGTCGCCTCATTGGCGATCGCAAGGCCCATTCGTCCCTGCGCACCCAAAATCCCGATCGCCGTCATGCCGTCCGCCCTTGTTGATCCGGCGGCTTAATGGGCGCTGGCGATCGTGCTTGCAACTCACCTCGTAAGGCGGAGGCCGGGACGGGCCCGGCCTCCGAAAGCCCATTACGGCATCAGGACGGTGTCGACGACGTGGATCACGCCGTTGGACTGCATCACGTCCTTGATCGTGACGGTCGAGTTGCCGCCCTTGGCGTCGGTCAGGACCAGCTTGTCGCCCTGCATCCACGCGGTGAGCTTCTCACCCTGGACGGTGGTGAGGCTAGCCTTGCCGTTGCCTGCCTTGATCGCGGCGGCAATTTCCTTGGAGGTCATGCGGCCCGCGACGACATGGTAGGTCAGGATCTTGGTGAGCGTGTCCTTGTTCTCGGGCTTCACCAGCGTGTCGACGGTGCCGGCCGGCAGCTTGCCGAACGCATCGTTGGTCGGTGCGAACACGGTGAAGGGGCCGGTGCCCTGCAGCGTCTCGACCAGGCCCGCGGCCTTCACGGCGGCGACGAGGGTGGTGTGATCCTTCGAGTTCACGGCATTGTCGACGATCGTCTTGGTCGGATACATCGCGGCACCACCGACCATCGGATTGGCGGCGATGACGGGCGCGGCGACGGCAAGCGCGATCGCGGCCAGGCTCAGGCGAAACTTAATGCTCATGGGAAGACATCCTCTCGAAGCCTCCCATGTGTGGGAAGCAACGACAGTTACGGGCCAAGATGCGTTATGGATGCGACAGAGCGATTATTTATCGGTGACAGCGACGAAAAGGCGCCTAGTCTGTGCCGATAACAATGAAGGAGGATGTGCCATGATCGTCACCCTTACCGACACCGATCGCCTGGAAACCGCCGTCAACGCCGCGCAGGTCACCTTCATATCCTCCGTCACCGACGGCACCCGCATCCGCTTCGGCGAGGGGCGCAGCGTCACCGTGATCGAGCCAATGGCCGAGGTCGTCGAAACCCTGAACCGCGCGCTGCCCTGGGCGGAACGATAGGAGCGCGATGCCCACCGCAGTCCGCAACATCGTCGTCCTGACGGGCGCCGGCATTTCGGCCGAAAGTGGGCTCGATACGTTTCGCGGGCCCGGTGGGCTGTGGGAGGGGCATCGAGTGGAGGATATCTGCACGCCCGAGGCGCTGGCGCGCAATCGCCCGCTGGTGCTCGATTTCTACGATCAGCGGCGCGCGGCGCTAGGCGGCGTCAAACCCAATGCGGCGCACGAGGCGCTGGCGCGGCTCGATCGCGAATGGGCGGGCGACCTGTTGATCGTCACGCAGAATGTTGATGATCTGCACGAACGCGCGGGGGCGAAGCGGCTGCTCCACATGCATGGCGAACTGATGTCGGCGCTGTGCGAAGGGTGCGGCGGGCGCGCCTCCTTCGGCGGGGCGATGCTCGACGGGCCGGACTGCGCCGTCTGCGGGGAGAGCGGTGGCGTGCGGCCCGACATCGTCTTCTTCGGCGAGATGCCGTATGAGATGGACCGGATCGAGGCGGCACTGGCCGAGGCCGATCTGTTCGTGTCGATCGGCACATCGGGCGCAGTCTATCCGGCGGCGGGCTATGTTCAGATGGCACGCCATTTCGGCGCCGAGACGCTCGAACTCAACCTCGAGCCGTCAGCGGGAAGCTACAATTTCGACGAGAGCCGGATGGGGCCGGCGAGCGTGCTGGTGCCCGCCTGGGTGGACGAGGTGCTAGGCGCCTAGTCGACCCAATCCAGCCCGATTTCGCGATAAAGCCCGCGATCGTCGCTCCATTTCTCCGCCACTTTGACGTGCAGGAACAGATGGACCTTGCGGTCGAGCAACTTGGCCAGTTCCTCGCGCGATCGGCTGCCGATTTCCTTCAGTCGCGCGCCGCGATGGCCCAGGACGATCGCGCGCTGGGTATCGCGGGCGACGAGGATCTGCTGGTAGATCGCGACCGATCCGTCCTTGCGCTCCTCATATTTCTCGGTCTCGACCGCGCTGTCATAGGGCAACTCGGCGTGGAGTTGCAGGTAGAGCTGCTCGCGCGTCACTTCGGCTGCCAACATGCGGTCGGTGGCGTCGGACACCTGCTCCTCGGGGAAATGCCATGGCCCCTCAGGCACGCGCGCGGCGAGCGCCGCCTTGAGGTCGCCGACGCCGTCGCCGGTCGACGCCGAGACCATGAAGATGTCCTCGGGGTTCAAGGCTTCCTGCAGCTTCGTCGCCAATTCGAGCAACGTCCCCTTCGAACAGAGATCGACCTTGTTGAGGATAACGAGCTTGGGCTCGCGACGCTGGCTAAGCGTCTCGATCAGCGGGGCGACCCGCTTGGTGACCCCGGTCTGGGCGTCGACGACGAGCGCGATCAGATCGGCATCCTGCGCACCGCCCCAGGCCGCGGCGACCATCGCGCGATCGAGCCGGCGCTTGGGATCGAAGATGCCGGGCGTGTCGATCAACAGGATCTGCGACTGGTCGGCGATCGCGACGCCGATCAGGCGGGTGCGCGTCGTTTGCGCCTTGGGGCTGACGATCGCGACCTTCTGGCCGACGATCGCGTTGACGAGGGTCGATTTGCCCGCGTTCGGCGCGCCGACGACGGCGACGAATCCGCAACGTTCGGTCATGCGAGCTTCTCCAATAGGGCTTTGGCGGCGGCGGTTTCCGCCTCCTGCTTCGATGTGCCTTCGGCGCTCGCCTCGGCGCGGCCGGGGATGGCGACGGTGACGTTGAAGCGCGGCGCATGGTGGGGGCCGGTGCGCGCGCCCAGCGTGTAGATGGGAGGGCGGCAGCGATTGGCAGCGGCCCATTCCTGCAAGGCGGACTTGGGATGCCGGGGCGCCTGCGCCTGCCGCGTGACCCGATCGCCCCACGCACGGCGGACGAATGCGGTCGCACCGTCGAGCCCGGCCTCCAGGAACAGCGCACCGATGAGCGCCTCGACGACGTCGCCGACGACATTTTCGGAATGGCGGGCGCCGTCGTCGCGCGCCTGCTTGCCCAGGATCAGCCGCTCGGGCACTCCGATGTCGCGGCCGACATCGGCGCAGGTTTCGCGGCTGACGATCACGTTGAGCCGGCGCGATAGATTGCCCTCGGGCTCGTTCGGGAACTCGGCATAGATCCAGTCGGCCGCGATCAGGCCCAAGACCCGGTCGCCCAGGAATTCAAGCCGCTCATAATGGTCGGCATTGTAACTGCCGTGGGTCAGCGCGCGGACGAACAGGGCGGGATCGCGGGGCGCATGGCCCAGCGCGTCGCGCACCCAGCCGGCGATGGCATCTTCATTCATCGGCGCGCCTTAGACGAAGCGGGTTCCGGCGTCACGCATTTCGGGGCAGGATGGGTTCATGGCTGAGATCATCAACCTCAATCGAGCCCGCAAGGCGAAGAAGCGCACCGACGACAAGGCCCGCGCCGATGCGAACCGCGCGGCATTCGGGCGGACGAAGGCAGAGAAGCAGGCGGCGGACAAAGAGCGCGCCCGGATCGAGCGCACCGTGGACGGAGCGAAGCTGGACGAATCTTGATCCTCCCCCGCCAGGGGGAGGACCTTAGATGATTACATCGCCGCTTTGACGAGCAGCGCGCCGATGCCGCCGAGGGTGCAGCCCCACAAGGTGACGGCGCCCAGTATGAAGCGCGACAATTCGCCGCGCTGCGATCGGTGTTCGCGGGGCAGGCGTACGGCATGACCGGCGGCATAGCGGCCGACCTGATCCTGCAAGATGCGCGCTGGGGATTCGACCGGGCGCGTATTGGCCGCGGCGGCCTGGATCGGGTTCACCTGCTCAGGTGCGCGTACCGACCGGAGGTCGCCACCGTCGCGAATCTGTCGTTTGGTAGCTGTCATGGCCTGTTCTCCGTTCGCCATCCTTGTGTGGCGAAGCTGCTGAAGCCGATCTGAAGCAGCGCGGTTAACGCGCCGGTAAGCGTCAGCCGATCTGTTCCCAGGCGCTGGCGATTTCGGCGAGCATCGAGCGGGCTTCCTCGACCATCTCGGGCCTGTCCTCGCGGCCGCCCTGCTGCACGAGCCGGCGCCCTTCGCGATAGACCTGCGCCAGCGTGATCGCCAGATCACCGCCACCCCGGAAATCGAGGCTGGTTTCGAGCGCGAGCAGGATGTTCGCGGCGCGCTGCTGCTTGTCGATCATCTTGGCGCGATTGCCGATGGACTGCGCCGCCTGCATGATCTCGATCGCCTTGATCAGTTCGTCGAACAGGATCGCGATCAGCTTGTGCGGCGATGCGCTTTCGATCCGGCTGTCGACGTCGACGGCCTGATAGCGGCCACGGGCGGCACCGGGATAACCGGACATCAGCATTCAAAGCTCCTGAACATGAAAAGGGTGATGCGGGCTGGCATCAATTGTTGCTCTTGTTCCATTGTTCGATCTGTTGGGTGATGAACGATTGGGTCGAGCTGTAGGCGCGCAGCCGGGTCTGCAACGATGTATATTGCTTGGTCAGCTGCTCGCGATAGGCGGCGTCCCGCACGGTCAGCTTCTCTTTCTCGTCGGAGATCGTCTTCTTCTCCGTGTCGAGCCGGGTCTGCGATGCGGTGAGCGCGCCGGACGAGGCAGTGAGGCTGGTCTTGATCGCCTCAAGCGCGCCGGCGATGCCGAGATCGATCGAGATGGTCGCGCTCGCGACGTCGCCCAACGGCTTGAAGATCAGGCCGGCCGATGCCGCGAAGAAGGACGATTGCACGCTGTCGCTGCCCGATGGGAGCATCGCCTGTCCGTCGAGCGTGGCGGAGGCAGCCGTGTTGCTGGTCGCCGCCTTGACGTTGGTCACGGTGTAGATGCCACCCGGCGTCTTGCCGATCGGGCTGGTGATCTGGATCAGCGGGCTTGACGAGCGCTGCCCCGGATTGAACATCGCCTCGACCGCTTCGGGATTGCTCGTCATCACCGACGACAGCTTGGCCGCGTCAAGCGTGAGCGTGCCATCGCGGTTGGTCTTGACCCCGATCTCGGCCAGCGTCGAAGGGCTGCTGGGATCGGCCGGATAGGTGAGCTTGGTCGTCGTCAGCTGCGACAGCTTGGTCACCAGCGAACGGATGCCCGAATCCGACCGAAGGCTGCCGTCGACGCCGGTCATCTTGCTCAGTGTCGAGCGCGCCTCGTTATAGGCGTCCACGATGTCGCTCACCGCCTGCTTGATCGCTTCGGTCGGCTGGTTCGCACCGATCGAGATCTTGGTGCCGGGCGCCGCGCCCTGCAGGTCGATCTTCACGCCGTCGAGGACGTCTGAAAAACTGTTCGACGCCTTGCTGACCGCGACGCCGTCGACGATCAGTTCGGCGTTGAGCGCCTCCTGCTTCAGCGTCAGGCCGGTGACGTTGTCCTCGTCATAGGTGGCCGGATCAAAGGTGAAGCGGCCGATACCTACATCGTCGCCGGTCAGCTTGGTCAGCGAGAAGGCGTTATCTTCTCCGGTTTGCCCCTTCACGACCAGGCGGGTGCCGGTGCTATCGGTGACGAGGCTGGCGGTGACGCCCAGGTTCGCGTCCTTGATCGCCTTGGCCAGACCGGCGGCGGTGTTGTTGGTCGAATCGATTTTGATCGTCGCGGTCTTGTCACCGACCTTGAGCTGCAGCGTGCCTTCGCCAATCGCGGCGTTGCTGCCGGACAGGGGGGCGGACGTCATCGTCTGCGCGGTGGCGAGCTGCTGCACCTCGATCGTCGCGGACAGGCCCGAAAGCCGCGCGCCGGCGACCGCGCTCACCTGCACCAGCGACGTGTTCGAGCTGGTCGGCTGGGTGTAGAGCGACCCGCCCGAAATCAGCGAAGCGAGCGACGAGGAGAAGGTCGTAATCGTGTTGATCGCATTGGCGAGGTCGGAGATCTTGGTAGTGTTCGCGGTTTCTTTCTTGGTCAGCGCAGCGGCTTTGTTAGCGATCGCGGCGGTCGCCAGCTGATCGACGAGCGAGGCCGTATCGATGTTCGACGCGCCCAGCGATGATAGGATCGACGATCCGACTGCCGTAACCATTATGAATTTCCACCCTCGTTTCAGCCGTTAACGGCATCGCGACGGGGTGGTTTAGGGCGAAGATGGTTACCGAAGGGTTTGCGGACGGCGAATTTTACGCCGTTGGTCGACCATCCTCGTCGAAGCGGGCGCCGCCCGGTACGTCGATGTCGGGCTGGACGATGCCTTCGGCCGCTGCGCGATCGAGATTGAAGACGAAGGCGAGGATCGATGCGACCGCAATGAAGAGGTCGTCGCGGATCATCTGGCCCGATCGGCTGGTATAGTAGATCGCGCGCGTCAGCTGCGGATAGCGCAGCAGGGGCACGCCGTTCTCGGTCGCGAGTTCGCGCAGCACGTCGGCGGTAACGCCGCGCCCGCGCGCTACGACGACGGGGGCGGGGTCCATGCCGGGGCGGTAACGCAGCGCGACCGCGAAATGGGTCGGGTTGGTCAGCACCACGGTTGCCTCGCTGATCGCCTTGCGGGCCGAGCTGCGCGACATCTGCATCTGCTTCGATCGGATGGCGCCCTTCATCTCGGGCGATCCTTCGGTCTGCTTGGACTCGTCCTTGATCTCCTGCTTCGACATCCGCAGGCGGCGTTGGCGCTGGAAGATCTGGGCGGGAACATCAAGGCCACCGACGATCGCGAGCGCCAGCGTCATCACCACCACCGCATAGACGAAGGTCGATCCCAGCTGCCCCAGAGCGGTGCGCAGATCCTGCTGGCCCATGGTCACGATCTGCTTCACCTGGCCCGCCAGCAACCAATAGCCGACTGCGCCCATCGCCACGATCTTGAGCAGCGACTTGATGAGTTCGACCAGCCCCTGCGTGCCGAAGATGCGTTTGATCCCCGCGATCGGATCGAGCTTGTTCGCCTTGAACCCGATCGCCTCCCAGCGGAAGCCGAGCGACCCGAGCGCTGCCGGTGCCGCGATGGCGGCGAGGAAGGTCAGCCCCATCAGCACGATGAGCGGCGGCGCGACCTGCAGCAGGGTGCGCGTTATCGCTGATCCCGCGTCGAAATTCTCGACCGCGCCGACATCGAAGGACAATGCGTCGGCCAGCATCGACTTGAGCGACCCCATCAGCCAAGGCCCCGCCAGCGCAATCCACGCCGCACCTGCGATCATGACGAGCGCGGTGCCGAGCTCCTTGGATTGAAGGACGTCGCCCTTTTCGACAGCCTCCTGCTTGCGCTTCGGGGTTGGGGCTTCTGTCTTGTCGTCGGCCTCGGGACCCTCGGCCATAGCCTATTTCCCGAGCGCAAGCTGGTGGGCGACGGCAAGGCCGCGCTGGATCGATGCGGTGATGCCGTCGCCCATCGAGGGCGCGGCGATCGCGAGCAGGACGAGGCCGGCGAGCAGCGTCGCGGGCAGGCCGACCGAGAAGATGTTCATCTGCGGCGCCGATCGCGCGAGCATCGCCATCACCAGCTGGACGAGGATCAGCGCGAAGCCGACGGGCAGGGCGATGGCCAGCCCAGCCGCGAACAGGTCGCCCCCGAACAGGGCCAGCCCCTGCAGGCTTTTCGCCCCCATCCACGCCTCGCCCGGGGGCAGCGCCTTGTAGCTTTCGATGATGATCGTCGCGAGCTGCAGGTGCCCGCCGATCGCCAGGAACAGGAAGGTCGCGATGATCGACATGAACTGGCTGATTGCGGGGGTGGGCGTGCCGCTGGCTGGGTCCATCATCCCCGCGAAACCCAGCCCCATCGCATTGCCGATCACTTCGCCCGCGACCACCGCGGCCGAAAAGCCGATCTGGGTCGCAAAGCCGAGCGCGAGGCCGACCAGCACTTCGCCCGCGACCAACGCTATGCCTGCGAAGGAGGCGATGCCGCCTTCGGGCAGCACAAACGGCGTGTTGGCGAGTGCTGGAATGCCGATTGCGAGCGCGATCACCGTCCGCAACTGCATCGGCACCGCGGGCGCGCCGAAGACCGGTGCGGCCATGAAGGCGGCCCCCGGCCGGATCATCGCGATCATCCACAGCCATAGCTGGGTTTCGACCCCGGCGAAGGCCGTGGGGATCATTGCAACAGATCCGGTATCCGCGCGAACATCTCGCGCGTGAAATCGGCGAGCAGCATCAGGATCGCGCCACCGAACAGCGCCAGCATCGCGCCGACGACGATCAGCTTGGGGACGAAAGCGAGCGTCTGTTCGTTGATCGACGTCGCCGCCTGGATCATGCCCAGGATGATCCCCGCGATCAGCGCCGGGATCAGGATCGGCGCGGAAGCGAGCGCGAGGATCCACATCGCCTGCTGCGCGATGCCGATGAAATAATCGGGGGAAGACGCGCCCATTACGCTCCCACCCCGATCGTCATCCCAGCGCGAGCTGGGATCTCACGAGGCTCTTGCGCACTACCACTTTCCAGAGATCCCAGCTTGCGCTGGGATGACGGGATCGGGTGGGATTGCATCATGCTAACCACCCGCAAAACTCCCCGCCAGCGAGCCCATCGTCAGCGCCCATCCGTCGACAAGAACGAACAATAACAGCTTGAACGGCATGGATATAATCGCCGGCGATAGCATCATCATGCCCAGTGACATCAAGGTCGAGGCCACCACCAGATCGATGACCAGGAAGGGCAGGAAAATCAGGAAGCCGATCTGGAATGCAGTCTTGAGTTCGCTCGTCACATAAGCGGGCAGCAGGATCGAAAAGGGGATGTCCGATGCCCGCTGGAAACGCGGTGCCTTGGCGAGATCGGCGAAAAGCTTGAGGTCGGTCTGGCGCGTCTGGCGGATCATGAAGCCGTGCAGCACGGTGCCCGATCGCGTGATCGCTTCCTCGATCCCGATCTGCCCGGCGCCATAGGGTTTCCAGGCGTTTGCGTTGATCTGGTCGATGCTCGGCCGCATGATGAACAGCGACAGGAACAGGGCGAGGCCGACGAGCACCTGATTGGGTGGCGTCTGTTGCAGCCCCAGCGCCTGACGCAGCAGCGACAGCACGATGATGATCCGCGTGAAGCTCGTCATCATCAGCACCAGCGACGGCAGCACCGTCAGCAGGCTCATCAGGACGAGGATCTGGAGTGACAGGCTCAGCGGCTGGCCGTTGCCCGCGATCGTGCCCATCGCGCGGTCGAGCGCCCCGGTTTGCGCCGGGCCGGCGGTCGAGGCGAGCGCTGGCTCGGCGAGGATCGCCGCGCCGAGCGCGAACAGCAAAATGGTGGCGAAGCGGCGCGCGGTCATCGGGCGGTTTCAGCACCGGGCCGGGTTAACTTCAAGCGGAGTTTTGGCGGCGGCGTCGGGCATGGCTGTGCGCACAAGTGCATGTTGCGAAAGCGGATCGTTCCACTATGGTCCCCACCGTTTCTCGCGGGGGGCAGAATGCCGACACTTGCCACAGCCATCGTGCTGATCGGCTCCTATCTGCTGGGTTCGATCCCCTTCGGCGTGCTGCTGACGCGGTGGGGCGGGGCGGGCGATCTGCGCCAGATCGGGTCGGGCAATATCGGCGCGACCAACGTGCTGCGCACCGGTCGGAAGGGGCTGGCGGCGGCGACGTTGCTGCTCGACGGCGCGAAAGGCGCGGTCGCAGTGCTGATCGTACGGCATTTCGCGCCGGGCCTCGAAGTCTTTGCGGCGGGCGCCTCCTTCCTGGGCCATCTCTATCCGGTGTGGCTGGGCTTTCGGGGCGGCAAGGGGGTCGCGACGATGCTGGGCGTCAGCCTCGCGCTCTATTGGCCGGCGGGCGTCGCCTTCGCGGCGGTCTGGATCGGCATGTTCGCGATCACGCGCATCTCTTCGCTCGGCGGCATGACAGCGTCGATCGCGCCGCCGGTGGTGGCTGCGATGGTCGGCCGGTCGGACGATGTGGTTGTGTTCCTGGGCATGACCCTGCTC
This sequence comes from Sphingomonas montanisoli, assembly GCF_008274695.1. Taxonomy (GTDB): domain Bacteria; phylum Pseudomonadota; class Alphaproteobacteria; order Sphingomonadales; family Sphingomonadaceae; genus Rhizorhabdus; species Rhizorhabdus montanisoli. Next base: position 405,090 of record NZ_VTOU01000001.1, on the reverse strand, counting down.
GTCCTCATCAAGCATCGCGAGAATATCTCGCGACTGCTCGCGGGCACCGAACCCCGTTCCGGGGGCAAGAAGCCCGAGTGAGCATCGGCCGGGACGAAGGTATCGCCCGGCTGCGGCTGATCCGCACGTCGGGCATCGGGCCGGTGACCTATATCCAGTTGCTCCGCCGCTTCGGCGATCCGGAGGCCGCGCTCGCGGCACTGCCCGATCTGGCCCGGCGCGGCGGCGGCAAGGCGCCCGCCATCGCGTCCAAGGAGGTGGTCGAGGCCGAGATCGTCACGGTCAAGCGGCTCGGCGCGCGTTACCTGTTCCGTGATACGTCCGTTTATCCCGCTCTTTTGGCCGAGATCGACAATGCCCCGCCCGCCTTGATCGTGAAGGGCGACGTGGTGCTGCTCGAACGGCCCGCGGTCGCGATGGTCGGCGCGCGCAACGCCAGCGGCATCGCGATCCGCTTCGCGCGGCAACTGGCGCACGATCTGGTGGTGGAGGGGTGGACGGTGGTCTCCGGCCTCGCGCGCGGTATCGATACCGCCGCGCATGTCGGGTCGATAGACGGCGGCACGGTGGGCGTGATCGCAGGCGGCATCGACGTCGCCTATCCGCCCGAAAATGCCGCGTTACAGGATGACATTGCGGGGCGTGGCCTTCTGATCGCCGAACAACCGCCTGGCACCGAGCCCCGCGCGCGACACTTTCCCTATCGCAACCGGATCATCGCTGGGCTTTCCTTAGGAACGCTGGTGGTTGAGGCCGCGCCCAAGTCCGGCTCGCTGATCACCGCTCGGCTCGCGGGCGAGTTCGGGCGCGAGGTGATGGCGGTTCCCGGCTCGCCGCTCGATCCGCGTTCACAGGGCTGCAACCTTCTGATCCGCGAGGGCGCGACCCTGATCCAGTCCGCCGCCGACGCGATCGAGGCGATGGGATCGATCGGCGGCGGCGTGCGGGCGGGAAGGGGTGCATCCTACATTCCACCAGAGCCGATGGAGGCGGGCGACGCCGAACGCCGCGTCGTCATCGACTTGATGGGGCCGGTCGCGCTGCCGGTCGACGAGATCATCCGCCAGAGCGGGCTGCCGTCGCCGATCGTGCAGACGGTGCTGCTGGAGCTGGAGATCGGCGGAAGGCTGGAGCGGCACGCGGGCGGACGGGTGAGTTTGGCGTGACGCCACGACATTAATCGTCACCCCGGGCTCGACCCGGGGTCCAGCTACCTTTGCCACGCTGAAAGAAGAAGCTGGACCCCGGATCAAGTCGGGAGTGACGAAGTAAGGGGGCTGAGGCTTACCTCCGCTCCCCGCTCAACCGGCTCATCAGAACCGCCGCGCGCTTCGCCTGCAGCGGGATGCTCTTGAGGTCCACCGTCTCGCCCGGCGCATGATCCCCCCGGCTCGCGGCGCCCATGCCGACATAGCCGGCGACGTCTTTCGCCACGAAGCTGATGTCGCCCGCCCCCCGGCGCAGCGGATCGAGTTCGGGCATTTCGGGTAATCCCATGTCGCGGTTGACGATGTTGAGCTTGGCCAGGATCGCGCGATTGCCCGCAGTCGGTGCCATCGCGGGATAGCCATCCTTGGGAAAGCTGATCTCGGCGCCGGTGCCAGGCAGGTGATCGCCGACGATCGCCTTCATCTTCTCGCGCACCCGCACGGTCTGCTCGTCCGAAAGCGTGCGCATGTCGCCATGCGCCTCCGCGACGGGCGGGATGATGTTGCCCTTGCCGGTCGCGGTCGCACGGATGCCCTGCGCGTCGAACTCGGTCGTCGCGCCGCCCGCGATCAGGCCGATATTATAGGTTAGGTTGGTCTCGGGCAGCTCGCGACGGAAGCGATCGAGGATGCGGACCAGCTCGTAAGTTGCGCCATAGCCGACCCGATCGGAGAAGATGCCGCTCGAATGGCCGGTCTTGCCCGTCGCCTTAATCACCCAGGACGACGAGGACCGCCGCGCGATCGACCCCATGTCGCGGCCATCATCGCGCGCCAGCCCTTCGAAATCGAGCGCGGCATCGGCGCGCTTGCCTGCGGCGATCAGGTCGGCGCGCGCGATCGATACCGGCTCACCGACATTCTCCTCATCGCCCGTCAGCACGATCTCGATATTCGCCTTGGCCAGCGTGCCCGCCGCCTTCATCGCGCGCAGGGCCGCAACCATCACGGTCATCCCGCCCTTGTCGTCGCCCACGCCCGGTCCCTCGGCCTCGTCGCCCTTGCGGGTCCAGTGTTGGAAGGGGCTGTCGGGTTCGAACACCGTGTCGAGATGGCCGATCAGGAGCAGGCGTTTGCCGTCCTTCGCACCGGCATGCGTCGCGACGATGTGGCCCGATCGTTTGGCGGCCGCCATCGGCACCCACGTCACGGTGAAACCCAGCGGCTCGAGCTCGGCGCGCATCATCTCGCCGACCTTCGCGACCCCCTCCATGTTGAGCGAGCCGCTATTCTGTTCGACCAGCTTTTGCAGCAAAGCGATCGACCGGTCGGTTTCGGCATCGATCGTGGCGATCATCTTGCCTTCCGGCGCCGACAAAGCAGCGAGCGTCGGCGTCGCCGACGCGGACGCAAACAGGCCACAGATCAGCATTTTAGCGGCGTTGCGCATCGTCATTCGGCTCCCGGCTTGAAGTTCGGCATAAAATGCTGCATATGCGGTCTCGCGTCGATGCCGGAATTTCGGGATTGGCCTTCGAGCAGCGTGATCTCCTGTCCGCTCCAATGGACAGGCCGGCTCGGGTTTAAAGACGCACCCCAAGCTTAGGCTTCCCAATTCACGCGGGTCGTCATTCGAACCCGCTGTCGCATGGTGCGTAGCCGTGCGCCCGCATCACATGCGAAAGAATTTCATGACCAAATTTTCCGACCTCGGTCTTATCGAGCCGTTGCAGCGCGCGCTGGCCTCCAAGGGCTATGACGTGCCGACCCCGATTCAGGCCCAGGCCATTCCCGGTCTCCTCGAAGGCCGCGATCTGTGCGGCATCGCGCAGACCGGCACCGGCAAGACGGCCGCGTTCGCGCTGCCCTCGCTCCATCACCTCGCCGAGAACCTGAAGCATACGCCGCCACAGGGTTGCCGCATGCTCGTCCTCGCGCCGACGCGCGAACTCGCCAGCCAGATCGCCGAAAGCTTCGTGCAGTACGGCAAGTATCTGCGCCTTTCGGTCGCGACCGTGTTCGGCGGCGTGCCGATCAACCGGCAGATCCGTCAGCTGTCGCGCGGTGTCGACGTCCTCGTCGCCACGCCCGGCCGCCTGCTCGATCTGATCGACCAGCGCGCTCTGAGCCTGAAGTTCGTGGAGATTTTCGTCCTCGACGAAGCCGATCAGATGCTCGACCTCGGCTTCATCCATGCTCTCAAGCGCGTCGATCAGCTGCTGCCGAAAAAGCGTCAGTCGCTCTTCTTCTCGGCCACCATGCCCAAGACGATCGCCGAGCTGGGCGACCGTTTCCTGACCGATCCGATCAAGGTGTCGGTCGCGCCGCAGTCGACCACCGCCGAGCGTGTCGAGCAGTTCGCGACCTTCTGTAACGCGACCGAAAAGACCGCGCTGCTGATCATGAAGATCAAATCGGAGCCGATCGACCGCGCGCTGGTGTTCAGCCGCACCAAGCACGGCGCCGATCGCGTCGTGAAGCATCTGCGTGCCGCCGGCATCGCCGCCGATGCCATCCACGGTAACAAGAGCCAGCCGCAGCGCGAGCGCACGCTGCTGGGCTTCCGCAAGGGTGAGGTGAAGATCCTCGTCGCGACCGATATCGCCGCGCGCGGTATCGACGTCGGCGGCGTCAGCCACGTCTTCAACTTCGAACTGCCCAACGTCGCCGAACAATATGTCCACCGCATCGGCCGCACCGCGCGCGCCGGCGCCACGGGCATCGCCATCGCGTTCGTGGCCGATGACGAGCGGCCTTATCTCAAGGCGATCGAGCGTCTCACCAAGGTGAAGCTCGAAATCCAGCCGCTGCCCGAGAACTTCGTCACCGAAAAGGCGAAGCTGCCCAAGCCGGCCGCTCCGACCGCCGAGGAACTTCGCCAGCAGCGCAACGGCCAGAACGGCCGCCGCCACGAAGGCGAACGCCCCGCCGGCGGGGCCCCCCGCCGCTTCGGCCGCCCCAAGGGCCCGGTCGGCGCGCACAAGAGCGCGGTCCGCAAGACCAGCGGGCGTTAAGCTTCGCTGTAGCGAAAACCCATATCGTCATCCCCGCGAAGGCGGGGACACATCCAGCCGTTTCGCAAGAGGCGACGTTGGATAGGCGTCTGCCTTCGCGGGGTGACGATTTTGGGGGCTATCCGATCTTGTAGACCGTCACCGCCGTCTTGCGGAAATGCTGCGGGAATGCCGTGCGCAGCGCCTCGACCTTCGGCAGGTCGTTATAGACGATATACGGATAGTCGGGCTTCCGCGTCAGGAAGTCCTGGTGATATTTCTCGGCCGGAAAGAAGCCCTTGTTCGGCTCGACCTTGGTCACGATCGGGGCTTTCCACACCTTCGCCGCGCCGAGTTGCGCGATATAGGCGGTCGCGATCTGCTTCTGCGCGGGCGTCGTCGGGAAGATCGCGGTCCGATATTGGGTGCCGCGATCGGGGCCCTGCCGGTTGAGCGTCGTGGGATCGGCGACCACCGAAAAGAAGATGCGCAGCAGCGTGCCGTAGCTCACCTTGCGCGGATCGTAAGTGACCTGCACCGCTTCGGCATGGCCGGTCGTGCCGCTGCCCACGGCATCATAGTCCGCATTGGCCTTCGTGCCGCCCGAATAGCCAGAGACGGCGCCGGTGACGCCTTCGACATGCTGGAACACGCCCTGCACGCCCCAGAAGCATCCGCCCGCGAAGATGGCGGTGCGGGTGGGGGCCGTGTCGGCGGGATCGACGGCAGGTGCGGGGGCGCGGGCGATGGTGCCTGCATCGACCTTGGGCGCCGGCGCGATCGCCGGGCTGCGCGTGGCCATCATGCCGGCGGCTCCCAGAAGGAGAAGACCGGCGGCAATTCCGACACCAAGATGTCGTTTCGGGGAATCCGTCAAAACGGCATCCTTTTTCTGCATTCTGTGGCGTTTATGCCACAGTTTGCCGATGGATGTCGAGAGCGACCGATTCCCCGAACGGGACGCCTGTTTAACGCAGCGCCGCGCAGGCGGTCTGGATGCGTTCGCAGGCTTCGGTGAGGATCGCTTCCGACGTCGCGTAGGACACGCGGAACGCCGGCTCGAGCCCGAAGGCCGCGCCGTGCACCGCCGCGACCCGCGCGTCGTCGAGGAAATAATCGATCAGTTCGGCGTCATTGGTGATCTTCTTGCCCGCCGGGGTCGACTTGCCGATCAGGCCCGACACGTCCGGATAGACGTAGAACGCGCCTTCGGGCCGCGGGCAGACCATGCCGTTGACCTGGTTGAGCATCGACACGACAAGGTCGCGACGCTTCTGGAACGCGTCGGCGCGCTCCTTGAGGTGATCCTGCGGACCGTTGAGCGCCGCCACCGCCGCCGCCTGCGCGATCGAGCAGGGGTTGGACGTCGACTGCGACTGCAGCTTCGCCATCGCCTTGATCAGCGGGGCCGGACCGCCGGCGAAGCCGATGCGCCAGCCGGTCATCGAATAGGCCTTGGAGCAGCCGTTGACCGTCAGCGTGCGATCGTAAAGGTCGGGCGCGACCTCGGCGATCGTGGCGAACTTGAAGTCGTCATAGACGATATGCTCGTACATATCGTCGGCCATCACCCAGACGTGCGGGTGGCGGCGCAGAACCTCGGCGATCGCCCGCAGCTCGTCGGCGGTATAGGCCGCGCCCGACGGGTTGGACGGCGAATTGAGCAGCAGCCACTTGGTCTTGGGCGTGATCGCCGCTTCGACCTGATCGGGCGTGATCTTGTACAGCTTGTCCGCGCCCGCCTTGATGAACACCGGTGTGCCGCCCGCAAACTGGACGATATCGGGATAGCTGACCCAGTAGGGCGCGGGGATGATCACCTCGTCGCCCGCTTCCACGGTCGCGACCAGCGCATTGAACAAGGTGTGCTTGCCGCCGACGTTCACCGTGATCTGCGACGCATCGTAGGTCAGGCTGTTGTCGCGCTTGAACTTGCCGATGATCGCGGCCTTCAGCTCGGCGGTGCCATCGACGTTCGTATATTTGGTCTGGTTGTTGCGGATCGCCTCGATCGCGGCTTCCTTGACGAAGTCGGGCGTGGGGAAGTCGGGCTCGCCGGCGGAAAGGCCGATCACGTCGATGCCCTTCTGCTTCAGCTCGAGCACACGGCTCGTCATCGCGAGCGTGGGCGAGGGCGAGATGCGGTTGAGGGCCGAGGCGATGAGGCTCATGAGATTCGCTTTCCCCAATTCTAAAAACGCGCGGGCTATGGCGCGCGATGGGGGTGAGGGCAACCTTAGCTTTGCTTGGGGCTGCAAAATCGTAGGATGGCGGCATGACCCTGCTCGAACGCCTCGCTGTGCCCTTGCCGATCATCCAGGCACCGATGGCCGGAACCTCGACGCCTGAAATGGCGGCGGCGGTGTCCAATTCCGGCGCGCTCGGATCGATCGCGGTGGGCGCCACGGACGCGGCCGGTGCGCGATCGATGATCGATGCGGTGCGCGCGCAAACCGATCGGGCGTTCAACGTCAACCTGTTCGTCCACGCGCCGCCACGCCGCGATCCCGCGCGCGAAGCCACGTGGATCGATGCGCTCGCGCCGCTGTTTACGGAGCAGCAGGCGGCGCCGCCCAACGAACTGCGCGAAATCTACACGAGCTTTGCCGCAGACGACGCGACGTTCCGTCTGCTCGTCGAACAGGCGCCGCCGGTCGTGAGCTTCCATTTCGGCCTGCCCTCGGCCGATCGCATTGCGGCGCTTCGGCACGCCGGCTGCCTGCTGCTCGCCACCGCGACGAGCCTTGCCGAAGCCGAGGCCGTGCGCGCAGCCGGTATCGACGTGGTGGTCGCGCAGGGCTGGGAGGCGGGCGGCCATCGCGGCATGTTCGATCCGGAGGCGCACGACGATCGGCTCGGCACGGTGGCGTTGACGAGACTGCTGGTCGCCAGATCGGACCTGCCGGTGATCGCGGCGGGCGGGATCATGGATGGCGCCGGTATCCGCGCGATGCTCGATCTCGGCGCGGTTGCAGCGCAGCTTGGCACCGCCTTCATCGCCTGCCCCGAAAGCAGTGCCGATGCGTGGCACCGCGCCGCGCTGGCCGGCGAAGCGGCCGAACACACCGTCATGACGCGCGCGATTTCGGGCCGCCCCGCACGCTGCCTCGCCAATCGCCTCACTGCGTGGGGCAAGGCGAACGAGGCGGCCGTGCCCGATTATCCGGTGGCTTATGATGCGGGCAAGGCGCTGAACGCCGCCGCCAAGGCGCGGGGCGAGGGTGGTTATGGCGCCCAATGGGCGGGGCAGGGCGCTCCGCTCGCCCGGCCGATGCCGGCGGCCGATCTGGTCGCGACGCTCGCGGCGGAAGCTGGGTTAGATTAGGCGCGCCGGCATCAATCCGCGCAGGGCGTTGCCGATGAAGAAGCCGTTCGTCAGATCGTCGGGTTTCAGGGCGGTCTCGATCGCCTTGCCCTCGTCGAGCAGGCGCGCACGCAGCACGCCGGGCATCAGCGCGCCGATCAACGGGGTATGCAGCACGCCGTCGCGTTCGACGAAGATGTTGGTGAAGCTGCCTTCGGTCAGATAGCCGTCCTCGTCGACGAAGATAACTTCGAACGTGCCGGCTTCGTGGCGGGCTTTATCGAGGAAAGCGCGATCGCTGGTCTTGTGCTGAAGCCGAAAATCGTCGCGCGTTGTGGGCAGCGGCACCAGCTTCACCGCGACCGTCTCGGTCGGCGTCTCGGGGAGTGGACGAACTTCGATCGCGAGCGCGCCGCTGCGGGCCAGGAGAAGGCGAATCTTGGCGCTGTCCGCCAGCCGGAAGGTCGCGGCCTGCAGGTCGTTGCGGCAATCATGGCGATTGAATGCAAAGCCCAGCGCATCGGCGCTCGCCTTCATCCGCGCCATGTGGCGGTCCAGATCGACGAAGCCTTCGATCGCGTCGAAGTGCATTGTTTCGATCAGGTCGAACGGCCTGCTCGCCATCGTGACGAATTCCCCTTTCGCCATACACTCACGCCACTCGGCTTCTCGTTGCGAATCGGCAACGATCCCCGACCCTAACCCCAAAATCGCAGATTTCCGACCCTTGGTGATGGAAAGCGTGCGGATCGCCACATTGAAGCCGGCCGATCCCTGCGGGCCGAGCCAGCCGATGGAGCCGGTATAGGGGCCGCGAGCAAGTGTTTCAACTTCCTCAATAATCTCGATCGCGCGGATTTTCGGTGCCCCGGTCACCGATCCGCAAGGGAAGATCGCGGCCAACAGATCTACCGCGTCGCGCCCGTCGGTCAGGCGTGCCTCGACGGTCGATGTCATTTGGTGGACGGTCGGATAGGTTTCGACCGCGAAGGCCCGCGTCACGCGCACCGATCCCGGCGTGGCGAGGCGCGACAGGTCGTTGCGCAGCAGATCGACGATCATCAGATTTTCGGCGCGCTGCTTGGAATCGCTCGCAAGTTGCTCCGCCGCTCTGGCATCAGCCGCGGGATCGGGCAGGCGCGCGGCGGTGCCCTTCATCGGACGGACGGTGACATGGCCGTCCTCCAGCGTGAAGAACAATTCGGGCGACAGGCTCAGAAGCCAATCCTCACCGTCGAACAGCACGCCGCCCCAGCCTGACAGTGCGTACCTGCGCAGCCGGGCATAGAGCGCCAGCGGCGCGCCGAAACACGGCACTTCGGCGCGATAGGTCAGATTGGCCTGATAGATGTCGCCCGCCGCGATATAGTCCTGCACCCGATCGAATGCGGCGGCATAGGCCAGCGGGTCGATCATCGGCTTGGGCGTTCCCGCCCAGGCGGCGGCGGGGTCGGGCAGTTCGGCCAGGACACGGTCGGCGGGAATGTGGCGCGGTGCGTCGAACAATCCGAACCACAGCAGCTTCCCGGGGCGGGCGAGGGGCGCGAGCCTTGGCTCAAGAGCATGCCCCGCCTCGAACGCCATGAACCCCGCCGCGTGCAATCCCTCCGCCTGCGCTGCGCGCAGCCGGGCGAGTGCCGGGGCGACCTCGTCGGGCCTGTCGGCGCGGACGATCTCGCGCGGGTTCGCGAACAGCCGCGCCCCATCCGAGCCGGACCGTGCATCGTCGAGCAGCACGAAGGGACGGTCGGTCGCGATCATGGCGGGCGATTGGGGGAGACTATGGGCGCTGGCAAGCCCGGTATTGCATCGCGCAGGGCGCTCGCCCATGTCGGATGGCATGACCGACGCCCCCAAACGCCCGCTTCAGGCGGTTATCGTGCCCGTCACGGCCTTCCAGCAGAATTGCACCTTGTTCTGGTGCACCAACACGATGAAGGGCGCCTTCGTCGATGCGGGCGGTGATCTCCCCACGCTCAAACGCGCGGCGGAAAAGCACGGTGTCACGATCGAAAAGCTGCTCGTCACCCACGGCCATATCGATCATTGCGGCGGCACCGGTATCTTGGCCGAGGAACTGGGCGTGCCGATCGAAGGCCCGCATGAGGGCGACCGCTTCTGGATCGAGCGTCTCGGCGATGACGGACGCAGTTACGGCATCGAAGGGCGCGTGTTCGAGCCCGATCGCTGGCTCAGGGACGGCGATCAGGTGACGGTGGGGGATCTGACGCTCGATGTCATCCACTGCCCCGGCCACACGCCCGGCCATGTCGTGTTCCACCATGCCCCATCGCAGCTTGCGCTGGTCGGTGACGTGCTGTTCCAGGGATCGATCGGCCGCACCGATTTCCCGCAGGGCAGCCACCAGGCGCTGATCGACTCGATCACGAAGAAACTCTGGCCCCTCGGCGGGGAAACCGCCTTCGTCCCCGGCCACGGGCCGATGTCGACCTTCGCGCACGAACGACAGGGCAATCCTTTCGTCGGCGATCGGGTGGTGGGCGCGGCCTAGCTTCCTTTCTCGTCATTGCGAGAAGCCGCAGGCGACGAAGCAATCCACTCCGCAGTTCGGAGTGGATTGCTTCGTTATGCTCGCAATGACGTAGAAAAATCAGTGCGCCGAGTCGCTCGTCACGGTCGTGATCGTGCCGTCCTTCGTCACATAGGGAATGCTCACCGCCCATCCGGCCAGCGCCAGCAGGACGACGAAGGTGATGAGGATGCCGATGCCGCGAAAGGCGTTGGTCCCGGCCTTGTCGAGGCTGATGCCGTGGAGCAGGCGGCCCACGATATAGACGATGCCGATCACCCACAGGACCGTGGAGGTACCGCGCGCCAGTTCGATCAGGCCCATCAGGATCAGAACGAACGGCGTATATTCGACGAAGTTCGAATGCGCGCGCATCCGCGCCTCGAGCAGTGGCACGTTGCCGTGGCCGATCGAGACCTTGGTCTTGACCCGCGGCCCCGACACGCGGATCGCGAGCCAGAGATTGACGATGGCGGCCGCACCGGCAATCGTCAGCGTAACAGGCAATATTATCATGGGCCCCTCCGGCAAATCGAACAGGTCCGCGTGATCGCAGGTCATGGACTTACTTGCAACGCGGGGCGAATTCGCTATAGGGCGGTCCGCTCGCGACGAGCCCGGTAGTCGGGTCGATGGCCTCAGGGCCGCGATCCTTATGCCACGGGGGTTCGTCGCTATTTTATTTGATCATTACAGGAAACAGGTGCCGAAATGGCCGTCCCCAAGCGAAAGACCTCGCCCTCCAAGCGCAACATGCGCCGCAGCCACGACGCGCTGAAGGTGGAAGCGTTCCAGGAATGCCCGAACTGCGGCGAACTGAAGCGTCCGCACAATCTGTGCAACGCCTGCGGCCATTATAACGGCCGTGAGATCGTTTCGGTCGAGGCGTAAGCCAGGGACCGGAACATGGCGACGGGTCATCAGGGGCCCCGGATCGCCCTGGATGCGATGGGTGGTGACGTAGGTCCGGCGACGATGGTCGCCGGGGCCGCGATCGCGCGCAAGCGCAACTCCGGCATCCGGTTCGTCCTGTTCGGCGATGAAGCACAGGTGCGGGCCGAAGTGGCGCGTCACCCCGTGCTCGCCGACAGCGAAATCGTTCACACCGAAGACGTCATCACCGGCGACGACAAGCCCAGCCAGGCGATCCGCCGGGCGAAGACGTCGTCGATGGGCCGTGCCGTGCTGGCCGTCAAAGACGGTCTTGCGGATGCGGCCTTGTCCGCCGGGAACACCGGCGCGCTGATGGCGATCGCCAAGCTGAACCTGCGCACGATGCACGGCATCGATCGGCCGGCGCTCGCCGCGCTGATGCCGACGCTGGGCGACAATGACGTCGTGATGCTCGATCTCGGCGCCAACACCGAATGCGATGCGCGCAATCTCGCCGAGTTCGCGGTGATGGGCGCGGCCTATGCGCGCGCCGCAATGGGGCTGAGCTGCCCGCGCGTGCGCCTGCTCAACATCGGCACCGAGGAGCTGAAGGGCACCGGCGAGGTCAAGGACGCCGCGGCCCTGCTGCGCACCCAGACCAGCGGCGAATGGCGCTTCGACGGCTTCATCGAGGCCGATCGTCTTGGGCGTGGCGAAGTCGATGTCGTCGTGACCGACGGTTTTTCGGGCAATATCGCGCTCAAGTCGATCGAGGGCACGGCCCGTTTCATCACCGACCTGCTCAAGCGCGCCTTCTCCAGCTCGCTGCGGTCCAAGGCCGGTTTCCTGCTGTCGCGTCCGGCTTTCACGCTGCTGCGCGGTCATCTCGATCCGAACAACCATAATGGCGCCGTATTTCTCGGGCTGAACGGTCTCGTCATCAAGAGTCACGGCAGCGCCGATGCCACCGGCACCGCCAACGCGATCGATGTCGCCGTGCGGATCGTTTCGGAAGATATTACGCGCCGCATCACCGAGGATCTGGATCGTTTCCGGACCCATGCGGAGTTGCCCGAAGCCGCCGCTTGACGGGGGCGCGGGTTGATCTGAATTAGTCGCCCTGTTTTGCGAGGCGGCGGGAACAAGGACTTTTCATGCGTCGTGCCGTCATCGCGGGTACCGGATCGGCCCTTCCCAAAAGGCGCGTGACGAACGAAGAGCTCGCGCAGACGGTCGACACCAGCGACGAGTGGATCCAGGCGCGCACCGGCATCGCCGCGCGCCACATCGCCGGTGATGACGAAACCACGGTGACGCTGGCGACCGACGCCGCCCGCGCCGCGCTCGAAGCCGCCGGGATCGACGCCTCCGAAATCGGCCTGATCGTGCTGGGTACCGCGACCCCGGATCAGACCTTCCCGTCCTCGGCGACGCAGGTGCAGGCGAAGCTGGGCATCGACGATTGCGTATCGTTCGACGTGCAGGCGGTCTGCTCGGGCTTCCTCTACGCGCTGTCTGTCGCGGATTCGATGATCGCCAAGGGCGTCGCCGATACCGCGCTGGTGATCGGTGCCGAAACCTTCAGCCGCATCCTCGACTGGGAAGATCGCACCACCTGTGTCCTCTTCGGTGACGGCGCAGGTGCGATCGTGCTGAAGGCGGAGGAGAGCGCCGATGGCGCACGCGGCGTGCTGGCGACCAAGCTCCATGCTGATGGCCGCCACAACCAGCTCCTCTATGTCGATGGCGGCCCGTCGACCACGGGTACGGTCGGCAAGCTGCGCATGAAGGGGCAGGAGGTGTTCCGCCATGCCGTCGTCAACCTCGCCGAGGTGCTCGCCGAGGTGGTGAAGGACGCCGGGCATGAAATGGGCGACATCGACTGGGTCGTGCCGCATCAGGCCAATCGCCGCATCCTCGACGCGACCGCGCGCAAGCTTGGCCTGCCGCCGGAGCGCGTGATCATGACGGTCGATCAGCACGCCAACACATCAGCCGCCTCGGTCCCCCTTGCGCTCGATGTCGCGGTGCGTGACGGACGCATCAAGCCCGGCGATCTCGTCGTGCTCGAAGCGATGGGTGGCGGCTTCACCTGGGGCGCGGCGATCGTGCGCATCTAAACGGCAACCAGTCCAGGGCGGCCAAAACCACCCAATTGTAAAACAATGTTAAATATGTTCGCCGAATCGACCCGCGATGGTCGAATCTTGCCGTGGAATCAACTTTGCGGAACGCAAAGTCGACGATAAGGTGATATTCGAGATCGGTGGGGGACAATATGGGGTTGGACAGCAGTACGTTGACGCGCGCGGACTTGTCTGAACAGGTTCATCGTGAAATCGGGCTGTCCCGTGCCGAATCCGCTTCGATCGTCGAACAGTTGCTCGACCATATTTGCGGCGCGCTGGCCGAAGGGCAGAACGTCAAGATTTCGGGCTTCGGCAGCTTCGTCCTGCGTGAGAAGGGCGAGCGGGTCGGCCGCAATCCCAAAACCGGTGTCGAAGTGCCGATCGCCCCGCGCCGCGTACTTACCTTCCGCGCCAGCCAGATGTTGCGTGACAGGATCGTGAACGGCCACTAATCGCTTTGGTCATGACACCCGGCGGCGACAAGTCGGAAGATGCCTTCCGCACGATTGGCGAGCTATCGGCCGAGCTCGGCATTCCCCAGCACATCCTGCGCTATTGGGAGAGCCGCTTTCCGCAGCTCAAGCCCCTGCAGCGCGCGGGCAACCGGCGCTACTACCGGCCTGCCGACGCGGCGCTGGTCCGCCGAATCCATAGCCTGCTTAATGATCAGGGCTACACCATCAAGGGTGTCCAGAAGCTGCTCGCGCAAAAGGGCGGCGCCGCGCCTGAGCCCGAAGCCGTCGGCGATGACGGGCAGCGCGTGATCGCACCCCCGCCGGTGCTGGTCGTCAACCAGTCGGCTTTGCCGCGCGCGATCCGCGCCGAACTGGAAGCTATCCGCGATTCGCTGAAAGCGGCGCTCGCGACGGATATGGAATAACCTCTTTCCGCGAATTGCTCGTCATTGCGAGCATAGCGAAGCAATCCAGTCCCGTGAGGGTGGGGTTCGAACCATTCTCAAGTGCGGGACTGGATTGCCGCGTAGCCTGCGGCTCCTCGCAATGACGAATGGGAGACTAGTTCCCGTCCGGCCCCAGCGCAGGATCGAGATCGCGCGGGCGGACGAAGCGGGCGAGGGCGCCCTTGTTGGCGCGGACATCTTCCCAATGGTCGACCGGCAGGCTGATCTCGGCGATGCTGGCCGTGGGGAATTTCTCCTCCACTTCGTAGCGCGCCGTTCCCTCGGCCCCCTCGGGCACGAGCATCATGATCAGATCCTCCAGACCCGGATTATGCCCGGCGATCAGCAGGTGCGAATAGGAATCGTCGGCCTCCTGGATCACGTCGAGCAGCGATTCGGCCGATGCGAGATAGACGCGCTTGTCCCACGCGGGGGCGATCGTCTCGCCCAACCCGGTCGCGACATGCTCCAGCGTTTCGACCACGCGCACCGCGGGCGATGCGACGATATGATCGAACTCGAGATGTTCGTGGCGCAGATATTCGCCGACGCGTTGTGCGGCGCGCTTGCCCTTCGCATTGAGCGGGCGATCGAAGTCGCGCGAGACAGGCTCGTCCCACCCCGATTTGGCGTGGCGCAGCAACGTAACCGTCTTCACGATCGGCTTGTCTCCTCTCCGGTCGAGGGAACAGTGCCTGAAAGATGCGACGATAGGAAGTCGGCGCCCCGCGCTTTTTGTGCAGCCGCGATCCGCGCGACCGCTTCGTCGAGCGTTACGCGCAGCACCGGCACATCGCCGGGAAAGGCATCGAGCAGGCGCGACGGCGTGGCCGCACCCAGCAGCACGAAATGCCCCCGATCGCCGGCGGAGCGGATCAGCCGCCCGAACGCCTGGCGCAGCCGCGCGCGAACGATGCGATCGTCATAGGCGCTGCCGCCGCCTGCCATCTTGCGCGCGCTGTGCAGCACGGTGGGGCGCGGCCATGGCACTCCCTCCATCACCACAAGCCGCAGCGAATCGCCCGGCACGTCGACCCCGTCGCGCAGTGCATCGGTGCCCAGCAGAGACGCGCGCGGATCGTCGCGGAAGATGTCGACCAAAGTGCCGGTGTCGATCGGGTCGACATGTTGCGCGTAGATCGGGAGCCCGTCTCGCGCGAGGCGATCGGCGATCCGGGCATGGACCGCGCGCAGGCGGCTGATCGCGGTGAACAGTCCCAGCGTCCCGCCGCCCGCCGCTGCGATCAGTCGGTGATAGGCCTGCCCCAGTTGCGCGACGTCGCCGCGCTTCAGATCGTTGACGATCAGCACCTCGGCATGCGCGGCATAGTCGAACGGGCTGGGCACCGCGATCCGCGCCGTGCGCGCGTCAAGATGCGCGGCGCCGCTGCGCGCTTCGGCAACAGTCCAATCCTCGCCGTCGCGCAGAGTCGCCGATGTGATGACCGCACCCTGCGCCGGCTTGAGCACGGTCTCTGCAAAGGGCCGCGACGGATCGAGCCAGTGGCGGTGGAGTCCGATGTCGAACTCGCGTCCTTCAACCCGGTCGACCGCAAGCCAATCGACGAAGTCGGGATCGACCGGACCACCCAGCCGCGCGAGCATCGCGACCCACGCGGCGACGGTCTGCCCGCGCTGGACGAGGCCCGCGATCGCTCCTTCGACCCGGGCGCGCGCCTGTCCGTCGAGCCAGTCGGGCGCGTCGTCCATGATCGCCACGAGCCTTTGGCGTAGTTTGGCCATCGGTCGCATCAGCCCTTCCAGCGCGGCGATGGCCGGCTGCGCCGCGTCGATCAACATAGGCGGGGGAATGTTCGCGTCGGTTTCCAGCCCATAGCCCGCATCGGCCGCATCGGCGCGCGCCAGAACGGCGGCGCGGACGGCGGCCAGCAGCCGCTCGATCGGCCCCTGCGGCAGATCCTCACCGAGCCGCCCAAGCCATCCGTCGCCGGGCAGCAAGGTCGCGGCGGTCGCGGCGGCGTCGATCGCGAGCCCGCCTTCCTCGTCATAGCTGGCGATGTCCGAAAGCCGCGCCGAAAGCCCGCGCCGCCGCCCGCGCGACTTGGCTTCGGGGCCGATGATCCAGCGGCGCAGTTCGATCGCTTCCTGCCCGGTCAGCGCCGCCGCAAAGGTCGAATCCGCCGCGTCGAAGATATGATGGCCTTCGTCGAAGATGATCCGCCCGATCGGCGCGCCTTCATCGGCACGGCGTTGTGCCAGGATCATCACCAGCGCATGGTTGGCGATGACGATGTCGGCCTGCTCGGATGCGCGCGCGGCGCGTTCGATGAAGCATTTCCGATAGTGCGGGCAGCCCGCATAGACGCACTCGCCACGCCGGTCGGTCAGCGCGGTCGATCCCGCGCGTCGGAACAGGGTCGGCAGCCATCCGGGCATGTCGCCGCCCACCATGTCGCCGTCACGGCTGTAGCGCGCCCAGCGGGCGACAAGCTGCGCCAGGATTGCCGCCCGGTTCTGGAATCCGCCCTGCAGCGCATCTTCCAGATTGAGCAGGCACAGATAGTTTTCGCGGCCCTTGCGGATCACCACCTTGCCCGCGCGCGCCGCCGGATCGGGAAAGGCGCGTCGCGTTTCCTTGTCCAGCTGGCGTTGCAGCGCCTTGGTGTAGGTCGAAATCCACACGCCGCCCTGCGCCTGATGTGCCCACAGGGTCGCGGGCGCCAGATAGCCCAGCGTCTTGCCGATCCCCGTCCCCGCCTCGGCCAGAACGAGGTTGGGTTTGCCCTCGGCGATGCGCGGATCGAAGGCGCGCGCGGCGGCGGCGGCATATTGGCGCTGCCCCTCGCGGCTTTCGGCGCCGGGGCCGACAAGATCGCTCAGCCGGTCAAGCGTCTCATGTTCGTCGAGCAGAACGGCGCGTGGTGGGGGGCGGCGCGCTTCCTCATCCCATTCGGGGAGGCGCGCGAAGAGGCCGCGTTCGGGCTTGGCCGGCTCGCGCAGCACCTTGCCCAGCGCCGCGACCCACGGCCAGCGCAGCCGCGCGAGCGATTGCGCGCTGTTCCACGCCCCATCGCGTTCGGCCCAGCTGTCGCGCGCCTCGACCCGCTCCAGCAGCGCCTGCGCCGCCTTCAACAGCAATGCCGCGCTCGATGCCTCGTCGACGGGCGGATCGAGATCGAGCGCGCGGGCGATGCCCGCCGGCGTCGGCACCGCGAAGCGCGCTGGATGAACGAAGGCGAACAGCTCCAACAGGTCGAGCCCCAATAGCTCGGGCAGGCCAAGGCGCGCGGAGACCAGCGGCGCGTTGAGCATGATCATCGGCATATCCGCCGCCATGCTCGTCGCCTCCCCACGCCCGACCGCGCGGACATGCCCGTCGGGCGAGGCGATCCAGATACCGGCATGGGTGGCATGGAGCGCGGAATAGGGCAGGGGCGGCGGCATTCCCTCGCTATGTAGGAGATGCGGAACGGCGGGGGAACAGCAGTTGATCGCATTCTCCCGTCCCCGTCACCGCGGACTTGATCCGGGGTCCAGCTTTTCTGCCGAACCGAGCAAGAAGCGGGATCCCGGATCAAGTCCGGGATGACGAAAAGGGGGGGAGATCGACTGTCCTACACAGTCACACGCCCCTAAATTCGTCCCATGCTCACCCTTCGCTCCACCAGCCTCCGTCGCCTCCGCGCGGCGGCTTGCGGGAGGCGATTCCGGCGCGCACGTAGTGACAACTTTGGGCGTTGTTATATTTCGCGTACCCACTACTCTCGGTTGGAGGGCTAGGCTATGAATGCTTGGTCTGATCCGGGGGAGTTTGAAGCCGTGGCGCGAACAACCAACGTCGTTAATTTGGACGCCCTTATCAAGCGAGCAGACCTTGCCGAAATTGGTGAGGCTTCAGACGACATTCCGACCCTTTACATCAACGGATTAGAGCCCAAGGGGCTTCTCTACCCAGCGTTGCGGAAGCCGGACTTTCAGCGCGAAACTGCGGTTTGGTCTCCCGAACAGGTTTCAGATCTTATCGCCACGTTTCTAAGGCGCGAACTGATCCCAGCGGTGATCTTGTGGCGAAGCGGCAAACATGTGTTCGTGGTAGATGGAGCTCATCGCCTCAGCGCCCTTATTGCTTGGGTTCACAATGATTATGGCGACGGGACTATCAGTCAGGATTTTTTTGGGTCTGTACTCCCCGAAGATCAGGTCAAGGCCGCTAGGCGGACTAGGGACTTCGTCGATGGCACCATCGGTTCGTATCTGGAACACCGCGATGCCATTGAGCGGCCTGATAGGGCGCGGCCCGAAGTGCTTGAAAGGGCACAGCGATTTGGCTGGCAGAATATTGAAGTGCAGTGGATTCGTGGGGCGGATCACGCGAAGGCTGAAAAGTCATTTTTCCGAATCAATCAGGGAGGGACTAAGATTGAGCCCACTGAGCAGCGCATTCTCCTTGCACGCACTTCTGCGACGGCCCTCGCCTCCCGCGCCATTCTGCGCGGCGGTTCAGGCCATAATTATTGGGACAAGTTTTCGGCTGCGACACAGCGGCGCATTGAAGAGTTAGGCCGCGAAATATTCGCGCTGATGTTTAATCCGAATATCGAGCAGCCCATTCGGACGCTAGATTTGCCAATGGCGGGTCAGGGCTACGGCCCGCATGCACTTCCGTTCGTGTTCGACTTGGTAAACATCGCGAACAAGGTGCAGGTCGCCGATTCCAGCAATAAGAGAGTCAAGGAGGAAGATGGTTTCATCGATGACCTCGACGGCTCAGAGACGGTTAAATACTTGACCGAGGTTCGTCGGTTGCTCTGGCGATTTTGCTCTAACAACCCGTCATCCCTCGGCCTGCATCCAGTCCTCTATTTCTACAGCGGCAGCGGGGTTTTTCAGCCGGCGGCGTTGCTCAGCTTTGTAGTTTTGATGAAAGAATGGGAAACGGCTGATTACCGGAACTTTGTCGAAGTGCGTTCGCAGTTTGAGGAGTTTCTGCTGGCCAATCGCAACATTACGGAGGCGATTAGAAAGCTGGGAACTGGGAACCGGAGCCGACCCCGTATTATCGGCCTATACCGGATCATTATAAACCAGCTGCGCGAAGGAAAAACTTCTGCGGAGGTTGCGAATGCTCTCCGGGAGACCAAGGATTATGGATTTTTGATCGATGCTTCTGATGAGGCCCCGCCGATGTTGGCCCTAGACGGTGGGTCGTTCAGTCGCGAGACTAAAGGCGCCGCGTATATCGCCGAGGCGCTCCCCCACGCGCAAAAATGCCCCTCATGCGGGGGCCTCATGCATCGCAACGGAATGCAGGTTGGCCACCGCCGTCACCGTCGGGATGGGGGGAGTGGTAGGCAGGACAATGCCATGATGCAGCATCCATTCTGCAACAGCACCGTGCATAACTAGGATGGCTTGTCCCTCGCTCTCCGGACCAACTGATCGAGCGCGGCGTCCGCGACGGTGGGGTTTAGTTCGCCAGCGGCGATGGCCTCGCTTACGAACTTTCGGAACCGCTCGCTCTGCTCTTCCTGGCTTTCTGCCGGCGACCTCTTCTTTGGCATCGCGTTTACCCTCCGACACCAACTCGTTGATAGGTGAGCCGCTTGCCGACAACACCAGACAGCAGATTTTCGGCGCGATCGGTGTCGTTGAACCCGCAAGCAGCGCGGTTGGTATAGCGGAAGTCAAACTCTGCCAAATAGCGGTGCAGATGCTTCTCGGAGCAATGCTGATAAATGCCCCGCATCCCGCGCTTGAAGATGGAGAAGAAGCCCTCGACGGTGTTCGTCGTGACGTCGCCGCGCACATATTCGCCCGCCAGATGGTTGACCTTATCGTGGCCCGCATATTCGCGGCCAACTGCCTTGTAGAGCGAGGATTCGTCGGTGGTGAGCAGCGCTTCGCGAGCGACGTTGGCGCGCACGATCTGCGCGACTTCATCCTTCGCCAGACCAAAGGCGGCGATGGAGCGCGACTTGCCGGTTTCACGGTCGATCAGCGAAACGACGCGCATCTTGTGATAGCCGCCGCGCGTGACGGGAACGCCCTTCTTGCGGCCGATGTAGGTCTCATCGACTTCAACGCGCGTTCCGTTGCCGCCGAAGGGAGCAAGGTCGCCAGAGCGCATGGCTTCACGGATACGCTGCGACATAAACCAAGCGGTCTTGAGCGTCACGCCAAGCGTCCGATGAAGCTGGTTGCTCGAAATGCCCTTCTTGCTGCCCGCGATCAGGTACATCGCCTGCAACCAGATGTGCATGGCAACGTGGCTGCTTTCGAAGATGGTGCCGATCTTCACAGTGAAGGGCTTCCGGCACTGGTAGCACTTGTAGGCGCCGATCCGGGTGGACTTGCCCTGCATCTTCGAGATGCGCTCGACACCACCACAATGCGGGCAAGTCGGGCCTTCCGGCCAGATGCGAGCCTCGACAAAAGCATAGGCTGCTTCTTCGTTGTGGAACTCGGGGCGGGAAAGGGCGCTGCTCATGCAATTGACCTACCCCTAGTGGGTGGGTACGTCAAGTATAATAACGCCCAACTTTGACAACTTCGGAAGATTGTTGCGCGCTCGCGAATCGCGCCTGCCGCAACGATTGTTGATATGTGACGCCGCTTCCCGCTACAGGCGCGGCATGTCCGACAGCATCACCTCAGCCGCTCTGCGCGAAGCCGCGCTCGTCTCCAAGGCCTGGCCTTATGAAGAGGCGCGCAAGCTGCTCAAGCGTTACGAGAAAGGCGCGCCCGACAAGGGGCATGTGCTGTTCGAAACTGGCTATGGCCCGTCGGGCCTGCCGCACATCGGCACCTTCAACGAAGTGCTGCGCACCACGATGGTCCGCCGCGCTTATGAAGAGCTGTCGGATATCCCGACGCGCCTGATCGCGTTCAGCGACGATATGGATGGGCTGCGCAAGGTGCCCGACAACGTCCCGAACAAGGATCTGCTCGCGCAGCACCTCGGCAAGCCGCTGACGCAGGTGCCCGATCCGTTCGAAAAGTTTGACAGCTTCGCCGCACATAACAATGCGATGCTTAGGGAATTTCTCGATCGCTACGGCTTCGACTACGAATTCCTGTCGGCCACCGAGCAGTATAAGGCGGGTCGCTTCGACGAGACGCTGAAGTCCGTCCTGCGCCACTATGATGCGATCATGGGCGTGATGCTGCCGACGCTGCGGGCCGAGCGCCGCGCGACCTATTCGCCGGTCCTGCCGATCAGCCCGACGTCCGGCATAGTCCTGCAGGTGCCTGTGACTGTCGTCGACGCGGAGGCGGGCCTCGTCAGTTTCGAGGACGAGGGCCAGACGGTCACCCAGTCGATCCTGTCGGGCGGCGCCAAGCTCCAGTGGAAGGTGGACTGGGCGATGCGATGGGTCGCGCTTGGCGTCGATTACGAGATGTCGGGCAAGGATCTGATCGACTCGGTCACCCAGTCGTCGAAGATCGCGCGCGTCCTTGGCTCCCGGCCGCCGGAAATGTTCACCTACGAGATGTTCCTCGACGAAAAGGGCGAGAAGATCTCCAAGTCCAAGGGCAACGGGCTCAGCCTCGAGCAATGGCTGACCTATGGCCCCGAGGAGAGCCTGGCTTTCTACGCCTATCGCGAGCCCAAGAAGGCCAAGCAACTCCACATGGGCGTGATCCCGCGCGCTGTGGACGAATATTGGCAGTTCCGCGGCAATTATCCGGCCCAGCCGATCGAGCAGCGGCTCGGCAACCCGGTCCACCACATCCATAGCGGCAAGCTGCCGGAGGGCGAATTGCCGGTCACGTTCGGCCTGCTCCTCAATCTCGTCGGCGTGATGGGTGAGGCGTCGAAGGAGCAGGTGTGGGGCTATCTCGCCAATTATGTCGCTGATGCCTCGGCGGAGAAATATCCCGAGCTCGACCGGCTGATCGGCCACGCGCTCGCCTATCACCGCGATTTCGTCGCCCCGACGCTCAGGCGCCGCAAGCCCGAGCCGAATGAGGCTGCGGCGCTCAAGGCGCTCGACGACAAGCTGGCGGCAATGCCGGGCGCGTCGGCGGAGGATATCCAGAACGAAGTCTATGAGATCGGGAAGAACCCCGACTACGGCTTCGCCAGCCTGCGCGACTGGTTCAAGGCGCTGTACGAAACGCTGCTGGGCGCCGAACAGGGGCCGCGCATGGGGAGCTTCATCGCGCTCTACGGCATCGATAACTCGCGGAAACTGATCGCCGAGGCGCTGGCGGCTTAAGCGTCGCCCGCGCCGGGAAAGGCGCGGTGGAGGAAGTCGAGGACCGCGCGGACCCGGAACGGCATCTGCCGCCCGGGAAAGTGATGGACCACCGACAGCCGCAGCGGCTCGATCGCGATGCCGGGCAGCAGGCGGGTGAGCCGCCCTTCGGCGATCGCCTCGGCGACCTGGATGTCGGGGAGCAGGCCGATGCCCAGATCGTGCGTCACCGCGCGATAGACGGCCTCGCTGCTGTTCGCGCGGAACGCGCCGGTGGCCGGAATCTGTACGCCGCCCACGTCCCACACCGATGGGGCGGGGCCATAGCCATAAGCGATGCACTCATGCTCGCGCAGGTCATCGGCGCCATCAGGCGTGCCGCGCTGGCCAAGATATAAGGGGGTGGCGACGAGGCTGCGCCGGATCAGTCCCAGCGGCTCGGCGAACAGGCTTTCGGGCGCCGGATCGCCGACGCGCAGCGCGAGATCGAGCCCGGTCTCCCGCAACTCGCCCTGCCAGTCGGCGACCGCGAACTCGATCCGCAGTTCGGGGTGGCGCGCGCGCAGGTCGGCCAGCCGCCCGGCATAATGAAGGCCGAGCGCGGTCGTCACGCCGACGCGCACCACGCCGCGCGCGCTCTTGCGGTCGCCCAGTTCGGACCTGGCATTGTCGACTGCCTCGATCACCGTTCGGGCGTGGTCGAGCAGTCTCAGCCCCTCGTGCGTCAGCGTCAGCCGCCGGGTGCTGCGGTGGAGCAGGCGGGCGCCGAAATGCGCCTCGAGGAAATCGATCCGTCGCGCGATCGTCGTATGGCTCGCGCCCGATCGCTCGGCCACGCGCGAAAAGCTGCCCTCCGCAGCGACGTCGGCATAGGTTCGCAGCGCCTGCACCAGATCGGTCATCTGAACATCCTATGCACAGCTGATACTCATATTATCGATATTGTGAACATATTCCGACCAATTCATCAGCGGCGATCGAGTCTGGTTGGAAGCCAGCAGCAAGGAGAGTGTTCATGGCGGATCGCGTGGCGAACCCCGGTTTGCGGTCGAAAATCTGTTCGGCCGAACATGCGGCCAGCTTCATCCGGCACGGCATGACCGTGGGGATGAGCGGTTTTACCGGATCGGGCTATCCCAAGGCGGTGCCGACCGCGCTCGCGCGGATGATCGAGGCAGAACATGCCGCCGGCCGGCCGATGCGGGTCAAGGTGTGGACAGGCGCCTCCACCGGCCCCGAACTGGACGGCGCGCTGGCCAAGGCAGACGGGATCGAACTGCGTCTGCCCTACAATTCGGATCCGGTCGCGCGCGAACGGATCAACCGGGGCGAGATGGACTATCTCGACATGCATCTGAGCCAGGTCGCCCCGATGGCGTGGGAGGGGTTTCTCGGCCCGCTCGACGTCGCGGTGGTCGAGGTGACGGCGATCCGGGCGGACGGATCGCTGGTCCCGTCATCGTCGGTGGGCAACAACAAGACCTGGCTCGATCGCGCCGAGGCGGTGATCCTGGAGGTCAACAGTTGGCAGAATGCCGCGCTGGAGGGGATGCACGACATCTATTACGGCACCGCGCTTCCCCCGCATCGCGTGCCGATCCCGCTGGTTCGCGCCGACGATCGGATCGGCGAGCCCACCTTGCGATGCGATCCCGCCAAGATCGTCGCGATCGTCGAAACCGACGTGCCCGATCGCAACCTGCCGTTCAGCCCGCCCGATGAGACCGCGTCGCAGATTGCGGGCCACCTGCTCGAATTCCTGTCGCATGAGGTGCGGGTGGGGCGGATGCCGGCGAGCCTGTTGCCGCTGCAATCGGGCGTGGGCAATATCGCCAATGCGGTGATGACCGGGCTGATAGACGGGCCATTCGACGAACTGGTCGCCTATACCGAGGTGATCCAGGACGGGATGCTCGACCTGATCGACGCGGGGAAGATGCGGATGGCGTCGGCCACCGCTTTCTCGCTCAGCCCCGAGGCGGCCTTGCGCGTGAACAACGATATGGCGCGCTATCGCGACAAGATGATCTTGCGTCCGCAGGAGATCAGCAACCATCCCGAGATCGTCCGTCGGCTCGGCTGCATCGCGATGAACGGGCTGATCGAGGCCGACATCTACGGCAACGTCAATTCGACCTGCGTGATGGGATCGCGGATCCAGAACGGCATCGGCGGATCGGGCGATTTCGCGCGCAACGCCTTCGTCTCGATCTTCATGACCCCGTCGACCGCGAAAAGCGGGGCGATCTCCGCGATCGTGCCGCAGGCGGCGCATGTCGATCATATCATGCAGGACGTCGCCGTGCTGGTGACGGAGCAGGGACTTGCCGACTGCCGGGGCTTGAGCCCTCGTAAGCGCGCCGAGTTGATCATCGCGAACTGCGCTCACCCGGCCTATCGCGAAATGCTGCGCGATTATTACGATCGCGCGCTCAAAGGCTCCTACGGCCTCCACGCCCCCTCGCTGCTGCGCGAGGCGCTGTCATGGCATCAGCGGTTCATCGACACCGGCACGATGATGCCGGGCTGATGGCGTTGGGGGCGGGCAGGTAGCCCGCCCCCGTCGCTCACTTCCCCGCCGCGATCCAGCGGTCGAGCTTGGCTTCCAGCACCGACATCGGCAGCGCGCCGGTATCGAGCACCTGCGCATGGAAGGCGCGCGGGTCGAACTTCGCGCCCATGACCTGCTTGGCCTTGGCCTTTTCCTTCAGGATCGTCAGCGCGCCGATTTTGTAGGCGAGCGCCTGGCCCGGAATGGCGATGTAGCGTTCGACTTCGGCGGTCGCGTCGGTCTTGCCCATGTTGGAGTGGCTGAGCATGTAGGCGATCGCCTGATCGCGGGTCCAACCCTTGGCGTGGATGCCGGTGTCGACCACCAGTCGCATCGCGCGCAGCATCTCGTCGCTCAGGCCGCCGAACCGCTGATAGGGATCGGTCTCCATGCCCAGATCCTTCCACAAGGTTTCGGCATAGAGCGCCCAGCCTTCGACGAAGGCGGTGTTGCCGCCGAAGCGCATGAAGGCGGGCAGGCCGGCATTCTCCTGCGCCAGGCTGATCTGGAAATGATGCCCCGGCACCGCTTCGTGCAGGTAGAGCGTCTCCATCCCCGGCGTGGTGCGTGAAGGGAGATCATAGCTGTTGTAATAGAAGGTGCCCGGGCGCGAACCGTCCGGCGTTCCCTGCTGGTAGCTGCCGCCCGCCTCGGTCTTCTCGCGATAGGGCTCGACCGCCTTGATCTGCAGCGGGCTCTTGGGGATCAGCGCGAACTGTTCGGGAATGCGCTGGTCGACGCGCTTGCCGATCGCGACATATTCGTCGCGGATCCACTCGGCGCTCTTGGGCTGGAACTTGGGATCGCTGCGCAGATATTCGAAGAACTGCGCCAGTGTGCCCTTGTAGCCCACCTGCGTCCTGATCTTTTCCATCTCCCCGGTGATCCGCGCGACTTCGCCCAGCCCGAGTTGATGGACGTCCTCGGCCCTGAGCGGCAGGGTCGTGTTCTGTTCGATCAGATAAGCGTAGAGCGTGTCGCCGCCCTTCATGCCGACCAGGCCCACGCTGTCGCGCGCGGCCGGCAGATATTCGGTCTTCAGGAAATCGCGCAGGCGGACATAGGCCGGGATGATCTGTGCCTTGATGGCCGTGGCATATTCGGCCTTCAGCCGCGCCTGATCGGCGGGAGCGATGCCTTCGGGGAAAGTCTTCACGGGGCCGTAGAAGGTCGAACCTTCGGGGCCGGCCTTCACCTGATCGATCTGCAGGTTGAGCTGGTCGATCACGTTGTTGACGATCAGCTTGGGCTGGACGACGCCCGATTTCATCCCCTGACGGAAGCGGACGATGCTCTCGTCGAGCAGCGCGACATATTCGCGGTGCCGCTTCAGATTATTCTCATAATCGGTCAGCGTCTTGAACGGCGCCGCGCCTTCGCCCGATGCGAAACCGGGATAGAAGGTGTGGAAACCGAAAAAGTGGTCGATCGGCCGCACCGCCGTCAGTGCCAATATCTCGGGCGAAAGCCCGCGCAGCGCGATCTCGGTCTGCCATTCGAACACATCGTAGGCGATCTGGTCGGTCTGGTTCAGCTTGGCGCGATCGATCGCCTTCAGGTTCGCCAGATCCTGCTCGCCTGCCTTGCGTTCGCCGTCAAAATAGGCGTCGGACAGAAAATCGCCCAGCCGGTCAGCATAGCGCATGTCGCCGCGGAACATGCCGCTGATCGGATTGCGCCTGAGCGAGGCTTCGTCGCTGTCGGCGAACAGCTTGAGCAGCTTTTTGTCCTCCGGCCCCTGCGCTTCTGCGGCGGGGGCGGGTGTCGCCGTCTGGGCGGCGGCGATGCCAGGCGCGAGCATGAGCGCGGCGGTCGCGAAAAGGAGGGCGCGGATTTTCATGTGGAGGGGCATCCCTGTCTGGAAGATGCCCTGTCCTATTCCGCCAACACAGCGAAACGCAAGCGGCCCCGGCATCGCGAGGATGCCGGGGCCGCCAATGCTTCTATCGGGTAAATTACCAGAAGAAGCCGTTGTTCACCGTTACGACGCGGCCGGTGCGAACGTTCACGAGGACCGCATCATTGCCGTAACGGACCCACCGGTTGACGCCACCCGCCATCGGCAGACGATAGCGGCCCGGATCGGTGATGTAATAGCGCGAGTGGTAATAAGCCGGCTGGAACCGATAACCCACGCTCACCGGGCGGTAGACATAGCCGCGCGGGCCGACATAGGCCGGGCGACGATAGACGTCGCGGTGCGAGCGGCGATAATCGCGCCAATCCTCACGAACCTCACGACGGGCATCGCGCACATCGGCGCGGGCATTGCGAACGTCGCGGTTGCTACCGTAGCGCTGAGCGTCGCGCAGGTCGCGCTGCTCCTGGCGCAGCTCGCGCTGGCTGTGACGGACTTCGGCGGCCGACTGGGCCTGGGCCATGCTCGGCACCGCGACCGCGGCCAGCAGCGCCATGATGATCGGACTACGCATTTTAGTGCTCCTTCTCCGTTCGAATCTCGTGCCGGCGCTCAACAAAGATTGCGTCGACAGGTTCCTGATTCGCACAGTCGCGCTGAACGGAGCGGAAATGTGTTCGTCAGCGAAATGACAGGTTTCCGGGCATTTCCAGACATTTCAGGTTTGAAAAAATCGAGCTCGCAATCAAAGCGAAAGGCCCGGCGGATCGCTCCACCGGGCCTCCTGATTGCGCGTCCCGCAGCGATCAGCGCCAGAAGAAGTCGTAGATGATGTCGCGGACGATCCCGCTCTGCACGTCGACCAGGATCACGTCGTCATAATAGCGGACCCAGCGATAAGGGCCGTATGCGGGCGGCAGGCGATAGTCCCACGGATCGTTGATCCAGTAGCTATTGCCGTAAAACCACGGATCGATCCGGAACCCTGGCGACCAGCGACGATAGCTGTAGGAATAGCCGCGCGGACCGACGTAGCGCGGCACCCGATAGTGCGAGCGATTGTCGCGGCGATAATCCTGCCAGGCGAAGCGGCGATCGTTGCGCCAATCCCGGCTCCAGTCGCGCCGATCGTTCCCGTTCCAGTCGCGACGGTCATTCCAGTCGCGGCGGTCCGCGCGGAAATCATTGCGATCATTGCGGAAGTCGCGGCGCGCATCGGTGCGTTGTCGGTCGAACTGATTCCGGTCGCCTTGGCCGCGATCGACCTGACCCCGATTGACCTGACTGCGGTCGACCTGGCCCTGGCGCCGATCGTCCTGCCGATCCCGTTGCCAGTCGCGTCGATCCTGCGGGGCAGGGGTGGGCGCGTTTGGACGTTCCTGACGCGGCGGCTGGAATTCACGCGACGGTTCCTGCGGATTCAGGCGGGCGCGCTCTTCTCGATCCTGACCGAAGTCGCGACGTTCATTTTGTTGAGGCCCGCCACGGCCACGAAAGCCATCGCCACCACCATTGCCGCGATCGGGACGATCCGTCCGCGCTTCCTGCGCCTGTCCGGCGACGGGGGCCAATACGGCAGAGGCGAGCAGCAGGCCCATCAGGCCCTTCGACACGGTACGCATCTCTTGAAACTCTCCAACGAGGCGGGCGTGATGCCAGCCTCGCACCCCATTTGCCGTAGTGCGACTGAGCGATGTCTGAATTGAGTCGTCAGCTTTCAGAAAGCAATTCGGTTTCCCTTGTCACGTCCCCTTGTCATTGCGAGCGTCGTCGCCTTCGGCTTCTCGCAATGACGAGGGCAGGGTTAGGGTTTCGGTTTCGTCAGCGCCGGCACGGCATTGGCGGCGTCCTCGGGATCGATCCCCGGCGGAGGTGCTGCGGAGATTTCCTCGCCGCCCGACATCACCCGGCCCGCGCGCTGGATCGCACGGCGGATGCGCGGATAGGTGCCGCAGCGGCAGATGTTGGTCATCGCCGCGTCGATCTCTTCGTCGGTCGGCGCGTGATTCTTTTCGAGCAGCGCGGCGGCGGCCATGATCATGCCCGGCTGGCAATATCCGCACTGGGGCAGGTTTTCCGCCACCCATGCCTGCTGAACCGGATGGCTGCGATCGCGCGCCAGCGCCTCGATCGTCGTGACGAAGCTGCCCTCGATCGATCCGATCGGCACCTGGCAGCTGCGGATCGCGGCCCCGTCGACATGCACCGTGCACGCCCCGCACAGCCCCGCGCCGCAGCCATATTTGGTGCCGGTGAGGTTGGAAGAGTCGCGCAGTGCCCAGAGCAGGGGGGTGGCCGGGTCCATCTTATAATGGATGGGCTGGCCGTTGACGGTGAAGCGAGTCATGGCCGGAAGCATAGGCAAAGACGGGCGGACGCAAAAGCGCGGCTGAAAATGGCCGTGCGACTTGATGAATCAATATCAGGGGTGTAGGGGCGGCGCTTCACGGCGCGAAGCAAATGGCTCGCGACGAGGCTTATACGTTGTCCGGTCAGGAAATCGGTGCTCGTCGGATCGGCGATGCGGCGCTCCATCCCGGGCCGGATTTGGAGATAGACGGGTTTATGCAGATCATCGTTCGCGACAATAATGTCGATCAGGCTCTCCGCGCGCTCAAGAAGAAGCTGCAGCGCGAGGGCGTGTATCGCGAAATGAAGCTGCGTCGTCATTACGAGAAGCCGTCGGAGAAGCGCGCCCGCGAGCGTGCGGCTGCCATCCGTCGCGCCCGTAAGCTCGAGCGCAAGCGCGCCGAGCGCGACGGCGTCCGGTAAGAAGCACTTACTGAGCCTGAATATCCTTGCCGCGTCCGGCCGGACGCGGCATGTCTCGCCCGAACGCCAATAACCGCGAGAGACCTATGTCCGAAGTGACCGCCGTACCCCTTCGCCCGATCGCGAAGGGCAGCCTGACCAAGCTCTGGATCGGGGTGGCGGTGGTCCTCGCGGCGGCGGCGGGCGTGGCGTATGTCGGCACCTACAAGCAGGTGGCGATGGCGCAGACGCCCGAAGAATTCCTGGCCGCCAATGCCAAGCGCAGCGGCGTGAAGGTCACCGCGTCGGGCCTGCAATATGAAGTCCTGAAGGAAGGCAGCGGCCCTTCGCCCACCGCCAACGACATGGTGCTGGTCGAATATGAGGGCAAGCTTGCCAATGGCGACGTCTTCGACGCCAGCGCGCGCCACGGCGGCCCGCAGCCACTTCCCGTCGCGGGCGGCATGATCCCCGGCTGGGGCGAGGGCCTTCAGCTGATGAAGCAGGGCGCCAAGTATCGTTTCTGGATGCCGCCGGCGCTGGCCTTCGGCGAGCGTGGCGTGCCCAACGGCCCGATCCCGCCGAACGCGGTCGCGATCTTCGACGTCGACCTCATCGCCGTCGCGCCTCCCGGCGCGATGGGGGGAATGGGCGGCATGGGCGCCGGCCACGGAATGTAAGCAAAAGGGTCGCTTCGGCGGCCCTTTTTGTTTTCGCGCCTCTTCAGCCACCAAAGGTTCGTTCGTGAAAGCCATTCTTCCCTTGCTCGCTTTGTGTTTCGCCGCTCCGGCGGGCGCGGCGGAGATATCGACGCACATCCTCGACCTTTCGCGCGGTGTCGGCGGTGTCGGCGTGCCCGTAACCCTGTCGAAGCGCGCAGCCGACGGTCGCTGGAGCGAGGTTGCCACCGCCAAGACCGGCGAGGGTGGGCGCATCCGCAGCTTCGGTGACTCCAAGCTGTTCGACAAAGGCGACTACCGGCTGCAGTTCGACATGTCGGCCTATCCCGATGCCAGCGCGACGCCCTTCTTCCCCGAAATCGTCCTGACCTTCCGCGTGACCGATCCGGCGGCGCATTATCATGTGCCGGTGGTCGTCAGCCCTTATGGCTATTCGACCTATCGGGGGAATTGACGCGCAGCCCCGATTTCCCTCGTCATTGCGAGCGTAGCGAAGCAATCCAGTCCTTCGTTTCTCTCATGGTCCGGGCCTGGATTGCCGCGTCGCCTTCGGCTTCTCGCAATGACGAGGAGTGGAGAGTCACCGCCCGATCAAATCGACGAACATCGTGTCGAGCTTCGACACGTCGATCGCGTAGATCAGGTTGACGTCGCGTTCGCCGAGGCCGGGGCCTTTGCCGGCAGGCCATGTCAGGAGCGCGCCGTAATTGGCGCCGGGCATCAGATCGACGTCCATCGCCAATGTGCCGCGCTGGGTGACGATCGTGGGGTCGAGCCAGGCGGCGGCTTCGACTTCGTCCCACAGGGGGAAGCCGGGCTGGGCGGTCTTGGCGACGTAGCGGGCGACGGGGCGCTTGCTGGCGGTCGCCCTGGCGAGCAGATCGGCGCCCGCGCGGGTGGGGGCGCTGGTGTCGCCGGTGACGAGGGTGAGCTTCTGCCAGGGCGAGGTGAAGACGATGTGCGACGCCTCGGGATCCCAAAAATGGTTGAACGAGAGGCGCGGCGCGTGGCTGACCTGCGCGGCGAATTCGTCGCCCTTCGTGCCCGCCGGCGGGGCGAGGAACATGCCGCCTTCCATCACCAGTTCCTTCACGCGGCCCGCAAAATCGTCGTCGAGGCGCTGGGCGAGCGCGAGATTGGTGAGCGGGCCCATCGCGATGATCGTGATTTGCCCCGGATATTTGCGGGTCATGTCGATCAGGAAATCGGCGGCGGAGCCGGGGCGGGCGGCGATTTTCGGCAGGCCGATTTCCATCGGGGGCACGACCTTGGGTTCGTGGAAGGGCGCGCGCTTCATCGTGTTGTCGCCGGGCCAGCTTTCGGTCCAGGCGCCGCGATAGCCAAGCGCGCCATATTGATCCTCACGCGCCTTGTTGCGCGCCTTGCTGTTGATCAGCGGGTGGATCGCGCCCTGGATGACGGGGACTTCGGTGCGTCCGATCAGTTCGAGCATGCGCAAGGTCTGCGCGGTTTCCTCGGGCGCCCAGCCGTCCCCGCTGACGATCGTGATCCCGAGAACCTCGACGGTCGGATCCTGCAGCAGCATGAGGATAGGCTGAAGGCCCGGGCCTTCGAACGCGTCCTGATCGACAATCACCTTGCGGCGTTCGGCCTGCGCAGCGCTGGCGAGCGAGAGAGCCAGCAGAAGGAAGAGCGCGTGCAGTGCTTTTGTCATGTGACCCCCCGGTTCGATTTTTCGATGTTACCGTCTCACCGGCGGACCGAAAGCCAAAAAGCCAGAATGGTCGCGGCCTTTGTGGCTTTCGTGGCCTTCGGCCGAAAACCGGGCTTTTCGCGCGATGGGGATCGGGCGAATCGCGAGGCGTTATCGGGAGGGTGGAGTCCGGCGCACGGCGTGCCGTGTAGAACATAAAGAGAACATTGTCAAGAGGGATTGACGGGGTGGGTGGCAGTTAAGTCCTCCCCCGGAGGGAGAAGTGGCGCGCCGAAGGCGTGACGGAGGGGTATTTGCCGGCAGCGATGCCCTTGTGGCGAGCTACCCCTCCACCGGCTGCGCCGGTCCCCCTCCCCCTCCGGGGGAGGATTTTAGAGGGAACGCAAGGCCCGCGCCGGGCGGGCTGACAAAGCCGGGATCGCACCGAGGAGACCGATGCCCAGGGTGCCCAGCGCGCCGATCGCGAGGGTGACGAGGACAAGGGTCCAGTCGGTGCCCCAGGGAAGTTCGAACAGCTGGGTGACGAGATACCAGCCGGCCGCACTGCCGATCAGCAAGGCGACGATCGCGACCGCGATGCTGAGCAGGGCATATTCGAGCGCCTGCGCGAACAATATCTGCCCGCGCGTCGCACCGAGCAGCTTGAGCAGGACGGCGTCGTAGATGCGCGCGCGGCGCGAGGCGGCGATGGCGCCGATCAGGACGGCGATACCGGCGGCGACCGCCACGGCCGCGGCGGCGCGGATCGCGGTCGCCATCTGGCCGAACAGGGTGGATACCTGGCCCACGACATCCTTCACCCGGATCAACGAAACCGAGGGGAAGGTGGCGGCGACCGAGCGATTGAGCTGGCCCTCGGCGTCGTCGGGCAGGGTAACGGTGGCCATATAACTGTGCGGGGCGCCTTCGAGCGCACCGGGAGCGAAGATGATGCCGAAGTTGAAGCCCATCGTTTCCCAGTTCACGCGGCGGATCGAGGCGACTTTCGTCTCGATCTCGACCCCCAGAACCGAGATGGTCATCGCATCGCCGGGGTGGAGATCGAGCGCGAGCGCGGCGCGATCCTCGACCGAGATGAGTGGCGGGCCGCTATAATTTGCGGGCCACCATTTGCCCTCGACGATCTCATTCCCCTCGGGAAGCTTGCTCGCATAGGTGAGGCCGCGATCGCCGTTGAGGATCCACGCGCCCTGCGGCTTGGGCTTCATATCGGCGACGCGCTGCCCACGCACCGCGACGACGGTGCCGCGTAGCGAGGGGACGTTGGTGGTCGTCGCGGACGGGCTGGCTGCGCGGGCGAGCGACAGGAAGCGATCGATCCCGTCGACCGGGATGTCGAGCGCGAAGAAATTGGGCGCCTTCTTCGGCACGGTCTGTTCGATCTGCGATGTCAGGTTCGATTGTACGACCGCGAGCGTGACGAACAGCGTCAGGCCGAGGCCGAGCGCGACGACCAGCCGGTCGGTCTGCGCACCCGGGCGATGGAGATTGGCAAGCGCGAGGCGCGCAAGGGGCTGGCGCGGGCGCGGCATGGCGGCGGCAAGGCGGCGGATGCCCCAGCCGATCAGGCTGAGCAACGCAAAGACGCCGGCGGCCGCGACAAGGAAGCCCGCGCTGAGAACCGGGGCACGCGCGCTCAGGATCGCGAGCGCGGCGATGCCGAGACCGGCGACGACCATCGCGATGAGGACCGGCGTTGACGGCCGGCGCGCGCCATCGACGATCTCGCGGAACATGCTGGCGGCCGGAACGCGACGGGCGCGGGCGAGCGGGGGCAAGCTGAACAGCAACGCGGTGAGCAGGCCGTAAGCGGCGCTGACGACGAGCGGCAGCGGATAGAGGCCGAAGCGCGGCTTGACCGGCAATGCGTCACCCGCGAGCCAGCCAACGGCCTGTGGCACGAAGATGCCGACCAATAGCCCTGCGGCAATCGCGCCCGCCGCGACGATCGCGACCTGGATCAGATAGATGCGGAAGATGGTGGCGGACGACGCGCCCAGGATTTTCAACGTCGCGATGGCTCCGCGCCGCTGATCGAGCCAGGAGGCGACGCCGTTACCGACGCCTATTCCTGCGACGATCAGGGCGGTGAGGCCGACGAGGGTGAGGAACTGTTCGAGCTGCTGGACGAAGCGGCGCAGGCCGCGCGCGGCGTTGCTGCTGTCCTTCACATCCCAATTGGCATCATGGAAGCGGTGTTCGAGTTGTTCGGCGAGTGCGTGCGCATCCTCGCCCGCGTCGAGGCGGATTCGGTAGCGCGATTCGTAGAGGCTGCCGGGCTGGACGAGTTTGGTCGCGGCGAGCGCGGCGGGATCGACGAGGACGGTGGGGCCGAGGCTGAAGCCTTCGCCGACCTGATCGGGTTCGCTGTCGATCAGGCCGATCACGGTCAGCCGCGCCTCGCCGACGCGGATGATGCTGCCGGGGTGCAGCTTCAGGCGATCGGCGAGCGCGGGGGCGATCGCGGCCTGCAGGCCGCGCGGGCGGGATGCGAGCGCGCCGGGCTTCATCGTGAAGCTGCCGTAGAGCGGCCAGCGCGCGTCGATGCTCTTGAGCTGGGTGAGGAGCGAGGCCGATCCGTCGGCGCGGGTCGCCATAGCGCGCATCCGCACACTTTCGGAGATGGCGCCGAGTTTGGCGAAGGCGGCGCGTTCCTGCGGCGTCGCCCCGCGCTGATCGACCGCCATCTCGATGTCGGCGCCAAGGATCGTCTGCCCCTGGGCTTCAAGCTCGCCGATGATCGACGAGGCGAGGCTGCCGACCCCTGCGAGCGCGGCGACGCCGAGGAACAGGCAGATCGCGAGCAGGCGCAAGCCGCGCATGCCGCCGCGCAGTTCGCGGAGGGCCAGGGTGAGGGAGAGGCTCACGCCGCTTTCTTGTCCGAGACGATCAGGCCGTCGCGCATCTCGACGATGCGACCGCAGCGGGCGGCAAGCGCGGCGTCGTGGGTGATGACGAGGAGGGTGGCGCCGGCTTCGGCCTGGCGGGCGAAGATGAGATCCATGATCGTGGCGCCGGTCGCGGCATCGAGATTGCCGGTCGGTTCGTCGGCGAAGATCAAGGCTGGGCGGGGGGCCATGGCGCGGGCAATGGCGACGCGCTGCTGCTCGCCGCCCGAAAGCTGTGCGGGATAGTGGCCGGTGCGGTGGCCGAGCCCGACGGCTTCGAGTTCGGCGCGCGCGCGGGCGAAGGCGTCGGCATCGCCCGACAGTTCGAGCGGGACCGCTACATTTTCGAGCGCGGTCATCGTGGGCAGCAGGTGGAAAGCCTGGAGGATGATGCCGATGCGGCCGCGCCGCGCAGTGGCCAGTGCATCCTCGTCGAGCTTGCCGAAATCGAGGCCGGCGACATGGACCTGGCCCTGGTCGGCGCGTTCGAGGCCCGAAAGGATCGCCATCAGCGAGGATTTGCCCGAGCCCGAGGGGCCGAGCAAAGCGACGCTTTCGCCCGCCGTGACGGTCAGGTCGATGCCCTTGAGGATCTCGACCCGCGCGTCACCGCGCCCGAGCGAGAGACGGAGGGCGCGGGCGTCGATCGGGTCTGGCGTCATGGGCCCCATGATGGGGATGGTGTGTGGCGGACGCAAGACGGCGGTTTTCTAATCCTCCCCGGCACGGGGAGGGGGACCGCGAAGCGGTGGAGGGGGCGGGAGACAGGCGGTGCCGCTTGTGGCGAACCCCCTCCACCATGCTTCGCATGGTCCCCCTCCCCGTGCCGGGGAGGATCGAGGGCTCAGCCTTCGATCGCGGTCATCACCATCTTGCCGTTCTTGACGCTGAACCCCAGCCGGCCTTCGACGAGGTCGAGCGCGTCCTTGCCGAAGACGTCGTAGCGCCAGCCCTGGAGCAGCGGCAGATCCTTGCGGACGCCGGCGGCGAGCAGTTCGAGATCGTCGGAGCGCGCGATCAGGCGCGGGGCAACGTCGGCATCGCGCGAGCGGACCTTGAGCAGAAGCTTGAGCAGATCGGCGATCAGCGCGCCTTCCTTGCCGAGACCGGGACGGCGATCTTCGCGAGGGGGCATCTCCTCCTCGGTGAACGGCTCGGCGGCGGCGATCGCGGCCATCAGGCGCGCGCCGATATCGTTCGACGCCCAGCTAGGGGACAGGCCGCGCACCTTGGACAGATCGGACTGTTCGCGCGGCGGGTGCGACGCCATGTCGGCGATCGTCTCGTCCTTGGCGATGCGGCCGCGCGGGATGTTCTTGCCGCGCGCTTCACGCTCGCGCCACGCGGCGATCGCACGCAGGCGGCCGAGCACTTCGGCCTTGCGACTGGGCAGGCGGATGCGGTTCCAGGCGAGTTCGGGGACGTTGGCGTAGCTGGCGGGATCGCCGAGCCGCTCCATTTCGACGTCGAGCCAGCCGCCACGCCCGGTCTTGCGCAGCTTTTCCAGCATCTTGGGGAAGAGGTTTGCGAGATGGGTGACGTCGCCGATCGCATAGTCGATCTGCCGCTTGTCGAGCGGGCGGCGCGCCCAATCGGTGAAGCGCGCACCCTTGTCGAGCTTCACGCCGATCAGGGTTTCGACCAGGTTCGAATAGCCGATCTGTTCGCCAAGCCCCATCGCCATCGCCGCGACCTGCGTATCGAACAGCGGATAGGGGGTCTTGCCGGTCAGGTTGTGGACGATTTCGAGATCCTGCCCACCGGCGTGGAAGACCTTCAGAACCTCGTCATTCTCGACCAGCAGATCGAGCAGGGGCTTGAGATCGATATCTTTCGCCTTGGGATCGATCGCGGCGGCTTCCTCGCTGTCGGCGATCTGGATCAGGCAGAGATCGGGCCAATAGGTGTTCTCGCGCATGAACTCGGTATCCACGCACACGAAGGGCGAGTTGGAGAGCCGGGCGCAGAGATTGGCGAGCGAAGCGCTGTCGGTGATCAAAGGGTGGATGTGCATCCGAACATCCCATAGTCCTGTCTGAAAGCTTGACAAGCATGGAGGCCCGCGCGAAGCGCCAGCCCTTCAAAATCATCACAAAGCTGAAAGTTGCTCATGCACGCCTATCGCACCCATCATTGCGCCCAGCTTCGCGCCTCCGAAGTTGGTTCGCAGGTCCGGATTTCGGGCTGGGTCCACCGCAAGCGCGATCATGGCAACCTGCTGTTCGTCGACCTGCGCGACCATTATGGCATCACCCAGATCGTGACCGACATCGATGCGCCCGCGTTCAAGGTGCTGGAGCGGCTGCGCGTGGAATCGGTCGTGACGGTCACCGGCGACGTCGTCGCGCGTTCGGCGGAGGCGGTGAACCCGAACCTGCTGACCGGCGAGATCGAGGTGCGCGCGCGCGAAGTGACGATCCAGTCGGCGGCGCAGGAACTGCCACTGCCGGTCGCCGCCGAAGCCGATTATCCCGAGGATATCCGCCTGCGATATCGCTTCCTCGACCTGCGGCGCGAGCGGATCCACAAGAACATCCTGCTGCGATCCAACGTGATCCGGTCGATCCGCGAGCGGATGATCGGGCAGGGCTTCACCGAATATCAGACGCCGATCCTGACCGCGTCGTCGCCCGAAGGCGCGCGCGACTATCTGGTCCCCAGCCGCGTCCATCCGGGCAAGTTCTACGCGCTGCCGCAGGCGCCGCAGATGTTCAAGCAGTTGCTGATGGTCGCGGGCTTCGATCGCTATTTCCAGATCGCGCCCTGCTTCCGTGACGAAGATGCGCGCGCCGATCGCTCGCCGGGCGAGTTCTACCAGCTCGATCTCGAAATGAGCTTCGTCACGCAGGACGACGTGTTCGCCGCGCTGGAGCCGGTGCTGCAGGGCGTGTTCGAGGAATTCTCGGACGGCAAGAAAGTGACCGAAGCGCCGTTCCCGCGCATCGCCTATCGCGACGCGATGCTGCGTTATGGTTCGGACAAGCCCGACCTGCGCAACCCGCTGGAGATCACCGACGTCACCCAGCATTTCGTCGGTTCGGGCTTCGGCCTGTTCGCCAAGATCGTCGAGGGCGGCGGCGTGATCCGTGCGATCCCGGCGCCGGGCGCGGGTGCCGGCAGTCGCAAATTCTTCGACGACGCGAACGAGTGGGCGCGCGCGCAGGGCTATGCGGGCCTGGGCTATATCAACATCAAGGATGGCGAACCGGGCGGCCCGATCGCCAAGAACCACGGCCCCGAAGGCACCGCCAAGCTGATCGCCGAACTCGGCCTCGGCCCGAATGACGGCGTGTTCTTCGCAGCGGGCAAGGAAGGCCAGGCGGCCAAGCTCGCCGGCCTCGCGCGCACCCGCGTCGGCGAGACGCTCGACCTGATCGAACAGGGCGAGTTCAAGTTCTGCTGGGTCGTCGACTTCCCGATGTTCGAATATGACGAGGACGCCAAGAAGGTCGATTTCAGCCACAACCCCTTCTCAATGCCGCAGGGCGAGATGGAGGCGCTGACCACCAAGGATCCGCTCGATATCCTCGCCTATCAGTACGACATTGTCTGCAATGGCGTGGAGCTGTCGTCGGGCGCGATCCGGAATCACAAGCTCGACGTCATGTACAAGGCGTTCGAGATTGCGGGCTATACCGCCGAAGAGGTCGACGCGAACTTCCCGGGCATGATCAACGCGTTCAAATATGGCGCGCCGCCGCACGGCGGTTCGGCCCCGGGCATCGACCGCATCGTCATGCTGCTGGCCGATGAACCGAATATCCGCGAAGTCGTTCTGTTCCCGATGAACCAGAAGGCAGAGGATCTGATGATGGGTGCGCCCGCGCCGGTAACGGCCAAGCAGCTGCGCGAACTCAGCATCCGCGTCGTCGACGGTCCCAAGCCCTGATAAGCCGCGTTCCCTTCCGGCCTCTAATCCTCCCCCGCCAGGGGGAGGTGTCAGCGCAGCTGACGGAGGGGGAGGGCGCGGTGATTTGGAGGTGGCTGTGTCCTCCCCCTCCGTCGCCTGCGGCGCCACCTCCCCCTGGCGGGGGAGGATTGAAGTTGTACCAATGCGATACAGGGCGGCCACGGCGTTTACCTTGCTTGGCGCACCCTGCGCTCGGTCGATTGCGCTAGGCACGTCGTATGGCGAAGGCGCGATCTCTCGATCTGAAGGACTATGAGGAAGGCGCGCCTTTCGATGGCGACTATGACGCCGAGCTGAAGAAGTTGCAGGACCGGCTTTCCAAGCTTCAGGTCGCGCACAAGCTGTCCCTGCGCAAGACGATGATCGCCTTCGAAGGCTGGGATGCAGCGGGGAAGGGGGGCGCGATCCAGCGGCTGACCGCCACCTGGGATCCGCGCAATTACGAAGTTTGGCCGATCGCGGCACCGAGCTTCGAGGAGAAGAGCCGCCATTTCCTGTGGCGATTCTGGAAGGCGCTGCCGATCGCGGGCGACATCGCGGTGTTTGATCGCAGCTGGTATGGCCGCGTCCTCGTCGAATGGGTCGAGGGATATATCGACGCCAATCTGCGCAAGCGTGCGTTTGACGAGATCAACGAGTTCGAGGCGCAGCAGCGCGCCGACGGCGTGCTGACGATCAAGATATTCCTCCACGTCCGCGCCGACGAGCAGGACAAGCGGCTGAGCGCACGGCTCGAACACAAGTGGAAGCGCTGGAAGATCACGCGCGACGATTTCCGCAACCGGGCGCGCCGCGACGACTATCTGACGGCGATGCGCGACATGTTCGCCGAAACCAACACGCGGTGGGCGCCGTGGCACATCGTCGACGGCAATGACAAGAAGGCAGCGCGACTGGCGGTGTTGCGCATCGTCGCCGAGCAGTTGGAGCGGTTTGTACCGTCCGAACCTCCGCCGATGGACGAGGACTTTCTGCGCTATGCCCGAACCCAGTTGAATGGCGAAAAAAAGCCGGAAGCCGAGTAACCGTCGCTTCTTGCGGACCTGATGTCTTTGTTGCAGCATTATGGCTGACGGCGCTCATCACGCCGATCAAGGGGGCAAGACGTCGCCAGGCGCGGCCCAGCAACACGGGCAGAGGATAAAATGATGAACAAACAAGAGCTTATCGGAAAGGTTTCCGATGTCACCGGTCTGACCCGCAACGATGCCGGCAAGGCCGTCGAGGCTGTGTTCGATTCGATCGTTCGCGTGCTCAAGGGCGGCGACGAAGTGCGGTTGGTCGGTTTCGGGACATTTTCGGTCAATCAGCGCAAGGCGTCGACCGGCCGTAATCCGCGCACCGGCGAGCCGATGGACATCGGATCGTCGAACCAGCCCAAGTTTCGCGCGGGCAAGACGCTGAAGGACGCGGTCAACTAATAGCAATTCTAGCGAAGGCGGCGGTCCCTTCGGCCGCCTTCGCTACAGCTGGCGTCGAACCGCGTTTTGGGCTGGACAGCGATCGTCACGCGCCTTAGGGGAGCGCCCTGCCTCGGCGCCTTACGGCCAACGGGCCTTCAGAGTGGGCGCATAGCTCAGCGGTAGAGCACACCCTTCACACGGGTGGGGTCGCAGGTTCAATCCCTGCTGCGCCCACCACTCTGATCCCTTGAAAACCTAAAGCCAACGCTCGATCGCTGCCCGCAACAGCGGCACGTTGGCGCTGGTGCGCGGCTGTAGCCAAGCGACCGCGACGGGCAGTCGCCACGCTGCGATATCGGCGCGGCCGACGCCGGCTGCGCGCGCGTAGAAGCTGGTGTAGCTCCACGCGGCGCTGTCCCGCGGGATGCGGAAAATCGCCGAGCGCTGCAGCAGCCGGCTGTGGCGACCATAACGGATCAGCAGTTCGGTGCGCGCGGCATCGGCCAGCGGGTGCCCGGTGCAGGCGTTGAGCCAGTCGATAACCGCGAGCCCGTCGTCGGTTTCGATCGCATTGCCGGGGTGGAGATCGCCGTGACACAGCCGGTCGCCGTCGGGCAGCCCATCAAGCCGGGCATAAGCCGCGCTGCGCCATGCGTCCGGCACCTCGGCCGTTTCGATCCGGTGGCGCAGGATGATGCGTTGATCATGCAGGGGCGGGCCAGCCTCTACGCCGTGCATCGTCGCCTGATAGTCCGCCAGCCGCTTGATACCGATCAGCAGGGTGAACGGGCGAAAGCGCAACGTCTGGCGCATGTCGCGGCTCGGCAGGTCTTCGAACAGGATGCCGGTGCGGCCCTGCACCGTCTGCCAACCCAGCGGACGCGCGACGCGCAGGCCGGCACGTGCGGCGAGCTCCGCCGCGTCATATTCACGCTGCATGAGATCCTGGGTGATATCGTGCCGGAACAGCTTGATGACCTGGCCGCGGGGCAGCCGGTACACGTCGGCGCTTTCGCCGCTGCCGATGGGAAGATGGATTTCGGGGTCAAGCACGCGCACGTCCGTCTTTCTCAACCCCTTGACGGGCAATTGTATAAATGGCGCAAGCTTGTCAATGCGATGAAGCCGCCATGTCGTGCGATTGACACGAGCATATCGCGCTTCCAATCCGCACCCTCCATTTCGGGGAGAGTAGTTCGATGTCGACGATCGCGTCGCTGATCCTGTCGATGCTGATGCTGGCGACGGTGCTGCTCGGCGCGGGGGGCGTGTGGGTGATCGTCAAGCGAGGCGACAGGAAGCGCGGCGTGCTGATGCTGATCGCCGCCGTCGTCATGCTGGCCAACGTGCTGATCTCCGCATGGCCCGTATGACCGGGCCGGCTCAGTAGCGCGACGGCGTCCAAATCGCTAAGGGCGGCCGATGATCCGCCTGTCCGAACTCAAGCTGCCTCTCGATCATCCGCCCGAGGCGATCCCCGCCGCAATCGTCGCGCGCCTGGGGATCGAGCCCGCCGATCTGATCACGCACAGCATCGCCCGCCGTGGCAACGACGCGCGCAAGCGCAGTGCGATCCTGCTGGTCTATTCCGTCGACGTGGAACTGCGAGACGAGGCCGCGGTGCTTGCGCGCTTCGCCGCCGACGTGAACGTACGGCCGACGCCCGATACCGGCTATCGCTTCGTCGCGCAGGCGCCGGCCGTGCCGACGCGTCCGCGCCCGGTGGTGATCGGGGCGGGGCCGTGTGGGCTGTTCGCGGGGCTGATCCTGGCGCAGATGGGCTTTCGCCCGATCATCCTCGATCGCGGCAAGCTGGTGCGCGAGCGGACCAAGGACACTTGGGGCCTGTGGCGCCGTTCGGAGCTGAACCCCGAAAGCAATGTCCAATATGGCGAGGGCGGGGCGGGCACCTTCTCCGACGGAAAGCTCTATTGCCGGATCAAGGATCCGCGCCATCTGGGTCGCAAGGTGCTGACCGAGTTCGTGAAGGCCGGCGCGCCCGAGGAGATATTGACCGAAGCGCATCCGCATATCGGCACCTTCCGCCTTGTCACGATGGTCGAGAGCATGCGCGCGACGATCGAGGCGCTGGGCGGCGAATATCGCTGGCAGCATCGCGTCGAGGATATCGAGATCGAAGAGGTCGCCGGCGAGCGGCGCGTGCGCGGGCTGCACCTGTCGACGGGCGAGTTTCTGGAGGCCGACCATGTCGTCCTCGCGGTCGGGCACAGCGCGCGCGACACGTTCCACATGCTCCACGATCGCGGCGTGCATATCGAGGCGAAGCCGTTTTCGATCGGGGTGCGGATCGAACATCCGCAGAGCTGGGTCGATCGCGCGCGCTACGGCAATTGCGCGGGGCATCCCGATCTGGGGGCGGCGGCCTATGCGCTGTCGCACCACTGCGCGAACGGGCGCACGGTCTATAGCTTCTGCATGTGCCCGGGCGGGCGTGTGGTCGCGGCGGCATCCGAGCCGGGACGTGTCGTCACCAACGGCATGAGCCAATATTCGCGGCAGGAGTTCAACGCGAACTCCGGCCTTGTCGTCGCGATCGATCCGGACAAGGATTATCCGGGCCATCCGCTTGCGGGCATCGCCTTCCAACGCAAGTGGGAGGAGGCCGCGTTCGTCGCGGGCGGATCGACCTATCATGCGCCGGGGCAGCGCGTGGGAGACTTTCTGGCGAAGCGCGCGTCGACCGCGATGGGGGAGGTGACGCCCTCCTACAAGCCGGGCGTCACGCCGACCGATCTGTCGGCGTGCCTGCCCGATTATGCGATCGAGGCGCTGCGTGAGGCGATCCCGGTCTTCGGACGGCAACTGCCGCGCTATGACGATCCCGATGCGGTGATGACGGGGGTGGAGACGCGCACTTCGTCTCCGGTGCGAATTCGGCGCGGGGCGGATTTCGTGAGCGTCAACACCGTCGGCCTGTATCCGGCGGGCGAGGGCGCGGGTTATGCCGGCGGTATCCTCTCGGC
This sequence comes from Sphingomonas montanisoli, assembly GCF_008274695.1. Taxonomy (GTDB): domain Bacteria; phylum Pseudomonadota; class Alphaproteobacteria; order Sphingomonadales; family Sphingomonadaceae; genus Rhizorhabdus; species Rhizorhabdus montanisoli. The sequence goes on along the minus strand of NZ_VTOU01000001.1, from coordinate 362,353 downwards.
CGCGATCGACGGGATCAAGGTGGCCGAGGCGATGGCGCTGAGTATGGTTTCCCAAGACTCGTCATTGCGAGCGTAGCGAAGCAATCCATTCCGCAATTCGGAGTGGATTGCCACGTCGCCTACGGCTCCTCGCAATGACAAGAAACGTGAGGGTTTAGGCGCACCACTCCCTGAGCTTGCGGTGGAAGTGGGCGACGGTGCCTTCCTGCACCGGGTTCGTCACAGCACCCTTGAAGCCGCGCGATTTCACGCCCTGATTGACGGCTTCCATGTTGAGGAAGTCCTCCTCCAGAAACTCGCAATTGCCTTTGAACGCTTCGAAGCCGTGGTAGATCTCCTGCTCGACCACCGGCTCCGCGCCCGGCGCGAAGCGGCCGAAGGACCAGATGTCGAACACAGCCTGATCGTGATGCTTGCCCGGCCGGATGCGATACCAGAGCGCGCCGTCAAGCGAGGGCAGGAAGATGCTGTTCGGGAAGATGTGCCAGTCGGTGCCCGCCGCGAACCACTTCTCCATATTCATCGTCTCGGGCAGGGTGACGCCTCGCTTCGCCAGTTCGTCGAGCTGATAGTCGAAGAAGAGCGCGAGAGTCTGTTCGGGGGGCGTGTCGTCTGGCAGGTCGAGCAGACGCTCGGTCGCCTTCATGCCCGGTTCCAGCGTGATCGCGCCCAGCGTGCTGTAGAGATGCTTCTGGTTCGCCCAGAAATGCTCGACGAAGGTCTTGGGCGTCGCCCAGCCGCCTTTTTCGGTCTTGTACTCGGTGAAGGGGGCGGGGGCGTTGTAGAACATCGCATGCTCGCCCACGACCTGCGTCGGCATCGGCGCCTCGCGATAGTTGATCCCGCTGATATGGGTTTCGCCGCTGTGATAGCCCTCGCAGAACGCCTCGACGATGATCTTCCAGTTCACGTCGGCGATGATCGTCTTCCACCACAGGGGGCGCATCGCGGCGAGATCGAAGGGTTCGAGGACGGGTGAGACATCCTTGAGCCATTCGGCCAATGGGATCGCGTCGGCATCCTGGTTGATCCACACCCAGCCGCCCCAGCGCGCGACCTGCACCGCCGGGATCGTCAGCTCGGCCTTGTTGAAGGCGGCGCACCCGTCCCAGTCGCCCTCGAACGGGACATGCTTCAGCTCGCCGGTCAGGCCGAAGCGCCAGCCGTGGAAGCGGCAGGCGATGTCATTGCCGAACTTGCCCTTCGCCCGCTCGGTCAGCTTGCGGCCGCGATGCTGGCAGACATTGTACATCGCATGGATATCGTCGGCGCCGTCGCCCGTCTTGATGACGAGGATCGATTCGTCGAGGATGTCATAGACGACATAGTCGCCCTTCGCCTTCAGGTCGCTTTCGCGGCAGGCCATCTGCCAGGTGCGCGGCCACAGCAATTCGGCTTCGCGGCGATCCTGGTCAGGATCGCGCCAGTCCGACGCCGGAATGAAGATGTCCGCTTTGATCCCGCCCGTAAGTTCGTTCATCATCCGCTCCTGGATAGCTTGATGCTTCTCCTCTTGGCGGCATCATAGCTCCCTGCCCGGAATAATGCCATGCGCGCCATGCATTTGCGTTATGGACAATAAAGAGTGGGCAGGGAACCGCTTATACGCATTATTGCAAGATCGTTTGGCGCGCGCAGCGGCGGATCATCGCCAACATCCGCTTCGCCGCCAAGGGCAGGCCGCCTAAGAGGGCGGCGCGACAAGGGAGAGATGCAGTGACGAGGCCGAACGCCGCCGCCGGACCGGAAGATCTGATCAAGATCTACCGGACGAGCACGCTGATCAAGCAGACCGACGAGGCCATTCGCGGGCTGCTGCGCAGAGGACGTCTGCAGGCGAACTATTATTCGCCGCGCGGGCAGGAGATCGTCGCCGCGGCGATGGCCGCCACGCTGCAACCGGACGATTATGTCGTGACCATCTATCGTGGCCTGCATGATCATCTGGCGAAGGGCGTGCCGCTCAAGGCGTTGATGGCCGAATATTTCGGCAAGGTCGACGGATCGTGCAAGGGCAAGGGTGGCTGCATGCACATCACGCATCCCGAAGCGGGCGTGATGGTGACGACGGGTATCGTGGGTTCGGGCATGCCGATCGCCAACGGCCTCGCGCTCGCATCGCAGGAGCGTAAGGACGGGCGCGTCACCGTCACCAACTTCGGCGACGGCGCGACCAATATCGGGTCGTTCCACGAAAGCATGAACCTGGCGTCGCTGTGGAAGCTGCCGGTGGTGTTCCTGTGCCAGAACAACCTGTTCGCCGAACATACTGCGACCGAGCTGTGCACCGCGGGCAACATCGTCGATCGCGCCAAGGGCTATGCGATGCCCGGCATTCTGGTCGACGGCAACGATCCCGAGGCGATGTATGCGGCCGCCCGTCAGGCGGTCGATCGCGCCCGCGACGGCGAGGGGCCGACGCTGATCGAAGCGCGCACCTTCCGTTTCGAAGGGCATAATTACGGCGATCCGTCGAGCTACATCCCCAAAGAGATGATGGCCGAGGCGAAGGCCAACGATCCTGTCCCGAAACTGCGCGCGCTGCTGATCGAACGCGGCATCGCGACCGAAGACGAGGTCGCCAAGATCGACGCCGACGCGGCCGCAGAGATCGCCGAGGCGGTCACCTTCGCGCAGGAATCGCCTTATCCCGACGTCGCGGAGAACCTGTCCGACGTTTACGCGACCGTGCTGGAGAACGCATGATGGCCGAGATTACCTGTAGCCAGGCGACGCAGCAGGCGCTCGACGAGGCGATGGCCGCCGATCCGACCGTGCTGGTCTTCGGTGAGGACGTCGCCGATCCCGAAGGCGGCGGCATCATGGGTTCGACCGCTGGCCTTTCGACCAAGTACGGATCGCGGGTCCGTTCGACCCCGATCTCCGAACAGGCGATTGCGGGCGCGGCGGTCGGTGCAGCCATCGCGGGCATGCGGCCGGTGGCCGAAATCATGCTGATGAACTTCATCACGGTCGCGATGGACATGATCGTCAACCACGCCGCCAAGACCCGCTTCATGTCGGGCGGCAAGACGGCGGTTCCGCTGACGATCCGCACCATGTCCGGCGCGGGCATTGGTGCTGGCGGGCAGCATTCGGACATGTACGAGGCGTGGCTGGCCCACGTTCCCGGCCTGAAGGTCGTCGTGCCGAGCAATGCGGCCGATCAGAAGGCGCTGCTCAAGAGCTGCATCTTCGATGACGATCCCTGCATCTTCGTCGAGACGACCTACATCCAGTTCGTGAAGGGCGAAGTGCCCGACGATTATGAGGCGCCGCTGGGCAAGGCCAAGGTCTCGCGCGAGGGCACCGACGTGACGATCGTCGGCTATGGTCGCCCGATCCTCGATGCGCTCGCGGTCGCGGAGAAGCTGGCCGCCGAGGGCATCTCGGTCGAGGTGGTCGATCTGCGCACCGTGATGCCGTGGGATCAGGAGACCGTGTTCAAATCGGTCGCCAAGACCAAGCGCGCGGTGACGCTGCACGAGGCGGTCGTCCAGTTCGGCGTCGGTGCGGAAATCTCTTCGCGGATCCACGAGGAGCTGTTCGATACGCTCAAGGCACCCGTCCAGCGCGTCGGATCGATGAACACGGTCGTCCCTTATTCGGCCCCGCTGGAGCAGAACTTCATGTGGAGCCAGGACAAGATCGAAGCGGCCATTCGCCGCACGCTAGAGCGCAAGTGAGCGTCAGGGAGATATAATGAGCACCGAAGTCGTTCTGCCCAAGCTGGGTTTCTCGATGCAGGCCGGGACGGTCACCGAATGGCTGATCGCCGACGGCGCCGAGGTCAAGGAAGGCGAGCCGCTGTTCCTGCTGGAAGCCGACAAGGCCACCAACGAGGTCGAGGCGCCTGCTTCGGGCAAGCTGACCATCATCGCCGCGACCGGCGAGGAGTTGGACGTCGGCACGGTGATCGGGCGGATCGACTGATCGAAGGTGGAGCAAACTCCTCCGTTCGTCCCGAGCGAAGTTGAGGGATGTTGGCTTGGTGAAACGTATCTCGACTTCGCTCGATACGAACGGCAGATGAGAGGATAGAAGATGACCAAGGTCACGACCGACGACTGGGTTTCGATCAGCGACCATCTGGGCCGTTATTGCTGGTTCGTCGACGAAGGCATGGGCGAGGAGTGGGCAGCGTTGTGGGAGCCTGAAGGCGTCTTCATCGGCGTCACGCCCGAGCCGATCAAGGGCCGCGCGGCGCTGTCCTTCGTCAGCACCAGCACCTACGAGCAGCTGAAAGGTCGCCTGCGCCACATCGCGGCAAACTTGCATGCCGATTATGCGGACGGCACCCGCGACATCGTCCACGCGCGCTACTATAATTATGTTTCGCGCTGGGACGACACACCCGGCAACTTCACCTTCGCGATCTGCCGCATGACCCTCGTCCGCGATGGGGACGGCTGGCTGATCCGCGAGAACAATGTCGAACTGTTCGCGCCGCCGCTGCAGGTAGCTCAATAATCTGAAAGCCCAGACAATGAAGACGATCCCGCACTATTTCGGCACCGGTACGGCTGCCGAGGCCACCCGCTTCGGCGATGTTTTCGATCCGAACAGCGGATCGGTCCAGGCGCGGGTCGTCCTGGGGACCGCCGCCGATCTCGACACGGCGGTGGCCGCCGCCCAGGCTGCACAACCTGCATGGGCAACGACCAATCCGCAGCGGCGCGCGCGCGTGATGTTCCGTTTCAAGGAACTGATCGAGGCGAACATGGAGGAGCTGGCACGGCTGCTCTCGTCCGAACATGGCAAGGTGGTCGCGGATTCGAAGGGCGACATCCAGCGCGGGCTCGAGGTGATCGAGTTCTGCGCGGGTGCGCCGCATCTGATGAAGGGCGAATTCTCGATCGGCGCCGGCCCCGGCATCGACGTCTATTCGATGCGCCAGCCGATCGGCATCGCGGCGGGCATCACCCCGTTCAACTTCCCGGCGATGATCCCCTTGTGGATGTGCGGGCCGGCGATCGTCACGGGCAACGCCTTCATCCTCAAGCCTTCGGAGCGTGACCCGTCGGTCCCTGTGCGGATCGCCGAACTGTGGAAGGAAGCGGGCCTGCCCGACGGCATCTTCCAGGTCGTTCACGGCGACAAGGAAATGGTCGACGCGATCCTCGATCATCCGGCGATCGGCGCGATCAGTTTCGTCGGTTCTTCCGACATCGCACATTATGTCTATAATCGTGGCGTCGCCGCCGGAAAGCGCGTCCAGGCGATGGGCGGCGCGAAGAACCACGGCATCGTCATGCCCGACGCGGACATGGACCAGGTGGTCGCCGATCTGTGCGGCGCGGCCTTCGGTTCGGCAGGCGAGCGCTGCATGGCGCTGCCGGTGGTCGTGCCAGTGGGTGAGGATACTGCCGACCGCCTTCGCCAGAAGCTGATCCCCGCGATCGAGGCGCTGCGCGTGGGCGTGTCGACCGATGCCGAAGCGCATTACGGCCCGGTCGTCACCGCCGCGCACAAGGCGAAGATCGAAAACTATATCCAGCTGGGCGTCGACGAGGGCGCCGAGCTGGTGATCGACGGACGCGGCTTCAAGTTGCAGGGGCATGAGGACGGCTTCTTTGTCGGCCCGACCCTGTTCGATCGCGTGACGACCGAGATGCGCACTTATCAGGAGGAGATCTTCGGCCCCGTCCTGCAGATGGTGCGCGCGAAGGATTTCGAGGAGGCGCTCGCGCTGCCCAGCCAGCACCAGTACGGCAATGGCGTCGCGATCTTCACCCGCAACGGCCATGCGGCGCGCGAATTCGCGGCGCGGGTGAATGTCGGCATGGTCGGCATCAACGTGCCGATCCCGGTGCCGGTCGCCTATCACAGCTTCGGCGGGTGGAAGCGCTCGGCGTTAGGCGACGTCAACCAGCACGGCGTCGAAGGCATCCGTTTCTACACGAAGGTCAAGACGGTGACCCAGCGCTGGCCCGATGGTGGCGCGGGCGACAGCGCGTTCGTGATCCCGACGATGGGGTGAGCCTTCGCGCTCATATCCTCAATTCGTCATTGCGAGCGTAGCGAAGCAATCCACTCCGAGGTTGGAGTGGATTGCTTCGTCGCTTTCAGCTCCTCGCAATGACGAGATATTAGAGGCTAGGTCGCTGCCTTTTTCAGCGCATCGGCGATCAGCTTCACGCCGCGCTGTGCCGAGGCAAGCTGCGGGAAGCTCAGGAAGCCGTGGAAGCTGCCGACCATGTTGGTCGCCTCCACCGGAACGCCCGCCTTCTTGAGACGCTCGGCATAGCGGATGCCGTCGTCGCGCAGCGGATCGTGATCGGCGGTGATGACCGTCGCGGGCGGCAGGCCCGCCACGTCGTCGACCTTGAGCGGCGACATGAGCGGCGCGGTGCGGTCGAAGCCGGGTTCGGCATATTGCTCCCAATACCAGCGGCAGGCTTCGCTGGTCAGGAAATAGCCGGTGGCGTTCTCTTCATAGGATGAACCGACGCAGGCCGCGTCGAGCATCGGATAGAGGAGCAACTGATGTGCGATCTTCGGGCCGCCGCGCTCGCGCGCAAGCAGCGTGATCGCGCCGGTGAGATTGCCGCCAGCGCTGTCGCCGCCGACCGCAAGGGTCGACCCGTCGATGCCCTTGGGGCTTTGCGACGCCCATTTGAGCACTGCGTAGCAATCCTCGAGCGCGCCGGGGAAGCGGACCTCGGGCGACAGGCGATATTCGATCGAGATGACGATCCAGTCGCTTTCCACCGCGATGCGGCGGCACAGATCGTCATGCGTCCCGATATTGCCGCCGATGAACCCGCCGCCATGCATGTAGAGCAGGGCAGGACGGGCCTTCTCACCACCGTTGGAATAGAGCCGCACCGGCACGTCACCCGCAGGGCCGGGCACTGCAAAATCCTCGACCCGCGCGACCTCTACGTTCGAGGGCGGCAGTTTGAACGCGAGCCCGGCGTTGCGATAGGCGATCGCGTCCGTATCCTTCTTGGGGGTCGGACGCGCGGCGCTCATCATGTCGACGAGCGCCTGTTCTTCAGCCACGAGCGCCATGATCAGGCCACCAGCGGCGCGATGCGATCGTTGAACATGCCTTGATAGGTCATGTCGGGCAGGATGTAGAGTTCGCGCGCCTCGGTCTTGTCCATCGTCAGCTTGGCGACGAATTCAGGCGGCATCAGGCTGGCAAAGAAATCGTCGGCGGCGGCTTCGCCCTGCGCATCGCGGACGCGGCCGACGGTGGTGGCGACGATGCCGGTCGCGACGCGCGGCGGGGCGAGCATCGAGGCGCGGACCGGCGAATCCTGCTTGGTCAGTTCCATGTTCAGCGTCTCGGTCAGCGCCCACACGCCGTGCTTGCTGGCGGCATAAGCGGCGATTTCGGGTGCGACGACGAAGCTCGCCTGCGAACCGGTGGCGACGAACTGCGCGGGCTCGGCTCGATCCATCATGCGACCTACGAAGCTGTGCAGCATGTGGACGACGCCGTACAGGTTGACGTCGATCGTGAACTTGAACTTTTCGAGATCGAGCCGGGGCGTGTCCTGATAGCGGATGATGCCGGCATTGGCGTAAACCGCCGCGATCGACGGGAAGGCGTCGAAGCAGGCCACGGCGAACGCTTCGACCGCCTCCGCCGAGCGGACGTCGACGACCTGCGAGACGACCTTGGCCTGGCGCTGGCGCAGCGCCTCGGCGGTCTCCTCAAGCCCTTCGGCATTCACATCGGCGATGGCGACCGCCATGCCGCGGCTGACCGCCTCATGCGCAAGCGCACGGCCGATACCCGAACCCGCGCCCGTGATGACCGCCGCGCGGCCGTGAAACTCCAGCTTTTCCATGATCCCTCTCCCGTCTTATTGTCAGTTGATCGAGAAGCCGCCGTCCACAGGCAGCGCAATTCCGTACACGAACTTGGATTTCTGACTCGACAGCCACAGCACCGCTTCCGCGATGTCGGCCGGTTCGCCCATCTGCCCGGTGACCGGGCTGAGCTTCTTGAGGCCGGCTTCGGTTATCGGCCGGCCCTCGATCGTCGTCATGCCGGTCTGGATCAGGCCGGGGCAGACGACGTTGATGCGGATACCCTGCGGCCCGTACATCATCGCAGCCGCCTTGCTGAAGCCGACCACGCCATGCTTGGCTGCGGTATAATCGAGCGTGCCGACATTGCCGGAGATGCCCGCGATCGAGGCGGTGTTGACGATCGTGCCGCCACCGTTGGCGATCATGTGCGCGATTTGATGCTTCATGCCCCAGATCACCGCCTCGAGATTGACCGACAGCGTGCGATGGATCCCGTCGGCATCCCACAGCCGATCGCCAAAGCTGCCAGCAACCCCGGCATTGTTGAAGGCGTGGTGCAGCCCGCCCAGCCCCTCGACCGTCTTCGCGACGACCATCTCGCACGCTTCGGGCGTCGACAGATCGGCGGGAATGGCGATGCCGTCGCCGCCCTTCTGCCGGATGAAGCCCAGCGTTTCGTCGAGCGCCTCCTCGTTCAGGTCGGCGCAGGCGACGCGGGCGCCCGCGCGCGCAAAGAACAAGGCTGTCTCGCGGCCGATGCCGCTGCCGGCGCCTGTCACCAGTGCAATCTTGCCGCCGAAGTCGCTCATCTCTGTCTTATCCTCCGCTCGGGCATCACGCCGGGCATGCGGACGTCGTTTTCACGCATCACCGCGGCGCAGGCATCGGTCACCTGCCGCGCGAGATTTTCGACCTCCGCTCCGGTGATCGCGGTACGATGGCCACCCAGTGACAGCGCATAGATCGCCTGGCCATGCGCATCGAAGATGGGGGCGGAGATCGCCGAAAGATCATAGGATAATTCGGGGACGATATCGTGAATCTGATAGCTGCCGCCGCCATAGAGGTCGGCGATCAGAGCATCGACCTGTCGCGGCTCCAGCGCGCTTTCGCGACCGGCGAGTGCGAAGGCCGTACCGAGCGCCTGTTGGGGCGGCGATTTGGCGACGACGATATAGCCGCGATCACGCACGATCTGCAGCGAGGCGCGATCCTGCACGTCGAGTTCGGGGCTGGAATCGCCCGGGCCACGGCGGGCCAGCCACTGGTCGATCTCCTCCTCGCTCATCCACGCGCAGAACGTGCCGCCGAGCGGGGGGCGGAGCGGAACACGCTCGCCCACGCGCATGCTGAACTGCGGGGTTCTGCTGCTGGCGAAGCGGGCGAGGCAGATGATGTCCTCACCCGCGCGGCCCGTAAGCACCACTTCCTGCCCGGTGGCCTCGGCCAGCCCCCCCGCGGCGGCGCGCGAGGAGGTGAGGAGCGGATCGTGCTGCGCCATCGCCTCGCCGATCGCGAACAAAGCGGGCGCCAGACGATAGGTCTTGTGGGTCGGGTGGCGGGTGAGATGCCCGTGCTGTACGAGCACCGCGAGGATCGCGTGCATCGATGCGATATTGGTGCCGGTCTGCTGCACCAGTTCGGACATCGTGAAGGCTTGCTTGGGCGATGCCGCCATCAGATCGATGATTTCGAGCGCGCGGGCGGCGGAGAGTGCGGGGCGGGCCATGCGCCTTTCTTCGCACGGCTTTGGCCTGGTCGCAATGTGGATATTCGCATCGATATTGCAATATTGCGTGCTTGCCATCGGCGTCTTCGCGCAGATATGCAGGACCGAATTGCAATGCTCGTCCGCCATTCCGGCGGGGGCGTGGTGGACAAGCTGGCCCGATCGCGCAACGGCACCAGCGACAGGAGAGCATGACGATGGCAACCACGATCGCCGAGGTGATCAACGATCAGCTGGCCCGCGACCCCGAAGAGGGGGCGATCCAGTTTCACGGCACCTGGTATAGCCGCGCACGGCTCAAGGCGTTCGTCGACAAGATCGACGCGGCGCTGGCGGCGGCGGGGGTGCCCGAAGGCGCGCCGATCGGCTTCGCCCCGCACAATCGCCCGGCCTTCGCGGCGGCGCTGGTCGCCCTGTTTTCGCGGCAGCGGCCGATCGTGATGATCTATGCCTATCAGTCACCCGAAGCGATCGCGAACAAGCTGCGTGACCTGAAGCTTCCCGCCGTGATCGCCGGGGTCGAGCAGTGGACCGATCCAACCCTGAACGCTGCGCGCGATCTGGGCAGCGCCGCGATCGCGCTGTCCGACGACGGTGCCGAGGTCGAACTGCTCGAACCCTGGAAGGCGGTGCCGGGCGTCGAGCAACGCAAATCCGATGGCGTTCCAAGCGTCGCCCTCCTCACCAGCGGGACGACCGGGCCACCCAAGCATTTCGAGATCAGCTACGAAAAGCTGCTCAAGCGGATGGTGATCGCCACCGAATTCGGCGCGAGCGAGCGTAACCCGCTCTTCTCCTTCTTTCCGCTCGGCAACATCTCGGGCATCTATCTGATCGTGCCGGCGATCGCCTCGGGCCAGCCGATCATCATGGTCGACAAGTTCAACGTCGCCGACTGGGTGGCGTTCGTGAAGCAGTACAAGCCCGAATTTCTCGGCGTTCCACCCGCGGCCTTCCGCATGATCCTCGATGCCGACGTCGATTACGACGACATCAGCAGCCTGAAGCTGATCAACACCGGCGCCGCGACGCTCGATCCTGCGCTGCGCCGCGAGTTCGAGGCGAAATATCCGATCCTTGTCACGCAAAGCTATGGTGCGACCGAGTTCGGTGGGATCGTGACGATCACGACGCCCGATCACGTCAAGGAGTTCGGGGACAGCAAGGCCGACTCGGTCGGCCGCCCCTGTCCGGGCGTGAAGTTGCGCGTGGTCGACGTCGATAGCGGCGCGGATTTGCCGGCAGGCGAGGAGGGGCGGCTGCTCGTCTTCGCGCCGGGAATGAGCGACGATTATATCGAGACGACCGATCTGGTGATGATCGACCCCGACGGCTTCTTGTTCCACCGCGGTCGCCTCGACGGCGCGATCATGCGTGGTGGGTTCAAGATCGTGCCCGAACAGGTGATGGAGGCGCTCAATCGCCATCCGAAAGTGGCGGCGTCGGCCGTGGTGGGCCTGGCTGAACCGCGATTGGGCGCCGTTCCTGTCGCGCTGGTTCAGCCGCGTGACATGGACGACGCGCCCGATGCGGCATCGCTCGACACGCATCTGCGGTCGCTGCTGCCCAAGACGATGATCCCGACCGACTATCGCGTGGTCAAGGCGCTGCCCCGTACCCCGTCGCTCAAGATCGACATGGGTGCGGCGAAGCGGATGTTCGAGGCGACCTAACACAATCCTCCCCGGGACGGGGAGGGGGACCATCCGCAGGATGGTGGAGGGGGATTGAGGCAAAGCGCGCCGCTTGCGGCCAGCCCCCTCCGTCGCGCTGCGCGCGCCACCTCCCCGACACGGGGAGGATCTTAGAAGCTAAGCCGCCGCCGCCACGTCCTGGCCCGCCAGGAGCGGACGGCTGACCTGCATCAGCCTATCGAGGAAGGACAGCACCGCCCGGATGCGCGACACACCTTGCTGATCAGTGCGGTACATCACCCAATAGGTGCGATCGATCGTCACGTCGGGCAGCAGCGGGATCAGCCGGTCGTCCGACGCGGCCATGAATCGATGCATCAGGCCGATGCCGACCCCGCTCGTTACCGCCTCGTGCTGCGCCACGATCGAGCTGCTGCTGAACGCGATCTGCGCGTCGTCGACGAGCTGGCGAAGATAGCGGAACTCGTTCGATTGCAGCAGATCGTCGATATACCAGACGAACTGATGCTTCTGCAGATCGTCGACCGAAGTCGGCATGCCGTGCTTTGCGATATAATCGCGCGAGGCATAGAGCGATAGGCGATAGTCGGCGAGCTTGCGGACCTTCAACCGGCCATGTTCGGGGCGGTGGAGCGACACCATCAGATCGGCCTCGCGCTTCGACAGGCTCACCGGCTGCGCGCTGGGGATCAGTTCGAGCTGCACGTCGGGATAGCTTTCGTGCAGCAGATGGATGTGCCGCGCGACCAGGAAGGATCCGAAGGCTTCGGGCGTGGCGATGCGGACGACGCCCGACGGGTGCTGCGCATCGCCGTCAAACGCTTCGGCGGCGCCCATCAGCTGCGATTCGACCCGTTCGGCATGTTCCATCAGCAGCATGCCCGGCGAGGTGAGCGAGACGCCGCCGGTCGACCGGAAGAGGAGGCGGGTGTTGAGCGTTTCCTCCAGCCGATCGATACGACGGGCCACGGTGGACTGATTGCAGCGCAGCGTCATCGCCCCGCCGCTCAGCCGGCCCGCGCGCGCGACGGCCAGGAAATACCGCAGATCGTCCCAGTTGATCTGATCCAGACTGATCTTACCCGCCATAATGCCGCCTCTTATACCGTAAGGCTGTCGACATACACGGTTTGGCCATCCGGATCGACAGATTTTTGCATGGCCATCTTGCATCCTTGTCGCTTCGGCCGGCAGAGAATGGCGGCTAGCGAGGCTTCGAAAGTCGCGAAGGCCGCGAGGAGGACTTATGACGCAGGCGCTCATCATCGATCAGATTGGCGGGATCGTACGCGCTACGCTCAATCGCCCCGAAAAGCTCAACGCGCTCAACATGGAGATTTTCGAAGGGCTGACCCAAGCCGTGCGCGAATATGCCGAGCGCGATGATCAGCGGGTGTTCCTGATCCGATCGACCGGGCGCTATTTCTGCGCGGGTGCCGATCTGGTCGGCGGTACGCAGGTGCCCGAGGGCAAGAGCTCGACCAAGGTCCGCCACTGGTATCGCAAGTCGATGGGGCCGGGGATGCAGACGCTCTACAACGAGATGGAGACGATCGAGAAACCCTTCGTCGTCGCGCATCACGCGCCGTGCGTCGGCGGTGGCCTCGAAATGTCGCTGTCGTGCGACTTCCGTCTCGCGGCCAAGAGCGCGCGCTACATGTTCCCCGAGGCGAAGCTGGGTTCGATCCCGGCGTCGGGCGGGGTGAGCCGCTTCACCCGGCTGGTCGGCCCGCATTGGGCGAAGTGGATCATCATGGCCGATCAGCCGATCGACGCCGATCGCGCGCTGATGATCGGGCTGGTCCACGACGTTTACCCCGACGACGAATTCGAGGACCGGGTGATGGCCTTTTGCGAAAGCCTGGCCGACAAGCCGCCGGAAATGACCGCGATGGCCAAGGTGACGATCGACCTGTGCGCCGACGCTACCCCTGGCCGCGCGCACGCAATCGAGATGCTCGGCCAGTCGATCCTGCAAGTGGGCGACGAGCAGGCGGCGATGTTTGCCAGGATGCAGGCGAAGCTGGCGAAGCGGTAATCCTTAATCCTCCCCTTGGCGGGGGAGGATTAAGAACTATTCCCGTGGCGGCGTGACCGGGCCGTATTCGGTCGGATCATTCGCGGTGATCGCGAGCAGGGTCGTCCACGCCGCGACGTTCTGGCGCAGCTGTTCGGGGTCGATCTTGTCGAGCGTGTCGTCGGCGGTGTGGTGCAGATCGAAATAGCGTGTCCCGTCCTGATTGAGCGAAACCATCGGCACGCCCGAACGCTGCAGATCGTCGGTGTCCGATCCGCCCGCTTCGCCATTCTTGCGGTTGGTGACGATACCGAGCGGGGCGAGCGCCTCGGCGATCGGCTTCATTGCCGGCAGCGCCTCGGGCTTTACCGCAGTCGAGAAGCGCCAGACGCGATCGGCGCCGAAATCCGATTCGGCGGCGAGTGCATGCTTCTCCTTCGCGTGCGCCCGGGCATAAGCCGCGCCGCCGAACAGGCCGATCTCTTCCGATCCGAACCAGACGACGCGGATCGTGCGCAGCGGCTGCCCCGCGTCCATGATCCGCTTGGCGGCCGCGGTGGTGATCGCGACGCCCGATGCATCGTCGATCGCGCCGGTGCCCAGATCCCAGCTGTCGAGATGTCCGCCGACCAGAACGATTCCCGCATTGGGATCGCGGCCCGGCACGTCGGCGATGACGTTGCCCGACTTGCGCGTACCCGCCATGCGCGCGGTGACGGTGAGCGCGATCGTCACCGGCTTGCCGCGCTTCAGAACGCGTTCGAGCTGATCGGCATCGGGGTTGGCGAGCGCGAGGGCAGGGATCGGCTTGGCGCCGTCGGTCCATGCCTGCACGCCGGTATGCGGCACGCGGTGATGATCGGTGCCGATCGACCGGATCAGGATCGCGACCGCGCCCTTCTTGGACGCCACGGAAGGCCCGGCGCGGCGAATCTGGCCGACGGGGCCGTAGGGCGACCCGTCCTGCGCGGGCTGCATCCGGTGGGTGACGAACACGATCTTGCCCTTGATCGTTGCAGGATCGGCGGCTTCGAGCGCGGCCATGCTGTCGAAACCGATCACCTCGGCGCTCAGTCCCTTGGCCGGGGTTGCCGCCGAATTGCCGAGGGCGGCGAGCGTCAGCGATTGGGGGAAGGGGGCGGTGATCTCGGCACTCGCATCGCCGCGTTCCCACCACGGCACGTCAAACGTCTCGATATGGACATTCTGGAAACCGAGCGCCTTGAGCTTCTCCACCGCCCAGTCGCGCGCGCGAGCCTCCGCCTCGCTGCCCGCCTGGCGCGGGCCGATCTCGGTCGTCAGCCCTTCGGTGATGTCCCAGGCGAGATCGTCCTTGAGCGCGGCGTCGCGCAAGGCGGCGACCTTCTCCGGGGCGATCTGGGCGGCGAGGGGGCTGGAAAGCGCGGCGGACGCGGCGAGCGCCGCAAGGATTTTCTTCGTCATGTTTTGGACGCTATCGGGCGCGTCCGCATTTGCCAATCCTGCGCGCGTCGGTTAGGGGCGGCGGCAGTTTTCCAGCCCATCATAGATCGAGGTAACGCCTCTCATGGCCGCTCAATACGCCTTCGTGATGAAGGACATGACCAAGACCTTCCCCGGCGCCCCCAAGCCGGTGCTGAGCAACATCAACCTGCAATTCTATCAGGGCGCCAAGATCGGCATTGTCGGCCCGAACGGCGCCGGTAAATCGACGCTGATGAAGATCATGGCGGGCGTCGACACCGATTTCACCGGTGAGGCCTGGCCGGGCGAGAACATCACGGTCGGCTATCTGGAGCAGGAGCCCGCACTCGATCCGACCAAGTCGGTCCTGGAGAACGTCAAGGACGGCGCGCGCGACGTGGCCGACATGGTCGATCGCTTCAACGCGATCTCGGCCGAAATGGGCGATCCGCAGGACGACACCGATTTCGACGCGCTGATGGAAGAAATGGGCGCGTTGCAGGAAAAGATCGACGCGGTCGATGGGTGGACGCTCGACAGCCAGCTCGAACTCGCGATGGAAGCGCTGCGTTGTCCGCCGTCAGATTCGCCCGTCACCAGCCTGTCGGGCGGTGAACGGCGCCGTGTGGCGCTGACCCGCCTGCTGATTCAGAAGCCGTCGATCCTGCTGCTCGACGAACCGACCAACCATCTCGACGCCGAGAGCGTTCAGTGGCTTGAAAGCCATCTGAAGGAATATGCGGGCGCGGTGCTGATGATCACCCACGATCGCTACTTCCTCGACAATGTGGTGGGCTGGATCCTCGAAATCGATCGCGGGAAGTATTTCCCCTACGAGGGCAATTACTCGACCTATCTGGAGAAGAAGGCCAAGCGCCTCGAACAGGAAGAGCGCGAGGAATCGGGCCGCCAGACCGCGATCCGCAACGAACTCGAATGGATCCGGCAGGGCGCCAAGGCCCGCCAGACCAAGTCGAAGGCGCGTATCGCCAAGTTCGACCAGCTCGTCGAACAGCAGAACAACCGCACCCCAGGCAAGGCCCAGATCGTCATCCAGGTGCCCGAGCGTCTGGGCGGCAAGGTGATCGAGGTCGAGAACATCGCCAAGAGCTATGGCGACAAGAAGCTGTTCAGCGACCTGTCGTTCACGCTGCCCGCGGGCGGCATCGTCGGCGTGATCGGCCCCAACGGTGCCGGCAAGTCGACCTTGTTCAAGCTGCTGACCGGCCAGGAAACGCCCGACAGCGGTACCGTCGAGATGGGCAGCACCGTCCGGCTCGGCTATGTCGACCAGAGCCGCGACCACCTCGATGACAAGAACAATGTCTGGCAGGAAATCTCTGACGGCCACGATTATATGAAGATCAACGGCCACGACCAGTCGACCCGCGCTTATGTCGGCGCGTTCAACTTCAAGGGTGCGGACCAGCAGAAGATCGTCGGCAAGCTTTCGGGCGGTGAGCGCAATCGCGTCAACATCGCCAAGATGCTCAAGAAGGGCGGCAACGTCCTGCTGCTCGACGAACCGACCAACGATCTCGACGTCGAGACGCTGGGCGCACTCGAGGAAGCGATCGAGAATTTCGCGGGCTGCGCGGTGGTGATCAGCCACGATCGCTTCTTCCTCGATCGCCTCGCCACCCACATCCTCGCCTTCGAAGGCGACGGGCATGTCGAATGGTTCGAAGGGAATTTCGATTCCTACGAGGAGGACAAGCGCCGCCGCCTCGGCGATGCCGCCGATCGTCCGGGCGCCAGCGCGTACAAGAAGCTGACGCGTTGATCTAATCCTCCCCCTGTCGGGGAGGATTTATCAGACAAAGAAAAAGGCCGGCGGTGACGCCGGCCTTTTCGTATCGATCGCGGCCGGTTCGCACCGGCCAGGCGATCGGCTCTTACTTGAGCTTGCGGACTTCGTCGCGCGAGAGCGAGGTCGTCAGGCGGCCATCTTCACCGGCGGTCACGGTCGACGCCGGGACGTGCACGAAGCGCGAATCGAAGATCAGGTTGAGCGAGACGGGCGCGCCGTCCTTGCTGGTGATCGTGTCAACGCGGCCGAGACGCTTGCCGTCCGCCGAGACGAGGATCGCGCCGGTCTTGAGGCTGGCAACGCCCTGCGCGAACGCGGGGGCCGAGGCGATGAGGGCGAGGGCGAAGAGAGCAACTTTGCGCATGATATTAGACATTCCCGTTTGATGCTTTGCCATGTTGCACTGCATCAGTAGGGAAAGTGGCGCAAGTGCTTGCGTATGATACAACGTGTAACGATCAAGCCTTTTCCTTGCTCTTTCGTCTGAAAAACATGACGAAAAGGATCGGCGCCTGATTTTTATACCGATAGGGCCAAAATGTCTCGATCGCGCCGGCTCGTCTGCCCTCCAACGAAAAACGGCCGCATCTGCGAAGGGCAGTTGCGACCGTCGATCGGATTTCCGTAACCCTTACATATAGTTCGCCGGATCGGGTGTCGGCAGGTCGCAGGCGCGGACACGGCCGCGCTTGCACGCCGCCGTCTGCATCCGCCAGTCGGCCATGGCCTGCGCATAGGCCGACTGCTGGCGGATGAAGATATCGTCGGTGATCGCGACATCGCGGCGATGTTCGCGAACGGCAGCCAGATAGGCCGCCTTGTCGGCATCATATTGCGCCTGGTTGGCGGCGTTCGCGACTTCGGTATGCGCGATGTTCGAATCGACCGAGTTGTTCAGCGACTGCGTCTGCGGCTTTTCGGCCGCGTCGGCGGCGACGTGGGCAGGGTCGGTCTTGGTGGGGCTGTCGGCGCCCGGATAGGCGGTCTGCGCCATCAGCGGCGCGGCCGCGACCATCGTGGTCGCGGCGATCAGGGTCAGCAGTTTCACGGCCTGTCTCCTCGTGGGATATGGCCGGCCAAACGCTCAAGCAGGCGCGAAGGTGCCGCCATTTTCGTCGAGGACGTGGAGAACGCCGTCGGCGATCGCGAAATAGGCGCCGTGGAGGCGCAGCTTGCCGGCTTTCTCTCGCGCCTGGACGCAGGGGAAGCTGCGCAGGTTGGCGATCGAGACCTTCACCGCTTCGAACTCCAGCGCGCGGACCGCCTCCGGCCCCTCGCCATGTTCGGCGACGACGCGATCGCGTGCATCGTCGAGCAGGTTGATCCAGTCGGCGATGAAGCCACCCTTGCCCTTGGGCGCGTCGGCGAAGCGCTTGGTCAGTGCCGCGCCGCAGCCGCCGCATGCCTGATGGCCCATCACGACGATTTCGGGCACTTCCAGCTGCGTCACCGCGAATTCGAGCGCGGCGGAAACGCCATGATGGCCGGGAGTCGTTTCGAACGGCGGCACCAGATTGGCGACGTTGCGGACCACGAACATCTCGCCGGGCGACGTATCGAAGATCTGCGTTGGATCGACCCGGCTGTCCGAACAGGCGATGACCATGACCTTGGGGCTCTGCCCCTCGGCCAGTTCGGTCCAGCGCGCGCGCTGCTTCTGCCAATCGCCTTCCTTGAAGCGATGATAGCCGTCGATCAGTCCGCTGAAGTCGGTCATGGGGAGTCTCCTTCGGCGGCGCGAGTTAATCCTCCTGCGCAGGACTGGCAAGACGCGCGCACATCGCCTATCTGCACGCGCATGACTGAACCGTTGCAGCCCGCAATCGCTCCGACCTCAGCGCCTCGGCAGCGCAAGCCCGACTGGATCCGCGTCAAGGCGCCGATCGGCAAGGCCTTTTCCGAGACAAAGGGGCTGATGCGCCGCATGAACCTCGCCACCGTGTGCGAGGAGGCCGCCTGCCCAAATATCGGCGAATGCTGGACCAAGAAGCACGCGACCGTGATGATCCTGGGCGACACGTGCACGCGCGCCTGCGCCTTCTGCAACGTGAAGACGGGCATGCCGCGCGCGGTCGATCCGCTGGAGCCGCAGCATGTGGCGGATGCCGCTGCCGAACTGGGCCTGGAACATATCGTCATCACCTCGGTCGATCGCGATGACCTGCCCGATGGCGGCGCCAAGCAGTTCGTGAAAGTGATCGAGGCGCTGCGCAAGGCCAAACCGGCCATGACGATCGAGATCCTGACCCCCGATTTCCGGAACAAGGCGGACGCCGCAGTCGAGATGATCGTTGCGGCGCGGCCGGACGTTTACAACCACAATCTCGAAACCGTTCCCAGGCTCTATCCCACGATCCGCCCGGGCGCGCGCTATTATGCGTCGCTGCGCCTGCTGGAGAGCGTGAAGCGGCTCGATCCGTCGATCTTCACCAAATCGGGCGTGATGGTCGGGCTGGGCGAGGAGCGGATGGAGGTTCATCAGGTGATGGACGACATGCGATCGGCCGACATCGATTTCCTGACGATGGGCCAGTATCTCCAGCCGACGCCCAAGCACGCCAAGGTGATCGATTTCGTCACCCCCAAGGCGTTCGAAGCCTATGGCGCGATCGCGCGGGCGAAGGGCTTCATGCTGGTGTCGGCGACTCCGCTGACCCGGTCGAGCTATCACGCCGGCGACGATTTCGCGAAGCTGCGCGATGCGCGCAACGCCAAGCTGGCGCGGGAAACCGCGCCGACGATCTAAGCGGGCCCGATATGCCTCGCCACAGCGAAACCCGTGCGCTGCCATATTCGCCCGAACAGATGTTCGATCTGGTGGCGGACGTTCCCCGTTATGCCGAGTTCCTGCCCTGGGTTTCGGCGGTGCGGGTGAAGTCCGACAGCCCGACCGAGATGGTCGCGGACCTGATGGTCGGTTTCAAGGCGCTGCGCGAGCGGTTTACCTCCAAGGTGGCCAAGGAACGACCAGGGAGCATCCACGTCGATTATCTCGACGGTCCTCTCAAATATCTGCGCAACGACTGGCGCTTCCGGCCCGATGGGCAGGGGGGCACGCTGGTCGATTTCGCGATCGATTTCGAGTTCAAGTCGAAGATCTTCGAGATGGTTGCAGGCCAGGTGTTCTCGACCGCGCTGCGCATGATGATCGGCGCGTTCGAGGAGCGCGCGAAGAAGCTTTACGGTTCGACCGAGGCGCCCGGCATCAGCAGTTCGAGCGCACACAGCGCCGCCTGAAGGCGGATGCCGCCCCGGCCCAGATCGCCGAAATGCCGCTTGTCGGCGATCACGTCCTCCGCATCGCCGCCTTTCAGCGCCTGGGCGAACACGACGGTGCCGACCGGCTTCTTTTCGGTGCCGCCACCGGGGCCGGCGACGCCCGTGATCGCCACCGCGACATCGGCGCCGCTGCGTTCGAGCGCACCGCGCGCCATCGCCCAGCCGACCGCGATCGAAACCGCGCCGAACGTGTCGATCAGATCAGGCGCGACGCCGACCAGACTGGTCTTGGCGTCGTTCGAATAGGTGACGAAGCTGGCGCCAAGGACGTCGGATGACCCCGGAATTTCGGTCAACGCGGCGGAAACGAGCCCGCCGGTGCAGCTTTCGGCGACGGCGACGGTGCGGCCCGCCTCCCGGTTCGCCTCGATCACGCGTCGGGCGGCGTCGACCAGTTCGGCCGGGAGGATCGTGTCGTGATGTTCTGCCACGTATCTGTTCCTGTCAGGCCGGGACACGGACGGTCGCCGCCGCTTGTGCGGCGATACCTTCGCGACGTCCGGTGAAGCCGAGCTTTTCGGTGGTGGTCGCCTTTACGCTCACTTGGGCCAGTTTCAAGCCCAGCAAATCGGCGATTCGATTGCGTATCGCCTCGCGGTGCGGACCAACCTTGGGTGCTTCGCAAATGATCGTGAGGTCGACGAAGTCGATGATTCCGCCCGCGCCCGCCACCAGCTTGCGCGCATGATCGAGGAAAAGGTGGGAGGGCGCGCCCTTCCACTGCATGTCGCTGGGCGGGAAATGGCTGCCGATATCGCCCGCGCCGATCGTGCCCAGCAGCGCATCGACCAGCGCGTGGAGCGCGACATCGGCGTCGCTGTGGCCCGACAGCGACTGGCTGTGCGCGATCTCCACTCCGCCGATCCACACCGAATGGCCGTCGGCGAAGGCATGGACGTCGAACCCGGTGGCGGTGCGGCTGATCATGCGGGCCTCCAGCGCGTGCGATGCCGCGGCGAAATCGTCGGGCGTGGTTAGTTTTTCTAAAGCGCGGTCACCTTTTATAACCGCCACCGAAAGTCCGGCGGCGCGCGCGACCTGCGCATCGTCGGTAGCTTCGGCGCTGGCGTCCCAGGTTTCGTGCGCGGCGAGGATCGCGGCGCGGCGGAAGGCCTGGGGCGTCTGTACCCGGAACAGCCCGTCCCGCGGCACCGGCTTGCCGTCGGCGGTCGTCAGCGTGTCGGCGACGGGGAGGGCGGGGATGGCACCGTCGTGGCTTTCCAGCGCTTCGAGCAGCCGGTCGACGACCTCGGTCGGCAGGAACGGACGGGCGGCATCGTGGACCAGGACGATATCGGCATCGATCGCGCGCAGCCCCGCGATCACCGAATCGCGTCGCGCTGCGCCGCCGATGACGGGGGCGGGAAGGGCGCGATCGCCGATCGCGGCGGCGTAGAGCGCCTCCTGTCCCGCGCCGATCACGACATGAACGACATCGATCGCCGGATGGGCGAGCAGCGCGTCGATCGCGTGCGCCAGCACCGCACGGTCGCCCAGTGGCGCATATTGCTTCGGGATGGATTGCCCGGCGCGAATGCCCTGTCCGGCGGCGACGATCAGGGCGGCGGTGCGAGTCATGCGCCCCGCCTAGTGCGCCGCCCCGTCCGGATCAATCGAGCTTCACATTGCCGCTGTTGAGCGGAGGCACGTCCGATCCCGCCACGACGCCCGGGGGCGCCGCGACTATCGCAGGGATCGCGTTGACCGCGCGCACCGCCGCTACGGCATAATCGAGCACGATCTCGGCCTCCAGATTGGGGCGTCCCTTCACGACGGTACGATAAGCGAGGCCGCAATTGCCGGCATTCGGGCGCGGCCAGTGATCGGGCATCGAATCGTAATCGCAATAATTGACGTGTTCGAGGATCACCAGCGGCTTGCCGTTCACCAGCCCCTGCACCTCGAAGCGCAGGCCGCACACTGTGCCCTTGGGGATCGTGTAGAAGGCGGCGGGCACGTCCCTTTTCGCGATCGCGACGTCGTGGACGATGCGGATCTCGTCGATTTCCACACCGATCCGCCGGGCGATGTCGCGCGGGATGCTGTGCCAGTTCTTCTCGACGCCGTCGCCCTGCAGGAGCGGGATCGGATCGCCGGGCTGCGCGCCGAAGCCCCAGCTGTGCGCGACTTCGACCACCGGATAGACGCTGTAGTCCGCGATTTCCTGCACGCGGATTTCGCGGATCTCGTCGACGATGCCGAGCATCGAGGTTGGAAAGAAATCGGTGCAGAAGCCGGGCGAGGCACCGGTGGAAAAGAAGCTGCTATTCCCCTCCTCACAGGCGGAGCTCACCAGTTCAAGGATCTCGGCAGGCGCATCCTGCGGGGTCAGCAGTTCGAACAAGGTCGGCGTGACGATGTTGCGGCCGGCCTTCAGGAACGGAAGGATGTCGTCGAAGCCGCCACGCGCGAAGCTGCCCATATAGACGAGGCAGTCGGCTTCGATCGCGAGCAGCTCGTCAAGGCTGTTGGTCGTGATCACGCCGGTGTCGGGCATGTCGACGAAGCTGCCGGCATCGCGCCCCGCGCGTTCAGCGCGGGCGACGTAGAGGCCAACCAGTTCCAACGCCGGATTGTTCAGGATAGCACGCAGCGCGCGCAGCCCCGCGGTTCCCGTGCCCCATTGCACGACCTTGATCGCCATAATCCCCTCCGTCTTGCTATCGTTTGACGGCATGATGTCCGAGACGCGCGGTTCGATCCTCCCCAAACAGGGTAGGGACCCGCCGCCGCCACCCATAACTGTCATGCTGAACTTGTTTCAGCATCCGCCGGGTCTCTAGGGCTGGTCGCGAGACTTCTGCGACAAGCTCCCCGCGCAAGCTCCTGTTTTACCTGCGTGATGGAGTGGATGCTGAAACAAGTTCAGCATGACGATCCGCATGATGGGAAGGTGTGTGTTCACTTGCTGTCGGGAGCCGGATCGACTATCTGCGCTGCCTGTTTATTAGGCAATTCGTGTGACCCAGCTTCAGCCCATCCAGATCGGCCCGGTGCGGATCGAAACCCCGGTGATCCTCGCTCCGATGACGGGCGTCAGTGACCTGCCGTTCAGGCGGGTCGTGCGGCGCTATGGTTCGGGCCTGAACGTCACCGAGATGATCGCCAGCCAGGCGGCGATCCGCGAGACGCGCCAGTCGCTTCAGAAAGCGATGTGGGACGCGATCGAGGAGCCGGTGTCGATGCAGCTCGTCGGCTGCACTCCCTATGAAATGGGCGAGGCGGCGAAGCTGAGTCAGGACAAGGGCGCCGCGATCATCGACATCAACATGGGCTGTCCGGTGCGCAAGGTCGTCAACGGCGATGCGGGATCGGCGCTGATGCGCGATCTGCCGCTCGCGACCGCGTTGCTCGAGGCGACCGCGAAGGCTGTGACCGCGCCCGTCACGCTCAAGATGCGGATGGGCTGGGACCATGACAGCCTGAACGCCCCCGAACTCGCGCGGATCGCCGAGGATCTGGGGATCAAAATGGTCACCGTCCACGGCCGAACCCGCAACCAGATGTACAAGGGATCGGCCGACTGGGCGTTCGTGCGCCGCGTGAAGGATGCGGTGAAGATTCCGGTGATCGTCAATGGCGATATCTGCTCGATCGACGATGCCGTCACCGCGCTCGAACAATCGGGCGCCGACGGGCTGATGATCGGGCGGGGTGCTTATGGCCGGCCCTGGATATTGTCGCAGGTGATGCAGTTTCTTCAGACGGGCGAGCGCCGCGCCGATCCATCGATCGAAGAACAATATCGTATCATCATAAATCATTATGTCGATATGCTCGAAGTCTATGGAAATGAGGTGGGCGTGAATATGGCCCGCAAGCATATCGGTTGGTACACCAAGGGGCTGCATGGCTCCGCCGAGTTCCGCCAGAAGGTCAACCAGGAGCCCAGCCACCAGCGCGTGCTGGCGATGCTCGCCGAATTTTACGCTCCATGGCTCTCCCGGGCGGCGGCCTGATCCGTTTCGGCCGGCGTCCGGCCGATCGCGCCGCAGGGCCGTTGACGGCGGGGGAGTTGCTCGCCGCGATGGCGACGCCTGTGCTCGCGGTGGATCCCGAAAGTCGGATCGTCGACATCAACGCAGCTGCCGAGCAATTCCTCAACCTAAGCCGCAACCAGATCCTCGGGCGCACGACCGAGGAGGTGATCGGTCATCCGCTGACGACGATGCCGTCCGATGCGCCCTTCGCGGCCTATGATCTGACGCTCCAATTGCCCGAGGAACGGCAGTTGAAGGTCGATCTGATGGTCTCTCCGCTGCCCGACAGGCTCGGATGGCGTGTCGTCTCGCTCCATGGCCATGCGCGCGGGCCGTTCCTCAGCCGCACCAGCGAGCGCGAGAGCGGCACGCGCACCGCGGTTGCCGCCGCCGCAATGCTGGCGCACGAGATCAAGAACCCCCTTTCGGCGGTGCGTGGTGCGGCACAATTGCTCGAAAGCACCGTCGATGAAGCGTCGCAGGGGTTGACGTCGCTGATCCGAGACGAGGTCGATCGCGTCGCGGCGCTGATCGATCGGATGCAGGGCTTCACCGACACCCGCCACCTGAAGATGGAGGAGCAGAACATCCACGCGATCCTCGCCCACGCGCGCGAGGTGGCGTTGAAAGGCTTTGCAAGTAATCGCGATATCAGAGAGCTTTACGATCCATCCTTGCCGCCGATGCTCGGCCATCGCGATTCGATGATCCAGATCCTGATCAACCTGCTCAAGAATGCTTCGGAGGCGCTGGGCCACGGTCCAGGCACGATCACGCTGACCACCGCATATCGCCACGGCGTCTCGATGCGCCGCCTGGGCGAAGAGGAAGCGCGCCAGTTGCCGATCGAGATCTGCGTGATCGACGACGGCCCCGGCGCGCCGCCCGAAATGGGCACCCACCTTTTCGATCCTTTCGTCACCAGCAAGCGTACCGGCAGTGGTCTCGGGCTGGCTCTAGTGGAGAAGCTTGTGTCCGATCAGGGCGGGTTCATTGAATATGCGCGCGAGGGCCGCCCGCTGCGGACCGTGTTCCGGATCCTGATGCCGCGCGCCAAGGTGAAGGCATGAGCACCACCGGCCGCGTTCTCGTCGTCGATGACGATGCCGCGATCCGCACCGTCGTGCGCGAGGCGCTGCGCCGCGCGGGCCACATCGTCGAGACGGCAGCCTCGGTCGCCGAGCAGCGTAGATTGTTTCAGAGCTTCGAACCCGAAGTCCTTGTAACGGATGTTGTTCTTCCGGATGGAAATGGTCTCGACATCATCCCCGAAATGCTCGCGAGCAAGCCCGGCCTGCCGGTGATCGTGCTGTCCGCGCAGAATACGTTCACCACGGCGCTGCGCGCGACCGAGCAGGGCGCGTTCGATTATCTGCCCAAGCCGTTCGATCTGGGTGCGCTGACCCGGGCCGTCTCCGACGCGCTGGCCGCGCGGGATGCGTCGGGAGCGAGCGATGCGGTCGGTCCGGTCGAGGAACTGCCGCTGATCGGCCGATCGCCGCCGATGCAGGAGGTGTACCGCACGATCGCGCGCGTCGTCGCCAACGACCTGACCGTGCTGGTGCTGGGCGAATCCGGAACCGGCAAGGAACTGGTCGCGCGCGCGATCCACGATTTCGGGCCGCGTGCCGCAGCACCGTTCGTCGCGGTCAATATGGCGGCGATCCCACGCGAGCTGATCGAAAGCGAGCTGTTCGGCCATGAACGCGGCGCCTTTACCGGGGCCGCCAGCCGCAATGCCGGCCGCTTCGAGCAGGCGCAGGGCGGCACGCTCTTTCTCGACGAAATCGGCGACATGCCGATGGAGGCGCAGACGCGGCTGCTGCGCGTGTTGCAGGCGGGCGAGTTCACGACCGTCGGTGGTTCGCGCGCGATCCGCGCCGATGTCCGCATCATCGCGGCGACCCACAAGGATCTGCCGCGCCTGATCGCCGACGGCGCGTTCCGCGAGGATCTCTATTACCGCATCAACGTCGTGCCCGTGCGACTCCCGTCGCTGCGCCAGCGCGGTGAGGATATTGGCGAGCTTGCGCGCTATTTCCTCGATCGCGCCGCCGCCGACGGCCTGCCGCGCAAGGCGCTCGATGCCGGCGCGGTCGATCGGCTGATGCGCCACGGTTGGCCGGGCAATGTGCGTGAGCTCGAAAACCTCATGCGTCGTCTGGCGGCGCTCAGCCGCGACGAACTGATCACCGCGTCGGTCATCGAACAGCAGTTCGATGGCGCTCCCCAGCCCGATGGCGCACCGCCGGTGATGGGATCGGGCGGGCTGGCCGAGGCGGTCGAGATGCACCTGACCCGCTATTTCGCGAGCTTTGGCCGCGATCTGCCGCCCGATGGATTGTACGATCGCGTTCTCGCCGAGTTCGAGCGGCCCCTGCTTCAGCTGTCGCTAGCGGCGGCGCGGGGCAACCAGCTGCGCGCCGCGCGGCTGCTGGGCATCAATCGCAACACGCTACGCAAACGGCTCACCGAATTGCAGATCGATGCCGGGACGGGGCGGCGCAGTGACTGAGATTCTGTAGCCGAAACGACAGGAAAACGCCGTCCAAACGAAACGGACTGTGTTCCTGCGGACACGCTATTGTGGTAGCGATGCCACTATGATCGTGCCGGCCAGCCGAATTTACCGCCTGCGGCGACGTCTCGCCGCGGCGACTCGACGCTGGCCGATCATGCCCTTTCTGGAAGGGCTGACCCTCGCCGCCGTCCTGATCATCGCTATCATCAGCTATCTGGTGATCAGCGGGCAGGGCGCGCCCGAGCGGCTGATGAGCCCGCCGCTGATCGCGCTGCTGCTCGTCGGCAATCTCGTGCCGATCATGGGGCTGATGGTGCTGATCGCCCGGCGGGTCGCGCTCGCCCGCGCGGCGCGGTCCGAACTGGGCAATCGCGCGCGGCTCCATGTGCGCCTCGTCGCCTTGTTCGCCGCGATCGCGATGATCCCGACGTTGCTGGTCGTGATCTTCGCCTCGCTCCTCTTCCAGTTCGGGATCGAATTTTCCTTCTCCGATCGCGCGCGCGTCGTGTTGGGCAGCGCCGAGCGCGTGGCGCAGGCCTATGTGCGCGAGAGCCGCGAGCGTCTGCTGGGCGATATCGTACCGATGGGCGGCGATCTGCGCGACGCGCTGACCGTCATGACGATCGATGATCCGCGTTTCGCGCCGATTTTCGCGCGCCAGATCGCCTATCGCCAGCTGTCCGAAGCCGCGATCATCTCGGTCGAGCCCGATGGTACCCCGCAGCTGATCGCGCTCGCCAATCTCGACAAGCGGCCCTTGGGCAAGCGTCTGCCGCCGGGGCTGATCCAGCTCCTGCAGGGCGGTCAGCCTTATATCACCGCGATTTCGGGCGATCGGATCGAAGGCACGATGCTGCTCGACAAGGCGAGCCAGACCTTCCTCTACATCTCGCGATCATCCGATCCGGTGGTGCTGTCCCAGGCCGCCCGCGCGCGATCGGCGCTGAGTGACTATAGCCGCCTGGTCGAACGATCGCGTGTGCTGCAAGTGCGCTTCAACATCGCGCTCATGATCGTGTCGCTGTCGATCCTGGGGATCGCGATCCTCGTCGCGATCCGCGTCGCCGATCGCCTCGTGCGCCCGGTGAACGAACTCGTCGCGGCCGCGCGGCGGGTGGCGGGCGGCGATCTGTCGGCGCGCGTGGTCGCATCGCCGGGGCAGGACGAGATCGGCGCGCTCAGCACCGCGTTCAACCGGATGACCCGCAAGCTGGGCGAGCAGACCGGCGCACTCGTTTCCGCCAACAGCCAGCTCGAAAGCCGCAGCGCCTTCATCGAAGCGGTGCTGTCGGGCGTGACCGCGGGGATCATCTCGGTCGACGAGGATCACCGCATCACGCTGGTCAATCCTTCGGCGCGGCAGATGCTCGCGCTGCCCGAAGAGGTGGAGGGCGTTCCGCTTGCCGACATTTCGGCCGAACTCGATCGCTTCCTGACGAGCGGCGAGCGCGAGGTGGTGCTGCAACTGCCGGTCGCAAACGAGCTCAAAACGCTCGCCGCCCGCGCGGTGAACGACGAAGCGGGGCAGGTGCTGACGTTCGACGATATCACCCAGCAGATCGTCGATCAGCGCCGCGCCGCCTGGGCCGACGTCGCGCGCCGCATCGCGCACGAGATCAAGAACCCGCTCACCCCGATCCAGCTTGCCGCCGAACGGCTCCAGCGCCGCTATGGCAAGGAGGTCGTCTCCGATCCGGCGGTGTTCGAGCGGCTGACCGCCACGATCGTCCGCCAGGTGGGCGACATGCGCCGGATCGTCGACGAATTTTCGTCCTTCGCGCGAATGCCGCGCCCATCCTTCCGTGAAGAAGCGATCGTCGACGTCGCGCGGCAGGCGCTGTTCCTGCACGAAGTCGCGCACCCCGGCATCGCCTTCTCGCTCGAAACCGGGGGCGAGGCGCCGACGATGATCTGCGACCGCCGTCAGCTGGGCCAGGCACTGACCAACCTCGTCAAGAATGCGATCGAGGCGATCACGGAGAACAAGGATCAGCAGGAGCCGCCTGCGATCGTGATGACGATCGCGGCCCGCGAACACACGCTCCTGATCGAAGTCGCCGACAACGGGCCCGGTTTGCCGCCTCAGCGCGATCGCCTGACCGAACCTTATATGACCACACGGGCGCGCGGCACCGGCCTTGGCCTCGCGATCGTCCGCAAGATTGTCGAGGATCATTCGGGCGTGATTTCCTTCCGCGATCGGCCCGGTGGCGGCACGATCGTCGATCTCGATTTCAACCTGGAGGCGCTGAGCGGCTTGGCCGTCGACGCATCCGACGAACCGGAGGCGCATGAGCGCCTGCCGGCATTGACCCGTAGCGCATAGGTGGTGTGAGCATGGCTTTGGACATCCTGATCGTCGACGACGAGGCCGACATCCGCGAACTGGTCGCGGGTGTGCTGGAGGATGAGGGCTATGCCGCGCGTATGGCGCCCGACAGCGACGGCGCGCTCGCCGCGATCGCCGATCGGCGGCCGTCGCTCGTCCTGCTCGATGTCTGGCTGCAGGGATCGCGGCTCGACGGGCTCGACCTGCTCGATGAGATCAAGCGGCGCGACCCCAGCCTGCCGGTGCTGATGATCTCGGGCCACGGCAATCTCGACACTGCGGTCGCCGCGATCCGGCGTGGTGCGGTAGATTTCATCGAAAAGCCGTTCGAGGCAGAGCGCCTGCTGATGCTCGTCGGCCGCGCGACCGAGACCGAGGCGCTGCGGCGCGAAAACGCCACCCTAAAGGCGCAGATCGGGCAGGAAGAGGAGCTGACCGGAAATTCGGCCGCGATCAACGGCATCCGCGCCACCCTGAAGCGTGTCGCCGCCACCGGAAGCCGTGTGCTGATCAGCGGCCCTGCCGGTGTGGGCAAGGAAGTCGCCGCGCGCCTGCTGCACCTGTGGAGCAACCGCGCCGATTCGCCCTTTATCGTCGTCTCCGCGGCGCGGATGGAGCCCGAGCGGGTCGAGGAGGAACTGTTCGGGGTCGAGGAGGGCGGCGAACTCGTCCGCCCCGGCCTGCTCGAACGCGCGCATGGCGGGACCCTGTTCCTCGACGAAATCGCCGACATGCCGGTGACGACGCAGGCCAAGATCCTGCGCGTGTTGACCGAACAGGCGTTCAACCGGGTCGGCGGCACCCGCATCGTCAAGGTCGACGTTCGTGTCGTTTCCGCCACATCGCGCGATCTTCCGGGTGAGATCGAGGCGGGCCGCTTCCGTGAGGATCTCTATTACCGGCTCAACGTGGTGCCGGTTGTCATCCCGCCGCTGCACGAACGCCGCGATGACATTCCCGCGCTCGTCGATCACTTCGCCGCTCGGTTCGCGTCCGAACGGCGCGTGCCCACCCCGACGGTCAGCGAGGATGCGGTCGGCGTGCTGCAGGCGTTCGAATGGCCGGGCAATGTCCGCCAGCTGCGCAACATCGTCGAACGCACGATCATTCTGGCGCCGGGCGATCGGGTGGGCCGGATCGAGATCGACATGCTCCCGCCCGAAATCCTGAACGATCAGGCGCGGCTCGCGCCGGGGGAGGCGGCCCGATCGATCATGGGCACGCCGCTGCGCGAAGCCCGCGAGACGTTCGAGCGCGAATATCTGCGTGTTCAGATCCGGCGTTTTTCCGGCAATATCTCGCGAACCGCCAGCTTCATCGGGATGGAGCGATCGGCGCTCCACCGCAAGCTCAAGACCCTGGGTCTGGCCGACGCGCGCGAGGGCGAGGACGAGGCGGAGTAAGCGCGCGGCGATTCAGAAATCCTGAAATATCAGGATCGAGAAAGTGCCGAGAAAGAGAATGATGTCGGCCGCATAGCCCGCTTTTTTGCTGGCGACGGTTGGCTTCTGATGCTTGAAGCTGTTGTTCACCCAGGCGTGCCAGCGATCGGGCCTGTTCGTCACGAGTGATGTCGTGTTGTTGAACAACGTCATCGTGGCGAGGAAGAATATGAACGAAACCAACCAGAAGGGAGTTCGCTCGAACGCCGTAGGGTTGATCGCATATTTGAATGTCCAGACCGTGATGAGCGATGCGAGGGACGCGAGGGCCAGTTTTACACGATAAGGCATGGTGCGCTCGTTATGCACCGACGCCAGTATCTTATTCGTTACCGGGTATCCTGAGGATAGCCAGCAATCCACCGCCGAACCGCGGATTGGATTGCCGCGTCGCCTGTGGCTCCTCGCAATGACGAAGAAAATGGTCGCCGTTGCCAAATTGCTGCATCTGCGAAGTGGACGCGCGTGCGTCCCCTCGCTATATGTCGGCCGTTCCCGTGTTGGGCGGGCGACGCACGACGCCATGCAAAGGCGCAGGAGCGGGCCACGACCCGCCAAGACCGGAGACCGGCACGATGGCCGACAATAAGGTCAACAACCTCCAGGATATTTTCCTGAACTCGGTTCGCAAGTCGAAGACCCCGGTGACGATGTTCCTCGTCAAGGGCGTCAAACTCCAGGGCATCATCACCTGGTTCGACAATTTCTCGGTGCTGCTGCGCCGGGATGGCCAGTCGCAGCTGATCTACAAGCATGCGATCTCCACCGTGATGCCTTCGCATCCCGTCGACATCTCCGAAGTCGAAAAGGGCTTCGAGGAAAAGAAGTCGCACCTGCTTCAGGAAGTCTTCCTGAACGCCTGCCGCAAGGCGCGCGAACCGGTGACGATGTTCCTCGTCAACGGCGTGATGCTCCAGGGCGAAATCGCGGCCTATGACCTCTTCTGCATGCTGCTTCGGCGCGATGGCCTGAGCCAGCTCGTTTACAAGCATGCGATCTCGACCGTTCAGCCGGCACACCCGCTGAATCTGGCCGAGGCTGATTCGGGCGACGATTGAGCGTTTTCAACCGGAGTGACGACGACGGGTTCGGCCGCGGCGCGCGTGCGCTCGTGGCCTTGCCCGATCGTGCCGATCAAGCATCGCAACGGTCGACCGAGGCGCGTCTCGACGAAGCGGTGGGCCTTGCCGCCGCGATCGGCGTCGACGTGGTGGAAAGGCTGTCCTTCCGCCTGCGCGATCCCAAGCCTGCAACCTTGTTCGGTTCGGGCCAGGTCGATCAGATCGCTCTGGCCGCCCGCATGGCCGAGGCACAGCTCATCATCGTCGATGGCGCGCTGACCCCGATCCAGCAGCGCAATCTGGAAAAGGCGACCGAGGCGAAGGTCATCGATCGCACCGGCCTGATCCTCGAAATCTTCGGCGAGCGCGCGGCGACGGCGGAAGGCCGCCTTCAGGTCGAACTCGCCCATCTCGATTATCAACAAGGCCGCCTGGTCCGCAGCTGGACCCACCTTGAGCGGCAGCGCGGCGGCTTCGGCTTCCTCGGTGGCCCTGGCGAAACCCAGATCGAGGCGGATCGTCGCTTGATCCGCGACCGGATGGCGAAGCTGCGGCGTGAACTGGAGCAGGTGCGCCGCACGCGCGGGCTGCACCGCGCCCGCCGCCGGCGCGCGCCGTGGCCGGTTATCGCGCTGGTCGGCTATACCAATGCCGGCAAGTCGACCCTGTTCAACCGAATGACCGGCGCCGACGTGATGGCGGAAAACCTGCTGTTCGCGACGCTCGATCCGACGATGCGGCAGATTTCGCTGCCCGGGCTCGACAAGGCGATCCTGAGCGACACGGTGGGTTTCGTATCGGACCTGCCGACCCAGCTCGTCGCCGCGTTCCGCGCGACGCTGGAGGAGGTGACGGGCGCCGACCTGATCATCCACGTCCGTGACATCGCGCATCCCGACACCGACGCGCAGGCCGCCGACGTCCTCGACGTGCTGGGCGGTATCGGGGTGGGCCCGAAGGCGCCCGAAGGCGCGGAGCCCGGACCGCAGATCATCGAGGTCTGGAACAAGATCGACCTGCTCGATGCCGAGGAGCGTGACGCTCTGTTGGCCGAAGCCGCGCGTCGCGACGACGTCGCCATCCTGTCGGCCTGGTCGGGGGAGGGCGTCGAAAACCTCCGCCGCACCGTTTCCGACCTGCTGAGCAAGGGCGCCCACATCCACCGCCTGACCCTCGACGCCGCCGACGGCGCCGCGCTCGCCTGGCTCCACGCGCATGGCGAGGTACTGGATCAGGTGACCGACGGTGATCGCATCACCGTCGAGGTGCGGCTGTCGGATATCGATTACGGGCGGTTCGAAGCACGGGATTGATCCCCATGAACTCGTCATTGCGAGCGTAGCGAAGCAATCCAGTCCGCAGTTCGGAGTGGGTTGCTTCGTCGCCGCAAGCGGCTCCTCGCAATGACGAAAAGGGGAGGGGCAGTCGCGTTACGCCGCCGCGTTCCAGGCGCCGATCGTCTCGCCCGCGATCGGCACCGCTTCCTGCTTCGCGCGCGCCAATGTCGTTTCCGCGTGGGCGACGAGGTCGTCGAGGTCGGCGTCGCGCTGGATGTCGACGATATAGCCGACGCGTGCGGCGACATGGACGTCGCGGCCGGCGATGCCGTAGGATTTTTCGAGCGTCTGGACGATCTTGTGGGCTAGAATGTCGGCCTCGCGCGCCTGGCCTATCTCGCTCTGCACGATCAGGAAGTCGTCACCGCCCAATCGCGCCGAAAGGCACCCGCGCCCGATCCGGCCCAGACGGCGTGATACCGCCTTGAGCACGGCATCACCGATCAGCTGGCCATGCTCCAGATTGATGTTGGCGAAGCCGTCGATGTCGACGCGGTGGATCGCGATCAGCGCGCCGGAGTCGCGCCGCGCGGCAAGGCTTGCGAAATGCTCGTCGAGCTGGAGGCGGTTGGGCAGTTCGGTCAGGTCGTCCTGCCGGTTCAGCGTCTCGAGCAGCCGCCGCATCTGGATCTCGTTCGATGCCGATCGATAACGCTGCATCATCGCGATGATCCCGCCGCCCAGAAACATGACGGTCAGCGCGGCTGTGCCGAGATAGGCGCCGCTGCCCATCGCGATGCCGACGCCGATCAGCGGCACGATCGCCGCGGCGATGCTCGTCACGCTGATCCACGGCCGCAACGCCACCGTCGCCGCCACGCCAGCGCCGTAGCCATAGACGAGCGCCACGATCGGCAGGCGCATATGATCGTTGACCAGCAGGAAGGCGCGCGCCGTGAACAGGCCGAAGAAGATCGCGAAGGCGATATAACTGGCGGCGAAGCAGCGTTCGATCGTGAACACCCGCGACGGCTCGATCGCGTCGGAAAAGACGGTGCGGCGATAGCCGAACAAGGTGCCGAGCCGGCCGGCCGACGAAAAGATGCTCAGCACGAACAGCACGAGCAGCGGCATATCGTCTGTATTGCGCACCACATAATAGCCGGCGCCCGCGAAGCAGATCGTCATGATGACGGCCGGGGCGGGAATCGCGAACAGCGACTGGATCAGTTCGATCCGCGTGCCGAGAGACAGCCTCGAACCGCGATCGGGCGCACGCAACAGACGAGGCAGTATATGCGGCCGCAAACGAAAGGCTCCCCCGGTTCCGGGCAGGAATAGCGCAAAACCTGTCTTTTTACAATGTTTTACAATTGCATACTAAAGTGTTAACTCGCGTCGATTCCATGATGTCAGCGGGCGCGTTTCTTCGCTTCGGCCCACAGATCTTCCTTGTCGTCGAGCGGCAGCCCGGCGAAGGAATCCCCCGCCATTTCCTCCATCGCGCGGAAGCGATGCTCGAACTTGGCATTGGCGGCGCGCAGCGCGCCTTCGGGGTCGATGCCCAGCTTGCGCGACCAGTTGACCACCGCGAACAGCAGATCGCCAATTTCCTCGGTTCGCGCCTCCTGATCGGGTGCGGTTTCGACTTCGTCGATTTCCTCGATGACCTTCGCCTTCGCGCCGTCAGGATCGGGCCAGTCGAAGCCAACCCGCGCGGCGCGCTTCTGCAGCTTTTCGGCGCGCAACAGGGCGGGCAGGGCCGCGGTGACGCCGGCGAGCGCGCTTTCATCCTCGCTCTTGCCCTTGCGCTCCTCGGCCTTGATCTCTTCCCAACCCGGGCTGGCACCGTCGCCGAAGACGTGGGGATGACGGCGGATCATCTTCGCGCCGATCGAATCGAGCACGTCCTTCAGCGCGAAATGCCCGGCCTCCTCAGCCATCCGCGCATGGAAGACGACCTGGAGTTGCAGGTCACCCAGCTCATCCTTCAGCGCCTCCATATCGGATCGCTCTATCGCATCGGCGACTTCATAGGCTTCTTCTATCGTGTAGGGCGCGATGGTCGCGAAGGTCTGTTCGACATCCCACGGGCATCCGCGCTCCGGATCGCGCAGCCGCGCCATGATGTCGCGAAGGTCTTCGATCATTCGTTCGGTCTCCGGTGGGGTTGCCAGACTAGGCGGGCGAGGGCGGGTTGCCAATCCGGGCGGGGGCCGCGAAAGAGGTGGGATGTAAACGCCGTTGGGGGACGGCCGAGCGCAGGGGGCGATGTGGCCGCAGCGGCGGATGCGAAGGACGGAGGCGGGCGTGTCGCCGCCTGGCTGCTGCATATCGCATGCGTGCTCGCCTTGTGCTGGCCCGCGATCGTCAATCGCCAACCTTTCTACTTCGCCGATACGACATCCTATGTCCGCGCGGCCGACAGCGCGGTCTATCTGTTCTCGGGCAAGCGGATCGCAACCGCATGGACCGCGCATTATGCCCGCGCGCTCGATGCGCCTGCACCGGAGGCGAAGCCTGTCGCCACCGTGCGGCCCGTGCAGGCCGCCAACGGCAACGATATCGCGCATGGCAACGTCATGGCCGGGCGATCACCTTATTTCGGCCTGGCGCTGTGGATCGCCTATGTGGCCAGCGCCTTCTGGCTGTTCGTGCTGCTGCAGGCCGGGATCGCTTATGGGTTGATCCGGCAGTCGTTGCGGTTGCTGGGGCTGGCGCGTCCGGCGATCGTAGCGGGGACGGTGGCGCTGCTCGCGTTGCTGACCGGGCTGCCCTTCTTCGACGCTTTGCTGATGCCCGACGCGCTCACCGGCTTCGGGATCCTGGCCTTCCTGCTGCTCGCGACGGGGCGGGGCAGGCTGGCGCGGTGGGAGCGGGTGCTGCTCGTCCTGCTGATGGCGGCCGCGGCGGTCGCGCATCTTACCCACATCCTGATCTTCATCGGCATGGCGGTGCTGCTGGGTGGCATCGCGCTGATCCGCCGTCAGCGTTTCGCGGAAATTCGTCCCGCGATCGTCGCGGCCTCGATCGCGGTCGCCGTCGGGATGATATCGGTGGTCGCGACGAACATGGTGGTGCAGCGCACGTTCGGAAAGGAGCCCCAACTCGTCCCGCTGCTCACCGCGCGCTTCTTCGCCGACGGCCCCGGCAAGGCATTTGTCGCGCGCGGGTGCGATCCGAAGAGGTTCGCGATCTGTGCCTTCCGCGATGCGCGCCCGCGCGACGACAGCGAGTTTCTCTGGTCGACCGTACCGGGGCGCGGGGTATTCCGCTTCGCCAGCCCCGAGGAGCGACGCGCCATGTCCGCACAGGACACCGCCTTCGCAATCGCCGTTCTCAAAGCCTATCCGATCGCGCAGACGCACGCGATGGTGGGCAACAGCTTGTTGCAGCTCGTCCGCTTCGACATCGGGATCAACTATGGCTGTGGCGGCATATCGCCGTGCTGGCCATCGATCCCCGAACCCGAACATGCGCGGATGATGCGCAGCCTCAGCGGACAGAATGGCTGGCCGGTCGATCTGATCTGGACGGTGCAGCGTGCGGTCGTCGCCGTGTCGGTGCTGGGGCTTCTCATTTGGCTGGCGACAACGCCGTGGCGTCGCGGCGGACCGGAGCGCGATCTGGCGCTGTGGCTGGCGCTGTTCATGGTAGCGATGCTGGTCAATGCGGTGCTGGGCGGCGCCGTGTCTGAACCCCAATGGCGATATCAGGCGCGGATCGTGTGGATCCTGCCGCTGTTCGCATGGCTGGCGCTGCTGCTTGTCCGTCGTGCACGCAAAGGGTGACAGGTCGTGACGCCATCGATATCACCGTCGCCTATGCCATCGATCGCGGTCATCCTGCCCTGCTATAACGAAGAGGCGGCGATCGCCGCGACCGTCGAGGGCTTTCGCCAGGCGCTTCCGGAAGCGCGCATCTACGTCTTCGACAATAACAGCAGCGATCGCACCGCCGAAGTCGCCCGCGCGGCAGGCGCCTTCGTTCGCACCGAACGGATGCAGGGCAAGGGCCACGTCGTCCGCCGCATGTTTTCGGACGTAGAGGCCGACATCTATGTGATGGCCGATGGCGACGCGACCTATGATGCCGCCGCCGCGCCCGCCCTGATCGCGATGATGCTCGACGAACGGCTCGACATGGTCGTCGGCGCCCGCCGATCGGAGATCGAGGAAGCCTATCGTCGCGGCCACCGCACCGGCAACAAAATGCTGACCGGGCTTCTGGCGTCGCTGTTCGGGCGCAGCTTCACCGATATCCTGTCGGGATACCGCGTCTTCTCACGCCGCTTCGTGAAGAGCTTCCCGGTGCTGAGCGCGGGTTTCGAGATCGAGACCGAGATCAGCGTCCACGCGCTCGAACTGCAGATGCCGGTGGGCGAGGTGATGACCGCTTATGGCGCGCGGCCCGAAGGATCGACTTCCAAACTGTCGACCTATCGTGATGGCTGGCGGATCCTGCGCACGATCCTGACGCTCTATCGCGTCGAGCGGCCGATCATCTATTTCGGCGCGATCGGGCTGCTGATGGCGCTCGCCGCGATCCTGTTCGCGATCCCGCTGGTGATCACCTACGTCCAGACTGGCCTCGTGCCGCGCCTGCCGACAGCCTTGCTCTCGACCGGCCTGATGATCCTCGCCGTGCTGGCGGGCGCGTGCGGGCTGATCCTCGATACCGTCACGCGCGGGCGGCTCGAAGTGCGGCGGCTTGCTTATCTGAGTTTCCCCGCGCCGGGCGATCCCAACGCCTGAACCCCTTTCTCGTCATTGCGAGCATAGCGAAGCAACCCAGGCCCGCATGAGAGAGGCTCGCGACCGAACTCCAGTGCGGGCCTGGATTGCCGCGTCGCCTGCGGCTCCTCGCAATGACGAATGGAGGAGGCGAGGGCGACTTGCCATTCCCGTCGTCTCCCTGTAGAGGCGCGCCTTCGATTTCCGGGCTGGTTGGAACCAGCCGCACATGCGGAGCAGGCATATGAAAAAAGACATTCATCCCGATTATCACATGATCACCATCCAGCTGACCGACGGCAGCACGTATCAGACGCGCTCGACCTACGGCGCGGAAGGCGACACGCTCCTCCTCGACATCGATCCGTCGGTGCACCCGGCATGGACCGGTGGCCGTGGCACGATGCTTGACGCGGGCGGCCAGGTCGCACGCTTCAACAAGCGTTTCGGTGGTCTCACGCTCAACAAGAAGTAAGCTTCTTCGCGAAACTGAAAATCGGGATGGCCGGGCCGCAATGCCCGGCCATTTCCATGTCGGGAACAGGTCGATGGCGCTCTCCAACTGGCGCAAGTTGCGTATCGCGGCCTTCTGGGCGACGACGGCCTTCACTTATGGTGCCGCGCTCATGCCGGGGGACGAAGCCCCCACGATGGGCGGCAGCGACAAGACCGATCATGTCGCCGCCTTCCTGACGCTGACCCTGCTTGCACGGCTCGCTTATCCCGTGGCGCCGCGCTGGCTCACCTTCCTGGGCCTTTCGATTTACGGCGCGTGGATCGAGATCAGCCAGGGCATGCCGATCTTCGGCCGTGACGCGAACATCTGGGACTGGGTGGCCGACAGCCTCGCCATCCTCGTGATGATGCTGGCCCTGTGGCCGTTCGAGAAGCGCCTGCCGCGCCTGTTCGAACGCTAGGGCGTTCTGGGGTGGTCGAATCGGTCGAATAAGATTATTGCGCGTGACCGTAATCTAATTTCGCGCGAGACTTGCCATGACCGCACCCTGGACGCTCCCCGACTTCGACGATCACGAAGGTCTGCATCTGTTTCGTGATGCCGCGTCGGGGCTGACCGCGATCATCGCGGTCCACTCGACCCATCTCGGGCCGGCGGCGGGCGGCACGCGCTTCTGGCATTATCCGAACGGTGACGATGCGATCGTCGATGCGCTGCGCCTGTCGCGCGGCATGAGCTTCAAGAACGCGATGGCGGGCCTGCCGATGGGCGGCGGCAAGGCCGTGATCCTGGCCGATACGCTGCGGACCAAGACGCCCGAGATGCTCGCCGCCTTCGGCCGCGCGATCGACTCGCTGGGCGGCCGCTATGTCACCGCCGAAGATGTCGGCATGTCGGATGCCGACATGGTCGCGATCGCCAAGACCACGCGCCACGTCTCCGGCCTGCCCGTCGCGGCGGGCAGCGCGGGCGGCGATCCGGGGCCGACGACCGCGTTCGGCGTCTATTTGGGCGTTCTGGCCGCGATCAAGCGCGCGCTGGGCAAGGACAGCGCGCAGGGCGTTCATGTCGCGATTCAGGGCGTGGGCAGCGTCGGCGGTGGCCTGGCCCGTCGTCTCGCAGCCGATGGCGCGAAGCTGACGCTGGCCGATGCCGATGCGGCGCGCGCGGCGAAGCTGGCCGACGAATTGGGCGCGTCGCACGTTCCGGCTGCCGACATCCTGACTGTAGAGGCCGATGTGCTCAGCCCCTGCGCGCTGGGCGCGATCCTGACCGAAGCGTCGATCGCGGCGCTGCGCGTGCCGGTCGTGGCCGGTGGCGCGAACAACCAGCTGGCGACGCCGAACGACGCCGATCGCGTCCATGCGCGCGGCATTCTCTATGCGCCCGATTACGTCATCAACGCCGGCGGCATCATCAACGTCGCGCTCGAATATCTGGGGGAGGGCGACCGCGCCGAAGTCGAAGCGCGCGTCCGTCGCATCCCCGAGCGACTGAACGAAGTGTGGGCGGAAAGCGCCGCGAACGACGTTCCCGCTGCGATTGTCGCCGATCGCATGGCCAAGCGCCTGATTGGCCGGGGCTGAACCCTTGTAAACCCTCCCCCGGGCGGGGGAGGATTAGAGATCATTTCGTCTCGAACTTGACGAGCAGGCTCTGCACTGAAGCCACAGGCGCACCGGCGGCATTGCGGGCGGGCGTGGGGCGATAATCCTTCGCCAGCGCCTCGCACGCCGCCGGGCCAAGCGCCTCGACAGTCTGCATGAAACGGCGGCGCTCGCCCGCCGTCGACGCGCACTGGCTGATCGCGCCATTGGCATCGACCATGAAAGCGACCTTCG
The DNA here is from genome assembly GCF_008274695.1 of Sphingomonas montanisoli. GTDB lineage: Bacteria > Pseudomonadota > Alphaproteobacteria > Sphingomonadales > Sphingomonadaceae > Rhizorhabdus > Rhizorhabdus montanisoli. Next base: position 323,012 of record NZ_VTOU01000001.1, on the reverse strand, counting down.
CATAAGCCGGGCTGGCGACGCCCGCGGGCAGGCTGTCGACCTTGACGGTCAGCTTTGAGCGGTCGGGCCGGCCCTTGCTGCCGGGCATCAGGAAGCTGACGAGGACGTCGTGCCGCGCGAAGGCGGCATTGCCCTGATCGTCCTTCGCGGGCTGAAAGCGCGCGCGTTTCATCACGATTTCGCAGACGTCCTTGTCCAGTCCTTCGTGGACCGGCGTGTCGCAACGTATCGCGGTGCCGTCGGGTGCGACGTCGATCGCATAATCGAGCTGGCCGCGCCGCGTCACCTGCAGCGCGGTCTTCGGATGATCCTTGCTGGTGAACCACGTATTCGGTTCGACCGGCGTTGTGGGCACCACCGCTGCCGCGATCAATATCGGTAACAAAGCCGCCATTTCAAACATCCCCCAACATCAGCGTGCCCCGCTGATCGGGCCATCGCATGTGGGCGGGTGGGTGACAATGGGGGGCGATTTGGCCGGCGCGGATCAAGTCTCTGCCGGCATCACCGGCACGATAGCATGGTCGGGATAGGGCATGATCATCGTGCCGTCCGGCGCCGCGGTGAAGGTGGTCTGAGTGGGATAGGCGAACTCGATCGCTTCCTTCGCGAACCGTTCGAGAATGCCCACGCAGACTTCGTGTCGGGCGCGGGCGAAAATGGCGAATTCATCGCTCATCACGTCCACCAGCACTTCGAAATCAAGGCTGGATGAGCCAAACCCGGTCATGCCGCAGCGAAAGAGTTGGGCATGTTCCACGCCAGAGACGATCTCCTCGACGATCTCCGGGATGCGCCGGCATGTCTCGGGGCTGGTCTGATAGATCACGCCAATCGCCAGCACCACGCGGCGACGCGGGAGCCGCGCGAGGTTGCGCACTTCCTTGTTCAACAGATTGGCGTTGGAAATTACGACCTCTTCGCCCGTTACCGATCGAACGCGGGTGGTCTTGAGGCCGATTTCCTCGACGGTGCCGGTGGTCTGATCCCAGCCGATCGAATCCCCGCGTCGGAAAGGCTTGTCGAACAGGATCGAGAGCGCCGCAAACAGATCGGAAAAGACGCCCTGCGCCGCCAGGCCGATCGCGATGCCGCCGACGCCCAGCGAAGCAACGAGGCCGGTCGTGTTGACCCCCATATTGTCGAGGATCAGCAGGATCGCGATTGCGAAACAGATCACGCTGACGAGCAGCCGGATGATGCCCACCGCGCTGCCCAGCGACGTCGCGGCTTCGTCCGATCCCGCGCGCTGCTCCACGGCACCGATGATCAGTTCGCGGACCCAGATCGCACCCTGGATGGCCGCGGCGACGGTGAACAGGAAGCGGATGGTTGTGTCGATCGCTTCGGGTGGACGCGCATATCCGCTGACCAGCCGGGCTGCGAGCATGACGATGAAAAAGAGATTGGTGCGGGCGACCGCACGTCCGATGATCGACGGCCAATGACCGCGCATTCCGTCGTTGCGGCATATCCGAAGCCCCAACATACGAATGCCGTACAGCGCCGCGATGATGATCGCGCCGACCGTGCCAGCTATCGCGATCCCCAGAAAGTTGATCGAGATCCAGTGAAGCGTCTGATCCCAGAGCGCTTGAAGATCGTGCGAGGACTGGAGGAGGGGGGTGAAGCCGTCGACCAGGGGATCGCCTTTTTTAGCAGTCATCAGTCTTCCGTCTGAACCTTGTGTCAGCTTGGGCGGCCCGCCGGCTTGGGAACCGCCTTGCGGCCCCAACGTGGGCCGGCAGCAGATCGTTCCGGCTCGGGTTCGTCAAAATCGTCCTCTTCCTCGTCCGGAACTGGCGGATATTGGCCATCGGGCGACTGCCGGCTCTTGCGAACGCGGAACGGATTCCACGCCCGTCTGCGGATGTGGCGCTGGACATAGACGTCGAAACCGATTTCCACCGCGACGATCAGGTAGATGAACGGTTGCAGCGCGATACCGACGAACGATGCCCCGAGCAGGTAGATAAGATGGGCATGTTGCAGCGACGCGGCGAGGGGCGAGACCCATTCGTCGTCACCCACGCTCTTGCGATAGGTGCGCCGTATGAACTCCATCCGGATGATGCCGGTCAGGTGGATCAGCAGGAACAGGACGATGCCGAAATAGCCCTGTTCACCCAGCATCTCGAAATAGCTGTTGTGGAAGGCGCGGCCCTGATCATAGCCCTGCACGTTCACGGTCGTGCCATCGGCCGTCCTGTACGACATGTTGATCGTCAGCTTGTTGGCCAGATAGACATCGAAGCCGCCGCCGAACGGATGCTCCTTCACATAGTCGAGCGTCCATTTCCAAACGGCGATGCGCGTGCTGGCCGATGCGTCACCATGATAGCCGGCGATCGTTTCCATCCGCGAATTGAACGAACTCGGCATTAGCGGGATCGCGATGATCGCCGCCGCCGCCACGATGGCGATATAGCGCATCCGATGCTTGGCGGCGCGAAGCTCGAGCAGGATCATGAACGCGATGCAGACCAACCCGGTGCGCGCCTGCGTGCCGATCGGGATCAGCAGATTGGCGAATACCAGGGCATAGCAATAGAGTCGGGTCAGCAGGTTGGGTGGGAAGATCGTGCCATATTTCGAGTACCACAGGATCAGCGGGATCATGCAGATCGCGACGGCGGATATGATGCTGCCTTCATACAGGCCGCTATTGTTGCTGACCATCAGGTTGAGCGTGCCGTAGCCGCCGCCGCCCGCCAGCGTCTTCAGGCCGCCGACGACGGTGATCGCGGATAGCGAGATGATCATGAAGATCAGCACGGTTTCGATCCGCTGCCGGGTGTACAATGTCATCGGCAGGAAGATCGCGAACACGAGCGCTTTCCAGACCCAGTCCCATTTTATCATCGCCTGCGTGAAGAATACCGCGTTCCAGGTGGTGATGGCGCACCATAGCAACAGAATGATCAACATGATCTGCCGGGCGGAGAAGACGAGTTCCTTCTTGTTGTCGTTTATCGCCCAGCCGACGAAGGCGGCGATGAAGAAGATCAGCGAGATCGGAATCGAACTGAGCAGGTAGAAGGCCAGGCGCTGCGGCGAAACAATGTCGATGTAGATATAGCCGCAGACGAAGAGGAACGGCCGCCGCATCGCCAGGACGATTAGCCCTAGCATGAATACGATCAGGAAGATGTCACGCACGGCGGCGTTTTCCAGACCGGTCCTGGTCGAAAGGCCGATTCTTCGGCCCGATCAGCTTGAACTGGCGCTTCGATCGCTGCGGCTCGGTGTTCAGATCGGGCGAGTTGAACATGCGGAACGCGGCCCAGGCGAGCAGGAGATGGGCCAGGATCAGCGCGCCGGTGTCAATCATCGTAACATCTTCCTACCCGCTTTCGCAGCGCACCGAAACAGGTTGACAAGGCGGTAGGCGACATGCGCCCTGCGACCTCATGAAGATCCTGCACATCCTCGATCATAGCCTGCCGATCCACAGCGGCTACAGCTTTCGTACGCGCGCCATCCTGAAGTCGCAGATCGCGATGGGATGGGAGGTCGCGGGGGTGACGGGGCCGCGTTACAACGCGCCCGATCCCGATCCCCAGGTGGAGGAAGGGTTGACCTTCTATCGCACTGCGCCCGTCAGGAAGGCGATCGCGCCGTTCGGCGAGTTGCGCGAGGTGAAGGCGCTGGCCGATCGGGTGATCGAGGTCGCCCGCGAATGGAAACCCGATCTGCTCCACGCGCATTCGCCCGCGCTCGATGGCCTGGCGGGGCTGCGGGCGGCAAAGGCGCTCAAACTGCCTCTGGTCTATGAGATCCGGGCGTTCTGGGAGGATGCCGCGGTCGGCAACGGAACGGGCACCGAGGGATCGGCAATCTACCGCCTGACCCGCGCGGTGGAATCGCATGTCGTGAAGAATGCCAGTGCCGTCGCGGTGATCTGCGAAGGGCTGAAGGGCGATCTGATCGCGCGCGGCACGCCCGCGAACAAGGTGATGGTGTCGCCCAACGGGGTCGATCTGGAGCTGTTCGGCGACATTCCGCCCCCCGATCTGGAGCTGGCGGCAAAGCTGGGGATCGAGCCGGGTGACATCATCGGCTTCATCGGATCCTTCTACGATTATGAAGGGCTCGACGATCTGATCGCCGCCATGCCCATGATCGTCGCGCGGCGGCCCAAGGCGCAACTGTTGCTGGTCGGGGGCGGGCCGATGGAGGAGGCGCTGAAGGTGCAGGCGGCCGCATCGGGCGTCGCGGGGAACATCCACTTCATCGGTCGCGTGCCGCATACAGAGGTCGAACGCTATTACAGCCTGATCGACGTCCTGGCCTATCCGCGCAAGTCGATGCGGCTCACCGACCTCGTGACCCCGCTCAAGCCGCTGGAGGCGATGGCGCAGCGCCGGCTCGTGGCGGCATCGGATGTCGGCGGGCACAAGGAGCTGATCGAGGACGGCGTCACCGGCACATTGTTCGCCGCCGACGATCCCGCTGCGCTGGCCAAGTCGGTCGCCGACATGCTCGACGATCGTAGCGGGTGGGAGGCTATGCGCGATCGGGGCCGGGCCTTCGTCGAGCGGGAGCGCAACTGGGGCGTGAACGTCGCGCGCTATCGGCCGGTTTATGAAAAACTGATCGGACCCCGATGAGCGCGCATTCGTTTTCAACCCGAATTAAACCTATCTCGCGCTAAGGGGGCTCGCTGGATCTTCATGGGTGCGCTGGTGGTAAGAAAGAAGAAGAGCGTCGGTCGGGTCACAAGCCTGGTGATGGGCATCTCGCTTGCGCTGCTGATGGGCGCGGCGGTGGCCTTTCTGGTGTTCGCGCTGCCGCAGGATGCCCTGGAGCGGCTGACGACGATGTCGCGCCTGTCGAAGCTGATGGTCGAGGCCGAGCCGCCGATCTCGGCCAACGACCGCGCGCTGCTGGCGGCACTGGCGGGGATCGCGACCGCGGGCGTGAGCTGGGTCCTGGTCGACTGGCTGTTGTTCGGCAAGGCGATGCTCTCGATGATCTTCCGGTCGCGCCAAGACGACGATTATGAGGAATATGATGTCGGCCACGGGCCGGCGCTGATCGACTTCGGCCCGCTGCCCGGCGCGCGCCCGACGGCGCCCCCGGCACTGCCCCAGATCGATGCGCGCCGTCCGCTGTCGGCGGTGACCGACATCGGCGAGCCGACCGCGGCGATCAACCCGGTGGGAATTCCAAGCCCGGCGGTGGACGAACTGTTGCCGCCCCTCGACCAGCTCCTGCCCGGCGTGCCGCCCGCACCGCGCGCCGCCACCCCGCAGTCGGCCCCGACGCTGAACCTTGACATGAGCGCGCTGGCGCCCGAAGCGCAGCCTGAACCCGTGCCGCCCTTTGCCGGGCCACCGGCGATGCCGCAGCCGTTCGCACCCGAGCCACCTGCACCGGCACCCGTCGCGGCGGCGCCTGTTCCGTCCGACCCCTTTGCGCCACCCCCGGCGCCCGCGCCCGAAGCCCCGGCTGTTGCGCCGTCGCAACTGCTCGCCTCGCCGCTGACACAGAATCCGTTTGCAGCGCCTTCGCTGGCGGCGCCCATTCAGAATCCATTCGCCGCTCCGTCGCTTGCGCAGGCGGCTCCACCGCCGATGGCGCAACCGCCGGTCGCCCCGCCACCCCAGGTTATGGCACCGCCGCCTCCGCCCGAGCCCGAACCGGCAATGGCACCACCACCGCCCGCACCGCCTCCGATCGTGGAGCAGGCACCGCGCTTCCATGCCCCGGTGCCAGCATCGCTCGACCAGGCGCCGCTTGGCGATCTGCTGGCGCGGCTCGAACGGGGCATGGCGAGCCGCCGCACGCCTGCGGCGCTGCCGGCTCGGTCCGCCCCGGTGATGGCGCCACCGCCACCACCACCTTTGGTCGCGCCCGTAATGGCGCCGACGCCTGCACCCGAACCCGTCGCGCCGCCGCCGCCGATCCAGGCGGCTCCGGTCGAGCACACGCCGACGCCCGCCTGGGTTGCGCCATTGCCGCCAAAGCCGGCGCCGGTTTCGGTGCCGACGCCAGCCCCCTCGGCGTTTGCGCAGCCCGTCGTGCCGATGCCTATTCCACCGGCGGCGCCCGCCTATGAAGCGCCGTCCGTGGGTGGGCCGATGCCCCTCGCATCGACCCCGATCGCGTCGACGCCGCTACAGGTCGATATCGGCCGTCCGGTCACGCCGCCGAAACCGGCGAACGTGCTGGACGGCGACGCGATGCTCGACGAGCCGCTGCACATGGCGCTCGAAAAGCTGCGCGAACTGGTGCGCAAGCACGGCTGAGATTTTTTCCCGAAGTTGTCAAAGTTGTCACTACGTCGGCGTCGGAGAACGGCTCGTCACACCTCGACCGTCAGCACCTCCACGTCGAACAGCCAACCGCGATCCGACGCGCTGACATCGCCAAGCAGGATATCGGCGACGAGATGATCGCGCGGGGGAAAGTCAATCTCGCCGATCGTCGTGACGAGCGGGGCGGGGTCGATCGCGCTGCGCAGCCGCAGCCGATGCCGCCCGCCTGTGAAGGTGACGCTCGCCCAGTCCGAACTTTGCCGTTCGACCAGTTCGATCGTGCCGCCCAGCGCCCCGGTTAGCCCGCGCAGGATGATACGGACCGGATCGCTCATCGCGCCACCTCCCTCTGCCGATCGGCGATATAGGCAAGCACGCGCGCGCTCATCTTCGTGCCCGGTTGCCGCCCCCGGCGCAGGTCGTGGACGAGGCGCGGATCACGCACGGCGTCGCGTCCGAAGCGGGTCGGCGGCACCCCGCTGGCCTTGAGATAACGGTCGATTGTGGACAGCAGATGCATCGCGGCCTCCATTGGCGATTCGAATGTTCTTTAAATGTTCTCATCTCCGATTTCCTACTTGTCTAGGAAAAATCCTATCATATAATCGTCGATATGGAGGATGAAGCTCGCCGGGCGCTCGACGCGCTGATCCGCGAACGCGGGGAGGATTATTCGTCCTTATCGCGACTGATCGGCCGCAATCCGGCTTATATCCAGCAGTTCATCAAGCGCGGAACGCCGCAGCGGCTGGCCGAAGCCGATAGGAAAATTCTCGCATCCTATTTTCGCGTGGCTGAGGAAGTACTGGGCGGTCCGGCGGTTGCGCCTGCGCGGGTCGTCGCGGCGGCGGGATCACGGCGCGCGCGGCAGGCCGATCTTGTGACGGTGCCGCGCATCGATGTCGGCGCGTCGGCGGGGCCGGGCGGCTTCGTCGATACCGAGGAGGCGCGCCCGCGTCTGGCGTTTGACGCGCGGTTGTTGCGCGAACTGGCGTCGGGCGGGACCGACGGCCTGTCGATGATCCGGGTCGCGGGCGATTCGATGGAGCCGACCCTGATCGACGGCGACGACATCCTGGTCGACCGCGCCGACGCCGCGAACCGGCTGCGCGAGGGTATCTACGTCCTGCGCACCGACGGCGCGCTGATCGTCAAGCGGATCGAGCGGACGGGGGCGGGATTCGTCGTGCGCAGCGATAATCGCGAACGCTATCCGGCCGAATGGAACTGCGATCCTGACACGGTCGACGTGGTCGGCCGTGTTCTGTGGGCGGGCCGTCGATTGCGGTGATCAGCCCTTCCAGCGGGGCTGGGCCAGATCGCCCGCGGTGACGATTCCCGGCCGGGCGGCGGTGACGGCGTGGAGCCGGTTGACCAGCGCGAGCGCTGTGGCCGCACCGCTGGCATTGTACGCGCCGGTCGGAAGCGCACCGGGCACGAAGCTTTCGCGGGCGTCGAACACGCAGCGCAGCGATGGGCGGCCCTCGATCGTCACTTCCCAGCGCGTATCGCCGTCCATCTCGCCCGAGCGGGGCCAGCCTTCGGCCAGATCGAAGCCGACGATCCAATAGGTGTTCTGGACGATGCGCTCGACGCCGTCCTTGATCCCCGCCCAGCGCCAGCGCTGACCGGCGACGGTACCCGCCTCGATCCGGCCGACCTGCAGATCGAGCGGGCGGGGGATGGTGACGAGTTCGCGGGTGGAGCGGATCTCATCCAGATCCATGCCCAGGCCGTGGGCGAGGCCGGCGATCGAGGCCTCGAAGAAGCCCACCATCGTCGCCAGTTCGGCGACCTTGCCCGACGCGAAGTCCTCCGACGTGTGGCCGAAGCCCATCATCTGCAGCGTCCCTTGGTTCGGATAGCGCGAGCAATCGGCATATTCGTCGATGCGGACCACGTCCCACGTGCTGCTGAGCGAACTGAGGGTCAGGACCAGGATTTCGTCAACGAAGCCGGGATTCTGGCCCGACACGAAGAAGCTCGCGCCGCCCGCCTTGCCGGACTCTTCAAGCCGGCGTGCGGCCTCCTTGTCGTTCCAGGTGGGGAACATGAAGCCGGCCGTGGTCAGGACGTCGATGCCGCGAGACAGGAAAGCGCAGATGACGTCGAGATCGGGCTGGCGAACCATGTAGATGACCGCGTCGGCATCCATCGTCAGCAACGCGGCCATGTCATTGGTGGCGCGGATGCCCGTATCGGGGAGGCCGGCGAAGCTGCCCGCATCGCGCCCGACATTCGCATCGCTATGGACGTAGAGACCGACGAGTTCGAGGTCGTCGCGCTCGATAACGGCGCGCAGCCCTTCCTTGCCGGCGAGGCCCGCCCCGCACTGGATGACCCGCAACGGTCGTTGGTTCACGTCGATCCCCTCCGCTTATGCTCGTTGCTGCAAGCGATACATAGAGCCGGGACGGTGCGCGATCCACCCGAACGCACATCGGAGTTGCGTTATGGACGCGCGGGGAGCGATCCGCCGTTCAGCGGCGCCGGTCGTACAGCCACAGCCCAATGGTGATCGCGGCGCCGATCGCGGTGCCGACGATGATGCCGATCGTGGGCTGATGCATCCGCCCGCCGATGAAGGCGCCCGCGACGATCGTGAGGGCGAGGATGGCGCCGGCGGCGCGCGATGCCTTGGGAGTGGGATCGGACATGTGCGCCCCTTGCCACGGCGCGGCGTGCGATGCCAGCCACTCTCCCGTTCATGGAGGAGTAAGGGCGCACGCGGAATGGCATGTCCCAACCGTCCCGTTGCGGGAACATCGACCCGATCCGGGATTTGGTGAACGTGCCGTGCACCAGCGAAAGGGCTGAAATCGGCCAGACCCGCAAAGCTGGCACGCCACTTGGAAGGGGGAAGGGGACTGTTGGGAGGGTTTGCTTGGAAGAGCTGTTCTATATCGCCGATCGATCGGGTCTCCAGCAGGCGACCGATCTGTTGCGCGACTTTGGCGACGCGGCGTTCGCCGAGGCGGCTTCGCGCGCGGTGCGCTATCGCGAGCTCGGCAATGCGATCCGTTTCTGCGAATGGCGCCAGATCGAGCGCGTTCTGGTCGTGCTGGCGCAGTCGAGCGCGGTCGGTACCGTCCACTGATAGGACGATCCGTCGCCGGGGTGCGGCCGATCATTTTCCAGTCGAACTGTTTACTGGCGGGGCGGCAGGCCGCGCGCTAGACAGACGCGCATGAAGGCCGGTCGCGCGTCGTTGGGCGCACAGTCCCTCGCGGTCATAGCGTTGTTTTGTGCGGGTGCCCGAGCCGAGGCACAGGGCACTGCGCCTGTCGCGCCCGAAACGCTTCCGTCGTCCGATGCGGCGGGGCTGGATCCCACGTCGGACATGGCGCCTTTGCCCGATCTGGGCGTCGAATGGCCAACAACCGACGACGCCGGCATCGTGCCTTCGGGCGATACGCCGTCCAAGGCCGACAAGGATGCCGAAACCGGCGCCGATGCGCAGGCCGAGCAGCATTATCAGATCGTCATCGACGGCCTCGACGATGCCGAAGGGCTGAGCAATGAAACGCGCGCGGGGCTCCGGCTGCGCTTCGACAGCCTCTCCGCGCTCAAGGAAGGTGACGGCAAGGGCAATATCGCGCAGATCGATCGCCGCGCGCGCCAGGATGAAGAATTGCTGGGCGAATTGTTGCGCGCCGCTGGCTTTTACGAGGCGACCGTCGCGACGCGGATCGAACGACCGGCGGGCGGCAAGCTGCGCGTCGTGCTCGATTCCGATCCGGGCACGCTCTACACGTTGGCGGCGATCGATCTGCCGGGGATCGACGCGGCAGGCGACAGGGCGCCGGAGGTGCGCAAGGCGCTGGGCCTCAAGATCGGTGATCCGGTCGATGCCGATCGGATCGCGGCGGGGCAGGCGGCGGTGACCGCCGAGCTGGGGCGCGAAGGTTTCGTGTTCGCGAAGGTCGCCGAACCCGAGCTGACCGTCGACCATGAGGCGCACAATGCCGCGTTGAGCATGGCGATCGATCCCAATGGCGCGCGCAAGTTCGGCGCGATCCGGCTCGACGGCGACCGGCTGTTCAGTGCCAAACATATCGGCCGCATCGCGCGCTTCCGCCCCGGCCAGCCCTATGACAGCGCACGCATCGAGGATCTGCGCCGCGCGCTGATCCAGACGGGCCTTGTCAGCGCGGTGACGATCAAGCCGGTGCAGACCAGCGATCCGGATGTGGTCGACGTTTCGGTGAAGCTCGAGCCCGCGCCGCCGCGCACGATTTCTGGCGCACTGGGCTATGGCACTGGCGAAGGCTATCGCGTCGAGGCGAGCTGGCAGCATCGCAACCTGATCAAGCCCGAAGGTGGCGTCACCTTCCGCGGCGTGCTGGGCACGCAGGAACAGACGCTGGGCGCGATCCTGCGCCGCAACAATTACAAGGCGCGCGATCGCGTGCTGACGGGGCAGGTGTTCCTCAGCCACCTGGACCAGAACGCTTATGAAGCCCGCAGCGTGACGATCGCGGCGGGGATGGAGCGCCAGACCAACATCATCTGGCAGAAGAAATGGACCTGGTTCTACGGAGTCGAGTTCGTCGCGTCGAAGGAAGACGATACCGTCAAGGCAACCGGCGCACCGCGATCGCGCCAATATCTGATCGGGGCGCTGCCCACCGGCCTCACCTATGACGGATCGGACGATCTGTTGAACCCCAGCAAGGGCTATCGCCTGTCGGGCCGCATCTCGCCCGAACTGTCGCTGCAGGGGAGCGCGTTCGGCTATGTGAAAGCACAGGTCGACGGAAGCTACTATCAGCCGGTCACCGATCGTGTGGTGATGGCAGGGCGCGTACGGCTCGGCAGCATCTTGGGCGCAGGCGCGGAGCGGATCGCGCCGACGCGGCGCTTCTATGCGGGCGGCGGCGGATCGGTGCGGGGCTTCGGATACCAGAAGATCGGGCCGCTCGACGTCAACGGCGATCCGGCTGGCGGACGCAGCCTTGCGGAGTTTTCCATAGAAAGCCGCGTACGCTTCGGCGATTTCGGCGTGGTGCCGTTCATCGACGGCGGCAATCTCTATGCGGCGACGCTGCCGACCTTCGACAATCTGCGCTACGGCGCGGGCCTGGGCGTGCGCTATTATACCAGCTTCGGGCCGATCCGCGTCGATGTCGGCACGCCGCTCAACCGGCGGCCGGGGGATTCGCGCGTCACCGTCTATGTCTCGTTGGGGCAGGCGTTCTGATGTCGCGGGCGTTGCTCCTGAAGATCGCGCGCGGGGCGGGGATGGCGCTTGTCGGGCTCCTGCTGCTGCTCGCGATCGCGGTGGCGATGCTCGATACCGGGCCGGGGCACCGGCTGATCGTCGATCGCATCGCCAAGATCGCGCCGTCTTCGGGGCTGCGCGTCAAGATCGGGCGGATCGACGGATCGATCTGGAACAAGGCCACGATCCGCGACCTGCGGCTCTACGATGCGCGCGGGCTGTTCCTGGAGGCGCCCGAGATCGCGCTGGATTGGAAGCCGACGGCGTGGATGGCGAACCGGCTGTCGATCGACCGGCTCGAATCCGATCTGGTGGTGCTGCAGCGGCTGCCGAAGCTGAAGCCGACGACGAAGAAGGGGCCGTTGCTGCCCGGTTTCGACATCCATCTGGGCAAGCTGAAGATCGCGCATCTGCGGCTCGGCAAGGCGGTTCCGGGCGTCGCGAGCGTCGTGCGGATCGACGGGCGTGCCGATATCCGCAAGGGCCGCGCGCTGATCGACCTGACCGCCGCCAGCAATGCGCGCGACCGGCTCAAGATCTTCGTCGACGCTGAGCCCGACGCCAACCGCTTCGATGTCGAAGCGCGCGCGACCGGGCCGGACAAGGGGCTGCTTGCCGGGCTGATCGGTTTCCAGCGGCCGGTGTCGGGGGTGGTTTCGGGCAAGGGGACGTGGAAGGTCTGGAAAGGGCAGGCGCGGCTCGATCTGGGCGATCTGCGCGTCGTCGATCTGGCGCTGACGGCCGAGGCGGGGCGATATGGGCTGAACGGCACGCTGGCGCCGTCGAAGCTGCTCAAGGGCAAGCTGCAACGCCTGACCGCGCCGGTGATCCGCGTCGATGGCGGCGCGATCCTCTCCGACCGTCGGCTCGATGGCAGTATCGCGGTTAAGACGCCGGAGATCGAGTTCACCGCTGCGGGTATCCTTGATCTGGCGAACAATGCGTTCGAGAAGGCGACGCTCGACGGCAAGCTGATCAAGCCGCCCGCCTTGTTCCCGAACATGACCGGGCGCAACATCCGCCTTCACGCGCAGTTCGACGGCCCGTTCGCGACCGCCGACTACAGCTATGCGCTGACCGCCGATCATGTCGCGTTCGACAATACCGGGTTCGACGTGGTGCGTGCGGATGGAAAGGGGAAGCTCTCCCCCGCGCCCGTGAAACTGCCGGTGCGCCTGACCGCGCGGCGCGTGACCGGGATCGGGGATATTGCGGGGGGCATACTTGGCAATCTCAAGGTCGACGGCATCCTCGAGATCACCGCAAAGGAGGTGGTCGGCAGGAAGCTCAAGCTGAGTTCGGACAAGCTGAGCGGGCTTGTCGATCTTCATCTCGATCTCGGGACGGGCGATTACGACGTTGCTCTCAACGGGAAACTGCTCCGCTACCTGATCCCCGGCCTCGGCATCGTCGACGTGAATTCCGAACTGAAGGTCGTGCCCGGCGCCAAGGGTGGCACGATGGTTGCCGGGCGTGGGCGGGCGTGGGTGCGGCGCTTCGACAACAGTTTCCTGCGCTATCTGGCGGGCGGCCTGCCGTCGATCGACACGCGAATGCGGCGTGGGCCGGACGGGATCTTGCACTTCGACGGACTGGTGCTGACCGCCCCGTCGATCCGGATCACCGGCAGCGGCTATCGGCGCAGGGACGGCACGTTCTACTTCAAGGGCAAGGGCAATCAGAAGCAGTACGGCCCGCTCGAACTCACGCTCGACGGCAATATCTCGCGGCCGAAGATCGACCTGCTGCTCGTGTCACCGCTCGATCCGCTGGGGCTGTCCGATGTCGGAGTGAAGCTCGAACCGACGCCCGAGGGCTTCCGCTATACGGCCGGTGGCGGATCGATGTTGGGGCCGTTCACCAGCAACGGCGCGATCCTGCTGCCCGCGAACCAGCCGGCGACGATACAGGTCGCCGCGATCGACGTGTCGGGGGCGAAAGGTTCGGGGAGCCTGCGGTCCGATCCGGGAGGCTTTAGCGGGCGCATCGATCTGGCGGGCGGCACCGTGACTGGTCCGATGCTGTTCGCGGTGCGCGGCGGGGTGCAGGCGATCGAGCCGCATCTGCTGGCCCAGCGTGCGCATTTCGCGGCGGCGACCCCGATCGATATCGGGCGCGGTCGCTTCGACGGCACGATCCTGCTCGATCGGGAGGGAACGACGATCGATGGGCGCATGGGCGTCGTGGGCCTGCGCATGGGCGCGATCAGCCTTGCGCGGGGCCGCGCGGACATCAAGCTGAAGGACGGCAACGGCACGATCCGCAGCACCGTTTCGGGCCAGCGCGGTCGCGGCTTCCAGTTTGAAACGTCGCTGACGCTCGCGCCCGACAGCATGACCCTGAATGGCAGCGGTACGATCGATCGCCGCCCGATCGCGATCGACACGCCCGCCGTGCTGCGCCGAGAGGGCGAGGGCTGGCGGCTTGCCCAGACGAGCCTGAGCTTCGCAGGCGGCAAGGCCAATGTCGCGGGCCGTTTCGGCGGGGGCGCGAATGAACTCCATGCGAGCATGAGCGCGATGCCGCTGTCGCTGCTCGACATGATCTTCCCGCAGCTGGGGCTGAGCGGCACCGCGTCGGGCAAGCTCGATTATGGGGCACCCGGCAATGGCCTGCCGCCAACGGGTCGCGTCAACCTGAACATCAAGGGCATGTCGCGATCGGGGTTGGTACTGTCGTCGCGGCCCGCCGACATCGCGGTGGCCGGCGTCCTGACGGCGAACAGCGCGGCGGGCCGCGCGATCGTGTCGAGCGGCGGAAAGGTCGTCGGCCGTGCGCAGGGGCGGATCACGAACCTGCCGTCGGGCGGCGCGCTGGCCGATCGGCTGCGCAATGGCGGCCTGTTCGGGCAGCTTCGCTATAACGGCCCCGCCGATACCTTGTGGCGGCTGATCGGGGTCGAGACGATCGACATTTCGGGGCCGGTCGCGATCGGCGCGGATGTCGGCGGCACCGTCGCCGATCCGCGCATCCGCGGCACCGTACAGACCAATGCCGCGCGCCTCGAAAGCGCGGTTTCGGGCACCGTCATCAACAATATCCAGGCGGCCGGCCGCTTCGACGGGTCCAAGCTGCTCATCGACAAATTGTCAGGCCAGACGCGCGGCGGCGGTACGATCGCGGGCAAGGCGTCGTTCGATTTCGCGGGTGGGCGCGGCTTCGGGATGGACGTGCAGGTCAATGCGACCAACGCGCAACTGCTCAACCGCGACGATATCGGCGCGACCGTCACCGGACCGCTGCATCTCACTTCGAACGGCAATGGCGGCACGATCGCGGGCGACGTGAGGCTCAACAAGAGCCGGTTCCGCCTCGGCCGCGCGACAGCGGTTGCTGCGATCCCGCATATCAAGACGACCGAACTCAACCGCGCCGATGCGGGGATCGACGATGTCGCACCCCCGGCGCCGTGGAAGCTCGATATCAAGGCCGATGCGCGCAACCAGCTGATGGTCACCGGTCTCGGCCTCGACAGCGAATGGCGCGCGAACGTCACGATCGGCGGCCAGATCGACAATCCAGCGATCACAGGGCGCGCCGATCTGGTCCGCGGCGGCTATGAATTTGCCGGCCGCCGCTTCGATCTGGATCGCGGTTCGATCCGATTCCTGGGGCAGGCGCCGCCCGATCCGGTGCTCGATATCGTCGCCAAGGCGAACATCAACGGCGTCAGCGCGACGATCAGCGTGACGGGCACGGGCCTGCGCCCGGAGATCAACTTCACCTCGGTTCCGTCGCTGCCGGAGGACGAGCTGCTGTCGCGCCTGTTGTTCGGCACGTCGATCACCAACCTGTCGGCGCCCGAGGCGCTCCAGCTGGCGGCCGCCGTCAATTCGCTGCGCAGCAGTGGCGGGGGGCTCGATCCGATCAACGCGGTGCGCCGCGCGACCGGGCTCGATCGCCTGCGCATCCTGCCCGCCGATCCGACGACGGGGCAGGGGACGTCGCTGTCGGTCGGAAAATATATCGGGCGCAAGACGTTCGTCGAGGTGATCAGCGACGGCGCCGGCTATTCGGCGACGCGGGTCGAGTTTCAGATCACGCGCTGGCTGTCGCTGCTGTCGAGCATCTCGACGATCGGTCGCCAGAGTGCCAGCGTGCGCGTGTCGAAGGATTATTGATCGGCGAAGGGAGCGCACATGAAGGCAATATGGTGTCTCCTGATAGTCTACGCGATCCTGTGCATATTGGCGCTCGCGCTGATACCGATATCGGCGAGCGGATGGTTGGGCGGCGATGGCGATGGCCTGGCGGCGATCTACGCGATCCTGCTGGCTATGCCGTGGAGCATGATGCTGGGCACGTTCGGCGTCGGCTCGCCGTGGATAGCGGTGCCGCTGCTCGTCATCGGCATGGCGGCGAACGGGGCGATCGTGCTGGGTGTCGCAAAGCTGCTGGGCGCGGCGAAGAGGGGCTGAGCGATGGACTTCATGCGCATCCTGCAGTCGCTGGAGGGATTCCTCTACGAAGTGATGACGTGGCTGATCTTCTACCCACGCACGATGTGGCGATCGATCCGCCATCCGGTCCAGATGCTGCGCTATTCGGATCGCGAACTGAACGATCCGCTGGAGGATCGCTTCGCGGACACGCTGAGCCCGCCGTTGTTCCTGATGCTGACGATATTGCTGTCACACGCGGTCGAGATCGCGTCGCATCAGGCGTTGCCGCACGTGGCGTCGCCGCTCGGCCGACAGATCATGGCATCGGATCAGAATTTGCTGATCCTGCGGTCGATCCTGTTCGCGATCTATCCGCTGATGTTCGCGCTGCGCCGTTTGCAGCGGCAGGGCGCGGCGCTCAATCGCGAGACGCTGCGCAAGCCGTTCTTCGCGCAATGCTTCGTGGCTGCGCCGGCGGCGTTCGCGATCGGGGTCGGCACGATTATCGCGCGTGCCCATGTCCACTGGGTCGCGCTCGCCGGAGCCTTCCTCGTGATCGGTGCGGTCGTCTGGTATCTGTGGATCGAAACGGTCTGGCTCCATTCGCACGCTCGGATGAGCTGGTTCGCGGCCTTTCGATCGGCACTCGGCACGTGGTTGTTGGCGTCGCTGATCAACAGCGTGATCAGTTTCGTGATCCTGGGCACCTGACGACCGCTTGACCTCATGTTGCCCCTCCTGTCTCTTGGCCGTGACAAGACGATCGGGGGAATGAATGAACGTCGCTGAAGCCGTGGCCACGCGCCGATCCGTCCGCGCGTTTCTCGATACACCGGTGCCGCTGGAGACGATAAAGCGCGTGCTGGATCAGGCGCGGATGGCGCCTTCGGGCTGCAATTATCAGCCGTGGGAGGCGATTGTGCTGACCGGCGCGCCGCTCAAGGCATTGCAGGACCGGCTGTCGGTCAGCGAGCGCGACGATCCGCCGGAATATGACTTTTCGGCGCCCAGCGCGATCGATCCGAAATATCATGCGCGCCTCTCCGTGCTCGGCCGCCATCTCTATGGATCGATGGGGAGCGGTCGGGGCGAGAAGGACAATCGCGAGGCGTTCGCGCGCGCCAACATGGTCTCGTTCGGCGCGCCGGTGCTGCTGCTCTGCCACTTCCCCAAGGCGATGAAGGAAGCGCAATGGTCCGACACGGGCATGTGGCTGCAGACGATCATGCTGCTGCTGCGCGGCGAAGGGCTCGATAGCTGCGCACAGGAATATATGGGCGTCTATGGCCGCAGCATCAAAGACCATCTCGGCCTGTCGGACGGCACTTTGCTGTTCTGCGGGATCGCGATCGGCCACCGCGACCCGGCATCACCCGCGAACAATTTCGAACGCGAGCGCGTGCCGCTGGACGAGAATATCCGCTTTGAAGGATTCTAGACCCGGTTCGCGATGTGGCCGTGGAACAGGCGGCCGCGCTCGACGATCAGGACGATGACGAGCGCGGTCGCGGCGGCGCCGGTAAAGCCCAGGACGAGGGGCAGGGTGGTGCCGTCGAAAGCCTGCCCGACGAAGAAACCCGCGATCACGCCGAGGACCGTCGACAGGAAGCCCTGCACCGACGATGCCGTGCCGGCGATATGCGCCATCGGCTCCATCGCCATCGCGTTGAAGTTCGATCCGGTCAGGTTGAAGCAGAACATCATCATGCCCTGCAGGATCGCGAAGGTGACGACCGTTTCATGACCAGCGACGATGGTCGCAAGGTGGACGAGGTTGATCGCGAGCATGCCCAGCAGCGCGCTGTGCGAGACCTTGCGCATTCCGTAACGCTCGACGATGCGCGAATTGATCAACGCCGCCAGCGCCATCGTACCGGCGATGCCCGCGAAGATCAGCGGGAAGACCTGCTCGACGTCGAACACGTCGACGAACACCTGCTCGGCGCTGTTGATGAAGCTCATGATGCACGAGAACATGCAGGCGATGCACAGGGTGTAGCCAAGCGAATAGCGGTTGGTGAGCGTGTGCTTCATCGCAGATGCGATCGAGGCGACGGTGATCGCGCGGCGATCCTCCGGATGGAGCGTTTCTGGAAGGCGCAGCGCGACCCACAAAGCGACGAGGCCGCTGAAGGCGGCGAGCGCGTAGAAGATGCCGCGCCACGGCGCGATCAGCAGGACGAGCTGGCCGAGCGATGGGGCGAGGATGGGCACCGCGAGGAACACCATCGTGCACAGCGACATGACCCGCGCCATCGTGCGCCCGCCATAACAGTCACGCACGACCGAAACCGAAAGAACGCGGGTCGATGCCGATGCCATGCCCTGAAGCAGCCGCGCCACAAGCAACAAGGTGAAGCTGGCCGCCACCGAGGCGATCAGGCTCATGGCCGCATAGACCGCGATCGTGGCGATCAGGATCGGCCGTCGGCCAAAGCGATCGGCCAGCGGGCCATAAACGAGCTGCATCACCGAAAAGCCGGCCATGTAGATGGCGATCACCCATTGGCGGTGATTTTCCACGGTGACGCCGAGATCGGCGCTGATCGCCGGCAAGGCGGGGAGCATCATGTCGACGCCCAGCGCGTTCACCGCCATGACCATCGCCATCATCGCGACGAACTCGCGGAAATGGATGCCGGGGTGGGGCGTGGCTTGTTTGGGAGGGGCAGGCGAATGCACGGGCAGTTCCTGACGCGGACAAGTGACGGTGGCGTGACGCGCGGATCGGCGCGAACGCAGCTTCGGTGATGTGGGGGCCGCCGGCGGTCCGGCGGAGCGGACGCGCACTATCTAGCCGTTAACCGGCTTTTGGGCAACCGTTGCCGCCGTCATATTTCGCGCTTAGACCGCTGCGAATGCCGTCCAGCAGCATCCCCACGCCCCCGCGCGAGAACCGCGCGGCGATCGCCTTCATTCTTATCACCGCGATGTTCGACGTGATGGCGATGGGGCTCGTCATCCCCGTCCTGCCGACATTGATCACCGAATTTGCCGGATCGAACGCGGCGGCGGGCGAGTGGAACGGGGTGCTGGTCGCCTTATGGGCGATGATGCAGTTCGTCTGCTCGCCGCTGATCGGATCGCTGTCCGATCGTTTCGGGCGGCGCCCGGTGATCCTGATCTCGACCGCGGGCCTCGCCGCGGACTGGGTGATGATGGCGATGGCGCCCAGCATGGCATGGCTGGTGATCGGGCGGATCATCGGCGGCGTCACATCGTCGAGCTTCACCGCCGTCAACGCCTATATGGCCGACATCACCCCGCCCGAGGGACGCGCGCGGGCCTATGGCCTGATCGGCGCGGCGTTCGGCGCGGGCTTCGTGATCGGGCCGGCGCTGGGCGGAATGCTCGGCGTCTTCGGGCCGCGCGTGCCGTTCTGGACAGCGGCGGCTTTGTCGGCGATCGCCTTCCTCTACGGGCTGCTCGTGTTGCCGGAATCGCTGCCGAAGGACCGGCGGATGGCGTTTTCGTGGCGGCGGGCCAACCCGGTCGGCGCGCTGACCCTGCTGCGGTCGCATCCCGAGCTGGCGAGCCTCGCGACGGTCAACTTCCTCGTCTATTTCTCGCACCACGTCTTTGCGGCGGTCTATGTGCTGTACGCCGATCATCGCTACGGGATCGGCACGCTCGGCGTCGGCCTGCTGCTGGCGGGGGCAGGAGTGCTCGATATGGTCGTGCAGGGGCTGGTGGTCGGGCCGGTGACGAAGCGGCTGGGCGACCGGGTGACGATGCTGCTCGGCCTGTTCGGCGGCGCCTTCGGCCTTGCGATGATCGCTTTCGCGCAGAGCCCGCTGATGTTTGCGCTCGCGCTGATCCCCAACGCGGCCTGGGGGCTCGCCATGCCGACGATCCAGGCGATGATGACGCGGCGCGTTTCGGAGCGCGAGCAGGGGCAGTTGCAGGGCGCGAACAACAGCGTCGGCGCGATTGCCGGGATCGG
This sequence comes from Sphingomonas montanisoli, assembly GCF_008274695.1. Lineage (GTDB taxonomy): Bacteria > Pseudomonadota > Alphaproteobacteria > Sphingomonadales > Sphingomonadaceae > Rhizorhabdus > Rhizorhabdus montanisoli. Next base: position 303,206 of record NZ_VTOU01000001.1, on the reverse strand, counting down.
ATCGCCGATCTTCTTCGGCTGGATCTATGCGATGACGATCACGACGCATCCCTGGGCGGCGTTCGGGATTGCGGCGGCCGTTCTGCTCGCGGCATCCGGCGTGGGTGTGTTTGTCCACCGAACGAGCAACGAATAGACTTCCGGCCGAAACGAATGTCCGCCAGTCTCTCCGGCAAAATAAAGGAGAGGATGAATGGACGAGACGATCAGGCCGTTTCACACCGAAATAGCGCAGAGCGAGTTGGACGATCTGCGCAGCCGCCTGCGCCATGCGCGCTGGCCCGAGGCCGAGACGATCGGCGAGTGGAAGCAGGGCGTACCGATCGCCGACATGCAGCGGCTCGTGAAGCATTGGGCGGAGAATTACGACTGGCGCCGGTGCGAGGCGATGCTCAACGGGTGGGGGCAGCACATCACCACGATCGACGGGCTCGATATCCACTTCCTCCACATCCGGTCGAAGCACGAAAATGCGCTGCCGCTTATCATGACGCATGGCTGGCCGGGTTCGGTGCTCGAGTTCGTTCATGTCATCGGCCCGCTGGTCGATCCGGTCGCGCATGGCGGGAAGGCGGAGGATGCATTTCACCTGATCCTGCCGTCCTGTCCCGGTTTCGCCTTCTCCGGCAAGCCGGCTGAACATGGCTGGAGCATCGCCAAGACGGCGAAGGCGTGGGCCGAACTGATGCGACGGCTCGGTTATGATCGCTATGTCGCGCAGGGCGGCGATTATGGCGCGTCGATCACGCTCCAGATGGCGGGCGATGCGGCGCCGGGGCTGGTCGCCTACCACTCGAACCTGGCCTTCACGATCCCCACCGCAGAGGATATCGCCAACGCCGACGAGGACGAGAAGCGCTATTTGGCGCAACGCGCACAGGGCGACATGTGGCTGCGTGGCTACATGATGGAGCAATCGACCCGGCCGCAGACGATCGGTTACGCGCTGACCGACTCGCCGGTGGGGCAGGCGGCGTGGATCTACGAGAAGTTCCGCGACTGGACGACCGACTGCGATGGCGATCCGCTTAACGTGTTCGCGATCGACGACCTGCTCGACAACATCACGCTCTACTGGCTGACCGCGACCGCGGCATCGTCGGCGCGGCTTTACTGGGAACTGCGTCATTCGCCCTATCAGATGCCGGTCGGCGTTCCGATACCGGCGGGCTATTCGGCGTTCCAGGGCGAAACCCGCCACGCTTCGCGCCGCTGGATGGAGAGGCACATGGGTAACCTCGTCTATTGGAGCGAACCGCCGAAGGGCGGCCATTTCGCGGCGCTGCAGGAGCCGGGGCTGTTCGTGGAGGAGATGCGGACGTTCTTTGGGATGTTTCGCGCCTGACTGATCCTCCCCCGCCAGGGGGAGGTGTCGGCGTAAGCTGACGGAGTGGGAGGGCGGCGGCCAATAGGAGGTTCCGCATCCTCCCCCTCCGTCGCCACCTCCCCCGCCAGAGGGAGGATGAAAGACAAAAGAAAAGGGCGCCCCGGCATGGCCGGGACGCCCCTTCTCTTCGATCCGGTGAGGGATCAGCTCGAATAGTACATGTCGAATTCGACCGGGCTCGGCGTCATTTCCCAGCGGGCGACTTCCGGCCACTTGAGCTCGATATAGCTCTCGATCTGGTCCTCGGTGAACACGCCGCCCTTGGTGAGGAAGGCATGATCGGCTTCCAGGCTGTTCAGCGCTTCGCGGAGCGAACCGCAGACCGTCGGGATTTCCTTCAGCTCTTCCGGCGGCAGATCGTAGAGGTTCTTGTCCATCGCGTCGCCGGGATGGATCTTGTTCTCGATGCCGTCGAGGCCAGCCATCAGCAGCGCTGCATAGCAGAGATACGGATTGGCCATCGCGTCGGGGAAGCGGAACTCGACGCGCTTCGCCTTGGCGCCCGCACCATAAGGGATGCGGCACGAAGCCGAGCGGTTGCGCGCGGAATAAGCGAGCAGCACGGGGGCTTCGTAACCCGGTACCAGGCGCTTGTAGCTGTTGGTGGTCGGGTTGGTGAAGGCGTTGAGCGCCTTGGCGTGCTTGATGACGCCGCCGATGAAGTACAGGCACATGTCGGACAGACCGGCATAGCCGTTGCCGGCGAACAGGGGGTTGCCCTTGTCCCAGATCGACATGTGGGTGTGCATGCCCGAGCCGTTATCCTTGGCGATCGGTTTCGGCATGAAGGTCACGGTCTTGCCGTAGGCCTGAGCGACCTGCCACACGACATACTTATAGATCTGCATGCGATCGGCCGTCTGGACGAGCGTGCCGAAGGTGAGGCCGAGCTCGTGCTGAGCGGCGGCGACTTCGTGGTGATGCTTGTCGCAGGGCAGGCCCATTTCGAGCATGGTCGTGACCATCTCGGCCCGGATGTCGACGGCCGAGTCGACCGGCGCGACCGGGAAGTAGCCACCCTTCGCGCGCGGACGATGGGCGAGGTTGCCGCCTTCATATTCCTTGCCGGTGTTGGTCGGCAGCTCGATGTCGTCGATGTGGTAGTAGGACGAGCTGTAGGTGTTGTCGAAGCGCACGTCGTCGAACATGAAAAATTCGGCTTCCGGCCCGACGTAGATCGTGTCGCCGATACCCAGCGTCTTCACATAGGCTTCGGCGCGCTTGGCGCACGAACGCGGATCGCGGGCATAAAGCTCACCGGTCGAAGGCTCGACGATGTCGCAGACCAGGATCAGCATCGGGGTTGCCGAGAAAGGATCGGTCCACACCGCGTCCAGATCGGGCTTCAGGACCATGTCCGATTCGTTGATGGCCTTCCAGCCTTCGATCGACGAACCGTCGAACATGAAGCCTTCGTTGAGCTCGTCTTCGCCGACGACGCTCGAGACCATCGTCAGGTGCTGCCACTTGCCCTTGGGATCGGTGAAACGAAGATCGACCCACTCGATCTCCTGATCCTTGATCATCTTCAGGACGTCAGACGCCTTGTTCGCCATGATAGTGCCTTCCCCGTGAGAATGCTTTTGAAACTGAGCGGGCGATCATTGTCACCCCGTTGACTGTCGGCGGTGCGCGATCAGATCGCGTCGCCGTCCCTCTCCCCGGTGCGGATGCGGACCGCCCCTTCGACCGGAATGATGAAGATCTTTCCGTCCCCGATGCGGCCGGTCTGCGCGGCGGCGGCGATCGCCTCCACGACGCGATCGGCGAGGCTGTCTTCGACGACGACCTCGAGCTTCACCTTGGGGAGGAAATCGACGACATATTCGGCGCCGCGATAAAGTTCGGTATGGCCCTTCTGGCGCCCGAAACCCTTGGCCTCGGTGACGGTGATGCCGGACACGCCCACTTCGTGCAGCGCTTCCTTCACCTCGTCGAGCTTGAAGGGCTTAATGATGGCTTCGATCTTCTTCACTTGGCCCTCCCCGGCCCGCGCAACAAAAGTCCCATAAGCGTGCCACGAAGCGAGTCGCAAGGATAGTGCGCCACGCTGTCGCGATATTCTGTTGCGCTGCCGCATATGAGGGCAGTTTTGTTACAGGTGCCGTTTTTTTGGGCGGATGATGCCCAAGCGGTGATCGTTCAGAAGCGGCGTTCGTTGGCGTCGGTTTTTTCGCAGCGCCCGGTGAAATCGAAGCCAGTTCCGCTCATCGTCAACATGCCCGTCATGCGATCGATGCGCAGCTTGGGATGGTTGAGCCCGTTGAGCTTGAAGCTCGCGCGGACTTCCCTGTCGCCGACGATGACGTCGTTGAGCGGCCACCATCCATCTCCATCGCCGCTACCATGGATCGGGGGGATCATCGATTTGGGAAGCTGGACCGATCCGCTGTCGCCCGAAACGCGCACCGTCACCGCCGCAGCATAGGGGCGCATTTCGTTCTCGATGCCGCTCTGGGGAACGTACTTCTTTTGCTTGTCGTCCCACATATAGCCGCTCTTATAGCCCGAGCCGAGCTTCTCGCCCTGACCCTGGCAGACGAGCGTGAGGTTTTCCGCCTGTGCCATGCTGGCCAGCGTCAGCATCGATAATGCAGCCAATATCGTGACACGACGATGCATAAGCAGGCTCCTTGGACCGTCGCGATGACGAAGGGTGTTCAGGCGTAAGGTGGTCGGTGCAGGCCGCGTGGGCTGAGCGTGAAGATCTCGCAGCCGGTTTCGGTGATGCCGATCGAATGTTCGAACTGCGCCGAGAGCGATCGATCGCGTGTGACCGCCGTCCAGCCATCGTCGAGCATCTTCACGTCCGGACGGCCGATGTTGATCATCGGTTCGATCGTGAAGAACATGCCGGGCTTGAGCTCGGGGCCGGTGCCGGGGCGGCCGATATGGACGACCTCCGGGGCATCGTGGAACACGCGGCCCAGGCCGTGACCGCAGAAATCGCGGACCACGCCGTAGCGATGCTTTTCGGCGTGCGTCTGGATCGCGTGGCTGATGTCGCCCAGGCGATTGCCGGGCTTCGCTTGCTCGATGCCCAGCATCAGGCATTCATGCGTGACCTCGACCAACCGGCGCGATTTCACGCCGACATCGCCTGCCAGATACATCCGGCTCGAATCGCCATGCCAGCCATTGAGCAGGGGGGTGACGTCGACATTGACGATGTCGCCGTCCTTCAGGGTGCGGCTGCCCGGAATGCCATGGCACACGACATGGTTGATGCTGATGCAGCAGCTATGGGTATATCCGCGATAATGCATCGTGGCGGGCACCGCGCCGCCCGCGATCGTCATGTCATAGACGATGCGGTCAATCTCTTCGGTGGTGACGCCGGGAACGACATGGGGGGCGACCGCATCGAGGATCTCGGCGGCGAGGCGACCGGCGGCGCGCATCCCTTCGAAGTCAGCGGGCCCGTGCAGCTTGATCGCGCTGGTGCGCGAATGGACGGCTTCGTCGGCGTTCACATAGGTCGTCATGCATGTCGATATAGTCCAATCGTCCTCACTTTGCGAGTGCGGCACAGCACGTTATGGCGGTGGGCATGACATCCGACCGCATCTGGACCGCCGCCCTGCTGATCATCGGCGACGAGATCCTGTCAGGGCGCACGCAGGACAAGAATGTCGGGCAGGTTGCGACTTGGCTGAACACACAGGGCATAAGGCTGACCGAGGTTCGCGTCGTCGCCGACGATATCGGCGCGATCGGCGAGGCGGTGAACGCGCTGAAGGCCCGCAACGACTATCTGTTCACCACCGGGGGCATCGGCCCGACGCATGACGACATCACCGTCGATGCGATCGCGGCGGCGCTGGGCGTCGAGGTGGAGATCCACCCCGAGGCGCGCGCGGTGCTGGAAGGCTATTACGAGTCGCGCGGGGGCATCAACGACGCACGGCTGCGCATGGCGCGAGTGCCCGCCGGCGCGACGCTGATCAAGAATGCCGCGACCGGCGCGCCGGGCATCCGCGTGGGCGACATCTTCATCCTGGCCGGTGTTCCGCGCATCGCCGAACTGATGCTGGACGCGCTGTCAGGCACGCTGGAGGGCGGCCGCCCGATGCTGTCGCGGACGATCGGCTGCTGGGTGCCCGAAAGCGAGGTCGCCGACCTGCTGCGCGCGACCGAGGCGGCGCATGACGGATCGCAGATCGGCAGCTACCCGTTCTGGCGCGAGGGCAGGGGTGGAGCGAACTTCGTGGTGCGATCGACCGACCCGGCGACGGTGGAGGCGTGCATCGCCGCGATCGGGGCGGGGCTGGCGGCGCTGGGCTACGAGCCGGTGGTGGACGGGATTTAGCCGCTACTTACCCTCGTCATTGCGAGAAGCCGAAGGCGACGAAGCAATCCAGGCCCGCATTGGAGAGGCTCGCGACCATCTCATTTGCGGGCCTGGATTGCTTCGCTAAGCTCGCAATGACGAGTGGGGAGGGGAGGTTGTCTAACCCTTCCGCGCGTCGAATGCCGTGCGCGCCGCGTCGATCGCCGACAGGTTTGCCTCCGCCCATTGCCATACGCCGCAGAATGCCTCGCCGAGACTGTGGCCCAAGTCGGTGAGCCTATAATCCACGCGCGGTGGGACGACCGGATGCACCGTGCGTGTCAGCAGGCCGTCGCGTTCCATCGCGCGGACCGTCTGGGTCAGCATCTTCTGGCTGACGCCGGGGATTTCGCGGGCGAGCGCGGTGAAGCGCAGTTCGCCATGCTCCTCCAAAGCCTCCAGAACCAGCATCGTCCATTTGTCGGCGACGCGGCCGATCACCTCGGTCACGAGCGCCTCGACGCGCGGATCAGTTGAGAAGGGAAAGTCGTGCGGGTTCGTCGCCATTATTACTTACCTTCGGGTAACTACGGCACTTTCAGGTGCCTTCTTTCGAATCGAAACTAATGGATTAAATAAGGCTCATCATCCTCTCGAACAAGGATTTGGACGATGAAGACCAGCGGTAACACTATTCTTATCACCGGCGGCGGCAGCGGGATCGGGCGCGAGCTTGCGCGCCGTTTCAACGATCTGGGCAATGACGTGATCGTCGCGGGTCGCCGCCGCGATGCGCTCGACGAGACGATCGCGGGCCGCACCGGCATGCATGCGATCGAGCTGGACGTCGAAAGCGCGGAATCGATCGCGGCCTTCGCGAGGACTCTGATCGCCGAGCATCCGCGCCTTAACGTCGTGATCAACAATGCCGGCATGATGCGCACCGACGATCTGACCCGTGGCGATGGGCTCAACGGCGCCGAAGAGACGATCGTGACCAACCTGCTCGGCCCGATCCGGCTTAATGCCGCGTTGGTCGATCATCTTGGGACGCAGCCCGATGCCGCGATCGTCAATGTCAGTTCGGGCCTGGCGTTCGTCCCGCTGATGAAGGCGCCCATCTATTCGGCAAGCAAGGCGGCCATCCACAGCTATACGGTGAGCCTGCGCGAACAGCTGCGCGGGAGCGTCGAGGTGATCGAACTGGCGCCACCAGCGGTGCAGACCGGCTTAACGCCGGGCCAGTCGACCCGCGAAGGCTATATGCCGCTGCAGGATTATATCGACGAGGTGATGGGTCTCTTCGCGACCACGCCGACACCAGCGGAGATCCTGGTCGAACGCGTCAAGCCGCTACGCTTCGCCGAGGCGGAAGGGCGGTATGGCGACGTGCTGGCGATGCTGAAGTCGCTCTGAACCCAACCTCGTCATTGCGAGCGTAGCGAAGCAATCCATTCCGCAGATCGGAGTGGATTGCCACGTCGCCTACGGCTCCTCGCAATGACGAGGTTAGGGAGAAGTGGCTTTCTCCGCGTCCACTTCGCGCATCGGTTTCGCCATCGACAGCGCGACCAAGGCGGCGACGGCGAAAGCGGCCGCGATGATGAAGGCGGCGCCGGCGAAGTGGACCGGCGCCGTCGGGCTGGTGAAGTAAGCGAGCGCGGGGTTGAGCAGCAGCGGCCCCGCAATCGCACCGATCGCGTTCAGGCTGCCGATGAAGCCCTGCATCTCGCCTTGCGCATTGGCGGGGGCGCGCTGCGACATCATCGCGGTGATCGACGGCTGGACGAGCGCCTGCAGCGCGGTGGCGCCGACCAGCACGAAGGCAAGCGATCCGTAAGGATTGAAGGCATGGGCGAGATAGCCGACCGCTGCCACGGCGACGCCGAGCATCGCGGTTTTGCGCTCGCGAAGACGCTTGACGACCCGGCCGAGGATGCCGCCCTGCACGACCGTCATCGATATGCCGGCGATCGCGAGCGACGCGCCGATCATCCCATTCGACCAATCGAACCGAGCGATCGCAAAGAAGGACCAGGTCGCCGGATAGACCATGGACGCGATGTTCCACAGCAGCAGGATGCCGGCGAGGCCGAGCACGCCCTGCAGCTTGCCCGCCGCCATCAACGCGCCAATCGGATTGGCGCGGCGCCACTGGAACGATCGGCGATTTTCGGGCGCGAGCGTTTCCGGGAAATAGAACAGCCCGAACAGGAAGTTGGCGGCCGAAAAAGCGGCGGCGGCATAGAAGGGCGCGCGCGCGTCGATCTCACCGAGCAGGCCGCCGATCGCGGGGCCGACGATGAAGCCGATCCCGAACGCCGCGCCGACCAGGCCGAAGCTTTTGGCGCGGTTCTCGGGCGGGGTGATGTCAGCCAGCGCGGCGGTGGCGGGGCCAAACGACGCGCCGAAGACGCCCGCGATCAGTCGCCCGGCGAACAGCCAGGCGAGCGTCGGCGCGAAGCCCATCAGCAGATAATCGATCGTGAACCCGCCCAGCGCCAGCAGCAGCACCGGTCGCCGCCCGAAGCGATCGCCCAGATTGCCGGCCAGCGGCCCGCACAGGAACTGCATCACCGCATAGATCGCCGACATCCAGCCGCCGATCCATGTCGCCGTGGCGATATCGACATGGCCGAGCTGCATCACCAGCCGCGGCATCACCGGGATGATGATGCCGAAACCGATCGCGTCGATCAGGATGGTGGCGACGATGAACACCGCCGCACTGCGGCCCTTTGACTGGGTGGCCATGATTCCTCTGTCGCCCGGCCTCTCCCCTGGCGGGACCCGCCCCTCATCGACGCGCGGCGGGGGAAAGGCAAGGGCGGAAGATGCGGGGTGCCAGCGCCTCAATTCGTCATTGCGAGCGGAGCGAAGCAATCCAGTCCGACGTTGGGACGCGTGTTGCTCCGTCGCCTCCGGCTCCTCGCAATGACGAGACAGGGAGATGACGTGACGGAGCCGTAAGAGTCGTTCATGATGGAACGACACAGGAGAACGCGCTTATGCTGAGGATCTTCGTCGCCTATATCGCCACCATGATCGTGTTCGCGATCATCGATGCGATCTGGCTGACCCAGGTGGGGCCCCATCTGTACAAACCGATCATCGGATCGATCCTGGCGCCCGAGCCCCGGATGGTGACGGCGGTGATCTTCTATCTGATCTACATCGGCGGCCTCGTCTATTTCGCGGTCAACCCCGCGCTGTCGGGCGGTGGATGGCAGGGCGCGTTGGTGAAAGGCGCAGCGTTCGGCTTCTTCTGCTACGCGACCTACGATCTCACCAATCAGGCGACGCTCGTCGTCTGGTCGACCAAGATCACGCTGGCCGACATCGCCTGGGGCACCTTCATCTCCGGATCGTCGGCGACCGCCGCCTACTTCCTGACGCGGACGGTTACCCGGTGAAGATCGAGGGCGGTTGCCATTGCGGTCTGGTGCGGTTCGAAGCGACGGTCGACGACGGGCCGATCGACATCCTCGACTGCAATTGCTCGATCTGTTCGATGACCGGCTATCTCCACCTGATCGTGCCGGACACGCGCTTTCGACTGGTCGAGGGGCAGAAGGACACGACCACCTACCGCTTCGGGACCGGCAAGGCGCGGCACATCTTCTGCTCGCAATGCGGCATCAAGAGTTTCTACCGCCCGCGTTCTCATCCGGAGGGGATCAGCATCCACCTGAAATGCGTGGATGACTGGGAGGATCTCGACGTCACGATCGTGCCGTTCGACGGCAAGGATTGGGAGAAGGCGAAGGCGGCGCTCTAAATCCTCCCCGGAACGGGGAGGGGGACCGCTTAGCGGTGGAGGGGGCAGGCGGCTGGGCGCATCGCTTGTGATGGCCCCCCTCCGTCGCCTTCGGCGCCACCTCCCCGTCCCGGGGAGGACTTACTGGGACGGCTTCAACCGATAATGGCTCACCGCCCATGGCACGCCGTCCTGCCAGCCGAAGAGGCCAGCGGTCGCGAGGAAGAACATGCGCCAGCGGCGCTCCCACAGGCTCGCATCCTTGCCGTAGGTTTCCTTCAGGATCAGACGGATCTTGTCGATGTTCGCGTCGAAGCGGGCGAGCCAGTCGAATGCGGTGCGTTCGTAATGCTTGCCGTTCCAGCGCCATTCCTCCTCGACGGTGAAATGCTGCGGATATTGGCGGATCAGGCCGTGGCTGGGCATGACGCCGCCGGTGAAGAAATGCTGCGCGATCCAGTCGGCCTTGTCGGCATGGTCGAAGCGGTAACAGGATTTGTCGTGCGTGAAGATGTGGATGAAGAGATAGCCTTCCGGTTTCACCCACTGTTTCACCCGGCCGAGCAGCGCATCCCAGTTCGACATATGCTCGAACATCTCGACCGAAACCACGCGATCGAAACGCTTTTCCGGCTGGAAATCGTTCATGTCGCAGGTGATGATCGTCAGGTTGGTCAGCCCCTTCGCGGCGGCCAGCTTCTCGATATGCTCGCGCTGGCCGTGCGAGTTGGAGACTCCGGTGATCCGCGCATTGGGGAAGGTCTCGGCCATGTAGAGGCTGAGCGAGCCCCAGCCGCAGCCGAGTTCGAGCACGTCCATCCCATCCTCGATCTTCGCATGTTCGACCGTCTGCGCAAGCGCGGCCTCCTCGGCCTCGGCGATCGTCGAGGACGGCGAGGGGTAGAAGCACGAGCTGTATTTGCGACGCGGGCCGAGGCACAAGTCAAAGAAGCCGGCGGGCACTTCGTAATGCTGGGCGTTCGCGTCGTCGGTGTGCGTGGCGATCGGGTAATCGGCCATCGTCCTGGCGAATTCGGCATCGTTGCTCGGCAACTTGGCAAGCCGACGGCCGGTATTGCCGACGAGAAAGCGGACTCCCCCCAGCGTGACGGCATCGGGAAGCGGCAGCCGCTCGACGGCGGTGGTGGCGAGCGCGATCAGATCCATGAAGTCGCTTACTTTCTGGGAGGGAGAGGGAAGAAGGCGCTTGTGCGCGCCTGATAATCGCGGAAAGCTTGGCCCCGCGATCGGAGCATGTGCGCTTCGAGCGGGGGAATGCCCGAGGCATAGACGAGCAGCCAGTACATCAGCAACGGGCCGATCAACGCGAGCCAGCCCTGCCACCATCCGCCCATAGGATCGATTGCGATTACGGCATAGGCGATCCAGCCGAGCCATTCGAAGAAGTAGTTCGGGTGGCGCGACCAACCCCACAGCCCGACGTCGCAGACCTTGCCCTTGTTCGCCGGACCCTTCGCGAAGGCGCGCAGCTGCCGGTCGGCCACGCCTTCGCCGATTACCGAGACGATCAGGATTGCCAGCCCGATCCAGTCGGTGAGCAGCGGGAAATCGCCCGGCCGGTGCGCGGCGGCGAAGACGCTGACGACGAGGCCGAGGCCGCACAAAGCCTGGATATGCAGGAACAGGAACAGCCGCATCTGGAAGCGGTCGCCCCATTCGCGGCGCAGGTCGGCGTAGCGCGGGTCCTCGCTCTTGGCGCCGAGCGTGCGGATCAGGATGTGATGCCCCAGCCGGACCGACCAGAAGATCACCATTGCCGCAACAAGCCCGGTGCGCAGCGCGGGGGCGCCGCCGATATGCGCGAAGCAGGTGATGATTCCGCCCATGCCGATCGCGAAGGACCAGAAGACATCGGCCCAGCCCGACTGGCCCGTGCGCTTCTGCAACCACCATGCGGTCGCCATCATCACCGACAGGACGATGGCCGCGACTATGATGCTGGTGATGGCCGTCATGCCTGCCCCCGATCGTCCCCCCTTCGTCATTTGGTAGGCAATACGGCGGGCGAGGCCAAGTGGTTGCGATCGGCTTCGTTTCGTGGTCGGGACTTCCGCATTGCCGTGACACAGTTTAGCTGTGCGACTGGGGACGGTTCGCAACCCGCGCGCTATCGCGCCCGTAACTGGGCGATGGCCGGCGCAGGCCGTGCATTCAGGTGGGGTATCGTGATGAGTGAAGGCCGCAGCGGACAACGTATCGCGGTGGTGGGCAGCGGGATCGCCGGGCTTTCGGCCGCGTGGCTCCTCGCCAGGACCAACGATGTCGTGCTGTATGAGGCTGAAGGGCGGCCCGGCGGGCACAGCCGCACGATCGATGTCGATATGGGCGGCGGCCGGACGCTGCCCGTCGACACCGGCTTCATCGTCTATAATGACCGCACCTATCCCAATCTGATCGCGATGCTGCGCCATCTGGGTGTCGAGGCGCGCGTGACCGACATGAGCTTTGCCGTGTCGCTCGACGACGGGAAGCTCGAATATGCCGCCGGCGACCGGATCTGGCAGCTGTTCGCGCAGCCATCCAACCTGTTTTCGGCGCGCTTCTGGTCGATGCTGCGCAATCTCGTCCGCTTCTATCGCGAGGCGGCGGCGGGGATTGGCGGTTTCGGCGATATGACGCTGGGCCAGATGCTCGAACAGGGGCGCTATGGCGATGCGTTTCGCGACGATCATCTGCTGCCGATGGCGGCGGCGATCTGGTCCGCGCCCGCGCAATTGCTGCTCGATTATCCGGCCGAAGCGTTCGTGCGCTTCTGCGACAATCACGGCCTGCTCAATCTGGGCGCGCGTCCCAAATGGCGGACGGTGGTGGGCGGCAGCCGTGCCTATGTCGAACGTATGCTGAGCGATTTCGCAGGCGAGTTCCGGGTCGGCACGCCGGTCGCGCAGGTTGAGCGCAAAGGCGGGCAAGTGACGATCGTCGACACGGCGGGTCATCGCGATACGTTCGACGAGGTGGTGATTGCGTCGCACGGCAATCAGGCGCTCGCGATGCTGGCCGATCCGTCTCCGCAGGAGCGCGCGATCCTGGGTGCCTTTCGCTATTCGACCAACCTTACCGTGTTGCACGACGATCCTGCGCTGATGCCCAAGCGGCGTTCGCTATGGGGCGCGTGGAATTATTTCGGCCGCCGCCACGCCAATGACGCGACCGGAGACCTGTGCGTCTCTTATTGGATGAACCGGCTGCAGGGGTTCGAGACCAAGCGCCCGCTGATCGTCACGCTCAACCCCAATCGCGCGATCGGGGCGGGGCACGAGATCAATCGCACGACCTTCGAACATCCGATCTTCGATCATGCCGCTCTGGAGGCGCAGCGCGAGATCTGGGGGATTCAGGGCACGCGCAACACCTTCTTCTGTGGCGCGCATCTGGGCGCGGGTTTCCACGAGGACGGTCTGCAATCGGGCCTCGCGGTCGCGGAGATGCTGGGCGCGAAGCGGCCGTGGAGCGTCGAAAGCCCCAATGGCCGTCTGTCGATGGAACTGGCGCGCGGACGCGAGGCGGCTGCGGCGTGAAGTCTGCGATCTACACGGGCGAAGTCTTTCACCAGCGCTACCGCCCGCGGGCGCACAAACTGCGCTACAAGGTGTTCCAGTGCCTGTTCGACCTTGACGAGATCGACGGTCTGTCGGCCAGGTCGCGGCTGTTCTCGCGCAATCGCTTCAACCTGTTTTCCTTCTTCGACAAGGATTTCGGCGATCGATCGGGTGCGCCGCTGCGCTCGCAGATCGAGGCGCTGGTGCGTCAGGCGGGGCAGGAACCCGATGGCGGCGCGATCCGTTTGCTGACCATGCCCCGCATGTTCGGCCATGTCTTCAATCCGCTGTCGGTGTGGTTCTGCCACCGCCGCGACGGGAGCCTGTCGACGATCATCTATGAGGTGACGAACACCTTCAAGGAACGCCACAGCTACGTCATTCCGGTGGACGGCCCGCAGGACGGAACGATCCGGCAGGCGTGCGACAAATGCTTCTATGTCTCGCCCTTCATGGACATCGATATGCGCTACGACTTCACGGTCGACGTGCCCGGCGATCGGACGAAGGTGATCGTCGAGGGCGGTGACGCCAACGGCCCGCTGATCATGGCGGCCTTCGCGGGCGCGCGGCGCGAGATGAGCGACGGCGAGTGGGTGCGTCAGTTCGTGCGGCACCCGCTGCTGACGCTCAAGGTGGTCGCGGGTATCCATGTCGAGGCGCTGTGGCTGTTCCTCAAGCGGATCGGCGTGCGCCGCCACGTCGCGACCGCGGGCGACGGCGTGTCGATCGTCACGCCGCAGATGGCGGCAGCGGAATGAGCGTCGCCTTCCGGCGCGAGGGGGACGACGAGCATCTCGAACCCAAGTTCGAGTTGCCGATCCCGCCTGGCCCCAATCTCGTCACCGAAAACGGCCTCAAGCTGATCGAAGCAAGGGTCGACGAACTCGAAGCACGCGTCGCCCAGGGCGGCGATGACGAGACCCTCAAGCCCATCAAGCGCGACCTGCGTTACTGGCGAACCCGCAAGGCCACCGCCGTGGTGCAGCCTTTAGCGGACGGCGAGGAAGCCGCTTTTGGCACGCGCGTCCGCTACCGGCTCAACGGCAAGACCAACGAGATCGCGATCGTCGGCGATGACGAGGCCGATCCGGCGGCCGGCCTCATCTCCTTCTCCTCCCCGATCGCCCGCGCGTTGATCGGCGCTTACGAGGGCGAGCGGGTGGACTTTGCAGGGCGTGCCGAGGCGATCGAGATTTTGGAAATCACTCCCCTCTAAACCCACCCGTCATGCTGAACTTGTTTCAGCATCCACCAGGCGGCTGGAGACTAGCCAAGAGGTCAAAAGCCCAACCCCACCGCCAGATCCTCCCAAGCCGGGTTGTCGCGCTCGATGAGGTTGATCTTCCACTCACGCCGCCACCGCTTGATCTGTTTCTCACGCTCGATTGCGGCACTCATGTCGCCACCAGCTTCGTAGAAGACGAGGCGGTTGATTCCGTAGCGTTTGGTAAAGCCGTCGAGCGTGCCTTCGCGGTGCTGGTGGATGCTGAAACAAGTTCAGCATGACGGTCTGAGGGATTGACCACCGTCAATGTCGCATCCCTCGTCCGGGCGCAGGGCGGTCTTCGTCACGCAGTGAAGGAGACAGACTATGCGCCGCACCATCATCCTGCTCGCCACGGCCGCGATCGCAGGCATAGCGGCCCCCGCGCAGGCGAAGCAGGGCGACGTGATCGTCCGCGCGCGCGCCATCCTGGTCGCGCCGAACGAAAAGAGCAGCAGCATCCTGCCCGCCTTTCCGGGCGAGAAAGTGAAGGTGAACAACTCGATCATGCCCGAGGCCGACGTCACCTATATGGCGACCGACCATGTCGGCTTCGAACTGATCGCCGCGACCACCAAGCACAATGCGAGCGGCAGGACCGGGACGACCGGCACGCTGGGCAAGCTGGCATCGACGTGGGTGCTGCCGCCCACGCTGACCGCGCAATATCATTTTGCGCCGGAGGCGAAGGTGCGGCCCTATGTCGGCGCGGGCGTGAACTACACGATCTTCTACAACGAGAAGGCGTCGAAGGCGCTGCGCGGTGCCGTGGGGCCGACCGACGTGCATATGTCGGACAGCTTCGGCTGGGCGGCGCAGGCCGGCATCGACTTCGATCTGACGGAGAAGGTGTTCCTCAACTTCGACGTCAAATATGTCGACATCGACACCAAGACCCGCCTGACCACCGCGGCTGCGGGCGTGCAGCGGGTGAAGGTCCGTCTCGATCCGCTGGTGTTCGGCGTGGGAATCGGAACGCGGTTCTAGCGTGCCGGAAAGGGGTGCCTATTCAGGCACCCCGAGATGCTCGCGGAAGGCATCGACCACTTGAGCGTAAAGCTCTTTCTTGAAGGGCACGATCAGGTCGACCAGTTCGCTCGCATCGGCCCATTTCCAGGCGCGGAATTCGGGATGCTCGGTTTCGAGGTTCACGTCGGCGTCGGTGCCGAGGAAGCGGGCGATATACCAGTGCTGGCGCTGGCCGCGATATTTGCCGCCCCACATTCTGCCGAGCATTTCGGGCGGCAGATCGTAGAGCAATTCCCTGGGCGCCTTGCCGATGATCTCGACGAGCGACGGCGGAATGCCCGTCTCCTCCTCGAGTTCGCGCAGCGCGCCGGCTTCGGGCTCCTCGCCGGGATCGAGGCCGCCCTGCGGCATCTGCCAGGCTTCGAGCTTGGTATCGATCCGCTGTGCCACGAACACCTTGTTCTCGGCATTGAGCAGCATGATCGCGGCGGCGGGGCGGTAGGGAAGGTCGGTCATGATCACCTCAGGTCGATCAATGTGCGGAAAAGCGCAAGGTTGCGGGCGAGATCGGCATTGGCGGAGGGAAGCGCGCGGCGCAACGTGAGCCAGCCGTGGATCGTACCCGCCGCCTCGTCATAGATGACCGAGCCGCCTTCCTCGACCAGCGCCTTGGCAAAGGCGCGGCCCTGATCGAGCAGCGGATCGAGCGACGATGTCGACACCAGCACCGGGGGCAAACCAGCCAGGATGCCATGCCCCGGCGACGCGCGCCAATGGCGAAAATCAGGCGCGTAGCATTCGTTGAACCAGCGGAGCAGTTCGGCGGTCAACATATGACCCTCGGCGAACCGCTCGGTCGAAGGATAGCGTCGGCGCAGGTCGGTCGCGGGGTAGAGCGCCCAAATAGCGGTGACGGGCAGGGCGGCGGGCGTTTCGCGCAGCGCCATCGCCGATACGATCGAGAGCGTCGCCCCCGCGCTGTCGCCCGCCAGAGCGATCCGATCATGGGCGCGGCCGAACAGATCGGGCTGCTCCGCGATCCAGCGCAGCGCCGCCTCGCAATCGTCGGGTGCTGCGGGCCAGGGATGATCGGGCGCGAGGCGATAGGCGATCGAAATGACGGGAAGCCCGGTGCCATTGGCGATCGCGGTGGCCGCGCTGTCATAGGTGTCGAGATCGCCCAGCACGAAGCCGCCGCCGTGGATGAACACGATCAGCGGCCCCGCCTCGTCGCGTTCCGGCTGCGGATCGTAGAAGCGCGCGGCGATCGATCCGTGCGGGGCGGGGATGGTCAGATCGCGACGAAAGGCGATCGGTTCGGCAGGCAGATCGCTGCGCGCATTGTCCTGCGCCGATTGCGCGCGGGCGTCGGCTGCGGCCATCCGATAGAGCGCGGGCCGGTCCATGCCATTGATCTTGTCGAGGAACGTCCGCACATCGGGACGCATGAAGTCGCTTTCCATGACGGACGAGGTGGGGCAGGCGGACGGCGCTGACAAGCTGCACGTCGTCCATCACCCCGATTATGTCGCACCGGGCGCGGCGGGGAGCGGCTTCGCCTTCGACAAATATGGGCTGGTGATGGAGGCGCTGGCGGACAGTGCGGTGCCGCACATCATCCACACGCCCGATCCGATGCCGGTCGGCTGGATCGAGGCGATCCATGATCCTGCCTACGTCGCCGAGGTGCTGACCTGCGCGGTGCCGCCGGTGAAGGAGCGGCGGATCGGCTTTCCGATCGTCCAGCGCACCGCCCGCCGCGCGCAGCTGGCACCGGGCGGGACGTGGTTGGCGGCGAAGCTTGCGCTCGAACATGGATATGCCGCGAACATGGCGGGAGGCAGCCATCATGCGCTTGGCGATACGGGCGCGGGCTATTGCGTGTTCAACGATCTGGCGATCACCGCGAACCGGCTGGTGGCCGAAGGCGACGCCGCCCGCGTGATGATCATCGACCTCGACGTCCACCAGGGCGACGGGACCGCTGCCTTGCTTGCCGGGCGGCCTGACATCTTCACCTTCTCTATCCACGCCGAAAAGAATTTTCCGGCCCGCAAGGCGCGTAGCAGCTTCGATCTGGGCCTGCCCGACGCCACGGGCGACGAGGCCTATCTGGCCGCGCTGGCGGAGACATTGCCGCGCGCGATCGACGATTTCGCGCCCGATTTCATTCTTTACCAGGCGGGCGTCGACCCGCATGTCGAGGACCGCCTCGGCCGGCTGGCGCTGAGCGACGGCGGGCTGGCGGCGCGCGATGCGTTCGTGATGCGAATGGCGCGCGGGCGAGCTTTGCCGATCGCGAGCGCACTCGGCGGAGGTTATGGCGCCGATCGCATGGCGGTGGCGCGCCGCCATGTCGCGACGATCCTCGCGCTCCACCGCGCATTTGTCGCGGCGCCGGGCCCGGCGTAAAGCGGGGCTATCGAAAGGATGCTGCCGATGTTCGTTCGCTTTGCCCTGTTCGCGGCGCTCGCCGTTCCCGCTTTTGCCGCCGCACCCCGGCCTGTCGCACCCGCGCCGGTGGTGCTGACGCCCGGAGCGAACTGGAGCGGCCTGTCTCCAGAGGGGCGCACGATTGCCGCACAGGTCTATGCCGAGCCCGATCCGCGCGCTGGGCAGCTCAAGAGCGAGATCGACGCGCTGCGCCTCGAGCGGCTGCAGTTGATCGCCGCCGTCCCGATCGACGTCGACGCGCTCGAAATGCTGCTCAAGAAGGATGAGGCGTTGCAGGCCGAACGGCGCAAGCGCAGCAACGACAAGCTGATCGAGCTTCTCCGCGCACTGCCCGAGGCCGATCGCGCGACCCTGCTCAAGACGCTTGCAGCCCCCGCACGGCCGGCGCGTTAAGGGACGCATGACCGCCTCCCTCGTCTGGTTTCGCCAGGATCTCCGCCTTTCCGATCAAGCCGCCGTCGCCGCCGCAACCCATGAGGGGCCGTGGATCGGTGTCTATGTGCTCGACGATGCTGCTGCCGGTCCCTGGGCGATTGGCGGTGCGCAGCGCTGGTGGCTGCACCACAGCCTGACCGCGCTGGGGGAGGCGATCCGCGAGAAAGGCGGGCGGCTCGTGCTCCGGCGCGGCGATGTGGTGAAGGAGTTGCGGGCGGTCGCCGAGGCCGTCGGCGCGAAAAGCATCCATGCGATCCATCATTACGAACCTTGGTGGCAGGCGGCCGAGGAGGCGCTCGCCAGGCATCTCGATCTGCGGCTCTACGAAGGCAGCCGGCTCGCCGCACCCGATGGAGTGCTGACCGGATCGCACACGCGCTATCGCGTCTTCACGCCTTTCTGGCGCGCGTTGAAGGAACAGATGCCGCCGCCCACGCCGCATCCCGCACCCTCGGCCTTCACCGCACCGCATGTCGCGATCGATGGCGACCGGCTGTCGGACTGGGATCTGCTGCCGACCAAACCGGATTGGGCGAAGGGCTTCGACATCTGGACGCCGGGCGAGGTTGGGGGGCGCGAGGCGCTCGCCGATTTCCTGCCCAAGATCGAAGACTATGATCATGATCGCAACATGCCCGCGATCGAGGGCACGTCGCGTTTGTCGCCGCATCTCCACTTCGGCGAGGTTTCGCCGGCCTATGTCTGGCACCGCGCCGCCAAGCACGGCCGCGCCAAGGCCGAACCGTGGCTGCGCGAGGTGGCGTGGCGCGATTTCGCGGCGAACGTGATCGATATCCTGCCCGATTATGGGCGGAAGAACGGGCGCGATGCCTATGATCATTTCCGCTGGCGGACGGGCGCGGCGCCCGATCGTGATTTCGATGCGTGGACGAAAGGACGAACCGGCTATCCGATCGTCGACGCCGGCATGCGCGAATTGTGGGCGACCGGGATCATGCACAACCGCGTGCGGATGATCGCCGCCTCGTTCCTGATCAAACATCTGCTGATCGACTGGCGGCGCGGCGAGCGATGGTTCTGGGATACGCTGGTCGATGCGGATTACGGCAACAATGCCGTCAACTGGCAGTGGGTGGCCGGGACTGGGATCGACAGCAACCCGTTCGGCCGGATCATGGCGCCGCTGGTGCAATCGCGGAAGTTCGACGCAGGCGATTACATCCGCGAATGGGTGCCGGAACTGCGCGAGATAGAGGGCGATGCGATTCACAATCCGCATGAGGCGGGCTGCGCGCCGAACGATTATCCCGAGCCGCTGATCGGCCATCGCGAGGCGCGCGAGCGGGCGTTGGCAGCGGCGAAAAGCTGACATCTCCCTCACGAGGGGGGAGGCGAAGGCGTCCACGAAAATTTTCGCCCGCCGACACAATCCGCAACAAACCCGCTTCCCGCCCCGTATCCCCCGTTATACAGCCGGTTATCGACGCTGTTGTGAGGGGAGCAACGCCAGCGATGAATGCCCAGCCGCCCGCCGCCCGCGGTCGCCATCTCGTCAAGGCCGATCGCGGTTTCGCGACAGGCGCAGGGCTGATCGCCCGGCTGTTCGCACCGGGATTCCAGCGGTTGCTCGACACGATCCACGGCGGGCTCGTCGAAGGCGCGATCGAGGCGACCTTGCCCGACGGCAGCTTCCGCGTGCTCGGCAACCCCACCAACGGGCCCGTCGCAATCTGCGAGCTCAAGAACTGGATGCCGCTTGTCCGCCTCGTCACCGCCGGATCGGTCGGCTGGTATCGCAGTTGGGCCGAAGGCGAATGGACCAGCCCCGATCCGGTGCCGATCTTCGATCTGTTCATGCGCAACCGCCACCCGCTGGGCGAACTCGGCCGTGCGCAGGGGCCGCTGCGCGCGTTCAACATGATCCTGCACGCCTTCCGCCGGAACAGCCGCGCGAACAGCCGCAAGAACATCTCCTTCCATTACGATCTGGGCAATGATTTCTACGAACTGTGGCTCGACAAGACGATGAGCTATTCGTCGGCCCTGTTCGCTGAGCCGATCTCGCCCGCAGAAACGCTCGAGGAAGCATCGACCCGCAAGATCCGCGCGATGCTCGACCGGCTCGATCTCAAGCCGGGGGACAAGCTGCTTGAAATCGGCTGCGGCTGGGGTGGGCTCGCCGAGGTGGCTGCAGCCGAATATGGCGCCGACGTCACCGGGATCACCTTGTCGGTCGAACAGAAGAAATATGCCGACGATCGGCTGGCCGCCAAAGGGCTGGGGCACAAGGCGCGCTTCGAGATCTGCGACTATCGCGACGTGCCCGATCGATATGATGCGGTCGCCAGCGTCGAAATGGTCGAGGCAGTCGGCGAGGAATATTGGCCGGCCTATATGCAGGCGATCGCCCGCGCGCTGAAGCCCGGCGGTAAGGCCTCGATCCAGTTCATCTCGATCGACGACGCGGTGTATGACAGCTACCGCACCGATCCCGATTTCGTGCAGACCTATATCTTCCCCGGCGGCATGCTGATCTCCGAAAGCCGCTTTCGCGCTGCGGCGGAGAAGGCCGGCCTCGAATGGCGCGACCGCCACGGCTTCGGCCTGCATTATGCCGAGACGCTCAAGCGCTGGCGGGTCAGCTTCGACGCGGCGGTCGCGGCGAACCAGTTGCCCGACGGGTTCGACGCCGAATTCGTCAAGCTGTGGCGTTTCTACCTGATGTATTGCGAAGGTGGCTTTGCGGGCGGCGGCATCGACGTCGCGCAGGTGACGCTGGTGAAGCGGTAGGCCGCGCGCAAAGTTGGCGCTTCCGTACAATTGTAAAATCAACCTGGATTAGTTTTCGGGCGGAACTTTTGGCGTTTTTCCGCGGTTGCTCCGATATAGAACCAAATCCGGGTTGGGGTCAGGCATGAGCGATCGGCGTCACGACGAGCGTATCGAAGTCCATCTTTCGGCTCGGCTGCGGCCCGGCATCTGCATCGCACTCGATATGGAAGGCGCGAAGGGCGACATCATCCAGCACGTCACCGTCACCGATCTTTCGGGGGGCGGCTTCTCGATGCTGGGCGATACGATGCTGTTTCTCGGTTCGCGTGTGATGGTGGAAGTGCCGCTGGTCGGTTGGCGCGAAGCCTATGTGTTGTGGATGGCCGAAGGACGCATTGGCTGTCAGTTTGCCGAGCCGCTATCCGCCAGCCAGCTCGACGATGCGGTGGCCGCCGACAGCAGCTTCGGTGAAATGTTTCCAGGGCTCGTCGCGCAGGCGGGCGCGCGTTTCACCACCACCGTGGCGACGGCGCCGCTGTCCGGCGGCGCGGTGATCGAATTCGAACTCGCCGTGCGCCTGTCGGAACACGGCATGGAAGTATTGTCGGTCGATGAGGTCTAGTCGAGGCGGAAACGCCCCTCTATCACTGTCACGCACTGCCCCTCCAGGATCGCCCAGTCGCCCTTGAGCGTGCAGCGCAAATGGCCGCCGCGCGCGGACGCCTGAAAAGCGGTGAAGCTGTCGCGGCCGAGGCGCGCGGCCCAATAAGGGGTCAGCAGGCAGTGCGCGGAGCCCGTTACCGGATCCTCATCGATTCCCGCGCCCGGCGCGAAGGCACGGCTGACGATGTCGGTATCGTCGCCGGGAGCTGTTGCGATCAGCAGTAGATCGCCCAGCGGCTTCAATGCCCGGAAGTCGGGATCGAGCGCGCGGATGTCCTTTTCGCTGTTATAGACGAGCAGCGCGTAGCCGCCGTCTCGCCACAGGGTCTCGACCGGCGCGCCGCCGATCCCGCCAAGCAGGGGCACGGGAAGCGGCTTGGGTTCGACCTTCCACGCGGGCAAGGCAAGGCGATAGCCGGTCTCTGCGCGCGCGACTTCGAGCAGGCCGGATTTGCGCGTTCGGAAGCGCACCTTGTCGAGCACGGGATCGGCCGAAAGCAGCACATGGCCGCTTGCCAGCGTAGCATGGCCACATAATGCGACCTCGACCGCCGGCGTGAACCAGCGCAGCTCGTAATCGGCCTCGCTACTCGTGTCGGGGACGAGGAAGGCGGTTTCGGCCAGATTATTCTCCTCGGCGATCCGCTGCAGCGTCTCGTCGGGCAGCCAAGCGTCGAGTGGCATCACCGCGGCCGGATTGCCGACGAACGGTCGGTCGGCAAAGGCATCGACCTGGTGGAAGGGCAGGGTGGTCACGCGGTCATCTCCGTGGTCGGATCGAATTGCCCGGTCGGTTCGGGGTGGATCAGGATTTCGGTATCAGGGAACTCAGCCATTAACCGCGCCTCCAGCTCGTCCATCGCGCGATGCGCTTCGCCGATCGTCATCGCGGGATCGACCCAGATGTGGAACTGGACGAAATCACGGTCGCCCGACGTGCGGGTGCGCAGCTCGTGAATGCCATCCAACTCCGGGTGGCGGCTCGCGGCGCGCAGGAAGGCCTGGCGCTTTTCCTCGGGCCATTCCTTGTCCATCAGCTGGTCGATCGCATCGCCCGACGCGCGCCATGCGCCCCAGGCGAGCCACAGGGCGATCGCGATACCGAATAGCGGATCGGCGCCCCGCAGCCCCAAGAACCCGTCGAGCACGAGTGCGACGATCACCGCGCCGTTGAGCAGAAGGTCGCTCTGATAGTGGACATTGTCAGTGCGGATCGCGATCGATCCGGTCTGCGCGATGATCCTCCGCTGATAGAGCAGCAGCCCACCGGTCAGGATCAGTGAGAGGGCCGAGACAGCGATCCCCTCATGCGCTGCCCCGGTCTCCGCGCCGTCGAACCACTGCTCGATCGCGCGGATGATCAGCCCGAAGGCCGACATGCTGATCAGCACGACCTGAAAGACCGCGGCGATCGCCTCCGCCTTGCCGTGGCCGAAGCGGTGCTTGCGATCGGCCGGGCGCGCGGCGAGGCGGACGCCGTAGAGCGTGGCCAGCGAGGCGACGATATCGAGCACTGTGTCCGCGAGCGATCCGAGCATCGCGACCGACCCGCTGATCCACGCCGCATGACCCTTCAGGATCGCGAGGATCAGGGCGACCGAAACCGACGCCAAGGCTGCGCGGACGTTGAGCGTCACGGGTAGAGCAGCCCTTCGCTCCACCCGTCGCCGGCCCGCGTGAACAGGCGGCGTTCGTGGAGGCGGTGGGCGCGGTCCTGCCAGAACTCGATCCGTTCGGGCGCAACGCGGAAGCCCGACCAGTGGGGTGGGCGCGGTACGTCGCCGCCTTCGAACCGGGCCTTCACCTCTTCGAAGCGTGCTTCGAACGTCTCGCGGCGATCGAGCGGGCGCGATTGGTCTGACGCCCAGGCGCCGAGTTGCGAGTCGCGCGCGCGGCTTGCGAAATAGGCGTCGGCTTCGCCGTCGGTGACGCGGGAGACCGGCCCCTCGATGCGAATCTGGCGGCGCAGCGACTTCCAGTGAAAGAGAAGCGCGGCCTTGGGCTGCGCCAGCAGATCGCCCGCCTTTCGGCCCTCCAAATTGGTGTAGAAGACGAAGCCGCGCGCGTCGTGGCCCTTCAACAGGACCATGCGCACCGAAGGCTGGCCGTCGGCGCCGACGGTGGCGAGCGCCATCGCATTGGCGTCATTGGGTTCGCTCGTCCGCGCCTCGGCGAACCAGCTGTCGAAGATGGGGAAGGGATCGGTCATGGTCTCTCTCTAATCGTCATTGCGAGCGTAGCGAAGCAATCCACTCCGCAGTTCGGAATGGATTGCCACGTCGCCTGCGGCTCCTCGCAATGACCAGGTGTAGGGGCGTCACGGCTAGACGACACCATGATCACGCTCGCGCAGGGCCTCCGCCACCCGGTCGAGTGCGGCCGACAATGTGGCGCGATCGGCCACCGCGCCGATGCACAGCCGAACGCCGGACACCGCCCCCGCATCCACCAGCGGAGCTGAGGGCGGCGTGATCTCGACCCCCGCGCGCATCGCGCGGGCGGCGAGGCGTTCGGCGTCGATTTCGGGCATGGGCAGCCACAGATGCGGGCAGCGCGGATCGGCGGGCGCTTCGCAGGCGCTGCCGAGCGTGTCGCGGGCGATGGCCCCGCGGGCGAGCATCTCGGCCTGGACCTCGGCGACCACCTCGTCGGCGGTGCCGTCCTCGATCCACTGGCTCGCGACCATCGCGCCCAGGGAGGCAGGCGAATAGATGCGGGCGCGGATCAGGCGCAGCGCCGCATCGAACTGTTCGGAATTGGGCAGCACCATGTAGCCGACGCGCAATCCGGGGGCCAAAGCCTTGGACGTACCGTTGATGTAGATGCAACGATCGGGCGCATAGGCGGCGAGGGGCGGCGGCGCGGTGCCGATCGCGAAGGCGGAATAAAGATCGTCCTCGACGATCCACAGGTCATGCTTGCGTGCCACATCGATGATGTCCATCCGCCGCCGGTAGGACATGATACGGCCCGTCGGGTTCTGCAGCGTGGGCAGGGTGTAGAGCACTTTCGCACCGCTCTCGGCCGCCGCCTGGTCGAGCGCGTCGGGAAGCAGCCCTTCGCCGTCCATCGCGATGCCGCGCAGCTTGTAACCGCCGACCTGCGCGATCGATCGCATCCCGAAATAGGTCGCGGCCTCACACAGCAGGGTATCGCCCGGCTTGCAGAGCGTGTCGAACGCCAGCGTCATGGCCTGCTGCGCGCCGGTGGTGACGATCAGCTTGGACAGGTCGATCGCGTCATGCCCGCTCACCCGCTTGAGCCATTCGCCGCCGAGGCGGCGGTGTGCGGCATAGCCTTCGGGTGGGGCATAGCCGAGATGATCGACCAGATCGGGCCGCTGGCGCAGACGGCCGAACGTCGCCGCGAAGCGCCGTTGCGCGGGAGCGAGCGGCGGAACGTTCTGCGACATTCGGATCGTGCCATCGTCGGCGGGCGAGGCCAGGCTCGCCTGTTCCGCGACGAAGCTGCCGCGGCCGACCTGCGCGGTGATCAGCCCTTCGCGCACGGCCTCCGCATAGACGGTCGTGACCGTGCCGAGGCCGATGCCCAGCCGGTGCGCCAGATCGCGATGCGTGGGCAGCTTTTCGCCGGGCGTCAGAACCCCGTCCGCAATGTCGCGGCGCATCGCCGAGAGCAGGCGGCCGGACACCGTCTCCACATCATCGGCCAGAACGGGGGTCCACATCGATTGTCTCCAACATTGTCACTATGACAATATACGTTTTGACATGTGACAATTGCCGGGACAATTCGGCGGCGTCAACTGGCCAATCGGAGACTCGGCCAAAAAAGGAGACGTTCCATGCGCAATGTTCTGACCACCAGCATCGTGACCTTCTTTCTGGGCGGCGCCGTCCTGATCGTCGCGGCGTCGGCGATCAGCGACGATCGCTGGAACGGCGGCGTGGCGGCGCAGTACGACCTTGCCAAAGCGCTCGGGCGATGACGCCCGAACTGCTCGCGGCAGCGGCATCCTTCTGCGTCGTATCGTCGGGGACGCCGGGCCCGAACAACATGATGCTGCTGTCGTCAGGGGCCACGTTCGGCTTTCGGCGCACCCTGCCGCACATCTTTGGGATCAGTGCGGGCTGTGTCGCGATGGTGCTGTTGCTGGGCTTTGGCCTGGCGGGACTGATCGAGAGCGTGCCGTGGCTCTACACCGCGCTCCACATCGTCTCGACCGCCTATCTGCTGTGGCTCGCCTTCAAGATCGCGACGTCGACCGGGCTCGGTGAGGTCCGGCCGCGGGCCAAGCCGCTGGGCTTCTGGGGCGCGGTGGCGTTCCAGTGGGTCAATCCCAAGGCGTGGGCGATGTGCCTGGGCGCGGCGACCAGCTTTTCGCGGCCCGAGACGCTGACGACCGACGTGTTGATCGTCGCGGCGGTGCTGGGGCTGACCGGCCTGCCGTGCATCATGTGCTGGGCGGGCGGCGGCGTGGCGATCCGCCACTGGCTCGATCGGCCGGGCCTGCTGCGCATCTTCAACGTCGGAATGGCGGCGTTGCTGGTGGTGTCTCTGGTGCCGGGGATCATCGAGCTGTTCGGTTCGTTATCGGGATCATAGCGGAGCATCCGCTCCCGCCGTCGGCATTTCGTCCCACGGTTCCTTGCGATACCGGACGGACCCCATGACGAATATATTGCACCGCACAAGCCGTTGCGGCATTTCCTTGTGGCTATGATTCAGGCCGCGCTCCACCACCGGACGAGCTACACCTACGACCACCCCGTCGTGCTCGGCCCACAGATCATCCGGCTGCGGCCTGCGGCGCATAGCCGCACGGCCGTTCCGAACTATTCGCTGACGGTCAGCCCGGCGAACCACTTCATCAACTGGCAGCAGGATCCGCACGGCAACTGGCTGGCGCGGATCGTGTTTCCCGAGCCGGCCGACCATTTCTCGGTGACGGTGGACCTGATCGCCGACCTGGTGGTGATCAATCCGTTCGATTTCTTCGTCGAAAGCTATGCCGAGGAAACGCCATTTATCTACGCGCCCGATCTGCGCACCGATCTTGCGGCCTATTTCGACATCGAGCCGCAGGGGGCGCAGTTCGAGGCGTTCGTCGATCAGTTTCGCGGCGTAACCAAGCGGACGATCGATTTCCTGGTCGACCTGAACGTCGCGGTGAACCGGCAGGTCGGATATGTCATCCGCATGGAGCCGGGCGTTCAGACGCCCGAGGAGACCTTGTGCATCGGGCGGGGCAGTTGCCGCGATTCGGCGTGGCTGCTGGTGCAGGCGGCGCGCAGGCTGGGCTTCGCCGCGCGCTTCGTATCGGGATATTCGATCCAGCTGACCCCGGATATCGTGCCGATCGACGGACCCAAGGGCGTCGCGCAGGACGTGGTCGATCTTCATGCATGGGCCGAAATCTATGTGCCCGGTGCGGGCTGGATCGGGCTCGACGCGACATCGGGCATGTTCGCGGGTGAGGGGCATATCCCGCTCGCGGCAACGCCGCACTATCGATCGGCCACCCCGATCGAGGGCGCGGTGCTGGAGCCGGTGAAGTCCGACTTCCACTTCGACATGACCGTCCAGCGCATCGCCGAAGCGGTGCGGATCACCAAGCCGTTTACCGATGAACGCTGGGACGCGGTGACCGCGCTCGGCCACAAGGTCGATTCCGATCTGGCGACGCAGGACGTGCGGCTGACGATGGGGGGCGAGCCGACCTTCGTCGCGATCGACGATCCCGAGGCGCCCGAATGGAATGGCGACGCGGTGGGACCAACCAAGGCGGGCTATGCCGATCGGCTGATCCGCAAGCTGCGCGATCGCTATGCGCCCGGCGGGATGCTCCACCACGGCCAGGGCAAATGGTATCCGGGCGAAAGCCTGCCGCGCTGGGGCTATTCGATCTATTGGCGGCTGGACGGCGTCCCCGTGTGGCGCGACGCGAGCCTGATCGCGGGCGGCGAAGGCGAAAAGGCGGTCACGAACGAGGTCGCCGCGACCTTCCTGACGAACATCGCCGAAGGGCTGGGCGTCGGCGCGGACATGATCGAACCGGCCTATGAGGACGGGATCGAGTGGGCGGTGAAGGAGGCGCAGCTTCCCGAGAATGTCGACCCGACCGACCCCAAGATCGACGATCCCGAGGCGCGCAGCCGGATGGTGACCGCGTTCGAGCGCGGCTTGAGCAAGCCTGTCGGCTATGTGCTGCCGATCCAGGCGTGGCAGGCGGCGCAGGCACCCACCGGCCGCCGCTGGCGTTCCGAACGATGGCAGGTGCGGCGCGGCAAATTGTTCGTGATGCCGGGCGATGCCTCGATCGGCTATCGCCTGCCGCTCGGATCGCTGCCTTATGTGCCGCCCGCGGCCTATCCCTATCTCCACCCGCGCGACACGACCGAGCCGCGCGAGGAGCTGCCCGATTTCCACGCGGCGGTTGAGCAGCGCTCCGAAGCCGTCGCGCCGGCGGCGGGCGGCAGCGCCGCGCAGGATCGGCAGGAACAGACGATCATTGCCGGCGCCGTTCGCACCGCGATGACCACCGAGGCACGCAACGGCTATGTCGCGGTGTTCCTGCCGCCGACCGAGCGGCTTGAGGATTATCTCGAGCTGGTCGCGCAGGTGGAGGCGCAGGCGGCAAAGACCGGTGTTCCCGTCCGCATCGAAGGCTATCCGCCACCACCCGATCCACGACTGCAGGTGCTCAAGGTGACGCCCGATCCCGGCGTGATCGAGGTCAATATCCACCCGTCGGGCAGCTGGACCGAAACGGTCGACATCACCACCGGCCTGTATGAGCTGGCGCGCGAATGCGGGCTGACGGCCGACAAATTCATGGTCGACGGTCGCGCGATCGGCACCGGGGGCGGCAACCATATCGTGCTGGGCGGGCGTTCGGTGAACGATTCCCCGTTCATTCGCCGGCCCGACATGCTCAAGAGCTTCGTGCTCTACTGGCAGCGGCATCCATCGCTCAGCTATCTCTTCTCCGGCCTCACCATCGGCCCGACGAGCCAGGCGCCGCGGATCGACGAGGCGCGGCACGACGGGCTGTACGAACTGGAGATCGCACTGGCGCAGGTGCCCGCGCCCGGCGAAGGCGATCAGCCGCCGCCATGGGTGGTCGACCGGCTGTTTCGCAACCTGCTGGTCGACGTGACGGGCAATACGCACCGCACCGAGATCTGCATCGACAAGATGTTTTCGCCCGACGGCCCGACCGGCCGGCTTGGCCTGCTCGAATTCCGCGGCTTCGAAATGCCGCCCGAGCCCAAGATGAGCCTTGCGCAGCAATTGCTACTGCGCGCGCTTACCGCCTGGTTCTGGCGTGAGCCGCAGAAGGGGGGCTTCGTGCGCTGGGGCACGACGCTGCACGATCGCTTCCTGCTCGGCCATTTCGTGTGGGCGGATTTCCTGGAGGTGCTGAACGACCTTCGCCATGCTGGCTACGATTTCGATCCGGCGTGGTTCGAGGCGCAGCGCCAGTTCCGCTTTCCCATCCACGGCACGGTGCAGGCAGGCGGCGTCACGCTGGAGATCGCCCACGCGCTCGAACCGTGGAACGTGCTGGGCGAGACGGGCGCGATTGGCGGGACGGTGCGCTATGTCGACAGCTCGACCGAGCGATTGCAGGTGAAAGCCAGCGGGCTGATCCCCGGCCGACATATCGTGTCGTGCAACGGACGGCGTGTGCCGCTGACGCCCACCGGCGTTCCCGGCGAAGCCGTCGGCGGGGTGCGCTACAAGGCGTGGCAGCCGGCCAACAGCATGCATCCGATGCTGGCGCCCGATGCGCCGCTGACCTTCGACGTGTTCGATAGCTGGAATGATCGATCGCTTGGCGGATGCGTCTATCATGTCGCTCACCCCGGCGGCCGAAACTATGATACGGTGCCGATCAACGACTATGAGGCGGAAGCCCGACGCCGTGCGCGGTTCCAGGATCATGGACACACGCCCGGCCCGGTCTCGATGCCGATCCAGGAGAGGGTGAGCGAGTTTCCGATGACGCTAGACCTTCGCGCACCGCCACTCGTGTAGCGCGCCATGCAGGGGGAACTGATGGCGCAGCTGCCGGGAATGCCGAGCCTTGGGCAAGGCTGGTTCAGCAGCTATTTGGGCGTCGCGAGCGACGCGGACACGCTGCGCGGCGACGCGGGGCGTGGCGCGCAATGGTGGCGGCACCTTTTCGATGGGTTGAGCGACCTCGCTGACGGCGGGCGACTCGACACGATCCAGCAGCGTATCGCGCGGCAGGTTCAGGAACTCGGCACCGCCTTCCGTCTGCCGGGTGAAGGGCAGGAACGGCAATGGCCGCTCTCCGCTGTCCCGCTGCTGATCGGCGAGGATGAGTGGCATGGGATCGCCGAGGGTGTTTCCCAGCGCGCCGAGCTGATGGAGAAGCTCCTCAACGACATTTTCGGCGAGCAGCAGTTGGTCCTTTCGGGGGCGGTGCCGGAAGCACTGATCACCGGGAGCCGCGCCTTCTGGCGATCGCAGATCGGGGTAAAGCCGCCCGGTGGATATCGCCTGCACATCTATGCGGTTGATCTAGGCCGCGATCCGACCGGCGAGTGGCGCGTGCTCGACGATCATGCGCGTGCGCCAGTGGGGGCGGGCTATGCGCTGGAAAACCGCCTCGCCGCGACGCGCGTCATGGGCAATCTCCAGACGCGGCTGCAGGTCGAGCGTCTGGCGGGCTTCTTCTCCGCGTTTCGCGAAGGCCTGTCGGCGGTGTGTCGCCGGTCCGAGCCGCGCATCGGGCTTCTGACGCCGGGGCGCTACAACCAATCCTATCCCGAGCAGGCGCATCTCGCACGCTATCTGGGCCTGCTGCTGCTCGAGGGAAGCGACCTCGCGGTGCGCGACGACGGGCTGTTCGTCCGCACGATCGAGGGGATGAAGCGGATCGACGCGCTGTGGCGACGGATCGATTCGAAATTTCTCGATCCGCTCGCGTTCGATTCGAGTTCGGCGATCGGGGTGCCGGGGCTGATGGACGCGATGGAGGCGGGGCAGGCCGTCATCGCCAATGCCCCCGGATCGGGCACGATCGAGGCCAACGCCTTTGCCGCCTTCCTGCCTGTGCTGGCGCGGCGGCTGATCGGCGAGGATCTGAAGCTGCCCAATATCGCGACCTGGTGGTGCGGGCAGGATGCGCCGCGCGCGTTCGTGGAGGAAAATCTCGACGAACTGCTGATAGGCCCGGCTTTCAGCGAGGCGCCGATGGGTCTGCCGGGTGGACGACCCGTATTGGGATCATCGCTGTCGCCCGCCGAGCGATCGCGCCTGCTGGCCGACATGAAACTGCGGCCGATGGACTATGTGGGGCAGGAGATCGTTCGCGTCTCGACGACTCCGGCGGTCCAGCACGGCGCGATGGTGCCGCGTCCCTTCACCTTGCGCGTGTTCGCCGCGCGGGACGCGCAGGGCCATTGGACGGTGATGCCGGGCGGCTTTGCACGGTTGGGCGACGACAGCGACGTGCGCGCGACCGTGATGGGCGAGGGCGCTTTCTCCGCCGACGTGTGGATCGTGGGCCGGAAGCCCGTGACCGACCAGACATCGCTGTTGCCATCGCTCGTGCCGATCCGCCGCAATCCGGGCACGTTGACGAGCCGCGCGGCCGACAATCTCTACTGGCTCGGCCGCTATCTGGAGCGCGGGGAATCGACGCTGCGGCTGGTGCGGTCGACGCTGGGCGGCAGCATCGTCGCCGATGGTGGTGCGGCCCTGTTCCCGCTGACGCTCGATCGGCTCGGTTCGCTGTTGGTGGCGACCGGCGCTGCGCGCACCGGCCCGGAACCCGACGACGATACCGAGGAACAGGATGTCGACGGAGGCGAGACGCACGATCTGCGTCACCTCGCTCTCCTCGCGCTCGATGGCGAAGGCGCGGCGAGCGTCGCGTCGCTGATCCGCAGCGCGCGGATGATCGCCAGCGTGATGCGAGACCGGCTGTCGGCCGACGTGTGGCGCCTGATCGACGCGCCTTTGCCGCGCCGTTTCTCCGAAGATGCCGAAGCGACCCTGGCGCGCGCGGTGGAGCTGCAGGGGCGCTTTTCCGCCCTGGCGGGGCTTGCCGCGGAGAATATGGGGCGAACCTCTGGCTGGCGCTTCCACGATCTGGGCCGCCGGGTCGAGCGCGCGCTGATGGTGTGCCGCCTGCTGCGCAATTTCGCGGGCAAGGATGCATCGACCGACGATCTCACGACCCTGCTCGACCTCAACGACACCCAGATAAGCTATCGCGCGCGTTACCTGACCGGCCTCGCGGTCGAGCCGGTGCGCGACATGATCGCGCTCGATCCGTTCAATCCGCGATCCATCGCCTACCAGGTCGGCCGCATCCGCCAGCATCTCGATCGGCTGCCGACGTTGCGCGACGATGGCATGGCCGAACACCACGTCTCGCTGTCGATCCGGATCGAGGCCGCGGTGCGCACCGCGACGGCCGAGACGCTCGATACCGCCGCCGTGCTGGGGATCGAGAACATGCTCGAAGAACTGTCCGACGCGATCGGCAAGCGTTTCTTCCTGCAGGGGTCGGAGTCGCTTCGGATGGGGGGCATGACGTTAGCCTGATGCTCTACCAGATCAGCCACAAGACGCGGTTCCGCTATGCCTTCCCGGTGACGTTCGCGCGCTGCAACCTGCGCCTGAAGCCCATCGAATGGGACGGGCAGCGGCTCGACCGGTTCGATCTGGAGATCAGCTCGCACGTCAAGCTCTCGGTGCCCAAGCCGATCGGCTATCTCGGCTTCGTCAGCCGTATGGTGCTGGAGGTGCCCGCGCGCGAGATCGTGATCGAGAGCAGGATGCGCATCAAGGTCGACCGCGAGGTACCGGTGCCCGAAGTCGATGACCTGACCGTCGCCGAGATCGCGGCCCTCGCGCGCGCCAAGGCCGACAAGCGCCCGGAAAGCCCGGGCAATTACCTCTACCCATCGCCCTCGATCCCGTTGTTCCGCGCGGCGACCGAATGGGCGGCGGAGGATCTGCGCGCCGACCGGCCGATCGTCGAGGCGGGGCTGGCGCTCGCCACGCGCATCCACGACGAATTCGTCTATGACGGGAGCGCCACGACCGTCGACACGCCGCCCGCCGATGCTTTTGAGAAGAAGCATGGCGTGTGCCAGGATTTCGCGCAGATCATGGTCGCGGCGTTGCGGGGGCACGGGCTGCCGGCCGCTTATGTGTCGGGGTATCTGCGCACCGTGCCGCCCCCAGGCAAGGCGCGGCTGATCGGTGCTGACGCGACTCATGCGTGGGCCGCGATCTGGTGTGGTCCCAAGCGCGGGTGGCTGGGATTCGACCCTACCAATGCATGTATGGTGGGGCCGGACCACATCATCACCGCAATGGGCCGCGATTATTCTGACGTCGCGCCGATCGACGGCGTGTTCACGGGGCTCGACGGTCAGAAGGTCGACGTGTCGGTCGACGTTGAGCCTATCGACCTGTGATCATCGGTCCCGAAGGGGGTGGGGGATAGGCGGCTGGGGACAGAGCGGCGCCAGGCGATCCGGCCGTAACACCTGCGTAGATCGCGTCGCCGATCGGGCTCATGACGATCAGGTCGATGCCGACCTGCATGGCGACGATGGTGCCCACGCCCCACCACCAGGCGGGATGGACGCGGCGATCGGCGCGCAGATCGCGGACGATGCCGGCGATCGGAAACAGGATGATCGCCGCGAACGCCGCCCATCCGGCAAGCGGGATCAGGAACGGCATCGGCAACAGGCGGCCGAAGCCCGGCCCCAGCAGGATCGTCATCCCGCAGAACATCAGCCGGCGATGCCATTGCGTGCGTCGCCGCATTACGATCGCGGCACCCGTCAGCCCGGCAAAGGTCAGCACCGTCAGCGGGTTCATGATCAGGAAGTAGAGCGGGGTGAAGAAGAAGGGCGCATGCCCCCGCCGGACCATCAGCACGGTGACGGCGATCCCCGCCGCGACCATTGCAGGCACCCATAGGAGCGCCAGCCAGCCCAGCCTGCGGTGCAGGCTGATCGCCGCCGAATTGCCCGCAAGCGTCGCCTGAACAAGATAGAGCGCGGTCCAGCCGAAGAAGATCAGCGCATGCGCATGGACGACCCAGGGTGCCGCGAAGGTCGATCTTCCCATCGCGACCTGAACGGAAAAGCCTGCCACCAGCACAAGTGCCATGATGATGGCGCTGACCTGAAAGAAGCGCGTGCCGCGATCGTCCCGAATATCGCCATCTGCCATCGTCGCCATGGCACGTCCCCAAGAGCTGCCGTCGAAATCGTAGTCTATCATGGCACGACGTCTTCGCGATGGCACTATTGCCACCGTTCGGCCCGCGGGAGCATAAGATAAGCAGGGGAGCGGGGCAGGGGCGATGCCGAAGATTATCAGGGATATCATCATGACCATCGTCGCAATGGTCCTGCTGGGCGTCGCAAGCGTCCAGTTCTGGCAGAAATACGGACATATCTTCTCAGATCGCTATCAGGCGCCAAACCGGCAATGATTCTGGAACAAGATCAGGGCGTTCGCGTTCGGATCGGATGCTGATTGGGGGCCTCCTGCACGACGAACGCACTCTTGAGCGCGATGATGCGCCTGCGGCGATTTCGCTTGGCGATCGTTACTTCGCGGTGCGCGCGCGCAGCGAGGCGATCGCCTCGCCGCTGAGCGCCGAGGATCAGCAGCTCCAATCGATGCCCGATGCCAGCCCGACCAAATGGCATCTGGCGCATGTCAGCTGGTTCTTCGAAACATTCCTGCTGTCGCGCGACCCGACCTATCGCCCATTCGATCCGAACTACACCTATCTGTTCAACAGCTATTATGATTCCGTCGGCGCGCGCCACCCCAGGCCGCAACGCGGGCTGCTGAGCCGACCGACCCTTACCGAGATCATGGCCTATCGCGCGCATGTCGACCGGGCGATGCTGGACCGGATCGACGGCTTGCCGGCGGATCTGGTCACGTTGGGATTGCACCATGAGGAGCAGCATCAGGAACTGATCCTGATGGACATCAAACACGCCTTTTCGATGAACGCGATCGCGCCCGCTTATGCGCCTGCCGACGTCGCGCAGCCGGTGAGTGGCGAGGGCGGCTGGAGCCGTTTCGACGGCGGGCTGATCGAGGTCGGTCACGACGGCGTCGGTTTCGCTTTCGACAATGAAGGCCCGCGCCACCGCCAGTGGATCGAGCCGTTCCGGCTTGCCGATCGGCTCGTGACCAATGGAGAGTGGGAGGCGTTCGTCGAGGACGGTGGTTATCGCACGCCTGCGTTGTGGCTGTCGGACGGTTGGGCGATGGTCTGCGCTCAAGGGTGGCAGACGCCGCTCTATTGGCGCGACGATCGCCGGATCTTCACGCTGCATGGCGAACAGTCGCTCGATCCGTCCGCGCCGGTCAGCCATGTCAGCTATTATGAGGCGGATGCTTTCGCGCGCTGGGCGGGAAAGCGGTTGCCGACCGAAGCGGAATGGGAGGTGGCGGCGAGCGACCTCGCAGCGGAACCTACCGGCGCTTCGATCGAACCCCTGCCGGCGACGGGCAGCGGCCTGCGCCAGATGACGGGGGCGCTGTGGCAATGGACCGCGAGCGCCTATGCACCTTATCCCGGTTTCAAACCGGCCGACGACGCGACGGGCGAATATAACGGTAAATTCATGTCGGGGCAGATGGTGTTGCGCGGCGGCGCCTGCATAACCTCGCCAGGGCACACGCGATCGACCTACCGAAATTTCTTTCCGCCCGCCGCGCGCTGGGCCTTTGCCGGAGTGAGGCTCGCCGATGAAGCTTGATATGCTGGCAACCCGTCCCGATGCTGCAGGACTGCTTCGCTTTCACGATCACGAGCCGGCACAGGACGATTTCCGCACGGCGCTCGTCGCGGGCCTGTCGGGGGTGTCGAAGTCGATCCCGTGCCGCTTCCTTTACGACGCATCGGGATCCTTGCTGTTCGACCGGATCTGCGAACTGCCCGAATATTATCCGACGCGGACCGAAGTTGGCATTCTTGGCGCTAATGCGGCTGAAATGGCGGCCGTGATCGGCTCATGTGCGCAGATCGTCGAACTCGGCAGCGGATCGAGCGCGAAGATAGGCCTGCTGCTCGACGCGCTCGATGCGCCGTGGAGCTATGTGCCGATCGATATCTCGCGCGAGCACCTGCTGGGCGCTGCGCAGGCTATCCAGCAGCAATATCCGGCGCTCCGGGTCGAAGCGGTGTGCGCCGATTTCGCGCAGGAATTCGATCTGCCCGCCAATGACGGCGGCGGAGCGCGTATCTGCTTCTATCCGGGATCGACGATCGGAAACCTGACGCCGTCAGAGGCCTTGGCCTTTCTTACCCAATGGTCGGCGCGGCTGGGGCGGGGGGCGCTGATGATCATCGGGGTCGACCTGCGCAAGGACGCATCGATCCTGGAACCGGCCTATGACGATGCAGCTGGAGTGACCGCGCGTTTCAGCCTGAATATGCTTGCGCGCGCCAATCGCGAACTGGGCACCGATTTCGACGTTTCGCGTTTCCGCCATCGGGCGATCTACCATCCCGACACCGGCCGGGTCGGCATCGATCTGGTCGCGCAGGCCGATCAGATCATCCACCTCGATCATCATCGTTTTCGCGTCGCCGAGGGCGAGGCGATCCATATCGAGGACAGCTGGAAATATCATATCTCGGATTTTCAGGCGCTCGCGGCCAAGGCGGGTTTCGCCGCGCGCGACGTGTGGACCGACGATGCGCGACTGTTCAGCGTGCACCTGCTGGAAGTCGCCTGACCGATTGGCTAGAACGGCCCGATGCCAGGGCCATCCTTCGAACTTGAAATAGCGCATCCGATGCCGCTTGCCGGCGTCGACGAGGCGGGGCGGGGGCCGCTGGCCGGCCCGGTCGTCGCGGCGGCGGTGATCCTCGATCGTGATTGCGTGCCCGAGGGCATAAACGATTCCAAGAAGCTGAACGCCGAAGCGCGCGCCAGACTGTGCGCCGAGATCATGGCCTGCGCGCGGGTGGGCGTCGGGATCGCGAGCGTCGAAGAGATCGACGAGATCAACATCCTGTGGGCGTCGATGCTGGCGATGGAGCGCGCCGTGGCGGCACTGTCCGTCGCGCCCGCGATGATCCTGGTCGACGGCAATCGCTGTCCCAAATGGTCGTACCGGTCGGTCGCGGTGGTCAGTGGCGATGCGCTGTGCCTGTCGATCGCGGCGGCTTCGATCATCGCGAAGGAAGAGCGCGATCGTATCATGATCGAGCATGATGCGATCCACCCCGGCTATGGTTGGTCGTCGAACAAGGGATACGGCACGCCCGCACATCTCGACGGGTTGCGCCGATTGGGCCCGACTCCGCTTCACCGCCGGAGCTTCGCGCCCGTCGCGCAATATCAGATGTTCGCTGCGGAGTAGACGGACCTTCAACTCCTCCATTCGTCATTGCGAGAAATGGACGTTCAGGCGCCACTCACATCCCGGAAATAGGCGATACAGCCGCGGTTGAAGCCCCAGCTGTCGGTCGGGCAGTCATCGGGTGATCCGAGGTTCCGGCGGCCCGCCCAGCGATAGCCGAGGTCGCGCTCGGAGCAGCCGCCACAGCCTTCGTCATAGGCGGCGGGCTGATAATAGTCGTCGCCATAGTCGCCGGTGCCAGGAGCATAAGGATTGTGTTCCAGGCCCGCGGCCACCGCCTGTGACCCGTAACGTTGCACGCTCATCCCGCTGACGGTGGTGGTGCCGCCGACCACGCCCATCAAGATCGCGCCTAGCGCGAACAAGGTTGGGGTGGCGTAGCGACGCACGGTCGGATGCAGCATCTCTCCGGTCCCTTCATGCGCCCGCTCACCGCCGATAACGTGGGCCGAATGACCATGTTCCGGTAAAATCGACGAGGTGAGTCCGCCGCGCCACACCACAAGGGGTTGAGTCCTCCCGGGCCGGCGGGACTCAATATACGGTGCCGGACTCCTTTCGTTCTCTTTTTGATTCAGAATCTACGCGAATCGGTGCAAGTTATTGTTCTTGACCGCAGAGTCGTGAAGATTCACCTATGCGCCATCAGATTGGGGGACCACCGATGGGCGTGATGGAAAAGATCAAGGCGGGGAGCGCGCGCGCCGCGACCCGCGCCAAGGCGAAGCCGGATGACCGCTTCCTGCCGCTCAATGCGATCCTGCGTGGCGACTGCATCGCCGAGATGGCGAAGCTGCCAGATCGCTCGGTCGACATGATCTTCGCCGATCCGCCCTACAACCTGCAGTTGGGCGGCGACCTGTTTCGCCCTGACGGCAGCCAGGTCGATGCAGTCGACGACGATTGGGACAAGTTCGATACGTTCGCGGCCTATGACCGCTTCACCCGCGCCTGGCTGAAGGAAGCGCGTCGCATTCTGAAGGATGATGGCACGATCTGGGTGATCGGCAGCTATCACAACATCTTCCGCGTCGGCACCGCGCTGCAGGATGAGGGCTTCTGGATCCTGAACGACATCGTGTGGCGCAAGTCGAACCCGATGCCGAACTTCAAGGGCACCCGCTTCACCAACGCGCATGAAACGCTGATCTGGTGTTCGAAGGCGGAGAAGGCGAAATACACCTTCAATTATCGCACGATGAAGGCACTGAACGACGACATCCAGATGCGCAGCGACTGGTCGCTGCCGATCTGTTCGGGCGGTGAGCGGCTGAAGGGCGATGACGGGCACAAGGCGCACCCCACGCAGAAGCCAGAATCGTTGCTTTATCGTGTGATGCTCGCCTGCACCGAGCCGGGCGATCTGGTGCTCGATCCCTTCTTCGGCACCGGCACGACGGGCGCGGTCGCGCGGCGTTTGCGCCGTCGCTGGATCGGCATCGAGCGCGAGGACAAGTATATCAAGGTCGCCGAAGCGCGGATCGAGGCGACCCTGCCGCTCGACGAGAGCATGATGCTGTCGATCCCCGAGAAGAAATCGATGCCGCGCGTGGCCTTCGGCCTTTTGGTCGAAAGCGGGCTGATCCCGGCGGGCACCGTGCTGACCGACGCCAAGCGCCGCTGGAAGGCGACTGTGCGCGCCGACGCGATGGTCGCGACCGCAGACGGCAACACTGCGTCGATTCACGGCCTGGGCGCAAAGCTCCAGAACGCGCCGTCGTGCAATGGTTGGAGCTTCTGGCATATCGACGGCCCTAACGGGCTCGAACCGATCGACGCAGTACGCCAACGCCACCTCGCCGCAGGGGAATAGGCTTCTCAACCCCGCTGCGCGATCCTAGGATCGCTGGCGGGGAAGGGGGCTTCACACCATGCGATTGAGGACGTGGGCGATCGCGATCGCCGGACTATTGGCTGCGACACCTGTCGTCGCGGCCAAGCCCTGGTTCGAAGCACGCGCCGATCACTTCCGCGTCTACATGCGCAGTGACGAACCGGCGATCCGCGCCTTTGCGGGCGAACTCGAGCGTTTCGACATGGCGCTTCGCAAGCTTCATGGCTTGCCGACACAAAGGTCCGACGCCGCCAATCCGCTTAACGTGTTCGTCGTCGACGATGTCGACGACTTGCAAAGGATTTGCACTGGGACGAACAGCACGCGCGGCTGCCGAAGCATCATGGGCTTCTATAACGGTCGCGTTTCGGGTTCGGTGGCGTTTACGCCACGCTATTCGGGTAACGGCCGTTACGACCTAAACGCGCAGACGATCCTGTTCCATGAATATGCGCATCACTTCATGCTCGCCAACTGGAGTGGCGCTCACCCCGCCTGGTTCGTCGAGGGCTTCGCTGAATTTAACGCGACGGCGCGTTTCAACGAGCGGGGCAAGATCGATCTCGGGTTGGCGGCGAAGCATCGCTATCCAACCCTGTTACTGGGCATGCAGTTGCCGATCGAGAGGGTTCTGACAGGGACGAGCGCGGGGCTGAACGCCGAACTGGCAGACTCCTTCTATGCGAAGGGTTGGCTGCTGACGCATATGCTGACGTTCGAAAAGCGTCGCGCCGGACAGCTGGAAACCTATCTGGCGGCGATCAATAAGGGCACAGCGAGCCTGGATGCGGCGAAGCAGGCGTTTGGCGACCTAGCCATGCTGGATCGCGAGATGAACCAATATGTGCGACGCAAGCAGATGACCGTCGCCGAAATGCCGATTGCACAGCTTCCTCTCGATGCAATTGCTGTCCGCCAACTGACAGCCGGGGAGCAGGCGTTGATGCAGGTTAGATTACGATCCGAGCGCGGCGTTACCGACAAGACTGCGTCCGCCGTCGCGGCAGATGCCCGTAAACTTGCGGCGCCCTTCACCGAGGATCCTGGCGCGCAGCTTATCCTTGCCGAGGCCGAGTTCGACGCGGATCAAGACAATGCCGCAGATGTCGCCGCCGATCGCGTCCTTGCCGCCCGACCGAACGATGTCGATGCGTTGATCTTCAAAGGTCATGTTGCCATGAGGCGGCTGACGAAGACGAAATCCAGCGACGTCGTGGCGTGGAAGGCGGCGCGCCAATGGTTTGTTCGTGCGAACCGCGTGCAGCCGAATGCCGCCGAGCCGCTCTCGCTATTTTACGCGATCATGTTGGAGCAGGGCGAGAAACCGACCGCCAATGCGATCGCCGCCCTCCAGCGGGCGTTCGAGCTGGTCCCGCAGGATTCGGCGCTACGCTTCCTGTTGGCGCGCCAATATTTGATTGATGGCAAATTGACCGAGGGTCGCGTGCTGCTCGAGCCGATGGCCTATAATCCGCATGCGGCGCCCGACAACTCGGCCGCGCAGTTGATTGCGCTGATCGATAAGAAGGATCAGGCGGCGATCAGGGACTATTTGGCGCATAAGCCTGATCCAGCTCAAAAACCCGACCCGGAATCGGACTGACCATGATCCGCCTGTCGCCCGATGGCCGCCTCTATTTCCGTCCCGCCGCGTTCGTCGGCGCACCGTTCGGGCGTGACGGGCAGGTGGAGCGCTTGGCGGGCGGACTGCTGTGGTTTTCGGCCTATGAGGTTGTCGTGG
The DNA here is from genome assembly GCF_008274695.1 of Sphingomonas montanisoli. Taxonomy (GTDB): domain Bacteria; phylum Pseudomonadota; class Alphaproteobacteria; order Sphingomonadales; family Sphingomonadaceae; genus Rhizorhabdus; species Rhizorhabdus montanisoli. The sequence continues at coordinate 262,773 of NZ_VTOU01000001.1, read as the reverse complement.
TCGAGGGCGGCCGGCGCGTCGCCGAGATGCTGGTTCCAGTCGGCCGGATCGACACGTTGCTGGCGGGCTTGTCCGACATGCAGGCTGGCGCCGCGCGCAACGCTATCACCCGCATCACCGCGCCTCGTCCTCCAGTCACGCTTGGCGAGCGCGTGCTTAGGCTCGATCAACCGCAGGTGATGGGCATCCTCAATGTCACGCCAGACAGCTTTTCGGACGGTGGACGGAATCCCGATCCGGTTGCGGCGGGAGTCGCGATGGCGGAGGCGGGGGCGGCGATCATCGATGTCGGGGGTGAGTCCACCCGACCGGGCGCGCAGCCGGTGTGGGAAGGCGATGAGATTGCGCGGGTGCGGCCGGTGGTCGCGGGTCTCGCGAGCGCCGGCGCGATCGTGTCGATCGATACGCGCAAGGCGGGGGTGATGGATGCGGCGCTCGGCGTCGGCGCACACATCGTCAACGATGTGTCGGCGCTGCTCTGGGATCCGCTGTCAATGCCGTTGATGGCAGGGCGCGATTGTCCGGTGGTGCTGATGCATCATCAGGGCGATCCGCAGACGATGCAGGAACGGCCGAGCTACGACGACGTCCTGATCGAGGTCTATGACTGGCTCGAGGCGAGGATCGCGGCGGCCGAGGCGGCGGGGATCGCGCGGTCGCGGATCATCGTCGATCCGGGCATCGGTTTCGGCAAGACGCTACGCCACAATCTGGCACTGCTGAACGGGCTCGCGCTGTTCCACGGTCTGGGATGCCCGCTGCTGCTGGGGGCGAGCCGCAAGCGGATGATCGGGGCATTGTCGAACGAGGCCCCGGTCGAGAAAAGGCTTGGGGGATCGGTTGCGCTGGCGCTGCATGGGGCGGATTTGGGCGCGCAGATCGTGCGGGTGCACGATGTTGCGGAGACGGTACAGGCGCTGCGCGTATGGCGCGGGCTGCGTGACGAGGCGCTGACGCCGGTAATCGGCTAGGCGTTGATCCCGAGTTCGGCGAGCTTGCGGTAAAGGGTCGAGCGGCCGATGCCGAGGCGACGGGCGACTTCGGTCATGCGCCCGTCATAGCGGTTAATGGCGAGGCGGATCATATCGGCTTCCACCGCTTCAATCGATCGGAGGTGGCCGTCGGCTGCGAACGGATCGATGATCGAAGGCGCGGGATCGCGTGCGACGATTGCCGGCATGTCTGCCGCGACCGGCCCGGTTGCGGTGGAGCGCGCGAGATGTGGGAAGTCCGCGCGGGTGAGCGTGCTTGCCCGACAGAAGATCGCCGCGCGGAACAGGACATTGTGGAGCTGGCGGACATTGCCTGGCCAGTCGAACGCGCCGAGCAGATCGAGCGCACCTTTGTCGATGCCAAGCCGGCTCGCGCCGAGCTGTTCGGCGATGCGCGTCAGCAGGCCACAGGCGAGCGCGGGCAAATCCTCGATCCGGTCGCGCAGCGGCGGCATCGTCAGCTGGACGACGGCGAGACGGTAGAACAGGTCTTCGCGAAATCGCCCCTGCGTCACCGCCTGCGCGAGCTTCGAATTGGTCGCCGCGATCACGCGAACCGAGACGTTGCGCGGCATGCGCGCGCCGATCGGCTGAATCTCGCCTGACTGGAGAACGCGCAGCAGCTTGACCTGCGCGTCGAGCGGCAGGTCGCCGATCTCGTCGAGAAAGATCGTGCCGCCATCGGCGATCGCGAATTTGCCCAGGCGCCGTTCGAACGCACCGGTAAAGGCGCCACGTTCATGCCCGAACAGCTCGGATTCGACCAGGTTGGCGGGGATCGCGCCGCAATTGACGGTGACGAGCGGCTGCGTGCCGAGCGGGCTCGCGCGGTGGATCGCCTGCGCCAGCACCTCCTTGCCCACGCCGCTTTCTCCCTCGATCAGCACGGGGGCCGGGGTGGGGGCGACGCGCATCGCGCTTTCGACGAGATCGCGGAAACAGGGCGCGCTGCCGATCATCGACCCGAAGTCGAGGCTGGCATGCGGCTTTTCCGCCAGCGGACGAAGCTCGCCATCGACGCCGCGAGTGGTGGCGTGGTCGAGCGCCGCAAGCAGGCGATCGGGCGCGATCGGTTTGATCACGAAATCGCTCGCACCGGCGCGGATCGCGCTGATTGCAAGGCGGGCGCTGTCCTGCGCGGTCATCACGATGACGGGAAGGTGGGGCCAGTGCTGGCGCATCCGGGCGACCGCGCCGGCCGTGTCGGCATCGGGCGACCAGACATCCATCAGAACGGCGTCGATCCGCTCGCGACCGCTATCTGCGATCTTGAGCGCGGCGGAAACATCGGGCGCACGCGAGACGCGCCAGTTGGCCCGACCCGCCATCGCGGCGATCAGGCTGCCCTGCGCTGGCTGATCATCGATCAGTAGCAGCCCCCGTGCGGGAGCGCGATTTGCCAAAGTCCCCATGACGTCGAAACGCCTAACCCCATACCCCTTGAGCTTTGGTTAAACCGAAATCCGCCATTCCGAAAATGCACTACTGACCAGAAAGCTTTCACTTGAGGCGATCGCAACGCATGGTTAGAAGGCGCCCGGCATATTAAACGACCACAAATTGCGGGGGACATCATGGCCGACAAGGGCGCTCCGATGGATTATAAAGCCCATAACCAGACTTTTGCGGGGTTTGTGACCCTGATTAAAGTCGGCACGATCGCCAGTGCGCTGGTAGGTCTGCTCGTCGTCATCCTCATCGCGCCGAAGTAAGCTCGCATGAAGATCGCAGTCCTCAAGGAGGGCGCGCCCGGCGAAACGCGCGTTTCGGCAACTCCAGAAACGGTGAAGAAGTTCATCGCTCTTGGTGCCGAAATGGCGGTTGAGTCCGGCGCGGGTGAGCATGCGTCGATTGCCGACGCGGATTACAGCAATGCTGGCGCGAAGGTCGGTGACCGGGCGGCGACGTTGGCCGGTGCGGACATCGTGTTCGGCGTTCAGGGTCCGGATCCCGAAAGCCTGGGCGGCGCCAAGGCGGGTGCATGGATCGTCGCCAGCCTCAATCCGTTCGGGGATCGTCCGCGCGTCGATGCCTATGCGGCCAAGGGCTATGAGGCGCTGGCGATGGAGTTCATGCCGCGCATCACGCGTGCGCAGTCGATGGACATCCTGTCGTCGCAGTCGAACCTGGCGGGCTACAAGTCCGTGCTGATCGCGGCCAACGAATATGGCCGCGCCTTCCCGATGATGATGACCGCCGCGGGCACCGTTTCGGCCGCCAAGGCTTTCGTGATGGGCGTCGGCGTTGCCGGCCTTCAGGCGATCGCGACCGCGCGCCGCATGGGTGCGCAGGTTTCGGCGACGGACGTGCGGTCTGCGACCAAGGAGCAGATCCAGTCGCTGGGCGCCAAGCCGATCTTCGTCGAGAACGTCAAGGGTATCGAAGGCGAAGGTTCGGGCGGTTACGCGACCGAGATGAGCGAAGAATATCAGAAGGCGCAGGCCGAACTGGTATCGTCGCACATCGCCAAACAGGACATCGTGATCACGACCGCCCTGATCCCGGGGCGGCCCGCGCCGCGCCTGATCAGCGACGCGCAGATCGCGACGATGCGTCCGGGTTCGGTGATCGTCGATCTCGCCGCCGAAAGCGGCGGCAACGTCGAAGGCGCGGTTTCGGGCGAGACCGTCGTCCGGCATGGCGTCAAGATCGTCGGCGCGAAGAACATGGCCGGTACGCTGGCCGCCGACAGCTCGGCGCTTTTCTCGCGCAACCTGTTCAACTTCCTGTCCGCTTTCTGGGACAAGGAAAAGAACGCGCCGGTGCTCGATGAAGAAGTCGGCGATGCGATCCGGCTGACCAAGAGCGGCGCGGTCGTCAACGCGCGGCTGCTCGGCTGATCACAGGGATAAGGGGACACCATATGGATTTCATCTCGATCCTGTCGATCTTCGTGATGGCCTGCTTCGTCGGCTATTATGTCGTCTGGTCGGTCACGCCCGCGCTGCACACGCCGCTAATGGCCGTCACCAACGCCATTTCGTCGGTGATCATCGTCGGCGCGCTGGTGGCCAGCGCTGCTGCGGGAAGCGTCGTCGCGAAATATCTGGGTCTGGGCGCGGTCGTGATGGCCAGCGTCAACATCTTCGGCGGCTTCGCGGTCACCGAACGGATGCTCGCCATGTACAAGAAAAAAGAGAAGAAGGGCTGAGGCCCGGTGACTTTGGGGGACCAATAAATGCACGAAGTCGCCGCTGCACCCGCCTGGGTAAGCCTCGCCTACCTCGTTTCCGGGGTGCTTTTCATTCTCGCGCTGCGCGGGCTTTCGAGCCCGGCCAGCTCGCGCCGCGGCAATCGCTACGGCATGGCGGGCATGCTGATCGCGGTCGTGACGACGCTCGTCACGCATGAGGTCGCGTCGCTGCCCGAAATCCTGATCGCGATCGCCATTGGCGGCGTGATCGGTTTCGTCACCGCCAAGAAGATCGCGATGACGGACATGCCGCAGCTCGTTGCGGCCTTCCACTCGCTGGTCGGCCTCGCCGCTGTGCTGGTCGCGATCGCAGCTTATCTGAATCCGGAGGCTTTCCACGTCCTCGATCCCTCTGGCCTCGATATCCTGCAGGTCAGCCGGATCGAAATGGGCCTGGGCGTCGCGATCGGTGCGATCACCTTCTCGGGTTCGGTCATCGCCTTCCTGAAGCTCAACGGCAACATGGGTGGCAAGCCGATCATGCTGCCGGGTCGCCACATCATCAATCTCGGCACGCTCGCCGCGATCATCGTGCTGGTCGGCGTGTTTCACCTGAACACGCCCGAACTGTTCGTTGCGATCGTGGTGCTCAGCTTCATCATCGGCTTCCTGCTGATCATCCCGATCGGCGGCGCGGACATGCCGGTCGTCGTCTCGATGCTGAACAGCTATTCGGGCTGGGCGGCTGCGGCGATGGGCTTCACGCTGCACAACACCGCGATGATCATCACCGGCGCGCTGGTCGGTTCGTCGGGCGCGATCCTCAGCTACATCATGTGCCGCGCGATGAACCGCAGCTTCATCAGCGTCATCGCGGGTGGCTTTGGTGGCGACACCGGCGGCGCTGCGGGTGGCGAAGCCAAGGAGCAGCGCCCGTGGAAGCGCGGCTCGGCCGAGGACGCGGCCTTCCTGATGGGCCAGGCTGAACAGGTGGTCATCGTTCCGGGATACGGCATGGCCGTCAGCCAGGCGCAGCACGCCCTTCGCGAGATGGGCGATCTGCTGAAGGCCGAGGGCGTCAAGGTGAAGTATGCGATTCACCCCGTGGCGGGTCGTATGCCGGGCCACATGAACGTGCTGCTGGCCGAAGCCAATGTGCCGTACGACGAGGTGTTCGAGCTGGAGGACATCAACTCGGAATTCTCGCAGACCGACGTCGCCTTCGTCATCGGCGCCAACGACGTGACCAACCCGGCGGCGAAGACCGACAAGACCTCGCCGATCTACGGCATGCCGATCCTGGACGTCGCCAACGCCAAGACCGTGCTGTTCGTGAAGCGTTCGATGGGCGGCGTCGGTTATGCCGGCGTCGACAACGACGTGTTCTACATGGACAACACGATGATGCTTCTGGGCGACGCCAAGAAGATGGTCGAGGAAATCGTGAAGTCGATGGCGCACTAATTTGGTGGTGCGATTTCCGAGTCAGCAGGTGATTTCACCTGTTTCGAAATCGCACTAAGCCACCGCCTTTTCGAACCGAACAAGGAGCGGTCCGACCCGATGGAGTTGGGCCGCTTCTTGCATTTCAGGGCTTGAGGAGCAGCAGTTCGATATAGGGCGCGATCCAGCCGGGGCTGCGCGCCAGAGCCGCGATGGCGCGGTTGATCGGTGACAGGCGGCCGTGGATCGCACGGCGGGCCGCAACCCAATGATCGCCGCTGGCATCGACAAACCGCCCGCGCACGGCTTTCGCCAAGGCGATCGGGCCGAGACCGCGTTGCTCCCCTGGAAGGATCGCGCGGGGCAGCCAGTTGATCCCCCAGCGTCGGCTGTGCAGTTCGATTGGCGACAGGCGGCTTGCGGTGCCGCAGATCAGCAGATGTCCGCCGGGGCGCAGCAGGCGATGGAACTCGCCGAACACCTGCGCCAGCCAGTCGGCGGGCACATATTCGAGCACGCTGTTCGCGACGATCACGTCGAAGCCAGCATCGCGCAGGGGTATCGCGCGCGTATCGGGTACGGGAAGCGTCGTAGCATTCTCGAACCCGTGCCGATCGAGATTGGCGCGGGCGACAGCGACCGTGGCGGCATCGATGTCGATCGCGGTCAGGCGCGCGCCCAGCGCCGCCAGCACCACCGCCGACCCGCCGACATTGCAGCCGAATTCGAGAACGTCCTTACCCGCCGGATCGATGTCGTAGGCGGCGAACAGCGGGCGTAGGTGGTCCCACTCATAATCGGCATAGCCTTCGACCCACGCATCGTCCGGCTTCATCTTCGCCGCGCGTGCCGCCTCTTCGAAACGGGTCTGGGCAGGGGAGGATCGGTCGGGGACGGGGCGATCGGTCATTGCATCCGATCTATGAGCCGACGGAGCTTGCGACGCCAGCGTCCGCGATTGTGCTCGCGCCGGCGCAGGCGGCGCTCGCGCAGGTCGTTCCACAGATGGCGCGTGCCCCGCCGCAGGAAGCCGCGGAACAGCCCGCGCCCCGACAGCGGCTCGAACCGTTCGTCGACCGATTCGGGATCGAGCAACTCGCTGGCGCCGAGCATGTGGGTCGCATCGCTGATCTCGGGCGGATCGAAGGGGACGAGCGTCTTGCCGTGCCCGCGCAGCGCGTCGATCGTCGCGATTAGCGATTTGCTGTGGCTGCAGCCTTCGGCCACCGCCTCACGCGTTGTACCGAGATGTTCGGCCATGAGCGTCTCGCGCAGGTGGCGAATGGCGGGATCAACGTCGGGACATTCGATCGCGATGTCGCATTCGCTGTCGAGGCCCATCGAGCGGTTGTTCATGTTCGATGATCCGACGCGCAGGATGCGATCGTCGACGATCATCAACTTCGAATGAACGTAGATCGGCTTTCCGGCGGCGGTGACAGGCGTGTAGATTTGGAATCGATCATATTTGTCGGCTTCGATCAGAGCCTGCATCAATTCGGCCCGCGCGCTGCCCATCGCGGCCTCCTGCAGCCAGCCGTCGGCGCTTACAGGATTGACGATCACGATCTCCGGCCCGTCCTTTTCGCCCAGCCGGTTCGCCATCGCTTCGGCGACGCTGCGCGACGCGAAATACTGGTTGTCGGCATAGATGAAGCGCTTCGCCGTCGCGATCATGTCGATGTAGAGCGCTTCGATCTCGCGCGTCTCGGTAGTCTTTTCGGTCTTCGGCACCGTGCGCGCGACGGCGATGTCACGGTCCTCCATCAGGACGCCCAGCCGCTCGGGCCAGGGGGCCTTGTGCGGCGTCGGGGCGGGGAGGGTGCGGCCGGTGCCCAGATGCCAACGCTCGCGTGCCAGTTCGCCCAGCGCGACCGCCGCATCGCCGTCGATCGCCGTCGCTGTGTCGTGCCACGCCATATACGGGCTGCCGCCGGGAAGGCGGCGGAAGGGCTGATCATCGAGATGTTCGGGCGTGTCCCAGCGATCCGACGTCATGTCGATCCCGCCGCAAAAGGCGATGCTGTCGTCGATCACGACGATCTTCTGGTGGTGGGTGGCGCCGATGGGCTGGCTGCTGTCGAAGCGAATCTCGACATTATGCGCCATCCGCCAGCGCGCAAGCTGGAGGATCGCGCGCCCGCCACGCAGCAGCATCTTGAAGAAGCCGGCATTCCAGATCAGCAGGTTGATGCGCAGTTCGGGCCGCCGCTTCGCCAGCCAGGGGACGAAGTCGGCAAGGCAGTTGGGCCCTTCGCTATCCTCTTCGCAGGGATCGAGCAGGATGCGCGGGTCCACGTCCCAGCCGACGAGCAGGATCTGTTCCCTGGCGCCCATCATCGCATCGCGGACGATGCGGAAATAATCCGCGGCATCGATGATGACGGACAGCCGGCCGGCCTTCGCAATGCGCCAGCAATTTTCGCCGGGTCGAAAAAGGCCGGGTTGCGTCGAATCGCTATCCATCGGTCCCCTTATCGTCGTCTGATCATCCATCGTCACCGCCGAACGCGGTTGCGATCGTTTCGTTTCCGATCCGCGCGTTAATCTGCGTCATTTGCGCGGTCGGGACGGGTATGCCATGCCGTCCCACCGACCCGGATTCCGGAAGGATCGACTTGCCCGACATCGATACCGCCCCGTCGCTTCGCGATCTCCTGCGCAGTGCAACCCGCAGCGCGCATGACCGCGTCGACGCTCTGTTCGGAAGCTGCGACCTTGCGACGCCTGAGGGCTATACTCGTTTCCTGACCGCGCAGGCGGCGGCGTGGCGCACGTTGGCGCCGGTTCTCGATGACGGATCGCGGGCGCGGCTCAATGGCGTGGAGGCCGATCTGGCGGCGCTCGGCGTGCCGATGCCGCCTGCGCTCGACGACGTCGCGAAGCCTGAGGCCGGATCGCTCGGCATGTCCTACGTCCTCGAAGGATCACGCCTCGGATCGACCATATTGCTGCGCGATCTCGCCGAACGTGCGCCGGAGTTGATCGAACGGGCGGGCGCCTATTTCACCGCGTCGACCGACCTGAGCGGGTGGAAACGATTGTCCACTATTCTACAGTCTCAGCCGCGTAACGATGTTAGCGACGCAGCTGTCCTCGCCGACGCCACGGCGACCTTCGACCTGTTCGAGCGTGCCTTCCATGCGACGGCGCGCTCCGTGGCGCACGATTGAGGTAGGTTTCTTGAGCGATTTCGAGCAGCAGCCAGATCTTACGGTCTGCGATCGCGAACCCATCCACCTTCTCGGCCGCGTCCAGAGCTTCGGCTTCCTGATCGCAGTCAGCGCCGACTGGCTGGTGAGCCGCCATTCCGCGAACCTCGCCGAGCATCTTGGCAGCCTGGCCAAAGATTCGGTCGGCAAGCCGCTGGATCAATTGTTCTCCGAACAGGCCGTCCACGACATTCGCAATCGTATCGCCTATCTGCAGGGCGAGGACAGCGTCGAGCGGCTGCTGCGGGTTAAGCTGCGCGACGATCTGCCCGAATATGATATCGCGCTGCATTTCATGCGCAGCCTGATCATCATCGAAGGCGAGCCGAGCGGCCCGGCGGGGCATGAGGATATCGGCATCACCGTGCGATCGATGTTGATGCGCCAGTCGAGCTCCAGCTCGATGCAGAATTTCTTCCTGAGCGGCGTACGCCAGATCCGTGCGATCACCGGATATGACCGCGTGATGCTGTACCGCTTCGATCAGGATGAAGCAGGCGAGGTGGTGGCCGAGGCGGTCGCGCCGCGGCGGGAGTCCTTCATGGGCCTCCATTATCCGGCCACCGATATCCCGCGCCAGGCGCGCGCGCTCTACCGCCGCAATTTTCTGCGCCTGATCGCCGATATCGACGATCGCGGTGCGCCGGTGCTGCCCGAACTCGACCTGCAGGGACAACCGCTCGATCTGTCGATGTCGGTGCTGCGATCGGTGTCCCCGGTTCACGTCGAATATCTGCGCAACATGGGCGTGCGCGCGTCGCTATCGATCTCGATCATGGCAGAGGGCAAATTGTGGGGGCTGATCGCCTGCCACCATTATGCGCCGCTTCGCCCGACCCTGGAGCAGCGCACGGCCGCCGAACTGTTCGGGCGCATGTTCTCGATGATGCTCGAGTCGCGCGAACGGGCGGAGACGTCCGAATATGAGCAACGCTCGCGCGCGATCACCGACCGGCTGATGGCGGTGTTGGCGCAGGATGCGGACCTGCTGAGCAATCCGGAGTGGATCGCCGACACGATCTCCTCCGCGATCCCGAACGATGGCGTCGGCGTGTATTTGGACGGGCGCATCGCTCTGTCGGGGATGACGCCCGATGAAAGCCAGTTCCGCACGCTGATTCGTGATCTGGGACGCGGCGCGGCATCGACGATCGTCGCCAGCGATCATCTTTCCAAACTGCACCCGCCCGCGGCGGAATATTCGGATCGGGCGGCGGGTATGATCGCGATCCCGGTCTCGCGGTCACCGCGCGACTATGTGGTCCTGTTCCGCGCCGAGAAGATCAAGACCGTGCGCTGGGCGGGCGATCCGCAAAAGGCGCTGGAGGAAGACGCCGAAGGCATCCGCCTGTCGCCGCGCAAGAGCTTCGAAGCGTGGCGCCAGCTCGTCCAGGGCGTCAGCGAACCGTTTACCGCGCCTGAGCGGCGCGTGGCGGAAGCGGTGCGCACCTCGCTGCTCGAAGTCATTCTGCTCCTGTCCGAAGGTCGCCAGACCGATCAGGTCCGCGCGCGCGAACGGCAAGAGTTGCTGATTGCCGAGCTCAACCACCGGGTCCGCAACATCCTCAGCCTCGTGCGCAGCCTCATTTCGCGGACGCAGGGGGCGGCCGATACTTATGAGGATTTCGTCACCACGCTGGAAGGCCGCGTCCAGGCGATCGCGCGTGCGCATGATCAGCTGACGATCAAGCAATGGGGTGCGGTCGAGATCGAACCGCTGGTTCGTGCGGAGGCCGCCGCTTATGTCGGCGGCAAGGAAGATCGCATCCGCATTTCGGGCCCCGAAGTTTCGCTCGATCCGGTCGCGTTCAACACGTTCGCGCTCGTGCTGCACGAACTCATCACCAATGCCGCCAAATATGGTGCGCTGGGCGATCATGGCACCGTCGAGTTGCGCTGGGGCGTCGATGTCGAGGGTGATCTGATTGTCATGTGGCGCGAGAGTGGTGGCCCGCCGGTCCAGGCTCCGATGCGCAAGGGCTTCGGTACCACGATCATCGAACGATCGATCGAATATGATCTCGGTGGGCGCGCGCGGGCCGACTACAAGCTGACCGGGTTCGAGGCCGAATTCATGATCCCGTCGCGTTACGTGACGGTGGGCACGGGCACGCTCAGCGCGCTGAAATCGGGTGACGCCGGCACCGTGCTTTCGCAGGTCGACGATTTCCCGAAAACGGTCCTTCTGGTCGAAGACAGCATGCTTATCGCGCTGGATATCGAGGATACGCTGCGTCGTCTGGGTGCGGAAACCGTCATGAGCGCCGGATCGGTGCGTCTGGCGCGTGAGGCCATTGCGAACCTCATTCCCGATTTCGCGCTACTCGACATCAATCTGGGCGCTGAGACGAGCATTCCGATCGCGGACGACCTGCTGGAACGGGGCGTGCCGTTCGTCTTTGCAAGCGGCTATGGCGAGCAGAGCCAACTGGGCGATCGCTTCGGCACGGTGCCGGTGATAGCCAAGCCTTATGGTCCCACCGAGGTGGCGGCCGCCTTGGCGACGTTGAGGGCACGCTAGCCAAAGAGAAGGGCCGCCCCGCTTTCGCAGGACGGCCCATATTCTCGAATATCGACTTGATCAGATGCGGTTGATCGCACCCTTCACGTCGCCCTTGGCCTTCTGCAGATCACCCTTGGCCTCCTGCGCGTCGCCTTCGGCCGTGATATCCGGACGGTCGGTTGCTTCGCCGATCGCACGCTTGGCCTTGCCGATGGCTTCGTTCGCGTGGCCCTTGGCCTTGTCCAACATCTCACCCATCATCAAACTCCTTCGCTACGAAAGCATATCAGCTTTCTTGTAGAACCTGTTGATAGAACGCCCGAAGTTGCATTCGGTTGCATCAGGCGGGCACGGTTGCATCGTCGAAGAACAAAGCTTGCGCGATCGCGGCCTTTACGGTCGAACGCTGGAAGGGCTTGGTGATGAGGAAGGCCGGTTCGGGGCGATCTCCGGTCAGCAGCCGCTCGGGAAAAGCGGTGATGAAGATGGTGGGGACATGGAAATCGGTAAGGATGTCCTTCACCGCCTCGATCCCGCAGCTGGCATCCGCAAGCTGGACGTCGGCGAGAACCAGCGTCGGGCGATGGAGGCGGGCGGCGGCGACGGCCTCGTCGTGCGTGGTGGCGATGGCGCAGACGTCATGACCAAGGTCGCGGACCATCGTTTCGATGTCCATCGCGATGATCGGCTCGTCCTCGATGATCAACACGCGGGCATGCGTCTGCCGCTCGATCTCGGCCAGCGCCTCGGCGACCAGCGCTTCGACTTCGGCGCGGTCGCTACCCATCAGATAGGCTGCGTCCTCCGACGTGAAGCCCTCCATTTCGGTCAACAGCAATGCCTGGCGCGGACGTGGCGTGATCCGCGAGAGCCGGCGGCGCGCAATACGTTCGTCGCCATCGGACTGGTCCACGAGTTCATCGCCGTCCTGATCCTGCCAGTTACTCAAAAAGGCTGCGTACAATCCCAGTCGGGGGTCGATCCCGGTCGGGAAAGAGGTCGGGTCGGCGACGATCGCGGCCAGGGTGTGCTTGACCAAGCGATCACCTACGGTCTGGCTACCGGTCAGCGCGCGCGCATAGCGGCGCAGGAAGGGGAGATGGTAGGCGAGATCCTGGCCGAATGACACGCTGGCAAAGCTCCTATTGAGTTATGTGAGAACGCAGGCTGATGGGCTTGGTTGCGACTATTTCGCTGCCAAACACTGGTCGGGTGGATAGACGCCGCTCAGCACCGCTTCGAAATGGTGGCGGATACGGTCGTTGCAATCGCAGGCGGTGGCGCGAAGCCGGTCCGGATCGGCGATCAGGATACGGCGCCGTCGCGATCCCAATATGCCCTTTGCGTTCAGCTGGCGCAGCGATCGGTTGATGAAGCTGCGCCCGACGCCCAGCATCTCGCCAAGCTGCTCCTGCGTGATCGTCACCTCGTCCGATCCGATCCGGTCGCGCGTGGCCAGCAGCCAGCGGCCGAGGCGCTGAACGATGGTGTGCGACGCATTACACGCCGCCGACTGGAAGAGTTGCGCCACCAGACAGTCCGAATAGCGCGCAAGCCAGTCGGTCAGCGCCGCCGATTGCAGGCGTGCGGCGTTGAGCGCGTTGACGTGAATGCGCAGGAATTGACCGCCGAACTGGACGTGGGCGCGCGCATAAGCCGGGATGCGACCGTGCGAGATGATGCCGCCGATCGCGCCTTCATTCCCGACCAGAGCGGCATCGACCATATGGTTGTGGTCGGCGGCGACGACATAGGATGCGGCGGCGGGCCCGCAGGGGAACCACGCCTGTGTCACGTCGGCGCCCGCTTCCTGCAGAAGACGGCCGGGCGGCTGCTCCTGCAGCGTGAAGGACGGCAGCAGCAATTCAAGGTCTTGCGGCTTGAGCGCCGCGAGCAATCTGTTTCGTTTGGCCGTGTCGATGTCGATCATGGGCTACTCCAAAGATTGGAGGGCCGAACGCTCGTTTCGGGGAAGTGTTCACCAAAACACACAGGCAACGAAATAAAGTTCGGGAGCCGGAACGAAACGAAATCGTATCGGTTGAAGCGGTTCTGCGCGGCGGCTATCGCCACCCTCTACGAGAGGATAAGGCGCAAGCCCCGATGACAGACCAGTTCGACCTGACCGAAGACCAGCGCGCCATCCAGGAGATGGCGCGCCGCTTCACCGCCGATGCGATCACGCCCCACGCCGCGGAGTGGGACGAAAAGCATCACTTCCCCCGCGACGTTGTAAAGGCTGCGGCCGAGCTCGGTTTCGCATCAATCTACGTTTCCGAAGAGAGCGGGGGCATCGGCCTGGGGCGGCTCGATGCGGCGCTGATCATGGAGGCGATGGCCTATGGCTGTCCTTCGACCAGCGCGTTCATTTCGATCCACAACATGGCGTCGTGGATGATCGACCGCTTCGGTTCCAGCGAGCTGAAGCGGCGCTATCTGCCCGATATGGTGACGGGCGACGTGCTTGGTTCCTATTGCCTGACCGAGCCGGGATCGGGCTCCGACGCCGCCGCGCTCAAGACGAAGGCGGTGCGCGACGGAGACGATTATGTCGTGACCGGATCGAAGGCGTTCATTTCGGGTGGCGGCTCCAACGGACTGTACGTCACGATGGTCCGCACCGGGGAGGAGGGGCCGAATGGCATCTCCTGCCTCGTGATCGAAAAGGACATGCCGGGTGTCAGCTTCGGCGCGAACGAGCGCAAGCTGGGCTGGCGATCGCAGCCGACCGCGCAGGTCAACTTCGATGCCGTCCGTGTTCCTGTCGCCAACCGCATCGGCGCGGAGGGGGAGGGGTTCCGCATCGCAATGTCGGGGCTCGACGGCGGGCGGCTGAACATCGGCGCCTGCTCGCTGGGCGGCGCGCAACGCTGCCTCGACGAAGCGATTGCCTACACGAAGGATCGCAAGCAGTTCGGCAAGCCTATCGCCGATTTCCAGAACACGCAGTTCGTCCTGGCCGACATGGCGACCGAGATGGAGGCGGCACGGGCGCTGCTTTATTCGGCCGCCGCCAAGGTGACGGCCGGCACGCCCGACAAGACTCGCTTCGCCGCGATGGCCAAGCGTTTCGCCACCGACACCGGATCGTCGGTCGTCGATCGCGCGCTGCAGCTTTTCGGCGGATACGGCTATCTTCAGGACTATCCGATCGAGCGATTCTGGCGCGATCTGCGCGTACACCGCATCCTCGAAGGCACTAACGAGATCATGCGCGTCATCACCGCGCGCGAACTGCTCCGCCAATAACGCAGCCGACAAGAAGGGTCAGACATGAGCTACGAAACCATCCTCGTCGAACAGCGCGACGCCGTCACCCTGATCACGCTCAACCGGCCGCAGGCGCTGAACGCGCTCAATACGCAGGTGCTGGCCGATCTGACGCAAGCGTTCCGTGCGTATGACGCCGATCCGAGCCAGCGTTGCGCCGTCCTGACGGGCAGCGAAAAAGCGTTCGCGGCGGGCGCGGACATCAAGGAGATGGTGGACAAGGACGCGGCCGACTTCTTCCTCGAGGACTTCTTTTCGGGCTGGCAGACGGGCGTGGTCGCGACGCGGAAACCCTGGATCGCGGCGGTCGCGGGCTTCGCGCTGGGCGGTGGTTGCGAGTTGGCGATGATGGCCGACTTCATCATTGCGGCCGACACCGCCAGGTTCGGGCAGCCCGAGATCAAGCTGGGCGTCGCGCCAGGCATGGGAGGATCGCAGCGGCTCGCGCGTGCGGTCGGCAAGTCTGTGGCGATGGAGATGTGCCTGACGGGGCGGATGATGGACGCGGCCGAGGCCAAGCAGGGCGGCCTCGTCGCCCGCGTCGTGCCCGCTGCAGATCTGCTGGAGGATGCGCTGAAGACCGCCGCGACGATCGCGTCGATGCCGCCGATGGCCGCGATGATCAACAAGGAGATGGTCAATCTCGCCTTCGAAACCCCGCTCAATCAGGCGCTGACCACCGAACGCCGCCTCTTCCAGATCCTGACCGCGACCGAGGACAAGAAGGAAGGCATGACCGCCTTCGTCGAAAAACGTCCCGGCGTCTGGAAAGGCCGCTGACCATGGCGACGATCGGCTTCATCGGCCTGGGCAATATGGGCGGCGGCATGGCTGCCAATCTTGCCAAGAACGGGCATGACGTCCGCGCCTTCGATCTGTCGGCCGAGGCGCTCGATCGCGCGAAGGCGGCGGGTTGCCTGCCCGTAGGTTCGGCCGCGGAGGCGGCGAAGGAAGCCGAATTCGTGGTGACGATGTTGCCAGCGGGCAAGCATGTGCAGTCCGTCTATGAGGGCGAACTGTTCGATGCGGTTCCGGCCTCGGCGCTACTGATCGACTGTTCGACGATCGACGTCGCGACCGCCAAGGCGGTGGGCGCGGTGGCGGGGGCCAAGGGGCTAGCAATGGTCGATGCCCCCGTTTCAGGCGGGATCGCGGCGGCCAATGGCGGCACGCTGACCTTCATGGTCGGCGGGGCGGCCGAGCACTTCGCGCGGGCGGAGCCGATCCTCGCGCTGATGGGTAAGGCGGTGATCCACGCCGGTGGCCTTGGCTCCGGACAGGCGGCCAAGATCGCGAACAACATGCTGTTGGGCGCGACGATGATCGCGACGTGCGAGGCGTTCACGCTGGCGGCCAAGCTGGGCCTCGATCTCCAGACCTTCTACGACATCTCGTCGCAGGCGAGCGGACAGAGCTGGTCGATGACCAGCTATTGCCCCGTGCCCGGCGTCGGCCCGGAAACGCCCGCCGATCGTGACTATGAGGGTGGTTTCGCCTCCGCGCTGATGCTCAAGGATCTGAAGCTGGCCATCGGCGCGGCGCAGGATGCGGGGGCGTCGGTGCCGATGGGCGCGAATGCCGAGGCGCTCTATCAGGCCTTCGCCAATCTGGGCGGCGCGTCGAAGGATTTTTCGGCGATCATCAAGCTGCTCGACGGCAGCTGGAGCGCCTAATTCCGTAAGGCATCGTTGGCGCGGTGGAGCGCTTCTACGAATCCCTTGCCCAGCGCGCCGAGATCCTCGGCGGCGGTCTTGGTCGTCGCGCCGATATCGTGCTTGCCCTCCAGCTTGCGCGTGCCGATGCCGACGGCCACCGCCAGCAGGCAAGAGATCATCACGAACCTGATCGGGATCGAGGAGCGGCGAAGCTTCATGTGGTCGCTCTAGGGCAAGCTATCCTAAACCGGGGTAAACGAGGCATGCGGCATCGTCCGGTTGCCAAGCGCCCCTGCGACTTCCTATCTGCCTGACAAGATTCGAACAGGAGCGTTTACGAATATGGCCGCCACCCATTCCACCCGCATGCTCGTCCTCGGTTCGGGACCCGCGGGCCTTTCGGCGGCGATCTATGGCGCGCGCGCCGGCCTCGCGCCGATCGTCGTGCAGGGCATCCAGCCGGGCGGCCAGCTGACCATCACCACCGACGTCGAGAATTATCCCGGCTTCCGCGATGTGATTCAGGGGCCGTGGCTGATGGAGCAGATGCAGGCGCAGGCCGAACATGTCGGCGCGACGATGATCTGGGACACAATTGTCGACGTCGACCTGTCCGAACGCCCGTATCGCCTGAAGGGTGACGGCGGCGCGCTCTATGTCTGCGATACTTTGGTGATCGCGACGGGCGCGCAGGCCAAGTGGCTCGGCATTCCGGGCGAGCAGGAACTCGGCGGCAAAGGCGTTTCAGCCTGCGCGACCTGCGACGGCTTCTTCTATCGCGGCAAGAAGGTTGCGGTGATCGGCGGCGGCAACACGGCGGTCGAAGAGGCGCTGTATCTCACCAACCACAGCCAGGACGTGACCCTGATCCACCGCCGCGACAGCCTGCGCGCGGAAAAGATCCTGCAGGACCGGCTGTTCAAGCATCCGAACGTCAACGTGCTGTGGAACAAGGAAACGGTCCGCTTTGTGGGCGGTGACGATCCTTCGCAGGGTCTGGTGGGTATCGAACTGCGCGACACGCTGACGGGTGAGACTTCGATCCTTGGCGTCGATGGCGGCTTCGTCGCGATCGGCCACCATCCGTCGACCGAGCTGTTTCGCGGGCATCTCGACCTCGACAGTGACGGCTATCTGATCGTCGAGAAGGGCGGCACGAAGACCAACGTGCCCGGCGTGTTCGGCTGCGGCGACGTGGCCGACAAGATCTACCGTCAGGCCGTCACCGCTGCCGGCACCGGCTGCATGGCAGCGCTCGACGCGGAGCGATTTCTCGCGGAGAGCGATTTCGAGGTCGAGCCGGCCTGAAGCCGCTTCCTCGTCATTGCGAGGAGCCAGAGGCGACGAAGCAATCCACTCCGAACTGCGGACTGGATTGCTTCGCTACGTTCGCAATGACGGAGTGGCGAACCGACGTGGCAACGGTCAGGCCCCGACCTTCGCCTCGGCGAAGGCAACAAGCGCGCCGAAGCTTTCGAGCATCTCGCCGTCGACTTCGTCATCGTCGATCATGATGCCGAGTCGGTCCTCGAGTTCGGTCAGAAGGCCTGCGACCGCCATCGAATCGAGTTCGGGCAGCGATCCGAACAACTGGGTATCGGCATCGAAGGCGGCGACGCGGATCGGGTCGAGGCCCAGCACATCGGCGAGCACGGCGCGCACCACATCCTCGGTTGCGCCAGGATCGTTCACGGTCACCGTCATTCCTTGAAAGCCGTCCGAAAAGTCGCGCCCGACTAGACCGATCGATGGCATACGGCAAGATGCGGTGGA
Organism: Sphingomonas montanisoli; assembly: GCF_008274695.1. Lineage (GTDB taxonomy): Bacteria > Pseudomonadota > Alphaproteobacteria > Sphingomonadales > Sphingomonadaceae > Rhizorhabdus > Rhizorhabdus montanisoli. The sequence continues at coordinate 244,792 of NZ_VTOU01000001.1, read as the reverse complement.
CAGGACGGCCTCGCGCATTTATCGGCCCCCCATGACAGCCCAGCTCCCCGCGGTTTCGTCTGGCCCGACCGCAGGCCAGCCCCAGGAATCCATCCTGATCGTCGACTTCGGCAGTCAGGTGACTCAGCTGATCGCACGGCGCGTGCGCGAAGCGGGCGTCTATAGCGAGATCGCCCCCTTCACACAGGCCGAAGCCGCCTTCGAACGGATGAAGCCCAAGGGTATCATCCTGTCGGGCGGCCCTGCATCGGTCGCCGATATCGGTAGCCCGCGGGCACCGCAGGCATTCTTCGAGGCGGGCATCCCGATCCTCGGCATCTGCTACGGTCAGCAGACGATGTGCGCGCAGCTCGGTGGATCGGTGACGCCGGGGCACGACAGCCGCGAGTTCGGCCGTGCCTTTATCGAAGTGTCCGGTCGGTCGGCGTTGTTCGACGGGCTGTGGAAGGAAGGCGAGAAGCATCAGGTCTGGATGAGCCACGGCGACAAGGTCGACGCGCTCCCGCCCGGCTTCTCCCCGATCGCGGTTTCGGAAGGCGCGCCCTTCGCGGTGACCTCGGATGAGAAGCGCCGCTTCTACGGCGTCCAGTTCCACCCCGAGGTCGTGCATACGCCCGACGGCGGCAAGCTGATCGCCAATTTCGCGCGCCACGTCTGCGGCCTTGCCGGCGACTGGACGATGGCCGAATTCCGCGCGACCAAGATCGCCGAAATCCGTCAGCAGGTCGGCAAGGGCAGGGTGATCTGCGGTCTTTCCGGGGGTGTCGACAGCGCGGTCGCGGCCGTCCTGATCCATGAGGCGATTGGCGACCAGCTGACCTGCGTGTTCGTCGACCATGGCCTGATGCGGATGGGCGAGGCCGATCAGGTCGTCGGCCTGTTCCGTGAGCATTACGGCATCCCGCTCGTTCACGTGAACGCAGAGACGTTGTTCCTCAACGGCCTTGCCGGCGTCACGGACCCGGAGGCCAAGCGCAAATTCATCGGCAAGACCTTCATCGAGGTGTTCGAGGCCGAAGCGAAGAAGATCGGCGGCGCCGATTTCCTGGCGCAGGGTACGCTCTATCCCGACGTGATCGAGAGTGTCAGCTTCACCGGCGGGCCTTCGGTGACGATCAAGAGCCATCACAATGTCGGTGGCCTGCCCGAGCGGATGAACATGAAGCTCGTCGAGCCGCTGCGCGAATTGTTCAAGGACGAGGTTCGTGCGCTGGGTCGCGAACTTGGCCTGCCCGACATCTTCGTCGGCCGTCACCCCTTCCCTGGGCCGGGCCTTGCGATCCGCATTCCGGGCGAAGTCACCAAGGAGCGGTGCGACATCCTGCGCAAGGCGGACGCGGTCTATCTCGAGGAAATCCGCAATGCGGGTCTCTACGATGCGATCTGGCAGGCCTTCGCCGTCCTGCTGCCGGTCCGCACCGTCGGCGTGATGGGTGACGGGCGTACCTATGACTCGGTCTGCGCGCTGCGCGCCGTCACCTCGACCGATGGCATGACCGCCGACATCTACCCCTATGATGCCGCCTTCCTCAGCCGCTGCGCGACCCGCATCGTCAACGAGGTGCAGGGCATCAACCGCGTGGTGTACGACTACACGTCGAAGCCGCCCGGCACGATCGAATGGGAATAATTTCTTCGCCGCCGATCGCCGCCAAAACTACGATATTCTGCGACGTAACCCTCTGAAAATAAAATAATTTCATAACGCCATCTATCGCCATCGTTCACGGGGTAAGCGTCCCGGTTTGCGGGCTGGCTGACGGTAGGTGGAAGTATTGCACAACGCGATTTTCGCGAATACCGTCACGGCAATTGAGGTCGTGACGGTATTTTTTTCGCTGTAAGCATCTGTATTGCTTACGGAATATCCTGCTGCGGCCTCTGAAATATGCCTGACGGTATTTTTTGCTCGGAGGTCATTGTGCTCACAGACACCGCTATTCGATCGCTTAAGCCAAAAGAAAGGCCGTATAAAGTCACAGATAGGGACGGGATGTATGTTCTCGTCACCGTAAAGGGCGGGATTTCATTTCGACTGGACTACCGTCTAAACGGTAGGCGCGAAACTCTTACTCTAGGCAAGTACGGCCCGGACGGCCTTTCATTGGCACGAGCGCGCGAAAAGTGCATTGATGCTCGACGCCTTGTTGCTGAGGGCCAATCCCCCGCGATTGAGAAGCAACGAGAGAAGCGGCGCATCAAAGAAGCGAAGAGCTTTGGCGAGTTTGGCGAAAAGTGGCTCACGGCGGCTCCCATGGCTGATAGCACCAGAGCCATGCGGCGCTCGATCTGGGAGCGGGAGCTGCTTCCAGTGTGGCGCAACCGGCTGCTGACGGAGATCAGCCCAAACGACCTCCGCGCTCACTGCGGCAAGATCGTGGATCGAGGCGCCCCCGCTACGGCAATCCATGTCCGAGACATCCTGAAGCAGATTTACGGATTTGCGATTCTGCACGGCGAGAAGGTCGCGAACCCCGCTGACGAGGTTGGTCCAGCTTCGATCGCAACCTTCGTTCCGAAGGATCGCTCGCTTTCGCCTAGTGAGATCCGCGTAATGCTCAAGCAATTGGAGCACGTTCCGACGCTGCCGACGATTCGGCTCGGCATGCGGCTGTTCTTGATGACGATGGTCCGCAAGAGTGAGCTGCAGGATGCGGTCTGGGATGAGGTCGATTTCGAGAACGCCGTGTGGACGATCCCGAAGGAACGCATGAAGCGGTCGAAGGCCCACAACGTCTACCTGTCGACCCAGGTGCTCGACATCATGGTTGCGTTGAAGACTTGCGCCGGCAACTCAAAGTACCTGCTCCCGTCGCGATACGATGCCGACGCGCCGATGTCGCGCGCAACCTTCAACCGCGTTACGTACTCGGTTGTTGAGAGGGCGAAGAGCGAGGGGCTGCCGCTGGAACCGTTCACCGTCCATGACCTGCGACGTACCGGGTCCACGCTTTTGAACGAGCTGGGCTTCAACCGCGACTGGATTGAGAAGTGTCTGGCACATGAGGATGGGAGGTCATCTCGCGGCGTCTATAACAAGGCGGAGTACGAGCATCAGCGCCGCCACATGATGCAGGAATGGTCGAACCTGATCGAGGCGTGGATAGCGGGACAGAAGTACACGCCCACGCTCATGCCCAAGGCGATGGGCATGCTCGAACTCGACCCTACTGTGTAACGGGCTTCGCCCGACGCAACCGAACGTCGGGTGTCGGCGCGAGTTTGATGGCCTTGGCGCGGGAAGCTGCACGCCTTGCGTCAAGCCATTGCTCGACCTCGCCAAGATCCCAGACGACACATCGAGACGTCAGATAGAAGCGCTGAGGGAACTCACCGCGCTGCTCCATTTCGAAAATAGTGCTGTCAGCCAGGGGCACGATTTCGCGTAGTTGCTGTCGGCGGATGGTCCGCCGTGATGCGGCTGAAATAGAGTTCACGCCCAAAGCGGCGAGCTGATCGGCAGGCGGCCGATCGGCAAGGGAACTCGGGACGGACATTAGACAGCATACGACTCACTTGTTCACTCTATGTTCCCGCTTGCGGATAGATTCGTCAAGCGGATTGATTCACTTGACTGTCACGTTTCGGCTGGAGCCAAGTTACCCGATGGCTGGACGGGATCAGACCATTCTGATGACCTCTGTGGTGATCAAAGCATGCAGGTGATCCCGGAGGCGCCGAGGCGTGTCTCCACCGGTGAGGAGGATGCCCGCTTCCATATTCTTTTCGAGAGCATGTCCGGTTAGATTGGCGCTGGTCAAGAACGCAAGCGCCGTGTCAGCTACGGCGAGTTTGGCATGTACACGGCCGTTCGTGAATGGGTGGACGCGATCGGTCCAGACGTACAATCTTGCTTCCGGGACTGCTTTTTTCATCGTTGCGACTGGATCCACGAGAAGGCTTCCTCCTTGGGTCACGGACGCTTCGACGAGGATGCGGGTATCGACGCCACGAGCAATGGCATCGGTGATCGCCGCGATCACCGATGGGACGTCGTAAGCCACGAAGCTCACGATGAACAATTCGCGATCGGCACGTTCGATGAGATCCAAGAGCACCTGTTCGGTACGGCGTGTCGCGACGAAAGGAGTCGTGGGGCCGGTCCACACGAATTCGACGCGCTGTTCTTGATGTGATTTGAGGCGGCCATGGGCCGCTCCCATCAGCATTCCGGCAACGACGTCACCGGTCAAAGTCGTATTCCGCCAAGCTGCCAAGAGTGACTCCAAAGCGGCGCGAGCCGGCGGCGTCCCTACGATCCCGATGAGGTCTCGTTCTCGATCGGCAGCGCTCGTTCCACGAAGCCGCGAGGCGATCGCTTCGACCTTCGACGGCGACAGTAGTGCCACGAGTTCCGCGACCGCGTCCAAAAGGATGGTTGTCACTTGGCCTGGAAGAACGCGGCTTGCGCGTTTTCGAGAGTAGGCACGACGAGCGCACGGTCGAGGTTCCGGTTGCCTTTCTCGCAAGATGTCTCGGATACGAAAGAACAGGCGTGACACGCGGCACCGTGCAACGACTGATCTTTGCTGGGATCATGCTCGGAGCATAGCGGGTCGGAAGCGCAGACGTGCCCTCGATCCAAAGCTTGGCGAAGCAAACGCCCGAGATTTTCCGGTTTTCCCAGCTCGACCAGACCGCCGAGAGTGCCATCGGAATCTGCAGCAGCGGTATAGATGAGGAAGCCGGCTTGATCCTTCCCATCCTCCACGTCACCGTAGATTCGCTCGCGGATACTGGCGGCATTGTACCCACACTCGAGCGCCAATTCCCTGATCAGCATATGAGCGAGCGTGTGGAGGAACGCGTAACGGGGGCCGGGATGTCCCTGGGCCGGATCGAGGTTGCGCTTCTGGCGCCACCCACGATGGCCCGTGTGCATGCGGGCATCGACTTCCTTGACCGCGTCTCGCTCGGCCCATTCCTTCAGTGCATCGACATCGAACTGGATGAAAATGCCCTCGCCATGGACCTGCGTCGCAGGGATCCAATCGGGAACCGACCGCCCAAGAGGCGCGCGTGGAGCGGCCTCATCGCCCGATCCTTCGTCGGGAGACTCGACGCGGGTGAAGCCCAATAGAGCATTCACTTCGCGTAACCGTTCCAGCAGCAGGACACGGGTGACGACGGCTTCGAAGCCCTTGGGTACTTCGACCTTCTTGCTCAGGAAGTGAGGATAATCGGTGGGCGGTTCCGAAGCTGTCAGGATCTGCCACTCGGGCTCTTTCAGGTCACGCTGCTCGACATCGCCACCGCCATTGCGATGAACTTGAATGGCGGACCAAATCTGATCGCTCGTAAACTTCTCGATTCCGGGAAGCTGTGCAGTCTTTTTGAGGGTCTTTACGACGAATCCGACCTCATCGGCCGAATCCACGTCTTCGAAGAACGTCCAGCCGTCTCCAATCAGCTGCGCCAAAGGACTGCCAGTCTGCGGGATTGCGAGCACCGACAAGGTCACAGGGAACCAGCCATTGGTCGCGCCGAGTAGAATGGCGCGCGGATCTTCGACGCACTCATCGACGAAACGATCGATGTGGGGGTGTCTTCCCCGGCAGGCAGGCAAATTGTCCCGCCCGGCTTGCCCGAAGCCTTGGGCCATGTTCTTTGCTGCGCCGCAGCTGTCGCATTTCACCCAGAGGTTTTCGGTTTGAAGCGACGCTCCGCTCTCGAAGAAGCGTAGAGTTCCGCGGCAGCCGGATGGGCCGCCATGGACGAACCAGTGCCACGGGAAATCGTCGAGATGCCCTGCACGGCAAGCCATCAGAAAACGTGCCGGTACGGCGTCGGCATCTTTGGGCCGCTGATCGTTGTTCGACCCTCTGCAGCCTTCGTGCACGAAACGGGTCAGTTCGGGGCGGTATCGGTTCTCCTTGAGCTTGAACAGACCGGCGTCGAACGGGGAGAGCAAGCCACATTTGACGCAGCGCAGCCATCGCGGAAACGGTTTCACGGGGACACCGACCAGTGCTGCGGCGGAGAATGGGTCGACGACGTCGCGATCACCGAGTGGAGGCATCCGGAGCGACTCCACCTGGGGGCCGAGAACGCTTCGCACGTTCGCCAACAGGCGCGATTCCTGGATGGGTTGGCACCGGTCCCGTTCCCATCGATCGATCCCCATCGTCACGACCGAGAGGTTGGGCAGGTCGATCAGCGCTCCCGGACCATAGGTCCATAGTAGCTGGCTGGGACGGATTTCTCCGACGGGTGTTCTCGTCATGCATCGTCTCCGCCGGTCGGAGTGATGCGGGGGCGCCAGTCCGGGTCACTGAGCGAACGGGAGTCCTCCATCACCAGCCTCACGCCGGGCTCAACCTCACGCATGGACATTGGAACGGTCCAGTCAGTCCAAGGTTTGACGCCCGGGGTTTCGAGCAGTGGATATGCAGTGGGGCCAGCCCCGAACTTCTGATAGACGAGCGTGCGCCCGCCGACATTCGCTTCCTTCGCCCAATCGTCGGCGCGAGTTTTCATTTCTTGCTCAGCGAGTGCTTTTTTGGCGGAATCCTCGGTGACCTCCCAGGTTCGATCGGAGACGACTCCGATGGTGTCCGCCATCTCTGCCCGGCTGGGACTGGTCATGGCACCGGCCCCCGCGTTGGGAGCGAAAGCCTCGTAGCTGTTGCGCATGATGGAGAGCATCGCCCCAGTCAGTCCGCGATCAAGCGCGCGCGGTGAGAATGGTGTGACGGATTGCGCCTCGACGTGCTGGTAGAATGTAGCGTGATAATGTTCGAACGTTTCATAGTGCGAAAGGTCGCGGGGCCGTGCCCAAGTGAGAACGGTGGCAACGAGCCCAGGATGGGAGCGGCCCACCCGGCTGGTCGCCTGGATGTATTCTGCGGTTCCCTTGGGCTGCCCGTTCACGACCATCACCCCGAGACGGTTCACGTCGACGCCAACCGAAAGCATGTTCGTGGCGAGGACTACGTCGATCGGTCGCGGTGCACCGGAAGTCCGATCCTCGACCCATTTCTGTGCCGCGGGGTCGAAAATCGCGTTGAAGGGGATTTCCAACTGGTCGAGATAGCGAGGAATGTCGTGGCTAGAAACGCGCGAGGTAAGCTCGCGAACGTCGCCGACCCGCCGCTGGGATAGCCCGGGGCGATCGACTAGGCTCATGTCCACACGATACGAACGGGTTTGTACGTCGTCTTCTGCGAGCCTCTTCATTCCACCGAGCTCGCGCAGTGAGTTGAAGTAGCCGACGAGGGTCATGTATGGATCTGCGATCGGCCCGAAGCGATCGAAGAGTGCCTGGGCGGCGGTGAGAAAGGCCGTGTAGGTTCGGATGAGGACTGCGGGACGCGAACTGCCGGGCGCACAGATCCCCATATAGCGGCGTCCAGGCTTGTCGGCGATGGAGCGCTGAACCGAGAAGAAATTGTCCTCCACGTCCAGCCCTGTCGGCGGGAAAACGGAGATCCTGCGCATGAAGACATTCCGGACCTGATCTTCGGCGCGACGGACGGTGGCCGTCGAGGCAACGACCTTCGGCCGAACCTTGTGGCCGTCGAGCTGCCATGAACTCAGTTCGTCGACGGCGCTTTCGTAAAGACCGACCATCGTGCCCAGTGGGCCGCTGATCAGATGGAACTCGTCCTGGATGATCAAATCCGGCGGCCGGACCGGCGCGCGCAGTGGCTTGACCTTCGCGTTCGGGTGAGCCCCTCTGGCCCGATGTCCGGTTCCGCAGTCATGGCCGGGCCAGAGCAGTCCGTGGCGCTCACACTCTTCATCAACCCGACCGAAAAGCGTGCGCACTTCGGGGCGCCAAGCCATCATGGCGAATTTGTCCACCGTGGCGATCATCATCGTCGGGGGGCGATGATAGATTTCTTCATCCACGACTTTCACGGGTAAGCCAGGGTGTAGGCGCCCGCTCGAAGACGCTCGAGAAAATTCGCAAGCGCCCAGTTTATCGCCGCAGTGGATGATGGTCCTGCCGGCGATCCGATCGACCTCGATGTCGCGCCCCGGCGAAATTTCGGTTCCGCACCAAGGACAACTCGTCAATTGTGCTGGCGAGGCGATGCCCGCTTTGTTTCGGTCGCCGTTTCGTAGGGCTTCGATGGCCTGATGGGCATCGTCAGTACGACCCGGGGTCACGCGATTACCGACCCAGAGGCCGAGCGTGAACGGCTCTTTGCCCCATCGTGCCTCGTCCGCACGACGGATCACCTCCATCGCGCACAGCAATGCAGCGGCGCGTTGAAACTGCTGCAGCGTCAAGAGCCGCAACGTGTACCTCATGATGACGGCGAGCCCTCGACTGGCGTCGAGCCCCCCCGTGTCGCTCTTCAGCCGACGCATCGCCATCGCGAAAGCTGCGACGCCAAGATAAGCTTCGGTTTTGCCGCCGCCGGTGGGGAACCACAAGAGGTCTGCAAAGGCCTCCGCCGGGCTCGTGCGATCCGGATGGGCCGCGTCCGCCAGCGAGGGCACCGACAGTAGAAGGAAGGCCAGCTGGAAAGGACGCCACGACCGGTTCTTGGGAAGATCCAGTTCAGCGAGAACCGGTGTCTCGCCTCTCCGTCGCTTGAGCGCGAACAAGCTTTGAACGCGCTGACGTGCCATGGACTCATTGGCGAAGCGGAATGCCGCGAGTGCTGCCTCATCGGAGAAGAGCGTACCCACGCCCTCGCGGAGGCGACGAAGCGTACCTTCGCAGCGGGCGACGACATCGCGTCCAGCCTCGTCATGGCCATCGATTTGCTGTTTCAGCCGATCGACTTGTTCAGCGATCCAGGCAGCATAATCCTCCACCAAGCATGACAGGGCTTCTCGAAGGCGATCTGGCTCCATTTCGGAAAGGCGGCGCATATCGAGCCAACCGGCCTCGACCATCCGGCGCATCGCTGGTCGGTCGTCAGGATCGAGCCCCGGGGTTTCGGTCACAGCGACCTCGTAGCGTGGGATGATCTCCGTCTTGAGGCGCGATGCCTTCGTCGGATCGTCTGGAACGGGATCGGCATGAACGGAAACGCCATGGCCCACCGCGAACTCGAGACGGTTTCGGTAGATCAGCGCCAACCGATCGCGCTCGGGATCATCGACGACGACGTCATTCGAGGGACGCCGCCGAAAGATCGCTCGATCGGCGGCACCGGATTGGGCCTCGGCCGAGATTTCGGGCTGAAAGAGCCAGGCGCGGTCCTTGTTCTCGCTGGGCTCAAGCTGTCCGTTGACGAGGAACAGCGTAACGAGACGCTCACCCTTCGCGTTGGTTCGTACCGTTCCTTGAAGCCTCACCTCGGGCTGCTCGACATCCAAGATGGCTGGCTTGATCGGCCCTTCGTGTAGGGTCAGAGACACTTCGCCCCCGCTCGGCAAGCGGCGCCAGACCTTGACCTTGGTTTGCTCTTCGTGCCCCGTCAGTCGGTTTTTGCGCGTTTTGACGATTTCGTGTTCGTCACCTGGGACGCGTTCGTAGCGCCCCCAGCGCACGTCGATGGCGAGTGCGTCGATGCCGGGGGCGACGCAGAAGGTCAGCCCGATGCTGGAGGGTACGAGAGACTGATTGTTCGTGGTATCGATCTCGTCGAGTGCGTCGTCTTCGGGTTCGACCCGCCCCGACGCGCTTGCGAATTCCGCTCCCGGCTCATGGATCGGGGCCGATCGCTCGTCTTCAATATCACCGATCTCATCACTGGCGGCAGCAGGCTCGACAAGGACGATGTCGTCGCTCGGCCTACGAGGAGCAAGCTTCCCGACCAAATAGCGGTCGCGAACGCTCATGTCTTTTATCAGTTCGTCGGGTCCGCCCGCGGGACCCAAGAGATCGTCGCGAACGGCTATTTCGAGCAGGTCGCGCGTATACGCCGCGTCTTGGACGAGCGGAATGTCGGCGGTCGTGATTCCCGCCCTTGCCATGACGGCCGAGAAATTTTCGGGGAGAAGCCTGGCGATCTGGCCTACTGGGAGGGTCAGGCCGAGATCGGAAGGGCTGGTCTCGGCGGTTAGCGCGTACACATGGCTGAAGTAGATCGTCGTCGAACCCGCTTCGGACCGCATCCGAAAAACGCGACCGACGTGCATCAGCATGTCATCTTCGCCGGTAGATACGACCCAATGCCCTTCACCCATCGCCGGTATGGCTGAACGGGGGGTCGCGAGCTGGATCGCAAATGACCCATACCAGTTTGGCTTTTTTATGAGCCAATGCTGCAGGGTATTTTCCGGGATGGAAGTCATGTGTCGCCCATGGGAAGAGGTCTCTACAGCTCGACGCGAGAGAAGTGCGGATAGATGCGGTAGAATTTCTTGAAGACGTCGATCGGATCTTCGCCCATGTCCGATTTGGGCAAAGAGAATGCCAGCTTCGCCCGAGCGTCATCGTCCGATTCCATCGTTAAACGCTCCAGCGTCGAGAGCGCGGGCATGTCGAGGCGATGAGGCGCGTCGGGCGTGGACCGAAACTCCCAGCCGTCCAGGATATCGCGGATCGAGTTGTCGTCGGCAGGGCAGACAACGAGCGCCGCGGTCACCATCGCTTGACCATCCTTATAATGCGTCGCGAGGGACCACACGACCTGGCGATCGCGAAAGTTGAGCGCTTCCTTCTCGACGGCGAGTTTGACGACGCGCAGAATGCTCGACCCATAGGTTTTGTGCGTCATCCCCTCGGGAGATAATCCACTGGGAAAAAGCTGCCCCACGCGCTCCTTGAAGCGTGCCAGACGCCACTCTTGCACGGTGGGTTTCAAAGCTCGATCACCGGATGCAGCGTCGCCGACTTCTACGGAGATGTCGTTTGGGAGCGGCTTGCCCAGGGATTCCGGATTGGCATTGAGGGTGATCCGGAGGATGCTCCCCATGGGCACCATGCCGATCGTCCGCGCGAAGCGCTCGATTTGCTCGGTTATCGCTTTTGGCTCGGTGTAGTCCAGCCAAACGATGGCGGGGCACTCGAAGTCGTGCCCATCGAGATAGTTTTCCAATGTCTCGTGGATGCACTCGATCGAAGCGATCGGCCGGTTGAAGAGCTGTCTTTTATGAACTTCTTCTTCGGTCTCGATGCAGGTCATGCGTGCGACGCCGAGACGCGCATGGACCAGCCTGAAGTCTTCCAAGAAAGGGCCGCCCAGGCCGATATAATGGTGCTTCTCGAGCGACAGCGCAGGAGCGAGTCGCATCAACATCGACAGAAACAGTTCCCGATCGACAGCCTTGTTGGGTCTGAGGCGGTATGGGAGTGATGATCCGGCGCCCATGGTTCAGACGCCCTGCTTCACAGCTTTGGCCAGTGTCAGCTCGAAACATTTTTCCCCGATGATGCCCGGCTTCTCATCGTCGATGTCGAACAGCATTTTGGAAACCAGACGAAGTTCTTCGGTCGGTCGCGAGAATACGATCCTGCGGGAGGATGGCGTTTTCCCCGGCGGTTCTGGAAGCACCTTAGCTTTCTGAGGGTTGAACTCGATCTGGCTCTCAGACTTTTTGACGTCGGTGCGCAAGGCTACTGCGGCGATCGTCTTGCCGAGAGACAGCGGCTTGGAGTCTTCCCAGAAGTTCGACTGATCAGCTCTGGGGTGGTTTTTCCACTGGTTGGTATAGGAGATCCATACCCGCATCCCCTCCTTCATCTTCACCAACGATTCTAGCCAGACGTTAGAGGAAGTGTCCAAGGCCCTCTTCGTCGTCGTCACCGGCAGCTTATCCGCGACTTTAGACCGAAATTCGATGATCCCGGTGAGGATGGCGAACTGCGGATGGTAAAGGGGGATGCCGTCACCCCAGCCAGTCAATCGGCTCTTGTCGCCTACGATGACCGCGCGATCGTTGCAAAGCACGGTCCAGCCCGCAGTCGCGGATGAGCGATCCCGCTCGAAGCCGGAATCCTCATCGTCGTCGTTGCCCAAACTTCGGCCGGTGTTCAGGCCGACCGTGATTGAGACCAACACGTCGTCGATCGTCTTCTGAAACACGAAGGGAGCCGGACCGTCGGCACGATCGGACACAAGAACCTCGACGAACACGGGCTCCACGGGCGTCCCGTTGAGATCGACTTTCAATCCCCATTGGAGGAACATCGTGAAATGCTCAGCGATGGCCGTGCGGACTTCGTTCTCGAAAGCTTCGTTCGCGAAGTGCCGGGCGACACCGTCGTACAGTTCGTCCACGCGGATCACGGTGCCGGGCTCGGCAAGTTGTTCGTTCACCTCGGTCGGTTCGTTGATCGGTAACGGATCCCAGCCTTTGGCTTCGAGCCAAGCGGAGGTTATCGGCACTTCGAAGGTATCGTCACCGTAACGGGTCCGAACGAGCGCTTCGCGACCCATCTTGAAGATCGCACGCTTCATGCCGACGCCATACATGCCAATAGTCTCGGAGTCGGAGTCGCGGTCGTCGTCCGGCTCACGCCCCATCTTGAAGGCATAGTTCTTTGCAACGTCGCGCGGGATGCCGCCGCAATTGTCTTCGATCGAGAAGTGATCTGCGGTGAGTTCGATCTTCACGAAATGCTGTGCGTAATCCACATCGCCACCGTCCGCGAGCCGGAGCGCGCCATCCAGGCAATTATCGAGAAGGTCGAGAATCGCATCAGCGAGGTTGATGTCTCGCGTCAGCATCGAAACGAAGAACCGTTTGGTTGGACTGGCTTCTGCCCGATCGGTGGTGGGTTTCGTCATCGGCGTGGCCTCAGTATGTGATAGGTTCGGTGGTAGGTGTTTCACTCGCACTGACATTTTCGAAAAGTTGTCCTAGCTCTGATGATGCTTGACGCTTGCCTCTCACAGATTTCGGACGCTGTTTACCAAGCCCGGAAGCTGGCGCCGTGGCTTCGTAAAGCTGATGATTCAACTCAACGAGCTTGGATAGCACAAGTGTGCGCGTTTGCTTGTCCAGACCATGATAGCTGGAGCTAGCATCGCCATCATCGGAGTCATCTTGAAAATTATGAGAGAGATCAATGTCGATCCAGCCGTAGGCGTCAGCTACTCCAGCGTCGATCTGTTCGAGAATATTGCGAATTGCGACAATTTGATCGTCGTGCGAAGCAGTTGAATGGACGGCGTTCATCGCTTCCGTCATTCCAGCCGAATTTCGACGGCTCCACGAAACGAGAGTGCTCTGAAAATCTCTGGCTGCCGCGATGGCATTGTCAGGGACATGGCCAGGTGGGAAAGGGAACGTCGCAAGCGCCTCACTAACAGATAGTGTCAGCGTGTTGTTGTCCCCTCCGAGACTGCGGACAGAAAAATTGCGCAACCAAATTTGGAACATGGAGCTCAAGCATATTGGATGGGTTTGCTCGTTAGCTTCTTCTACAAGCACAACCTTGTTCGTGTATATCCACTGCGTTGGCGCCTGAACGCAAATTGGATATTTTGCGGCCTTTGCAAACGCTATGAACTGATGGCGTGTACGAAGCTGCCGCATTTGCGCAGCGCGATGGTTCCAGAATTGCCACCACCGATCGACGAGACCCTTGTAGCTTTTGAGGTTCTTTTGGGTTCGCGTTGGTAACACGAGCTCAACGAGAAACTGATATGCGACCGGCCACTCGCTCTCGATCGTTTCGAGAGGCAGGTCGGCAATGTCTAGAGCCCAGCGCTCGACTCGAGTGAGTGAAGTACTCGTGATATCGTTGCCGGTAATGTACGGTCGCAGCAGAGAGCCGCTCTCAGAGCGAAGGCGTTCGAACCAGGGGTGCTCCTCCGTGAGGACGAAGGCCAACCCTTTGCTATTATCGACCCCCGCGAACGCGAACAGGGTGTCGGGGAGCGCCTGCGGCTCCCATCCCCCGCCGATTTCGGGCTGGAGACGCGGCCCGATTTTATCGCATGCAATGCCGTCACAGTTCCTAAACCCGGTCCATCCACCTTTCCGAAAGCACACAATGGCAATTACCGTGGAGGCCGCGCCCGGCCACGGCATGCCCTTGCGGGAAAAGTAGAAGTCCCCTTCGGCTGCTATCCGTTCCAACCCAACAGAAACAGCGCTCCCTTCAGCAATGTTGTTCGCCGCCAGCAATCCGTAGGTTCCGCCGGATCTCAGCAGTGAGGTCGCACGACGATGGAAGACGGCCGAAAGATCGATCTTTCCGGGCGCTACATCCAAAATCATCTGTACGACACGTTGGTAGGCAGCTCCGTAGGTTCCCTTCCACAATCTATTGCCAAGGAACGGCGGATTCCCGACGAAAGCGTCGAAACCGCCATTCGTGCGGAGGAAGACCTCGGGAAATTCCAATGGCCAGTGTAAAGGGCGCCCACGCTGTTCAGCGACAAAGTCGCTCGTGAGGTCAGACTGAGCTTGTGCCGCGAGTGCTCGGCCCGCGTCGTCCCCGCCATCTGACGCTTGATCGGCTGCTGTTGAGAGAGCGGCAAGTCTCTTGTCCAGACCCCCGCCACTTCCAGTCGCAACCAAGAGCCCGACGAATGCGTCGGCGATTAGTTCGGACGTCGCGAGCGTGGCATTCGATTGCGCGTCGAGTGCGGCCATCGCCTCGACATCACCGATGTCGCGGATGGGGATCGCGCGAAGCTGGCTCCGTAGCGCGAGCGCCCTGTCGACGGCCGAACGGACGGTCTGGCCGAAGAGGCGAAGCTGGGCATTGCCCGTCGGCTTCATATCCAGCTCAATGAGCTGACCGAGATCATGGATACCGAGCAGGCTGTCGCCGCTTCTGAGGTTGTGATCAAGGAAGCCAAAGGGGCGCCCCTTGGCGAGCGTGGTCAGCCAAAGGGATAGCTTGGCGAGCTCGACCGCGAGCGGGTTTTTGTCGACGCCATAAAGGCAGCGCTCGGCTATCAGGCGACGCGCAAGAATGGCCCGCTCTTCGGTATCGCGCGGCAACGGCTCGAACCCGGATGCGTCATCCACGTCGCGAACGCGGCCTTCGTCGTCGATCCGGCCTCCCGACGCTTCCAAATTGGACCAAGCTTCGACTAGTCGATCGGCGAGCCAGCGGCAGGACTGCACGAGGAACGCGCCCGATCCCATCGCAGGATCGCAGATCTTCAGGTCGAGGAGTTCGTCGGCACTCCTGAGCTTCCAATCCTCTCGTGTCGCTCCTTCGGGCGGGCCGCGATAGGCGATAGGGGTCAGCGTTTCCTCGACGATCTTCTCGGTGAGGCTCTTGGGCGTGTAATGCGTCCCGCTTTCACGTCGGTCGGCGCCGAGGACAACGACGAAGGCGCCAGCATGATGCACGAGGGGATATCCCCATGGGTCCGTCCGCAGGAGTTCGGCGAAGGGCAAGATACGGTCGCGCAGGGCAACGTCACCGCGACAGACGCTGAGCAACCGCGCCGCGACGCGTTCATTCGGCACTCGGCCGACGGCGTTGCGAATAGCGGGCTCGGAGCGTTCGCTACGTTCCTTCAGTAGTTCAATGGTCCTTGCAGTGCCGTCGAGACGTGCCGATTCAATCTCGCCGAGAGAGACGCGGGCATTTTTGGCTTTGGCCGAACCATACAGTTCGAGGGTAAGGTCATCGACGCGCTGAACCGTGCGTTCGAGGAGGCCCTCGTAAACATGACCGATCTGTTCCACGTCGAGTGCGCGGTAGGACAGCGTGCGACCCTCGAACGTCTGGATCGCCTCCAGCAAGAGAAGGACCGTCCGGTCGTCGATTGGCAAAGGCTCGGCGGGATCGCTGCGCCAGTTCGTGCCCTTCTTGCGACCCTCGAGAAACGGATAGCGATCTGGGTCGAAGAGCGAGCCGCCCATTGCCGGTAAGCGCAGTAACGGATGGTCGATGCCGCCATAAATACCACGGAACAGGGCCAGCAGCCGCGACCATGCCGAACGACGGCGTTCGAGTATCTCCTCGGCCTCGGCGCGCAACTGCATACGCAGACTGGATAGCGCGTAGAAGGCGTCATAGCGGGGCTCGCCGAGCAAGAGGAGGCCACGCTCTTCCGCCGCAAGCAAGAAGACGAGCCGCATCATGACCGTGAGGCCGGCCTCGTAGAGTTCTCGCGGATCGACGTCTTGCAGCAAATCCCGGTTACGATCCTGGTCGGCGCGGTCGAGGGATTGGACCAGCACTTCCACGGCGCGGCGGACTTGTTCGCCGAGGGCGTCGGTCACATCGTCCTGATGCTTCAGCGACCGCTCGAACAGTGCGGGTAACCTTTCGGTTTCCGGGCCGAAAAGACGGCGAACCCCTAGGAGGCTGACGAAAGCGCGAAGCGTTTCGGGCTCTTGGCCCCAGAGCCGTGCATACCAGCTGGCGAAGCTCGCCACGGAGCCGGTCGGCGCATGGACAAGCATCCAGCGTTCGCCATTCGTCACGACGCCGACCGGGCACCCGACGCTGCGCAGCAGTGCCACCATGCGGTCGCCGGGTGTCGTGGCCAACCCGTCGTCATTCCGGGTAGCGTCGAGATCGGTGTCGGGATCGTAGAGTTGCACGAGCAGGAGTGGGGCATCGTCCTGGGTTGGATCGACGATGGCGAGGTCGGGCGCGATCGTGACGCCGTGCTCAGGCAGCGGCACCTTCAACCGCTCCGGCAAAGTCGCGGCCCGCCGCAAAACCTGCTCGTCGGCCTCTAAGGCGCTATCGAGAATCTCGTCGATCCAAGCCGAATGGATCGCGGGCAAGTCGGGATCGTCCGCATCGACGGCGTCACGCCATTCGTCATAGGCGGCGCGAAGCCGCTGCGGGCGGCCGGAGACAAGGGCTTCCAATCCTTGCGGCAGCACTTCGCGGAGAACTGGCACGGCGAGGAAGGGGCCTGACACCTCGATGAGGTTGAGCCATTCGTGGTCGATGCTCATCGAGAGTGCCCCATCGTCAAAGACTGGGGCACGAGCAGGATGACCGCGACGGGGAAAGTGTGATCCCGGACGTTGGAATATCTGATGTCGATGCCCCGCACCTCTTGCTCTCGTTCCATCGGAATACGGGCGAGTCGCGCCTCGAGAGCGGAGTGATCACGCCGGAGTTGAATGCGCTCGTCCTCGGAGAAGAGGGAGAGCTGCTGCGGCTCGCGGTCGGCGAGGAGTTCGCTCCGTAAGGCCTTGTCGAGATCGTCGAGCACCTGCCGGATGTCGTCGCTCTCCCTTACTTTCCTGGCATCAATTGAGTTGGACAGAAAGCGTAGGCGCTCCTTTGAGCGCGCATCAATCGAAGCGAGGATGGCGTCCTGGTGTCTGTCGAAACGTGCGCGCAAAGCCGAAAACGTCGCATCAGATAGGACCGCGGGGGTCGAATCCTGTAGCCAGCGTCGGACCTCGGTGACCCGCTCCTCTCTACGGAATGTGGAATCGCGCAAATAGCCGCCTGCCTCTGTGAGCTCTTCGTGCAAACGGTGATGGCTTCCGCCCGTAACGGCCAGCCTAGAAACGGCGATGACGGCAGGGCCTTCGAGCTCGTTGTCGGGCATAGACCGGACAGCGATGCGGTGAATTTTTTTGATGTCATCACGCGCCCAAATCTCCGCGCGGAGCAGGCGTAAGCTCATTTGGACGAGTGGATGGTTCAGGTGGACCAGCACGACGTCGTCGCGTCCCTTCGCGATGTCGTGGTCGAAGGTGATGGGGCGAATTTTCTTGGTGTACGGGTGCTCCAGTCCTTCCAAGCAGCGCATCCACGAGCCGGACAATGCAGGCATCGCAAAGACGGTCCCCTGTGATGACCCGGGTAGAGGAACTTCAATCAAGTCGGCTTTATCGGAAAGGCGCAAGGCAACCCTCACTGCGCTTTCAATACGGTCCGGAGATAAATTCTGTTCGCGCCTCGTTTCCGTGAGTCGATCGTGGAGCTTCGCTACGCGATCGCGGACGTCACGTTCGGCTCGGACGAAGCGTCGGGACTTTTCCATACGCGCTTCGGCCAGCCGAGTGTCTAAATCGCTCCGACGCCCTTCGATTAAATCTGGGAGTTGTGGGGCGATGACGGGGTTCACGCTACCCATGTCGGCGCGCATCGCGTCGAGTTTGCGCAAAGCCCTGAGGATGTCCTGGCCATGATCGCCTTGGTCGTCGACGGGATGCCAGATGACGACTTCGCTGGACCGCTGACCGTGGCGATCGATCCGGCCGTTCCGCTGCTCCATTACGTTGGGATTGTATGGGATTTCGAGATGGATCATCAAATGGCAATGGTTCTGAAGATCGATACCTTCTGACGCGGCATCGGTGGCTAGTAGGATTCGAACCGGCGCTTCAGCGGGGTTCGCCTGGAATGCCGCCTTGACGGCCTCTCGCTCGTCGCGATCCATCCCGCCATAAATCAGCTCCAGCCGGTCGCCGCCGAAGCCCTGGGCCACCAGCACTTCCTGAAGCCATTGCTGCGTCGCCCGATACTCGGTGAATAGGATCACGCGCTCGTGAGACCATTGGCCATCTTCGTGAAGATGGTCGCTCAGCCAATCCAATATCGCGCGAGCTTTGGAGTCCGGCCTGTGAGCGGATTGTCGGGCCCAGGCGCGGAGTTGCTCAAGCATGTTCCGCTCCATCTCGCTAGGCGGACGGACGTGCTTGCTTGCCTCGGCGAGAGCGTCGAACTCAGCTGCGTCCCGCAGGCTGTCGTCGGCATAGTCCTCCTCGGCCTTCGAGATGGCCCGGCGCAGGATCCTGTCATCCAGCTTGCGCCGCCCATGGTCGGAAAGAGAGCGCCCCTCCATCGTTGCGATATGCTTTTCGAGTGTCGTTGCGAAAGCCGCAGGGGAGGATGCGAGCCGCTTACGCAGTAGCTGATGAACGAAGCGATCGACCGCACGTGCCGCGCCTTCGCCATTTTCCCGGCTCGACACATATTCGTCGAGCAAGCGACGGACCTGGCGCTCTTCGTCGTCATATTTGATCGGAAGAGCCTCGAGTCGGCGCACAGGATAAAGCCGATTGCCGTTGGCATCGACCAAATCACTTTTAAGCCGCCTGACCATGACTCGAGAGCGCTGAGCCTCGTCGGGAAGCACGTTTCTCGCAAAGCGCTGATCGTCCAGCAATTCGAGCAATGCGGTGAACGATTCTGTGTAGCCGTCGTGAGGTGTCGCAGTCAGAAACAGCTTATGTTGGAAGTGTGGCGCCAACAGCCGCACCAGCTTGGTCCGAAGACTTTCGACTGCATACTGCCCGACGGTGGGCGCGACATTATGGGCCTCGTCGATCACCAGCAGATCAAACTTCCGTGGATGGGTCACGTTTGATGGCAGGGTATCACGGAACAGCCGCATCCCTTCACCTTGCTTTGCCCAGTCCATCGACGTGATGAGGAGAGGATATGATGTCCAAGGATTCGCGTGCAGACCTCGTTCGCGCCGCAGGCGCTTGACGAAGTCGGTATCGACTATCCGAAAATCTAGGCCAAATTTCTCCTGCATCTCGGCACGCCACTTCTCCTGAAGCGATGCGGGGCACAGAACCAGTGCAGTCCGAGCACGGTGGCGCAGGAGCATCTCCTGTATGACCAAGCCCGCTTCGATGGTTTTTCCGAGGCCGACGTCGTCTGCGATCAGCAAGCTCGTCCGGGCCATGTCGATGGCTCGTACCAATGGGTCGAGCTGAAAATCTTCGATGCTGACGCCGCTCCGGAAGGGAGCCTGCAGATAACCTCTATCCGCGTTGGTCGCGGCACCCCAACGGACGGCATCGAGAAAGGCCTGTAGTGAGACCGCGTCATCTAGCCCAGTGAGCCGCGGCAGGCCGGCCCGCTCAATGACGTGGGCGCCCGGCTCGAGCTCCCAAAGCACTTCGATTTCCTCGCCGAGCGCGTCGTCGTCGATCGACGTCAATCTGACCAGATGGCGCTTCGGCAAGCCAGGCGCCACGGATCCACCGTCGATTTCAGCCGCGATCCACTGGCGCCGGCGAACTTCGACGAGCTGCCCGGGTTCAGGTATCGTGAAGTGAGCGATCTGAGCCGCGTCAGGATGAATTTCCTGGAGAGTCATTGGAGGTCGCCCTCATTGCGAACGATGGTTTCAATGCGCTTGGCAGCCTCATCGGCAGCTTCGTGAGCCCACACCCGCACGACGCGCCAGCCCAGTTCGTGAAGCCGGCGATCGGTATCGGCGTCGCGTGCCATGTTGCTTTCGATCTTGTCACGCCAGAATTGTGCGTTGCTTTTCGGCCACGATGCATGCTGGGGGCAACCGTGCCAGAAGCAGCCGTCGACAAAGACCGCGACCTTTCTTCGCGGGAATACGATGTCGGGGACACGCCGAGGCTTCGAGAGCAAGGGAACGTGCAGGCGATAGCGGAGTCCCTTTGCATGGAGTGCACGACGCAGGGCGAGCTCTACGTCCGTGCCCTTTTGCCGCACGCGAGCCATTCGACGGCTCGCCTCATGCGACGAGGGACTTATACGTGGCATCTGGAGCGCCTCCACTGTTCGCAAGATTGGTGGCGGCGCTGATGCCGAGGTGATTGATGATGCTCTCGCCGATTGCTTTGCCCAATGCCACGGGAACGGCATTGCCGATCATGCGCCCCAAAGCTTTGAAATGCGTCGGGCCATGCTCCGCGACAAAGGCATACTTCGTTGGAAACCCTTGAAGTATGGCCCCCTCGCGTAGCGAGATGGCTCGATCCTGATCAGGATGGCCGAAGCGACCGTTTCCAAAGCCATAAAACTGCGTCGTGATGGTGGGGGAGGGAGCATCCCAGCTCATCCTGCCATATACTCCCGGATAAGTGCGCCCAGTTGCGCGTCGATGACACTCGGCCACCAACTCATCCGGCCAGTCTCGCCAAGTGCCTCCCTGACGAGAAGCACGAATACGCTTCAGGTTTAGGTCCGAGAGCTTGGAAGAAATATGAAACGAATCTTCAGAATGTACGGTGCCCGCATTGATGGCGGGCAGATCTTCAATGACATCTCTGACTGTCAACGGCTTTTCGTGAGTCGGTGGGACGAGCTCGATCTTTCCTACCAAACTCGCGAGGATCACCATACGTCGGCGCGTTTGCGGTAGCCCGTAGTGGGTGCAATCCACGACTTGCTTCCAGACCTTGTAACCCAAGCGCTCAAGGGTCGTGACGAAGTCATCGAAAACGGCATGCTTTTCGACCAGCGGCACGTTCTCCATGGTTACGATGTCTGGCCGAACAGATTTGACCAGACGTGCAAACTGATACAGCAGCGGCCAGCGCGGGCTGGTGAGTGTGTCGTAGCGCTGCGAGTATGTGGAAAACGGCTGACAGGGTGCGCATCCTGCAAGAATGCGGACCTTCGCGTCGCCATACAGTTTGTTGAGATCGGCCGGCTTTACGTTTTTGATGTCCTTGCTGAGGAAACGAGCACCGTTGTTCACCTCGAAGGGATGACGGCACGCTGCATCGACGTCGATTCCTGCAACGACCGGAACACCCGCCTGAATGAGGCCATGAGTCAGCCCCCCTGCGCCGCAGAACAAATCGATACAGGCAACCTCGCTCATCTCTAACCTTTCGTCGCCCGTCCTCCCCACGCAATCGGATGACTTAAAGCGATTTCAACTCTTCATCTGCAGCCTTGCCAGCTCTCACCCAAAGATCGACTTCATCGGCCTTGAACTTCCAAAGCCTGCCTACTTTGTGGGCAGGCAGGTCTCTCTTTGCGATCCAGCCGTAGATCGTGTCTTTGCTCACGCCCAAATAGCCGGCAATCTCCTCAACGGACATCCACCGATCAGACATGAACCAGGCTTCCTCCGATCCGACGACACACGCCTCACTATCCCATCAACAGGCTGAAAGGTAAATCGGATTTGAACCGATCTAATCGGATTTGTCGTGATCAAACCGGGTATCACACCGAAGTTGCCCCGAAGCGCTCATAAGACCCATCTTGAGGGCGTATCCCCGCTACCCCTTGCTCTGCCGCCGCTTGATGCCGTTCACTGTCGAGGCGGAACACGGGTCGGGTTGAGGAGGACTCCAAGATCCCCAATGGTGAACGTGGCTGCGACACCTTTGCTCTGCCGTTTCACCTCGGTGGCGTCGCGTCGAATGAAGCGCGCTAGATCCTGCGCGGATTTGCGGCCGGCATGGCGCCATGCCTTTTAAAATGCGGCCAGCTCGTCCACGCGGAGCGCATGTCGTGGTTGCCGCGGCCGCTGAACTGCGCGCCGTATCAGGCAAGTACGAACAGGCGTGGCGGGGGCCTGGCGCCGGCTTTGAATCCGAGGCGGCGCAGCAGTTCATCGGCAACGTTGGTCTCGAGCGTCGGCTCAAGGAGCGCCGGCTGTTTGCCAAGGACGACGATCACGACTTTCGGCCGCCTGCCTACTATTGACGTACTCCCCGCAAGGCTGACGCTCGCGTTTCCCTCAAGTGTTCGTTAGGGTGGTGACGGTGTTTTTTTGGAGCGCCGCTGCGAAGGCAACTGCGATCCCGAGCGTTGGAATGGGGCGATCGACAGCGATAGATGACGAAGCCTCGCAAAAAAATTTTCGCGGGGAAAATCGTTTGAAATCAAAAGCGTAGCTTTTTGTCGGATCGCCGGTCGGGATCGGGCTGGAGGATGGAGATATTTTTCTTGTTTTTCAACTTCTTACCGCCGACTGAGGCAATCGAGTGGGAATGATCGGGGGCGTGCGCGAGTAGCGCCAGCCGGTTCGCTGGTGGTATCGTCGGCGACGCTGCAAGGCCGAGGAGAGATGTCTATGCCTCAGATGACCTCCGGTTCCTGCCAATGCGGTGCTGTCCGGTTTGAGATCGAGGGATCGTTCGACAGCTTCTTCCTTTGCCACTGCAGCCGCTGCCGAAAGGATACGGGCTCGGCGCACGCATCGAACCTGTTTTCGTCGACGGCGACGCTGACGTGGCGATCGGGACAGGAGAAGATCGCCCACTATAAGATCCCCGCCACGCGGCATGCGCGGAGCTTCTGCTCGGTCTGCGGATCCGGCCTTCCCAACATCCAGATGGACGGTGCGCTGCTGGTAGTGCCTGCGGGAAGCCTTGATGACGATGTGGACATTTCCCCGATCGCGCACATCTGCTTCGCCAGTCGCGCGGGCTGGGATGAGGCGATGGGTGACATTCCGAAGATCGATGGCCTTCCGGCATGACGGGATGGAGATTGGTCTGCGCGGTCGCCGCAGCATCGTTACTGGTCGGCGGGCCAGCCGGCGCGGCCGCGCCGGATGGCTCTTTCGGGACCTGGCGTAACCCGCAGAACAGCGTCCATGTCCGCGCGGAAAGATGTGGCAAGCATATGTGCGGCACGGTCGTCTGGGCCAATGACAAGGCTCAGGCCGACGCGCGCAGGGGCGGCACTGGCCAACTCATCGGACTGCGGCTGTTCCGCGACTTCTCGGTCGACAAGAAGGGTGAGTGGCGCGGGAAGGTCCATGTGCCCGATATCGGCAAGACCTTTTCGGGCACGATCAGCGTCGTCGATGATAACACGTTGGTCGGCACCGGCTGCCTGATCGGCCGGGTAGGGTGCAAGAGCCAGACCTGGACGCGGCTTCCCTGACGTAAAAAGGGCGCCGCCATCGCTGGCGACGCCCGTTCCTTACTCGTATCGCAGCGCGTGGATCGGGTTGGCGCGCGCCACGCGGACGGCGTGGGCCGATATGGTACCGATAGCGATCACGAGTGCGATCGCGCCCGCGATCACGAACGGCACCGGGGTCAACGTGATCCGGCTGTCGAACGTGTTGAGCCAGTCGCGCATCACCCACCACGCGATCGGCCAGGCGATCAGATTGGCGATCAACACCGGGCGGCTGAACTGCCACACCAGCAACTGGACGATGTCCCGCGTCCGCGCGCCCAGCACCTTGCGAATGCCGATTTCCTTGGTGCGGCGTTCGGCGGTGAAGCTGGCGAGGCCGAACAGGCCCAGGCAGCCGACGATCACCGCGAGGATCGCGAAGGATGCGAAGATCTGCGCGCGCGCCGTTTCGGCTTCGTAGAGCTTGCCGACGATCTCCTCGCTGAACCGTGCTTGATAGGGCACCGTCGCGGCCCTGCGTTTCCACAGCTGCTCGATCCGGTTGTTGACCGCCTGGGGGTCGCCCGAATAGCGCACGACCACATAATCGTCGCCGCCCTGATCGCGGTAGAACATCATCGGTTCCATCGGCGTGCGGACCGACCGGAAACGCGTATCGTTGAAGACGCCGACGATCGTGACCGGCGTCGGCCCGTATTTCAGATCGACCATCGATGTCCGGACGGTCTTGCCGATTGCCGCCTGCGGATCGGAAAAGCCGAGCCGTTTCACCGCCAGTTCGTTCATCACGACGTTCAGACCGCGCTGGTTGAGGGCCGCATCGGCGGCGGGTTGCGACGGAAAGGGCAGGGTGGCGTCGTCCATCGGGCGGTTGCGATCGAGATTGCGCCCTGCGACGCGCTGCATGCCCATGGCCGCAAAGAAGTCCGGATCGATCGCATAGGTGCCCAGTTCGATCGGATCGTTGCGTCCGTCGATCTGGAACCCGCGGTTGCTGCTGTTGCGGGTGTTGACGCCGATGCTGGTGGTCGCTGCCGCGACGACGCCGTCGATGCGCTTGATCTCGTCGACCAGCGCGCGCCGCGCCCCGTGGTCGCGAATGCGGCCCACATTGGGGATCTGCAGGATGCCGTCGCGGCGGAAACCCGGATCGCTCGTCTGCGCGTAGATCGTCTGGCCGTATATGATCGCGGTGCAGATGATCAGCCCGATCGACACGGCGAACTGGCCGACCACCAGGATCGAACGCAGCCGACCCGATCCTTGGGCGTCCGCGCTCGACTTATTGGCCTTCAGGACGCGCGCAGGTTGGAAACCAGACAGGATGAACGCCGGATAGAGCCCACCGGCCAGACCGACGACCAGAACCAGCAAGATCATCGGCAGGATCACGCCGTCCAGCCCCCAATACTGAAGCTGGATGTTCGCCTTCAGAAAGGACGAGAACCAGGGGAGCGAAATTTCCACGATCGCGAGCGCGACGAGCATCGCGATGCCCGACATCAGAATCGATTCCGCGAGGAATTGCGCGATCAGCTGTTGTCGGCTCGCGCCCAGAACCTTGCGCAGCGCGACTTCGCGGGCGCGTTGACCGGCGCGGGCGGTCGCGAGGTTGGTGAAGTTGACGCACGCCATGCCCAGGATCAGCAGCGCGATCACGCCGAAGGTGATGACCGTGCCGCGATCATTGCCGTTCGTCATCGAACCGGCCTGCGCCTTGCCTAGGTGGACGTCGCGGATATTGACGATATGCCAGTCCTGATCGTCGCCCTGGTTGGTGGTCAGCCCGCCCAGCGTCTCGTTGGGGATGTTGCGCTTCTCCCACGCAGGGAGCTGCGCTTCCATCACCTTGGGATCGGCTCCCGGCCGCAGCGTCAGGAATACCCAGCCCGATTGCCAGCCCCAGCTGTCGAGAAATTCGGGAATGTCCGCCCAATAGCTCGCCATGTCGACGCGGCCGATCATCGTATATTTGATCGCGCTGTTCTTGGGCGTGTCGGCGGTAACACCGGTGATGCGATAGTCGATCGTGCGGCCGGCGCGCGCGGTGAGCGTCAGGGTCTTGCCCAGAACGTCGATCGAACCGAAATATTTACGGGCCTCGCTCTCGGTCAGCACGATTGATCCGGCGTTGCTCAAAGCAGTCGCGGGGTTGCCGCGCAGGAAGGGGAAGCGCAGCACGTCGAAAAAATTGCCGTCGACCAGCAGGACATCCTCGGTTGGGGTCGCTTCGCCATCCTTCATCACGACCGGGCTGCCGCCCAGCGCGTAAACGAGCTTGTCGACCTGCGGGAAGTCCTTCTGGAACCGCTGCCCTGCGATGTATGACGACATCTGCAGGTTCATCTCGGCGCCGGTCTGCGAGCTCTTGTAATGCGACTGGAACTGATAGGCTTTCTCCACGCCCGGCAGCGTCGCGTCATAGGTCAGCTCGTACCGGACGAAGAGCAGGATCATCAGGCAGGCCGCCATGCCGATCGCCAGACCCAGGATGTTGATGAAGGCATAGGCGCGGTTCTTCGCGAGCGCCCGGATGCCGACGGTCAGATAGTTGCGCCACATGGCTCCGTTCCCCTTTGTCCGGACGTTCAGGCCGCGCGGCGGCGTTCGACGAGGATGCGGCCGTCGAGCATGTTGACGACGCGGCTTGCATAGTCGGCATGCGCCGGCGAGTGCGTGACCATCACGATCGTCGCCCCGTCGCGATTGAGCGCCTGAAGCATGCCCATCACCTCCTCGCCATGCTGGGTATCGAGATTGCCGGTCGGCTCGTCGGCCAGGATCAGATCGGGCTTGCCGACGACCGCGCGGGCGACGGCGACGCGCTGCTGCTGGCCGCCCGACAATTGGCTGGGCCTGTGATCGGCGCGGTGGGCGATGCCGACGCGGTCCATCGCGGCGGCGACGCGCTTGCGCCGGTCGGCGGCGGAGATGCCGTGGTAGAGGAGGGCAAGCTCGATATTCTCGCGTACCGTCAGCTCGTCGACCAGGTTGAAGCTCTGGAAGATGAAGCCGACATGGCGCTTGCGCACGTCGGCCAGCTTCGCTTCGGGAAGGCCGGCGACTTCCTGATCATGGAACAGGTACGAACCGCTGCTGGGGCTGTCGAGCAGACCCAATATGTTGAGCAGGGTCGATTTACCGCAGCCCGACGGCCCCATGATCGCGACAAACTCGCCCGCGGCGATGTCGAGATCGATCGCGTCGAGCGCGGCGGTTTCGACCGTGTCGGTGCGGTAGGTTCGGGAAAGATTGCGCAGCGTCAGCATAAGGGGTTCCTTCTCAGTCGCGCTTGATGTCGAGGCCGGTCTTGTCGACGAGGCCGGAATAGGAGGAGGTGATCACCTTCTCGCCGGGATCGAGCCCGTCGAGCACCTCGATGAAATCGGAATTGCGGCGGCCGAGGCGGACGTCGCGACGCACCGCGCTCTTGCCGTCGGGCGCCACCACGAACACCCAGCTGCCGCCGGTGTCGTTGTAGAAGCTGCCGTTGGGGATCAGCCGCGCGCGGCTCGGGTCGCCCAGCGTCAGCCGGGTCTGGATCGTCTGGCCACGCTGCATGCCCTCGGGCTCGGCGCCCAGGAACCACAGGTCGACCTCGAACTCGCCATTCTTCACCTGCGGATAGATCTTGGCGACCTTCATCCGATACGGCTTGCCGTCGCGTTCGATCGTGGCGATCTGGCCCGGTTCGACGCGGCCGAGGTAGAATTCGTCGACGCCGGCGACGATCTTGGTGCGGCCGGGGCTGTCGATCTGCCCGATCCGCTCGCCTCGGCTCATCGACTGGCCGACCTGGATCGAAAAGGCGGTGAGCTGGCCCGCGACGGGCGCCCGCAGCTTCAGCTGTTCCAGATTGCCGCGCGCGATCGCGAGCGCGGACTGGAGCGAGTTGGCGGTGGCGCGCAATTGGGCGAGCTGGCTGGTCTGGAGCCGCTCGTCGGTCGCCTGCGCCTCACGCAGCACACGGTTGCGCTTCAGCTGATACTGATAGTCGTCGGTGGTATCGCGGAAGGTGCGGCCGGCGACGAAGCCCTTGTCGGCCAACGGGCGCTGGATCTCATATTGCCGCTTCGCCTTGTTCGCGTCGAGATCGGCCTGGATCAGATTGCGCTCATTCTCCAGCCGGTTGCGCGACAAGTTGAGTTCGGTCGTGCGCAGATTGTTGAGCTGCTCGGCCACCTCGGTTTCGCGCGCCAGCGTGGAGAGCTGGAGATCGGCGTTGGAGAGTTCGGCGAGAAGCTGCCCCTTCGTCACGGTCGCGCCATCCTCGACCAAAATCTTTTCGACCCGGCCGCCTTCGACCGCGTCGAGATAGACGGTGAGGAGCGGGGTTACGCGGCCCCGGAGCGGCAGGAAATCGTCGAAGGTGCCCGTCTTCACCGTCGAGACGGTCAGGCGGCTCGCATCGACCGTCTGGCTTTCCCCGCGCGGTGCGAACCACCAGGCGCCGATCAGCAGCAGGAGCGCGGCCACACCGCCGGCGATGATCCTGGTGCGCGTCGAAAGGCCACGCTTTTCGATCACGCGGTCCATGCTGCCGCCGGTCGGGGCGCTGCTCTGCGGTTCGGATTTCATGCGGAGAACGGTCATGCCGAATTATTACGCAAGCGCCGTGCCACTTGCTGCTGGTCAGGCGGCATAAGCCTTTCGTCGAAGCGCACTCGCCTGCGCTGTCCGTTTTCGGACAGTGGCGATGTCCGAAAGCGAACAGTCGTCCTTTCGCGACTGTCCGAAATCGGACATGCTGGGGATATGGGGGAATTGATGGCGAATGGCCGGTTCGATCTGGCGGTGGTGATCGACGACGATCAGGACATCCTGCTCGCCGCGCGCCTGGCGCTGCGCGACCATTTTGCCGAGGTGCTGACGACGCCGGTTCCCGAGGAGGGGCTGCGTCTTGTCGCCCAACGATCGCCGGACGTCGTCCTGCTCGACGCCAATTTCGCGCGCGGGGCGACCGACGGGAGCGAGGGCTTTCTGTGGCTCGACCGGATCGTCAAGGCCGATCCCGACGCGGTGGTTGTGCTGATCACCGCGCATGCCGGGGTGCAGATGGCGGTCGAGGCGATGAAGCGCGGGGCGACCGATTTCGTGTCGAAGCCGTGGCTCAACGAGCGTCTGGTCGCCACGGTCAGCACCGCCGCGCGCCTGCGCCGCTCGCGCCGCGCCACCGGGGTCGAGCGCGCGAAGCTCGCGACCTTGAGCGCAGCGGCGACGGCGACGCCTCTGCTCGGCACGTCGCCCGCGATGCGCCACGTCCATTCGCTGATCGAACGCGCGGCGCCGACCGAGGCGAATGTGCTGATCCTGGGCGAGAACGGGACCGGCAAGGAACTGGTTGCGCGCGAAATCCACAATCGTTCGCGCCGGGCATCGGCCGCGATGGTGTCGGTCGATATGGGTGCCGTGACCGAAAACCTGATCGACAGCGAGCTGTTCGGTCATGTGAAGGGCGCCTTCACCGATGCGCGCGCGGATCGGGTCGGGCGGCTGCAGGCGGCCGATGGCGGCACATTGTTCCTCGACGAAATCGGCAATCTGCCGCTCCATCTCCAACCCAAATTGCTCACCGCGCTCGAACAGAGGCAGGTGACGCCGGTGGGCGCGAACCGGCCTGTGCCGATCGACGTGCGCGTTGTCTCCGCCACCAATGTCGCACCCGACCGGCTGACCGACGAACGCGCTTTCCGCGCCGATCTGCTGTTCCGGCTCAACACGGTCGAGATCCATCTGCCGCCGCTGCGTGATCGGCGCGAGGATATCCCGCTGCTGCTCGCGCACTTCATCGATATCTATCGGCGTCGCTATGACGCGCCCGAACGCGAACTGCCGTCCGATCTGATCGCGGCGCTGCAGGAGCATGCTTGGCCGGGCAATGTTCGCGCGTTGCGCCATGCCGCCGAACGTGCGGTGATCCTTGCGCAGGGCGATGCCTATGAACTGGCCGACTTCCCGCTGGCGCGCGGGGCGACGCCTGTCCGCATCGCGCCCGAGAGCATTTCGGCCGAGACGGGCGATTTCAACCTGGAGCGCGCCGAGCGCCAGATGATCGAACGTGCGCTCAAGAAGCACGCTTACAATATCTCGGCCGCCGCGACCGATCTCGGCCTGACGCGCGGTTCGCTCTATCGGCGCATGGAAAAGCATGGGCTTTGATCGCAGCTTCTCGGCCGGGGTCGCGCTGCGGCTCGGCGCGATCGGGGCGACGATGTTCGCGTTGGTGGGCAGCGTGTCGCAATCGCTGGCCGCCACTGCGATCCTCTCGGCGCTCCTGCTGGTCGCGGCGGTGGCGAGCCTGTGGGCCTATGTCCGCCGCACCAATGTCGAGGTCGCGCGCTTCGTGCAGGCGCTGATGCACGGCGATCTGTCGCAGGGCTTTTCGACCGGGCGGAGGGGCGGGGGCTTCGAGATATTGGGGCGTCAGCTCGATGCCGCGATCCGCACCCTGCGTGACGAACGCGCCGCGGCGACCGATGCGGGGCGATTTCACGCGGCCCTGGTCGACGAGGCGCCGGTCGCGTTGTTGGTGATCGACGAGGATCGGGTCGAGCTTGTTAATCGCGCCGCGCGCAAGCTGTTCCATACCGACGCCGTCCGGATCGCGGATTTTGCGGGCTTCGGCGACGATCTGGTGGCGGCCCTGCACGGACGGGGGCGGCGGCTTGGGATCGTGTCGATCGATGGCAGGCCGCAGCGGGCGTCGATGCTTGCGACCCCGCTTCACCGCCTCGGCCGCCCGCTGCGCCTGCTGGCGATCCAGCCGCTCCATAACGAGATCGATGCTGTCGAAATGAGCGCGCAAGCCGATCTGGTCCGCGTGCTGACGCATGAGATCATGAACTCGATGACCCCGGTGACGTCGCTCGCGCGGTCGGCCGCGTCGCTGATGGCGGCTGCGCCCGCCGATCTGGCCGATGCGCGCATGGCGATCGAGACGGTGGCGCGCCGGTCCGAAGGGATCATGCACTTTGTCGAGGGCTATCGCGCCTTCATCCGATCGCCGGTCATCCATCCGTGCCGCTTCGCCGCGAAGGGCTGGGCCGAGGAGATGGGGCGGCTGTTCGCGGCGACGCCCGAAGGCGAGGGGGCGGGGCTCACAGTGTCGGTCGCACCCGACGATCTGATGCTCGATCTCGATCCCGATCTGATGGCGCAGGCGGTGCTCAACCTGATGAAGAACGGCGCCGAGGCAGCTTCTGGCGCAGGGCGGTCGCCACAGATCGGATTGACCATCGCGCGCGGCGCGGCCGGCATCGCGATCACGGTGGGCGACAACGGACCGGGCATTCCGCCCGACCTGACGAACGACATCTTCCTGCCCTTCTTCACGACCAAGGCGACCGGAACCGGCGTGGGCCTGAGCCTGGTCCGGCGCATCGTCACCGCGCATCGCGGCACCGTCGCGCTGCGCCACAGCGGCCCGGACGGAACGAGCATCGAAATCCTCGTCTGACCGCTATCGCCATTTGTGCGGTGCGTGATGCAAAAATGCGTTTAACCCGGTTCCCAAAAGTCGTTGGTCGCTCCGTCACGGCTTCGTCATAGCAGCGCGCCTGCCGCCCAAGCGGTGAAAAGCCGGGAAAATACTCGGGTTCTGGAGAGAGATGACGATCGGCGCGGGCGGCTGTCCCAGCGCGTCCCATCCCTGTGAAGCGTCGATTCAGGCGCGCAACATCGCCGGCACAGGCGAGACTTCATCTGGTTTTGAGAGGGTTTCATGGGCAAATTTTCGATTCAGCTTCAGGTTGCGCGCGTCTCCGCGATGGCGCTGGCGACGAGCTTGAGCATTCCCGCTTTCGCGCAGGACGCCGCCGTCGAGCCGGCCGCCGAGGAAGCGCCGCAGGGCGGCCTGCAGGACATCGTCGTCACCGCGCGTCGCGTTGAGGAACGCCTGCAGGACGTGCCGCTGTCGATCACGGCGATGAACGCCAAGACGCTGAACGACAACCGGATCAGCCAGGTGCAGGATCTGGGCGCGTCGGTGCCGAACCTGATCACCGGCAAGACCTCGATCCCCGGCGGTGGTCAGGTCGCGATCCGCGGCGTCAATGGGCAGAGCCTGCCGCGCATCGGCCTGGACAGCCGCGTCGGCGTCTATCTCGACGGCGTCTATCTGGCGCGTTCGCAGGGGCAGAGCTTCAACCTGCCCGATATCTCGCGCATCGAAGTGCTTAAAGGTCCGCAGGGCACTTTGTTCGGCCGTAACGTGACCGCAGGCTCGATCAACATCGTGACCGCGAACCCGACCGGCAAGTTCGGCGCCACGCTGGAAGCCGGCCTCGGCAGCCGCGATCGCCGCCGCTATCGCGCGACGGTCGACTTCCCCGAGTTCAACGGCCTGTCGCTGCGCGTCAGCTATATGCACGACGAACGGGAAGGCGATTTCAAGAACCGCGCTGCAGGCTTCCGTCCGGGCCCGGTGCTGATCAGTGTACCGGCGGTCGCCGCGACGGCCACCACGCCGGCGAGCGATGCGTTCAACTTCGCCTACACCCCGAAGAAGGCGGCGAGCAGCTTCGGTTATCTGAACAGCGATAACGTGTTCGTGGCTGCGCGCTACGAAGGGATCGACGGCCTGACCGCCGATTACAAGTTCGATTACAATCACCAGCTCGAAGCCAACGCCACCCAGAATATCCAAGGCTATTCGCGCGGCGGCAGCTGCGTGGCGGCGGCGATCGCGCTGGGCGGCAGCGTGAACCAGTGCGGCGCGGGATCGATCACCACGCCGGGCTTCACCAACGGCGTCATCTCGCGCCCCGGCACGATCACCAATGTTGGTGGCATTCGCGGCAATTTCGACTCGGTCGGCGCGCAGGACTTCTCGCTCGGCTTCCGCCGTCCGGGCGCCAAGGCGGAGCCTTATACCGCGCCGGCGCTGATCCGGTCCTACGGCCACAATCTGACGCTCAACTACGAAGCGGCGGATTATCTGACCGTGAAGAGCATCACGGCCTATCGCAACCTGAAGACCCAGGTGCAGCAGAATGGCGATGGCGGCCAGTTCACGCTGATGAACGAGTTCCTGACTGCGGTGAACCCGGCGCTGTATCCCGCGTCGCGCTTCCCCGCCGGGCAGAACACCCTGTTTCCGCTCGGCTATGCCTTCCAGGGGCAGGAGCAGCGCCAGTTCTCGCAGGAATTGCAGGGCTTTGGCAGCGCGACCGAATGGCTCGATTACTTGGTCGGCCTTTATTACTTCAAGGAGAAGGGGTTCGCCTATCAGTTCGGTTCGAACGCTAATGCGACCTCGCCGGGCGGCATCATCGCCGCGCTCAACGGCACCAACGGCATTCCGGTGATCCAGCCCAATGGCGGTCTGAACAACTGGGGCATCGGTTCGACGCTGGCGGGCGATTACAACCACTCGACTTCGGAATCGCAGGCGATTTTCGGGCGCCTGACGGTGAAGCCCGTCGAGCAGGTCGATATCGTGCTGGGCGGCCGCTACACCAAGGATGAGAAGACGGGCAGCATCCCGCAGTTCATGGCGAACTTCCTCGATGCCGATCCGCTGGTGCAGCCGGGCCGTCAACAGGTGTCGGCCTTCCTGCGGCAGAAGTTCGACAAGTTCACCTACGACGGCACGATCACCTATCACTTCTCGCGCGATGCCAACATCTATGCACGTTATGCGACCGCCTATCTGGCCGGCGGCGCGATCCGCAACGTGCCGTTCGAACCGGAAACGACCAAGGCCGGCGAAATCGGCTTCAAGTCGGAACTGTTCGATCGCAAGGTCCGCTTCAACACTGCGGCTTTTTATCAGTCGAGCAAGAACTCGCAGTTCAACCGCACCTCGCCGATCCCGGTGGTCCTGCCCGGTCAGACGGCGATCACGAACGTGACGGCCACGCAGCTGCTCAACCTCGGCTCGGCCAAGGTGAAGGGCTTCGAGGCCGAACTGACCGCCGCGCCGATCGACGGGCTGACGCTCAACGGCAGCGTCGGTTACGCCAAGCAGACCTTCGCTTCGCCCTTCGCGGGTGTCGCGCCGGGCAAGCCGATCGCGCCCGAATGGACGCTGCAGGGTTCGGTCCAGTACGATACGCAGCCGATCATCGGTGACGCCTATTTGTCGATCCGCCTCGATGCGAACTACCGCTCGCATTACGAAGCGCAGACCATTCCGACGACCCCGGCGCTGGGTCTGCCGCGCGAACTGCTGGCGCTTTACGGCCTGCCCACCGCAACGGCGGCGGACGTCGCGGCGAGCACGCAGACTTACACCGATCTTCTGGTGAAGAACGGACGTCTCGGCGGCTTCTGGTTGGCGAATGCGCGCATCTCGCTGGTCGATGTTCCGATCGGCGGCACCAAGGGGCGCATCTCGGGCTACGTCCGCAACATGTTCAACGAAAAGCACGGCCTGTCTTACCTCGCCTTCTACGGCATATCGGCGGGCGGCACCTTCGTCGAGCGGCGCAGCTTCGGCCTCGATCTCAGCGTCGAATTCTAAGCCTCGCCTGCCGAGTAGATGGGCCGTCGTTGCGATTGCAGCGGCGGCCTTTCTCGTGTCTGAAGGCGGCGACTGTGAGAGGACGCCCATGACCATCACCATGTACGGCATCAAGAATTGCGACACGATCAAGAAGGCGCGCGATTGGCTCGCCGATCAGGGCAAAGCTTATGACTTTCACGATTACAAGGCGTCGGGCGTCGATGCCGCGACGCTCGGTCGCTGGGCCGATGTCGTGGGCTGGGACGTGCTGCTGAACAAGGCGGGCACGACCTTCAAGAAGCTGCCCGATGCCGACAAGGCGGGGATCGACCGCGACAAGGCGATCGCGCTGATGGTGGCGCAGCCTTCGATGATCAAGCGACCCGTGCTGGATGCCGACGGCAAGCTGATCGTCGGGTTCAAGCCCGACATTTACGCGCGCGAGCTGGCGAGTTCCTGACGGGCGCGGGCGGGAGGCATATCGGCAGTGGTCGTCCGGTTGCGGCCCGTCTGCTTCGATGCATAAAGCGCCTGATCGGCGCGCTTGATCAGGGTCGCGAGCGTATCGAGGGGCGCGAGCTGAGTTAGGCCGAAGCTCGCGGTGATCTGGATCGGCAGACCGGCGATCGCGAGCGCCATCACGTCGCGCCGCAGGTTTTCGACCTCGCCATGCACGTCGGTCAGGTCGCGGCCCGGGAAAAACAGCAGGAATTCCTCACCGCCGTAGCGGCCGTGGAGTGGCTTTGAACCATGCCGTTCGAACAAGAGCGAGATGTTGCACAACACCTCGTCGCCCAGCGCATGGCCGAAGCGATCGTTGATATATTTGAACTGATCGAGATCGCACAGCGCCGCGCACAGCGGCGTGCCGGCGGTGCGGGCCTCGTCGATCACGCGCCGGCCAGTTGCCTCGATCGCGCGGCGATTGGGCGCGCCCGTCAGCGAGTCCGTCTCGGCGGTGCGACGGAGCCGATCGGCCAGGTCGCTCGCCAGCAGATACAGTGCGAACATGCCGAGCGCGACGGTCATCGCCGGCAAGCCAATGAACACGACGAACATATAGACGTTTTCGAGGAATGCGTCCGGCTCCCGTCCCCGCAGGAACAGTGCGACGCCGCCGATCGTCTCGGTGGTTACCATGAGAAGGCTGGTGACGATCATCGGCCGCTCGCCCAGCAACAGCTTCCGGCCGGGACGCCACATGGCGGCGGTGCCCCAGACGATCATGCTCGACGCCAGGAGCGGAACGATGGCGCCGCGTGCGCCTTTGTTTGGGTCGACCAGCGAGAAATAGAGCGTCAGCGCGAGTGTCAGCACCTGCACCGCCGCGTAGATCCAGATCTTTGGCGGCAAACCGACCCGTACCCGCATTCCGGCCGCCGCAAACATCGTACCGAGCGTACCAAGCGCATTGAGCAGGCACAGCAGCGCCACGCTGTCGCGAAAGAGCGCGAGGTAGAGGACGTCGACAATATACATGACGACATTGCAGCAGAACGCCGCCGCAAGCAGGCGCGCGACAAGCGGCTGCCCCAGGCTGCGCGCAGCGAGCAGCAATGCGGTCGCCACCAGCACGTTGACCATCAACAGGATCGTCAGGATGAAGAAATCGGTCGACACGTGTGTCTATGCAGCCCCCAAGATGCTTCGCCCGTCATAATGCGCATCGCGCGCTACTCAATCGGGATTGTGCCCGTCACGTCGTAGGTTAAGGCGAATCTGCAATCGATTCGTCTCTTTCTGGGAACAACTGATGAGCCGTCGCCTGATTTCGTCCGGATCTCCTTTTGAGAAACAGGCTGGCTACAGCCGGGCACTGGTCGACGGCGACTGGGCGTTCGTCGCTGGGACGACCGGCTATGATCCCGAAACCCGCATCATGCCGGCCGATGTCGCCGATCAGGCGCGCAACGCTATCGCCGTCATCGCGGCTGCGCTGACCGAAGGCGGCTTTGCGCTGGAGGATGTCGTGCGCGCGACCTATTACATCACCGACGCGGCTTATTGGGATGCAGTGGTACCGGTGCTGGGGAAGGCGTTCGGCGAAATCCGGCCAGCGGCGACATGCCTTGTCACGGGATTGATCAAGCCCGAGATGAAGATCGAGATCGAGGTGACCGTGCTGCGCCGCCGTTGATCAGTTCCCCGCTACGCGATGCGCGAACGCGGTGACGTCGGCCAGGCTTGGCGCGTTGCCGCGAAACGGCTTGGCCAGCGCGGTGACGATGCCTACGTGGCCCGTACCTTCATAGACCTTCAGTTCGGAACGAGCGCCCAGTTCGCGCAGCCGCCGGTCGAGATTGATCGAGTTCTTGGGCCACACGGTATCGTCCTTCGACCCGTGCAGCAGCAGCATCGGCGGAGCGGAAGCGGCGGCGAAATGGATCGGCTGCGTTTCATCCAGGCGGGGCCATTGCCCGAACGTCTTGACCGGGATCGGGCCATCGAGCGGCAAGAAATCATAGGGACCGGCAAGCCCCGCAAAGCCTTTCACCGCCGCGCGATCATCGCCCAGCCACTGCGGGTCCAGCGCGAGCATCGCGGCATTGTAGGCACCCGCCGAATGGCCGGCCAGGACGATCCGGCCCGAATCGCCGCCATAACGGCCGATATTCGCGACCGTCCAATGGAAGGCGGCGGCGCAATCCTGCAGGAAACCGGGGAAATAGACTTCGGGTACCAGCCGGTAATCGGCGATGACCACGACGAAGCCCGATGCCGCCAGCGCGCGGCCGGCAAAGGCGTAACCATCCTTGGTGCCATTTGCCCACGATCCGCCGTAGATGAAGAAGATCACCGGCTTCGGCTTGCCAGCGGGCATGTCGCGCGGCGCATATATGTCGAGCGTGCGGCGTGGGCCTACGCCGTAGGGCACATTGGTCGCGACTTCGCGGCTGCCGCCATCCTTGGGCAGGATGGCGTCGAAGGTCTTGAGCGGCGAACAGGCACCCGCAATCAGGGTGCCGACGACCAGCACCGCCAGCCCGATCAATGTTAAGCGCATCATTCCCCGCATGCTATTCGGCTCACCCCGTCAGATACGGCTGATGGCGTGAATTGGTTGTGGAGGGAAGGGGCGTGGCCTTTCTTCGCATGTGCCTCTAACAAGCCGCCGAAGATTCGAAGCAGAAAGGCTCCTCCATATGTCCCAACCGCTCAAGGTCGCGCTCGCCGGGCTCGGCACCGTCGGTGGGGGCGTCGTCAAGCTGCTCGACGAAAATCGCGAGCTTATCGAGCGTCGCGCGGGGCGCGCGATTGAGGTGGTCGCGGTGACGGCGCGCGATCGGACACGCGATCGCGGGCTCGATCTCAACCGCTTCGCCTGGGTCGACGATGCCGCCACGCTTGCAGCCGCTCACGACGTCGATGTGGTGGTCGAGTTGATCGGCGGGTCGGATGGCCCTGCGCTGACGCTGGCGCGTGAGACGCTGGCGGCGGGCAAGCCCTTCGTCACCGCGAACAAGGCGATGATCGCGCATCACGGCCTCGAGCTTGCCGGCCTGGCCGAACAGCGCGGCGTCGCGCTGAAATATGAAGCAGCGGTTGCCGGCGGCATCCCGGTGATCAAGGGGCTGCGCGAAGGCGCGGCCGCCAACGAGATCGCGCAGGTCTTCGGTATCCTCAATGGTACCTGCAACTATATCCTGACCGAGATGGAGGAGAAGGGCAGCGACTTCGCCGACGTCCTCGCCGAAGCACAGCGGCTCGGCTATGCCGAGGCCGATCCGAGCTTCGACATCGACGGTGTCGATGCGGCGCACAAGCTGGCGATCCTCGCCAGCCTCGCCTTCGGCACCGCAGTCGATTTCAAGAATGTCGCGATTACCGGCATCCGCCACGTCATCGCCGCCGACATCAAGGAAGCCGCCGCTCTCGGTTTCCGCATCCGCCTGGTCGGGCAGGGTGAAGCGAACACCAAGGGACTGTTCCAGCGCGTCCACCCCTGCCTGGTGCCGCTGAGCCATCCGCTCGCGCATGTCTCGGGCTCGCTCAACGCCGTCGTCGCGCACGGCAATTTCGTCGGCCGGCTGTTTTTCCAGGGCCGCGGCGCGGGTGAGGGGCCGACTGCCTCCGCCGTGGTCGCCGATCTGATCGACATCGCGCGTGGCGAGACCGGCCCGGCCTTCGCAATGCCGGTTGCAGCACTCAGCCGCGCCGAGCCGGCTTCGGCCGACGATCGACGCGGCCGCGTCTATCTGCGCTTCACCGTCGCCGATCGTCCCGGCGTGCTCGCCGAAATCGCTGCCGCGATGCGCGACGCCGGCGTATCGATCGAAAGCCTGATCCAGCGTGGGGCGGCGGCGGACGGCAACGTGCTGATCGCGATCGTGACCCACGTCGCGCCCGAAAAATCGGTCACGCAGGCGCTCGAGCGGCTCGAAGGATCGCAAAGCCTCGTCGCTTCGCCGATGCTGATGCACATATTGGAAGAATAAGCGCGGCGCGCTTCTCGACATTGTAACGGGCGTGTCCTAATCGCTCGGACTTCCACGCCAGTTTAAAGGGGCTTTTCGCTATGAGTAAGGCAGGTAACGCGCTCGATCGAGTTCTTGTTCTCGAAATGGTGCGCGTGACCGAGGCCGCCGCTATAGCCGCCTCCAAGCTGGTCGGTCGCGGCGACGAGAAGGCCGCCGACCATGTCGCGGTCGAAGCGATGCGCGCCGCGTTCAACGAACTCGACTTCGACGGCACCGTCGTGATCGGCGAGGGCGAACGTGACGAAGCCCCGATGCTGTACATCGGCGAGAAGGTCGGCACCGGCAAAGGCCCGAAGATCGACATCGCGCTCGATCCGCTCGAAGGCACCACGCTGACTGCCAAGGCCTATCCGAACGCGCTCGCGGTGCTGGCGATCGCGGAGGAAGGTGGCCTGCTCAACGCGCCCGACACCTATATGGACAAGATCGCGATCGGGCCGGGCTACGAAAAGGGCATCGTCAGCCTCGCCAAGACCCCGTCGGAGAACGTCAAGGCATTGGCCGCTGCCAAGGGCGTGCAGCCCGACGAGATCATCGCCTGCGTTCTCGACCGCCCGCGCCATGAAAAGCTGATCGCCGAACTGCGGTCGCTTGGCTGCGGCGTCGTGCTCATTCCCGACGGCGACGTTGCGGGCGTGATCGCGTGCACCAATCCTGATACGACGATCGACATCTACATGGGATCGGGCGGCGCGCCGGAAGGCGTTCTGGCGGCGGCGGCGCTCAAGTGCGTCGGCGGTCAGTTCCAGGGTCGGCTGATCTTCCGCAACGATGAAGAGAAGGCGCGCGGCAAGAAGTGGGGTGTCACCGACTTCGACCGCATCTATGATCTCGACGATCTGGTGAAGGGCGATGCGATCTTCGCGGCGACCGGCGTCACCGACGGTTCGTTCCTCGACGGCGTCAAGATCCGCAAGGGCTGCATCACGACCGAGAGCGTGGTGATGCGCGCGTCGTCGGGCACCGTGCGCCGCGTTCGTGGTGAACACCGCAAGGCTTGACCTAAGAGCTTGACCTCTCGGGGCCGGGCGCTACAGCCGCCCGGCGCCAGAGGATCGGGCGATCGCCGCGGCGGCTTTATGGCTTCCGGGGAGGAAAGTCCGGGCTCCAAGGAGTGACGGTGCCGGGTAACGCCCGGCGGGGGCGACCCCAGGGACAGTGCCACAGAAAGCAGACCGCCCGGCGGCCCTCACGGGTCCGGGTAAGGTCGAAAGGGTGCGGCAAGAGCGCACCGCGGGCCCGGTAACGGGAACGGCATGGTAAACCCCACCGGGAGCAAGATCGAATAGGGACGGCATATGGGCTACTCCGCCCGGTCGTCCGGGTTGATTGCTGGAGGCCGTGTGCGAGCGCGGTCCTAGAGGAATGATCGCCCATCCGCCCTCGGGCGGTGGACAAAACCCGGCTTACAGATCCTCTGGCGCTTTTCTCCGTCTCGCGCGTTTCCCCGTCTCCCATTCCAAAGGAGACGACGCATGGCCGATCTTTCGAGCATCAAAGAGCATTTCGAAGTCATCGGGGCCGATGGCGTCCATGTCGGCACGGTCGACCATGTCGACGGTGATCGCATCAAGCTGACCAAGAAGGACAGCGGCGAAGGCAGCCACAAGGGCCATCATCATTATATTTCGGGCGGCCTCGTCGCGGGTGTCGAGGGCAACAAGGTGCGCCTGTCCGCCAATGGCGACGTGGCGGTGACGTTCGAAGAAGAAGCCTGACGCCTTCCCGCAAGATCCGTCATTGCGAGCGTAGCGAAGCAATCCATTCCGCAGTTCGGAGTGGATTGCCGCGTCGCCGCAAGCGGCTCCTCGCAATGACGAGCGTGTGGGGCGATTGTATCTTTCCGACCACCCCTTATCTTCTGCACCAAAGGAGATCAGGTGATGGCGGAAGAGATCGCGACGCTCGCAGGCGGGTGCTTCTGGTGCGTCGAGGCCGTGTATGACGACGTGATCGGCGTCAAATCGGTCGAAAGCGGATATATCGGCGGGCACGTGCCCGATCCGACCTACAAAGCGGTTTGCAGCGGCACGACGGGCCATGCTGAGGCGATCCGGGTCACATTCGATCCGGAGGTGATCAGCTATGGCGAACTGCTCGACATCTTCTTCCACGTCCATGATCCCAGCCAGCTCAACCGCCAGGGCAATGACGTCGGCACACAATATCGCAGTGCGATCTTCCCGCATTCGCCCGAGCAGGAAGCCGAAGCCAAGGCCGCGATCGAGCGAGCGCGGCCCGATTGGGATCGTCCGATCGTGACGACAATCGAACCTGATGCGCCGTGGTATATCGCCGAGGACTATCACCAGGAATATTTCGCCCGCGAAGGATCGAACAACGGTTATTGCGTCGCCGTGGTCGCGCCCAAGCTAATGAAATTCCGTAAGAGTTATGCGAACCGGCTGAAGAACGCCGCGACCGCCTGATCGATCTATATCAGCGTATTAGCCGTGGCGAAGGCCGCGAAAGCCACAATGGTTGCGGCTTTCGCGGCCTTTGTGGCTTTCGATATAGTGAATTTGCGACTTGTGATCGTCATTGCGAGAAGCCGAAGGCGACGAAGCAATCCAGGCACGAACTAGAGATGGTCGCGAACCTCTCTTCTGCGGGCCTGGATTGCTTCGCTGCGCTCGCAATGACGAGAAGGTAAGTTAACGGACTCGGCGAGAAGGTAAGTTAACGGATTCGGGGCGAAGGCATCCGAGTCCAATAGAACAAAAAGAGAACAATATCAAGGCCGGGGTGCGGCGGCCCTGTTCAGGCGGTCGTTGATCGCCGCGCCGAGGCCGTCGTGCGGGATGGGGGCGACCGCAATGGCGGGGGCCGGGGATGCATCGGCAATGTGAAGCAGATCGAACAGGCGCGCAGCGGCCTGCTGGAGATCGCCTGCAGCGGACAGCGAGACATCGCCCGCGACCGGGCCGAAACCGATCAGATATTCGCCATCCTTCGCCGTGGTCGCGTCGAGCCGGACGGGCTTGGAGGGGGCGTAATGGCTGGCAAGCTGGCCGGGTGCCTCGATCGCGCCGCTTTCTGCCGTGTCGACTGGCGCGAACTCGGCCAGCATTTCGGCCGTGATCGGGCCGGGGCGGAGGAGGCGGAGGCTGTCGCTCTCGACCGCGACGATCGTGGATTCGACGCCGGCCTCGGTCGCACCTGCGTCGAGGATCAGCGGCAGCCGGCCGTCGAGCGTGCGGGCGACATGTTCCGCGCGGGTGGGGCTGATCGATCCGCTGGCATTTGCGGAGGGCGCGGCGAGAGGGCGATCGGCCGAGGCGATCAGCGCGCGCATCACCGGATGGGCGGGCATGCGGATCGCGACGGTGGACAGGCCGGCCGTTACGAGGCTGGCGATCGGGGCGCCGTCACGCAGCGGCAGGACCATTGTGAGCGGGCCGGGCCAGAAACGGTCGGCGAGGCGATTGGCGAGGGGGGCGAAGGCGGCGATCCGATCGGCCATAACGCGATCGGCGACGTGGAGGATCAAAGGATTGAAGCTGGGGCGTCCCTTGGCGGCGTAGATCGCGGCGACGGCTTCGCCCGAGGTCGCATCGCCCGCGAGGCCATAGACGGTCTCGGTCGGCACCGCGACGATTTCGCCCGCGGCGATCAGGCGCGCGGCTTGGGCGATGGCGTCTTCGGTGGCGGGGAGGGTGCGGGTGATCATTGCCTGCCCGCTATCATCCTGCACTCGTCATTGCGACCCCGGGCTTGACCCGGGGAAGCAATCCAGGCCCGAGCTAGGCGAGGTTCGCGACATTCTCATGTGCGGACTGGATTGCCGCGTCGCCTTCGGCTCCTCGCAATGACGAGGAGAGTGAGAGGACGTCAGCTGACCTTGTCGAGCAACTCGGCGGGCTCGATGCGAAGGCGGCGCATCTGATCGACCACGCGGGGCCATTGTTCGTCGAGAAACTGCGCGCGCGCCTCTCGGCGGAGGCGTTCGCTGGCACCTTCGGCGACGAACATGCCGACGCCGCGGCGGACGACGACCAGATCTTCGTCCTGAAAACCCTGGTAGGCCTTCGCAGCCGTCAGCGGGTTCGCGCCATGCTGTGCCGCGAAAGCCCGCACCGAGGGCAGGGCATCACCGTCTCCGTAAACGCCGTCGAGAATCGATTCCGCGATGATATCGCGCAGGCGGAGATAGACGGGGCGATCTTGCGAACTCATGCCGTGACACTGTGCTAACACAGCACGCCGCGTCAACCGCTATCCACCTTTCCACGTCGAAACGACAGCTTCATACGTCGGACGGGGGCGCTCCTCGAGTGGCTTGATCTGCGTGCCGATGAACACGAAACCGGCGATGCGATCATTGGGTTTTCCGCCCAGTGAGACGAGGACGTCCTCGTTGAAGGCGGGCCACGCTGTCAGCCAGTTGCCCGCGAATCCCTGCGCGTGTGCCGCGACGAGCATGGTCATGCAGGCAGCACCCGCCGACAATTCCTGTTCCCAGACCGGGATCTTGCTGCCGGCGACGGGGGTGGAAAGGATCGCGACCATCGTCGGCGCCTGTTGGGCGAACTGATCCATCGCTTCGAGTTCGAGCCGGCCGGCGCCCGGAGTCGCCTTGAGATAGGCGGTGCGCAGCATCGCGGCGAAGGCATCGCGCCGGTCGAGCGGGACCACCACGAAGCGCCACGGCGCCAGCTTGCCATGGTCGGGCACGCGCATCGCGGCCTCCAGAATCTGGCGCAACTGCGCGTCGTCGGGGCCGGGCGCGGCGAGGTCGCGCGCCTTGCCTGAGCGGCGCGTGGCGAGCAGAGCGGCGGTGCTGGAGAGGTCGTTGAACATGACGCCGTCTCTATCAATGCCACCGATCTGCAACAACCGGCTTCACAGCGCGTCGCGACGTGCCTAGTTTGCTGACCCCATGAGACGCGCCGCCCCGAATGGAGGCCAGAGCGCACAAAGGGAGTCTTCATGGTCGACACGCCAACCGCGGACAATCCGCGCGAGCCCGACATTTCGCATGTCAATCCAACTGACGAGAAAACCTGGTTCGGGCACCCCCGACAACTCGCCAGGCTTTTCACGACCGAGGCGATGGAGCGCTTCGGCTTCTACGGTATGCGCGCGCTGCTCGCGCTCTACCTCAGCAAGCATTTTCTGTTCAGCGATCAGACGACCAACGGCCTCTATGGCGGTTTCACCGCGCTCGTCTATCTAACGCCGCTGGTCGGCGGCATGATCGCCGACCGCTATCTCGGCTCCAAGCAATCGGTGAAGTTCGGCGCGATCCTGATGTCGCTTGGCTATCTCACGCTTTGCTTCGGCGGGCCGACTGCCAAGCCCTATGCCACGATCGAAGGCCAGCGTTACGAAGTCGTCGTCGGCGAAAGCGGCGCCCAGTCGGTGGTCGATGGCGGGCGGCAGCTGGCGATCAAGGGCCAGGATGACGGCTCGGTCCAACTGGTCGCACCCGATGGCAGCGTGGCGCGCACGGTCGCCAAGGGCGGCTTCGCCTCGGGCGCAGATCGCAGCCATTTCTACACGATGCTGACACTGATTGCGCTGTCGATGGTCACGATCGGCAACGGCTTCTTCAAGCCCAATATCTCGACGATCGTCGGCGCACTCTATGCCGTCGGGGATCGACGACGCGATGCCGGCTTCACGATCTTCTACATGGGCATCAACCTGGGGTCGCTATTCTCGCAGATATTGTGCCCCTTCCTCGCCGTTGCCGTGGGCTGGTGGGCGGGCTTCGGCCTCGCCGCGATCGGCATGATGCTGTCGTGGGCGCTGATCCAGTTCTCCGGGGCTCAGCTTGCGGGCTATGGCGATCCGCCGGCGGGCGCCAGCGGACGCAATTTGTGGATCTATGTCGGCGCGGTTCTGGCGGTGCCGGTCGCGTGGTTCCTGTTCGTCAACCTGATGAACGCGCCGGCGGCGGCCGAGGGATCGGGGATCGTCGGCTATCTCATCGCGCTGCCGCTGATGGGCAAGGTGCTGTTCACGACCTTCCTGATCGCCGTCATCGCGATCCCGATCTGGTCGCT
This sequence comes from Sphingomonas montanisoli, assembly GCF_008274695.1. Classification (GTDB taxonomy): domain Bacteria; phylum Pseudomonadota; class Alphaproteobacteria; order Sphingomonadales; family Sphingomonadaceae; genus Rhizorhabdus; species Rhizorhabdus montanisoli. The sequence goes on along the minus strand of NZ_VTOU01000001.1, from coordinate 200,515 downwards.
CAAGGTCGGCAACAAGGTCGAGTTCCAGATGATGCTCGCTGCGATCGTGCTGATCGTGTTCAACGTCGTATTCTGGACCCTGTTCGAACAGGCGGGCTCGTCGCTCACCCTGTTCGCCGATCGCAACACCGATCTGTCGGTCTTTGGCCTGTTCACGATGACGGCGGGGCAGACCCAGTTCTTCAATGCATTGTTCATCGTCCTGCTGGCGCCGCTGACCTCGGTGCTGTGGAATGCGCTCGGCAAGCGTGGGTTGGAGCCGTCGATCCCGATCAAGTTCGCGATCGCACTGGCGGGCGTTGGCCTGGGTTTCCTCGCGCTCGTGTGGGGCACCAAATATGCCGGGCCTGATTTCAAGGTCACGGTCTGGTGGCTGGCCTTGCTCTACCTCATCCACTCGGCGGCCGAATTGTGCATCTCGCCGGTGGGCCTGTCGATGATCACCAAGCTGTCGATCGCCCGCGTGGTGGGCCTGATGATGGGCGTGTGGTTCCTGTCGATCAGTTGCGCGCAATATGTCGCAGGCGTCGTCGCCCAGGTGGCCAGTGTCGAGACGGTCGGCGGCCAGGTGACCAACCTGAAGGTCAGCCTGGAAACCTATGCGGGTGTATTCCAGACTATCGGTATCGCATCGGTGGTGATCGGTGGTGTGCTGTTCGTCCTCTCCCCTGTGATCAAGAAGTGGATGCACGGTGTCCAATAAGCTCACGCTGGCGATCGTCGTCGCCCTCTCGCTCGCGGCGTGCGGGCAGGCGGCCAAGCCCAGGTCGGCCGCGTCCGATGCGCCGCCGCCGGGCAAGGGGAAGGGGTTCAACCACGATCCCTTCCCGTCGACCTACCACGCCTATCCGGGTGTCCCGACCGCGCTGGTCGGGGCGACCGTCTATGACGGGGAGGGCAGCCGGATCGATAACGGCACCGTCCTCTTCGCGGACGGCAAGGTGACCGCGGTCGGCGGGGCGGACCTCGCCATTCCGGCGGGCTCCACCGTGATCGACGGCAAGGGCAAGTGGGTGACGCCGGGCGTCATCGACATCCACAGCCACCTGGGCGACTATCCGTCGCCGGGCGTGCAGGCGCTATCCGATGGTAACGAGGCGACCGGCCCCGTCACCGCCGACGTGTGGGCCGAACATAGCGTGTGGCCGCAGGATCCGGGCTTCAGCCGCGCGCTGGCAAACGGGGGCGTGACGACGCTGCAGATCCTGCCGGGTTCGGCGAACCTGATGGGCGGCCGATCGGTGCTCCTCAAGAACGTCTATGCGCGCACGGCGCAGGGGATGAAGTTCCCCGGCGCGCCCTACGGCCTCAAGATGGCGTGCGGCGAAAATCCGAAGCGCGTCTACGGTTCGAAGGGGCGCCAGCCATCGACCCGCATGGGCAATATCGCGGTCGATCGCCAGACCTGGGCGAAGGCCGCGGAATATAAGCGCAAGTGGGACAAATATGAGGAGAAGGGCGGCGAGCCGCCCGCGCGCGACATCGCGATGGACACGCTGATGGGCGTGCTGTCGGGCGAAATCCTGATCCAGAACCACTGCTATCGCGCCGACGAAATGGCGAACGTGATCGATATGTCGAAGGAGTTCGGCTACCACGTCTCGGCATTCCATCACGCGGTGGAGGCGTACAAGATTGCCGATCTGCTGAAGGCGAACGGCGTCTGCGCGTCGGTATGGGCCGACTGGTATGGCTTCAAGATGGAAAGCTATGACGGTATTCCGGAGAATCTCGCGATCCTCCAGAAAGCCGGCGCGTGCGTCACGATCCATTCGGACGATCAGAACGGCATCCAGCGGCTGAACCAGGAGGCGGGCAAGGCGCTCGCATCGGGCCGTCGCGCGGGGATCGAGATTTCGGACGAGTTGGCCTGGACCTGGCTGGCGATCGCGCCCGCCAAGGCATTGGGTATCGCGGACAAGACCGGCAGCCTGAAGGCCGGCAAGATGGCCGACGTGGTGCTGTGGAACGGCAATCCGTTCAGCGTGTACACCCGGCCCGAAAAGGTCTGGATCGACGGGGCGATGCTCTACGACGCCTATAATCCGAAGTTGCGTCCGATAAGCGACTTCGAGCTTGGCCAGCCCGGCGAGGGAGACGTGAAATGAAACATCTCCTTCTGGCAGCGGCGGCGCTGATCGCCGCACCGCTTTCCGCCGAGACGATCGCCATCACCGGCGGCACCGTCGCGATCGGCGACGGATCGCAGCCGATCCGGGGCGGCACCGTCGTCATCGCCAACGGCCGCGTCGTGGCGGCCGGGGCTGGCGTCGCGGTTCCGGCCGGCGCGCGTGTCGTCGATGCGACTGGCAAATGGGTGTCGCCCGGCATCGTCGCGCCGATCTCCACGCTCGGCATCGTCGACGGTTATGGCATGAACGAGACCAACGATGCCCGGACCAAGGGTTCGCCCTTCTCGGCGGCGATCGACGTTTCGACGTCGATCAACACCAGCGGGCAGGGGATCGCGACCGAACGATCGAGCGGCACCACGCGCGCCTTCGTGGTCCCGGCGGCGGGCAACACGATGTTCGGCGGGCAGGGCGCGGTGATCGACCTCGGCGCCGATGTCGATCCGGTGACGAAGCCCCGCGCCTTCCAATATGTCGAACTGGGCGAGGATGCGGGCGATCATGGCGGCGGCACCCGTCCGGCCGCTCACGTCCTGCTCCGCGCCGCCCTCGCTGCGGCGCAGAACCCCGCGCAGGCGGGGTGGCTCGATAAGGACTCGCTCATCACGAAGCAGGACGCGCTGGCGCTCGGCCCGGTGATCCGGGGCACGATGCCGCTGCTCGTCCATGTCGAGCGGGTGGCGGACATCCGCGCGGCGCTGGCGCTCAAGGCGGATTATCCGGCGATCAAGCTGGTGCTGGTCGGCGCGACCGAGGGCTGGCGCATCGCCGATCAGATCGCGGCCGCCAAGGTGCCGGTGATCGCGGCGGCGATCACCGACCTGCCCGAGCGTTTCGAAACGCTGGCGGCGACGCAGTCGAACGTCGGACGGCTGACGAAGGCGGGCGTTCTGGTCGCGATTTCCAACGTCGATGCGTCGGAGGGGCCGTACGAATCCTATCTGACCCAGTTCGCCGGCAATCTGGTGGCGATCACCAGGATCCCGGGCGCGACGGGGCTCGATTGGGGGCAGGCGTTCGCCACGATCACGTCGAAGCCCGCCGAGACGATCGGGATGGGTGGCGAGATCGGGTCGCTGCGTCCCGGCCGTCACGCCGACGTGGTGATCTGGGACGGCGATCCGCTCGAGATCGCATCGGCGCCGGTCGCAATCTGGATCGACGGCGTTGCTCAGCCGATGACAAGCCGCCAGACGCGCTTGCGTGACCGCTACCTCGACCCGACCGAGAAGGCGCTGCCCAAGGCGTACGAGTATTGAGAGGAGGGCGGAGCCTCTTGAGGCTCCGCCCTTTTCGGCGCATCTAGCGCCTCCAACCTCCGCTGGGGACGATTGCATGGCGCGCAAATATTTCGGCACCGACGGTATAAGGGGCCGGACCAACGAAACGCCGATGACCGCCGAGATCGCGATGAAAGTCGGGCAGGCGGCGGGAGCGCATTTCCTGCGCGGCGAGCATCGCCACCGCGTTGTGATCGGCAAGGATACCCGCCTGAGCGGCTATATGATGGAATCGGCGCTGATCGCGGGCTTCACCAGCGTCGGCATGGACGTGGTGATGGTCGGCCCGATGCCGACCCCCGCCGTCGCGCTGCTGACCCGCGCGATGCGCGCCGATCTGGGCGTGATGATCTCCGCCAGCCACAATCCTTTCGCCGACAACGGCATCAAGCTGTTCGGCCCCGACGGCTACAAATTGAGCGACGATGACGAGGCGGCGATCGAAGCCGCGCTCGATAAGCCCTCGAAGCTCGCCAAATCGGCCGACATTGGCCGGGCCCGCCGCGTCGAAGATGCGCGTGGTCGCTATGTGCATGCGATCAAGTCGAGCTTTCCCGAGCACCTGCGCCTCGACAGCCTTCGCATCGTCGTCGATTGCGCGAACGGAGCGGCCTATAATGTCGCGCCGATGACGCTGTGGGAGCTGGGCGCCGACGTCATCGCGATGGGCGTCGAACCCAACGGCACCAACATCAACGACAAATGCGGATCGACCGACCCCAAGGCGCTGCAGGACAAGGTGCGTGAGACCCGCGCCGATATCGGCATCGCACTCGATGGGGATGCCGACCGGCTGATCGTGGTCGACAATCTCGGCCGCATCGTCGACGGCGACCAGCTCATGGCGCTGATTGCTACCGGCGCGCTCAAGCGCGGTGAGCTCAAGGGCGGCGGGATCGTGGCGACGGTGATGTCGAACCTCGGCCTCGAACGCTATCTGAGCGGCCTTGGCCTCACGCTCCACCGCACGCAGGTCGGCGATCGTTATGTGGTCGAAGCGATGCGCTCCGAAGGCTTCAACATCGGCGGCGAGCAATCGGGCCACATCATCATGTCCGATCACGCGACAACCGGCGACGGAATGATCGCCGCGCTTCAGGTGCTGGCGCAGCTCGTGGAGAGTGGGAAGCCGTCGAGCCAGCTGCTCCATCTGTTCGATCCGCTGCCCCAATTGCTCAAGAATGTCCGCTTCGCGGGCGGCGAGCCGCTCAAGGACGACAAGGTCAAGGCCGCGATCGCCGATGCCGAAGCAAAGCTGGAAGGCAATGGCCGCCTCGTGATCCGCAAGTCGGGCACCGAACCGCTGATCCGCGTGATGGCGGAGGGCGAGGACAAGAAGCTCGTCGAGGCGATGGTCGACCAGATCTGCGAGGCGGTGCGTAAGGCGGCGTGAGCATTGCTCGTATCCTGATCATCGCTGGCTCGGATTCTGGCGGAGGGGCCGGCATCCAGGCTGACATCAAGACGGTGACGATGCTGGGCGGTCACGCGATGACCGCCATCACCGCGCTTACCGCGCAGAACACGCTCGGTGTCACGGGGGTGATGCCGGTACCCGCCGATTTTGTGCTGACGCAGATCGATGCGGTGGTCAGCGATATCGGCGTCGATGCGGTGAAGATCGGGATGATTGGATCGGCCGAGGTGGTGAACGCGGTCGCCGATCGGCTCGCGGCACTCGAAAATATACCGATCGTTTTCGATCCGGTGATGGTCGCGACGAGCGGCTCGCTGCTCGCTGACGAGGCGACGATCGCGGCGTTCGGGCGGCTGATGGATATTGCGACGGTGGTGACGCCCAATCTGCCCGAACTCGCCGTGCTGGGTGGATCGGCCGAGGCGCTCGCGGCACGGCATGGCTGCGCGGTGCTGGCCAAGGGCGGGCATGGCGAGGGTGCGGATCTGACCGATCGTCTCGTCATCGCCGATGGCGGCTCGACCGAGTGGACATCCGAGCGGATCGAGACGCGGCACACGCATGGCACCGGCTGCACGCTGGCCAGCGCGATCGCGACTGGGTTGGGGCAAGGGCTCAAGCTTTCCGAGGCTGTGGAGAAAGCGCGGGAGTTCGTCCGTGCCAGCCTGCTTGCAGCACCGGGTCTCGGAAATGGGCATGGACCGATGGGGCAGGGTCTGGTTCGATAGCTCCCATAAAATAATGGGAGAGCGACATGACGATGGACTCGCTGGAACTGCACCGCGCAATTGCCGAAGGACCGTATGAGGCCCAGATCGGATCGGCGCTGATCACGATGGTCGAGCCGCATGAAGGCTTCGACCGCGACTATAACCGCTGGTACGAGGACGATCATTTCATCTCGGGCGCGCTGGCGATGCCATGGATGTTCGCGGGCCGCCGTTTCGTCGCGCCGAAGCGCCTGCAGGGGATGCGCGCGCCAGACAATTCGCCGATCGCGAACCCGCTGGCCTTAGGCAAATATATCTCGCTCTACTGGATCATAGAGGGGCGGCAGAACGATCAGGCGGCGCACAGCACCGCGATCAACCGGCGCCTGCGCGCCGACGATCGCATCCTGCTGAAGCGCGATCATATCTACACGTCGTTCCAGACCTATCGTGGCGCGGTCTATCGCGACGATGCGGTGGTGCGCGACATCCACATCCTCAACTATCCGTTCGGCGGGCATGTGCTCGAAGTGATCGATGCGGTCGATGGCCAGCGCGAGGCGCTGATCGACTGGCTCAAGGCGGATTATATCCCGTCGCGACTGAAGGGCAGCGACATGGCCGTCGCGACGATCTTCACGCCGATCCCGCTGCCCGCCGACAAGATGCCCGATGTCGCCGACATTCCCGGTATCGAGGATCGCGTAACGATCCTGTGGTTCAGCGACCATGAGCCCGAGCGATCCTTCGACGCTTTGTTCGGCATGGCCGAAGTGGATTTGGTGGCGTCGGGCAAGGGCAAGCTCGCCTTCGTCGCGCCGTTCGTCCCGACCTTCCACGGCACCGATCGCTACGTCGACGAACTTCGCTAAAGCAGCCCGCTTTCGGCAAAGCTGTAGCTGTGGTCACCAGCCAGGATCATGTGATCGAGCAGGCGGATGTCGAGTGCGCGGGCGATGTCCGCAAGCTTCTTGGTCGCGAGCTGATCTGCCCTACTCGGCGATGGGTCTCCGCTCGGATGGTTGTGCGCGATGACGATCATCGACGATCCGAGTTCGAGCGCCTCGCCGATGATGCGGCGGATCGGCAGTTCGACTTCGCCTTCGTGCTCGCTGCCCATGACGGACCGTCCGAGAAGATGTCGATCGGAATCCAGATGGAATATATGAATGGTTTCGAAGGCGGAGCGCGCGAAGCTTTTATCGAGAATGTCGCGAATATCTTCGGGTGACTGCAATCGTTTTCGATCGGCCCCAGTCAATATCAGATGATGTGAAGATACACCGTGCACATGGCACATGTGCAACTTGGCTAAGCTGTCAGAATATCACGCTTGGTCCGTTATGGACCAAGCGTGATATCTCAATCGCTTATATTGATCCGATGTGGATATACCTATTCCACCGTGACGGATTTCGCCAAATTCCGCGGTTGATCGACGTCGGTGCCCTTCAGAACGGCCACGTGATAGGCAAGTAATTGCACCGGGATCGCATAGACGATCGGCGCGATCAGCGGGTGGACTTTGGGCATGGTGATCGTCGCCATGCAGCCGTCCCCGGCAGCCTGGATTCCGTCATAGTCCGAGATCAGAACGACCTTGCCACCGCGCGCCTGAACTTCCTGCATGTTCGACACGGTCTTGTCGAAGAGCGGGCCTGAAGGCGCGATGACGATCACGGGCACATTCTCGTCGATCAGTGCGATCGGACCGTGTTTCATCTCACCCGCCGCATAACCTTCGGCATGGATATAGCTGATTTCCTTGAGTTTCAGTGCGCCTTCAAGCGCGAGCGGATAGTCGGTGCCACGGCCGAGATAGAGCACGTCGCGCGCCGGGGCGATCAGATGCGCCATCGCCTCGATCGCCTCGTCATAGGCCAGCGCGCCGTTGATCGCGGCAGGCGCTTCGGACAGGTGCCGGACGACTTCCTTTTCCTCGCGCGGATCGAGACGGCCCTTGGCGCGGGCGAGATTGGCGGCGAGTGCGGCGAGAACCGCGAGCTGGCAGGTGAACGCCTTGGTCGATGCGACGCCGATTTCGGGGCCGGCATGGGTGGGGAGCAGCAGATCGGCTTCGCGCGCCATGGTCGAGGTGGGCACGTTCACCACGACCGCGATCTTCTGCCCCTCCGAACGGGCGTGCCGGAGAGCCGCGAGCGTGTCCGCGGTTTCGCCCGACTGGCTGATGAAGAGAGCCAGGCCGCCATCTTCCATCACCGGCTGCCGATATCGAAATTCCGATGCGACATCGATGTCGACGGGGACGCGCGCGAACTGTTCGAACCAATATTTGGCGACCATTCCGGCGTAATAGCTGGTTCCGCACGCGACGATCGTCACGCGGCGGATGGCGCTCAGATCGAAGTCGGGCGTCGGCAACGACACCTGATCGTCGAGCCGGCGGACGTAGGATTTGAGCGTCTGCGCCACCACGATCGGCTGCTCGTAAATCTCCTTGAGCATGAAGTGGCGGTGATTGCCCTTGTCGATCGTGAGGCTAGACACGCCCGAATTGACGATCGGGCGTTCGACCGGCTGATCGTCCTTGTCGTAGATCTGCGTGCCGGCGCGGGTGATGACCACCCAGTCGCCTTCGTCGAGATAGGCGATCTTCTGCGTCAGTGGAGCGAGCGCCAGCGCGTCCGATCCGAGATAGGTCTCATTCTCGCCATAGCCGACGACCAGCGGCGAGCCGAGGCGCGCGCCGATCAGCAGATCGGGATGCTGGCGGAACAGGATGGCGAGCGCGAAGGCGCCGTGGAGGCGCTTCAAATTGGTGCGGACAGCCTCGACCGGCTCCATCCCCGCCTCGACATCGGCTGAGATCAGATGGGCGACGACTTCGGTGTCGGTCTGGCTCGTGAAGGTGCGGCCCTTGGCGATCAGTTCGTCGCGCAGCGGCTTGAAATTCTCGATGATGCCATTGTGGACCAAAGCGACTTCGCCGGTGGCGTGCGGATGGGCATTGTCCTGCGTCGGGGCGCCATGGGTGGCCCAGCGAGTGTGGGCGATGCCGATGATGCCGGGCAGCGGTTCGCCGTCGAGCTTCCTCGCGAGATTGTCGAGCTTGCCCTCCGCGCGCCGGCGATCGAGCTGGTCATCGTGGATCGTGCAGATGCCCGCCGAATCATAGCCGCGATATTCGAGCCGCCGCAGCCCGTCGAGCAGCCGGCCCGATACGTCCTGATTGCCGAGAATGCCGATGATTCCGCACATGGGTTTTGCTCTCTCAGAGTGTGTAGGGGATGCGGATGCCCGGCATGCTGGCCGGGAAATCCTTCGTATTGCGCGTGACGAGGATGGCGCCGTGAACCTGCGACGTCGCGAGGATCATGGCATCGAGCAGTTTCATGTGCGTGCGACGGCGGATGTCCGCCGCCGCGACCGCAGTTCGCTGATCCAGTTCGACGACTTCGAACGGCTGCAGCAGGATGCGTACCTCATCGCGCGTGGCGGCGGGCTCGCCGGCCAGCACTTCGGTCCACACGATACGGCTGATCCTGTGTCGAGGATATCGGCCGAGTTCCGCGACCGCCGGTGAGCGATCCAGAAGCCAGTCGATCAGAATGTTGGTATCGAAGAAAGGATCGCTCACTTACCAGAGCCATCATTGCGATCCGTGCGCATCGCGCGCTGATATTCGATCGCGTCGCCGATATCGGTACGATGCTTCCAATAACCCGCGCCGCGCGCAATCCAGTCCTTGCTCGATTCCGCGCGATATGCGGACACGGCTTCGCGCACTATCGCAGCGCGGGACTGACCGGTTTCAGCCGCCTTGTGATCGAGCCAGCGAATATCGTCCTCGGGAAGATCAACCAGCGTCCGCATATCAAGGCGATATCATCATGTGATATCGCCTGCAATGGCGCTCAGGCGGCGGCGCGCAACCGGATGTGGTTCTTCTGCAGCGCCATTGGATAAAGAAGGTCGTTCTCGGCCTTTATCCGCGCGCGCAGTCGCTCCAACATCTCGACGGTTTCGCCGACGAAACCGGCCCAGTCGGCGGCCACGCATTCGTTATCCCAGAGATGGAGATAGTCTTTCCAGTCCGCCGCGAGCGCCGCGAAGCAGCTGTGGAACTCGCGGACGCGTGCGGGATAGCAATCCTGTTCCGCATCGCCGAGCAGGCGATCGTAGAGAAAGCCGTCTTCCTTGCTCAGATGATCGTCGAGCGTCACCGACAGATCGGCGCGGATCGCGAGCGCGCTTATGGGATCCGGTTCACCGGCCACGACGTCCAGCAGTTCCAGCGCCAATTTGTCCAGGCGGTCATGTTCGATCATCAGCGTATGGAAATCATGCATTGCTCGGCTCCCGTGGGGGAGGCCAGAGCTATGACGAACATCGTTACCGACAGGTTGGCGCTTACTGATCCAAATCAGTCGGACGCTAGACCTTGGTCGAAACTCAGCGCTTTTCCGCCTTTTTCGCCGCCATCTTCTCGCGGAAGGTCGCAGCCCAGCCGGCGCGGGCCTCCTGCTTGCCGCGCGCTATCGCAAGCGCATCGGAATTGACGTTGCAGGTCACGACCGATCCCGCACCGACGATCGCGCCGTCGCCGATCGTGACCGGCGCCACGAGCGCGCTGTTCGATCCGATGAAGGCGCCCGCGCCGATCGTGGTCTTGTATTTCAGGAAGCCGTCATAGTTGCAGGTGATCGTGCCTGCGCCGATATTCGCCTTCGCGCCCACATCGGCATCGCCGATATAGCTGAGGTGATTGGCCTTGGCGCCCGGCCCGAGCCTGGCCTTCTTGATCTCGACGAAATTCCCAACCTTGGCATTCTCACCGATGTCGGCGCCGGGACGGAGGCGGGCGTAAGGGCCGATTTCCGCGCCTTTCGCGACGATCGCCCCTTCGATATGGCTGAACGCGTGGATCGTGACGCCATCGCCGATCGACACATTCGGTCCGAAGACGATATTCGGTTCCAGAACGACATCGCGACCGATCTTCGTGTCAAATGCGAACCACACTGTTTCGGGCGCGATCAAGGTCGCGCCGTCGGCCATTGCCGCGCGCCGGCGCCGGCCCTGCCATTCGGCTTCGACGCCGGCGAGCTCGGCGCGGCTGTTGACGCCGGCGACCTCCCACGGTTCGGCTTCGATCACTGCCGAGGCGCGGCCCGCTTGCCTCGCGATCATCACGATGTCGGGGAGATAATATTCGCCCGCGGCATTGTCGTTGCCGACCTTGGCGAGCAGCGGCCACAGGTCGGCGCCGCGCACCGCCATCAGCCCCGAATTGCACAGATCGACAGCGCGTTCGTCGGGCGTGGCATCCTTATACTCGACCATCTTCACGATCGTGCCGTCGGCGCCGGCAAGGATGCGGCCATAAGCGAGCGCATCGTGTGGGCGGAAGCCCAGCACGACGGCGACCGGCGCATCGGGGGCGTTTAGCCGGTCTAGCATCGCCTGCATCGTTTCGGGGCGGACGAGCGGCACATCGCCATAGAGGATCAGCACGTCGCCATCGAAGCCCCCGAGAGCGGTTTCGCCCTGCTGGACGGCGTGGGCGGTGCCAAGCTGGGGCTCCTGCGTCGCAACCGCCACACCGCGCGGCGCGACATAAGCCTCGACCTGTTCGCGGCCTGCACCCGTCACCACCACCTTGCGCTCCGCACCCAGCGCGTCGACACTGGCGAGCAGGTGGCCGAGCATCGGCTGACCGGCAATCGGGTGAAGCACCTTGTGGAGATCGGACTTCATCCGCGTGCCCTTTCCGGCGGCGAGGATGAGGGCGGCGAAGGGACGAGTCTGCATGTGCGTCACTTGCCATGCAGTCGCGGCGCGGCCAAGGGGCGGACATGGCCGATTTTCCCTTCGACGTCGTCGCTTTCGATCTCGACGGCACGCTCGCCGATACCGCCCCGGACCTCACGGGCGCGCTCAATCACGCGCTGGGCGAGCTTGGCCGGCCACCGGTCCCGACGGCAAGCGTGCGCAGCATGATCGGTCATGGCGCCCGCGCGCTGCTGGAAAAGGGACTTGGCGCGACCGGCGGGGCCACCGAGGAACTGGTCGAGCGTGGTTTTCCGATCTTCATCGATCATTATGTCGCGCATATCGCCGACGGGACGCAGATCTTCGCGGGTCTCGAAGCCGCGCTCGATGCGCTGGCAGCCCGCGGCGTGAAACTCGCGGTCTGCACCAACAAGGCTGAAGGGTTGGCGCGCGCCTTGGTCGATGCGCTGGGCTGGGAGCGGCGGTTCGATGCTCTGGTCGGGGGCGACACGCTGCCGACCAAGAAGCCCGAACCTGCGATGCTGTTCGAAGCAATCGCGCGATGCGGCGGTGGGCGGGCGGCCTATGTCGGCGATTCGATCACCGACACCGATACCGGCCGGAATGCGGGAATACCGACGATCGCGGTGACGTTCGGCTTCTCGGATCGCGCACCCGAGCTTCTCGGTGCCAGCGCGCTGATCGATCATTACGACGCGCTTATTCCGACGCTGGAGCGCCTGGGCGGCTAGCTTCGCGCCTTGATCCAGAGGTGCCGCGCCAGCATCAGCGGCGGCATCCGCATCCAGTGCGACCGGATATAGAAAGCGAGACGGGTCGCGCGGTTCGTCTGCCGGCCCCATCCATCGCGCGATAGCAGCCGACGGACGAACAGCGCGTCGCTGGCGCGCGTGTGTCCGGCCACTGCATGATCGACTGGCGTCTCGTAAAGCTGATGCGTCAGGCGCAGCGTGCGCGCCACTGGCTCCCGCATCTGATGTACGCCTGACCGCTCAGCGAGCATCGGCCAGAAATTCGCCTGCCGCGAAAAGTCGCGCACGAGTCGGTCGATGTCCCACAGGTTGCGCAGGCCCCCCGCCATGTCACCATCGGCGATCAGGTGGCACGCGGCGTGGACGATCATGTCGGCAGGGGAGAGCGTGGCGAGGCCCGGCGCGATGTCCACCGCATCGGCCACGAGCGCCGGCGCATCGGGTGTCGGGCGCGCGGTCAACGGCAGGATCGTATGGTGGACATCGATCATCGTGCCGCGCTCGGCATGGATCAGCGGCGGCAGTTCGTGCATCCAGCGGCGATAATAGGCCTGGGTGTAGGGATCGTCCTTCGCCCACTCATATCCGCCGACGAGCAACGCCGCTTCCGCTTTGTTCAGCTGATCGGCCGGCAGCAGAATATCGAGATCGCCCACCATGCGGCCTTCTCCGGCCGCGAGTCCGGCTACCACGAACGCACTGCCTTTGAGCAGGATCGGCCGGATCCCGAGCGGGGCGAGCAGGCGGCGCGTCAGCTCGACCTCCCACCGCGCCTGAACATGATCGAACGCCGCTTGAACGCGCGCCGCCTCCAGCGCCTCCATCACCGAAACAGGCAGATCGCGTTCCTTCAACCGTACCGCGAGGCTCCCGATCAGCCGCTCGGCGCGTGCGATCGAAAGGAGCGCGGTCCAGTCGTCGGGCATGATGTGGTCGACCGATGCGGGGTCGGTCAGCGCGCGGACGAGGGGGAGGGCATCCCTCATATCCCGAGTTCCGCGGCGAACTGCTCGACGATCGCCATTCCGCCCGCGCTATCGGGATAAGCGAAGCGCACGCCGGGTACGGTGGTTGCCAGGCGCGCCATCGTCTCGAACCCACGCTCGCCAAGCGCGGCATAGTTGGTAGAGCCTTGCGTCAGCAACGCGAACAATTCCGCCTGTCCCATACCCTCGGCCTGCGACGCATGGCCAAATGTGGGGAAGAGGACCAATGCCGGCATCGCACGCTCGTCCATTCGAGCAATGGCGTCGGGGGCGGGGCGGAGGTGGCGCAGATCGCCCTTGGGCGTGGCGCGCAGCAGCGGACCGAAGCGATCTCGATCGGCCACCACGCGCTCCAGCTCGGCGATCGCCGCATTCTTGAGACTGATCGCGCGGGGAAAGGCACGGACAAGACCGGTGCCCGGTTCGATCAGCACGAACTCGTCGCTCAACAGCCGCCATCCATGCTCACCCAGCAGCGCCGACAAGGTCGACTTGCCCGATCCGGATTCGCCGGTGAGGATGATGACGCGGCCGTTGCGCTCGACGGCGCCGGCATGGAGCAGCAGGTGCCGCCGCTCGCCCAGCGCGATCTGCAGGTTCATCGCCATCTCGATCGCGAGCAGCCCGTGGTCCAGCGTCATGGGCACCGCATCGGGCAGTTCGAAATCCCCCCGGATCGCGACCTGTGGCCGCAAATGTCTGCGCCAGGGCTTTTCCGGTTCGATGCGCGCGGTGAGCGTGGCGAGCCCTTCGTCGGGCGCGGGATATCCGGCATATAATCTTCGGAGCGCGTCGATCGGTCTTCGCCACGCCGATCCGACCCGATAGCCGACCGGCCCCACCCGCAGATCCAAGCGATACATCAGTCGCGCCAGACCAGACCGGCGGCTTCGAGTTCGTCGAGCCGATGGCCGACGACGGCATGAGCCTCTTCATCCTGAGCAACGCCGAGCCGCGCGCACAGCCGGGTGGTCAGGCCTTGGATCGTGTCGGGCTGCTCACCCAGCAAGATCAGCATGTCGGGCAGCGGATCGGCTAACAGATGCGTCTCGCCGGATGCTCGATGAAACAGCAGCCGCATATCCGCCGTCGTGACCACAGGGTGGGCGACGTACGATTCTGCATGATATCGGGAGTTCTGGGCCATCAGCCCCTGGATCAGCGCGGCGTCATCACCGAAGCATAACAGGTATAGCCCTGCTTACCGACGGTCAGCTTCTTGATGTAATTGTTATAGGCGTTGGTTTGCTGCGAGCTGTAGCCCGAATAGGTCGTGCCGTATTTGAGCGAGTTTTTCACATCCTCGCCCTTCAACGGATTTGAAGGCGGGGCGTAGCTGTTGGCCGTTCCCGATTTGACGAGCGTCCCGTCATTCTTGACCCACTTGCCCGCATTCGCGCTGTCGGGAATCGGAATCTGGCATTTGAGCGCGGAGACCGCGGCCTGGGCCAGGCCAGCATTGGGTCGCACCGTCGCAATCGCAGCGCCGCCGAGCGCGGTCAGGCGCAGGAGATTGCGACGCGACGTATGGAGATTTCCGGCCTCGTCGGCGCCGCTTGCGACCTCCGTCTGCTCCGTTTCGTCCCGCTCGGCCATGTTCAATCCCCGCAAAGCCACTGCGGCTGTCCTTACCGCGAAAGCATCAATGAGGCGAGGGGGGCTGGTCGATGTCACAATTGTTTCTCATAACAGTTCCAGCCTAGTCGATTATGACAGGGCAGCAGGACGATTTGGAGAAACGGCCGTTGGGCGAGAGGCGCACGCTGGCGGTCGCGGCAATTTTTACGGCTACGGCGGTCGTCGCTTGGCTGCTCGATGCACCGATAGGCTCGGCGGTCGGGGCGGGGCTGGCGGCAGGCACCCTGTTATGGCTTGCGACGATTCCGGAACTCGATTCTCCCCGGCCACGGCCCGTCGAACCGGCTGCGCCACCGTCCGATCTGGAAACCCCGTCGTTGCGGGCAGCCGAGCTGATCGCGGCCATCGACGATCCGATGATGATCATCGATGGCCAGCGGATCGCCTTTGCGAACACGGCCGCGGAGGCCATCTTCGGCGAGGAGCGGCTGAAGGGCGATTTCCGTCTCGCGCTGCGCCATCCGGCGGCGGCCGACATGCTCGCCTCGCCATTCACCGATCCGCCGTCGAGCCCCATCGAACTGGTGGGTATCGGCGCGCCCGACAAAAGATGGCTGATGTCGGTCCACAAGCTGCCGGACGGCGTGCGCCTCGTTCGCCTGCGCGACCGCACCGACACCTGGGCTGCGGAGCGGATGCGCGTCGACTTCGTCGCCAATGCGAGCCACGAACTGCGCACCCCGCTCGCCACGTTGCTTGGTTTCATCGAGACACTGAGCGATGCGAGCGCGGGCGCGGACGAAGCGATACGGCAGCGTTTCCTGGGCATCATGCTGGCAGAGGCCAAACGCATGCAGCAGTTGGTCGACGATCTGATGTCGCTGTCGCGGATCGAGGCCGATCGTTTTTCGACGCCCCAGACGCCGATCGCGCTCGCGCCGGTCATCGAGGAAGTGGCGAATGTTATCCGATCGGGCCAGCGGGACGAGGGAGGGCGAATCGCCCTCGACATCGGTGACGTCGCTGATGTGCGCGCCGATCGCGTTCAGATCGCCCAATTGCTCCACAATCTGATCGGCAATGCGATTAAATATGGCCGCCCCGGCACCCCGATCCGGGTCGCGCTTGAGCCGGTCAACGGCAAGGTGCGCCTGCAGGTTACCGATCAGGGAGAGGGCATCGCCCCGGAACATCTTCCACGCCTCACCGAGCGCTTTTACCGGGTCGATGCGGGGCGCAGTCGCGCTGTCGGTGGGACCGGGCTCGGCCTCGCCATCGTAAAGCATATCGTCGAGCGGCATCGGGCGACCTTCGGTATCACCAGCAAGCTCGGCGAAGGCACCGTGGTGACTGTAACATTTCCCCCCGCCAATCCAACTTAGTGTAATGCTCCCGTCACATGTGGTCAGCATAGGCGGCTGCGGGGAGTTCGCGGGGGCCGATACGCGACTCAGGATTTGATCTGCGATCGGCGGAGGTTTTCGATGCGTTTGGTTAGGGGTCTGGTGCTGGCGTCGGCCCTGCTCCTTGCCGGTTGTGGGCAGGATGCATCCCGTCAGCAGATCCGCATCGTCGGTTCGTCGACAGTCTATCCCTTCTCGACCGCAGTGGCCGAACGCTTCGCGCGCAAGAACCCGAAATTCAAGGCGCCTATCGTCGAATCGACCGGCACCGGCGCGGGCATGAAGCTGTTCTGCTCTGGCGTCGGTGCGGCTTATCCCGACATCGAGGACGCATCGCGCCGGATCAAGAAATCCGAGATGGAAGGATGCACGAAAGCCGGCGTCCGTGATCTCATCGAACTCCAGATTGGCATCGACGGCATCATGCTTGCCGAAAGCCGGGCGGGGTCGGCGATCGCTCTGACCCCGGCACAGGTTTACCAGGCGCTCGCGGCCCAGCCTTATGGCAAGCCGCAGACGGCGCGCACGTGGAAGGATGTCGATCCTTCGCTGCCTGACACCGCGATCCAGGTCTATGGCCCGCCGCCCACCAGCGGCACGCGCGACGCCTTTGCCGAGCTTATCCTCGACGCCGGCTGCAAGGCCGATCCGGCTACCAAGGCGCTCAGCAAGACCGACCCTGATACCTTCAAGGCGATCTGCACCAAGATCCGCGAGGACGGTGCCTATGTCGAAGCGGGCGAGAACGACAATCTGATCGTTCAGAAGCTGGGTGCCAATCCAGATGCCATCGGCATCTTCGGCTACAGCTTCCTCGAGGAGAATGCCGATCGCGTGCGCGGTATCCCGCTCAACGGCGTGCATCCGACCTACGATACGATCGCCGACTACAGCTATCCGGGCGCACGCCCATTGTTCATCTACGTCAAGGCGGCGCATCTGCGCGCCGTGCCGGGCCTTGCCGAGTTCGTCGCGGAATATGCTTCCGCGTGGAACAAGGAAGGCTATTTGTCGCGCCGTGGCCTGATCGCCGCGCCGGCCGATGTGCAGGCGAAGAACGCCGCGATCGCCAAGGCGCTGACGATCCTCGATCCGAAGACATTGACCGAATGACCTTTTCCGTTGCTCTCCTCCTGATCCTCGCGTTGGGCGTGGTCGCCTGGCTCACGGCGCGTGGCAAGGCCGCCGCGTTCGCGACCAGCGCGCGATCGCACAGCCGCCCCGGTCATCATGGCTGGTATGTGGCGTTATGGGCTGGCGTGCCCGCCCTGATCTTCCTCATCGCCTGGTCCGCCACTGTGCCGGGCCTGGTCGCCAGCGAGACGCTGTCCGCGCCCGCCGCCGTGCAATTGCCGGCCGACCCCATGGAACGGTCGGCAGTGATGGCGGAGGTGCGCGGGATCGCCTCTGGTGAGCTGGCGGGCGGGTTCCATCCGGTGTCGGAACAGCTGGCTCCGATCTATCGTTCGGCGACGACGCGCTTTGGTTGGATCGGCTTCGGTATCGCTGCACTGCTCGCGCTGGGTGGCGGCGCTTATGCGTGGTTCCGCCTGACGCCGAGCTTCCGGGCGCGCACCGCGGTCGAGCGGGTGGTGATGATCGCGCTGATTGCGGCGTCGCTGATCGCGATCATCACGACGATCGGCATCGTTTTCTCGCTGCTGTTCGAATCGCTGCGCTTCTTCGCCAAGGTTTCGCCGATCGAATTCCTGTTCGGCACCACCTGGAGCCCGCAGACGGCCATCCGTGCCGACCAGGTCGGCTCTTCGGGCGCATTCGGCGCGGTGCCTTTGTTCTGGGGCACGATCTTCATCGGCGCGATTATCGCGATGATTGTCGCGATCCCATTGGGCCTGATGAGCGCGATCTACCTGACCCAATATGCGCCCCCAACCGCGCGTAAATGGCTCAAGCCTATCCTCGAGATGCTCGCGGGCGTGCCGACGGTGGTCTATGGCTATTTCGCTGCGCTGACGGTGGCGCCCGCGCTGCGCAGCTTCGCGGCGACCGTCGGCATCCCCGGCGCTTCTTCGGAGAGCGCACTCGCGGCGGGCCTCGTCATGGGCATCATGATCATCCCCTTCGTTTCCTCGATGGCCGACGATTCGATCGCCGCCGTGCCGCAGTCGATGCGCGACGGCAGCCTTGCGATGGGCGCGACGACATCCGAGACGATCCGTAAGGTGCTGGTGCCTGCCGCACTTCCCGGCGTGGTCGGCGGCGTCCTGCTGGCTGTCAGCCGCGCGATCGGCGAGACGATGATCGTCGTGATGGCGGCGGGACTTGCCGCCAATCTCACCGCAAATCCGTTCGCCAGCGTCACCACGGTCACCACCCAGATCGTGCAACTGCTGACGGGCGATCAGGAGTTCGACAGCGCCAAGACGCTCGCCGCCTTCGCGCTGGGGCTCGTACTGTTCCTGGTCACCCTGCTGCTCAACATCGTCGCGCTCGGCGTGGTGAAGAAATATCGTGAGGCTTATGACTGATCCGGTCGCCACTCCCCAGGTGCCGGAGCGCCGCCCGACCGACTGGAAGGGCAAGGTGATGCAGCGTCGCATCGCCAATCGCTACGCCGCCGAACGCCGCTTTCACGCGATGGGGCTCGGCGCGGTGCTGCTGTCGGTGGGCTTTCTCGCCTTTCTGCTGGTCACGATGATCGGCAATGGCGCGAGCGGCTTCCGCCGGACCGAGATCCTCGTCCCGGTCGACTTCGCACATGCTGCGATCCGCCTCGATCCCGCCAGCTTCCGTGGCCCGGGCCGCGAGGCCGCTCTTGCCGCCGCGGATTTCGAAGGCGTCCTGTTCGAATCGGCGCAGGCGCGATTTGGTGGCGGGGTCTTCAAGATCCTGTCGGAAGGCGCCTGGCTCACCGTGCGCAACAAGGTCGCTGATAATCCGGACATCCTGAAGGGGAAGGCCGATATCTGGGTGCCCGCGTCGAGCGCGATCGATCGCGCCGCCAAAAGCGGAACGCCCGACCCCGAACTCGATCGCGTCCGCAAGATCACCGACGTCCGCACCAGCTTCGACGTGAGCTTCCTGGTCGGCGCGGATTCGACCGATCCGACGATGGTGGGCGTGTGGGGCGCGTTCAAGGGATCGCTGCTGACAATGCTCGTCACGCTGGCGCTCGCTTTTCCGGTCGGTGTGCTCTCGGCGCTCTACCTTGAGGAATATGCTCCCCGGAACCGCTGGACCGACCTGATCGAGGTGTCGATCAACAATCTGGCGGCGGTGCCGTCGATCATCTTCGGTTTGCTCGGCCTCGCTGTATTCCTCAATGTCATGAGCCTGCCGCGCTCGGCCCCGATCGTCGGCGGTCTGACGCTGGCGCTGATGACGATGCCCGTCATCGTCATCGCCGGCCGCAATGCGATCAAGGCGGTGCCGCCGTCGATCCGCGACGCCGCGCTCGGCATCGGGGCGAGCCGGGTTCAGGTGGTGTTCCATCACGTCCTGCCGCTGGCGTTGCCCGGTATCCTGACCGGCACGATCATCGGCATGGCCCGCGCGCTCGGCGAAACCGCGCCGCTGCTGATGATCGGCATGCGCGCCTTCGTCTCGGCACCCCCGGGTGGCCTGACCGACCCCGCGACGGTGCTGCCGGTCCAGATTTTCCTGTGGTCCGACGAAGTCAGCAAGGGCTTCGTCGAAAAGACGTCGGCCGCGATCATCGTGCTGCTCGTCTTCCTGATGACGATGAACGGTCTCGCCATCTATCTTCGTAATCGCTTTGAAAGGCGCTGGTGATGAACGCCCAGAATTTCGCGGACGCCGCGACCGACAGCACGGCGGGAACCGAACGTGACATCAAGATGGTCGCGCGCGATGTGAACGTTTATTACGGCCCGAAGCAGGCAATCAAAGGCGTCTCGATCGAGATTCCGACCGACGAGGTCACGGCCTTCATCGGTCCGTCGGGTTGCGGCAAATCGACGTTCCTGCGCACGCTCAATCGGATGAACGACACGGTGTCTGGCGCCCGCGTGGAAGGCGATATCCGCCTCGATGGCGAGAATATCTACGATTCGTCGATGGATGTCGTGCAGCTGCGCGCGCGGGTCGGTATGGTGTTTCAGAAGCCGAACCCGTTCCCCAAGTCGATCTTCGAGAACGTCGCTTATGGCACCCGCATTCATGGCCTCGCCTCCTCACGCGGCGAGATGGAGCAGATCGTCGAACAGTCGCTGAAGCGTGCGGGCCTGTGGGACGAGGTCAAGGATCGGCTCAACGACAGCGGCACCGCCTTGTCGGGCGGTCAGCAGCAGCGCCTGTGCATCGCCCGCGCGATCGCCGTCGATCCCGAGGTCATCCTGATGGACGAGCCCTGCTCGGCGCTCGATCCGATCGCGACCGCCAAGATCGAGGAACTGATCCACGAACTGCGCGGCCGCTATGCGATCGCGATCGTGACCCACAACATGCAGCAGGCGGCCCGCGTTTCGCAGCGTACCGCCTTTTTCCACCTCGGGCACCTCGTCGAATATGGCGACACGTCCGAGATGTTCACCAACCCGCGCGAACAGCGCACCAAAGACTACATTACCGGCCGCTACGGCTGAGGAGAGAGACGGAATGGTGACGACCACGGGACATACCGTCAAAGCATTCGACGAGGATCTGAGCGAGCTGCGCGGCCTCGTCTCCGAGATGGGCGGCCGTGCCGAGGCCGCGATCATCGATGCGTTGGCCGCGCTCCAGCATCGCGATCTCGACAGCGCCGCGCGCGTTGTGGAGGGTGATCGCAAGATCGACGAACTGGAGGCGGAGATCGAGCGCCGCGTCGTCCGCCTGATCGCGCTGCGTGCGCCGATGGCCGACGATCTGCGCGACATTCTTGCGGCGCTCAAGATCGCGGCGGTCGTCGAGCGGATGGGCGACTATGCGAAGAACATCGCCAAGCGCGTGCCCGTTCTGCAGGATGCGCGCGGCATGGAACCGATGTCGGTGCTGCCGTCGATGGGGCGCGTCACCGCATCGATGGTCCGCGACGTGCTCGACGCGTTCGTCACCCGCGATGCCCAGGCTGCGCTGGCGGTGGTGGAGCGTGATCGCGAAGTCGACGATTTCTACAACAGCCTCTTCCGGACGCTCCTGACCTACATGATGGAGAATCCGCACAACATCACCGCGTCGACCCATCTGCTGTTCATCGCGAAGAATCTCGAGCGGATCGGCGATCACGCCACCAACGTGGCCGAGATGGTTTATTTCGCGGCGACCGGCCAGACGATGGCGGAGCGGACCAAGGGCGAAGATCCACTGGCGGGGGACGCGAAATGAGCAGGGGGCATGTTCTGCTTGTCGAGGACGATGCGGCGCTCGCCGAACTCGTCCGCTGGCATCTCGAACGCGAGAATTTCGAGGTTGAGCATACGGTAGACGGCGAAGAAGCATTGCTTCTCGCCCGTGAGAGCCCGCCGGATCTGGTGCTGCTCGACTGGATGGTCGAGGGGCTTTCAGGGATCGAGGTGTGTCGCCGCCTGCGCCGCGTCGCCGACACCGCGAACGTGCCGATCATCATGCTGACGGCGCGCGGCGAGGAAGAGGATCGCGTGCGCGGTCTCGAAACCGGCGCCGACGATTATGTGACGAAGCCTTTTTCACCGCGCGAACTGGTGGCGCGCGTCGGCGCGGTGCTGCGCCGCGTGCGACCGGCGCTGGCGGGCGAACAGCTTGCCTATGCCGATATTGAGATGGACACCGCCGCGCACAAGGTTCGCCGTGGTGGCGCACCTGTCGCATTGGGGCCGACCGAGTTCCGGCTGCTCAAGCACTTCCTGGAGCATCCCGGCCGCGTCTTTTCGCGCGAGCGACTGCTGGATTCGGTGTGGGGTCGTGACAGCGACATCGAGCCGCGCACGGTGGACGTCCACATCCGCCGACTGCGCAAGGCGATCAACATCGGCGATGCGGCCGACATCATCCGCACCGTTCGTTCGGCCGGCTACGCGCTGGATTCGGAAGGTGCGGCCTAGTCGAACCTGCCGTCGGTGACGTCGCGGCAGAAGGCGAGCAGGTCAGAACAGAAGAGTTCGGGCTGTTCGAACGCCGCGAAGTGGCCGCCGGCGGGCACGTCGGTCCAGCGGACAATATTGGTGTAGGTCTTTTCGAGGAAGCTCCTCGGAAAGCTGGCGATCTCGCCGGGAAAGCGCAGGAAGGCGGTCGGCACGTCGATGATGCTGTCGGCGGGGCGCTGTTCGTCGATCCGCAGGCCGCGATAGCTGTTCATCGATGATGGCAGGCTGCCGGTGAGCAGGAAGATCATCACCGTCGTCGCCAGCGCGTCCTTGTCATAGACCGACCACAAATCATCGATTCCGCGCTTGTAGCGCGCGAAGATCCATGCCGCCGCGCCCAACGGGCTGTCGGTGAACGCGTAAGCCAGGTTGAACGGGCGGGTCGCGGCGAGGTGCGAATAGCCCCCGTCATCGTCGCGCAAGTGGTTCCAGCGCGTCACCGCCTCAGCTTCCTCTTGTGTCTCGGGCTTCTGTCCGGCCTGAAACCAGCCGTTATAATTGAGGTGGAGCGCCCGCACCGCAGGCGACCGCCACGCGATCCAGCTCGAGATCACCGACCCGACATCGCCGCCCTGTGGGATATAGGAGTCGAGGCCGAGCCCTTCGGTCATCAGCCGGTCGAACTGGCGCGCGAACGTTGGCGGGCCGATGATCCGGCGTGGCATCGGCGAGAAGCCGTAACCGGGTAGCGAGGGGATGACGAGGTGCAGCGCATCTTCGGCGCGGCCGCCATGTCGCTCGGGATGGGTCAGCCGGTCGATCACGCCGATGAAGTCGGCATGGGTACTGGGCCAGCCGTGGCTGAGCAGCACGGTTGGCGCATCGTCGCGATCGGATCTCGCGTGGATGAAGTGGATTTCCTGGCCGTCCACGGCCGCCATATATTGCGGAAAGGCGTTGAGCTTCGCTTCTTCCGCGCGCCAGTCATAATGGTTCACGATATGGTCGACGAAGTCGCGCAGGTCGGTGTTGTCGACACCATGCCGCCACGGTTCCTCATCGGGCAGCGTCGGCCAGCGCGCATCGGCAAGACGTCCAAGCACCCATTGCAGCCGATCGTCCGGAATCGCGATCGTGAAAGGCTCGATCCGCATCCATTTTCTCCCGCTTCTGTTTTGGCGGAGGATGACGAGGGGATGACTGGCGAGCAATCTCTCCTTCGTCAGTGCGAGCGAAGCGAAGCAATCCATTCCGCAGTTTCGAAGTGGGTTGCCGCGTCGCCTTCGGCTCCTTGCAATGACGGGTGTTGTGTATTGCTGATATAATACGGCAATGCTATAAGCCGGACATTGGGCAATCGGAGAAATGCCGCATGTATAGCGAGAGCGATATCGACGGAGCGGTCGACGCCGGCGCCTTGAGCGCGCAGGCTGCGGCGGATTTCCGCGGATGGGTGGCGCGTGAGCGCGCGACCCCGGCCGCCGATGAGGAGAGCTTTCGCCTCCTTACCGGCTTCAACGACATTTTCGTGTCGATCGCGGCATCGTTGCTGCTCGTCGCGATGGGCTGGATCGGCCATTCGATCCGCATCGGCGCGACGAGCGAGCATGGCCCGACCCCGGCAATGGGCTTCCTGATCGCGGCCACGGCGTGGGGACTTGCTGAATATTTCACCCGCACCCGTCGCATGGCTTTGCCCAGCATCATCCTGCTGGTGGCTTTTGCCGGCGGCCTGTTGCTCGGCTTCGGCACCATGCTGATCCCCAGCGAGGTCGAACTCGCACAGGATCGCATGTCGGCCGTGATGCTCGCGCTGTCTGGCGCGCTCACAGCCGGGGGCGTCTGGCTGCATTGGCGGCGGTTCCGCGTGCCGATCACCATCGCGGTCGGCGTCGCGACCTTGAGCGCGGTGGTCATCGGCCTGCTACTCGCCGCAGTCCCCCAGCTTTCCGATCATGTCACCGCGATCATCTTCGTATGTGGCGTTGGCGTGTTCGCGCTGGCGATGTGGTGGGACATGAGCGACACGCGCCGGCAGACGCGCCGCGCCGACGTTGCCTTCTGGCTGCACCTGTTGGCAGCGCCGATGATCGTCCATCCGGTCTTCGCGATGATGGGGTTGCTCCACGGCGCCGAAACGACGCCGGGGCAGGGGGGCGTCGTGGTCGCGCTCTACCTCGTACTCGGGTTCGTCGCGCTGGCGATCGATCGCCGCGCACTGATGGTCTCCGCGCTCGCCTATGTCCTCTTTGCGCTGTCGAGCTTGTTTCAACAGGCTGGCGCGGTCGACATGGCATTCGGCTTCACCGCCCTGATCATCGGATCGGCGCTGCTGCTGCTCTCGGCCTTCTGGCAGGTGGCGCGGCGCTTCGTGGTAGGGCTTCTGCCAGGCGGTGTGGCGGTGCGGCTGCCCGCACCGGAACGTCTGGCGACGGCGTAACCTATTCGAGCGGCGGTGTGGCGGCGATCGTCAACCGCCGCTTCCGGCTTTCGCGCCAGGCAGTGTAGAGCCCGGCGCACACGATCAGCCCGGCGCCGACCAACGTATTGGTGCCGGGCGCGGTCGACCAGAGCAGCCAGCCCAACAGGCTCGCCCAGATGATCTGCCCATAATCGAACGGCGAGACGACCGAGACGGGCGCGGCCTTCAGCGACATCGTCATCAGGATCTGCGCGAAGGCGCCCGCGACCCCGGATATCGCCAGGACGCCATAGGTTTCGAGCGAATGAACGCTTCCGAAGAAGGGCAGCATCGATCCGCTCACGATTGCCGACGCGACGAAGAACCAGAAGACGATCGTGCCGGGCTCCTCGGTGCTGCCAATCTGGCGGATCGTCACCGTTACGCCGGCCGTGCCGATCGCACCCAGCAGTGCCGCCGCGATGCCGACGTGCGACAGCACCTCTCCGCCGCCTGGTCGCACCACGATCGCGACGCCGATAAAGCCCAGGGCGACTGCGCTCCACCTGTGCCCGCCGACATGCTCCTTCAGGACCAGTGCCGAGAGGATCGTGGCAAAGATCGGCGCGGAAAAGCCGATTGTCGTCACGTCGGCCAGCGGCAGCATGATCAGCGCCTGAAAGTTCATCAGGATGCCCGACATGCCGATCATCGATCGGATCAGATGCGCCTTGGGCCGCTTCGTGCGGATGATGCCGATGCCCGGGCCGAGAAGCAGCCAGGCGACGACCACGGGCAGGCCGATCGCCGAACGGAAGAAGAGCATCTCGATCGCGGACACGTGGTCCGCGCTCGCCCATTTCATCGCGGCGCTCATGATCGCGAAGCATACGACCGCGCCACAACGCAGCATGATGCCGCGCAGATTATGGCTATGCTCGTTGCTCATCGGGATAGGATGCCGCGCCGGAATAATCAGGTGCGCACCCCTTGGGCGTATTGTTCAATGATCGCAAGCAGTCGCGCCTTTTCTCCGGGGCGAAGCTGATCTATGCCCCGCTGCGTGCACATCTTCGCCAATCCTGCCCGCTTCCTGTCGATCGCGCGTCCGCTGACACCCTGGCTTGGGTGGGGCGGGGGGCTGATGGTCGTGGCGGCACTGATTTCGGGCCTGTTCGTGACCCCGCCCGACTATCTGCAGGGGGAGAGCGTGCGAATCATGTACGTCCACGTGCCCGCGGCCTGGCTCGGCATGGCTGGCTGGACGGGGATCGCGGTGGCGAGCCTGATGCAGCTGATCTGGCGCCATCCGCTGGCCAGCGTCGCAGCCCGCGCGATTGCCGTGCCCGGCGCACTGTTCGCGGCGATCTGCCTGATCAGCGGGTCGATCTGGGGCCGCCCGACCTGGGGCACCTGGTGGGAATGGGATGGACGGCTGACCTCGATGCTCGTCCTCTTCTTCCTCTACCTGGGCTATGTGGCGCTGTCGTCCGCCGGGTCCGAACGCGGAGCCAACGACCGCATCTCGGCGATCTTCGGGGTGATCGGCGCGATCAACATTCCGGTCATCCATTATTCGGTCCTGTGGTGGCGCACACTGCATCAGGGGCAGAGCATCACGATGAAGGGTTCGACGATCGATGGATCGATCCTGTGGCCGCTGCCGATTGCGACGCTCGGCTTTTCGCTGTTGTTCGGCGCGGTCGTGCTGATGCGGATGCGCGCGTTGCTGGCCGAGGCGAAGGTAGAGGCGCGGTTGCGCCGGATGAGCGCCGAATGAACCATTGGCCCTTCATCATCGCCGCTTATACGATCACGATCGTCGGCACGGTCGCGATCGTCGCGATCAGCTATGCGGCCATGCGCCGCGCCGAAAAGAAAGCCGATGCGCTGACGAAGCGGGACAGGCCGTGAAGGCAAAGAATCAACGGCTGATCCTTGCGGGTCTCGCGATCGTCGCGATCATCGGCGCAGCATTGCTCGCCATGTCGGCGCTCAAGGATCAGGCCGCTTACTTCTACACGCCGACCGATGCGAAGCGCGATCATGTCGAGACGGGTCGCGCAGTGCGTCTTGGCGGGATGGTGCAGGGCGGATCGATCAAGCGTGACAATGACGGCGTGACAATCCGCTTCATTGTCACGGACAACGTCGAGACAATCCCTGTGACATTCAAGGGCATTGTCCCCGATCTGTTCAAGGAGAATTCGGGCGTTGTCGCCGAAGGCAAGTTCCAGCCCGACGGCAGCTTCGTGGCCGACAATATCCTGGCCAAGCATGACGAACGTTATATGCCGCCGCAGGTAGCGGGTGAGATGCACAAAACGGAGAGCCTGAAAAAGTGATCGCGGAAGGGGGGCTTGCCGCATTGTGGCTCGCGGCGGCGCTTGCCGCGCTGCAACTGGTGCTGGGCATCATGGGGGTTCGCAGCGGGCGCACCGATTTGCTGGCGGCCGTACGTCCGGTAGCGGTTGTGCAGGGTGTGCTAACGCTGATCGCCTTCGTCGCGCTGATCTGGCTGTTCGTGACGGTCGATCTGTCGGTCGCCCTGGTCGCCGCCAATGACGCGTCGACCAAGCCGCTCCTCTACAAATTTGCCGGCACCTGGGGAAACCACGAAGGCTCGATGCTGATGTGGGTGACGATCCTGGGTGTCGCGGGCGGTGCGGTGGCGATCCTCGAGCGGCGGCTGAACGAGCGCACGCTGATCGCGACGCTCGCCGCACAGGCGGCGATAGGGCTCGGATTCTACGCTTTCCTGTTGTTCGCATCGAACCCGTTCGCGCGGCTCAATCCCGCGCCGGTCGAAGGGCAGGGGCTCAATCCGCTGCTGCAGGATCCGGGGCTCGCCTTCCATCCGCCGACGCTCTACCTCGGCTATGTCGGGCTTTCGGTCGCCTTCTCCTTCGCCGTCGGTGCGCTGGTGACGCGCGATGTCGGCGCGGCCTTTGCGCGCGCGATGCGGCCGTGGGTGCTGGGCGCGTGGATCCTCCTGACGCTCGGCATCACGGCCGGCAGCTACTGGGCCTATTACGAGCTGGGCTGGGGTGGCTGGTGGTTCTGGGATCCGGTCGAAAATGCCTCGCTGATGCCGTGGCTTGCCGCGACCGCTCTGCTCCATTCGGTGACCGTGCTGGCAACGCGTGAGGGGCTGCGCGCCTGGACGGTGATGCTCGCAGTGGTTGCCTTTTCGATGTCGATGGTGGGCACATTCCTCGTCCGCTCGGGCATCCTGACGAGCGTTCACGCCTTCGCGGTCGACCCCAAGCGCGGCACGTTCATCCTCGCCTTGCTCGCCATCTATATCGGCGGTGCGCTCGCCTTGTTCGCGCTGCGCGTCGGCACCGTGCGCGAAGGATCGCGCTTTGACGCGGTCAGCCGCGAAGGCGCGCTCGTCATCAACAACCTGCTGCTGTCGGCGATCCTGGGCGTGGTGCTGGTCGGTACGCTCTATCCGCTGATCGCGGAATCGCTGACGGGCGAGAAGCTGTCGGTCGGCCCGCCTTATTTCAACAGCGCGGCGGGTCCGCTCGCGCTGATCCTCGTCGCGGTGATGGCGGCGGGACCGGTGATGCGCTGGCGTCGGGACGACCTGAAGGCCGTGGCCAAGCGGATCGCGCTTCCTGTGCTGGTTGCGGCGATTGCGTTTCTTGCGGTGATCCTGCTTGCGCCGGGCATTCGCATCCTGCCGCTGCTGGGCCTCGTCGCCGCGGCCGGCGTCGGCCTCGCCAGCCTCGCACCTTTGTGGAAGCGCAATCTGCGCCGCACGCCGTTGTTCATCTGGGGCATGGTGATTTCGCATCTCGGCATCGCCGTGAGCATGGCGGGCATGGCAGCCGAGAGCGCCTTCACGCGCGAGACTCTGGTGGCGACGCAGGTCGGCGCGACACACAAGGTCGGCCCCTATACCGTCCGCCTCGACGATGTGCAGCCGATCGCCGGGCCGAATTACACGGCGATCGAAGCGACCGTGACGGCGCGGCGCGGCGCGGGCGCCCCCATTCTCCTCAAGCCCGAGACCCGCACCTTCCCATCGCCGCAGACCGAGACGAACGAGGCGGCGATCAAGACGGTGCTCGACGGCCAGCTCTACATCGTCGTCGGCAAGCCCGACGATCAGGGCAGGTGGCAGCTGCGCGCATGGTGGAAGCCGTTCGTGACCTTCATCTGGCTGGGCGGCGCGCTGATCGCATTCGGTGGTTTCCTGGCAATGATCGGTCGCATTCGGCGCGAGATCCGCCACGCCCCGCCGCCGGAGTTCGTGTGATGCGGCGCCTGTTGATCTGGGCCCCTCTGGCTCTGTTCATCGCCTTCTTCGTCGTGTTCGCGAGCGGGTTGATCAGCCCGGAGAGCAAGACGATCCGGTCGCAGCTGATCGGCAAGCCGATGCCCACCTTCGCGCTCGCGCCCGGGGTTCCGGGCAAGCCGG
This sequence comes from Sphingomonas montanisoli, assembly GCF_008274695.1. Taxonomy (GTDB): domain Bacteria; phylum Pseudomonadota; class Alphaproteobacteria; order Sphingomonadales; family Sphingomonadaceae; genus Rhizorhabdus; species Rhizorhabdus montanisoli. The sequence goes on along the minus strand of NZ_VTOU01000001.1, from coordinate 171,710 downwards.
GCCTGTCGAGTGCGGAACTGGCGAACGGGAAACCGCACCTCGTCAACGTCTTCGCGAGCTGGTGCATCCCGTGCATCGCCGAAGCGCCGCAGCTCGAACAGCTCGCGCAGGCGGGCGTACCGATCTACGGCGTCGCGATCCGCGACCGGCCCGAGGATCTCGCCCGCTTCCTTGCGCGTAACGGCGACCCCTATCGCGCGATCGGCGGAGATCCCAATTCGAGTGTGCAGATCGCGCTGGGCTCGTCGGGCGTGCCCGAAACCTTCATCGTCGACGGCAAGGGCATCATCCGGCACCAGCATATCGGTGATATCCAGCCGCAGGATGTGCCTGGCATCATGTCGGCTCTGGGGGCAGCGAAGTGAGGAAGGCTGCACTCGCCGCGTTGCTGCTCGCGACCGCGAGCCCGCTTCTGGCCGACTCGCTGATGCCCGCTGCGCCTTATACGAACGAGCAGCTGCCCGATCCCAAGCAGGAAGCCGCGGCCAAGCATCTGATGGAATCGCTGCGCTGCCTCGTCTGCCAGGGGCAGTCGATCGCGGACAGCGATGCCGAGATGGCGGGCGATATGCGCTCGCTGGTCCGCACGCGCATCCAGAAGGGCGAAAAGCCGGAGGATATCCGCAAATGGCTGATCGAGCGCTATGGCGACTGGGTGAGCTATAATCCCCCGCTGGATGCGCTGACCTGGCCGCTGTGGGTGATGCCGATCCTGTTCCTGGGCATCGGCGTCTGGATTGTGAGCGGGCGACTTAAGCGAAGGAATCGCAAGTGACGGGCTGGCTGGTCTTTCTGGGGCTCGCTCTGCTGGTGGGCGGCGCGCTGTTTCGCTGGGGCAGGCTGCCGAAGGGCGGCATGGAGCTGGTCGGCGCGGCCTTGTTCGTCGGGGTCGCGGGCTATGCGTGGCAAGGGAGTCCCGCGCTGCCGGGCAAGCCGACCCCGCCCCCCGAATCCGCCGCCAACCTGCCAGATACGACCTTCGCGCTCGAACGCGGCAAGATGCTCGATCGCTTCGGCACCGACGCGCAGGTGCTCGGCACCGCCGACGCCTTCCATCGCCAGGGGCTCAACACCTATGCGATCGGGATCATCAAGGGCGGTCTGTCGCGCCGCCCGAACAGTCCCGATCTGTGGGTCGGCCTGGGCAATGCGCTGGTGATCCACGGGCAGGGGATGATGTCCCCCGCGGCACAGCTCGCCTTCGAACGAGCGGGGAAACTCGCACCCGACCATCCCGGGCCGCCCTTCTTTCTCGGCCTTGCCTATGCGCAGGCGGGGCAGTTGGATCGCGCGGCAAAGGTGTGGAGCGATCTTCTCGCGCGCAGCCCGGCCGATGCGCCGTGGCGCCCCGAGCTGGAACAGAGGCTTGGCGAACTCGCGCAGATGCAGGGTGGCGGCGGGCAACAATAGCTTGCGTTGCACTTGTTTACTTGGCCGTAACGATTGGTGGCGTCAGATCTCCGCTTACGTAGTTCCCAAGCGGAGAACAGTCGGATGACCCTGATCACCGAAGCCCTGGAAACGCTGGCCCGCGCCCGTGCCGAAGGTCGTAAGCCACAGGGCTGGCGCGTGAGCCACGAGGTCATCGCGAGCATCGTCGGCAGCGGCGAGCGCTATCGCTTCGTGCGCACCGATGCGGGCTGGTCGTGGCGCGGCCTCCCGATCGTCGCGGTCGCGGGGCAGGGCGCCCAGCTCAGCTACTGATTTTCGAACTCGTCTTTGCAAGTCGGAGCGAAAGCAACCCACTCCGTCCCTGGAGTGGATTGCTTCGTCGCCTTCGGTTCCTCGCAGTGACGAGGAACGATGTTACTTCAGCACCATCGGATTGACGGGCGATCCCACCGCGCCCGTGATCGCGAGCGGCGGGGCGGCGAGCAGGAAGGTGTATTTCCCGTCCGCCGCGCAATCGGCCGCGAGCGGGGACATGTTCCACATCTCGCCTAGCGGCAGGCCCATTTCGCGTAGGCACAGCATGTGGAAAGGCAGCGGCATTTCGGAGCCGCCGAAGCTTTCCATCGGGGTCGTCTCGACCGCCAGATTGTCCGCCGCGATCGCCGCGGCACTGTGATCGTAGAGCCATTCGGCCACTTCCGTCGATACGCCGGGATTGTTCATGTAAAAGTTCATCATATTTCGATCGATCGTGAAGTGATCGATATGGCCGGTGCGCACCATCACGATGTCGCCGGCCTGGATCGACACGCCTTCCTTGTCGCAGGCGGCGCGCAGGTCATCGACGGTGACGACGGTGCCGGGCTCGAGCCGGTCGACACCCTTGAGTCGCGCGATATCGAGCAGCACGCCGCGCGCCATGATGCCGGGATTGGCGAGATGCTCGATGCCGTTCTTGCTGGCGCCGGCGGTGCTCAACACGTCGCACGCCTTGCAGCCATTATAGAGTTCGCCGTCATAATGGGCATGGCTGAGCGCATCCCATTGGGTCGCGCATTGGAGCGACATGTGGACGACGTCGTCGGAAAAGACGACTTCGGGGAAATTGGGATTCATGACCTGGGCTATCGCGGTCATGTAGAGCTGCGGGTTCATGCGCATGCCCGGCGGCTGCGGGCCGTTCTTGTCGAAGTTGAGCCCGAGCGCGAACATCTTGCCCGACTGGACCGAGGTCGCTGCGCGTTGCAGCGCCTCCGGCCCGATATGATTGAGCGTTCCGCGCTGATCCTCATTGCCCCAGCGGCCCCAGTTGCGGAGCCGCTCGGCGATCTTGTCGAAGTCTTTCCGCTGCATCGATGCAGTCCCTCTCCCTAGTTCTCAAGGGAGAGGGAGGCATTGTCCGCTACAGGATGTCAAGCCTCGGCTGAGGCTTTCCCCTTATGCAGTTCGAGGCCCTCGAGATCGCCCTTGGCGCGCCAATCCTTCAGGATTTCGATGAAGGCCGGCGTACCACCCATGAAGGCCGCGTTCTTCGCCATCTTGATGTCGGCAGCACCTTCGTTGTTGTAGGCGCCCGGGGTGCATTCGGCCATGATCGTGGCGCGCGCCATGACATGCTTCAGGATGACGCCTAGCCATTCGTTCTGCGCTTCCTCGGTCGGTTCGACGACTTCGATGTCGTGATCGAGCGCATATTTGATGACGTGCGCGGTGTGCGCCGACTGTTCGATCAGAACCTGCGGCACGTTGACCGAGAAGCCGCCTTGCACGGTGCTGTACATCATCATGTTCGGGAAGCCGCGGGCGTGGAGGCCATAGAGCGTCGCGGCGCCCTCGGACCAGGCGTCCTTGAGCGACACGCCGTCGCGGCCGACCGGGTTGAAGCCCATGCGGCCGGTATATTCGGTCGTCAGTTCATAGCCCGAAGCGAAGATGATGCAGTCGACCTCATATTCCTTGCCATCGACGACGACGCCGTTGGGCGTGATCCGCTCGACGCCCTTGCCGCCGGTGTCGACGAGGGTGACGTTCGGGCGGTTGAAGGTCTGCAGATATTCGTCGTGAAAGCAGGGGCGCTTGCAGTGAAGGTTGTACCACGGCTTGAGCGCCTCGGCGGTCGCCTTGTCCTCGACGATCTCGTCGCAACGGCCGCGTACGGCTTCCATCTTCGAATAATCGGCGATCTGACGGCGTTCGAACGCGCCGACCGGATCATTTTCATAATCCTGCGCTTCGTCCGAATAGGCCCAGGTCCATCCGTCCTGAATCAGATCCTCTTCGGTCTTCACGCCGTTCACGATCTTGCCGAAATTGGCGATGCGCTCGGCCTGCCAGCCGGGCTTGAGCGAGTTCCACCACGCGGGATCGGTCGGGCGGTTGTCGCGGCGCGACACCGACGAGGGGGTCCGCTGGAACACGTAGAGATGCTTGGCGGCACGGCCGACGGGGGGCACGACCTGGATCGACGTGGCGCCGGTGCCGATCACGGCGACACGCTTGTCGCCCAGCTTGTCGAGTTCGGTCAGCGGGGTGCCACCGGTATATTCGTAGTCCCATCGGCCGGTGTGGAAGGCATGGCCCTTGAAGCTGTTCAGGCCGGGCAGATTGGGCAGCTTCGCCTTATGGAGCATGCCGCCCGCGATGATCAGGAAACGTGCCGCGATCCGATCGCCGCGATCGGTCTCGACGATCCAGCGATTGTCCTTGTCGTTCCACTCCGCACTGGTGATGCGCGTCTGGAACAGGGCATGGCTGTAGAGGTCGAAATGGTGGCCGATCCGCTGGCAGTGCGCGAAGATTTCCGGCCCCTTGGCGTAACGCTCGGTCGGCATGACGCCGAGTTCCTCGAGCATCGGCATGTAGATATAGGCTTCGACGTCGCAGGCCGCGCCCGGATAGCGGTTCCAGTACCAGGTGCCGCCGAAGTCGCCGGCCTTCTCGATGATCAGATAGTCGTCGATCCCGGCCTGATGCAGTCGGGCACCGGCGAACATGCCACCGAAGCCGCCGCCGACGATCAGCGTCTCCGTCTCACGCACGATCGGATCGCGGGTGAAGCCTGGTTCGGCATAGGGGTCCGCATCGAAATGCGCGAACTCGCCGCTCAGATCGTGAAACTGCGCGTTGCCGTCGGACCGCAGGCGCTTCTCACGCTCGATCCGGTACCGCTCCTTGAGCGCCTCGGGGGAAAAACCGAGATTATCCTGGTCAGCCATATCGAATCCCCGCCTTATGTAAACACTGGTTTACATAATAGATAGGACAGGCTGTCACGTAAGTAAACGCACATGGGTGAATTGACGAGGATGCGGAGGCGAGGCCGTCTATGAATCCGACGAATGCATCAGAACCTGCTCGATCCGCGCGCGGCCGGCATCCGATAGCGATACGATCCGGATGCGCTGGTCACGATCATCGGACGAGCGGTTGATCAGGCCACGATTTACGAGCACCGCTGTCCATCGCATCATCGTCGTCGGCGCGATCCCGGCGAGCAGGCCGAGCGCGGACAGCTTGACCTGCTTGCCCTCCACCTCGGACGTATAGAGATCGAGCAATATGTCCCACGCCGGTTCGCCAAACAGATCATGACCCAGGATCGTGTCGCGCCGCCGCCGCATCTCCATCAGCGCGCGGGCGCGATCGTAGAGCGTGCTCATGCGGCGTCCTTCACAGGACGATGCTGGTGGCCTTCACGCGGGTTCGACGATAGCGCCACGTCGCGAGCGCAAGTGCGAACATCTGGAGCCAGGCCCACACGGCGGTGCCGTTCATGTAGACGCGCATGTCCGAATTGGCGCCGATGATCGTGAGCGTGGTGACGATCAGCGATGGGATCTGAAACGACGCCGCCCACATCGGCCAGTAACGATCGCAGCGCAACGCCAGCACGACCAACGCCACGAGCAGCATCAGATCGACGATCGCGACATAGGGGTTGGCCTGCGTGTTGTCCGCATCGAAACCCGCCATCCCAATCTGCGTCAGCAGCCATGCGGCGGCGAAGATCGCCGCCCCCCAGCGTTCCGGCCAGTCGCCGAACAACACGGCAAAGGCCAGCGTGCCGACGAACAGTGCCATGAAGGTGAGAAAGAGGATCACGAGGCCAATCGATAGCCGTGGGGCCCAAGGGGTCAAGCTGTTGATGTGTTACGATTTTGGGACAGGACATGATGTTCCCTCCGCACCGCTTCATAGGCAGCGCGTTGCCGGCGATCATTGAATGGACGGCTATCGGATCAGATATTTGAGCGCGGCGAGGCCACCAGCCGCGGCGATTGCGACCCCGGTCCAGATCATCCCCATCGCGCCGATCCGCGCCAGCTTCTGCGTCGCGCTCAGATCGTTGCGCTCGCCCGTCTGAGGTCGTGGCAGTGGCACCAATGGTGCCGGCTCGCCGGTGGAAATGTCCCCAAGACCGTCTTGTCCATGCCCCGCCATGCCCCATGCGTCCGCTTTGTCCGGAGGAGAGACTGCGTTGAAAAACGCCGCTTCGGCAACGATTTGCGGTTGAAGCATCAATGATTGAGGGGTCGCGACCTCGGCCTCATGAAGCCTCCGCGCGGCATCGATGCGGTCGGCGGCATCCAGAGTCCGGATCGCCTTACGCAGATAATCGTCGACGGTGTGGGGGGACAGGCCCAGGTGGCGCGCGATGTCCTTTGACGATTGGTGGCGCCAGACGAGGCGAAGGCATTCCTTCTGCCGGTCACTAAGTCGGTCGATGGGCGTCGGAGCCATAATCCGAGATAATCGCAGCCAGCGGGCCGATGCAATCAGTTGATCCAGGCACCGCCATTCGCGCCGATCGTCTGCCCGGTGATCCAGCCGGCCTCATCCGAAGCCAGATAGACCGCGAGCGCGCCGATATCTTCGGGCTTGCCGAGCCGCTTGAGCGGGATCGACTTGGCCATCGGCTCGGTCACGGGGCTGGGCTTTGCGATGACGAGGCCGATCGCGATCGTGTTGCAGGTGATGTTGTAGCGCGCATTTTCGACCGCGAGATGGCGCATGAAGCCGATCTGGCCCGATTTGGCCGCGCCATAGGCCGACACGCCGATGTTGAGCCCCGCCTGGCCGGCACCCGACGTGTTGGTGATGATCCGGCCCTGCTGCCGCTCGATCATGCTGGGCAACACCGCCTGGCAGCAGTGGAACAGGCCGTAGAGATTGACCGCGAAGATGCCTGGCCACACCTCGGGCGAGGTTTCTGCGAACGGCTTCTGGCCCATATTACCGCCGATGCCGGCATTGCCTGCATTGTTGACGAGGATGTCGACCGGCCCCTCATTCGCAGCGATCTCGGCGACCGCTGCGTTCACCGCCTCGCGATCGGTGACGTCGAAGGGCACCGCGCGCGCCTTGCCGCCGGCCGCGACGATTCCGTCGACGGTCTCCTGCGCGCGCTCGGCATAATAATCGTTCACCAGCACGATGGCGCCCTGCGCCGCCATCAACTGGGCGACGCCTGCGCCGATATTCTGCCCCGCGCCTGTGATCAGCGCGATCTTGCCATCGAGCCGGAACATCAATCAGGCCTGTTCGAACGCTTCGAGCTTTGGCTCTGACGTTTCTTCCATGAAGCGCTCCAACGTATAGGGCCAGATCGTCGGCACGCCGTCCGGATCGAGATACCAACTCGAACAGCCACTCGCCCAGACGGTGCCCTTGGTCGCGGCGATCAGTTCGCTGTTATACGTTGCCATCGCCTCGCGAGAGACGCTGATCTGGCGGGCATTGCCGCTGCTGATCACCTCGAGCAGCTTCATCACCAGCATCATCTGATATTCGGCGACCGCGATGCTCGAAAGATTGCCGAACGGCGCGCTCGGCCCGTTGAGCATGAAGAAGTTGGGGAAATCGGGGATCGAAACCGCCAGATAGGCACTCGGCCTTTTGTCCCACAATTTGTTGAGTTCGACGCCGTCGCGGCCGACCACGTTCATCGGACGCATGAAGGACGACGCCTTGAAGCCCGTCGCGAGCACGATGATGTCGAGTTCGTGGAACTCGCCATCGGCGGTGCGGATTCCATTGGCTTCGAACCGATCGATCTTCTCGCGCACCACCTCGACTGCGGGCAACTGGACCTTCTCATAATAGTCCATCGAAATGATCATGCGCTTGCATGCTGCGCGATAATTGGGGCGCAGCTTTTCGCGCAGGACAGGATCCTGCACGTTGTTCTCGAGGTTCATCCGCGTGTACGCCTCGACCGCCGCCATTTCGGGCGAGTTCACGTCGGTCACGGCGCGCGTGAACATGCGCAGCCCTTCCTTCAGTTCGGGCGACTCGTGCAGGTCGATCATCAGCTGCGGATTGGCGCGGAAGGCGGCGCGCTGTTCTTCGGTGAACTGCGGGTTCTGGCCCGGCGTGATCCATTGCGGCGTGCGCTGGAAATGGATGAGCTTCGACGCGCGTTCGGCCAGCGCCGAAACGATCTGAACGCCGGTCGATCCCGAACCGATCACGCCGATCCGCTTGCCGTCGAGTTCGACGCTCTCGTCCCAGCGCGCCGAATGGAAGATCGGTCCCTTGAAAGTCTCCTGCCCCTCGAAGGTCGGGATATTGGGGTGGTGGAGGATGCCGGTCGCGACGATCATCGCATCGGCGCGCTCGCTGGCGCCATCCGCCGTACCGATCGCCCAGCCGCCATCTTCGAACACGGCCGAGGTGACTTCCTTGTTGAAGACGATCCGATCGTTCAGGCCGAATTCCTCGGTCACGCGCGCGAAGTAGGCAAAGATTTCCGGGCCGGGCGGGTAACGCTGGGTCCAGTCGGGATTGGGCGCGAAGCTGTAGGTGTAAGCATGCGACGGGATATCGCAGGTCAGCCCCGGATAGCGGTTCTCACGCCATGTTCCCGCGACCTTGTCGGCCTTCTCGTAGATCGCGAAATTGGTGTAACCCGCCTTCTGCAACTCGATGCCCGCCAGCAGGCCGGACATACCGGCGCCCACGACGATGATCCGCATGTCGGCCCGGTTCTTCGCACTATCGATCATGGATGGTCTTTCGGTCTGTGGTGATGGGATTCAGGCGACGCTGCGCAGCAGGCGCCCGGTGCGCGCGCCGGTGTCGCTGTCGTTGCGGCGGGTGACGGTGCCGGCGAGGATCGTCGCGAGGAAGCCGGTCGTCACCTGATTGAGGCGCGTGCCGCCCGTGGGCAGATCGTGCGCGATCACCGGGTGATGCAACTGCAACCCGTCGAAATCGATCACGTTAACGTCGGCACGCAGCCCTTCGCGCAGCAGGCCGCGATCGGAAAGGCCGAAGGCGCGGGCGTTGCGTCCAGTGATCCGCGCGACCATTTCCTCGACCGTAAAGCGAGGCCCGCGCTTGCGGTCGCGCGCCCAGAAGCTGAGATGGAAGGGCAGCATCGAAGCGTCCGAGATCAGCTTCATATGCGCGCCACCATCGCCCAGCGACGAGACGGTGTCCGGATGTCGCAGCATCGTGTGGATGTGATCGAGATTGCCGCCCGCATAGTTGAGCAACATGTGGACGACGCTGTTGCCGCCATCGGCCGCCACGAGGTGATCGTACACCACCTCCTCGACCGTCCTGCCTTGTGCAGAGGCGACGTTGTCGACGATCCGGTCCTGATCGGGTTCATAGTCGCTGTCGGCAGGTGAGAAGAGATAGCCGCGCCCGCCCAGATTCTTGAGCATCATCGAGCCATAGGTCGCCTCGCGGCCGACGGTCTGTGGCGGCAGGTTATCCTCGGACAGGATCGCGGCGCGGCGGGCCGGCTCGCGCATCGCCTTCGCACGCTCGGCGAGCGGAAGATTCTCAATCTCGCGATAGGACGGGCGCGCCTGGAAATTGTGATAGCCGTCGAGCATCGAGACGAGGCCGAAGCCGCGCGATGCGATGTGGCAGGTGATCGGCAGGCCCGCTTCGTTGGCGGCGCGGGTGCGATCGAGCATCATCCGCCAGTCGCCGGTGTCGCTGCCGAACTGCTGGAGCAGATAGTGGACCGGGCGGCCCGAGCGGCGGGCGATATCCTCGAACAGCTGGTGTTCGGCCTCGCGATCCTGCCGCGTGGCGACGGGCGCGATCGGCGAGGCGCCGGCGGCGCCGCGCGGCACGATCTGGAAGATGCCGCGCCCGCTTTCGGCCATCGCCTCGGCCAGCGCGAAGAATTCCTCATGTTCGGCGAAGGTGCCGGGGGTGTTCTTGCGGTCGTCGCCATAGATATGTTCGGCGATCCGGCCCGCGGAGATGCCGAAGGCGCCGGCCTTCATTGCGCCGCGCACCAGATCGCGCATCACGTTCAGTTCGTCGACGGTCGCGGCCTCGTGAGTCACCGCGCGCTCGCCCATCGCGAAAACGCGCATCGGGGCGTGTGGCGCGAGCACGCCGACATCGAGGCCGAACGACCGGCCGGCCAGGAAGTCCATATATTCGGGGAAGCTCTCCCACTTCCACGGCACGCCTTCGGTCAGCACGATGCCGGGGATCGCCTCCACCCCCTCCATCACCGATATCATCAGATCGCGATCACGCGGGCGGGCAGGGGCGAAGCCGACGCCGCACATGCCCATCATCGTCGTGGTGATGCCGTTGGAAAAGGACGGGTCGATCGTCTCGTCCCACGTCGCCTGGCCATCATAGTGGCTGTGGACGTCGACGAAGCCGGGGGTGATGAGCGCGCCGTCGGCGTCGATCTCCTGCTTTGCCGGGCCTGCCTTGCCGCCGACCCGGGTGATGACGCCGTCGCGGATCGCGATGTCGCCCGTGACCAAAGAGGCTCCCGAACCATCGGCGATCCTGCCGCCGCGAATGACGATATCATCCATCTCTCGCTCTCCTCCGCCGGCCTTCCCGGCTTTCCGCTCAGCTTTTTCGTTGCTGATTCGGAAATTGCATATCGGCTTAACTTGGATCGAAGAGGCTGTCCATTTGGCAAAGAAAAACCCCGGTCGTCGGGGCTGGGGTCGAAAGTGTGTGCGTCATTTGGCTGCTGCCCGCGTCAGGTTCGCCAGTCGCGCTTGATCTTCTTGGCGAGGCTCCATTTGTGAACCTCGGTCGGGCCGTCATATATGCGGAATGCGCGAATTTCGCGGAAGACGCGCTCGACGGCGGGGTCATCAACCCGGCGTCACGGGCAAGCTTGCGCAACTCGACGACCAGATCCTCGGATGGGCCGTGGGCGCCCAGGCGAGGGTCTTTCTCGTAGGGGGCGACGATATCGCGGACGAAAGTTTCGACCTTCTCCGCGATGACTTCGGCACGCGCGCTCATCGCGGCGCCATCCGGATCGCGCCGTCGAGGCGGATCACCTCGCCGTTGAGCATCGGGTTTGCGATGATGGCTTCCACCATGCCGGCATATTCTTCCGGTTTTCCGAGGCGCGCGGGATGGGGCACCTGTGCGCCCAGCGCATCCTGCACCTCCTGCGGGAAGCCCTGCATCATCGGCGTCAGGAACAGTCCCGGCGCGATCGTCATGACCCGGATCTTCAACGCGGCGAGATCGCGTGCGACGGGGAGGGTGAGGCCGGCGACGCCGGCTTTCGATGCGGCATAAGCGGCCTGGCCGATCTGCCCGTCATAGGCGGCGACGGACGCGGTGTTGACGATAACGCCGCGCTCCTCGCCCACCGGCTCTGCGGTGCTGAGACGCGCGGCGAACTGCGCGATCAGGTTGAACGTGCCGATCAGGTTGATCTCGACCGCCTTGCGAAAGGTGTCGAGGCTGTGCGGCTTGGCATCACGGCCCACCGTCTTCATCGCGGGCGCGATGCCGGCGCAATTGACGAGAATGCGGGCGACCCCATGCTTCGCCTCGGCGGCGGCAATCGCTTCACCAATCTCCGTCTCGCTGGTCACGTCGGCGGTAAAGGCGGCGACGCCATCGGGCAGATCTGTCGCCACCTGGCGATCGAGGATCGCCACCCGCGCGCCCAGTTCGGCCAAACGGAGCGCCGTCGCGCGGCCGAGCCCGGAGGCCCCGCCGGTGACGATCGCGGGCACTTCATTCACGTTCATTCAGGATCGTCCTCAGTCCATCGTCGCGTCGGTCGTCCATTGCCACGCGCGACCGGGCCCTCGTTCGAAGCCAAGGTGCGCGGCGATGTCGTCCAACTGCCAGTCGATATAGTCGATCCAGCGTATGAGGAACATCGGCTGCCGGATCGCCTGTCCCGCCGCGATGCCCTGCCGCGTCGCGTCGAAATAGGTCGGCATCACATGGTGATAGTGCAGTGCGTTGCGAAACAGTCCCAACGCCGAAACCCACATACCCGGTGCGCTGAGATATTGCGCCAGTTCGGGCGTGAAGAAGCGGGCGTCCTGCGTCGCATTCATGATCGCGAGCGCCGCTTCGCCCGCCGAGTTCGCGTCGAAGCCCGACACGATATGTTCGATGTCGTGATAATAGCCCCGCCGCCGCTGCAGATATTCGGCGTCGGTGGTGCTGGCCTTGCCGGCATAAGCGAATTCCATGTTCACCCCGGGGATGCTCATCAGGTCGAAGATTTCCCGACCGAGCGTGCCTTCGTCGCAGCCCGCGAGATCGGCCTTGTTGAACGTCCAGTCCTCGCGCGCATCGAGCCATTCGCCCAGCGCGGGCATGCGGACCTTCTCCGCCGCTAGCAATTCTGCGAAGCGCGCGAAATCGGTGGTCTCGGTGATCGCGCGCGACACGACCGGGATCATGTACGGCGGCGGCAGATCGTGGCCGTGGCGGCGGGTCGCCTGCTGCGCGACGGCATCGCGATAATAAGGATCGTTGAGATGCTTGGAGCTCGATATCAGCACGCTCGACGTCGCGGGGCGCTTGCCGCCCTGAAGATAATTCGCGGCGGCGAGGGCCATCAGCACCTTCGGCCGGACATCGGCGTCGGGAGCCTGCACCGGAATGCGCTCGATCGGCGGCTGCGGGTTTTCGGGAAAGCTGGCAATCGGCTGTACGGTCGGCGTGGGATCGGGACGGGCGGCCATGACATTCTCTTTCTGTGGTCTATCCCGTGATCGGTAGGCGTGGTGCCGGATCAAGTGCCAGCGGAACCGCGAGTAACCGGCGTTCTAAGCACAGCGGGACAGCAGCCGAGGCCCGTCGGGCCTACAGATTACCCCTTGCGCGTCGCCACCTCGACCACCCGGTCGAGCGCACGGGCGAGCCGGGGGTGATCGATCGAGCCCCCCAGAGAAAGGCGCAGCTTCGCGGAGGTCCGCGCCCGATTGATCGCGAAGCTGGCGCCATCGACGATCGACAGGCCGAGCGGCCGCGTAGCGGCGATCACCTTCGCAGCGTCGATATCGTCCGGAAGATCGACCCACAGATGATAGCCTTCCGGATGTGCCCCATAGGATAATGCGGTGAGGTGCTGAGCGGCGAGGCGCTGCCGGGCCACGCCTTCGGCGCGCACGGCGTCGACCAAGGTCGCGAAACTGCCGTCGCGCAGCCATGACGTCACCAGCGCGGCGTTGAGCGGCGGCGCCATGATCGCGGTCTCGTAGATATCCGCCGCCAGTTGGACCGCCGATATTCCCGAGGGCGCGCGGACATGTGCGACGCGCAACGCGGGCGATATGATCTTCGAGACGCTGGCGATGTGCCAGCACATATCGGGCGCCAGCGCGGCAAGGGGGGCAGGGGGACGTGAGGGCAGAAGGCCATAGGCATCATCCTCGATGATGGTGAGGCCGTGACGCCGCGCCATATCTATCACCTCATGCCGTCGCCGTGCGGTCATGGTCGCTGTGGTCGGATTGTCGTTGGTGGGTACGACATAAAGCGTTTGTGCGCCGGCACGGGCGGCAGCTGCGATCGCCGTTGGATCGATCCCTTCGTCATCGGCGGAGAGAGGGATGAGGGACAGGCCGAGGCGCGCGGCGAGGTGAAGCAGGCCGGGATAGACGTGCTGCCCAGCGGCGATCGCATCGCCCGTTGATAGAGACGTGGCGAGGATCGCGTGGAGTGCGCTCTGCCCGCCCGCAGTGACGATGACGTCGTCCTCTTGCGTTGGAATGCCGCGGTCGGTGAAGGCGGCAGCTGCCTCCCGCCTGTCGCGCACGCTGCCGGCTGATGGCTGGTACTGCAGAAGCGGCGATTGGCCGGCGGCGCGCAGCAGCTTCGTCATGCCGATGCGGAGCGCGTCGGGGAGCAGCGCGGATGCGGGCTGGGGCGGCATGATCATCCCGCCTTCCGCCTCGACATCGGCGGCGGGCAGATCGACATTGTTGCGCACGAAACTCCCGAGCCGGCCCGCCCCTTGGATCAGCCCCGAGTCAGTCGCGAGGCCATAAGCGCGGGTAACGGTCGTGAGGTCGACGCCGAGCGATATCGCAAGCTCACGTTGGGGCGGAAGCCGTTCTCCCGCACGCAGCAACCCGCTTCGTATCGCCTCCTCGAGCGCGGCGACAATCGCGAGATATTTCGGGCCATCCCGTTCGGCCGCGCCCGCCCACCAGCTTTGCATGTCTCACGTCCAGTTTATGTATGGTTGTGATATCCATACATAAATCCTAACTTCGCACCATAGCAGTTAGGGACATCGACATGACCGTCACGCCTACCGAGTGGCCTCGCCTCGATCCGATCCGCACAGGAATACGCGGTCGGTGCCCACGCTGTGGCGAAGGGCATCTGTTCGACGGCTTTCTTCGCCTGCGGAGCGAATGCGATGCCTGCGGTCTCGATTATGGCTTTGCGGACCCGGCCGACGGCCCGGCCTTCTTCGTGATCTGCTTCGGCTGCGTACCGGCCGTGGTCTTCGCGGTGATGCTGGAAATCTGGGCAAGCCCGCCGCTGTGGGTGCAGCTGGTGACCACGCTGCCGTTCATGCTCATTACCTGCCTGTTGCCGCTGCGCCCGCTGAAGGGCTGGCTCGTCTGCAGCCAATTCTTCTTCAAGGCGGGCGAGGGCACCATATCGCGCCCATGGCAGCCATACGGTGCGGACGGTCCGACCGTGATGCCGGCCAGGCGCAGGTTCAGCTGACGATCCGAGTTGCAGACATAAGTGCGCCGATCAGGCCGGTGGGTTGAGCTTCAGGCTTTCGGCCATCCGGGCGAGTTGCTCGGGCGTGGCCTGGCTCTGATGCTGCGCCTTCCATTCGGAATAAGGCATGCCGTAGATCGCTTCGCGCGCCTGATCCCTGGTGACGGCGCCATCCAGCGCCTCGGCCGTCCAATCGCCCAGGCAGTTGCGGCAGAATCCGGCCAATCCCATCAGGTCGATATTCTCTGCATCGGAGCGATGTCGGAGGTGCCGGACGAGCCGGCGGAACACTTCGGCTGCGGTTCGATCGTCGATATCGTCCAATGTCATGGGTCTCGCCTCGCTTGTGGAACGCAGGTCCGTTTCCACCGGTTCTATCGGTCTTCCGACCCGCGAGGTAATCATGGACCGCTCCGATCACAACATCTCGACAGACCATCACCCCGAAGGCAGCGACGCGCGACCGAAGGACACGCTCGACCGCGATCAGGGCGAGACGCCTCAACCCTCGCCATCACCGTCGCACGGCAAGGGCCCGGTCGTCGACGAGGAGGGACGACCGCTCAGCGGCGATGGCCTGACCAAGAGCGAAACGCCGGTCGTCCGGCCCTCGACCGCTGAGCGCATGGATAAGTAAGGCGACAATTCATGATGTCTTCCATTCCGCCGCTCGTCGCGGCCGATTTCAAGAACCCCGAGATCCTTCTGTCCGGTCCCGTCGATTACGACATGTATCGCGACTTCCGTACCAAACTCGAACCCGCACTGGCCGAAACGGGGGAGGGTGGGCGTATCCACGTCGAACTGTCGACGCTGGGGGGCGATCCCGAAGTCGCACGGATGATGGGCGAAGATATCCGCTTCCACAGCGATCTCCCGCCCCATCGCCGCTTCGTGTTCCTGGGCAAAGCTGCGATCTATTCGGCCGGGACGACGTTCATGTCGTTCTTCGCGATCGAGAACCGCTATCTCACGCGCGGAACGCGAATCATGATTCACGAGCGCAAGATGTCGAAGACTCTGCAGGTCGAAGGACCGCTTACGACCTGCATCGCGGGCGTGAGAGCAACCCTGCACGAGATCGAAAGCTCAATCGCGATCCAGAACGAAGGGTTCGAAAATCTGGTCCGCGGCAGCAAGGTGACCATGGCCGACGTTCTCGAGAAAGCGCCTTCCAATTGGTATATCGAAGCCAATGAGGCCGTCGCGCTCGGCCTCGTCACCGCGATCATCTGACCTTTCACCGACACGACAAGGGCCGCGTCTCTGAGAGACGCGGCCCTTGTTTCGTACGCTGCTAGACGCCGTCAGGGCTGCTGTCGGCGCGGCCCTCTTCGGGATCATCCTCGGGCATCACCGTGCTGGCCGACGGGCTATCCTCGGAATCCTCCTGCTCCCGTCCGACCCGCCTATGCGGATCAGGATCTGTGGCGCTCGGGCGGACATCACCGACCGGGTCGCGTGGCGATGGTGGTCGAGCATCTGGATCATGGCCACTGTCGATGTCGTCGGGTGTGTCGTCCATGATCCTACTCCTGTCAGGCGAGTGTGCGGAGCTTGGGCTCGCGCGCCCAGACACGGCCCTTGGCTGCTTCGATGAAGGCCGTACCGAGATCGGTGACGCCCTCGTCGGGTTCGACCCCCGCCTTGTCGAGCAGCGGCTTGGCCGCCTCGCTAGCGCCGATCGCCTTGAGGTGGCCGAAGGCGTCCATCACGAACTGAACCGCCGCTGCCTCCTTGAGCAGCGCCTTGCAGCCTTCGTCGCTTAGCGCGATTGCGACCGCGTCGAACATGACCGATGGCGTGCCCGCCAATTGGCCGTCCGCCTTCAGGACCGACCCATCCGACATTTTCGCACCGCCGACCTTGGGCGCCACGATCACGGGGCGGCCACCGGCTTTACCGATCGCACTCGTCAGAGCGCCGACCGCCTTGGCATCGGATCCGTCGGAGACGAGAATGCCGATCGAGCGGCCTTCGAGCGTCTTGAGATCGAGCGGGCCATTGATGAGGCGGAGGGAGGGCGAAAGATCGAAATCCTGAACAGGCACTGCGGTCGGCGACGCTTTGGGCCGGTCCATCGCGAGCCCGTCGGCGACACGCTGTGCCAGATCCGGATCGACGTTGACGAGGTTCGACACCATCCGCGTCCGCACATGCTCCAGCCCGACCTTCGAAAGCTCGAAAACGAGGGCGGAGGCAAGGTGCGCCTGTTCAGGGGTGTCGATCGATCGGAAAAACAGCCGCGCCTGGCTATAGTGATCCGCGAAGCTTTCGGGCCGGATACGCAGCTTGTCGCCTTGCTCATCTTCCGCCGCGCGGCCGGTTGTCGTCGCGAAACCTTTGTGCGGGCATTCGCGCGGACCGGCGTCTTCGCCTGCTTCGCTCAGGCTGTTGGGCTCATAGTTGGCGCGGCCCTTGGGCTGCAGCATCTGCATCTGGCCGTCGCGCTGGAAATTCATCACGGGGCATTTCGGCGCATTGATCGGAATCTGGTGGAAGTTGGTCGATCCGAGCCGCTTCAGCTGGGTATCGAGATAGGAGAAGAGGCGTCCCTGCAGCAGCGGATCGTTCGAGAAATCCACGCCCGGGACGATGTTCGCCGGGCAATAAGCAACTTGCTCGGTCTCGGCGAAGAAATTGTCGGGATTGCGATCGAGCACCATTCGCCCGATCGGCCGGACCGGCAGCACCTCCTCCGGGATAATCTTGGTCGGATCGAGCACATCATAGGGGAGGCTGTCGGCGAACTTCTCATCGAACGCCTGGATACCTAGCTCCCATTCGGGAAAATCGCCGCGATCGATCGCTTCGAACAGGTCGCGCCGCTGGAAATCGGGATCGGCGCCCGCGATCTTAACGGCCTCGTCCCAGATCGTCGACGCCACGCCCTGCTTGGGCTTCCAATGGAACTTGACGAATGTCACCTTGCCTTTGGCGTTGACCAGCTTGAACGTGTGGATGCCGAAGCCCTGCATCGTCCGCAGCGTGCGCGGGATCGTGCGGTCCGACATCGCCCACATGATCATATGGGTCGCCTCGGGCATCAGCGAGATGAAGTCCCAAAAGGTGTCGTGCGCCGAGGCCGCCTGCGGATAGCCCTTGTCGGCCTCCATCTTCACCGAATGGATCAGATCCGGAAACTTAATCGCATCCTGGATGAAGAAGACCGGGATGTTGTTGCCAACCAGATCCCAATTGCCTTCCTGCGTGTAGAATTTGACGGCGAAGCCGCGCACGTCGCGCGGTGTATCGACCGAACCGGACCCGCCCGCGACGGTCGAGAAGCGGGTGAAGAGCGGGGTGCGCTTGCCCTTTTCGGAAAAGAGGTCCGCCTTGGTGATGTCCGACAGGTCCTCATATGCTTCGAAAAAGCCGTGCGCCGCCGATCCGCGGGCGTGAACGATCCGCTCGGGAATGCGCTCATGATCGAAGTGGAAGATCTTCTCGCGCAGCACGAAGTCTTCGAGAAGCACCGGCCCTCGGGCGCCGGATTTCAACTGGTTCTGATTGTCGGAAACCGGAATGCCCTGATTGGTCGTCAGATGCGGCGCGGTCTTATGGTCTGCCTTCTTCGCGATCTGCTGGTGGGTCTCGCCCCCCGTACCGCGCGCGGTCTCAATGTCCGACGTCGTCGCCATATCGTCTCTCCCTGGGCTGAGCAGGGGCAATGAGCGGCGGTGCAAAAGGTTGCGTTCATAACGCCGTGCGATCGACGAACTGATCTCGATAAGCGTGATTTGTTCATCAGGCGCGGTCGAGAAGTTCCCGCACCTTGATCGCCAGCCCTTTAAACGTGAATGGCTTGGCGAGCAGGTCGACGCCGGGGCTGAGGCGCCCGTCACGGGTGATCGCGTCCCGCGGATAGCCAGATGTGTAGAGAACGAGCAGATCGGGCACGAGCGCGCGAGCTGCCTGTGCGAGTTCGCTGCCCGACATCGCAGGCATCACGACATCGGTCACGAGCAACTGCACGCCTTGTTCCTGGCGTTCGAGAAGACGGAGCGCCGAGGCGCCGTCATGCGCCTCTATCACGCGGTAACCGAGTTCACGCAGCGTCGCGACGGTGTAGGCGCGAACGTCATCGTCATCCTCGACGACGAGCAATGTTTCGCTGGAGCTGCCCTGGGGCTCGTCGTCACTCTGCCGATCGTCGATGGCCTCCACCGCCGCACTGCTGCGTGCCAGGAGCAAGGTGACGGTTGTGCCTGCGTCGACTGTCGAGACGATGTCGACTGCGCCGCCCGATTGTTTGACGAAACCATAGACCATCGAGAGGCCGAGCCCGGTGCCCTTGCCGACTTCCTTGGTGGTGAAGAAAGGATCGAACACCTTGGTGATCGTTTCGGGGGCCATGCCAATGCCGCTGTCCGCGACTGCAATTGCGACATAGTCGCCAGGCGGCACATGGCTCTCGGTCGCTTCACCGGCCGCAATCGTGCGATTTCGCGCGGAAATGGTGAGTTGACCACCCCTCGGCATCGCGTCGCGTGCGTTCACCCCAAGATTGAGGATCGCATTTTCCAGCTGATGAGGGTCGGCTTCGATTGTCCAGACGTCGTCGGGCGCATCTATCGCGATGGCGATAGACTCGGTGATGGTTCGCGTCAGCAAATCGGACATGCCGGCGAGCAGGCGCGGGGCATCGACTGCGCGCGGGTCCAACGGCTGCCGGCGCGAGAAAGCGAGCAGGCGTTGGGTGAGGGCGGCAGCGCGTTCGACCCCGCGCATCGCGTTGTCGAGCGCGCGCGCCACTCGTGGGTCCGACGAACGGTCCAGTCGACGAGAGGCCATCTCCACACTGCCCGACACGATCGTAAGGAGATTGTTGAAATCGTGCGCGATACCGCCGGTCAGCTGGCCGACGGCCTCCATTTTCTGGGACTGGCGCAAGGCTTCCTCGGTGCGAAGACGTTCCACGATCTCCTCCGCCACCCGCTGCTCGAGCGTGTCGTTGAGGTCGCGCAATCGCGCTTCCTGGCGCTTGGCCTCGGTTACGTCGTAAACGACGCCCAGCAGTCGATAGCCGCCGGCTTCGCCGTCCTGGATCACTTCGCCCCGCCGCGCGATCCAGCGCTCGGCGCCGTCGTCACTCCGGTGGATGCGAAATTCACCGTCAAGTGAAGCAGGCGTTTCCCCATCGGGCGGGATCAGCGGTGATTCACCGTCCAGAAGCACGGCATTGATCGTGCGAACTGGCAAGCGATCCGTGGGATGGAAACCCAGAAGCCTGCAAAATTCGCTCGATACCGATACGGTGGCGAAGCCGTCCTGATATTCGAAGGTGCCGACCCCACCCGCACTTTGCGCAACGCGCAGCCGTTCCTCAGTCCGCTTGCGGTCGGTGACGTCGATGAGCAGCCCGGTGAAGCGGACCGCGTTGTCATCCTCATCGCGATGGCCCTGGCCGCGCCCGTGCATCCACAGGATCGCCCCGTTCGGAGCGATGACCCGAAATTCTTTCGAGAAGAGCTCGGCGCCGGCGAGCAGACCTGCCACGGCAATCCGGATGCGCGCCCGATCTTCGGCGTGGATCGCTTGGTAGAAGGTAGCGGTGGGAAGCGCCCTCCCGGCATCTTGCGGATCAAGACCGTAGAGCTCTGCGAAACGGGGATCGACAATCAGCGTGTCGCCGGCGATGTCCCAATCCCACGCGCCACATGCGCCCGCCGCTGCAAGCACTCCCCGCAGCTCTTCGGCGGTCGCGGACGTCGTGTTGTCAGCCATCCTCACCGACGACGCGCAAGATGAATTCGTCAAGCAACTCCTTCAGCGTGGCAAGCGACGGAATGTCCATCAGCATTGCGATATAGCCGCGAATGTCCCGCTGACGGACCGCGAAATCGATGTAGAGAAAGAGAACAAGCCCTTCGGACTCGCTATTCTGATCGATCTCGAAAAGCGTTGCTCCGGTGCCACGAAGCACCTCGGGAAGCGTCATCGTCAACGATCGCTTGAGCATGTTCGCCATGGTGGCAAGACAGCCGTTGAGGATGACGTTGCCAGTCTCGGCAAGCGCTTCATGCTCCATCTCGACCACTTCTTCGGCCGAGAGTTCGCCGCCGGTTACGGCACGGACCAGTTCGAGGCTGTTGGTTTCCGGAAATATCAGAAGCGCGCGGCCCGAAAATGGGCCCGAAAAATCCTGGCGCACCGCAACGAGGTCGACGATTTCGCGCTCGGAGATCAGGCGCGCGGCACGCCTCTGGTTCACCACCTCGATCGATGGAACAGACAGGAGAACCTGGTCGCCGACCATCTTGCGTAGCGAGGACGCCGCGCGGCTGACCCCGATGTTGACGATCTCGGTCAGGGCATCTCGTTCGAGCTCGTCGAGCGCGATCTGATCAGGAATCATCCTTTGATCGACCTGAGCTTCAGCGCCGCGCCACTCAGGAAAGGGCTCAGCCCCTCGGCGGTGACAGGCTTGGCGATGAACGCGGCGCCGATCTCCCGGGCTTGCGCGATGATCTCGTCCTGAATGTTGGCTGTGATGATCGCGATAGGCATTTCGGCTCGCACAGCGCGTATAGCACGTGCAAGTTCCAATCCGTCCTGCTCGCTCATGTTGAAATCGATGAGCGCGATGTCGGCATGAGCGCCGGCGAGCACTTCGAGGGCCTGTGCGCCGCTTCCGGCTTCGAGTTTCTGCCAATCGGGCTGCAGTTCAGCGAGGGCCTTGGCCGCGACGATCCTTGCGAGCTTGCTATCGTCGACGATCAGGACGGTTACCGACATTCGTGGCTCCAAACGGAAAGCTGAGATTTCGATGCTTATAGGGAGGATTAGACCGGGTCGGTACCGAATTATCTTGGACTAATCTGGATCAATCCGATTGCCGGGAGATCGCGCAGAAAGCCTTCGCCTGGCTTGCTGACCAACGGTCGACCGGCTGCGCAGAGCAGCTGAACTATGGCGAGATGAGCCCGATCGAGCCCGGTGACATCAATTGCGCAACCCGGTTGATCGATGAGGGCCGCGAGCAAAGGCTCCGCATCCTCGACCGATGCGATGCCGCTGAGCAGGATCATATCGGGCGCAAGGGCGATGTTCATGCGAGAATCTCAGGCAAGTCGAGGACGAGCAGCACGCTTCCGTCGGCCAACATCGTCGTTCCAGCTATCGACGGAACCGCATTCAGCAGCCCGCCTGCCTCCCGAATGACGGCATCGAAACGCTCGCCGAAGCCAGCAACCCGCAATGCGGTGCGACCTGCGCCCGCGTCGGTAATGACGAGCCGGGCCTTCGCATCCTGGGTTTCGCCCAGACCGAGCAGCACGGCCAGGTCGAGCACCGGGACAGTTTGATCGCGGAGCACGCAAGCATGACCAGGGCCGATGCGCTGGATCGCGCTGGCCTCTATCCGCGTCGTCTCCAAGATATGGTCGAGACGCAGCCCCATCGTCTGGTCGCCTACCTCAACGATCAACAACGGCGTGACGATCGCGCTGGCCGGCAAGCGCAGCGTGATCGTCGTACCCTCACCGACCACACTATCGATGGCCACCGCACCGGCCAGCCGTTCGACCGAGGTGCGTACGGCATCCATCCCGACCCCGCGGCCCGACAGGTTGGTCGCCGTCGCGACGGTCGAAAAGCCGGGAAGGAAGATCAGGCGCAACGCATCCGCATCGCCGAGTGATTCGGCCCGATCCGCGTCGATCAATCCTTTGGAGACAGCGGCGGTTCTGATCGCGTGAGGATCGATGCCCCGGCCGTCGTCCGTCAGGGTCAGAACCACGCTGTCGCCGTCCTGCACGACGGAGAGTGCGATCCTGCCTTCGTTGGGTTTCGCTTGAGCGGCGCGCACATCGGCCGGCTCGATTCCGTGATCGATCGCGTTGCGGACAAGGTGGAGGAGCGGCTCGAACAGTTGGTCGGCGATCTGCTTGTCGACCTGGACGGTATCACCATCCAAGCTGAAGCGGATCGTCTTGCCGATGCTCGCCGCAGCTTCACGCGCCAATCGCGGCAGCCGGCGCAGCACAGGTTCCAGCGAGACGAGCCGGACGCCCGCGATACTGCGCTGTATCGCACCGGCGGTTCGGCCGATCTCGTCCTCGACGGCGGTGAATGCCGCGGCGAGCAGAGGATCGCTCGCCCGCAATTTTTCGATCAGTGGGCCGAGCGCCCGGATCGCAACGCCCAGTTCACCGCTCTGGTCAGCGAGCTTGTCGAGCCGCGCCGCATCGATGCGTAACGACGTCGTGGGTTCGGCGCGTATCCCCTGATCGGTTGGGACGGCCGTAGCCTCGCCCGCCAAAGCTGCAATCCGGATCTGATCGGGAACGAGGCGAAAGGCGGCACGAACCTGATCTGCATCGGCTGCGGCGACACCCTCGAGGATGCTTATGCAACGAAATGGCTCGCAGTCGGCAAGGGCCGGCCATGCGCCGTCAGCCGGCAAGATCGCGAGCGCGAGCAACGCGGGAACGCCCGATACGATCGCCAGCGGATCCTCACCGCGAAAGAAGCAGTCGGGGTCGGGCGTGTAGCGAAACGCCGTGCGCGCGGACGCCATGTCGACGTCAGCGAAATCGGATCGGCCACGCAACGTGGTGAGCCAATCGGGTTCGGCGTTCTCGCCGGCATCCGTAATGCCTCCCTTGGGCGTTACGGTGCTGTCCAACAGCGCGACGAGCCTGTGGGTTGCGGCCTCCGCGTCGCTGTCGATCGCGCCGCGCGTCTCCATCGCATCGATCCAGCGATCGGTTTGGTCGATGATTGCGACGAGCCCATCCCGTGTCGCCGGATCGAGCGGAACCTTACCTTTGCGCACATCCGCAAGCCGGGCTTCCGCTGCATGAAGCAGCCGTTCGGCAGGGGCCATGTCGAACAGGGCGACCGATCCCTTGAGCGTATGAGTTGCGCGAAACAGCGAATCGATCGCCGCCAGTGATGCAGGATCGCGGCTCAGCGCCACCAATGCCTCCTGAGCCTCGGCGACAAGGTCGCGGCCCTCGATCAGGAACTGGGAGAGGAGCTCGTCCATCAAGGGCGACGATAGACGATTGCAGAGTCCAAGCGAACCAGTTCGAACCGCTCGTCGATACGCGCCATCGACTCGCTATGGCCGAGCAGAAGATAACCGCCCGGCAACAGGGCGTCGTGGAGGTGCTCGGCAGCCTGACCACGCGATTCTTCGTTGAAATAAATCAGGAGGTTGCGGCACAGGATCACGTCGAAGCGCCCCTGTGCCTTGACCGAAGCCGCGTCGATGAGATTGCTCTGCGTGAACAGGACGGACTCGCGCATATCATCGACGATCCGGCGGCGATGCGCATGTTCGCGTTCGAAATAGGCGGCGATCACCGGCTCGGGCAGTTTGGAAAGCGCGCGGGTTCCGTAGCGGCCTTCGCGGGCCGCCTCCAGGGCATGCGTGTCGATGTCCGAGCCGACGATCTCGACATGATAGGCGTCCACCAAAGGCCATTTTTCAAGCAGCCACAGCGCGATCGAATAGGCCTCTTCGCCGGTCGAGCAGGGCATCGACCAGATGCGGACGAGATCGCCAGGGCGCTTCGTCGCTACGATCCTCGGCAATATCTCATCGGCGAGCGCGGCAAGCTGATGCTCCTCGCGGTAGAAATAGGTTTCGTTGATCGTGACCGCGTTGACGAGCAGTTGTCGCTCATAGGGATCGCGATCAAGGAGCATGAGGTAGCGGGCAATCTCCGTGATCGCGGTCTTCTTCATCCGCTCGGCGACGCGGCGCTCGATATAATAGCGCTTCTTTTCCCCGAAGATCATACCCGTCGTGCGGTATAGTAGCGCGGTGATCTGCTCGAGCGAGCGGCCGGTGAGGACGATCTCGGGATCGCTCATGACTGCGCCCATGCGAGCAACTGGGAAGCCAGCTCGTCAAGGGGCAGGACAAGATCGGCGCCGTCGGCGGCGACCAGGGCACCGGGCATACCCCAAACGACCGAACTCGCCTCATCCTGCGCGAGAACATGTCCTCCGTCACGGCGAAGGGCTGACATTGCCGCGGCTCCGTCGTTGCCCATCCCCGTCATCAGCACGCCGATCAGCGCCTCGGGCGCAAATGCGCTCCTTGCGCTTTCGACCATCCGATCGGCGCTGGGGTGCCAGAGGCGGGTGGTGTCGCTCGGCGCCGCCATGACATGTGGCACGCCGCCGCGCCGGGAAAAGAGAATGTCGGCGTCGCCGCGCCCGATATAGACGGTTCCGGCTTCGAGTGGCACGGCCTGTCCGATCTCGACGACGACGAGCGCGCAGGTGCGGTCCAGCCGACGCGAGAGCGGACCAGTGAAGGCGGCAGGCATATGTTGCGCGATTACTATCGGCCACGGATAATCGGCCGGGATCGGACGAAGCAGCCGGTCCAGCGCGGGGGGGCCGCCGGTCGAAACGCCGACAAGAACCGCTTCGATTCCGCTCAAGCCTGCCGTATCGATCCCGGCTTTTCCCGGGCGGCGCGATACCGGCTTCGCGGGAGAGGTCGCTGAAACGCGGGCAATCGGGCTTCTGGCCCGGCGACGGACGCGTTCGGTCAGGCGTGTGCTGCGCGGAATGCGGGCGGCGGCCGCGGCGCGCACCTTGGCGACGAGGCCCGCAGCGATCTCTTCGATTTCGAGCGAGATCGCCCCACGTGGCTTGGGAACGAAGTCGACCGCCCCAAGCGCCAACGCTTCGAGCGTTTCTTCCGCGCCTTCATCCGTCAGCGATGACACCATCACCACCGGAGTAGGTCGCTCGATCATGATCCGATCGAGGCAGGCGAGGCCGTCCATTCCTGGCATGTGCACGTCGAGTGTTATGACGTCAGGCGCTGCATCGGCGAGCTTGCGGAGCGCCTCGTCGGCGCTGCGCGCCACCGCCACCTCGAAATCGCCAGCCGCGGAGAAGATATCGGTCAGCAGCCTTCGCATCAACGGACTGTCATCGACGATCAGCAGCTTCGTCATGCGTTGCCGAGGCTTTCGATGAGCGCATGTTCGGCCGAAGACATCAACGCGACCGGATCGATGATCACAAGCGCGGCGTCGTCATCGAAGTGAAGAGCGTCGCCGTAAATCCCGCCGGCGAGTGTTTCGGGCACTGGTGCGGGTGAGAGCGCGCCGGCGGGAGCGATGATCAGGTTGCGCGCCTCATCGACCAGAAAACCGATCCGCTGCCGTCCGATCTGGGTGACGATCATGTGCGCCTTGCCGGTTGCAGGCGTATCCGTCAGCCGCAGAACCTGATCGATCAATATCAGCGGTTCGCCGCTTACCGCGGCCATCCCGGTCAACCACGCCGGAGTGCGGGGGATCGAGGTTACGAGCGTTGGGCGCGGAGCGATCTTTTCGATCGCTTCGATGGGCAGGCCGAAGCGATGCTCGCCGATCCAGGCGATGATGAAACGCCGATTGTTTGATGCATCTGCCGTCGCGGTGGCGTCATGGGACTGTTGCGCGGTCACCAACAGTCGTCTTGTCTGCGCTTCGGCAAGTATATGATCTGCGCCGAGGATCGATACGAGCGGACCACCGTTTTCGGGGCGGCAGATTGCGCGAATGCGCGCCTCGGCATCACTGCGTGTCAGCGTCGGTGGTATCGGATCGATCCGGTCGGACGAGGCCCGCAGCAGGCCGTCGCTTCGATCGACGAGCAGACCGAACCGGTGCGATCCCAGCGCAACGACGATCACCCGGCTCTGCGCGGTGACTGCCGCCCGGTGCAGGCCGAGCAAGCTCGCTGCCGAAAGGACGCCGAGGCTCGTCTCGCGCCAGGCGATCAATCCAAACACGGCATCGTCGGCGCCGGGCAGGGGGGCGACCTGCGGAACATTCAACACCTCGACAATCTCGTCGAGCGGCAAGGCGAAGAGCTGATCACTGATCGTGAACCGCAGCAGTGGGAGACGCTCATCGCGTGCGGCGCTGGCTGTGGTCCTGGCGCCCGAACCCAGAATGCGGCGCGCTGCCGGTCGGGGTGGACTGACGGTTCGAACCAGTTCGTCGATATCGAGCGTGGTGGCGCTGTCGTCGTCGTGCGTAACCCGCTCGACCATATCGACCGCGAGCGCGATCCGCTCGGCCCCGTCCAGTACGACCAACTGACGGGGGTGATGCGAGGCGCCGTCGTGCACCAAGGGCGACAGGACCGCGAGCGTTTCGCCACGGACTTGTGCGAGCCCGAGCAACCCGGCGGATGCCAGCGGGACCTTGGTCAGTCGCGGTAGCCGCACCAATTCGCGAACCTGGGACGCGGGCAGGGCGAAGCGCCGCGCGCCAGCGTGCACGATCAGCCGCGCTGCGGCCTCATCCCCCCGCCGCATGGCGGCGGTCATGCTGCGCTGGGCGCCTGGGCATTGAGCGAAGCCGCGAGTGAGGCGATGTCCTCGATCGCGGCGGCGAGCATTTCGGCACCCTGGGCCTGCTCCTGCGCTGCAGCTCCCGCCTCGCGCGCCGCGTCGGCGGCGATTTCGGCGGCTTTGGCAATCTGGTCACATCCGCTGCGAACCTCGCGCGCGGCGCTCTGTATCGCGTCGGTACCATCGAGGATGACCTGATTGTCCGCGCGAACTTTACCAAGCTCGGCATTCATTTCGGCAAAGCGATCGAGCAGTGCCTGATTGCGCGCGCTTTCCGCCTCGCCAGCCGCGGCGATCTGATCGAGATCGCGACGGGCACCTGCTATCCCGTCCTGGATCGCGCGCACGATATCCTTGCCGTTCTCGGCATTCGCCGCGAGATTGCGCGCGAGTTTTCTGATGTCGGCGGTGACGGTCGCGAAGCCCTGACCGGCTTCTCCGGCCCGCGTCGCCTCGACCGCGCCGTTTACGCCGAGCATGTTGGTTTGGAGCGCGTCCAGACTAAGGGCATCCGTGATCTTTTCGGCACGGCGTGCTGTGTCGCTCAGGGCCGAGAGCAGGTCCAGAACCGACCGGGTTTCGACGACGGCGGCGCCGACCCCGTCGACGAGCCCCTTCAATGTCGCGCTGCCATCGGTGACGGTGGCCACCACAATGTCGAGGCGGTCGACCGTTTGCTGGGCGCGATCCCGCGCGACGTCGGCGCTGGTTTCTATCTGGCCCATCGCCGTACTTGCTTCGAGCGTAGCGGAGCTTTGAATCTGGGTGCCGCGCACGATTTGCTCGATCGCGATCTGGATCTGGCTCGAGGCGCCCGACAATTCCTGGACGGTCGCCGACAGTTGCTCGGCCGACACGGCGACCTGCTCGACGGCGGTCGCATCGCTGCCGCCGTCGCCGAGCACGCCGCTCAGCACCGCAAGCGCCTCCGCGGTCTGTTGGCTCTCTTCAAGCGAGACCGCCTGCTGTTCGATCGCCTGTTGGGCTTCGGCCGCCGCCGCAGATTGCTCCTCAGCCGCGCTCGCGACCTGTTCGGCGCCACGCTCGGCCTCGGTAGCGGCTCCTTCGGCCTGGACCGCCGCCGTCGCGATCTCCCGCGCGCCATCGAGCACCAGGCCGAGCTCGTTGCGAGACAGGGACAATGCCGCGCTTACCGTATTGCCGTTCTTCGCTTCTGTTGTCGCGAGGTCGCTCGCACTTTGGATGCGACCCACGATGGCGCGGACCTCCTCGACGATGCCATTCGCTAGCCGACGGATATTCTCCGCGTTCGCTTCCGATCCTTCAGCCAGCAGGCGGACTTCGTCGGCGACGATGCCGAATCCACGTCCGCTATCACCGGCGCGGGTGGCCTCGATCGATGCATTGAGCGCAAGCATGCCGGTCTGTTCGGCGAGATCCACGACGGTGTCGCCGAGCGCCCCGATCCGATCTGCGGCGGCCCCGAGTTGGCCAATCATCATCACCGAGTTGATCTGGCGCCTGGCATTGAGGTCGATCGAGGCGACAGACGCGTCGATCTGGGCCACCGTCTCGACGAACGAGCTTTCGAGACGTTCGGTCTGACTCTGCGCCGCCGCGGCGCGCGACCTGGCCTCTCGAAACTGGGCGCGCAAATGCCCGATCAGGCCGAGCGATTCCTGCGCGGCGCCCGCAGCTTCTTCCGCGCCGCTGGCCATCTGTTCGACATTGCGTTGCAGCTCTGCGGCAGCGGACGCAGATTGCGCCAGACCACTTGCCAGCTCTTGAGTGGCCTGATCGAGCCGTTCTATCGCGGTCGCGGCCTTTCTCGTCCGCGTACGAGGCGAAGGGCTGACTGCCGTCGGCGCAACCTTTGTAACAGGGGCCGTCGGCGTCTTGCCAGTGCGCCTGCCTAACGCCGCCTTCTTCACCAGGGCCATGAACCGTCTTTCTTCGTCGCGAGAGCTCTCATTGCAGGCATAAGCTACGCGAAGGAGCGGCGCCACATCTGCTTGTTACGCGACGGAAAAGACCCGTTTGGTGACCGTTGTAAAGTTGCTCAAGCAATTCGGCCGAACTGGTGTGACGACAGCTCAACACGCACTAGCGTGCGTGCCACTCTTATTGAAAAATTTATCGAAGAAAATGGTGGACGCACTTGGGCTCGAACCAAGGACCCGCTGATTAAGAGTCAGCTGCTCTACCAACTGAGCTATGCGTCCACACCTCGGCCTCAGAGGGGAGGTTGGTGCCTCCCGCCGTGGGTGAGGCGCGCTGTTAGCCGGGGGCGCAGCGCTTGTAAACCGTCAAAACGAATGTTTTTTCAAAAGCTCAATTTCGCCGGGCGGAGCGGTCGATCGCCATCAGCAGGCCAAGGCAGATCAGCACGGTCATCATCGCCGATCCGCCGAACGAGACGAGGGGCAGGGGGATGCCCACGACGGGTGCCAAACCCATCACCATCGACAGGTTGATCGCGACGTAGAAGAAGATCGTGGTTGTCAGCCCCGCCGCAGTCAGTCGCGAGAAGCGCGAGCGCGCACGGCCCGCCACACCCATTCCCCAGCGCAGGACCAGCAGATAGGCACCGATGATCGCGATGCCCCCGGCGAGTCCCCATTCTTCGGCCATCGTGGCGAATACAAAGTCCGTGTGGCGTTCGGGGAGATAATCGAGGTGACTCTGCGTGCCCCCTAGGAAGCCCTTGCCGAAAACACCGCCCGATCCGATCGCGATCTTCGATTGGATGATGTGATAGCCGGTGCCAAGCGGATCGCTTTCGGGATTGAGGAAGATTTCCACGCGATCACGCTGATATCCATGCATCATCGACAGTGCGAGCGGGAGCGCCGCAGCAAGGGCGAGGGCCGCGCCGACGAACAAGCGCAAGGGAATGCCCGCGAGGAACGCCACCGTCACGCCGCCCAGGCAGATCATGATCGCGGTACCCAGATCGGGTTGCGCCATCACCAGGATCGCGGGCAAGCCGATCATCACCGCGGGAATCCAGATCGCGGTCCAGCTGCGGATCGCGCTGGCGGGAAGCAGATCGTAGAAACGGGCGACCGCAAGTACGATCGCGACCTTCATCAGTTCCGACGGTTGCAGCCGGATGATGCCGAGATCGAGCCAGCGCCGGCTTCCCCCGCGCACGAAGCCAAACAGTTCGACTGCAACGAGCATGCCGAGCAGGATGACATAAGCTGGAATGGCGACCTGCTTCACCCCTTCTTCGCCGACGCGCGAGAGCAGAATGGCGAGAAGAAGAAACGCCAGAAAGCGCGTGCCCTGCGATTGCGCCCACGGCGTCATACTGCCGCCGGCTGCCGAATAGAGAACGACGAGGCCGAACCCGGCAATCGCGCAGACCAGCGCCAGCATTTTCCAGGGAATTTGGCGCAGCGGCGGGGGGACGAGCGAATCGCGGCTCATCTTTCGTCATCCTGGGCATCGTCGCCGTCGTTCACCGGGGGCGAAGGCACGACGGGCAGTGGCGAGGCAGGTTTCACGACGGGGACTGGCGGATCGTTGCGATGGTCCCATCGCCACGCATCGGCCGCCATGCGTTGCTCGATCGTGCCGCCCCAGCCTTCCTCAAGCGTGCGCAGGCGATCAAGCGCGCGTTTGGGATCATAAAGATAGGTGATGAGATCGCGCGCCACGACCGCGCCCGCCGTGCCGTGCAGCCCATGTTCGACGACTACGGAAACCGCGTAGCGCGGATCGACAACCGGCGCGAAGCCGATGAACAGCCCATGCTCTCGATATTTCCACGGCATGCCGTCGGTGCCGGTCATGCCCGCGCGACGCATCGCCATCGAGATGCGACGAACCTGCGCAGTCCCGGTCTTTCCCGCAAGCTGCTCGCCAGTCGACAGATTGAGGCGTGCCTGGCCGCCCGTACCCCAGGGACCGTTGACGACGCCGGCCATCCCTGCGCGAACGATCTCGAGGTTACGCGGATCGACGTCGAGCGCACCGCCTTGTTCCGGATAGCGCTTGTTGACGATCAGGCGCGGAGCAAGCGACGTCCCGCTCGCGATCCGCGAGGCCATCACCGCAAGTTGGAGCGGGTTGGCGAGCATATAGCCCTGGCCGATGGTGGAATTGAGCGTGTCGGCGGTCGTCCAGCGCTGCTTATACTTGCGCAGCTTCCAGTCGGTGTCAGGCACGGTGCCGTAACGCTGCGACGGCATGGGAAGAACGAACTCCTCGCCCATGCCGAGCATACGCGCCGTCGCCGCGATCCGATCGATCCCAACGACGCGCGCCATCGTATAGAAATAGATGTCGCAACTGGCGGCGATGGCGCGCGCCATGTCGACCGAGCCGTGTCCGCTATGCCTGTGGCAGTGGAAATAGCTGTTCCCGAGCCGGTAGCGGCCGGTGCACACGACCGTCTGGTTCGGATCTACTCCGGCCTCGAGCAGCGCCAGCGAGACCATCGGCTTGACGGTGGAACCGGGCGGATAGAGCCCCTGCATGACCTTGTTCGTCAGCGGCAGATGGTCGTTCGACGACATCATGTCCCATTCGCGATGGCTGATGCCGTCCGAAAAGCCGTTGGGATCATAAGCAGGCATCGATGCCATCGCGAGGATGCCCCCGGTGTGCGTGTCGATCACGACCGCTGAGGCGCTTTCGATGCCGAGCCGGCGCGCTGCATAGCTCTGAAGTCCGGCGTCGATCGTCAGTTGGAGCGCGTTGCCCACCACCTCGGGCCGGGTCGTCAGTTCGCGGACGATCTTGCCGCGCGCGGTCACCTCGCTGCGTTTGGCTCCCGGCTTACCACGTAGCCAGGGCTCCATCGTTCTTTCAAGACCTTCCTTTCCGATCTTGAAACCAGGTGTGATCAACAGGGGGTCGCGCGTACGGTCATAATCGGCTGCTGAGGCGGGCCCAACATAGCCTACAAGATGCGCGACCGCCGGACCGGCGGGGTAGAAGCGGCCATAGCCGCTCGACGGCGCGACACCGGGCAGCGAGGACTGTCGCACGCTGACGGCGGCAAAACGCTCATAAGGGATGTTGTCGGCGACGGCGACCGGCTGATAGCCGCGCGCCTTGCCCAAATCCTCGCGGATCCGGTCGAGATCTTCGGCGGTAAGTGCGAGAAGCTGCTGAAGTGAGGCGAGAGTCGTGGCCGAATTGCGTAGCTGATCGGGTATGATGTCGACGCGGAAGACCGTGCGGTTGATCGCAATCGGCTTCCCCGCGCGATCGATAATCCATCCCCGGCGCGGCGGCACAAGCGTCATCTGGACACGATTATTCTCGGCAAGGGTCGAGTAACGTTCGTTCTGCGCGATTGCGAGCCAGCCCATGCGTGTCGCGAGGAGCCCGCCGAATCCGGCCTGCGCTGCGCCGAGAACGAAGGCGCGCCGTTGAAAACTGAACGCCTGCAGTTGTTCGGTGACGATCCGCGTAGTCCGCCCGAACTTCATCGGGCAAGCCGCCAGCGATCGAGGGCGGCGACAAGGCGCACCAAAGCAGGGAAGACGAGCACCGCCAATATTGCCTGCGGCATCGCCACGACCACCGATCCGTAAGCGATATAGCTACGCGACACGGCCCAGCCCCCGACGACGGCGAAAAGGATGGTTAGGGACGCCAAAGCCCATTCCATCCAGAAATCGCGCCAAAGCAGGTGATGATCGATCCAGTCGAAGATCAACGAGGCGACGGTCCAGATCGCCATCGACGTACCGAGCATCTGGCCCGACAGCAGATCGTCGAACAGGCCGAGCGGCAAAGCCACCCAGGCCGGCCACATTTCCGGTCGCAGCAGCCGCCACGCGAGCAGTATCAGCAGGCCGAAAGGCGGCATGGAGGGGCCGACCGCGACGATCGGCAGCAATACGACGGCCGATCCCGCCATCGTGGACAGCACCGGCACGAGCCGGGCCTTGAACGGCAGCCATACGGGCAGGGGACGGGGACGAACGGCGATCATGGTCCAGTTATCACGGTTTGGGCTGCGATGGAGCAGCTTCCGATGGCGCTTGGTAGATCGGATAGACTAGCGCCATGCCGACGCGCGCAGGATCGGCGAGCGGTGCCGCGATCGCGCGATCGCCGGTGACGGTTACGACCACCGCGACGGGCACGTTGGGCGTATAGACCCCGCCCACGCCCGAGGTGAGCGCCAGATCACCACGACGGAAGGGGCGGCCGCCCGCGATCAGCCCGCGTATCTCGACGCTGCCGTCGCCCCGGCCGGTGACGAGCGCAGCGAGACCGTTGCGGGCCATCCGCACCGGAACCGCGCTCTCGCCATCGGTGAGCAGCAGCACGCGCGACGCGATCAGCCCGGTTTCGAACACACGCCCGATCAGCCCTTCCGGTGCCCGCACCGCCATCCCAGGTCGAACGCCATCGCTGCTGCCGGCGGCGAGCGTGACGAAACGGCGCGCGGCCGTCGGGGTCGATCCGACGATCCGGGCACCGAGCAGCGGGCGCGGCAGATGTTCGACAAGAAGCGCCATCCGCTTGAGGCGGGCATTTTCAAGGGTCAGCGCCTGCGCCCCGATCCGGGCCCGTTCGCTCGCGTCGAGCCGGTGCTTCAGGTCGCGGTTCTGGGCGGCAGCGTCGAAATACGCATCGACATCCGCGCTGAGATCCGCGGCGCCGCGAACGATCGCCCTTGGCGGGCCGCTGATGAGGCTACCCGCGTCGATCGCAATGCCACGCAATGTCGCGAAGGCGCGCGGATCGAGATGCGCGATGGCGAGCAACGCCACCGCGACCATCACACCCACGACCGCCAGCACATAGCCGGCGAACAGGCTGTACTGGACGCGGCGTGAAAAGCCTCGACGCCGGTGCCGGGGCGCCGCCATCGCCGCTCAGCGCCTCGTCAGGCGGTCTGGAGCACGCCGCGGAAGACAGGGTCTTCCAGCGCGCGACCGGTGCCCAGTGCAACGCACGTCAGCGGATCGTCGGCAATCGATACCGGCAGGCCCGTCGCTTCACGAAGAACCTCGTCGATCCCCTGCAAAAGCGCGCCTCCGCCGGTGAGGACGATGCCCTGATCGACGATGTCTGCTGCGAGTTCGGGCTGCGTGTTTTCGAGCGCGATGCGGACGCCTTCGACGATCGCGGAGACCGGCTCGGTCAGCGCTTCGGCTATCTGCGCCTGGGTGATCGCGATCTCCTTCGGCACGCCGTTGACGAGATCGCGGCCCTTTATCTGGATCGTCAGGCCCTTGCCGTCGGCGGGCATCTTGGCGACGCCGACTTCCTGCTTGATCCGCTCCGCAGTCGCTTCGCCGATCAGCAGGTTGTGATTACGGCGAACATAGGAGCTGATCGCTTCATCCATCTTGTCGCCGCCGACGCGGACCGAGGTGGTGTAGGCCAGACCACGCAACGACAGGACGGCGACCTCGGTGGTGCCGCCGCCGATGTCGACGACCATCGACCCGACCGGTTCGGTCACCGGCATGCCCGCGCCGATCGCGGCCGCCATCGGCTCCTCGATCAGCCAGACTTGCGATGCGCCGGCATTCGACGCGGCGTCGCGGATCGCGCGGCGCTCGACCGAGGTGGAGCCGGACGGCACGCAGATCACAATCTCCGGGAAGCGCCACGGACGCGCCTTGCCGCCATGCACCTTCTGGATGAAGTGCTTGATCATCTGTTCGGCGACGTCGATGTCGGCGATGACGCCGTCTCGCAACGGGCGGATCGCTTCGATCTGGTGCGGTGTCTTGCCCATCATCAGCTTGGCATCGTCGCCGACCGCCTTGACGCGCTTGACGCCGTTGATCGTTTCGATCGCTACGACCGACGGTTCGTTGAGAACAATGCCGCGTCCGCGCAGGTAGACGACCGTGTTGGCGGTGCCGAGATCGATCGCCATATCGTGCGACATGAATTTGAAAAGGCGCTGAAAGAGCATTCGTCCGTCCGTTTTATGGGCGTATCGTGCGATGTCGCCGCCCCGAATATATCGGCCTTTGAGAACCGTAAACGAGGATGCGGAAAGGCGCCGCTTGGGCTAGAGCAACCCCCATGTCAATACGCCGCCTGCCCGAGCATCTCGTGAATCGCATTGCTGCCGGTGAAGTGGTCGAAAGGCCCGCCAGCGCGCTGAAGGAATTGGTCGAAAATGCGATCGATGCCGGCGCCACCCGCATATCGATTGCGCTGGGTGAGGGCGGGCTCGCTTCGATCGAAGTGATCGACGACGGATGCGGCATGGCGCCCGCCGATATCGCGCTGGCGCTGGAGCGGCATGCGACCTCGAAGCTGCCCGATGAGGCGATCGAAGCGGTGACGACTCTTGGCTTTCGGGGCGAGGCGCTGCCCTCGATCGCGAGTGTCGCCGAGCTGACGATCGAAAGCCGGGTGCGTGGCGCCGACGGGTGGCTGCGCCGCATCGATCACGGCGCACTTGCGGGGGAGGGGCCGGCCGCCCTGCCGCCCGGCACGCGCATCAAGGTCGCGCAACTGTTCGGCAAGGTGCCTGCGCGGCGCAAATTCCTGCGATCGGCCCGCGCCGAATATGCGGCCTGCGTCGATGCGGTGAAGCGGCTTGCGATGGCGCGGCCCGATATCGGCTTCACGCTGGAGCATGACGGCCGCCGCGCATTCAGCGTGCCGCCGGGCGAGGACCGCGCGCAGCGGGTCGCGGCGCTCACTGATCGCGAGCTGGCAGCGAACAGCGTCGCGGTCGATTATGGGCGCGAGGGCATATCGCTAACCGGGGTTGCGGGTCTGCCGACCTTCAATCGCGGCGTTGCCGACCACCAATTTCTGTTCGTCAACGGCCGGCCGGTGAAGGACCGAGTGCTGATCGGCGCGGTGCGTGGCGCCTATCAGGACATGCTGGCGCGTGACCGGCATCCGGTGGTGGCCCTGTTCGTCGAACTTCCCGGCGACTTGGTCGACGTCAACGTCCATCCGGCCAAGACCGAGGTTCGCTTCCGCGATCCGGGGCTGATCCGCGGGATGATCGTCGGCGGACTGCGCGCGGCGCTCGATGAGGCAGGGCATCGCAGCGCGCATCGCGCGTCGGTGGCGGCGCTCGGCAATTGGGAGAGCGGGTCCAGCTTTGCGCCGCCGCCGATGCGATCCCCCAGCTTCGCTTATCCGATGCCGGCAGGCGGCGGGGAAGGGGGGCAGGGTTCGGTGTGGGATCATGCCCCCGCTTTCGCGCCGCAGCCGATGGGCAGGGCCGAGCCGGCCGAAGCGCCCGCACCGACACCGGATCATTATCCGCTCGGCATTGCGCGCGGTCAGATCGCGGCGACTTATATAGTCGCCGAGACCGACGACGGGTTGGTCATCGTCGACCAGCATGCCGCGCACGAGCGGCTCGTGCTCGAACGGATGAAGCGCGCGATGGCCGAGGGCGGCGCGCGGGCGCAGGCGCTGCTGCTGCCCGAGGTGGTCGAACTCGATGAGGTCGCGTGCGACCGGATCGAGGCGAGGGCCGGCGAACTCGCCGAAATGGGACTGGAACTGGAACGCTTCGGCCCCGCCGCCATCCTCGTCCGCGCGACGCCGGCGCTGCTGGGGCAGGGCGACGTGCGCGGGCTCGTGGTCGATCTGGCCGATGAACTGGCCGCTTATGATCAGGCGCTATCGCTCAAGGAGCGGCTCGATCATGTCGCCGCGACGATGGCGTGCCACGGATCGGTGCGGGCAGGACGGACCCTGTCGGTCGCCGAGATGAACGCGCTACTGCGCGAAATGGAGGTCACGCCGCATTCGGGCCAGTGCAACCACGGCCGGCCGACCTGGATCAAGCTGGGGCATGGTGAAATCGAGAAACTGTTCGGGCGGAAGTAGTCCTCAAACCGCCTTGTCGAACATGTCCTGCACCGCCCCGATATCGCCGGCGGTGTAAGTGACCGGTCCCTTGGTTGCGGCGCCCGAGCCGTACAGGAAGAAGGGGGTGCCGAAGCCGCCGCCCTCGATCAGTTCCTCGGCGATATGGCGGCCCGCCATCAGCACCTGATCGGGCAGATCCGGGCTGTTCGAGGCGGTCAGCGGCACCGGCTCACCCATCATATAAGCGTCAAGATCGGCGAAGCTCGTCTCGCGCCGATAGAGATAGTTGAGCTCGCGATTGTTATCGCCGGGCCACGGATAGACGATGAAGCGCATTTCGAGCTTCGAGAAGCCCGATCGATAGGCGCGGTGCACCGACTTGCAGATCGAGCAGCTCTTGTTGGTGAACATGAAGCAGATGTCGCGGGCATCGGCATCGTGCGCCGGCTCGCGCACATTGGGCAGCGACATGAACAGTGGCCAGAACATGTCGAGCTGTTTCTGGAAAACATCCTTGGGATCGGCAAGCGTCAGGGCCGAGGCGGGCCGCGCCAGCGCAAGGGCGGGCAACAGAGCAAGAAGCTGACGACGATCGAAGCGCATGATTCACCGCATCGCACGAATATCTCGCGCCATCCAGCGGGCATCGGCGCCGTAGGAAGCGACCTTGGCGGCCAATGCCGGCGAAACCTCTTCCTCGACAAAACCGAGCCCGCGCCAATAGCTTTCCGCGCCCTCGACCGCGATCAGTTCGGCGCGGCGCAGGCCGGCCGTCGTGGCGAGATCGAAGGCATGGTCGATGATCCTGCGTCCAAGATCAATGCCGCGACCGGCGGTGGATACGCACAGATCGTGGATGAACAGCACATCATGGCCGGCATCGCCAGGGCCAAGCACATGGCCGACCGGAAATGGCGATCGGGCGGCCGATCCATGCGCGATCAGATAGGCAATCAATCGGTCCGATCGGATTGCGGCGAGGCAGAGGCTGCCGGGCACGAGCATCCGGCTCGCAAAGGCTGCAGGCTCTTCGCAAAGGAAAGCGGGATAGCTTTGGTTCTGCATCACCAGAGCTGTGGCGAGATCGCTTTGCTCCAAGGGGCGGATGGTAATGTCGTGAGGGGGTGCGATCATGGGATGGCAATGTGAGAGAGCGCCGCCCTCCGCAAGATCCGCTTTGGTGCGATAATATATATTATGTTAAATATCGATCATGCCATATCATTCAGCGGGCCGTAATCCGTCGACCGATATCGGCGCCTTATATGCGGCGCGAACACCTTCTTGGACTTCTGATCCTTTCTCAGGCAGCTGTCGCCCGCGCTGAGGATGCAGCGCATCGTGCCGATCGGCTGCGGACCGAGCAACTCAACCGCCGCGCTCTGGCGGCGACCGAACGGCGTGACGTCGGCAATGCTAAGGTTCGGCGATCGAATGCAGATGCGATGGACGATTATCAGCGCAAACTGGCCGCCTGGCGCAAACGCTATGACGCCTGCCTCGACGGTGACTATTCGGCTTGCGACCGTTAGCGGCCGTAGATCAGCCAGATCGCGGCGGTCACGACCACGATCACCAGCACCCACAAGCCCGCCATGCTCAAATAAGCGCTGCCCGGAACGCGCCGCGCGACCAGCCCACTGAGGACGAGCAACAGCAACAAGGCAACGAAGATGCTGCTTGCGATCTGGTCTCCGCTCATAGGATGAAAACCTGTCCGTCATGGGCCGGTTCCACGCCCGGCGGCAAAGTCGGCGCGAGCGACGCAAAGTCCATCGACTGGTCCATATGGGTCAGGATCGCCCTGCCCGGTTTTGCCTGACCAATTGCGTCGAGGGTAAGCTGGAGATGCGCGTGGGTCGGGTGTGGCCGGGCACGCAGTGCGTCGATCACCCAGATGTCGACACCTGCGAATAATTCCAACATATCCTGTGTAACCAGGTGAAAATCGGTCGAATATCCGATCGCTTGCTCGCCACAATCGAAGCGGAATCCCGCGCTGAAGATGTTGCCATGGGGCTGTGCGACATGGCGGATGCGAACGTCGCCGATCGTCAGATCATCGGGAAGATCGTGGCCGTCGATTGTGGGCGGATAGCCGTCGCGGCCGAAAAAGGCATAAGCGAAGCGCTCGCGAAGCGACGCCATCGTCTGGGCGAAGCCATAGCCTGGAACCGGTGTTCCGCGGGCGTGGAACAGCTGCCGGACATCGTCGATACCGTGGCAATGATCGGCATGATCGTGCGTCCACAGGATCGCGTCGATGCAGCCGATATCAGCATCGAGCAACTGCTGGCGCATGTCGGGCGAGGTGTCGACCAGGATGCGGACATCGTCGCTTTCGACGGCGATCGACGCGCGGGTGCGGCGGTTGCGCGGGTCCGCCGGGTCGCAATCGCCCCAATCATTCCCGATCCTCGGCACGCCGGACGATGTGCCACAGCCGAGGATGCGCAGCTTCATACAGCCGCCTTGCGGAAGAGGCGGAAGAAATTGGCGCTCGTCTGCGCGGCGAGATCCTCGATCGGCCAGTTGAGTTCGGTCGAAAGCGCGCGCGCCGTATCGGTGACGAACGCCGGCTCGCACGGTTTGCCCCGGTGCGGCACGGGCGCGAGAAACGGCGAATCCGTTTCTATCAGCAGGCGATCGCGCGGGATCAGATGCGCCGTCTCGCGCAGATCGGCGGCATTGCGGAAGGTCACGATCCCCGACAGCGAGATATAGAAGCCGAGGTCGATCATGTTTTTCGCGAGCGCCGCGCTGGCGGTGAAGCAGTGGATGACGCCGGAGAAGGCGCCCTTCCCCATTTCGTCGGTCAGGATATCGCGCGTGTCGTCTTCCGCCTCTCGGGTGTGGACGATCAGGGGCAGGCGAGTCTCCCGCGCCGCGGCGATGTGGCGGCGGAAGCTCGCGCGCTGTCGATCGCGATCCGACTTGTCGTAATAGAAATCGAGACCGGTCTCGCCGATGCCGACGATGCGCGGATGGGCAGCCTTTTCGACCAGCAAGGCGGTTTCGATATCCGCATGCGTGTCGGCATCGTGCGGATGGATGCCGATGCTCGCCCAGACATCGGGCTCGCGTTCCGCCACCGCGAGCACCGCATCCCATTCGGCGGCGCGCGTCGAGATGTTGAGCATCGTCGAGACGCCCGCCGCGCGCGCCTTCGCCAGCACTTCGTCTTGCCGCTCGGCAAGGCCGGCATAATTGAGGTGGCAGTGGCTATCGACGAACATCAGGCTTCTTCGAGCTCCAGACGCGGAAAAAGCCCGCTCGGCTGAGTTAGGACGAAGCCGCTGGCACGCAGTTCGTCATACCAGCCCTGCCGCTCAAGCGCGGCGAAATCGCGCGCATCGGCGGCGATTCCCATCTGGTCGAGCAGCTTGCCCGCCGATGTGGGAATGATCGGGCTGATAGCGATGGCGAGGTCACGGATCGCCTGGAACAGCACGCCGAGGACGACCTTCATCCTATCGGGATCGGTCTTGCGCAGCGTCCATGGCGCCTGGGCGTCGACATATTGGTTGCAGGCGAACACGGCCTTCATCCACGCCTCGATACCGATCGAGAAGGCGAATTGCTCGAACGCGCGCGGCAGTTCGTCGAGGCACGCTGCGGCGACCGTGCGCACCAGCGCGGCGTCATCTTCGTTGCGATCGATCGCCGGAAGCTCGCCGTTCAGGTTTTTGAAGATCATCGACAGCGTGCGCTGCGCAAGATTTCCGAAGCTGTTGGCGAGTTCGGAATTTGACCGATTTACAATCGCTTCATGGCTATAGCTTCCATCCTGACCGAAGCTGACTTCGCGCAGCAGGAAGTAGCGGAGTTGATCGACGCCATAGGTGTCGGCCATCGCGATCGGATCGACGACGTTACCGACCGACTTCGACATCTTCTCGCCCTTGTTGAGCAGGAAGCCGTGGCCGAAAACCTGGTTGGGCAGTGCGATTTTCGCCGACATCAGGAAGGCCGGCCAATAGACCGCGTGGAAGCGGACGATATCCTTGCCGATGATGTGGACGTTGGCGGGCCAGAAACGGTCCCAAAGATCGCCGCCGTTCGGATAGCCGAGGCCGGTAATATAGTTGGTCAGCGCGTCGACCCAGACGTACATGACGTGACCTGGCGACCCGGGCACCGGCACGCCCCAATCGAAGCT
Organism: Sphingomonas montanisoli; assembly: GCF_008274695.1. Taxonomy (GTDB): domain Bacteria; phylum Pseudomonadota; class Alphaproteobacteria; order Sphingomonadales; family Sphingomonadaceae; genus Rhizorhabdus; species Rhizorhabdus montanisoli. Next base: position 131,154 of record NZ_VTOU01000001.1, on the reverse strand, counting down.
GGTTCGCGACACCGACAGATCGTTGAGCCCGCCCGAAACGAAGCTGGCGATCTCGTTGCGGCGGCTTTCCGGCCGAATGAAATCGGGCTGCTCGCGGTAGAGCGCCAGCAACGGCTCCTGATATTTGCTCAGGCGGAAGAACCAGCTTTCCTCGACGGTCCATTCGACGGGCGTGCCCTGCGGCGAGAGCTTCGTGCCCCCTTCCCCGTCGATCAGTTCCTTCTCGTCGTAAAAGGCTTCGTCGCGGACCGAATACCAGCCCTCGTAACGATCGAGATAGAGATCGCCCGCATCCTCCATCGCCTTCCATATAGCTTGGCTGGCGGCGTAATGATCCTCGTCGCTTGTGCGGATAAAGCGATCACAGGAAATGTCCAGCTTGTCTGCCATTTCCTTGAAATAGCCCGACATCTCGTCTGCGAGCTGGCGCGGGGTGATGTCACGCGCGCGGGCCGCCTGCGCCATTTTGAGGCCATGCTCGTCGGTTCCCGTCTGGAAACGGACATCGCGGCCCATCAGCCGCTGGAAACGCGCGATAGCATCGGCAGCGATCGCTTCATACGCGTGGCCGATATGCGGGCGACCATTGGGATAGCTGATCGCGGTTGTGACGTAGAAAGGTTCGGACATGGCCGAGGCTTTAGGAGCGCCTCGTGACAGGTGCAACTGTCAGGCCGCAAGCCGCGTGAGCAGCGTGCCGAGTTCGAACACGGTGGTCTGCGGATCGAGCGAGATGCGTACCGCGCTGTCGCCGATCGCGCGCGCCTGTTCCCAAAGCACTATCGCATCGGTGCCCGCCTGCCCGCGACGGCGCTTCGCCTCGGCGGCAATGCGGGCGGGGACGCGCTCGAGGAACGCCTCGTAGCGCGGCTGCGCGGCCTTCAGGCCAAGCTTGCGGGCGAGATCGGCGCGCAGCGCGTTGGTGGGGTCGCCCTTTGAAGCAAGCGTTTCCATCGCGGCGTCGAGCGCGGCGATATCGAGGCCGGCGAAGCCCAGAGCGCGGCCGGGCGAGCCCTCCCCCACCCCAACGAGCGCATCGACCTCGGAGGATGGCAGTTCGGGGTCGGCCTCGGCAATCGCGCGCGCCATTTCACTGTCGGACAGGCGGCCAAAGCGAAGCAGGCGGCAGCGCGATCGTATCGTCGGCAGCAGCCGGCCCGGTGCGTGGCTGACGAGCAGGAAGATCGTCCCGACGGGGGGCTCCTCGAGATTCTTGAGGAGCGCGTTGGCGGCGGGGCGCTCCAGATCGTCGATCGCATCGATGACGACGACGCGGCGCTGCGAGAAGCTGGGGGTTGTGGCGAACATCGACTGGAGCGAGCGCACCTGATCGATGCTGATCGATCGCGCGAGTTCATCACCCTTGTCCTTGGCAAGCCGGGCGAGAATCTTGAGATCGGGATGCGAACCCTGCGTGACATAATTGGCGATCGGATGGGTTGCCGGCACGTCGAGCCCCGGTAGCGACACCGGCGGCCCTGCGGCGTCCGCGAGCATTCGCGTGGCCGCCGCGAGCGCGAAATGCGCTTTGCCAACACCCTGCGGCCCCGCGAGCAGCCAGCCATGATGAATTCGGCCGGAATCGAGTGCCTCGCGAAAGGCGCTGATTTCCTCTTTATGGCCGATCAAGGACACTCAACAATTCTCGTCATTGCGAGCGTAGCGAAGCAATCCAGTCCGCAGGCCGGAGCGGATTGCCGCGTCGCCTCCGGCTCCTCCCAGTGACGAGGAACTGAACATCAAAGCCCCACCAACCCCTTGATGTTGTTGCCCATGCGGCCGAAGAAGCCCGCTTCGCCCACGTCGCTCGCGGCGACGAGCGGGAGGGTCTGGCGCGGCAGATCGGGGCCGGTGACGACGAGATCCGCGATGTGGGCCCCCGCCTTGAACGGTGCCTTGATCGGCCCCTTGTAGACGACCTTGGTCTTGAGGTCGGCGCCGAGGCCCGCCGGGATCGTGACCGCCAGGTTCTTCGGCGCGATCAAGGCGACTTCGCGGGCGTCCCCGCCCTGCACTTCGGCGACCTGGACCTTGCGGCCCTTGGCGGCGATAACCTTCGATTGCCAGGCGCCGAAGCCCCAGTTCATGAAGCTGACTGACTGGTCGATCCGCTGGTTGAAGCCGGTCAGACCCGACAGGACCATGACGAGGCGGCGGCCATTCTGTTCGGCCGATCCGGTGAAGCCGTATCCGGCCTCCTCGGTATGACCGGTCTTGAGACCATCGGCGCCGGCGACACGGCCGAGCAGCGGATCGCGATTGGCCTGGGTGATGTCGGCGCCCGAGCCGAGCGTCTTGCCCCAGGTGAAATTAAGCCGGCTGTAGAAGGTCTTGTAAAGCTTGGGATGCTCCTCGATCGTCTTTTCGGCCAACGTCGCGAGATCGCGCGCGCTGACATAAGTAACGCCGCCGTCGGGCCAGCCGTTCGACGTGCCGAAATTGCTGTTGGTCAGCCCCATTTCCTTGGCGCGGCGGTTCATCAGCGCGACGAAGGCGGGCTCGGTGCCCGAAATCCCCTCGGCCAGCACGACGCAGGCATCGTTGCCCGACAAGGTGACGATGCCGAAGAGGAGATTGGCGACGCTCACCTGCTCGCCCGCCGACAGAAACATGGTCGAGCCCGCGGCGGGGCCGTGCCACTTGCGCCACGTCTCGGGCTGGACGGTGATCATCTTGTCGAGACTCAATTCGCCCTTCTTGATCAGATCGAAGGCGACATAGACGGTCATCATCTTCGCCATCGACGCGGGGGGCATCCGGCGGTCGGCGTCCTTGGCGTAGAGGACGGCGCCCGATGACAGATCCTTCATGAAGGCGACTGGTGCGGGTGTGTCGAACGGCGGCGCGGCGGCCTCCGCGGGCAGCGCGAGGCCCACAAAAGTCAGCGAAAGCAGGGCGGTCTTGGTGCGCTTCATGGCGTCGTTCTTCCCTCCGAGGAACCTTGAGCGGCCGGGATGCTCACCAGCCTTGCGTCCTGATAGCCCCGCCCATGCACCTGTGCCAACGCGCTGTTTGCTTCATCCACAGATTTGTACGGCCCCATCCGCACCCGCCACAGTGCGCCTGCCGCCTCGATCCGCGCGCCGAGAAGCTCAGCGACATCCTCGGCGCGCGCGCGATCGCCGAAGGCGGCGACCTGGATGAAGGTACCGCCCACCGGCACGGCCGGTGCCGGGATCGCGGCCGCGATACGCGGCGGCGCGGGCGGATCGGGGCGTCGCTCGACGAAGCGGGCGGACAGTGCCGCAAGGTCGGACCGGCTGATATAGTGGCGATCGGAGGCGGGCCGGCCCGACCGCAGCGCGAGCCTGTCGCTGTCCGAAGGATAGACCCGACGAACGTGGACGCGCGAAACGCCGGCCCGTTCGATTCCAAGCAATTGCGCGGCGCGACGCGACAGATCGATGATCCGGCTCGACACGAACGGCCCGCGATCGTTGATGCGGACGAGGATCGTGCGGCCAGTATCGAGCGCAGTGACCTCGACATAGCTCGGCAGCGGCAGCGTCTTATGTGCAGCGCCCACGCGGTCCATGTCGAACGGTTCGCCATTGGCGGTCGGCGCGCCGTGGAACTGCGCGCCGTACCAGCTGGCATAGCCAACCTCGTCATAATTGGTGTCGTCGGCCGGATAATAGGTGATCCCGGCGACCTGATAAGGCTTGCCGATCTTGACAGGCGTATCGGACACCGGCCCCGAGGGGCGTGGTGGCGGGCGGTTGGTCGATGGACGCGACGGATATTTGCCACGCGGCCGCTCGTTCGAGGCGCAGGCCGCCAGGAACAGCATCAGCGCGAGGGAAAGCCCCCGCTTAATTGCCGACTGCGTCACCCAGCAGCCCCACCGACAGCGCATAATAATTCGAGCAATTATAATCGAGGATCGAGCGATAATTGCTCGTCAGCAGATAAGCGGTGCGGAACGGCCCGTCGGGCTCGATCAGCATCGTCAGCTCGTCGTCGGCGGGAATGCGGCTGCCGAGCATCATCAGCCCCTTCTGCCGCCATTCGGCGACCGTCAGCCAGCGGCTGTGGCGGGCGTGGACACGCGGGCAACGTGGCGAACTCATCAGCGGAGACACAGCGCCACGATCGAAACCTTCAGGCACACGCACCGCGACACCCCAGGGCGAACCGGGCTTCCATCCCGCGTCGCTCAGATAGTTGCCGATGGAGGCGAGCGCGTCGGGCTCGCTGCGCCAGATGTCGACCCGGCCGTCATTGTCACCATCGATACCGACCCGCAGATAGACCGAGGGCAGGAATTGCGGATAGCCGGTCGCCCCCGCCCAGCTGCCCTTCAGTGTCTCGCGCGGGATACCGCGCTGGAGCAACAGCAACGTGTCGATGAACTCGGCCGCGAACAAATCGCGCCGCCGCCCTTCGAAGGCCAATGTCGCGAGCGATCGGAGCAGATCGAAATTGCCGGTGAAGGTGCCATAGCCGGTTTCATGCCCGTAGATCGCAAGCATGATCTGTTCGGGCACGCCCGTCTTGGTCTCGATGCTCGCCAGAAGCGGGCGGAGCCGTCCATAACGCGATCTGCCCATATTGATCCGGTTCGCGTCGACATGGCTGGCCAGATAGGGTGCAAAATCGGGCGAGGCCGAACGGCTCGACGATGCGCCGGGCTGTCCGCGATCGAGGCGGATGACCCGATCATTGTATGTCAGCGTGGGCACGACCCCATCGAACAGATTGCCCGAAACACCGCGCTCGATCGCTTTGGGCCGGAGCGTGCGGATGAAGCCCTGCAGCGCGATGTCCTGCGCAGGGACGACGGGCGCGGGCGTGTCGATAACCTGCGCGGCATCGTCCGTGGACGCATCACCCGCAATCACGGTCGACGGATCTGGTTCCTGAGCCGGCTGAGCCAGCCCCGGGCTCGCGGCCATCCAACAAATCATCGCGGCGATCGATGCCGTCTTGGCGAAACCCATTTCGTCCCCTTCGTTACGCCCTCCTCCTGCCACAGCATCGCGTGATGATGAACCCATTGTGGTCGCGCGACTTGCACGAATGGGCGCAGCGGGACTATCGGCGGGCAACCGCGCGCAAGGAAGAGTGGCCGAGTGGTTTAAGGCAACGGTCTTGAAAACCGTCGTGGGTGCAAGCTCACCGTGGGTTCGAATCCCACCTCTTCCGCCATCGCCCCATCAGTGGAGCGCAGACCATGAAATATCGCTGGTTCACTTGTGCCACCGCTTTCCTTCTCGTCGCCGCGCCAGCGACGGCGGCACTCGATCTGCCCTGGACGGTTCCTTCCGAGAACCCGGTTGCGCAGCGAGCGATCACGTTCGAACACAAGGGCGCGACGCTTTCGGGCACGCTTTTCTACCCGGCAAACGGCCGATCGCTCGCCACCGCAATCGTGCTGCACGGGGCGCAGGCACCGCTGCGGAGCGAACCGCTCTACCATCACCTGACCGAAATGCTGCCCCGGCTCGGCATGGCAGTGTTCGTCTATGATCGGCGCGGCTCGGGGGAATCCACGAGTGGCGGCGCGGCGCCGGGCAATTTCGATCTTCTGGCAGAGGATGCCGTCGCGGCCTTCGCCACGCTGCAGCGCGATCCTATCGTGGACCCGGCGCGGATCGGCTTCTGGGGATTGAGCCAAGGCGGATGGCTGACGATCATGGCCGCCGCGAAGGAGCAGCGCGCAGCCTTCGCGGTCGCGATCTCGGCGCCGATGGCGGCGGCCGACGTGCAGATGAATTTCGCCGTCGCCAATCTCCTGCGCGTGCGTGGCTATCCGCAAAGCGTGATCGATGCGGCGATCGGTGCGCGCACCGCCGTCGACGATTATACGCGTGGAAAGATTTCGCGCGCCGAAGCCGCGGCGGCCGAGGTGAAAATCAGCGGCGAACCCTGGTATCGCGAGCTCTACTTAAAGGGAAACATCGACGATCCCGAATGGAAGCGGCAGATCAGCGCCGATCCATTGGCCTCACTCAACGGATCGCGCATCCCGACGCTGATTTTGTTTGGGCAGGGCGATCCCTGGGTGCCGGTCGCGCCATCGCTCGCGGCACTACGGGCGCGGGAAAAGCTTTATCCCAACGTCACCACGCATGTCATCGACGGCGCCGATCATGGTATGATGCTGGGCGTCGATCCGAAGGACCAGATGGACCTGGCCTTTGCAAAGAGGGTTTCGCCGAACGCGCCGGCCTATTTCGCGCTTCTGGCGGCATGGTTTCAGCAGATGGGGCTGGCGAAGCTGCGCTAGATGACCGTGCCGATCTCATAGAGATGCACGTCGGTCGGTAGCTGGTTTGCCGCGAGCGTCGCATCGAAAGCATCGGCCACCGCATCCGCGGTCCACACGTCGCGCTCGATGATCGGCGCGCGAATGGCGGGGTGAGACATCAGGCTGAGGCGGGTGCCGTCGATGCGGACGACCTGGCCGGTGATCCCCGCCGCGCGATCCGACAGCAGATAGACCATGACCGGCGCATTGGTTTCAGGCGTGGGCATTGCGGGGCCGGTAGCGCGGGCGATGCCCTGATCTCGCAGGTGCGTGCCCATCACGCCCGACATATCGGTCGCGGCCATCGGGGAGATGGCATTGACGCGGATCCCGCGGTCCCTCAACTCGCTCGCCCAGGCATAAGTGAAGGATGCCACCGCGCCCTTGGTCGCGCCGTAGCCGCCCAGATAGGTCTGCCCCGTCTGCGCGCCCGAGGTGACGTTGATGATCGCCCCCTTCCCCGCCGCGAGCATGGGTTCGATCGCGGCGCGCGCGCAGTTGAAGGTGCCGACGATGTTGACGTCGATCATCGCGCGCAGTTTCTCGAGACTGTCCTGCTCGAGCCGTGCAGGCAGCATGATTGCGGCATTGTTCACCAATCCGTCGATCGCGCCGAATGCCGCGATGCACCGATCGATAAGCGCCGCCGCCTTTTCGGATCGAACGATATCGCTGGGTTCGGCAATGGCATCGCCGCCGGCGGCGCGGATTTCGTCGGCGACGGATTCGGCCGACTCGGCATCGATATCGTTGACGACGATCCGCGCGCCCGCCGTGCCCAGCGCCTTCGCGTAAGCCGCGCCGATCCCGCGCCCGGCGCCCGTGACGACGATCGCCTTTCCATCCAGCCGCATCACTCGCTCTCCCATATATATTTTGACGGCACATGACGCGCATCGGCGGAAGGTTTCAAGCCTCGTACGGCTTGAGCTTTGGCGCGTCTCGCCCTATGGCGCGGCTTTAATGTCTGCGAACCTCCCCAGCCCTTTCCCGCATCAGCATCTGACGGGAATCTACGGGCTCATGCCGCATGAGATCGCGTTCCTGCTCGACGAAGCCGAACAGTGGATCGCACTCAATCGAACCACCACCAAACATGATAGCCGGCTCGCCGGCCTGACGCTGATCAATGCCTTTTTCGAGAATTCGACGCGCACTCTGCTGTCGTTCGAAATAGCGGGCAAGCGCCTGGGCGCCGACGTCGTCAACATGCAGGTCAGCCAGTCTAGCGTGAAGAAGGGCGAGACTCTGATCGACACCGCCGTCACGCTCAACGCGATGCGCGCGGATATGATCGTGGTGCGACACCAGTCATCGGGCGCGGTGCAACTGCTCGCCGACAAGGTCGACTGTCCGGTGCTCAACGCCGGCGACGGCCGGCATGAACACCCGACCCAGGCTTTGCTCGATGCGCTGACGATCCGACGGCGCAAGGGCTATATCGCTGGGCTGACGGTCGCGATCTGTGGCGACATCCTGCACAGCCGGGTTGCGCGGTCGAACATCCTGGCCCTGACCGCCCTGGGCGCCGAGGTGCGTGTCGTCGCGCCGCCGACCTTGATGCCTGCCGCGATCGAGCGGATGGGCGCGATCCCGTTCCACGATTTCGACGCTGGCCTCGATGGAGCCGACGTGGTGATGATGCTCCGCCTGCAGAACGAGCGGATGGAGGGCGCCTACCTGCCCTCCCCGCGCGAGTTCCACGCGCTCTATGGTCTTACGCCCGAGCGACTTGAGCGTGCGGCGCCCGACGCGCTGGTGATGCACCCCGGCCCTATGAACCGCGGGGTCGAGATCGTGAGCAGCGTCGCCGATCATCCGACCCGATCGGCGATCACCGAACAGGTCGAAATGGGCGTCGCGGTGCGCATGGCCTGCCTGGACGTGCTGACGCGCAAACGGCGCGGCGTGGAGGGTTGGGCATGACCCGGCCTCTCGCAATCCGTAATGCACGGATAATAGATCCTATCGCTAAATCAGATGCTTCCGGTGATATTCTTATAGTCGATCGGATGATTGCAGCCGTCGGCACGATCGACGCGCCGGCGGATGCCGAGACGCTCGACGCGAAGGGCGCGTATATCGCGCCCGGCCTCGTCGATGTCGGCTGCTTCGCGATCGACATGCCTGCCTTTGCGGCCGGAGGGGTCACGCGCGTGGCGCTGATGCCCGACCAATCGCCCGCCCTCGATCACGCCGCGCTCGTCCAGCGGGCTGCGGCTGCCGGTAAGCCTGATTTGTGGGTTCACCCGATCGCAGCGGCGACCAAGGGGCTCATGGGCACGGACCTGGCCGAAATCGGGCTGATGAAGGCGGCGGGCGCCTGCGCTGTGGCAACCGGGCGGGGCTGGATCGCGGACTCGGGCGTAATGTATCGCCTGCTGTCTTATGCCGCCGCGCTCGATCTGGTGGTGATCGCGCATGCCGAGGATGGCGGGCTGACCGCCGGCGCCGTGGCGACCGAGGGCGAGATGGCGACCCGCTTTGGCCTGCCCGCGGCGCCCGCGATTGCCGAGGCGATGGCCGTAGGGCGCGATATCGCGCTGGCCGAACGTACCGGTGCCGCCATCCACTTCCGGCAGTTGTCGACCACCGCGGCTTTCGATCTGGTGCGGAAGGCCAAGGCGCGCGGCGTGCGCGTGACCTGCGGCATCTCGCCGGCCTATTTCCTGCTGTCCGACATCGCGATCGGCGGTTTCCGGACCTTCGCCCGCCTGTCCCCGCCGTTGCGCGACAACGACGATGTGACGGCGGCGATCGCGGCGATCCGCGACGGAACGGTTGATGTGATCTGCTCGAGCCACGATCCGCACGGCCCCGAGGCAAAGCGCCTGCCTTATGCCGACGCCGAAGCGGGCATGTCGGGCGCCGAGACGCTCCTGACGCTTTCGCTGGCACTCGTCCGCGACGAGGTGATTGCCCTGCCCGACCTGATCGCCTTGCTCTCCACCGCGCCCGCCAATCTGCTCGGCCTGCCCGGCGGCACGATCGCTCCGGGCGGGGAGGCAGACCTTGTACTGTTCGACCCGGACGCCTTCTGGAAAATCGATTCGGATCGCATGGCCGGCAGCGCTGGCAACACGCCGTTCGATGGCCTGCCGGTTCAGGGCAAGGTGCTGACGACGATCAAGGGCGGCGTAGTCGTCAAATGAGAAGGGCGACCCGGCTAGCCGGATCGCCCCTTAACTTTCCTGAAGAGTGAAGATCAGGCGCGGCGCGCGTCCTCGCGGCGGAGCGCCCATTCGAGCGGGCGGTCGTTGGCGGTCGTCCGGACGAAGCAAGTGCTGCCCGCGGCCTTGATGCGCGTGCACAGCTTGGAAGCTTCGGCGCGGGTGGCGATGCCGCCGACCGAGAGGCGATAGAGGGTCGCCTTGCCCACGCGGAAATCCGAGCCCGACGGGGTATAAGCGGCGAGATAGCCTGCTTTGCCTGCGATGTGGCCCCATGCGGCTTCGGTGCGTCGCGCCGTGCTGAACGCTCCCAACTGAACGGTGAAGCCGCCGGTGCGGATGGTCGGTGCGCGCAGTCTGGGCTTGCTGGCCATGGCGAATATGGGGCGAGCCTTTGGTGCGGCGAGGCGCGCCGGAGCAGTAGCGCGTGCCTTCTCGACCGTAGCGACGGCCATGATGGGCGCAGGCGCGATCGAGCGCTGAACGATCGGTGCCTGCTCTGCAATCGCCACGGGTGCGACTGGTTCGGCAACCACTTCGGGCTGAGGCGCGGGGGTGGCTTCCGCGAGCATCGGTGCGGGTTCGGCCGGAGCGACGAGCGCGAGTGCGGTCGGCATGCCCGGGTCCTCGACCCGTGCGACACCAAGAAGGGCTGCGACCTGCTGTGCGCTGTCCTGCGCCGCGGCGATCTGCGCCCAGCGGCGGAGGCGATCGGGAAGCTGATCGGCGGGCACGTCACGCGCGGCGGTGGCCGAGGCGGCATCCCAACGACCGAGCAGGGCATAACCCAGAGCGAGGTTCTGACGGGCGCGGGCATCGGCACCGGGCGCGCGGGCGGCGGACTCCATGATCTCCAGCCCTTCTTTGCGACGGCCGGCGAGCATGAGCGCGAGGCCGGCTTCCGCATCGGCCTGATCGGCCTTGAGGCCATCGAGCGTTGCGAGCGCGGCGTCGTCCTTGCCCTGAGCGAGTTCGGCGAGCGCCTTGATCACGGCTACGCGACCCATCGTGGCGTCCAGCGCCTGAGCATCGCCGAAGGCCGTCTCGGCCGAACCGAAGCGGCCATTGGCAAGATAGACGCGGCCGAGCAGTGCGCGATAGGTCGCGTCCTGCGGGGCAAGGCCGACAGCGTTCTCAGCCTGAACGACCGCGAGAAGAGGGTTACGGGCGAGCAGCGCTTCCTGCGCCGCGCTTGCGGCCGTGGCGGCTGCACGCTGCCCTGTGGGCTGGGATAGCGCAACGCGTGGATGTTGTGCCGTCATCGCGCAGCCCGTCGCCGCAACGCTCAAGCCCGCCATCGCGAACGCCAACAACTTGCGCATGTTCAACCCCATGTCCTGCGGGCGCAATTCGCCCTCCCCACCCGCATCGCACGGCCGCCGCTAAGGAAGTGTTAACGACGTTCTTTAAGAGAATTCCCTGTCGCGAGCCGGTCACAAAGTCGCTATCACCCTGCCCGGACGGGGAGATTTGAGGCGGTGGTAATGAAGGCTTGGGCAGTCGCGTTGCTGATCGGAAGCACGGCCATGACGGGGCCGGCATTCGCAGGGGTGAAGGAAGGCGTCGATGCCTGGCTCGCCGGCGACTATCCCAAGGCGGTGGCTGAGTGGAAAGCGCCTGCCGCCGCCGGCGATCCCGACGCGCAGTTCAATCTGGGCCAAGCCTATAAGCTGGGCCGCGGCGTGCCCCAGGATTCGAATGCGGCGACCGAATGGTATCGCAAGGCCGCGACCGCCGATCACGAACAGGCACAGGCCACGCTGGGCCTCCAACTGTTCCAGTCGGGCAAGCGCGATGAGGCGATGACCTGGCTCAAGAAAGCAGCAGATCATGGCGAGGCGCGCGCGCAATACGTGGTCGGCACCGCCTATTTCAACGGCGATTCGCTGCCGAAAGACTGGTCGCGGGCTTATGCCTATATGACGCGCGCCAAGGCGCAGGGCATCGGCGCGGCGAGCACGAGCCTGACCCAGATGGATCAGCTGATTCCCGAGAATCAGAAGCAGTCGGGCCTCGCGATCGCGAAGGAAATGGAGCGCACCGATCAGCTCAAGATGGTCGATCAGGGCACGGGCAGCAGCCCCCTGACGATGCGCAATTCGCGCGGAGTGGCGGGCGGGCCAGCCCCGTCGACGGTCGGCCGAGCCGACGTGCCCGCCTCGCCTCCGTCGCCTGTACCTGCCCCGTCGAAGCTCGCGAGCGCAGCACCCAAGCCTGTCGCCACCGCGACGATCCCGCCGCCCAAGCCGGTAGTCACGGCTCCCGTCAAACCGGCTCCGACGCCGGCCGCGCCTAAGCCCGCCGCTGTGGCGAGTTCGGGTGGCAAGTGGAAAATCCAGCTCGGCGCCTTTTCGACGCCCGGCGCCGCACAGACGGCGTGGGCGAAGATGAGCAAGTCGGGCGGGCTTTCGGGCCTGACGCCCTTCTATGTGCCGAACGGCGCGATGACGCGACTGCAGGCCGGGCCGTTCGCGACCCGTGCGGCGGCGAGCCAGGCATGCGCGGCAGCGGCGGGTGCCGTTACGGGCTGTTTCCCTACCGGGGGGTAAGCGCCGCTTTAACCGAATGGCAGGCGTTGCCGTCTAAACCGGGTCCGTACAACGGATACGGATTTTGCATGCTCTACGAAAAGATCAGCCCCGCGCATGCCATGGCGACGCCGTGGCGCCGGCGACGACTCTGCACCCTCACCGTCGGCCATGAAAATTCGACGGTGGCGCTGCGATCGGTTTCGGGCAGTGGCGCGCAGGTCGACACGACGATCGTGCCGCCGACCGGCATGACCGTCGAGCTACATCACCCGGATGCGGGCGCGATCAAGGGCCGGGTCTCGACGATCGATGCCGACGGCATCCGAATCGATTTCGACGGCGGTGAGGCGGCGGTCGCCTTCGCGCTCAACGCCATCATCGCGGATATGGCAGCTTAGGCTACCCAATCCGCGCGCTTATAACCTTGTGCATAAAGAAGCGCATGCAAGTCATTGTGATCAATACGCGCTGAAGCCGCCGCCGCCGTCTTCGGCTTGGCGTGATAAGCGATGCCCAGCCCTGCCGCTTCGATCATCGGAATATCGTTCGCGCCGTCGCCGACCGCGAGGCAATCGGCCGGATCGAGACCATGCGCCGCGGCCTCGGCGAGCAGGGTTTCGCGCTTTGCCGCCGCTCCCACAATCGGGCGGGCGACCGTGCCAGTCAGTACGCCGCCCTGGATATCCAGCGTGTTCGAAAGCGCGCGGGTGAAACCGATCTCTTCCGCCACGCGATCGGCGAACACCGTAAACCCACCCGAGACGAGATAGCAGTCGTGGCCGTTGGCGCGCATCGTGCGAACCAGCGGCCTGGCCCCGCCCATGATGACGACGCGCTCGGCATGGCAGCGATCGATCACGCTTGCGTCGAGCCCCTTGAGCAGCGCCACACGGGCGTCGAGCGCGCCTTCGAAATCGAGTTCGCCGCGCATCGCGCGCTCGGTCACTTCGGAAACCTGCGCCTTGATCCCGGCATAATCGGCCAGTTCGTCGATGCATTCGATCGTGATCATCGTCGAATCCATATCGGCGATCAGCATCTTGCGACGGCGCCTTGCGGCCTCCTGCACCACGACATCGGTTCCGGCGAAGGCGCCTTCCAACGCAGCACGCACCGCCTTGGGATCGCCATCGAAGGCTATGTCGCATGCGACGCCGTCTTCTATCCAACTGATCGTGCCCGGCGTCGCGCCGGTGGCCGCGATCCGATCGGCGGCGGCGGAAATATCGCCCTGCCCCAGCTTTTCCGATGCTATCAGCGTGGCGATGAACACAATCGTCTCTCCGGATCGTAAACCGGTCGCGCTTATTGCGGGGCCGACGGCCAGCGGCAAGTCCGCTCTCGCGATGGCGCTAGCCGGGATCGCGAACGGCGTGGTGATCAATGCCGATGCATCGCAGGTCTATGCCGACCTGCGCGTGCTTTCGGCGCGACCGAGCGTCGAGGACGAGGCCACGGTGCCGCATCGCCTGTTCGGCTATCGCGATGCGGCCGACGCCTGCTCGGCAGCGGATTGGGCGGCCGATGCACGTGCCGCGATTGCCGAAGTGCACGATGCGGGGCGTTTGCCGATCATCGTAGGCGGCACCGGCCTTTACATCCGCACCCTGCTGTTTGGGATCGCACCTGTGCCGGAGATCGATCCGGCGATCCGCGCCACAGTTCGCGGACAATCCGTCACTGAGAATTACGCCGCCTTGTCGGTCGAGGATCCGATCATGGCGGCACGATTGCGGCCGAGCGATACCACGCGGATCGCCAGAGCCCTCGAGGTGATACGATCAACCAAGGAATCGATAAGCCAATGGCAAGAACGACTTGAGGGGGGAATCTCACAAGAAGTTTCGACATATCCCGTCATCCTGCTGCCACCGCGCGAATGGCTGCGTGCGCGGTGCGATGCGCGTTTCGAACATATGCTGGCCGCAGGTGCCGTGGCCGAGGTCGAGGCGCTGATGACGCGCGAACTCGATCCCACCCTTCCCGCCATGCGCGCGATCGGTGTGCCCGAAATCGCCGCATGGCGCGCGGGCGACATCAGCCGCGAAGTGATGATCGAGCGCGCCCAGACCGCGACGCGCCAATATGCCAAGCGGCAATATACGTGGTTCCGCCACCAACTCCCGCCCGAATGGCCCCGGATCGGCGCGCATCTTGATGCCAATTTGATCGATAAAATCGCAATTAAATTACGCGAAGATGTGTTGACACATTAGTTTATTATCTCTAGGTCGCCCCTCCCGGATGCGGTAAACCCCGCGTCTCCGAGCATTTCGAGCGTGAACGAGGACCGAACGATGACTGCCGAGCTTTCCGGAGCTGATATCCTGATCCAGGCGCTGACCGATCTCGGCGTCGAGGTCGTATTCGGCTATCCCGGCGGCGCGGTCCTTCCGATCTATGATGCGCTGTTCAAGCAGAAGCGGATTCGCCACATCCTCGTCCGTCAGGAAGGCGGCGCAGCGCATGCGGCCGAAGGCTATGCGCGATCGACCGGTAAGCCGGGCGTGGTGCTGGTGACCTCCGGGCCGGGCGCGACGAATGCCGTGACCGGTATCGCCGACGCGCTGATGGATTCGATCCCGATGGTGGTCATCACCGGGCAGGTGGGAACACCGCTGATCGGCACCGACGCGTTCCAGGAATGCGACACGGTCGGCATCACCCGCCACTGCACCAAGCACAATTATCTGGTGAAGGATCCGGCCAAGCTCAGCGACGTGATCCACGAGGCGTTCCACATCGCGACCTCGGGCCGTCCGGGTCCGGTGGTGATCGATCTGCCCAAGGATGTGCAGGTCGCGACCGCCACCTATCGCAAGCCGACCACGAAGGAGATGCCGCACAAGGGATATCGCCCGCAGGTAAAGGCCGATCCGACCCTGATCGAAACCGCGGTAGAGATGATCGCGGCCGCCGAGCGCCCCGTGCTCTATACCGGCGGCGGCGTGATCAACTCGGGTCCGGCGGCGAGCCAGATCCTGCGCGAATTGGCCCGTGTCACGGGCGCGCCCGTCACGTCGACACTGATGGGACTCGGCGCCTTCCCCGCGTCGTCGTCGCAGTGGCTCGGCATGCTCGGCATGCATGGCACCTATGAAGCGAATTTGGCGATGAACCAGGCGGACCTGATCGTCTGTCTCGGTGCGCGCTTCGACGATCGCGTAACCGGCCGCCTCGATGCATTCGCGCCACAAAGCAAGAAGATCCACGTCGATATCGATCGCAGCTCGATCAACAAGATCGTGCGCGCCGATGTCGGCATCGTCGGCGACGTCGGCCGAGCGATGGAGGATATGGTCAAGCTGTGGAAGGCGCGCCAGCATATGGCGCAGGACCTGAAGCCATGGTTCGCGCAGATCGACCAGTGGCGCGCTAAAAAGAGCCTGAAATATGGCGCTTCGACCAAGGAGATCATGCCGCAGCACGCCATCAAGCGGCTGTGGGAGGCGACACACAAGCTCAAGCCGATCATCACGACCGAGGTCGGCCAGCATCAGATGTGGGCCGCGCAGCACTTCGACTTCGAAGGGCCGAATAAGTGGCTTACCTCGGGCGGTCTGGGTACGATGGGCTATGGCCTGCCCGCTGCAATCGGCGCCCAGTTGGGCAATCCCAATGCGCTCGTGATCGATATCGCGGGCGAAGCGTCGATCCAGATGAATATCCAGGAGCTCGGCACGGCGACCCAATATCGCCTGCCGGTGAAGATATTTATCCTGAACAACGAATATATGGGCATGGTCCGGCAGTGGCAGGATCTGACCTATGCGGGCCGGTATTCAGAGTCTTACAGTGATGCTTTGCCAGATTTTGTGAAGCTGGCGGAGGCTTATGGCTGGATGGGTCTGCGGATCGAGGGACCGGATCAGCTCGACGATGGGATCGCTGCCATGCTCGCGCATGACGGGCCGGTAATGGTCGACTGCCGCGTCGCCAAGCTTGCCAATTGCTTCCCGATGATCCCGTCGGGTGCTTCGCACGTCGACATGATCCTCGAGGCCGATGATGTGGTCGGTGAGATGGACGACGAGGCCAAGGCGCTCGTCTGATCCCCTCCCCGCCATCCACCGACAAAATTCGATCAGGGACGATCCCATGCATATCAAGCAGGAGGCCACCGAGCGGCATACGCTCAGCGTGACCGTGGACAACGAAGCCGGTATTCTGGCCCGTATCGCCGGGCTGTTTTCGGCGCGCGGCTATAATATCGACAGCCTGACGGTGGCCGACGTCACCGAGGACGAGAAGATCAGCCGGATCACGATCGTGACGACGGGCACCCCGCACGTCATCGATCAGGTGGTTGCACAGCTCGACCGGATGATCCCGGTCCACAAGGTCACCGACCTGAGCGTGCTGGGCCCGCATGTCGAACGCGAACTGGCGCTGGTTAAGGTCGTCGGTACCGGCGATCACCGGATCGAGGCTCTTCGCCTGGCGGAGGTTTATCGCGCCCGGGTCGTGGACTCGACGATTTCGAGCTTCATCTTCGAAGTGACCGGAAACCCCGAAAAGATAGACAAATTCCTCGAGCTGATGCGTGAGGTTGGCCTCGTCGAGGTAGCGCGCACCGGCGTCGCCGCGATCATTCGCGGCAAAGAGGCACTTTAAAAGCTTTCAGGAGAGGCGAACGGCCGCTAACGGCCGCCCCCAAGATTTCGGAAAGGGAATTGAAATGCGCGTCTATTACGATCGTGATGCCGACATCGGCCTCATCAAGACCAAGAAGGTCGCCATCGTCGGTTACGGCAGCCAGGGCCATGCCCATGCGCAGAACCTGCGTGACTCGGGCGTTGCCGAAGTCGCGATCGCGCTGCGCGGCGGTTCGGGCACCGCGAAGAAGGCCGAAGAGGCCGGTTTCAAGGTGCTGTCGGTCGCCGAAGCTGCGGCCTGGGCCGACATCATCATGATCCTCGCCCCCGACGAGCATCAGGCGCAGATCTACAATGACGAGATCGCACCGAATCTGAAGTCGGGCGCAGCGATCGCCTTCGCGCACGGCCTGAACGTCCATTTCGGGCTGATCGAGCCGGCCAAGGACATCGACGTGTTCATGATCGCGCCGAAGGGCCCGGGGCACACCGTGCGTTCGGAATATCAGCGCGGCGGCGGCGTGCCCTGCCTGATCGCGATCCACCAGGACGCCAGCGGCAACGCGCATGACGTCGCCCTCTCTTATGCGTCCGCTGTCGGCGGCGGCCGTTCGGGCGTGATCGAGACGACGTTCCAGGAAGAGTGCGAGACCGATCTGTTCGGCGAGCAGGCTGTGCTGTGCGGCGGTATCACTCACCTGATCCAGGCGGGTTTCGAAACGCTGGTCGAGGCGGGCTACGCTCCCGAAATGGCCTATTTCGAGTGCCTCCACGAAACCAAGCTGATCGTCGACCTGCTCTATGAAGGCGGCATCGCCAACATGCGCTATTCGATCTCGAACACGGCCGAGTATGGCGACATCGTCACCGGCCCGCGCATCATCACCGCCGACACCAAGGCCGAGATGAAGCGCGTTCTCGCCGACATCCAGTCGGGCCGTTTCGTGAAGAACTTCGTTCTCGACAATCGCGCCGGCCAGCCCGAACTGAAGGCCAGCCGCAAGGCCGCCGCTGCCCACCCGATCGAGAAGGTTGGTTCGGAGCTGCGCGCGATGATGCCGTGGATCGGCAAGAACAAGCTGGTCGACAAGACCAAGAACTGATCCGGTCAGGAAAAGAGCCGGATCGTTTCGGTTCGCTATCGGTTTAAGGGGGCGGTGCGGCTATGGTCGCGCCGCCCCTTTTCCATGTCCGGAGAGTCGATGATGAAGACGCCTCTGATCCTCGCCGCCGTCGGCGGTTTGATCGCCCTGCCCGTGATCGCGCAAATGCCCAAGGAAGCACCCGGTGCGGCCGATCCCTCGCGCGTCACCGCCGGCACCTACAAGGCCGATCCAGGCCATACCCAGGTCGGTTTCAACGTCATGCACCTGGGCTTCAGCTATTATCGCGGCCTGTTCGGCGACATCAGCGGCACGCTCACCCTTGACCCCAAGGCGCCCGATAAGGCGAAGGTGTCGATCGACGTGCCGATCGCGGGCGTCGTAACGACGCATGAGAAGCTCAACGAACATCTGAAGGGTGCGGACTTCTTCGATGCTGCGAAGTTCCCGACGGCACACTTCGAATCGACCTCGGTCAAGGTCAGCGGCACCAAAGCGGTGATCGCGGGCAACCTCACCATCAAGGGCATCACCAAGCCCGTCACGCTCGACGCGCATTTCGTCGGCGCGGGCAAGATGTTCAACCCGATGACCAAGGCGAATAGCGAACAGGTCGGGTTCGAGGCTACCACCACGATCAAGCGCAGCGACTTCGGCGTGAGCTATGGCATCCCGTTGGTGCCGGATGCCGTGCCGCTGACCATCAGCGTGGCGTTCGAAAAGCCCGCTTAAGCGTGTTGCAATGCTTTGCATTGCACATTCGATTGCGGATTTTCGTTCATCTTCGTTAACGCTACGTATTGGCTCTCCTTTGAGGGATGATCGTTGCTCCACGAAGATGCCCAAGGCGACCTTGCCGTAACCGAACTGCGCCTCTCACAGGCGCTGCTCGCATTGCAATCGGTGATCGCCGCCGCCGATGGCCATGTCGAGCTGGCCATCGGCGCGGTGCTGGAGGGCGCCTTGCGGCTGGTGCCCAGCGCCGACGGCGTGCTGGTTGCTGTCACCGAACCGGCAGGTCTGATCTGTCGGGCGGCGCGCGGCAGCTTCGAAACGCTGGCCGGGCGGCGGCTCGACGGAGTTACCCATTCGGCCGAGATTGCGCTGAGCGAAGGCCGCTACATGTATGATCCCGATATCGGGTCCGGCGGGGGCTTCGCACCGATGATCGCCCGGCTTGGCGCCCGGTCGGTGGCGGTGGTTCCGATCCCCTTTCGCGCCGGCCATGTCGGCGTGCTCAAGATCGGGGCGGCAAGGCCCGACGCCTTCACCGAGGAGCATCAGCTTGCGATCCGCCTGCTCGCGGGGCCGCTCGCCCTCGCCTTCCTGGGCAGCGCGCATCTGGAGGCGAGCGAAGGACATGAGAGCGCCGATCGCCGTTTCGTCGCGACATTCGAGCAGGCGGCGGTCGGCATGGCACATGTGGGGCCGGATGGCGGCTTCATGCGCGTCAACCAACGCTTCTGCGAGATTGCCGGTTACAAGAACGATGAGCTGCTTGCGGGCGGATTCCAGCAGATCACCCATCCCGACGATCTGGAGATCGACGAGCATCATGTCGCCGAACTGATCGACGGGGCTGCCGACAGCTATACGCTCGAAAAGCGTTACATCCGGAGCGATGGCGAGACGGTGTGGGTCAACCTTACCGTCTCACTGGTGCGCAATCAGGCCGCCGCGCCCGAATTCTTCGTCGCGGTGGTCGAGGATATCAGCGCGCGCAAGATCGCGGAGCAGGCGGCGCGGCGCGACAGTTTGACCGGCCTGCTCAATCGGCGTGGGCTGATCGAACTGCTCAACCAGATGGTCGACCCGGGAAGTGACCGCGAAGCCTTCGTGCTCGCTTTCCTCGACATGGACGGCTTCAAGAATGTTAATGACCAGCTCGGCCATGACGAGGGCGATCGCTGCCTCGTCTCGATCGCCGAAACGTTGATCGCTTCACGGCGCCGTGGCGATCGGCTCGCCCGCCTTGGCGGGGACGAGTTCGTGATGATCCTTCCGAACACGGCCGAAGCGGAAGCCCGCCCGCTGATCGACGAGGCGTGTCAGGCTATCAAGAGCGATGCCGAGGCCTGCGGCTGGCCGATCTCGGTCAGTGCCGGTGCCGTCGCCATTCCAGATAAGACATCCTGCTTGGCGACGGACATCATCGCGGCGGCCGATCGGCTGATGTACCGGGCGAAGCGATCGAAGCGGTCCTCGCTCCTCATCGAAACCTACGCCCCGCCTTCGCCGCAATAATCCGATCTACGGACTGGACTTGCGCGCAGCTTTCGATGTATCCGCCGCACCAATGACGCATTATCGCGCCCTTCTCCTGCTTCGACTTACGCGCCCTTAGGCGCGCGATTTCGCTTGGGGTCCGGGGCGGATCCTTCAAGCCACGGCGTCTAAGGGGTTCTGAACCGCAGCCCGACAAGACCATCCTGCAACAGGAGCAGGTTCCGTGACCGACACCATATTGATTTTCGATACCACCCTGCGCGATGGCGAGCAGTCTCCCGGCTGTTCGATGAATCTCGAGGAAAAGCTGCAGGTTGCAGCCCAGCTCGAAACGCTGGGCGTGGACATCATCGAGGCGGGCTTTGCGATCGCCTCACCTGGCGATTTCGAGGCGGTGAGCGAAGTTGCGCGTCAGTGCAAGCGTGCGACCATCGCCTCGCTGGCCCGCGCCGCGACCGCCGATATTGAGCGCGCTTGGGAAGCCGTGCAGCATGCCGAGCGCCCGCGCATCCACACCTTCATCGCCACATCGCCGCTCCATATGCGCGTCAAGCTCAACAAGAGCCCCGACGAGGTTCTGGAGGCAATCGACCGAACCGTCCGCCTGGCGCGCAACCTGTGCCCCGATGTCGAGTGGTCGGCCGAGGATGCGACACGATCGGATCCCGATTTCCTGGCGCGAGCGATCGAAACCGCGATTGCGGCCGGCGCGCGGACGATCAACCTGCCCGATACCGTCGGCTACGCGACGCCCGAAACCTATGGTGCGATGTTTCGCGACATGATCGGCCGGGTGCCGAACGCCGATCTCGCGGTGTTCTCCACCCATTGTCACAACGACCTGGGTCTCGCGGTCGCCAACTCGCTCGCGGCGGTGATGGCAGGCGCGCGACAGGTCGAATCGACGATCAATGGCATCGGCGAGCGCGCCGGCAATGCCGCGGTCGAGGAGATCGCGATGGCGCTGAAGGTCCGTCACGATGTGATGCCGGTGCGATCCAACATCGTGTCGACCGAGATCACGCGTGCTTCGCGGCTGATCTCGGGCATCACCGGCTTCCAGGTTCAGCCGAACAAGGCGATCGTTGGCGCCAATGCCTTCGCGCATGAGAGTGGCATCCACCAGGACGGCATGATCAAGGACGCTTCGACTTACGAGATCATGACGCCGGAAAGCGTCGGCCTCACCCAGTCGAGCCTCGTCATGGGCAAGCATTCGGGCCGCGCCGCCTTCCGTCAGAAGCTGCAGGAACTCGGCTACGAACTGGGCGACAATGCTTTCCAGGACGCCTTTGCGCGCTTCAAGGAACTCGCCGACGCCAAGAAGGCGGTTTACGACGAGGATATCGTCGCGCTGGTCGACGATGAGGTGAACAGCGGCCACGCCGCGATCCAGGTCAAGGAAGTCGAGATCTACTGCGGCTCGAACGGTCCGCAGCGTGCGATCCTGACCCTCGAGGTCGATGGCGAGGACAAGACCGTGACCTCGCGCGGCAACGGCCCCGTCGACGCACTGTTCAACGCGATCCGCATGATCGTGCCGCACGACAGCTCGATCATGGAGCGCTACGAGGTACATGCCGTCACCGGCGGCACAGACGCGCAGGCCGAGGTGTCGGTCCTCCTCTCGGAAAACGGACGCACCACGCGCGGGCGCGGTGCGCATCACGACACGATGGTTGCATCGGCGCGTGCCTATGTGAACGCTCTCAACAAGATGATGGTCAAGCGCGGCAAGGCGCCGGTGGACGCGAAGGTCGCCAGCTGATCGGGTCGGGGCGGTCGATGGACCGCCCCACCTTTTCAGGCTTCGCGGGATTCGGGCGGCCGGAACGGGCAGGTGCGCAGCCGTTCGAGCAGGTCGAAGGCGAGAATGAACTTCGCCATGCCGGTCAGCACCGCCATGATCACTCCGAACTCGACCAGCTCGGCATCGCTGAAAGATCGCTTGAACCGATCGTAAAGCTCCGGCGTGACGACCGCCGCGGCGTTATCGAGCGCCATGACGTCCGCCAGCGCCAGGATCGCACGCTCACGCTCCTCGAACGGACCATTCTCGTAGTCGGCCAGCGCATTGAGCTGCTCTTCGCTATAGCCTGCCGCGATCGCCGCCGCCCAATCCGACCGGTTGCACGATGCACAGCCATGCCGCCCGGCGAGATGAAGGCGAACGAGCTCGACCAATTTGGGATCGAGTCGACCGGAAGCGAACAGATCGCGGTAGAAGGCATCGTTATACCAGTCATAGACCTGCGGCGCGTTCGTCATCACCTCGACGAAGCTGGTGTCGCCGTGGAGTTCCTGCGA
Source organism: Sphingomonas montanisoli (assembly GCF_008274695.1). Lineage (GTDB taxonomy): Bacteria > Pseudomonadota > Alphaproteobacteria > Sphingomonadales > Sphingomonadaceae > Rhizorhabdus > Rhizorhabdus montanisoli. Next base: position 108,972 of record NZ_VTOU01000001.1, on the reverse strand, counting down.
TCGATCCCAACTGCCCTGATGGCGGGGGGACATCGTCTCGCGCGGCACGCGATTGAAGGGGGTCTGGGGCAGCATAGTGAGTCCTCCGGCCGAAAAGCCTGAGCCTAGCCATGCCAAACGCGACGGACATCGCTTCGCACGGAATATTCGCGCTGCGAACGGATCGCCGAAATGCGACAGAATGATCGCGCCATTAGCCGATTGTTAGGGATATCCGGGCATCGTTTCGGAACCATCAGAGTCGACACTGACGGAAAGAGACAATGAACCTGATCGATGACAGCGAAGAGAATGAAGCACGGCGCTACGGGCGTCATCGCATCATGCTCGCCGTCAATCTCTACTCGGTGCATGGCGAGCTGGGCGGTGTCCTGCTCGACATTTCACGCGGCGGCGCGATGCTGAACGCGCATCCACCGCTTCCGGTCGGCTGCAAGCTGGTGATCGAGCGGCAGCATCTCGAGGTGCCTGCCATCGTTCGCTGGGTCGAAGGCAATCGCTTCGGTATCCAGTTCGACACCCCTCTCAGCGAACTCGACGTCCTCGCCATCGTGACCAAGAGCCGACAGCGCGACGCGGCCTGACGTCGCTCAGGTCATCATCCGGGTCAGGGCCTGCGCGGTGAAATCGACCATCGGCACGATCCGCGCATAATTGAGCCGGGTCGGCCCGATCACCCCCACCACGCCGACAACGCGACCGTCGATGCCGCGATAGGGCGCTGCGATCACCGATGATCCCGACAGAGAGAACAGCTTGTTCTCCGCACCGATGAAGATCTTCATCCCCTGCCCGCTGCGCGCGCTTTCGAGCAGGCGGGCAATCTCTTCTTTGCCCTCAATCTCGTCGAGCAGCTGGCGGACCCGCTCCAGATCGGCGGCGTCGCCCGGATCGATCAGGTTCGCCTGCCCGCGCACAATCAGCACGGGCCGCGACGCGCCATCCTGCGACCAGATGGCCAGCCCGCGCTCGACAAGCGCCGCGGCCGCCTTGTCGAGCGCCGCGCGTTCCCGGCCGATCTCCGCCTCCATCCGCAGGCGCGCTTCGCCTAGCGTCAGGCCAGCTAGCCGTTCGCTGATGAAGTTTCCGGCCTCGACCAGCGCACTGGGCGGGATATCTGGTGGAAGATCGACGACGCGGTTCTCGACGCTGCCATCATGCCCGACCATCACAGCGACGGCCTGCTCGCGCGACAGCGGAACGAAGCTGAACTGGCGCAACACCGGCTCATTGGGCGGAACCAGCACGATTCCGGCACAGGCAGACAGGCCGGACAAGACTGCGCTGGTCGCGGCCAATGCCTCCTCGATCGGTCCACCGCGCGCCGCGCGCGCCTCGATTGCCGCGCGTTCCTCGGCCGACGGTTCCGCCGTCTGCATCATGCCGTCAACGAACAAACGCAGGCCCGTCTGCGTCGGCATGCGGCCCGCCGAGGTGTGCGGCGCCTCCAGCAGCCCCAGTTCCTCCAGATCCTGCATCACGTTGCGGATCGAGGCCGGCGACAGATTGAGCGCCGCGAGCTTCGCAATGGTGCGCGATCCGACGGGCACGCCCGATCCCAGATAGCTCTCGACGACCACGCGAAATACCTCGCGTGCTCGGGTCGATAGTTCAGTGACAGGAGGTCCGCTCACGCATGAGAGATAGGGAAAGGTGGAGCGCTGCTCAACTCCCGTTGCTCCGCGCGCGCCCGACGCCTAAAGAGCCGGCCACATCATAAGAAGGATAGCCCCATGCGCCCATCCGGCCGCACCCCCGATCAGATGCGCCCGATCGCGATCGAAACCGGTTTTACCGTCCACGCCGAAGGTTCGGTGCTGATTTCGTTCGGCGACACCAAGGTGCTCGTCACCGCCAGCGTCGAGGAGCGCGTCCCTCCCTTCCTGCGCGGCAAGGGCCAGGGTTGGGTCACGGCCGAATATGGCATGCTGCCCCGCGCGACCCACACGCGCGGCAGCCGGGAAGCGGCGAAGGGCAAGCAGTCGGGACGTACGCAGGAAATTCAGCGTCTTATTGGACGTTCTTTGCGCGCGGTGGTCGACATGACCAAGCTGGGCGAGCGCCAGATCACGATCGACTGCGACGTGATCCAGGCCGACGGCGGCACCCGAACCGCATCGATTTCGGGCGGATGGGTCGCACTGCGCCTTGCGGTCGACAAGCTGATGGCGGCCGGACTGATCACCGAGGATCCGATCACCGCGCAGGTCGGTGCGGTCTCGTGCGGCATCTACGAAGGCACGCCTGTTCTCGACCTCGACTATATAGAGGATTCGAACGCGCATGCCGATGCGAACTTCGTCCTGCTCGACAATGGCAACATCGCCGAGGCGCAGGCGACCGCCGAGGGCGCGACCTATGACGAGGAAGCCCTCCTCCGCCTGCTTCGTCTCGCCCGCATCGGCTGCAACCAGATCTTCGCCGAGCAGCGCAAGGCCGTCGGTCGGTGACGATCGAGCTACCCCATCGCAAGCTCGCCCCGGGAAAGCTCGTTATCGCGAGCCACAACAAGGGCAAGCTCAAGGAAATCGCCGAACTGCTCGCGCCTTACGGGATCGAGACGGTATCGGCGGCGGCGATGGACGTGCCCGAGCCCGAGGAAACCGGCACCAGCTTCGTCGCCAATGCCGAGTTGAAGGCGCGCTTTTCGGCGGATCTGACCGGCCTGCCCGCGCTCGCCGACGATAGCGGACTGTGCGTCGAGGCGCTGGGTGGCGAACCGGGTATCTTTTCGGCGCGCTGGGCCGAGATGGAAGACGGCACGCGCGACTTTGCCGAGGCGATGCGCCGCGTGAATGCGCGCGTTTCCGAGAAAGGCCCCGAATCCGGCCACGACGCACATTTCGTCTGCGCCCTTTCGATCGCCTGGCCCGATGGCCATGTCGAAAGCTTCGAGGGCCGCGTCGACGGAACGCTCGTCTGGCCACCGCGTGGCAGCAATGGTTTCGGTTACGACGCGATGTTCCAGGCGCTGGGCATGGAGCAGACCTTCGGCGAGATCGAGCCCGAGGCGAAGCACGCGATGAGCCACCGCGCCGATGCCTTTGCCAAGCTCGTCGCGGCGGTGTTTTGATCCGAGCCGATCAGGAGGGCGCGCTCGCCCTCTACATCCACTGGCCCTTCTGCGTCGCCAAATGCCCCTATTGCGACTTCAACAGCCATGTCCGCAACACCGTGGACCAGGACGCATGGCGCACGGCTTTGCTCACCGATCTGGCGCATGAGGCAGCGCTGCTCCCCGGACGGAAGTTGACATCGATCTTCTTCGGGGGTGGAACGCCATCGCTGATGCCCCCCGCGACGGTTGCCGCGCTGATCGAAGCGGCGGGCCAGCACTGGACCTTTGCCGACGATATCGAGATCACGCTCGAGGCCAATCCGAACTCGATCGAAACCGCCCGCTTCGGCGATATTGCGGCGGCTGGCGTCAACCGCGTCTCGTTGGGATTGCAGGCGCTAGATGACGAGACGCTCCACTTTCTCGGCCGCGCCCACGACTCCACCGAAGGGCTGCGCGGGCTGGAGACGGCGCAGCGCCATTTCGCGCGGGTGAGCTTCGATCTGATCTATGCCCGCCCCGGCCAGAGTGCCGCGGCATGGGAAAGCGAACTCACCCTGGCACTTGGCTACGGGACCGAACACCTGTCGCTCTATCAACTCACAATCGAACCGGGCACGCAGTTCGCGGCGCGCTTCGCGAAAGGCGATCTGCCCACGCTGGACAGTGACAGCGCCGCCGATCTGTTCGAGCAAACCCGCGCCCAGATGCGCGAGGCGGGGCTTCCGGCCTATGAGGTGTCCAATCATGCGCGGCCAGGAGCAGAGAGCCGGCACAACCTGACCTATTGGCGCTATGGCGACTATGCCGGCGTCGGCCCCGGCGCGCACGGCCGCCGTGCCGGCGTCGCGACCGCACGCCACAAGAAGCCCGAAAACTGGATCGCGCGGGTCGACGCGCACGGGCATGGTATCCAGATCGAGGACGTGCTGAGCGCAGCCGAACGTGCCCGCGAGGCGCTGCTGATGGGCCTGCGTCTCAATGCAGGGATCGACCTTGCCGCGATCGCCGCGCGCACGGGTCAGCCGATCGACCGGCTCGTGAATGGAGCGGCGGTCGACAAGCTTTCCGGGCATGGCCTCGTCGCTCGTGACGGCACCGCGCTGCGTGTCACCGAAGCCGGTATGCTGCTGCTCGACGCGATCCTCGCCGAGATCGTTACCGCCGACTGACCTTCACAACGCCGTTCCCCTGCCCCATCTCGGGACGCGAAGGAGATATATGTGCGGCGACGTGTAGGATTATGGGTCGGACTGGCGACCGGTTTGACGATCGTGGTCGTGGTGGCGCTTCTCGGATGGTCGCTCGGTCGACGCTATGACGCGATCGTCGACCCGAAGCCCGAAACGATCGTATCCGCCAGCCTGCAGGGCCTGCGCGAGCAGAACCGTCTGTCCGCCTTCACCGCCAGCTATGTCGCGGTCGTGACCTCAAAGCAGAGCCGATTCGGCCTGTCCGCGCAAAAGACGCTGATCATGCCGGGCCTCGTCCGCTACGAAGTCGATATGGCGCGGCTCAAGGATGCCGATGTGCGCTGGGCGGCCAAGAGCAAGGAACTGTTCGTCACCCTGCCCGACGTCGAGACCGTCGGCCCGCAGATCGATCTGACGCGGATCAAGGAGTATGACAGTGGCGGGTTGCTGCTGCGGCTGACGGACGCTGCGCAGACGCTGGATGCGGCGAACCGCCGTGCGGGCCAAGCCGAGCTGCTGCGGCAGGCGCGCGCACCGATCCCGATGTCGCTGGCGCGCGATGCGACCCGTCGGGCCGTTGCGCAGAATTTCGTTCTGCCGATGCGCGCGGCAGGCATGGACGCCGCAGTCCGCGTCCGGTTCGCCGGCGAGAAGGATTTTCCTTCGGCGAGCCGGGAGTGGATCACCCGCTCCCGCTCGCTCGAAGAGGTTTACGCGAAGCCGTGATGCCTACTGCTTGAAGCTGGCCGGCGCTTCGGACACCGTCTTGACGCCCGCCGGGCTGAGTTCCTGGACCTCGAGCGCGCGCTCGGCGATGCCGGTCGGGCCGAAGCGGAAAGCGCCGTCGACGCCGACGAAGCCGTCGGGATCGCGCAGCATGTTCGCCGGGAAGCGATCGCCCACCTTCCAGCTGCCCGTAGCCTTGATTACCAGCAGCATCGAATCGTAACCCAGGCTTGCAAGGCGGAACGGCGCACGTCCGAACTGGCGCTTATAGCCGACAGCAAGCTGGCGATAACGCTTGTCGGAGACGCTGGCGAACCACGAGCCAGCAAGGATCGGCGAGGTCAGCAGCCCCGATTCGGCCTGCCAAAGCTCGGTCCCCATTACGCGCGCCTGTGGGCTGGTGGCCTTACGGACGAGCGGTACGGCCTGGGTCGCGATGCGGGCATTGTCGGCGACGAGAACGGCATCATAAGGCTGGCCCTTGCCGAGTTGCGCCACCGCGACACCCAACGACTTGGGGCTGCGATCATAGCTTTTCATCGCGACGAGCGAACCGCCCGCGCTTTCCACTGCGCGGATCATCGCGGTCGAAGCGTTGCGGCCATAGACGCCGGCCGGCACGAGTGCCGCGAACTTGGTGATGCCGCGCCCCTTGGCATAGCGAACGACGCGATCGACCGACTGGTTCGGCGAAAAGCCCATCAGATAGACGCCATCGCCCACGACCGACGTATCGTTCGAATAAGCGACGACCGGGACTGACGCGTTCCGTGCCTCCGCGGCAACCGCAGCGACGTCTTGAGACAGCAGCGGCCCCAGGAACAGGCGGTTGCCATCGGCCAGCGCACGCTTGGCGGCGGCGGCGGCGCCGGTCGCGGTGTCATAAGTCGTCAGGCGGATCGATCGATTGCTGGTGTCGATCAGCGCCATACTCGCGGCATTGGCGATCGACTGGCCGACAGAGGCGTTCGGTCCGCTCAACGGCACGAGCACGGCGACACGATGCCGCGGCTGATCCTGCGGCGCGATTTCGGACTGGGCCTGCGGCTTGGGTGCGGCCGGCGCTGGGCGCCCCCCACGCGGGACGACTCCAGAGCAGCTTGCCAACAGCATCGTAAACAACGTCGCCCCCGCGACGAACATGCGGCGCGATCGTTGATCGCAACGGGGAGCTTCTGCCATTACACTCATTCTATGACCGATCCTTTTGAGCCCGATCCGGTTGCCGACCGGCAACCGAATGCGTCCCTCTCCCCGGGCCTGTATATCGTTGCCACGCCGATCGGCAACTTGGGCGACCTTTCCCCGCGTGCCGCCGACATATTGGCCCGTGCCGATCTGATAGCGGTCGAAGACAGCCGTGTGACGGCCAAGCTGCTTCAGCGGATCGGTACGAAGCGTCCAATGGCGCCCTATCACGATCACAATGCCGACAAGGTGCGCCCGGCCCTGATCGCCCGAATGGCAGGTGAGGCCATCGCTTTGGTGTCCGACGCGGGCACGCCGTTGATCTCCGATCCGGGGTACAAACTGGTCCGCGATGCGCGCGCGGCGGGTCATATCGTCACCACCATCCCTGGCCCCTGCGCTGCGATCGCGGCATTGACCCTCGCCGGTCTTCCCACCGATCGCTTTTTCTTTCTCGGCTTCCTCCCCGCCAAGGAGAAGGCCAAGACGGATGCGATTGCCGAGATTTCCGCCATCCGCGCCACACTGATTCTTTACGAATCCGGCCCAAGACTGGCCGTGACCCTGGGCGCTTTGGCCAAGGGGCTGGGCGATCGCGAGGCTGGCGTCGCCCGGGAAATCAGCAAGGCCTATGAGGAATGCGTGACGGGAACGCTGACCGATCTTGCGGCGCGCTATGCCGATCATCCGCCCAAGGGCGAGATCGTCATCATCGTGGGCCCGCCCGGAGAGGCCGCGCCTGCAACCGAAGCCGAAGCGGAGGCGTTGCTACGAGATGCGATCACCCGCCTCCCTCCGACGAAAGCCGCAGCCGAAGTGTCGAAGATCACAGGCCTTCCCCGTCGCGACCTCTATGCCCTGGCCATGACGATGAAGGACCCGGAATGAGCGACCGTCACCATGCCGAAAAGCGGGGCCGCTGGGGCGAAACGCTAGCTTCGCTGTGGCTGATGTTGCGCGGCTGGCGGATCGTGGGCCGGCGCGTGAAAACATATCGAGGCGAGATCGATCTGGTCGCACGCCGTTGCGGAACCGTCGCCTTCGTCGAGGTCAAGACGCGCGGCACGGAGCGCAATCTGCTCCGATCGATTGACGAATATCGCCTGCGCCGCGTGATCGCCGCAGCAGAGGCCGTCGCGTCGCGCTATGCCGGCCCGCGCGATGCTATCCGCATCGACGTGATGCTCGTGCGCCCGTGGTCGCTGCCGATCCATCTGCCCAACGTCTGGCATGGGTGACAAGTCACCACCGCGACCCTAGGTAAGCGGCTCCAAACAACGGAGCCTGCCCCCATGAGCCTGAATGTCGCGGTCCAGATGGATCCGCTTGAGACGATCAACATCATGGGCGATTCGACCTTCGCCGTGATGCTCTCCGGAATCGCGCGCGGGCACAGCCTCTGGCATTATGCGGCCGGGGATCTCTGCTATCGCGACGGGCGCCTGACCGCACCGGCCCGACGGATCACGCGGCTGGCCCGCGTCCTTGGCGATCATTTCGAGCTGGGCGAATGGGAGGTCATCGACCTCGCCGACGACATCGACGTCGTGCTGATGCGGCAGGATCCGCCGTTCGACCTCGCTTATATCACAGCGACCCATCTGCTTGAGCGGATTCAGCACAAGACCCTGGTGGTCAACGATCCGGCTTCGGTCCGCAACGCGCCTGAAAAGCTGTTCGTGCTCGATTACGCGCGCTTCATGCCGCCGACGATGATCACCCGCCGGCTCGAAGACGCGCGCGCCTTCCATGAGGAACATGGCGAGGTTGTGGTGAAGCCGCTTTACGGCAATGCCGGCTCGGCCGTGTTCCATGTCGGCCGCAACGACGCCAATCTAGCGGCCCTCACCGAACTGTTCGGGCAGGTCTGGCGCGAGCCGTTCATGGTTCAAGCCTTCCTTCCCGACGTGACCAAGGGCGACAAGAGGATCGTGCTGGTCGACGGCAAAGTTGCTGGCGCTATCAACCGCTTACCGAAGAAAGGTGAGATTCGATCGAATCTGGCGGCGGGCGGCAAAGCCGATGCGACCGAATTAACGCCCCGCGAAGTCGAGATTTGCGAGGCGCTTGGACCGGACCTTGCCGCACGTGGCCTCCTGTTCGTGGGCATTGACGTGATCGCGGGGCACCTGACCGAGATCAACGTCACCTCCCCCACCGGCATCGTCGCGATCGACAATTTCAACGGCACCGATACGCCCGCGCTGATCTGGGAGGCCATCGAGGCCAAGGCGCGCTGATCATGGCCGACTGGGTTCGCCAGTTGATCGTCGACGGCGGCTATTTCGGCATCTTCCTGCTGATGGTCGCAGAAACCGTGTTCCCGCCGATCCCTTCCGAAGTGATCATGTCGCTGGCGGGTTACGAGGCGGCGGCGGGGCGGCTGTCGCTGCCCGTTGCAATCGTGGTCGGCACCGCAGGCGCAATGGTCGGCAACACGATGTGGTATTTCGTCGCGCGGGCGCTCGGCTTCGATCGCCTCCGCCCGGTCGTCGAGCGGCACGGGCGCTGGTTCACGGTCGACTGGAGCGAGATCGAGACCGGCGAACGCTGGTTTCGGCGCTATGGTGGCTGGCTCGTCGGCCTCGGCCGAATCATGCCGACCTTCCGTACGCTGATATCGGTTCCGGCGGGGCTGGTGCGGATGCGTTTCTGCGCCTTCTTCCTGTGGTCGATGCTCGGCACGTTGGGCTGGGTGACTACGCTCGGTACGCTTGGCTGGACCTTGCGACATACCTTTACGCAGGCCGAGCAGTGGCTCAACATCGTGACCTTCGCGGTCGTGGGCGTGATGGTTGTCTGGTATCTCTGGCGTGTCGCGACCTGGGATCGCCGTCAGAAGGAATAGCCGACCGTCGCCGAAATCGTGCGCCCGTTGATCGATCGGGTGCGAACGATGCCGTTCACAGGGATCGATGCCTCTTCGGCTTCCGTAAATCCCTTCACATCGAACAGGTTGTTCGCGCCGATCGATACCGACACACGCGGCATTGGACGCACTTCGGCGAACAGGCTGACCGTGGTGAAGCCAGGTAGCTTCAGCTGATTGCTGTCCTGCGCGTAGCTGTCGCCTGTGCCGACGATGTTGGCGCCGATCGTGAACAGCTGCCGGCGATATTGCGGGGTCAGCTGATAGACGAACTTGGCCTGACGGCGGGGGCGATTGCCTTCATTGGCAGGGGTGATCGCGTCGGCGCTGATCTTCGCGTCGGTCCATGTCCCCTTCGCGGTGAGGCCGAGGCCGTTCAGCGAGAAATAGCTGCCTTCCAGCTCGACGCCCGTCGCGCGGTATCGGCGATCGAGGAAGCGCAGGCTCGTCGCCTCGAAATTCTGTTCCTCGGTATTGGCGTGGAACAGGGTGGCGTAGAGTTCCATCCGCCGGGTGCGATATTTGACGCCGGCTTCGGCCTGCCGCACGAAATCGACCGCCGCGCTCTTGTCCGCGATGCCGCCGGCCGCATCGATCGCCGGGCCGAACAGGATGCGGTCGGCATTGGCGCGCCCGCCTCGGCTGTAGCGCGCGAAGAAAGACATCTCGCGGTCGAGGCGATAGTTGAGGCCCGTCGACCACGACACATAGTCATAATCGTAGCGGACAGGCGATCGCGCGGCCGGAAGCAAGGTTGTGCGCGTCTCGGGCGGCGAAATCGTCCCGTCGCCATTGACGTCGAGCGAACCAACGGTCGCCGCAACCCCACGCAAATTACCCCGCGTGCGGCCATTGTCCCACCGCACGCTCCCGGCGAGCGTCCACTTGCCGCGAAGGAAGCTCATGGCGGCGAAGGGCGCAGCGATGTCGTATCGCAGATCATAGTCGCGGCGACAGCAATTGCCGAAATAGGTCGCACCATATCCATAGACGCCGGCTTCGGTGACGCGCTGTCCGGCGGCATTTCGTATGTCGATCAGCGCCGCATTCCCGTCGCCGCGGACGTCGGAGACGAGGCTCGTCCACCGCCAGTCGCTCTTCATATACTGGCGTGCGAGATAGAGCCCCCCGGTCAGAGTCAGTTTACCGCCGCCGACGTTGGCGTCGCGGATCGCGCGCATGTCGTTGACGATCTCATCGAGATTGCGCAGCCGCACGTCGAAGATGGCGCTTTCCGACAAAAGCCCGTTGCCGTTGAGCGTGGCAGGCGTTGCGATCGTGGTGCCAGCCAACGATCCGGTCGCGTATGCGATGCTCGCCCCTGCCCCACCGAGCGCCGTCGCAATCGTGGAGGCGTTGTCGACTGCCGCTGGGAACAGCCCCGTGAAGCGTCCGGACGTGTTTGCGTAGCGAAAGCGTTCGCGCAGTGTCCAGCCATCGCCGGGCTGGACCTGGATCTCCATTCCCACCTGACGGACCAGTGATCGCATGCCATCCGCAACATCGTCGCGCACCGGACGATTGTCGCGATCGAGCGTCAACGCGGTGCGGATGTTGCGCGAATAGGGCGAGCCGCCGTTGATCGAGAAGCCGGGCAGGCTCTGGTAGCTCGGGTCGGAATCGCTCCCCGTCACGCGTGCCGGGGCGGGGAGATAGGACACCGCGTGGTCATCCAGATATTTGAAATAGAGCCGGACGAAACCGCTCGCAAAGTACTTGGTGACATTGCCTTTGATCTGGCCACCGCGATTGCCGTCATATCCGACTTTTCGCGGTCCCTCGCCGCGCCGATAGAATCCGCCGACATGGAAGCGCCAGTCATCGCCGATCGGCGCGCCATAATCGAAATCGAGGCGATACTCCTCGTAATCGAGGCCAAAACCCGCGCGGATATCACCGCCTGCGGTCTCGCCGGTTTTCGACAGGATGTTTATGACCGCGCCCGGCGCATTCGAAACGAGCGTCGAGGCCGATCCGCCGCGCACCGCCTCGATCCGCAGCACGTTCAGGTCCGCACGGATGAAGCTGTCGGCCGTGGCGAAGGTGATGTCGCCGAACTGCAGCGCCGGAAGACCATCCTCCTGCAGTTGGACATATTTCGCGCCGCCGGTCGCGAGCGGCAGGCCGCGCACCGCGATATTGGCATTCCCTTCCCCGCCCGAACTTTCGGCGCGGACGCCGGGGATGTTGCGGAAAATCTCGGCGGTCGATCGCGGCGACAGGATCGATATCTCATCGGGGCTGACCGTGCTCACCGAGATGCTGGCGTCGAGCCGGTTGAGCCCACGCGGCACCGCCGTGACGATGATCGTCGGCGAACTCGACAACTGACGCGGTTCCACGGGCGGCGTCTGCGCAAGCGAGGGCACCGCCATCGCCATCGCGCCCAAGCTGATGCTCGCCGCCGTCCCCCTCATATTCACCGGTTTCGCCCGACGCGGCTTCCGCTGCAACCCCTGATATCGCACAGATACGTCTGCAGCCGATCATAACTGTCAGACCGCAGTCCCCTAGGCCGAAGCGCGCTTCACCAGTGTCGGCGCCATCACGAGCGATCCAACGTCCTCGCCCGCATGCCGGCGGAAGAGGCGATCGACCATTTCCCCCGCACCGCGCTGGAAATCCTGCCGGATGGTCGTAAGCGCCGGCGCCATGAGTTCGGCGACCGGAACGTCGTCAAATCCGGTTACGGCCACATCATCGGGCACATTCAGTCCGCGCGCCTTGAGCGCCTTGATCGCCTCGATCGCGATCACGTCCGAGGCCGCGACGATCGCATCGGGCAATTCGCCCTGGTTGAGCCGCTCGGCAATTGCCGCGAATGCGGGCGCAGGTTCGAACAAAGCTTCCACCTTGCCGAACGGCTCTACGCCTGCTTCGCGATGCGCATCGATATAGCCGGCATAGCGGGCCGCCGTTTCCGGGACATCGAGGCAACCGGCGAACAATATCCGCCGTCGTCCCTGCGCCAGCACATGCTGCGCCGCCATCATGCCGCCAATCCGGTTATCCGTGCCCACCGAGCAGTAGAGTTGGCCTTCCTGCCGCTCGCCCCAGACGATCAGCGGTCGATATTCCGCCGCGAGCCGATCGAGCGCGTCGCTCTGGTCCGATTGGCCAAGCACGATCAGTCCGTCGATCCGCCCCGAATTGGCCAGCCCGTCAAGCCAGCCATCCTCGGTCGGCACTATGCGCGACAGCAGCAAGTCATATCCGCGCGCCGTGACGCCTTCGGCAAGATATCCGAGCATGATGCCGAAGAAGGGATCGGACAGATGCTGACCGACCTCGTGCCCCATCGGAAGCACCAGGCCGATCGCCTGAGATCGCCGCAGACGCAGATTGCGCGCCATCTGGTTGAGCCGGAAACCATGTTCGCGCGCCAACGCCTTGACGCGCGCGCGCGTGCCTTCGCTGATCATGCTGCTGCCGGCCAGCGCGCGCGACACGGTCGATGCCGACACGCCGGCAAGGCGCGCCAGATCGGATATGCTCGTAACGCCCTCTCTGGGCTTCCTCGTCATTGCCGCCCCCCGATCGCGGTTCAGTAGGAGGCACGATTGCGCCGTGCCTCCGGTCTCAAAATGCGCGCTCCAGACGGCTTAGAAGATGCAGCGCAGGGCTCGGTGCCGGCTCGGCCGGTTCTTCCGCGGCATCAAGCCGTGCAACCCTGGCATAAAGATCCCGGCTGGCCTCGATCAGCGCGATCGCCTCGTCCGGAAGGGCGTGGAGCGTCGCGGGGTCGCTGTCGGCGGCCTCGCCGATCCTCTTCGTCAAGCGCGCCTCGATAGTGTCGACCTGACCCATTTCCGCTGCGCGCTGCGAAAGGAGCCAGGAGAGGATGTGCATCAGCCGCGTCGTGACCTTGAGCGACTCGCACGAAAACACGACCCTATCGAGCGGCAAGAGCGCTTCGCGCTCCGCCGATGCGCGCTCGAAATAAGCACGCACCTCATCCGCCAGCAGCATCGCCTCCGTGTACAGAGTGTCGATGAGCCGACTGTGAAGTCGAATCTGGGCAGGTTCATTCCCCATGTGTTGAGAATGACACAGTTCCAATGCGCACCGAAACAAAAATCATCGTTAAGCCATTGGCTTGCGATGGATTTTTGCTCGCTCGAAGGGTGCGATCGATTGCGAATATCGCGCTTTTGACCAGCCAAGTGTCTGAAATTGCTAATCGCTCGCAAATCCGGGATTTTTAATGAGTTATCGTCAAGCGTGGCTCATAATTTGCGATCGAGGGTCACGGCGCCATTCGGGGCCGTCGCAATTGTACGATAAAAACAGCTGCGCTCGCCTGTGTGGCATGCCGGACCGGCCGGTTCGCAGCGTAGCCAGACGGCATCCTGATCGCAGTCGATCCGAATCTCGACGACGCGCATCACGTTGCCGCTGGTCTCGCCCTTCTTCCACAGCTTGCCGCGTGACCGTGAGAAGAAGGTCGCTTCCCCGCTTTTGATCGTCGCATCGAGCGCCTCGGCGTTCATATGCGCGAGCATCAGCACCTCGCCGGTCACATGGTCGGTGACGACCGCCGTGATCAGCCCTGTGGCGTCATATTTGGGCTGGAGCGCCCGTCCCTGTTCGCGATCGTCGGCCATAGGTGCGGCGCTTGGCGGAAAGGCGGATGGCCCTCAAGTCGAAAAGTGACAATCGTGGGTCACTGCGGGGGCGACAAAGCCGATACCTCTCCCTATATGCCCGGCCATCAGCCACAGCAGGATTCGCGATGCTCACGACGCATCCGTTCGACGACGACAAGCTGCGTGAAGAATGCGGCATCTTCGGCATTTGGGGCGCGGATACCGCGTCCGCCATGGTCGCGTTGGGGCTTCACGCGCTCCAGCATCGCGGTCAGGAGGCCGCGGGAATCACCAGCTGGGACGGCCGTGCCTTCCACACCCATCGGGCGATGGGGCATGTCGCCGGTAATTTCGACCGCGACGACGTCATCCGTGGTCTGCCGGGCCATGTCGCTTGCGGTCATGTCCGCTATTCGACCACGGGCGAGACCGCGCTGCGCAACGTGCAGCCGCTGTTCGCCGAATTGTCGTCGGGTGGCTTTGCGATCGCGCATAATGGCAACATCTCGAATGCAATGAAGCTCAAGCGCGATCTCGTCCGCCTCGGCTCGATCTTCCAGTCGACCAGCGATACCGAGACGATCATCCACCTCGTCGCGATGTCCAAATATCGCACATTGCTCGATCGCTTCATCGATGCACTCAAGCAGGTCGAGGGCGCCTATGCGCTTGTCTGCATGACGCCGGAGGGCATGATCGCCTGCCGCGATCCCTTGGGAATTCGTCCGCTCGTTCTGGGTCGCGTTGGCGACGCTTATGTGTTCGCGTCCGAAACCGTCGCCCTCGACGTGATCGGCGGCACCTTCATCCGCCAGGTCGAACCCGGCGAACTGGTGATCGTTTCGGAAAACGGCCTGCGTTCGATCCGCCCCTTTGGCGATGTGCGCGCGCGGCCGTGCATATTCGAGCATGTCTATTTCTCGCGGCCCGATTCGATCGTCGATGGATCGTCGGTCTATTCGGTTCGCAAGCGCATCGGTGCGCAGCTCGCGATCGAAAATGGCGTCGAGGCCGATCTGGTCGTGCCCGTGCCCGACAGCGGCACCCCCGCAGCGATCGGCTATGCCCAGCAATCGGGCATTCCCTTCGAACTCGGCATCATCCGGTCGCATTATGTCGGCCGCACCTTCATTCAGCCGAGCGATCAGGTCCGCCACCTTGGCGTCAAGCTGAAGCACAACGCCAATCGTGCGCTGATCGAAGGCCAGCGGATCGTGCTGATCGACGATTCGATCGTGCGCGGTACGACCAGTGTGAAGATCCTGCAGATGCTCCGCGATGCGGGCGCACGCGAAGTCCATTTGCGCATTGCCAGTCCGCCGACCCGGCACAGCTGCTTTTACGGCGTCGATACGCCCGAGCGCGCCAAGCTGCTCGCCGCGCAGATGAACGTCGCGGAAATGGCGACCTATATCGGCGCGGACAGCCTGTCGTTCCTGTCGATCGACGGGCTCTACAAAGCGTTGGGCGAAGCTGGCCGTGACGATCGCGCGCCCAATTTCTGCGACGCCTGCTTTACCGGCGACTATCCGACCCACCTGACCGATCAGGAGGAACTGGAGCCCAGCGACCAATTGGCCCTCCATGGCGAGCGCGTCGTCGCCTGAACCCTCTCTCGAATACGGAAACGACCATGATCCAGACGCTTTCCGGCAAGCTTGCGCTCGTCACAGGCGCATCGCGCGGCATCGGCGCCGCGACCGCGATCGCGCTGGGCAAGCGGGGCGCGCACGTCATCCTCACCGCGCGCACGACCGGCGGGCTGGAAGACGTCGAAGACGCGATCCATCGCGTCGGCGGCACGGCAACGATCGCTCCGCTCGATCTGGCCGAAAATGATAGCATCGCCCGGCTTGCCGAGGCGATTGCGGGGCGGTGGGCGCGGCTCGACGTCATGGTGCTCAACGCCGCGATGCTCGGCACGCTGGCGCCTGTCGCCGCGATCGATGCGAAGGAGTTCGCGCGCGTCCTGACGCTCAATGTCATGGCGCAACAGCAGTTGATCGCCGCCTTCGATCCGCTTCTGCGCGCTTCGGACAATGCGAGCGTGTTCGGCGTCACCTCGTCGGTCGGCGCCAAGGCACGGCCCTATTGGGGCGCCTATGGAGCGTCGAAGGCCGCACTCGACACGATGCTGCTGGCCTATGGTCAGGAAGTGGCGAACATCAGCAAGATCCGCGTCGCCATCATCGACCCGGGTGCCACCGCGACGAAGATGCGCGAGCAGGCTTTCCCGGGCGAGGATCAGTCGACGCTCAAGAGCCCCGACGCCGTCGCGGATGCAATTGCGGAACTGACCGAGACCGGCTTCGAGAGCGGCAGCCGGACGCGAGTCGAGGCTTAAGCGGCCAGCGCCTCGGCCGCGACCGTCTCGCGGATCCAGCCTCCGCCCAGCACGCGGTCGCCACGATAGAGCACCGCCGCCTGCCCGGGGGCCACGCCATATTCGGGCTGATCGAAGACCACCGTGCCGCCCTCGATCCGGGCGGGCACGGGCTTGGCCAGCGAGCGGACCTTGGCCGTCACCGGCCCGTCACCACGCGGCCCGATCCAGTTGCAGTCGTCGAGCATGGCCGCGCGAACCGCGAGCGCACGCCGCGGGCCGACGATCAGACGGCGTTCGGCCGGATCGAGCCGGACGACGTAGAGCGGCTCTGGGCTGCCGCCAATCTCGATCCCGCGACGCTGGCCGACGGTGAAGTGGATCAGCCCCTTGTGGCGGCCGATCACCTGCCCCTCCAGATCGACGATCTCGCCGGGTTCGGCCGCCTCAGGGCGGAGCTTACGGACGATCTTGGCATAGTCGCCGTCGGGCACGAAACAGATGTCCTGGCTGTCGGGCTTGGCCGCGACTCCTAGGCCATATTCGGCTGCAGTGGCGCGCACGGCCGCCTTCTCCATCCCGCCCAGCGGGAAACGCAGGAAGGCGAGTTGCTCGTCGGTCGTCGCGAACAGGAAATAGCTCTGGTCGCGCGCGGGATCGATCGCGCGGTGAAGCTCCGGGCCGTCGCTGCCAATCGCGCGGCGGACATAATGGCCGGTGGCGAGGCAATCGGCGCCGAGATCGCGCGCAATGCCGAACAGATCGGTGAACTTCACCCCCTGATTGCAGCGGACGCAGGGGATTGGCGTCCGACCCGCCGCATATTCATCGGCGAAATCGGCAATCACCGAATCCCGGAACTGGCTTTCATAATCAAAGACATAATGCGCGATGCCGAGCCGGTCGGCGACCGCGCGGGCATCACGGATGTCCTGCCCCGCGCAGCAACTGCCCGTGCGCCCCACCGCCGCGCCATGATCGTAAAGCTGGAGCGTCACGCCGATCACCTCGGCACCGCTTTTCGCCGCGAGCGCCGCCACGACCGAGCTGTCGACGCCCCCCGACATGGCGACGACGATCCGCTTTTCCGCAATGTTTTCGAACTGAAAATCACCAAACATGCGGCGCCCTTTAGCACCGGCTTAGACGATCGGCGAATCCGTGATTTCACCCTAAAGATTCCCCCGCTCCACCCGTTACCTTGGCTGAGACCGGGAAGGAGGTGGTGGCATGAAGGAAACGTTCGGAGCTTTCGACACCGCCGCCGCGACCCCGGTCACCAACGGTCTGGATTTCGACACGCTCAAGGCGGCGTTGGCGGCGGCACAAGCCGCCTCCCCCACCGCGCGTGCGATGGAGGCAGATGCATCCGTGCGTTCGCCCCATCCGACCGACAGCGCCATCGCATTGTTCCTGGGTGAGGAGGGATGGCGCAGCGCGTCGTCCGCCATGCACGGCAGCTTCCACCGGGCTGCCGCCGGAACAATCGTGGATAACGAAGGCTAATGAAGGTGACCCGGCCGTTTACCGTGCCGTTCAAATCTTCGTTGAGAGCGGAACCGTAGGAATGACCAAGAGGAACACATCCTGGTCCTCGGGCCGTGTAGAGGTAGCGTAAATGATCGAGAACCAGAAAATCCGTCCCGCTCAGGTTATTGGTCCGCTTGGCGAGCCGCTAACCCTCGACAGCCTGCCGGCCGCTGGCACGACCCGTTGGGTCGTCCGCCGCAAGGCCGAAGTCGTCTCCGCGGTATCGGGCGGTCTGCTGACCGTCGACGAGGTTTGCGATCGCTACGACCTTACCGTCGAGGAATTCGCGTCGTGGCAGCGCGCCGTCGAACGGTCGGGCATGCCCGGCCTGCGCGTCACCCGCATCCAGCACTATAAGTCGCTCTACGAACGCCAGCAGAAGTATTGAGGTGAAACGAGCCGCCTGAAAGCGCGGGAAAAGGAACCAGCCCTGTCGCCAAGCGTATCTAGCGCAATCGGTTTTTCGGCCATGCCGAACCCGAAGTATAGATACAGGAGGAACAGCATGGACTTGATTATTTTCCTGATCGTCGGCGGCATCATCGGCTGGCTGGCAAGCATCGTGATGCGTACCGACGCGCAGCAGGGCATCATCCTGAACGTCGTCGTCGGCATCATCGGTTCTTTCATCGGCGGCGTACTGTTCGGTCGCACGCTGGGTGGCGGCGGGATCGGTGGCTGGATCAGCGCCTTCCTCGGCGCGGTCGTCCTGCTCGCGATCGTCAATCTGGTGCGCCGCGGCGCGGTGCGCTGATTTAAACGTCACCACTCAAAAAAGGGGCCGCCGGAGCGATCCGACGGCCCTTTTTCTTGTCCATTGCAGTCCGGCCTATTGCAGTTCGAAGGTCACCGAAATGCTGATCGACAGGCTCTGTTGCCCGGGCTCGATAGAGGTATCCGCAGCCTTTTCCGCGCGCATCGCCATCATCGGCATGGGACGCGGGGTCGGCTCGAAGCTGCCTTCGCTTATCGACACGATCCGCTTTACGCCCAGGCCCGCCGCCTTGGCATAGAGTTCCGCGCGCGCCTTCGCTTGCGCGATCGCCTTCACCCGTGCCTGATCGATCAGCGCCTCCGGATGGTCGACCGACAGGTTCGGCCCGTTGATCTGGTTGGCGCCCGCCGCGACCAGCGCATCGAGGATCGTCCCCGCGCGCTTCACATCGCGGAAACGGATCGTCAGCTGGTTCGATGCCTGATAGCCGGTGATGACCGGCGGCTGGTTATCCGCATATTTATACTGCGGCTGCAGGCCGATCGAGCTCGTCTGAATATCGCGATCGGCGACCCCGGCCTTCTTGAGCGCCGCGACGGTCGCCGCCATGCGCTGCGCATTCTCCGCCATCGCCGCCGCTGCCGTCGGCGCCTGTGTCACGACGCCGGCACCGATCGACGCAAGATCGGGCGTCGCGCTGACCTCTCCGGTCGCCACGATGTCGAGGCGCGTGCCCTGGATGGCGGGTGCGACAGGCTCCTGTGCGCTGGCCATCGCGGGCATCGCCGCCGCCGCCATAAGGATCGTCAATCGGTTCATATTCACTCCTGTTCTCCTGTCCGTACCGGTTGTTTCGCGCATTGCCGCGACAACACGGCACCTGTATGACGCAGTGTATCGGTGGGACTGCATGAAAGCTGAACGCCGACCTTGCCCAAATCGGTCCCGGATTGCGCCATCGTTGCCCAATCGTTCCGATCCCGGCTTGAGCCAGGTGCCATATTAAGCTAATACAGTCTCCATCGAGGGCGGAAGGCCGCTTCGTGGGGTTCGTAAGTAGAAAGAAGATGGGGATGAACGTCGAGACCGGCATCCGACAGGATGCGCCCGAATATGGCGCCTATGCATGGGATGAGGAGCGCGCGAAGCGCCGTCGCCTGATCCTGATCGGCGTGGTGGCCGTCGCATTGATCGCGGCGCTGCTGGTGGCGAAGATGGTCTTTGGCGGCAAGAAGCCGGCCGCAGCGCCCGACAGCGCGCCCGTCGTCACCGTCATCGTTCCGGGCAAGACCGAGGTTTCGGCCACGATCGCGGCCAATGGCACGCTCGCGGCGAAGCGCGAGATGCCGGTTGGCGTCGCGGGCGAAGGTGGTCAGGTTAAAGCCGTTCTGGTCGAACCGGGTGACTGGGTGCAGGCCGGTCAGGTGCTCGCCACGATCGAACGCTCGGTCCAGTCGCAGCAGGCGAGTTCGCTCGCCGCCTCGGTTCAGGTCGCGCGCGCCGACGCCAGCATCGCTCAGCTCGAATATGATCGCGCCAAGGCGCTCGTATCGCGCGGGTTCATCTCCAAGGCTGACCTCGATCGCCGTGGCGCCACCCGCGATGCGGCGAACGCACGCGTCTCGGTCGCACAGGCCCAGTTGGGCCAGCAGCGCGCGACCATTGGCCGCCTCGACATCCGCTCTCCCGCCGCCGGCCTCGTGCTGACCCGCGCGGTCGAGCCGGGCCAGGTCGTCGGGCCGGGCAATGGTGCCCTCTTCCGCGTCGCCAAGGGTGGCGAGATGGAAATCCGCGCCGCACTGGCCGAACAGGATCTCGCCCGCCTCAAAGTCGGTTCGATCGCCACGGTGACGCCGGTCGGCTCGGCGCAGAAGTTCTCAGGCTCGGTGTGGCAGCTTTCGCCGATCATCGATGCGACCACCCGTCAGGGCGTCGCCCGCATCCAGCTTGCCTACAATCCAGCGCTTCGTCCGGGTGGCTTCGCTGCTGCCGAGATCGTCGCGGGTAAGGGGCTGGCGCCCCTGCTCCCCGAAAGCGCGGTGCTCAGCGAGCCAAAGGGCGGCAATTACGTTTACGTGATCGAGGGCGGAAAGGTCGTGAAGCGCACCGTCAAGGTCGGCGACGTTTCCGACACGGGCGTCTCCGTTCTGTCGGGTCTTAACGGCAATGAGCAGGTCGTCTATTCGGCAGGTGCCTTCCTCAACCCCGGCGACAAAGTGAAGCCGCTCGTCAAGACCGACAAGTAAGGCACCGGCAATGAGCTTCCGGAACATATCCGCCTGGGCGATCCGAAACCCGATCGCCCCTATCGTCATGTTCGTGGCGCTGACCCTCGCGGGCATCATCAGCTTCATGCGGATGGACGTGAATCAGCAGCCGGACATCAGCTTCCCGGCCGTCGCGGTCGAGATATCGCAGCCTGGCGCCGCGCCGACCGAACTCGAAATGCAGGTCACGCAGCGGGTCGAGGCCGCCGTGCGAAGCATCAGCGGTGTCGACGAACTGTCCTCCTATATCAGCGAGGGCAATTCACGCACCGTGATCCAGTTCAATATCGGCGTGCCGGTGGATCGCGCCACCAACGACGTTCGTGATGCGGTTTCCAATATCCGCTCGCAGTTGCCCGAAGGTATTCTCGAGCCGCAGATTTCGCGCCTGGAGATGGATGGCGGACCGATCGCCTATTTCTCGGTCGAAGCGGTCGACATGACGCTGGAGGAGCTCAGCTGGTTCGTCGACAACACTGTCGTCAAGACGCTGCTCAACGTCACCGGAATGGCGCAGGTACGGCGCGGCGGCGGCGTGAGCCGCGAGATCCGCGTGATCCTCGATCCCGCCAAGATGCAGTCGTTCGGCATCACTGCGAGCCAAGTCAACGCGCAGCTCCGCCAGGTCAACGTCAATGCGGCCGGCGGGCGGGCGGAGATTGCCGGTTCGGAACAGGCCGTGCGCGTGGTCGGCAATGCCGAAAGCGCTTATTCGCTTGGCGAAAAACTGATCACCTTGCCCTCGGGGCAGACGGTCCGCCTTGCCGATATCGCCGACGTTCGCGATCGCTACGCCGAACAGCGCAACGTATCGAAGATGAACGGCCGGCAGGTGCTGAGCTTCGCGATGGTCAAGGCGAAGGGGTCTTCGGACGTCACCGTCTATGACAATGCGATGAAGAAGCTCGACCAACTCAGGAAGCAATATCCGAAGGTCAAGTTCACCCAACTCTACACCAGCGTCGACTATACCAAGCAGCAGTTCCACTCGGCGATCGAGGCGATGATCGAGGGTGCGGTTCTGGCCGTCATCGTCGTGTTCATCTTCCTGCGCGACTGGCGCGCCACGGTGATCTCGGCGCTGGCTATCCCGCTGTCGGCGATCCCGGCCTTCTGGTTCATGGACCTGCTCGATTTCACGCTGAACAATGCCAGTCTTCTGGCGCTCAGCCTCGTCGCTGGCGTTCTCGTCGATGACGCGATCGTGGAGATCGAGAATATCGTCCGACATATGCGAATGGGCAAATCGGCCTACCAGGCGTCAATCGACGCTGCGGACGAAATCGGTCTCGCGGTGCTCGCGACCACCATGTCGATCGTCGCGGTGTTCTTGCCAGTGGGCGTGATGCCGGGCGTGTCGGGCCAGATCTTCAAGAGTTTCGGCCTTACCGTCGTCATCTCGGTGCTGCTGAGCCTCGCAGTCGCGCGTCTCATCACGCCGATGGTCGCGGCCTATTTCCTCAAGGCCGAGGGTGCCAAGCCGCATGGCGATGCCAAGTGGATCGATGGATATATCCGCATCCTTCACTGGTCGCTCGCCAATCGCTGGAAGACGATGGGCATTGCGGGGCTCGCGCTCGTTGCAACCGTCGGTGCTTTCGCGACCCTGCCCGTGACCTTGCAACCGCCGCTCAATCTCGACTCGAGCCAGGTCAAGATTTCCATGACCCCCGGCACCACGCTCGAACAGACCGAGGCAGTGGCGGAAAAGGCGTCGGCGATCCTGCGCAAGGAGCCCGAAGTCGTCGCCGCATTCGCCGACGTGAACGTGGGCAACGGCGACATCTTCCTGACGCTCAACCCCGACAGGAAGCGGACGAGCACCGAGTTCGAACGCGCGCTGGCCCCTGCCCTTCGCGCCATCCCTGACGCGCGAGTGACGTTCCAGTCGCAGTCGGGCGGCCTCGGCCGCGACATCACCTTCATGCTCGCCGGCGACGATCCCGAGAAACTCTACAAGCACTCGCTCAAGATCGTCGGCGAGATGAACAAGCTGAAGGATCTGCGCGCGCCGCGGCTCGAAGGCGATACGCCGCGTCCGGAGATCAACATCCATCCGCGCTTCGATCTCGCAGCCGACATGGGTGTCACGACGGCAGCGCTCAGCCAGACGATCCGCATCGCGACGCTGGGCGATATCGATCAGAACGTCGCGAAATTCTCGCTGTCCGATCGTCAGATCCCGATCCGGGTCTCGCTGAACGAGGATTCGCGCAAGAGCCTCGCCACGATCCAGAACCTGCCCGTTCCCACGGCACGTGGTGGATCGGTGCCGCTCAAGGTCGTCGCCGACGTCACCTTCGGCGCGGGACCGTCCGAACTGCGTCGTCAAAACCAGAATCGTCGCATCGTGATCACCGCCGACCTCGCCCCCGGCGTGGTCGAGGCGCAGTCGAAAATCGATCAGCTGCCATCGGTCAAGAACCTGCCCAACGGGATAAACCGGGTTTCGTTCGGCGATCAGAAGATCATGGCGGAGCTTGCGATCAACTTCGTGATCGCGGTGATCTCGGGCGTGTTGCTGGTGTTCGCGGTCCTCGTGCTGCTCTACAAGCGTGTCGTGCCGCCGATGGTGAACATGAGCGCGCTGCTGCTGGCGCCGCTGGGTGGCGCTATCGCGCTGCACCTGACCGGCAATGCGCTGTCGATGCCCGTCTTCATCGGTCTGCTGATGCTGTTCGGCATCGTTGCCAAGAACTCGATTCTGCTCGTCGACTTCGCGTTGGAGGAGATGGACAAGGGCGTGCCGCGCGACGAAGCAATCCTTGATGCGGGCCACAAGCGCGCGCAGCCGATCGTCATGACCACCGTCGCGATGGTGGCGGGCATGTTGCCGGTCGCCATGTCGATAACTGGCGACGGCAGCTGGCGCGCGCCGATGGGCGTCGTCGTGATCGGTGGCCTGATCCTGTCGACGTTGCTCACGCTCATCATCGTTCCTGCGGGGTTCAGCCTGGCGGTCGGTATCGAGCGACGCGTCGGTGGCTGGCTTAGCCGCAAGCTGATTGTGGGCGGCAAGGACGGCCCCGTTCCGACGCCCCATCATCCCGCGGAGTAAAGGATAACGATCGCGCCAAATTCGACCATCTGGTTGAACTATCGGCGCGATCGGCCATTCTCGAACCATGAACCTGCTCAAGACGACCGGCCTCGACCGCTTCAACCCCGCACAGGGGGGCGTGCGCGGCATGCGGATCGTCGCGACCGGGCTTCTGATCCTGATGGCGGCCATCTACATCGCCGCGCGCGGGCAGGAATTGGACGGCCATCATGCGGCGTGGGGCTATCTCCGTTCCTTTGCCGAAGCGGCGATGGTGGGCGGCCTTGCCGACTGGTTCGCGGTGACGGCGTTGTTCCGCCATCCGCTCGGCCTTCCCATCCCCCACACCGCGATCATCCCGCGCAACAAGGATCGGATCGGATCGAGCCTCGCCAACTTTCTGCGCGTCAACTTCCTGACCGCGTCGGTCGTCGCGCGGCGGATGATGAAGGTCGATGCCGCAGGCGCGATCGGCCGCCTGCTCGCCAACCCGCCCAAGAGCGGACGCATGCGCGAAGGCGTCGGTCGGCTTTTCGCGACGATCCTTGAGTCGCTCGGCGACGATCGGCTTGGCGCAATGGTGAAGTCGGGTCTGGCGAACCGGCTGCGCGAGTTCGATGTCAGCCCCCTTCTCGGTCAGACGCTCTCCGCCGCGATCGTCGAAAACCGCCATGCCGAGATGCTCGACGGGCTGATCCAGTGGGGCAGCCGCGTCCTGCTACACAACGAAACCCTGATCCACGATATGGTGCAGACCCGCACCGGCAAGTTCATGCGCTGGACCGGCCTCGACGAAAAGCTGTCGGGCGCGATCGTCGAAGGGCTGCACAAGCTGCTGGACGACATGGCCACCGATCCGAACCACCCGCTCCGTCTAAAAGCGCAGGAAGGGCTGGAGGCTTTGGCTTCAAAGCTGCAAAACGACCCCGAGACGCGCGCTAAGGTCGACGCACTCAAGGCCGACATCATCGACAGCCCGGCGGTCGCCGCATGGATGGATCGGCTGTGGCAGGGCGCTCGCACCCGCATGATCGCCGCTGCGCGCAATCCGGACGTCGTCGCCGGCGGCCAGATTGGTGAGGCTCTGCGCCAGCTTGGCGGCACGCTCCAGACCGATGTCGCGCTGCGCCGCACGATCAACCGCTTCACGCGCCGCGCGGTGGTGGGCCTGGTCGCCGATTATGGCGACAGCATCGTCACGCTGGTATCCGATACGATCCGCAGCTGGGATGCGCGCACGGTTACGACGCAGCTCGAAAATGCGGTGGGTCGCGATCTTCAGTATATCCGCGTCAACGGAACGATCGTCGGCGGCCTCGTCGGCGTTGGGCTTCACGGCTTGTCGGCGCTGCTCTGACGATATTGGGACAGGTGCCCCCCGCGCGCCGTTGTGATGGCCGTCCCCGCCTGTTAGCTCAGGACCATGTGGCGTAAATTGACAGCACAGGTCTCGCCCGAGGATGGGCGCCGCTTCCTGATCGCTTATTCGGTCTTCCTGGCCTTATTCCTGCTTATTCTCGGCTGACGGTGCCTCGTGGTGCTGCGACAGGATAGGCAGCATGTCGCCCGTCGGATCATGCGCGAACGGCGTGTCATGCTCGGGCAGTTCGGCCTCGCCGCACGCCTTGTGGAGCCGCCAGCCCGTCCAAGCTGAAACCAGGCACATAGCCGGCACCAGCAGCAGCGCGTTGAGTACCGAAACGCCCGAAGCCGTCGTCGCGATCACCAGAGCAGCGCCGCCCACCATCGCGCCCGAATTGACGATATTGTTGGCGGCGACGGTGCGTGCGGTCTTGTCCTCGCCGACAGTGGTCGTGAGGAAGGCATAGAGCGGGACCACGAACATGCCGCCGGTCACCGCGACGCCCAGCAGCGCAGTCGCAACCAGCCACGAACTCGGATGGTTGATGAACTCGATAAGGTTGTAGAGCTTGCCGTCGGTACGGCCTTCCCAGCCTTCGGCCACAAAATACATGAACAGCACGAAACCGGCCATCGCGATCACCGATGCCGGCGCGTAACGCGCCGAGACGTGCGAGCCGAGCAGCTTGTTGATCACGACCGAGCCGATCGCGACGCCGACCGAAAAGATCGCGAGGAACAGGCTCGCCACCTTCTCGTCGGCGGTGAAGACGTTCTTCACGAGCGGCGGGAACTCGATGATCAGGATCGAACCGATCGCCCAGAAGAAGCTGATCGCGATAATGGCGAGGAACAGCCGGCGGACGTGCATCGTATCCGACACCAGCTTGATCGAAGCGCGCACGACATGGAAATCGAGCGGATCGCCCTTCCCCACCGGCGGCGCCGGCGGCACTTGCCGTCCCGCCAACCAGCCCAGTACCGCGACGATCAGGACCGCCGCGGCCGCCGTCTTCGCGCTGATGAAGCCAGCCAGGATCGTGCCGGCCAGGATCGCGATATAGGTACCGGCCTCGACCAGCCCGGTACCCGCAAGAACCTCGTCCTTCTCAAGATGCTGGGGCAGCAGCGCATATTTGATCGGGCCGAAGAAAGTGGAATGCACGCCCATCGCAAACAGGGCCGCGAGCATCACGGGGATCATCTTGAGGATCAGGCCGGTCGCGCCCACCACCATGATGCCGATCTCGGCCGCCTTGATGATGCGGATGATCTTCGCCTTGTCCCGGCTGTCCGCGAGTTGGCCCGACAGCGCCGAGAGCAGGAAGAAGGGCAGGATCACGAGCGCGGTCGCCAGCGCCGAAAACTTCGCCTCGACCGCCGGATCCGAATAGACTTCGAAGGTGACGAACAAGACCATCGATGTCTTGAACAGATTGTCGTTAAACGCGCCCAGGAACTGGGTGACGAAAAGCGGCAGAAACCGGCGCTGGCCGAGGAGCCGAAAGGACGGGGTCATGCGGAGCGTGAGGCCTTCTATCGTTATCGCCGGCTCGAACGGATGCGGCATAGCCTAGCGCGTGTGACGGACCAAGCGCGATATGCGTGACGCCACGATGACATGTGGATGGGACGGAAAATCGTTCCGTGACCGCTTCCTCCTGTGGGGGAAACTGCGCTAGACGAGGCAACAGATGCTGACCTTGCCGAACATTCTGACGCTCTCGCGTATCCTGGCGGTGCCAATCCTCGTCTTCCTGCTGTGGCCGGGGGCGAGCAAGCTCGAATATGCGCTCGCCTTCGGGCTCTATGCGCTGATGGCGATCACCGATTACTTCGACGGCTATCTGGCCCGCGCACAAGGTACGGTGTCGAAGCTCGGCGTGTTCCTCGATCCGATCGCCGACAAGATCATGGTGGCGGCCGTCATCGTCATGCTGGTCTTCACCCGCGACGTCACGGGGTACCACACCATCGCAGCGCTGATCATTCTGCTGCGTGAGATCACCGTATCGGGCCTGCGCGAGTTTCTGGCAGGGTTGCAGATTTCGATGCCGGTCAGCCAGCTCGCCAAGTGGAAGACGACGTTCCAGTTGGTGTCGCTCGGTTCGATCATTCTTGCCGGTGCGCTGCCGGAATGGCCGTGGGTGCGCGATGTGGGGCTGTTCAGCCTGTGGGCCGCCGCGGGTCTGACGCTGTTGACCGGGTGGGACTATATGCGCGTCGGCGTACGGCACATGGACTGATACGGGTGGCGATCGATCTTCTCTACTTCGCCGGTATTCGCGAAGCGATCGGGCTGAGCGGCGAGCGGGTCGATCCGCCGGCATCGGTCGCCCGCATCGTCGATCTCGTTGATTGGCTCGTCGAACGCGGCAATGGCTATGTCGCGGCCTTCGCCGATCGCACCCGGCTTCGTGCGGCCATCGACGACCGCTTCGTCGACCTGACGGCCAGCCTCGCAGGCGCGCGTGAAATCGCCCTTTTTCCGCCTGTGACCGGAGGCGCCGCGTGAGTGCGCTCCGGGTGCTGGTGCAGCGTGAGGATATCGATGTCGGTGCGGAACTCGCGCGGCTCGAAGCGCTGGGCGGCGGCGGGCTCGCAAGCTTTACCGGGATCGTGCGCGGCGAAGGGGGCATGGCGATGCTCGAACTCGAACATCATCCGGGCATGACCGGAAAGGTGATGCGTGATATCGCCGAACAGGCGGCCGAGCGCTGGACGCTCGCCGGGGTGACCGTAATCCACCGTTATGGCGAATTGCGCGCGGGCGAGCGCATCGTCCTCACCGCAGCGGCGGCACGGCATCGCCATGCTGCGCTCGAAGCCTGCGCCTTCCTGATCGACTGGCTCAAGACCGAAGCGCCCTTCTGGAAGAAGGAGCATTTTGCCGACGGTCGCAGCGCCTGGGTCGAATCTCGCAGCAGCGATACCGCTGCGACCGACAGGTGGCGGCCATGAGCGCGGGTACGGGCAGCGCCGAACTCGGCGTCCTTCTGCTCGCGACGGCGGAAGGCGATCGCGCTGCCTTTGCCGAGCTGTACCGCCGGACTTCGGCGAAACTATTCGGGATCGTGCTCCGTATCTTGCCCGAAAGGTCGGTAGCTGAAGACGCGATGCAGGATGTTTACGTAAAAATCTGGCGCAACGCCGCGGGTTATGACGCTCTGCGCGGCAGCCCGATCGCGTGGCTGGCCACCATCGCACGCAATGTCGCGATCGACGTCCGCCGTCGCGAGCGGCCGGGCACGAAGCTGTCGACCGACGAGTTTGATTTCGATCTGGTCGCCGACGAAGGCGGTCCATCGGCCGAGGCACTCGCCGCGCTGCGCATCTGCCTCGATCGGCTCGATGAGGATCAGCGCCAGCTGGTGCTGGCCGCCTATCTGCGCGGCGACAGTCGCGACGAACTGGCCGAACGGCTGGGCCATCCCAGCGGCACCATCAAGTCGTGGCTTCACCGCGCGCTCGCCAAGCTGAAGGTCTGCCTCGGTGGCTGACAATCCCGATCTGATCGCTGGTGAATTTGTCCTCGGCACGCTCGAAACCTATGAGCGGCAGGCTGTGGCGCTTGGCATTCTCACCGACCCCGCAATTGCGCGCGCGGTCGCCGATTGGCAGTCGCGCCTGGCGCCCGCGCTGCTGACCGCGCCCTCGGTCGACCCCTCCCCCGATCTATGGCGGCGGATCGAGCGCGCCACGGCGGGCGCTGCGATTGCAAACGATAATCACCGGGTCGCCAAGTCCGAACGTCGCTGGCAATTCGCGACGGCAGCCGCAGCTGTCATGGCGCTTCTCGCCTCCGGCCTTGCGCTGCGTGGACCGATGCTCACGCCGCCGCCGCCCATCACGTCCCCCGCTCCGCTCACGCCGGGAATCCAGTCGATCGCCGCGCTCAGCGAGAGCGGTGGCAGCCCCGCGCTTCTCGTCACTTTCGATCAGGCGACGGGCCAGATGCGCGTGATGCCGGTCAACCTCACCGCGCGTCCGGGTCACAGCCTCGAACTGTGGGCGATCATGGGCAAGGATGCGCCGAAATCGCTCGGCGTGATGCCATCGTCCGGCTCGGCGACAATGCCGGCGAAAATGCTCGGCGGCCGCAATGACGCGACGATCGCGGTCTCGCTCGAACCCGTCGGCGGATCGCCGACCGGACTGCCCACCGGCCCGGTCCTCTATTCGGGCAGCATGGTGACGATGCCCGTCAGCTGAAGGTGGGGCCTTCCCTATCGACGACATACCGAAAAGCCGGCGTCCTGGGCGACGGGCCGTACCGCTCATCGCACTGGGAACTAGCACGCAACGCAACTCGCACAATCGCCCCGGACGGCTACGCCACTGTTCCGGGGGCGGGGGGCAGGAGTCGTTACGCCGCTACCTATGATCTGGTTGCAGTGGATGCAGCGGAACCAGAAAATTTTTTCCCGGAAATCCGCCAAGAATGACTATGCGGTGTTCTGCCCTGCTTCGCGCAGGGCATCGGCCAACAGCCGAAACTCCTTCTCCCGCGGACTGCCCTTGCGCCAGGCGAGCGCGATCCGGCGCGAGGGATTGTCGGCCGAGAGCGGACGCGCGAGCACATGCGTATTGTCGAGGATGCCCGCGTCGAGCGCCATTGCCGGCAGCAGGGTGACGCCCAGGCCATTGTCGACCATCTGCACCAGCGTGTGGAGCGAGGTGCCCAGCATCGCAGCCTCGGCACGCAGTTCGGGCCGGTTGCACGCCGCGAGCGCATGATCCTTCAGGCAATGCCCGTCCTCGAGCAGCAGCAGCCGGCTTTCGTCGATCGCATCGGCGCTCAGCACCGGCGAATGATCGATCTTCTCATCCTCGGAAAAGGCGATGAACAGGCGGTCGAGAAACAGGTCGACGCTCTCCACGTCGCCGCAATGATAGGGCAATGCGAGCAGCACGCAGTCGACATGACCACGATGCAGCGAGTCGCACGCGGCACCCGTCGTCTCCTCCCGCAGATAAAGCTTCAGGTCGGGCCACTCGCTGCGCAGCTTGGGGAGGATGCGCGGCAGCAGAAACGGCGCGATCGTGGGGATCACGCCCATGCGCAGATCACCCGACAGCGGCTTGCCCGCAGCCCGCGCGAGATCGCTGAGTTCCTCCGCCTCGCGCAGCACGCGCTGGGCCTTCTCGGCGATCCGCAGCCCCAGCGGCGTGAAGCGGACCACGCGGCGCGTCCGTTCGACCAGCGTGATGCCGATCAGCGACTCAAGCTCGCGCAACCCCGCCGACAGCGTCGATTGCGTCACGAAGCATGCCTCCGCCGCCTTGCCGAAATGACCATGGTCCTTGAGCGCCACGAGATATTGAAGCTGTTTCAGCGTCGGGAGATAGGTCGCCATTCATCGCCTCTGTCGATCAATGGGGGCGAAATAATCAATTTGTCGTGCGAATGCCACCCTGCCATGACACCGTCACTAATGTCCGTCACGCCGCACCGGCAAATCACATAAGGAGCTTCGACATGGCGCTTACCGTTGGCGATGAATTCCCCTCGTTCGTCCTCCCTGTTCAGCAGGGCGTCGCCGCGCTCCCGGCCGGCGAAACGATCGACACCGGCGAAACCGGCGGCAAGTGGAAGGTCGTGTTCTTCTGGCCGAAGGACTTCACCTTCATCTGCCCGACCGAGATCATCGGTTATGGCGAACTGAAGAACGACCTGGCGGATCGTGACGCGGTGCTGATCGGCGCGTCGACCGACACCGATTTCGTTCACTTTGCGTGGCGCAAGTCGGATGAGCGTCTGGCGAACTGCGACTTCCCGTGGATCGCGGACAACCAGAAGAAGCTCGCCGGTGCGCTCGGCATCGTCGACAAGGATGCGGGCGTTGCCTATCGCGCGACCTACATCGTCGATCCGCACAACATCATCCAGCACGTCACCGTGAACGGTCTCAACCAGGGCCGTAACCCGGCCGAGGCGATCCGCGTTCTCGACGCGCTGCAGACCGACGAACTGTGCCCTTGCAACTGGAACAAGGGCGACGAGGTTCTCAAGCCCGCCGCCTGAGCCCTTACAGGCGGTTAGCCCGCCGTCCCCCTCAGGGGATGCGGGCGCAAGAGGGGCGCGGAGGGCAATGACCTCCGCGCCCTTTTTATTTCTCAGACAAGGAACGAACGATGTCGCTCAAGACCTTCGCCGACGCGCTTCCCGATTATGCCAAGGATATCCGGCTGAACGTCGGTTCGCTCATCAGCGATCAGACGCTGGGCGACCAGCGTAAGTACGGCCTTCTGCTCGCCTGTGCGCATGGCAGCGGGTACAAGCCGATCGTCGACGCGGTCGAGGCCGAGGCCGAGGGCAAGCTCTCCCCCGAAGCCGCCAACGCCGCGCGCGCGTCGGCCGCCGTCATGGCGATGAACAATGTCTATTACCGCTTCGTCCATCTCGCCTCGAACAAGGAATATGGGCAGATGCCGGCGAAGCTGCGCATGAACGTGATAGGCACGCCTGGAATAGACAAGGCCGATTTCGAGCTGTTCAGCCTTGCTGTTTCGGCGATGAATGGCTGCGGCATGTGCATCGACGCGCATGAAAAGGTGTTGCGCCAGCACAATGTCGCCGCGGACGTGATCCAGACCGCCGCCCGTGTCGGCGCGATCATCAAGGCAGCCGCCACCGTCCACGCGACGGCGGTTTAAGAGCGCTTTCCCGGCTGTCCTCGTCATTGCGAGAAGCCGCAGGCGACGAAGCAATCCAGGCCCGTGTGTGTGTGCAGGCCACGAATCTCATCTGGTTCGGGCCTGGATTGCTTCGCTACGCTCGCAATGACGAGCTTTGTTGCGGAACCCTTTCAAGCGGCGGGCGTCGTCCCTATAATGTTCCTTCGTAAAGGGAACCGCACGAAAGACGCGCGCATGTTTGATGGCCTCATCGCCTATCTCGACTCGATCAAGGCCCGCGATCCCGCGCCGCGCTCGCGCTGGGAAATCCTGCTTTATCCCGGCGTATGGGCGCTTGGCCTCCACCGCATCGCGCACTGGCTGTTTCAGGCCGAACTCTATTTTCTCGCGCGGGTGGTGAACCATCTGGCGCGCACGCTAACCGCGATCGACATTCATCCGGGCGCGCAGATCGGCCGCAACTTCTTCATCGATCATGGTTTCGTCGTGATCGGCGAAACGTCGATCATCGGCAACGATGTCACCATCTATCAGAACGCGACGCTGGGCGGCACGAACCCGACCAATGGTGAAGGTGGCAAGCGTCACCCCACGATCGGCGACGGTGCGATCATCAGCGTCGGTTCGGTCGTCCTCGGCCCGATCACGATTGGCGAGCGCGCGCGCGTCGGCGCCAATGCGGTCGTGACCAAGGACGTCGCCGACGGCCAGGTCGTCGTCGGCATCCCCGCCAAGCCGATGCTCGTCGACGCCACCGAGTTTCAGCGCAAGTTCGTGCCCTATGGCACCCAGTGCAGCGAACGCTTCGATCCGCAGACCCAACAGCTCGAAATCCTCAAATGCGAGCTGGAGACGATGCGTGGTCGCCTTTCCCAATTGATCGAGGAACGCGACAAGGCCGAAGCCGCGAAGGACCGCGACTGCGCCTGATGGGCGTCGTCACACCGTTTCCCGGCACCGCGCAGCAGGTCGCCTTCGACCGGCACGAACTCACGCGCATCCTGGATCTTTATGGCCGGATGGTCGCGGCGGGGCATTGGCGTGACTATGCGATGGATTTCAATCGCGACATCGCCTGCTTCGCAGCGTTCCGCCGCGCGACCGAACGGCCGGAAATCCGGATCGAGAAGCGCCCTGCCCTTCACACCCGCCAAGGCATGTGGGCGCTGATCGGGGAGAATGGCGCCGTGCTGAAGCGCGGTCATGAACTCGGCCCGGTTCTGGCACCGGTCGAGCGCCGCCTGATGAAGCTGGTGGCTGAGTAACTACTCCGCCTTTTCAATCCGCGCGAGCAGCAAGCCATCGCTCACCTGCCCGCCCTCGACAACTGACAGACCCGCCACGGTCCCGTCGAACGGCGCGGTCAAGCTGTGCTCCATCTTCATCGCCTCGATCGTGACGATTTTCTGGCCCTGCTTCACCCGATCGCCATTCGCCACAGCGAGCGCGATGACCTTGCCCGGCATCGGCGAGAGGATCGCTCCATCACCATGCCCTGCCCTGCCTGCACCATCGACATGCCAGCGCGACAGCTTCCAGACCTGGCCATGCTCGGCAATCAGGATCGAGTCTGCGGGGTCGCCGCCTGCCTCGGCGTCGAACGCAATATCGATCGGCTGCCCGTCGAGCAGGAAACGGCCCTGCTCGACTGCCGTTCGATTGAGCCGGAAGCCCCCAAGCCGGCTTCCGCCCGCCACAGCCATCGCCGCGTCGGTGAGCGCATCGATCGACGGTGTGGCTGGCGGGAGCAGTGCATCGCCCTCGCGTGCAATCAACCCGGTATCAATATTGCCGTCGACAAAATCAGGGTGTTCCAACGCCGTCACCAGAAAACCCGCATTGGTGCGCACTGGCCAGATCGCGCTATGGTCGAGCGCCGCGGCGAGCGTTGTGCGAGCTTCCTCGCGATCCTCACCCCAGGCGATCATCTTGGCTACCATCGGGTCATAGTGCGGGGAGACTACGCCGCCCTCCTCCACACCGCTATCGATCCGCACGCCATCGCCAAGTTCGAAAACGTCGAGCGCGCCGATCGACGGCAGGAAGCCTTTGGCCGGATCCTCGGCATACAATCGGGCTTCCATGGCCCAACCGTCGATCTCCAACTCGTCCTGCTCGAGCGGCAAGATTTCACCCGATGCAACCAGCAACTGCCACTCGACCAGATCCTGCCCGGTAATCTCCTCGGTCACCGGATGCTCGACCTGAAGGCGGGTGTTCATCTCCATGAACCATATGCGGTCGGCGCGCAGCCCTTCGGAGGCGTCGGCGATGAACTCGATCGTCCCCGCCCCGACATAGTCGACCGCGCGCGCCGCCTTGACCGCCGCCTCGCAGATCGCCGCGCGGGTCGCATCATCCATGCCCGGCGCCGGCGCTTCCTCGATCACCTTCTGATGGCGACGCTGAAGCGAACAGTCGCGCTCGAACAGGTGGACGATATTGCCATGTGTGTCGCCGAACACCTGCACCTCGATATGGCGCGGGGTCAGGATATATTTCTCCAGCAGCACCCGATCGTCGCCGAACGAAGCCGCGGCCTCGCGCCGGCATGATGCCAGCGCCTCGGCGAAATCCGCCGCGGCATCGACGCGCCGCATCCCCTTGCCGCCGCCGCCAGCAACCGCCTTGATCAGCACCGGATAGCCAATCGCATCCGCCTCGGCCTGTAGCCGCGCTTCGGACTGGTCGTCGCCCAGATAGCCGGGCGTGGTCGGCACACCGGCCTCCTGCATCAGCCGCTTCGCCGCGTCCTTGAGGCCCATCGCGCGGATGCTCTTGGGGTCGGGGCCGACCCAGATCAGCCCCGCCGCGATCACAGCCTCTGCAAAGTCGGCATTCTCGCTGAGGAAACCATAGCCTGGATGAATCGCCTCCGCGCCTGTCGCCTTGGCTGCAGCAATGATCTTTTCGCCGACCAGATAACTTTCGCGGGCCGGAGCCGGCCCGATATGCACCGCCTCGTCCGCTTCTCGCACATGGAGCGCCCCGGCATCGGCATCCGAATAGACCGCAACCGTCGCGATCCCCATCTCTCGCGCCGTGCGGATGATCCGGCAGGCGATTTCACCGCGATTGGCGATCAGGAGTTTGTTGATCATGGCTTCTCACCAAATACCTCCCCGGCACGGGGAGGGGGACCATCCGAAGGATGGTGGAGGGGTTGGCCCGCCTTGCAGGCTTCGACGATAGCTCGAACAACCGCGTCGAGATCATTCAACACATCACGCGCCGGAATGCGAAGTGTCCGGAAGCCCGATTGAGCAAGCCGACTATCGCGAATTTCATCACGCTGTGGCCTGTCGCCGCGACCGTGCACTTCACCGTCAATCTCGATCGCCAATCGTGCGGACAGGCAAGCAAAGTCCAAGCTGTAGGGGCCAATCGGATGCTGTTTGCGAAACTTAAAGCCACCGGGGCGTGTTCTCAACGCTCTCCACAACACAACTTCAGGCAAATTGCCGCTTCGCCGTTCGCGGCGCGCCAGCTCGATCGTTTTGCGCGTGGTGGCGAAAACCCCTCCACCACGCTTCGCGCGGTCCCCCTCCCCGTTCCGGGGAGGTATCGGAGCATCGCCCTCCATCACATCCTGAACACGCCGAAGCGCGCGCTCTCGGGGATCGGGGCGTTCAGCGTGGCGGCGAAGGCGAGGCCGAGCACGTCGCGGGTCTGGGTGGGGTCGATAATACCGTCGTCCCACAGATGCGATGTCGCATAATAGGGATTCCCCTCATCCTCATATTTCTGGCGGATCGGGTTCTTGAAGGCTTCGGCCTCCTTCGCGCTCCAGCGATCGGCATCGCGATGGACAGTCGCGAGGACCGAGGCCGCCTGCTCGCCACCCATCACGCTGATCCGCGCATTGGGCCAGGTGAACAGG
Organism: Sphingomonas montanisoli; assembly: GCF_008274695.1. Classification (GTDB taxonomy): domain Bacteria; phylum Pseudomonadota; class Alphaproteobacteria; order Sphingomonadales; family Sphingomonadaceae; genus Rhizorhabdus; species Rhizorhabdus montanisoli. The sequence continues at coordinate 73,596 of NZ_VTOU01000001.1, read as the reverse complement.
AAACGCGGCGAATAGGCCCGTCCGCACATACCGTAATTGCCGGCACCGAAGCTGCCGCCGATCAGCACGGTGATCTTGGGCACCTGCGCGGTCGCGACCGCCGTGACCAGCTTCGCGCCGTGCTTGGCGATCCCCTCGGCCTCGTATTTTCCGCCGACCATGAAGCCCGAAATGTTCTGGAGAAACAGCAAGGGCACGCGCCGCTGGCAGGCGAGTTCGATGAAGTGCGCGCCCTTCACCGCGCTCTCGCTGAACAGCACGCCATTATTCGCGAGGATCGCGACCGGCATGCCCCAGATATGCGCGAAGCCGCAGACCAACGTGGTGCCGTAGAGCGCCTTGAACTCGTGAAACTCCGAACCGTCGACGATGCGCGCGATCACCTCGCGCACGTCATAGGGTGCGCGAACATCGTCCGGGACGACCCCGTAAAGCTGCTCGGGGGGAAATAACGGCGCGCGCGGTTCGCACATCGCGATGTCGGGCGTGCGATCGAGCGGGATCGTGGCCACAATATCGCGCACGATCGACAGCGCATGTTCGTCATTGTCGGCGACATGATCGACCACGCCGGACTTGCGCCCGTGCAGGTCGCCACCGCCCAGATCCTCGGCCGAAATCACCTCGCCCGTCGCGGCCTTCACCAGCGGCGGGCCGGCGAGAAAGATCGTGCCCTGATTGCGCACGATCACCGTCTCGTCCGACATGGCCGGCACATAGGCGCCGCCCGCAGTACAGCTTCCCATCACGCAGGCGATCTGGGGAATGCCCTTTGCGGACATGTTCGCCTGGTTAAAGAAGATGCGGCCGAAATGCTCGCGGTCGGGGAACACCTCCGCCTGATGCGGCAGGTTCGCGCCGCCCGAGTCGACCAGATAGATGCACGGCAGGCGGTTAGCCTCGGCAATCTCCTGCGCGCGGAGATGCTTCTTCACCGTCATCGGATAATAGGTGCCGCCCTTAACGGTCGCGTCGTTACACGCGATCATCACTTGCCGGCCCGAAACCCGGCCGATCCCGGCGATGATGCCGGCACCCGGCACCTCGTTTCCATAAAGGCCGTTCGCCGCGAGTTGCCCGACTTCGAGGAAAGGCGAGCCCGGATCGAGCAGCCGCTCCACCCGATCGCGCGGAAGCAGCTTGCCGCGCGACGCATGCCGCTCGCGGGACTTCGCACTGCCACCCAGCGCCGCATTGGCGACCCGCGCGCGCAGATCGTCTGCCAGCCCGCGATTATGCGCCGCGCGGGCGACGAACTCGGGCGAGGCCGGATCGAGCGAGGTGCCGAGGATCATGCGCCGATCAACTCCCGCCCGATCAGCATCCGCCGGATCTCGTTGGTGCCAGCCCCGATGTCGAGCAGCTTGGCGTCCCGCATGAAGCGCTCGACCGGCCAGTCCTTCGTATAGCCGGCACCGCCCAGGGCCTGCACCGCGTCCAGCGAAGTCTTCATTGCATTTTCGCTGGCCAGCAGGATCGCACCCGCCGCGTCGAAGCGCGTCGTCCTGCCCGCGTCGCACGCTTTGGCGACCGCATAGACATAGGCCCGCGCCGAATTGAGCGCGACATACATGTCGGCGATCTTGGCCTGCATCAGCTGGAACGCGCCGATCGGCTTGCCGAACTGCTTACGATCGCGAACGTAGGGAAGAACCACGTCGAGGCACGCCTGCATGATGCCGAGCTGGATGCCCGACAGCACCGTCCGCTCATAGTCGAGCCCCGACATCAGGATGCCGACCCCACCATTGAGCGGCCCCATGACATTCTCTTCCGGCACCTCGCAATCGTCGAAGACGAGCTCTGCGGTCGGCGATCCGCGCATGCCCATCTTGTCGATCTTCTGCCCGATCGAGAAACCCTTGAAGTCCTTTTCGATCAGGAACGTGCTGATCCCCTTCGATCCCTCGCCGGTCTTGGCATAGACGACCAGGACGTCGGCATAGGTCGCGTTGGTGATCCAGAATTTCGTGCCGTTCAGGACGTAGTGATCGCCCTTCTTCTCGGCCTTGAGCTTCATCGAGACGACGTCGGACCCCGCCCCCGCCTCGGACATGGCGAGGCTGCCGACATGTTCGCCCGAAATAAGCTTGGGCAGATAGCGCGCCTTCTGTTCTGGACTCGCCCACCGCCGGATCTGATTGACGCAAAGGTTCGAGTGCGCGCCATAACTCAACCCGATCGAGGCGGAGGCGCGGGCCACCTCCTCCTGCGCAACGACATGCTCGAGATAGCCGAGGCCCAGGCCCCCATCGGCTTCGTCCACCGTGATCCCGTGGAGGCCGAGCGCGCCCATTGCGGGCCACAGATCGCGCGGAAACCAGTCCTCGGCGTCGATCTTCGCCGCGATCGGCGCGATCCGGTCGGTCGCGAAGCGTTCGGTCGTTTCGCGGATCATATCCGCGGTCTCGCCGAGGCCGAAGTCGAACGTTGCGGCGGTCATGGCATCCTCATGTTATTTTGTGCCAATCTAACGGTGTGAGTTCGGGCTGGCAAAGCCGGGCGACGCGAATATGCTGAAACGCAACAGAAGCATTTCGTGAGAACCTCCCCATGAACAAATCGATCCTGACCGCAGGCGCTGCGGCAATGATGGTGACATTGATGACCTCGACGAATCTCCAGGCGGCCCCTGCGGTCGCGACGACAGCCGCGAATCCCCTGCTTGCCGAGTGGACCGGCCCCAACGGCGGCGTGCCCGCGTTCGACAAGGCGAAGGTCGCCGATTTTAAGCCGGCGATCGAAGCCGGGATCGACTCGCAACTCAAGGAAATCGACGCGATCGCGAACAATGCCGCCGCGCCGACCTTCGACAATGTCTTCGTGCCGCTGGAAAAGGCCGGGCGGCCGCTCAGCCGCGCGCTCGCGGTGTTCTTCATCTACTCGTCCAACCTCTCGAGCCCCGAATTCCAGAAGGTCGAAGAGGAGCTCATGCCCAAGCTGGCGGCGGCGCAGGACAAGCTGATCCAGAATGCCAAGCTCTTTGCGCGCATCGACGCGGTCTATAATTCGCCCGCCAAAGCGAAGCTGACGGCCGAACAGCAGCGCCTAGTCTGGAAATATTGGACCGACTTCGCACAGGCCGGCGCCAAGCTGAGCGAGGCCGACAAGGCTACCCTGTCGACCTATAACCAGAAGCTCGCCGGCCTCTACACCAAGTTCGCGCAGAACCAGCTTGCGGACGAGGAGAATTACGCCCTCGTCCTCGACAGCAAGGATCAGTTGAAGGGGCTGACAACCGAACAGATCGATGCCGCCGCCGCCGATGCGACCGCGCACAAGCTGCCCGGCAAGTGGCGTATCGCCAACACGCGTTCGGCGATGGAACCGTTCATCACCTATTCCACCGATCGCGCTCTGCGCGAAAAGGGCTGGCGCATGTGGATCAGCCGCGGGGACAACGGCAATGCGAACGACAACAACGCCACCGTCGTCGAAATCCTGAAAGTCCGCGCCCAGAAGGCGAAACTGCTCGGCTATCCCACCTATGCGCACTGGCATCTGGCCGACACGATGGCCAAGACGCCCGACAATGCGATGAACCTGCTGATGCGCGCGTGGAAGCCGGCGGTCGCGCAGGTTCATGCCGACGTCGCGGAGATGCAGAAGATCGCGAGCGTCGACAAGCTGACGATCGAGCCGTGGGATTATCGTTTCTACGCGGAGAAGCTGCGCAAGGCGAAGTATGACCTCGATCTGGGTGAGGTGAAGCCCTACCTCCAGCTCGATCACGTCCGCGAGGCGATGTTCATGGCTGCGGGCAAGCTTTACGGCTACAGCTTCACCAAGGTCGACGGCCTGCCCGTCTATCATCCCGACGTCAGCGTCTATGAGGTGAAGGACAAGGCCGGAAAGCATGTCGGCTATTGGTATTTCGATCCGCTCGCGCGTGCCGGCAAGCAATCGGGCGCGTGGATGAATGCGTATCGCGAACAGTCGCGCATCGATGCGGACATTCCGACGATCGTATCGAACAACTCGAATTTCATCCCCGGCAGCGCGGGCCAGCCCACGACGATTTCGTGGGACGACGCCGAAACGATGTTCCATGAATTCGGTCACGCGCTGCACGGCCTCAGCGCGAACACCACCTATCCTTCGCTGTCGGGCACGAACACCGCGCGCGACTTCGTGGAGTTCCCCAGCCAGGTGAACGAGAACTGGTTCTCAACGCCCGAGGTGCAGGCGATGTTGGTCAACGCGAAGGGCGAGCCGATCCCGGCCGACCTGCTCGCCAAGATCAAGCGTGCCAAGACGTTCAACCAGGGCTTCAGCGTTGTCGAGACGCAGGCGAGCGCGATCGTCGACATGAAGCTGCATCTGGCAGGCGGCGTGCCGATCGACCCCAAGGCGTTCGAAAAGGCGACCCTGACCGAGATCGGCATGCCCAAGGAAATCGTGATGCGGCATCGCATCCCGCAATTCGGCCACATCTTCGCCGGTGAAGGCTATGCTGCCGGCTATTACGGCTATCTGTGGGCCGAAGTGCTGGCGACCGACGCCTATGAAGCGTTCGGGGAAGCAGGCAGCCCCTATGATCCCGGCACCGCCAAAAGATTCCACGACACAATCCTGTCGGTCGGCAACACGGTCGATCCGGCGCAGGCATTCCGTAATTTCCGGGGCCGCGATCCGAAGGTCGCCGCCTGGCTGCGGCATGAGGGCTTCCCCGTCACCGAGGAATAAAAACACGTTCTGGGCAGCTAAGGCGTCGGGGAGGGTTGACCCCCCGGCGCCTCTCCCTTAAGCGGCCCGTCACCGATCGACGGCCCCATCGTCTAGCGGTCTAGGACGTCGCCCTTTCACGGCGAAAACACGGGTTCGAGTCCCGTTGGGGTCACCACGGTTCAGGCTTCCGACAGGCTGGATCCTTTCATCGTGCCACGCGGCACCGCCCATCCCCGCATCGGTCAACAGGGAACGGCTTCATGATCAAACGCACCATCATCCTGACGACGACGCTGATGTTGGCCGGCTGCGATCGCGCGCCGCCGCCGGCTCCGCAGGCGAAGATCGGCCGCTATCAGGTCGTGATCGGGGAAGGCCCTTACGAGCCGAGCCTCTATGTCCTAGACAGCGTCACCGGCATGATGCGGATGTGCAAGAAGGTCGTGGGCAAGAACAGCCGCGACCTCGAATGCGGCAAGCCCGTCAGCGCCAGGCCCTAGAGTACGACAACCTTAGCACTCGCTCTCGCGCACCAAAAGCTCGCGCAGCACATTACGCTGGATCTTGCCGGTCAGCGTCTTGGGCAGTTCGCCCACGAAGCGTACACTGCGCGGGTATTTGTAAGGCGCGGTCGCGCCGCGCACGAAGGCCTGCAGGTCGGACGCGAGCGACGGTCCTGCTTCGCCGCGCGCCACCACGAAGGCAACGACGATCTCGCCGCGCTGTTCGTCCGGCCCGCCGACCACCGCCACCTCGGCGACCGCCGGGTGGGCCAGCAGAACATCCTCGATCTCGCTCGGCCCGATTCGATAGCCCGACGAGTTGATCACGTCGTCGGTGCGCCCCTGATGATAGATGAAGCCGTCTTCATCCTGTGAACCGCGATCGCCGGTGACGAACCATCGCCCGTCCGGCCCCTCGGCATAGCAATCGGCGGTGCGTTCCGCATCCTTCCAGTAACCGAGCATGATCTGCGGATTGGGCGCGCGGATCGCGATGTCGCCGATTTCGCCGCGCGGCAGTTCGCGCCCGCCCGCGATGATGCGGACGTCGTTATAGGCCATCGGCCGTCCCGCCGAACCGCGCCGATAGGGCTGATCGGGCGGGTAGCAGATCGAGATCAACGTTTCGGTCTGGCCATAGCCTTCGGCGATCGCATGGCCGGTCGCGTGCCGCCAACGCTCAACGATGACCGGGCTGAGCGACTCCCCCGCCGATGTCGTGCGGCGCAGCCGCGACAGATCGTGCGCGGCCATATCGTTATCGACCACGCGCAGCAGCTCGGTCGCCGGCGCGCAGTAAATGCTGACCCCGTAGCGCGACAGCTGCCGCAGCCTTTCGGCCGCATCGAACGGCCCATCGTAGAAGAAGGCGCACGCCCCAACACTCCACGGTCCCACCAGGATCGCGGTACCCGCCATGCTCCAGCCCGTATCCGCCGTCGCCCAGATCAGGTCATCGCGCCGCAGGTCGAGCCAGTCGGTCGCCGACTGTCGCCACACATAGGTCGCGCGGGCGGCATGCAGGACACCCTTGGGCTGACCCGTGGACCCGCTGGTAAAATAGAGGATGGCGGGATCCTCGGCCGCCATCCGCACCGGTTCGAACCCAATATCGCCCGCATCGACCAGCGCATCGAACGACAGCCAGTCGACCGCCTCGCCTACGCTGACCCGCACCGCCACCTCCAGACCCGTAAATTTGTCGATCTGCTCGGCGCGCGCGATAGCCACCTTGGCCTCCGCGCACACGACGCGATAGGCTATGTCCTTGCCCGTCAGCATCTCAATGCAGGGGATCGGGATAGCGCCCAGCTTGAAACAGGCGACCATCGCTATCTGCCATTCGGGGATACGCGGCAGCATCACGATCACCCGATCGCCCTTCGCCACGCCCTGCCGCGCCAGCGAAGATGCCAGCTTCGCCGACAGTCGCGCGATATCCGAATAAGCGAAGCGACGCTCCTCACCCGCGGCATTGGCCCAGATCAACGCGGGCCCATCGGCGGTGCGCGCGATATGATCGATCACGTCCCCGCCGAAATTGAAGGTCGGCGGATAGAGGCTCATGACGCCGTATCGCCCGCGTCGACACGCAGCGACCTGGTCAGCGGCTCCAGCCCGCCCTTCGCGGCGTTGAACGCCGCTGATCTGGCGAACCCGACATGCCCCGCGACCGAACTGATCCCGATGATCGATGCCCGGCCCCGCTCCAGCATCGGCGCACCGAACAACTGGCAGCAGTGAAAAACCGCGCTGAGGTTGACGTCGATGATAGCGCGCCACTCGCTCGTCGGCACTTTCTCGGCGCTGCGGTACGAGGGCTTGATCCCGGCATTGTTTATCAAAGTATCAACCGGCCCCCGTCCGCCGCCGGTGACGACCACCGTCTCGCCGCTGAAATCGTAGCGAACCGCGCCCATCGATCATCCCTCCATGGGGATATCGCGTTCCCCTTCATCACAAGTGTTCAGGAGTGAAATCGGCCTGTCAACGCACGCGGCGCTTGGCTAGGGTGATCTTATCGAGGGCGAGAACAGGAAATCATGATGTTCCGGACGAAGCTGATCCCCGCAGTCGCACTGGCGCTTGCGACCATCCCGGCCGTTGCTGGCGCCGCCTGCGTCGATGCGATCCCCACCGGTTTCGTGTGCCGTGGCAACGATGTCCTCGTCCACGAAGCCAGCGGCACCGCATTTCCCAAGCAGCTCGCCGGCTTCACTCGCTTCTACGAGCAACCGATCGACCTGACCGGGCATGACGTCACCATCGCCTATGGCCGCGATCTGAAAGGCACGGCCATCGTCGCGCGCGTGGCGCTGATCCATATCGAGGCGATGACGCCTAAGGAACATTATCTCGGTATGAAATCGCTGATCGGCCAGTATTTCGGCGCGCTCAAGTTCAGCGATCTCAAGCCCTCCGGCGAAGGTCCGTTCGATCCGCCCGGGATGAAGCCGGGGTCGGGCTATCAGGGGCGCTTTTCTGCCGTCGCCGATGGCGTGCCCTACGAACTCAGCCTGTCGACCGTGAGCTTCGGATATTGGAGCGCCCGCCTGACGGCCGCCTATCCGACCGACGGTGCTGCCACGACGCGCGCGTCGATCCTGGAACTCGCCCGCAAGCTCGAGCGGACCGGACCTGCCAAGGCCGCGAAGAAATAGAAAACGAACGGACCCGCAACGAGGTTGGCACGTTTTGGCTCATCGGCGGGCAACGACCCGTCGAAAGAGGCAGGAGTTTCCTCATGAAGACCATCGTGATGCTGACCGCGCTCGCCTTCGCGACGACCGGAATTGCCGCTCAGGCGCAGGACGCTGCTCCGGCCGCGCCCGCGCTTCCGACCTGCTCGAAGACCGTCACCGACAAATGCGTCAACCGCACGGTCCATCATCGCAAGGTGATCAAGAAGACGACCAAGATCACGAAGACCCACAAGCAGGGTTGATCGGTTAGGGGTCGGTGCTTCGCCGGCCCCGTCTCCGCTTACGGTCGCATCGACGATCCACCATCGACGCTAATGATCTGGCCGTTGATGAAGCCGCCTTCGTCCGACATGATCAGCGCGGACATCGCCGCGATATCGGTCGATACGCCAAGCCGCGGGCTATGCACCCGGCTCATCGCCCAGGGCACAAGGCCTGCCGACGCCTTCGCCTTCAACTGATCGTGCAATACCACGCCCGGCGCGATCGCGTTCGATCGGATACCATCCTTGCCCCAGCGGCTGGCGATGTGGCGGGTCAGTGCGTGGATCGCCGATTTGGCCATCGAATATGCGACGCGGGTCGGATCGCCTGCGTGCGCCGCACCCGAACTGGTGAACAGCAACGATCCACCACCCCGGCGCAGCAACGCCGGCACGGCGTGACGGGCACAGCGCATATGCCCGCCCGCATTGCCCATCAGCATGTGATCGAACAAAGCCAGATCGATCTCGACGACGTCGAAGTCATCCTTGGCGAAGACGGCCGCGTTGACATGGACACCGTCGATCCCGCCATAGCGCGCTTCGGCCGCCGCGATGAACGCCGCCGCGCTGGCATCGTCGGTCATGTCGACCGCCGCGCCGGTCGCCTCACCACCCTCGGCCTTGATCTGTTCGGCCACCGCTTGCGCCGCCGCAAGATCGAGGTCGCCGACGAAAACCGTCGCGCCTTCTTCTGCATAGCGCAGCGACGTGATACCGCCGATACCGCCCGCACCGCCGATGATCGCGATCACCTTGCTCGTCAGCTTGCCCATCGCTCTCTCCTCAATAGCTTTTCTTCTGCCCCAGCTCTCGCTCTGCAACGTAGCTGAAGATCATCTCGCGGCTGACCGGCGCGATGCGCGCGATCATCGACTCGCGGAAATAGCGTTCGACATGGAATTCGCGGGCATAGCCCATGCCGCCATGCGTGAGGACGGCCGTTTCGCACGCGTGGAAGCCCGCCTCGGCGCCCAGATATTTGGCGGCGTTGGCAAAGGATCCGCATTCCTGGTCGGCATCGAACAGGCGAGCGGCCTGGAACGCCATCAGATTGGCGGCCTCCAGTTCCATCCAGCTTTTCGCCAGCGGATGCTGGATACCCTGATTCTGCCCGATCGGTCGGCCGAAGACGGTCCGGTCACGCGCATAGTCCGATGCCTTGCGCAGCGCCGCACGCCCCAGCCCCACGGATTCCGCCGCGAACAGCACGCGTTCCGGGTTGAGGCCGTGCAGGAGGTAGCGGAAACCCTTGCCGACTTCGCCGACCAGATCCTCGTCGGGCACGTCGAGATCGTCGATAAAGACCGCGTTGGTATCGACCGCGTTGCGCCCCATCTTGGGAATCCGCCGCACGTCGACTTTTGAACGATCGAGATCGGTGTAGAACAGCGACAACCCCTCGGTCGGCTTTGCGCATTCCTCCTTGGGCGTGGTGCGGACGATGATCAGGATCTTGGTCGCGGTCTGCGCGCCGCTGGTCCACATCTTGCGCCCGTTGATCCGCCATCCGCCGCCGGGCTTCTTCGTCGCGAAGGTCTTCAGGCTGGTCGTGTCTAGCCCGCTATCGGGCTCGGTCACGCCGAAGCAAACCCGGTCCTCCCCCGCAAGTACGCGCGGCAAGTGGCGCGCGCGCTGCTCGTCGGTGCCGAACCGGATCAGCGGCATCAGGCCGAAGATGTTGAGGTGGATCGCCGATGCACCGGTGAAGCCCGCCCCGCTCTCGGTCACCGCCTGCATCATCGCCGCGGCCTCGCCCAGCCCCAGCCCCGCGCCACCCACCGACTGCGGCATCGCGATGCCCAGCCAACCGCCATCGGCCATCGCCTTCACAAACTCTTCGGGAAAGCGCTTCGCCTCGTCGCAGTCATGCCAATAGGCATCGTCGAAATCGGCCAGCACCTTCTGCACGGCACTCCGGATCTCCGCCTGTTCGGGCGTCAGGATATGATCGGACAAAATGGGATCCTTCAGTCGAAAAGGTCGGGTTCGTCGCGGACGACCATGTCCCAATAGGGTTTGAACCCGTAGATGCCGGCAATCTCGGACCCGATCTGGCCGCGCGTCTTTATCGCGATGTCGTGCGGGATCGGGATCGGCGTGCCGACAGCCTCGGCCGACAGTTGCACCTGCGCGGCGTTCTCCATGCCGATATAGCGCCACACCGCGCTTTCGATCGATCCGCCGACGGTCAGCAGCCCGTGATTCTGAAGGATCACCGCCTTGCCGTCACCCAGCGCCTCGCCGATGCGATCACCCTCATCGGTGTCGTAAACCACGCCCGAAAAGGCCGAGAACACCTTGTGATCCTGATAGAAGGCGCACGCATCCTGCGTCAGCGGATCGAGCGTGCGGCCCAGAGTCGACCAGGTCTTGCCGTGGATCGAGTGCGAATGTGCCGCAGCCAACACGTCCGGCCGCGCCTCGTGAAGTCGCGCATGGATAGCAAAAGCCGCACGGTTAAGCTGCCCTTCGCCCTCGACCCGGCGTCCCTCATGGTTGACCATGATCAGGCTCGACACCGTGATATGGCCGAACGGCACCGTGTACGGGTTGACCCAGAAATGCGTCGGATCGCCGGGATCGCGCACCGTGATATGCCCGGCCCCGCCCATGTCGTAGCCCAGGCGCCCGAAGATACGGCACGCTGCCGCAAGCCGTTGCTTTCGATAGAGTCGCTCCTCTGCGATCGACTCGCGCGGAGGCGGTAACTCCTTGCCCTTCGGCCAGATCGTCGGGACGATCTTCGACTCCATAACGGTCGGCTCCCTCTCTCGTTGGCAAAAGAGTTAACTCAATTGCACAAGCGACGCAATGCTCGCTCATTTGTCGTGATGGCCAATAAATCCACGCTGTTCAGCCCGCGACCGAAGGCGCACACTTCCCGAAAATATGGAGAGAGTGATGGCCGAAACGGCATATGACCTGGTGATCCGCGGCGGAACCGTCGTCGACGGCAGCGGTGGCGAGCGTTTCGTTGCCGATGTCGCGGTCAAGGACGGCCGGATCGCCGCCCTCGGCGAGGTTCGCGGCACGGGCGCGCAGGAGATCGACGCGACCGGCCTGATCGTCACTCCCGGCTTCGTCGACGTCCACACCCACTATGACGGGCAGGCTTTGTGGGATGAACGCATGCAGCCATCGTCCTGGCACGGCGTCACCACGATCGTGATGGGCAATTGCGGCGTCGGCTTCGCGCCCTGCAAGCCCGAGGATCGCGAACGGCTCGTCCGGCTGATGGAGGGGGTAGAGGACATCCCCAATCCGGTGATGACCGAGGGCCTTCCCTGGAACTGGTTGAGCTTCCCAGACTATCTCGACGCGATCGAGGAACGGCGCTTCGACGTCGATATCGGCACCCAGTTGCCCCACGCCGCTCTGCGCACCTATGTGATGGGCGAGCGCGCAACCTGCTTCGAGCAGGCGACCGAGGCCGATATCAACGCGATGGCCGCGATCGCGAAACGCGCGGTGGAAGCCGGCGCGCTGGGCTTTTCCACGTCGCGCACGATCAACCACAAGACGCCGGACGGTGAGCATACACCCACGCTCAAGGCGGCCGAACGCGAACTCATCGGCATCGCCAAGGGCCTTGCGGCCGCCGGCAAGGGCACGCTGCAGATGATCTGCGACTTCGACGACGTCGACAGCGAGTTCGCGCTGATGCGCCACATGGTCGAGGAAAGCGGCCGCCCCCTCTCCTTCTCGCTGATGCAGAAGCATGAGCGGCCCGAGGACTGGCGCCGGATCGTCGCGCATCTGGGCGACGCGGTGGATGCGGGCCTGCCGATGAAGGCACAGGTGGCGGCGCGCGGCGTCGGCGCGCTGCAGGGGCTGGAACTGACCTACAACCCCTTCATCGCCAACCCGGTGTTCCGCGAGATCATCGCGTTGCCCCATGCCGAAAAGGTGGCGAAGCTGAGCGACCCGATCTTCCGCGAACGGCTGCTGGAGGCGAACCGCAGCCCCGATCTGCCCGCCGGGCTACGCAATTTCAGCCGCATGTACATCCTAGCCCGCGAAAATACCGATTACGAACCACGCGCCGAAGATTCGATCGCGGGCCTCGCGGAAGCGCGCGGGGTGGAGCCAGCGGAAATCGCGCTCGACCATATGCTGAGCGATGGCGGACGCGGGCTGATCTATACCGTCGCGACCAACTATGCGCATGGCAATCTCGATCATGCGCGCGAGCTTCTGCTCGATCCCAACACCATCCCGGGCCTGTCCGATGGAGGCGCGCATATGGGGATCATCTGCGACGGCTCCTTCCCGACCCAGGTGATGCTCTGGGCGAAGCGGACGCGCGGCGAAGGCATCGGTATCGAAGAACTCGTGCAGATGCAGGCGAACGATACCGCGCAGGCACTCGGCCTCGCCGATCGCGGGCGGATCGAGCCGGGGCTGCGCGCCGATCTCAACATCATCGATCTCGATGCCCTGAGCCTCTACGCGCCCGAAGTGCGCTACGATCTGCCGACCGGCGCTCGTCGCCTCGTCCAGCGCGCGGAGGGCTATCGCTGGACGATCGTCGCCGGCGAAGTGACCTATCGCGATGGCGAGCCGACCGACGCCCTGCCCGGCCGCCTCGTGCGCGGGGCGCGGGGCAAGGAAAGGATCGCGGCGGCAGCCTGAGGGAACCGCGTTTCCCGGCCATCCGTTTCCGCGGCAACGACAGCCGAGGAGAATGAACATGCCGACCCCGCAGGAGCTCGAAGCCAAGTTCTGGAAAGCCCTTAAATCCGACATGACGATCATGCTCGGGCAGGACGGGGCCGAGGACGGCCATACCCGCCCGATGACCGTTCAGGTCGAAGGCGATCACGGCCCGTTGTGGATGTTCACTTCCACCGACAATGCCTTCGCCAACAGCCTCGCCAATTATGGCGGCCGCGCGATCGCGACTTTTGCGTCGAAGGGGCATGATCTGTTCGCGACGATCCATGGCACCGTCCGTGTCGATACCGACCGCGCCGTCGTCGACCGGCTGTGGAACAGCCACGTCGCCGCCTGGTACGAAGACGGCAAGGACGATCCCAAGATCGTCCTGCTGCGCCTCGACCCCGAGAAGGCCGAGATCTGGGAGAACGGATCGAGCCTGATCGCGGGCATCAAGACGATGATCGGCCGCGATCCGAAAGAGGATTACAAGGAAAAGGTCGCCGAGGTTTCGCTCAACTAGGCCGTCAGCACGCCGCTCCACCTCTTGCGAGGTGGAGCGCGCAGGCCATCGGCGCATCTTCGTCGGGACGCTCCGCCACACGATGCCGCGGCATGACCCCAACTTTCTCGATCCGGGCTCCGTCCGGCAGGCGCACGTCATAATCCGCCACGGTAAGCCGCCCCCCGTCAGGCAAGCGATAGTCCGCGCCGCCCGTCACCGCCCCCTTGCTACGCTGGCCGATGATCTTGGCGCCCGCCCGCTCCAGCGCGACCGCCAGCAGTTCTGCGGCACTCGCCGTCCTCGGGCCGATCAGGACGAACACCGGCCCGTCATACAGGCGCGTCCCTGCCGCGCGCTCGATCCTTTCGCCCCACAACAGCGGCGTGCCCTTCGGCAGAAACATCCCCGCGATCCGATCGAAGACGTCATCCCGACCACCGCCATTCGCGCGCAGGTCGAGGATCAGCGCGGTGGGTCGGATCGCCTTGATTGTTGCGCGCAGCCATCGCTCTTCGGGCGGGATGAACGCGTCGAAGCGGATCGACCAGATGCCCTGCGCGATTTCGCGTGCTTCACGCTTCGTCCGGTCGGGCGCGCGCTCCATAGCCAGCGCCGCAGGCGAGCGCGCATAGACGTGGCTGTCGCCGATCTTTGCCAGCATCGTGTTGAGCGTCGCATAGAACGCTGCCTGATCGGGCGCGGAAAGCGCCTCCGCACGATAGTGATCGCGCAGCGCAGGCCAGTCGGCTCCACCAAAATTGCGATCCCAATAGTGGCGATCGACCAGCGTCCAGGCGCGATCGAATGTCCGTGCATTGTCGGGCGATGCAGCACAGAGCGGCAGCATCGCCGCGACCAGCGCGATTAATCGAAGGCGCATCGCAACGTCATCCGCTGAGCCGGCACATCGACCTGGATTTCGGCGCAGCGGTTCAGCCGGTCGCGCGCGAGCATTACCACCGGCCAAGCCTCCTGCCGCTTTATCCGCCGCTGGACCACGATGTCGCCCGGATCGCTATCGTGATCGACAAAGGTCTCGCGCCCGCCAAAATCCGTCATCCGCACCGGGATTTCGGCGAAGGAGAATCCGGCGATGTCTGCCGGCCGTCCGAAACGCACCCGCCGCGCCGGCCGTGTCACCCCGAAAGCTGCGGGAATTTCGAAACTCTCGCCCTCGGGCGCACCGCCTAGCCGGCGCGCAAGGATTGCCCCGGCCGCTGCGGTCGCGACGCTCCGATCGCGGGTCGGCGCGAACTGGATCGCGACCGTGCTGTCCGCCGGAACCGCCTCCAGCCCGCGTTCGATCGTCGATCGCACCGGCAGGCTGCGTTCCGTCGGCGAACCGACGACATCGTCGCGAAGGAAGCGGACTGTCGCATAAGGCAGCAGGCCGATGCCGATCTCGCCATCCACACCATCGCAGCATGATCGTCCATGCGATGACAGCTGCACCATCCGCTTCGTCTTGCCGATCCGCAGTTCGCCGATCGCGGTCACGCCCTTGATTGTCTCGCGTCCCACCTCGGCATCGAAGCCATCCTCGAAACGCAGGGGAAGCCGTGCGATCACGTCGGCATTGATCTCGACGACATCTTTCGCCTCCAGCCCAACCCGAAGCCGTAATGGCACACCTGCCATCTCAACCGCGATCACCGGCGCATCCATCGGCAGCACGATTTCGCCACGGGGCGCTCGCGGCGCGCGGGCACCGGCCGGGGATATCAGCGCCAGCGCTCCAATGATCCACAGATAGTTCGTCATGACGCGCCAACGAGGGGATAGCGCAGGCCGTTCCGCCTTGATACCGATCGGTCCATGCAGACCGATATCGAGATCGCCCGCGCCGCCACGCTTCGTCCCATCGCCGCCGTCGCGGGCAGCCTGGGGATACCGGACGAGGCCGTCGAACCTTATGGTCGATACAAGGCCAAGATCGCCCTCCCCTGGCTCCGCGATCAGGAAAAGACGGGAAAGCGTGGCAAGCTGATCCTCGTCACCGCGATCAACCCCACCCCGGCAGGCGAAGGCAAGACGACGACGTCAGTGGGCCTCGCCGACGCGCTCAACCGCATCGGGCGCAAGACGGTGCTGTGCCTGCGCGAGCCCTCGCTTGGCCCGTGCTTCGGCATGAAAGGTGGTGCGGCCGGTGGCGGCTTTGCGCAGGTCGCGCCGATGGAGGATATCAACCTCCACTTTACCGGCGATTTCCACGCCATCACCTCGGCGCACAATCTGCTCGCCGCGATGATAGACAATCATATCCACTGGGGTAACGCGCTCGGCATCGACGTGCGCCGGGTGATGTGGCGCCGCGTGCTCGATATGAACGATCGTGCGCTGCGAGACATCGTCCAGTCGATCGGTGGTGCTGCCAACGGCTTCCCCCGCGAATCCGGCTTCGACATCACCGTTGCGTCCGAAGTGATGGCGATCCTGTGCCTGTCCGAAGATCTGGCCGACATGGAGGCGCGGCTCGGCCGCATCGTCGTCGCCTATACCCGCGACCGCAAGCCCATCACAGCCCGTGATCTCAAGGCCGACGGCGCAATGGCGGTGCTTCTGAGCCAGGCGATCCAGCCCAATCTGGTGCAGACGCTCGAAGGCAATCCGGCGTTCGTCCACGGCGGGCCGTTTGCCAATATCGCGCATGGCTGCAATTCCGTCATCGCGACCCGCGCGGCGCTGTCGCTGGGCGACTATGTTGTGACCGAAGCAGGCTTCGGCGCCGATCTGGGCGCGGAGAAATTCTTCGACATCAAGTGCCGGCAGGCCGGGCTATCGCCCGAAGCCGTCGTGATCGTCGCGACGGTGCGCGCGCTCAAGATGAATGGCGGCGTCGCCAAGGCAGATCTGGGCAAGGAAGATGTCGAGGCGGTTCGCCGCGGGTCGGTCAACCTGATCCGCCACATCGAAAATGTCCGCCAGTTCGGCGTGCCCGCCATCGTCGCGATCAATCATTTTGTCAGCGACAGCGAGGCGGAGCTTCAGGTGCTGCGCGATATCGCAGAAGCGCATGGATCACATGCTATACTGTGCCGCCACTGGGCGCAGGGCGGTGCGGGCGCGGTCGAGCTGGCGGAGGCGGTCGCTGCGATCGCCGACAAGGGCGCCGCGCAATTCGCCCCCCTCTACGACGACGGCCTGTCGCTGTTCGACAAGATCAACACCATCGCCACGCGCATCTATCGCGCCGAGGAGGCCGTCGCCGACCCCAGCGTCCGCGCGCAACTCGATCGCTGGGAACAAGCTGGCTACGGGCACCTGCCCGTGTGCCTCGCCAAGACCCAATATAGTTTCTCGACCGACCCCGCATTGCTTGGCGCCCCGACGGGCCATGTCGTGCCGGTGCGCGAAGTACGCCTTTCCGCAGGCGCGGGCTTCGTGGTCGCGATTTGCGGGGAGATCATGACGATGCCCGGGCTGCCGAAAGTGCCGGCCGCAGAAGCCATCCGCATCGACGCCGAGGGTGTGATCGAGGGACTGTTCTAAAAAACGCCATTCCGCCGAGAGGGTGGTGGCGGAATGGCGCGATAGTTTAGCCCGATCGAAGTCGCGTGACAGAGCCATGATCCGCCGCGCGTCTTACCTCGTAGGCACTGTCTATCGAACCTGTTACATCTTGTAAACGACAGGATGTCACGGATAGCGCGCGATGAACCGGCAGAAGGATCGGGTCAGCGCGTCGAGCATATCGTTCCGTTCAAGCAGCGCATAATGGATGATGTAGCTGTTGAACTGTTCGAGGATCAGTTCAACCAGCAGCACCGCATCGGCAAAGCGTTCGCGATCCTGCACGCTGCCGTCCTGTTCGTACCTGAACAGCGGGATATTCTCGGTCAGCTCCGCCATATAATCGCGCACCAGATCCTTCACTGCCTTGGTGAAGGTCGGCTCGACTGCACCCATTTCGAAGAACGCCCGCAATGCGTTGCGATCCTGCTCGTAACCATCGAGCATTTTGGTCAGCCACGCACGCGCGCCCTGCGGATCGCGGGCCTGTTCAGCAGAAATCTGACCCCACACCTTGCGCGCCAGTTGGTGCTGTTCGTCGAAGAACTCCATCGCCACGGCCAACTTGCCGTCGAAATGGCGGTAGAAGGTCTGGCGGCTTACGCCCGCTTCCTGCGCGATATCGTCGACCGAGGGGGCGAGGTAACCCGACCGTTCAAAGACCCGGCGTGCCGCCGCGATCAGCCTGCGGCGATTTTCCTCGCGCTGCGCGCGTGCGAAGGCGCCGAGCGCCGCGACCTGCTTGCCCTTGTTCATGCGCCACCCCTTTGCACTGAAATGCGCCGGGGAAAAGAGCCGTCAGGCCGCGACGGCAAGCGCACGCGGCATCATCGCCCGCACAACCAGCGCGGCGACAAGGCCGAAAATGCCCAGCGCAGCCAGCGCCATGCCCGCATTCGCCAAGCCCGCAATCGGCTCCAATGCGAACTGGGCCAGGAAAGGCGCGGCGAAATACGCGCCGCGTGCCAACCCCATATTACGCGTCTTGTCGATGTCCCGTCCCACCAGCGCCGCAAAGGCGTAGAGATTGGGGGTCACGAAGCCCAAGCCCAGGCCAATCACCGCCTGCCCCGCCAGCAGAATCGGCAGCGTCGCCGCAAAACCGACTAGCAGCAGCCCCGCCGCCATCACCGCGAAGCAAATGATGAAGGTCGCATTCAGCGATACGCTGCGCCGCCACCGGCCGTAGAATATCGACACCACCGCGCCCACCAGCGCACCCGGCAGCATGGTAAGCCCGACGATGCCGGGATCATGGACGCCGATATCGGCAAGGTGGAACGGCGTGTAGAGCGTCTGCGTGCTGACCAGCGCCCCGGTCGCCAGGCCGAGGATCACGATGCCCCACGGGAAAGCCGCCCGATCGACCGATTTCGGACTGTGCTGCGGCGGTGCGCCGACGCTGTGCGGGATGCCCGATGCGACGAGGACGACGACGACCAGCGCGATCGCATGCACCCCGAAGGGCAACCGCCAGTCGATCTTGCCCAAAAAGCCCGAGATCGGCACGAGCACGAGCGCGCCCAGCGTTCCGGTGACCATCACATAGCCAAGCCATCGGTTGCGCTGATCGCCCTCCATCTCGACCGCGATCAGCGAGACGAGCAGCGTGGCGATGATCGCGGTCGACAGGCCAAGGCCGAACCGCGTCGCGACGATCAGCCACAGATTGTCGATCATGCCGCCCGCGACGCCGAAGGCCGCATAGCCGATCAGCCCGAGGATCAGCGCACGACGCCATCCCAGCTTGCGCGCGAGGATGCCGGTGAACGGCGCGAACAGCATCGCGATGCCGATCGAGGTCACCATCAGCCGGGTGAGCCACCCCACCCCCGGCGTCGCCGCGAAATGGGCGCCGACTTTGGGCAGGATGGGCGTCAGCCCGGCGACGGCATAAGCCGACAGGACCGGGGCGAGGAGGATCGAGATGCGGGCGGCGAGCCCGAGCGGTGCGCGCTCCACCGTCTCAGGCCGGAACGCGGTCCGTGGGCTTCACCGTCTCTTCTTTCCAGCGATCCTTGTTGTCGCGATAGCTGGCGGCCATCTTGTCCCAATGGGCGTCGTCATTGCCCTTGAAATGGATGTTGAACGCGGTGGCATTGCGGCATTCGAGAAACTCGACACCATCCTCCAGCGCTTCGAACGTATAGCCGAAGTCGGCCGGGATGAAGATGCCGTCGCCCTTGCGCAGAATCTGCGTGCCCGCACGCAGCGCACCGCCCAGGATATAGTAGATGCAGTCGGCATTGTGGCTGTGGCGCGGCAGGACGTAGCCGCTCTTGAACCAGGAATAGCACAGGCTCATGCCCCCGCCGGGCATGCTGAAGAGAACGCGGACATCTTCGCCCGCAACGCGCTCCTCGCCGCCCTGCGCCGCCGCCAGCTTGGCAAAGCCTGCCATCACGCCCGCATCGACCCCGACAAACGGCATCGCATCCTTGCCCAGTTCGGGTGCGTCGGCGCCGCGGAAGATCTGCATCTTCTGGCGGGTGGCCTTGGGTGCCTCGATGGGCTCCACGGTTTCGGTGGTGGCGGTGCTGCTGATACCGTCGGTCATGGTCTGATCTCCTGGTTCGCGCGTCTCCCCCGCGCTTTATAATGCGTTATTCTCTCGCGGGACCTACGGGTCAAGCATGTCCGAGCGCTAGCGCTCGATTTTCGAACCCAGTTCGTTATCTTAGGCGTCCGTAATTTCCCGGCCGGCGTCGAACGGCCTGTTGACCACCGCGCAGACGCCACCTATAGGCCGCGTCCACCGTGGAGCGGTGCCCATCGGGGCGGAGTAGCTCAGCTGGTTAGAGCAGCGGAATCATAATCCGCGTGTCGGGGGTTCAAGTCCCTCCTCCGCTACCACTCCACGGTCCTTCAAAATCCTTTGCACCGTCCCGGAACCACAGCCGCAGGCCCACGTTGGCCGCACGGACTGGGGAAAAGGAACTGTGCGATGGAACTGACCGTATCGATTGAGACTGTCTGCCGGCTGATCATCCGCGCCCGCGAGCTGGAAGCGCAGGTGCCCGCGATTGAAACCGAGGCGGACACCGACCCCACCGACTCCGACGATCCCTTCGCCGTCATCGAGGACGAAGCCAACGAGGCGATCGAGGAAGAAGTGTCGAGCCTGCTCGACGATCTGGCCGACGATGAGCTTTACGAGGTGCTGGCGCTGGCACTTGTCGGTCGCGGCACGTTCGACGCCAGCGAATGGGACGAGGCGATCGAGGCCGCCGGCGAGGACGGCACCGACGAAGCCGTCGCCCAGCTCATGGATATGCCGATGCTCGCCGGCTATCTGGATGCGGGCCTGGCTGCGTTCGATCTCAGCTGTGAAGGCATCGGCCAGATCGATTGATCCGTCGCCCCGGCGCAAGCCGGGGCACGAAAAACTTAGATCTCCACCTGACTGCCAAGCTCAACGACCCGATTGGTCGGCAGCTTGAAGAACTCCATCGCGCTTTCCGCATTACGCAGCATCCACGCGAACAGCTTCTCGCGCCAGATCGCCATGCCCGGCCGCGACGACGGCAGCAACGTCTGCCGCGCGAGGAAGAAGCTGGTGTCCATCATCCGGAATTCGGGCCCGCACGCGCGGGTCGACGCCAGAACCGCGGGCACGTCCGGATCCTCCATGAAGCCGTAATTGACGACGACGCGATGGAAGCCGTGGCCCAGATCCTTGAAGTCCATCCGGTTGCCGCTCGTGAGATAGGGCACGTCGGCGATCTTGACGGTCAGCAGGATCACCCGCTCGTGCAGCACCTTGTTGTGCTTCAGATTGTGGAGCAGCGCATGGGGCACGCCTTCGGGCGAGCTCGTCATGAACACGGCCGTTCCCGGCACCCGCGTGGCCGATGCCACCGCCGACTGGACGAACACCTTCACCGGCATCGCCACTTCGCGCATCCGCGCCATCATCAGCTGGCGCCCGCGCGCCCATGTGGTCAACAGCGTGAAGGCGATGAAGCCGATCAGCAGCGGGAACCAGCCCCCGTCGGGCACCTTCGTCAAATTCGCGCCGAAATAGGCAAGGTCGACCAGCGCAAATACGCCGATCAGCGGTGCGGCCAGCCACTTGTTCCAGCCCCACAGGTGGACCAGCACGACCGCCAGCAGGCAGGTGTCGATCGCCATCGCACCCGTCACGGCGATGCCATAGGCTGCGGCGAGGTTCGACGAGGAACGGAACGAGATGACCAGCAGGATCACCATCACCATCAGGCCCCAGTTCATCACCGGGATATAGATCTGCCCGATCGCGCCCGCGCTGGTGTGCGTGATGCGCAGTCGCGGCATGAAGCCCAGCTGGATCGCCTGCTGCGTGACCGAGAAAGCGCCCGAAATCACCGCCTGGCTCGCGATCACCGTCGCCATCGTCGCGAGAATGACCAGCGGAAGGCGCAGATATTCGGGCGCCAGCAGGAAGAACGGGTTGTGGATCGTCTGCAGCGCGGTGTTGATGTCCTGCGACAGGATCATCGCCCCCTGCCCCAGATAGTTCAGCATCAGCGCGGGCAGCACGAAGACGAGCCATGATACGCCGATCGGCTTGCGTCCGAAATGGCCCATGTCGGCGTAAAGTGCCTCGGCACCCGTCACCGCCAGCACCACCGAACCCATGGCGAGAAACGCCAGATAGCCGTCGGTGATGAAGAACTGGATCGCATACCAGGGGTTCAACGCCACCAGCACCGCGGGATTGCCCAGGATATGGATGATGCCCAGCACCGCCAGCACGGTGAAATAGACCAGCATGATCGGGCCGAACAACAGCCCCACCTTCGCCGTCCCGCGCGATTGAATGAAGAAAAGGCCGATCAGGATGCCCACTGCGATCGGCAGCACGAAGGGCGTGAAGCCCGGATTGACCGTCGTCAGCCCCTCGACCGCGGACAGCACCGAAATCGCCGGGGTGATCATGCTGTCGCCATAGAACAGGGCCGTGGCGAACACGCCGAGCAGGACGATGCCCTTGGTCCAGCGCTTGCCTTCCGACTTGCGGTTGATCAGCGCGAGCAGCGCCAGGCTGCCGCCCTCGCCCTTGTTGTCGGCGCGCATGATGATCATGACGTACTTGATCGTGACGACCAGCATCATCGACCAGAAGATCAGGCTCAGCACGCCCAGGATGTGGAGCCGATCGGGCAGCAGCGGGTGATGCCCGGCGAATGTTTCGCGGAAGGCGTAGAGCGGGCTCGTGCCGATATCGCCAAAGACGATACCAATCGCGCCCACCACCAGCTTCGCCATGCCGCCGTGCGCGTGGCTCTCGCCCTGCGAGTGGATCGCGACCGGGCCGTTCGGCTCAGACGCGCCGTCGGCCGGCAATTCCGGGTCTGTCGTCATGCGGTGTTGGACTTCCTGGCCGTCAATGGCTTCATCCCGGGCGCCGACTCCGTCCCCCGTGTCTGGCGCATAGCGGCGGGCCACTATCATTTGTTCCATGGGGCCGCAATGGACAGCGCCGGTTCAGCTTCCGAAAGCGTCCCGAAGCAGGAAAGTCGCGGCATTCCAGGATTCGCGGTCGGCATGCGCGTCGTAGCGGTAAACCTCCGGATCGCCCGTCGCATCGGGATCGGTGAAGCTGTGGCGCACCCCGCCATAGAGGTTGACCTGCCACTGGGCGTCGTGATCGCGCATCCCCGCTTCGAACGCCACGACGTCCTCGATCGGCGCATAAGGATCGCGCGTCCCGTTACACACCAGCAGCCGCGCCTTCAGCTTGCCCGCGTCGGACAGGGTCAGCGGGTTCAGCAGCATATGAAAACCAATCGCCGCCCGCAGCGCCGCCCCCGACAGTGCGAACTCCACCGCCATCGCCCCGCCGAAGCAATAACCGATCGCCGCGACCCGCTCGGCATCGACCTCGGGCCGCGCCGCCAGCACATCGAAAGCTTCCTTCGCGCGGCTGCGCATCAACCCGACATCGCCCAGCAGTTCCTGGAAGCGCCGCAGATTCTCGGCGTCGCCCATGTCCGCGCCCCGATAGCCGCCGCCATAATAGTCCGCCGCCAGCGTCACATAGCCCTGCTCGGCCAATCGCCGCGCCGACCGATAGGCCGCCTCCCCGATCCCGCCCCCGCCCGGAAAAACGATCACCCCCGGCCGCGACGACGCCCCCTCGGGCACGAACAATCGCCCGTGCGAGTCCCCGGCACCGTAGCGCACCTTCTCCTCGATCATCCCGCCTCTCCTCCTTCCGCCCGCGAACCGTTGCTCACTTTCACACATGGTCACCCCGGACGTGATCCAGGGTCCAGCGTCTTCTTCCCCTTTCGACGCCGGGAACAGGCAGCTGGACCCCGGATCAACCCCGGGGTGACGCCGATTAGAGAGAACGCCCTACCCACTCGTCATTGCGAGGAGCCGCAGGGGACGCGGCAATCCACTCCGAACTGGATTGGTTCGCTATGCTCGCAATGACGGAAATGGGGTGGTTAGCGGTCGTAGTTCTGTTCCGTTTTCCACAGAATTCCAGCCCAACCGAACAACGCTATTACCGCGAATATGATACCACAAAGCCAACCGAGGATGGGATTGTCTTCCACCTCGTTGATGAACACGAAACCGAAAGGCCAAGGCAAGATCAGCATGCTGATGATCCACAGCCATCCCTGACGTCGGATCGGCCAATACAACAGCGGGTTGATCTTTCTGAACCACGGTTCGCCCATAGGGGCTTGATAACTGAGATCGGGCACGTCCGCTATTGGGGCGGAAGCTGCCGCCTGTTCCTCAAGTCACCTTGACAAATTAGAACAAATAAAGTACAAACCATCTCAATCGCGCTCGCGCGTTGTTCTTTCTCATCGTCCGCCACTCGCTCATTATTGCGAATGCTAATCAATATGATGTGTTTTGACGGGGACGTCGTGATAACTTTGACAACTTCCGAGCATCCATCGTGACGCTGCGAATCGGATTTTCGCGCTTCCCGTTCTACGAAATTATCGTGCCGGCCGGCCGCCCCACACGCGCATCATTACGGCCCCGGCGCGATATATTCGCAACCTTCGTGCCCGGCAAAAGCGTTATATCTGAGGACATATCGCAATCTGCGAGGAGAGAGACATGCGCGTCGGCGTCCCCAAGGAAATCAAGAACCACGAATATCGCGTCGGTCTGACCCCGGCCTCGGTCGCCGAACTGACTGCGGCGGGCCACGAAGTGATCGTCCAGACCCAGGCGGGCATGGGGATCGATTTCGAGGATCAGGACTATGTCGATGCGGGCGCGCGGATCGTGCCCAATGCCGGCGCGGTCTTTTCGGGCGCCGACATGATCGTGAAGGTGAAGGAGCCGCAGCAGAGCGAGATCGCGATGCTGGAATCGCGCCACCTCCTTTTCACCTATCTCCACCTCGCCGCGGACAAGCCGCAGGCCGAAGGGCTGATGGCGTCGGGCGCGACCTGCATCGCCTATGAAACCGTCACGTCGCCGCGCGGCGGCCTTCCTCTCCTCAAGCCCATGTCCGAAGTCGCGGGCCGCATGTCGGTGCAGGTCGGCGCGCATTATCTCGAGAAAGAACAGGGCGGGCGCGGCGTGCTGCTGGGCGGCGTGCCGGGCGTTGCGCCTGCGCGGGTCGCGATCCTCGGCGGCGGCATCGCCGGCGTGAACGCCGCGCAGATGGCGGTCGGCATGCGCGCCGACGTGACGATCTACGACATCTCCAACGATCGCCTCGCCGAACTCGACATGTTCTTTTCCAGCCAGATCAAGACGGCCTATGCCAGCAAGGCCGCGATCGCCGCCGCCGTCGCCAAGGCGCATCTCGTGATCGGCGCGGTGCTGGTGCCCGGCGCCGCAGCCCCCAAGCTCGTCACCCGCGACATGCTCAAGACGATGAAACGCGGTTCGGTCCTCGTCGACATCGCGATTGATCAGGGCGGCTGTTTCGAAACCAGCCACGCCACCACGCATGACGATCCGGTGTTCGAAGTCGACGGCATCATCCACTATTGCGTCGCCAACATGCCCGGCGCGGTCGCGCGCACCTCGGCCTTCGCGCTCAACAACGCCACCCTGCCCTTCGTGCTCAAGCTCGCTCATCTGGGCGCCGAAGCCGCGATGGCGGCCGACCCGCATCTGGCCGCCGGCCTCAATGTTTCGGGCGGCAAGATCCGGCACAAGGCGGTCGCCGACGCGCTCACCTTGCCATTCCACGCCTAAAGCCGAACCGATCGGTTCGCCCGCGTTGACGTGGGCGCACCGGCGGTGCACGATCGCTCCCGGATCAGGCCGTCATCAGACCGGCCGGCCCGGGAGGATCGCATGAGCTGGGATGAAAGCTTCGATGTGGTGGTGGTCGGCAGCGGCGCTTCGGGGCTGACCGCCGCCATCGTCGCGGCGAAGCGCGGGCTCAAAGTCAGAGTGCTGGAGAAAGCCGCCGTCTGGGGCGGCACGACCGCTTTGTCGGGCGGCGGCCTGTGGGTGCCCACCAACCGCTATCAGCGTGCCTCGGGCGTCCACGATACGCTGGACGCAGCCGAAGCCTATCTCGACGAGATCCGCAACCCCGCCGACGACCCGACCGACAAGGCCAAGCGCCGCGCGATGCTCGAACAGGGGCCGCATCTCGTCGATCTGCTGACCGACGAAGGCTTTGCCTGGACCAGCTCGCCCCAGCCCGATTATCGCGCCGCCCTCCATGCCGGTCTCGCCCGCGGGCTCGATATGGAGATCGCCGACGGCCGCAGGCTGGGCGCGAACCTCGCGACGATGCGCCGGTCGGGCGCGCCCTTCGCGATCATGATCAAGGACATTCCCAAGGTCTCGCGCGCCTTCACCAGCCTCACCAGCATCGCCGCGATGGCGCGGGTGTTCCTGGGCGAGAAGCTGCGCCGCGCGAAAGGCTGGATCCCGCTCGGCTGCGGCGAAAGCCTGATCGGCCAACTCCGCATGGTCGCCGACCGGCTGGGGATCGAGGTCCGCCTGAACAGCCCGATCGCCGAGGTGGTGATCGAGGGTGGCCGCGCGACCGGCATTGTGCTGGCGGGCGGCGGGCGGATCGGCGCGGGCAAGGCGCTGTTCCTCTGCGCGGGCGGCTTCGCCCATGCCGATGCGATGCGGACCGAGCTTCAGGGGATCGACGGCGCCCAATCGTCCGCCTCGCGAGACGACACCGGCGACATCATCCGCATGGCCGACGCCATCGGTGCGAAGACCGCGATGCTCGACGCCGCCTGGTGGGGCACCGCCTTCGCGATGCCGGGTGTGCCTGATGCGATCTTCTGCCTCGCCGAACGATCCCTCCCCCACAGCATCGTCGTCGATCAGTCGGGACGGCGCTTCGTCAACGAGGCTGCCGACTATTACTCGTTCGGATCGGCCATGCGAAAGGCGGGGCTTACCGAAGCGTGGCTGATCGTCGATGCCACCCACCGCAGCCGCTACATGTTCTGCGGCATGATGCCGGGCAAGACGCCGCAAGCGTTGATCGACGCGGGCTTCTTCATCCAGGCCGACACGATCGAGGCGCTGGCCGGCAAGACCGGGATCGACGCCGCGAACCTGAAGGCTACTCTCGCCCGCTTCAACACGATGGCCGCCAAGGGCGTCGACGAGGACTTCCAACGGGGAGAGAGCCCCTATGAGGGTTTCTGGAACGACCCGACCGTCAAACCCAATGGCAGCTTCGCTCCGGTCGACAAAGGCCCGTTCCTCGCGGTCCGCATGCTGTTGGGCGATCTCGGCACCAAGGGCGGCCTCGTTACCGACGAGCATTCACGGGTCGTTGGTACCGACGGTCAGCCGATCGCAGGCCTCTACGCGGCCGGCAACTGCACCGCCTCGATCTATGGCCGCTCCTATCCCGGCCCCGGCGCAACGCTCGGCCCGGCGATGACCTTCGCCTACATCGGGGCGAACCACATACCGGCCTAGAGGCCGAAGCGCGCCTTGGGGATGTGGGTAATCCGGCAGGCGAGATCCGCCTCGCCCGACGCCACGACGAAATGATCGCCCGCATCGACGATGCCCGTCGTGAACACGACATCGTGGAGATACATCTGCTCCTCGATCGGCCGGGTGAGGTCTGGGTTCGCCTCGATCAGCGGCGCGTGGTCGGTGCGAACCAGCTTCGACGGATCGTCGCGGTCGAGGATCGACCAATAAGTGCGGTAGATGCCGACGATCCCGCTCGGCTCGACGCCGTGCCACAGGGTCAGCCAGCCATCGTCGGTCAGGATCGGCGGCGTCCCGCCCCCCATCCGCGCTGTCGCGACCGTGCCGGCATGCGGCCGGATTCCAGGCTTCTCATATGGCTTCCAGTGGAGCGCGTCGGGCGAACTGGCGAGGTTGATCGACGGCCCTGCACGCCATTCGCTGCCCGGTGGGTAGGCGAAATAGAGATCGCCGAGCGGCCGCGTCTGCGCCCAATATTTGCCACCGATCAGCCCTTCGAAAATCAGCATGTCCTTGTTCTGATGATCGAGGACGATCCCTTCGAAATGCCAGTCCAGCGCGTCGTTCGAGCTGTAGAGCGTGGTCGAGTGCCGCTCGGGGCTGACCGAGCAAGTCGTCATGAAGAAGCGATCGCCGACCCTGCTGATCCGCGCATCCTCCAGGCCGTAGCATTGAAGATCGTATCGGGGCGCGATCGCCTTGTCGTAATGGATCGCGATCCGGCCGAGCCCGTCGGGGCTGAGTTCGACCGGCAGCAGCCAGCTGAGCGAGGTCAGCGCCATGATCTTCCACCCGCCGCCGCGGATCATGAACTTGCGCGGATCGGCGGTGTCGGCAAATTCGAGCGGCCATGCGTCGATCGTGAAACGCCCGCCCGCCTCGTCATAGCGGATCGCGTGGACATGACCGTCGCGGATCGGATGGCGCAGCGCCTCGGCGACGCGGACCATCATCAACAGATTGCCGTTGGGCAGCCTTGTCAGCCCCGGATTGAACGCGCCCAGCACATAGGTTTCGTGCCCCAGTTCGCGGCCCAATGGCGACCGCGCCAGATCGATATCGTCGGGCGCAAGGACGAGCCGGTCGATCTCGGTCATGGCGGTCTCCTGTTACTGAGCCGCTGGAACGTGCGGGATCGGGTTTTGAGCCTCAATCGGCCCAGGCGGCATCCTCAAGGTGCATTTCGGCGGCGGGGCGGCTTCCCCAATCGTCGATCTTCGGTCGGCCCGCGATCCAGAGCGAGCGGCCCGGCCCGGCGCCGAGCAGCGCCTCACCCAGTGGCGTTTCCGCAGCGCGGAAGGCCATCGCCTTGAACGAACGGCCGTCGCGACCCTGAACGATCGCGCGGACATGTCCGTTGCCGACCACATCGACCTTGATGATCCGTACCGGCCCGGCGGCGATCCGGGGGGCCGGCCAACCCGCGCCATAAGGTCCACCGGCTTCCAAAGCCTCCACCAATGCGGGCGTGACGCCGCCGGATGCGACGACGCCGTCGAGAAGCAGTGCGCGTCCGTCCGATGCCTGCGCGACCGCGGTTTCGAGCCGCGCATCGAGGAAGTCGGCCAACGCCTCGATACCCCCCGGGCCGACCGTCAGACCCGCCGCCATCGCATGACCGCCGCCCGCGACGAGCAGCCCCATATCCTTCGCCGCCAGGATCGCTGCGCCCAGATCGACGCCCGACACCGACCGGCCCGATCCCTTGCCGACGCCTTCGGCATCGAGAGCGATGACGATCGCGGGCTTGCCGAGCTTCTCCTTGAGGCGCCCCGCCACGATCCCGATCACGCCGGGATGCCAGCCTTCGCCCGAAACCACCGCGACCGCGCGATTGCCCTGATGGAGCGCAGCCACTTCCGCCTCGGCCTGAACGGTCGCCTCGATCGCACGGCGTTCCTCGTTCAGCCGATCGAGTTCGGCGGCGATCTCCGTCGCTTCATCGGCATTTTCGGTCGTCAGCAGGCGCACGCCAAGATCGGACTTGCCGACACGCCCACCCGCGTTGATACGCGGCCCCAGCGCAAAGCCGAGATCGGTGCAGGTGGGCGCACGCGACAGCCGCGCCGCGCCGATCAGCGCGTTCAAACCAACATTGCGCCGGTTCGCCATCACCTTGAGCCCCTGCGCGACGAAGGCACGATTGAGCCCCTTGAGCTGTGCAACATCGGCCACCGTCCCGAGGGCAACGATATCGAGCAGTTCCAATATCTTCGGCTCGATCTTTCCCGCAAAAAATCCACGTGCCCGCAGCACGCGCAGCAACGCCGCACCCAACAGGAAGGCAACCCCGACCGCCGCCAGATGGCCATGCGCCGCACCTTCATCTTCGTCGAGCCGATTGGGGTTCACGACCGCGAGCGCTTCCGGAAGCCTGGCCGCGCATTGATGATGATCGACGACGATCACCTCGATCCCGGCGGCGCTCGCCTGCGCAAGCGCGTCAAACGCCTGCGCGCCGCAATCGACCGTGACAATCAGCTTGCTGCCTGCCGTCCCGATCCGCACCAGCGCTTCGCCCGACGGGCCATAACCCTCCATCAGCCGATCGGGGATATAATAGCCGACCGGGCACCCCAGATCGCGCAGAATGCGTATCAACAATGCTGCGGAAGTTGCTCCATCAACGTCATAATCACCAAAAACAGTGATAGCTTCTCCAGCCAACACTGCATCGGCCAGGCGTTCGGCGGCGCGGTCCATGTCACGAAAGATCGACGGATCGGGCATGAAAGCACGTATCGTCGGCGCGCGATGGTCCTCGACCGCGTCGCGCGGACAACCGCGCGCGAGCAGCAACTGGGTCACCAGATCGTCCGGCTCGAACCCCTCGTCGCGGGCGTCGGCGGAGCCACCGCGCCAATGCCAGGGCTGGCCCATGACCGAGCGGACGACGCCGAGGATCGGGGCGCGACCCTCACCCACTTTAGCGGCTAAGGCCATTTTCACGGTCCAGCAGGAGGCTCAGCAGGATGGCGCGACACTCGCCATCGGCGATCCCGTCGATCGTCTCGGGTCGGAAACGGCGCTGGAAGGCGGTAACGGCAGCCGGGCCGTCGACAACGTCATAGCCGAAGCGTTCGAGCGCGAGCAGGAAGCCGCCCGGCGTCCAATGCGGATCAGCGAGGTTCTTGCGCGGCCGCTTGATCGCGAGGCCGACCTTGGCGAGCATTTCCCAATCGAACAGCTCGCCCGGATCCTGCTTGCGCGCCGGCGCGATATCCGAATGGCCGACGACGTTGGCCGGCGCGATATCGTATCGCTTCACGATCTCGGCGACGAGCGGGACGATCGAATCCATCTGCGCGCGTGGAAACGGGCGATAGCCCCATTCGTGGCCGGGATTGACGATCTCGATACCGACACTGGCCGAGTTAACGTCGGTGATGTGCCGCCAATGGCTCTTGCCCGCATGCCAGGCGCGCCGATCCTCAGGCACGAGACGAAGCACCTGCCCGTCCTCGGCAACCACATAATGGCTTGAAACCTTGGCGTCGGCATCGGTCAGCCGTTCGATCGCCGACGGGCCGTCCTGCATCCCGGTATAGTGGAGCACGACCATGCTGATCGGCAGCTTGCGGGCGTCATGATTCGGCGACGGGCAATCGATGATCTCGCTCATGCGCCACATGTAGCTCCGCCCCGCAAAGGGGCAAGGGCGTCAGGCTGCGTGGCGGAAGACGGTCAGCAGGTCCGCGTCGGCAACGAGTTGACGCGCATCGGCTCCTGCCGTCTCTCCCGCGCCGAGGATCAACGCCGCATCGGGCTTCATCGCCGCAGCCAGCCCGGCGAGGACCACCGCGCGGTTGTGCGGCGGAAAATAGAGCAACGCGTTGCGACACAAGACGAGATCGTAGCTGCGCTGGCCAGGCGGTGGCCTCATCAGATTATGGGGTGCGAAGCGGACCATCGCGGCGATCTGCGGCACGATCGTCCAACTGCCGTCGGTCTTTTCGACGAACCAGTTGCCCAGAAGCCGCCCGGGAAGCCCCCGTTGCACTTCGAATGCGGTGTAGTTTCCCGCGCTCGCCCGCTTGAGCGCGGCGCGCGACATATCGGTGCCCAATATCTCAATCGACCAGCCCTGCCAGCGTTCGGGATCCTCGGCGAACAGCATCGCGATCGAATAAGGTTCCTGCCCTGTCGCGCAGCCGGCGGACCAGATGCGTATTCGTCGGCTCGCGGCGCAGCGCAGCGCCAGTTCGGGCAAAATGTCGTCCTGGATCTGCCGGAACACCGCGCCGTCGCGAAAGAAGCTCGTCTCGTTGTTCAAAAGCGCATCGACGACCTGCGTCATCGCGGGATCGCGCGGATCGGCGGCGGCTCGCCCCGCCAGATCGCTCGGCTCGACACCAAGGCGACGACATAAGGGCGTCAGCATGGCATTGACCCGCCACAGCCGATCATCGCCAAGGCGCTGCCCGGTATCCTTTTCGAAAATGCGCGCGATCTGGCGCGCCGTGGCAGGGCTCAGGTCCATGCCGAACCGCGCGCCGCGACGCAGGCGGCGAGCTGCGCGGGCGGTGCCACCACGTTCGCAAGACCCGCCCGCGCAACCGATCCGGGCATGCCCCAGACCACCGAGCTCGACGAATCCTGCGCGAGCACTTCGGCCCCCACCTCAACAAGATTGCGCGCGCCGATCGTCCCGTCGCGGCCCATGCCGGTGAGCACGATACCGACACCAGCAGGACCGAACAGCTCGGCGACAGCCTCGAACATCGGATCGACGGAGGGCATGCAGCGGCTCGGTGCCGGATCGTGATCGATCCTGATCCGCACGACATCGGTCATGATCAGTCGGATATGCCCTTCGCCCGGCGCGACGATGATCTCGCCGCGAACGAGACGCATGCCGTCCTGCGCCACCTTGGCGGGGCGGCCGCAGATGTCGCGCAGCTGGTTGGCGAAATACGACATGAAGACGGGCGGCAGATGCTGGGTGACCAGGATCGGCGCGTCGAATTCCTTCGGCAGCGCCTGAAGGAAGGCCGACAGAGCGTGAAGTCCTCCAGTCGACGCCCCGATCGCCAGACATTCGACAGGACCACCCGCCTGCGGGGCGCGCAGCGGCACCAGAACCGGCTCCGGCATGGGCGCGACGTGGACCGGCTCATAGGCCTGCTCCGCGCCGACGGCCTTGCGGCGGTGGCCAAGCCGGAGAAGCGTATCGATATACTTACGGGTGAAATCGGCGCCGAAGCTGCCGGCGGTCGGCTTGAGCAACGTGTCGGCGGCGCCCAGCGTCAGCGCACGCATCGTAGCCGCCGCGCCCTTGGCCGCAGCCGACGAGACAATCAGCACGCGGGCGCCCTTGCACGCCTCCAATATCTCGGGAAGCGCGGTCAGCCCGTCCTTGCCGGGCATCTCGACATCCAGGACGACGATGTCGACCGGAGCAGTGCGCAGAAAATCGATTGCGCGATCGGCACCGGGAAAGGCGCCCGCAACCTCGAAACGCGAATCTCCTTCGACAAGCCGCGCGAGCACCGTGCGCGCAACAAGCGAGTCGTCCACCAGCAGGATGCGGATCGGCGGCGCCGCCGCGATCCTGCCGCCGCCGGGCGCCCTTCGCTGTCCGCGTTCGGCGCCCGCCGGTGCCATGTCAGGCGACGCCTACGATCTGCAGCTTGTTTTCGATCGTCGCGCGATCGAACGGCTTCATCATATATTCGTCGGCGCCCGCATCGATCGCGGCACGGATGTGCCCCACATCGTCCTCGGTCGTGCAGAACACGATCTTCGGGCGAGGCGCGATTTCGGTCTGGCCGAGCGCACGCAGGAACTCGATCCCGCTCATGACGGGCATGTTCCAGTCGAGCAGGATCACGTCGGGCGGTGAACTCTGGCAGCGATCGAGCGCCTCGCGCCCATCGCCGGCTTCATCGACGTTGAAGCTCAGCCCTTCCAATATGTGACGGGCGACCTTGCGGATCACCTTTGAGTCATCGACGACGAGGCAGGTCTTCATGCGGTGTCCCGTGAGCATTTGAATCCGCTGGATAATAACCGACGGCGGTAAGCGACCGGTTAACGCGATCAGGCCGCGAGCGCGGTGGGTTTTCCGCTGATCAGCGCGTCGACATCGAGCACGATCATCGGCATGCCGTCATGCTCCAATATGCCAGCACTCATCGCAGCCCAGCCCGGCGACAGCAATGCGCGCGCAGGCGCAGGCGCACCATCGATGGGCACGACGTCGTCGACGTGATCGACCACGAAACCGTAAAGATGGTCTCCCATCGTCACGATCACCGCCTGCACGGCGCGCCCACCGGGGCGGACGTCCGCGCCGAGCGCCGCCCGCGTATCGATAACGGTCATCACCCGGCTGCGGAGCGCAAACAGGCCCAGCACATGGCGCGGGGCACAGGGAACGGGCGTCACCTCCCCCATCTCGACCACCGATTCGATACAACTGGCCGGAAGCACCGCCTTCTGGCCGTCGATTTCGACGATCAGGTAGAGATCGGTCATCATGCGGCGTTCCTGCGGGTGCGGTGGCGTTGAAGTTCGGCGAGCAAGGCGGGGCGATCATAGCGCCACAGGCTCGGATCGGATGCGTCGACCGGTTCTGACGTCATCCGCAGACGCAGGGTCGGAGCGCTCAATTCGCCGGTCGCCGCGTCGCCCGCGATGACCAGATCGGGCGCAGCGCCACTATCATCGAAGGCTACGCGATAGCCGGCGGCCTCGACGAGCGGGGCCAGAACCTTGCGGGTCCACGCATCGTCGTCGGCGAGCAGGCAGAGCGGCTTGCATTCGACCGGCGTTTCGGCCTGCGCGACCTCGGCGAACATCCAGAAACTGTCGAGCATCTCGACCGGCCGATCCTCGACCAGCATCACGCCGGCGACCAGACCCGGCGTCGCGGCGCGATGGAGGGCGACCTCGACCGGGGCGATGTCAATCACGGTGTCGATCGCATAGGCTATCTCGGCCGTGCCATCGTTCATTCGCAGCACGCGAACCTTGGGTGCGGTGATCGGCACGCCGCAGCTGAGCAGCGGGATCATTCTCCCTTCGTGAACGAGGCGCACCCGCCCTGCCCGCTCGCTGATCGCGCCGGCAAAGCAATCCTCGATCCGCTCGACCAGTGCCAGCGGGATCGCGCGCTCGGTACCATCCAGATCGCGGAACAGCAGGATCGGGTCATGCGGCTCGACGAGCGCCTCCACATTGTCGTCAGCCAGATCGCGCCCGCCTGTCTTCCAGTCGACGCCCGCACGCTCGGCGATCGCGGCGATATCGAGCAGCAGCATCGGCCGGCTGTTGTCGGGCAAGGTCGTGCCGCCATAGATGCCGCACGCCATGATGATCGGTGCGGCGGGCTTTACCACCAGCTCCTCATGATCATGGACCGCATCGACCGCGAGCGCATAGCGATTGCCGCCCGACAGTTTGAGCACGACCATATGCAGGTGATCGCCGCCATCGTCGGCCCCGATCACGTTGGCCAGTGCGACCACCGGTAGCCGGACGCCGCGAATGAACACCACGTCTGCCCCGCCCAGCTTGGCAGGACGTACGGCGTCGCCGCCGACGCGGACGATCTCATCGATGGCCGAGCGCGGAATGGCGAAATGCTGCCCGCCGCAACTGACCGTGAGCGCCGGGATGATCGTCAGCGTCATCGGCACGCGCATTGTAAGATGGACACCGCGTCCGGGCACGCTTTCGACTTCGACCGTGCCGCCGATCTTTTCGACATTGGCGCGGACCACGTCCATGCCGACACCGCGCCCCGAAATCGCCGTGACCGACTGTGCAGTCGAAAGGCCGGGCGAGAAGATCAGCTGAAGCTTGGCATCCCAGCCCAGGCGCGACGCAGCCTCTTCCGTGATGACATCGTTGTCGATGGCCTTTCGGACTAGCCGATCAGCGTCGATGCCGCGCCCGTCGTCGAGGATTTCGATCAGGATGTGGTTGCCGACCTGCCGCGCACAGACGTCCAAAGTGCCGATGGCTGGCTTGCCGGCTAGAAGGCGATCTTCGGGCCGCTCGATGCCATGATCAATCGCGTTGCGAACGATGTGGGTCAGCGGATCGCGGATCATCTCGATCATCTCGCGATCGAGCTCGACGTCGCCGCCGTCGATCCGCAGGGTCACCTGCTTGCCGAGTTCGGACGAGATATCGCGAACGAGGCGCGGCAGCGCCGTGAACAGGTGCTCGATCCGCGCCATGCGGGTGCGGGTGATCGAATCGCGCATCTCGGCGATGCACAGCGAAAGCCGCTCGAACGCGACTTCGATACCCGACTGGATGCCGACTTCGCGCAGCTTGCGCGACAATTCGTTGCGGGCGAGCACCATGTCGGACACACCCGCCATCATCCGGTCGAGCAGGTCGACCGGCAGCCGGATGCTGCGCGCAACGCCGCGGTTTGCCGGCACGGCAATCGCCGTTGCTGGCGATTCCTCGGCCACGCTGACCTCGGCCTCGCTGAGAGCCGCGATCAGGATATGATCGTCGCCGTCAGGCAGCGCATGGCCGCTGTCGATGGCCTCGGTGAGTTCGGAGATACGGTCGATGATGGCAAGGACCGCCGTGACGAGGCGCGCATCGGGCTTGCGACGATCGTCGCGCACATCGGCCAGCACGTCCTCGGCGGCGTGGCTTAGCCGCTCGAGCCGCGGCAGATCGAGAAAACCGCAACTGCCCTTCACGGTGTGGACGAAGCGGAAAATCGAATCGAGACGCGAGCGGTCGCCGGGCGCGGCTTCCCACGCCACGATCTCCCCAGCGATCGCCTCAAGCGTTTCGCGCGTTTCAGCGATGAAGTCGCTGAGCAGGTCGTCCATCATGCTTTTCCCGATCGGATATCAGGTCGCTGATGGCAGATAGATGGTAAACAAGCGGTTATTGCGGGGCTTAGCCCACACCGCAGGCGTCAAACCATCAGGGGAGAGTGACGCCCATTAGTAGAACGCCGGGTTCGACTTCGGAAACCTGGACCTGGCCACCCTCTTCCTGAACGAGCAGATGCACCAGCCAGGCGGCGGCGGCGCGCGGGCTGATCAGCCCTTCGTCGGCCTCGCCCAGTATCGCATTTCGCAGTTCCGGATCGAGCACGATGCGCGGCCCTTCGGCGCGCAGGACGATCTCGCTGCCCTCGGCACCGATATCGAGACGACCACCACGCACCAGTGCATCACCGGCGATCAGCGCGAGGTTGAGCAGAATCTTGACGGCGTTTTTGGCGCGCGCGCCCTCCTCGACCATCCATCCGATCTGAACCCGGCTGGAGGCGCCATGCAACCCTTCGATCGCCGCCCGCGCCTCACGCGTGTCGACCATTTCGCCGAAACCACCGGCCGCACCAAATGCGAGGCGAAAGAACTTCAGCTTGTTCGCCGTCGCCGCGGCGCTTTCCGCCAGCAATTCCATGCAACGGGCGCGCATCTCTGGATCGGTCTCGTCGGCCAGAAGCTCCAACCCGTTGTTGAGCGCGCCAACCGGGGACAGAAGATCATGACACAGGCGCGAACATAGCAGACTGGCGAACTCCGCAGCTCTGCTCGCCATCCTACTCGTCCTTTATCGCTGTCGCACCCGAAACGATGCCGGGCCGCCCTTGGGTGAAATTCAAGGGCGCTCTTGTGACCGTTAGTCGGCTGTTAGGCAAGACACGCCCAATAGGCGATTATGGCTCGTCGACGGACAATATCGTCACTTCGTCGAACATGTCGTGCCGGGCGCCGCCCGGTCGCGCGATCCACGCCCGTACGCCCTCTTCACCGACGATCAGCCAGAGGGTGCCGGGCTCGGCCGCAGCGGCGTCGCACATGGATGGTTCGGCACGTCCCGATGGGTGCGAATGATAATGGCCGATGGGTGCGGCCGCCTCGCCACGGCGCGCTGCCTTGTGCGCCGCGAACAGCGCGGCGGGATCGATCTCGAAGCGTCGGGCGGGATCATCGGCGACGTTCGCGCAGGGCCGGATCGCTTCGACCACGCCCCGTTCACCCAACAGAAGGCCACAGACTTCCAGGGTGGGATCACGCGCCGCGTGCGCCGCTACGTCCTCCAGCATGGCTCTTGAAATCCGCAGATTCATGTCCATCTCGATAAACGATGACCGGGGGGAAATCGACATTGCTGGCAATCGTGCCTGCCGACGCCGAAGGGTGGAGACTCGATCGCACGCTCGCCGTGCTGATCCCGACCCTTTCACGCGAACGGCTGAAGGCGCTGATATCCTCCGGACAGGTCGCGACCGATAATGGCGCGCTCGCCCGCGATCCCGCCGCCAAAGTGCGCCCGGGCGTCGCTTATTCCGTTACCATTCCCGATCCCAAGCCCGCGCATAACGAGGCGCAGGAAATCCCGCTCAACGTCGTGTTCGAGGACGAGCATCTGATCGTGGTGGACAAGCCGGCAGGGCTCGTCGTTCATCCCGCGGCGGGCAATTTCGACGGAACGCTGGTCAACGCGCTGCTCCATCATTGCCGAGGTAGCCTGTCGGGGATCGGCGGGGTCGAACGGCCGGGGATCGTACACCGGATCGACAAGGATACGTCGGGGCTGATGGTCGCGGCCAAGACTGACCCGGCGCATGTCGGGCTCGCCGCGCAATTCGCCAAACACAGCATCGACCGGCGCTATCTGGCGATCGTCGCAGGCTGGCCGAACCCCGTCGACGGCACGGTACGCGCCTCGCTGGCCCGATCGGATGCGAACCGCAAGAAGATCGCGATCGTTCCCGAAGGGCGCGGCAAGCACGCCATCACCCATTATCGCACGGTGCAGAAGCTCAAGAGCGCGGCGATGGTCGAATGCCGGCTGGAAACCGGCCGCACCCACCAGGTTCGCGTCCACATGGCCTCGCTGGGACACCCCCTCCTAGGGGATCCCGCTTACGGACGAAGTCGCCCGGAACATCGCGAAACCCTCGCTCGTTTGGAATTCAAGCGGCAGGCGCTTCACGCCGCCGTATTGGGCTTCGTTCATCCAATCACAAGCGAAGCTTTAAGGTTCGATAGCGATTGTCCGCAGGATATGCAGCATCTGTTCAGCGAACTCATGCTATCAGAAACATCGAGGAAAGAGCCGATTTCGACTCGTTCCATGCTAAAGGGAGTTTGATCGATCATGGCTAGCGGCAAGAACGTCCCGGCGACGATTCCGGCCCTCGGCGGTGAGCAGAGCCTCAACCGATATCTCGCAGAGATTCGGAAGTTCCCCATGCTGAAGCCGGAAGAAGAATATATGCTCGCCAAGCGCTTTCAGGAGCATGGCGATCCGGAAGCGGCCACGCGCCTCGTCACCTCGCACCTTCGCCTCGTGGCGAAGATCGCGATGGGTTACCGCGGCTATGGCCTGCCGACGAACGAGCTGATTTCGGAAGGCAATATCGGCCTGATGCAGGGCGTTAAGAAGTTCGAGCCCGATCGCGGCTTCCGCCTCGCCACGTATGCCATGTGGTGGATCAAGGCGTCGATCCAGGAATATATCCTGCGGTCGTGGAGCCTCGTTAAGATGGGCACCACTGCGGCGCAGAAGAAGCTGTTCTTCAATCTGCGCAGGATGAAGTCCAAGCTCGATGCGTTCGAAGATGGCGACCTGAAGCCCGAGGTTCTCAAGAAGATCGCGACCGATCTCGGCGTGACCGAGGAGGAAGTGACCTCGATGAACCGCCGCATGGCGATGGGGGGCGATACGTCGCTCAACGTCTCGATGCGCGAGGACGGCGAGGGTCAGTGGCAGGATTGGCTGGTCGATGACGAGCCGCTTCAGGACTCGCGCGTTGCCGAAGCGCAGGAAAAGAGCCTGCGCCACAACATGCTTGAGGAAGCGATGACGGCGCTCAACGACCGCGAAAAGCACATCCTGGTCGAGCGGCGTCTGGTCGATGAGCCCAAGACGCTCGAGGAACTGAGCCAGGTCTATGGCGTCAGCCGCGAGCGGGTTCGCCAGATCGAGGTGCGCGCCTTCGACAAGCTTCAGAAGGCGATGGTTCGCCTTGCGGGTGAAAAGCGGCTTCTGCCGGCGATGTGATCGCGAGACCGATACGGATTTTGGGGCGGGGTACCGATGGTGCCCCGCCCCTTTGTTTCAGAAGCGCCGCGAGACGCCCAGATAGAGTTCGACGTCAGGACTGTTGTGGTTCAGCCCGGCGTTGGAGCCGACATCGAGTTGCCAATTGTCGCTCGGTTGCCAGCCCAGCGACAGGCCGGCGAGCATCATCGTCGCATGCCCCGTCGGGTCTCGATCACGTAGCGCCTGCATCTCGACCGACGCCGTCACCTTTTCACTAAGCTTGTCGGTCAGGCCGATGACGCTGCCGAAGGCGAGATGGCGGCCATGCCCGTCATCGTCCACGGCGGCATCGACCTCGGGCATCATCTCCAGTTTCAGCCGATCGTTCAGCGCGTAGTTGACCGGGACGAGCAGGCCCGTGCCCCAATCTCCCGCGCCGATCGGCTCGCGCCCGACCGGCAGGGTCGCATAAGGCTGCAACGCAATTGACAGGCCCGATCCATCCGGATTGGCCAGGCTCTGGCGCAGTGCGACGGTCATGTCGCCCGCGCGATGCGCATCGCGGCGCGTGCCGCTTATCCTGTCGCGGTCGTCATCGATCCCGAAACCGTCCCAGCCCAGTTGAACTTCGGTTATATCGGTGAGGCCAAAGCGGATCAGCGCGGCGCCGAGCAGATATTGGCTGTCCCGCTCGTCCGCCGTGCGATCGAGCGTCCAGTCGGCAAGCCCGATCTCGAGCGACACATGACCCTTGTCGATGATGCAGGGCGGCGTACCGATGCCCGGGCGGTCGGAGCAATAGTCGCGCAAGTCCGCCGCCTGTGCCGAAGCGGGCATCGCGAGCACTAACGCCGCGATCATCCAGTAACGCATCGGCAATCTCCCAGCATCGTTTCGCCGCCCAACGCCGCCGCTTGCCGAAATATCCGTCGCTGCTAATCGTGATCGCCAATCTATGGCCAAGCGTTCCTCCGCCCCTCGCAGATCCTTTCCCCGCCGTGTCCTCGGCTGGATTGGTCGCGCGATCCTGATCTTCGTCACCGTGTCGGTGCTGTGGGTGCTGCTATACCGCTTCGTGCCGCCGCCGGTGACGGTGACGATGATCGCCAATTCAGGCGGCGGGCGCGGCATCACCAAGGACTGGATGAGCCTTTCGACCATGGACCGGAACATGCCGCTCGCCGCCCTCGCGGCCGAGGATGGCAATTTCTGTACACATAATGGTTTCGATTTCAAAGCGATACAAAAGGCTCTTGCGAGTAATATCGAAGGCGAGCGCAAGATTCGGGGTGGATCGACGATCAGCCAGCAGACCGCCAAGAACGCCTTTCTGTTCCAGGGCGGCGGCTATGTCCGCAAGGGGCTGGAAGCCTATTTCACCGTCCTGATCGAACTGATCTGGGGCAAGCAGCGGATCATGGAAGTCTATCTCAACATCGCGGAGACCGGGATCGGTACCTACGGCGCCAATGCCGGCGCAATGCGCTATTTCCACCACGACGCTTCGCGGCTCTCGCGCATCGAAGCCGCGCGGATCGCGGCGGTGTTACCCTTACCCAAGAAGCGGGGGGCGATCGCGCCAAGCGGGTTCACCCGCCGCTATGGAGACCGCATCGCGCGGAGGATCGGTCAGGTCGATCGATACGGCTTCGCGAACTGCCTGCGCTGAGGCAGAACCGCGCGATAGACGCACCGCCCACCTGCCTCGAACAGCGCATTCGGCGATCCGCAGCGATCGACGACATAGGCCAGTCGATGCGTCACCGCGAAGGCCAAACGCTCATCATGATTCGCCAGCGCCATGACCGCCAGCACGCGGCGACGCCACGGCAGATAATAACTCGGCGTCCATAATGCCGCCGCGCCCGAACGGACGTCGACGAAGGTCGATCGTTCGGACATCGTCGAAAACACCTCATAACCTTCGACCATCGCGCCCTGCCCCGGTTCGGCCGGCGTGTAGGGCGGATCGACGAAGACGATGTTCGCGATCGGGATCAGGAAACGATCGTCCGGCGCACTGTGCGTCCGCGCCCAATCCCCAATCGCAGTCCAGGCGGCGATGTCGGCGCGCTCGACGGCATTCTCGCGCGCCTGTCGTACGATCAGCGCCGACCAGACGAGCAGCAACGCAATGGCAGCCGCGACATCCAGGCGGATCCGCGTGACGACGGACGGCAGGCGCCTCCGCATCACCACAGCGGCGAGCAGCGCGATCGGGAGGACATGCCGCACCGTACAGCCGCCGATCGCGAGCAAAGGTGCCCAGAAACGGCGCCCCTCCCCCTGATCCCGCGCTGCGACCACGGTCAACGCGGCGAGCGCGAGCGCGGAGAGCAGGAATATGCCGCCGCCGCCGCGCAGAAATTGAAGGTTGATGAACATCGGTATCGGCGCGACCAGCGGGACCAGCGCTCCCGCCAGCCAGTCTACAATAAAGCCCGCAAGCGAGGCGATAAGCAGCGCCGCCCGCCGATCGACCTGCGACAGCCTCCACGAAGCCACAATCCCCGTCGTCGCGGTCAGCAGGAGTACGGCGATCGATCGCGGGGTCGATCCGTCGATCAACCAATGCTCGGGGAAATATTCGCGCAGATAGGCGAGGAAATCGTGATCCATCGGCCGGCCAAGTTCCGGATTGCCCATGAACCCCAGCAAAGCCGGCGAAGCGCACAGCACAAAAGCGCCGAACCCCGTCACCATGCGGAGCGCCAACGCCTTCGGCGCGACATCACCGCGGCGGACCAGCACCAGCGTGACAGCCAGCAGCGGCAGCGCCATCCACACCGCCATGAACGCGTTGAGGAAGAAGGTGACGCCGTTCCACGCAAAGGCGCCGAAGAAGCGCCCGCGCCAAGCGCACCACAAGGATAGCAGCATCGACGCATTGGCCAGTTCGCTATGCGTGAAGCTGTTGATGAACAGCCCATGCGAACCCGCCGACGAATAGCCGTTGGCAAGGCTTGAGAAAGCCAGCAGGGTCACGAAGAATAGCCGCTCTCCGCGTCGGCTTATCCCGATCGCGTCGGCGCACAGCAGAAAGGCAGCGATGCAGGCCGTCCGGGAAACCAGCGCCATGATATCGATCAGGATCAGCCCGGAATGGCCTGGCGCAAGACCGTGCAGGCTTTGCCAGAAGCCCGACGAATAATAGCGCAGGCTCTGAACGTAAGGATCGGCGGCGAATTGCGGCAAGTCGGGCAGGCCAGCGAGTATAGGAAGGTGGAAGATATTGTTGCGGAAACCCGCCACCTGCCCGGTCATCGCCAGCGAGAGCAAGGTTCCGACGACGACCGCGATCAGGAAGCCGCGCCGATCGAAGTCCGCGCGATCCACCGCCTGCGTCAAAGGCCGGCCGCCAGGTTGCGCGCTTCGCTGATGCTCATCGACAGGTCACGCTGGCGGAAAGGCTTGGCGAGGATCGAAATGCCCGGCAGATCGAGGTCGGGGGCGGCATAGCCGGTGACGAGGACTACAGGGACCTTCGGCATGATCCTGCGCGCTTCGGCGATCAGCACAGCGCCGTTCATGCCGGGCATCAGATAGTCGCTGATCAGCAGATCGAAGGCCGGCCCTTCCGCAATCTTGCGAAGAGCCTCGGCCCCCGAACTCGCCTGAACCGTCTGATAACCGAGCCCTTCGAGCAGTTCCGCGCTGCCCCTCCGCACCATCTCCTCATCATCGACGAGCAGGACGCGCCCGGGCTCCGTCAGGTCGGGGATAAGTTCGGCGCTGGCGGGGCTCGCCTCCAGCAACTGGGCACGTGGAAAGCGCAAGGTGGCGATCGTGCCGGCGCCGATCCGGCTGCTCAGCGTGAATGAGCCACCCGATTGCGCCGCAAGCCCGTCGACCATCGACAGGCCAAGGCCGGTCCCGCGGCCCTGTTCCTTGGTGGTGAAGAACGGCTCGATCGCGC
The DNA here is from genome assembly GCF_008274695.1 of Sphingomonas montanisoli. Taxonomy (GTDB): domain Bacteria; phylum Pseudomonadota; class Alphaproteobacteria; order Sphingomonadales; family Sphingomonadaceae; genus Rhizorhabdus; species Rhizorhabdus montanisoli. The sequence continues at coordinate 30,988 of NZ_VTOU01000001.1, read as the reverse complement.
GCGCCAGAGTCGCATCATCCATGCCCTCGCCGCCGTCGATCACCTCAATGCGGACAAAATCCTCCGTCTCGTCGATCACGCGAAACAGCAGTGGCCCGCCCTCCGGCATGGCATCGCGCGCATTGATCGCAAGGTTGAGCAAGGCCAGTTCGAGTTGGTTGGGATCGACCAATGCGACGGCCGGCGTTTTGGGGGATTCGATCTGAACCTCGATCGTCGATCCCAGCGAACGCTGGAGCAGATCGCTCATCCCGTGGACGAGCGCACCGAGATCCACGGGTCGCGGCTGGAGCGACTGACGACGGGCGAAAGCGAGCAGGCGGGCGACGAGCGTCTTGGCGCGCTCCGTACTGGCAAGTGCGGCGGCGATCAGTCGTCCGCTCTTGGGATCCGTCCCATGGCGCAGCTGGAGCAGGTCCAGCGCACCCATGACCGGCGCCAGCAGATTGTTGAAATCATGCGCGACACCGCCCGTCAGCCGCCCGAGCGTTTCAAGCTTCTGCGCCTCATGCAGTTGCGCCAGAACGCGCTCGCGCTCCGCCAGCGCTTCTTCGACCCGTTGCGACAGCGAGGTGTTGAGCGCGGCCAGCGCCTGATCGCGTTCTCGCAAATGCTGGTCGGCCTCGGCGAGCGCCACGCCGATCGCGTCGAGTTCGGCAATCCGTGTGGCCGGAGCCACGAAAGGTTCGCGCGCACCCAGCGCCTTGGCGCTGTGCGCGACGGCCTCCACTCCCCGTGAAGCGCGCTGACCCCAGCGATAGGCCACGAAGCCGCCCACCAGCATCAGCAGCACGACCACGATCGCGGCGAGGATCAAGGTCGACCAAATGCCGGAGTCGAGTTGTTCGCGCGGTGCCGCGATGAAGAATGTCCAGCGGCTGACCGGCGAGCGGCTATACGCCGCATAGGTCTTGACCCCGTCGAGCGACGTCGCGGCAATAACGCCCTCATCGCTGGCCAGCAGCGCCTTCTTCGCCTCGTCGGCGGCAGAATGGCCGACAAATTTGGTCGCATCGCGGCTGCGCCACACCAGGGCGAGCTTGGTGTCGAGAATCGATCCATACCAGTCCGACGGGAGCCGCTGCCGTTGGAACAACGGCTGCAATGCGCGCGGACGCATGATCACCGACATGTAATAAGCGGCGCGCCCATCCTCCATGATCGGAACATCGACGCAGATGATATCGCGTTCGACGAGGCCGTGAGTCAGGTTGCACAGGTGGGTCTGCGCGCGATCCAGGATCGGCCAGATCCAGCCAGGATCCTTGCCGGCCGGCAATATCGCGCCTCTCGCCAGCTTGGTATTGACCAATTGGCGGCCGCCGCGATCACCCACGACGATCCAGGCGTCGGGATTGCGCAACACCGCTCGCGCCTGCGCGTCGACGGCATCCCAATCGTGGGCAGCGACGCTGGGCGACTGGGCCAGCGCACGCAGCATCGCTTCATGCCGCGCGAAATCGCCGTCGAGCACGCGTGAAAGCGCACGTGCGGTTTCGACCATCTGACGCTTGGCCTGATCGCGGGCGAAATATTCCGCGCTTCCGACAAGGATCGCGGTGCTGGCGAGCGCAACCGCGAGCAATAGCGCGAGAAGCCGCAGGAAGCCGACCCGCATCGATTGGGACGCGAGCCCCACATCTGATCCAGCCATGCCGACTACACGCCCCACAGACACCTGACGAACTGCCAGAAATCGGCGACTAACAGAAAAGTTCAAACGAAACCATCACGGCCAAACGGACGAATAGCGCAGCCCGTTTCCGCAATGGATTATAACGGCGTATCCATCGCGTTAGCATGGGTGAATCACCTCGATGGGCATTGCGCCGTCTCGACAAGTCGGCCCATCCGGCGCACACAAGAGCGATGGCGACCGTGATCCGCCCCGCGACCGAAGCCGATCTGGACGCACTTCTCGCTCTGGCGACATCGGCGGGACCCGGGCTGACCAATCTGCCCCCGGACCGGCCAGCACTGGTAGAACGGATCATCCGCAGCGACGCGCTCCTCGATGGGGAGGACCTGTCGGGCGCCATTCTTCTCCTACTCGAAATCGACGGCAAGGTGCGCGGCAGCGGCATGATATTCCCGCACACAGGGATCGACTGGCCATTCTACAGTTACCGCGTCGGACGGATCACGCAGCGCTCCAGCCTCGACGGGCATATGGTGCGCTTCGACGTCCTGACGCTGGTCAACGATCTGGAGGGCGCGACCGAGGTGGGTGGGCTGCTCGTGGATTCCGCCTTACGCGGCGGCGCTTATGGCAGGCTGATGGCGCGCAGCCGTTATCTGCTCATCGCACGCGATCGCGCTCGCTTCGCCGACCGGATGATCGCCGATCTGCGCGGCCATCTGCGCAATGACGATTCCCCCTTCTGGGACGCGGTCGGCGGGCGCTTCTACGCAATGGGTTTTGCAGAGGCGGACCGGATCAACGGCATCACCGGCAACCAGTTCATCGCCGATCTCGGCCCCCGCCACCCGATCTACACCAACATGCTGCCCGAAGAGGCGCAGGCCGCGATCGGCCGCGTTCATGACGACGGCCGCCCTGCACTGGCGCTGCTCGCCGAAGAAGGCTTCATCGACGAAGGCTATGTCGACATTTTCGATGCCGGCCCGACTCTGATAGCCGCGACGGATGCCCTGCGCGGAGTTGCCGAAGCAAGATGCGGCTCGATCCGCGCGATCCTCGACGGCGGCAACGACAGCTTGATCGCCACCGGACACGGCCGATCCTTCCGCGCGACAAGGGGCAACGTCACCAATGGCACCGCGATCGATCGGATATCGGCGGCGACGCTCGGCATCGGCCCGGGCGACGACATCACCCATTTTCCGTTCTGAGTTTCCGGCATGCATGCGACCGAGATCAATTTCGACGGGCTGATCGGCCCCATCCACAATTATGCGGGCCTCTCCGTCGGCAATCTGGCGAGCGCCACGAATGCCGGTGGCGTCTCGCGGCCGCGCGATGCCGCATTGCAGGGTCTGGCCAAGATGCGGGTGCTGATGGACCGCGGCCTCACGCAGGGTTTCATTCCCCCGCCACGCCGCCCCGGCGTCGCGATCCTGCGTAGCCTCGGCTTCGGCGGAAGCGATGCCGAGGTACTGACCGCCGCCGCCGAGAGTGATCCGGTGCTGTTCAACAATGCCTGCTCGGCCTCGTCGATGTGGGCCGCGAACGCCGCGACCGTGCTCGCAGCACCCGACTGCGACGATGGGCGCGTCCACCTCGTGACCGCCAATCTCGCGACCATGCTGCATCGTTCGTTCGAGGCCACAGCCACCCATGCGATGCTATCGACGATCTTCGCCGACAGGCGCCATTTCGCCGTCCACTCCGCTCTGCCCGCCACAGCGCAATTCAGCGATGAGGGCGCCGCCAATCATATGCGGCTATCGACAAGCCATGCAGCGGCGGGCGCCAACGTGTTCGTCCATGGCGAACCGCGCGGCGGGCGCTTCCCCGAACGCCAGTCGCGCAGAGCGGGCGAAGCAGTTGCACGGATGGCTGGCGTCGGCGTCGCGATTCACACGCTACAGTCGCGGGATGCGATCGAGGCCGGCGCCTTTCACAATGACGTCGTCGCGGTGGCCAATGAGAATGTGCTGTTCGCCCACCCACAGGCATTCGAAGGCCGCGATGCACTGTTCGCCGCACTCTCCGCATCCGTGCCGGGTTTCGTTGCGGTCGAAACCGCGGGGGTAACGCTGGCGGAGGCGGTTTCCTCCTATCTGTTCAATTCGCAGCTGGTGACGCTGCCGACGGGCGCGATGGCGCTGGTGCTGCCGGCCGAAACCCAGACCGTCCCATCGGTCCGTTCCGCGATTGATGCCGCAATCTCGGGCGACAATCCGATCGTCGCGGCGATCATCGTCGATGTGCGCGAGAGCATGCGCAATGGCGGTGGCCCGGCCTGCCTACGCCTGCGCGTACCCGTATCGGAGGCGGCCAAGTCTGCGATCGACCAGCGCTTCCTGCTAACGCCTGCCCGCTGGGATGCACTGGCCAGCCTCGTCGAGGCACACTGGCCCGAGACGATAGACGCGGGCGACCTGACCGATCCTGCGATCTGGGCCGAGGTCGGACGAGCGCACGATGCTTTATCCGACTGGCTTCGGTCCAGTTAGGTAAGGACGATATCGAGTCCCCTGGCGGCACGCATGCGCGAGTTCGCTTCAAAACCGTTCGATGTTCCATTGGCGTCGGTATTGCCCTCCGCTGTCAGGAGCGTGCCACCATTGTCGGACAGAACGATCCCGGTATGGACCCAGTCGGCCGCGTTAACTTTGCTCGGCAACAGAAAAACCGATCCCGGCGGCACAGGCTGCAACGTACCCTTCTGACGAAAGCGCCCATCCGCCTTTGCCTTCTTTGCCAGCGCGTCGCAGCCGAATGTCCGCGGCACCGGATTTTCGACGCCGTGCAGCCCCGAGCAATATGCGGTGATGTAGGTAACGAAACCTGCGCACCATAGCCATTGCGCCCCCTCGTTTCCCGCCATGTAGAGCCGTACCCACGGCCCGGAATTGGCGCCGTTTATTTCAATAGGATGCTCGGCCAGATGCTGTTTTGCATACTTAACAATTGACGCCGGTAGATCCGCCTGCGGCGAGATGGCGGCAACCGCACGCAACAAAGGCTGCGCCAGCAAATCCATCATTGCCTGATCCGCCGTAGCAACCGGCTTCACACCCTTCGCTGCGCAAAAGGCATTGAGTGCATGCTGCGTGGTCGGCCCCCAATCACCGTCTATGGTCGGCTTGATGCCGTTGACCCAAAGATACTCCTGCAAGAGCTTTGCCCCCGCGCTTTTCCCTTTGCCGAATGGAGCCCTGATCAAAAGTTCTTTGGCGAGCCGCACGTCCGAACAATTTGAAGAGTTCAGCATATCCACCCCCGCGAATTACATCGAACTTCGCAATCTTTATCGCACCGGCCACCTTTCATTTGAACAGATGCATCCGCACCGGTTCAATTTCTTCGGCCGACCATCACACGGAGCCGCGACTTCCCCTTGCGCGCAGATCGGCGCACAAGACCGTGATGATTCCTCGTCGCAAGATCGCAGCCAGCGGATGCTGATCGTCCGCCCCGCCCGCATCGATGATCTGTCCGCGCTGATGGAGCTGGCGATCCTTTCGGGGCGCGGCTTCACGAGCCTGCCCGAGGATGAGGCCACCCTGCTCGCCCGCCTCACATTGTCCGAACAGAGCTTCGCGGGCACCGTGCCGACGCGCGAAGCCTGGTACACCTTGATGCTCGAGGACAGCGAGACCGGCCGGGTCGAGGGGCTATGCGGCGTCCGCGCCGGCGTGGGCGTCGGGCGCCCGCACTTCTCGTTCCGCGTGATGACGCTCGCACAATTCTCCTCGGCGATTGCGACCCGCTTCGATCATCAGGCGCTGGTGCTGGTCAACGAATGCGCGGGCTGGACTGAGGTCGGATCGCTGTACCTTCGCCCCGAACGGCGCAGCGGGGGCGCTGGTAGTCTGCTCGCCCGATCGCGCTACATGCTGATCGGCGCGGAGCGCGCGCGCTTCTCCGAAACGGTGATGGCGGAATTGCGCGGCTATTTCGCGCCCGACGGCACCTGCCCTTTCTGGGAAGGCGTCGCGAGCAAGTTCTTCCGCCTGCCCTTCGATCAGGCCGATCATATGGTGATGTCGACCGACGGACAGTTCATCCTCGATCTCGCGCCGCGCCATCCGATCTATGTCGAACTGATCGATGAGGCCGCCGCCGACGCGATCGGCAAGGTCCATGTCGAAGGACAGGCGGCGCGTGCGATGTTGGAGCAGGAAGGGTTTCGCGGATCGGGGCTGGTCGACATCTTCGACGGCGGCCCGACCTACACCGCTCCGCGCGATTCGATCACGACGATCGAGCGAACCCGAACCTGCACGGTCGCGATCGGCGATCCGGGAGAGGCGGAGCAGACGATCATTTCGACCAATCGCATCACGGACTTCCGTGCAGCGCGCTTGCCCGTATTCGTCGACGGCGATCGGGCGACGATCGACGCGAGCGACGCCGATCTGCTGGGGCTGAACACAGGTGATACGATGAGGGTGCGAACATGATGCAGTCGATCGATCCGGCCACCGGTGAGACGGTATGGGAGGGCGAGGAGACGTCGGTCACGACAATCCCCGCAATGGTCGATCGCGCGCGGGCCGCGCTGTCGGGATGGGCCGGAATGCCGGTCGACGATCGCATCGCCGTCGTCCGCCGCTATGCCGAGGCGCTGAGAGCCGAGACCGACGGACTGGCGCGGGACATATCGCGCGAGACAGGCAAGCCATTGTGGGAAACGCGCGGCGAGATCGCGTCGATGATCGGCAAGGTCGAAGTGTCGATCGCCGCACAGGCCGAGCGCGCCGGCACCCGCGAGGCGACGACCGGCTTCGGCCGCGCGGTGCTGCGCCACAAGCCGCATGGCGTGATGGCGGTGCTGGGGCCGTACAACTTCCCCGGCCATCTGCCCAACGGGCATATCATTCCCGCTTTGCTCGCGGGCAATGCGGTGATCTTCAAGCCGTCCGAGGAATGCCCGCTGACGGGCAAGACCATGGCGCGGCTCCTCCACGTCGCTGGGGTGCCGGACGACATCTTCCAGATCGTTCAGGGTGGGCGCGATCAGGGCGCGGCGCTGATCGACGCCGATATCGACGGACTGCTGTTCACCGGCGCAGCATCGACTGGTGCGCATTTCCGTCGTGCGACCGTCGACAGGCCGCATCTGATCCTCGCGCTCGAACTCGGCGGCAATAACCCGCTGATCGCATGGGGCGATGGCGACAGTTCGGCGGCCGCGATCGTCCAGTCGGCGTTCGTGACCACCGGCCAGCGTTGCTCGTGCGCACGCCGTCTGATCGTGCCGGAGGGCAGCTTCGGCAATGCAATCGTCGAGGCGACGCATACGCTCGCCTCGCGCCTGCGCATCGGTGCGTGGGATGACGAGCAGGAGCCCTATATGGGGCCGCTTGTATCGACAGCCGCGGCGACCCGCGCGATCGATGCTGTCGCGGCGCTCAGGGCGAAGGGTGCCAAGCCCCTCCTCCCCTTCGAACGGCTCGATCGCGGGGATGCCTTCGTCACCCCGGCGATCTACGACGTGACCGGGATCGACGTTCCCGATGAGGAAATCTTCGCGCCCGTCCTCCAGCTGATCCGCGTTCCCAGCTTCGACGCCGCGATCGAGGCCGCAAATGCGACGAGCTACGGTCTGTCGGCAGGGCTGCTCAGCGACGACGAAGAATTGTGGCAGCGCTTCATGTCGCGGTCGCGCGCGGGGGTGGTGAACTGGAACCGACCGACGACGGGCGCGGCCGGCAACATGCCCTTCGGCGGGCTTGGCCGATCGGGCAACCACCGCCCCAGCGCATATTATGCCGCCGATTACTGCGCCTACCCCGTTGCAAGCTTCGAAGCGCCGACGATCGAAGACATGACCGCCGATCTGGGCGGGCGGCTGTTGTGACCCTGCCCGTCTCCGCGCTCGACATCGCCGCATCGGCCCCGATGCGTGCGCAGGTCGAGTCGTGGAGTGCGGTCAATTCGGGGTCGCGCAATCTAGACGGCCTGGCCGTGGTGGCGGACCTGCTGGCCAACGCTTACGCGGTGCTGCCAGGCGACGTGCGGCTCCTCGATGCGACACCTGGCGAGACGGTCGATGCGGAGGGGATCGTTCAGCCCGTTGTGTTCGGGCGTAACCTCCACGTCTGCGTGCGCCCGTCGGCGCCGGTGCAACTGCTGCTGACCGGCCATATGGATACGGTGTTCGGGATCGATCACCCCTTCCAGACGGTGGTGCCGCTCGAAAACGGCGCGATCCTGAACGGACCCGGCTGTGCCGACATGAAGGGTGGCATCGCATTGATGCTCGCCGCGCTGATCGGGGTCGAAGCCTCGCCGCTCGCGTCGCGGATCGGCTATGAGGTGGTGATCAACTCGGACGAGGAGATCGGCTCGCCTGGCTCGGCATCGCTCATCGCCGACGCAGCTCGCGGCAAACTCGCCGCGCTGACCTACGAGCCGGCCTTGCCCGACGGAACACTGGCGGGTGCACGGCCGGGCAGCGGCAATTTTTCGATCATCATCACGGGGCGCGCCGCCCATGCCGGCCGCAATCCGGAGGATGGCCGCAATGCCGTCGTAGCGGCGGCGGATCTTGCATTGCGGCTATCCCGCGCGCGGCGGCAGGGTCTGGCGATCAATCCGGCGAAGATCGATGGCGGCGGCCCGAACAACATCGTCCCCGATCGCGCGATCCTGCGGGTCAACCTGCGCCCCGCTTTACCCGGGGATCAGGCGATCGCCGTCGCCCTGATCGACCGGCTGATCGCCGAAGTCGCGGCCGAGCATGAGGTTTCGATCCACCTCCACGGTGGCTTCGGTCGCCCGCCCAAGCCCGTCGATGCCCGCGCCGAAAAGCTGTTCACTCTGGTCGAACGCAGCGCCACCGATCTGGGCATCGCGATCGGCCGCAAGGCGACCGGCGGGGTGTGTGATGGCAACAACATCGCCGCGTGCGGCGTCCCCGTGGTCGACACGATGGGTGCACGCGGCGGGGCTATCCACTCGATTGACGAATATCTGATCGTCGACAGCCTTGCGGAACGGGCGCGGCTGTCGACGCTTGTCATGCTTCGCCTTGCCGAATCCGGTCTGTGAGCGAGCCGGGCCACAATCTTTTGGCCCGCGCGATAAGATCGTAGTCGCGCGCGTGCCTGGAGCCTGCGAAAGCGGCCGTAACGACGGTGTTGGAACTGATTCCGTCCATGCAGACCCGATGATCCAGCACCTTCGCCGAAAGATGTCAAAATGTTGCAGGTGCCTTGCTGAGGCACGACGAGTGGCCGCACAAAGTGTCTTGATATAATATCTCACGAGGCATAGGCAGGCGAGGTCACAAAGGGAATATTATAACATGACGCTCGCCTCTCGGCTCGCACTCTCCTCCTCGCTCGCGCTCATCCTCGCGGCTCCCGCTTTCGCCGAAGACGCGGCCGACGCCGACTATCACCAGACGCCCACCAACGACATCATCGTTTCCGCCCCAATCCAGCGCGACCGGATGGACGTGCTCGCCAACAGCGTCGCCATCAGCGGTGAAAAGCTTCTGAGCATGGTGCGGCCGACGATCGGCGAAACGCTGCAGCACACCGCCGGTGTCTCGGCCAGTTCGTTCGGCCCCAACGCGTCGCGCCCCATCCTGCGCGGCCTTTCGGGTAGCCGCGCGCCGGTGCTGACCGACGGCATCGGATCGATCGACGTGTCGAACACCAGCGCGGACCACGCCGTCGTTATCGATCCGCTGCTCGCCGATCGTATCGAGGTGGTTCGCGGGCCTGAAGCGCTGCTCTACGATTCCGCCCCACTCGGCGGTGTCGTCAACGTCTCGGACAAGCGTATCCCGCGCGCCATTCCCGACGAAGCCTTCCATGCCGATTTCACCGGGGGCTATGGCACCGCCGCGAATGAGCGGACGATCGGCGGCGCGATCGACGCTCCGGTCGGCGGCGGCTTCGTCGTCCATGCCGATGGCAGCTATCTGAAGACCGGCGATCTCGACATTGGCGGGCATGTGTTGAGCCGTTCGGCCCGTGCCGACGCGCTTGCGTCTGCCGCGCTTCCCGCCGATCCGGATGCCGATCCGGAGATCGATTTCGGTGCCAATGCTGCCTTGAAGGACAAGCTGCCGAACAGCGCCGCCAAAACCTGGACCGCCGGCGCCGGCGTCGCCTATATCGGTGACCGTGGCAGCTTCGGCATCTCCTACGGCCATTATGACAGCCTTTATGGCATCCCCGCCCGTTACGCGGTGGTGCCGGGCGAGGGACAGGAGGCGCCGCGCCTCGACGTCCTCCAAAACCGCGTCGACGCGCGCGCCGAGATTGAAACCGGCGGCGATCTGCTCAAATCGATACGCATCCGCACCGGTTATGCGCATTATCGCCATTTCGAGCTCGAGGAAGACGGCGCGATCGGTACCGCCTTCTACAATGACGGGTTCGAAGGTCGCATCGATGTCGTCCAGGCCGATCGCGGCGCCTGGCGCGGATCGACCGGCGCGCAGATCACCGTGCGCGATTTCAACGTGATCGGCGAAGAGGCATTCCTGCCCAAGAGCCAGACCGACAAGCTCGCCTTCTTCACGCTGCAGCAGCTCGATTATGGCGCGTTCAAGGTCGAAGGCGCTTTACGCTACGAACGTGCCAATTCGTCGGCGAGCCCGCTGGATAACCAGAGCCAGTTCTTCTCCGGCAAACGCAGCTTTGATTCCTTTTCGGGGTCGCTCGGCGCCTCTTACGGCTTTGATGACAATTGGCGCGCGGGCGTGAACGTGATGCGCACCGAGCGCGCGCCCACGCCCGAGGAACTGTTCGCCAACGGCCCTCACGCGGGCACCGAAGCGTTCGAGATCGGCGATCCCGCCTTCGACACCGAACGCGCCTGGGGCGTCGAAGCGGTGCTGCACGGCAAGGGGCCGGGCTTCACCGTCCACGCCTCAGCCTATCACAATTGGTATGACAGCTTCATCTACGACATCCGCACCGGCGCGCTCGAAGATGGCCTGCCCGTCTATCTCAACCAGCAGGGCAAGGCGCGCTTCTACGGCTTCGAAGCCGAAGGCACGCTCGATATCGCCACGATCGGCGACTACACGATCCGCGCAGACGCGCTGGGCGACTATATCCACGCGAACATCAAAAGCGTCGGCCCCGCCCCCCGCATCCCACCGCTTCGCCTGCTTGGCGGACTCGGCGTCGAAAGCGACCGGATCGACGGTCGTGTCGAGGTCGAATGGGTCGACAAGGCGCAGCGGCTTGCGGTGAACGAAAGCCCGACCGACAGCTATACTCTGGTCAACGCTTCGCTGACCTTCCACCCCTTCACGGGCGACAAGACGACCAGCATCATCCTGTCGGCGAACAACATCTTCGACGTAAATGCCCGCCGTCACGCAAGCTTCCTGAAGGATTTCGCTCCGCTCGCCGGTCGCGACTTCCGCATCGCGACGCGCTTCTCGCTCTAAGACGGACTATCGTCCCCGGTGAAAGCCGGGGACGCTTGCCAGCGGGCGCGATCCTCCGCTAATCGCCGGGACGCTGGTTGGGGCCTGTAGCTCAATGGTTAGAGCTGGCCGCTCATAACGGCTAGGTTGCGGGTTCGAGTCCTGCCGGGCCCACCAGTGTTTCCCCTCATAGCTTCCATAAAGCGTCGCAAACCTCAATTTTTCGGAGGTTTTGGCAATGTCGCTCTTCCACTAGTTCTCATTTTCGCCGAGACATCTCGGGCCGGGCGGGGGCAGCTTTGGGGGCACTGGGGACTTGATGTCCTTCGGATGCCCCCATATCATCGTGACATGCTGACAGATGCCCAGATCGCCGAGGCCGCTCCAACGGACCGCGCCTACAAGATGGCCGATTCGAATGGCCTCTACCTGTACATCACGAGGGCCGGCGCGAAATCGTGGCGGCTGAAGTACCGGTTTGGGGGCCACGAGCAGCGGCTGACGTTCGGTCTTTACCCCGAGATCACCGTCGAACGCGCGCGCGAGCTACGGGACCAGGCTCGACTATTGCTGAAGGCGAAGCAAGATCCTCGCCGCGCTCTAGAGGTGGTCGCTCAGCGGGATGCCGCCTTCTTTCTGCTCACCCCGCCTGAGACCGAGGGGACGCCTAATGTGTATTTCGTCAGGCAGGCGTCGGGGCTCATCAAGATCGGAGTGACCAGGAACCTGCCGGCGCGGCTGGCGCAGTTGCAGCTTGGGGGCGATCGGCCTTTGGAGCTCATGGGTGTGCTTAGCGGCGGATTCGCGACAGAGGGCATGCTCCACCGCCTTTTCGCCGAGAGCGCGGTCGGTGGCGAATGGTTCACGCCATCACCTCGCCTGCTCGAGTTCATAGAAGAGAACATCGAGGTGGCCGGATGACACTGACCGCCACCGAAGCGCGAGCCGCGAAGGCTCGTGCAAAGGATTACAAGCTCGCAGATTCGGGCGGGCTCTACCTCTTCATCACCACGAAGGGTGCGAAGTCGTGGCGGTTCAAATACCGTTTCGCAGGCAAGGAAAAGCGGCTGACCTTCGGCCTGTTTCCCGAAGTCTCGCTGAGCGCCGCGCGCGATCGCCGCGACGACGCCCGCGCCATCCTGCGCGAAAACAAAGACCCAGCCGTTGAGGCCGAACGGCGCAAGCTCGCCGCTATTGCGGCGGCGGGCGCGACCTTCAAGGCGGTGGCCGAAGATTGGCAGCGCGACGAAGCCCCCGGCTGGTCGCCCAGCCACACGGCCCGCGTCCGCTTTAGGCTCGAGCGTGACCTATATCCCGCCCTCGGTAAGATGCCCATTGCCGACATCACCGGCCCGATGGTGTTGCGCGAGCTGCGCAAGATCGAGAAGCGCGGATCGATCGAGACTGCAAAGCGGGTGAAGGGATACGTCGTCGCGATATTCAAGCGCGCCAAAGGCGAGCACCTGGTCGGCGCGGACGCGGTTCTCGGGATCTCGGAAATCGGCGACGCGCTCAAGCCGACCCCGGCAGGGTCCAAGCAGCCCTCGCTGACGAAGATCGAGGATCTGATCGAACTGCAGCGCGCGGTGGACAGGTCGACGGCCGGCATCACCACGAAGCTTGCCTCGCGCCTGATCGCACTCACCGTCGTTCGCGTCGGCGTTCTGCGCACCGCGACATGGGATGAGTTCGAGGGTATCGACTGGGACGATCCTGACGCCCCTGCCCCGGATGCCATGTGGCGCATCTCCGCTAGCAGGATGAAGCTGGACGTCGAGGACAAGGGGAACGAGGCGTTTGGGCATGAGGTGCCCCTGTCCACCCAGGCGGTGGCGCTGCTGCGCCAGTTGCGATCGATCACCGGCAACCGACCGTTCCTGTTCCCTGGCGGCAAGAGCTGGCGCGAGCCGTTGAGCGATTCTGCCATCAGTTCGCTCTACAAGCGGATGGCCGGCGGTGCTTACAAGGGGCGGATGGTGCCACACGGCTGGCGATCTGCCTTCTCGACAGTCATGAACGAGCGCGCCGCTGAGTTGAGCCGCGATGGCGATCGCATGTTGATCGACATGATGCTGGCGCATGTACCGCAGGGGATGTCGGCATCGGAGTGGGCCTATAACCGCGCACGTTACCTGAAGCCGCGTCGCGAGCTGGGGCAGGCTTGGGCCGATCTGCTGGCAAACTAGAAGTCCGCTATTCGACTTGTTCAGACCCACGGTCGCGCACGATTTCAGGATCCGGCCGCTGAAGCCTGTCCGTGAAATAATAGAGGCCGACCAGCGTCGCAGTGAAGACATGGCAAAGCCAAAAATTATACATAAGTAGGAACAGGCCAGCCGCCGGACGATGAAATACCGGCATGATGAGGAGCCTAGCTCCCGGGGCGATCAGATTCGCCAGAAGGCCGGCCACATACAACGCGAAACACGAAAACGCCAAGTACCCAAAGAGTAGGCATAAAAATCGGCGGCGCTCAATCGGGTCGATACCACGCCCGAACGTCACGGGCGGGTATCCGGCAAGAGGCTGAGACAACGCTTTTCCAGCCGTCGTCGACACCAACGTTAAAGCCGTGACAAAGAAGCCGCCGAGAATAGCGTAGAGGTTCTGGAGCCCCGCCAAGAAACCGGAACCGCCAAAAACTGGACCGACCTTGGGCCAAAAAAGCAGTATGCTGGTGAGCACGATCGTGCCGACGCCTGGCAAGATCTTGTCCCACCATGTTTTCGTCGGGTGACGCACCCTCCAATAGCGCAATGGCGCCAACAGCATTTCCGGTCTCCAACGCTAGGCGTACTGGTCGATCATGGCAGCGACGAACTCATCGCTGATTTGGTCACAGCACTCTGGCAATCCGTTCTCTATATGTACCATCTCGCGGTGCGCGAACATAGCGGTACCTAAATCTGCAAGATCCGTGCGCATCTCAGCGGACCCTCCGCGCTTTTCGCCCGGCAGTCGCCAGCTGACCCTCATGTGTCCATAGCCGTTTGCGGAAGCCACGTCTTTCAAATCGTGTAGCGCCTCCGTGAATGTTCTCCCCGGGGCGGGTTTGACCTTTACCGTGAGCATATGCTGCCGCACCGAAAACTGCGGATTCTCGTCAAAAGCCGGCACGCGCCGCGTGTCGAACAGCGTCACGGGGAGAAACGCGCCGTGCTCCAGCGCGCGGGCCAGATCTTGAGACTGCCGAGGATTGACCTCGACAATAGCAGCAAAGTTATTCCAACGGCCCGTGTCCGGATTAAGGAAGCGCTCGCCTCTATCCTTTGATATTTGACGCAGCGCGCGATTGAGCAAGCGCGTGACCGGGGTGCGACCGATACCTCGAACCTCTTCGAGCAGCATCCTATACCGATCGGGCCTATCATCGTCCGGACTTAGGCGGACCAAACAATGGGCGCTGTACCCTTTGACTTCGCCATCCTCTTTCTCCGGCGAGCGGGCACCACCCAAATCGAAATGCAGAAACGCCGGGTCAGCGCCCCGCTTGTTGCCTAACGTAATCACCATCGCCAGGGCCTCGGTCCCATCGGCCAAGTTAACCTTACGTGCCTGGGCTATGCGTGTGACACGGCTTTCATGCTCGAATACCCGCTTCGCCTCACCCCGGCCCACTAAATGAATAAGATCGTCGATGTAGTCGGCTAATATCGGCTGAGGAGCGCTGGCGTGGTCGGCTCGAAACTCAAAATCACAAAATAGGCACCAGCGATCAAACGTATCCACGAATCGAGTCCCCCCAGTTGTCGCCGGGAAGTTACTCCATCAGTTGGACATCAAACAAATAGGTCGAACTACGAGACGGTATATGCGCTCAACCGATAATTGGCGGGGCTCGCAACAAACTCGTCAATGTCGCTCTCGTACCAGCCCACCGCCCTCCCCCCAAGCGGCTCACGCTTCGGGAACGTGCCAGCGGCCTCGCGGCGGTACATCGTCGGCACGGACAGCCCCGTGCGCTGCTGAACCTCGCGAGCGCGGAGGATGCGGTCTTTTCGCCGATCTTTCGGCGGCAGTTCCGTGGTCATCGGGAAAGCCTTGCGATTTGGATGGCAATCTCGGCGAGTGCCATCGTCAGCCAGAATATTGCGAGGGTCAGGAGGGTGAGCTGGCGGGTCACAGGCTGGGTCCGTCCAGATCACACCAGAGGCCGATTGACAGCACCATCCGTCGACCAATCCAGATACCCAACCAGACGCTGGGGCGGCAGCCTGCAATCTCGGCGATCACTCGGACTTCTCCGGACGCGCGCCGCCGAGCAGCAGGATCAATCCGTCGATCACCGCTTCCGCCTGGCCAAACTCGTGCGGCTCAACCGGCACCTCGCCGTAAAAACCGAATGCGGGATACATCGAGCCAAGGTTATAACGGGCGATCGCGTGGCCGCCGGATAGGATCGCAGCACGCCGCACACCATCCTCAGCGACGGTAGCCGCCCGCGCCTCGGCTGACACAAGCGCCGCTCGCTCAACCTGAAGTGCAGCGCGAAGCGCCGCGATCTCCTTATCGCGCTCGCGTGCGCGCTCGGCGCCTTCGAAACCGACAATGATGAGCGAGGCTAGCACCGTGCCAGCAACGACGTTGGCAGTGAGCAGCCCAGCCCACCAAGATACAAAGCTGAGCCACGCCACAAGCGCGATCGCTGGCCACCAGTCGCGAATGACTTTCATCGGTCTTGGCCTTTCGTGATTGGCACACCCGAGCGCGCTTCGCGGCGCGGTACCCGGATATTGGCAATGCGATCGGCGGCTTGATGAAGCCTGCGCACGTCCTGAGACGGCGACAGTCCTTCACGCACCTGCTCGGCTGAACGTCGATCGTGCTGCTCGGCGAGATCGAGGACGGCCGTTCGTGCCAGCTCGCGCGCCGATTTGAAGCCGTGCCCATACGGATCGGTCATCAGGCCTCTCCCGCTGGCTGCGCCATGATGTTCGCGCCAATCAAATCCGCGACCTCTGAGCGCGTCTGCACATCCGCCGCGAGCAGCTGAGCCTCGAGGTGCTTAATCCTCGCGCAGAGCAGCGCGACATAGACAGCCGGCACGATGGCATCGGGACCAACCTTGCCCAAGGTCTGATAGTAACCGTCGGTCTCGGCTGGCGGCAGCGGGGGCAGCATCGCCTCGACATGCGCGACCAGTCCGACGGGCCAAGGGTTCGGAGTTTCCTCGGGACGCGGACATCCGCGCGTCACGCGCAACAGCATCGCGCCGACGCCGAGCAGGATCACCGCCTCGTCGCGTGAGACGCGATCGGCAATGCCGGCGACGGCTTCGGCCAAAGTTTCCATGCCATCTACACCAGTCATGGTGGTGGGAATTTCGCGCTCGATCTGCGCCATCGTGATGAGGTTCGCGACAGCTGAGCCCACGTTTACAGGCCGCAGAGCGGATGGCAGCGATATGATGTTGTCGTTCATTTCTCGGTACCCTCGTGCTGAGTTTTGATCATGCCGCCCGCCTCTGAGGCTGGGTCTCGGCTTGCCGCCGCCGCGTGACGTTCTGTTCCCGCTCGGCCATCTGCTCCGGCGTCAGGAAGTGTAGGTAGTTTTTGGCGCCACCCTTCGACATGCCGAGGCTCCGGTCGATGTCGCAAAGGCGATCGCCGTCGACGAGCATCTCAAGTGCGATGCGACGGCGCTCCAATATGATGACGGATTCCGCGCGCGTGCGCCCAGGCACGCAGTCGGCGGGCCAACTCTTGGCGTAGCTGTCGGCGCAGCCATACGGGTGAAATCTGTCCTTGCCGCAGCCGCACTGCGGATGCGTGCCGTTGAGCTTCATGATGGCAAGAAACGGCGCAGCTTCACGTCGGACAACATCAAGTCGCAGGCCCAGGATCGCGCAGATATCGCGAAAACTGCCTACGCTCGGGAGCAGCTCGACCAGCTGGGCCAACTTGTCCGGCGTGATGTAATAGGCTTCGCCCGTCCTAGTGCCTGGCCGGCTCATTTGACGATCCTCAGCGCCGGGGCAACCGGTAGGTCTTCCCCATCCTCATCGGCGAGCATCAGAGATTGCATCGCTTCAGCCGTGAGGCTGGGGAGCGGGGTAAGCCCCTTCTCGGGGCCCGCCTTCCCCAGCGTGATGACAGAGCCAACCTTCACCTTGAGAGGTCGCCGCGCGATCGCCGGCCCGAGCCCGAGAAACTCGCCCCGGCTCAAGTTTCGGATGTCCTCGGCTTGCGCTCGCTGTAAGCCGAGCAGATCCGCGGCGCGGGCGATGTCGATATCTAAGAAGGTCCGGCCGAGTAGGAAGTTAGACGCCTCCGCTGCGACGTTCTTGTGCAGTTTCGACAGTCGCTGGGTAGCAATGATCCCCGCAAGCCCACGCTTGCGGCCCCTGCACATCAAATTGGCAACCGCCTGCTGGCTGCTCTTGCGAGTTTCCTTATCCTCCCCATTGTCGCCGGCCGGGGCGTACAAATGCGCCTCGTCGATCGCGACGATGATCGGATGCCAATGCTCAGGCGGCGCATCGAACAGGCCTGACAGAAACGCCGAGACAGCATCCATCTGCTGCTCGATCTCTATTCCTTCCAGGCTCAGGACGATTGAGCCGCGCAGGTGCCGGGCCTTGGCCGCGATCCCGCATAGGCGGCTGGCTGCAAAATCCTTTGCGTTGATCACCGTGTGTCCGAAGGCGTCGCCGAAGCTGACGAAATCGCCCTCCGGATCGATAATGACCTGCTGCACGATCCCAGCGCACTCTTCGAGCAGCCGCCGTAGAAGGTGGCTTTTGCCGCTCCCGCTGTTGCCTTGAATCAGGAGCCGGGTAGTCAGCAATTCTTCGAGATCAACAAACACCGGCCTGTCCACGTGAATGCCGATCTCAAGCGCATTGTCGCCCGTCGGCTGGACCGGCGCCACGTAATCCGCTTGCGCCTGAGCGGGGGTGATCAGCCGCGGCTCTGCGGCAGGGGGGGCATCGCCTTTGCGAGCCGCGGCTGATCCGGCGCGCGGGGGAGAGACGCGCCGTACTGGTGATGTGTATTGCTCCTCTTGTGCGCGGGCCTTCGCTGCCGCCGAGAGGTTCTCGGGCAGTCCAGCCTCTCGCCGCCACGCGATTATGTTATTCACGGACGTGTTGTTTGCATCCGCGATCTCGCGATCGGTCTGACCCGCACCGTGTAGCGCGAGCGCAAGCATCTTCTGGGTTTCCCCAAAGAAGGTGGTTCGCTGGTGCAGCATTATTCTGCCTCCGCTTCTGCGTAGGCCTCGGCCAGCGCCTTCATCATAGCTTCCGCGCGCTCTTGACCGCTTTCGGCGCCATCGACGGCCTCTTTCCATCCGGGGATGCCGACCTCGGCGAGAACGGTCTCCATCAAGGCGCTGTCAATCGGGTTGCCTGCCTTGGAGCGCTCCTGAACAATCGAGCAGAGGCCCTCGAAGACGGCCCCCACCCCGGTTAGGACGAGCCCTTCGAATGCCCGAGCGATCATGCCGAGAACCTGCTCGACGACCGGCTTTCCGTGGCTGTGAAGCGCCCGCGTGATTGCGGTTACGAACACCACTTCGCCCGGCTTCCAATATTGCCACGCTTGAATCCGGCCGACGGCGAGACCGGCGGCGGTGACCACCTCGTTCACGGCCACGGCCTTAGTGTCTCCGGCGATCACGGCGGCGTGGAAGTCGTCCAACTTGCTCATCGTGCGCCGACTGCGGTTCGCCTGGACGAAGAGTTCCGCCTCGCCGCGCGGATCGTCGAAATCGAACACGACGACCGGAATATCTCTGATGTCGCCGCGAAGACGAGCCGCCTCCAGCCGATGCTGCCCATCGATCACGTAGAGGCTTCCCTGACGTCGGGAGACGATCAAAGGCAGGCAGAGCCGCCAGTCCCAGTTCTCAGCGATCTTGACGATGAGCTTCTGCGAAGCCCCACCCTCGATCGAGCGCTGGTAACTGTCATCCACCATCAGCTGGTCGACCAGAGCGAACTGCGGCGCCGGGGGTGATCCAATCATCGCCTTCAGCTTAAGCGGCTTGTCGCCCGATGCCTTAGCGAGCGGCGCCTGCTTTTCTTCGCGTCGACGCTCGCGTTCGGCCTCCGCGCGATTGGCGAGGTTCGCGACCACCTCATTGTCTTCACCGGCCGCAGCCGCTAGCTTCTCCTGGACCAGCTTGGGCGGGCAGGCGAAAACCTGTTCCCCGAACTCGAACACGGCGTATCCCGCCTCAACCTTTACCACGCCGTCAGATGCTTCGATCTCGAAGCTGCCATCGGTGGCGACATCGGCCGTCGTCATGCGCTCAAGGATCCAGTCAGGAACCTCTTTGCCCGTGACGCATATCCAGATTTTCGATGGTGCGTTCGTCATGCCGCGCTCCTGCCGAAAGGAACGACGACCGGATCCTTCTGCTCACCGCCATTTGGTCCTGATCCGCCAGCGGGGGTGAACCGACCGCAGGAGCGACTGGCGTGCACCTTGGGAAAGACGCTGACCGGAAACCACGCGCTGGGCATGGCTACGGGCGGCTCGGCAGTGCAGACGCCAGTGTCGGGAGTGGCCTGCGGATCGATGATCGCCGAAGCGAGCTGTGCGCCGGCCTGATCGAAGAAGGCGCAGTTGGCACACTTCACCTCGGAATGCTGAGGATTGCCCATTAGATGCCCCCGATTTCTGCCGAATGCATGTTGATCAGGGCCACGGCGCGACGCACCTCACCGCCCTGCAAGTCAACCAGGCAGTGCAAATGCAGCGCGTCCTCGACAGCCGTCATGAAGCCACCGCGTTCGATTGCCTCTTGAAGAGAGGCGATCCGGCGGATGTGGAGCGCGAGTGCGTCCGAATACTTGATCAAATCGGTAAGGGGCTTCGGCGGCGAGGCCGCCAATTCAGCCATGCTTCCCCGGCTGATTGGGGGTTTTGGTGCGTCACCGGCCACTGCGGCCTCCCTGCGTTCGAGGAGCAGGGCCGATCCGCGGAGGCTGCCGTCAGGCGAGCACGCATTTCCTTTCCCTGCGCATCGGCGTCTTCGGCCCGGGGGCGATCAACCGATACGCATAAGGCTAGCCTGAGCGGCTAAACAGTCAACAGTGATTTTCGCCGCTCAGGCATATTACAGTGCCGCGATGCTGTAGATGACACGTCCGATGACGGTGAAAGGGACTTTTCCCAACGGGATCGGCTTGTGATCAGGGTTCGACGACACCGGCTCAAGTCGCATGGGATCGGCCCGAAACCGCTTAAAGGTCGCCTCATGCTCACTGTTCATGATCGCGTAAACCTTCCCGTCTCGTAGGTCGCCGTCCTCAGGATCGACCACGATGAGGCTGCCCGGCGGGGCAATAAGGTCCATGCTATCGCCTACCAGTTCGAGCGCGAAGGCAGATGAGCTTGTGCTGACCGGAACCGCCGCAAGTTCGGTGCTATCTAGCACAGCCTCCCGCCAATTGCCGGCGGCGATTTGGCCGATCAGCGGAATAGTGCGCAGCGGCTTCTGTCGGTCAAGTTGCTGATCAAGCACTTCACCAGGATCTACCCCAAGTGCGACGCAAATCTTGAAGATCCAATCGAGCGAGATGGTACGCATCGATTTTTCGATTTTCGCGAGCGTGGTGAAATGCACCACCTCGTTATTCTGCGCTGAAATCTTCGCAGCGAGCTGCTCTAGGGTGTAGCCTTTCTCAAGGCGAAGCTCGCGCAGCCGATGCCCAACAGCTTCGATTTGGTCCTTGATCAAATTCGCCTCCCGCCTAACTGCGCGCGACTTAGCCCAATAGGCCAAACAAAGAAAGGGGATAAACGCGAATTAGCCCCTTGCGCTAATAGCCCCTCAGGCTAATCTGTTGGCATGCAGCTTATGGCCTATCTAACCCGCGAAAACCTCACGTACTCCGAGTTCGCCCGTCGAACCGGCACGCCACACGCGAGGACCATTGAGAGAATAGCGAAGGGCGCGCGAAAGCCCGGCAATCGAATGATGCCGGCTATTATCGCCGCGACCAACGGCGAAGTGACGCCCAACGACTTTTACGATCTACCCCGACAGGCCTCCCCTGCTTCTATTGCCGCCGAGGCCTGACTGTGCCGGGGCGGGGAAACTCTCGGTCCGGCGATCGTCGCCGCGACCCGGCTGCTGACGCCGAGTTTCGACGGCTGGTCGAGGATGCAAAGGCGCGTCACGACATCAGCGCTGTGGTTGCGCGCAGCCGCAAGGTCGAGCGCGCCGGACGTGCAAAGCGGGCGGTCTGCGCGTTCCATCAGGAGCGCAGCCCGAGCATGCAGCTCTACGATAGCCAGGGTCGCTATCATTGCTTCGGATGCGGCGCCGACGGCGACATCGTCGAGTATGTGATGCATGTCGAGCGACTGGACTTCAAAGAAGCCCTTCGCTGGCTAGGCGCTGCCGACCTGCCCGTCGTTGATCCAGCCCAGCGGGCGATCGCAGCCGCTGAAGACGAGGTTGAGCGGGCCGAGGCGATCGCGGAGGCGCGCGCAATCTGGGACGCTGCCGGGCCAGCGGCTGGATCGCCAGCGGAGGTTTACGCCCGCTCGCGCGGGATCACGATGTCCCTGCCCGCGACAATCCGCTTTGGCCACTGCTACCGCTGGCGCGATCGAGAGACCGGCGAGGTCGGCCCCTCCCTGCCCGCCCTGATCGGTGGCGTTTCCGATGATCAGAACCGGCTGGTAGGTCTGCAGCGCATTTTCCTGCGCGACGGTGGGAAAGCGAAAGCCGCGATGAAGCGCGCTAAGCTGAGCCTTGGGCGGGTTCGTGGCGGTGCGCTGCGGCTCGGGCCGCCAGCCAATGAGATTATCGTCTGCGAAGGCCCGGAGGATGGGCTGACGCTGGCGCAGGAGATGCCCGGTCGATCGGTATGGGTCGCGCTCGGCACAGACATGATGCCAGCACTGATGTTGCCGCCGATTGTCCGGACCGTCGTGTTGGCGGGCGACAATGACGACGCCGGGCGCGCCGCGATCGACAAGGCGGCTCGTGCGCTGGGCGAGCGTGGCCTCGATGTGCGCACCATGTTTCCCCGCATCGGCTTCAAGGACTTCAACGACCAATTGCGGGGGATCCGCCAGTGAGCGTGTTCGCTGTGCGCGAAGCCGGATCGGCTGACCTGATCCTGAGCAACCCCGCCGCTGAGCAGAAAATAATCGGCCAGTTGCTCTATGATGACAGCTGGGCCGAGGTGATTGGCGACAAGGTCGATGATCGCGACTTTGCCGATCCATTGCTGGGACGCATCTTCGCCGTCGCCATGCGTGAGGTCGCGGAGCGCCGCCGGGTAAATCTGGTTCTGCTTGCACCGCTCTTCAAAGACGATGACGAGTTTCACGACGCGGGCGGTCAGCGGTATCTGCAGGATCTCACCCGAGATGCGATGACCGACCGGCTGGACGATGCGTATTGCTCGCAGGTCCGCTTGCTTGCCACCCAACGCCGCCTGATCGCATCGCTGCGCGAAACCATTCAAAGCGCATCGGTGCCGGGTGCCGACCTTCCCGCGATCGTGGCGAGCGCTGACAGCGCGCTCAGCGCGGCGATCGAGGCGCGTGACGACATCACCTTCCGCGACGGCAGCGATTGCATCGACGAGGTCATTGACGGCTTCGATCGCCAGATCGTCGGCGTCACCAGCGGCATCGTTGAGGGCATCGACCATCTGATCGGCGCTATCCGCCCCGGCTGGCTCGGTATCCTCGCCGCGCGCCCCGGCATGGGCAAGACAGCGACGATCGTGAGCTATTTGCGCGGCGCGGCGGCGCAGGGGCACCATGTCCTGCTCGCCAGCCTTGAGATGACGTGGGAGACGCTCGCCCTCCGCCTGATCGCTGACCACTGCCACAGCACGGGCCAGCCGGTGTCATTCGACGCGATCATGAACCGGCGGGTGCAGGATCATCATCGCCGCCAGATTCGCGCGATGCGCGACGAGATCGCCGCTCTGCCAATGAAAGTGATCGACAAGCGCTGCCACACGCTCGGTCAGCTGCGCCGCGCCATTCGGCGGCATAAGCGCCTTCTCGAAGTGCAGGGCAAGAAATTGGACCTGGTCGCCGTCGACTATCTCCAACTGCTTCGCCCCGATCACCGTGGCAATTCCGAGTTCGACGATGTCAGCGAGGTGAGCCGCACGCTGAAGCAGATGGCCGGTGAGGAAGATGTGGCAATCATCGCGCTGTCCCAGCTCAGTCGATCGGTCGAAAGCCGTGAGGACAAGCGCCCTCGCCTCTCTGATCTGCGCAGCAGCGGCCAGATCGAACAGGACGCCGACTTCGTGATCTTCCTGCTCAGCGAGGAATATTATCTCTCGAAGGAAGAGCCTCGCAGCGACGACCAGCACTATGACGCGTGGGCCTCGAAGATGGAGCGCGCTCGCGATCGGCTGGAGTTCAGCTGCGCGAAGTTCCGCCACGGAGCCGACGGTATCCACCACGGCAAGTTTTTCCGACGCTTCCAGGCGGTACGCTGATGGCACGCCTCTCGATCAACATGGAGCCCCTATGACCGGCTGGTATCGCATGCCCCGCGGGTGGATGGATCACCCCCTTTTCCAAGGCGAGGCATTTTGCAAGCGCACGGCTTTCCAGTGGATGGTCGAGCAGGCTGTATATCAGCCGACGACCATCGCGACGAAGGGAGGTGTGATCAATCTCCAGAGAGGCCAGTTCTCTCATTCAATCCGCTTCATGGCGGCCGCGTGGAGGTGGGATGAGAAGAGGGTGCGGCGCTTTCTCGATGCCGGTGCGGCGGCGGCAAAAATTGAGCGCGGCGAGGCCGCAGGCCAAACCGTAATAACTATCTGTAACTTCGACTATTATCAGCCCCTCCCGCGCGGCGGTGCCGCAGTAAACGGTGCGGCGGTGCCGGACGAGCGCCGCGGCGGCGCCGCAAAGAAGAAAGAAGGGAATGAAATAAAGAAAGAACCTCCCGCGCGCGAGCGCGCGACGGCGGGACTGGGTTATGCTTTCGATGGGCAGACCGTCCGGCTCAACCAGCGGGACTTCGACCAGTGGGCAGGCAGCTTTCACGCCATCGCCGATCTACGCGCTGAGTTGGCGTCGATCGACAGCTGGTGGCAGGCGCAACCCGAAGATAAGCGGCGCGGCTGGTTCCATGCCACCAGCCGGATGCTCAACGCCAAGCACCAAAAGGCGGTCAGTGAGCAGGCTGCCTCAACCGCCGCCAGCGATGAGGCGATCCGCCGGATGGACGACTGGGATCGGCGCAATCCGGATGCGGTCGACCGCTACGCCGAGATGACCCGGATGACCCGTGAGGCCGAGGCCTACTGGGACGCCGAGCTTGCGAGGACTAAGCATTGAGCCGGGTGCGATCATCGCTAGCGAGCTTCGCCCCGCTCAACCACCTCCCGGACCCTGCAAGGGCTCGGCAGGCGGCCCGCGCGGCGTGGCACGATGCTGGCCTGATCCTCATCAATCCCGAATGGCTGCCCGGCTGGGCGGATCGCAAACAGGCCGAGATCTTGGCCGAGAAATGTCACGGAAAGCGGAAGGTGACGAAGTGAGCGGCGAACGGAAGAAGGATATCATCGACGTTCGCGCCGGACTTTCCGAACGGACGCGGGCCGCGCTGGCTGGCGCGATCAGGCCCAAGAAGCAGGCCGACCGCCCCAAGCTGCCGCGTGCCGATCCGGCCGAGCCGACGCCAGAGCGCATGCGTCACTCCGAGTTTGTCCAGGCGCCGGTCTATGACATCCTGCCGGGCGGGCGGCGGACCATGATCGGAAAGGCTTGGCAGGTGCGCCCTCGGTTCCTCAGCATCGAGGGGCTTAGCCCCGCGCAGCTTCGCGCGCTGGCGATCTACCGCAAGGCGTTCGACGAGTCCGAGCGTTCGGAGGTCAAGAGCCAGCTCAACGTGGGGACCGGAGGCCGGTCGACGTTGTCCGGCGCGGATCTGGCGATCGCTCGGCTGGAGGGCATCGCCTTTGCCGACCTCGCCCTGCAGCGGATCGAAGCGAGGGTGAAGAACGAGCTTGCCGTGCTGCGGGCGGTGGCCTTGTTCGATCGAGACTTTACCGAAGTCGCTATCGAGCTTTTCGGAGGGCGCGAAATCCAGAAGATCGACGCACGGCGCAAGCCGGCCGTGACGCGGAACATCGTGGTCCCGAAATCTGGTAAGCATCGCACCGAGGCGAGGGATCGGTTCATGCGGGCGCTGGTCGATCTGGTGGCCGCGGTCAGCGCGCCAAAAGTGGTGGCCGCGCCGGCGGCCGAGTTCCTCACCGGCGCGATCGTGCCGATTGGCGTGGACGAGCAATTCCTTGATGAGCGGGGCTATATGCGGCCTTGGGAGGAGGTCCGCGACATCATCTTGGCTGCCATCCAAACCGTGGCCACGTGTGACCCAGATGGAGGGGCGAGCTAAACAGTGCTGCGTTAACATCAGCCTCTTGCGCGGGGGCACGAATTGAGGCACTTAGACCACAGTGCATTCGTGCGCTCAGAAAAACCCGCCCTTCCCCGGCGGGTTTTTTTGTTGGAGGAGCGGTTGATGCTGGCTTGGCTTCAAATCTACGCGATCGCCGCCGCTGCTTCGAGTTGCCTCTTGATGGCGATTGTAATCCGTCGTTCGATCGCGTCGGTGGATACTAGGCTAAGGCGCATCGACAGCTTGCTCGACCGGATGGACGATTTGAGCAGGTAGATCGTCTCATGAGAGACGTCTCCGCCGCCCCAGTGCTGATGCCTTGGGGTTCCCGCAGCGGCCGTTTCCGCGCCCATCTTGAACACTGACGAGCAGGTCCGCTCGGCGGCTTGGAAATTGATCAGGTCGTCGAACGTGCCGGTCCTCTCGGCAAGCATCGCCGAAAAGCCTTTCGCCCCGCGCGGGCGCTTGATCGACATGCGCGTCGAGCGCCACGCCGTGTCAGTCACGTTCCGCACCACAATGTTGAGCGCTATCCAGTCGTCATGTTCCACGGCCTGCCTCGGGGAGCATGTGACCACCGGAAACTCGGCTTGGCGCTGCCAACGGAATACGCGCCAAGCGATGATCGACGCAGCGGTAGCCGCGATCGCGCCCCACACACCGACGATTACCGCTGGCGATGTCCAACTGTCTGCCACTGCCACGTTCTCCCCTGCCCCTTCGGTTGATTAGGGTGGTCGAGCACTAAGACCAAGGGGGCTCGTATGGGCGAGCGTATCCGGGGCTCGGCTGGGGTCAAACTGCGTAAGCGCCGCTTGGCGCGCACGGGCGGCCTGTGTGAGCGATGCGAGGCGGCAGGTCGTGTCACCCTCGCCACCCGCGTCGACCATATCCAGCCGCTGGCGCTGGGCGGTGAGGACGTCGACGAGAACACCCGCAACCTCTGCGAGCCGTGCCACCTCGAGGTGACGGCCGAGCAGTTCAATCACGCTGCCCCGATCGAGGGGCGCGGCATCGGGCGCGACGGGCGGCCGACCAGCGCCGACCACCCCTGGAACCGCGATCGGTCAGGCCCACCCCCCGGGTCGAAAGTCTGAGAGGCCGCGAGGCTGGACACCGACGGCCCCCTCCGTGCGCACTGAGATGTGTTTTCAAGTAAAAAGTTCGGGGTCATCCCGAAGGGATGGTGCTGCATGAACGTGATCGAAGGCAGCGGCGACATCGTTGTTGAGCCCGATTGGGACGCCTTTCTGAAGTATCCGGCCGACAAGGAATCGGCCCGGGCTTATTGGCGCTCGATCACGAGCGAGATGCGCAACCGCAATATTCTCGCGCCGGCCAATGCCCACGCAATAGCGCGGCTGGTGATGATCTACATCGTTCACGACAAGGCGGCGATCGACGCTGCGAACCTAGGGCCGGTTTCGAAGCCGAAGCGAGGCAATCCGAAGGCGATCGCCCGCATTAGTCCGCACTTCACCGCTATGAAGGAGGCGGCCACCTCGGCGGCGGCGCTTGAAGCGGAGCTGGGTCTGTCGCCACGCCGCCGCGGTGGCGCCGCCCAGGTCGAACGTAAGGCGCGACGCGCGACTGGCGCGGATGCGTATCTGAAGCCCGTTGCCAAATAGGTTTCTTTCCGCGCCCGACCCAACCACGGCATGGGCCGAGGCGGCGGTCGCAGGGCGGATCGTCACCGGAGAGATCGTCAGAGCGCAGGCCGAGAGGCACCTGCGCGACATTCGCGACGCCGAGAAGCGTGGCTTGTACTGGCGCCCAGAGCTGGCGGCGCACGCGCTGGGCTTCATGCCGGCGGTGCTGGCCGTCACTGATGGCCCGAGCGCCGGGCAGCCGTTCCACCCGCTGTCCTGGCACACCTTCGTTGTCGGCAGTATCTTCGGCTGGGTGAATGCGACCGGGCGCTGGCGCTTTCGCTCTGCTTGGCTCGAAACAGGAAAGGGACAGGCAAAGTCTCCGCTGATGGCGGCGATTGGCCTCTACATCATGGGCTGGTGCGATATCTCGCGAGCTCAGGTCTTCGCGCTGGCCAACGATAAGGCGACCGCTAACGTGCTCTTCAGGGACGCAACGGCGATGTGCCGGGCCGACATCCCAGAGCAGGATGAGGGCGATAGTCTTGAGACGCGCGGCGAGGTCGTCATTCGCGGCGAACTTGAAAACGCCTGGATGATCGAGCACCCGGAATCGAAGTCGTTCTTCCGCACCCTCGCCGGTGGCGAGCGCCAGTCCGGCCCCCGGCCTGCCGCGGTGTTGGCCGACGAGATCCACGAGTTTCGCACCGACACGGCGATTAACACCTGGGAAGAGGCAATCACGAAGATGGCGGGCAACGCCATTATGATCCTCGGCACGAACACGCCCGCGACATCGCAGCATGTCGGCACTTCCTTCTCCGACAAATATCAGGACATCGCGCTCGGGAAGGTCAAGGACGACACGGCGTTCGCCTTCGTCGCCCGTGTCGATAAGGCTGACCGCGAGACGGTTTTCGCCAACGAGGCCTGCTGGCCAAAGGCGCTGCCGGCCCTCGGCGAGACTTTCCCGATCGGCAATATCCGCGAGCGCGTCGTGACGGCCCAAACGCGGATATCGACCGCATCCTCCGTGAAGCGTCTCTATTTCGGGATTCCTACGGGCGCCGCCGACTTCTGGATCGCGGAAGAGGCCTGGGCAGCGGTTCAGGGGGCGGTCGATACAAAGGCGCTGCGCGGCAAGCGCTGCTATCTGTCCCTCGATCTCAGCCGGAAAAACGATCTCACCGCCCTATCGGCAGACTGGATCACGCCGCGTGTCGACAAGGGCCCACTGCACGACGTCAAAACCTGGTACTGGACGACCAAAGAGGGGATCGAGGATCGCGCCAAGGCGGATTCGGCGCCCTACGAGGCGTGGGTCGATGAGAAATATCTGACGGCGGTGCCGGGTAGCGTGATCGATATGACCTTCGTTGCGGCGAAAGTCAGGGAGATCGAAGCCGAACACGACGTCGCATTCCTCACCTTCGACGCCGCTTTTATCGCGAGCTTCATCGAAGCCTGTGACGAGATAGGTTTCCCAGTCTGGCGCTATGAAGGTCCGGGCAAGCCCGACGGCAAGGGGATGAAGCTGGTCGCCCACGCGCAGGGCACCCGCGTCCTGTTCGAAGACAAGCAGCTCTGCATGCCGCAGTCGATCACGAAACTGGAAGACGCCATCCTTGACGGGTCGATCACGATCGACGCGTCGCCGGTGACATATAGCTGCGCGGCCAATGCCGCGCTGATCGAGGACGGCCAGGCCAACCGAGCCTTCGACAAAAAGCGGTCGCGCGGCCGCATCGACGGGATCGTGACGATCGCGATGGTCGTCGGCGCTGCCGCGATGAACGAAAAGCCGAAAAAGAAATCGGTTTACGCCTCGCGTGGCGTCCTGCGGATCTAAGGAGGCGGCATGGCAGGATTCACGTCGCCCGATCAATATAGGGCAGCGGCTGGCTATCGTCGTAATGGCGCGCAGCCTCAGCGCATCGGGCATCCCCAACTGGCTGGCCCGATCGTCGCATACGAAACTTATTCGCTGAGCGATCCTGCCCTGCTGGAGATGATGCGGGGCACTGGCGGGCGTACGGGATTTGCCGGCGTCGCGGTCAACGAGCGCTTGGCGCTTCGCAATAGCACCTTGAACCGTGCCCTTACGCTTCAGTGCGGGTCGATGGGCATGCTGCCGCTGCACCTCCGCCGTCGAAACGGCCGCGATACCGAAAAGGCGACCGACCACCCGCTGTTCAATGTCCTGCATCGCAAGCCGAACGACTATCAGACGGCATCGCGGTTCAAGAGCTACATGCAGCTCTGTGCCCTGCTCGATGGCGCAGCCTACGCGCTAAAGATCAAATCCCGTGGCGCGGTGCGCCAGCTCGTCCCGCTCGCCCGCGGAAGCATCAAGCCGCTGCTGTCGGACACCTTCGATCTGACCTTCCGGTATAACCGGCCAAGCGGCGGTACGACGATCCTGCAGGCCGACGACGTCTTTCACTTCAGCACGCCCCTGACGCTGGATGGCCTCAACGGCATTTCTATCCTCGATGTCGCGGCCGACACGCTGGGCATGGCCGTGCGAGCGCAGCAAGCGGCCGCCCGCCTGCTCACCAAGGGCACAATGGCGCGCGGCGCGCTGGAGACGGATGTATCACTCGGCGCCGAGGCGATCGGAAACCTGAAGGACAGCTTGCGCGAGGACTATGCCGGCGTCGGCGCGACCGACGACTGGCTGATCCTCGAGGAAGGTCTGAAGGCTAAGCTCTTCGCATCGACTGCCCGGGATTCGCAGCTGGTCGAGCTGATGAAGCGCGAGGCGGAGGAAGTCGCACGGTTCACCGGCGTTCCCCGGCCGCTTCTGATGTTCGACGAGACGAGCTGGGGAAGCGGCATCGAGCAGCTGTCGCTGTTCTTCATCACCTACTGCTTGATGCCCTGGTTTGTGATCTGGGAAGAGGCGGTGTGGATGTGGCTGCTCACCCCGGCCGAGCAGCAGACCTATTACGCGAAGTTCAATGAGGGCGCACTGCTTCGCGGTTCGCTCAAGGATCAGGCCGACTTTCTGAAGGCCGCGCTTGGGCCGAACAACGGCTACCTGACCCAGAACGAGGCGCGCGAGACGATGGATCGCAATCCGGTCGACGGTGGCGACGACCTGCCCCGCCCCGGCACCACCGCCGCCGCGATCATGCAAGAGGAAAAGACCGATGCAGCGTAGCAGCTTGCTGACCCGCACCGCGCTCTGGGGGATCCGCGCCGAGCGGCCGCCGGCCATGCCCGACCTGGCCGGCGGCAACGATTGGCAGTTCGAAACCCAAGCGCTCGCGTCAGACTTCGCGAAGTTCGAAGTTTCCGCGCTTGCATCGGACAACCCTACGATCTCGATCTTCGACCGGATCGGCGCCGATTATGAGGGCAATGGCGTTACCGCGGCGCGTGTCGCTGGCGCGCTGCGCTCGATCGGCAACAAGGCCGTTACAGTCGAGATCAATTCGCCCGGCGGCAACTATTTTGAGGGCGTCGCCATCTACAATCTGTTCCGCCGGCACCCGATGCCCGTCGCGGTGCAGATCCTCGGGATCGCCGCCTCGGCCGCGTCGATCATCGCCATGGCCGGTGACACGATCGCGATCGCGCACAATGCCGAGATCATGATCCACCAGGCGCAGGGCGTTTTCTTCGGTAACGCTGACGATATGGAGGCCGCGATCGCGACCCTCCGCAAGCTCGATACCGCGATGGCCGACACCTATGTCGCGCGCACCGGACTGGAACGCGACGAGCTGCTCGCGATGATGAAAGCCGAAACCTACATCGGGGGCCAAGACGCCGTCGATAAGGGCTTCGCCGACGAGGTTATGGCGCGCGAGGCTCAAATGCCGGTCTATGCCAGCAGCGATATGCCCACCGACAAGGCGTCCCTCGACAAGTTTCTCGCGACCAAAGGCATTTCGCGCTCCGAGCGACGTGACCTCTATCGCGCGATGGGGATCGGCATGCCGCGCGCTGCCGAGCCCACCCCCGCCACGCACAACGCTGGCAATGAACCGGAAGCGGTTGCCCGCCTCCTCCACG